>NZ_KI519454.1:0-1708984 GCF_000482545.1 Arthrobacter sp. 35W
CCAGCCACGGCCCTTCAGAACCACCACCGTCGCGGATGCCGACGCGGCCGCGGCGATGCCGGACCTGGTGAGGCGGGACTTCACCGCGGACCGCCCGGGCATCAAGTTCGTCGGCGACATCACGTACATCCACACGTGGCAGGGGTTCATCTACCTGGCCACGGTCATCGACTGCTATTCGAAGAAGGTCGCCGGCTGGGCGATCGAGGACCACATGCGCTCCGAACTCGTGGAACGGGCCCTGTCCAATGCCGCCGCGACGACCAGGATCGAGCCGGACGCGATTTGGCATTCGGACCGCGGAAGCGTGTACACCTCGGCGTCCTTCCGTGCGGTGGTCACCGGGCTGGGGATGCGGTCGTCCATGGGGAGGACCGGTGTCTGCTGGGACAACAGCCAGGCCGAGACCTTCTTCTCGGCCCTGAAAAACGAACGCGTGTACCGCACGACGTACGCCACGAAGGACCGGGCACGCAGGGACGTCATCCGCTACATCGAGGGGTTCTACAACAGCCGCAGACGCCATTCGGCCCTCGGTTACCGACGCCCGAATGAGGTCCACTATAGTTACCAGCAGCCGGCCACGGCAGCGTAGAAAAACCACTAATCCGCTGTCCGAAAACTCCTAAGCAGCCCAAAGCGTTTCACTTGGGACCGATCCCCGGCTGCCGTGTAGGTGTAAGTCTGGGCGTAGGCGGCGGGGCCGCCGAGCCCGGCCACGGCCGTGTCGGCCGGTGCCGGTGCCGTGGTGCACGCCTTGGACGCCGGCGTCCACACGGCCGCCAGACGGGACGCGTAATCGTAGTCGTAGCACTGGTAATCCACCGGCGCCCCGGGCCGGGATGCATAGGCGGTGTCCCGGGAGGTGAGCTTGCCAGAGGGGGCGTAGTTGTAGGAGGTCTTGCCTAGATCGGCGGTGAATCCGTTGGTGATGTTCGTCGACCATTGCTGGGCGAGACGGCCCGTCGTCGCATCCCAGTTGTAGTAGGTGCGATTGGTGCCGGTGGTATCGGATCCACCGGATACAACGAAACGGTCGTACTGCAGGAAGGTCGCAATGGTGCCCAGATGGTTGTATTCGGTGTTGCCGGCGTAGGTGTCCCGGTACTGGTTGTAGAGCGACGAGGGCCTGTCGAACTCGTCGTAGCCGTAGTACAGGGTCTCTGCAGGCAGCCCGCCAATGGCCGGTGACTGTTTGCCGGTAACATTCCCGGCCTTGCTGTAGGTGCGCGAGGTTGTGTAGCTTCCGGCAAAGCCGCCCAAAGCGGATGGCAGCTCGGTCTTGACCGTCTTTGGCTTGTAGGCCGCGTTGTATCCGGACACGGTGGTGGTCACCGGTTGGTCGAAGTTGGCCCCGTTGAACCGGGTGCTGGAGGTGACCTGCCCCTTCTTCTCCCCGTCATAGGTGACATTGACAAGGGTTTGGGGCTGTCCGCCGGACAGGGCAACGGTCCGGGACGTTTTACGGTCCAGTACATCGTAGACATATCCGGTGGTGGTGCCGGCAGCGTTGGTCGTGGTCGCGGTCCGCCCGGAGGCGTCGTAGGTGGCGGTCGTGGCCCCGGTGTCGGGGTCCGTGCTGCCCGTTGGCCGGCCAGCCGCGTCAAAGGACCAGGTCCAGCTGTTCCCTGCCGTGTCAGTCATGGCGGTCTGCTGGCCCAGGGCGTCGTACTGGTAGGTGACGGTGTCGGGGGTTCCGGTGGCTGTGGTGCCACGGAATAGATCCCGGGTGACTACTGAACCCTGGGCATTGACGGTGCTGCGGGAGGCGGATTCGTTGCCCGGGCCTGTCGTTGTCACGGTGTCCATGCCGGTGTAGGCAATGTTGGTGGCCCATTGGACCTGGTTGTCGTAGGCCAGGGCGGTGATGGCGGTGGGCCGGCCGGCCCCGTCATAGTCGTACTGGGTTGAGGACGGGACGGCCAGGTTGGGGATCTGCAGGATGCCGTCGGGGTCTTCGGCAAGATAATAGGCGTTGCGTTCGGTCTGCTTCTGCCCGGTGCCGTTGTAGAGGGTTTCGGTGGCAATAGTGCCGCCACCGGGGGAGAGCGATTTGGTTTGCCGGATCCGTCCAAGTCCGTCGTAGATCTTGTAGGACGGGATGGGGGCCCCGTTGCCGTTCATGGTGTCGGTGCGCACCCAGGAGGGGGAGGATTGGGAGACCTGGTAGGTCGTGGCTTGGGTTGGAACCGGGTTTGTTGCTTGGGGGCGCATGGGGTCCCACACGCCGGTGACCCGTCCGGAGGCGTCGTACCGGTAGGTGGTCGCGTTCGCGTTGACGTCAGTATTCGACGTTTGCTGGCCGCGGATCGCATCGTACGTCGTCGTCGTCGTCCACCCCAGCGGGTTGGTGACGGTGGTGGAGGTGACCGGCCCGGTGGCCGGGGTGTAGACGGTGCTGGTGGTGCGGGGGGTGCCGGTGGTGGTGTCCGTGGACACGGTGGTCCGGCCCAGGGCGTCGAAGGTCAGGGACGGGCCGGTCACCCAGGTGGCAATGGCGCCGCCGTCGGTAGTTGCGCTCGTATCGGTCCGGGCCGGTTCGCCCTTGGTCGGCGCCGTGTAGCCGCCGGACCCAGGGGTTGCCGAGGCCGACTGGTCGTAGAGGGCCCGGGTGCCGCGAAGCGCCGTGCCGGTGGGGTCACCGCCGGTAGTGCAGGTGCCTGCGTAGGTGGTCGTCGTGGCCGCAAGTCCCAGAAGGTTGACCGTGGCATTGTCCGCGTAGACGGTCACGGTGCAGGTGTCATCGCCGGGAACTGCGGTGTCGCCGGCATCGGAGACGGCCTTGACTCGTCCCAGACTGTCGAAGGTGTTGGTGGTTGTCGTGGTCCGCCACCCGCCGGGGGAGCTGCTGGCGGTGCGGGTGCTCATCGACTGGCTATCGGTGTGCCGGGCCTGCATGGATCCCGTCCCGGGGCTGCTGGTTGCGGTCGGGGCCGAGGACCACGGGGCCGTGATCGTGGAGCTGAGCAGGCCCCCGGTTTCGCCCAGGTAGGTTTGGGATTCGATCGCGGTGCCGGCCAACCACGGCGAGTCGGTGACGACGGTGCCATCGGAAGCCGTCACCGTGACAGCGTTTGTTCCGCCCGAGCCGTTGGATGGGGTCCCGTCCAAGCCGCGCAGATACGTAGTAGTGGAGGTCGGGTTCAGCCCGGCCCCGGCGTTTCCGGTGATCGTCTTAACCTGGGGCCATCCGGCCAGCTCGGACCAGGTCAGCTGCGAACCGCCGGCCCCAGCGACGAACTTCGGTCCGTCATATTTCCATGCCGGAGTTCCCACATACTCGTAGCGGGTAAGCAGGTCGGCGGTGCCGCCGGGGCCGCCCAAGACGCCGATGGAAGCGACTGGGTAGGTATGGAAGTAGTCCATCCGAGCGGGCTGCGGCAGGGGGGTGGTCGGTGTCCACCACTGAGGGAAACAGCGCTTGGTGTTTGTTTCGGGGGAGGCGGGCAGGTTGGTGGGGGTGCATTCAGCGGCCAGGTAGTTGACGGCGATGCTGGCACCGGTGACGGTCTTGATGGCCGCGATCCGGTACCGGTCCAACGGGGCGAGCCCGTCAACAACCCACACCCGGTTTTGCAGGGCCTGTCCACCAAAGACCACGGGCGGGTCCGTGATGGCCGGCCCGGTGCCGGTCGCAGTGTTCACGCCCTGGTGGTCGATGGATCCCAGCCAAAGGGCCGGCTTGGTCAAGTCGCCGGGGTCGGGCATGGAATGGTGCAGCGTCCACACATCGGCGCTCTGGTAGGTGGATCCGCCGGTGTTGGTTTGTGTGGTGATGGTTTTGAGGCGCTGGTCGCTATAGAACGTGGGGAAATCGGTGGAGCAGTCGCCGGTCTGGGTACAGGTGAAGGTGGTGGGCACGTCGTTGCCGACGGCGCAGTCCACGCCGTCGCAGCGGGCGGCATAGTCGAACGCCATGCGCAGCGGGGCTGGTGAGCCCAGCTCGGTGCCGGCACGCATGCCGTAGTCGATGCGGGCCAGCCGGGAGGCACGCACATACTCCAGCCGGGATCCGGTCCCGGCCTGGGCGGCGTAGCTGTTCTTGTCCTGGCTGTAGTAGAAGGCCTGGCTGTTGCCGTGCAGATCCACGGTGTAGTCCAGGCGCCAGGCATAGGCCTGCTGACACAGGGAGGCGGCGAAGGATCCGGCGGCACAGGGCTGGCCGGGATTGGCGGCGCCCACGGGGACCGTGTCGGTGGAGTTTGTGGTGGCGCTGCCGGCCCCCCACCCGGGCAACTTGTTGCGGCCGAAGAAGTACTGGGTGCCGGTGGTGTCCGTCAGTCTCCAGTAGCCGCCGTCGTAGGTGCCGTTTGACCCGGCTTCCGTGACGTACTCGATGCGGGTGTTGTCATCATTTTGCAGCCGGTAGGTGCCGGTGGCGGCGTCCTTGACGACCGGGCCCGAACGCCCCCCAAAGGAAATGGTGAACTGCTGGCCTCCTGGTTCTCCGCAGAGGTCGTAGGAGTTGGTGACGCCTTGGTCCGTGCACGGGGTGAAGCGTTGCTGGATGACGCCTGCCCCACCCAGGGCCCATCCGTCGCCCACGACGGAGGCCTGGTTGTTGGTGGAGCTGGTGAGCCCGTCCACGCGGCTGGAATCATAGGACAACGACACGGACGGGGCGTCCCCGGCTGGGCCGGGCCGGGCGGTGAGGGGGTAGCTCCAAGTGAACCCTCCCGTTTGTCCGGTCGCACCCCAGGTGCCGGCGCTAGTGCCCGGCAATGCGGCAAAGTCGCCGGACCCCTTGTCATTGCCTGCCGCCGGGTTGGCCGCGAGCACGGCCGACACCACATGGGGCTTGCTTTGACGGGCGCTGGCTGTTCCACTGCCCGCGGCGCTGATGCGTGCCGGATCCGTGCCCTGAATGGTGGCGTGGGCCGGGGCAACATCAATTCCATCGAGCACAGGCGCCAGCACGGCTTGCATCTCCGAGGCCGGAGACCAGGCCGTCGAGGGAATGGGTTCGGTGTTCGCGGCGCTCTCGGGCGTCCACGCCGGCGTGTAGGCGGCCAGCGCTGTAAATCCGGCGCCAGAGGCGGTGAGGGTGCAGGCGAGGAGTCCTGTCAGGCCGGCCTTGCGGAGGGTGTTTAGGAAGCGGCGGGTGCTCATCGAAGGACTCCTGTTTGGCCGTTGAACTGGTACTGGGCGAAGGTGAACTGCTGCCCGGTAAGGACATGGTTGGTCATCACGGGCTGGTGGATCTGGCCGATGAACTGGTCCATGCCGGCGGCGTTGAGTGCCCCGAGCACGACCTGGTCGGTGCCACCGGTGGGCAGGTTTGCGGGTCCGGAGGTCGCCACGGTCCATTGCTTCGTGGTCCCGTCGGCGGTGACGGTGAGGCGGAGCTGGCGGTTGATCTTGTCGTAGACGGTGGAGATGAACTGCCAGGTGTTGGCTGTCATCACGTCCGAGGCGTTGACGGTGCTGGGTCCGGCCTGGTTCGGCCCGGACCATGCGGTCAAGGCGGCGGATCCGGACCCGGTGATCCGCAACGCACCCCCGGGGGATCCGGCCCCGTTGAGCTGGGCGGCGAGGGTCTTCGTCCCGGCCGCGGTGGGTGTGCTGGGGCAGAACCAGCCGGAAATGCTGAAGCTCTTGGACGTGTCGATGGCCGCGGTCGCGGTGGTCGCGTAGTCGCCGATGTTAGTGAACTGCAGGACGCTGCCGCGTTCGAACACGTCGGCGTCCTCGGCGAGCCCGCCCTGGCAGGTCGTGCCTTGGGGAACCCCGGCCATGGTCTCCACCTCAACGACCTGGGCGCCGCCGTGGGTGGTGACGGGCAGGACGGTGGCGGGCATGGGTTCGGTGTTCCCGACGGTGAACGTGTAGGAGACCGGGAGGCTGTGGACCTGTTCATTGATGTTCCCGGCCGCGTCGAAGGACCACGCCGTCAGGGTCGTCGTGGCGTCCACGGCGGCCACCTGAACCGTCGCATTGCGCCCGCCCTCGGGACAGACGACCACGAATTCCCGCACCCGGGTTTCACAGGAGACCGTGCCGGGGAAGGCGGGGGCCGTCCCCCCGTTCGTGACCGCGTAGACGAAGCCCTTCGCAGAGTAGGGGCCGGTGTTGGCCAGGGCGAAGTCGTACGGCGTTGTCCCGACCACACCGCCTGTATCGGTGTGGGAGGCATCAAACGACGTCCCGGAGGGGGTGACCACCGGCGGGGCAGGAGCCTGCGTATCCACCGTGAAATTGAACCGCATGACCCCGGACCCGACGCCCTGCTGGTCCACCGCGTAGGCCTCCAACTCGTAGGTGCCGTCGGCCAGGGTTCCTCCCTGCCAGGAGGGGTACCCGCCCCAAGCGTCAACGGGGAGCCCGTTGGGGGTGGTGGACATGATCTGGCCGGACATGTTGCGGACCGTCATGTAGACAAAGATGTTGCCGCCGTTGGATCCGTCGGGGTCCCAGGTGCCCACCTGGTAGGTGGGCTGGCGCAGGCGCGTGACATAGGTCGAGCCCGGTGCGAACGGTTCCCCGGTCCAGGAGGCGCCGCTGATGGTCCAGATCCAGGGCGTCACGGGTGGGGTGTCGTAGGTGATGGTCATGGAGGCGTCGTTGCCGAACCGCTTCCACCCCAGCGGGTCGCCCTCGTTGTTGGCGGAGAGGGCGACCGTCCACTGCGGCGACGTCGCCAGCTGGCTCTTTGCGGCCCCCATGTCGAAACCGACAGTCCCTGCGGGGCAAGCGGCGCTGTACCCCTTGGCCACCGTCTGCTCGCCGATGTAGCTGAGCAGCTGCGGCTGGGTGTTCCACGTTGTGCCGGACCAGATGCCTGCCGAAACCCAGGCGTTGACCCGGGCGGGGGTGCAGGAGGAGGACCAGGACTCCCAGAGGTTCATCCGCGCGTCGAGAATGACCTTGCCCGTCAGCAGGTGGGTGTCGAATTGGTAGAAGGTGCGGGTGGTGTGGTTCATCCCGTCGGGGGCCCAGTAGGACGGCAGGTAGCCGACGTGGCCGGTCGTGTCGGTGTACTGGCCGTTCCAGTACGGCGTGTTCGGGTAGGCGGTGTCGACGTAGAGGTAGGAGACGCGCACCGTGGACCAGTCCGGATCGACATAGAGCGGGTAGACCAGGCCTTCGGTGTTCAGGATCTCGTCCATGCCGAAGACCTGAGTCTGCTTGCCGTTCTCGGCACCGAGGCTGAGGCTGAACGGGCGGGTCAGGCCGGGACCGCCGGAGTCCAGGGCGGAGGCCCCGGACTGGGAGGAGTCCCACCACTGGCCCTCGGCGGTGCGCAGCTCCGGTTCCCCGGAGTCCGTGCCCCGGGCCTCCAGGCCGCCGGCGCCGGTGTCGTGCACGGTCGTGTTTCCGGAGTCCAGGAAGATCCGCATCTGAACCACTCGCGGATCCTTGGCCGCTTCGGGGGTAGCGATGCGCAGGACCTGGGAGACGCCGTTCTTGTGGGCGATCTGGATCAGGTCGACCCCGGGAAGCACGGACGGGTAGGTGGCCGTGTTGTCTTCCAGGACGGGGGTGGGGAGGTTCCCGAAGGGCCAGGACTGGTGGAGGGTGTGGCCGTGGTTGGGTCCCCGCGTAGGAGTCCAGTGTTTGTGTGAGTTTCGTGTCCGAGAATGGACACAGGAGGAAATTCACGAATCATGGCACGCAGACACACCCCCGAGCAGGTCATCGCCAAAGTCCGGCAGGGCCAGAAAATGCTCAATGACGGACGCCCGATGGTCGAGGTCATCAAGGAGCTCCAGGTCACCGAGGCAACCTGGTACCGCTGGCTGAACCAGTACGGGTCCGAGAAGAACGCCGAGGCGTCCAAACGGACCAAGGAGCTGGAGAAGGAGAACGCCCGGCTCAAGCGGCTGCTGGCGGAAAAGGAGCTCGCCATCGACATCCTGAACGAGGTGGCCAAGGGAAAATTCTGAGCCCCGAACCCCGCCGCCGTGCCGTCCGCATGGCGGTGGAGAAGTTCGGGGCGTCCGAACGCTTCGCCTGCGCTCTTCTGGGCCAGAACCGCTCTGCCTTCCGGAAGAAGAAACCGGACATGGGTTTCGAGGAGATGCAGCTGCGGGCGGAGCTCCGGGCCGTGGCCGTGAAGCACCCGGCGTGGGGCTGGCGGAAGGCCCGCTGGCACCTGCTCGCGCAGCCTGCGTGGGACGGTGTGGCGCTGAACCGGAAGCGGATCCGCCGGCTCTGGCGCGACGAAGGGCTGACCTGCAAGCCGAAGGCGCGGAAGAAGCGGCGCACCGGGCCCGGCGCCGGGGAGCAGAAGCGCCTCACAGCGCAGTACCCGATGCACGTGGTCAGCTTCGATTTCCAGTCGGATGTGACCTCCTGCGGCCGGCATATCCGGTTCTTCAACGTCATCGACGAATACACCCGCACCGCGCTGGCGATCATCCCGCGCAGGTCGTTCAAGGCCGCCGACGTGGTCGCGGTGCTGGAGAACATCATCGCCGAAACCGGCACGGCACCTGCCTACGTCCGGTGTGACAACGGGCCTGAATTCACCGCCGCGGCATTGATCGAGTGGTGCAACACCGTCGGCGTCGACACGGCATTCATCGACCCTGGATCACCTTGGCAGAACGGCTTCATCGAATCCTTCAACGCCCAATTCAGAAGGGAACAACTCACCGGCGAGATCATGGACACCATGGCCGAAGCAAAGTATTTGGCCGCCGAATGGAAAGCTATCTACAATCATGAACGGCCCCACGGATCCCTGGACGGCATGACGCCCTACCGGTACTGGGAAACCTGGACGCAAGAGAACCAATTAGCTATCGCATAGACGCTGGACTGCTAACGGGGGCCCAACCAGAACCACCTTGGAACCCGAAAGAAGCCGAGAGGCCGACTACGCCACTGCCGGCCAAAGCAGTCGTAATGTTCTTGGACACGTCATCTAGCTCTGACTGGATACTGTCCAAGAGTGGCTCGAGTACGCTGACGACCACACTTTGCACAAACGGCGTGAGCACATCATCGACGAGCTCACGCATGCTCTTCTCTGAGGGAATGAAGTGGCAGTGAAACTGACTCAGGAGCTCTACGACGAGTTGTTTTTGGAGCCTGCTGATATTGGACTGAGCGGTTCCTTCGCTAGGTCGCTTTTGATTTGGAAAGAAGTTATAGATCGGTGTACCGGAGGGGGAGAAAGTTAGGTAAAGTGCGACAACCTCGCTCGGGCGCGTGAGCTAATATAGCGAATAGAGGCGGTCGAGATCAGCATAAAAGCTCAGGTCATCGCCGGTAGGATCTCCTTCGAAATAACCGACGATACTCGTCCGCGATCCTTTTCCGCGAGGCGAATCGTCAACCACGGAATATCCATGCATGTTGTCGTATCCAGTGAAGAACATTTGGATCGCCTGCAACAGGTTGGTCTTGCCACTGTTATTAGGGCCGATGATTGTCATGGTTTGGGTGAGGTCGAGGTATTGCTCCTGAGCCGAAACAGTTCTAAAATTCTTGACTCGGACGCCGTTGATACGCATCCCACAACTGTAGTGGGGAGGGCATCACTTTTGAGGAATGCGTTGTATCGTAACGTCAGTGTCTCGAAACGCATGCCTTTCGAGACACAAACGTTGTGAGACGCGAAGTCGGATTAGAAGGCGGATTCGACATGCCGGCCAGCGGATCCCCTTGCGGGCCGTATCGTCGAATCTACGCAGCAGCAGTTCATGGAGCGCCTGTCCAATCGCGGCACCCCGCTGCATCGCTAGAGGGGTTGGATAACGTAGGCGAGGTAGACACGATTCCGGTCCGGCCTCCAAACGAGTACTTGCAACTGTTTGTTGGCGACCAGTGTCAGTTCCACTCTGTCGCCTACACGCACAGGACCAATGGGGCTTGAGTATCGGTAGATGACGGTGAATGAGCAGAGCTTTCCTGAGAGGTCCTCAGCCTCCAAAGTGATCGAAAAGCCAGCTCGGTTGGCATCCTTGCTCGCGACAGTCGCCCCGACCTGCCGCCATTGAGCGCCGGAGGCAATCAGCTTACGTACTCTCCCGTAGTCGGTGAGTTTATTCCATAGGGCGAATGCGACCACGGGCGGGAGGGCCAGGAGCAACAATCCAAAGACCACGGGATTCGGATGATTCGCGTCGTTGACCCCTTCGATCCAGATGTCGCGCGGATCAGCTGTGGCAACGTTCAGCGTGGCTGGCGACCCGGCCTTCGGCAAGGTGCTGCAGTCGGCGTTGACTTTGACAACGCCATGAAGCTGATTCGCATCCACGGAGTAGTCCACATCAAGCTGGCACCCGGGGTAGCGGGCCGTGGTGTCAGTTTGAGCTGTGACGATTCCATCGGTAGTGGTGTAGCTCCCAGTTGCGTGGATGGTCCCCACAATGGCAGCCCAACCAAGCCAAGCGGTGACGACGGCAATGAGCAAGATTACGGCGGTTCGTCTCAACAAAAGCTTCCGGCGAAGCCTGCTGCCTTCCCACATCGGTGGTTCGAAGTCTGTCGGGATGGTGGCTCGAAGACGGGTTTCATGGGTTATCTGCACCCAGGCGCCCCCACTGTCGCGCTCCGCACCTTGTGACGGAACATTCGTCACAGTTTCGCGTACCATCCGCGGATGCACTTCAATCTTCTTCCCCCTGTGTGGATGTGTCTAGAATCCATCAGTTCATACTGCACCACCCCGCGCGGTGATCGAAACCGACGCTAAACCCCGTCCCAGTTCGGCCCGATGAAGGCGCCGAGCGGATCGGCGCCGAGGGGGTGGTGCTGGCCGGCCCCGGCGACCGGAAGGGAAACGCCGTCGAACGCGGGGACGCCGTGGCTGCGGAACCAGCCATCGAGCTGGGCACGCAGCTCCGCCAGGCGCCCGGCACAGGATGGATCGGCCACCAGATTGTGCCGCTCGCCAGGATCCAAAACCAGGTCATAGAGCTCGTGGGGTCCATGCGGATACCGGTGCACATATTTCCACTCGGCTGTGCGGATCATCCGCACGGGGCCGTACTCGTCGTAGACCACGACGGCATCGGACGCCCGTGATCCGCGGTCGGACGGGGACCCCGCGGCCAGCAGGGAGGCGAAGGAGGACCCGGGCCCGGTTTCAAAGGGTGCCGGGTCCAGCCCGGCCAGATCGAGCAGCGTCGCCGCTACGTCGTAGGCGCTCAGCAATTCGGTGCGGACCTGCCCTGCAGCGATCCGGCCCGGCAGGTGGAAGATGGCGGGCACCTTGACCGAGGAATCATACATATTCTGCGGGAAGGTGCCGTTGCCCTTGCCCCAGATGCCGTGGTGGCCGCAGTTGAAGCCGTTGTCGCTGCTGAACACGATCAGGGTGTTGGAGCTGAGCCCCAACTCGTCCAGCTGCGCGAGGATGCGGCCGATGGCGGCGTCCATGGCGCTGACGGCGGCAAAGTAGCCCACCAGCGCGGCCCGGACGTCGGGCTCGCCGCCGATGGCGACGCCGCCCACGGTGGGCTGCCACGGGTGCGCCGGTTCCTGCGGGCAGCTGGCAAAGGCGCAGTCGTCGTAGAGAGCCTCAAACTCCGGCGGGTGCTGGCCCTTCCAGGGCTTGTGCGGTGCCGTGTAGTTCACGGCAAGGAAGAACGGCTCGGGCAGGGCGGCCTCGGCCTCAAGAAACCCCAGGGCGTCGTCGGTGATCGCGTCCGTCAGATACTCGGTGACGTGCTCTGAAGCACCGTCGCGGTACATGGTGGAGCCGCGGTAGGGGCTGCCTCCGCCCTCCAGCCCGTACCAGTGGACAAAGCCCTGGCGCGGGGCGTCGTTGGCCCCCAGATGCCACTTGCCCGACAGCCCCATCCGGTAGCCGTTGTCCGCCAGGACGTCCGTAAACAGCGGCTGGCCGGCCAGGTAGTCGGGTGCCTGCGGTCCCACCTCGACGCCGGTGAGGTAGTCGTGGACCCCGTGCCGGGAGGGGATCTGCCCGGTCATCAGGCTGGCGCGGGCGGGGGAGCAGACGGGGGAGACGCAAAAGAAGTTCTCCAACCGGGTTCCGGCGGCGGCCAGGGCGTCCAGATTAGGTGTGTGGATCTCGTCATTGCCGGCGCAGCCCAAGGCCCAGGGGCCTTGGTCGTCGCTGAGGACAAAGACGATGTTGGGACGGCTGGGATCAGTGCTGGCCACGAGGCTCCTTCGATGGGTGGTGGTTCGGCGGCGACGACGCCGTCAGCGCCGGGGCGGCGGAGGGCCGCTGGGCTGGATCAGACAGCCACGGGGGAGACGCCGGCGTCGATGACTGCCCGCCACTCGTCATGGAGTGCAGACAGTTCGGCCACGAGGGCAGGTTCGCTGGCGGCCAGATTGGTGGTTTCGGATTCGTCCCGAGCCAGATTGGCGAGGAAGAATCCGCTGCCGGGATCGGCGTGCTCCACCCGGCGGATTGAATCCGGAACCGGGGAGGTGGAATCGACAAAAGACAGCTTCCAGTCGCCGCGGCGCACGGCCCACTGCCAGCCGCAGTCCCAATGAAGCGCCTCGTGCCCGCTGGCAGAGGCGGAGCCGGGGCCGGAACCGGCACTGCCGTCGGAAGCATCGCCGTCGTCATCCCCAAAGCCGCCCAGCAGGTCCAGCCCATCGACATGGCCGTAGCTCTGCGGATCCGCCCCGGCCGCGGCCAGCGCGGTGGGCAGGATGTCCATCGAACTGGCCAGCCCCTCCCGGACGGCGCCGGCGGGGATGCGTCCGGTCCACCGGGCCAGGAACGGCACCCGGATGCCTCCTTCCCACAGTGTGTATTTGGTGCCGCGGAGGGGCTCGTTGACCCCGTAGTTGCAGGTGGATCCGCCGTTGTCGGTGGTGTAGACAACCAGCGTGTCCTCGGCCAGGCCCAGCTCATCGAGGTGGTCCAGGATCTTCCCGATCTGGGCGTCCATCAGCTCCAACTGGGCCAGGTAGTAGGCCCTGCCGTTCTCCAGGTGCGGGCTGATGGCACCGTCGTACCAGTCCAGGTACTCGCTTTCGCCCGGATTCCAATCCTCGTAGGCCGGCAGGCCGCGCTTGGCCAGTTCCTCCGCGGGCAGCTGCCAGCAGAAGTTGTGGACGGCGTTGAAGGCCACGGTGGCCAGGAACGGCTCCGCCGCGTGGTCGGAAATGAAGGTCCGGGCCCGGGCGCCGATCTCGTCCGTCAGAAACCCCTCCAACTCGGCCGGTTCGCCGCCCTCCCACAGGGGCTGGACGGCCATCGGGAAGGCGGCCTCGCCGTAGGAGTCCACTGCGGCCTCGGAGTGGTGGAGGTAGTTCAGCCGGCCCATCGATTCACCGGCGAGGCCGTAGAAGGACTCCTCATAGCCGTGCTGCGGCGGCGTGCCCCTGTCGCCGGCATGCTCGGTGCCGTAGTGCACCTTGCCGAAGTAGCCAGTGGCGTAGCCCTCGGCACGCAGCAGCTCGGCCGTGGTGGGGACCTCGGCGGGGCCGATCTCCGAGTTGTTGAACCAGAACGCGCCCCACCGCTGCTGGTAGGAGCCCGCAGCCAGCCCGGCCCGCGACGGCGAGCAGATGGGTGCCGTGACGTAGGCGTTGGTGTAGCTGGCGCCCTGGGCCGCGAGCCTGTCCAGCGCGGGCGTGGCGACGTCCTCCCGGGTGCCCAGCGCGGACCTGTCGGCATAGCCGTGGTCGTCGGACACAATGACAATGATGTTGGGTCGGCGTGCAGCGCCGCCGTCGCGCAGGGGCATTGGGGGTCCTTGTCACTGGAGGATCAGACGCATCCGCTCGCCGGAGGTCCCGGGCCGGGCAGGCCCGCCTCCAGTCTCCAAGGGCGCGAAGGGATGAATCAAGGAGGAATCACCCAGCCTCCAGGCCCCGCCGCAGGAGGACTCAGGGCTTGTGGGCGAAGATCTCCACCGGTGCCAGGATGTGGTTCTTCAGGGCTGCCAGCAGATTGGCGGTGCTGGCCTCGCCGTCGGGCCCCCGAAGCGCGGGAAAGTTGGACGACGACGGCGCCCCCTGCGCGGCGGCGATCATCCGCTCGATGAATTCGATGCCGGCGTCGCGGAAGCTGCGTTCCGTATCCACCTCCAGCCCGGCCTGCTCCATGGCATCGGAATAGGCCATGGGCGGCTGGACAAAGGAGGTCTGCTCCGTGGTGGCCCAGGGCAGCGGAAAGTCCGGCTCGTCCCCGCCCATCTGCATGACGTCGAAGACGGCAAAGACGCCGCCGGGGCGCAGCACGCGGGCCACCTCGGCAAAGACCTTGTCCTTGTCGCGGATGTTCATGCCCACGTGCAGCATGGTGGCCACATCGAAGCTGGCGTCCTCGAAGGGCAGGGCTGTGGCGTTGCCGGTGGTGAAGGAGACCTGGTGGCCCAGCCCCACGCGGGCGGAGAGCGAGGTGGCTGTCGCGACAAACTCCGGGGTGAGGTCGATGCCCTGCACCGTGGCGCCAAAGGCGTGGGCGAACACCCGGGCCGGTCCGCCGATGCCGCTGCCGACGTCCAGAACGTGGCTGCTGCCGCTGATCCCGGCGCCTCGGCCCACCTCCAGGGCCGTCTCCACCCCGCCGATGTGGAACTGGTCCAGCACGGAGAGATCATCGGGGTGCAGGTGGTCCGGATCCTTGCCGCCGGCGCGCAGCGCGGCCAGCAGGGACTCCTCCAAGATGCCGTTGGAGTAGTGCTTGATCACTGATTCTTCGACGCCCATGATGGCCTCCAGATGCCGGTGTGGCACCGATCCTACTCCGATGCGCCGCCAATGTCCTTGGCATCGAGGATCCGGTAGGCGTAGCCCTGCTCGGCCAGGAAACGCTGCCGCTTGGCCGCGAAATCCGCATCCAGGGTGTCCCGGGCCACCAGCGTGTAGAAGCGGGCCGAACGCCCATCCGCCTTGGGCCGCAGCAGCCTTCCCAGCCGCTGGGCCTCCTCCTGCCGGGAGCCGAAGGAGCCGGAGACCTGGATGGCCACGGATGCCTCCGGCAGGTCGATGGAGAAGTTGGCGACCTTGGACACCACCAGCGTGGAGACCTCCCCGCGCCGGAAGGCATCGAAGAGCCGCTGGCGTTCCTTGACCTTGGTGTCGCCCTTGATCACCGGGGCATTCAGCCGCTCGGCGATCTCATCCAGCTGGTCGATGTACTGCCCGATCACCAGCAGCTGTTCGCCGGCGTGCTGGGCCACGAGGGCCTCGACGACGGCGGTCTTGGTCTCGCTGGTGGCGCAGAGGCGGTACTTGTCGCCGTCGTCGGCCATGGCATACGCCATCCGCTCATCGCGAGGCAGATCCACCCGGACCTCCACGCAATCCGCCGGGGCGATGTAGCCCTGCGACTCGATGTCCTTCCACGGGGCGTCGTAGCGCTTGGGGCCGATGAGCGAGAAGACCTCGCCCTCGCGGCCGTCCTCGCGCACCAGCGTGGCCGTCAGGCCCAGGCGGCGGCGAGCCTGCAGGTCCGCCGTCATGCGGAACACGGGGGCGGGCAGCAGGTGGACCTCGTCGTAGATGATCAGGCCCCAGTTGTTGGCGTCGAGCAGCTCCAGATGCGGGAACAGGCCGCCGCGCTTGGCCGTGAGCACCTGGTAGGTGGCGATGGTGACGGGCCGGACTTCCTTGACGGCGCCGGAGTATTCGCCGATCTCCCCCTCTGTCAGGGTGGTGCGCTTGAGCAGCTCGTCCTTCCACTGCCGGGCCGAGACGGTGTTGGTGACAAGGATCAGCGTGGTGGTGGAGGAGGTAGCCATGGCCGCCGCCCCAACAAGCGTCTTGCCCGCGCCGCAGGGGAGGACGACGACGCCGGAGCCGCCGGCCCAGAAGTTCTCCACCGCCAGGTGCTGGTAGGGGCGCAGGGTCCAGCCCTCCTCCAGCAGGGCGATGGGGTGCGGGGTGCCATCCACGTAGCCAGCCAGATCCTCCGCCGGCCAGCCGATCTTCAACAGCAGCTGCTTCAGGGCGCCGCGCTGGGAGGAATGCACCACCACCGTCAACGGGTCGATCCGCGGCCCGAGGAGCGGCTCGACCTTCTTGGCCCGGACCACTTCCTCCAGCACGTAGTAGTCGTCCGTGCGCATCACCAGACCGTGGATGGGGTCCTTCTCCAGACGCAGCCGGCCATAGCGGGCCATCGTCTCTTCGACGTCGATCAGCAGCGAGTGCGGAACGGGGAAGCGCGAGTAGGTCAGCAGGGTGTCCAGCACCTTCTCGGCGTCGATCCCGGCGGCCCGGGCGTTCCACAGCCCCAGCGGGGTGAGTCGGTAGCTGTGCATATGCTCCGGCGCCCGCTCCAGCTCGGCGAAGGCGGCAATGGCATGGCGCGCCTCGGTGGCCTGCGGGTGGTCCACCTCCAGCAGGATGGTCTTGTCGCTCTGGACGATCAGCGGTCCGTCAGCCATGCGGGTCCTCCTTCGGGTCGATTGCGGGCTCCAACTCAACATCCATGATGCGGTGGATGGAGAACACGCGCTCGCGTTCGCCCTGTTCGTCATAGGTCCGCACGCGCCCGCCGGAGAGCGAGAGCGGCAGCACGGCCAACTCCTCGGTGTTCCCGGAGCTGTCCACCACGGACATCCGCACCATCCTCCGGCGCCGGATCGCCTGGCCGAGCGTTTCGAGCACGAGGGCCGGGGCGGCCTCGGCGCCGTGCGGCTGCCACGCGGGCCGGCTGCGCAGCAGCGCCAGGGCAGCATCGACAGAGTCGGAATCAGCGCCGTCGGAAGCTTCGGCGTCGGAATCCGTGCCGCCTGGGCCCTGGCCGGAGCCGGGGCGCTCGTAGGGGGCCAGCCCGGGCGGGGGCAGCGCGACGGCGCGGCGCCGCACGGAGAGCACATTGTCCGCCGGGTCCAGCATGGCCGGGGCCAGGCCCGCGGCAGCGAGGGCTGCGGCCAGCACCTGCACGCTGGCCGTGGACACGGCGGCGGTGGGGGCCAGCAGGCGCAGCCCGAGGGCGGCGAAGGCGGGCTGGCCGGGCAGGCCCGCCAGGAGGGACTCGTCCTCGCAGATGACAAAGCTCGACGCCGCACCCACCTTCAGATGTCCGTGCCGTGCGGCGGTGTCGCGGACGAGGTAGTCCAGCGGCTGCGGCACGGGCGTGGCGGAGTGCTTGGAGAGGAAGGCTGCAATGTCGGCGCCCGTCCGTCCCGCGTCGAGGGCGCGCCTGATGGAGGCGGCGCTGAAGCGGAAGATGGTGGCCGGGCCCTGGCCCTCGGCGTCGGCCAGCAGCGCCAGCTCCCCGGCGAGGGCGGGGGAGAGGTAGCCCGGGGCCACGGCCGTGAGGTCGCCCTGCAGAATCACATGTTCCAGGGCCGCTGGCAGGGTCTCGGCGAGCTGGGCCAGGGCCGCCTCCCAGCGCTGCTGGGCGACGGCGGACCCGGGCGGCGTGAGGACGCCGGCGCCCGTGATGCCCAAGAGCTCCGCCTCGGCCAGGAAACCCGGCAGCAGCTTTACGACGCGGCGCACCTGCCGGGGATGGTGCCAGCGGAAGCGTGCCAGCACGGCCGCCGCGTCCAGCACCGGGGCCTTGGCGGGGCCCTGCCCGGAACCTGAGGCTCCGGCCGGGGCTGCGGCGCCGGCGGCGCCAAGCTCCGCCATGGCGGCCAGGACGCGGCGGCGCAGGGCCGGCGCCTCGGGCCGCTGGGCCTCTGCGGCGAGGGCGTTGATGCCGGTCCCGGCGGAGGCCAGCGAACTGGCGGCGCCCACCAGGGCGGGGACGCGGTCGGAGGCCAGCCACGCGCTGGCCAGCCAGAGCCACTGCTCCGGCCGCGGACGGGACAACCAGCCATCGGCACGGGCCACCCAGCGGGAGGTGTCGACGTCCAGCACCACCAAGGAGGCCATGGCGGCCAGTTCCAGATGGAAGGCGGCCGACGCGCTGTCCACCCGCAGGGCAGAGGCGAGCCGCCGGACCTCGCGCACGCCCACGCCGCCGGTGCGCAGCGTCGCCACCGGGGCGGCGGAGACCGCGGCGACGAGGTCCGCTGTGGTCCGCAGCAGCTCCGCGATGGCCGAGACGGAGGCGTTGTTCCGGACCGCCACCGAGGCCTGCTTGAGCTCGACGGCGGGCGGCTCGGGGGAGAAATCGGCCACCAGCCAGCCGCCGCGCACCAGAGCGGAGACCTCGGCCGGAAGTTCCACATGCTCGTCATCGATCGGAACCAACAGACCGCGGGACACCAGCCAGCCCAGGGCGGTGCCGCCGTCGTCGTCCAGATTGGCGTGCAGCAGCGCCCCGCCGCGCGCACTGGGCGGGACGGAGCCGATGGGTCCGGTGGCGAAGCGGGAGAGCAGGGCGGCCGCTGCCTCGGGGGCGCCCAGCAGCAAGTGGTCGAGGTTGGCGAACTGCTCCACCCAACCCGCCAGTGCGGCGGCGGCCTCCAGCGGTGTGGCGGCGGGCGCGATCTGGGCGCCGTGGCTGCGCAGATCGGCGGCGACGGCCACCAGATGCGGGCCCCAGACCGCGCTGCCTGCCTGGGCGAAGGCGCGGTAGCTGCGGCCCAGCCCGGCCGGATGGGCGCCGATGACGTCCTTGAGGCTGGACACCGGCAGGTACTGCGGCAGCACGCTCGGGTCGGAGTCTTCGGGCCAGGGGTGGATGAGCGCCCGCTCGGCCAGTTCGGCCAGGATTGATTGGACGCCCGCCACGGTCCCGCCCCTGAGATAGCCCGCCAGATCGGCGGCGCCGGCGGCAATTCCGGCGTCGACGTCGGTGTCCAGGTGGAGGGTTTCCAGCACCTGCAGCTGCGGCGCGGTGAGCGAGTCCAGGGCACGGGACATGCTGGCCCGGCTGGTGGCGCGGGCGGCCAGAGCTGCAAAGCCCACCGCGGGAGGCTCGGCCAGATCAGGGCGCACCAGCAGCAGGGAGCGCAGGGAGGCGTCGCTGCGGCCGGCCAGGGCCTTGGTCAATACCTTGAGGGAGGACACTTGGCTACGCTACCTCCCCGGGCTGGGGATGGCGCGATCGGTTGCCGTTGGAGTCCCGGTGGAGATCTAGAGGCTGCGGCGGCGGGCAATGGCCCGCAACACGCCAATGCCCATCATGACGAAGGCCACCGGCAGCCCAATCATGGCGATCCAGGCCAGCCCCGGCCAGGCGGCGGCACCGGCCCATTTCAACAGCAGCATGGCGGCCAGCGAGCCAACCGAGACGACGGCCAGCACTGTTGCGGCCACGGTGAAAATGGCCCAGCCGCGGGCGTTTTCCCGTGCGGCGGCAGCGGATCCGGAGGAGGAATGGGCCTGGTGGTGGGCCGGGCGGCCCGTCTCTGTCATGGTCTTAACGCTAACAGCGGACAGTGGCGGGCCAAAGCCGCCGGGGATGGCCCAACAGGCTAATCTAGAGGCAATAGACCAGCATGGTCCATGTTGTTGCGCCCTCTCAAGGAGCATGCACACGCGGGCTGTGATTCCCCAAGAGAGCGAGAAGGTAAGTCAAGTGCCCACCGGCAAAGTGAAGTGGTACGACAACGAAAAGGGCTTCGGCTTCCTGACCACCGACGATGGCAAGGAAGTTTTCCTGCACGCCAATGCGCTGCCCGCCGACGCCGGCGAAATCAAGGTTGGCGCGCGGATGGAATTCGGTGTGGCCGACGGACGCAAGGGCGCCCAGGCCATGGCCGCCCGCATTCTGGACAAGGCCCCCTCGGTGGCCAAGGCCAAGCGCATGCCCGCCAGGGATCTGGCCCCGATCGTGCAGGATCTGGTCAGCCTGCTGGAACGCTCGGTAGGCTCACTCACCAACGGCAAGTACCCGGAAGGTGACGCCAGCAAGATCGCCGCTGCGTTGCGCAAGGTTGCCGACAACTTCGACGCTTAGTGACGGCCCCCATGAATGCCGCAGAACCCACCTCCACATCCTCCGACAATGCCGACGTGGCCGACGCGCCCGAGGCGCCTGCCGCGAAGGCCGGCGCCGCCAAGCGCGCTGTGAAGCGTCCCGTGGCGCGCCCGGGCGTGCCCGTGTGGCGCACCGGCAAGCCCGACGCCTTCCTGGCCGAGGCCACGGCCACCGCCCGCGAGGCAGTGCGCAGCATTGCCGGGGAGCACCAGATCGGCGCCCACCTGGGCGCCCGCAGCGAGGGTGAACGTGTGGTGACGCATCTCTTTGAGTGCACCATGCCCGGCTACGGCGGCTGGACCTGGTTTGCCGTGCTGACACGGGTGTCCCGATCCAAGACCGCCACGGTGAATGAGGTGGGCCTGCTGCCCACCGAGGCCTCCGTGCTGGCGCCGGACTGGGTGCCGTGGGCCGAGCGGGTGCGTCCGGAGGATGCCGCGGCATTGGCCGAGGCGCAGGCTGCCGACGAGCTGCGTGCAGCGGGTTCACGGGGGGCCACCGAAGAGGCGCCGGCGTCCGAGGACGACGCTGCCGCCGCGGAGGACGAGTCCGGCGGGGAGCCCGATGATGAGGCCGACGACGACGACGCCGGGACCGGGTCCGACGTCGAAGAGTCCGAGTCCGACGACGAAGACTACGACGAAGACGACGAGTCCGAAGAAGACGAGTCAGAAGAAGACGAGTCAGAAGAAGACGAAGAGGACGGTTCCGAGGAAGCGTAGCCTCCCGGCACACCCGTGCTAAAAACATCATCACAACTCTGCATGAACTTCGACACTGCACCAAACACTGTGGGCCCCTCCAATTGGAGGGGCCCACAGTGTTTGGTGCAGTGTGTGCTTCGGAACTTTGGTTAGAGGTTTTCGATCACGTAGTCGATGCAGCGGATCAGCGCCGAGACATCCTCGGGGTCGATCGCCACGAACGTGGCCACGCGCAGCTGGTTGCGGCCCAGCTTGCGGTAGGGCTCCACGTCCACCACGCCGTTGGCGCGCAGCACCTTGGCGACGGCGGCGGCATCCACCGACTCATCGAAGTCGATGGTGACGATCACGTTGGAGCGGTCGGCCGGGTCCACGACGAACGGCGTCGCCACGGGGGATGCCTCGGCCCAGGAGTACAGGCGGCCGGCGGAATCGGCGGTGCGGGCGCTGGCGAAGTCCATGCCGCCGTTGCTGTTCAGCCACTGGACCTGTGAGTTCAGCGACACCAGCGTGGACAGCGCCGGAGTGTTGTAGGTCTGATTCAGCTTCGAGTTGTCGATGGCAGTCTGCAGGTCCAGGAAGTCCGGGATCCAGCGGCCGCTGGCCTTGACGCGGGCGGCGCGCTCGAGGGCGGCGGGGGAGAACAGGCCCAGCCACAGTCCGCCGTCGGAGGCGAAGTTCTTCTGCGGGGCGAAGTAGTACACATCCGCCTGGTCGATGTCCACGTGCAGACCGCCGGCAGCGGAGGTGGCGTCGATGACCACCAGGGAGCCGTCGTCGGCGCCGTCAACGCGCTTGACCGGCGCGGCAACACCCGTGGAGGTCTCGTTCTGCGGCCAGGCGTAGACGTCGACGCCGGCCTCGGCCACGGCGACCGGGCGGGTGCCGGGCGTGGAGGTGATGATCGAGGAGGCGTCCAGGAACGGAGCCTTGTTGGTGGCGGAGGCAAACTTGGAGCCGAACTCGCCAAAGCTCAGGTGCTGGGCCTTTTTCTCCACGAGGCCGAAGGCTGCGACATCCCAGAAGGCAGTGGATCCGCCAACGCCCAGGACAACCTCGTAGCCCTCGGGGGCCTTGAAGAACTCGCTCAGTCCGCTGCGGACTTCGCCCACGAGGTTCTTCACGGGGGCCTGGCGGTGGGAGGTTCCCAGCAGGTTGCGGCCGGCAGCGGCAAGTGCCTCCACCTGCTCGGCGCGGACCTTGGACGGTCCGGCGCCAAACCGTCCGTCTGCGGGCAGCAAATCTGCAGGAATGGTCAAGGCAGTCGATTCGCTCACAAGTGGCTCCAAGGATATTGGCGGTGGGTGGCGGCCCAATGGGCTGTGAATAATTCTGCCGTAGAGAGCCGCGTAGAACTAACTCGTGTCATCGAACGTAGGATGGTGGGGAGTGTGTGCCAGCTGCAGCCTTCCAATAGGCGCGGCATCTGTATCTGCGGCCACCCGTTCCACTTCATACCGCCAGGAGGGTGTTGACAATGACGGACCTGATCGACACAACGGAAATGTACCTTCGGACCATTCTGGAACTCGAAGAGGAAAACATCGTTGCGCTGCGGGCCCGCATTGCCGAGCGCCTGCACCATTCCGGCCCCACCGTGTCCCAGACCGTGGGCCGCATGGAGCGCGACGGCCTGGTGGTCGTCTCCGGCGACAGGCACCTGGAGCTGACGGCCCTGGGCCGCGACAAGGCCACCAAGGTGATGCGCAAGCACCGCCTGGCCGAGCGCCTGCTCTCCGACGTCATCGGTCTGGACTGGGCCTACGTCCACGACGAGGCCTGCCGCTGGGAGCATGTCATGAGCGAGCGCGTTGAGCAGCGGCTCTTCGACCTGCTGGGCCGCCCCGAGGAATCGCCCTATGGCAACCCGATCCCCGGTTTGGAGGATCTTGGCGGTGCCGCTACGGCGTCTTTCACTGACGGCGTAATGAATCTTTTGGACGTCATGGAGAACTACACGCCCGGGGCCAGTGTCACCATTGCCCGCCTGTCCGAGCGGATCCAGGTGGAGCCCGAATTGCTGACCCAGCTGGATGAGGGTGGCATGCGCCCCGGGGCGAAGATCTCCCTGGAGCAGGTGGGGGAGTACATTTCCGTCCGCGTTCCGGGCATTGAGGGCGCCCTGGAGCTGCCGCCGGAAGTTGCCGGGCACGTTTTCGTCTCCGTGGGCTGACCCACTTCGGATATCCGACAACCCACCAGTTGTGCACAATTTAGATCACGAATGGATTACGGAGCGTCCGCTTTCACGTATAGTGGAAGCTAGACGCTGATACCAAAGCGTTACCTTCTCCGGCGCCGAGCCTTGCCTGCGGAGAAAGGTGCAATGACCTTCCAGGCAAGGGCGGAGGAACCACTTTCCGGCAGCAGAACCGTCTGCAGCCTTGGGGTGAAGCCCGTTGATGGCACCAAACCAGCAGTACAGATGTGCCCCTGAGTGGATACCCCTGTGCCTGGTGCGGCTGCCGCTGCGGGCCGAGTTGATGAACCACTCTCTGACTCGAATCCGACAGCTAACTTCGCAGGTGTTCAAGAGAGGCTGCAAACTTGTCCATCGAAAAACAGCACGGCCGCCGCCGCGCCGGCGGTCCTTCCGCCGCTGCGACCTCCGTACTCGAAGCTGCCCCTGCCCTGCAGGTGGCCCTGCCGAGCCGCCGCGACGCCATCCGTGCCGAGCAGCGCACCCGCCACTCCGGCCTGGGCGGCGCCGTCCGCCAGCTTTCGGATCTGGCCACCGCCGCAGGAGCCGGCCAGAAGGTCGGCCTTGCGCTGGCCGTGACCGGCCTTGCCCTGGCCGTCACCGTCCCCAGCACCAGCCCGGCCATGGCCAATGGTGAAGAGTCGCTCGTGCCCATGCAGACCTCTGTGGTCTCCGCCGATGCCTCGGCTTCCGTGTCCTTTGCCCGCCCCTCGGTGGGCAGCGATCTGGATGCAGACGGCAAGCTCCACCAGACTCTGGCCGCCACCGCCGCCAAGGTCACCCCCGAGGCCGCCAAGGGCGTGCTCGCAGCACCCCTCGATACGCTGACGCCCACCTCCGGATTCGGCCAGCGGATCAACCCGCTCACCGGCCAGCTCGGTGAAAACCACACCGGCCAGGACTACGCAGCCACGTGTGGCACCGCCGTCCACGCCGCAGCCGGCGGCACCGTGACCTTCGCAGGCTGGCACCAGTACGGCGGTGGAAACCGCGTTGTGGTGGACCACGGCAACGGACTGTCCACCTCGTACAACCACCTCTCCAGCATTGAGGTCAAGGTTGGCCAGAAGCTCGAGCGCGGCGACCGCCTGGCACTCAGCGGCACCACCGGCGCCTCCACCGGCTGCCACCTGCACTTCGAGGTCATGGTCAACGACAAGACCGTCGACCCCCTCGGCTGGCTCTAGCCCCAAGCCTGGTCCACCGGCCGGGCCCCAGCGGCCCGGCGTCTGACGTTCAGCATCACGCCCAGGTAACGAAGATCACAGGTTTATCAACATCACCGTGACCTTAACGTGACATGGTCCTTTAAATCCTGTACCGTCGTAAGTGCGCCTCCTTCGAATAAAAGGGGGCGCCCGCAAGTGGATTGCCTAGCTCTGCCACTACTTGCGGTCCGTTCGCAACATTCGTCTGGCAGGGGCGGGGGAACCAATTTCGGGCTTCTGAAACTAGAAGTCCTTGGGGTGAAGCCGCGAAGCATTCTTTCGGGAAACCGAGGTGAATGTGGAGCGGCCGGGTGACTCCCATCCGAATCCGACAGCTTACCTCGCAGGCATTGGGAGAGGCTTCAATCGTGTCGTCAAACACTGCCCTTGGGCGCCACCGTGCGCCCTCCACCAGCGTGAATCCGCTGACCGCCATTTCCAAGGCCGTCTCGTCCAATGCCGGTACCTTCGGACGCCAGGCCGCTGTTGTTGCAGCCGCCTCTGGTCTTATCGTCAGCATTGGCCTTCCAGCCCAGGCAGCCGAATCCGGCCGCGTCAGCACCGAATCTTCCTCAGCCGTCCAGGTTGCCGAGACCGTAGTATCGGTCCCCGACACCGCGGCTGTTTCTTTTGCCCGCACCGAGGTCGCCTCTGAGCCGGCCCCCGTGAAGGTTGCGGCCCCCGTTGCCGTCCAGTCCAACGCCGTCGAGGCTACTGCGACCGCTGCAGCCCCCAAGGCCGCCGCCGCTGCTCCGGCACTCGCCGTCAGCGCCGGCCAGTCCGGTGTTGCAGCAGCCGCCTACGCCGGCATCGGCAGCCCCTACGTCTGGGGCGGCACGTCCCCCTCCGGCTGGGACTGCTCCGGCTTCGTCCAGTGGGCCTACGCCCAGGCTGGCATCTCCATCCCGCGCACCAACCAGTGGAGCGTCATGGTCCAGACCGCCAACCCGCAGCCGGGTGACCTGGTGGTCCAGAACGGTGGCGTCCACGTAGGCATCTACGTTGGCAACGGCATGGTCATCAGCGCCTTGAACCCGAGCCAGGGCACCCTGCTCCTGCCGGCCTCCGCCACCGGAACCAGCGTTTTCTACACCATGGGCTAACCACCCCCGCTTCGTGCGGGCCGGCGGCCCGCTCAAATCCTCCGCCGAGCCCCGAAACACCAAAAAGCTGAATCCCCACCAGCTTGAGGACATCGAAAGAGAGATTTACATGAGCAACCGTGCCCCCATTGCGCGCCACCGCGCCGAGGCCCCCAAGACCAGTTCCATCGCCGTCATCGCCAAGGCCGTCAGCCACAACGCCGGCGGCATGGGCCGCCAGGCCGCCGTCATCGCCGCGGCCTCCGGCCTGGTTCTGACCTCCGGCATTGCCGCCAACGCAGCAGAGCCGACCATCGAGCGCACCGCCGATGCCGCCTCCACCCTGAGCCTGAAGACCGAAGCTGCACAGGCCGTCACCGCGGCCTCGACGGTGAAGATCACCTTCGCCAGCCCCGAGGTCAGCTCCACCCCGGCACCCGAGGCCCCCAAGCCCGTCGTCGAGGTCAAGAGCAACGACGTTGCCGCCGCCCCCGCTGCACAGGCCGGCGTCGCCAAGACCGCCGCAGCCCCCGCTGCACAGGCTCCGGCCCCCGTGGTCGCCAGCGGCGTTGGCGCCACGATCGCCGCCGCTGCCTACGCCCAGCTGGGTGTCTTCCAGGACTGCACCGCCCTGGCGAGCAACGCTCTGGCCGCAGCCGGCATCTACTACCACGGCTGGCCGGCAGGCTACCTGTCCCTGGGCCGCACGGTTTCCGCCGCTGAGGCACAGCCGGGCGACCTCGTCTACTACGCCGATGCAGGCGCCGGCGTACCGCACATCGCCGTTTACGTTGGCAACGGCCAGGCAGTCCACGGCGGCTACAACGGTGGCAACACCGTCGTCGCCAGCGTCAACCTGGGCACCGGCCACACCTTCATCGCGATCGGCCACTAGGTTCGACTGCCCTCTACAGCCCCCACCTCACGGCGGGGGCTGTAGGCGTTTAACGGCCTATATTCGATGAATAGAACGTATTGGGTTCCGGAGGAGATGCTGATGGTGGGTGTGCAGGGAGCCATTGTGCTGGCCGGGGGAAGGTCCTCGCGGCTGGGTGGCGTGTCCAAGGCCGGGTTGGAGTTCGAGGGCGAAACCCTGCTGGCCCGTGCCGTGGCCGTGGCGCGCGGCGCCCTGGCGGATTCTGCGCCGGCGGCGTCCGGTGCGGCGGCCGGCCCAGAACCGGTAGCGGAGCCCGGACGGATTGCCGTCGTCGGCCCCGCAGAGGCGAGTGCTGAACTGCTGCCTGCCGGGCACGGCTGCCGGCTGGTCCGCGAGGAGCCGCCCTTTGCGGGCCCCGCGGCGGCCCTGGACGCGGGGATGCGGGCCCTTGCGTCCACGTCCGGCCGAGTGCTGGTGCTGGCCTGCGACATGCCCGGCGCCGGAACCGCCGTCGTGGCCCTGCTCCGCTGGCTGGAGGAACACCCGGAGTCCACGGGTGCGCTGGCAGTGGACGGCGGCCGCGACCAGCCGCTGGCGGCCATCTACCCTGCCGAGGCCCTGCGCAGCGCCCTCGCCGCCATCGACGCAACGCGGGGACTCCAAAACGCTCCGGTGCATCCGCTGGTTGCTAGGCTGGAGGCGGCCGGCGTGGCCCGTGTGGATGTTCCCGCGGGCAGCACGGCCGACGTTGACACCTGGACCGATGCCGCAGCACTGGGCGTAGGCCCTGGCCGAGGCAATGCGCCCGGCCTTTGAGAATGCCGCACCTGGAGGATCCACATGAAAAGCCAAGAAGAGGTCCTGAGCGACTGGCTGCACACCCTGGTGCAGGCGTTTGAAATCGCCGACGTTGACGTCGACATCGATGCCATCCTTTCGCTCGCCGGAGTGGCTGCGCACAATGTCATCCGCCCCGCCGCCCCGCTGACCACCTTCGTGGCCGGTCTGGCCGCGGGTCTGGCCGCAGGATCGGGCCAGGCCTCCGAAGAGCTGGCCATCACCTCCGCGATCGCCATGGCCCGCCGCCTGGCCGAGGCCGAAGCAGGAGCCCAGAGCTAGTGGGGGAGGGCTCCGGCCGTCAGGACGCGGAGCCGGACGTGCGGCTCCCGCACAGCTGGGACGAGGCGCGGGAAACGGCCTTCGGCTGCGCCCAGCCGCTGCCGCCCCACGCCGTCACCCTCGCCCAGGCCCTGGGCCGCAAGCTCGGCGCCGATGCGGCAGCGGCCCACGACATGCCCCACTACGCCTCCTCCGCCATGGATGGCTGGGCCGTCAGCGGCAGTCCGCCCTGGATCCTGGCCGACGCCGGGACGCGGCTGGCCGCCGGACAGGCCAGCCCGATCGTGACCGGCGGCGCCATTCCGCCCGGCGCCAAGGCCGTGCTGCGCAGCGAATCCGGACTGGTCTCCACCGACGCCGAGGGACTGCCCGTGCTGGTGCTCGGCGGTGGTGCCCGCCCGGGCGAGCCGAAGAACGGCGTGCACATCCGCCCGGCCGCGCAGGAGGCCGCCCTGGATGAGGTGCTGATCAAGGCGGGCACCACGCTGAACCCCGCCCACCTGGCCCTGGCCGCGCTGGGCGGTCTGGACGAGCTCACCGTGCTGGGTGCGCCGGCCGTAAAGCTGGTGTTCACCGGAGACGAGGTGGTGGAATCCGGGATTCCGGCACCGGGGGAGGTGCGGGATGCGTTTTCGCCGCAGCTCGGCGCCGTCGTGGGCCTGCTGGGCGGCATGGTGGTGGGCCAGCAGCGCGCCGGCGATTCGCTGGCTGCCATGCTGGACGCGCTGGAGGATTCCGTGGAGGACCCGGCCGACGTCGTCGTCACCACCGGGGCCACCGGGCACTCGCGCGTCGACTTTCTGCGTGAAGCCATCACCGCCATGGGCGGAAAATTCCTGATCAACAGTATCGCCATGCGCCCGGGCCACCCGACGCTGCTGGCCGAGCTGCCGGACGGCCGCTATGTGGTGGGGCTGCCGGGCAACCCGCTGGCAGCGATGATCGGCCTGCTGACCGTGGGCGCGCCGCTGCTGGCCAAACTGGGCAGCCGCCCGGCCCCGGCAACCATCGAGGTGGCCTGCGGGACGCCGATCAAGGAATACGCCGGCCCCACGCGCCTGATGCCGTACCGGCTGGTCTACGGGCTGGCCTCGCCGACGGCGCACAGCGACTCCGCGATGATGCGCGGGATGGCCGCCGCCGACGGCGTGATGCTGGTGCCGCCGCACGGCGCCAAGATGGGCGAGATGCTCCGCGCCATCCCCCTGCCTTGGAAGTAGCGGCCGCCTTCGCGGTGCCCACCACACCCTGGGCATGGCACCGCCCCGGCACCAACTCAGCGAACGGGCAGTTGCGGCTAGTGTTGCGCCTCCACATTGTCCCCAGGTGCTTGTTCGGTGGAGGGTTCGAGGCGGATGAGGACGGATTTTGAGGTGGGGGTGCCGCTGACGTCGGCGGTGGAATCCAGCGGGACCAGAACGTTGGTCTCGGGGTAGTAGGCGGCGGCGCAGCCCACCGGCGTGGAGTAGGCCACAGTACGGAAGCCGGGTGCGCGCCGTTCGACGCCGTCGTGCCACTCCGTCACCAGGTCCACCAGGGCGCCGTCGGCGATGCCCAGCGAGGCCAGATCGGCAGCGTTCACCAGCACCACGCGGCGGCCGCCGTAGATGCCGCGGTAGCGGTCGTCCTTGCCGTAGATGGTGGTGTTGTACTGGTCGTGGGAGCGCAGGGTCTGCAGCAGCAGCCGGCCCGCCGGGATGGTGGGGTATTCCAGCACATTGCCCGTGAAGACTGCCTTGCCGCTGGGGGTGTCGAAGGTGCGCCCGTCCCGGGGCCCGTGCGGCAGGACGAAGCCTGCGGGCTTGGTGAGCTTCTCCTCGAAGCCGCCAAAGCCGGGCACGACGGCGGCAATGTGCGTCCGCACGGCGGAGTAGTCCGCGGCCAGCGCGTCCCAGTCCGCCACCGGGGCGCCGGGGAGCGGGGCGCCGCCGTCGCCGGTGAACAGCCGCTTGGCCAGCGCACAGACAATCGCCACCTCGCTCATCAGCGACGTCGACGCCGGGGCCAGCCGGCCGCGCGAGGCGTGCACGGCGCTCATCGAATCCTCCACGGTGACCCTCTGGTCGCCGCCGGCCTGGGTGTCCCGCTCGGTGCGGCCCAGCGTGGGCAGGATCAGGGCCTGCCGCCCGGTGATGAGGTGGGAGCGGTTCAGCTTGGTGGAGATCTGCACCGTCAGCGCCAGGTTTTGCAGGGCGGCCTCGGTGACGGAGGTGTCGGGGGTGGCGCGGGCAAAGTTGCCGCCCATGCCCACGAAGACCTTCCCGGCGCCGTCACGCATGGCCGCGATGGCCGCCACCGTGTCGTAGCCGTGGTCGCGCGGGGAGTCGAATTTGAACTCGGCATCGAGGGCGTCGTGGAAGGAAGACGGCATGCGCTCAAAGATGCCCATGGTCCGATCGCCCTGGACATTGGAGTGGCCGCGGACCGGGCAGACGCCGGCGCCGGGCTTGCCGATGTTGCCCTGGAGCAGCAGCAGGTTGACGACGTCCTTGAGCGTGGACACGGAATGCTTGTGCTGGGTCAGGCCCATGGCCCAGCAGACGATGGTGGCCTTGGACTCCAGCAGGCGGCGGCCGGTGGCGTGGATCTGCTCCAGCTCCAGGCCCGTCGCCAGCAGGATCTCGTCCCAGGACACGGCCGCGAGCTGGTCCAGGCAGGCGTGCAGCCCCGTGGTGTGGGCCTCGATGAAGGGCGTGTCCAGCACCCGGCCCTCCCAGGCGCCGCCCGGCCGGCGGTGCTCCTCGAGCAGGAACTTGCCCAGCCCCTGGAACAGCGCCTGGTCCCCGCCGAGGCGGATCTGCAGGAAATCGTCGGTCAGCGCGGTGCCGCCGCCCACCAGGCCGCGCGGCGTCTGCGGGTTCTCAAAGTTCATCAACCCGGCCTCGGGCAGCGGATTGACGGAGACAATGGCGGCGCCGTTCTTCTTCGCCTTCTCCAGCGCGCTGAGCATGCGGGGGTGGTTGGTGCCAGGGTTCTGCCCGGCGATGATGATCAGCTCCGCGTTGTGGATGTCGGCCAGCGAGACGGAGCCCTTGCCGATGCCAATGGTCTCGGTCAGCGCGGAGCCGGAGGATTCGTGGCACATATTGGAGCAGTCCGGCAGATTGTTGGTGCCCAGCCCGCGCACCAGCAGCTGGTAGACGAACGCTGCCTCGTTGGACGTCCGGCCGGAGGTGTAGAAGATGGCCTCGTTGGGATCGGCCAGGCCCTTGAGCTCGCTGGCCAGCAGGTCCAGCGCGAAGTCCCAGGACACGGGCGCGTAGTGCTCGGCGCCGTCGGCCAGGAACATCGGGTCCGTCAGCCGGCCCTGCTGGCCCAGCCAGTAGTCGTCGCGCTCCAGCAGGGACGCTATGGAATGTTCGGCGAAGAACGATGGCGGAACGCGCCGCCGGGTGGCCTCCTCGGCCACCGCCTTGGCTCCGTTTTCACAGAACTCGGCGGCATGGCGTTTTTCCTCCTCGGGCCAGGCGCAGCCGGGGCAGTCGAAGCCGTCCTTCTGGTTGATTTTCAGCAAGGTCTGCGCCGTGCGGACCGGGCCCATCTGCGCCAGGGAAATTTCCATGGCGTGCATGATGCCCGGTATGCCAACGGCCTTGGACTTGATCTTGCCGACGTGCAGCTGCTGCTCGTCGATGTTCTCCTGGGGTGCCTTGGAGGCCATGATGGTATCCCTTCGCCATTGAAGCTTTACGCTGATCCTAGACATCCAGACCACCGGAGGAATCATGGGACGGCTCAGCCGGCGCGTTCGCGCGCTCAAGATCAGGTTTACCGCGCCGGACGCGGAATCGCCAATGCAGGTGCGCACCGTGACGCGCGAGGAGCAGCTTGCGGCGGAGGAACCGCTGGAGATCCGCCTGGGCCACCAGCCATTCAGTGTCACCATGCGCACCCCCGGCGACGACTTCGATCTGGTGGCCGGCTTCTTGCTCTCCGAAGGTGTCATCTGGGAACCCGGGCAGCTCATCTCGGAGCGCTTCTGCGCCGGCGAGGATGAAAACGGCATGCAGACCTTCAACGTGGTGGAGGCCCAGCTGCGCCCCGACGTCGCCCTGCCGGACACCGCCGCGGCCCGCAACGTCTACACCACGAGCTCCTGCGGCATCTGCGGCACCGCCTCGATCGACGCCGTCCGCAAGGCCTCCCGCCACCCGGTGGCCGACGGCGGCACGGCGCCGATGGTGGACGCCGCCCTGCTGGCCTCGCTGCCGGACGAGCTGCGCACGGGCCAGAAGCTCTTCGAGAAGACCGGCGGGGTCCACGCCGCCGGCCTGTACAGCGCCGACGGCCACCTGCTGTACCTGCGCGAGGATGTGGGGCGGCACAATGCCGTGGACAAGGTGCTGGGCGCCGCCCTGCGCGATGGGCGGCTGCCGCTGCACAACACGGTGCTGCAGGTCTCCGGCCGGGCCTCCTTTGAACTGGTGCAGAAGGCGGCCATGGCGGGCGTGCCCGTGCTCGCCGCGGTGAGTGCGCCGTCGTCGTTGGCCGTTGAGCTCGCCGCGGAGTCCGGCGTGACCCTGGTGGGGTTCAGCCGCGGCACCTCAATGAACGTCTACAGCCACCCGGGGCGGATCGGCGGCACCGGGGCCTGAGGCACCTGCCCGGCCGCGCGCCGTCGTTGTTCCAGCGCCACGGCCTCACTAGGGTGGAGCTACGGCGGTGCCATCCCGCTGGAGGCCGACCAAGGAGTGCTCCGTGCATGATGACCGCCGCCTGACCGAATCCCGGTTGGACCGCTTTGTCCGCGACCGTCTGGACCCGGCCATCCACCGCGCCCGGTGGCCGCTGGAGGTCACGGGGTGGGATGTGCCCGGGGAACCCGTGCCGTTCGGCGAGGCCGTGGAGCAGGAGTATGCGCCGGTGGCCGCGGGCGATCCCTGGGGCGCGCCGTGGAGCACCAAATGGCTGCACATCACCGGATCACTGCCCACCGGGTACGACGCCGGTGCCGGCCCCCTGGAGGTGCTGGTGGAGCTGGGCTACACGCCAGAAGCCCCGGGATTCCAGTGCGAGGGTCTGGCCTGGCGGACGGACGGCACCATCGCTAAGGCCGTCTCCCCGCGCAACCGGCAGCTGCCCGTGGAGCTGCTGGGCACCGTCGACGGCGGCCTGGACTTCTATGTGGAGGCCGCGGGCAATCCGGATGTCGCCCAGGGCTTCACCTTCGCGCCCAATCCGCTGGGGGACAGGGCCACGGCCGGCAGCACCCCTGCCTACCGGATGGGACCCATCACCCTGGCCCAGCTGGACACCGAGGTGTGGGAGCTCCGCCAGGACGTCGAAACCCTGCGCGGTCTCATGCACGAGCTGCCCATGGACCAGCCGCGGCGGCACGAGGTGCTGCGCGCGCTGGAGGCCATGATGGATGTGATGGACCCGGACGACGTCGCCGGCACCGCCGCGGACGGGCGCGAAGCATTGGCCGGGGTGCTGGCCAGCCCCGCCCACGCCTCGGCCCATTCGCTGGTGGCCACGGGCCACGCCCACATCGACTCCGCCTGGCTGTGGCCGGTGCGCGAGACCATCCGCAAATGCGCCAGGACCTTCTCCAATGTGCTGGCCCTGATGGATGAGCACCCCGATTTCGTGTTCTCCTGCTCCTCGGCCCAGCAGCTGGCCTGGATCAAGGAGTTCTACCCGGAGCTTTTCGTCCGGATCCAGGCCAAGGCGGCCGCCGGGCAGTTTGTGCCGGTGGGCGGCATGTGGGTGGAATCGGACACCAACATGCCCGGGGGCGAGGCGATGGCCCGGCAATTTGTGGAGGGCAAGAGCTTCTTCCGCCGTGAAATGGGCGTGGACTGCCGCGAAACCTGGCTGCCGGACAGCTTCGGCTACTCCGGTGCGCTGCCGCAGATTGCCGCCGCGGCCGGGATGGAGTGGTTCCTGACGCAGAAGATCTCCTGGAACCAGGTGAACACCATGCCGCACCACACCTTCCTGTGGGAGGGCATCGACGGCACCCGGATCTTCACGCACTTCCCGCCGGTGGACACCTACTGCTCGGACCTGGGCGCCCAGCAGCTGGCCCATGCGCAGCGCAACTACCGCGAACACGGCCGCGGCACCGTCTCCCTGGTGCCGTTCGGCTACGGCGACGGCGGCGGCGGACCCACCCGCGAAATGGTCGCCGCGGCGCACCGTGCGGCGGACCTGGAGGGCTCGCCCACCGTCAGCATCGGCACCTCCGCCCAGTTCTTTGCCCAGGCCCAGCAGGAGTACACGGCGCCGCCCGTGTGGCTGGGGGAGATGTACCTGGAGCTGCACCGCGGCACCTACACCAGCCAGGCGAACACGAAGAAGGGCAACCGGCGCAGCGAGCATCTGCTCCGCGAGGCCGAGCTCTGGGCCGCCACCGCCGCCATCCGCACCGGCGCCGCGTACCCGGCCGCCGAGCTCAAGCGGCTCTGGCAGCTGGTGCTGCTGCAGCAATTCCACGACATTCTGCCCGGCAGCTCCATCGCCTGGGTCTACCAGGATGCCGAACGCAACTACGCCGCCGTCGAGCGCGGACTGGAGGCCATCATCGCCTCCGCAACGAGCGCCCTGGCGGGGAACGGGGGCGTTGATCTGCTGTTCAATGCCGCCCCGCACACCCGGTCGGGCGTGCCCGCGTTGGGCGCTGCGCAGGCGGTCGCCGCCGCGGTGGCCGTCCAGACGCTGGAGCACGAGGGCGGCTTTACCCTCGACAACGGCATCATCCGGGCCGTGGTGGATGCCAACGGGCTGCTGGCCTCGCTGGTGGACTACGCCTCGGGCCGGGAGGCCATCGCGCCCGGTTCGGTGGGGAACCTGCTGGAACTGCACCGGGACACCCCCAACGCCTGGGATGCCTGGGACGTCGACGAGTTCTACCGGCGCAATGTCACCCGCTGCGACACGGCGCTGTCGGTGTCGCTCGAACGTGCCGGCGCCACCGGTGACCAGAGCGCCGTCGTCGTGGTGGAACGCCTGGTGGGCACCTCCCCGGTGGTGCAGCGGATCCGCCTGGCGCCGGGTGCGCCGTCGCTGGAGATCACCACCACAGCGGATTGGCAGGAGAACCAGAAGCTGCTCAAGCTTGGCTTCGGCCTGGATGTGCGCGCAGCCGTCTCCTCCGCGGAGACCCAGTTTGGCCACATCCAGCGCGCCACGCACACCAACACCTCCTGGGAGGCGGCCAAGTTCGAGATCTGCGCGCACCGCTGGATACACGTGGCCGAGCCCGGCTACGGCGTCGCCATCTCCAACGGCGCCACCTATGGACACGACGTCACGCGGACCGTCCGCGGCTCCGATGGCGGCACGACGACGACGGTGCGGCTCTCGCTGCTGCGCGCGCCCAAGTGCCCGGACCCGTTTGCCGACCTGGGGCACCACGAACTGGTTGCGTCCATCCGCCCGGGGGCCGGGATCGCCGGCGCCGTCGAGGAGGGGTACCGCACCAATCTGGCCCCGCGCGTCGTCCGCGGCTCCACCGCCGTCGAGCCTCTGGTGGCGGTGTCCAACCCGGCGCTGGTGATCGAGGCGCTGAAGCTGGCCGAGGACGGCTCCGGCGATGTCATCGTGCGGCTCTACGAATCCCTGGGGGAGCGCTCGGCCGGGCGGATCAGCGCCAACTTCCCGGTCTCCGCCGTCACGGTGGTGGACCTGCTGGAGGACCCGGCGGAGGTGCCTGCCGGCGTCGACCTTGGCCCGGATGCCGCGGATCTGGTCCTGCGGCCGTTCCAGCTGCTGACCCTCAGGTTCGCCCCCTGACCCGCCCAACTGGGTGACACTTATGACACGATCCGGACGTCCAAACGTGCGATAAGTGTCACCCAGTTGGGGTGGGGGCTAGAACTCGTGCAGAAGCCGGCGGACAAACTGCTGGGTCCGCTCCTCCTTGGGCGCGCGCAGCACCTCCTGGGCGGGGCCGCGTTCGACGACGACGCCGCCGTCCATGAAGATGACCTCATCGGCCGTCTGCCGGGCGAAGGCGAGCTCGTGGGTGACCATCACCATCGTCCAGCCCTCGTCGGCGAGCTCCTTGATGACCTCCAGGACATCGCCCACCAGCTCCGGGTCCAGGGCGGAGGTGGGCTCGTCGAAGAGCAGCAGCTGCGGCTTCAGCGCCAGCGCACGGACAATGCCCACGCGCTGCTGCTGACCACCGGAGAGCTCAAAGGGGTAGGCGTCCTTCTTTTCCAGCAGGCCCACGCGGTCCAGCAGCTTCTCCGCCTCGGCGACGACCTGCGCCCGGGGGCGCTTGTGCACCTGGATCGGGCCCTCGGTCACGTTCTGCAGCACCGTCATGTGCGGGAAGAGGTTGTAGTGCTGGAAGACCATGGCGCTGCGGTCGCGCAGCGCGGCAATCGCCTTGGTGCCCACCTTGGCGGCAAAATCGACGGCCAGCGGCGGACGGGTGCTGCCCGCGCTGCCGCCGTCGTCGCCCGCCACGGCAACCGTGCCGGCGTCGGGGATCTCCAGCCCGTTGAGCGAGCGCAGGATGGTGGTTTTGCCCGAGCCGGAGGGGCCGATCAGGGCCACCACGGAGCCGCGCGGCACATCCAGATCGATGCCGCGGAGCACGGTGTTGGTGCCGAAGGACTTCTTCAAACCGCGGACGCTCAGGACCGGCGCCTCGCCATCGGAGCCGGCGGAATCCGTGGAGCCGGCGGTGGGATCAGTGGGCGACATAGCGGTCCAACCTCTTTTCAAGCATGGACTGGACGGTGGAGAGGCCCAGGCAGATCACCCAGTAGATCAGGGCCGCCTCCAGGTAGAGCAGCATGAACTCCTGGCTGAAGGCCGCCACCTGCTGGGCGGCACGGAACAGCTCCGTCACCAGGATCAGCGAGGCCAGCGAGGTGTCCTTGACCAGGGAAATGAAGGTGTTGGACAGCGGCGGCACCGACACCCTTGCCGCCTGCGGCAGGATGATCCGCAGCAGGGTCTGGCCGCGGGACATTCCGATGGTGTGCCCGGCCTCCCACTGGCCGCGCGGGACGGAGAGGATGGCGGCGCGGATGATCTCCGCCGCATAGCCGCCGACATTCAGCGAGAAGGCGATGACGGCGCTCGGCCACGGATCCAGCTTGATCCCCAGCGAGGGGAGTCCGTAGAAGATGACAAAGAGCTGCACCAGCAGCGGGGTGCCGCGGATGATGGACACGTAGACGCGCGCGATGGCGGCGAGGATGCTGTTGCCGCTGATGCGCATCAGCGCGATCAGCAGGGCAATCAGCAGGCCCAGAGCAAAGGAGATCAATGTCAGGGGAATGGTTCCCCGGACAGCCTCCAGCAGCATCGGGCCCAGAGACCGAAGAGCCAGATCAAGATTCATGGTTCACCCTAACCCCGATTCCCGGGGCCCGTTGGGACGTGCGGGACAGGGGCTACTTGCTGACGTCGGCGCCGAAGTACTTCTCGGAAATGGCCGTCAACGTGCCGTCCGCCGCCAGCTCGGCCAGGGCGGTGTCCACAGAGGCCACCAGCTCGGTGGAGCCCTTGCGGAAGGTGATGGCGCTCTTGGAGGTGTCGGTGGTGGTGGCGGCGACCTTCAGGCCCGAGTTCGGGGTGTTCTTGTTGTAGTCCAGCCAGGTCAGCTTGTCATTGACGATGGCATCCACACGGTCCTGCTGCACCAGGGCCACGCCCTGGGCCCAGCCCTCCACGGCCTGCACATTGGCGCCGCTCTGGGTGGCCAGCGTGTACCAGTTGCTGGTCAGCGACTGGGCGGTGGTCTTGCCCTTGAGGTCCTCGAAGGATTTGATGGAATCGTTGGAATCCTTCACCACGATCACGCCGGAGGAGATGGTGTACGGGGTGGAGAAATCGTATTTGGCGGTGCGCTCGTCATTGATGGTGACCTGGTTGGCGATGGCGTCGAAGCGCTTGGCCTCCAGGCCGGCAAAGATGCCGTCCCATTGGGTCTCCTGGAAAACGGCCTTGACGCCCAGCTTGCCGGCCACGGCCTGGGCAACTTCGACGTCGTAGCCGGTCAGTGCGCCGGCGCCGCCCTCGTGGAAGCTGAACGGCTTGTAGGTGCCCTCGGTGGCGAAGACGATCTCGCCCTTGCTCTTCACATCCGCCAGCGAGGTGTCCCCGCCCGACGCCGTCGACCCCGTTCCGCCGGAGCAGGCTGCCAGTGCGATAGAGGTGGCGGCCAGCAGGCCAATGATTCCAAAGCGGCGGCGGTTCATGGGGATTCCTTTGATCGAGAACTCAGCGGCGCCGGATCGCGGCGGCCGCATTGGGAGCGAGACTACCAGCCACAACGCCGCCGTGTGGCACTTCTATTTCCTCTTGTGACGCAATTGTGAAGGTGGTGATTTGACGCACATGCGGGCGGATGCCTATGCCGCCGGGCCAGGGGTGGGGCGCAGGCGTTTGAGGTAGTGGTCGCGCAGGGCGTGGCGCAGCCGCCGCGGCACCTTGGGATAGACGACGGCGGTGGTGCCCAGGAGCCTGGCGTACCGGCGCTGCTGCGCCGCGGAATACTGCAGGCCGAACTCCCCGCGCAGCTGCGGCGGCAGCAGCCCCGCCGTGACGAGGCGGGCCGTGGGCATCAGGGAACGCAGCCACAGCGGGGCCTTCGCGGGGTACAGGAGGTCCCGGGCCACGGCACGCGCGGCGTCGGTGACCTGAAGCTGCGCCAGCTGCGCGTCCCAATAGCGGGCGAAGGCCGCACGGTCCGCGGGCCACAGACCCGGCGGCATCTGCAGCACCGTGCCCAGAATGGCGTAGTGGGCGTAGAGCCGCTCGGCAACGTCGTCGCTGGGCGCCCCAAACACCTCGGTGTGCAGGGTGGCGGCCGTTTGGTACAGGGTGGCGGCAACCCACAGCTGGAGGTGGGGGTCGTACGCGTTGTAGGCGGGCCCGGCGCCCTCGGCGCCCTCGGCGGAGCGGACCTTCGCATGTGCCCGGTTGACCCGGCGGCGGACCTCCGCCACCTGCTCCTCGGTGCCGTAGACGGCGCCGTAGACATAGGTCATGGTCGCCTGCAGACGGGCGATGGGGTCCGCGGCAAAGGTGCTGTGTTCGGCCACGCCGCGCCCGACGGCGGGGTGGGCCAGCTGGAGCAGAATGGCGCGCGCGCCGCCGGCCAGCAGGATCCCCTCGGCCCCGATGTCCTGAACCTCGCGCGTCATGCCTCCACTGTACCCAGCGCGCCCGCCGCATGGGCGCACTGTCCGGCCCCGCGCGTAGTCTTGAACCCTACGTCCGGCACCCAGCCGGCCCCACGGTCTGGAGGACCACCGACATGAGTATGGAAGGCGCGGCGTGGAGCTCGCTGTGGAGCTCAATGCGCTCCGACAAGAGCAACAACGCCATCTCGAAGGACACGGTGCGGCGCACCATTGCCTTTGCCAAGCCCTACTCGCGCAAGCTGGCCGTCTTTGTGGTCCTCTCCGTGGCCTCGGCCGTGCTGGCGGTCGCCACTCCCGTGCTCGCCGGCCGGGTGGTCGATGCCATCGTGGCCAAGTCCGATGTCCAGATCGTCATCAACCTGGCCCTGCTCATCGCCCTGGTCGCGGTGCTTGAGGCCGGGCTGAGCCTGGTGATCCGCTGGCTGTCCTCCAATCTGGGGGAGGGCGTGATCCTTGACCTGCGCACCGCCGTGTTCGACCATGTCCAGAAGATGCCCATCGCGTTCTTCACCCGCACCCGCACCGGCGCCCTGGTCAGCCGGTTGAATTCGGATGTGATCGGCGCCCAGCAGGCCTTCAGCGGTACCCTGTCCGGCATCGTCTCCAATGTGGTGGCCCTGGCGCTGACCTTGATCGTCATGCTCAACACTTCCTGGCTGGTGACGGTGCTGGCGCTGGTCCTGCTGCCGGTGTTCCTGGTGCCCGCGCGGCGCTTCGGCTCCCGGCTGGCCGGGCTGCGGCGCGAGGCAGCCAACCTGAATGCGGACATGAGCACCCAGATGACGGAGCGCTTCTCCGCCCCCGGCGCCACGCTGGTGAAGCTCTTCGGCCGCCCGGCGGAGGAATCCCGCGAGTTCCGCTCCCGCGCCGCCCGCGTGCGCGACATTGGCGTGAAGACGGCCATCATGCAGTTCGTCTTCTTCACCGCGCTGATGCTGGTGTCCTCGCTGGCCCTGGCCCTCGTCTACGGCCTGGGCGGCTACCTGGCCATCGGCGGACAGCTGGCCCCCGGCGACGTCGTCGTGCTGGCCCTGCTGCTCACGCGCCTCTACGCCCCGCTGACGGCCCTGGCCAATGCGCGCCTGGACATCATGAGCGCGCTCGTCAGCTTCGACAGGGTCTTTGAAATCCTGGACCTGAAGCCGCTCATCCAGGAGGCGCCCGGGGCCCGGGCCCTGCCGGCCGGCGCCGTCGGCATCGAGTTCGACGACGTGCGCTTCGCCTACCCCTCGGCCGACAAGGTCTCCCTCGCCTCCCTGGAGGACGTCGCCGTGCTGGACAACCGGGGCGGCGAGGAGATCCTGCACGGGATCAGCTTCCGGGCCGAGCCGGGGCAGACCATCGCCCTGGTGGGCTCCTCCGGCGCCGGCAAATCCACCATCGCCCAGCTGCTCTCGCGCCTGTACGACGTCGATTCCGGTGCCGTGCGCATCGCCGGGGTGGACGTGCGCGACGTGTCCTTCGATTCGCTGCGGGCCAGCATCGGCATGGTCACCCAGGACGGCCACCTGTTCCACGAAACCATCCGCTCCAACCTGCGCCTGGCCAAGCCGGACGCCACGGATGAGCAGATCTGGGACGTCCTGCACCGGGCCCGGCTTCAGGACTTTGCCCGGGCGCTGCCCGACGGACTGGACACGGTGGTGGGCGAACGCGGCTACCGGCTCTCCGGCGGCGAACGCCAGCGGCTGACCATCGCCCGGCTGCTGCTGGTGCAGCCGGCCGTGGTGATCCTGGACGAGGCAACCGCGGCCCTGGACTCCACCAACGAGGCGGCCGTCCAGGCTGCGCTGGGGGAGGCGCTGGAAGGGCGCACCGCCGTCGTGATCGCCCACCGGCTCTCCACCATCCGCGCGGCGGACGCCATCCTGGTGGTCGAGGGCGGGCGCATTGTGGAACGCGGCACCCACGATGATCTGCTGGCTGCCGGCGGCCGCTATGCGGAGCTGCACCGGACGCAGTTCGCCCAGGCCGTGGCCGCCGTCGTGGAGGCATCCACCGACGACTGACCCGATGGCGGCCAGAGCGTCCCTGGGCCCGGCCTCAGCTGGCGGCGATGACGGACCGGTTGCGGCCCTCCGCCTTGGCCCGGTACAGGGCGGCGTCGGCGCGGCGGATGAGTGAATCGACCGATTCGCGCCCCTGTGACGTGGCCACGATGCCGAAGCTCGCCGTCGGCGGCCTGTCCATCATGGCCAGGCCGGCGGCGGCGGCCAGGGAGCTGTTGATGTCCTCGGCAATGCGCGACGCTGCCATGGCGCCAACACCGGGCAGCAGCAGCATGAATTCCTCCCCGCCGTAGCGGCCAATGAGGTCCGTGGAGCGCACCGACCCGCGGCAGGCATCGGCGAAGGCCCGGATCACCTGGTCGCCGGCGCCGTGGCCGAGGGAATCGTTGATGCTCTTGAAATGGTCAAGATCCGCCATGATGAGCGCGGATGGAGTGCCAGCCTCGACAGCGTGCTGCAGCCGGGGCGGGGCCTGCTTGAGGAATTCCGTGCGGGTGAGCAGACCTGTCAGACCGTCGTGGGCGGCCTGGATCTTGAGCATCTTCAGGTGCTGTTGGACACTCAGCGAGGCCATGCTTGACGTCACCACGATGAGCAGCAGCATCGACAGCAGGGTCCCGACCCCGGGTCCGAAAACGTGGACGGCCAGCAGGGCCTGGGGACCCAGCACAGCCTGGACGACGGCGCGGGAGAGGAAGTAGAAGGCACAGGCGGCGGAGGCAATGGCCAGCGGGCGCGAGTGGATCCTGCAATCCTTCCAGACCCGGAACAGCTCGATGGAGCCGAGCCCGATCCCCGCACCGACAAGGGCAACGACGATGACAGATCCCACAGCACTCGGGCTGTCGTTGGTGGCCCACACGCCCAGAACGGCCAGTGCGGGGGCAGGAGCCCAATGCCACCACCTCACGGGCCGGCCCGCCAGCGACCGGGATCCTGCCCAAACGAAGGCCGCACCCAAGACCACGATGACGTTTCCCAGATATCTGGCCCACTCCTGGCCGCCGGCGGCGGCCACCAGCTGCAGCACAGAATTCAGGAAAAAGGCTGCGACGGTTCCACACCACCAGGCACAGTAGGGTGCCGACGTGCGGCGGTAGGTGTCCAGATAGAACAAGACCAGCATGGTGAAGGTGAGGAGGGCAAAGACAATCCTCATCGTGGCAAGGTCCAACATTTCCGCATTCCCCTCAAAGCAGGTTTGGACAAAGCCCCGCCGCAGCGGCGGGGGTGGTGGTGCGGCGGTGTCTATCCTGCCAGCAGAGCCGGGAGCACGTGGTCGGTGAGCAGCGGGGCCAGATCATCGTGGTCCGCCGCGCTGTCCAGCGCCATCCACCGCAGCTGGGCGATCTCCGCGGCTGGGGTTGCGGTCCAGGTGCCCGGGGCGGTGAAGACGGTGGCCTCGATGTCGGTGGCGGCCTCGTTGGCGGCCACGGCCGTCCAGACGCCCAGCAGCACCAAATCCGCAGGATCCACCTCGATGCCGACTTCTTCGCGCAGTTCGCGGGCGGCGGCTTCGGCGGCGTTCTCGCCCGGTTCGGGCTTGCCGCCCGGGTGCATGAACTTTTCCGTGCCCGCCTTGCGGACGGTCAGCAGCCGTCCGGCGTCGTCGTACACGCACACGGCCGATACCTTCAAGAGCTTCCTCACGCGTCAAGTCTAGGGGGAGGGAGGGGATGCCCTGTCCAGGCCGGGAGCGCAGCCGTGCCGGGTGCGCCGCAGGGCCCGGTGCCGAAGCGCCGGGCCCTGCTTGGAAACTGCACATTGGTGCGCGAGGCGGGATTCGAACCCGCGACCTTCCCTTTAGGAGAGGGACGCTCTATCCTGCTGAGCTACTCACGCGTGCCACCGCCGGGGCCCAAGCCTGCGGGCCTCGTGCGGTTGCGCTCACTACCTTACCGGTCCCGAAGGTGTGCTGCGGACAATGCCCACAGCGCGTCCGCGAAGGTCCCTGCGCGTCCCTGCGCGGCCGTCAGCCCGGACCGTCAGGCCAGGCGGTCAGGCGGCCTTGCGGGCCCGTCCGGTGTACAGGGCAAAGCCACAGGCCAGCACCGACAGGAGCAGCAGCACCCAGGACGCCACCACCAGCACGCTGGCCAGCGCCACCGTCCCGGCGTTCAACTCCGCGGACATCAGCATGGAGCCGACGGCGACATTGGCGCACAACTGGACGACGGCGAACAGCAGGGGAGCGGCCCACAAGGCCCAGCGCAGCTGCTTCTTCGCCACATTGACGGCGATGAGCACCAGGGCGCTGAAGCCAAAAACCAGCGGGAACAATGTGCCGGCCGTCTTGTGGACGTAGTCCAACTGGCCCAGGGCGTCCTCGTTCATGGCCGCGCGGAGCTGGTGGACATAGGCCGTGTCGAACCCGCCGATGAGGGAATCGGGCATGGCCAGGCCGCCGGAGAGATCTGTCATTTGGTTCAGCGTCAGCAGGTGGAAATACCAAAACAGGAACAGGCTGGCCACCAGAGAGGCAATGACAATCAGGTTCGCGTTGCCGGCCGCCTTGGCTGGATCCCGGGGCGCGCCGGGGTTCGCCGGAGGCTGGTTGGCGGCGGGGACGGCCTTGGCACCATGTTTGGCAGCACGCTGTGCTGGGGTTTTCGACATGCCTCCATTATCCCGCGTGCCGGGGCGCCCGGGCGCGCGCAGCGTGGGGGCGCTAGGGTGGTGCCGTGGCCAATGACCTGGATCCCTCCCTTTCCGACAACGAGCTGGCTGCCGCCCTGCTGCGCCAGGCCGGAACGCTGGCGCTGGAGATGCGCGCCCACGGCCTGACGGGTGAACGCAAGACGTCCATTTCCGACGTCGTGACGGCCGCGGACAAGGCCGCGGAGGCCTGGCTGCTGGGCCAGCTGCGCCGCTGCCGCCCCGAGGACGGCATTCTGGGCGAAGAGGGTGCCAGCCACCACGGCAGCAGCGGCCGCGTCTGGGTGCTGGACCCCGTCGATGGCACCTACAACTTCCTCTCCGGTTCCAGCTACTGGTGCTCGGCGCTGGCCCTGGTGGCGCGTCCCGCCTCCGCGCCCGGAGCGGGCACCGACGACGACGCCTGGCTGGCCGACGCCGAGCCGCTGCTGGGCGCCGTCTACCAGCCACAGGAGGACTCGCTCTGGCTGGGCGGCATCGGTGTCCCGGCCACCCGCAACGGCGTGCCGCTGCCAGCCATCGACGACAACCCCGCGGCCCAGATCAGCGCCGGGACCTACATCCATCCGGGCTGGCTGTCCGAGCCTAGGGCGGCCGGTCCCTGGACGGCGGCGGCCCTGCTGCCGGCAACCTTGCGCATGTTTGGTTCGGGCTCCTGCGACCTTGCCCGGGTGGCGCAGGGCCAGCTGGGCTGCTGGTTCCAGCACAGCTGCCCGCCCTGGGACTGGCAGCCGGGCAAGGCCCTGGTGCACGCCGCAGGCGGGGACACTGCCGTCGTCCGCGTCAACGGGCTCGACTGGTGTGTGGCCGGCCCGCCCACCGCCGTCCGCGAGGTCTCGGCGGCGCTTCGCAGCGGCGCCCTGCCTGCATAGTTACGGCCTGGCGGAGCCGTCGTCGGCGGTGCCAACTAGACTTGGATGACCATGGATATGTTGTTTGACGCCTACTCCGCGCCCCGCCAGAGCCCGCCCGCACCCGTGCTGCCCAGCGCCGAGGAGCTGCTGCAGGGGCTCAACCCGCAGCAGGAGGAGGCCGTCAAACACGCCGGATCGCCGCTGCTGATCGTTGCGGGCGCCGGCTCCGGCAAGACCAGGGTGCTCAGCAACCGCATCGCCTACCTGCTGGCCACGCGCCGGGCGCATCCGGGCGAGATCCTGGCCATCACCTTCACCAACAAGGCCGCGGCCGAGATGCGCGAACGCATCGGCGCCCTGGTGGGGGATCCGGCGAAGAACATGTGGATCTCCACCTTCCACTCCTCCTGTGTGCGCATCCTGCGCCGCGAGGCCACCACCATCGGGATGAACTCCAACTTCTCCATCTACGATTCCGCGGACTCAATGCGCCTGATCACCATGGTGGCCAAGGGGCTGGATCTGGATCCCAAGCGCTTCGCGCCCAAGGCGATCTCCCACAAGATCTCCGCGTTGAAGAACGAGCTCATCGACGCCGACGACTACGCCGGCAGTGCGAATTTCAACGATCCCTTCGAGGCCGCCGTCGCGGAGGTCTACAAGGGCTACACCCAGCGGCTGCGCCAGGCCAACGCGATGGACTTCGACGATCTCATTGCCCAGACCGTGTACATGTTCCGGGCCTTCCCCGGCATGGCGGATTCCTACCGCCGCCGCTTCCGGCACGTGCTGGTGGACGAGTACCAGGACACCAACCACGCCCAGTACGCGCTGGTGAAGGAAATCGTGGGCTCGGTTTCGACAAGCTCGACCGGCGGGGGAACCGGCATTGAGCCGGCGGAGCTTACGGTGGTGGGTGATTCCGACCAGTCCATCTATGCCTTCCGCGGCGCGGACATCCGCAACATCGTGGAGTTCGCCAAGGACTACCCGAACGCCCGCACCATCAAGCTGGAGCAGAACTACCGCTCCACGCAGACCATCCTCAGCGCCGCCAACGCGGTGATCTCCCGCAATCCCAACCGGCCGGAGAAGCGCCTGTGGACGGCCGAGGGCAACGGCGAGAAGATCATCGGCTTCGTGGCCGAGAACGAGCACGAGGAAGCCCGCTTCATTGCCGAGGAGATCGACCGCCTCCAGGACGAAAGCGATCTGCGCCCCGGCGACGTGGCGATCTTCTACCGCACCAATGCCCAGTCCCGCTCCATCGAGGATGTGCTGGTGCGCGTGGGCCTGCCCTACCGCGTGGTGGGTGGCACGCGGTTCTACGAGCGCAAGGAAATCAAGGACGCCCTGGCGTACCTGCGGGCGCTGGTGAACCCGGAGGACGACGTCAATGTGCGCCGCATCCTCAACGAGCCCAAGCGCGGCATCGGCGACCGGGCCGAGGGCGCCGTGGCGGCGCTGGCCGAGCGCGAGCGGTGCAGCTTCATGGCGGCGCTGCGGCATGCCGACGAGGCGCCGGGCATGGCCACACGCTCGCTGAACGCCGTCAACCAATTTGTGAAGATGATGGACGACCTCAGCGAAGTGGCCGCCGGGTCCGGTGCCGCCTCCGCGCTGGAGGCCGTGCTGGAGCAGACCGGCTACCTGGCCGGGCTGCGGGCCAGCACCGACCCGCAGGACGAGTCCCGGGTGGAGAACCTGGCCGAGCTGGTCGCCGTCGTGCGCGAATACGAGCGCGACAACCCCGAGGGCACGCTGGGCGGCTTCCTGGAGCAGGTGGCCCTGGTGGCCGACGCCGACCAGATCCCCGACGCGCCGGAAGGCTCCAGCGCCGATGCCGCAGCGGCCGTGGCCGAGGCCCGCCGGCTGGGCGTGGTGACGCTGATGACGCTGCACACGGCCAAGGGGCTGGAATTCCCGGTGGTCTTCCTGACCGGCATGGAGCACGGCCTCTTCCCGCATTCGCGCTCTGCGACGGATCCGAACGAGCTCGCCGAGGAGCGCCGGCTGGCCTATGTGGGCCTGACCCGCGCCCGCAAGCGCCTCTACCTGACCCGTTCCGAGGTGCGCAGCCTGTGGGGCCAGAGCCAGTACAACCCGGCCAGCCAGTTCATCGACGAGGTGCCCGCCGAGCTGATCGACTGGAAGCGCGAGGGCACCGCCCGCACCGCTCCGGCCGCCGGCGGGGGATCCTTCGGCAGCAGCCGCTACGGCGGGTCCTTCTGGGGCGCCGGCTCCGCTGTGGGCGGGCGCGACGGCGGGGAGCTGCCGCCGAGCCTGTCGGCCCGCACCACCGCCGGCCGGGTGCAGCCGCAAAAGGAGGTCATCGCCGTCGTCGTGGGGGACAAGGTGAACCACACGAGCTTTGGCAACGGCACCGTGCTGGCCGTCGAGGGCGCCGGGGACAAGACGGTGGCCAAGGTCCGCTTCGACATTGGCGAGAAGCGCCTGCTGCTGCGCTACGCACCGCTGGTCAAGGTGGACTCCTAGGCATGCCGAGGAGGATGCTGGCCCCGTCCCTGGCAGTCCTTGCGGCGGTGCTGCTCGGCTGCACCGGCTGCGTCACCTTCACCAGCCCGGACCCGGCGGCGGGCACCTCGGCCGCGGCGCCGTCGTCGTACCTTGACCGGCTCAAGGCCGCTCCGGTGGCCACGCCGGCACAGGAGGCCCCCGGGCCCGACGGCGTCGCCGTCACGGCCTTCATCACCGAGGACCGCAACATTGCCTGCGCCATGACCTTTTCCCGTGCGGGCCAGGCGGCCAGCCCGTGGGAGCCGAGCAACTTCGACGACGACGCGCTCAAGAGCGCGCCGCTGGTCCCGGTGGTGGACTGCCAGCTGGCCGGCTATCCCGCGCCAGCGGCTGCAACCGACGATTGCGCCGGCACCCACCTCGGTTTCCTGGGCGGCACCGTGCGGCTCAGCCCCGACGCCGTCGCCTACGGAAACTGCCGCGCCGGCGTCACCGCGATGGAGGCCGCCTACGGGCCCAAGGGCACGCCGTCGGACATCCTTGCGGACCTGCCGATCCTCGCCCCGGGGCAGGGCATCGACGCGTCCGGCTACCGCTGCGCGCCTCTGGACGATGGGCTGGCCTGCGCCAACCTGTCCAACGGCGTGGGGTTCCACATCGACCGGGACGCCTTCACAGCACTTCCCTAGCCGCTGCCGGGTGCACAGGCCAGCAAATGTGTCGTTGTTCACTAAACAGGTAGTCTGGGGGAGGGGCCAATCCCCTCTGCACTAAAGTTCCCCTTGGAGCATCAGCACCTGATTCCTTCCATGCGTTACAGCCATGCGACGGTGCAGGCCTGTGCTTCGCAGTCCCAGGACTGGACAGAACACTACTTCGACGTAGAAGGACACAAACCCGTGGACCTGTTTGAATACCAGGCGCGCGACATGTTTGAGGCACACGGAGTCCCCGTGCTTGCCGGCATCATTGCGCACACCCCTGAAGAAGCAAAGGCAGCAGCCGAGAAGATTGGCGGCGTCACCGTCGTCAAGGCACAGGTAAAGGTTGGTGGCCGCGGCAAGGCCGGCGGCGTCAAGGTGGCCAAGAGCGCGGATGAGGCGTTCGAACACGCATCTGCCATCCTCGGCATGGACATCAAGGGCCACACCGTCAACACTGTCATGATCGCCCAGGGCGCTGACATTGCTGAAGAGTTCTACTTCTCCGTTCTGCTGGACCGCGCCAACCGCAACTACCTGGCCATGTGCTCGGTGGAAGGCGGCATGGAGATCGAGGAGCTCGCAGTCGAGCGCCCCGAGGCTCTGGCCCGCATCGCCGTTGACCCGGCCGTCGGCATCGACGCAGCCAAGGCTGACGAGATCGTTGCCGCCGCAGGCTTCTCCGCCGAACTGGCCCCCAAGGTCGCAGCGACCATCATCAAGCTCTGGGACGTCTTCAAGAAGGAAGACGCCACCCTGGTTGAGGTCAACCCGCTGGTCCGCACCGGCGCCGGCGACATCGTGGCCCTGGACGGCAAGGTCTCCCTGGATGAGAACGCCGACTTCCGCCACCCGCACCACGTTGAGCTCGAGGACAAGGCAGCAGCCGACCCGCTCGAAGCCAAGGCCAAGGCCGCAGACCTGAACTACGTCAAGCTGGACGGCGAAGTTGGCATCATCGGCAACGGTGCAGGCCTGGTCATGTCCACCCTGGACGTCGTTGCCTACGCTGGTGAAAACCACGGCAACGTCAAGCCCGCCAACTTCCTGGACATCGGCGGTGGAGCATCCGCCGAGGTCATGGCCGCCGGTCTGGACGTCATCCTCAACGACCCCCAGGTCAAGAGCGTGTTCGTGAACGTCTTCGGTGGAATCACCGCCTGCGACGCCGTTGCCAAGGGCATCGTCGGCGCGCTGGCCGAGCTGGGCTCCGCGGCGAACAAGCCGCTGGTTGTCCGCCTGGACGGCAACAACGTCGAAGAGGGCCGCCGGATCCTCAACGAGGCCAACCACCCGCTGGTCACCCTGGCCGCCACCATGGACGAGGGCGCCGACAAGGCCGCCGAACTCGCCCACGCCGCGAAGTAAAGCGAGGACTTTTACTATGTCTATCTTTCTGAACAAGGACTCCAAGGTCATCGTCCAGGGCATCACCGGCGGCGAGGGCACCAAGCACACCGCCCTGATGCTCAAGGCCGGCACCCAGGTTGTCGGTGGCGTCAACGCCCGCAAGGCCGGCACCACCGTGCTGCACGGCGACGTTGAACTGCCCGTCTACGGCACCGTCGTCGAAGCCGTCGAGAAGACCGGCGCCGACGTCTCCATCGTCTTCGTGCCGCCGGCCTTCACCAAGGCCGCCGTTGTCGAGGCCATCGAAGCCGGCGTTCCGCTGGTTGTCGTCATCACCGAAGGTGTGCCGGTACAGGACTCCGCCGAGTTCTGGGCCCTGGCCCAGTCCAAGGTCGACGCCGACGGCAAGCAGATCACCCGCATCATCGGCCCGAACTGCCCCGGCATCATCACCCCCGGTGAGGCACTGGTTGGCATCACCCCGAACAACATCACCGGCAAGGGCCCGATCGGCTTGGTCTCCAAGTCCGGCACCCTGACCTACCAGATGATGTTCGAGCTGCGCGACCTGGGCTTCTCCACCGCCATCGGCATCGGTGGCGACCCCGTCATCGGCACCACCCACATCGACGCTCTGGCTGCCTTCGAGGCAGACCCGGAGACCAAGGCGATTGTGATGATCGGCGAGATCGGTGGCGACGCTGAAGAGCGCGCCGCTGACTACATCAAGGCCCACGTCACGAAGCCGGTTGTCGGCTACGTTGCAGGCTTCACCGCTCCGGAGGGCAAGACCATGGGCCACGCCGGCGCCATCGTCTCCGGCTCCGCTGGTACGGCACAGGCCAAGAAGGAGGCCCTCGAGGCCGCCGGCGTGAAGGTCGGCAAGACGCCGTCCGAGACCGCCACCCTGCTGCGCGAGGTCTTCGCAGCCCTGTAGCACCCGCACCACCCGGCGGCCCGCCACCTTCTTCGCGAAGGTGGCGGGCCGCCGTCGTTCCCCCGACACGCAATTGCATTCAGGACGCGCGTTCCCGGTTGGGACATGGCTACAACTGCATCCTGGGCGGGGGACTGCGTCGCGGGCTGGGGGTAAGGGGCCTCCGCTACGCCTTGGTGACGGCGTCGCCGTGCGGGGCTTCCAGCCGCAGTCCGCTGAGGTCCGGGCCGCTCTGGCCGCTGATCCGCACTGCCGTGGCCCCGGCGCCGGCGGCGATGACCCTTCCGCCCACGGTGAGCGTGCCCACCGGGCCCTCAAGGTCCACTGTGGCCAGCGCGTCGCCGGCGGTCGCCACGTCCCCTCCGATGTCCACCGTGCCGATGCTGCCTGTGGGCTTCACGCTCAGGGCGATGGCCGACAGGGGCATCAGCACCCCCTTGACGAGGCTTTCGCCCGTGCCGCCGGAGGTGGAGAGGCTGCCTGTGATGGTGAGGGAGGGCAGCTCGCGGCTGACCTGGATGCCCACCGAGCCGTCGCCGCGGGTGGTGATCGATTCAAAGCTGGCCGCCTTCAGCGAGCCGTCATAGACATTGAAGCCCCGTGCGCCCAGCCCGGTGGTCACGATGGGAGCCTGGACGGTGAGCACGCCGATGTCGCCGAAGTTTACGAAGCCGATGCCGCTGGGGCCGTGCGAGGTGACAGCACCCTGGGCCGTCCAGTGCGCCACCTCTCCCCAGTTGTCCAGCACCATGTCGTTCTGCCCGAACGTGGTTGTGGTCCCACGGTTCACCACCTGGGCAACCCTGGCCCCGCTGATGACGAAGACGCCGCCGCTGATCAGATCCGGCGTTCCGGGAGCGATGCCGCCGTCGGAGAACACCTCGCCGGTGGAGAGCAGTTCCACGGCCACGGTGCCGCCGTCGGCCTTGCCGGCCTTGTTCCCGTGCCCACCGACGAAGACGCCGCCGCCGCGGACCGGGGCCTCGCTGCTGCCGGCGGAGATGTTTTCCAGCCGGGCCGTTAGTACGACGGCGGCGTCCGGCTGCCGGTTCCACAGCGTGAAGGCTCCCTGCAGGGCCTCGACGCCGAAGCCGGTGGGCCTGTCCACCCGGCCGCGGGTGTCCGCCTCGGCCACGTGGACGCCGTCGGCCTCCACCCGGCCGGCGTGGATGCTGCCCTCGGCGGTCAGGTACACCTGCCCGGAAGTGGTGACATTCTTCAGCCGAAGGGTGCCCAGATCAGCCACGGAGGGATCGTTGTAGATGGCCAGCTCATGGGCCGAGGTGCGCACAGTGGTGTCTGCAAGGGAGTTGTTGCTGGTCAGCCGCAGGCCCTTGGCCCCGAAGACCAGCTCCCCGCCGCGCAGGGCGGTTCCGGGCGGAAGCGTCACCGAGGGCATGCCCTTCAGCGTCCCAGAGACTTCGATCTGCGCGGCGCCCGCCGCCAGTGCCTCAGTGAACTGCGCCACATCCGATACTCGTGTCCACGCCACAACGCCACCACTTTCCTGGTCAAAGATTGCCGATCCACTGTCCGTCAACGGGCCGCCATCGGCCCCGCCAAAATGCACTGTACGCGCGATTCCTGCAATGTGTGTGTGAATTTCCCTGCCGTCGCGGCGGGCCGGACGGGACTAGGCTAGCGGGATGACTGATCCCGATTTTGTCTCCCGCCAACGCTTCATCCCCGTCGCGGCCGAAGAGATCTTTGACGTGCTGGCCGTGCCCGCGATGCACTCGGTGATCGACGGCTCCGGCACCGTCCAGGCGGCGCAGCCGGGCGGTCCGGAACGGCTGTCCCTTGGCGCCCGGTTCGGGATGGAGATGAACATGGCTGTGGACTACAAGATCCTGAACACCGTTGTCGAGTTCGAGGAGGGACGCCGGATTGCCTGGCAGCACGTCGGCAGACATATCTGGCGCTACACCCTGGAACCGGCCGACGGCGGCACCCTGGTGACGGAGGAATGGGACGCCCGCGGGAGCGGGTTCCGGCTGCCCATGCGCCTGCTGCGCTACAAGTGCCGCAATGCCGTGGGCATCGAGCGCACCCTGGCCAACCTCGACGCGCACCTCACCGCCGGGGCCTAGGCTTTCCATGGCACCCCCGCTGGCTCCGCGCATGGGCACCGTGGATGTGGACGATCTGGCCCGCTTCGACGCGCTGGTGGCCGCCGGCGCTGCGTCTATGCACGGCTGGCATGTGCAGTCCATCGACCTGTCTGAGCGCAGCGCCGTGCTGCGCCGGCTCCGCGCCGCCGGTGCGATCTTCATGGGCTGCCACTTCGCCCCGGGGCTGGAGGATTCGCTGCGGGCCCGCGGAGCCCTGCTCTTCCCGACGCTGCCGGGCATCCCGTTCAATGCCTACCGCGGCCGGCTCTACACGGGAGCCGAGCTCTACGAGGGCATCTCCGGCTCCCCATATGAGGGCACGCCTGACGCGCTGATCTACCAATGGGCCCTGCAGGCCGGCCGGGAGCGCTCGCTCGACGCGACCCTGGCCACGGCCATGCACGACCACGCCATCTCTGATGCCTTGGACGATGAACTGAACGACGGCGCCCTGGCCGGCGCGCCCGTGGTGGGCGTGATGGGCGGACACGCCGCGGCGCGAGGGAGCAGGGATTATGCGACGGCGGCCCGGCTGGGGAGGCTGCTGGCCCGCTCGGGCAAGGTGGTTGCCACCGGCGGCGGCCCCGGAGCGATGGAGGCAGCCAACCTGGGCGCCTACCTCTCACAGGAAGACGACGGCGCCCTGGACCAGGCGCTGGCGGAGCTGGCAGCGGTGCCCGGGTTCCGGCCTTCGGTGTCGGCTTGGGCGCGGGTGGCGGCCGCCGTCGTCGAACGCCATCCGGCAGGGGCCACCAATCTGGGCATCCCCACCTGGTTCTACGGCCACGAACCACCCAACATCTTTGCCACCCACATCGCGAAGTACTTCGCCAATTCGATCCGCGAGGCCATGCTGCTGGAACGCTGCACCGGGGGCATAGTGTTTCTGCCGGGGGCTGCCGGAACGGTGCAGGAGATCTTCCAGGACGGCTGCGAGAACTACTACGCTGCCGAGGAGGCCGTGGCTGCGATGGTGCTGGTGGGCCGGGCGCACTGGGAGAAGGAGCTGCCCGTGTGGCCGCTGCTGTCCACGCTGGCCGCCGGCCGGGCCATGGCGGCACGCATCCACTGCGTGGACACCATCGAGGAGGCCTGCGCCGTCCTGGCGGGCTGACGCTGCCGGCCGGGGCGCCGGCTGAGGCCCGTCAGCCCAGCACTGTCCCGAAGGCCAGGCCCAGCACGTAGGTGGCGGCCGCGGCGCCGAAGCCGATGGCCAGCTGGCGCAGTCCGCGCGACAGCGGCGAGGCCCCGGATAGCAGCCCGACGACGGCGCCGGTGCCCAGCAGGGCCAGCCCCACCAGTGCGCAGGCCAGCACGAGGGCCCACAAGCCGGTCATGCCGAAGATGAACGGGATGATCGGGATGATGGCACCGGAGGCGAAGAAGCAGAAGCTGGCACCCGCCGCGCCCCAGGCGGTGCCCAGGGTCTCATGCTCGTCCGTCTCCTGGAACTTCTCCGGCTGCAGGGACAGGCTGGGATCGCAATCGCAGGTGAAGGCGCCCAGGCGCTCCGCGGCGCGGTGCTCGGCGGCCTCCTGGCTCATGCCCCGGGCCAGATAGATGAGCACCAGCTCGTTGTTTTCCAGATCCAGCGACTGCGCCGCGGACAGCGTGACCTGGGTGGGGCGGGAGGCATCGAGCAGCTCGCGCTGGGAGCGGACGGAGACGAACTCCCCGGCACCCATGGACAGGGCCCCGGCCAGCAGCCCGGCGATGCCGCTGAGCAGCACCACTGTGGAGGAGACGCCGGTGGCGGCCATGCCCATCACCAGGGACAGGTTGGAGACCAGACCGTCGTTGGCGCCGAACACCGCGGCCCGGAAACTGCCCGAGAGGCTGATGCGCCCGCTGGTGGCCAGGGCCCGCACCACCTCCTCATGGATCTGCTCGTCCGCGGCCATGGAAGGCGTGGCGTCGGCATCGGTGGCGTAGGGGGAGCGGGACTCCGCGCGCTGCGCCAGGGCGAGGACGAAGACGGAGCCGAAGCGCTTGGCCAGCATGGCCAGGATGCGGCTGCGCAGGGAGGCCTTGCGCGGCGGATTGGCGTTCTCGCCCAGCAGCGCCAGCCAGTGGTGTTCGTGGCGCCCTTCGGCCTCAGCCAGGGCCAGCAGGATGCGCTGCTCCTCGCCGTCGCGCTTGGCGGCCAGCTCGCGGTAGAGCGCGGCCTCGGCGCGTTCATCGGCCAGATACTGGCGCCAGCGCTTGATGTCGGCTGGGCTGGGGATGCGTTCCGGCACGGCGGTCCTCCTCGGGTCAGCCATCACTGTAGCCCTTTGACGGCGGGAATACTGGACGGTAAACCTCCCCCGAAGGTTTCGGTGCGGCGAATTTCCGCCCCCACCGCAGAGCCCGCCGAAAAACCGTTCCCGGGTCTTGACGGCGGACGTGTGGAGGGTCATATTTAACGAAGTAGTTAATTAACAGATTGGTTAAACGCGAATGGCCACGGACCAGCTCAGCCTGATCTTCGCCGCACTGGCAGACCCCACCCGGCGAGCCATCCTGGCACGCCTCAGCGAGGGTGACGCGACGGTAACGGAATTGGCCGAGCCGTTTGCCATCTCGCTGCCCGCCATCTCCCGGCATCTGAAGGTGCTGGAGGTGGCCGGGCTGATCACCCGCAGCAGGAACGCGCAATGGCGCTCCAGCAGGCTCACGGCCGGGCCGCTGCGGGAAGTGGCCGCCTATATGGAGCAATACCGCCGGTTCTGGGACGAGAGCCTGGACCGGCTGGATGCCCACATCAAGCGAATCCAAAGGGAGCAAGGGAAATGACTACTGAACAGAACACGGTTGACACATTGGCCCGCGAGGGCGAGTCCATGGCTGTGGATGGCACCACGCTGAGAATCGTGCGGATCTTCGATGCACCACGCGAACTGCTCTACGCGGCCTGGACCGATCCGGATCAGTTGGCGCAGTGGTGGGGGCCGGAACACCTGCACACCCCGCGCGAGAGTGTCCAGATCGACGCCGTCGTCGGTGGCATCTGGACGGCCACCATGGTGGTGGATGAGAGCGGGGAGGAGTTCCCCTCGACCGCCCACTTCACGGTAGTGGAACCGCCGTCGCTGCTGGAACTGCACGAGCCGCCGTCGGAGTTCTTCCCCTTCGACGTCACGGCGCGGATCACCTTCGAGGACCTGGGCGGACGCACCCGGATGACGATAGTGCAGCACTTCGACACCGAGTCCTTCGATTTCGGCGATTCGATCACCGGCTGGGGCACCTCCCTGGAGAAGCTCCGCCGCCTGGCCTCCTGAGGCCGTCGTCCTTTGCATCTGTGCGACACCTACTGTCGCACAGATGCTAGTGGTGGCCGGTTGTCACCGGTTGTCACCGGTGGTCGGGGTGCAGGGGGAAGTGGAGTTCGACGCCGGTGCGCCGGCCTGTGGCGGCGACGGCGACGGTGATGGTCCCGCCCTGTGGGTGCCAGCGGGGAGGGGCGACGGCGCGGTCCAGGGCGGCGCCCAGGCCGGCCGGATCTGCACACCACAGCCGCAGCCACACCCCGGCGCAGCGGAATTCGACGGTGCCGAGCAGGGCGTCCACGATCGGCAGCACGCGGACCGCCGCCGGCACAGGCGCCGGTGTGGCCGCCAGCATGGCCGCCGGCGTGGACGCCAGAGTGGATCCCGGCGCCGCGGAACGAACAGCGGCAGCACCGGGGCGCAGGGAAACAGTGGGGGAGGGGGTGGCGGAGTGGGCCATGGCGGCAGCCTTCGATCGATGCTCTTGACCGCGCCGGTTGTCTCGAGCCCGCCGCGGACCGCTTCCTCATCCGAGCCACCCGGGAACATGGGGTTGGCGTGTGGCAAGTCGGAGCTTGGCACCACATCTCTTGAAGCTGCACCCAGCCTAGGCCCAAGAGGCGCCGGGGCGCACGAAAACGGCGGCCGGTCCGCGCCATGTGACGCAATCCGACCGCCGATTCCGGTGGTGAAGCAGTAGTCCAGCTGTGCCTAGCGGGCGGTCTCCAGCGGAGCCTCGTCCAGCTTGGCGCCGGCAACGCGGGCATCCCACTCGGTGCGGATGGCAGCATCCGTGGGCTTGGTGGCCAGCGAAACGGCGATGTAGACCAGCAGCGAGGCGATCAGACCGAAGTAGATCGGCTCGTTGGCGTAGATGCCGTCATTGAACGGATCCAGGCTGTGCAGCACACCGGTGCCGTAGAGGACCAGCAGGCCCAGGGTGGTGATGCAGCCGGCCGCCATGGACCAGGCCGCACCGTGTCCGGTGCCGCGCTTCCAGACGAGGCCGCCGACGATGGCCACCAGCAGGCCGCCGACGAGGATGTCATAGGCGATGGTCAGGGCGAACACCACATCCGAGGCGAGGATGGAGATCAGCACCACCAGGATGCCCAGGCCCAGCACGTAGAAGCGGTTGGCGCGGACATCGTGCTCCGGGTTGTCCGAATCGGAGGTGTCAATCGTCTTGCCAAACCAGCTGGCGACGAAGGGGACGACGTCGGCGCGGGCCACCGTGGCTGCGGCGATCAGGGCACCGGAGGCGGTGGACATCATGGCTGCAACGGCGGCGGCCATGACCAGGCCGCCGATGCCGATCGGCAGGATGTGGGTGGCAACCTCGGCGTAGACGGCGTCCTTGCCCAGGGCTGCGACGTCGAGATTCGGCAGGGCCACCTTGGCGGCCAGACCGATCAGGGCGCCGGCGACGCCGTAGAGCACGCAGTAGATGCCGGCGGTGGCGCCGCCCCAGCGGGCGACGGTGGGGGTCTTGGCGGTGAAGACGCGCTGCCAGATGTCCTGGCCGATCAGCAGGCCAAGGGTGTAGACCACGAAGAACGTGATGATGGTGCTGACGCCGATGCCATCCCAGGCAAAGAAGCTCTCCTCAACACGGGCGCGGATGCCATCCAGGCCGCCTGCGGCGTTCAGCGTGAACGGCAGCATGAGGAAGAAGATGCCCACGGTCTTGATGACGAACTGCACCTGGTCGGCCAGGGTGATGGACCACATGCCGCCGATGGTCGAGTAGACCAGCACAATGGCACCGCCCACGGCGATGGCCAGCCAGCGCTCCCAGCCGAACAGCACCACGAAGATGGTGGCGTAGGCGCCGGTGGAGGTTGCCGAAATCATGATGGTGTAGGCCAGCATCACGATGCCGGAAGCCTTGGTGGCTTCCTGGCCGTAGCGCAGGCTCAGCATCTGGGAGACCGTGTAGATCTTCAGCTTCTGCAGGGTGGGGGCGAAGAGCAGGCTCAGCAGCAGCACGCCGACGCCGATGGCCACCACCAGCCACATGCCGGAGATGCCGAACTTGTAGCCGAGACCGACACCACCGACGGTGGAGGCGCCGCCGAGGACGACGGCGGCCATGGTTCCGGTGTAAAGGAACGGACCGAGACGGCGGCCGGCAACGAGGAAGTCGCTGTTGTTCTTGGTGCGGGACTTGCCCCACCATCCGAAGGCCAGCATGGCCACCAGATAGATGACGACGATGGCTATGTTCAGTGCCATGAGATGAGCTCCAAATGCTGGTGGTGTGGAAAGAAATTCCCCAATGAGATTTGCCTCACGGGCAACATCTGTTGCTCCCTAGGCTAAACTGTGACTACGGTTACAGTCAATATCGTCCGAATTGGGGCATCTGCCGCGAGATGGTGGCGGGGCGTGCTGCCGAGGTGTGTAGAGTTCCTCAGGCATGACCACAAGAAGAAAAGGTGTCCCATGAAAGCACTACCCGTTGAACCCAGTGCGGCACCGGTGGCCATCGGTTCACGGCTGCGTGCGGCGCGCCAGGCCCAGCGGTTAACCATAGAGCATGTGGCGGACGCCACGGGGCTCACCAAGGGCTTTCTGAGCCGCGTTGAGAGGGATCTCACGTCCCCGTCCGTGGCCTCGCTGGTGACGCTCTGCCAAGTCCTCTCCATCGCCGTCGGCGATCTCTTTGCCGTTCCGGAAACGCACCTGTGCCGACGCGACGAGGGGCCCAAGATCTCCCTCGGCGGCGAGGGGATTGTGGAGCGCCTGCTGACGGCCCGCTCCGAACGGCGCCTGCAGATCCTCAGCGCCACCATTGAACCGCGCGGCAGCGGTGAATCCGAGCTGTATGCCGTGGACTGCGATGTTGATGTTCTGCACGTCATCAGCGGCCGGTTGACGCTGCGGATGACCAACAGCAGCTACGACCTGCACGCCGGCGACACCCTCTCCTTCCCGGGCCGCGAACCGCACACCTGGGTCAACGAAACGGATGAGCCTGTGGAGGCCCTCTGGATCCTGGTCCCCGCGGCTTCCGGTTCCGGCGGCTGATCCGCCGGCATTTTCGCAGGCTTCCACCAAAGCCCAGCGTGACCACGTCGGATTCATAGCCTCCTCATAGGAAACGGCCGAAAGATTGAATGCCTAGGGGCACTCGATTTAAGCCGGGTCCAATTTGAGGAGGAAAAGCCATGGATGCTCGCAGAAGCGGCAAACGGATTGCGGCGGGCGTGACAACGGTGGTGGCGCTGGGCAGCCTCGGCGTGGCAGGGATCGCCACCGCGGCAGTCGTCACCGCCACGCCAAAGTCCGCAACATCCTCCGCCACCAGCTCCACCTCCCCACAGGGGTCAAGCTCCGGATCGAGTTCGGCAACGAGTTCGTCATCGGCGGCCTCCGGTTCAGGCTCCACGGCCTCCTCATCCGACACCTCGTCCCCGGCCGCATCATCGGCCGGGTCGGGATCCTCGGCCGCCGACCAGAGCGGCACCGGCTCATCTGCCGTCCTGCCGGGCACTGGGGGAGCGGCCGACAGCCGTTCCGCGGGGTCCTGAGATGGCTGCGACACAGCTGTGGACCGTGTGGGGGCTTGAGGCCTCCGTGGTGGTGACGGACCCCGGCGCGCTCGACGACGCCGCCGCTTTGGTCCGCGCCACGCTCACCGAGGTTGAGATGGCCTGCAGCAGGTTCCGGAGCGATTCCGAGCTGTCGCGCCTGGCACCCCGGCTTCCGGCGGGCGCCTGCGTGGGCCCGACGCTGGCGCGGCTGGTGGAGAAGGCGCTGCTGGCCGCCGTCTGGACCGACGGCGACGTCGACCCCACGCTGGGCCGCGACCTGGCCGCCCTGGGCTACGACCGCGACATCACCAGCCTCGATGTCTCCACGGCTCCCCGGGGGTCCACAACTGCCGCGCCCGCCGTTAGGGTTGCCCGACGAACGCCCGGCTGGCAGCGGATAGGCCTCGCCGACGGCATCCTGCAGGTCCCGGCGGACCTCCAGCTGGACCTGGGCGCCACGGCCAAAGCGGTGGCCGCCGATCTGGCAGCCCAGAGCGTGTCCACCACGCTGGGCTGCGGAGTCCTGGTCAACCTGGGCGGGGACATCGCCACCGCCGGCCCGGCACCTGAGGGCCGCTGGGAGATCCTGGTGCAGGACGACGACGGCGATCCGGCGCAGCAAATTTCCCTTGCGCCGGGCTGGGCGCTGGCCACCTCCAGCACCTCCAAGCGGCGCTGGCTGCGCGAGGGGCGCAACGTCCACCACATCCTGGACCCGCGGTTTGGCCTGCCAGCCCAGACGGTTTGGCGCAGCGCCACTGTCGCGGCGCCGTCGTGCCTGCGGGCCAACGCGCTGAGCACCGCCGCCATCGTCCGCGGCCACGCCGCCCGCGGCTGGCTCGATGCGGTGGGTGCGGACGCCCGGCTGGTGGACCAGCAGCGGCGCACCCTCTGCACCGGCGCCTGGCCCCGGCTGCAGCAGGCGCAGGCGGCACACCATGGATGAGGCACTCTGGGCCTTTGGCCGGGCCAGCGGATTCCTCTCGCTGGGGCTGTTGACCGCCTCGGTGCTGCTGGGCATTCTGACGCGCTCCGGGCGGCCGCTGCTTGTCATTCCGCGCTTTTCCGTGGCCTTGATCCACCGCAACCTTGCATTGCTGGCGAGCATCTTCCTGCTTCTGCATGTGGGATCGCTGCTGCTGGACACCTATGCCCTGCTGGACCTCGCCGACGTCGTCGTGCCCTTCCTGGGTGCCTACCGGCCCCTCTGGCAGGGCCTGGGCACGGTGGCCTTCGACCTGCTGCTGGCCATTGTCGCCACCAGTCTGCTGCGGCGCCGGCTTGGCGCGCGGGTGTTCCGGGCGGTGCACTGGCTGGCCTATGCCATGTGGCCCGTTGCGCTGGCCCATGCCGTCGGCAATGGCACCGAGGGCACCAGCGGGTGGTTCCTTGGAATGGCCATCGGCTCGGTGGTGCTGGTCGGCGCCGCTGTGCTGTGGCGGGCCTCGGCGGCCTTCCGTGGACCGGCCCGGGCGGGCCAGAGAGGACTGTCATGAGCATCGCAGGAACCATCGGAACCTTTGGCGGCGCCGCGGGCGGAGCCGCCACAACGTACGGCACCGGCTCCGGCACACGCTCCGGCACCAGCCCCGCGCCCGGACGTTCCGCTGCACCGGCGGGCGCTGCCAGGCTCTTCGCCGCCGGCGCCGTGGCCGACCTGCGCCGGCACCTGGACACCTTCGGTCCACTGCCCGCAGGGCTGTCCGCCCAAGGATTGGCCGCCGAGCTGGAGGCCTCCGGCCTGACCGGCCGCGGCGGGGCGGCCTTCGCCGCGTGGCGCAAGCTTGCCGCAACATCCGCGGGCGGAGATGCTGCCGCGGAGGCGGCCGGGGCATCCGCCGGCAGGCGGCGCAAGGGAACCGTTGCCATCGTGGCCAACGGCGCGGAAGGGGAGCCGGACAGCTTCAAGGACCGCACGCTGCTGGCCAACGCGCCGCATCTGGTGATCGACGGTCTGTTGGCCGCGGCCAACGCCCTGGGGGCCTCGGAGCTGTATCTGTACACCAATGCCGGCAGCCTTCCGGCGGCCTCCGCTGCGCTGGCCGAGCGCTCCGACGCACGGCGCATCAAGCTGGTGGAGGCGCCGGACAGCTTTGTCGCCGGCGAGGCCAGCGCCGTCGTCCGGGCGATTGGCAGGGGCCCGGCGCTGCCGCGGGACAAGGCGGCGCGCCTGAGCCAGAGCGGAGTCAAGGGGCTGCCCACGCTGGTGCACAATGTGGAAACCCTGGCCCACATCGCCCTGATTGCCCGCTTCGGAGCCTCCTGGTTCCGCTGGCTGGGATCCGCCGCCGATCCCGGCACCCGGCTGGCCACTGTCTGCGGGGATGTCCCGGCGCCGACGGTCTACGAGATTGTCGGCGACAGCGTGCTGGTGGACGTACTGGCCGCGGCCGGAGCCGGGTCCGGCTCGAGGGTGCTGGTGGGTGGGTTCCATGGCCGCTGGGTGTCCCCGGACGGCCTGCGGCTCTCGCCCGCCGGGCCCGACGGCGAGGTGGTCCACCCCGGGGCCGGCGTGCTGCACGTCCTGGGGCCGGGCCGCTGCGGTGTCGAGGCGACGGCGGCGATGCTGGACTACCTGGCCGGGGAGTCGGCCAAACAATGCGGCCCCTGCCTTTTCGGACTGCCGGCGTTGGCCGCAACCTGGCGGCGGATGGCGGCGGGGGCGCCGGACGCGGCCCTGGCCGCGGAAGGCCACCGGCTGGGCAGCCTGGTGGCGGGCCGCGGGGCCTGCCACCACCCGGACGGCTCCGTGCGGCTGAGCGGGAGTGCCCTGGCCGCCTTTGCCGGCGACATCGAGGCCCACCGCCAGGGCCACTGCACCGCCACCGGAAGGAGGCTGGGATGACCACACCAACGGAACCGCGCAGGGCGGCCGGGCTGCTCCACATCGACTGGACGGCGTGCGAGGGGCGGGGGCTGTGCGTTGAGCTGCTGCCCGAAGCCCTGGACCGGGATGAATGGGGCTACCCGGTGGCGCGCCGGGGCGGCCCCGGGGAGCGGACGGACGTTCCGCTGGTGTGGGAGGAGCTCGACGGCGCTGCGGACGCCATCGCACTCTGCCCACGCCTGGCGCTGGGACTGAAAAGGCTGCCCTGACCGCGGCGGGTGCCGCTGCCAGGGCAGCCTTTCAGATTCCGGGCCGCCAGATTCCGTACTGTCAGTTTCCGTGCCGTCGGCCTAGCGGGCGGCCGACTCGAAGCTGTGGGTTCCCGGTCCGACGTCGAACGCGGCCGTCCCCGGCAGGTCCACGCTGGCGGTGGTCCCGGACGGCACCACGACAGTGGTGCGCAGGGTCCCGCCGTCGAGCTCCCAATCGATCGACGCCAGCCCGTACGGCGTCAGGTGCGTGGCGCCGGCGCTGCTGAGCGTGCCGCCGGGGCGCGGTGCGAAATGGATCCGGCGGTAGCCCGGTGCGGCGGGGGCCAGCCCCGCCACCACCCGGTGCAGCCAGTCCGCCACGGCGCCCAGCGCATAGTGGTTGAACGAGGTCATGTCGCCGGGGTTCACGGTGCCGTCGGGCAGCATGGAGTCCCAGCGCTCCCAGATGGTGGTGGCACCCATCGTGACGGGGTACAGCCAGGAGGGGTAGGAATCCTGCTGGAGCTGCAGGTACGCCTCGTCCAGGTTGCCGGCGCGGGTCAGGGCATCGGAAACCAGCGGCGTGCCCGCGAAGCCCGTGGAGATGTGCCCGTCCGATTTCCGGACCAGTTCCGCCAGGCGGGCCTCGCCGGCGGCCTTGGACGCCTCGTCGGGGTACAGGTCGAAGGCGGTGATGAGTGCATAGGCCGTCTGCGTGTCGCTCGTGGCCAGGCCCTCGGCGGTCAGGTAGCGGTCGGCGAAGGCCGCAGCCACCTCGTCCGCCAGTGCGCCGTAGTGGGCCGCGTCGTCGTCCTCACCGAGGATGGTGGCCACCGCGGCGAGCCGGCGGGCGGAGAAGGCGAAGTACGCCGTCGCCACCAGATCGGCCGCCGTCAGCGCCTCGAAGGGGTTCTCCGGGGGAGCCGCAGGGTCCAGCCAGTCGCCGAGCTGCATGGAGTTGTCGACAATCCGGGACTCGCCGGTGGCCTTCTCCACGCCATTGACCCAGTCGACGGCACTGCGGTACTGGCGGCGCAGCAGGCCCACATCCCCGGTGCGCTGGTGCAGCACATCCGGCGTGAGCACCGCGGCATCGCCCCACACGGCCATCGGCGTCGAGGCGATGCCGCCCCATTCGCCCAGCGGCAGGTACGGCACGTAGAGCGGAACGGTGCCCACGTCCTCCTGCTCCAGGGCGAGGTCGCAGAGCCAGCTGCTGAGCATGCCCGTGACGTCGTAGAGGAAGGCCGCGGTGGGCGCGAACACCTGCAGATCGCCGGTCCAGCCCAGGCGCTCGTCGCGCTGCGGGCAGTCCGTGGGGATGTCCAGGAAGTTGGAGCGCAGGCTCCACACGGCGTTCTCATGCAGGCGCTCGATGGCCGCATCCGAGCTGCGGAACCAGCCGGTGCGGGCCATATCGGAGTGGTAGACGCGGGAGAGGACGTCCCCGGGCTCGAGCCCGCCGGGCCAGCCGGAGACCTCCGCATACCTGTAGCCGTGGATGGTGAAGCGCGGCTCCCACTCGATGTCTCCGCCGGCCAGCACCAGCACATCGGTGGCGGCGGCGTCGCGCAGGGTGCGGGTGTAGAGCTCGCCCTCCTGGAGGACCTCGGCATGACGGAGCACAATGCGCGTTCCCGCGGGTCCGGACGCGCGCAGGCGCAGGCGCCCGGTGTGGTTTTGGCCGAAATCGAGCAGGAAGCGGCCATCGCCCTTGTCCACCACCGACACAGGGGCCAGCTCGCCGGTGCAGCGCATGGGCGGCCCCATCGGCGCCACCAGGGCATCCGTGCCGACGGCCTCGAGCTGGACCGCGCTCCACCCCTCGGCGGTGAATCCGGGGCGGGAGAAGTCCGCATCCCACAGGCGGGCGTCGAACTGCTCGCCGTCATACAGGCTGGACAGCAGGATGGGGCCGAAGCCGGCCTGCCAGGACTCCCCGCTGGCGATGGTGTGCCGCGCGCCGTCCGCCGTCACGACCTCCAGTTGGACCAGGGCCGAGAGGTCCTGGCCATAGACATTGCGCCTGCCGCCCTCGAAGCCAATGCGGCCGCGGTACCAGCCATCGCCCAGCCACACGCCGATGGCGTTGCCGCCCTCGCGCAGCTGGTCTGTGACATCGAAGGTGGCGTAGCGGAGCCGGTGCGTGTAGCTGGTCCAGCCCGGGGTCAGCGCCTCATCGCCAATGCGCTCGCCGTTGATCTCGGCCTCGGCAACCCCGTGGGCACTCAGGTACAGTCGGGCGGCCACCACCTGGGCCGGCAGGGAGAACTCGTGGCGCACCAGCGCCGGGCGGAGGTCGACGTCGTGGTCCTCGTCCCAGGCCGGGCCCACAAAGCCGCCCTGCCAGTCGGAGGGTTCCAGCAGGCCCGCCTCCACCCACGATGCCTCGCTCCACGGGCCGAATCCGCCGCCGCCGTCCACCTGGACGCGCACAGTGGCGCGCTCACGGGAGGCCAGCGGCCGGGCCGGCCACGGCACGAGGATCTGCCCGGGGGAGCTGACCTCGTGGAGGGTGGTTTCCACGGCGCCGGCCGCGGCGCCGGAGGAAATCGACACCTCAACCCGGTACGCCTGCTGGACGTAGGCGGGGTCCGCGCCGGGCGTCTGCCAGGACAGGCGGGGTTCGGCGTCGCCGATGCCGAGGCGGCCTGGGGCGTGGTGTTCAAAGGTGGCCTGCGACGGGGCGGGGGCTGTCGTCATGGGTGGCGGTGCTTTCTGCTCGGTGCTTAATCGGTCGCTGGGTTGAGCGTTTGCTGGAGTCTTCAGCCGCGGCGGCGGTGTGCGGCGCAGCGCGGGCTTCGGGCCGGTGTCAGCCGGCAATCGTTGCCGGCGCGGGGGCGCCCTGGCCGGCGTCCTGTTCCACAGGGGCGCCGGATCCGGCGTCGGGCCCGGCATCGGGGAGGGCCCGGGGGATCCGGGCCAGCCACAGGATGCCCATCAGGCAGGAGACCACAGTGGTGGCGATCAGGAAGATGAAGAGGGCCTGCGCACCGCCGGCAATGATCTGCGGCGTGAAGAGGGCGACGGCGGCGGCCACCACACGGGTGAAGGCGATGGTGATGCCCTGCGCGCTGCTGCGGTAGCGCGTGGGGAACAGCTCCTGGGACCAAACCTTGTACATCGGTTCGCCGGCGATGGCGCCGCCGATCGAATAGAAGATGGCCATCACGGCCAGCGACCAGGTGGAAACGCCCATCGCCGCGGGGACGACGAAGGCCACCACCGACAGTGCCGAGGCAACAACGAACACCGGCATGCGCCACTTGGTGTCGACAAACTTCATGGTGGCCAGCATGCCGATGAAGCTGCAGCCAAAGGCAACCAGGCCAATGGTGGAGGCCGTGGAGACGCTGGCGCCCGCCACATTGACATACAGGTAGGTGCTGAACTGGCCGTTGGTGTTGGCGGCAATGTTGGCGATCGCGTAGAACAAGCCCGTGGCGACCAGCGGGATCGAGTAGCGCGAGCGGACCAGACCCTTGAGCGAACCGAAGCCGCTCTGGCCGGGGGCGGCCTTGACGGCCTGGGACTTGACCCACTCCGCCGATTCCGGCAGTCCGGCGCGCAGCACCAGCACCAGCAGGGCGACAATCAGCAGATGTCCGTAGAGGATCCGGGCGCCCGTGGCACCCATATCGCCCACGATGATGCTGATGATCTGCACGGCCAGCACGCCCACCATCCACAGCACGTGGGAGAAGGTGATCATCTTGCCCTTCTTGCCGGCGGGCGCGCTTTCGGAGATCATCGCCATCGACACCGGCAGATCCGCACCGGCGGCAAAGCCAAGCAGCACAATGCCCGCGTACAGCATGCCCGGGCCGGTGGCCACCATCAGCAGCAGGGCGCCTGCGGCAAAGACGACCATCGTCCACGAGAACACGCGGCGGCGGCCGTACTTGTCGCCCAGCCGGCCGCCCACCAGGGCGCCGACGGCGATCATGATGGTCAGCAGCGCCGACAGCTGGCCGATCTGGGCCGGGCCGAGCTGGAAGGACTGCTGGAACAGCACCAGGGCGATTCCGGTGCTAACGATGGCTGCGGCGTCCAGATAGGACGCCATGCCCGCGATGGTGGCCGTCCACCACATCTTTGAGGGTGGGGAGGCGACGCGTGCGGCGCTCATGAATTCTCCTTTGAATCGTTTCATAAAGTTTGCCGGACTTTGCCCTGGAGATTTGGGGGGTGAGGGTTTGTCCTAAAACCTAGTATGACACGATTTTGATCGTTTATGCCATGGGTCACAATCGACGGGGTGGAATCGGGCGGTTTCAGGGCGTACGACGACGGCGGCGCGGGGCCCTGGTCCGGGCACCGCGCCGCCGTCGTCCGTCATGTGGGAGGGCCGAAATCCGACGGTGGGATCAGCCCACGTGCACCCAGGGGCGCTTGGTGAGGTCCGGCTCCGCCTCACGGAGCACTTCCCTCGTCACGGGGGCGATCTCGCCCTCGCCAAAGAACAGGAACTTCAGCAGATTGCTGATCGGATTGCCCTCGGTCCAGCGGAAGTAGATGTGCGGCATCAGCCCCGTCACATCGCGGATGTGCAGCAGCACCGCGGCCACCGTATTGGGCACATTCGAGGCATGGACCTGCAGGATTTTGAAGCCGTGCCGCACCACGCCGCGCACCTCCAGCGCCGTTTCAAAGTCCGAGGAATCGTCCACGATGACCTCCATGAACAGCACCTGCCCGGGATCGCCCATCTGGCTTTCACTGGCGGCGTGGGCCATCTTGCGGCGGTAGGCCGCAGCGGAGGATGTCTTGGGATCGTGCGAAATGATCCGGATGGGGCCCTCCGTGGAGCCCGCAACGAACTCCAGCGCCATCGGGTCCAGCCGGATATGGGTGGCGCGCAGTTCGAAGGAGCGCCGCATGCGCGAGAGGAAGCTGACCACCAGGATGCCCAGGATGAACAGGGCGGCAATCTTCAACCCGTCCGGGCGCTCGATGGAGTTCGCCACGGTGGTGTAGATGAAGGCCAGGGAGACGGCTCCGAAGCCAATGACCCGGCCGCGCTGGCCCTTGCGCCGCGCGGACAGGGTGACGGCGACGGAGGCCGAGGTGATCAGGACCAGGACGCCCGTCGCATACGCGCCGCCCTGGGCGTTGACGTCGGCCTTGAAGATGATGGTGATGAAGATGGCGATGGCGGTGAACACCAGCACCAGCGGCCGCACGGCCCGCGCCCAGGCCGGTGCCATGCCAAAGCGCGGCAGGTAGCGCGGCACCAGGTTCAGCAGACCCGCCATGGCCGAAGCGCCGGCGAACCAGAGGATGGCAATGGTGCTGATGTCGTAGACGGTGCCGAAGCCCTCGCCCAGCAGCTGGTGGGCGAGGAAGGCCAGGGCGCGGCCGTCCGCGGCGCCGCCGGGCTGGAACTCGGCGGCTGGAATCAGAATGGTGGTGGCCAGGCTGGAGGTCACCAGGAAGGTGCTCATGATCAGCGCGGCGGTGGTCAGCAGCTTGTGGGCGCCGGCGATGCGGCCGGCCGGGTTGGCCTCGGTGTCCGATGGGCGGCCCTTGATCTGCGGCATGACGGCAACGCCCGTCTCAAATCCCGAGAGCCCCAGCGCCAGCCGCGGGAACACTAGCAGCGCCACGGCGACCACCATGATCGGATCCCCGTGCTGGGTGGTCAACGCCGTCCACCAGTCCGTGACGGCCAGCGGGCTGGCCACCACATGGGCCAGCGACACCACCACGACGACGGCGTTCAGGGCCAGGAAGGCGGCCACCAGGACGACGGCAACGCCGATGGCCTCCTTGAAGCCGCGCATGAACACGGCTCCCAGACCGACGACCAGCACCAGGGTGATGATGACATTCTGGCCGTGCAGGAATTCCGGCGCGAAGGGGTTCTCCACCACGTGGGCCGTGGCATCGGCGGCCGAGAGGGTAATGGTGATCATGAAGTCCGTGGCGGCGAAGCCCAGCAGCGCCAGCACGAAGATCTTGCCCCACCAGCGGGGGAGCAGCTTCTCCAGCATGGCGATGGACCCCTCGCCGCGGGGGCTCTCCGTGGCCACCCGCCGGTAGACCGGCAGTGCGCCGGCCAGAGTGACGATGACGAGCACGATCGTGGCCAGCGGGGCGAGTACTCCAGCGGCCAGTGCGGCGATGGCCGGCTGGTAGCCCAGTGTGGAGAAGTAGTCCAGACCGGTCAGGCACATGACCCGCCACCACGAGGCTGGCTTGTGGCCCTCGGCGGGGCGGCCATGGGCCCCCTGGCGCTTGCCGGCAGGCTCGGGCATTCCCTCCAGCAGCCAGATCCGCAGGGCCGCGGCCCCGTGCGGCTTGCCGCTTTCGCCGGGGTTTGCCGGTGGGTGCTGCAGCGTTGTCACGGGGGCCTTTCAGAAACGGATGCCGGATCCGGCGATTGGAGCGTAGCACCGCAAAGGGCCCCATGGACCCGGTCTTGACGATATCTTTACGGCCTTTTTTCGGGCGGAGCGGCCGGGTCTGGGGCCGGATGTGCTGGCGGCGGGACGCGGGTTTTTCTGCCCGTGGTGCACCCGAACGGACAGGCAGAAAGTTTCCTGTGAAAAACTTTTGGTTCACATTGGGCAACAACGGTTGTACGATGGAAAACATTCGCCCGGCTGTGACCTGGTCAACATTTTGTACGAAAAGAGGACATTGATGAAAGAGCTGCGCATCGAAGCCAACGGAAACCTTGGCCCGATCGACTCCTCCCGGATCCCGCGCTACGCGGGCGCTGCGACGTACGCCCGCCTGCCGCGGCTGGACCAGGTCGCCAAGGCCGACGTCGCCATCGTCGGCGTTCCCTTTGACTCCGGCGTCTCCTACCGCCCCGGCGCCCGATTCGGCGCCAACCACGTCCGCGAGGCCTCGCGCCTGCTGCGCCCGTACAACCCGGCCTGGGATGTCTCCCCGTTTGAGAACGTCCAGATGGCCGACGCCGGCGACATGGCTGTGAACCCGTTCAACATCAACGAGGCCATCGAAACCATCCAGGAGAACGCCCTGGATCTGACGGCCGGCGGCGCCAAGCTGCTGACCCTCGGTGGCGACCACACCATCTCGCTGCCGCTGCTGCGCGCCGCCGCCGAACGCGCCGGCGAGCCCGTCGCGATGCTGCACTTCGATGCGCACCTGGACACCTGGGACACCTACTTCGGCGCCGAGTACACGCACGGAACCCCGTTCCGCCGCGCCGTCGAGGAGGGCATCCTGGACACCGAGGCCATCTCCCACGTGGGAACCCGCGGCCCGCTGTACGGCAAGAAGGACCTGGACGACGACCACCGCTTCGGCTTCGGCATCGTCACCAGCGCCGACGTCTACTACCAGGGCGTGCTGGAAACCGTGGCCAAGATCCGCGACCGCATCGGCAACCGCCCGCTGTACATCTCCGTGGACATCGACGTCCTGGACCCCGCGCACGCCCCCGGCACCGGGACACCGGAGGCCGGCGGCATCTCCAGCCGCGAACTGATCGAGATCATCCGCGGCTTCCGCGGCATGAACCTCATCGGCGCCGACATTGTGGAGGTGGCCCCGGCCTACGACCACGCCGAGATCACCGGTGTGGCGGCCAGCCACGTGGGCTATGAGCTGCTGACGCTGTTGGCCGACAAGGCCATGGAGGGCGACCGGTTCGGGACCGCCAACGGCTACGCCGCCCAGGCTCTCGACGCCGAGCCCACCCGCGCCCCGGCCGGCTTCCGCGTTGGAGGAACCAAGTGAGTCCCCAACCGCTCCCCACCCTCGCAAGCTCGGCCGGGGACCCCTCGCGGTCGGAGGCCCCTGCCGATGCCGCCAACGTTGAAACCGCCGAGCGCAATGGTGGCGACCTTGTGGTGGAGACCCTCGCCGCCCTGGGTGCCAGCAGCGTCTTCGGCATCCCCGGCCAGCATGCCCTGGGCCTCTTTGACGCCCTGAGCCGCTCGGACCTGCACTTTGTTTCCTCCCGCGTGGAGAACAACTCCGCCTTCGCCGCCGATGGCTACTCCCGTGCCACCGGCGAGGTGGGCGTGCTCTTCCTCTCCACCGGCCCGGGCGCGCTGACGGCGCTGGCCGGTCTGCAGGAGGCCTACGCCACCGGTGTGCCGATGATCGTGGTGGCCTCCCAGATTCCGCTGGAGGGCCTGGGCGCCCGCCGCAAGGGCATGCTGCACCAGCTCGACGACCAGAAGGCCTCCGCGGCCAACGTCACCAAGAGCCAGCGTCTGATCCAGCACGCCTCCGGCATCCCCTCCGCCATCCAGGACGCCTGGACGGAGGCCGTGAGCTCGCCGCAGGGCCCGGTGTGGCTGGAGATTCCGCAGAACGTGCTGCTGGACCCGATCATGGTCCCCCGCGTGGAGGACGCGCTGGCCGAGCCCTTCGACAACCCGCCGCGCGTAGAGCTGGTGCGCGAGGCCGTCAAGTGGCTCGCCGCGGCCGAGCGTCCGGCGATCGTCGCCGGTGGCGGAACCCGCCGCGGCCACGCCGAGGCGCAGCTGCTTTCCATCGCCGAGAAGCTCAATGCCCCGGTGGTCTGCACCCCTGGCGGCAACGGAGCGTTCCCGTGGAACCACGAGCTCTCCCTGCAGTCCTGGGTGGAGGACCGCCACGTCACCGACGTCCTGGAGGACGCCGACGTTCTGGTGGTGATTGGCTCCTCGCTGGGCGAGGTGACCAGCAACTACTTCACCATGGAGCCGCGCGGCCGGATCATCCAGATCGACGCCGAGCCCCGCGTGCTGGAGTCCAACCGCCCGGCGCTGGGCATCCGTGCCGACGCCGGCCAGGCCTTGTCTGCGCTGGACGAGGCCCTTACGGAGCCGCACGGCGAGCGGGCCAATTGGCACGGCGCCACGCCGCAGGCTCTTGTCAAGGAGACCCTAGCCAAGGTGGCGGCACGCCTGGACGGCCAGGATCTGGCGCTGGAGCGCAAGTTCATGGCGGACATCCGCGAGGCCGTCCCGGCCGACATGCAGACCTTCTGGGACATGACCATCTCCGCCTACTGGGGCTGGAGCTGCTGGGATGCCCGGGACGGCCAGTTCCACTCCGCCCAGGGTGCCGGTGGGCTGGGCTACGGCTTCCCGGCAGCCATCGGTGGCGCGCTGGGTCTGCAGAGCCAGGGCAAGCCGGCCCGCGTGCTGGCCGTCTCCGGCGATGGTTCCTCGATGTACTCCATTGCGGAGCTGGCCACCGCCCGCCAGCACAATGCGCCTGTCACCTGGCTGATTGTGGACGACGGCGGCTACGGCATCCTGCGTGAGTACATGGTGGGCGCCTTCGGCAAGGCCACCCACACCGAGCTGGCCCGCCCGGACTTCGTGAAGCTGGCCGAGTCCTTCGGTGTTCCGGCCAAGCGCGTCTCCGCGGATGCGGTGGGGGAGGCCCTCCGCGAGGGCTTCGCCGCCGACGGCCCCAACGTCGTCGTCGTGGACGTCCTGCTGAAGATGTTTGGACCGACGCACCTGGACCAGTAGGCCCCGCGTTTCTGCGCCCGTTCGCGGGTTCAACCACCGTGCACCGGTGGCTGAACCCGCGAACGGGCGCATTTTTCGTTTCGGCCACACCCACTCAGCTGTTGAACGTGTTCAAAAACCGTGGTCTACTGGAGTTTGAACACGTTCAAAACAGGGGGATCCGTGGAAAACAGCAAGAGTGCGCAGACCCGGGAGCTGGTGCTGCAGACGGCACTGGGCATGTTCCGCAGCCGGGGGTTCGCCAAGACCACCATGCGCGGGATCGCCGCCGAGGCGGGGGTCTCGCTGGGCAGCGCCTACTACTACTTTGCCTCGAAGGATGAGCTCATCCTGGAGCTCTACCGCGAGTCCGTGGCCGAGCAGCGCGTGCGTGCCAGCGAAGCCATGGCTGGGGTCGTCCCGCTGGCGGACCGGCTGCGGGCGGCCATGGACGCCGGGATCGATGCCCTCACCCCGTACCACGCCTTTGGCTCGGGCTTCCTGGGCAGCGCGCTCCCACCGTCGTCGGCCGTCAACCCCTTTGGCGAGGCTTCCGCCGAGATCCGGCTGGAGGCGGAGGCGATCTTCGCCGAGGCCATCGAGGGGGCCAAGGTGCCGGCAAACCTGCGCAGCGACCTGCCCCAGCTTCTGTGGCTGGGGTACATGGGCGTGGTGCTGTTCTGGGTCTACGACCGCTCCCAGGGCCAGTGGCGCACCCGGACCCTCATCAACGGAGCCGCCCCGCTCATCGCCCGGACGCTGTCGCTGGCACGCCTGCCCGTGGCCCGCGGCCTGGTGGAGGACGCGCTGACGCTGATGGCCAAGGTCCGGCCGTGAGCGGCGCGGATGCAACCGGCACGGTGGTCCTGGCCGGGGCCGGCGGATTCATCGGGCGCGATTTCCGGCGCCGTTTCGAGGCGGGCGGCTGGAAGGTGCGCACCATCGGCCGCACCGGCGGCGGGGGCGTGGGGGCGGTATGGGGCGACACCGCCGGCATGGCGGCGCTGTTGGAGGGTGCGGACCTGCTGGTCAACCTGGCCGGCCGGTCCGTTTCCTGCCGATACACCGCGCGCAACCGGGCGGAGATCCTGGACTCCCGGGTGTCGACGACGGCGGAGCTGGGCCGCGCCGTCGCCGCCTGCGCCACCCCTCCGCGGGACTGGTTCAATGCCAGCACGGGCACCATCTACCGCTCCGCCGAAGGGGCCGGCGTGCCCGCTGGAGGTTTCCCGGAGGACGACGGCGGAATCGGCTCAGGCTTTTCCGTGGACGTCGCCCGGGCCTGGGAGCGGACGCTCGCGCAGGCGCAGACGCCGTCCACCCGCAGGATTCCGCTGCGCATCACCATCGTTCTGGGTCCGGGCGGCGGCGTCATGAGGCCCTTCGTGAACCTCGCGCGGCTGGGCCTCGGGGGCCGGATGGGCCCGGGCACCCAGTGGTTCAGCTGGATCCATCTGGAGGACCTGTACCGGGCGGTCCTATTCCTCCACAGACATGGAGACATCACCGGTCCCGTCAATGTGGCCTCTCCGAATGCCGTGGGCAATGCCGGGCTCATGGCCGCCGTCCGGAGTGCTCTGAAGGTGCCGTTTGGACTGCCGACGCCGGCCTGGCTGCTGAAGATGGGTGCCGTGCTGATCCGCACCGAAACCGAGCTGGTGCTCAAGAGCCGCTGGGTCCGCCCGCAGAAGCTGATCGACGCAGGGTTCCAGTGGCACCATCCTGACCTTGACGAGGCGCTGGCCGACATTCTGGCGGTGGACCGTGGCTGAGGGCACGGAACCGGCGCCGGCCCAGCCCGGCAGGGAACGGCCCCCGGCGCAGGAGTATGGATCGCACGCCTTCCTGCTGGGTTGGCTCATCACCTTCGTGCTCTTCTGCGCCCTGTTTCCCGCCTGGGTGGGCCTCAGTGGTGCGTACAGTGCAAACGAGTTTGCACTGTACTGGTTGGAGTACTTTCCCGGGCTCCTGCTGACTGGCTTCATGCCGGCCATGGTCATCGGCATCCCGCTGGGCCTGCTGACAGCCTGGCCGCTGCGCCGCATCCCGAACCAATGGGTCCACGTGGCCGTCCACACCGTGGTGACCGGGGCCGTTGCCGCAGCCGTGGTGCTCCTGGTCCACGCCCCCGAAGCGGCGCTCCCGATGGGCCTGATCTTCGCCATCAGCGCCGGCATTGGCCGCCTCAGCGTGGTCAAGATCGTCACCTCCCACCAGGCAAAACAGGCGGCCGCCGCCGCTGCGGCACGTGCCGGGACAGCCGCAACCAAATATGAGTGATTGTGAATCGTAATGACGCTTTACGATCACTAGGATTCAGGAAAGCATGGTGTAACCACCGGAATTTCTACTGGAGCTGATTTTTCATGCCGGACCCGGCCACTGCCACCCTTGCCCGACTGCACCCCGAACTAGATTGCGGAACGGGGGAGTGGGACAAGCTCCTCTACGGCAACCACCGCATCGTCGTCCAAGCCCCGGACGCAGCCGCCGCCACGGTGGTGCTGCCCTGGCGCCGCCAGGACGCCGACCCCGCCGCCGTGGACGTCATCGTCACCTCCGCCGCCTCCGGCCGCCGTGTCTCCAACGTGCTGGCCGGGGTGCGCACCGCCGAGCAGGGCGAGTTCACCTTCGAGCCCATCGACGGCGCGGGCACCTACTACTTCCACTACCTGCCCTACGCCATGGGCGGCCACGCCCACTACCCGCAGGCCAGCTATCTGCCGCACCGCCCGACGGCGGACCCGGCCTGGGTGGACCGGACCGCCACCAGCATCTGGGACGAGGAGGCTGCGGCGCAGACCACCCTGCCGCGGGCCAAGGCCGTCCGCTACGAGGCCGCCAGCGAGTGGGATTCCTTCGCGCCGATGAACTTCACCCCCACGGCCGCCGAGCTTGAGGTTCTGCACGCTGCCCACGCGGGGGAGCCGTTCCTACTCTTCCCTGAGAACCGCCGCCACCCGATTTCCCTGCGCCGCGCGCTGCCGGCCCACTGGGCGATCGGCGGCCCCCACGGCACCATCGCCGACGACGCATTGCCGGGTGAGGACTATGTGGTGCAGCTGGGACTCTATGCCCAGACCGATCTGGCAGGCGCCGTAGTCACGGTGGAGTCCGCCGACGCCAGCGGCCACTGCCTGAACACCACCGGCGTCGACCGTCTGGGCCGTCCCATGGCGAAGACCCTGAACGTTCCGGCCGGCGAGGTCCAAGGCCTGTACATCCCGCTGCACATCCCCGCCGAGGCCGCCGGAACCTCCGCCCGGGCCACGATCACCGTCACCGCTGCCACGGAGTCGGGGGAGACGTTCTCCGCCACCGTGGCCGTGGAACTGGCCGTTGCCGCAGAGCCCGACGCCGACATTCTGGCTGGCGGCCATGGCGACCCTCGCCTGCTGCGCCGCCTGGCCTGGCTGGATTCCACGCTGGTCCAGGACAACGAGCTCGTGGCCCCGTACACCGCCGTCGAGCTCGACAATGTCAGCCTCAACGGAGAAGCCGCAACGCTGCGCATCCTGGGCCGCAGCCTGCAGCTGGGGGCCAACGGCCTGCCTGCCCAGCTCACCTCCACCTTCACCCCGGCCGTCACGGGCACCGACGGACCTGAGCGAGCCCTGCTGGCCGAGCCGGCCGGCTTCCTGGTGGGCATCAACTGGCAGCATTCGCCGCTGGAGTTCACCGTCAACGGACCCGCATCCGTGGCCTGGACCTGCCGGTGGACCAGCGTTGAGCCGCCGCTGTCCCTGGTGCTGGAGGGTGAATTGGAGGCCGACGGCGCCGCCACCTTTGCGCTCCGCCTCGCCAACCCCGGCGTAAGCGGGACCACAGTGGGAGCCGCCGTCGAGCTCGACGACGCCGCGCTGTCCCTGGTGCTGAACCCGGACGCCGTGCCCTATGCCATGGGCCTGGGCGTGCCCGGCGGCCTGCGCCCGCAGGAACTGGATTGGCAGTGGAATGTCGCCGAAAAGAACCAGGACTCGCTCTGGCTCGGCGATGCCAACATCGGGTTCCAGCTCGCGCTGCGCGATGATTCCTACGAGCGCCCGCTGAACACCAACTTCTACGCGCAGAAGCCGCTGGTGGAGCCGGCCAGCTGGGCCAACCGCGGCCCGGGCGCCGGCTCGGACGCCGACGCCGATGCCCAGGTCCGCGGCGGCGTGCGTCTGCGCACCGGGGAGGACGCCGTCCGCCTTGAGGCCTACAGCGGCCCGCGCACGCTCGCGCCGGGCCAGGAGCTGAACTACGGCTTCCGGCTGCTGCTCACCCCGTTCAAGCCGATCGACCCCGCCCGCCAGCTGGGCAACCGCTACTTCCACGGTGCCGGCACGCCGGAACAGGTCAAGGACGCCGGTGCCACGGTCATCAACATCCACCACGCCACGGCGCTGGCCCCCTACATCAACGATCCGCTGCTCAGCGCCGGAAACCTCGCCGCCTACACGGAGCAGGCCCACGGGCTCGGACTGAAGGTCAAGGTCTACAACACCGTCCGCGAGCTCACGGCCCACAGCCCCGACGTGCTTCCGCTGCTCCAGCTGGGCGGGGAGATCTTCACCGACGGCGCCTCCCCCGGAACGGGAACGGGAACGGGGACAAGCACGGGCTCCGGACCGGGCCACATCTGGCTGCAGGAGCACGCCCCGGCGGGCTATGTCTCCGCCTGGTACGCCCCCAATGTGGACGACATCTCCGTGGTCACCGCCGGCGAATCCCGCTGGCAGAACGCCTACATCAAGGGCCTGTCGGAGCTGGTCCGCAGCACCGGGCTGGATGGCATCTACCTGGATGACATCGCCTACGACCGGCACACCATGAAGCGCGTGCGCAAGGTCCTTCAGCAGCACTGCCCGGCGCCGGAGATCGACATCCACTCCGCCAACCAGTTCAACGTCAAGGACGGGTTCTCCTCCTCGGCCAATCTGTACCTGGAGCAGCTGCCCTACACGGACAGGCTCTGGCTGGGCGAGTACTTCGACTACGACGCCTCCAGTGCCGCCTATTGGCTGGTGGAGGTCTCCGGCATCCCCTTCGGCCTGATGGGGGAGATGCTCGAGGGCGGCGGCAATCCGTGGCGTGGCATGGTGTTCGGCATGACCGGCCGTGCGCCGCGCGTGGACAACCGGCCGCTGTGGGCGTTCTGGACCGAGCACGGCCTGGAAACCGCACCGATGGTGGGCTGGTGGGCCGGCAACGGGCCGGTGAAGACCAACCATCCGGCGGTGCTGGCCACCAGCTGGAGCACGCCGAAGGGCCTGGTGGTCGCTCTGGCCAGCTGGGCCGATGAGGCTGTCGAGGTCCAGCTGGAGTTCGACGACGGCGCCGCCTCCCTGGCCGGCGTCGAACGTTGGGCACCGGCCATCGAAGACTTCCAGGGCGAGCGGCGATATGCTCCACAGGAAGGCATCACCGTCTCCCCGCAACGCGGTGTACTGCTAGTGATTGGAACGCAGGCATGACCAACACCACCCAGCCCACGGCCCCCGCGGCCACGGCTTCACAGAGCACGTCCACCCTTTCCGTGGAAACCCGAACCATCCAGTTGGCCCATTTGGGCGCTGAATCCCCGCTGCCGGCGGTGCAGGCACTGTTGGAACCGCCCTACAACGTGGGCGGGGACATTCCGGCCCACATCGCTGCCGGCGCCCGCTATGGCAAGGCCCGCAACATCTACCCGTACCAGCTCCAGGACGGCTACAGCCGCGACACCCGGCCCACCGCGATGACCGCCGTCGTGCTCGAGAACGCGCACGTCCGCGCCGTCTTCCTGCCTGAACTGGGCGGGCGGCTGTGGGAACTGGTGGACAAGGCCACCGGCAAGGAACTGCTGCACACCCAGGACCGGATCCAGTTCGCCAACCTGGCCCTGCGCAATGCCTGGTTCGCCGGCGGCATCGAATGCAACATCGGCACCCGTGGGCACTCGCCCACCACCTGCATCCCGCTGCACACCGCCATCGTCGAGGCCCCCGGCGGCCAGCAGGTGCTGCGGATGTGGGAGTTCGACAGGCTGCGCGAGGTGGTCTTCCAGATCGATGCGTGGCTGCCTGCCGACTCGGTCGTGGTGTTTGTGGCCGTGCGGATCCGCAACCCCAACGCTGCCGAGGTGCCCATGTACTGGTGGACCAATGCGGCGGTGCCCCAAACACCGGGCAGCCGCGTGCTGGCCCCGGCACGGGAGGCCTACGCCACGGACTACGACGGCAGCATGACCCGCGTGGTGCCCACCAGCTTCCATGGCATCGATGCCAGCTGGCCGATGCGCAACACCGCCGCCGCGGACTTCTTCTTCGACATCCCCCAGGAGCAGCGCCGCTGGGTGGCCATGGCCGACGACGACGGCGACGGGCTGGCGCTGGTGTCCTCGCCGCGGCTGCGCGGACGCAAGCTCTTTGTCTGGGGCGAAACCGTGGGCGGACACCGCTGGCAGGAGTGGCTCAGCCCGGATGCCGGCCACTACACGGAGATCCAGGCCGGTCTGGCCCAGACCCAGTTTGAGCATGTACCCATGCCCGCGGGGGAGAGCTGGCAGTGGGTGGAGGCCTACGGCAACGCCGCCCTCGATCCGGCACTGGCGCACAGCGAGGACTGGAACGCGGCAGTGGTGCACGGCAGCGAGCGGGTGGACGCCCTGGTGGACACGCGCGCCGTTGACAGGGCGCTCGCCGATGCGGCCCGCTGGGCCGATCTGCCGCCCGGACCGTTGCTGGTGGCTGGCTCCGGTTGGGGTGCGCTGGAGACCATCCGGCGCGAGTCCGCAGCCATGACGTGGATCAACGCCACGGGAACGCCGTTTTCCCCGGAGACCATCACGTCCGCGCAGGAGCCGTGGGTGGGGCTTCTCCAGGGCGAATCACCGGAGGACCGCTTTGCCGGCGCGCCGAGCTTTGTGCGCGGGCAGGACTGGGTCAGGGCCCTGATGGCGCCGGAGTGGAAGTCGGACGCGCCGGTGGAGCCGAGCGCCGAGGCGCTGTTCCACCTGGCCGTCATGTCCCACGCGGAGGGCGAATACGCGTGGGCCGTCGCCAACTACTGGCACGCGCTGGACCTGGCCGGCCGCGGTGGGGGCTTGTCGCAGTCCAGCCGGGCGCTGGCCCTGCGCGGGCTGGGGCTTGCCCTGCTGGCCCTCGCCGATGCGGAAGCAGATGCCGCCTCCGGAGACGACAACGACAATGCCGGGCTGCCCGAGGAGCCCAGCGTCGACGGTGGCCTGGCCCGGCTGCGGGGCGCCTGCGCGGCGGATCCGGGCAGCAAGTGGCTGCTGGCCGAGGCCATGGCCGAGCACATCGATCGCGGCCAGGCCGCCGCTGCGTTGACCCTGGTGGACGGCGCCCCCGCGGAGCTTGGCGCCCTCGGGCGGATCCGCTTCCTCACCGCCCTGGCGCATGCCCGCTCCGGAGCACCGGAAACGGCGGCTGCCATGCTCAAGGATGGGTTGGAGGTCCCCGACCTGCGCGAGGGCGAGAACTCCATCACCGCCCTCTGGCGGGAAGTCTGCCCCGGCGAATCCGTGCCACAGCAGTACCAGTTCAGCATGCAGTAGCCCGCCAGCCCCGTCGTGACTGGGCACCGGGGACGACGTTTCCCGTTCAGGACGCAGTTGTAGACGCGTCCTGGGCGGGGAACGGCGTCCTGGATGCAGTTCTGTGGCCCGGACCACCCGCAACCATTGACACCATCAGCACAGCGTGGCAAAGTTCTGAACGTGAACCTGTCAGACAGCTGGGCAGCCAAGCAGCCAGCCATTGCCCGCATCAGCGCAGCCGAGGCGGTGCTGGGCTCCCTCCGCGGCGCCATCGAGGATGGCCACCTGCCCATTGGGAGCAGGCTGCCCGCCGAAGCCACCCTTGCCGCCCAATACGGCGTGAGCCGCTCGGTGGTCCGCGAGGCCCTGCGCTCCAGCCAGTCGCTGGGGCTGACCGAAACCAAGACCGGCAAGGGCACCTATGTCGTGGCCTCCCGCACCTCGGGGGACCTGGCCCTGGGCCGCTTCTCCGCCCGCGCCCTGATGGAGGCCCGGCCCCACATCGAGGTGCCGGCCGCCGCGCTGGCCGCGGACCGCCGCGGGGAGGACGACCTTGAAACCCTCCGCGGCATCCTCACCGCGATGGCCACCGAGGATGATCCCCAGCAGTGGGTTGCCCTGGACGCCGACTTCCACGCCGCCGTCGCCCATGCCAGCGGCAACCCCGTGTTTGAGCAGATCATCACCGGCATCCGGGATGGGCTGTCCAGCCAGTCGGAGACCATCAACCTGATGACGGGCCGCCAGCGCGAGTCCGACGACGAGCACCGCGCCGTCTTCGACGCGATTGAACGGCACGACGGCGACGGCGCCGCCGCCGCGATGGGCAACCACCTCGCCCACGTGGCCTCGGCCCTGCAGGAAATTTTTGGCACCACTGAGAGGACCACCACCCATGGCCGGCACTGACGCCACCACCGCACTCCCGCCCCTGCCCGGCCATGTGCCCCTGGTGGCGCAGATCCGCTCCGACATGGTGGAGAGCGTCCACTACGGCTCGTACATCGTGCTGGCCCCGGACGGATCAACGCTGATGTCCGCCGGTGATCCGCTGGCGCTGTACTACCCGCGCTCCTCGCTCAAGCCGCTGCAGGCGGTGGCCATGGTCCGTGCCGGGCTGGTGCTGGCGCCGGAGCTGCTGGCCCTGGCCGCCGCGAGCCATTCCGGTGCCACCCGGCATCTGGACGGTGCGCAGGAGATCCTCGCGCTGCACTCGATCGACCCCGTCTTTCTGGCCAACCAGCCCGATCTGCCCTACGGCACCGCCGAGCGCGAGGGCTGGCTGCGCGCCGGGGGGGCGCCGACGGCGTTTGCCCAGAACTGCTCGGGCAAGCACGCCGCGATGCTGGCCACCTGCACGCTGAACGGCTGGCCGCTGCGCGGATACCTCGATCCGGAACACCCCCTGCAGCAGCGCGTCGACGCCGTCGTCGAGGAACTCACGGGCGAGCCCATCACCCATGCCAGCACGGATGGCTGCGGCACCCCCGTGCATGCCATCTCCTTGGCCGGCATGGCCCGCGCCTACTCTGCCATCATCAGCGCCCCCGCCGGCACTGCCGAGGCCGCGGTGGCCGATGCCATGCGGGCGTTCCCGGAGAATGTCGCCGGCGAGGGCCGCGATGTCACAGCCCTGATGCGCGCCGTCCCCGGCCTGCTGGCCAAGGACGGCTTCGAAGGCATCCAGGCGGTGGCGCTGCCGGATGGCCGGGCGCTGGTGCTGAAGATCGCCGACGGCGGCGACCGCGCCAGAATGCCCGCCACCGTGGACCTGCTGGGACGTCTGGGCGTAGATTCGGCGCAACTGGCCCGTGTTGAAACGGCGCCCGTCCTGGGCGGCGGACTGTCTGTGGGCGCGCTGGTTGCGCTGCCCACTCCTGCCGGACCCTCCGGCAGCTGAGCAAGGAGAACCATGACTGGGATGGCCACACGCAGCGAACACGATCTTCTCGGGGACCGCGACATCCCCGCAGACGCCTATTGGGGCGTCCACACCCTGCGGGCGGTGGAAAACTTCCCGATCACCGGGCAGAAGCTCTCCAGCAACACCAACCTCGTCCGCGGGCTGGCCATGGTCAAGATGGCCGCCGCCCGGGCCAACCAGGAGCTGGGCCTGCTCGACGACGTCCGCGCCGGCGCCATCACCGCCGCCTGCCAGGACATCATCGACGGCAGGCTGCATGAGCAGTTTGTTGTGGACGTCATCCAGGGCGGGGCCGGTACGTCGTCGAACATGAACGCGAACGAGGTCATCGCCAACCGCGCGCTGGAAATCCTGGGCCACGCCAAGGGCGAGTACCAGCATCTGCACCCCAACGACCACGTCAACCTCAGCCAGTCCACCAATGACGTCTACCCGACGGCGGCCAAGGTGGGCACCATCTTTGCCGTGCAGGGCCTGCTGGCCGCCATGGAGGTCCTGGCCACGGCCTTTGCCGGGAAGTCCGAGGAGTTCCGGACCGTGGTGAAGATGGGCCGCACCCAGCTCCAGGACGCCGTGCCCATGACGCTGGGCCAGGAGTTCGGCACCTACGCCGTCATGATCGGCGAGGACCGCGCCCGCCTGGCCGAGGCCTCGAAACTGGTCCACGAGATCAACCTCGGGGCCACGGCCATTGGCACAGGACTCAACGCCCCGGAGGGCTACGCCACCGTGGCCTGCCGCCACCTGGCCGAGGTCAGCGGGCTGCCGCTGGAAACCGCCTTCGATCTGATCGAAGCCACCCAGGACGTGGGCTCCTTCGTCCAGCTCTCCGGCGTGCTCAAGCGGGTGGCGGTCAAGCTCTCCAAGATCTGCAACGATCTGCGCCTGCTCTCCTCCGGCCCACGTGCCGGTTTGGGCGAAATCAACCTGCCCGCCGTGCAATCGGGATCCTCGATCATGCCCGGCAAGGTCAATCCGGTGATCCCGGAGGTGGTCAACCAGGTGGCGTACCAGGTGATCGGCAACGACGTCACGATCACCATGGCGGCCGAGGGTGGACAGCTGCAGCTGAACGCCTTTGAACCCATCATTGTGCACTCGCTGACCGCGAGCATCCTGCACCTCGAGGCTGCCTGCCTGACGCTGGCCGAACGCTGCGTCCGCGGCATCACGGCCAATGTCGAAAAGCTCCGGCTCAGCGTGGAGCAGTCCATCGGCCTGGTCACGGCGCTGAACCCGCGCCTTGGCTACGCGGCCGCGACGGCCATCGCCCTGGAGGCCCAGACCACGGGCCGCGGCGTGGCCGAACTTGTCCTTGAGCATGCCCTGCTCAGCCCCGAAGAACTCAACGAACTGCTCTCGCCGGAACGTCTGGCCAATCTCTCCGACTGAGCCGCACCGGCGCAATGGTGCGCCGCTGGCACGGTAGAAAAGGAAGAACACCATGCAACACGCAGCAAAGCCCGATACCTCGGACCTCGTGCAGGACATACCCGATTCGGCGTTGACCGCCGAGGATGCCGGCTACCACAAGGGGCTCAAGTCCCGGCAGATCCAGATGATCGCCATTGGCGGCGCCATCGGCACGGGTCTGTTCATGGGCGCCGGCGGGCGCCTGGCCACCGCCGGCCCCGGCCTGGTCATCAGCTACGCACTGTGCGGCTTCTTTGCCTTCCTGATCCTGCGTGCGCTGGGGGAACTGGTGCTGCACCGGCCCTCCTCCGGCTCCTTTGTCTCCTACGCCCGCGAGTTCTACGGGGAGAAGGCGGCCTTCGTGTCCGGCTGGCTGTACTGGCTGAACTGGGCCATGACGGCCATCGTGGACATCACCGCCGTCGCCCTCTACATGCATTTCTTCGCCAAATATGTGCCCTGGATCGGCACCGTTCCACAGTGGGTGTGGGCACTGGCCGCGCTATTGGTGGTCCTGGGCCTGAACCTGGTGTCGGTGAAGGTCTTTGGCGAGATGGAGTTCTGGTTCGCCCTGATCAAGGTGGTCGCCCTGGTGACGTTCCTGGTGGTGGGGCTGTACTTCGTCATCTTCGGCACGCCCGTTGAGGGCCAGCAGGTGGGCTTCTCGCTGATTGCCGACAACGGCGGCATCCTGCCCAATGGCCTGCTGCCGGTGGTCATCGTGATGCAGGGCGTGGTGTTCGCCTACGCCTCCATCGAGCTGATCGGCACCGCGGCCGGTGAAACGCAGAACCCGGAAAAGATCATGCCCAAGGCCATCAACACAGTGGTCATCCGCATCGGCGTGTTCTACGTCGGCTCGCTGATCCTGCTGTCGCTGCTGCTGCCCTTCACCGCATACAAGGCCGGCGAGAGCCCGTTCGTCACGTTCTTCGGCTCCATCGGCGTCGACGGCGTGGACGCCATCATGAACCTGGTGGTGCTGACGGCGGCCATGTCCTCGCTGAACGCCGGCCTGTACTCCACCGGGCGCATTCTGCGGTCCATGTCGATGTCCGGCTCGGCGCCGCGCTTTGCCGCCCGGATGAACAAGAACGGCGTGCCCTACGGCGGCATTGGCCTGACGGCGGCGGTGGCGGTGCTGGGTGTGGTGCTCAATGCCATCCTGCCCGCGGCGGCCTTTGAGATTGTCCTCAACGTGGCCTCGCTGGGCATCATCAGCTCCTGGGGCACCATCGTGCTCTGCCAGCTGGCCCTGTTCAAGCTGGCGAAGAAGGGCGAGGCGATCCGGCCGTCATTCAGGATGTTTGGCGCGCCCTACACCGGCTACCTGACGCTGGTGTTCCTCGTCGGCGTCCTGGTGCTGATGGCCTTCGACGCTCCGGTGGGGACCTGGACGGTGGCCTCGCTGGTGGTCATCATTCCGCTGCTGATGCTCGGCTGGCGGCTGTCCAAGAACCGGATCCTGGAGATCGCCCACGGCCGCGAGGGGTTCACCGGCCCGCACCCGGTGATTGCCCACCACAGTCTGGCCACAGGCAAAGAAGGCACAGGGGCGACGCCGGACAAGACCCCCGAATCGGCCGAGAAGGACTAGCCAGCCCGGCCGGGGAATATTCGCACGGTCCTTCCAGTTCAACTATGTAGATGCAAACGCATGAAGCTTGGTGGCTGAGAAGGAGTCGAAAGTGCAGCACGGGACGCAAGAGCAGCGCAGGATAGTTGTTGTTTCAGGAGGCCTCGGCGTTCCGTCGTCGAGCCGCATGCTCGCCGACCAGCTGGCCGCAGCCGTCACCGCCCAGCTGGCGGAGCTGGGCACGACGGCGGTGGTGGACGTCGTCGAATTGCGCGACTACGCCGGCGACATCGCCAACAACCTTGTGACAGGCTACGCGGGCCCCGCCCTGGCCGCCGTCATCGCCAAGGTTGAGGACGCGGATGCCATGATCGCCGTGACCCCGGTGTTCAGTGCCTCCTACAGCGGCCTGTTCAAATCCTTCTTCGACATTCTGGATCCCAAACTGCTCGACGGCATGCCGGTGCTCTTCGGCGCCACCGGCGGCAGTTCGCGGCATTCGCTGGTGCTGGACATGGCGATCCGGCCGCTGTTCAGCTACCTGAGGGCGCGCACCATGCCGACCGCCGTCTACGCCTCCCCGGAGGACTGGGGCCAAGGTGGCGGCGGGGCCGACGGTCTGGACCGCCGCATCGCCCAGGGGGCCGGCGAGCTTGCCGTCGCCCTGGCACCGACCGGCGGGACGCGCTCACAGGGAAACGCCGCCGGTGGATCCATCGGATCATCCCAACCGGCGCTTGACCACAAGGCCAAGCGTGCAGCCCGCGAGGCCGAGAAGATGGAATCCCTGCCCTTCGAGCAGCTGCTCGCGCAAATCACCGCCCGCTGACGCGCTGACGCCGGCGCGAACCACCGGACCGGCACCGCCTAGAAGTACAGCGTGGGCGGCGCCGACGTCCGGGGCCTGCGGTCCAGCACATCCTGGAGCACCCGCAGGCCGGTGTCGTAGACATCGGGGTGGATCTCCGGGCTGGCGTGGCCGGTGTGCGGCACATCGTATTGGAACGACAAGCTTGACCCCAGCAGCCGCCGCCATCCCCGGATGGCGGCGGCTGCATCCACAATGAAATCCTCCGGGTCGTAGAGCAGGCCGATCCCGGTGCTGGGGGACACGCCGCCGTCGAACTGGGCCGGGAAGGCCTGCAGGAACGTGGCCTGCGTGGTGGAGAGGATCAGCGAGGTCTGGTCCGGGTCCATCGACCTGCCCACCCCAGACCGTGCCGCCTGGTACATGTCCTCGCCGTTGGGATTGGACAGCCCGCTCCACACGCCCGCGGCCAGCCGGCCCACAATTCCCGTCAGCGGGACCACCACCCCGGCCATGGCGATGTAGTCCTTGCCCGGATCCTTGACCTGGCTGACGTCGGAGGGGCTGGAGGCGAAGACGATCAGCTTCACGTGGATGCCGTTCTGTTCCAGCAGCGGCGCAAGAACCGCCGCCACCATGCCGCCGAAGCTGTCGCCATAGAGATAGGCCGTGGTGACCTTCCGGGCGAAGGCGTCCCGTTGGATGGCGATGAACAGCTGGGCGATGTCGATGCCCTCGTTGGAGTAGCCGATGTACGACGCCGGGGCGCGCTCATTCATGGCCGGCTGCAGTGCCTCGAGCTTGCGGCCGGCGGTGCGGTTGGAGACCCGGAATCCGGGCAGCAGGTACCAGGCCCGGCCGGGAAAGCGGAGGGCCGCGGCGTCGTTCTTCGCGTTCGACGGCGTGACCACCTTGAAGGAGGAATCCTCGGTGAGCCTGTAGTCGGCGGCGATGTTGGCCCGGAACGCCGTCACCGCGGCCCCGGCGGCAAGGGCCAGCAGAACGCGGCGGCGGCCGACGTCCGGAATTTGCCGCACATGCCGGCCGGCAGGCCGTGGTGTTTCATTGGCATTCATGGTGACCTCACTGCCGATTCTGCCACAACTGCGCAGCAATGGAACGGGCACTGTGGAGGCCCCCACGGGCCCGCGAAGTGGTGCGCCGGCGGCCCGTGGCCGGGCCCCGCAGGGCAGGCTCCCGGCGCCACGCAGGGCACCCACGGGGCGCCCAGTTGGGTAGTCTTCCGGCGCCGCGCGGGGCCGCCTCGTTGAGCCTTCCCGGCGCCGGTGGCAGGATGGGGAGGTGCAGCCCTTCTTTGATTTCCTGGCCCATTACTGGTGGTTGGTGTTCCCCCTGGCCGGCATGGCCGGCGGTTGGGGGAGGGCCTGGTCCAAGGCCGCCGAACGCCGGCACCAGCGCAAGGTGGAGTTGTACAAGCTCCAGCACCAGAGTGTGGCGCTGGAGGCGAACCGGACCACAGATGTTGAAGCACTCGTGGCCGCGCACGACGCCGTCAACCAGCGCTGGCTGGACTATGAATTGGATGTCGGGAAGCTGATCGACTTCCCCATGATGACCGATGTCCGCGAGCCCTTGACCGTGGCGTTCCTGCGGGCCAAGCGCACCGCGGACGGCCTCCGGCCCGCCGATCCGGCGGACATGGACTCGACGGCGGCGCTGGCCGAATACCGCGCGGCCGTCAACACCTACGAGGTGGCCTTCGACGTGGCCGAGCACGAGGCCAAGCGGCTCAAGGACAGCGCTTTCAGCGAGGGTGAACGCCAGCGGCTGGCCACTGCCCGCAAGCTGGTGGCCATCGTCGTCGACGATGGCGCCACCGAGGCCGAGAGGCAGACGGCCTACAAGCGGGCCCGGAGGGAATTGGACGGACTGCTGGTGCTGCCGGATGTCTCCATCGCCGCACTGGAGGAGAAGGCGGCGCAGATGCTCGGCCCCACCGCCGGCTGAGGACCAGCCGCCCGGGGCGCGAGGACAGGCGACGGCGGATGGCCCCCACCCAGGGGACCGTCCGTCGTCGTGCTCTATTCAAATGCCGTGCCGGCCTACTTGCCGCCGAGCAGCTCCAGCGTCTTGGCCGCGAAGCCGCGCGCCGTGGCATTCCACAGCGTCAGCAGGCCCAGCAGGTTTTCGCCGTCCACGCGGTGGGCGGAGACCTCGGATTCCAGCATGCCGAGCACATCGGTGCGCAGCTCGGTGTTGAAATTGACCTTGCCCACGCGAAGGCCCGGGGCCTTTGCGAGGTCCTCGGCCGGAATGCCGGACGCGCCGTGGAGCACCAGCGGCACACCCGCCTCGGCGGCGATGCGCTCCAGCAGGTCCCAGTGCAGCATCGGCTCGCCGGCGTACTTGCCGTGGACGTTGCCCACGGCCACGGCCAGCAGCTGTGCACCGCTGCGCCGGACGAAGTCCGCCACCTGGGCCTCATCCGTCAGGCCGGTTGCGGCCAGGGCGAAGGCCTTGTCCTCGTTGCCGGCCAGCCCGCCCAGCTCGGCCTCGATCACGATGTCCGGGTTGTCGATGGCGGCGCGCACACTGTTGACCAGTGCGATGTTCGCCTCCAGCTCCAGCGAGGAGCCGTCGGCCAGCACCGAGTCGGCACCGGCGTCGATCCCGGCCTTGATCGCCTCCAGATTGCTGGCGTGGTCCAGCTGGACGCAGACCGGCACCGTGGCGGCGTCGGCCAGCCCGCGCAGCGCCGACACCAAACGCAGCCCGGACACGGAGGCCGCGGACTTGGGGGCCACCAGCAGAATGACGCCGGTGCCGGCGGCCTCCGCTGCCTCGACGACGGCCAGCGCCGTCGTGAAGTCGTAGCAGGTCAGGGCCGGAACGGCGCCGCCTGCGGCCAGGGCGTTTCCAACAAGGTCATCCAAATGGGCGCGCATCAGGCAGCCATCCCGCCAACGAGAACCCAGGCGAGGCAGGTCAACAGGAAGCCTGCGATGCCCAGGACGGTGGTCAATACGGTCCAGGTCTTCAGTCCGTCGGCCACGGTGAGGCCGTAGTAGCGCACCACCACCCAGAAGCCGGCGTCGGTGACGTGGGACAGGCCCAGCGAGCCGAAGCCGATGGCGATGACAATCACGGCAATCTGGGCCGGGCTGTAGTGGCCCGCCTGGATGGCGGCCGTCAGCAGTCCGGTGGTTGTCACAATGGCCACCGTGGCCGAACCCTGGGCCGCGCGGAGCGCCAGGGAGATGATGAAGCCGAGCAGCAGGATCGGCATGCCCCAGCCGTCCAGCGTGTGCGAGAGGGCCGCGCCGATGCCACTGACCTGCAGCACGGTGCCGAAGATGCCGCCACCGGCGACGATCATCAGAATCGAGGCGATCGGTGGCAGGGCGCCCTCGAAGATGTCGCTGGTTTCCTGCAGCGACCAGCCGCGGCGGATGGCCAGGGTGTAGAAGGACAGAGCCACAGCCACCAGCAGGGCGAAGAAAGGGTTGCCCACGAAGGCGGAGAAGCCGTGCCAGAAGGTGCCCTTTTCCAGGGTCAGCGTGCCCAGGGTGCCGAGCAGGATCAGGACGATGGGTGCGGCGATCAGGGAGATGATCAGGCGCGGCCGCGGCGGGGCCATGTCGCCCTTGTGGCCGGCCATGAGGGTCTCCGGGCTGCCGAATTCCTCCAGCTGGGCCGCCACGGAGGGCAGCAGCGCGTAGGACCGGCGGTTCAGAATGCTGGAAACCCAGTAGCTCAGGAAGCCCAGCGGCACACAGATGGCCAGCGAAACAATCATGATCAGTCCGACGTCGGCGCCCAGCACGCCGGCCCCGGCGACAATGCCCGGGTGCGGCGGGACGGCCACGTGGATGGCCAGCATGATGCCGGCCATCGGCAGGCCGAACTTGACCGGGTGGACATTGGCGATCTTGGAGAACGCATAGACGATCGGCACCAGGACGATGACGCCGACCTCAAAGAACACCGGAATGGCCACCAGGAAGCCCACGATGGTCAGTGCAATGGCCACCCGCTTGGGCCCCAGCGTTGCGGTGAAGTGGTCGGCCAGCGACTGCACACCGCCCGAGACCTCGATCATCCGGCCCAGGATGGCGCCGAGGGCGATCAGCAGAGCCACCTTGCCCATGGTGCCGCCGACGCCGGTGGAGACCACGGTGAAGATGTCCTTCAACGGGATCTGCGCGGCCACGGCCACCAGGATGCTCACCGTCAGCAGGGAGACGAAGGCATGGATCTTGAAGCGGACGATCATGACGAGCAGCAGCGCCACGCCGGCTGCGGCGATGGTGAGCAGCAGGGGAGTGCCCAGCTCCACCGCGGGCTTGATGACGGGCGTGTCCGCCGCCGCAAGCATCAGGGGGTTGATTACGGTGTTCATCTCTGTGAAGTCTCCTTTGACGCCAGGCTTGGTGCAATCACAACGGGTGTCTAGCCGGCGTGGCGCTGGGTGGGCGCCACAACCTTGATGACGGCGGAATCGTCCTCAGCAGCCAGCCCCTGGGCCTGGCCCAGCAGGAACAGCTGCTCGGCGGCAGCGGCCACGGGGGCGGCCAGGGAGGCGGCGCGGGCGGCCTTGCCCACGATGCCCATGTCCTTGACGAAGATGTCCAGGCGGCTGAGCACCTCGGCGCCCTCCTCGGTGTAGGCCTGCAGGATGCGCGGGCCGCGGTTGGAGAGCATGAAGGATCCGGCGGCTCCGGCCTCCAGCGCAGCGAGCGTCTTGGCCTGGTCCAGGCCCAGCGCATCGGCCAGGGCCAGTGCCTCGGCGGCTGCGGCGATGTGCACGCCGCAGAGCAGCTGGTTGACGGTCTTCATGGCCTGGCCGTCGCCGGGCTTGTCGCCCACCACCGTCAGCGTGGAGGCCAGCAGTTCCAGCACGGGGGTGGCCTGGGCCAGAGCGGCCGGGGTGGCGCCGACGACGATCAGCAGATCGCCGTCGCCGGCACGGACGGGGCCGCCGGAAAGCGGTGCATCCACCAATTCGACGCCGTACTCGGCCAGGCGCGCCACCGTGCCGGCGATGGCCTCGGTGCCCACGGTGCTGGTCAGGATCACGACGGAGCCCTTGGCCAGGGCCGGGGCCACGCCGTTGTCGCCGAAGAGCACATCGTTCAGCTGCTCGCCGTTGCGGACGGCCAGCAGCAGCGCGTCGGCGCCCTGGACGGCCGCGCGGGCCGAGTCAAAGGTGCGCACGCCGGCCTCGCGGGCCAGCTCCAGGCGGGGGGCTGCGATGTCGAAGCCGTTGACGGTGAGCTTGCTGGCCAAACGAGTGGCCATGGGCAGGCCCATGGCCCCGAGGCCCAGAACGGTGACGGTGTAGTTGGTGGACATGGAATTCTCCTAGGCAAGGCTGTGCCCATGAACTGGGCAGTGGGGGATTGGGCGAAGCGTTTAGAAGGTGCTGCTGAGCTTGCGGGTGACCTGCGCCAGCGACTGGTCATCGCCCACATTGCCGGCGAAGACGATGTAGGGGATGCCCGCGGCGGGGCCGCCCACGGGCTCCCAGAGGGAGACAATGCCCGGCAGCATGGGGCCGCGGACAATGGCGTGGCGGATTTCCAGGCCGTGGGCTGCCACATCCGAGGAGGTGATGCCGCCCTTGGCGATGACGAAGCGCGGCGGGGAGGTCTTCAGCGTCCTGTTGACCACCTCGACGACGGCGGCGGAGACGCTGCGGGCGATGCGCAGGCTCGCGGCGGCGTCGTCGGTCTTGATCAGCAGACGGCTGGTGTGGACGATGACGTCGCCCGTGGCCAGGGCCGTGACGACGGCGGACACAGTTCCGTCCAGGTGGGCGGCTGCGTCCTCGCCGAGCAGCTGCTCAACGTCGATCTCGATGATGCTGGCGGAGCGGTGCTGCTCGGTCAGGGCCTTGAGCTGGCGGGTGGTGACGCCCACGTGGGAGCCGACGACGATCAGGCCGCCGGCGGCACCGGCTGTCTCGTCCTGCGTGAAGATCTCGCTGGTTTCCAGCTCGGGGTGGATCTCCTGGCCGATCCGGGCGCGGACAAACGGCGGGCCCACCCGGTAGATCAGCGTCTTGCCGCGGCGTTCGGCCTCGTCCAGGCCCAGGGCGAGGATGCGCAGATCGTTTTCGGTCACGGTGTCCACCACGATCGGCGTGGAATCCGTGGCCGCGGCGATGGCATCGGCCACGGCGGCCGCACCCTCTGCCGGGGTGCCGGTGCGCAGCAGGTTCAGGTCAACGACGATGACGTCCGCGGCCTGGAAACGTCCCAGGGACTTCTCCTGCACGTAGTCAGCGAGGCGGGAGTTGGTGTAGCCAAAGGTGGCGTCCTGGGCGAACTCGGTTTCGCCCGTGGGGGTCAGCGTGCCACCGGCGGTGCGCATGTAGTGCACGCCGCCGATGGTGATGCGCCCGGCGTCGGGGAAGGCCGGAACGATCACGACGCCGTCGGCCGTGGCGCCGGTTGTGGCCGCCAGAGTCTCGGCGATGGTGTCCGGTTCCAGCGGGTAGTGCCCGCGCAGGGTGGAGTCGCTGCGGCTGACAAAGCCCACCACCGTGCCAGTGGTTTCGGCAGCGGCCAGCGCGCTGGTGACAATCTGGCGGTTGCGCTCGGCGGCTTCGGCCGGGTCCAGGCTGCGGGTGTTGGTGAGCACGTAGACGGCCCCGGCCCGGGCGCCGTCGATCTGGTGGGTAAAGGCCCAGACGAAGTCCTCTTCGGTCCAGCGGGTCAGCACCGGCAGGTTGGCCACCGACTGGGTGCCCGTCGGGTCGTCGTCGAGGACCACCAGGACGCGGTTGGAGTCGGACACCGTGGCGGCGACATCGGCTGCGGCCACGTGGACCTCGGCGGGGAAGCCGGCCAGCAGTTCGGATTCAAGGATCATGGGACACCTCTTTGTGCGGAAGTTGTGCTTTTGTCAGATGTCTGACATTTGAATGATATTGTGGCACCAACCACAGCATCTGTGCAAGTGAGGGCTTCCGAGGCCCGGAACTGCGCCCTCTGGTGGGCCTGTTGGGCGGGGCGGTGGACTGGGGGTTCGACCCCATAAACTGGAACATCGCTGTACATGGAACGTTGCACTGGGAAAAGGGGGAGCATGGCGCGCAAATCGTTGACCGGTGTGGTCGCGGACGATCTGCTGGATAGGATCGTGGCCGGCGAATTCCCGCCGGGATCCGTCGTGCCCGGCGAGCTTGAGCTCAGTGCCCAGCACGAGGTCAGCCGGATGACGGTCCGCGAGGCCATGAAGACCCTCGAGGCCCAGCGGATCCTAAGCGTTGAGCGCGGCCGCGGGACCTTCGTGAACCCCCTGAGCCAGTGGGTTTCCCTGGAGGCCGTCCTGCGGGCCGCCTCCGAGGGGAAGAACGACGCTGTCGCTGCCGTCCAGCTGATCGAGCTGCGCCGCATGCTGGAAACGGGCGCCTGTGAGCTGGCCGCCACGCGGATCAGCGACGCCGAACTGGACCTGTTGGAGGCGCATGTAGAGGCCATGCGCGCCGCCCACCAGCGCGACGACGTCGCCGCGTTTGTCGAGGCGGATCTCGCCTTCCACGACGTCATCCTCCATGCCTGCGGCAACGTCTTTGTCTCGGTGCTGTTCGACCCGCTCCACCGCGTGCTGGAGAACCGGCGCGCCCAGACCTCGCGGGTGCCGCAGATCCAGGCGAACGCTATTGACATGCACGGGCGGATCCTCGCCTCGCTGCGCTCACGCGATCCGGAAAGCGCCCGCATCGCCATGGACAACCACATGATCCAGACGCTGGAGGACCTGAAGACGTACGTTCTTCAGGGCTGAGCGTTTTTTCTGGCCCGGACCGGCCCGGACCGGCCAGAACCGGCCAGAACCGGCCAGAACCGGCCAGAACCGGCCCGGACCGGCCGCCTGGCGTTTGGTGCGTGGCCCGCTGCCTTGGGGAGCCGGGCCTCTTGGGGAGCCGGGCCTCTTGGGGGAGCCGGGCCTACAGTCCGGTGGCCTCGACCGCCGACAATAGGCGGAACTGCCGCCCCACACGGTGCTCCTCGGCGCCGTCGGGGGGTTCCACGATGTCGCCGGCATTGATGTCCGGCGCCGCCGAGACAATGGTGCGCCCATCGGTGTTCACCAGCGCGGCGCGCGGCCCAATGGTGCGCAGCAGCGGCAGCCCCAGGCGTTCAAACGTCTGCGCTGTGACATCCAGTCCCACGATGCCGGCGACCGAACCATCCCCCTGGACTATGGGGTGGGTGAAGGTCAGCACGTATTCATCGGTGCAGAGGAAATCGATGTACGGTCCGGTGACGTGTGGCAGTCCGGTTTCCACGGGGATCCGGAACCACTCGGCCTTGACGTAGCGGCTGAGCGACTGCGGGCTGAAATTGGCCAAGGCATCCACGCGCTCCATGTCATCGCCCTGCCACCAGGCAATGTAGCTGCGCTCGGGCTCCATCAGCCCGGCGTTGGCGATGAAGCCGGCCCCGGCAACATGGCCCTCCGGATCCGTGAGCAGTTGCACCACGGCCGCGCGGATGAACTTGTCGATGGCCGTGCCGGTCAGCTTGCCGCTGGAGGCGATCCACTCCTGCGTGGCCGCGGCCCAGACATCAAGCCGGCGTTCGATCCCCGCCACGAAGCCATCCAGCTGCCCAACGGCATCCGCGGTGGTTTTCACTTCAGTCATGATGCACTGCCTTCTGGATAGGACGACGCCGCCGGGCCCGCGGGGTGCCGCCGGCTGTCGAGGTGGTTCTGGTTCTGGTACTGAACTGCACTGGTTCTGGATGGTCCTGCTGCTGAGGGTAGCGCTTCTGAATGGTGCTGCCGAGCAGTCTATTGATCTGCCGCGTGTGCGGCCAGCAGCCAGTTGATGGTGGCCGAGACGAGTTCCTTGGTGCGGGACTCGGCGGCCATGGGGTCCCGGGCTGCGATGGCATCCGTGACCGCCTCGCTGAGGGTGGCGGCGTGTTCGCAGAACTCCCTGTCGCCAAAGGGCAGCAGGGTCAACGTGCCCAGATCAGCCTGCAGCCGCAGTAGTTCGCGGGCCAGCCGCGCCGAGCGCGCGACGGCGGCGATCTCCAGCAGGAACTCCGAGGACGCAAGCCGCCAGCTCAGCGGAGTATCAGTCTCGGGGCGGACGAAGTAGCGCAGCGCCTCGACGTCGTTGGCGTCCGCCCGCCGCGCGGCAACACCCGCGCAGGCGACGGCAATCGCTTGGTAGTGCAGGCCCAGATCGCTGATCTGCAGGCGCGTCAGGCCGCGCAGTTTCTCGCGGGCCCGCACCAGAGAGGGGAGGGCATCGTCGGCCACAAAACTTCCACCGCTGCGGCCGCGCGCCGTGCGGATCAGCCCCTGGCCGCGGAGCTGGGACAGCGCCTCGCGGGCGGTGACCGCGGAGACGCCCAGAGCGGCGGCAAGCTCGACTTCGTTGGGAAGGCGCTGGCCGCTGGTCAGCAAACCTGTCTCCACGGCAAGTTCAATGCGCTGGCAAACCTCATCCACCAGGCCGCCGGACTTGATCGGCGTGAACACCGCAGCAAGGCTGCGGGAGGCGCCAAGTGGTGACAAAGACATCCGCGCCGCCTCTCCTGAAATTGGTCATTGCCATCGTAACCAGAAGTTCCCCCGGGGGTCTATACATAAATCATCTGAAGTTATAGTGTTTATCTCGATCGGGCCAATGTGTTCCAGATCACACTTGAACACTCACTGGTAGACGACCACCTTCAGACCACCGGCAACGGGGAAAGGCGCACCTCATGACCGAGACAGCGTTGATCGGCGCAAAGCCGCAGCAGACCCAGGACGTTCCGGCCATCCGGCTGCGCAACCTCACCAAGACCTTCGGCGACGCCGTAGCGGTGGACGGCGTCGACCTGGACATCCGCCAGGGGGAGTTCTTCTCCATGCTGGGACCCTCCGGCTCCGGCAAGACCACCGTGCTGCGCATGATCGCCGGCTTCGACCTGCCCACCTCGGGGACCATCGAACTGGAGGGTGTGGACGTCAGCGGCAAGGCGCCGTTCGAACGGGACGTGAACACGGTGTTCCAGGACTATGCGCTGTTCCCGCACATGTCGCTGGTGGACAACGTGGCCTATGGTCTGCGGGTGCGCGGCGTAGGGAAGCGGGAGCGCCGCGAGCGCGCCGTCGAGGCTCTGGATCGGGTGCAGCTGGGCAAGTTCGTCACCCGCCGGCCCTCCCAGCTCTCCGGCGGCCAGCGCCAGCGCGTGGCCCTGGCCCGGGCCCTGGTGGTGGAGCCCAAGGTGCTGCTGCTGGATGAACCGCTCGGCGCCCTGGACCTCAAGCTCCGCCAGCAGATGCAGATCGAGCTCAAGGAACTGCAGCGTTCGCTGGGCATTACGTTCATCTTCGTCACGCACGACCAGGAGGAAGCGCTCACCATGAGCGACAGGATTGGCGTGTTCAACAACGGGAAGCTGGCGCAGATCGGCACCGCCCATGAGATCTACCAGCGGCCCACAGGGTCCTTCGTGGCGAACTTCGTCGGCACCTCGAATGTCTTCGACCCGGCGGCGGCCAAGGCCCTCTACTCCCGGGCGACGGCGTTCGCCGTCCGCCCCGAGCGTCTGCGGTTGGGCTGGGATGTCCGCCCCGTGGTGGATGGGTCCGCCGCATCGTCCACTTCCGCCGCGGCAGCGGCGGCCCCGGCGCACTCGGCCGGCAGGCCCGCCGCAGGGCCCGGCGAGACATCGGTGCGCGGCACCGTCACCTCGCTGGTCTACGTCGGGCACGCAACCCAGGTGCACATCGCCCTCGACGACGGGCCCGCCGTCGTCGTTCTGGCCAGCGATGAACTGCTCGATGAGAACCAGGCAGTGGGCGCCGCCGTCACGGTTGGCTGGTCCGACCGCGACATCGTGTGGCTGCCCGAACCCGGCCCCGCCGCGGCGACCGCCTGACCGCCCCTTCGATTCCACCCAGCTCCACCCATCATCACTCTATGAAAGGCAAGCACAGTGGCACTGAACAAGAAGTCATCGCGTGTGGTGGGGGCCCTGGCGGCTGCCGTCCTCGCACTCACCGCCTGTGGAACCAGCGGCGGCTCCGGCGGCGCGGCCACAGCGGCCATGACCGCGATCGGCCCGGGGGAGGGGCAGATCTCCATCCTCGGCTGGCCCGGCTACGTCGAAGACGGCAGCAACGATCCCAAGGTTGACTGGGTGACGGACTTCGAGCAGCAGACGGGCTGCAAGGTCAACTTCAAACCCTTCGGCACCTCGGACGAAGCAGTGACGCTGATGCGCACCGGTCAGTACGATGTCATCTCCGCCTCCGGCGATGCCTCCCTGCGCCTGGTTGCCGGCGGGGACGTGCAGCCAGTGAACATGTCACTGCTGAGCAACTACGCCGATGTGTACCCCTTCCTGAAGGACAAGGCGTGGAACACCGTTGACGGCAAGAACTACGGAATGCCGCACGGCTGGGGCGCCAATCTGCTGATGTACCGCACCGACCTGGTGCAGCCTGCACCCACCTCCTGGAGCTCCGTGTTCGACGACGCCTCCGCCCACGCCGGCAAGGTCACCGCCTACGATTCACCGATCTACATCGCCGATGCGGCCATGTACCTGATGGCGCACAAGCCCGAACTGAACATCAAGAACCCCTACGCGCTGGACACCACCCAGCTGGCGGCCGCAGTGGATCTGCTGAAGGCCCAGCGGAAGAACATCGGCGAGTACTGGAGCGACGTCGTGAAGTCCGTGCAGTCCTTCACCTCCGGCAGCACCGTCATCGGCACCACCTGGCAGGTCGGAGCCAACATTGCCCAGGCCGAAGGAACGCAGGTGGAGACCCTGCTGCCTTCCGAGGGGGCAACCGGCTGGTCCGACACCTGGATGATCGGATCCAAGACCAAGAACCCGAACTGCTCCTACCTGTGGCTGAACCACATCGCCAGCCCGGCAGCGAACGCAGCAGTGGCCGAGTACTTCGGCGAATCACCGTCGAATCCCAAGGCCTGCGATTTGACCGCGGACAAGGCCCACTGCACGACCTACCACTCCGGTGATGCCGCCTATGCCGAGAAGATCTGGTACTGGACCACCCCTGTAGAGAAGTGCATCGACGGCCGCACCGACGCCAAGTGCACCGACTACTCCGCCTGGACCAAGGCCTGGACGGAAATCAAGGGCTGACCCATTGCCCCACAGAGTGTGGGCAGCCAGCCGGCCGCCCACACCCGCACCACCCCAAACCTCCCCGGCATTCCCTGGCGGTCTTTCCCTAACGGAACTTCCCCGACGGAACGCACAGCAGAACAAAGGTAAGACGACATGGCACTACAGACGCAGCAGCCCGGAGCCACTCCCGGCCCAGCCGCCGGCCCAGCCGCCGGTGCCGTGCCGCGGGCCAGAGCAAACAAGTTCTCCGCCCTGCTCTTTAGATCGCCCCGGCTGCGGCTGGCCGGGCTGATCACGGCACCGGCCGGCTGGCTGGTAGTGATCTACATTGCCGCGCTCGCAGCCCTGCTGATCACAGCGCTCTGGACCGTGGACACCTTCACGGGCAAGGTCTCCACCACCTGGACCTTCGACAATGTCATCCAGGTGGTCACGGACCCCGTGTACCAAACCATTACATTGCGCACCATCTGGATAGCCCTGGCCGTGACCATGATCGACGTCGTGATTGCCCTGCCGATCTCCTTCTTCATCGCCAAGGTCGCCACGGCACACTGGCAGAAGATACTGGTCATCGCCGTGCTTATGCCGCTGTGGGCCAGCTACCTAGTCAAGGCCTATGCCTGGCGCAATGTGCTGGCCGAGGGCGGCCTGCTCGAATGGCTCGGGACGCCCATCGGACTCAACAGCCCCGGCTATTCCGAAACCGCCGTGATCCTGACACTGGCCTACATCTGGCTGCCGTTCATGATCCTCCCCATCCACGCCGGCTTTGAGAAGGTGCCCGATTCCCTGCTGGAGGCCTCCGGAGACCTCGGCGCCAAGCCCTGGACCACTATGCGCCTGGTCATGCTGCCGATTCTGGTCCCGTCCATCATCGCCGGCACCATCTTCACGTTCTCGCTCTCGCTGGGCGACTACATCACAGCACAAATTGTCGGTGGGGCCACGCAAATGCTCGGAACCGTGGTGTATGCCAACGTTGGCGCGGCCAACAACCTGCCGTTCGCCTCCGCGGTGTCCCTGATCCCGATCGTGATCATCATGATTTACCTCTTCGTGGTCCGCCGCACCGGCGCCCTGAACAACATCTAGGAGCACGTTGTGAGACTCTCCCGCAGCGCCAAAATCATCCTCGGCACCGTGACCGGCCTGGTCCTGCTCTTCATCTATGCGCCACTGCTGCTGGTGGTGGTGAACTCATTCAACGCCGACAGGACCTTCGGCTGGCCGCCCAGGGGATTCACACTCGAGTGGTGGGGAAGGGCCTTCGAATCCACCGGCGTGCGGGAAGCGCTGGTCAACTCGCTCTGGGTGGCGCTCGTGGCCACCGCCATCTCCCTGGTGCTCGGTACGCTGCTGTCACTGGCCCTGCAGCGCTACAAGTTCTTTGGCCGCGACGCAGTGAACCTGCTGGTCATCCTGCCCATTGCACTTCCCGGCATCGTCACGGGCATTGCGCTGAACAATATGTTCACCACCATCCTGGGCGTGCCGTTGAGCATGTGGACGGTGGTCATTGCCCACGCAACGTTCTGCATGGTGACGGTGTTCAACAACGTCATCGCCCGGTTGCGGCGGATGGACAGCAAACTCGAAGAGGCCTCTGCCGATCTCGGTGCCGGCGTCTTCACCACCTTCTGGCTCGTGACCTTCCCCCAACTGCGCTCGGCCCTGCTGGCCGGTGGGCTGCTGGCCTTCGCCCTGAGCTTCGACGAGATCATCGTGACGACCTTTACGATCGGCGCCGGCGACACCACCCTGCCCATCTGGATACTGCAGAACCTCTTCCGACCCAACCAGGCCCCCGTGGTCAACGTGGTTGCCGTCGTGCTGATCATCGTGTCGATCGTGCCCATCTGGCTGGCCCAGCGGCTGTCCGCCGACTCCGTGGGCATCGGCCGCGGCCGGCCCGCCCGGACCAAGGCCGTAGCCAAGGCGTAGCCGGGTGCCGAGATTCGGCGGTTCGACTCAAAGCCTCCGACGACGGCGGGTCCCGGGCGCCTGCTTGGATCCACCTCCGGCTCTCCAAGGTAGTCCGACGACGGCGGACCCTGGGTAGTGCACCCCATGTTCTGCGTGCATTGGGCAGAGGACCGCCACAGCAAGATGTTGATGAGGGCCCGGCCATCTGGCCGGGCCCTCATTGCGTCCGGGTGCCTTCCATGGGGCGGACTCTGCTCTAACGCATGACGGCTGGAGAGCGCTCAACTGATGCTTTGACCCAGAAGTGGTGCTTTGACCCAGGAGCCGAAACCATCGTCCGGAGAGCGCATTCAGCTGAAATGACCCATGCCACCGTCCCGCCATTTGTGCAGCATCATGCACTGCCGCTGCGCCATGTGGGTGGCACCATTCAACCGGAGTGCCGCCGTTCAACCGGAGCGGCGACGTTCACCCACTGACCCGGCGTGCCCCGGCCGTGCCCCGGCCGTGCAGGGGCCTCGCAGTGGACGTGCACTGCCCCTCGGTCTACTCCGGCGTCCACTTCTTCTACCAGGGCGGGTCCGCTCCCAGGCCGGGCGGGTACGTTTCCCGGCCGGGCGGGTGCATCGGGGGCCGGGCGGCGAGGCGGACGGGGTCGGGGTTGTGGGCGTGGTTGCGGCGGGGGCGTTGGAGCCGGTCCAGGGCCAGAGGCGGGGTGAACCAGGGGACCCCGTCCACCAGGGCCGCCGTCCAGCCGGTGTGGTGGAGGAGGTGGTGGTGCCAGGAGCACAGGAGCACGCAGTTGGCCAGGGAGGTTTCCCCGCCGCAGGCCCAGGGCACGATGTGGTGGGCCTCGGTCCACTGCGGGGGCCGGGTGCAGCCCGGGAACGCGCAGCCGTGGTCGCGGACGACCAGGGCCCTGCGCAGGGCCGCGGAGACCAGGCGTTGTGAGCGGCCCAGGTCCAGGACCTCCCCGTTCGTGCCGAGCACGGCCGGGATGAGGTGCGCGTCGCAGGCGGCCTGGCGGATCGAGGCGATCGAGGTGGACCCGGCGTACGGGAGCAGGGCGCTGCCCAGGCCCGAGCGCAGTTCGGCCAGGGTGACGGTGATGAACAGCTGGGGCCGCAGGCCGCCGTTGTCGGGGAGGGTGTCGGTGCGGGCGGCGAGGTGCACGCAGTCCAGCAGGGCGTGCAGCAGGGCCTGGGGGCGGGGGCGGCGGTCGCGGATGGCCTGGTCCTGCGTGCACTGGTCCGGATCGGTGCCCGGCCCCGGATCGGTGGACGTGGCGGCCTCGCCGGTGGAGGCGGCGGTGGATGTGGCGGCCTCGCCGGTGGAGGCGGCGGTGGATGTGGCGGCGTCATGGTGGGTGGGGGCGCAGCCTGTGGAAGCGGACAACCCTCCGTCCCCGGCGGCACCAGCGGTGCCGGCCCCGGCAGTCCCGCCGTCCGGGCCAGCGTCCGGGCCAGCGTCCGGGCCAGCGCCGTCCGGGCCAGCGTCAGGGCCGCGGGCCCAGGCGGGCATCTCCGCGGCCGGGGAGGAGGGCATGGCGCCGGGGATGGTGTTGATGCCGGCGGTCTGGCGGGGGTTGGTGGCGGTGCCGATCGCGGCCAGAAGCTCCTCGTAGTCGACCACGGTCAAATGTCCATCGAAGTGGACCAGTCCGCGGCGGGGCCGGGTGAAGTGGATGCCCTCCTTGGCCAGCAGCTCGGCCTCGGTGGGTTCGGTCCCGTCCGGGTCCAGCAGGTTGATGGTGCGGTGCGCGCACTGGGTGAGGATCTCGGGGCGTTCGGCCACGGCCAGGGCCGTCAACGCCTCCTCCACCGTGCGGACTTCGGGCAGGGTGATCCGGCCCCCGTCGGCCAGGTGGGAGGCCTGGGTGGTGTAGTCGGCCACGATCCGGGCGGCCTCGATCGACAGGGCCCCGGCGAAGAACGCGGCGGCCAGGGCGGGCATCCTGGGTGCGGTGGTGTGGGTGGTGAGCGGGTCGATGGTGGGGAGCAGGTGCTCTGCGAGGATGATGCGGCGGGCGGCCTCCCGGCCGGAGATCTGCAGGGTTTCGGCGAGCAGGTTGATCGGGTTCGTCGCCCCGGTCCCGGTGTACCGGCCCGCGGCGGCGCGGGCGGCGATCTCCCCGGCGTAGTGGATCTGCAGTGCGGCCAGGTGGCGGGCGAGGGATTCCAGCTGCGCGGCCCGGGTGGTGAGCTGGGCGTCGGTGTGGGCGGGCAGGTGGAGGGCGGCCGGGTCGAAGCCTGCCGGTCCTGCGGCGTCGGCGGCGGCCAGGGCCAGGCGCAGCACGGCCCGCAGATGCCCGCCCGCCACCGGCACACCCCGGCCCGGCGCGTCCCGGCCCTCCGGATCCCGGCCCGGCGCATCCCTGCCCTCCGGGCCCGCGTCGGGGCCGGCTGCCGGGCCGGGGAAGGCGGCGGGTGCGCCCGGCTCTTCGCCGTAGTCTCTGGAGGCCCCACCGCCGCCGTCAAACCAATTCATACATATATTCTAATAAACTTTGGTGCCTTCGAAAAGAGGTTTAGGGGAATCAACAAAATCTGTGGATAAACCGGCCTGCGAATAACCCTGTGGAGGACTCGGCAAATGAGAAATTGCATATATTCAGCGGTTATCGAGCAGCGGGTCCCCGGTTCTCTGGCGTCCAACCGTCGCGTTGCCACGCCGCTGAACCGCATCATCGAGGACTGGCCCGTAGTCCCTTCAATCCGGACGAGGTGCTTCAATACGAAGCGCATCAAGGCTGTCGACGTGCGTTCGGAGCCAGCGTGCCACCATTCTGATGGCCAGGTGCGTCTGGTGTTCTGTTGACTGGCGCCGATCCGGTCCGCCACCCAAGCCGCTGCTACGCGCGATTGCGAGGGCAACGCTAACCGCATGGCCATTCGATCAATTTGCCCGCCGGATTCCAAAGCCAGATATTTGTTCTGCGCACAATGGCGGGGATAATTTCAACCGACAAAGGCATAAACTCCAACGTGGCTGGCCGGTGTTGCAGCGCAGGCTTCCGTCAAGGCGCCACCATCGAAGCACTCTGCCAAGGGTGCAGATTCCTGCTGCCCACCGACCGCCGACCAGCGAGCCCGTGGTGGCGTACGGGAGCTGCAGTTCCGGCGCTGGCATCGGCGCCTGTGTCAGCTGTTTCCAGCCGGCAGTGCATCGGAAAGGTGTTGGAAACCAACTGTTTACCGTCATCTACTGACCAGTACGGTTTTGCGCTGGCACACTGGAACCACATCGACCCCTCCAGGAGGACAGCTGTGACCGTTTCCGACAACACCAATCTCCGTCTCAAAGCCGTATTGGACATTCTGGCCGCTGGAACGTGGGCGGAGGAAAAGCCCGGAGCCGGCGTCGTGCTGGCCGAGGCCATTGCGCGCGTGCCCTTGAATGCCGAGGAAGGTGAGCTGCTCAGCGGCGGCATTCCCCGCGGCCACAAGACTCTGACGACAGCGACGGCCAAGCTGGTCAAGGCGGGCTGGCTGGTCAAGGGACGTGGCGGTTGGACCATCACGGAGGACGGGCTGCGCGCAACCGTTGAATTCCCTGATGCTGCTTCCCTGACCGCGGCTCTGGCCGCCGGAACCCAGGTTTCCGCGGAGACCCCGCTCCCGGCTGCACCGCCGGCTCCTGCCGCGGAGGCTGTGGAGGCCAAGGAAGCAAAGGCTCCCGCCAAGAAGACCCAGGCCAAGAAGCCGGCCGCAAAGGCCAAGTCCACCGCAAAGGCTGAGCCCACCGCAAAGGCAGAGGCTGGGCAGCCCGCCGTTCAGCAGCCGGCGTCCGTGGCGATAGCCGGCGATTTCGGCACCCTGTTGGGTGCGAATGAGGACTGGGCGCCGCAGGCGGAGCAGGTCCAGATGAACCTGGATGAAGATGCCCAGCTGTGGAAGCTCACCGTGGCGCTGCCGCAGGGCTTCTACAAGTTCAAGGCAGTCGTCAATGGGTCCTGGGATGAGAACTATGGGGCCTTCGGTGTAGCCGACGGTTTCGACCACGAACTGCACCACGACGGCGGCGAGATCACCTTCCGCTACGACCACGCCACCAACGACGTCCTGACCACGGCGTAGGGGCCAGTAAGCCACTCATTAGGCGGCATGCACGCGCAGCTCTTGTGCGCGTGCATGCCGCCTAACCCTTTTGGGTACTGTTCCGGCATTGCGGTGATGGACCCTTTGGGTGGCCTTATCCAATTGCAGCCAACAAAGTATCTGCCTGCGGCCGGGCGAACAGTTGGTAAAGGTCAAGGAAATGCTGAGGAAAGATCTGGGGAGCCCCTGGGTGGCGGCCGTGCGCCCATCCAGCCCCGGCGGCGCGGCATGGCGCGGAACTGCACCGTGGCTGCGGTCCGGCCCTGCGGGGCCTCGTGAACGGCCTCTGTGGCCTCGATCACGACACACCGTGACGACTATCTCTTTTTGGGCTGGCACGGCGAAGTGATTTATGTATACTGGCGTTAGTTGTAGTGTTGCGCATTTCGAAGTAGAGGCGGCGACACCCGAAAGGGACGCCGCTTTTCTGAAGATAGCGGACAGGACACCGTAACTGGAGGCCCGATGGTCGGGCGGAATCTCCAAACTTCAGAAGGAAAAGAATAATGGCAACAGGTACCGTCAAGTGGTTCAACTCCGAAAAGGGCTTCGGCTTCATCTCCCCGGATGACCAGAGCCAGGATGTTTTCGCTCACTACTCCGCAATCAACTCGAGCGGCTACCGCTCCCTCGAAGAGAACCAGAAGGTTTCCTTCGACGTCGAGCAGGGCCCCAAGGGTCCGCAGGCAGTCAACATCCAGGCCATCTAATTTTTAGATCCTGAACAAAAGCAGGGCCGGCACCATGCCGGCCCTGCTTTTGTGTTTAACCCCTGACGGCTTCTGGCCCCGGCCTGCGGCGGCGTTGCATCAGCGCAACTGCTGGCGGTCATGGCACCATGGGAGACGATGAATAAGAGAGCAGGCACTGGCAGCGGACTACCAATGCCGTTGTGGCTGCAGGGCGCGATGGAATCCGCCGTCGCTGCAGTGGTTTCGGCCCTGCTGGTGATCCTTCCGCTGGTGGGCGTGTGGTGGGCGGACGGCTTTGCCGACAAGAGCCTTGCCACGCTGGCCCGTCTGGCGGGGCAGGCTTGGCTGGTGATCCATGCAGTCCCGCTGCACCTGACCTTGAATGAAGGCCCCAGTTCAGCGACGCTGCAAAGCGGCACGCTGACGTTGATTCCCTTGGGCCTGACCCTCATTCCCTTTCTGTTGTCCTGGCGGGCCGGGCGCCGGCTGGCCCGCGCCTCCTACACCGACCAGCTTTGGCAGGCGTTGCTGGGTGCGCTGGCACTCTATGCCGCCGTCGGACTGGGCACGGCCTTCATCTGCAGTGCCCCGGGTGTCGAAGCAGGGCTGGTGGCCGGCACCCTGATCCCACTGATTCCCGTGGGGCTCGGGCTGGTGATTGGCGCGCGCCGCGAGGCGGGTGCCTGGGGGCGTTTGATCGGCGTGGACGCGGTGGATTGGATTGCCACCACCAGCCAGCATTCGCGCTGGGCCGGGTCCTATATGTGGGCGGCAGTGCGTGCCGGTTTCGTGGCTGCCGCAGCATCCGTGGCCATGGCCGCCGTGCTGCTGGCCGTCAATCTGGCCATCCACTGGGCGGACATCGCGGCCGTCTACCAAGGCCTGAACTCCGGGGCGTTGGGTGGCTCGGTGCTGACCATCGCCCAGCTGGGATTCATCCCCAACTTTGTCCTCTGGACGCTCGCCTGGGCCAGCGGCGCCGGCTTCAACCTGGGCGTCGGTTCCACCGTGGGCCCGCTGGGCACGGCCGTGGCTCCGGTGCCGGCGATCCCCATCCTGGGGGCCCTGCCCGTCGGGGAGTTGTCCTGGGGCGTGGTGGCCATGGTGGTGCCCGTCCTGGCAGGCGTGCTGGGCGGCTGGTGGTTCCTCCGCGAGGGGGAGAACCACTTCGACGAGTGGCTCTCCATCAAGGTCAAGGCCCGCTGGTTCACCGCCAGCGCCTCCACCCTGGCGCTCGGCGCCGTCGTCGGAGCTGCCGCGGGCATTTTTGCCGGCGCGCTGGCCTGGCTCTCGCACGGCTCGGCCGGGCTGGGCCGCCTGACGGACCTGGGCCCCGGCTTCCTCTGGACCGGGGTCTGGGTGGCCGGCGAGGTCGCCGTCGGCGTCGTGGTCGGTTCCGTGCTGGGGCCCTGGCTGGAGCGCCTGCCGGAGAATGCCGCCGGCCAGTCCCGGGAGTCCGGCCGACGGAGCAAGACCGCCGACGACGCCGAATAGGGGACGGCCGTGCGCCTCGCCTAAAGTTGTGGCATGCGCATAGTTGTTCTTGTCTCCGGTACCGGTTCGAATCTGCAGGCCGTCATTGACGCCGTTGCCGCCGGGGACCTGCCCGTCGAGATTGCCGCCGTCGGCGCGGACCGTCCGGACACGGCCGGCGTCGCCCGCTCTGCCGCGGCCGGGATCGAGACCTTTGTGGTGAACTTCAAGGACTTTGCCGCCCGCACCGATTGGGACGCCGCACTGCTGGCCGCCGTCGAGGCCTACACACCGGACTATGTGGTGTCCTCCGGGTTCATGCGGATCGTGGCCCCAAGCTTCATCGACGCGTTCCCGGGCCGCTATGTCAACACCCACCCCGCCCTGCTGCCCGCTTTCCCCGGAGCGCACGGCGTCCGCGATGCCATGGCCTACGGCGTGAAGGTCACCGGCTGCACGGTGCACTTCGCCGACGCCGGGGTGGACACGGGCCCCATCATCGCCCAGAGCGCCGTCGAGGTCCTGCCCGTGGACACCGAGGAGACGCTGCACGAGCGCATCAAGGTGGCCGAGCGTGCGCTCCTGATCTCCGTGTTGAAGGACCTCGCGGCTCCGTTCAACTAGGCGCTGCGCCGGCGCGGCCCGCAGGGATCTGTGGGCTGCGCCACAAGAGTTCAACCCCTTGGTTGCGCCAGTCTAGGCTGTCTGGGGGCTTCGGCCCCGGCACACCGAACGCAACACCAGGGGAACTTGAAATGAAGAAGAACATGACCATTCTGGCCGCCGGCGCAGCAATGTCGCTGCTGGCCCTGACGGGCTGCGGCGGCGCAGATGGCACGACGGCGGCAGCTGGCTCCAGCGCCAGTGCTGCCGCCGCTCCGACCGCCGCCTCCGCCACGGCGCCAGCCCGGAACATTGCCGTTCCCACGCCCTTCGCCGGCATGGACAAGGACGCCACCAGCGCCCTGACGTCGTTCAGCTACTACTGGTTCGATGTCCAGAACTACGTGATGCAGACCGGCGATGCGGCACCGCTGCAGCAGCTCTCGGACCCGGCCTGCACCTACTGCAACGAGTCGGCCGCACTGTTGGAGGCCCTGTACAACGACGGCGGCTGGATGCTCGGTGGACAGCCGAAGGTCTTGAACGTCTACCCGGCCGAGGCCGCCGCCGATGGCAGCCACCAGGCCATCCTGGCGTACCGTGCGGACGCATCGACCACCTACGCCAAGGACGGTTCCGAGGCTGCGTCCACCCCGTTCCAGGCCAAGTCCACGTTGATGACCATCCAGGCAAAGTACACCGGAGGGGCATGGAAGATGCTCTCCGTCGCGCACACCCCGGATGCCGAGATCCCCGGCGCTGCAGGCTAGGCGCAGCAGACCATGGGGCCCGGCTGGGCCGGGGCGGACGCCCTAGTCCAGCCGGGTCCCCTTGGTTTCCGGTGCGGCGATGGCCATGCCGACAACTGCCACGAGCACCAGCGCACCCGTCAGGGCGAAGGTCAGCGGTAGTCCGAGCACCGGCCACAGCAGCGAGCCGAAGATCAGCGGAACCAGCCCCGCGCCCACCCGGGAAATGGTGGACGCCCAGCCAAACCCCGTGCCGCGCAGATGCGTGGGGTACAGCTCGGAAACGTAGGTGTAGAGCACCGGTATGGCCACCTGGATGACCAGACCGAAGACCAGCAGCCAGAGCTGGGCGGCGGCCGGGACGTCCAGCACCAGGGCGAAAATGACCAGCGACAGCGCCGACAGCGGGCCGGTGATCGCCAGGATCCACTTGCGGCCCACCCGCTCCACCAGCAGGGCCGCGAGCACCACGCCCAGCAGGCCAACCGCCGTCATGCCCGCGGTGGCCATGAACGCCTTGGTTTCCCCGAATCCGGTGGAGACCAGGATCGAGGGCATCCAGGTCAGCGCCCCGTAGTAGACCAGCAGAATCGTCAGGAAGAGCGACCACGCCACGGCTGTGATCCGCCAGTTGAACCGCCACAGCTCGCTGAGCTGCGCGCCGATCCGGCCCATGGACAGCTTGGGTGCCTCGCTGGGTTCGGGCAGCCGCCACGGCCCCACCGTGGCACCCGTGCGCCGGACGAGGGACTCGATGACGGCGGAGGCCTCGGCCGGGCGGCCGGCCCTCACCAGATACAGCGGCGACTCGGGCACGGCCAGCCGAACCCAGACCACCAGCAGTGCCGGGACGACCATCACCAACATTAAGGTGCGCCAGTTGCCGGTGGTGGCGATGAGCACGGCGGAAACCACCCCGCAGAGCGTGGCGCCGATGGGCCACCAGGCATCCATGGCAGTGAGGACGCGGCCGCGGTGTTTGCGCGGAGTGAACTCGCCCACCAGGGCGTAGTCCACCGGGATGCAGCCACCCAAGCCGAAGCCGGCGATGAAGCGGAAGGCGCAGAACCACACGATGTCCGGCGACGCGGCGCCGAGCACGGTGAAGATGGAGAAGATCAGCAGCGTCAGCGTGAAGGCCTTCTTGCGGCCGATCACATCTGCTATGGAGCCCCAGGCGAAGGCGCCGACGGCCATGCCGATCAGATTGGACGTGCCCACCCAGGCCGCGCCGCCGGCGTCGAGCGCCCATTCCTTGGATAGCAGGGGAATCAGATAGCCGTTGAGGGTCACATCCCAGGCATCGAACATGAAGCCAAGGCCGCCGATGAGGAAGATGCTACCCTGCACGCGCCAGCGCCACGGCAGCTCCTGCACTACATCGGCGCCGCTGGGGAGTGTGGTGCTGGTGCTCATGGATGCCTTCCGTGGTGGTGCTGCCGGTTCCCATTATCCGCCCTGCGCCGGGCCTGCACGGGCCCGCCACAGGGCTGCAATAATCGAGCCATGACGGTCTACGTCGAGTGCACCACGCCCATGGCTGCCAGCCGTGCGGAGGCGTTTGACCTGGCACGGAGCATCGATGCGCACACGGGCTCGATGGCCCGCTCACGGGAGCAGGCCATCGCGGGAACCACCACTGGACTCATCTCACTCGGCGAGGAAGTGGCATGGCGCGCGTGGCATTTCGGCCTTCCGCTGCGGATGACCAGCCGGATCTCCGAGATGGCGGCACCGCACTACTTCGTCGATGAACAGGTCAAGGGGCCGTTCCGCCACTTCCGGCACGTTCATGAGTTCACTGACGTGGGGGAGGGGTCCATCATGACGGACCGCATCGAATTCTCGGCGCCCTTCGGGCTGCTGGGCCGGGCCGTCGAAAAGCTGGTCCTTGCCCGATACCTGAAACGGCTCATCGAGGAGCGCAACCGCTACCTCGCCGTGGCCTGAGCGGAGCTTGAGGAGTCGAAACCAAGCGAGACACGCCTGTCCCGGGCGCCTGACGCGGAATCCCGTCCAGGATGCAGTTGTAGTCATGTCCCGGAAGGGAATCTGCGTCATGAATGCAGTTGGACGTCCTGGAACGGCCCCTAGCTGCCGGGCTCGGCGATGGCCTTGGAGAGGTGTCCCGCATGGCCGGCCAGGACTTCGGCCGCAGCCTCGGGGGAGAGGCCGGTCAGGACCACCAGGATGGCGGCCTTGACGGAGCCGTCCACGCTGGCCAGCGCCGCTGCGGCGGTGGCCGGGTCGGTGCCGGTGGCGCGGATGACGGTGCGCTCGCTGCGGGCTCGAAGCTTCTCGTTCGTGGCGCGCAGATCCACCATCAGGTTCTTGTAGGTCTTGCCGAGCCGCACCATCGTGATGGTGCTGATCATGTTCAACACGAGCTTCTGGGCGGTGCCGGACTTCAACCGGGTGGAACCGGAGAGGAATTCCGGGCCCACCACCGTCTCGATGGCGGTGTCGGCCGCGGCGCCCAGCGGCGAACCGCTGTTGCAGGCGAAGCCCACGGTGTAGGCGCCCGCGGCCCGGGCCTCGGCGATGGCGGCGAGGACATAGGGAGTACGGCCGGAAGCCGAGATGCCCACCACCGAGTCGTCCGGACCCAGCGCCAGGGCGGCCATGTCGGCGGCGCCGGCCTCCTGGTTGTCCTCGGCGTTCTCCACCGCCGCGTCGATGGCCACGCTGCCGCCGGCAATGACGCCCACCACCAGGGAGGGGTCTGTGCCGAAGGTGGGCGGGCATTCGCTGGCATCCAGGATCCCCATGCGTCCCGGTGTCCCGGCCCCCACGTAGATGAGCCGGCCGCCGCGGGCCATCCGCCCGGCAATCTGATCGATGGCTGCCGCAATGGCGGGGACCGCAGCGGCGACGGCGCCGGGAACCGTGGCATCCTCGGAGTTCATGACTGTGGCCAGCTCCAAGGTGTCCAGGGCCGCCAGATCGGGGTAGCGGTCGTTGGAAGCCTCTGTGACGAGGGTGCCCAGCTGTTCGCGCAGGGCGGCGTTGTTATCGATGCCATTCATGGGGTCTCCAGAGGTCGAGGGAACGGTTGATGGGGGAGGAGCTGTCTAGGCGCCGGCGAGCAGCAGGCGCGCGACGGCGGCAGCACTGACCCGGCTGGAGCCGTGGCAGTGGATGGTGCTCAACGGTGCGCGCTCCTGGGCCATGGGCAGGAGGCCTGCGTTGATGGCCACCACGCGGCGCCGGGAAACCGGGGCCAGGCCCGCGGCGGCTCCGTCTGCCGCGGTCCCGGCACCGGGCTCGGCCAGGGCGGCAACGGCGGCCAGGGTTTGCTGCTGTTCGGCGCTGGTGAGCGCATCAGTGATGGCTATGACCGGCAGATCGGCGGGAACCAGCCCGGCCAGCAGGGCCTCGGGGGTGCGTTCATGCACCGTCACGGTGGCGGACAGGGCCTGGGCAAAGAAGTTCGCGGTGGGCCCGGCGGCCATGTTGAACTCCGTGCGGGCATCGACGACGACGACGTCGGTGGTGCCGGCGGGCAGGGTGGCCGGGCCGTGGGTCGCCTCGACGGTGCAGGCCTGCTCGGCGGCATCCACCCAGCGGTAGGGGGAGCCGGCGGCAGCGCCGTCGTCGCCCGCGCCCCAATTGTCGGCGGACCACTGGGCAAAGGCAGCGACGCGTGCGCGGGCGGTCTGCAGCACCTCAAGGGGAAGGCGCCCGCTGGAGGCGGCATCGATCAGGGCGTCCCGGACCTCGACATAGCAGTCGAAGTCGTTGCCTCCACTGGAGTAGTCGTTCAGCGGGTTGCCCACGCAGAGCAAATCCGCCCCGGCCAGCATGGACAACACGGCGCCCTCGCCGGCACCCACCGTGGCGCGGATGGCGGCCATGTCCAGGGCATCGGTGATCAGCAGTCCGTCAAACCCGGTGCCGCGGAGCAGGGCCCCCATGGCCGGATTGAGCGTGGCCGGAGCTTCGCTCAGCTCGGGAATGATGATGTGGGCGCTCATCACCGAGGCCACACCGGCGTCGAACGCGGCATGGAACGGCGGCAGGTGGTGGGCGGTGATCTCGTCCATGCCCAGTTCGAGCCGGGCCGTGCCCATGTGGGAGTCGGCCACGGTGTCCCCATGCCCGGGGAAGTGCTTGGCGCAGGCGCCGACGCCGGCGGACTGGATGCCCGTGACGGCCGCGGCGGTGTGCCGGCTGACGAGGGCCGTGTTGGAGCCGAAGGCGCGCACGCCGATCACCGGGTTGAGCGGGTTGGTGTTCACATCCGCCACCGGGGCGATGGTCAGGTTGATGCCCGCCTCGTGGCAGAGCCGGCCGATCTCCCGCCCGGCAGCCTCCGTCACGGAGAGGTCGTCCAGGGCACCCAGCACTGCGGCGCCGGGCACGGTGGAGCCGTCGCGGGCCTGCAGCCGGGTGACATTGCCGCCCTCCTCGTCCACGCCGATGACGGCGCCGGGGTTGGCGCTGCGGATGGCCGCGGACAGGGCCGCCACCTGGGTAGGGGAGTCCGGGTCGATGTTGTGCGTGAAGTAGACGACGCCGGCCAGCCCGTCCAGCAAGGCCTGGTCCAGCCAGGCGGGCACGGTGGTGCCGACGAAGCCGGGCCAAATCACCGAGTTCACCAATTGCAGGAGGGCCGTAGGAACCTCGGGACGCGTCTGAATGTGGGCGCCATCACGTGCAGTCATGGTGACAGCCTACCCAGAAGTAGTGGCCTAAACTTTACATGTCGCCCTCTTCGACCAACCCCTGGAGCAAATCTGTGAGCATCTCACACCTTGACCGCGTTCCCTTCCGCCGAGCATTGATCTCGGTCTACGACAAGACGGGGTTGGAGGAGTTGGCTGCAGGCCTGCACGCCGCTGGTGTCCGCATCGTTTCCACCGGCTCGACGGCGAAGAAGATCGCCGCCGCCGGCATCCCGGTCCAGGAAGTTGAAGAGGTCACCGGTTCGCCGGAAATGCTGGACGGCCGCGTCAAGACCCTGCACCCGCGCGTGCACGGCGGCATTCTGGCCGACCGCCGCGTCCAGGCCCACATGGACACCCTTCAGGAGATGGACATCGAGGCCTTCGACCTCGTTGTCGTCAACCTCTACCCGTTCGTGGAGACTGTCCGTTCCGGCGCCGGGATGGACGACGTCGTCGAGCAGATCGACATCGGCGGACCGGCCATGGTGCGCTCCGCCGCGAAGAACCACGCCGCCGTGTCCATCGTGGTGGACCCGGCCAGCTACGGCGATGTTGTCGCCGCTGCCGAGGCCGGCGGTTTTGACCTGAAGACCCGCCGCCGCCTGGCCGCCAAGGCCTTCGCCCACACCGCCAGCTACGACACCGCCGTGGCCACCTGGACCGCCAGCCAGTTCCTCGATGAGGACGGCGACGGCGTCATCGACTGGCCCGCCTACACCGGCATGGCACTGGAGCGTTCCGAGGTGCTGCGCTACGGCGAGAACCCGCACCAGCAGGCAGCCCTCTACGTGGACAAGGCGGCCCCGGCCGGCATCGCCCAGGCCGACCAGCTGCACGGCAAGGCCATGAGCTACAACAACTACGTCGACGCCGATGCCGCCCTGCGCGCAGCCTTTGACTTCGCCGAGCCCGCCGTGGCGATCATCAAGCACGCCAACCCCTGTGGTGTGGCTGTGGCCTCCCCGGACGCCGTGGACCCCATCGCCGACGCCCACGCCAAGGCCCACGCCTGTGATCCGCTGTCCGCCTTCGGTGGCGTCATTGCCGCCAACCGCCCCGTCACGGCCGCCATGGCCTCGACGGTCAAGGACATCTTCACCGAGGTTGTCATCGCCCCGAGCTTCGAGCCCGAGGCCGTGGAGATCCTCTCCAAGAAGAAGAACATCCGCCTGCTGGCCCTGCCCGAGGGCTACGGCCGCTACCCGGCCGAGGTCCGCCAGGTCTCCGGCGGCGCGCTGGTGCAGATCGCGGACAAGGTGGACGCCGACGGCGACAACCCCGCCAACTGGACGCTGGCCGCCGGCGAGGCAGCCGATGAAGCCACGCTGGCCGACCTCGTCTTCGCCTGGACCGCCGTCCGCGCCGCCAAGTCCAACGCCATCCTGCTCGCCAGCAACGGCGCCGCAGTGGGCATCGGCATGGGCCAGGTCAACCGCGTTGACTCCTGCAAGCTGGCCGTGGAGCGGGCCAACACCCTCGGCGTTGCCGTTGAGGGCGCCGACGCTCCGGGCGGTGCCGCCGGCGCTGCCGAGGGCTCCGTCTCCGCCAAGCGTTCCATCGGCGCCGTCGCGTCCTCGGATGCGTTCTTCCCGTTCGCCGATGGGCTGCAGATCCTGCTCGACGCCGGCGTGAAGGCCGTGGTCCAGCCCGGCGGCTCGGTGCGCGATGAAGAGGTCATCGCCGCCGCCAACGCCGCGGGCATCACCATGTACTTCACCGGCGCCCGCCACTTCTTCCACTAGGAAGCCCCTTCGGGGCCCGTCCCGCCAACCGGGACGGGCCCCGAAGACTTTCAACAACCAACAGCAGCACCTACGGAACGCTGGCAAGTACTGTCGCAAAGGCGGGGCATGGCGGTGTTTCGGGTAAGTTAGACCCGTTGAGATAACACCAGATTTGCGAAGAAAATCCGTCGTGAGTCCGCAGAGATTCTTAGGAGATGCCACAACAATGGCCAAGATTATCTATACCCACACCGATGAAGCCCCGATGCTGGCAACGTATTCGCTCCTGCCCGTCATCCAGGCGTACGCGTCGACCGCAGGTGTGGAAGTGGAAACCCGCGATATCTCCCTCTCGGGCCGCATCATTTCCGCATTTGGGGACCACCTGCGCGAAGACCAGCGCGTTGCCGATGCTCTGGCCGAACTGGGCGATCTGGCCAAGAAGCCCGAAGCCAACATCATCAAGCTGCCGAACATCAGCGCGTCGATCCCGCAGCTGAAGGCCGCCATCGCCGAGCTCCAGGGCCAGGGCTTCGCCCTCCCGGACTACCCGGACGATCCCTCCACCGATGAGGACAAGGACATCCGCGCCCGCTACGACAAGATCAAGGGCAGCGCCGTCAACCCCGTCCTGCGCGAGGGCAACTCGGACCGCCGCGCCCCGCTGTCGGTGAAGAACTACGCCCGCAAGAACCCGCACACCATGGGTGCCTGGTCCGCCGATTCCAAGACCAACGTGGCCCACATGACCGCCGGCGACTTCCGCTCCAACGAGAAGTCCGTGGTCATCGCCGCCGATGACAAGATCAAGATCGAGTTCGTTGCCGAGGACGGCGCCGTCTCCACCCTGAAGGACTTCTTCCCGGTGCTGGCCGGCGAAGTGGTGGACGGCACCGTGATGCGCGCCGCCGCCCTGGACTCCTTCCTGGCCGCCCAGGTGGCCCGCGCCAAGGAAGAGGGCATCCTCTTCTCCGCACACCTGAAGGCCACCATGATGAAGGTCTCCGACCCCATCGTCTTCGGCCACGTGGTCAAGGCCTACTTCCCGGAGCTGTTCGCCAACTACGGTGAGGCACTGGCCGCCGCCGGCCTGAGCGCCAACAACGGCCTGGCCTCCATCATTGCCGGCCTGGGCAACCTGCCCGAGGACGTCCGTGCAGGCGTCGAGGCAGCCATCGCCGCCGGCTACGCCGAGGGCCCCGCCCTGGCCATGGTGGATTCCGACAAGGGCATCACCGGTTTGCACGTGCCCAGCGACATCATCGTTGACGCCTCCATGCCGGCCATGATCCGCACCTCCGGCCACATGTGGGGCCCGGACGGCGCCGAGGCCGACACCCTGGCCGTCATCCCGGACAGCTCCTACGCCGGCGTGTACCAGGTCGTCATCGACGACTGCCGCGCCAACGGCGCCTACGACCCCACCACCATGGGCACCGTGCCCAACGTGGGTCTGATGGCCCAGGCCGCCGAGGAGTACGGCAGCCACGACAAGACGTTCGAAATCCAGGCTGCCGGCACCGTGCAGGTACTCAACGCCGCCGGCAAGGTGCTGATCTCCCACGAGGTTTCCCCCGGGGACATCTGGCGCGCCTGCCAGACCAAGGATCTGCCGATCCGCGACTGGGTCAAGCTGGCCGTCACCCGTGCCCGCGCCTCCGCCACCCCCGCCGTCTTCTGGCTGGATGAGGAGCGCGCCCACGACGCCAACCTGATCGCCAAGGTCAAGGCCTACCTGCCCGAGCACGACACCGAGGGCCTGCAGATCGAGATCATGTCCCCGGAGAAGGCCACAGCCTTCACCCTGGAGCGCATCCGCCGCGGCGAGGACACCATCTCCGTCTCCGGCAACGTGCTGCGCGACTACCTGACGGACCTGTTCCCGATCCTCGAGCTGGGCACCAGCGCCAAGATGCTCTCCGTGGTTCCGCTGATCAACGGTGGCGGCCTCTTCGAGACCGGCGCCGGCGGCTCCGCCCCGAAGCACGTCTCGCAGCTGCTGAAGGAAAACCACCTGCGCTGGGATTCCCTGGGCGAGTTCCTGGCCCTGGCCGTCTCCTTCGAGCACCTGGCCACCACCACCGGCAACGCCCGCGCCCAAGTGCTGGCCGATACGCTGGACCGCGCCACGGGAACCTTCCTGCTGGAGAACAAGTCCCCCAAGCGCAAGGTTGGCGAGATCGACAACCGCGGCAGCCACTTCTTCCTGGCCAAGTACTGGGCCCAGGAATTGGCCGAGCAGACCGTCGACGCCGAGCTCGCGAGCGACTTCGCGGCCATCGCCGGCGCCCTGTCCGCCAACGAGGAGGCCATCACGGCAGAGCTGCTCGCTGTACAGGGTTCCCCCGTTGACATCGGCGGCTACTACCGCCCGGACGAGGAGAAGGCTGCAGCCATCATGCGCCCCTCGGCCACGCTGAACGAGGTTCTCTCCACCCTGGGCTAGACCCGGGATGCACGACGGCGGTGCGCGGCCCACTTTGGTGGGCGGCGCACCGCCGTCGCTCTTTAAGTGCCACCTTCTTCCAAGCGGCCGTTTCCGTTATCCGATCTTTATGGATTTCTGCACATAAATGTGTTGCACGCCACATTCCTGCAGGTAGTCTCAGGGAACGTAATTCGGAACGAGCACTGGGACAAGGATGTCTCGGTGCCGCAGATGCGCTTGGAAGGCAGATCTATGTACCGAAAGAAAGTCATCACCAGCCTGGCAGTTGCCGCCACACTTGGCATGCTGCTCTCATCCTGCGCCAACCAGGCGTCAACGGGCGGGGCGACCACTGGGAGTGGAAACCGAATCGATATTCCCGCCCTCACCAAGATCGATACACCTGCAGGCGCGGTCCTCCCGGCCGGCGACGGCAAGGGAACCTGTCCGTCCACCACCACTCTGGGCTACATCGGTGCCGAAACCGGCGCCAATGCCCAGCTGGGCATTAACATTTTCAACGGCATCCAGTTGGCCATCAATGAGCACAACGCGGCAAATGCCGGCTGCCAGGTCCAGTTCAAGAAGTTCGACACCGAGGGCGATCCCAACAAGGCCACCGGCCCTGTCGCCCAGGCAGTCAGTGAAGCGGACATCATCGGCGTCATCGGCCTCCCGTTCTCCGGTGAATCCAAGGCCACGGGCAACATCTTCGAGCAGCAGGGCCTGGTGCACATCACGCCGTCGGCCACCAACCCGACACTGACCGAAAACGGCTGGACCACCTTCTTCCGTGGTCTGGGCAATGACGCAGTCCAGGGCCCGGCCGCCGCGAAGTTCCTCACCGGCAAGCTGGAGGCCAAGAAGGTCTACCTGGTCCAGGATGACTCGGACTACGGCATCGGCCTGGGCACGGCAACTTCCGCAGCGCTGGGCAGTGCACTGGCCGGCACCGACAAGGTCACCACGGGGCAGAAGGACTTCTCCGCCGTAATTTCCAAGATCATCAACTCCAAGGCTGACGCCGTCTTCTACTCGGGCTACTACGCCGAGGGTGCGCCGTTCGACCAGCAGCTGGTGGGCAAGGGCTTCACCGGAACGTTTGTTGGCCCGGATGGTGTGAAGGATGACCAGTTCGTCAAGCTGGCCGGCGATGCCTCCAACAACGCCTACTTCACCTGCCCCTGCATCCCGGGTGAGCTGATCCCGACCTTTGAAAGCGCCTACAAGAAGCTGGCAAACGCCGAGCCCGGAACGTACTCCATTGAGGGCTACGACGCCGCCACGGTGCTGCTGGCAGGCATCGACAAGGGCAAGCAGGACAGGGCTTCGCTGAAGGACTGGGTCAAGAACTACGACGCAGATGGTCTGAGCAAGCACTACAAGTGGAATGACAAGGGCGAGCTCCAGGCCCCCACGGTGTACGGCTACAAGATTGCCGCCGGCAAGATCGTTCCGATCGGGCCGATCGGCGAGTAGCGGAAAGCCAAAGAGGAAATGCTGTGGGGCGCGCAATCGATGCCCCACAGCATTTTCTTTGGAGACCGCCAGGGCGCAATGCCCGTCCCCTCGTCCCTGATGCAGGCACCCGGCACACACTCCGTGCCGCGTGCAGCGTCTTCCGGTCCGTAACCCGTTCAGGATGTGACCATGCTAAGTACACTCGCTATGTCCGTACCCGCGGATAGCAATTGGATCAATTTCGATGTTCCAGCCCTTATCCAAAACTTCTGGAGCGCCACCTTTGACGGGCTGACCTTCGGAGCCATCTACGCCCTCGTGGCGCTCGGTTACACGCTGGTCTACGGCGTGCTCAACCTCATCAACTTTGCCCACTCCGAAGTCTTCATCGTTGGTTGCTACGGTGTGTTCTTCACGCTGAGCTTTCTGGGCTTCGGGCCCTCCGTCCCCAACCTGGACTTCTGGTCCATTGTGCTGAATCTGGTGCTCGCACTGGTCGTCGCGATGGTGGCGTCGGCCCTGACAGCCTTCGTTGTGGAGCGGGTGGCCTACAAGCCACTGCGCAAGCGCAACGCCCCGCGCCTGGTCTTTCTGATCACGGCCATTGGCGTTTCCTTCAGCATCCAGTACCTGATCTTCCTCTGGCGCGGCCCCAACCCTGAGGTTGCCCTGACCATGTTCCGCCCCACACCCATCTTTGACGTCTTCGGCACCATCATCGACTCGCAGCAGCTGGTGATTGTGCTCGCCGCCGTCGTAATGATGGTCTTCACCGACCAGTTCATCAGCCGATCCCGGACCGGCCGCGGCATCCGCGCCGTGGCCCAGGATCCGGATACGGCCACGCTCATGGGTGTCAACAAGGAACGCATCATCATCACCACCTTCATCATCGGTGGCCTGCTGGCCGGCGCCGCGGCTCTCTTCTACGTGATGAGGATCCCTTCCGGCGTGCAGTACAGCGGCGGATTCGTGCTCGGCGTCAAGGCCTTCGCCGCAGCTGTTCTGGGCGGCATCGGCAACGTCCGCGGCGCCCTGCTCGGTGGACTGCTGCTGGGCCTGATCGGCAACTACGGCCAGATCCTGCTGGGCAGTTCGCAGTGGACGGACGTCGTGGCTTTCGTAGTCCTGGTCCTGGTGCTGCTGGTGCGGCCCGAGGGCATCCTGGGCACCTCCCTTGGAAGGAGCAAAGCATGAGCATGGTAGATGGACCCACTCCGCTGCCGGGGGCTAAAGCGAGCCAGGCAGCCGAGGATCGCGAGGCCGCCAAGTCCGGCCCGGGGACCAGCGCAGACGCTCCCAGGGGCGGCATGTTCAAATCATTCGGTGCACGTTGGAACGCGCTGCCCCGCCAGCAGCAGTGGGCCTGGCTGACGATCGTGGTGGTGCTGGCCTACCTGCTGCCGGTCATCAATCCGCCGTTGATCAGCACCGAACCCGGCAACAACTTTGCATTGGCCTGTTTCGACATGGCCCGGTTTGCCCTGATCGCCGTCGGCCTGAACGTGGTGATTGGCTACGCCGGCCTGCTCGACCTGGGGTATGTGGCCTTCTTCGCCGTCGGCTCCTACACCGCGGCCATGCTGACGAGCCCGGATTCAACCTTCCTGAAGATCCCGTACCTGTGGACAGTGCCGGTGGCCATGGCCGTCGCCATGTTCTTCGGCGTGGTGCTGGGGGTGCCAACGCTGAGGCTGCGCGGCGATTATCTGGCCATCGTGACGCTGGGCTTCGGTGAGATTGTCCGCCTGCTGGCCACTCTGATCCCGGCCATGAACGGCCAGGTCGGTTTCCAGAACGTGGGCCATCCGCCCGGACTGGAGGCCGATGGCACACCCATCTTCTCCAACGCGAATGGAACGCCCTGGTACTGGCTGGTGCTGACGGTGTTGATCATCGTGCTGCTGCTGGCTGGCAATTTGGAACGCAGCCGTGTGGGCCGTGCCTGGATCGCCATCCGCGAGGATGAGGACGCCGCCGAAATCATGGGCGTTCCCACGTTCAAGTACAAGGTCTGGGCGTTCGCCATCGGCGCCGGTGTGGGTGGGCTCTCCGGAGCACTGTTTGCCGGCCAAGTGGGCTTTGTGAACAACCAGAAGTTCGACGTCGTCACCTCCATCCTGTTTGTCGCCGCCGTCGTCCTCGGTGGCGCCGGCAACAAGGTCGGCGCCGTCCTTGGCGGTGCGCTGGTCAGCTACATTCCCCTGCGCTTCACGGCCATTGCGGAATACAAGTACCTGATCTTCGGCGTCGCCCTGGTGCTGATCATGATCTTCCGGTCCCAGGGTCTGCTGCCGGCCCGCCAGCGTCTGCTGGCCTACGGCCGGTTGGCCTACAACCGGGTGGCTGCGTCCGGCAAGGGGGGCACGCCGCCCTCCGGAGGCGCCCCGGGAACTGCTACATCAACGGAGGCTGGCGCATGAGCACCACGGAACCGGAAATGGCTCCGGAGAACGAACGCGGGCGGTCCAGCGATGCGCCGGAGATCGACGAGGCCATGATGGCCGAGCAGGGCATCGACATGGAGGTGGCCGAGGCCGTCGCCCCGGACCGCGAGATCGCCGTCGAGGTTGGCGACAAGCTGGTGGAGGTCCAAAACCTCACCATCAAGTTTGGCGGCCTCGTGGCGCTGGACAACGTCTCCTTCGACATCAAACGCGGAGAGATCCTCGGCCTGATCGGACCCAATGGGGCCGGCAAGACCACGTGCTTCAATGCCATGACCGGCGTCTACAAGCCCACCAGCGGCAAGATCCTCCTGGAGGGTACGTCCATTGGTGGGCAGAAGCAGCACAAGATCACCCGCATGGGCTTGGCCCGCACCTTCCAGAACATCCGCCTCTTCGGCGAAATGACGGCTCTGGAAAATGTCGTGGTGGGCCTCGACGCCCGGCACAGGACCAGTGTGGGTGGGGCGCTGCTGCGCCTGCCCCGGCACATCCGCGAGGAGAAGAGCGCCATCGAACGGGGCATGGCCCTGCTGGAGTTTGTGGGCGTGGCCGACCACGCCGCAACCCTGTCGCGGCACCTCTCCTACGGACACCAGCGCCGCCTGGAGATCGCACGGGCCCTGGCCACCGATCCCAAGGTGCTGTGCCTGGATGAGCCGGCCGCCGGATTCAACCCGGCGGAGAAGGAGGATCTGATGGCCCTGATCCGCACCATCCGCGGAGACGGGTACACGGTGCTCCTCATCGAACATGACATGAAACTTGTCATGGGCGTGACGGACCGCATTGTGGTGTTGGAATTCGGCAAGAAGATTGCCGACGGCATTCCGTCAGCCATCCGCGAGGATCCGCGGGTTGTTGCGGCCTACCTAGGGGAGCCCGAAGATGACGTTGCTTGAGTTGAAAGATGTCTCCGTCCACTACGGGCGGATCAGAGCCATCAACAAGATGTCCTTCGCCGTGAACGAGGGCGAGATCGTGTCGCTGATCGGTGCCAATGGTGCCGGCAAGACCACCACGATGAAGACCATCTCCGGCCTGCTGACACCGTCCCACGGAAGCATCTCCTTCGCTGGGCAGGACATCACCAAGATGAAGGCCCACATCCGCGTGGTGCAGGGGATCTCCCAGGCGCCCGAGGGTCGTGGCATCTTCCCCGGCATGACAGTGCTGGAGAACCTGGACATGGGGACCTTCGGCCGCAGGGACAAGACCGGCGTCCCTGCGGATCTGGAGCGGGTCTTTGACCTCTTCCCCCGATTGAAGGAACGGCAGAAGCAGTACGGCGGCACCATGAGCGGCGGCGAGCAGCAGATGCTGGCCATTGGCCGAGCCCTGATGTCCAACCCGAAGCTGCTGCTGCTGGACGAGCCCTCCATGGGCCTGGCACCCCAGTTCATCCGGCAGATCTTCAAGATCATCACCGAGATCAACAAGCAGGGGACCACCATCCTGCTCGTGGAGCAGAACGCCAACCAGGCCCTTGCCCGGGCCGACAGGGCGTTCGTCCTCGAAACGGGGGAGATCACGCACAGCGGAACCGGCAAGGAACTGCTGGTCAACCCGGCCATCAAGGAGGCCTACCTGGGCGTCGGCTGATCCCCGCTCCCACCGATTCACGGCACCACAGCAGGGCGCATTCCGGAGGTTCCGGGATGCGCCCTGTTGTTTGTCCGGATCCTTTGGGCTGCGCGCAGGGTTTCAACGGGGCCGGGCACGGGTGAACCGCCAGCCGCGGCGGGGCCGGTCCGGGTTGGGCCCATGCCGCGTCTGACGGTCTCACTACCGGCCTGTCATCCGGCTCTCGCACCAACCCTTCCGGCCGGCCGGGTCATGTCCGGCTGGCCACAGGGTGGCGCTGGTGGATATCGACCACCTCCCCTCGTGTTCCAGATGCCCGGCAGCATCAGCCAGAGTGCCGGGCAGGGCTGCCAGTGCTTGGTGGCTAGGAGGTGGCCGTCCGGCGCGTGCGGCGGACCAGCACCAGGATGCCAAGGGCCATCAGGAATGCCCCGATGGCGAGCGTGGGGAGGACCGTGGAACCTGTTGCGGCCAGGACGCTCGAGGCGGCAATGACGGTGATGCCGGAGCCCGCAGGGAGGACCACCGCGATGGCGGGATTGGTGAGGTCAACCGGGGTTGCGGGAGACGCCGGTGTCGCAGGGCCGGTGGGGTCCACGGGGGTTGCGGGGTCAATCGGGTCCGAGGGCGTTACAGGCGTTACGGGGTCCACCGGGTCCACGGGATCGACAGGGTCAACGGGGTCAACGGGCCCCGCGGCTGAACCGCATCCGGCGTCCGTCGAGCCAAGGATGCCAATCGCATTGCAGCCCACGTTCACCGGGATGCTCACGGGGATTGATATCGAGAGGTCACCCAGCAGGCCGTCTCCGAGGAGGCCACCGAGCAGCCCGCCATTGGCGTTGCTGCCGCCGTTGCCGTTGCTTTCCTGGTTGGTTCCGCCAGTGGTGCCGGCGGTGGTTCCTTCGCAGCCGTTGGAGGTGTCGCCGAGGAGGCCCACCGAGTTGCAGGAGGCGTTCACGGGGACGGTTACGGGCGCCGAGGCCTGGGTGTCTCCCAGGGGTCCGCCGAGCAGCCCGCCGTTGGCGTTGCTGCCGCCGTTGCCGTTGGTTTCCTGGTTGGTTCCGCCAGTGGTGCCGGCGGTGGTTCCTTCGCAGCCGTTGGAGGTGTCGCCGAGGAGGCCCACCGAGTTGCAGGAGGCGTTCACGGGGACGGTTACGGGCGCCGAGGCCTGGGTGTCTCCGAGGAGGCCACCGAGCAGCCCGCCGTTGGCGTTGCTGCCGCCGTTGCCGTTGGTTTCCTGGTTGGTTCCGCCAGTGGTGCCGGCGGTGGTTCCTTCGCAGCCGGTGGAGGTGTCGCCGAGGAGGCCCACCGAGTTGCAGGAGGCGTTCACGGGGACGGTTACGGGCGCCGATGCCTGGGTGTCGCCCAGGGGTCCGCCGAGCAGCCCGCCGTTCGAGCCACCGTTGGTTCCGTTGGTGTCTTGCTGGGTTCCACCGGTGGTGGTTCCGGGGGTTCCTTCGCAGCCGGTGGAGGTGTCGCCGAGGAGGCCCACCGAGTTGCAGGAGGCGTTCACGGGGACGGTTACGGGCGCCGATGCCTGGGTGTCTCCGAGGAGGCCACCGAGCAGCCCGCCATTGGCGTTGCTGCCGCCGTTGCCGTTGGTTTCCTGGTTGGTTCCGCCAGTGGTGCCGGCGGTGGTTCCTTCGCAGCCGGTGGAGGTGTCGCCGAGGAGGCCCACCGAGTTGCAGGAGGCGTTCACGGGGACGGTTACGGGCGCCGATGCCTGGGTGTCGCCCAGGGGTCCGCCGAGCAGCCCGCCGTTCGAGCCACCGTTGGTTCCGTTGGTGTCTTGCTGGGTTCCACCGGTGGTGGTTCCGGGGGTTCCTTCGCAGCCGGTGGAGGTGTCGCCGAGGAGGCCCACCGAGTTGCAGGAGGCGTTCACGGGGACGGTTACGGGCGCCGAGGCCTGGGTGTCTCCGAGGAGGCCACCGAGCAGCCCGCCATTGGCGTTGCTGCCGCCGTTGCCGTTGGTTTCCTGGTTGGTTCCGCCAGTGGTGCCGGCGGTGGTTCCTTCGCAGCCGGTGGAGGTGTCGCCGAGGAGGCCCACCGAGTTGCAGGAGGCGTTCACGGGGACGGTTACGGGCGCCGATGCCTGGGTGTCTCCGAGGAGCCCGCCGAGGAGGCCGCCGCTGGAGTCTGAGTTGGCGTTTGTACTGCCGCTGGCCTCGGTTGCGGTGTTCCCCGGCTGGCCTCCCGCCGCAGTGCTTTCGGTGCTGCCGCCGACGGCAACAGCATTGCCTGCGACGTTGACCGGGATGCTGATGGAGGCGCCAGCCTGAAGGCCGCCAAACAGCCCCAGACCATCGGAATCCCACTGGCTGGCCGGCGTTGACGAATCGGACGTGGGGGTCTGGGCGGTGCTGCTGCCGCCCTGATTGAGAACCCCTAGGGAATTGCCGGTGATATCGACGGGAATGGTGGCAGGAACGGCCACTTGGATGGCGCCGAGCAGGCCGCCATTGCTGGAATCATGCTGGTCCGAGGCGGATGCAGTCCCTGCCCCAAGGGCCAACAGCCCTGTGGCAAACACGGCTCCGCAGAGGGTTCTGCGAACGAAGATACGCATGGAAGTTCTCCTAACTGAATGGTGTGTACCGGCCGCGAAGGCGGGCGGTTGATGCCGTTGCTGCCAGCGGTGGGCAGCGGACGGCCATTCAGTCGGGGCGGGAGCCCGGGCGGTCGGAGAGGGATGTGGGCAGCGGCCACGAGTGCGCAGATGCGGACATCGAGTGGCCGAAGGTATTCAAGAAGAGGGATCCGGGCAGGACGGCACTTGCAGCCGCTCCCTGCCCACCGAGTCCGGAACTGGACGAGGCAAGCCCGGAGGCCGTGCCGGCAGCCGGTGTGGCGGCCTGGCAGGGCAGGGCAAGGGCGTCTCCCGCTATGCAGTCCTCGCCGGAGGCTCCTGTGGACGGAGCTGTAGCCGAGCCCTGCAAGCCTGAGGCAGGCAGGCTGCCAGCGGCCGCGGAAAGCGCTGCCAAGACCGGGGAGGTTCCCCGCGTGGCGCTGGACTGCGGGGCGCCGATTGCCGACGCCGCTGCATCGTTCGCAGCGGTGGCTCCGGGGATGGAACCGTCGACGCCGGCAGTGCTGCCGCCGGGGGTCATTGTTCCTGGACCGCCGGAGACTGGATAATCGGTCCCACTGCCTGCGGCCGGGGGAGTGGTTCCCGCTGTGCCGGGACCGGTGGGCGTGCCCGGCACGGTCGGCGTACCGGGCGTACCAGGCACCTGCGGGATGACCTCGGTGACGCCATCAACCATGGGCTGGACAACGTCCACGACGCCCCCAACAACCGGCGCGGTTCCGTCAAGAATTCCAGCTGCGGGCTCCGTGACGCCATTGACGATGCCGCCCACAATCGGCAGCGCACCCAGTCCGGTGTCCACGGCGTCGACGATCCCCAGTACAGGGTTCGTGGCGGTGGAAACGGGATCCGGTCCGACCACGGTGCCCACGATCGGCACCTGCCCGATGGCGGAATCAGCCAGCCCGACGACGGGCTGAAGCACGTTTCCGAGGGCGCCGCCCACTCCGGGTGCCGGTGCGGGTGCCGGAAGAATGGTGCCGACCAAGCCGCCAACCGCACCCGACAAGGAGCCCAGCAGGCCGCTGCGGTTGTCGTTGCCGCTCTCGTGTCCTGCAGCGAATGCGCTGGAGGCTCCAATGGCAAGCCATAGCAGGGTGGCGGCGGCTGTGCCCAGAATCAGTCGAACTGTTCTGGGCACGAGAGTGCGCCACGCGAGACCATACGCTTGCTGCCGCACTCCAACCACCCCCAGATGGATATTGTCGAGCCGTATGATCGACAGCCTAAACCTGCCCACCGACGTCCGTCCATAGTCTGGACGGACGGGATGGCGGACGGGTGGCTATGCGGGCGGAGCCTGGTCGTTGGGGTAGACGACGCCGAGCTGGGCACGGACGTCGTCGAACAGTTCCATGATGGCCAGCGAATCCGACAGCGGCATGGTGGGACTCTCCAACAATCCCGACTGGATGCAGCGGGTGACCTCGCGGAGCTGGTAGGTGTAGCCGGACCCCGGAATGTCGAAGGATTCTTCGCGCTGGGTGTCCCAGCCGGTGCTGATGCGGATGGTGCGGGGGTTGTTGACGGACTTCACAGATTCGATCATGCCTTTGGTGCCGGCGACCACTGCAGCCCGGGGTCCGTGCGAGGTCAGGTAGCTCATCAGCTGGGCCTGCGCGCCGCCGTCGTACTCCAGCGTCAAGGCATTCTGGCTGTCGACACCGAAATCAGTGATGGTGCCGGTGGCCTGCACGCGGGACGGCGCGCCAAGAGCACCCCAGGCCCAGAGCAGCGGGTAGACGGTGACGTCCAGCAGGGCGCCGCCGCCATCGGAGGGGTTCCAGATGCGGGCGGAGAGGTCCAGCGGGGCGGGGAAGCCGAGATCGGCGCGCACCCATTTCACGGTGCCGATCTCTCCGGAGGCGATGACGGAGAGTGCACGCTGGATGCCGGGGACGAAGCGGGCCCAGACGGCCTCCATCAGGAACAGGCCGCGCTCGCGTGCCAGCTCGATCAGGACCTTTGTTTCGGCGGCGTTGATGGTCAGGGCCTTTTCGCAGAGAACATGCTTGCCGGCCTCCAGTGCGGCCTTCGCCACGCGGTAGTGCTGGGCATGCGGGGTGGCGATGTAGACAACGTCCACGGCCGGGTCCTGCACCAGCTGCTCATAGCCGGCCGGTCCCAGTCCGTCCGCGCCACCATCGAAGTAGTGCGAGGCGAACCCAAAGCGGGCCGCGAAGTCCGCCGCCTTGGGCTCAGTTCGGGAGCTGACCGCCTGCAGAACGGCGTCCTCCAGGAGGGCGAGATCGGCCGTCACGGTGCCGGCGATGCCGCCCGTGGCGACGACGCCCCAGCGCAGGGCAGTGCCGGTGGCGGCAAGGGTTTCGGGGTTGTCCGTGGTGTACCAGTCGGGCTTGGCAATGTAGCGCGGTTCAGTCATGCGGCCATTCTGCCATTGGCGCTGGGCCGGGCGCGGACCGGCGGTGGTAGATGACGGAGCGGGCCGCGGGGCAAGGATGCCGGGCCATGGATACGGGGTATCGTGGCCGGAACGTCCATTTCCGGTCGTGTCTGTGGGGAGTCTGCGAAGGAGTGGATATGAGGGTGCTGAGGCGTGTGGTTTTTCCAGTGGCATGGCTGTTGGTTTTTGGGGTGATTGCGGTGGCGCTGGTCAAGATGGCCTTCATCGACGGACTCAAAGAGGAGACGGGGCAGTTGGCCCCGCATGCGGCGGTGGCCGCTCCGCAGGTGCCGGTGGTCCTGGGCACCGTGGTCAACACGGTTGAGCTGAAGGGGACGGTGTCCTCCGACCCGGACGCCACGGCCAAGGCGACGGCGGCCGGGAAGGTGGTGCACTTCTTCGTGGAGGCCGGCGAGAAGGTAGCCCGCGGCGACAAGCTGCTGCAGATCCGTTCCGAGGAAGTGCCCGACGCCGCCCCGGCCGCCCCGGCGGCTCCGTCGGCTCCGTCGGCGGGGGAGGCGCCAGCCGCACCGGTCTACACCTATACCAATGTCCTCTCGCCTGTGGATGGCACAGTGGCGACGCTGCCGCTGCTGCCCAACCAGCAGGTGGGCATCGGCGACGCCGCGGCCACGATTGCCACCGGCACCTTCACCATCAACGCACCTTTGGATGCGGCGGCGCAGTACCGGTTGCTTGGCCGTCCCACCACCGCCACAGGTTTCATCACCGGTGGTCCGGGTGCCTTCACCTGCCTGGACGTCAAGACCGGGAATGCTCCCTCCACGGGCGGCACACCGGCGGGCGGGCTGTCGGTTCCGGCGGCCCCGGCAGGACCGGGTGCACCGTCCGACGGCGGGGCCGGGGGAGCGGTGACCGGCACCGTGAGCTGCGGCGTCCCCTCAACGACAGCGGTGTTCGCCGGGCTGGGCGCCACCGTGACAGTCAGCGCCGGCGAGGCGCGGGATGTCCTCACTGTTCCACTGACGGCCGTCAAGGGCAGCGTCACCGAGGGAACCGTTTGGGTGCCGGCGGCCAGTGGCGAAGCCGAGCAGCGCAAGGTCACCCTGGGTTTGAACGACGGCGCCAAGGTCGAGGTGGTCCAGGGGCTCGCAGCGGGTGAATCCGTGCTGGAATTCGTCCCCGGCGCACCCGCCCCGGAGCAGCCGGGCATGTCCGGCGGCATGGTCCGGATGGGCGGTTGAGCATGGCGGACAACGACATGGCGGACAGGAACACAGCAACAGGGCCCGGTCAGCCGGACGATGGCGGCGCGGCCCAGGTACTGGTGGACCTCCACGATGTGACCCGGACGGTGCTGCTGGCCGACGACGAGGAATTGCACATTCTGCGCGGCGTGACGCTGCGCATCAGCGCGGGGGACCACCTGGCGATTGTCGGCCGCTCGGGCTGCGGCAAGTCCACGCTGCTCAATCTGTTGGGGCTCCTCGACGTCCCCACCAGCGGCAGCCTGGACTTCTTTGGCCGTCCGGTGGGCTCGATGTCCTCCAACGCCAGGGCACGGCTGCGAGGTGCCACCGTGGGCTTCGTCTTCCAACAATTCAATCTGCTCCCGGGCCGCACGGCCTTGGAGAATGTGGCCATGCCGCTGCTCTACGCCAAGGGCCGGGACTTCTGGCGCCGCAATGAGCTGGCCATGGACATGCTGGACCGGGTGGGTCTGGCCTCCCGGGCCGGCACCGCCCAGCACATGCTCTCCGGCGGCGAGCAGCAGCGCGTCGCCATTGCGCGGGCGCTGGTGCGCCGGCCCCGGCTGATCCTGGCCGATGAACCCACGGGAGCCCTCGATGTGGCAACGGGCCAATCGGTGATGGAACTGCTGGAAGGGGTTGCCGAGGAATCCGGGGCGGCGTTGGTGACCATCACCCATGATCCGAATGTGGCATCGCGGGCGCGGACCCAGTATGCCCTGCAGGAGGGCGCCCTCGGCCCCGCGGTGCAGCTGGCGCAGGTGGGGGCATGAGCGGCTTCATCTCGGCACTGGTCGAGGCCTGGTCCGAGCTGCGCATCCACAAGACCCGCATCCTGCTGGCCCTGGTGGGGGTGGCCGTCTCGGTGGCGGCCCTGGCCTCGGTGGTCGGGGTGGGCCAGTTGGCCCGCGAATCCATGCAGGCCAATTCCGAGCGCCAGGGCGGCCGCGAGGCAACGCTGGGCATCATCGGTCCCGGCGGTGGCAGCGGCGCGGACCGGCTGGACGCTGCCTACGATGCCCTGGTGGCACGGTACGGCATCACCTATTCCACCCGCGTGGCCATGGCCAGCGGAGCCTTCCAGTTCCCCGGCGGCGTCCGGAATGTGGAAATCAACGTGGTGGATCCGGCCTATGGTGTCGTCCACCGGGTCGACACCACCCAGGGCGGCTGGTTCGCCGGCGACGACGGCGGCCGGTTGGCTCCCGCCGTCGTCGTCAATGAGGCGTTCTACAACGCGGCCGGACGGCCGGACCTCACCACCGACCCCGTGGTTGGCTTCCGCGGTGATTGGGCGACCCCCACAGTGATGGTCGGCGTGGTGGCGGACCAGTACCCGGGGGCCGGGCCGATGGCCTACATGCTTACTGAAGGGGCACGGACCACGGGGCTGGCCACCGCCGGCGGCATGCCCGTGCAGTACAAGTTGTGGGTCCCGCCCGAAAACGCCGAGGAGCTCAGGATGGCCATGATGGCAGACCTGCAGGCCGCGCTGCCCGGCATGGGCGTTGAGGTTTACCGCAGTGACTATGCTGCCTATGGCGACCCCTTCGCCCAGGTCCAACTGGCCATCGGCGGGATTGCCGTCTTGGTGCTGCTGCTCGGGGCGATTGGGCTGTTGAACATCTCCATGGTCACGGTGCGGTACCGGGTACGGGAGATCGGCATCCGGCGCAGTTTCGGCGCGACGTCGGGGCGGATCTTTGCCGGTGTGCTGATGGAATCGGTGGTGGCCACCACCGTGGCCGGCGCACTGGGCGTCATGGTGGCCATTGCCGTGGTGAAGAATCCCTTCATCGAGGAAAACATTGCTCCGGGTCTGACGGACTATCCGGCCTTCCCGCTGGAGGCGGCGCTGCTGGGCATGGGTGCGGCAGTGCTGGTGGGGGCGCTGGCCGGAGCCATCCCCGCGCTGGTCGCCATCCGCGTGAAGGTGATCGACGCCATCCGCTTCTAGGGGCGTCCACCCCGCCTCGGGAGGCTTAGCCGGCGTGGATTTCCCGGTGCGCGGCGGCCAGGGCGACGTACCGGAAGGCGTTGGCGCGAACGCCGTCGATCTCTTCGGAAGAGAGCTCCCGGCGGACCTTGGCCGGAACTCCGGCCACCAGCGAGCCCGGCGGCACCACCATGCCCTCCAGCACCACGGCGCCTCCGGCCACCAGGGAGCCGGCGCCGATGACGGCACCGTTCATCACCGTGGCGCCCATGCCAATGAGGCAGTCGTCCTCCACGGTGCAGCCGTGGACGACGGCGCCGTGCCCAACGCTGACGCCGTTGCCGATGGTGGTGGGGAAGCCGGGGTCCGCATGGAGCACCACGTTGTCCTGGAGGTTGGACCCGGCGCCGACGCGGATGGCAGCGGTGTCCCCGCGCACCACCACGCCGTAGAACGCGCTGGAGTCCCCGCCAAGGACCACATCGCCAATCAGGGTGGCGTTGGGCGCGACGAAGGTGGACGGGGACACGGCGGGGGTTTTGCCCCCAAAGGGGATCTGCAGGCTCATGGACCGATCCTAGCGCCGGCCCGCGCTCCGGTCAGCGCGTGGCGTTTGCCCGCGGACGTGCTACTTGAAGACGACCGTGCGCGTGCCGTCCAGCAGCACCCGGTGCTCGGCATGCCACTGCACGGCCTGGGCCAAGGTGCGGGCCTCGACGTCGCGGCCCATCGCCACGAACTGCTCGGTGGAGTGGCCGTGGTCCACGCGGATCACTTCCTGCTCGATGATCGGCCCCTCATCCAGCGCCGCCGTCACGTAGTGCGCCGTGGCACCAATGATCTTCACGCCGCGGGCATGTGCCTGGTGGTAGGGCTTGGCGCCCTTGAAGGAGGGCAGGAAGGAGTGGTGGATGTTGATGGCCTTGCCGGTCAGATCCGTGCACAGGGAGTCCGAGAGGACCTGCATGTAGCGGGCCAGCACCACCAGCTCGACGTCGTGCTCCTCAATGAGCTCGCGCAGGGCGTCCTCGGCCTCCTGCTTCGTACCGGGGGTGACGGGGATGTAGTAGAAGGGGATGCCGTAGAACGCGGCCAGATCCGCCAGGTCCTTGTGGTTGGAGACAATGGCGGGGATCTCGATGGGGAGCGTGCCCGAGCGCTGCAGGAAGAGCAGATCGTTAAGGCAGTGTGCCGCCTTGGACGCGAGGATCAGGGTGCGCACCGGCGCACCGGCCCGGTGCAGCTGCCACTTCAGCCCAAAGGAAGCGGCCACCGGCTCGAGGTGCTCGCGCAGGCGAGTGAACGACGTCGTCGTATCCACGGCGACGCGCATGAAAAAGGTGCCCGTATCGGAATTCCCGTACTGCTGGGAATCGGTGATGTTGCAACCAGCCTCAAGCAGCGAACCGGACACGGCATGGACAATGCCGGGCGTATCCGCGCAGGAGAGGGTCAGGACATATCCGGTGGGGGCTTCGACAGCTGCGTTTTCACTCACCACTCCAACGTTACCGGTGCCGGGGCCATCCCCGCTCCGCCCGCGCCCGTGTGGGCGGCCTCGTCCGGGCCTGGTCCCGGCCTGGTCCGGGCCTCGGGGGAGGCCGTCCTGGAGCATGCATTAGAATTGAAGCCGTTGCAACTGGCGTTAGGTGGGACACCACCGGGGAGCAGCACTGGAGAAGACCACGGATCGTACGCCTGGGCCGAGGGTCATGTTAAAGCTGATGGAGCCTTCCATTACGGTGTGCTGTCGCGCGCTGTGAAGGGCAGCGGTCCACCGGATAACCTGACCAGTAGTAGTTTCAAAACCCCATCCAGGAGTCTGTAGTGTCTGCTAACCCCACCCAAACTGTGACCAATCTTCCGCTCGCAGAGCTGGATCCGGAAATTGCCGCCGTCCTGCGCGACGAGCTCGGCCGCCAGCGTGGCACCCTCGAAATGATCGCCTCGGAGAACTTCGCCCCGCGCGCAGTCCTCGAGGCCCAGGGCTCCGTGCTGACCAACAAGTACGCCGAGGGCTACCCGGGCCGCCGCTACTACGGCGGCTGCGAATACGTTGACGTTGCCGAGAACCTGGCGATCGAGCGGGTCAAGGCCCTCTTCGGCGCCGAGTACGCCAACGTCCAGCCGCACTCCGGCGCCCAGGCCAACGCCGCAGCGCTCGCCGCCATGATCACCCCCGGGGACAAGATCCTGGGTCTGTCGCTGGCCCACGGTGGCCACCTGACCCACGGCATGAAGCTGAACTTCTCCGGCAAGCTGTACAACGTTGCCGCCTACCAGGTCGAGGAAGACAACTTCCGCATCGACATGGACAAGCTGCGCGAGCAGGCCATCGCCGAGAAGCCCCAGGTCATCATCGCCGGCTGGTCCGCCTACCCGCGCCACCTGGACTTCGCCGCCTTCCGCTCCATCGCCGATGAGGTGGGCGCCCTGCTCTGGACGGACATGGCACACTTCGCCGGTCTGGTTGCCGCAGGCCTGCACCCCTCCCCGGTGCCGTACTCCGACGTCGTCACCTCCACCGTGCACAAGACGCTGGCCGGCCCGCGCTCCGGTGTGATCCTGGCCAAGCAGGAGTGGGCCAAGAAGCTCAACTCCGCCGTGTTCCCGGGACAGCAGGGCGGCCCGCTCATGCACGTCATCGCCGCCAAGGCCGTGGCCTTCAAGGTTGCCGGTTCCGAGGAGTTCAAGGAGCGCCAGGAGCGCGTCCTGGAAGGTGCCAAGATCATTGCCGAGCGTCTGAACGCCGCCGATGTTGCCGAGGCCGGCGTGTCCGTGCTGACCGGTGGCACCGATGTGCACCTGGTGCTCGTTGACCTGCGCAACTCCGCACTGGACGGCCAGCAGGCCGAGGACCTCCTGCACTCCGTGGGCATCACCGTCAACCGCAACGCCGTGCCGTTCGACCCGCGCCCGCCGATGGTCACCTCCGGCCTGCGCATCGGCACCCCGGCCCTGGCCACCCGTGGCTTTGGTGCCGCGGAGTTCACCGAGGTTGCCGAGATCATCGCCACCGCGCTGAAGGCAGGCTCCGCCGTCGACGTCGAGGCCCTGCGTGCCCGCGTGGACACGCTGGCCAACGACTTCCCGCTGTACCCCGGCCAGGAGCAGTGGTAAACAGCATGTCTGAAGCAGCAACTGCGCAGATCCTCGACGGCAAGGCCACAGCCGCTGCCATCAAGGCCGAGCTCAAGGAGCGGGTGGCCGTTCTGGCCACCCGCGGCGTGACCCCGGGCCTGGGGACCATTCTGGTGGGGGAGGACCCCGGTTCCAAGTGGTACGTCGGCGGCAAGCACAAGGACTGCGCCGAGGTGGGCATCACGTCCATCCGCCGCGACCTGCCCGAGACCACCACCCAGGATGAACTCCTGGCGGTCATCGCCGAGCTCAACGCGAACCCGGAATGCACTGGCTACATCGTCCAGCTGCCGCTGCCGGCGCACATTGACCAGGACGTGGTGCTTGAAGCCATGGACCCGGACAAGGACGCCGACGGTCTGCACCCGATGAACCTGGGCCGCCTGGTGGCCAACGTCAACAAGCCGATGACGTCCCCGCTGCCGTGCACGCCCAAGGGCTGTGTCGTGCTGCTGGAACGCCATGGGATCACCCTGGCCGGCAAGCGCGTCCTGGTGGTGGGCCGTGGGGTGACCATCGGCCGCCCCATCGGGCTGCTGCTGACCCGCCGCGACATCAACGCCACGGTGGTCCTGGCCCACACGGGCACCAAGGACCTGGCGGCGGAACTGCGCCAGGCCGACGTCGTGATCGCTGCGGCCGGACAGGCGCACATGATCAAGGCGGCCGAGCTGAAGCCGGGCGCGATCGTGCTCGACGTCGGCGTCTCCCGCGTTGACGATGGCAACGGCAAGGCCGTGGTCACCGGTGACGTGGAGCCCGCCGCGGCAGAGGTTGCCAGCTGGATCTCGCCCAACCCCGGTGGTGTGGGTCCGATGACCCGCGCCATGCTGCTGGCCAACGTCGTCGAATCCGCCGAACGGGCCGCCGGCCTCTAGCCAGCCCAACTGTGTGACAGATAACGCCCTTCTGGAGCTCCAGATGGGCGTTATCTGTTGCACAGATGTTTGTACTCCCCGGGGAGTAGGCGCGGCTGCGCTGGGCGGGGGACGCGCGACGACGGCGGGAGGGTTACGCTGGCGTCCATGAGACGTCCGCGGCACGGCCCACCCACCTACCTCGTGGCGGTTCTGGTGGCCGCCATCGCCCTGGTCGGCACGCGGTTTGCCGCCGCCCGCCAGCCCGATGCCCGCGACCTGGACCTGCTGGCCTATGCCCTGCTGCTGTCCGGTCCGGCGCTGCTGCTGCTGCGCCGCCGTGCGCCGGAGGTGATGCTGGCCGGCTCCTTCGCCGTGGCGGGGCTGTACTTTGCCCGCGGCTACCCCTGGGGTCCAGTGGTGCTTGCCCTCGGGTTTGCCATCATCTTTGCCTCCGCCGCCGGGCGCCGTGCCTTCACCTGGGCGTCCGCCGGTGCCGTGGTGGTGGTGGTCGCGGCTGCCGGGATCGTGGCGGGGAGCGAGACGGCAACAGTCCGGGCAGCAGCCGTCACCGCCTGGCTGGTGGTGCTGGTTCTGATTGGCGAGGGCCTTCGGGCGCGCCGGGAGCGCATGGCGGAGGTCCGCCGCCGCCGGCTGGAACAGGAACAGCGTTCCCGGGACGAGTACCGTCTGGCGCTGGCCCGCGACATCCACGACGTCGTCGCCCATTCGCTGTCATCCATCAATGTGCAGGCCTCGGTGGCCCTGCATCTGGCCGAACGCGACCCCTCGGCCCTGAAGCCGGCGCTGGAGGCCATCAAGGCGGCCAGCAAGGATTCCCTTGAAGAGGTGCGCCAGCTGGTGGGTGTGCTCCGCGAGGAGGCGCCGCTGACGCCGTCGCTGCGGCTGGAACGGCTGCCGGCCCTGGTGGCCGAGGCCCGGCGCGGAGGCATGGAAGCGACCCTGGAGCGGACGGGCACGCCGGGCCCCTTGACCGAGGCGCAGGAGGCTGCGGTGTACCGGGTGGTGCAGGAGGCGCTGACCAATGCCGTGCGCCATGCGGACGCGGCCCATGTGCGCGTTCGGCTGGTCGCCACGGCCCAGGGGCTGCGCGTGGACATCGACGACGACGGCGCTGGGCTGGGTGGCTCGGCGGAGGGCAACGGGCTGCGCGGCATGCGCGAGCGGGCCGCTGGTGCCGGCGGCAGCCTTGAATTGATCCCGCTGGAACCAGGCACCCGCGTGCGGCTGCACATCCCCGCCGCAGGCGGCACAAGCGGCGGCACGCCAGCGGAAACACCCGGAACCCAGGGAGGATCGGCATGATCAGGATTTTGCTGGTGGACGACCAGACGCTCATCCGCGCGGGCTTTCGGGCGCTGCTGGCCGCCGAGGAGGACATGGAGGTGGTGGGCGAATGCGGCACCGGGCGGGAGGCGGTGGCCCTGGCCGCCTCCGAACGTCCCGACGTCGTGCTGATGGACATCCGGATGCCCGGCGGCGACGGGCTGGAGGCCACCACCGCCATTCTGGCCGACCCGGCGCTGGCCGGCACCCGGATCATCATCCTGACCACCTTTGAGCTGGACGAGTACATCTTGGCTGCGGTCCGTGCCGGCGCCTCGGGGTTCCTGGTCAAGGACACCGAGCCGGCCGAGCTGATCCGTGCCATCCGGGTGGTGCACGACGGCGATGCCCTCCTCAGCCCCTCCGTGACCCGCAGGATGATGGCCGCCATGGCCGTGGCCAGCATGCGACCCTCCACGGAGGGGGCCCCACCGCCCGGGCTGGCGGAAATCACCGGCCGCGAGCGCGAGGTCCTGGCGCTGGTGGGGGAGGGATTGAACAATGCCGAGATCGCTGGCCGCCTGTTCATCACCCCGCTGACGGCCAAGACCCATGTCAGCCGGATCATGACCAAGCTGGCCGTGTGGGCTGCTTAGGAGTTTTCGGACAGCGGATTAGTGGTTTTTCTACGCTGCCGTGGCCGGCTGCTGGTAACTATAGTGGACCTCATTCGGGCGTCGGTAACCGAGGGCCGAATGGCGTCTGCGGCTGTTGTAGAACCCCTCGATGTAGCGGATGACGTCCCTGCGTGCCCGGTCCTTCGTGGCGTACGTCGTGCGGTACACGCGTTCGTTTTTCAGGGCCGAGAAGAAGGTCTCGGCCTGGCTGTTGTCCCAGCAGACACCGGTCCTCCCCATGGACGACCGCATCCCCAGCCCGGTGACCACCGCACGGAAGGACGCCGAGGTGTACACGCTTCCGCGGTCCGAATGCCAAATCGCGTCCGGCTCGATCCTGGTCGTCGCGGCGGCATTGGACAGGGCCCGTTCCACGAGTTCGGAGCGCATGTGGTCCTCGATCGCCCAGCCGGCGACCTTCTTCGAATAGCAGTCGATGACCGTGGCCAGGTAGATGAACCCCTGCCACGTGTGGATGTACGTGATGTCGCCGACGAACTTGATGCCCGGGCGGTCCGCGGTGAAGTCCCGCCTCACCAGGTCCGGCATCGCCGCGGCCGCGTCGGCATCCGCGACGGTGGTGGTTCTGAAGGGCCGTGGCTGGCACGGCACCAGCCCCTCCTGGCGCATGATCTGGCGCACCAGTTCCGGGGAGCATTCGACGCCCCCGCCGGCCAGGTCCGCGTGGATCCGGCGGTACCCGTAGGTCCCGTCCGATTCCTTGAAGAAATGCTGCACCCGGACCGCCAGCGCCGCCCTGCGGGCCGCGGTGGCCGAGACCGCGCGGGAGCGCCAGTGGTAGAACCCGGAGCGGGAGACCTCCAGCCACCGGCACATCATCAGCACCGCCGGCGCCTTCGGGGCGGCAGCGTAGGAGTCGATGAATTCATACTTCGCCACTACCGTGGCTCCCGTGCGAAGTATGCGGCCGCTTTTTTTAGGAACGCGGCCTCCGCCTTCAGTTCCTGGTTCTCACGTTCCAACTCCTTGAGCCGGGCACGTTCGGACACGGTCAGCTCCGGCTCCGTCCCGGTGTCCCCGTGCGCCTGCTGGTACTTCTTCAGCCAGCTGCGCAGCGTCTCGGCGCCGACACCGTATGCGGTGGCGACGGCCTTGATGGGCTTGGACGAATCGATGACTTCGCGGCACAGTTCATCCTTGAATTCCTGGCTGAACCTGGGTCGTGTTGATGACATTCTGGTCATTCCTCATTCCGGTGGTCCCCATCATTTCATGGGGTCCCGCTGTCCGAAATCTCCACAGCAGCCCAGTGCGGGACAGGGCCCAGCTGGTGGTGCTGGCCTATGAATCCGGTCTGGTGCGCCCGCGCTGGAACCCCTGAGCCCACGGTGCACCTCGGTGCCCGGGGCACACCGGGGCGGCGCCCGGGAGGGTGTCGGGGCGGCATCCCGGGGGAGTATCCGCGGGCGGGAAAGTGACTCCCGGAGGCGGACGCGCCCGCCGTCGTCGAACCCTTTACTGGAGATGTGGCCGAAAGCCGGCCCACCTCGAAAGTTAGGGATACGACCATGTTGACCACCATCACCGCCCTGGGCGCCGGCACCGCGCAGGCGCTGGCCCACGGACCCATGGGCTATGGCTGGGGCGGACCCTGGTTCCTGCTGTTCCCGCTGTTCTGGCTCATCGTCATCGGCCTGTTCATCTTCTTCGGACGGCGCAATTGGCGGCGCCACAATATGTGGCACCAGAACCAGGGCGCAGAATCGGTGCTGCGGGAGCGCTACGCCCGCGGCGAGATCGATGAAACCGAATACCGTGCCCGGCTGGAAGTGCTCCGCGCGGACCACACGAAATAGCCCCGCCCATCTGTGCGACAGCAAACGCTGCTCTGGAACTCCAGAGCAGCGTTTGCTGTCGCACAGATGAAGCCGCAACTCGTTTGGGGAAACCCCTTATGGGATTCGAAGGCTTGTACTAGCCTTGTCCGGGTGTCCATCCAAACCCGCGGATCCGCAGCCTCTCCCTATGTCATCTCGGCCCACAACCTGACCAAGAAATACGGGGACTTCACCGCCGTCGACAACATCTCCTTCGACATCCCGGCGGGGGAGTCCTTTGGCCTGCTTGGCCCCAACGGCGCCGGGAAATCCACCACCATGCGCATGATCGGCGGCGTGTCCCAGCGCTCCGGCGGCACGCTGAGCATCATGGGGCTGGACCCGGAAAAGTACGGGCCGGAGGTCCGCTCCCACTTGGGCGTGGTGCCGCAGCAGGACAATCTGGATGAGGAACTGAAGGTCCGGGACAACTTGATTGTCTACGGCCGCTACTTTGGCCTGCCGTTGAGCTACCTCAAGCCCAAGGCGGATGAGTTGCTGGAGTTTGCCCAGCTGAGTGAGAAGGCCGGCGCCAAGGTGGACGATCTCTCCGGCGGCATGAAGCGGCGGCTCACCATTGCCCGCTCGCTGGTGAACGATCCCAAGATCCTCCTGCTGGACGAGCCCACCACCGGGCTGGATCCGCAGGCCCGGCACATCCTGTGGGACAGGCTGTTCCGGCTGAAGGAGGCCGGCACCACGCTGGTCCTCACCACGCACTACATGGACGAGGCCGAGCAGCTCTGCGACAGGATCGTCGTCGTGGACAAGGGCAGGATCATGGCCGAGGGATCCCCGGCCGCCCTGATCCGCCAGTACTCCACCCGCGAGGTGCTGGAGGTCCGCTTCGGCTCCGAACGCAATGCCACGGTGGCCGCGGAGCTGGCCGGGATCGGCGAGCGGACCGAGACCCTGCCGGACCGCGTGCTGATCTACACCGACGACGGCGAACGCGCCCTGGAGGAGGTGGCCGCCCGCGGGCTGTCGCCGCTGACCTCGCTGATCCGGCGCTCCTCGCTGGAGGATGTCTTCCTGCGCCTGACCGGAAGGAGCCTCATTGACTAGCGCTCCAGTCCCTCTGACACCTGCCCAGTCGGCGGCCAAGGCCCGGCGCCTGGGCTCCTGGTACTTCGCCGAGCACACGCTGCGGGTGATGCGCACCTATGCGGCCAGCGTGCTCATGTACTCCGTGGGCACGCCGCTGGCCTACCTCTTCGCCATGGGCGTGGGGCTGGCGGCCCTGATCGACGCCAACGGTGCCGGCGCCTTTGGCGGGGTTGACTACCTGACGTTCCTGGCCCCGGCGCTGGTGGCCTCGGCCGCGATGATGTCCGCCACCGGTGAGTTCATGTTCCCCATCATGGACGGCTTCAAATGGCGCCGGACGTTCTTCGGCCCGCATGCCTCACCGCTGGCGCCGGCCCAGATTGCGCAAGGCCACATCATCGGCGTCACCATCCGGATCCTGGTGCCCACGGCCATCTACTTCGCCATCGTGGTGCTCTTTGGCGCGGCACCGGGACCGTGGGCCTGGGTGAGCATTTTCACCGCGACGCTGTGCGCCCTGTCCTTCGGCCTGCCGTTGATGGCCTATGTCTCAACCCTGACCAAGGACAGCGGGCAGTTTGCCGCCGTCCAGCGCTTCATCGTGACGCCGTTGTTCCTGTTCTCCGGCACCTTCTTCCCGCTGGCCACGCTGCCCTGGTTCCTGCAATGGATCGGCTGGCTGTCCCCGCTGTGGCATGCCACGGAACTGGGCCGCGTGCTCAGCTACGGCTATGCGGAACCCGCCTGGCTCGGCGCCGTGCACGTGCTGTACATGCTGGCGACGGCGGTGGCCGGCGCCGTGCTGTCCCGGCGGATCTTCACCCGGAGGATGGGCGCATGAGCACCGTGCAGAGCCAAGGATCCGACACGGCGGTTGGGCGCGGTGCAGTGCGGCCACTGGCCGGGCTGTACTCGGGCAATGCCCGCGCCGTGATCTCCCGTGGGCTGATGGCCACCAAGAGCTCCAATTGGCTGGTGATGCTCAGCGGCTTCTTTGAGCCGGTGCTGTTCCTGCTCTCCATGGGCATTGGACTGGGCGCGCTGGTGGGCACCGTGACGGGCCCCGACGGATCGCCCATCAGCTACGCGGCCTACATCGCCCCTGCGCTGCTGGCGACGTCGGCCATGAACGGGGCCGTGTACGACTCCACGTGGAACGTGTTCTTCAAGATGAACTTCGCCAAGCTGTACCAGGGCATGCTCTACACCTCGCTGGGGCCGCTGGATGTGGCCCTGGGCGAGATCTTCCTGGCACTGCTGCGGGGGCTGCTCTACGCCACGGGATTCACCGCAGTCATGGGGTTGATGGGCCTGGTGACCACGCCGTGGGCGCTGCTGATGATCCCCGTCTCGGTGGTGATCGCCTTCGGTTTCGCCAGCTTTGGCATGGCCATCACGTCGTTCATGAAGACGTTCCAGCAGATGGACTGGATCAACTTCGTGATGCTGCCGATGTTCCTGTTCTCCGCCACGTTCTACCCGCTCAGCGTCTACCCGGAGCCCATCCAATGGCTGATCCAGGCGATGCCGCTGTGGCACGGGGTGGAACTGCTGCGCCAGCTCAGCGTGGGCGCCGTCGGGCTGGGCATGCTGGGCCATTTGGCGTACTACCTGGTGATGATTGTGCTGGGGCTGGTGCTGACCACGGCCCGGCTGCGGAAGTTGTTCCTGCGCTGACAGCCGGCGGGTACGGTTTCGTTCGCTCCGGGTGGAAGCGCGTTGCGGGCGGGCCTGCATTTGAGAGAATGGGCGCATGACTTCTCTTGGATCAGGAACCCCCAGCACCTCCCGCCCCGCGAAATTCACCGGGCTGGGCACGGTGGTGCTGGCCGCCGTCTTCCTCGTGGCTCTGGTCTTCGCCGCCAACAACAACAGCGTCCTCGGCTGGTTCATCGCCGTGATCGCGCTGGGCTGGCTGCTGCTGTCCACCATCGTCTACATCGGCGTGCACAAGGCCGCCCGTTTCGGTGCCGAGCAGGTCCGCCTCGCCCAGGCGCAGATGGCCCAGGCCACCAGTGCCGCGGCCCCGAACGGTGCCGGCACCCGGCTGGTCAACGATGGCAGCGACGGCGTGCGCGATCTGAAACTGGACCACAGCTTCAAGATCATCCAGGTCCAGGCCGGCGTCATCACCGACAACCTGGGCAAGGACGCCGCCGTCGTCGCCCGTGCCCTGGACACCATCCAGATCACCGCCTCCAACGGCCGCGGCATGATCAAGAAGGACGGCGCGCCCGCCTCCGGCCAGCAGGCAGACGGGCAGACCAAGGCCCCTGGCAAGGACGGCGGCCGGAACGACGACGGCGAGACCATCACCGGCGTCGTCGTCGACTAGCGCGTCTTCCCAGCCGGGCGGCGCAGCAGCGGCGCCGGCAATTTGAGTCGGCCCCGGCCCGGCGGCCCCTTGCGGCCCTCCGCGGCACGGTAATGTGGAACAGGTGAGCATGGCTACCCAGAACGGTCATTTGCGGATTGCATCCGTCAACGTCAACGGCATTCGAGCCGCCTACAAGCGCGGCATGGCCGAGTGGCTTGCGGCGCGCGATGTGGACATCCTGTGCCTGCAGGAGGTGCGCGCACCCGATGCGATAGTGCACGAGTTCCTCGGCGACGAGTGGCACATCCTGCACGCCGAGGCCGAGGCCAAGGGCCGCGCCGGTGTCGCCATCGCCACCCGCAAGGACCGTTTGGAGCCCACCGCCACCCGCGTGGGCATCGGCGAGGACTACTTCGCCACCTCCGGCCGCTGGGTCGAGGCCGATTACGCTGTGAAAAACGGCGACGGCGAGGCCAAGGTCCTCACCGTGGTCAGCGCCTATGTGCACTCCGGCGAGGTGGACACCCCCAAGCAGGTGGACAAGTACCGCTTCCTGGACACGATGATCACCCGCCTGCCGGCCATGGCCGCGGCGAGCGACTATGCCCTGGTGGTGGGCGACCTCAACGTCGGCCACACCACGCTGGACATCAAGAACTGGAAGGGCAACGTCAAGCGTGCCGGCTTCCTGCCCGAGGAGCGCGCCTACTTCGACCGCTTCTTCGGCGACGAGGTCGGCTACAAGGATGTCGCCCGCCAGCTGGCCGGCGAGGTCGAGGGGCCCTACACCTGGTGGTCCTGGCGTGGGCAGGCGTTCGACAACAACACCGGTTGGCGCATCGACTACCACATGGCCAACCCGGCCCTGGCCGATGCGGCCGTCACCGCCGTCGTCGACCGCGCCGAAACCTGGGACACCCGCTTCTCCGACCACGCGCCTCTTGTGGTGGACTACCAGCTGTCCCCGGCCAAGTAACCTCCTCCAGACCACCTTTTTAGCGAAAGCACACCATTCATGACTGCCGCACGCCAACGGATCCTCTCCGGAGCCAAGCCCACCGCCGATTCCCTGCACCTGGGAAACTACATCGGTGCGGTCCGGCAGTGGGTGGACATGCAGGAGGCCTACGACGCCGTCTTCTTCATTCCGGACCTGCACGCCGTCACGGTGGACTTTGACCCGGCCACGCTGGCGACCCGCACCCGGACCGTCGCGGCCCAGTACATTGCCGCCGGCATCGACCCGGAGAAGTCCATCTTCTTCGTCCAGTCCCACGTGCCCGAGCACGCGGAGCTGGCCTGGGCGCTGAACTGCATCACCGGCTTTGGCGAGGCCTCCCGGATGACGCAGTTCAAGGACAAGACGGCCAAGGCCGGCTCCGACGCCGCCACCCTGGGCCTGTTCGCCTACCCGACGCTGATGGCCGCGGACATCCTGCTCTACCAGGCCGATCTGGTCCCGGTGGGGGAGGACCAGCGCCAGCACCTGGAGCTGACCCGCACGCTGGCCCACCGCTTCAACACCCGCTTCGGGGAGACCTTCACGGTGCCCGATGCCACCATCCTGAAGGAAACGGCCAAGATCTACGATCTGCAGAATCCGACGGCGAAGATGTCCAAGACGGGGGAGTCGCCCAACGGCATCATCCAGCTGCTGGAGGATCCCAAGATCGCCGCCAAGCGGATCAAGTCGGCCGTGACCGACGCCGGCACCGAGATCCGCTTCGATGCCGAGGAAAAGCCCGGGGTGTCGAACCTGCTGACCATCTTCTCCACGCTCACCGGCCGCAGCATCGCCGAGCTGGAGGCGGACTACGAGGGCAAGATGTACGGGCACCTCAAGGTTGACCTAGCCGAAGTGATGGTGGACTTCGTGACGCCGCTGCGGGACCGCACCGCCGAGCTGATGGCGGATCCGGCCGAGCTGGACCGCCTGCTGGCCCTCGGCGCCGACAGGGCCCGGGCCATCGCCTCCGTGACCATGGACGCCGTCTACTCCAAGATGGGCTTCCTGCCCCGTCTGGGCAGCCGCTAAAGACCATGTGCGCCGACACCACCGAAGCACACGGGCACCCCAGCGACGACGTCGCTGAGGTGTGCGTAGGTGTCGTGGTGGCTTTGGAGGAGCCGCTGGCCAGTGAAATCACCGGTTGGCGGCTGTCCTTCGGCGATGCCATGGCCGCCGTCATTCCGGCGCACATCACCCTTGTCACCACCACCCCGGCCCTGGGCTGGGCGGACACCACGGCGCATGTGCGCGAGGTGGCCCGCACACAGTGCCCCTTCACCGTGACCCTGCGCGGCACCGAGTCCTTCCGCCCGGTCTCCCCGGTGGTGTACCTGAAGGTCGAGGACGGCTACCAGGACTGCGTGGACCTCCATGGGAAACTCCAGGCTGGCCCGCTGGCCCGCGACCTCCCCTTTGACTACCACCCGCACATCACCGTGGCCCACGACATCAGCGAAGAGGGCATGGACGAGGCCCAGGAAAAGCTTAAGGACTTCCGCGCCGAGTTCACCGTCTCGAGCATGGGGCTGTACGAGCATGATAGTTCTGGAGTGTGGCAGCTAAAGGAAGAGCTTGAATTTGGGGGCGCAACCGACGCCCGGGACACCACCGGCACCGACTGACCGGGCTGGGCTGCGCCGCGAGGTGCTGGCACGGCAGCGGGACTATGGCCGCGTCCGCCGCACCGGCGGGGGCAGGGTGGCCACCTCCACGGCGTGGCTGGCGTTCACGATGGCCCGGCTCAACACGCTGGCGCCGGTGCGCGCGCTGAACCACTACAACCGCCGCCTCGGATCGCTGCTGGCCTCCGGCATCGGCGTGGCGATGTTCTTCTCCATCTCCGGTCTGCTCACCACAGGCTTTTCCATTGCCGCTCTGGCACTCAAATCGAATCCGCTGCTGCTGGACGCCGTCATCGCCAACGTGGCCACCGCCGTCCCGGGACTCCTGCGGATCGACGGCAGCGAGGGACTGGTGGATCCGGCCAGTTTGCTCAACCCTGTGGGGCTGGGCTGGACCGCCGCCATCTCGCTGGCAGTGGCGGTGGTGACCTCGCTGGGCTGGATCGGCTCCGTGCGGGAGGGGCTGCGGGCCATGCTGATGCTGGGGCCGCTGATGCTCAATCCCATCCTGGCCAAGCTGATCGACCTGGGAACGCTGGTGCTGCTGGGCATCGCGCTGCTGCTCAGCTCCGCCGCCACGGTGGTCTTCGGCACCGCCCTGGCGACCGTCACCGATGCGCTGGGGCTGGAGGGCTACCTGGTCAACCCGCTGGGGTTCGCCATCGGATTTGTGCTGGCCACAGGGTTGAACTGGGCGACCGTGGCCATCCTCTTCCGGCTGGCGGCGCGCATCAAACTGGCGCGGAAGCGGTTCTGGCAGTCCTCGGTGATGGCGGCGGTGGCGGCCACCATCCTGCAGCTGCTGAGCGGTTTCCTGCTGGCGCGGGCCGGTGCCAATCCGCTGCTGGCGCCCTTCGCGGTGGTCATTGGGCTGCTGATCTGGTTCAACTTTGTCAGCCAGGTCTATCTGGCCTCGGCGGCCTGGGCCGCTGTGGGGGAGGCCGACGACGCCGCCCGGCGCCGGGGCGCCGTCCGCCCCGGCCGCGCCCGCTCCCTGCCCCGCTGAGCCGCCGTCGTCCTCTTCATCTGTGCGACAGCTGACGCTCCTAAGACGCGGTTTGGCAGCGTCTACTGTCGCACAGTTGTTGGGGGCCGACGACGGCGGGCCCTGCCGGCGCTTAGACACGGCCGGGAGCGTCTCTCCGCCCGCTGGGCGGGATCCCGCCGCGCCCGCCCGCGAGGCGCGCCTACACAGGACCGGCCGTCGTCCTCTTCATCTGTGCGACAGCTGACGCTCCTAAAACGCGGTTTGGCAGCGTCTACTGTCGCACAGTTGTTGGGGGCCGACGACGGCGGGGGGCCCACCGACGCCCCGTCGTCGTCTTCATCTGTGCAACAAAAAACGCTCCCAAACCGAAGTTTGAGAGCGTCTTCTGTCGCACAGATTCTGCGTTAGATGCGGCGGCTGAGGATGGCCTGCTTGACCTCGGCGATCGCCTGCGTCACCTGGATGCCGCGGGGGCATGCTTCGGAGCAGTTGAAGGTGGTCCGGCAGCGCCAGACGCCTTCCTTGTCGTTGAGGATCTCCAGACGCATGTCGCCGGCATCATCACGGGAATCGAAGATGAAGCGGTGGGCGTTCACGATGGCGGCCGGGCCGAAGTACTGGCCATCCGTCCAGAACACCGGGCAGGAGGACGTGCACGCGGCGCAGAGGATGCACTTGGTGGTGTCATCGAAGCGTTCGCGCTGCTCGGCGGACTGCAGGCGTTCCTTGGTGGGCTCGTGGCCCTTGTTGATCAGGAACGGCATGATCTCGCGGTAGGACTGGAAGAACGGCTCCATGTCCACGATGAGGTCCTTCTCGACCGGCAGACCCTTGATGGGCTCGACGGTGATCGGCTTCTTCGTGTCCAGGTCCTTCAGCAGCGTCTTGCACGCCAGGCGGTTGCGGCCGTTGATGCGCATGGCATCGGAGCCGCAGACGCCGTGGGCGCAGGAGCGGCGGAACGACAGCGAGCCATCGTGGTCCCACTTGATCTTGTGCAGGGCATCGAGCACGCGGTCCGTGCCGTACATGGTCAGCTGGTAGTCCTCCCAGCTGACCTCCTCGGAAACCTCCGGGTTGTAGCGGCGCACACGCAGCGTGATGTCGAACGTGGGGATTTCGCCCCCGCCGCCACCGAGGTGGGCGGGCAGCTCAATCTTGGACGCCGGCTCCGGAGCGGTCTCTGCAGTTTCGACGGAACTCATTAGTACTTCCTCACCATCGGCTCGTAGCGCGTAAAGACAACGGGCTTGGTGCCCAGACGGATGCCGGCAACGTTCTCTTCGGACCCTGCCGCGGTCACCGCGTCATCCTTGTAGGCCATGGAGTGCTTCATGAACTTCTCGTCGTCGCGGTCCGGGAAGTCTTCGCGGTAGTGGCCGCCACGGGATTCCTCACGGTGCAGAGCGGCAACGGTCATGACCTTGGCCAGTTCCAGCAGGAAGCCGAGTTCAACGGCCTCCAGCAGGTCCAGGTTGAAACGCTTGCCCTTGTCCTGGACAGTGATGCGCGTGTAGCGCTCCTCGAAGCCGGCGATGTCGGCCAGCACCTGGTTGAGGGAATCCGCCGTGCGGAACACCTGCATGTTGGCATCCATGGTGTCCTGCAGCTCCTTGCGGATGGCAGCAACCTTCTCGCCGCCGTCGGAGGTGCGGACGTGGTCCAGCAGGGCAGTGGTGTAGCCCTCCGGGTCCTCGGGCAGCTCGACGTAGTCGGCGCCCAGGGCGTACTCGGCGGCGGAGATGCCGGCGCGCTTGCCAAAGACGTTGATGTCCAGCAGGGAGTTGGTGCCCAGACGGTTGGAGCCGTGCACGGACACGCAGGCCACCTCGCCGGCGGCGAACAGACCGGGGATCACCGTGTCGTTGTCCTGGAGGACCTCGGTCGCGATGTTGGTGGGGATGCCGCCCATGGCGTAGTGCGCCGTCGGGAACACCGGCACCGGCTCCGTGTACGGCTCCACACCCAGGTAGGTGCGGGCGAACTCGGTGATGTCCGGAAGCTTGGCGTCAATGTGCGCCGGCTCCAAGTGCGTCAGGTCCAGAAGGACGTAGTCCTTGTTCGGGCCGCAGCCGCGGCCCTCACGGACCTCGTTGGCCATCGAACGGGCCACGATGTCACGCGGAGCGAGGTCCTTGATGGTGGGGGCGTAGCGCTCCATGAAGCGCTCACCCTCGGAGTTGCGCAGGATCGCGCCCTCGCCGCGGGCGGCCTCGGAGAGCAGGATGCCCAGGCCGGCCAGACCGGTCGGGTGGAACTGGAAGAACTCCATGTCTTCCAGGGGGATGCCACGGCGGAAGGCGATGCCCATGCCGTCACCGGTGAGGGTGTGGGCGTTGGAGGTGGTCTTGAAGACCTTGCCGGCACCGCCGGAGGCGAAGACGACGCTCTTGGCCTGGAAGACGTGCAGCTCGCCGGAGGCGAGGTCGTAGGAGACTACGCCGGCAACCCGCTTCTGCAGGTAGGTGGTGCCGTCCTCGCGGGTGGCTTCTTCCTCGACGGTGAGGAGATCCAGCACGTAGTACTCGTTGTAGAACTCCACCTGGTGTTTGACGCAGTTTTGGTACAGCGTCTGCAGGATCATGTGGCCGGTGCGGTCCGCGGCGTAGCAGGCGCGGCGCACGGGCGCCTTGCCGTGGTCGCGGGTGTGGCCACCGAAGCGGCGCTGGTCGATGCGGCCTTCGGGCGTGCGGTTGAACGGCAGGCCCATTTTTTCCAGGTCGAGCACGGCGTCGATGGCCTCCTTGGCCATCACCTCCGCGGCGTCCTGGTCCACCAGGTAGTCGCCACCCTTGACGGTGTCAAAGGTGTGCCACTCCCAGTTGTCTTCCTCCACATTGGCCAGAGCGGCACACATGCCGCCCTGGGCCGCGCCCGTGTGCGAGCGGGTGGGGTAGAGCTTGGTCAGTACAGCGGTGCGTGCGCGCTGGCCGGACTCGATGGCGGCACGCATTCCTGCGCCACCGGCCCCGACGATAACGACGTCGTATTTATGGACCTGCATACTGGATGCTCTTTCTCTCAAACTGCGCTAAAAAGCGGGTTAAAACGTTGACCTTAGGCCTGGCTGAGGAGCCGAGGCTACGGGGCCGGGCAGAAGGACGGGAGGTCGATGACTGCTCCGGCCGGGCACGGGTCAAAGGTGAAGATGACCAGGGTGCCCAGGACGATGATCACGGCGGAGGCGATGTACAGCACCGTCTTGAGCGTCATGCGGGTGCCGTCGCGCTCGGCGTAGTCATTGATGATCGTGCGCACGCCGTTGGTGCCGTGCAGCATGGCCAGCCACAGCATGGCCAGGTCCCAGACCTGCCAGAACGGGCTTGCCCACTTGCCGGCCACAAAGCCGAAGTCGATGGCGTGGATGCCCTCGCCGACCATGAGGTTCACGAAGAGGTGGCCGAAGATCAGCACCACGAGAACGACGCCGGAGAGGCGCATGAAGAGCCATGCGGCCATCTCGAAGTTCGAGCCCGAGCCCTTGTTGCGGTTGTACTTGATGCCGCCGCTGCGCGGTGAGGCGATGGTGTTGGCGCTCATTTAGTGCCCCCCGAAGACAATGGAGAGGTGGCGGATCAGGAACGGGATCATGGTCACGGCCCACAGTGCCAGGACGCCCCAGAGGAGCTGGCGCTGGTACTTGGGGCCGTTCTTCCAGAAATCGACAGCAATGATGCGCAGGCCGTTAAAGGCATGGAAGACAATGGCTGCCACCAGGCCGGCCTCGCCCAATCCCATGATGGGGTTCTTGTACGCCCCAATGACTGCTGTGTACGCCTCAGGGGACACTCGCACCAATGAGGTGTCCAGGACGTGCACCAACAAGAAAAAGAAAATCACTACACCGGTAACTCGGTGTCCCACCCAGGACCACATGCCTTCACGGCCGCGGTACAGAGTGCCAGCTGGTTTTGTCGGCACTGAATAAACCTTCCTGCATCGCGGCGGCGCTAGCGTGGTTCCACGCGGGGGTTACGCTCGCAACGAGAGCACTCGTAGCTCAGGCCTAAATTTAGGCTTCGCTAACAGCTTATTCAACTTAGGCCTTCCTTTCTCTATGCACCAGGTCACAGCGCGGCTCTGCTGGGTCGTGACGGGCCTCTCAGAGCGGCTGCCGGGACGGTGCGCACAGCGGGCGGCGGAGCGGGTGCCGGGCGGGTGGACGACGGCGGGTGCGCCGCGCCTGTGTGACGGTGCCGCAGCCGCGGTTGGGTGCCGTCCATTAGAGTGGAATTGATGAATACACAAGCGATGGGTTCTGCGCACAGTCCCGAGGCAACCCCTTTGGAACGGTTCTACGCAGTCATCCCGGCTGGTGGGGTGGGCACCCGGCTGTGGCCGCTGTCCCGCGCGGCTGCACCCAAATTCCTGCATGATCTGACCAACTCCGGCAGCACGCTGCTGCGCGCCACCTACGACCGGCTGGAGCCGCTGGCGCACGAACGTGTGCTGATGGTCACCGGTGAGGCGCACCGCGAGGCCGTCTGCCGCCAGCTGCCCGAGATCCTCGAGTCCAATCTGGTGCTTGAAAGCGAGCCCAAGGACTCCGCGGCCGCCATCGGCCTGGCCGCAGCCATCCTGTACCAGCGCGATCCGGACATCATCATGGGCTCCTTTGCCGCCGACCAGGTGATCAGCCCCGACGCACTGTTCCAGGACGCCGTCCGCCAGGCCATCTACACGGCCGCCACCGGCAAGATCGTCACCATTGGCATCAAGCCCACCCACGCGTCCACCGGATTCGGCTACATCCGCACGGGTGAGCCGCTGGATGTGCCCGGGGCACCCAGCGCCCACGCCGTCGTCGAGTTTGTCGAAAAGCCCAGCGAGTCGGTGGCCAACGAATACCTGGCCAGCGGGCAGTACAACTGGAACGCCGGCATGTTTGTGGCCCCCGTGGCCCTGATGCTCAAGCATTTGGAGCAGAACGAGCCGGAGCTCTACGCCGGCCTGATGACGATTGCCGCCGCCTGGGACACGCCCGAGCAGGCTTCGGTGACGGCCGCCATCTGGCCCACATTAAAGAAGACGGCCATCGACTATGCAGTGGCCGAGCCCGCGGCCGACGCCGGCGATGTCGCCGTCATACCCGGCACCTTCAGCTGGGACGACGTCGGAGACTTTGCCGCCATTGGCCGGCTGAACAGTGCCAGCGAAGTGGATGCCGTCACGGTGATGGGGGAGGGGGCGCGCGTGTTCACCGAGTCCGCCTCGGGCATCGTGGTCAGCGACACCAAGCGCGTCATCGCCCTGATCGGCATTGAAGATGTGGTCATCGTGGACACCCCCGATGCCCTGCTCGTCACCACCACGGCACACGCCCAGCGCGTCAAGAGCGCCGTCGACCACCTCAAGGCCAAGGGCCAAACCGACGTCCTCTAGCGCCAAAAAAGTTTTGCCCGCGCCCACAGGGATTGGCGGCTCCGCGTAACTGGAGGCCACCAATGCCTGTGGGCGCCGTCATACTCGCTAGAGTTCCATATGTGCGCAATTACTCACTGGAGACCGAACCAACACGGCTGATCGGGCCCTGGTTGGAGCCGCTGCTGGCCGAGATGATCGAGTTCCGGCGGGATCTGCATGCCCACCCGGAGCTCTCCTTCCAGGAGCACCGCACCACCACCAAGATCTACGACCGTCTGATCGAGGCCGGCCTGAAGCCGCGCCGGCTCGAAGGCACGGGCGTGATTGTCGACGTCGGCGACGGCCCCATTGCCACGGCCCTGCGCGGGGACATCGACGCCCTGCCCATCATCGAGGAAACGGGCCTGCCATTCGCCTCGCGCAACCACGGCGTCACGCACGGCTGCGGACACGACATCCACACCGCCTCCATGATGGGCATCGCCCTGGTGCTGGCGGCTATGCATGAGGACGCGCCGCTGGGCGCCACTATCCGCATCATCTTCCAGCCCGCCGAAGAGACCATGCCCGGCGGCGCGCTGTCCTGCATCGAGCAGGGTGCGCTGGAGGGTGTGCCGCGGATCATGGCGCTGCACTGCGATCCGCGTGTGGAGGTCGGAAAGATCGGCACCCGCATCGGGTCCATCACCAGCGCCTCGGACACCATCAAGATCGAGCTCTCCGGCCGCGGCGGCCACACCTCCCGCCCGCATCTGACCGAGGATCTGGTGTTTGCGCTGGCGCAGATCGCCGTCAACGTCCCGGCCGTACTGTCCCGCCGCGTCGATGTGCGCAGCGGCGTCTCCATGGTCTGGGGCCAGATCAGCGCCGGCTCGGCCCCGAACGCGATCCCCGGCAGCGGCATGATGGCCGGCACCATGCGCTGCCTGGACCGCGAGGCGTGGCACGCGGCCGGCGAGCTGCTCGACGACGTCGTGCAGCAGGTGGCAGCCCCCTATGGTGTGGACGTGCACCTGGAACACATCCGCGGCGTGCCCCCGGTGGTCAACTCCGAACACGAGACGGCGCTGATCGAGGCCGCGGCCCGCGCGGAACTGGGCGAGCACGCCGTCGTGCTGGCCCCCCAGTCCATGGGCGGGGAAGACTTCGCCTGGTTCATGCAGGACATCCCCGGCGCGCTGATGCGTCTGGGCACGCATGTGCCCGGCGGTGAGGAATACGATCTGCACCGCGGGGACTACATCGTGGACGAGCGCGCCCTGGCCAATGGCATCAAGGTTCTCGGCGCTGCAGCCCTGCGCGCCATCCGCGACGTCTAACCGCGCCGCCCAGCTCCGCCGGCCCAACTGGGTGACAGTTATGACACGTTCCGAGGCCCGGAATGTGCGATAAGTGTCACCCAGTTGGGTTCTTTTGAGGGATGTAGGTTGTGCACAACTGAATTGTGCGCTACGGTTGTTCCATGACTGAACGGCAGGCTCTGAAATCGCAGGTGTGCTTCGCGCTGTACTCGGCCTCCCGGGCGGCGACGGCGGTGTACCGGCCCATGCTGGAGTCGCTGGGGGTCACCTATCCGCAGTACCTGGTGCTGCTGCTGCTCTGGGAGCGCGACGGCGCCAGCGTCCGCGAGCTGGGGGAGGCGCTGGAGCTGGACTCGGGCACGATGTCCCCGCTGCTGAAGCGGATGGAGGCCGCCGGCCTGGTGGAGCGCCGGCGCAGTGCCGCCGATGAGCGCCGGGTGGAGATCCACCTGACGGACGACGGCGCCGAGCTGCGCAAGCGCGCCAGCGAGGTTCCAGCGCAGCTGGCGATTGCTGCGGGCCTGTCCCCGGCGGAGCTGGCGGCGTTCAACGAGACGCTGGCCAAGGTCACCGCCGCCCTGCACCGCGCCGCCCCCTGAACCGGCCGCCGCAACACACGCTCCACATTCCACCCCTCCCCGGAGGCGGCACCACCGTGCCGCAGCCGCTGTTTGCTTCGACACGATCAAAGGAAGACTCATGAAGGTTCTCTACACCGCCGCGGCCACCGCCACGGGCGACGGCCGCGACGGCCACGCCACCTCCTCCGACGGCCGGCTGGTCGTCCAGCTGGCATCGCCCGCCGAATTGGGCGGAGACGGCAATGGCACCAATCCGGAGCAGCTCTTCGCCGCCGGCTATGCCGCCTGCTTCCACTCCGCCCTGCGCGTGGTGGCCCGCCGCGCCAAGGCCGATGTCTCCGGCTCCACCGTGACGGCCGAGGTCGACCTTGGCGCCAACACCACCGGCGGCTACGGCATCGGCGTCCGGCTGGACATTGCCCTGCCGGCCCTGGATGCCGAGGCTGCCCAGCAGCTGATCGAGGCCGCCCACCTGGTGTGCCCCTATTCCAACGCCACCCGCGGCAACATCGACGTCGCACTGAACCTTGCAGGAGTTGCAGCATGAGCACCGAAACCATGACCCTGCCGACCACCGGCCGTGAAATCCAGCTGGCCTCCCGCCCGCACGGCTGGCCCGTGCCGGAGAACTTCCGCCTGGCCGAAACCGCGCTGCCCGAACTGGCCGAGGGCCAGATCCTGGTGAAGAACATCGCCATGAGCGTGGACCCGTACATGCGCGGCCGGATGAACGACTCCAAGTCCTACAGCCAGCCGTTTGAGCTGGACGCGGCGCTGAACGGCGGCGCCGTGGGCGAGGTCATCGCCTCCCGCAGCCCGGAGCGTGCCGTGGGCGACGTCGTCGTCCACCTGCTGGGCTGGCGCGACTACGCCGTCCTGCCCGCGACCGCCAACACGAAGGTGGATCCGACGCTGGCCAGTCCCACCGCCTTCCTGGGTGCCCTGGGCATGACCGGTTTAACGGCCTACGCCGGCCTGACCCGGATTGCAGCGTTCAAGCCCGGCGACACCGTGTTCGTCTCCGGTGCCGCCGGCGCCGTGGGCTCGCTGGTGGGCCAGATCGCCAAGAACCTGGGCGCCGGCAGGGTCATCGGCAGCGCCGGCTCGCCGGCCAAGGTGGCCCGCCTGCTGGAGCTGGGCTTCGACGCCGCCTTCGACTACCACGACGGCCCCGCCGTCGAGCTGTTGAAGGACGCCCTTGGCGAGGGTGAAGGCATCGACGTCTACTTCGACAACGTTGGCGGTGAGCAGCTGGAGGCGGCCATCGAGCTGATGAACCGCGGCGGCCGGATCGCCATGTGCGGCGCCATCAGCCAGTACAACAGCACCGAGGCCCCGGTGGGCCCGCGCAACCTCGCTGCAGCCATCGGCAAGGAGCTGACGCTGCGCGGCTTCCTGGTCGGCTCCCACGCGGATCTGGTGCCGGAGTTCATGGGCGCCATGGCCCAGTGGCTGGCGGCGGGCACCATCGATTTCGATGAGACCGTGGTGCACGGCCTGGAAAACGCTCCGACGGCCTTCATCGACCTGCTGCGCGGCGCCAATACGGGGAAAATGGTTCTCACCCTCGACTAATTCGCACGCGGCGCCGGCACACACTCCAATGGAAGTGTGTCGGCGCTGTGTAACGAATTTCCAACGATAGCGCTGTGATGCTAGCAACACCCTACCCGCCGGTAGCCCGTGCGGTTAGGGTGTTTCTATCATCTCGGCCCGCCGGGGCACGAGGTCTACGCAGACCTCTGCCCTGCCGCGGGCGCATCTTAAGTCTTTGGAGGAACCTTGAAGAACTCTCTGCGCAGCACCGCCAAGCGCGGCGCCACGGTGGGAACCATTGCACTCGGGGCGGCCGCTTTGCTGCTCAGTGGCTGTGGCGCCCCTCCCGCTCCGTCCGGCTCGGCCAGCGGCTCCGCCGGCAGCTACCTGGGCTGCATCGTCTCCGACTCCGGTGGATTCGACGACCAGTCCTTCAACCAGTCCTCCTTTGAGGGTCTGGAGAAGACCGTCAAGGATGTTGGCATCCAGATGAAGCAGGCCGAGTCCAGCACCACTGCGGACTTCGCCCCCAACCTGAACCAGATGGTCAACGCCGGCTGCAACCTCACCTTCACCGTCGGCTTCCTGCTGGCCGACGCCACGAAGACGACGGCCACCGCCCACCCCGACTCGCACTTCGCCATCATCGATGACAGCACCATCAACCTGCCGAACGTGAAGCCGGTTGTCTACGACACCGCCCAGGCCGCCTTCCTGGCCGGCTACGTCGCCGCCTCGCAGTCCAAGACCGGCAAGGTCGGCACCTTCGGTGGCATCAACATCCCCACCGTCACCATCTTCATGGACGGCTTCGCCGACGGCGTGGCCTACTACAACCAGAAGAAGGGCGCTTCCGTCCAGGTTCTTGGGTGGGACAAGGCCACCCAGCAGGGTGTCTTCGCCAACACCTTCGAGGTCATCCAGGAAGGCACCAAGGCCACCAACAACCTGCTCGGCGACGGCGCCGACGTCATCATGCCGGTGGCCGGCCCGCTGGGCAAGGGTGCCGGCGACGCCGTCCTGGCCGCCAACGCCGGTGGCAAGGACGCCAAGCTGGTGTGGGTCGACTCCGACGGCTACCTCACCGCCCCCGCCTACAAGTCCATCCTGCTGACCTCCGTCATCAAGACCATGGGCGAGGCCGTGGAGACCATCGTCAAGGACGACAAGGACGGCAAGTTCGACCCGACGCCGTACGTGGGAACCCTGGAGAACAAGGGCGTTGCCCTGGCTCCGTTCCACGACCTTGACGCCTCGGTCAGTGCCGACACCAAGGCTGAGATCGCTGCGATCCAGAAGGACATCATCTCCGGTGCCCTGAAGGTGACTTCGGCCGCCAGCCCCAAGTAATCCCCACAGACGCGCTATGCGCCGGCTCTGCAGCTTTTGCTGCGGGGGCGGCGCATAGCGGGTTTCGGGCAGATTTCTGCCCCGTGGTTCTGCTCCTGAAACGTTCTTCGCGCTAGGCTGGCCGCACGGCCAGCGGGAGGACGTCCGCACCATTCGATGAAACGGGTTGACCTCGTGAAACTTGAACTGAAAGGCATCACCAAGAGCTTCGGCGCTCTGGTTGCCAACGACCACATTGACCTGGTGGTCGAATCGGGTGAAATCCACTCGCTGCTCGGCGAAAACGGCGCCGGCAAGTCCACCCTGATGAACGTCCTGTACGGGCTGTACCAGCCCACCGCCGGTGAGATCCTCATCGACGACAAACCCGTGAAATTCTCCGGCCCCTCGGATGCCATGGCCGCAGGCATCGGCATGGTGCACCAGCACTTCATGCTGGTCCCCGTCTTTACGGTGGCCGAAAACGTCGCCCTGGGCGGGGAGTCCACCACCTTTGGCGGTGTGCTGGATCTGGAGGCAACGCGGAAGAAGATCCGCGACATCTCAGCCCGCTACGGCTTTGCCGTGGACCCCGATGCCCTGGTGGAGGACCTCCCCGTGGGCGTCCAGCAGCGCGTGGAGATCATCAAGGCGCTGGTCCGCAACGCCAGGATCCTGATCCTGGACGAGCCCACCGCCGTGCTCACCCCGCAGGAGACGGACGAGCTGATGGACATCATGGGCCAACTGAAGGCCTCCGGCACCTCCATCGTCTTCATCTCGCACAAGCTGCGCGAGGTCAAGGCCGTCTCGGACCGCATCACGGTGATCCGCCGCGGCAAGGTGGTGGGCACGGCAGACCCCGGCGCCTCCACCACCGAGCTGGCCGCCATGATGGTGGGCCGCTCCGTCAGTTTGACGCTGAACAAGGCCGATGCGCAGCCCGGCGAGGAGACCTTCAAGGTCACCAACCTCATCGTGAGCAACGACGCCGGCCAGCGGCTGGTCAACGATGTCACCTTCTCCGTCGCCCAGGGCGAGATCCTCGCCGTCGCCGGCGTGCAGGGCAACGGCCAGACGGAACTGACCGAGGCCGTGCTGGGGCTGCACAAGCATGTGCAGGGCTCCATCACCCTGGACGGCAAGCAGCTGCTGGGACTGGGCGTGCGCCAGGTGCTCCGCGCCGGCGTCGGCTTTGTGCCCGAGGACCGGCAGGTCGATGGCCTGGTGGAGTCCTTCTCCATTGCCGAAAACCTGATCCTGGACCTCTACGACAAGAAGGAGTTCTCCCGCGGGGGCACGCTGAACCGTGCCGCCATCGCGAAGAACGCCGAGGCCAAGGTGGCCGAATTCGACGTCCGCACCCAGTCCGCGCAGGACCACGTGGGCACGCTCTCCGGCGGCAACCAGCAGAAGGTGGTGCTGGCCCGCGAGCTGGCCCGCCCGCTGAAGCTGTTCATTGCCTCCCAGCCCACGCGCGGCGTGGACGTGGGATCCATCGAGTTCCTGCACAAGCGCATCGTCGCAGAGCGCGACGTCGGCACCCCCGTCATCATCGTCTCGACGGAATTGGACGAGGTCCTGGAACTGGCCGACCGCATCGCCGTGTTGTACGCCGGAAAACTGATGGGCATTGTGCCCGGCAAGTCCTCGCGTGAACTGCTCGGCCTGATGATGGCCGGTCTGACCGCCGACGACGCCGCCGCCCAGCTGGCCGCCGCAGGCGCACCCGTCGTGCGCGACCCCAGCACTGAAGAAGGAGAACCCGCATGAGCGGCGTGCAATCCCCGGAGCCGGCCACAGTGCCGGCCCCCAAACCTGCCGGCACCGCGGCCCCGCCCAGCGAGGGCAAGCGGATCGTCCGCGAAATCATGAGCGGCTCGGCCATGGTGTCGGTGCTCGCCGTCGTCGTCGCCCTCGTCATCGGTGGTCTGCTGATCGCCGTGACGGACCAGCGCGTGGTGGCCGCCGCCGGCTACTTCTTCGCCCAGCCGGGCGATCTGTTCTCCGCCATGTGGACAGCCGTCTCGCAGGCCTATGGCGCGCTGTGGCGCGGGGCCACCTACGACCCCACCGCCCGGACCTGGCTGGGGCAGTTGGGCATCTTTGAGACGCTGACCTTTGCGACGCCGCTGATCCTGTCCGGACTGGCCGTCACACTCGCCTTCCGGGCGGGGCTGTTCAACATTGGCGCCAAGGGCCAGATCATCATGGGCGCCGTCTTCGCCGGAGCCGTGGGCTTCGGCATGGACCTGCCCCCGGTCATCCACCTGCTGGCCGTCATCATTGCCGGCGCCATTGGCGGTGCCATCTGGGGCGGCATTGCCGGTGTGCTGAAGGCCAAGACGGGCGCGCATGAGGTGATCGTGACCATCATGCTCAACTACATCGCCGCCTCGCTGGTGCTGTACCTGCTGAAAAACCAGCTCAAGGCCCCCGGCAGCACCAATCCGATCAGCCCGCCCATGCATGAGAACGCACTGTTCCCGCTGCTGCTGGGGCCCAACTTCCGCCTGCACGCCGGGTTCATCCTGGCCGTGCTCGCCGTCGTCGGGGTCGCCTGGCTGCTGGACCGCTCCACCCTGGGCTTCGAGTTCCGGGCGATCGGCGCCAACCCCAGTGCCGCACAGACAGCCGGCATGCTGGTCAGCCGCGGCTACATTCTGGTGATGCTCATCTCCGGTGCGTTGTCCGGTTTGGCCGGTGTGACGCAGCTGTCCGGAACGTCGAAGTCCCTGGATGCGGACATTGCCGGCAGCATTGGCTTCGATGCCATCACCGTGGCGCTGCTGGGCCGCTCCACCCCGTGGGGCACCTTCTTTGCCGCCCTCCTGTTCGGTGCGTTCAAGGCCGGCGGCACCTCGATGGCCGTCAACGCCAACGTTTCGATCGACATTGTTCTGGTGGTGCAGTCGCTGATCGTGCTCTTCATCGCCGCCCCGCCGCTGGTGAGGTCCATCTTCCGGATCAAGGCCGCCAAGAGTGAAGGAGCACGCGCATGAGCGCCGCGACACTTCAGGAGTCCCTGACCACGGACCGGCTGGCGGTGCGCAGCTGGCGCCCGCCCATCATCCTGGGCGTGCTGGCCCTGTTCGCCATCGTCGTCTTCGGCATCCTCGGCCCGGGCGGGAACGCGACCTTCCGCCTCTCGCAGGACGGCGATGCCTGGCAGGTGCCCAATCTGGTGGTCCCCGCCCAGGGCTTCGGCTGGTTTGCCGCACTGATCTGCGCCGCCCTCGCGGTGCAGGCGTACCTGCAGACCAAGAACGTCGGACGCCCGGCCAAATGGGTCACCATGACCTTCACGGTGGTGTTCGTGATCGGCCTGCTGGTGTGGATCATCGGCGGCACCAAGACGCAGAACATCACTGTGGTGGGCCTGTTCACCGGCGCCATGCTGATCACGACGCCGCTGGTGTTCGGCTCGCTGTCCGGTGTGCTCTGTGAGCGCTCGGGCGTGGTGAACATTGCCATCGAGGGACAGCTGCTGGCCGGTGCCTTCACCGCAGCGCTGGTCTCCTCGATGACAGGCAATGCCTTCGCCGGATTGTTCGCCGCCGCCCTGGCCGGCGTGCTGGTGTCCTTCCTGCTGGCGGTCTTCAGCATCAAGTACGTGGTCAACCAGATCATCGTCGGTGTGGTGCTCAACGTGCTGGTCTCCGGCCTGACCGGGTTCCTGTTCGAGAAGATCATGAAGACCAAGGTCAACGGCGCCACGATCTTCAACCAGCCGGCGCACCTGCCCGACCTGCCGATCCCGCTGTTGAGCGAGATCCCGGTGCTGGGGCCGACCTTCTTCCGCCAGTCGATCCTCGGCTATCTGATGATCGTGCTGGTCATCGCCATCTGGTTCGGCCTGTTCCGCACCCGATGGGGACTGCGCGTCCGGGCCGTGGGGGAGCACCCCAAGGCCGCCGACACCGTGGGCATCAACGTCAACCGCACCCGGTTCCTGAACGTGCTGGCCGGCGGCGCCGTCGCCGGCATCGGTGGCGCCTACTTCACCCTGGTGGCCGTCAGCAGCTTCAGCAAGGACATGACAGGCGGCCTGGGCTTCATCGCCCTGGCGGCTCTGATCTTCGGGCGCTGGAACCCGATCGGTGCGGCCCTGGCGGCCCTGCTGTTCGGCGTCGCCGGCAATCTGCAGAGCATCCTGTCCCTGGCCGGCACGCCCATTGATGGGCAGTTCCTGGCCATGCTGCCGTACGCGCTGACCATCCTGGCGGTCTCCGGATTTGTGGGCAAGTCCCGCGCTCCGGCGGCCGACGGCGAACCCTATGTGAAGGGCTGATCCGTGGCATCCGAGGTTGATTGGGAGCTGCTGGCCCGCTCCGCCACCGAGGCGATGGGACGGGCCTATGCGCCGTACTCCTCCTTCCCCGTGGGGGCTGCGGCCCTCACGGAGGACGGGCGGATTGTCACCGGCTGCAATGTGGAGAACGCCAGCTACGGACTGACGCTGTGCGCCGAATGCACGCTCATCGGCGCCCTGCAGATGGGCGGCGGCGGTCGGATTGCCGCGTTCTACTGCGTGGACGGTGCCGGTGCGGTGCTGATGCCGTGCGGGCGCTGCCGCCAATTGCTGTACGAGTTCCGCGCACCGGGGATGGTCCTGATGACCACCGCGGGTGTGAAGACCATGGACCAGGTGCTCCCCGATGCCTTTGGTCCCGAACATCTGGAAGGCACTCCATGACCGAGGGACAGCACGCCGAGCAGTTCGATGCCGTGGACATGATCCGCACCAAGCGGGACCGCGGCACCTTCAGCCAGGCGCAGATCGACTGGACGGTTGACGCCTACACCCGCGGCGTCATCGCCGATGAGCAGATGGCCGCGCTGAACATGGCCATCCTGCTCAACGGCATGACCCGCCAGGAGATCTCCTGGTGGACGGCGGCCATGATCGCCTCGGGGGAGCGGATGGACTTCTCCACGCTGCGCACCCCGGAGGGGGCCGTAAAGGCCACCAGCGACAAGCACTCCACAGGCGGCGTGGGGGACAAGATCACGCTGCCGCTGGCGCCGCTGGTGGCTGTGTTCGGCGTCGCCGTTCCGCAGCTGTCGGGGCGCGGACTGGGCCACACCGGAGGCACGCTGGACAAGCTGGAGGCCATTCCGGGCTGGCGCGCGGACCTGACCAACGCCCAGATGATGCGCCAGCTCTCCGAGGTCGGCGCGGTGATCTGCGCCGCCGGTGCCGCGCTGGCCCCGGCGGACAAGAAGCTCTACGCGCTGCGCGACGTCACCGGGACCGTTGAAGCCATCCCGCTGATCGCCTCCTCCATCATGAGCAAGAAGATCGCCGAGGGCACCGGCTCGCTGGTGCTGGACGTGAAGGTCGGCTCGGGTGCCTTCATGAAGGACGAGGAGATGGCCCGCGAACTGGCGCGGACCATGGTGGCCCTGGGCAAGGATGCCGGCGTGAACACGGTGGCGCTGCTGACCAATATGAATACGCCGCTGGGCCTGACCGCCGGCAACGCCATCGAGGTCGAGGAGTCGGTGGAGGTGCTCGCCGGCGGCGGGCCGGCCGACGTCGTCGAGCTCACCGTCACGCTGGCCCAGGAAATGCTGGCCGCCGCGGGCGTGCACGACGCCGATCCGGCGGCAGCGCTGCGGGACGGCCGGGCCATGGACGTGTGGAAGCGGATGATTGCCGCCCAGGGCGGCGACCCCGACGCCGCGCTGCCGGTGGCCCGCGAGTCCGAGGTGGTCTACGCCCCGGCCGACGGCGTGCTGGTGGAGCTTGACGCCCTCTCGGTGGGCGTGGCCGCCTGGCGTCTGGGCGCCGGCCGGGCCCGCAAGGAGGACGTGGTGCAGGCCGGAGCCGGTGTGCGCATGCATGCCAAACCGGGTGCCCTGGTGCGCGCCGGAGAGCCGTTGATGACGCTGTTGACCGACACTCCGGAGAAGTTTGAGCGGGCGAGGGAAGCCCTGGAAAACGCCGTCGTGATTGCCCCGGAAGGCTCCCGGCCGGCCCAGCGGCTGATCCTGGACCGCATCTCCTGAACCACCCCGATTGAAACAGCCGGTGGGGGCGGCCGGCACCAAGGTGCCGGCCGCCCCCACCGGCTGTCATACCAGGGGAGGACAGGCCTGGGCGAATATAGGCCCAAGGAGTGATGGCGTGAGGTGTTTCACCATGCGAAACTGATACAGACCGCCGGCCCCAGGAGAGGAATCGTCCCCACGTGGACTTCTTGCACATCATGCACCAGCTCAATGAGCTGATTGTCCACTCGGCCAACCAGTGGTGGGTGGTTCCGATGGTCACGCTCTTCTGCCTGATCGATGGCTTCTTCCTCTTCCTGCCCAGTGAAACCGCCATTGTGGCCCTGTCCTCCGTGTCGGCGCGGATCGGCGAGCCGAACATTTGGCTGCTGCTGCTCGGCGGCGCCGTGGGCGCCATCATCGGTGACAACATTGCCTACTTCATGGGCCGCAAACTCGGCACCACCCGCTTTCGGTGGATGCGCCGGCCGCGTGCCGCCAAGGCCTTCGACTGGGCCAAGATGGAGCTGAACAAGCGCGGGGCAATTCTGATCTTTACGGCGCGTTACATCCCGGTGGGCCGCATCGCGGTGAACTTCACGGCCGGAGCCACCCGGTACCGCTGGCGCAGGTTCTTTGTGCTGGACTTCATCGCGGCCTTCACCTGGGCTGGCTACGGCGTCGCCATCGGCACCCTGTCCGGCAGCTTCCCGTTCCTGCACGACAACCCGCTGATCGGGATTGGCATCGCCATTGTCTTCGCCATCATCATGGGCTTTGTGGTGGACCACGCCATGAAGCTGCTGCACGGTGTGCTGGACAAGCGGTCACGACGGCGGCTTGCTGCGGCCGGCACGGCCGCAGCCGCCCCGGCGGCATCCGCTGCCGCCGCACCGCTGGCCGAGGTGGCGGTGGAGGTGGCGGTGGATTCCGGTCTGGGGCGCCCGAGGGGGAACTAGCGCCGGCGCTGCCGCGTCCATAGAGTGGACCTGTGACTGAACTTTCTGCAGATTCCGCGTCCACGTCCATCGATTTCCTTTCCCTTCCGAAGGTTTCACTGCACGACCATCTGGACGGCGGCCTGCGCCCGTCCACGATCATCGAGCTGGCCGCGGCGGCCGGGCATGAACTGCCCGCCACGGAGCCGGACACCCTGCGCCAGTGGTTCCAGGACTCCGCCGACTCCGGCTCGCTGGTGCGCTACCTGGAAACCTTCGACCACACCATCGCCGTCATGCAGACCCGCGAGGGCCTGGAGCGCGTGGCCAAGGAATTTGTCGAGGATCTGGCCGCCGACGGCGTCATCTACGGCGAGGTCCGCTGGGCCCCCGAGCAGCACCTCACCCAGGGCCTGAGCCTTGACGACGCCGTCGAGGCCGTCCAGGCCGGTCTGGAGGCCGGCATCGAGGTTGTCGAGGCGGCCGGCGGCCACATCCAGGTGGGCCAGCTCATCACCGCCATGCGCCACGCCGACCGCGGCCAGGAGATCGCCGAGCTGGCCGTCCGCCACCGCGACAAGGGCGCCGTGGGCTTCGACATCGCCGGGGCCGAGGACGGCTTCCTGCCCTCCCGCTTCAAGGACGCCTTCACCTACCTGGCCGAGAACAACTTCCCGGCCACCATCCATGCCGGCGAGGCAGCAGGCCTGGAGAGCATCCAGGACGCCCTGGTGCATGGCCGCGCCCTGCGCCTGGGCCACGGCGTGCGCATTGCCGAGGACATCCTCATCGAGGACGAGGACGTCGATGGGGAGACCGTCAACATGGTCACCCTGGGCCGGCTGGCCTCGTGGGTCCGCGACCGCGCCATCCCGCTGGAGCTGTGCCCGTCCTCGAACCTGCAGACCGGTGCCATTGCAGGATTCGGCGACACCGTGGAGGACCACCCCTTCGACCTGCTGTACCAGACGGGCTTCCGCGTCACGGTGAACACCGACAACCGCCTGATGAGCGGCGTGACCCTCACCGGCGAGTTCGAGCTGCTGGCCGAGACCTTCGGCTACGACCTGGAGGACTTCCTGGAGCTCACGCTGAACGCCGTCGAGGCCGCCTTCATCCCGCTGGAGGCACGCGAGGCGCTGGCCGACTACATCGCCGATGTCTACGGCGACCTGCTCGAGGCCGATGGCGCCGAGTCCTAGCCTGCCGGCGGCCGCCCCGGGTGCTTCGGTGCCCGGGGCGGCAGTCGACCGCCTGCTGGAGGTGGTGGCGGCGCTGCGCCGACACTGTGCGTGGACGGCGGCGCTGACCCACGAATCCCTGCTGGCGTATCTGATCGAGGAATCCTACGAGCTGGCCGAGGTGGTGGAGGCCGGCCCCGGCGAGCCCGACGCCGCCGAGCTCAAGGGGGAGCTGGCCGACATTTTGTACCAGGTGCTGCTGCATGCCCGGCTGGCGGAGGAACGCGGGGCCTTCGCCCTGGCCGATGTGGCCGACCATCTGAGCGCCAAGCTGATCCGCCGCAACGGCCATGTGTTCCGCCCCGACGGCAGCCTGCAGGACCATTTCCCGGACTCGATCGCGGAGATCGAGCGCAGCTACGCCGCGGCCAAGGCCGCCGAGCGCGCCGTAGCCGCGGCCGAGGTTGGCGGGGATGCTGGACTGGGTGCGGCCGGCCCGGATGCCGGCTCGGATGCCAGCGCGGATGCCGGCGCGGGGGAGCGGTCGGCAGCTGCCGGATCGCCCTTTGCCACGCTGCCCTCATCCATGCCCGCCCTGGCGCTGGCCGCCAAGACCCTTGAACGTGCCGAGGTGGCCGGACTGCAGGTTGCCGTCGCCAGCACAGGCGCTGCCGGCACGGCTGACAACCCAGGCGCCCCCCATGGCGCTGCCGTTCGCGGCAGCACCGCCGAGGCCGGCAATCCGGCCCTCGATGCCCTGGCGGCTGCCGGGGCCCCGCAGACGGAGGACGAGCTCGGGGAGCTGCTGTTCGCCGTCGTGCGCTCCGCCCGGGCCCACGGGCTCGACGCCGAGCGCGCCCTGCGCACGGCCATCCGCCGCGTCCACGCCGCAGGCTGACGCAGCCTGGCCGGTGATGACGCAGTTCCCCGTCCAGGATGCGTTTCCTACCGCGTCCTGGACGGGGAACTGCGTCCTGAACCGTCCTGCGTGGAGATCCGGCGGACGGGCCGCTACTCGGAGAGCAGCTTGTAGATGCTTCGCCGGGCCTCATCCAGCGCCGCGGTGGCGGCGTGGAGCTGCTCCTCGGTGCCGTCCGAACCGATCTGGTGCACGGCGCCCATGAGCTTGCCGATGCTGGCCCGCAGGTCCGCTCCGGCCCCGCTCTGCTGGCTGATGCCCTCCCAGACCTGCGCCATTTCCTCGGGATGGGTGGCCACATACTCGCGGCCGGCATCGGTCAGGCCGAACTCGGTCCGCCGGCCCTCGCCGGAGGCCTCGATCAATCCCTCCGCCTGCAGCGCCGCCAGGGCGGGGTAGATGGAGCCGGGGCTGGGCCGCCAGGCGCCGTCCGTGTGGATGGCGATGGCCTTGATCAGGCCGTAGCCGTTGTAGGAATGGCGCGACAGCAGCGACAGGATGGCGCTGCGGACATTGCCCTTGGGGGCGCGCCCGCCGGGGCCAAAGCCCGCGCCGAACCCGCCCATCCCCGGGCCAAAGCCCCCCGGGAAGCCTGCACCGAAGCCGGCGCCAAAGCCGGGGCCGAAGCCGCCGCCAAAGCCGCGGGGTCCGCCCGGGCCGCGGCCGCGGCCATGCGGGCCGCGCGGTGCCTCGGCGTCGGGGCCCTCAAAGCCGCCCTCGCCGCCGGGCATCCGCGGATCGTGGTGCGTGCGGCCCTGGCTCTTTGCGGCACCGGGGCGCCGGCGGCCCGGGCGTGGGCCGGGGAAGGGGAACTGGAAAGTTGGATCTTGGATGTTCATCTGAATTCCTTTGCAAGCCCCGCATGGGGGGAGGTTGCTGGTGGTGGGCCGAGGCAGCTGCCGATCGGCGGGAAGGGGGCGGCGGAGTGGCCACGCCGGGGGTCCCCTGGGGCCAAAGGCCCGCCGCGAATTACTATCGCGATACATCAACGATATATCGCTATGAATTCCGACGTCAAGAGTCCGGGCAGGAAAGTCGCAAAAGCGGGCCAGCCGCGCCGACCCGCTAGTCTTAAGGGGACAGCGAGGTCACCATTCATCCGCTCGACAGCTCAGATTAGGAGCCATTCGTGGCCATTATTGATGCCATTCACGCCCGTGAAATCCTGGATTCCCGCGGCAACCCCACCGTTGAGGTTGAGGTTGGACTCAGCGACGGTTCTGTTGGCCGCGCGGCCGTCCCCTCCGGCGCCTCCACCGGCGCCTTCGAAGCAGTAGAGCGCCGCGACGGCGACAAGGACCGCTACCAGGGCAAGGGTGTCCTGGAGGCCGTCGACGCCGTCATCGACACGATTGCCCCGGCTCTGATCGGCTTCGACGCCACGGACCAGCGCCTGATCGACTCCACCATGCTGGACCTGGACGGCACCCCCAACAAGTCCGTGCTGGGCGCCAACGCCATCCTGGGCGTTTCCTTGGCCGTGGCCTCCGCTGCCGCCACCTCGGCAGACCTGCCGCTGTACCGCTACCTGGGCGGCCCCAACGCCCACGTGCTGCCCGTGCCGCTGATGAACATCCTCAACGGTGGCTCTCACGCCGACTCCGACGTCGACATCCAGGAATTCATGGTTGTCCCGCTCGGCGCCTCCACCTTCTCCGAGGGCCTGCGCTGGGGCGTTGAGGTCTACCACAACCTCAAGGCCGTGCTTCAGGAAAAGGGCCTCTCCACCGGCCTGGGCGACGAGGGTGGCTTTGCCCCCAACCTGCCGTCCAACCGCGCCGCACTGGACCTCATCACCGAGGCCATCAAGCGCGCCGGCTACACCCCGGGCAAGGACATCGCCCTGGCCCTGGATGTCGCCTCCTCCGAGTTCTTCAAGGACGGTGCCTACCAGTTCGAGGGCAAGGCCCTCTCCGCTGCCGAGATGAGCGCCTACTACGCCGAGCTCGTCGCCGACTACCCGCTGGTGTCCATCGAGGACCCGCTGGACGAGGATGACTGGGAAGGCTGGAAGACGCTGACCGACGCCATTGGCGACAAGGTCCAGCTGGTGGGCGACGATCTCTTCGTCACCAACCCGGAGCGCCTGAAGCGCGGCATCGACGCCAAGACGGCCAACTCGCTGCTGGTGAAGGTCAACCAGATCGGCTCGCTGACCGAGACCCTGGACGCCGTGTCCATGGCCCAGCGTGCCGGCTACACCACCATCACCTCGCACCGCTCCGGCGAGACCGAGGACACCACCATCGCCGACATCTGCGTGGCCACCAACGCCGGCCAGATCAAGACCGGCGCCCCGGCCCGCTCCGAGCGCGTGGCCAAGTACAACCAGCTGCTGCGCATCGAGGAAGAGCTCGACGACGCTGCACGCTACGCCGGTTTGAGCGCCTTCCCGCGTTTCACCGCAAAGTAAGTGCCCGCGACTGGCTAAGGTGAAAGCTACACCTTAGCCAGTCAGCGGCACGGCCCGCCTGCCCCGCCGGGCAGGACGCCGGGCCGGCGCACCACCGATGGAGAAGTATGGCCACCCGCCGCCCGAAGATGCCCCGGGCACAGCAAGCCCCCGGTTCGTCCGACGGAGCCGGCTCCAGCACGGACACGGCTGCGGGCCAACCCGGCACGTCCACAGCGTCCGGCGCCCCTGCGGGCGCCACCGGCGGCAGGGCCGCAGCCTCCACCCCGAAGGGCGCGGCTGCCAGTGCTCCCGCGCCCGCGGCAGGGAGCCGGAAGTCCAAGGCCGGCACGCGGGCCGGCAATGGCCGGCACCCGGACGGGGACAATGCGGCGCAGGGCCCCGCGCCCGTGCCTGCCAGAGCCTTTTCCGGACGCCTGCTGGCCCTCGCCGTCGTACTGGTCACCATTACGATTCTGCTGGCACCGGCAGTGCACACCTTCCTGCAGCAGCGGGCGGAGATCTCGGCCCTCCAGGCGGACATCGCGGCCAAGGAGAAGCAGCAGACCGAGCTGTCCACGGCCCTGTCCCGCTGGGACGATCCGGCCTACATCAAACAGCAGGCCCGCGAACGGGTCAACATGATGATGCCGGGGGAGACCGGCTACTGGGTCTTTGACAACGGCGGCGGCAGCGCCGCCCCGGCGGACGGTGCACCAGCCGGCACGGGCCAGCGGCCCGACGGCACCAACCTGCCGTGGGTCGACGGGCTCTGGGAATCCATCAAGCGGTCGGCCGCCCCGTAGGCGGCACGCACCAAGCTTCAACGAGCACCACTCATCAACAAAATCGGAAGGACGCCGGTGAGCGCATCAGCATCCCCAGCAACACCTGGCCGGGAGCCCTCCCAGCTTGACCTGGACACCCTCAGCCGCCAACTGAACCGCCCCGTGCGCGATGTGGTGGAGATCCCCGCACGCTGCGTCTGCGGCAATCCGCTGGTGGCCGCCACGGCCCCGCGGCTGAGCAATGGCATCCCGTTCCCCACCACGTTCTACCTGACGCACCCCGTCATCACCGCCGCCGTGTCGCGGCTGGAGGCTGCCGGTGTCATGAACGAGATGACCGACCGCCTCGGCACCGATGCCGGGCTGGCCGCCGCCTACGCCGGCGCCCACGAGGCCTACCTGCAGGCCCGCCGCGAGATTGGCGAGCGCGCCGGGACCGGCCCCGTGCCGGAGATCGACGGCATTTCCGCCGGCGGCATGCCCACGCGCGTGAAGTGCCTGCACGTGCTGGTGGGCCACGCCCTGGCCGCCGGCCCCGGCGTCAACCCGCTGGGCGACGAGGCCATCGAGGCCCTTGCCGAGTGGTGGACCCGGGACCGCTGCTACTGCGCCGGCGCCTGGGACGATGCCGCACCCGTGCCGGACAAGGACCTCAGCCGCCACGTCAAGCACCTGAACCAGAACCAGAACTAGAAGCAGGCCAGGGCACGCCGGCCCCCGCCTCCGCGGGGCCGGCCGCCGCACCGAGAACCAAGGAGCACCCATGCGCGTTGCAGCCATTGACTGCGGCACCAATTCCATCCGTCTGCTCATTGCCGACGTCCACGATGGCTCGCTGGTGGATGTCCACCGCGAAATGCGCGTGGTCCGCCTTGGCGCGGGCGTGGATGCCACGGGGCTGCTGGGCCAGGAGGCGCTGGAGCGCACCTTTGCCGCCGTCGATGACTACGCGGAGCTGATCCGCAGCCACGGGGCCGCCACGGTCCGCTTTGTCGCCACGAGCGCAACCCGCGACGCCGGCAACAGGGATGTGTTTGTGGCCGGCATCCGGGAACGGCTGGGTGTGGAACCCGAGGTGGTCAGCGGCGCCGAGGAGGCCGCGCTGTCCTTTGCCGGCGCGGCCAGCGTGCTGCCGGACATGGACGGGACCTCCGTCCTGGTGGTGGATCTGGGCGGCGGGAGCACCGAATTCGTTCTGGGCTCCGGCGACGGCGTCCAGGCCGCCCTCAGCACCGACATGGGCTGCGTGCGCTTCACCGAGCGGCACCTGCGCTCCGATCCGCCGTCGGCCGCCGAAATCGCGGCCGCGGAGGCCGAGATCCACGCCCACCTGGACACGGTGCTCGACGTCGTCCCGCTCGGCGCTGCCCAGCAGCTGGTGGGGGTGGCGGGCTCCATCACCACCATCACCGCCCAGGCCCTGGGCCTGGCTGCCTACGACCCAGCACGGATCCACGGTGCCGCCGTGGACGCCGCGCGCATCGAGGCGGCCTGCACCGAGCTCCTGGCCATGACCCGCACCGAGCGGGCGGCCCTGGGGTTCATGCACCCGGGCCGGGTGGACGTGATCGGCGCCGGTGCGTTGATCTGGCGCACCATCGTGGCGCGCCTGGGCACGTTGACCGGCGGCCGGGTGGATGGGGCCACCAGCAGTGAACACGACATCTTGGACGGCATCGCGCTCGGGATCAACCCCTGAGCACCGATGCCTCCGCGGCCCCGGACGGACAGTGCGTCCGAAGGAGCCACCAGGGAATGGAACCACGCCAGATGACCCAGACGCGATCCCACAGCCGCAGCACCGCCACCGGCGGCCCGGCCCGAATTCCTGCCCTTGTCCTGGCCCTGCTGTTGTGCCTTGCGGCACTGGCCGGCTCGATCGCCGGCGCCCCGGCTGCGCACGCCGACGACATCCGCAACCGCGAATACTGGCTTGACGCCTATGGCATCACCAAGGCCTGGAAGGTGTCCAAGGGCGCCGGGGTCAAGGTGGCGGTCATCGACAGTGGCGTGGACGCCTCGCATCCGGACCTTGCCGGCGCCGTGGTGGGCGGAACGGACCTCTCCGGCTCCGGCGACCCCAAGGGCGTGAAGGGCGTGGGCGCCGAACCCGAACACGGCACCCTCGTCGCCACCATGCTGGCCGGCCGCGGGCATGGCACCCCCGGACCCTCGCCCGCCCCGGCGGAGTCCGCAGGCGCCGGCCCGGACGGCGTCGTCGGTGTGGCTCCTGAGGCGGAGCTGCTGACGGCCTCCGTCTGGCTGGGCAGTGTGAACCCCTCCGGAAAGAGCATCGACGAGCAGATCCCGGCCGCGGTGCGCTGGGCCGTGGACAATGGCGCCCGCGTCATCAATATGTCCCTGGGCAGCACGTCCACCTCCTGGCCGCAGAGCTGGGACGATGCCTTTGCCTACGCGGAGGCGAAGGACGTGGTGATCGTCGCGGCCGCCGGCAACCGCAAGAGCGGCAGCGAGCAGGTGGGTGCGCCGGCCACGATCCCCGGAGTGCTGGCCGTGGGCGGACTGGACGCCGATGGCACGGCCAGCCAGGACTCCTCCAGCCAGGGCATCAGCATTGGCGTGAGCGCTCCGGCCGAAAACCTCGCCGGCGGGCTGCCGGGCGGCGGCTACGCCCGGTGGAGCGGCACCAGCGGCGCGGCACCCATCGTGGCGGGTGTGGCGGCGCTGATCCGGTCCAAGTACCCGGACATGCCGGCCGCGCAGGTCATCAACCGCATCATCAAGACCGCCAAACCGGCTGGGGACCCGATCCCCAACGCCATCTACGGCTTTGGCAAGCTCGACGCCGAGGCCGCACTGAGTGCCGACGTCCCGCCGGTGACGGTGAACCCGCTGGGCTCCATGGCGCAGTGGATCACCGTCCACCGCCGCGGCGCCCAGGAACCCCCGGCCGAAACGTCCACGCCGAGCCTTCCGGCGTCGATCGCCCCGCCCACGCTGGCGGACCCCACGGTCCCGGCCGCCCTGGCCGCGGCCCAGTTGGACAGCCAGCTGCCGATGGTGCTGGTGGTTGGCTTTGCCGGCCTGTTCCTGGCCATCATCATTGGCGGGGGGACCCATCTGATGGTGGCCCGGCGCCGCACTGGCCCAGATGATGCCGCCGATCCCGCCACCGGAGCGCTGCCGGTGGCCACCTCGCCTCCGCCGCGGGAGCACCACCGGCATCTGGACCGCTGAAACGCCGGATTTCAGCCCCTGCGGCCATGTGACGAACGCTAGTGAATGTTTTCACAAACTCTTGTACGATTGAGATATGGCACTCACTCCCCAGTATCAGGATCGTCCGCGCGTTCTCGTAGTCGGCGGCGGCTACGTTGGCCTCTACGTTGCACTGAAGTTGCAGAAGAAGATCGCAAACTCCGGCGGCATCGTCACGCTCGTTGACCCGCTGCCGTACATGACGTACCAGCCCTTCCTGCCCGAGGTGGCCGGCGGAAACATCGAGGCACGCCACGCCGTCGTCTCGCACCGCAAGCACCTCAAGCAGACCGAGCTCATCCAGGGCCGCGTCACCAACATCGACCACGCGAACCGTACAGCCGTGATTGCCCCGGCCGACGGCGGCGAGCCCTTCGAGCTGCCGTACTTCGACGTCGTGCTGGCCGCCGGCGCCATCACCCGCACCTTCCCGATCAAGGGTCTGGCGGAGAACGGCATCGGCCTGAAGACCATTGAAGAGGCCGTTGCCCTGCGCAACCAGGTCCTCTCCCTCATCGAGAAGGCTGCCTCCGAGGCCGATCCGGCCAAGCGCAAGGCCGCCCTGACGTTCGTCGTGGTGGGTGGCGGCTTCGCCGGCATCGAGACCATTGCCGAGCTGGAGGACATGGCCCGCGCCGCCGCCAAGTTCAATGGCCGCGTTGATGTCTCCGAACTGCGCTTCGTGCTGGTCGAGGCCATGGGCCGCATCATGCCCGAGGTCACCGAAAAGCAGGCCGAGTGGGTTGTCGAGCACCTGCGCAGCCGCAACATCGAGGTTCTGCTGAACACCTCGCTGGCCAACGCCGAGAACGGCCACCTCCAGCTGATCAACATGGCCGACAAGTCCTCCGCGGGCGAGTTCGACGCCGAGACCCTCATCTGGTGCGCCGGCGTCATGGCCAACCCGATGGTCCGCTCCACTGACTTCCCGCTCGAGCCCCGCGGCCGCGTGAAGGTCGGCACCGACCTGCGCATCACCGATGAATTCGGACCGATCGAGAACGCCTGGGCAGCCGGCGACATCGCCGCCGTTCCGGACCTCACCGGCGGCCTGCCGGATGGCACCTGTGTGCCGAACGCCCAGCACGCCCTGCGCCAGGCCAAGCGCCTGGCCAAGAACCTGTGGGCCAGCCGCTTCAACAAGGCACTGGTGGAGTACAAGCACCACAACCTCGGCGCCGTCGCAGGCTTTGGCCAGTGGAAGGGTGTTGCCAAGATTCTGGGCATCCACCTCAAGGGCTGGCCGGCCTGGGTCGCGCACCGCGGCTACCACGGCCTGGCCATGCCCACGGTGGAGCGCAAGTTCCGCGTGCTGATGGACTGGTTCGTGGCACTGTTCGCCGGCCGGGACACCACCCAGCTGATCGACCTGGACCAGCCGCGCGCAGCCTTCGTGGCCGCCGCGACGCCGGCCCCGAAGCCCGCAGCCGCTCCGGCCGCAGCCGCTCCGGCCGCCGAAACCAAGGCTCCGGAGGCGGCTCCCGCTCCGGCCGAAGCCAAGGAATCCGTCAAGGCGGACTCCTAGCAGCGCCAGTCGTACAGCGCGACGGCGCCCGCCCCCGAACCGGGGCGGGCGCCGTCGCCGTTTAACCACGGCATCCAGCGGGCGGGCCTTTCTGGCCGGCACCGGCTCGCCTACGCTTGATGCATGATCATCCGCAATGAAACGCCGGCCGACCGCCCCCGCATCCTGGAATTGGTGGCGGAGGCCTTCGCAACGGACGAGGTGCCTGCCGATGAGGTGGTGGAGGTGCCGCTGCTGCAGCAGCTGTTCGACTGCGCGGACTATCTCCCGGGGCTGTCGCTGGTGGCCGAGCTGGACGGCAGGGTCGATGGACACGTGATCTGCACGCGCGGCTGGATTGGCGACGTCCCGGCCCTGGGCCTGGGGCCGCTGGCCGTCACGCCGGAGGCCCAGCGCGACGGCGTCGGCAGCGCGCTGATGGAATCGGTGATTGCCGCTGCCGAGGCGGCCGGCGAACCGGCCATCGTGCTGCTGGGCCACACCGGGTACTACCCCCGCTTTGGCTTCGTCCCCGCGTCCTCGCTGGGCATTGAGGCGCCGGACGCGGCCTGGGGCGGGCACTTCATGGCCCTGCCGCTTGCCGCGTTCCACTCCGGCATCCGCGGCCCGTTCCGCTACGCGGAGCCCTTCAACAACCTCTAGCCGTTTTCCGTCCACCGCCGGGGTTCCAGTAGTCTTGGTGAGCAGTCCGCGCCCCCGTGGCCGGTGCGCCCCAGTAGCCCAATGGCAGAGGCACCAGACTTAAAATCTGTTCAGTCAGGGTTCGAGTCCCTGCTGGGGCACCAACAAAGCCGCAGTCCGGAGGCCCCCCAAAAGGGCTTCCGGACTGCGGCTTTTGCCGTCCCCCGCGCGATGGCGGGGCCAGGATCAGCTGGTGGCCAGAACGACGTCGTCGAGGTACATCCAGCTGTCGTCGTTGGGGGAGGGGCCATCCTGGTGGACATTGAACCAGAGCGTGATGGTCTGGCCCTTGTAGGCCGTGAGGTTGGCTGTCACCTTGGTCCATCTGCCGCTGTCGCTGTTGAGCTTGAACAGGCTGGCCAGGGTGGTGCCGTTGGCGGCGCGCACCTGTGCCTCCATCCAGTCCCGCCGGCAGGTGGTCCCGCCGCCGCAATTGCGGTCATTGGTGTGGGGCTGGTACCAGAACGTCAGCGTGGAGGTTCCGGTGGCGGGGACGGTGATGGTCTGGGACACGCTGCTGTCGCCGAGGGGTTCCCTACCGCTGGTGGTTCCAAGCAGTGCCGATCCCTTGCCGGTGTGGGCGGTCGTGGCTGCCCTTGGCACCGTGACGCCGCCGGTGGTCCAGGACGCGAGCGCGGATTCAAAGCCGCCGTTGGCGATGGCTGCCACCGTCGGCGCCGCCGGTGTGACGGCCGCGGAGGGGGCGGAGGCGCCTGACGTGCCGATGGCGTTGGTGGCCGTGACGGTGAAGGTGTAGGCGGTGCCATTGGCGAGCCCTGTGACGGTGGTGCCGGTGGGCGGGGGAGTGCCGACGACGGCGATGGGGGGTTGGGCGGTTCCGGCGGCGTAGGGGGTGACGGTGTAGGAGGTGATGGCGGAGCCGCCGTTGTTGGGTGCGGTCCAGGACACCGCCGCCGTGGTGTTCCCGGCCACCGCGGCCACCCCAGTCGGAGCCGCTGGCGCCGTCGGAGCGGGGGCCGTGACGGTGATCGGATTCACCACCGACGCCGTGCCGCCCCGGTTGTCGGTGACTGTCAACTTCACCTGGTAGGTCCCGCCCGCGGCATAGGTGTGCACTGGTTTGGCTCCGGTGCCGGCTGCCGAGCCGTCGCCAAAGTCCCAGCCGTACGAGGCCACCGTGCCATCCGGATCGGATGACGCCGACCCGTCAAAGGCCGCCGCTAGATTCACGGCCGAGGAGGTGAAGGCCGCCACGGGCGCCTGGTTTGGCACTGGCGGCGTCTGCCCCAGGGCTTGGGCGACGGTCTGCACGGAGGTTGTTCCGTTGGCCGTCCTGGCGGCCAGCCAGGTGATGAAGGTGTTGAACAGGGTGGGGCTGATGGTCAGGGTGGGGTCCGTGCCAACGGCGATGTGGTGGAAGGTCAACTGCACCCAGCCGCCGCCGTGCGTCTCGGCATTGGTGACCAGATCCTGCAGGTTCTTCAGGGTCCAGGTGCTGTCGACCTCGTCCGGGGCGGCCGTGTTGTACGGATTGGCCGGCGGGATGGTTTCGGCGTACTCGCAGGATCCGCAGCTGCCGGGGGATCGGATGTCCCCCAGATTGCGGGCGCTGGCGTACCCGCAGTTCTTCACGAGCTGTTCGACCCTGGAGTTTTCCGAGGCAAAGGGATAGGCGAAGTTGGTGACGTTGAATCCCCAGCCGATGAGGGTGGTCCGTCCGTTGCAGATCTCGGCCGTGGCCGCGGAGGAGGAGATCGTGGTCAAATCGGGGTGGGTGACGGTGTGTCCGGCGATCTCGTTGCCGTCGGCGGCGAGGGTGTTCAGGTTCGCCCGGGTCAGCCAGGTTGGCTGGCCGATCCAGCTCGTGGTGATGAAGAAGGTCCCCACCAGGCCGTTGGCCTTCAACACCGCAGCGGCGGCCATCTGGTCGGCATTGCCGTCGTCGAAGGTCAGGCTGACAATCGTTGTCGGCACCGTCGCTGCGGGGGCCGGCGCCGCGACGGAGAACACCATGGCACCGGCGAGCAGCACGATGGACGGTGCGGCGCTCCACCGGAACCACCGGCTCCGAAGTCCAGGCCCTGCCCCGCGCCAGTGCGGCGCGGGCCCGTGGTGCTGTCGGAACAATGCCAGTGGACGCTTCATGGGAACCCCTTCATCCGGCCGGCCGCGTGGAGGCCGGCGCCTGGGCGGGCCGCAAGGGCGGCCAAACGGCAGCCTAGGTGCCAGGATTTCGGGGCGTCTACGGTGGATGCTACTTGTCTATTGGGCGGCACCACTCGGCTTTGCCCGCCGGCGGTGCCGCCGTCCGACGTCTAGCCGGCGTTGATGGCGGCCTCGACAGCCACTGCATAGCCGGAGCCTTGGCCCAGGGCATTGGGGTGGAGGCTGCCGGGCAGGGTGGGGTTGGCTAGGTCGAAGTTGATCCACTGTGCCGTTGATGGGTAGCCGTGTCCGGCGAAGATTCCCGCCACATCGACAAAGCCGGCCCGGTTTGCGGCGGCAGTTCCGGCCACGACGGCGTTGAGCTGGTCCGTGGCCGCATTGACGGCGGTGGATGCCTGCACCACCGGCGCCGGAAACTGCAGAGCGGTCATGGCGGCAGGTTCGAACAGGTGCGGGTATCCCGCCACCAAGATTCTGGCATGCTTGGCCTGGCCCCGGATGGAGACGATCAGTGCCGTGAGTCTGCCCGGCAGCTCGCCCATGGCCACCGCGGCATTCTGCAGAGCCGCCTGGCAGCCCACTGTGGCCGGATCCGGCAGGCAGGACGCCGCGACAGCACCCGAGCCGACGTCATTGCCACCCACCGTCACGGTGACGACATTGGCCGCCGGATCCAGCGAAGGAACCTGCGACGCCTGGACGACGGCGGTTGTGGCGCCGAAGCAGCCCAGGTTTCCGCGGAATTGCAGGCCCAGCGCCGCGGCACCCACCACGGAATACGCCTGCGCACTGCGCTGGCACGGTCCGGCTTCACTGCCGGCCCCGTACCCTGCGGCGTAGGAGTCGCCAAGAGAGGTGTATTTGATGGATTTGGCGGAGGCGGCAGGGTCTTTCCCATTGCCACCATTGCTGGTGCTGGCGGCCGTGGCCGGTGCGGCCATGGCTCCGGCGGCCAGCGCAAACGATACTGCTGCGACGGCGCCAAATCGGGCCGTGCGTCCCGTCAGGGACCAGAGGTTCGCTGTCATGGGCCCCACCGTACAGTCGCGGGCGTCGACGGGGATAGGACTCCGCTTGGCTGATTCCGCCCGGGAACAAAACTGCTCCGTCAAACGTCTACTTGTTAGGGTGGGGACATCACTTGCCCCCTAATTTGGAGGACTAGCATCATGGCCGTCGGTGGAAACCCGGTATTTGCCAAAAACAAGACATTCAACGATCCGCAGGCCGCTCGTGGCCAGCTGGCCAACCAGGGCTACCTGGGGGCCGGGACGGCGTCGTCGGCTGCCCAGTCGCAGATGACCAGCCAGCAGCTGCAGGATCTGTACAACGCCCCGTCTGCCGGCCCCGGCAAGACCGGACGGATGACCTTTGACGATGTCATCATGAAGACCGTCGCCACGCTGGCGCTGGTCCTGGTGGGTGCCGCAGCGGGCTGGATCTTCCCGATCCTGACCATCCCCGGCATGCTCATCGGCCTGGTGCTGGGCCTGGTGAACTCCTTCAAGAAGGAGCCGTCGCCGCCCCTGATCCTGATCTACGCCGTCGCCGAGGGCATGTTCCTGGGCGGTCTGAGCCAGGCCCTGGAGTCCGTCTACCCGGGCATCGTGGTCCAGGCCGTCATTGGCACGCTCTCCGTCTTCGCTGTGACGCTGGTGCTGTTCAAGAGCGGCAAGGTCCGGGCGACGCCGAAGATGGTCAAGTTCTTCATGATCGCCATCGGCGGGTACCTGGTGTTCTCGCTGATCAACCTCGGCCTGATGCTTTTCAACGCCACCTCCAGCCCGTGGGGGATCAACTCCATGGACATTCCGGGGACCAACATCCCGTTCGGCCTGGTCATCGGCCTGCTGGCCATCGGTCTGGCGGCCTTCTCGCTCATCATGGACTTCACGTCCATCCAGCAGGGCGTGCAGAACGGCGCACCGGCGAAGTACTCCTGGACCGCAGCCTTCGGCCTGACCGTCACCCTGGTGTGGCTGTACGTGGAGATCCTGCGTCTGCTGGCCATCCTGCGGGGCAACGACTAACAGCAACGACTTAACAACTGAGGCGCAGCAACTGCTTGAAATCTACCGATTCCGAGCAGTTGCTGCGCCTCAGTTGTGTCCGCTAGACGATCCGGCGGGCGCCGGCCGCGGGGGAGACGGCAAAGATGTCCGGGGTCGTGAAGCCGGCGGCCGCAAAGGCGTCCAGCACGGCGGTGCGCACGGTGGCCTCGGCCGACGCCGGGATCAGCGCGATGGCGGAGCCGCCGAAGCCGCCGCCGGTCATCCGGGCACCCAGGGCGCCGTTGGACAGTGCCGTGTCCACGGCGAGATCCAGCTCGGGGCAGGAGATCTCGAAGTCGTCGCGCATGGAGGCGTGGCTGGCCGTCAGCAGGTCTCCGATGGCCGAGGGGCCGGAGGCCTCCAGCACCGAGACCGTCTCAAGGACACGCATGTCCTCGGTGACGATGTGGCGCACGCGGCGGAAGGTCTCCTCATCCAGCAGGCCGGCGGCCTCGGCGAGGTCCTCGGCGTCGACGTCGCGCAGGGCGGCAACGCCGAGCACCTCGGCGCCCAGCTCGCAGGAGGCGCGGCGGGCCGCGTAGCCGCCGGTGGCATGGGCGTGGGTGACCTTGGTGTCCACCACGAGCACGATCAGACCGGCGGCCGCCAGAGCCAACGGAACCAGCTGGGAGGCCTGGCTGCGGCAGTCCAGGAAGACGGCGTGGCCGTCGGTGGAGAGCAGCGAAGCGGACTGGTCCAGGATGCCGGTGGGGGCTCCCACCACCTCGTTCTCCGCGCGCTGGCCCACCAGGACCAGGGCGCCGGGGGAGAGCTGGGCATCCAGCAGTTCGTTGAAAGCCGTGGCGACGGCGCACTCGATGGCGGCGGAGGAGGACAGGCCGGCGCCGGTGGGGACTGTGGAATCCAGGAACAGATCGAAACCGCCCACGGCCACGCCCTGCTGGCGCAGCACCCAGACGACGCCCAGCGGGTAGGCGGTCCAACCGGACATCGAATCGCGCGAGAGCGTGTCCAGATCAACCTCCACCACGCCCTGGTTGCCGTAGCTGGAGACCAGACGGGCAGTGTTGTCACCGCGCAGCCGGACGGCGACGTTGGCCGTGCGGTCGATGGCGAAGGGCAGCACAAAGCCCTCGTTGTAGTCGGTGTGCTCACCGATGAGGTTCACCCGGCCCGGTGCGGCCCAGATGCCGTCCGGGGCTGCCCCGAAGAGGCTGGTGAACTGCTGTGCCAGAGCGGTGGGGGAAAGGGCGGTGCTCATGCGGAGAGGACTTTCTGTGCGGCGGAGGTCGTGCGCAGGACGGCGGCAGTCTGCTCGGGGGTGGTGTCGTTGATGAAGGCGCCCATGGCGGCCTCGGAGCCGGCCAGGAACTTCAGCTTGTCCGCGGCGCGGCGCGGTGAGGTCAGCTGCAGGTGCAGGCGGCCGGCCGGGCGGTAGAGCGCGTCCACCGGGGCCTGGTGCCAGGCGGCAATGTACGGTGTGGGGGTGTCGTAGAGGTTGTCCAGGCGGCGCAGCAGGTCCAGGTACATGGTGGAGAGCTCATCGCGCTCCGCGCCGTTCAGGGCCGCGATGTCCGGCACGTGGCGGTGCGGGGTGAGGTGGATTTCCAGCGGCATGTGCGCGGCGAAGGGCACATAGGCGCTGAAGTGCTCGCCCTCCAGGATCATCCGGTCGCCGGAGCTGCGCTCGGAATCCAGGATGGAACCGGTCAGCGTGGCGGTGCCATCGGCGTCGTCGTAAAAGCGGCGGGCGGCCTGGGCCATCACCAGTGCGCGCGGGGTGATGTACGGGTAGGCGTAGATCTGCCCGTGCGGGTGGTGGAGCGTGACGCCGATTTCCTGGCCGCGGTTCTCGAACGGGAAGACCTGCTTGACGCCGGAAATGGCGCTGAGGGCCTCGGTGCGGTGCGCCCAGGCATCGATCACCGTGCGGGCACGCCCGGGCGTCAGCGAGGCGAAGGAGCCGGTGTGCTCGGGGGTGAAGGCCACCACCTCGCAGCGGCCGAACGCCGTGCCAGTGGTGCCCCAGTGCGGGTGCTCCGGGGCCAGCCCGGTGGCCGGGCCCAGGGAGGGGAAGCGGTTCTCGAAGACGGCGACGTCGTAGTCGTCGCCGGGGATCTCCGAGAGGTTGGCCCCGGTGGTGGGGCACAACGGGCACTGGTCCGCCGGGGGCAGGTAGGTGCGGCTCTGGCGGTGGGCCGCGATGGCCACCCAGTCGCCGGTCAGGGCATCGAAGCGGATCTCGCCGGTGTCGGCCTCCGAGCGGAGTTCCAGTGGGCGCGTGTCAGCCGCGCTGTGGTCCTTGGCGTGGGTGCCGTCGTCGAAGTAGATCAATTCCCGGCCGTCGGCCAGCCGGGTGCTGGTGGCAATGGTCATCGTGCGGTTCCGCCAATCGTGGAGTGTGTGGAGTGCAGGGGGGTGTATCCGGCCGATTCCTCCGCAGGGTCGTTCGCCACCAGGAGGTGGTTGACCAGCGGACGGAACATGGCCAGCGTGGGGGAGTCCACGCCGTCGTCCGTGATGATGGTGTCCACCCGGCTCAGCGGCGCAATGGAGGCCAGCGAGCGGACATTGAACTTGCTGTGGTCGGCCAGCACCACGAGCACGCGGGTGGCCTCGGCAAAGGCGGCGTTGGTGTCCGCCTCCTGCAGATTGGGGCTGGTCAGGCCGCGCTCGTGGTCGATCCCATGGACGCCCATGAAGCAGATGTCCGTGTTGAGCCGGCTGATGGACGCGCGCGCCACGGGCCCCACCAGGGCCTCCGAGGGGGTGCGCTCGCCGCCGGTGACGATGACCTTGGGTGCGGAGCTGTGCTGCTGCTGGTGGATCACCTCGGCCACCTTCAGGGAGTTGGTCACCACCGTCAGATCGTCCACCTGGTGCAGCATCGTGGCCAGCAGGTAGGTGGTGGTGCCGCCGGTCAGGGCCACCGTCATGCCCGGTTCCAGCAGGGACAGGGCAGCGGTGGCGATGGCGTTCTTGGCCTCCGGCTCGCGGTTCGCATTGGAGGAAAAGCCGGGCTCAACGGCGCTGAGCCGGGACAGGCGGGTGGCGCCGCCGTGGATCTTGCGGGCCAGCCCGGAGGTGTCCAGGGCCTCGATGTCGCGCCGGACGGTCATTTCGCTGACGCCCAGCACTGTGGCAAGCTCTGCAACACGGACAGCCTCGTGGTGCTGGAGCTCCCTGAGGATGCGGGACTGCCGCTCGGGTGCCAACATCGTATTCTCCTGCCTGTGGTCCCGTTCCGGCGGGTGTGGCCGGTGATCGGGCATTTCAAATTCGAAGAGATTCAAACAAAATATAACACCCGGTCGAACGCTGCGCCAGAGCATTCTGTGGTGTGACGCACACGTGCGCCGGCCGTGGCCCGTGCCGGTCCGGCCGGCGGACGCTGCTGTGGCGCGGCGGGCAAAAAGTTGTACCGTGGTGCCATGAACCCAGCGACCTCCACTGCCGCCCTGCCCTGCGCCACCGGCGCCCAGTTCACCCTCACCCGCGGCGGCGCCGTAGCACAGGTGGTGGCGCTGGCCGCCGGTCTGCGGCTCTTCGCCCGCGACGGCGTGGCCCTGACCGAGAGCTACGCGGACCACCAGATTGCGCCGGGCGCCGCGGGCATCACGCTGGCCCCCTTCGCCAACCGCGTGGACGGCGGCCGCTGGCTGCTGGACGGCGCGGTGCAGCAGCTGGACATCACCGAGGTGGACCGGAACAACGCGATCCACGGCCTGCTGCGCAACACCGCCTACACGGCGCTGGAATCCTCGGCGCACCATGTGCTCCTCGAGGCCGCCATCCACCCCCAGCACGGCTTCCCGTTCCTGCTGCGCCACCAGGTGCGCTACACGCTGGGTGAGGACGAAAACCTGCTGGTGGAGCAGACGCTGCTCAACGACGGCGCGGCCCGGGCCCCGTATGTGCTGGGCGCCCACCCCTACCTGTGCCTGGGCTCCGTTCCCACCGAGGAGCTCACCATCACGGTGCCCGCCGCCACGGTGGTGCTGGCCAACGAGCGCCTCATCCCCACCGGCACCGCCGCCGTAGGCGGTGCAACGGACGCCGCCTCGGCCGCCGCGGGAGTGCCCGGCGGCGGCGTGGACCTGCGTGCCGGCCGCCTGGTGGGCGGGCTGTCCCTGGACAGCGCCTTCACCGGCCTGGATTTTGCCGGCGGCCGCGCCACCACCACATTGACGGCCCCCGATGGGCGCACGGTGTGGCTCTGGCAGGAGGAGGGTGCCGCCTATGTGCACATCTTCGCCACGGACAAGTTCCCCGGCCGCACCAAGGCCGTGGCCGTGGAACCGATGACAGGGCCCGCCAATGCCTTCAACTCCGGGGACGGCCTGAACTGGCTGGAGCCCGGCTCCAGCGCCACGCTGCGCTGGGGGATCGGCGCCAGCCTGTAGCCCACCGGCGACGGATGGTGGACGCGGTTTCAGTATTTTTCCACTCTGGGGAAGTATTGGACCATGAAACTCGTTGCAGATCGGACCGCCCCCGCGCCCTTGGACGCCGACGCCGATGTGTCCTACGGTCTCCGGGTTGCTGCCGCCTGGGCCTGGCGCCTGGGCCTGGTCATCGTCGTCGTCGGCGGGATCCTGTGGCTTTTGAGCATGGTCACCCTGCTGGTCATCCCCATCATGGTGGCCGCCCTGCTGGCCGGATTGCTGCGCCCCATCGTCAATTGGCTGGTGAAGATCGGCCTGCACCGCGGCCTGGCCGTGGCCATCACGGAGCTCGGTCTGCTCGGTGGTGTGCTGGGCGCCCTGTTCCTGGTGGGCCGGCAGATGGTGGCCGGATTCGGCGCCCTGAAGGAACAGGCCGCTGCGGGTCTTGACCAGGTGCTGACCTGGCTCTCCGAGGGGCCGCTGCAGCTGAGCTCGGACCAGATCAGCGTCTACATCAACGACGCCGTCAAGGCGCTCCAGCAGAACAGCAGCTCCATCCTTTCCGGCGCGCTGAACTTTGGCACGAGCGCCGGACACTTCGCCGCGGGTCTGCTGCTGACCCTGTTCATCCTGATTTTCTTCCTCCTGGAGGGGGAGCGGATCTGGACCTTCCTGGTCGGCCTGCTGCCCAAGCGCAGCCGCCGCGCCGTTGACGGTGCCGGGCACCGCGGCTGGATCTCCATGGTCAACTACGTGCGCATCCAGCTGTTTGTGGCGGCCGTGGACGCCATCGGCATCGGCGTAGGCGCCGCGGTCATCGGCGTCCCGCTGGCCCTGCCGCTCGCGGTGCTGGTGCTGCTGGGTTCCTTCATTCCCGTGATCGGTGCGCTGGTCACCGGCGCCGTCGCCGTCCTCCTGGCCCTGGTCGCCAACGGCTGGGTGAACGCGCTGATCATGCTGGCCATTGTGCTGCTGGTCCAGCAGGCCGAGAGCCACCTGCTCCAGCCCCTGGTCATGGGCCGCGCCGTCTCGCTCCACCCGGTGGCAGTGATCCTGGCCGTTGCCGCAGGCTCCGGCGTGGCGGGCATCCCCGGCGCCCTCTTCGCGGTGCCGCTGCTGGCGGTGGCCAATTCCGCCATCCGCTACATTGCCTCCCGAGGCTGGGCGGAACTGCCCGACGCCGAACCTGGGCCGGGCACGCCGCCGTCGACCCTCCCCTCCAACACTTTGACCCCTGAAGCTGCGGCGCCCTCCGGCTCCGCAGTGCCGCACATCGAGAAAGAGAACCGCTAGTGAACGCCCTGAGCGATCTTCCTGTAACCCTCAAAGACGTCGAAGCAGCCGCGGAGCTGTTGGCAGACATTACCGCCGTGACGCCCATTGAGAGTTCGCGGGCGCTGGGGGCCATCTGTGGCGCGGATGTCTATTTCAAGTGCGAAAACCTGCAGCGTGCCGGTTCCTTCAAGGTCCGCGGCGCCTATGTGCGCATGGCCAAGCTGGATGCCGCCGAGCGTGCCCGCGGCGTGGTGGCGGCCTCCGCCGGAAACCACGCCCAGGGTGTGGCCGTCGCCGCGAAGAGCCTGGGCATCAAGGCCCGCATCTACATGCCGCTCGGCGTGGCCCTGCCCAAGCTGGCCGCCACCCGAAGCCACGGCGCCGAGGTGGTGCTGCACGGCCACAATGTGGACGAGTCCCTGGCCGAGGCGCAGCGCTACGCCGATGAGACGGGCGCAGTGTTTGTTCACCCCTTCGACAATGTGGACGTGGTGGCCGGACAGGGCACCATCGGCCTGGAGATCCTGGACCAGCTTCCCAACGTGGACACCGTGCTGATGGGCGTGGGCGGCGGCGGACTGCTGGCCGGTGTGGCCGTGGCCATCAAGACCCGCGCCAAGGAGCTGGGCCGGGAGATCCGCATCATCGGCGTGCAGGCGGAGAACGCCGCCGCCTACCCGCCCTCGCTCGCCGCTGACGCCCTGGTGCCGCTGAAGAAGGTCTCCACCATGGCCGATGGCATCGCCGTCGGGCGCCCCGGGCAGCTGCCCTTCTCCATCATCCGCGAACTGGTGGACGACGTCGTCACCGTCAGCGAGGATGCCCTGGCCCGGGCCCTGGTGTTCATGCTGGAGCGCGCCAAGCTGGTGGTGGAGCCGGCGGGCGCCGTCGGCGTGGCGGCCCTGATGGAGGGCAAGATCGAAAACCCGGGCACGACGGCGGTGATCCTCTCCGGCGGCAACATCGACCCGATGCTGATGCTCAAGGTGATCCAGCGTGGTCTGGCCGCGGCGGGCCGGTTCATGACGGTGCGGATGATGCTGGACGACCGCCCGGGCTCGCTGGCCACCATTTCGCGCATCATCGCCGAGAACGATGCCAATGTCACCGGCGTGGACCACACGCGTGTGGGCGGCTCGATCTCCATGGGCGATGTCTCCATCACGGTGAACCTGGAAACCAAGGGGCATGAGCACTGCGAGCTGGTGCTGACGGCGCTCCGCGCGGAGGGCTTCCAGCCGATCGTCGTGCACTAAAACGACAACTGGGGCGCAGAAACTGCAGAGAATCCGCGGATTCCGTGCAGTTTCTGCGCCCCAGTTTCGTATAAGAAACAGTTAGCCGGTGAAGGGCTTGGCGGAGATGATCTCCACGGGGATTTCCTTGCCGTTGGGGGCGGTGTAGCTGAGGGTGTCGCCGGCCTTGTGGCCTTGGATGGCTGCGCCCAGCGGGGACTTCTCGGAGAAGACGTCCAGATCGGTGTCGCCGGCAACTTCGCGGCTGCCCAGCAGGAACGTGGTCTCATCGCCTGCGATGGTGGCAACCACCAGCATGCCCGGCTCCACGATGCCGTCGTCGGCCGGGGCCTCACCCACGTGGGCGTCGCGCAGCAGCGCTGTCAGCTGGCGGATGCGGGCCTCGATCTTGCCCTGCTCGTCCTTGGCAGCGTGGTAGCCGCCGTTCTCCTTGAGGTCGCCCTCGGAGCGGGCCTGTTCGATCTTCTTGACGATCTCGGCGCGGCCGGGGCCGGAGAGGTGTTCCAGCTCGACCGACAGACGATCGAAGGCTTCCTGGGTGAGCCAGGCAGCGGGTGCACTGTTGGTGGTAGACACGTACAACTCCTTGAAGAGGATAAAACCGAGAGGGTCGAGCTAAGCGGATCTTGTGAAAAGAACCGGCAAGCAAAGACCCCGCCGGGGCGGCACACAGGCCAACCAAGCGGGGCGGAGGTATTAGACAAGTGTAGGCAAGAACACGCCTTAACCCAAGCAGGGCGCGGCGGAGGGGGCCCGGGGGCCGTGTGCCGGGCCTAGGGCTGCTTGACGATCCAGCAGCTGTCGACGACGCCTGTCACGGCGGGTGAATCGGTCCGCACGTGCACGCGCAGCGCCGTCGTGCGTCCCGAATCGGAGCCCTCGGAGCTGCTGTTGGGGCCGATGGTGGCGACATTCCAGCCGACCACGGCGTAGGTGGCGTCCATGGCCTTCACGGCGCACTGGGCGGTGTCCGCGGGATCCTTGGTGACCTGCAGGTCAACCTCCGTCAGAGTGGCGTCAACCACCGAATATCCCACCAGCTTGTTCACCACCGGGGCCTCACCGCGGCCCAGTGCCAGCCAGGCCACGAAGGCCAGCGCCAGCACGGCGGCAACGGCCAACCAGACCACTTTTGCCCGGCGGCCGAGTGCGCGCTTGGGCGCACCGTAGCGATTGGCTACGCTGGTAGTTGCTGAGGAATTGGATACAGTCACAGAAGTCCACTTTGGTTGTGGGACCACGGGTTCTACGCCGCAGGCTCTTGTGATCCGCTTGCACGGATCCGGACCTTGACAGTTTATCGTTCATTTTGATTGCGGATGTTTTCATCCAGGTCCGAAAGGAAAGCCCCATGGCCACCAAAGAGGGGCTCCCCGACGGGGGGCTGCGCCTGCTCACCGTGCACGCCCACCCCGACGACGAGGCGTCCAAGGGCGCGGCCATGATGGCCGGCTACGCAGCCTCCGGCGTCGGCGTGATGGTGGCCACGTGCACCGGTGGCGAGCGGGGCGGCATCCAGAACCCCCGCATGGAGGGCGACCCGCACTCGGCCCGCGACATGGGCGGCGCCCGCCGCCTGGAGATGGCCCGCGCCGCGGCCCTGCTGGGCATCGAGCACCGCTGGCTCGGCTTCACGGATTCCGGCCTGCCGGAGGGGGATCCGCTGCCGGACCTGCCCGCAGGCTGCTTCGCCCTGGCGCCGCTGGAGATTGCCGCGGAGCCGCTGGTGCGCCTGGTCCGCCGCTTCAAGCCGCACGTGATCGTCTCCTACGACGAAAACGGCGGCTACCCGCACCCCGACCACATCATGGCCCACCGCGTGGCCGTGGAGGCCTTCAACGCCGCGGGGGACCCGGAGAAGTACCCCAATGCGGGCGAGCCGTGGATGCCGTCGAAGCTCTACTACGACCTCGCCTTCAACCCCCAGCGTTTCCGTGCCCTGCACTTTGCCCTGGAGGAGGCGGGCATCCAGTCGCCCTTTGCCGAGCGGCTGGCGGCCTGGCTGGAGTCCGACGCCGATGGGCACGCCCCGCCGGTGAGTCCGCACCCGACCACCACGCAGATCGACTGCGGCGACTACTTTGAACTCCGCGAGGCGGCCCTGCGCGCGCACGCCACCCAGGTGGATCCGGATGGCTTCTTCTTCGCCGTTTCGGCCGAGATGCAGCGCAAGGTGTGGCCGTGGGAGGACTACTCGCTGATTGAATCCCGGGTGAAGACCTCCGTGCCCGAGCACGACCTCTTTGCTGGCCTACGATAGATAGTTGGCGGGCCTGTGCCCGCCCTCGCATGCCAACAGGGGTTTTTCCTGCCACGGGGACCAACGAAAGACTGAATGTGCACTCTTTGATCTTGCAGTTCGACACCACCACGCCGTCGGGCGATCCCACGCTGCGCCCGGGGCTGGACCCGAACCAGGTCAGCCCCGGTTTCCTGGGGTTCATCATCACGTTCGGCATTGTGGTGGTGATGTTCTTCCTGATCCGCGACATGGTCAAGCGCATCCGGCGCGTCCGCTACCGTGAGCAGGTCTCCGACGACGCCGTTGCCGCCGGTGCTCCAGCAGGCGCCGCCGGCGCACACAAGGTCGGCGGCAGCCACGGGCCCGACGCCGAGTACCTCACCCAAGGTGTCGACGCAGCAGGAACGTCCGGCGGCGCTGCGGCGCCCGCGGACGGCACCGAGACTGATGAGCCCGGAACGCCCCGCAGGGACTAGCTCCGAGGGGGCCAACCCGCCGCCCCGCCCCGCACCAGGGGGAGGGGCCAATCTGCTGGCCGGCGAGCCGTCGGCGTATCTGCGCCAGCATGCGGACAACCCCGTGCATTGGCAGCCGTTTTCGGACGCGGCCTTTGCCCAGGCCAGCGCCCGGGATGTGCCCATTTTCCTGTCGATCGGCTATGCGGCCTGCCATTGGTGCCATGTCATGGCGTCGGAATCCTTCGAAGATCCCGGCGTCGCGGCGTACCTGAACAGCAATTTTGTCGCCATCAAGGTGGACCGCGAGGAGCGCCCGGATGTGGACGCCGTCTACATGGCCGCCACCCAGGCCATCAGCGGCGCCGGCGGCTGGCCGATGAGCGTCTTCCTGGCCCCCGACGGCCGGGCCTTCCATGCCGGCACCTACTTCCCGCCCACCCCGCTGCCGGGGCGGCCCTCGTTCCGCCAGGTCCTTCAGGCCGTGGTGGAGGCCTGGACCGAACGCCGCGCGGCGGTGGAGGACAGCGCGGGCGAGCTCACGGCCATCCTGGCCGGATCGGCTCTGGCCCCGGTCGCCACGAAGTCCGTCCCCGGCTCCTGGCTGTACGGCGGCGCGCTGGACACGCTGCTGGCTGATGCCGCCCACGCGCTGGCGGCGGCCGAGGACCCGGAGCACGGCGGCTTTGGCGGCGCACCGAAGTTCCCGCCGACGCCGGCCCTGGAATTCCTCCTGAGGCATGCCGCCGGGCCCACGGATTCCGCGGCTGACTCTGTGGACGTGGCCCGGGGCGTGGCCGCGCGGACGCTGTCGGCGATGGCCAATTCGGCGCTCTACGACCAGCTCGCCGGCGGCTTCGCTCGGTACTCGGTGACGGCGGACTGGTCGCTGCCGCACTTTGAAAAAATGCTGTACGACAACGCCGGGCTGCTGCGCGTCTACGCCCACTGGCTCCGGCTGCCCGGGGGCGGTGCAGTCCTGCACGGAGATGCCTTCCCGGCAGCGGAGGCACGACGCGCCGCGGCCGGCACCGCGCGCTGGATGCTGGCGGAGCTGCGCCTGCCCGGTGGTGCCTTCGCCTCCTCGCTGGATGCCGACACGGTGGTGGCGGGTGTGCACCAGGAGGGCGGGACCTACCTGTGGACCGCCTCGGAGCTTGAGGAGGCTGCACGTGCCGCGGGCCTGCCGGGCGAGGGCTTGTGGGCTGCGCGCTTGATGGGCGTCGGCGCCGAGCCCGCCCCGCTGCACCCGGCGCGGCCGCTGGATGCGGGCAGCCGCGGCCGCTGGGAGGCCCTGGCCCCGGCCCTGGCTGCCGCGCGGAACCTGCGCGCGCAGCCCGCCCGCGACGACAAGGTGGTGGCCGGCTGGAACGGCATGGCCGTGGCGGCCCTGGCCGATGCCGCCCAGGTGCTGGAGGATCCGCGGTTGCTGGCGGCCGCGGTGGCCGCGGCAGCATACCTCTGGGAGGTCCACTGGGACGGCGCCGTGCTGTCCAGGGTGTCCCACGAGGGCGCCGCGCGCGGCATCGCCGGGCTGCTGGAGGACTATGCCGCCTGCGCGGAGGGGTTCCTGGCGCTCTACGCGGCCACGGGGGACGGGGAGTGGTTCCTGCGGGCAGGCACGCTCCTGGACGCCGCCGTCGACCGTTTTGCCAGCGGCGGGCTGCTCCGGGAGGTTCCGGACGCGCCCGGCCCGTTGCACAATGCCGCCGGCGGGCCGCTCGCCGCCGATCCGTTCGACAATGCGACGGCCAGCGGGTCCGCCGTCTTTGCCGCGGCGCTGCTGGCCCATGCCGGCTACAGCGGATCCGCCAGGCACCGCAGCATGGCCGAGGGCATTCTGGACACGCTGCCGGCCCTGGCCCGCCGCGCCCCACGGGTGGCGGGGGGAGCGCTTGCCGTCGCCGCGGCACTGCAGGCCGGCCCGCTGGAGGTGGCCGTCGTCGGCCCCGACACGGACGCCACGCGGGATCTGGTGCGCACCGCGGCCCGCTCCGCCTCGCCGGGCATGGTGCTGGCCGTCCGGTTCACGGATGGTGCCCCCGATGGTGCCCCCGGCGTCGCCGCTAATCCTGGGACCGATGTGGTGCCGCTGCTGCGGGACCGGCCACCGGCGTCCGACGGCGGGCCGCTGGCCTATGTGTGCCGCGGCATGGTCTGCGCCCTCCCCGTGGGGACGCCGCAGGAGCTGGCGGCCCGGCTGGCACAGCCCTGACAGGCACCGTCCCAGCGGCCGGGCCTAGTGCCAGATGGCCATGGCAATCGCGGCGAAATGCGTGGCGAAGCCGGCGATGGTGAAGGCGTGGAAGAGTTCGTGGAAGCCGAAGTGCTTGTGGCTGAAGTTGGGCTTCTTGATCCCATAGATGACGGCGCCGGCAATGTAGAACACGCCGCCCAGGCAGATCAGCACTGTGGCCGGCACGCTGGCGGCGGCAAACTCGGGCAGGAAGAACAATGCGGCCAGCCCCAGCAGGACGTAGACCGGCACGTACAGCCAGCGCGGCGCGCCCACCCACAGGACCCGGAAGAGGATGCCGGCCACTGCGCCGGACCAGATCAGCCAGAGCAGCAGCGTGGCCACCGGCTGGGGCAGCAGCATCGCCGACAATGGCGTGTAGGAGCCGGCAATGACCAGCATGATGTTGGCGTGGTCCAGGCGTTTGAGCAGCACCTTGGTGCGCGGCGTCCAATTCCCGCGGTGGTAGAGCGCGCTGGTGCCAAAGAGCAGCACGCCGGTGGCCGCGTAGATGGCCGAGGTGGCCTTGCCGGTGGTGGTGGGGGCCGCCAGAACCAGCAGCACGCCGCCCAGCAGGGCCAGCGGCGCCATGCCGGCATGCAGCCAGCCCCGCCAGCTGGGCTTGGTCGTCAACAGCTGGGTGGCACTCATACTGGCATCCTAACGGGTAACGTAGTCAGGGTAGTTCCCAACAATCAACAGCATGGCCGATCGGCCCTGACGAGTGGAAGCCGGGTGGTCCCATGCAGCTGTTCTCCTCGCCCATGAGGATGCCCAGGCTGCTGTACGGCTACTACGAGCGCCGTCTGGTGCGTGCGCTGGACCGGAGCAGGATCCCCAACCACATCGGCGTCATGGTGGACGGGAACCGGCGCTGGGCCAAGCAGTTCAACGCCCCCACCCGGGACGGCCACCAGGCCGGAGCCGACAAGATCCTTGAATTTCTGGGCTGGTGCCAGGAGCTGGGCATCAAGGTTGTCACTCTCTACATGCTCTCCACGGACAATATGAGCCGCTCCAGCGAGGAGCTGGACGAGCTGATGGGCATCATCGCCAACACCATGGACCTGCTGGATGCCGACGCGGACATCAGCGTCCACGCGATGGGCGCCCCGGAGCTGCTGCCGGACTATCTGGCGGACAGACTCTCCTCTTTGACGGCCCGCGTGCCGGCCAAGGAGCGCATCCACGTGAACATGGCCATCGGCTATGGCGGCCGGCGCGAGATTGTCGACGCCGTCAAGGAACTGCTGCACGACGCCGAGGCCGCCGGCCGCTCGATGCCCGAGGTGGCCGATTCGCTCGACGTCGACGACATCTCCAAATACCTGTACACCCGCGGCCAGCCGGATCCGGATCTGGTGATCCGCACCTCGGGGGAGCAGCGGCTCTCCGGCTTCCTGATGTGGCAGAGCGCCTACAGCGAGTTCTATTTCTGCGAGGCCCTCTGGCCGGCGTTCCGCCGGATCGATTTCCTGCGCGCCCTGCGCGACTACGCCGGCCGCAGCCGCCGCTTCGGCGCCTAAGGGCGTTTGGCAACAGTTCACCTGTCATTCCACGACACGCAATCCAAGTTCCACCAGTTGCCCCCGCCGCCGGGCGTAGCGTGGGCCGTATCGGAGGACACCTGGTCTTCCGATCGGGAGGCCGGTTATGACGGGTTGCGTCGCACAGCCGCCGGGTGCAGGGCACCCGGCAGTACAGCACGCAGCGCCGCGCATGGACCAGGGACCGAGCGTCCCTCTGGCACCCGCACCCACCCATTTGATGCCGGGTGCGTGCACCCGGGGCTGGAGTCGATGTGGCACACACCCAGAACACGGAGCAGTCCGCAGCAGCACCCACCACCCACAGCTATGTGGTGGACACGTCAGTGCTGCTGTCCGATCCGCGGGCCATCCTGCGGTTCGCCGAGCACGAGGTGATCGTCCCGGTGGTGGTCATCACCGAGCTGGAGGCCAAGCGCCACGACCCTGAGCTGGGCTACTTCGCCCGCAAGGCCCTGCGCCTGCTGGACGATCTGCGCGTTGAGCACGGCGGCCTGAACAAGCCCGTCCCGCTCGGGACCGAGGGTGGCACGCTGCGGGTTGAACTGAACCACATCTCCGCGGACGTGCTGCCGGCCGGATTCCGGATCGGCGGCAACGACACGCGGATCCTGGCCGTGGCCAAGAACCTGGCCAATGAGGGCCGCAACGTCACGGTGGTCTCCAAGGACCTCCCGATGCGCGTCAAGGCCTCGGCCATGGGGCTGCACGCCGACGAGTACCGCAACGAACTGGTCAAGGACTCCGGCTGGACGGGTGTGGCGGAGGTGGACGTGAGCGATGAGGAGATGACGCAGCTCTACACCCACCAGCCCAAGTTCATCCCCGCCGCCGCGGAGCTGCCCACCAACACCGGCCTGGTGCTGCTCTCCAACCGCGGCTCGGCCCTGGGCCGCGTGGGCGCGGACAAGCAGGTGCGCCTGGTCAAGGGCGACCGCGACGTCTTCGGGCTGCACGGCCGCTCCGCCGAACAGCGCCTGGCCATCGACCTTTTGATGGACCCGGAGGTCGGCATCGTCTCCCTCGGCGGACGCGCCGGCACCGGCAAGTCCGCCCTGGCCCTCTGTGCGGGCCTTGAGGCCGTGCTGGAGCGCCGCGAACACCGCAAGGTGGTGGTCTTCCGCCCCCTCTACGCCGTGGGCGGCCAGGAGCTCGGCTACCTGCCCGGCTCCGAGTCCGAGAAGATGAACCCCTGGGCCCAGGCGGTCTTCGACACCCTCGGCGCGCTGGTCTCCCCGGAGGTGGTGGAGGAGGTCATGGGCCGCGGCATGCTGGAGGTCCTGCCGCTGACCCACATCCGCGGGCGCTCGCTGCACGATTCCTTCGTGATCGTGGACGAGGCACAGTCTCTGGAGAAGAACGTGCTGCTGACCGTGATGAGCCGCATCGGCCAGAACTCGAAGATCGTGCTCACCCACGACGTCGCCCAGCGCGACAACCTCCGCGTGGGCCGGCACGACGGCATCGCCGCCGTCGTCGAAATCCTCAAGGGCCACCCGCTCTTCGGCCACATCACCTTGACCCGCTCCGAGCGCTCGCCGATCGCGGCCCTGGTCACGGAACTGCTGGAGGGCGCCGAGCTCTAGGGAGCAGGCCGCCTCAGGCGTCCGGGCCCAGCTCCCACGGGATGTGGGCCCGGACGTCGGTCAGGCCGAAGCTGGTGTCCTCAAAGAGATCGTCCAGCATGTACTCGTCGACGGCGGCGATCGCCAGCCAGTGTCCGGCCCCGGCGAGCTCGCCGTCCAGCGCCTGGCTGGCCACGCAGACGCCGGTGCCCGCGTCGATCCGCAGCAGCGTCCGGCCCGGGTAGAGCAGGGGGTGGCCGGGGCTGGTCGGCTGGTACGTGGCCGTCGGCTCGACCGTGGCCTGCCACGCCGTCCTGCCCTCATGCTCCACCACGGTGATGGGCCCCGGCTCCGCCACATTGGCAAAGGGCGAATCCAGCGGGACCGGGGCGCGTCCAGCCAGTTCCACGGGGTCAAGCAGGGCGGCAAAGCGCGGCGTGCCGAACACCGGTTCGCCGTAGGCGGCCTCGGGGCGCCGGGCGACCAGCCCGTCGCCGTCGTACACGGGCGTCACCAGATGCGGCGGCAGGTACCAGGGCTTGCGGTTGCCGCTGATGAACAGCCCGTCCCGGGAGTCGTTGATCCCCGAGGTGTTCTGCAGCAGCGCGCCGTCCAGGGATTCCACGCGCAGGGCTCCGGGCCGGCGCAGCCAGCAGGCCACCGGCGCCGGCGGCTCGCGCCCGTCCCCGCGCTGGGCAGTGGGAATGCCCCAGCGCAGCGTGAAACGCAGGCTTTGCCATTTCCACGGCGAGGACCTGCACAGGTTCCGCCACTGCGCTGCGGTGGGCTCCATGGCCACATCCTACGCGGAATTCCCACGCGTGCCGCGGCCTGCCGGCAGGTCCCGGTGTCGTAGCATCGGGCCATGATGGTGCGGATGGGGGAGCTGTGGACCGGCAGCTGGCCGGCGGCCGCGGCGGTGCTGGCGGCGCTGCTTTTCTTCCTGCCCGTCTCGGTGCGGCTGGCCATCATCGACATCCGCACCCACCGTCTGCCCAACCGTCTGGTCTTCCCCGGCTTCGCCGTCCTGGTGGTCCTGCTGCCAGGCGCTGCGCTGCTGGCCGGCGAGGCCGCCACCGCGCTGCGCACCCTCGCGGCGGGGGCGGCAGTGGGCGGGCTCTATCTGGCGCTGCGGCTGATCCATCCGGCGGGCATGGGGCTGGGGGATGTGAAATTGGCCGTGGTGCTGGGCCTGCTCCTGGGCTTTTCCGGCTGGGCTGCCGTGCTGGCCGGCACCGCCGGGGCCTTCCTGCTGGGCGGCGTCTGGGGGCTGGTGCTGCTGGCCACCGGGCGGGGCACGGTGAAGACCCAGATCCCTTTTGGGCCGTTCATGATCGCCGCCGCCTGGGCCGCGCTGCTGCTGGTGCCCTGAGCCCGCCGGCAGCGGTGGTCGGTAGGCTTGGACCATGCCTGCACCCGACTTCCTGCTGTCCCTGCGCGCCAAGATCGGCCACGACCCGCTCTGGCTCCCCGGTGTGAAGGGGGTGGTGTTCGACGACGACGGCCGGGTGCTGCTGGGCCAGCGCGCCGACACCGGCGAATGGGCGCTGATCACCGGCATGCTCGACCCGGGGGAGGAGCCGGCGTCCGGACTGCTGCGGGAAATCTTCGAGGAAACCGCCGTGGAGGCCGGGATCGAGGGCCTGGTGGCCATCGACGTCGTCGGCCCCGTCACCTTCCCCAATGGCGACGTCTGCGACTTCCTGAACATCGTCTTCCGCTGCCGCTATCTGGGCGGCGAGGCCCGGGTGAATGACGACGAATCGCTGGACGTGCGTTGGTTCGCCCTGGACGAGCTGCCGGCGATGCGCCCCGGACACCTCAAGAGCATCGAGCAGGCGCTCGCCTTCGACGGCAGAACCCACTTCGCCCCCGCTTAAACCCAACTGTGCGACAGTTGACATCCCTAAAACGCGTCATAGGGACGTCAACTGTCGCACAGATGAGGGGTGGGGCTAGACGGAGGCCTTGGAGTCCTCGTCGGAGTGGGTGCCGCCGTCCGCGCCGCTGGAGTCAGCCGAATCGTCGGCGTCCGACGACGGGGCGGAGCCGGCGTCGCCGGCCACGCCAACGGACCCCTTGCCGGCCAGCTGGGCGGCTTCCAGGGCCTCGGCCTCGGCGCCGCCGATGGCCTCGCCGCGGGCCACCATGCCGGCGGTGTCCGAGAGCGGTATGACCTTCATGGTCAGGGCCAGCACCAGGGCGATGACCATGAACGGAATCAGGTACCAGAACACCGGAGCCAGCGAGCCGGCGTAGGCATTGATGATGCCGTCGCGGATGGCGCCCGGCAGCTGGGCCAGCGCCTGCGGATCCAGCGTCGCCGTCGAACTCTGCGCCTGCTCGGCACTGGCGCCGGCATCGGTGAAGACGCCCTTGAGGGCCTCGGAGAGCCGGGAGGTGAACATGGCGCCGAAGATGGCCACACCCAGGGCGGAGCCGACCTCGCGGAAGTAGTTGTTGGTGCTGGTCGCCGTACCGATCTGCTCGGCGGGCACGGAGTTTTGGACCACCAGGACCACCACCTGCATGATGAAGCCCAGGCCGGCGCCGAAGACGAACAGCTGCGCGCAGATCACCCACACGGGGGTCTCCGCCGTCAGCGAGGTCATCCACAGCATGGTGATGATGGTCAGCACCGAGCCGATGATCGGGAAGATCTTGTACTTGCCGGTCTTGGACATCATGATGCCGGAGTAGATGGACGTACCCATCAGGCCCACCATCATGGGCAGCATCAGCAGGCCGGATTCGGCCGCGGAGGTGCCGGAGGACATCTGCAGGAACGTCGGCACAAACGCCAGGGCGGCGAACATGCCCATGCCCAGCACGAAGCCGATGGCGGTGGAGTTGATGAAGATCCGGTTCTTGAACAGCGACAGCGGGATGATCGGATCCTCGGCCTTGCGCTCGGCAAAGATGAAGGCGACGACGGCGGCCACCAGCAGGGTGCCGAAGGCCCAGGTCAGCGGGCCGTCCCAGCCGTAGAGGTTCTCGCCGGCGGCGTCCTTCTTGCCGCCGAAGTCGGTGAAGAAGATCAGCGCCGTGGTGGCGATGGACAGCAGCACCACGCCGGGGATGTCAATGCGCTTGGTGGCCTTCTTGTTGGGCAGCGTCAGCGTGAAGTAGGCGATGGCGAAGGCAATGATGCCAACCGGGATGTTGATGTAGAAGGCCCATTCCCAGGTCAGGTGGTCCACAAAGTAGCCGCCCAGCAGCGGGCCGGCGACGGCGGAGAGGCCGAAGATGGCGCCGAGCGGGCCCATGTACTTGCCGCGCTCCTTGGCCGGGACGATGTCGGCAATGATCGCCTGGGACAGGATCATCAGACCACCGCCGCCGAGGCCCTGCAGGGAGCGGAAGACCACGAAGCCCCAGAAGTCGGTGGCAAAGGCACAGCCCACCGAGGCCAGGGTGAACAGCGCGATGGCGAAGAGGAACAGATTGCGCCGGCCCAGGACGTCGCCAAACTTGCCGTAGATGGGCATCACGATGGTGGTGGCCAGCAGGTAGGCGGTGGTGATCCAGGTCTGGTGCTCGACGCCGCCGAGCTTGCCCACGATGGTGGGCATGGCGGTGGAGACGATGGTTTGGTCGAGGCTGGAGAGGAGCATTCCCGCGATCAGTGCAGAGAAAATGATCCAGATCCGCCGTTTGGTCAGCAGCAGCGGTTGGGCTGCGGTCGCGGTGCTCATGGAGTTCCTTCGGTGGGGGTGAACGGGAGGGAAAAGAAATCCTGCGCCGCCGCGAGGTATCCGCCGAGGATGGCGCGGTAGCTGAGGGTGTTGGCTTCGGAGAAGAACTCCTCACCGGTTTTGCGTGAGACCACGCCAAAGAGCATCGTGACCATGACTGCCGCCGGGTGGCCGGGCGGCAGGCCCTCGCGCTGGGCAATCAGGGCGGCAAACTCGGCCTCGCGGTCTCCGGCGGTGCCCATCATCTTCAGCAGGAGCTGGGGCTCCACCTTTATGACTGCCACCAGCTCGGCGATTTCGTCCTTGTTGAAGTCGCCGTGCTCGACGACGGCGCAGGTTACTTCGAACAGATCCTGGAGCAGGTTGCGCGACAGCACCCCCGGGCCTGATGTGTCGGCGCCGTCGAGGAAGGCCTGCAGCTCTTCATCCGGGAAGTCGTCGAGCATGTGCCCGATGATGGCGTCTTCCTTGCTCGGGAAGTAGTTGAAGAAGGTCCGGCGCGAGATGCCGACCTCCTCGCACAGGGCCTCGATGGTGAATCCGTTCAGGCCGGACCGTGCCGTCAGCCGGCGGGCCGTTGCGGAGATGGCGGCCCGCGTCGCGGCGCGTTTGCGCTCGCGCAGGCCATAGCCGCCGTCGATATTTGCACTTTCAGTCACAAAGTAAAAGTTTGCACTATCAAACCAAGAGTGCAAAGTTGTTTTCGAGTGGCGTTTGTCACGGCATGCAAAAGGCCCGCGGCCCGCGCCCCGGCAAGGGGGCGGGCCGCGGGCCTTGAAGGCCTGCGCCGGGTGCTACTGGGGCGGGCGCGTCATGGACATGACGTCCAGGGCGGTGTCCAGCTGCTCCTCGGTGACCTCGCCGCGCTCCAGGAAGCCCAGGGCGATGACTGTTTCACGGATGGTCAGACCCTCGGCCACGGCGTGCTTGGCGATCTTGGCGGCGTTCTCGTACCCGATGTACTTGTTCAGCGGCGTCACGATGGAGGGGGAGGCCTCGGCCAGGAAGCGGGCGCGCTCCACATTGGCGGTGAGGCCGTCGATCATCTTGTCGGCCATCACGCGGGAGGTGTTGGCCAGCAGGCGGATGGACTCCAGCAGGTTGGCGGCCATCACCGGGATGCCGACGTTCAGCTCGAAGGCGCCGTTGGTGGAGGACAGGGCGATGGTGGTGTCATTGCCAATCACCTGGGCGGCAACCATGATGGCGGCCTCGCAGATGACCGGGTTGACCTTGCCCGGCATGATCGAGGAGCCCGGCTGCAGGTCCGGAATCGCGATCTCGCCAAGGCCGGTGTTGGGACCCGAGCCCATCCAGCGCAGATCGTTGTTGATCTTCATGAAGGAATAGGCGATGTTGCGCAGCTGGCCGGAGGCCTCGATGAGGCCGTCGCGGTTGGCCTGGGCCTCGAAGTGGTTGCGGGCCTCGGTCAGCGGCAGGCCGGTGTCGGCGGCCAGCAGGGCGATGACGCGCTGCGGGAAGCCAGCGGGGGTGTTGATGCCGGTGCCGACGGCGGTGCCGCCGAGGGGGACCTCGGCCACGCGCGGCAGGGAGGCCTGGATGCGCTCGATGCCGTAGCGGACCTGGGCGGCGTAGCCGCCGAACTCCTGGCCGAGGGTGACGGGGGTGGCGTCCATGAGGTGCGTGCGGCCGGACTTCACGACAGTGGCGAATTCGGCTTCCTTGCGCTCCAGCGAGGCGGCCAGGTAGTCCAGCGCGGGGATCAGGTCATTGATCAGCGCGGAGGTGGCAGCCACGTGGACGGACGTCGGGAAGACATCGTTGGAGGACTGCGAGGCGTTGACGTGGTCGTTCGGGTGGACGCGCTTGTCGTTGCCCGCAGCCGCCAGGGCCTCGTTGGCCAGGGAGGCGATGACCTCGTTGGTGTTCATGTTCGAGGAGGTTCCGGAGCCGGTCTGGAAGACATCGATCGGGAAGTCGCCGTCGAACTCGCCGGTGGCAACCAGATCAGCAGCGGCCTCAATGGCGCGGGCGAGCTCGCCGTCGAGCACTCCCAATTCTGCATTGGCGGTTGCGGCGGCCTTCTTGATGCGGGCCAGGGCCTCGATGTGGGCGCGCTCGAGCGTGGTGCCGGAGATCGGGAAGTTCTCCACGGCGCGCTGCGTCTGGGCGCTGTAGCGGGCGTTGACCGGAACCCGGACCTCACCCATGGTGTCGTGTTCGATGCGGAACTCTTGTGCGGTGGCCGCGGCAGTGTCAGTCATGATTTCTACGATATCTGAACCTGGCACCCTTGTGCTCACGCGTGCAGGCTCCGCACGGGGCGGGCGGCCATTGACGTGCAAGTAAATGCTTGCCTATCGTTGCAGTGTGGCGGATGTATTCAAGGCCCTGGCCGATCCCACCCGCAGGATCATCCTGGACGAGCTGGCGGAGCGGGACGGGCAGACGCTTTTTGAGCTCTGCGGACGGCTGCTCATGGTCCATGGGCTCTCGTCGTCGCGCCAAGCTATTTCACAGCATTTGGAATTGCTGGAAGCGGCCGGTCTCATCGATTCCAGGCGCGAGGGCAGGTACAAGTTCCACCACATCAACACCACGCCGCTTGAGTCGATCTTCGAGCGGTGGCTCAACAAGCCCGGCACTGCCGGCACCGAAGGCAGAGGAGAGAACGATGAGAATCCACCTGACAAGCGTGTTCGTTGACGACCAGGCGAAGGCACTGGAGTTCTACACCGAAAAGCTCGGGTTTGTGAAGAAGGACGACGTCCCGCTGGGTGCCGACCGGTGGCTGACGGTGGCCTCGGCGCAGGAGCCGGACGGCACGCGCCTGCTGCTGGAGCCCAGCGGGCACCCGGCCGTGCACCCGTTCAAGGATGCGCTCGTGGCCGACGGCATCCCGTTCACGCAGTTTGCCGTGGAGGACGTCCAGGCCGAATACGAACGGCTGAGCGCCCTTGGCGTGCGCTTCACTCAGGAACCGGCCACGATGGGGCCCGTGACCACTGCCGTCTTTGACGACACCTGCGGGAACCTGATCCAGATTGCGCATATGGCCGGGTGACGGCCCTGCGCCCCAAGCAGGCTTCTAGAGCGTACCGATCTGCGAGACCAGATCCGCCCGGCCCTCGACCAGGCGGTAGGTCAGGCCGACGACGGCGGCCTTTTCGCTGGCCACGGCGCGGGCAATGATGGGGGAGTTCTGCACCAGGCGGTCGACCGTCTGCTTCACGTGCTCCTCCACCATGTCGTTGACATCGGCGGTGTGGTCGTTGCGCAGCGAGGTCAACACCGACGGCGTGATCCGCTCCACCAGGTCCCGGATGAATCCGGACGGCATTTCACCCGTGGCAACGGCACCCTTGGTGGCCGTGACGGCGCCGCAGCTGTCGTGGCCCAGCACCACAATCAGCGGCACGCCCAGGTACTGGACGCTGTACTCCAGCGAGCCCAGGACGGTGTTGTCGATGACGTGGCCGGCGGTGCGGACCACGAAGGCGTCGCCCAGGCCCAGATCAAAGATGATCTCGGCCGCCAGGCGGGAGTCGGAGCAGCCGAAGATGACGGCAAACGGGTTCTGGGTGTTGGCCAGCGAAGAGCGGCGGGAGGCGTCCTGGTTGGGGTGCGAGGACGTAGCGTCCACGAAGCGCTGGTTGCCTGCCATGAGCTTGGTCCAGGCCTCGGCCGGGCTCACATGGTGGACGGCGGCGGTGGTGCCGGCTTCTTCGGGTGCTTCGCTCATTTGCTTCCTCCATTGGTGGATCCATCGACTGCGCTCTGGGCCGCGGACACCGCGGCCGTGGCCAGGATGTCGAAATCGGCCAGTGGTGCACTGCCGGTGAGGATGACTGTACTGCCGCCGGGGACGGTGGCGGTCAGGGATTTGTCGCTTCCGGGCTTGTCACGGAGCTCCCAGCTGATGCCCGCGATGGTGCGTTCACCGGTAATGGGGGCCTCCTTGGCCTGCTGGAGAAGCCAGGTCGGATTGGCCGTGGCGCTCTGCTTCAGCGAAATAAATGACGTCGACGCCGTCACATAGCCGACGTCCCAAAAGGCCACCTTGTCCGCGCCTGCACCGTTCCAGCGGGCGTAGTTCACGCTCCAGTCCTGGGGCAGCACGGGTGCCAGCGGCGTGAAGCCCGCGGCGTCCTTGGCCTGTTCGGCCACCTCGGAAACGATCACCGGCTGGCGGTAGCTGTCGGCCTTCTGCGGGGCGTTGAGCAGCACCACGGGAAGCGCTACGGCGAGGGAAACCAGCAGTGCCAGGATCATGCCGATCACGGAGGCATTGGCCCGTTTTGCGGCCGCTGCTGCGATCACGGGCTTGGCCTGGGCGGGTTCGACGGCGGGATCCTGCCGGGGCGTTTGGGTGGACGGCCCGGAATTTGGTGTTTGACTCACCCATCCATGATCCCGCATCCCGGCGCCGATCTCATCATGGGGGAGGTCACACCTCCTCTGAAGAGGCCCCGATCTATGATTGGTCCGTAGGGAAGCGCACTTCCAGGCATTCAGCTCGGGCCTGCCCATGGCCCTGCCAACTCGACGATGAGGATTTTCGTGACAGAGAACACAGCAGAAGCACAGTATTCGACACTTTCGCGGTCGCTGGCCGTTGGAGATGACGAGCCGGACCGCAACCTGGCCCTGGAATTGGTGCGCGTCACCGAGGCCGCAGCCATTGCCGGCGGCCACTGGGTTGGCTTTGGCGACAAGAACCAGGCCGACGGCGCCGCCGTCGACGCCATGCGTTCGCTCCTGTCCACCGTCCACTTCAATGGCGTTGTGGTGATTGGCGAGGGCGAGAAGGACGAAGCTCCGATGCTGTACAACGGCGAGCGTGTCGGCGATGGCACCGGCCCCGAGTGCGACGTCGCCGTCGACCCGATCGACGGCACCCGCCTGACAGCCCTGGGCATCAACAACGCCCTGGCCGTGCTGGCCGTGGCCGAGCGCGGCAGCATGTACGACCCCTCCGCCGTGTTCTACATGGAGAAGCTCGTGACGGGCCCGGAGGCAGCCGACATGGTTGACCTGCGCCTGCCGGTCAAGCAGAACCTGCACCTGATCGCCAAGGCCAAGGGCGTGAAGGTCAACCAGCTCACCGTGATGGTGCTGGACCGCGACCGCCACCGCCCGCTGGTGCAGCAGATCCGCGACGCCGGCGCCCGCACCAAGATGATCATGGACGGCGACGTTGCCGGCGCCATTGCCGCGGCCCGCTCCGGCACCGGTGTGGATGCCCTGATGGGCATCGGCGGCACCCCCGAGGGCATCGTGGCGGCCTGTGCCATCAAGACCCTCGGCGGCGTCATCCAGGGCCGCCTGTGGCCATCCTCGGACGATGAGAAGCAGAAGGCGCTGGACGCCGGACACGATCTGGACCGGGTGCTCTCGACCAACGATCTGGTGACGAGCGACAACTGCTACTTCGCCGCGACGGGCATCACGGACGGCGATCTGCTCCGCGGTGTGCGCTACGACAAGGGCCGCGTTCTGACGCAGTCCATCGTGATGCGCTCCAAGTCGGGGACGATCCGCTTCGTTGATGGTGAGCACCAGGCGGCCAAGTGGGAGTCCTACGCCCGCCGGCTCTAACCCCCGTCCTCTTCACCGGTGGCTGGGTCCGGCGGCAGACAGCCGTTTTCCCGGCGACTGTGCCGCGACGGCCGCGGGCGGCCTGCGGCCCCTGACGTCGCCTACGGAAAACGGCGGCTCTGCCGCCTCGCGCCATGCTGACCGAGGACGCCGGCGCCCAGGTTCTGGGCACCGGCGTCCTTTGCTTCGGGCGGCGCTGCCGCCTTGCATGAAGTCGAACTGTGACGCCGGAACCCAGGGCAATGGCCCTGGGTGCCGGCGTCTTGTGTTTCTCGTCGTGGCGGCCTCTGTCCCAGATCCAGCCCACGGCAGCCGTCACACCTTGCGGCGGGTCGGGGGTGGGTGGGGTTGCGGATAGGGTTAGAGCATGACTTTGAGCGTTGAGCAGTGCACGGACCGGGAGCTTTGGGACCAGACGGTGGCGGACAGCCAGGGGCATCCGCTGCAGCTGTGGGGCTGGGGCCAGACGAAGGCCAACCATGGCTGGAAGGTTGACCGGGTCGTTGTGAAGGACGGCGCCGAGGTGGTGGGGCTGGCGCAGATCCTGCTGCGGACGCTGCCGTTCCCCTTCAAGTCCCTGGCCTACATCCCGCGCGGCCCGCAGGCACAGCCGGAGCGCATCACCGAGGTGCTGGACGCGGTGTCCGGCTACGTCAAGGGCGCGCACGGTTCCGTGGTGCTCAGCGTTGAGCCCGATTGGGAAGAGGGCGACGCCGGATCGCCCGTGCAGGCGCTGGAAGCGGCGGGCTTCGTGCACAGCGAGAACCAGATCCTGATCCCGCGCACACTGATCCTTGACCTGGCCCTGACGCCGGACGAGCTCCAGGCCGCGATGCACAAGAAGCACCGCCAGAACATCCGCAAGGCAACCCGCGACGATCTGGACTACCGCGTCATCGAGCGCAGCGAAATGCCCGAGGTCATGGCCATCTACCGGGCCACGGCCGAGCGCGCCGGCTTTGGGCTGCACGAGGACGCCTACTACGAAGAGGTCCACGACAACTACGGGAACGCCTCCGAGATCCACGGCGCCTACTTCGAGGGCCGTCTGGTGGCCTTCCTGTGGCACGTGGCCAGCGCAACGACGTCGTTCGAGATCTACTCCGGCGCCACGGTGGAGGGGCAGAAGCTCAACGTCAACTACGCCCTGAAGTGGTTCTCCATCCAGCGCATGCAGGAGCGCGGCGTGCTCCGCTACGACCTGGACGGTCTGCTGAACGACGGCATTTCCGAGTTCAAGAAGATGTTCGCCAAGCACGAGAACATGCTGGTGGGCAGCTGGGACAAGCCGCTGTCGCCGCTGTACCCGCTCTACACCAAGGTGCTGCCGCTGGCGAAGAAGGCCCTGCGCAAGATCCGCGGGCTGCTCAAGCGCTGACCGCTGAAACTGTGCAACAGATAACGCCCTTATGGAGCTCCATAAGGGCGTTATCTGTTGCACAGATGTGGGGCTAGGCGCCCTGCAGTCCGGAGACGGTGACGGCGAAGACGACGGCGGTGCCGGCGTCGTCGTCCTGCCCCGGCGTGTGCGCGTGGACCAGCACCGGCTCCTCCGACGCGGGGACGAAGACGCTGGAGCCGCGGTTGAGCACGACGTCGGCGCGCGGGGAATCCAGCAGCACCGACCCGGCGACGGCGAGCACCAGCAGGGGTCCGTTCTGGGCCAGCGGCACGGGCTCGCCACCGGGGGCCAGTTCGATGCGCTGCAATTGGAACTCGGCGAACGGCGGGGCCCAGATCTGCTGGCCCAGCTCGGTCTCGACAGCCTCGATCAGCGGGACGGGAAGCGGGCGGAAATCCACCGTGGCCAGCAGTTCGGGCACGTCCACGTGCTTGGGGGTCAAGCCGCCGCGGAGCACATTGTCGCTGGAGGCCATCACCTCCACCCCCAGGCCGTGCAGATAGGCGTGGATGTTGCCGGCGGGCAGGTACATGGCCTCGCCGGGCTTCAGCGACACCCGGTTCAGCAGCAGCGAGATGAGCACGCCCGGATCGCCCGGGTAGGTCCCGGCCAGGGAGACGACGGTTGACAGTTCCGGCCCGAGGGTGTCGGGATCGGCCTGGGTGAGGGCAGCCGCGGCCTGTGCCACCAGGTCTGCGGCTTCGGCGCCGCCGCCGATCAGCAGTTCAAAGGCCCGGCGGAGGATGACAGGCTTGGCGATGCGGCTGTTCAGGGCGGCCAGCACCTGTACGAGCAGGGCCGGGGCCGAAGCCCCGGTGGCCTCGATGGCGGCGCCAACTCTGCGGAACAGAATGGCGGCGTCGGCGCAGTGGCGGAAGCCGCAGAGCGCCTCGAAGTCCGTCAGCGCGAAGATCATCTCCGGCTTGTGGTTGTCATCCTTGTAGTTGCGGTGCGCGGCGGTGCGGGGCACACCGGCGGCCTCCTCGGCGGCATAGGCCACCCGGGCCTGCTCCAGCGTCGGGTGCACCTGCAGCGAGAGGGGGGTCTCGGCGGCCAGGAGCTTGGCCAGGAACGGCAGCCTGTCGCCAAAGGCGGCCCGGCTGTCCGCGCCGAGCATGCCTGAAGGATCGGAGGCAATCAGTTCATCGAGCCCGACGACGGTGCCGTCGGGCAGCTGCGCCCGCGAGGGGGAGTCCGGGTGTGCGCCGAGCCAGAGCTCGGCCTCGGGGCCGCCCGAGGGAGTGGTCCCCAGCAGCTCGGCAATGGCGTGCCCGGAGCCCCAGACGTAGGGGCGGAGTGTGTTGCTAAGGGAATACATTGATCCTCCTGGCAGGCGTATGGACATGGCAAAGGGTGGAGCCGGCCGGCGGCCCGGATGGCCGGGCAGGCCCGGGTGGTACTGCCGGGCGGTCAGCCCGGGGTGCAGCTTCCATTGTTGATGAGCAGCGATTCCAAGGTGGCGGCGTCGCCGTTGACGGCCAGCTGCTGCAGGTAGGCCTCGGTGAGCGGAGGGGCCTGCTGCGTCGGGGCCTGCTGGGCAGGTGCCTGGTTCGAGGGCGTCTGGCCTGCCGGCGTTTCAGGCGTGGTGCCGCCCCCGGCGGGCGTCTGGGCCGCCGGAGCAGCGGGCGCCGCAGATCCCGAGGCGGACGCCAGCAGCTGCTGGACCCGCTGGTGGATGAGGTCGAAGTCCGGGTAGGTGGAGAATTCCTTGTCGAAATCCGGCGGGCCGATGGTCAGCCGCTGCAGCGGGTGGGCCTTGCTCTTCAGCGCCAGGGAGACAAAGCTGCCCAGCTGGCTGGCGGGCAGGTTGGACTCCATGACCTGGGTGCCTGCCGAGGCGATGGCATCGAACTTGGTCAGCACGGTGGCCGGGTCCATCTGCTTCAACAGGGCTGCCTGGATGCACTGCTGGCGTTCGGAGCGGGCGTACTCCAGCACCCATTCGCGCGAGCGGGCGTACCAGAGGGCGTGGTAGCCATCCAGGGTCTGCACCCCGGGGGCGATCCAGCCGGTGGGCGGCAGGTGGTTGCCGTTGCCGTAGACGTCGTCGCCGCTGATGGGCACCCAGCCGCCGGCGTTGATCTTCACCCCGCCCAGGGCATCGACCAGATCGGAGAAGCCGGCCATGTCGATGAGCATGTAGCCCTGGATCTGGAGCCCCAGCGTGCCGCCTGCCGCGTCCATCATGGCTTCGGCGCCTGGATCTGCGGCGCCCGGGTACAGATCCGGGTGGTTGTTGGTGACCTCTGTGTAGAGGAAGTTGATGATGCAGTCATCGCCGCAGTTGTAGCCCTGCGGGTAGATCTTGTGCAGCGGTGAGTCCTCGGAAAACTGCGCGTTCTGCAGGTTGCGCGGGATGCTGATGGTCGCGGCGGCACCGGTCTTGGCATCGACGCTGACCACGATGATGCTGTCCGGACGGCGGCCGGCCCGGTCCGCGCCGGCGTCGCCGCCCATCACCAGAAAGTTGTAGCGCCCGTCCACCGGCTGCATGTCCGGGCCGGAGGCGAAGATGCTGGTGATGGCATTGCGCCCGGAGCTCACCAGATAGGCGGCGTAGCCCAGCGATCCGCTGGTCAGCACCAGAAGGGCCGCCAGCGAGGCTCCGACGACGGCGCGCATGCCCGGGGCCAGCAGCACCGGGCGGATAATCATCAGCGTATTCAGGAACACCAGACCCCAGCCGATGGCGATGGCCGCCAGAACGACTATCACCAGCAGCGAGGTGAGCGGGTTGGTGAACAGGTTCAGCAGGGCTTCACGGTTCACCAGCGCCAGCACCACGGCGGCGGCCACCAGCAGCCACACCACCAGGGTCAGCCGCAGCGCCAGCCGCCCCAGCTTCTTGTTGCCGGCCACGATCTGGGCGCTGCCGGGCAGCACGAGGGTGAGCAGCAGCAGTACAAACGCCCGCTTGGTCCGCAGCGGGGCCGGAGCCGACTGCGGGTAGCGCACGGGGTCGGTCAAGACCGGAGGCCTGCGGGAGGCCCGGGAGACCTTGGGACTGCTGATGCTCATACGGTGGACCTATCCCACGCCGGCGGGGGACTGTGCGCCGGCGGCGCCGGGAAGGGCTGCCGGCTGCGGGAAGACCTGTTCAACCTTGGCCCGCAGCGAGGCACCCTTGGCGGTGGCGGCGTCGTTGATGCTCTGGGCAAACTCGGCGAGCTTTCCACCGAGCACCGCGGCGAGGTCATCGGTGCCGGAGGCGAGGATGCGCACGGCCAGCAGGCCGGCATTGCGGGCCCCGCCGATGGAGACGGTGGCCACGGGCACGCCGGCCGGCATCTGGACGATGGAGAGCAGCGAATCCATGCCGTCGAGCGTCTTCAGCGGCACGGGGACGCCGATGACGGGCAGCGTGGTGACGGAGGCGAGCATGCCGGGCAGGTGGGCGGCGCCGCCGGCTCCGGCGATGACCACGCGGATGCCGCGCTCGGCCGCGCTCTGGCCGAAGGCGATCATTTCCGTCGGCATCCGGTGGGCGGAGACGACGTCGGCCTCAAACGGGATGCCGAATTCGGCCAGCGCCTCGGCGGCGGCCTCCATGACGGGCCAGTCGGAATCGGAGCCCATCACGATGGAGACGATGGGTGCTGCGGTCTGGCTGCTCATCGCTGGCCCTCCTGGGTGGTTGAAGCGGTGTCCGGGGCTGCCCCGTCGCGGATGATCGAGGCCACGGTGGTGGCGCGGGCGCGGACCTCGTCCACGGAGTCGCCGGCACTGCCGATGACGTTCACGTGGCCGATCTTGCGGCCGGGGCGCACGGACTTGCCGTAGCTGTGCACCTTGACCGTCGGCTCTGCGGCCAGGGCTGCAGGGTAGGCGCTGAACAGGTCCGCATTGGCCCCGCCCAGGAAGTTCTTCATGACCACAATGCCGCCCAATGCGCCGGTGTCGCCCAGCGGCAGGTCCAGGACGGCACGCAGGTGCTGCTCAAACTGGCCCGTGACGGAGCCGTCCATGGTCCAGTGGCCGGTGTTGTGCGGGCGCATGGCCAGCTCGTTGATCAGGTAGCCGGCGCCCTGGCCGGGGGTCTCAAAGAGCTCGGCAGCCATGACGCCAGTGACGCCAAAGGCCTCGGCAATCTGCAGCGCTGCGTTCTCGGCAGCTGCCTCGACGTCGGCCGGCAGGCCGGGCGCGGGGGCAATGACCTCGTCGCAGACGCCGTCGACCTGGATGGACTCGGCCACCGGCCAGGCCTTGGCCTCGCCTCCCGGGGTGCGGGCCACCAGGGCGGAGAGCTCGCGGCTGAAGGCCACCTTCGCCTCCACCAGCAGGGGCGACATGGCGTCGAACCAGTCGGCGGCGGCGGCAGCCTGGGCGGCGTCGTCGAGCATCTTCACGCCCTTGCCGTCGTAGCCGCCGCGCGGCATCTTCAACACCACGGGCCAGCCGTTCGTGTCGCCAAAGGCCACGATGTCCGCCACGGAGGAGACGGCGGCCCAGGCCGGGTTGGGCAGCCCCAGCACGGCAATGGCGGCACGCATCACCAGCTTGTCCTGGGCATTGATCAGGGCATCCGGGCGCGGCTGGACGTTGACGCCCTCCGCGATCAGGGTCTGCAGATGCTCGGTGGGGACATGCTCGTGGTCGAAGGTCAGCACATCCACGCCCTGGGCAAAGCGGCGCAGGGTGTCCAGATCGCGGTAGTCACCCACCGGCGCCTGGGCGACGGCGGCAACCGCCGAAACGTCGGGGGCTTCCGCCAATACACGAAGTTCAAAACCAAGGGCCACGGCGGCAGGGGCCATCATTCGGGCCAGCTGTCCGCCGCCGACAACGCCGATTACAGGAAAAGTCACAGGCCCCAGCCTACCGAACCTGCGGGGCGGACGCGGTGTTTGTGGGGTGCGATGGGGGAAGTTTGGGGCACCTTTGGGGCGGGCATCCAGACTTCTGGCTTAGAATTGGATGTTGGCCGGCCCTCCGGTCCGCCAGCTGTAGAGCCATTGTGGAGGAAATTTGTTGCAGTCAGTCATGGGTCGATTGCGCGGCCTCGCAGGCCTGTTTTGGCGTGAAGTCGCCAAATTCGGAGCTGTGGGCGGCGTGGCATTCGTCATCGACACGGGCATCTACCTCTGGCTGCTGAACGGCCCGCTGAGCGACCACCCCACACGGGCAAAGATCGTCTCGGCCGTGGTGGCCACCCTGTTCTCCTGGGTTGCCAACCGCTACTGGACCTTCCGCCACCGCCGCGGGACCAACATTGCCCGCGAGGTGATGCTCTTTGCCGTCATGAACGGTGTGGGCATCGCCATTGCCGCCGGCTGCGTCTATGTCTCCCACTGGATGCTCGGCTTCACCTCCGCCTATGCGGACTTCGTGGCGGGCTCCGTGGTGGGTCTGGTGCTGGGCACCATCTTCCGCTTCTTTGCCTACCGCTTCTGGGTGTTCACCGAAGAGCTCGACGCCGAGCCGGAGTTCGCGCACGACCACGAGCTGCTCGAGCCGGAGAAGCCGCGCATCTAACATCTAACCGCGCAGCATCCACCGGCAGCAGTGGCTAGTGGGGCCGGGGGCCTTCCCTGGTGATCTTTTCGGTCGCCACCAGATGGTCCGTGGCCTCCACATCCGGGTGCAGCAGCACCACTGATCCACCGGCGCTCCAGATGCCAAGTGCCGCCCGCAGCACGGCGTCAAGACCGTCGCCGGCGCGCAGCAGCACCCGTCCGCCGTCGCCGGCCTCCGCATAGCTCTCCATTAGTTCCGCATAGCTGGTGCTGCCCTCTTCCGTCGCGACGGCTGCCGTATCGGCATGCGGGGCGTCGAAGGCCGTGAAGACATCGCCGTGCGCCCGCACCTCGGAGGCGTAGTCCACCGCGCCCTCGGGCAGCTCCCCGTCCCAGCGCATCTGCAGCGCCGGCAGTGCCACCGCGGCCAGGAAGGAATTATTGGCCGCTGCGGCATCCGCCCAGGCGGCCGGGTCCGTGGTGGCCACGACGGCGGGGTCCAGCCCCGCGCCCAGATCCACGGTGGCGCCCGCTGCCCAGCCCGCCAGGGCCCAGCACAGGGTGCGCCAATGCGGCGGCAGGTCCAGGCGGACAACGCTGCCCGGTTCCACATCCAGTTCATCGCACAGCAGGTTCGCCGTCTTGGCCACCCAGTTGTCCAAAACCCGCCCCGAGAGCTCCACGCGTTCCCCTGACGGGCCGTACCAGGTCAAGCGCGGCGAGGTGGGGTCCACCCGGCGCAGAGCGGCGAGCAGATCGGTGGGGGAGGAAATGTGCGCAGGCATACACAGCATCTTGCCACCTTCACCCCGCCCGGCGCGCCATGTGATGCTCGCCACAGTCAAAATATGCCGTGTCATACATATGACAGCCCGGTTGGCCGAATTCCCATGGAATTTTCAGCTTGGCACGGTAGGCGTGTCACGCCACGCCCGGCTAGTGTGCCAAATTGTGTGGCGTGGCGCGGCTAACACTGCCGCCAAATGTCGTTATGATCCCGGTCCGCTTGACGTTTCCGGTCTTACACCGGTGTAATTAGGTGCACGGCGGGCCGTTACGGCCCACGCAACGTGGCTGGGTGGTTGGGGATGCTTGACACCGATGCCACGGCGAACATTCAGGAGGACGACATGGGGAATGCTGAGCTGAGTGTAGATTTTCCGGCGGACGATTCGCCGCTGGCGGAAGAGGCTTCGGCCCACTTCCGTTCGCGCGGAGTCCCCGCCGATTGGTATGTGGATCCGGCGGATCCACACGCCGCACAGTCGTACAACCGCAGCGCCCAGGAATCCCTGGAGGAGGCTGCCACAGCATTCCTCGCCGCCCATGAGGCCGCGGATCTGGCCTCCGAGGACGACGGCGACCTCGACCCGCCGCTGGAACTGCTGGCACCTGCGCCCCTTGCCGTACCGGTGTGGATCGGGCTGCGGCCCGGCAACGATGATTTTTCAGATGAAGGGGAGCTGGGCTGGCAGACCGATGCGCTGTGTGCGCAGACGGATCCTGAGGCCTTCTTCCCGGAAAAGGGCGGTTCCACCCGGGACGCCAAGAAGGTGTGCGGCGCGTGCAACGTCCGCGCCCAGTGCCTGGAGTACGCGCTCTCCAACGATGAGCGCTTCGGCATTTGGGGCGGTCTGTCCGAGCGTGAACGCCGCCGGTTACGGAAGCGAGCGGTCTAATTCTTGATGCAGTAAAAGTTGTTGCCGTGCTCATTGCGCACAATGGCAGCAGCTACCTTCCACGCGTCCTGTCGGCCCTTGACTCGCAGACGCGTCCGGTGGACGCCACAGTGGCCATCGACACCGGTTCCTCAGATGGTTCCCTCGACATGCTGGAGCGCTCGCTTGGCAAGGGCCGGGTGGACAGCCACGCCTCGCTGCGCGGCGGCTTTGGTGCCGCCGTGCGCGCCGCCGTGGCCCTGCAGCCGCCGGGCAGCGGCACGGCCGAATGGCTCTGGCTGCTGCACGACGACGCCGCTCCGGCGCCGGATGCGCTGGCCGAACTGCTGGCCGCCGTCGAACGGGCGCCGTCCGTGGTGGTGGCCGGGTGCAAGCAGCTGGACTGGGATGAACCGCGGCGCCTGGTGGATGTGGGCATCTCCGCAAGCCGCTGGGCCGAGCGGGCCACGCTGATCGATGTTGATGAGCAGGACCAGGGCCAGTACGACGTCCGCAGCGATGTTTTTGCCGTCAATTCCGCCGGCATGCTCATCCGCCGGGACATCTGGGATCAGCTGGACGGCTTCGACGCCGCCCTGCCCGGGCCCGGCGACGACCTCGACTTTTGCTGGCGGGTGCGCCTTGCCGGCCACCGCGTAGTGGTGGTGCCCGCGGCGCGCATGTTCCATGCCTCGCACCGACCCCACGCCCTGGGGACCAGCACCGCGGCGCACAAGGCCGCCGTGCACCTGCGCCTGAAGCACGCGCCGCTGTGGCAGGTGCCCTTCCTGGCGGTGGGCGCCTTCCTGGGGGGAATGCTGCGCTTCATTGCCTCTCTGCTGCTGAAGGACCCCGGCCACGGTTTCTCGATGATGGTGGCCAGCTGGGCCGCGCTGCTGCGCCCGGCGGCCGTGGCCCGCGGCCGGGCCCAGGCTGCCCGCACCCGGATCCACCCGCGCTCGGTGATCAAGGCCCTGCAGTCCTCCCGCCGCGACATCGCCTCGCACCGCCGCTCGGTGGCGGAGGCCTACGCCGCAGCGGATGCGGCGGCGCACCCCGTGGACGAATCCGGGCATGGCCACCCGCAGCATGAGCCCGCTGCACTCGAACCCTCTCTGCTGGAATCCTCTTTGCTCGAACCGAGCGGGGACGCTGCAGATGATTTTGCCGCCCTGGCCACACGGTCCCGCATCCCGGCAGCCGCCGGTGGCGCCGCCGTCGTCGCCGCCCTGCTGGCCGCGGCCCTGGCCTCGCTGACCCGGTTCACCACGGCCCCGGCCGTCGCGGGCGGCTCGCTGCTGCCGCTGTCGCACGATATGGGCGCGATCCTCTCCTCCGCCACCACGTGGTGGATTTCCCTGGGTGCCGGGCTGCCCGGCCGGGGCGATCCCTTCGCTCTGGTGCTGTGGCTGCTGGCCGGTGCGGGCGTGGGCAATGGCTCCAAGGCCGTGGCGTGGCTGCTGGTCCTGGCCCTGCCGCTGGCCGGGCTCGGTGCCTGGTTTGCCGCGGGCGCCCTGACGCGCCGCGGACTGCCCCGGGCCGTTGCGGCCCTGCTGTGGGGTGCGGCCCCGGTGCTGCTGGTCTCCCTGAACCAGGGCCGGCTGGGCGCGCTGCTGGCCCACGTGCTGCTGCCGTGGATCCTGCTGGGACTTCTCCGTGCCGCGGGCGCTGCGGTCTCCGCGCCCGGCACGGCGGCCAAGCCCGGAACCCGCGGCGTGCCGTCGTGGACGGCGGCTGCGGCCACCGGACTGGGCCTCGCTGCGGCCACCGCCGCGGCCCCCGCCCTGCTCCCCGTGGCAGTGGTGGGCATCATCGCTGCCACGCTGCTGCTGGGACGCCGTGGCAAGACCCTGTGGTGGGCGCTGCTTCCGTCGGCGGCCCTGATGGCGCCGCTGGCCTTCTCCGCGCTGGAGAACCCCCGCGCCCTGCTGGGCGATCCCGGCGTTCCGCTCGCCTTCGACCCGGCGCCGCTGTGGCAGCAGATTCTGGGCTACCCGCTGCGGCTTGATGCCGGAGCCGGCATCGCAGGGCTGGATCTCTTTGGACCCTCCGCCGTCTGGTGGTCGTGGGCTGCCCTGGTGCTGGTGGGCGGTCCGGTGCTGCTGCTGGCCGTCGTTGCCCTGGTGCTGCCCACGCGCAGCCCCGCACTGGTCCGGGCCCTGTGGCTGCTGGCCGTGCTGGGCCTGGTGGGCGGCTACTTCTCCTCCTTCATCGCCACCGCCGTGGCCGGGGACCAGCTGGTGGCACCGTTCACCGGCACCTTCGTCTCGGTGGTTTTCCTGGCCCTGGTGGCGGCCGCGGTGCTGGGCCTGGATGCTCTGCTGTCCCGCGCCGCCGCAGCCTCGGCCAATGCCCCGGGCAGCGCGCGGATTGGGCGGCGCCGGCCCAGCCGCGTCGCAGCTGCCGCCTTCACCGTGCTGATGCTGGCCTCACCGCTGGCAAGCCTGGCCATCTGGACCGCGCAGAACCACTCCGGGGGGGCTGCGGCGCAGGGGTCCTACGGGGCTCCGGCCCTCATCCGTCCCAGCCTGGCCGGCACGCTGCCGGCGACGGCGGCCGACCGCGGCACCGGACCGGAGGAGAGCCGCACGCTGGTGCTGAGCCTGAACGCCGATTCAAGTGTCAATGCGGCGCTGATGCGCGGTGCCGGCACCACCTTGGATTCCCTCTCGACGATTGCCTCGGCGGCCGGCATCCAGGGTGCGCCGGGGAAGGAATCCCTGAAGCCCGCCGATGCGGCCACCACGGTGGTCCGCGAGGCCGTGGCCGCCATCATGGCCGGCTCCGGCGTCGATCCGCGGCCCGGCCTGACCGAGCTGGGCGTCGGGTTCGTCGTGCTGCAGAGCGGCGACACGGCGGCGGAGCTTCTGGCCAGCCAGATCGAAGCCGTGCCCGGTCTGGCCACCGTTGGCCCGACCGACGCCGGGTGGCTCTGGCGGGTGACGCCGCTCTCCGGGGCCGGGTCCTCGGAGGCCATCGCCCGGATCCGCATCGTCGACGCCGGCGGGGCCACCACCGCCTTCCTGCCCTCCACCGGGCTCGGTGCCGGCACCGCCGTCGCCGCGGGGGCCGGCGGCCAGTCGGTGGTGCTGGCCGAACGCGCCGACACCCGCTGGAGCGCCTGGCTGGACGGCACCAAACTTGAGGCCAATGGCACAGGGTGGGCCCAGTCCTTTGCCCTGCCGGCCACCATCGGCGAAGGGGGCGGAACACTGCGGATCAGCTATGACCAGCCGTTCGGCTGGGCCTTTGACCTGGCGGCAGCCGTGGTGCTGGCGCTGACGGTCCTGCTGGCCATCCCCACCCGCACCCGCCGCCCCCGCCGCACCCACCAGGGCGCGGCACCCTCCGGCAAGGACCGCTCCGGCATCCGCACCACCCGTGGTGCAGGAACCCCGGAAACGGCCGCCGACACCCCGAGCATGCAGAAGGCAGGCGACCGTGGCTGAGCACCACCCCACCGGCACGGCGGTTGACGGACCGCCCGCTGCCAACCAACACACCCCAGAGGCTGCCACGAAGCGCAGCCCGCGCCGCGGCGGCGCCGACGGGCAGCGCCCCCGGCGCCGCACCGTGTGGCTGGCGGCAGCGGCTGGTGCCGGCACCGCCATCCTGGCCGGCGCCGTCGTCGCCGGTTCGGCTTTGGTGCCGGCACTGACCGCCGGCGGAGCGGCCTCGCTGGAACCGGTGGTGCTGCCCGTCGGTCAGAGCGTTGCCAGCTGTGCCGGCCCCACGCAGCTGCTCTCCGGGGCGGACGTTGGCTCCGATCCGCAGTTCAGTGCGGCCTCGGCAAACTCGGCGTCCAACGTGTCTGCGCTGCTCCTGGGCAGTGAATCGGGTGCCTTTGGAGCCGCGGTGCTGTCCTCGCTCGACGGGGCCGCCAACGCGGCGACGGTGTCGACGCAGTCGACCTCCTCCACCAACGGTGGGCAGGGCGCCAAGTCCGCTGGACCGGTGGCCGTGGACGCCCCGTCTGTGCTGCGCGCCGATCCTGTGGATGGCGTGCGCGCGCCGGCGGCGGCCATTGTGGCCAGCAAGAACGACGACGGCGACCTGCGCGGCCTGGCCGCGGCACCCTGCCAGACGCCGTCGAACGATCTGTGGATTGCCGGTGCCAGCACCACCGTGGGCCGCACCGCCGTGCTGAACATCGCCAATGCCTCCCAGACGGCCGCAACGGTGAATCTTGACCTGTTCGGCGCTGCCGGCCCCGTCCAGGCACCGGGGGCACGAGGCCTGCTGGTGCCCGCGGGAACCACCCGGGCCATTGTGCTTGCCGGTCTGGCCGCGGGGGAGGAGGGCCTCTCCGTCCACCTGAAGAGCACCGGTGGACCCGTCACGGCCGTCGTCCAGCAGTCGGTGCTGCGCGGCCTCACCCCGGGCGGCGTGGACTTCCTGTCGCCGGTGAACGTCCCGGCCCAGCGCCAGGTGGTTGCCGGCGTGCGGCTGCCCGACACCGGACTTGCCGCCAGGATCAGCGCCCAGAACGGCTACGCGGATGCCGCGCCGTCCCTGCAGGTGACGGTTCCGGGCACCAAGGATGCCGTGGTGCAGGTCAAGGTCCTCGGCAGCGGCGGGCAGCAGGCGCTGCCCAACGGCGGCGTGTTCACCGCCCGCGCCGGTGCCGTGACGGCCCTGGCGCTCTCCGGCCTGCCGGGCGGCGACTACGCCCTTGACATCTCTGCCGACACCGCCTTCACCGCCACGGCCAAGGTCTCGGTGGGTGCCAAGGAGGGCGAGCCGGTGGATCTGTCCTATGCTCCCGCCGCCGCACGGTTGGGCGATGGCCAGCTGGTGGTGCTGCCCCGCGGCATCGACTCCAAGCTGTCCTTTGCCGCCCCCACCGGGGCAGCGAAGATCACGCTGACCCCCGTGGCCACCGGCGGCGCGCTGCTGGCGGCCAAGACGGTGCAGGTCGACGGCGGCAGGAGCGTCACAGTGGATCCGTCCCAGCTCGTAGACGGCGCCGAGATTGCCGGCTTCGTGCTCTCGGCCACCGGCGACGCCGTCTACGGCGCCCAGCTTCTGGCCAGCGGCACCATGGCCTCGGTGGCCTCGGTTCCGCGCGCTGGTTCCTCGGCCCAGACCCTGAAGGTTGTGCTCGGCTACTAAGGGCCCCCCGTCCCGCCCAACTAGGTGACAGTTATCGCACGTTTCCGGGCCGGGAACGTGCGATAACTGTCACCTAGTTGGGGTGGCGGTGCCGAGGGCTGCTAGTGCCGGTACTTGCGGTACATCGGGTCCACCGATTCCGGCGGCATGCCCAGCAGCCCGGCCACCTGCTCGATGACCACCTCGTGGACCAGATCGCGCAGCTGTCCGTCGGTGTCCACCAGGGATTCGACGGGCCGGCGGAAGACAGTGATGCCGGCCGGTTCCACGGGGCCCGCGGGGCGGAATCTGCCCAGCGGGACGCGCTCGGAGGTGCCCATCAGGGCCTCGAGTTCATCGGGGATCTCCTCGACCAGGAATTCAACGTGGGCCAGCTCCTTCGGCCAGAGCTCCAGCATCCTGTCCGCGGAATCAACCACCAGGGCGTCGAACTTCTCGGCGCGGGTGTGGGAGCCGGGCAGGGCCGGGAGCAGGAGTTCCCCGCGCAGGCCGCGGTCGTGCCGGTTGCGCCGGCGGGCGCGGAAGCTGCGGTGCGGTGCGGTGGCGGCCGGCGCACCCGCCGGCCCCTCGGCGGGTGCCTGGGCCGCCGCGTCCGGCTGGGCAGCCGCCGGTGCTTCACGGCTGGAGGGTGTGTCCAGCGAGACCGTGAAGCCGGACTTCGTTGGATCTGTTTGCATGCATCCGACTCTATGCCTTTTTGGCATCCCCGGAGCGGTTGCCGCTCTGCGGGGCACAACTCAGGGTAATCTTGACCCTCGTGGGAAATATACGCCAGTGTTCTCGATCAGCGTGCAGCGCGTCGGCCGTTGCGACACTGACGTATGTCTATTCCGACTCGACGGCAGTGCTTGGCCCGTTGGCCACCTTCGCCGAGCCCCATTGTTACGATTTGTGCGCCGCCCACGCGGCCCGGCTGACGGTGCCGCTCGGCTGGGAAGTGCTGCGGCTGGCCATGCCGTCCACCCCGCCCAAGCCCGGACCGGACGATCTGCTGGCCCTGGCCGACGCCGTCCGGGAGGCCGCCAACAACGCCGGCGATGCCCCGCTGCTCCAGCGCGAAACCAAGGCCACCCTCGAGCCGCCCGCCGGCACGCCCGTCGTCCCTGCCACCGGCCCCACCCGGCGCAGCCACCTGCGCGTACTGCGCGACTGACGCGCCGCCGCCGCACCCCATTCTTCGATTCCAGCCACCCCTAGGGAGCCCCCATGCCGAACATCAGTGACGACCTTCTGGCGGTCCTGCGCTGCCCCGTGACGGGCTCGCCCCTCGTGCAGGACGGCGACAGCCTCGTCAGCACCGCCAACGGCCCCCAGGGGGAGCCGATGCGCTATCCGGTGGCCGACGGCATCCCGCTGCTGCTGCGCCCCGAGCTGCGCTCCAGCGCAGATGGCGGCACTCTGGTTTAGTCTGGACCAAACTGGACCCAGATGCAGCAAAGGATCGCGCGATGACCACAAACGCCCCGTTTGATTTCAAGATTGCCGATATCTCCCTGGCGGCCGCCGGCCGCCACCAGATCCGCCTGGCCGAGCACGAGATGCCCGGTTTGATGAGCCTGCGCGCCGAGTTCGGCCCCAGCCAGCCGCTGAAGGGCGCCCGGATTGCCGGCTCCCTGCACATGACGGTCCAGACGGCGGTGCTGATTGAAACCCTGACGGCGCTGGGCGCCGAGGTCCGCTGGGCCTCCTGCAACATCTTCTCCACCCAGGACGAGGCGGCCGCCGCCGTCGTCGTGGGCACCGGCACCGCCGAGGAGCCGGCCGGCGTTCCGGTGTTTGCCTGGAAGGGCGAGACGCTGGAGGAGTACTGGTGGACGGCCCAGCAGATCCTCACCTGGCCCGGTGCCGACGCCAACCCCGAGCTGGGGCCGAACATGATCCTCGACGACGGCGGCGATGCCACCATGCTGGTCCACAAGGGCGCCGAGTTCGAGGCCGCCGGCGCCGTCCCCGAGGCCGCCGCGGACGAGTCGGAGGAGGGCGGCATCTTCCTGGACATCCTGCGTGCCTCGCTGGCCCAGGACCCGGCGAAATGGACCCGCATCGGCGGGCAGATCCTCGGCGTCACCGAGGAGACCACCACGGGCGTGCACCGCCTGTACCAGCTGGCCGCGGCCGGCACCCTGCTCTTCCCGGCGATCAACGTCAACGACTCCGTCACCAAGAGCAAGTTCGACAACAAGTACGGCATCCGCCACTCCCTGCCGGACGGCATCAACCGCGCCACAGATGTGCTCATGGGCGGCAAGGTCGCCGTCGTCTGCGGCTACGGCGACGTCGGCAAGGGTGCCGCCGAGGCGCTGCGCGGCCAGGGTTCGCGCGTCATCGTCACCGAGATCGACCCCATCTGCGCCCTGCAGGCCGCCATGGACGGCTACCAGGTGGCCAAGCTGGAAACCGTGCTGGCCAGCGGCGACATCTTCATCACCACCACCGGCGGCAAGGGCATCATCATGGCCGAGCACATGCTGGCCATGAAGAACAAGGCCATCGTGGGCAACATCGGCCACTTCGACAACGAGATCGACATGGCCGGCCTGGCCGCCATCCCCGGCGTCGCCAAGGTGGAGATCAAGCCGCAGGTGCACGAGTGGGTGTTCGACGCCGGCTCCGATGCCGAACGGTCCATCATCGTGCTCTCCGAGGGCCGCCTGCTCAACCTGGGCAACGCCACCGGCCACCCGTCCTTCGTGATGAGCAATTCCTTTGCCAACCAGACCATCGCGCAGATCGAGGTCTTCACGAAGGCCGGCACCGATGAGTACCAGAAGCAGGTGTACGTTCTGCCGAAGATCCTGGACGAGAAGGTGGCCCGGCTGCACCTGGACGCGCTGGGCATTGAGCTGACGGAGCTGTCCAAGGAACAGGCCGAGTATCTGGACCTTGACGTCGCCGGCCCGTACAAGCCCGACCACTACCGGTACTAGGCCGTGGCTGTGCCCTCAGCTGTGCCCTCAGGCGTGCCTGCCGGGCCGCACTGGACGGCGCCGAGCCTGCTGGCCCGGCGCCTGCTGGCACCCAATCCCGGCCCGATGACGCTTCAGGGGACCAACAGCTATGTCCTCGCGGCCCCCGGATCCGCCTCGGTGGTGGTGGTCGACCCCGGACCCCTCGATGAGGCGCACCTGCAGGCCCTGGCCGCCAGCGGCGTCGTCGAGCTGGTGCTCACCACCCACCACCACCTCGACCACACCGCCGGCTCCCTGCGGCTCCACGAGCTGACGGGCGCCCCGGTGCGGGCGGCGGACCCTGCCCTGTGCCACGGCGGCGCGCCGCTGGATGCCGGGGAGTGGATCGCGGCGGCCGGCGTGCGGATCCAGGTGCTCGCCACGCCCGGACATACTGGGGATTCCCTGTGTTTCCGGCTCCCCGACGACCGCGTCGTCGACAGCTCAGACGACGACGACGGCACGCCCGGTGCGGCCGGCTCCGGGGACAACGGCGGCGGGCCGGGCGCCGGCTCGGTGCTCACCGGCGACACGGTGCTCGGCAGCGGAAGCACCATCATTGCCCACCCGGACGGCGTCCTGGGGGACTATCTGGCATCCCTGGAGCTGCTGGCGGCACTGGGGCCGGCCCTGGTGCTGCCGGGGCATGGACCGGTGCTGCCCAGCCTCGCCGAGGCCGCCACGGGCTATCTTGCCCACCGCCGGGAACGGCTCGCCGAGGTCGCTGCGGCGCTGGACGCTTTGGGGCCTGGTGCCACAGCTGCGGAGCTTGCCGACGTCGTCTATGCCGACGTCGCCCCTGGGCTGAGGGCCGCGGCCGAGCGCTCGATGGCTGCCCAATTGGCCTATCTGCGTCGCTGACGCCCGCCCGGCATGGCACCGGGCGTCGTCCGGCGGCGTCGTTTCGTGGCGTAAAATGGGGAAGCGGCCGCTGTGGCTGCGCGCAGGGGGCAACGCCGCCGTGCGCTTGCAATCTGTGGGGAGAGCAATGCAGGAGTCTGGGATGGACAAGGGTAAACGCAAGGGTTTGAAGATCTGGCTGATCTCCATCATCTGTGCATTGGTGGTGGCCGGCGGCGTGGGTGCCGCAACGGCCAGCAACTGGACGGGCTCGGGCTCGTCGGCACAGTCGCCCTCCGCGCTGGCACCGTCGCAGACGCCCACTGCCACGCCGACGCCGGCCAAGCCCGTCACGGTGGCCCTGCTGCCCGAAGACGGCGCCAGCCAGGTCAACCCCGCGGCTCCCGTGTCGGTGGTGGCCACCAATGCCACGATCTCCGACATCGTGTTGACGGACAGCACCACCGGTGCCGCCGTGGAGGGCTCGCTGGCCCTCGGCGATGCCAGCTGGAAGGCCACCGGAGCGCTTGTCTTCAACACCTCCTACACCCTGGCCTATTCGCTCACGGACTCGGCAGGGCAGACCACCCAGCGCACCTCCAAGTTCTCCACCGTGCCCGCCTCGCACGAGGCCGACGCCGCCATGTACCCCAGCGGCGCATTCCCCGTGGGCGTGGCCCAGCCGATCCAGTGGACCTTCAGTGAACCCGTGGTGAACAAGGAAGCCGTCGAAAAGGCCATCACCGTCACCTCCTCGGCCGGCCAGGTGGGTGCCTTCCACTGGTACTCCGACACGCTGCTGCGCTACCGCGCCGCCGATTTCTGGGCCGCCAACAGCACCCTGTCCGTGGACATGAAGCTCTTCGGGGTGGACTTCGGCAACGGCCAGATCGGCAACTTCAACAAGTCCGCCGTCATCCCGATCGGCAACAAGGTGGTCATGGTGGCCGACGCCGCCAACCACGTGGCCGATGTCTACATCAACGACGTCCTGGCCCAGCACTTCCTGGTCACCATGGGCGATGAGCGCTTCCCGTCCGCCTCCGGCTACCTGGTGGTCCTGAACGACAAGCAGCGCCATGCGCACTTCGTGGCCTCCACCATCGGCCTGCAGCCGGGCGATCCGGCCAACTACGGCGAACTGGACGTGGAATACGCCACGCGATTGACGCCCAGCGGCGAGTTCATCCACCAGGCGACGCCCAGCGCACTGCCGTACATCGGGCAGGTGAACCTCTCACACGGCTGCATCGGCATGGACGGCGCCGGCGCATCATGGGTCTTCAACAACATGGGCGTGGGGGACCTGGTCCAGGTCATCAACAGCCCCAATGAGACCATTGCCCCGACGGACGGCTTTGGCGACTGGAACATCCCGTTTGAGCAGTACGCCTCGCGCTAGCCGGTAGCGCTGGCTGTACACGGCAATGCAGAAGGCCCCGGACGGAACATCGTCCGGGGCCTTCTGCATTCCTGTGGAGTCCCGTCCTAGCTGGGCTCGTCGGTGAAGGGGAGCCGGTACAACCGCCGGCCCAGCGTCTGGGCGCGTTCCTGTGCGGCGGTGAGGCGGTGCAGGTCCCGGCGCCGGTGCTCGGCCGTGATGGCCGCCAGGAAGGCCGCCGGCGGGGTGCCCGCAGGCGGCGGCGGGGAGACATGCGCCGCGGCCTCGGTGGCCAGGGCGCGGGCAAGCTCGTCCCGGGAGGCCGCCGTCATCTGGGTGCCCTGGCGCAGCAGCTGGGAAATGCGCCGGGCCAGCCCGTCAGGCATCCGCCCCATGTCGGCCAGCGCGGCCCAGCCGGCCAGCTCCACAGGAGTGGACACCAGCAGGGGCGGCGGCGCCTTCACCCGTTCGCGCACCGCATAGGTGCCGGCGAGCATGTCGCCCAGCCGCTTGGACTTGTCATTGAACATGGACACGAGGAAGGCCACGGAGCCAAACATCATGTAGATCTCGAAGATGCCCAGCAGTCCGCGGATCAGCGCATGCCGGAAACGGATGGATCCGCCGTCGTCGCGCACAATCCGCAGCCCCATGGCCAGCTTGCCCAGCGAGCGCCCGCGGCTGAGCGTCTCGACGGTGACGGGCAGGCCCACCAGCAGCAGGACCACAGTGGTCAGGCTCAGGACGGCCCCGGCGGCGGCGTCCAGCAGGCCGGGAACGGCGCCGATGCCCAGCAGCAGGCCGATGCCCAGCAGCACAGTGGCCACGACGTCGATCAGCGACCCCACGGCCCGGGCGGCAAAGGAGGCCGGGCGCAGGACAAGTGTCACGGCTTCGCCGGTGATGATGGCGCTCATGCTTGCCAGTGTAGCCAGTGCCCTGCGGCTGCCCGCCGGCGCGGCACCGGCGGGTTAGGCTTGCCCCGTGGATCTGGATGCCTTCTCCGACGTACACAGCCCGCAGTGGCAGCGCCTTGACACCCTGGCCGGCAAACGCCGGCTGACGGGCACCGAGGCCGATGAACTCCTGCGGCTGTACCAAAGCACGTCCGGGCACCTGTCCCTGGTGCTCTCCGTGGCCCAGGAGGGGGAGCTGTCGGCGGCCCTGTCCGGCACGCTGGCCCGCGCACGCACCCGCTTCACCGGTGCGCCGTCGAACGTCTTCGCCGACATTGCACGGTTCTTCGTCCTCTCGCTTCCCGCGGCCTTCTACCGGCTGCGCTGGCTGACCCTCGCCGTCGGTGCCGCCTTCGTCGTCGTCGCCCTCCTGTACGGCGTCTGGGCGGCCGGCAGCCCGGCCGTGCTCGCCGCCCTGGGCGGGGACGCGCGGCTGAAGCAGCTGGTGGAGCACGACTTTGTGGACTATTACTCCAACAATCCGGCGGCATCCTTCGCCGGGCAGGTGTGGACCAACAATGCCTGGATCGCCGCCCAGTGCGTGGCCCTGGGGATCACCGGGGTCTTTGTCCCCTACATCATCTTCAGCAATGCCCAGGGCGTCGGCATCACGGGCGGGGTGATGGCGGCCTACGGCAAGGGGGACGTCTTCTTCAGCTACATACTGCCGCATGGATTGATGGAGCTGACGGCGGTGTTCATTGCCGGGGCCGCCGGGCTGCGGATCTTCTATTCCTGGGTGCGGCCGGGCCCGCGCACGCGGCTGGATGCACTGGCGCGGGAGGGCCGCTCGCTGGTGACGGTGGCCGTGGGGCTCGTCTTCGTGCTGCTGGTCTCGGGGCTGGTGGAGGGCTTTGTGACGCCCAGTGCGCTGCCGGTGTGGGCCAAGATTTCCATCGGTGCGCTGGTGTTGGCCGGCTACTGGACGTACACCCTGGTGCTGGGCGGACGGGCCTGCCGCGCCGGTGAGCGCGGGGATCTGGACGACGACGACGCGGGAGCCGTCGCGCTGGCAAGCTAGGCCGGCCGCGGTGTCAACTTGGTTACGGTCCGGGGTGGCACCACGCGGGTGTCGGCGGCCACAGGTAGCCTGTCGTGTGTGAGTGAGAACCAGACGCCGGGCGCCGCTCCAGGCGCCAAGAAGACCGCCCCGCGACGTGCGGACCTGCCCTCCACCGATGCTGCTGCGGCCTCGGCCGCCGTAGCCAACTACGACGACGCCGAGCCTGCCTTTGAATGGATGGCGGAGGATGCCGGCTCCGCCTCCGGTGCTTCGGCGTTGGAGGAGGAAATCCACATCAAGACCGATATGGATGGGGACGGCCCACGGGAGCCCATGCGCCCGGCCCGCAGCCTCCACCCGCGGCTGGCCTCGGACCCCGCCACCACCACCGCCGGCTCCGACTCAGACTCCGGCTCCGACGCCGGCGGTGATGGCACCGGCCGGGAGCCCTCTGCTGTGTTCAACGAACCGCTGCCCACCTCGCTGCTGCAGATCCGCCCGCCGCAGGAGGAGATTGATGCCCGCAGCGCCGAGCGTGATTCGGCCGCCGCGGCCAGGCCCGTGCTGCCGCGCGTTGTGCAGGTGCTGCTGGCCGTGCTCTACCCGGTGGTGCTGCTGGTGGCCGCCATCCGCCTGGTCACCACGCCGCTGTTCCTATGGGCGGAATACCACCGCCCCGGATTCCCGGCCGACAGCTTTGGCTTCACCACCGATGACAGGATGACCTACGGCTCCTATGCCATGGACTATCTGGTGAACCTGGCCGGGCCGCGGTTCCTGGGCGATCTGGTCAACCCCGGTGGCAAACCGCTCTTCGCCGCGGGCGAGGTCAGCCACATGGCGGATGTAAAGTCGGTGATCAGCATGGCCTTCATCGTCGGCGCAGTGCTGGCCGTGGGCATGGTCATCGCCATTGTCTATCTGCTGCGCCGCAGCTCCGGGGGAGTGCGCAGGGGCCTTTTCGCCGGCTCCCTGGCCACCCTTGTCCTGGTGATCGCCCTGGGCGTGCTGGCCTTCCTGGGCTGGGACACCTTCTTCACCGAGTTCCACCAGATCTTCTTCAAGCAGGGGACCTGGACGTTCTACCTGGACGACACCCTGATCCGCCTGTTCCCCGGCCAGTTCTGGATGGATGCCGGCATGGTCATCGGCGCCGTGGTGCTGGTGGTCTCCTCGCTGACGCTGGCGATGACGTGGCCCACCAGGAACCGCCGCGACGCCTCCTCCCGGTCCTCGCGCGCCGGGCGCCGCGCCGCAGCCACCGCCGCGTAGCCCGCACACAAAACCGTCCCGCCGTCGTTCCCTGGCACTGGCGACGCAGTTCCCCGTTCATGACGCAGTACCGGTTGCGTCCTGAAAGGGAAACTGCGTCCCGGGTGCAGCTTTGGAACGACGGCGGGACGGTCCGTTTAAGGCGTTAGATCCAGCTGGGCATCCACATGTGGTTCTTCCAGTCCTGGTAGCTGATCAGCTCGGCCGTCCAGATGGGGTAGAAGTAGGCACTGACCACCAGCACCAGCACCAGGAAGATGCCCACCCAGAGGATGCCCTGCTGCCGCCGCCACGGCGGATCGGTGCTCTTGCCCAGCACCAGCCCCAGCACCAGAACCACCGCCAGGATCAGGAAGGGCTCGTAGGCGATGGCGTAGAAGAAGAAGATGGTCCGGTTGGGGTAGAGCAGCCAGGGCAGGTAGCCTGCGGCGAAGCCGACCAGGATGGCACCGGCCCGCCAGTCACGGCGCAGGGCCCAGAAGCCAATGAGGAAGAGAATGGCTGCCGCGGCGGACCACCAGATGATCGGGTTGCCCACGGAGGAGACGACGGCGGCGCAGCTGTCCACTGTGCAGCCGCGCTCGCCGTTCTTGGGATAGTCCGTGTAGAAGGAGGTGGGCCGGCCCATGACAAACCAGGACCAGGCATTGGCCTTGTACGGGTGGTCCGAGCCGAGTCCGGTGTGGAAGTTGTACGCGGTGGAGTGGTAGTGCCACAGGGACCGCAGCGAGTCCGGGATCCAGGACCAGATGCCGCCGGGGTTGGTGGCGGCCCATTTGCGGTCGTAGCCATCGGAGGAGAGGAACCAGCCTGTCCAGGTGGCCAGGTACGTCGCGGCGGCCACCGGCACCAGGGAAACGAAGGCGAAGACGCCGTCCTTCACGGCCCCGGCTGCCATCCAGTGCCTGATGCCGGCGATCCGCCGGGCGCTCATGTCCCACAGGACGGTGAGGATGCCGAAGGCGGCCAGGAAGAACAGGCCGGACCACTTGGTGCCTATGCACAGGCCCAGGCAGACGCCGGCCACCAGCCGCCAGGGCCGCACGCCAAGCCACGGGCCGTACAGCAGCGCCTGGCGGCTGGGCACGCCGCCGGTGCTGCGCGCGGCCAGCGCCGAGAGCCGCACGGCCAGCCGCCGTCGTCCGTCGTCGCGGTCCATCAGCAGCGCGCCAAAGGCGGCCAGGGCCCAGAACATCACGAAGATGTCCAGCAGCGAGGTGCGGGATTGGACGATGGCGTGGCCGTCCACGGCGAAGAGCAGCCCGGCCATGGCACCGAGCAGCGTGGAACGGAACATCTTTTGGGCGATCAGGGCGATCAGCAGCACGGAGATGGTGCCCACCAGCGCCGCGGTGAAGCGCCAGCCGAAGGTGCTGGACGGGCCGAAGAGCCACATGCCGAAGGCGATCATCCACTTGCCCACGGGCGGGTGGACTACGTACTCAGCGGTGTTCTGGAGCGCGCTGAAGTCGCCGGTGACAAACTTCTCGTTCGCCTTTTCGCCCCAGTTGCGCTCGTAGCCACTCTGCAGATAGGAGTAGGCGTCCTTGACGTAGTAGGTCTCGTCGAACACCAGGGAGCCGGGCTGCCCCAGTCGGACAAAGCGCAGGACGCCGCCAATGGCCGCGGTGAGCAGCGGTGCCAGCCAAAACCACAGCCGCAGCGACGCCGGGGTGTCGCGCCAGCCCGTCCGCGGGCCGAGCAGGCGCAGCAACAGGGCGCTGCGGGCAAAGGCCGCCGCGGGGTCCTGGAGCCAGCGGGTGGCCGGGGCGCTCGATGGCGCAGGCGCATCGGCGGGGGCTGAGGAGTCGGTCACATTCTGGCTCACTCTGCCCATGCTACCCAGTCTGCGCAGCCCAGCCGTGCCCGGGATGCCCCGTGGCGCCACTACGCTTGGGGGATGGACAACGAGCAGCGGGTGGCGGCGGACGCAGAGAATCCAACGACGGACGGGACGGCCACGGACGAGTCGGAGGCCGAGTGGACCGGCGGCGGTTCCGAGGAGCCGTTTGAGCCCGAGGTCTACACCCCGGGCGCGGCAGCGGCGGCGTCGGGCACCGGTGGCTGCATCGTGCTGGCGGCAACACCCATTGGCAACATGGGCGATGCCACCGCACGTCTGATCGAATGGCTCGGCGCCGCGGATCTGGTGGCCGCCGAGGACACCCGGCGGCTGCACCGGCTGGTTACGGCGCTGGGCGTCACCATCACCGGCCGCGTGGTCAGCTACCACGAGCACAATGAGGCCACCCGGACGGCGGAGCTGCTGGAGCAGGTGAAGTCCGGCAAGACGCTGCTCATGGTGACCGACGCCGGCATGCCCGCCGTGTCCGATCCCGGCTACCGGCTGGTGGAGGCCGCCGTCGCCGCCGGCGTCCGCGTCACGGCAGCCCCCGGACCGTCGGCGGTGCTGACGGCCCTGGCGCTGTCCGGGCTGCCCACGGACAGGTTCTGCTTTGAGGGCTTCCTGCCGCGCAAATCGGGGGAGCGGGCCGGCCGATTGGCCGAGCTGGCCGGGGAACGCCGCACCATGGTGTTCTTCGAGGCCCCGCACCGGCTGGAGGTCATGCTGCGGGCGCTGGATGTGGCCTTCGGGCCGGAGCGCCGCGCCGCCGTGGCCCGCGAGCTGACCAAGACGTATGAAGAAGTGATCCGGGGCCCGCTGCGCGAGCTGCTGGAATGGGCCGAAGCAACGGAAATCCGCGGCGAGATTGCCATCGTGGTGGCCGGCGCCCCGGCCGCGGCGCCCTCGAAGCCCGAGGACCACGTGGCGGCCGTCAACGAGCTGGTCGGCCAGGGTGTGCGGCTGAAGGAGGCCGTGGCCCTCGTGGCCCAGGAGGTCCGCGTCAGCAAGCGCGAGCTCTACAGTGCGGTCCTCGCGGCACGCTGACGGACGCCGCCAGGCATGGCGGCCGCACGGGGCGGGGTAGTCTCCAGGCGCTGTACATCTGCACAGTACAAACCCGGTTCGGTAGTGCGTGCATGCGTAGACACTCCCGCAGAGCTGGAACTACCGTGAAGGCAGAACAACCGCCGCCCGTTCCATCAGTACAGCCCATCCATTTGAACGGGCGGCCCTGCCCCATGAAGGAGTCGACATGACCGTCACCACTGCCACCGAACTGCAGGAGCGCGAGCGCACCCTGCTGGCCAGCATTCCCACGGGGCTGCTGATCAACGGACAGTGGCGCCCGGCGGCCTCCGGCAAGACCTTCAATGTGGAGGACCCCTCCACCGGTGAAGTCCTGCTGGCGATCGCCGACGCCGGACCCGAGGACGGCGCCGCCGCTCTGGACGCCGCCGTCGCCGCCCAGGAATCCTGGGCCGCCACCGCCCCGCGCGTCCGCGGCGAGATCCTGCGCCGCGCCTTCGAGGCCGTCACCGCCCGTGCCGATGACTTCGCCCTGCTGATGACCCTGGAAATGGGCAAGCCGCTGGCCGAGGCCCGCGGCGAGGTCACCTACGGCGCCGAGTTCCTGCGCTGGTTCTCCGAGGAAGCCGTCCGCTCCTTCGGCCGCTACTCCAGCTCCCCGGAGGGCACCACCCGCCTGCTCGTGCAGAAGAAGCCGGTTGGCCCGTGCCTGCTCATCACGCCGTGGAACTTCCCGCTGGCCATGGCCACGCGCAAGATCGCCCCCGCCGTCGCCGCCGGCTGCACCATGGTGCTCAAGCCCGCCAACCTGACGCCGCTGACCAGCCAGCTCTTCGCCCAGATCATGATTGAGGCCGGGCTGCCCGCCGGCGTGCTCAACGTCGTCGCCACCACCTCCGCCGGCGCCGTGACGGGTCCGCTGATCCAGGACACCCGCCTGCGCAAGCTCTCCTTCACCGGCTCCACCCCGGTGGGCCGCCGCCTGCTGGCCGATGCCTCCACCAATGTGCTGCGCACCTCCATGGAGCTGGGCGGCAACGCTCCGTTCCTGGTCTTCGACGACGCCGATCTGGATGCCGCCGTCGAGGGCGCCATGGCCGCCAAGATGCGCAACATGGGCGAGGCCTGCACCGCAGCCAACCGCTTCATCGTGCACGAATCGGTGGCCGACGAGTTCGCCGCGAAGTTTGCCTCGAAGATGGCCGCCATGACCACCGGCCGCGGCACCGAGCCGGAGACCAAGGTTGGTCCGCTGATCGACGCCAAGAGCCGCGACAAGGTCCACTCGCTGGTGAGCGATGCGCTGGCCGACGGCGCCACCGCCGTCACCGGCGGCGGACCCGTGGACGGCCCGGGCTACTTCTACCAGCCCACCGTCCTGAAGGGTGTCGAGCCCGGCGCACGGATCCTCTCCGAGGAGATCTTCGGCCCGGTCGCTCCGATCGTGACCTTCAAGAATGAGGACGAGGCCGTGGCCCTGGCCAACGACACCGAGTACGGACTGGCCTCCTACGTGTTCACCAAGGACCTCAACCGCGGCCTGCGGATGGCAGAGCGCATCGAGGTTGGCATGATGGGCCTGAACGCCGGCGTCATCTCCAATGCCGCCGCTCCGTTTGGCGGTGTGAAGCAGTCCGGTCTGGGCCGCGAGGGCAGCCTGGAGGGCATCGAGGAGTACCAGTACACCCAGTACATCGGTCTGCCGTCCCCGCACACCATGTAGCACTCCGGCCGACGCCGACGTCGAATCCCGCCCGGGACGCAATTGTGGTTGCGTCCCCGGCGGGATTTTGCGTCCCCGGTGCAGAAACCTAGGGCCGCTGGCGCGCCGTGGGCCTGGGCAGGCGGGGGAGGCGGAGCCGGGTCCGGCTGAACAACGACGGCGGCAGCAGGGCCGCGCGCAGGCGCACCGGCAGGCTGGCCCGCCTGGCGCAGCCAGCCCGCACCGCCGCCAGCGCCGGTTCCAGGCCGGCGGGTGCATCCTCGGAGGGTGGGCCGTACTGGGCGCTTTCACAGGCGGCCAGCAGCGTGGCGACGGCGGTGGCCGCCGTTGCCGGCGACTCCGCCGGTGCGCGGCTGCCGGCACCGCCGTGGCTGCTGGAACCGCCGCCGGCACTGCCGCTGGCGGCGGCGAGCACCGGTGAGGCCAGCAGCCGGGCGGCCATGGTGCGGGGCGTGTCGCTGGGATCGATCCGGAACCCATAGTCGACGGCGGTGTCCACCAATTCCCGCCAGGCCAGCGCACCGGCGGAGCCGCCCGCCCCCGCACCGGGCCTGATCGCGGCCAGCCGGCGCCGCCTGATGGTGCGCCGCCACATCCAGGGGGAGGCGAGAAGGGCCAGCCCGGCCAACCCGCCGAGCACCGCCCCTGCCGAGGACCACAGATCCACGGTGCCGCCACCGGCCCCTGTGCCCGGCCCGGCCGGCGCCGAGGGGGACGCGGTGGCCGTTGAGGGCAGCGCCGCTCCGGGGTTCAGTGAATCGTCAGGGTTCAGCGGACCCGTGCCGGGGGCCGCGATGGGCTGTGCATAAGGGGGTACGGAGCCGCGGGAGGGCGTCGGTTCGAAGGGCACCCAGCCCAGCCCCTCGAAGTACAGTTCGGGCCACGCATGCGCGTTGTGGCCGTCCACCACGTACTGGTTCAACGCCACGCCGTCGACCATCACCTGCTTTCCGGTGGGCGTGCCCGGTGCGTAGCCCACGGCGATCCGCGAGGGAATCCCAGCCTCGCGGGCCATGAGGGCCATGGCGGCCGAGAAATGCACGCAATAGCCGCTCTTTACCTCCAGGAACTTGGCCACCACGTCCAGGCCGCTGCCGTCGTATCCCTCACGCAGCGGGGTCAGCTCGCTGTAGGTGAAGGCCGGTGAGCGCAGGTAGTCCTGCAGGGCCATCGCCTTGTCATAGGGGGTCGGCGCCGTCCCGGTGATGGCCAGGGCCGTCTCCTCGATCACGGGCGGAGTGTCCGCGGGGGTGGCCAGGAAGATCGGGTCCAGGGTGGGCCGGGGCGGGGTTGCGATGGTGGACAGCAGCTCCCGGCTGATCTGCGGCATGGTGGAGATGGCGGTGTAGTTCTGGCCCAGGGTGGTGGTGTCGAGGGCCTTCACCGTCATCGTGGCCGGATCCCAGGTCCACCGCCCGGACAGGCCCAGCACGCTTTCGGGGGCGTACGGCAGCGGCAGCCACGGGCTGGAGAAATCCGGCGAGTCGATCTGCGTGGTGGTGGTCAGCGTGGGCACGCCCGGGGCGCTGTCGAAGCGGTTGGTCATCCGGACCGGGCCCAGGCGGCGGGTGTCATCGCGCGGATCAGGCGCCCAGGTGCTGCCGGAGAAATCCTCCAGCGTGCTGGAGCGCAGGTACAGCGGGCTGAAGGAATCGGTGGCGTAGAAGAGCTGCCCGCCGCCCGTGGGGTTGCGCAGATCGTTGCCAAGGGTGATCAGCGGGTTCAGCCCGCTCACGGTGCCCCACGCGGACAGTTTGGCGCCCTGCGGGAAGAGGCCGGAGCTGAACCCCGGGATGACGGCGGGGACAATCAGCAGGGCCGCGACGGCGGCGGCGCCCAGGCCCACGGCCCGGCGCAGCTGGCTCGCAGGAGCCGCCGAGCCCGCCGCCCGCAGGACGCCGTGCGGGGCGTACCACTGGCAGCAGCCCAGCACCAGCAGGTAGCCGGCCGCGGCGCCGGCAAATCCGGCGGGGCCCACGCTGTCCGGCTTGAACAGGGCCGGGATGAACAGAACGCCCAGCAGGGCCACGCCGCTGATGGCCGGAAGGGCCAGCGAGACGGCCAGCAGATCCATCAGAATGGCCAGCAGTCCGAGCCCGGCGCAGCACAGCAGCAGCAGCCCGGGGTCCACGGGCAGCGGCACGGCGCCGCCCACGATCAGGTCCGAGGTCTCGCGGAGCAGGGGTTTGAGCGAGGCCAGCGTCCGCCCGCTGGGAATGATGCCCAGATACGCGGTGTCGGCAAAGAATTGGAAGACCAGCGACAGGCCCAGCACCACGAGGCCGAGCACCGGGACCAGCACCGCGGGCAGCCGCAGGCTTCGGCCCGCCGCCATCGAGGCGAGGACGACGGCGACTGTGGCGCCGGCGTTGGCCAGCCAGCCCCAGCCCAGCAGCACGCCGTTGATGGACAGTGCGGCGCCCATGATGGCGGTGAACATGGCTGCGGCGAGCGCCCAGGGCGCCGCGCCCAACCCCGCGGAGCGGAATCCACCCGGGCGGGATCCACCCGGGCGGGATCCACCCGGGCGGGATCCAGCCGGGCTCATGGCAGCGCCCCGGACGCTGCCGCGGAGCCCCTGTGCACTTCGGCGCCGTCGCCGCGGGCCAGCGGTTGGAACTCGTCAAGGCCGGCCCACACCTGTGCCAGCGGCGCCTTGGGCGGCACGGCCGTGGCATGCCAGCCCGCCCGGCGCAGGACCTCCAGCGCGGGCTTTTGCCGCTCGGGGTGCTCGCAGACGAGGATGGCGAAGGCGCCCTCGCCATGGCCGGCCACCGGGGCCAGGGCCGCGGCCTCGGCAGGGCCAAGCTGCCCCAGCAGGGCCACCACGGGGCCGCGCCGGGAGGTGGTGGCCAGCTTGTCCACCAACGCATCGCCGGGAAGGGCTGCCGCGCGCCCGGCTGCCGCACGCGGTGTGGAGAGCTCGACGGCGGCCAGCGAGGCCGCGATGGTGGCCAGCCCGGCCGATCCATCGAACAGTTCCTCATGCCGGGACGGGGCCGAACGCGAATGCAGGAACCCGGGCTGGGCAAAGAGGTCCAGAACCCGCACGGAGTAGCTGTGCTCCAGGAAGTGGGCGCTGATGGACATGGCGGCCACCACTGCCCATTCAAAGGCCTCGCTGGTGGCCAGCTCGGGGTGGGCCCCCTCATGTCCCGTGCCGAAGACGCCGGACAGCCCGCCGGTGAAGGCCGCCGCGCGCTGGTCCAGCAGCAGTGTGGCCTCGGGGGTGGTGACGGATTCCTCCTGCCGGACCATCAATTCCCCGTGGCGTGCCGTGGCCGGCCAGTGCACGCGGCGCAGCGGATCGCCGTGGCGGTACTGGCGGGTCATCACGTCGTCGTTGCTGGGGTTGGCCCGCTGCCGGGTGGCCTTCATTCCGTCCACGCCGCGCCCGCCCGTCAGCGAGGTGGGCGGCAGCGGCACGGCGGCCGGAGACACGGTGAGCAGCTGCCCGGCGTCGACGTCCTGGCGCAGCCGGGTGAGCACAAAGGGATCGGAGAATTCGGCGCTGGCCCCGCCGATGCGGAACTGGCCGCGCTGGGCGCACACCAGGTGGTACTCATAGCGGCTCGTCCCGCCAGTGGTTCCGCGGCTGGGGTACATGAACGACGGCGGTGCGCCGAAGCGGGCGGGCAGCCGCTCGCGCATCTCCACCCGCCCGCCACCGGCCCGGCTGCCGGAAACGATGAGCCCGACCGTCGCGGTGGCACCCGCCTCCACCACCTCGGGGGAGAAGGTGCGCTGCAGCGTGAACCCCGGCCGCAGCAGGCGCAGGCCCGCTCCTGCCAGCAGCGGCAGCAGCATCAGGAAGATGCCAACGGTCATCAGATCGCGCCGGCCCAGGGTCTGGGCGAACAGCAGCATCAGCAGCCCGGCACCCAGCATCGCCCACCCGCGGGGGCGGAAGAACCTGTGCGGCAGCCAGCTGGACACCGCTCTACCGCCGCCCGGCATCCGGGGCGACGGGCAGGGACGCCACCACCTCGGCGAGCACGCTGGCCGCCGTCGCCCCCGCCGCTGCCGCCCGGCGGTCCACGATGATCCTGTGGCCCAGGACGGGACCCACCAGGGTGCGGACGTCGTCGGGCAGCACGAAATCGCGGCCCTGAAGGGTGGCATGGGCCTTGGCCGCGCGCAGCAGCGACAGCAGCGCGCGCGGGCTGGCGCCCAGACGCAGGTGCCGGCTCTCCCTGGTGGCCCGGCCCAGCGCCACGGTGTACTCCTTCACGGCGGAGGAAACGTAGGTCGACTGCACCGTGGCAATCATGGCCGCCACCTCGGCCGCGGTGGCCACGGGGACCACGGCCTCCAGCGGGGAGGTCGACTGGTGCGTGGACAGCATGGCCAGCTCCGCGGCGGCGTCGGGGTAGCCCATGGAGATCCGGGCCATGAACCTGTCGCGCTGGGCCTCGGGCAGCGGGTAGGTGCCCTCCATCTCGATCGGGTTCTGGGTGGCGACCACCATGAAGGGCTCGCCGAGGTGGTGGGTGCTGCCATCGACGGTGACCTGGTGCTCCTCCATGCACTCCAGCAGGGCCGACTGGGTCTTGGCGGAGGCCCTGTTGATCTCATCGCCAATGACGATGTTGGCAAACACCGCGCCGGGGCGGAATTGGAAGGAGCCGGTGGCCTGGTTGTACATGGAGACGCCCGTGACGTCGGAGGGCAGCAGATCGGGGGTGAACTGGATGCGCGAGACGCTGCATTCAATGGTGCGGGCCAGCGTCTTGGCCAGCATCGTCTTGCCCACGCCGGGCACATCCTCCACCAGCAGGTGCCCCTGGGCCAGCAGCACCGTGAGGGCGAGGCGGGCGGCGTCGGCCTTGCCATCGATGACAGTGTTGATCGAGTCCAGAATGCGTCCACTGAGCTGGCCCAGGCGCTCGCGGGTCATCGACGACGCCGTCGCAGGTGCCCCCGCGGAGCCAACTCCCGTGGAGCCCACGGCCGCCTGCAGTCCGGCCTTCAACACTGTGCTGTCGTGTGGTTCCATCGTGGACCTTTCGCGCGGGGCGGACGGGCGGACCATGGGCACCGCGCCCCACGGCCAGCCGACTGGCTTTGTGATCCACGTTACTAGTTTTTGCCCCAGACCGTTGCACAAGCGTTGTACAGCGCTGGGTACAGTGGAGGACTATGCACAGCCACCAGATTCCCCGCCCGTACCAGCGCGAGGAATCGCCGCATTTCCCGCCGGCACCCGAGCCGCTGCCGGTGCCGGTGTACGACAACCACACACACTTCGACATGCCCTCCTCCGGGAGCGGCGTGGACGCTGTCGTGGCCCTGAAGGATGCGCTCGACGCCGCCGAGGCCGCCGGTGTTGCCGGGGCCGTCCAGGTGGGCTGCGATCTGCCCAGCTCCCGCTTTGCCGTGGCCGCCGTCGACGCCGATCCGCGACTGCTGGGCGCCGTGGCCATCCACCCCAACGACGCTCCGGAGCTGGCCGCGGCCGGGCTGCTGGAGGCGGCGCTGGAGGAGATCGATGCCCTGGCCGCGCACCCGCGCATCCGCGCCATCGGCGAAACGGGGCTGGACTATTTCCGCACCGGCGCCGAGGGGGTGGCGGACCAGCACTATTCCTTCCGCCGGCACATCGAGATCGCCAAATCGCGCTCGCTGGCACTGCAGATCCACGACCGGGACGCCCACGCGGATGTGGTGGCCACCCTGCATGCCGAGGGTGCACCGGAGCGCGTGGTGTTCCACTGCTTTTCCGGGGATGCGGAGCTGGCGAAGATCTGCAACGAGAACGGCTGGTACATGTCCTTTGCCGGGACCGTGACCTTCAAGAATGCGCAGAACCTGCGCGATGCCCTGGCCGTGGCGGATCCGGCGCTGCTGCTGGTGGAAACCGATGCCCCGTACCTGACGCCGCACCCCCACCGGGGGCGGCCGAATGCCAGCTATGTGATGCCCTACACGCTGCGGTCCATGGCGTCCCTACTGGGCCGTGATGTGGCGGATTTGGCCGTGCAGATCAACGCCAACACCCACGCCGTCTACGGCTCCTGGGGCTAGCCGGAAGCGCCCCTCTTGCGCTTTCCGATGGAGCATGCTTAGCGCATCCTGGAACCGCTTTCCAGCAGCCGCGCCGTTATCAAACCTTGTCCAAGTGATAACGATTGGGTTACGCTGGTAATTGTTAGCCGGGGTCGGGGAAGGCTCTTCGGATAATTTCACTGGCATGACCGCGCTGTTCCTGGAGGATTTTTCCACGGACTGCAGCGGCCTTGCCACGTGTGGCGGCGCACGTGCCGGCCCGCGCAAACCAGGTGCTTTTGCCCGGTCTGCACCGGTGCCCAACGCGCGCAATTCCCCGTGCCCGGATGCTTTAGTAGTTACGGGTTCAAGTGATTAACGTCTTCACAACGAATGGCAAGCTGAGTCTGGTCAAGGTTGGCACTCAGGCAGTGGTCCTGCTCGCATTGGTCCTCGGACTGGTCGCGTTCATCACGACCAACAAGTCGATCACCGTGATGGTGGATGGACAGGCAAACTCAGTACAAACATTCGGTGGCTCCGTCGGCGACGTCCTGGCACGGGCCAGCGTCGACCTCAAGCCCGCTGACCAGGTCAGCCCCGCGCTTGACGCCACAGTGGAGAACGGGACGGTCATCACCGTCAACACCTCCAAGCAGGTCCAGGTCAGCCTCGACGGCGCCCAGACCACAGTCCAGACGAACACCACCAAGGTGGGCGAGCTGATCAGCCAGATGGGCGTGGCGGCCAACGCCGTCGTCTCCGCCCCGATCGACATGACGCTGGCCAGCTCGGACGTCATCAACATCTCCACCCCCAAGAACGTCAAGATCCTTGCCGATGGCAAGAGCGTCGAGCTGACGACGACGGCCGCCACCGTGGGCAAGGTCCTCGCCGACGGCGGCGTGAACGCCGATGCCGACGATCTCGTCTCCCAGCCCCTCACGGCCACAGTGGTGGACAACATGGTCATCAAGGTCCTCCGCGTGACGGCCGGCGCCACCGACGTCGTCACGACGGCGGTGCCGTTCACCACCGAGCAGACCGTTGACCCGGCCCTGTTCAAGGATGAAAAGAAGACCACCAAGGTCGGCGTCGCCGGCAGCGTGGAGACCAGCTACACGCTGACCACCATTGACGGCCGCGAAGTCAGCCGCACGGAAACGGCCAAGAAGACCACCGCGGAGCCGGTTGCCGAGAAGGTCACCGTCGGCGCCAAGGAACGCCCCGCAACCCCGGCCGCCGCCAACACCGGTTCCACGCCCCCCGCCACGGCCAACGACGCCATGTGGGACAGGATCGCCGCGTGCGAGTCCGGTGGCAACTGGTCCATCAACACCGGCAACGGCTACTACGGCGGCCTGCAGTTCGACATCAACTCCTGGCTCGCCAATGGCGGCGCCACCTACGCGCCGCGTGCCGACCTCGCCACCCGCGAGCAGCAGATTGCCGTAGCGAACGCCTACTACGCCAAGGCCGGCCTGGGCCCGTGGGGCTGCGCCCACGCCGCCGGGTAGGAATTGTCGCTACGATTGCCTAGTGACTGAACCCCAACCCACCCCCACGCCCCAACCGCTTCTTGGTGCCACCGAAATCCGCCGGTTGGCCGAGGAGATCGGCGTGCGCCCCACCAAAACCCTGGGGCAGAACTTTGTCATCGACGGGAACACCATCCGGCGCATCGTCGCCGCGGCCAAGGTTGACCCGGAGGAGACGGTCCTGGAGGTGGGCCCCGGGCTGGGGTCGCTGACCCTGGGGCTGCTGGATGCCGCCAAGCGCGTGGTGGCCGTGGAGATCGATCCTGTGCTGGCGGCCAAGCTGCCCTCCACCATCGCGGCCTTCCGCCCGGACAAGGCGGCCAACCTCGACGTCGTGCTCTCCGATGCCATGCGCATCACCGAGCTCCCGGTGGTCCCCACCGCACTGGTGGCCAACCTGCCGTACAACGTGGCGGTGCCGGTGGTGCTGCACCTGCTGGAGCACTTCCCGTCCCTGCAGCACGGACTCGTCATGGTCCAGGACGAGGTGGCGGACCGCATGGCCGCCGGCCCCGGCTCCAAGACCTACGGCGTGCCCTCGGTGAAGGCCGCCTGGTACTCGCAGATGCGCAAGGCCGGCGTCATCGGCATGAACGTGTTCTGGCCGGCGCCGAAGATCTCCTCCGGCCTGGTCGGCTTCACCCGGCACGAGCCGCCGGTGACCCGGGCCAGCCGCGAAGAGGTGTTCGCCGTCATCGACGCCGCCTTCGCCCAGCGCCGCAAGACCCTCCGCGCCGCCCTGGCCGGCTGGGCCGGCGGCGCCGCCGAGGCCGAGCGCTGCCTGCGCGAGGCGGGGGTGGATCCCAGCGCCAGGGGCGAAGTGATCGACGTCGCCGCCTTCGCCCGGATTGCCGAAGCCAAGATCCCCCTGACGGTCTAGCTTGAACGCCATGAGCACCTCCGCCGGCGCCGGCGCGCGCACCGTCCGCGTCAAGGCGCCGGGCAAGATCAACGTCTCCTTCCGCGCCGGCCCGCTGCGGGAGGACGGCTACCATTCGGTGGCCAGCCTGTACCTTGCGGTGTCGCTGTACGAGGAAGTGGCGGCAACCTCCAAGCCCGGCACACCCAGCACGGACATCACCGTCAGCATCGGCTCCAGCAGCGTCCCCGGCCTGGCCGCCGGTGTGCCGCTGGATGAGCGCAACCTGGTGGTCAAGGCCGCCCGGCTGCTGGCCGAGGTCAGCGAGGATGCCTGCGGCGTCCATCTGGAAATCACCAAGCGCGTTCCGGTGGCCGGCGGCATGGGCGGCGGCTCGGCCGATGCCGCCGCAGCCCTGCTGGCCTGCGACGCGTTGTGGAGGAGCGGGCTCTCCCGCGAGGAATTGTCCCATCTGGCTGCCGAGCTCGGCGCGGACGTGCCCTTCGGCCTGTTGGGCGGAGCCGCCATCGGACTGGGCGTGGGGGATGAGCTGACACCGGCCCTGGCGCCCACCCCGCTGCACTGGGTGCTGGTGCAGTCCCCGCTGGGGCTGTCCACACCGCTGGTGTTTGGCGAGCTGGACAGGCTGCGGGCGCTCGACGGCGGCGAGCCGGCGACTCCGCGCGCGGTGGACGCTGCTGTGCTCAGTGCCCTGCGTGCCTCCGACGCCGAGGCCCTGGCCGCGGTGCTGGTCAACGACCTCCAGCCTGCCTCGATCTCACTGGTGCCGCAGCTTGCCGAGGTTTTGGCCGACGGCACCCGCTTCGGTGCGCTGGCCGGCGTCGTCTCCGGCTCCGGCCCCACGGTGGCCCTGCTCGCCGCCGACGAGGACCATGCCCTGGTCCTGGCGGAGCGGCTGGCCGATGCCGGGCACAATGCCCTTCCCGTGCACGGTCCGGTGCATGGGGCCAAGATCGTCTCCGACCTGCACCACTAGCGCCGCCCGCTGCACCTTCTGGGGACGCGCCGTCGTTCCCCGGCAGTACCTGCCAACCCGACTTGTCCTCTGATTCGAAAGTAGTTCACCGTGGCCCACCTCCTAGGCGGAGAAAACCTCTCCGTCGCCTTTGCAACCCGCACCGTCCTGGACGGGGTGACCCTGGGCCTGGAAGAGGGCGACAGGATCGGCATCGTCGGCCGCAACGGCGACGGCAAGTCCACGCTGATGCGCCTGCTCGCCGGGCGGCAGAGCGCCGATTCCGGCCGCGTCACCGTCCGCGGCGGCGTCCACGTGGGGTACCTGGACCAGTCCGATGTGCTCGATGCCGACCTGACCGTGGGCGAGGCCATTGTGGGCGACGCCGCCGACCACGAGTGGGCCTCCAACCCCAAAATCCGCGAGGTCATGGGCGGCCTGGTGGGCGAGGTGGATTGGCACGCCAATGTGCACTCGCTCTCCGGCGGCCAGAAGCGCCGCGTGGCCCTGGCCAAGCTGTTGATCGGCGACGACGACGTGATCATGCTTGATGAGCCCACCAACCACTTGGATGTGGAGGGCGTGGCCTGGCTGGCCCGGCACCTCAAGGCCCGCTGGCGCGCCAACGAGGGCGCCTTCGTGGTGGTCACCCACGACCGCTGGTTCCTCGATGAGGTCTGCAGCCGCACCTGGGAGGTCCACGATGCGATGGTGGACATGTTCGACGGCGGCTACGCGGCCTATGTGCTGGCCCGGGCCGAGCGCGACCGCTCCGCCGCCGTGATGGAAAGCAAGCGCACCCAGCTGGTCAAGAAGGAGCTCGCCTGGCTGCGCCGCGGCGCCCCGGCCCGCACCGCCAAGCCCAAGTTCCGCATCGAGGCGGCCAACGAGCTCATTGCCGACGTCCCCGAGCCGCGCGACACCGTCTCGCTGAGCAAGATGGCCACCGCCCGCCTGGGCAAGGACGTGCTGGATCTGGAAAACGTCTCCCTCGCCTACACGGCGGAGGACGGCAGCTCCAAGGAACTCTTCAACAACATCACCCTGCGCCTGGCACCGGGGGAACGGCTGGGCCTGGTGGGTGTCAACGGTGCCGGCAAGACCACCCTGCTGCGCCTGCTCAACGGCGAGATCGCTCCGACGTCGGGCAAGTACAAGAAGGGCACGACGGTCCAGACCGCCGTCCTGAGCCAGGAGGTCAAGGAGCTCGACGACGTCCTGGACCTGCGCGTGATCGAGGTCATCGAGCGCGAGAAGCGTTCCTTCGCCGTCGCCGGGCGCGAAATGACGGCCGGCCAGCTGGTGGAGCAGCTGGGCTTCACCAAGGACAAGCAGTGGACGATGGTCAAGGACCTCTCCGGCGGCGAGCGCCGGCGCCTGCAGCTGCTGCGCCTGCTGGTGGGGGAGCCGAATGTGCTGATGCTCGATGAGCCCACCAATGACCTGGACACCGACACCCTGGCCGCCGTCGAGGACGTCCTGGACGGCTGGCCCGGCACGCTCGTGGTGGTCAGCCACGACCGCTACCTGCTCGAGCGCGCCACGGACCACCAGATGGCCCTGCTGGGCGACGGCAAGCTCCGCGGCCTGCCGGGAGGCGTGGACCAATACCTGGAACTGCGCGAGGCCACCCTCTCCGGCCAGCCGTCCTCCGGCTCGCCGGCAGGGTCCCCGGCCGGATCCGCCGGCTCCTCGGCGGCATCGGGCCCCAGCGAGGCGCAGAAACGCGAGGCCCGCAAGGATCTGAACCGGATCGAGCGCCAGTTGGGCAAGATTGCCACGGCCGAGGCCAAGCTGCACTCGCAGATGGAGTCCAAGGTGGGGGACTACGAGGCCCTGGGCGAGCTCAACCGGAAGCTGGCCGATCTGGCGGGGGAGAAGGAGGAGCTCGAGCTGGAATGGCTCGAGGCCTCCGAAATCCTCGAATAGCCACGGCTGGGGAGCGAGGCCTCTTGACGCCTCCATGCGCAGCGGGGACGCACTTCCCCGTTGGGGACGCGTCCACATTTGCGTCCTTGGAGGGGAACGACGTCGTGACTTGGGGACGCGCCCGCCGCACCGGATTTCGACAGGCTCAATCACCGGGTTCGCTGGTCGAGCGGCTGGGGAGCGAGGCCTCTTTACGCCTCCATGCGCATCGGGGACGCACTTCCCCGTGGGGGACGCGTCCACATTTGCGTCCTTGGAGGGGAACGACGTCGTGACTTGGGGACGCGCCCGCCGCACCGGATTTCGACAGGCTCAATCACCGGGTTCGCTGGTCGAGCTTGGGGCCACGGCCGCGAGGCCTCTTGACGCATCCATGCGCAGCGGGGACGCACTTCCCCGTTGGGGACGCGTCCACATTTGCGTCCTTGGAGGGGAACGACGTCGTGACTTGGGGACGCGCCCGCCGCACCGGATTTCGACAGGCTCAATCACCGGGTTCGCTGGTCGAGTGGAGCCGAGGCCTCTTTACGCCTCCATGCGCAGCGGGGACGCACTTCCCCGTTGGGGACGCGTCCACATTTGCGTCCTTGGAGGGGAATGACGTCGTGACTTGGGGACGCGCCCGTCGTACCGGATTTCGACAGGCTCAATCACCGGGTTCGCTGGTCGAGCTTGGGGCCACGGCCGCGAGGCCTCTTGACGCCTCCATGCGCAGCGGGGACGCACTTCCCCGTTGGGGACGCGTCCACATTTGCGTCCTTGGAGGGGAACGACGTCGTGACTTGGGGACGCGCCCGCCGCACCGGATTTCGACAGGCTCAATCACCGGGTTCGTTGGTCGAGCGGCTGGGGAGCGAGGCCTCTTGACGCCTCCATGCGCATCGGGGACGCACTTCCCCGTTGGGGACGCGTCCACATTTGCGTCCTTGGAGGGGAACGACGTCGTGACTTGGGCATGCGCCCGCCGCACCGGATTTCGACAGGCTCAATCACCGGGGCTCGGGGCCAAGTCGCGCGAGGGCGGGGGCACATGGCACACTTGGTACTCGTGCGAACGTCCAGGCGTTGGCACGGTCCGCTCTGGTGTAATGGCAGCACCCCAGCCTTTGGAGCTGTGGAGTATAGGTTCGAGTCCTATGGGCGGAACACCTGGACCAGTCCGAGTGCGGGTAACATTGGCATAGCCCTTGCTCAGTTTGATCACGGACCTTGTCCGGGAGGAGTGCCACTTAGTGAGCCCCCAAGACGCCAGTACTGTCCTTCCCGCCTCCGTCCAGCCAGCCGCCGTCGTGGTGTTGGCAGCCGGCGCGGGCACGCGGATGAAGTCGCGCACCCCCAAAATCCTGCATGAAATCGGCGGCACCTCCATGGTCGGCCACGCCCTCGCGGCGGCCCGCGGCCTGGATCCCGAGCGCCTCGCCGTCGTGGTCCGCCACGAACGCGATCTGGTGGCGGCGCATCTGGCCACGCTGGACGGCTCCGCGGTGATCGTGGACCAGGACGAGGTCCCCGGCACCGGCCGCGCCGTCCAGGCCGCACTTGACGCACTGGACGCCGAGGCACCCGTGGCCGGCACCGTCGTCGTGACCTACGGCGATGTTCCGCTGCTGACCACCGAGCTGCTCAAGGAGCTGGTGGCCAGCCACGAGGAGCAGGGCAACGCCGTCACGGTCCTGACGGCCGTGCTGGAGGACGCCGCCGGCTATGGCCGCATCCTGCGCGAAGCGGACGGCACTGTGGCCGGCATCCGCGAGCACAAGGACGCCTCCGACGCCGAGCGGCAGATCCGTGAGATCAACTCCGGCATCTACGCCTTCGACGCCGAGGTGCTGCGCAGTTCGCTGGGGCAGGTCACCGTCAACAACGCCCAGGGCGAGATGTACCTGACGGACGTGCTCTCCATCGCCCGCACCGGCGGCGGCCGCGTTGCCGCCGTCGTGACCACCGACCGCTGGCAGGTGGAGGGCGCCAACGACCGCGTCCAGCTTGCCGCCCTCGGTGCCGAGCACAACCGCCGCACCGTGGAGCGCTGGATGCGCGCCGGAGTGTCGGTCATCGACCCGGCCACCACCTGGATCGACTCCACAGTGGTGCTGGACGAGGACGTCACCATCCTGCCCGGCACCCAGCTGCACGGATCCACCACCGTGGCGCGCGACGCCGTCGTCGGCCCGGACAGCACGCTGACGGACGTCCAGATCGGCGAGGGTGCACATGTCACCCGCACGCACGGCTCCGGCACCATCATCGGCGAGGGCGCCAGCGTGGGTCCGTTCACCTACCTGCGCGCGGGCACCGTCCTGGGCGCCGACGGCAAGATCGGCGCCTTCTACGAGACGAAGAACGTCACCATCGGCCGCGGTTCCAAGCTCTCCCACCTGGGCTATGCCGGGGATGCGGAGATCGGCGAGGACACCAACATCGGCTGCGGCAACATCACCGCCAACTACGACGGCGTGAACAAGCACCGGACCAAGATCGGCTCCGGCGTGCGCACCGGGTCGAACACCGTGTTTGTGGCCCCCGTTGAGGTCGGCGACGGCGCGTACTCCGGTGCCGGCGCCGTGATCCGCAAGGACGTCCCCGCCGGGGCCCTGACGCTCAATGCCGCCTCCCAGCGCAACATCCCCGGCTGGGTTGAGAGCCACCGCCCCGGCTCCATCTCCGCCACCCTGGCCGCCGCCGCAGACAGCGCAGCAAGCGCAGTAGACAGCGCAGCGAGCGCCGCCGGGGCGGACACTGTGGACGCCGCCGCGGCTTCCGGTTCCTGAGCACCACCCGCACACCCCCATGCAAGCCCGCAGCCCCCAGCAGTACAGCGAGAAAGTGATTCCATGAGCGAACTCAGCCATAGCATCGACAAGAAATTGGTGCTGGCGTCCGGCCGCGCGCACCCCGAACTGGCCGCCGAGGTGGCCAGGGAGCTGGAGACCGAACTGCTGCCCATGTCGGCCTATGACTTCGCCAATGGTGAGATCTACGTCCGCTCCGGCGAAAGCGTGCGCGGAAAGGATGTCTTCATCATCCAGTCGCACCCGGCTCCGCTGAACAACTGGCTCATGGAACAGCTGATCATGTGCGACTCGTTCAAGCGTGCCTCGGCCCGCCGCGTCACGGTGGTTTCCCCGTTCTACCCCTACGCCCGCCAGGACAAGAAGGGCCGCGGCCGCGAGCCGATCTCGGCCCGTCTGGTGGCGGACCTGTACAAGACCTCCGGTGCGGACCGCATCATGAGCGTTGACCTGCACACCGCGCAGATCCAGGGCTTCTTCGACGGCCCCGTGGACCACCTGTTCGCGATCCCGCTGCTGGCGGACTACATCCGCACCCGCGTTGACGCCGACAACATCACCGTGGTGTCCCCGGACACCGGCCGCGTCCGCGTGGCAGAGCAGTGGGCCGAGCGCCTCGGCGGCGCCCCGCTGGCCTTCGTGCACAAGTCGCGCGACCTCACCGTGCCCAACCAGGCCGTCTCCAAGACCGTCGTGGGCCAGATCGAGGGCCGCACCTGTGTGCTGATTGATGACATGATCGACACCGGTGGAACCATCGCCGGCGCCGTGCGCGTGCTCAAGGACGCCGGCGCCAAGGATGTCATCATCGCCGCCACGCACGCCGTGTTCTCCGACCCGGCCGCACAGCGCCTGGCCGAGTGCGGTGCCCGCGAAGTGGTGGTCACCAACACGCTGCCCATCCCGGCCGCCAAGCGCTTCGACTCGCTGACGGTGCTCTCCATCGCTCCGTTGATAGCCCGGGCCATCAAGGAAGTCTTCGAGGACGGCTCGGTCACCAGCCTGTTCGACGGCCAGGCCTGAACCCCACCCGCTCCCGAGGCTCGCAAGCTCGCCTCGGGGCCCTCGCGGGTGTGGGCCCAACTAACACTGTGCCAGCCCCTGTGGTCCATTCGGACTGCGGGGGCTGGTATCGTTAAAAGCGAAACCTTGGCGAGGGAGTGGCCTCCACTCCGTTATCGACTCGGTCTGCAACTCCTTCGCGGCAACGCGGTGGTTCGTGCCAGGCCTTGTGTTCTTGCTGACCATCACCCACGAAGGAGTTTTTTCATGACTGAAATCAAGCTTGCCGCAGAACTGCGCACCGAATTCGGCAAGGGCGCTGCCCGCCGTGCCCGCCGCGCCTCCCAGATCCCCGCCGTCATCTACGGCCACGGCGAAGAGCCCATCCACATCGTTCTGCCGGAGCGCGAGACCACCCGCGCCGTGCGTGCCTCCAACGCCCTGCTGACCCTGAACGTTGCCGGCGAAGAGCACCTCGCCCTGGTCAAGGACATCCAGCGCGACCCGCTGCTGCAGATCATCGAGCACATCGACCTGCTGACCGTCGTCAAGGGCGAGAAGGTCACCGTTGAGATCCCCGTCGTCCTCGTGGGCGAAGCTGCTTCCGGCACCGTTGTGAGCCAGGAAGCCAACCACATCTCCCTCGAGGCCGAGGCCACCCACGTGCCGGTGCACGTTGAGGTTTCCATCGAGGGCCGCAAGGCCGGCGAGCGCATCCACGCTTCCGACCTGGTTCTGCCGACCGGCTCCACCCTGCTGGCCGACGCCGAGACCCTGATCGTGAACTTCAACGAGGCTGCTGCCGCGCCCGAAGAAGCTGCTGCAGAGTAGTCTTCGCCTTCATGAGCAACACCTGGCTTGTAGTCGGGCTCGGGAACCCCGGGCCCGGCTACAGCCGCAACAGACACAATATTGGCTACATGGTGGTCGAGGAGCTGGCATCGCGCGTGGGCTCCTCCTTTAAGAGCCACAAGGCCCGGGCCCTGGTGGCCGAGGGCCGGCTGGGCATTGGCGGCCCCAAGCTGATCCTGGCGAAGTCGCTGACCTTCATGAACCTCACGGGCGGCCCGACGGCGGCCCTGGCCAAGTTCTTCGACATCGAGGCGGACCATGTGGTGGCCGTCCATGACGAGATCGACATTCCCTTCGACACCATCAAGCTCAAGCTTGGCGGCGGCGAGGGCGGACACAATGGCCTGCGCGACATCTCCAAAACGCTCGGCACCAAGGACTACTACCGTGTCCGTGTCGGCGTCGGGCGCCCGCCCGGCCGCCAGGACGCGGCGGACCACGTGTTGAAGGATTTTTCCTCCACGGAGGCCAAGGAGCTGCCGTTCCTGATCGGCGACGCCGCCGATGCGACGGAGCTGCTCATCACCGATTCGCTGGTCGCCGCCCAGCAGAAATTCCACGGGCAGACCCGCTAAAGGCACACCCGTCATATGTGTCGCAGCCCACATGATTTGCTGCACTGGGTCCCGGCTGCGCTGTATGGTGAAGGCTACGCACAATCAGCCACTTGACCGGGTCCGGGGGTGTTAGATGAGCGAGCCCCGAACAGGGTGGACCAACGGCCACCCCACCCCTGCAGAGGGGGCCGGCGAGGCACGTCCCATGGGCGCCGCGGCCCGGCGCGCCTGGTCCTCGGTCGTCCGCCAGGACGTGGTTGAATCGGTGGCGGCCCTGCTCGAAAACAACGGGGTTGAAGGCGTCGTTGTCAGCGGCGCCGCCGGAACCGGCAAGACCGCCCTGGCCCGCGCCGTCGAGCGCCGGCTGGGCCGCGGAACCCACTTTCTGCATCTGTACGGCAAGCGCACCAGCGACGCCGTCCCCTTCGGGCAGTTCGATTTCCTCCTGGCCCGCATGCCCGCCGCCGCCGCGAGTTCGCCCGGCGCCATCGTGAGCCATCTGTCGGACCTGATCCTCGAGGACGCGCAGGGACGCTCCATTGTCGTGGTGGTCGATGACATGCCCGCCATGGACAATATGAGCACGGCCGTCCTGATGCACCTGATGCTCAGTGGAACGGCCAGTGTGCTTGTGCTGGTGCGCCACGTGGCCGACCTTCCCGAGGACCTGGCCTGGCGGCTCAAGGACCATTTGATGCGCCAGGTCCATCTGGAGGAATTCAGCCGGGATGAGGTGCTGGAGCTGCTCACCGGCACCCTGGGCCAGGTCGTGTCGGCCACGGCAGTCAGCACCCTCCACGCGGCCAGCCGGGGGAATCCGCTGGTGCTCCAGGCGCTGGTGGCCGAGCAGCTGCGGTCCGGGAATCTGCAGCTGCAGGGCAATGTCTGGGCGCTGAAGGGCCGCGTGAGTGTGGATTCGGCCCAGACCCTGTCGGAGGTGGTCCGCGCCCGTCTCGCCCTGGAAAGCAAGGCGGTGCGCGAGGCATTGGAGCACCTGGCCATGCTGCGCCGCACACCGCTGGCCGTGCTCGTGGAGCTGTGGGGGCCCGACGTCGTCACGGAGCTTGAGTCGGCCGGCTACCTGGCCATCGAGCGCGATGGCCGGCATTGGGTGGAATTGGCTGATGCCTATTTGGGCGAGGTGCTGCGCGGCTGGATGAACGAGGACCGGCGGCGGGATGTCTACCAGCGGATCTCCTCCGCCGTCGGCCCGGACCCCGGGCGTCTGGAGCGCGAGGACGTCCTCAGTTTCGCCCTGTGGAGCCTGGACGGCGGCGTGCCGGTGGAGCCGGGCATCGCCCTGGCCGCCGCCCGGTCCGCCATGGACCTCTTTGATCCGGAGCTGGCCCTCAAATGCGCCCAGTTGGTGTCCACCAGTGAACCCGAGTGGGTGGCTGCCGCCCAGTTGCGCGCCAAGGCCCACATCGCCCAGTCCAATCCGGCGCTTGCGCTGGCCGCCCTGCAGGAGGCCACCGCCGGGCAGCTGGATGCCTTGACGGCCGCGGAGTACGGCTCCTACATGGTGGATCTGTGCCGGGTGCTGGTCCGCCTGCCAGGCGGCGAGGCCCGGATTGCCGAGGTGCTCGGCGGCGCGGAGGAGCACATGTCCGCCCTGGCGCTGAGCTCGGACGACGACGAGGATCTGGGCGAAGGTGCGGACCAGCTGCGGCTGGCCAGATTCGCCGCGATGGTCCACGCCGGTGATTTTGCCGCGGCCCGCACCCCGCTGGAGGACGCCCACCGCACCGGCGCGGCGGAATCCTTCCGGCTCAACTGCGGAGCATTGCTGTCCATTGTCTGGGCCATGACCGGACAGGAGCTCGACGCCGTCGTGCTGGCCAAGGAGGTGCTGGCCGCGGCCCGGGAGGCGGACCTGCGGCTGGCGATGGCCGCCGAGGTCCAGCAGGGCATGTACCTGGGCCTGCTGTTCTCCGGCGACTGGCGGGCCTGTACGGTGATGCTGCGGCGCGTGTTGGAGGAGGCCGGCTCGGCCATGGACTATGTCGGCGGCGCCACCGAACTGGCCCTCGGGGTGGCCTACACCTATGCCGGCCACGGCTCCCTGGCGCTGGGGCTCCTGATGGGGGCCAGGGCCCAGCAGGAGGCGCGCGGATCACTGGTGGATCCGGTGCTGGTGCATTCGGCCCTGGCGTTCGCCTACGCCCAGCTGGACGACGCCGCCGCCGCGCGCCGCCACCTGGATCTGGCCGAGTCCGGCGGTACGCCGGCGGAATGGGTGGTGGGCTCGATGGCGAAATTCTGCAATCTGATGGCCCGGCGCTGGCTGCAGGAGCCGGGCGCCAAACAGAAACTCATTGAATCCGCCCGGGAGGATCTGGCCCAGGGCCGGCTGACGGCGGCGTCCACCAGCCTGTTCGGTGCCACAGTCCATGGGACCGATGAGGAATTCGCGCTGTTGGAATCGATCAGCGCCCAACGCCAGGGCTCCATGGCGCGGATCAATGTGCTCACGGCCATCGGCAGCCGGACCAAGGATGTTCCCACCCTGCTGGAGGCGGCGGAGACGGCCCGCGGGCTGGGCCTGGACGCCGTCGAATCCCGGGCGCTGGTGCTGGCCACGGACATCGCCCGGGAACGCCACAGCTCCACGCTGGCCAGGTCCGCGCAGCAGCGGCTCGATGAGCTGACGGAGCGGCTGCCGCTGCTGCCGCTGGCCCCCCACACCCATGGCCCGGAGCTCACCGGCCGGGAGCGGCAGATCGCCAAGATGGCCAGCCAGGGGCTGAGCAACCGGGAGATGGCCGCCGCGTTGGATGTCTCGGTGCGCACCGTGGAGGGGCACCTGTACCAAATTTTCACCAAGTTGGGGATTTCCTCCCGCGCCGACCTTGAAGGACCCGTGCATGTCTGAGCCGCCGTCCACTGCCCCAGATGCCTCCCATATCGGCAGGGGGGAGCTGTTCCCTTTGGACGGTGCCGATCTGTGGATCGACCACGACGGCGTGCTGCCCGCCATTGAGAACGCCGTGGCCGGCGGCGACTGCCGGGCGGTCTTCATCGTCGGGGGCTATGGGTTTGGCGCCACGGCGCTGTTGAACCGCCTGGCCGAGCGGTATGCGGACGAGGCCACGGTGCTCAGCATCCATGCCAGCCCGGCGCTGGAGGCCGTCCCCTATGGCGCACTGGCCCCCTTTCTGGGCGGCATCAAGGTCCCCAGCGTCTCCTCGCAGGTTGTGGTGCTGCGGGCCATCTGGGATCGGCTCCAGGCGCAGCGGACCCAGGAGGGCCCGGTGCTGCTGCTGCTCGATGATGCCCATGTGCTGGACAATGCCTCGGCGGAGATCATCACCGAGCTGGTCCGCGCCGGCTGGGCCACCGTCATCGCCACGGCCAAGCCGCATCCTGGGCTGCCCGGTGCACTGGCGAGGCTGTGGGACGAGGGCTGGGCCGAAAAGTTCGACCTCCAGCCCCTGGGCCCGGCCCAGGTCCATGAGCTCTGCACGGCGTTGCTCGGCGGCACCGTGGTGGCCAGCGCCAGCCGCAGCCTGTGGGCCGCCACGGGCGGAAACCCCCTGATGGTCAAGACCCTGCTGCACGAATACCGGCTCGACGGCGTGCTGGTGCACCGCAATGGTGTCTGGCTGTTGACGCCGGCCGGCTATGCCGGACAGCGTCTGGAGCTGGGCGAAGTGGTGGGCATGCAGCTGCGCCGGCTCAGCGCGGGGGCGCGCGAGATGCTGAATCTGATCGCCCTGGCCGAGCCTGTGGAACAGGCCCAGGTTGCCGCGCTCCTGGGCGAGGGGCCGCTGGATGAGCTTCTGGTGGAACGGCTGGTGGGCCGCGGGGGCCCCAGTGGGCACACCTTGCGTCTGCTCAATCCCCTGTACGGCGATGTGCTGCGCCAGAGCATCCCTGTGACAGCCTCCATGGAGCTGCACAGGCGCTTCCTGTCCACCGCGCCCCTGAGTCTGGATGAACCGGAATCACTGCTGCGCTTTGTGATCTGGTCCTTGGACTGCGGCACCCCCGTGGCCGATGAGCTGCTGATGCGCGCGGCGGTGCTGGCCTGCAAGATCTTTCAAAACGACGCCGCGCTGCGGATCGGTGCGGCCGTGCAGGATCCGGCGCTGCACAGCCGCACGGCCGCCGTCATGGCTCGGGCCCATTTCAACATGGGGAACTATGCCCAGGCGGCGGTGCTGCTGGAGCCAGTGGGCGCCGAGTCCGCCGACGTCGGGGAAATGATGCTGGGCAGCCTGCTGCGGGCGGCAACCCGGACGGCGCTGGGGCACCCCGGGGTGGATGTTGCCGCCGATGCGGCGGCGCTGCGGGCCTGGGGCAGGCATGAAAGCGAGCGCAGCCTGGCCGCGGGGCGGGCGGACGATGCCGCAGCGGTGCTGGCGGAGACCACTGCCCGCAGCACGGTCCTGGACCTGCTGGCGGCGTCCATGGTGGGGGAATATGCGGCCATGGGCGCCCTGTCCGCGGAGATCCGGGCCGCGGAGCCGCTGGAGTCCGGGCCCGGGCTGCTGCTCACCCGGGCCATGCTGCTGGCCCTGGAAGCGGAGCGGCTGTGCGCCGTGGGGCGGCCCCTGGCCGGGAAGGCCGAGGCCGAGGCGGCCTTTGCCATCGTCCAGCCCGAGGGGCACGATGTCTTCTTCCTGCCGGAGTTCATTCTGGTCCGCCTGCTCACCTGCTGCCTCGCCGCGGGGGAGTGGGGGCAGGCCGAGGAGCTGATGGATGACTACTTCCTCACCTCGGGGCTGGCCATGGTGTCCTTCAGCGGCGCCATCCACGTGGGCATCGGCTACGTGGCCGTGCGGCAGGGCAATCTGCACCGCGCGCTGCCGGTGCTGCTGGCCGGGCTGGAAGCGCTGCATGACAGCGACCCGGAGCACATGCTGCCCCTGTGCGGCGCGCTGGCCTACTACACGGCGGCCGCGCTGGGGGATGCGGAGAAGGCCCACGAACTGGCCGGCGAGTATCTGGACGGGGGCAACGCGGGCATCCACCTGGTGGCCGCCATTGCCGGGGACTTCTTCAACGCCGGCACGGAACTGCTGCGCCGCGACGGCACCGGGACCGCCGCCCTGCTGGCCAGCGCCGATGCCGCGGCCGCCGGCCAGACCCGGTTCCTGGAACTGCATGCCCTGGAGCTGGCCGTGTCGCTGGGCGATAGGAGCCGGCTGGAGCGTTTCACGGCGCTCGCCGCCGGCACCGAGGGGCCCTGGGCCGCTGCCTTGGCCAAGTACGGCTGGGCGCTGCGCAGCCCCGATGTGACGCATCTGCTGCGCGCCGGCGACGCCCTGCGCGAGGCGACCATGTTCGCCAACGCAGCACATTGCTACGACACGGCGCTGGGGATGATGGGCCGCAACCATGACCGCGAACTCATCCCGAGGGTGCGCGAACTGCTGGCCCAGTGCCGTACGGGCACGGGGGAGGACGACGACGGCGTCCAGGAGGGCGCCCGCCAGCCGGGGGTGCTGCTCACCCGGCGCGAACGCGAGGTTGCCGCCCTGGTTCTGGAGGGTCTGGGGGACAAGGAGATCGCCGCAGCCCTCCATCTTTCCGTGCGCACAGTGGAGGGGCATCTGTACCGCTGCTACACGAAACTGGGCATCACCTCCCGGGCAGAACTGGCCGGAGCCATGGAATTCCAAGGGAGCGAGGACTGATCTGAGGGTACGCAGGAGTAGAAGCACGTAGGGTACTCAGCAAAAAACGAGTACCACCTACTCGTGCGGAGGCATTGGGCGGCTGTTTACTGTGGGGGCACAGCCAGAAGCATGAACCCAAAGGTCTCAGTCATGTTGATACTCGTCTGTATACAGATGTGGGCAGGGCGGTTGCGGTGAACACCGCAACCGTGCAGTGGCCCTATACCGGTCCTGCCGCAGTGGTGGGGCAGATAGCCTCGCAGCTGCGCGGCCCCCAACCGGGCCCGACGGCACCGGGGGCCGCGGGGGTGCTGCTCACCGGCCCCTCCGGCGTCGGCAAGACGTACCTCGCCAACGCGGCCCTGAAGCAATTGCGCACAGACGTGCTGGTGCTGGGGCTGCGGGTCAGCCCCGCACTGGCGGGCCAGGAGTACGGGGCACTGACGGTGCTGCTGAGCGAACTGGAACCCCAGAGCCTGGAACACCCCGTCCATGTCCTGTCGGGCCTGATGGGGCTCCTGGCGGAGCGGGCCCAGGGCCGGGACATCTGCCTGTACATCGACAACGCCGGCGAGCTGGATGAGCTGTCCGCTGCGGTCCTGGTCCAGTTGGCCCGTGCGGGCACCGCCCGGCTGCTGGCGACCTGCACCGACGTCGCCCATCTGCCCCGGGACCTGGCCGATCTTGCCAAGGACGCCCTGCTGCACGAAATCGCCGTCGCACCCCTGGGTTTCACCGAGGCCGTCGCCTGGATGCAGGAGGGGCTCGGCGGGCGGATTTCGCGCCAGGCCGGACGGATCCTCTGGACCGCCAGCGGCGGAAACCCGCTCTTCCTGCGGACGCTGGCCAACGCGCTCCGGGAGGCGGATGCGCTCATCCAGCGCGATGGCGTCTGGGTCCTCGCCGAGGAGAATGTGCGCAACAGCGCGCTCGCGGTGGACCTGTTCGCCACCACCCTGGGCCGCCTGGACACCGCCCAGCGCCGCATCGTGGAGATGGTGGCGCTCGCCGGAACCCTGCCGCTGGCCACGCTGCTGTCCGTGGCAGCTGCCGAGGACGTTGACGCCCTGGAGGATGCGGGGCTGCTGAGCATGGACGGCGGCGGACGGGTGCGGATGCACAGCTTCCTGTTGGCCGCGGCCGTCCGCGCCCACGTTCCCGAGGGCCGCAGCGACGAGTTGCGCCGGCAGGTGCTTGCAGCGGGCCGGACGCCGGAGAACGTCCTTGGCCGCCAGAGCGGCACGGACCCGGCCAGCGTGGACGTCCTGTGCGCACGGTGGACGCTGGAATGCGGGGCCGAGCTGGCGCCGGAGATTGCCCTGGCCGCCGCCCACCGGGCCAACGACCATCTGAATGCCCGGCTGGCGCTGCGGCTGCTGGATGCCTCGCCCACAAACCCGGCCCCCGCCGTCATGCTGGTGGAGCGGGTCCGTGCGCTGTCCACGCTGGGTGATTTCAGCACGGCCCTGGCCCTGCTCCGCGGTGCCGGCACGGCCCGCCGCCCCGAGCCGAGCCTGGCCGAGTGGGTGGGGGTGGTGCTTGCGGAGAGTGCGGTGCTGCTGGCCACTAGGAGCGGATGGCCGGCGGTGCGGACCAACCTGGAAAAGGTCCGCGCCGAGCTCTACCCATCCAAGGACGATCCTTCGGTGGTTCCGCAGGGCTCCGATGCCGCTCCGCTGCGGGAGGCGCTGCTGCTGGCCGAGGCCGGAGCCGCCGCCTGGATGGGGGAGCCCGGAGCAGACGTGGTGGAGAGGCTGCGGGACGCCTTTGCCGACACCGCTGCGCACCGGCCCCGGTTCCGGCTCGAGGCGGGCAGCTACCTGTGCCAGTTCCTGGCCGAGCGGGGATCGGCCGTGGAGGCTGCGGCACTGGCCGATTCGCTCACCGCCCGCTACACCGCCCCCCAGGTGCCCGTCGAGCTGGTGCTGGCGGCGCACGGGAGGATCTTCTACGTCTACCTGCTGGCGGGCCGCTGGGATGCGGCCGATGCCCTGGCCCGCCGGGATGATGAGTCCCTGGACACCGCCTCGCTGTTCGACCTCTACAACTCCAGCGAACTGGCCCAGGCCGTGCTGGTGGCCATGCGGGGGTGGGGGCACGAGGCCCTGGCACTGCTGGTCCCCGCCATCGGCCAGCTGCAGCTGCAGGACTACGGCGGGGCGCTGGGGCTGGCCTACGGCGCCGCAGCGCATGCCAGCGCCATGGCGGGCCGGGTGCAGGAGGCACAGGTCCACTACGCGGCGCGGGCCCGGTACATGGAGTCCGCCGGGTCCGCCGCCGCCCCGTGGATGGTGGAGCGCCTTGGCACCTATTTTGCCCTGCTGGCCCAGGGCCGGGTGGCGGACACCGACGACGCCGCGGCCCAGCTTGTCGAGCTGGCCGCCCAGGACACCGCGGCCGGCCGGAACAGCTGCGCGGTGATTTCGCTGTCTTTGGCCGTCCGGCTGGGCCATGCGGCATCGGCCCCGGCCCTGCTGGCTGCGGCCCGGGAGTACGACGGCGCCTATGCCCAGGCCTGCGCCCTCTATGCCCAGGGAACCATCGACCAGGACCCGGCCGTGCTGGCCGAGGCGGCTGCGCTCGCCGCCCAGGTGGGCGACGATGGCTTTGCCATCGACGCGGGGACCGCCGCCCTTGAGCTTGCCGCCGGCCGGCTGGACAAGGGCCGGGTGCGCCGGTTCAAGACGCTGGTGGAAACCAGCCGCCGCCGGACCGGCGCCGTGAACCCCTCGATGGCCGCGATGCAGCCGCTGACGCGCCGGGAGGCCCAGATCGGTGCGCTGGCTGCCGGCGGCACCGCCAACAAGGACATTGCCCGGGCCCTGCACATCTCCGTGCGGACCGTCGAGGGCCACCTGTACCAAATTTTTTCCAAATTGCGCATTGCCGACCGCTCGGAGTTGTCCTTCGCGCTCGGCCTGGCAGGGAGGCCCAGCAATGAGTGAAACCACCGCCATCGACACCGGCGTCGAGGCACGGAACGAGGACGAGGCGCTGGTCGAGGCACTGCGTGGTGCACCGCCGGTGCCGCTGGTTGGCCGGGAGGAGGCCGCCGCTGCGGTGCTTGCCACCCTGCTGGACCCCGACAGCCATGGTGCACTGGTGCTCGGCGAGGCCGGCCTGGGCAAGACGGCCCTGGCCCGGGAGGTGGTGGCCCAGGCGGGGGGCCGGATCCGGCCATTCCACGTCTACGCCTCGCCGGTGCTCGCCTCCGTCCCGTACGGCGCCCTCGCACCGCTGCTGACCTCGCTCACCCCTGGCATGACGGGGGCGCCGACGGCGGTGGTGCGCGCCCTGATGGCCACGCTGCGCGGCACCGGGGATGCCGGCGGCCCGGCGGTGGTGGTCATCGACGACGCCCAGCATCTGGATGACAGCAGTGCCATGGCCATTGCGGCGGTGGCGGCCGCAGGTGCGGCCAAGACCATCTTTTTGTGCCGGCCGTTCCCGGCCCCGCCGTCGGAGCTTGTCCAGATGTCGGCCGATGGCCTTCTGGAGCGGGTGGTCCTGGAACCCTTGGCCCCGGCATCGGCCGAGCACCTGTGCCGGCTGCTCCTTGGCGGCGCGGTGATGCCCAGCACCGCCGCCGTGCTGGGCCGGGCGGCGGGCGGAAATCCGCTCTACCTCCGCGAACTCATCGAACAGGCCCGCACCACCGGCGCCCTGCTGCAGCGCAACGAGTTGTGGCTGCTGGTGGCCGAGCCCACGGGATACACCCCGCGCCTGATGGAGCTGGTCCGCAACCAGATCATGGCCCTGACCCCCCTGCAGCGCGAAGCCTTGGAAACCATCGCCCTGGCCGAATCCATCGAGCTCTCGGTGCTGCAGCGCACTGCCTCCAGCACCGCCGTCGACGAGTTGGAGGAGGCACAGCTGGTGCGCGTGGACTCGGATGCCGAGCGGACGGTGCGCATCCTGCAGCCCCTGGTGGGCGAGGTCATCCGCGCCCTGGTCCCCACGGCGCGGAGCCTGTCCATCCGCCGGCAGATCATCGCGAATCTGCACAGCCGCCCGGCCACCACCGGCGCCCTGCTCCGCTACGTCCAGTGGGCGCTTGAATGGGGTGTCCAGGTGCCCGATGAGGACATCCTCGCCGCCGCCGGCGTCGCCAACCGGCTGTTTCTGCCGGACTTCGTCGAAGCGGCGACCCAGGCCATCAGCGACCCGGCGCTCCGCGGGGCCGCCAGGGTGGAATTGGCGCGGGCGCTGCTGTGCCGCGGCGATGACAGGTCTGCCCTGGGCGCCCTGTCCCTGATCGTGGAGGAGGACCAGCACGCCGACGTCGTCCGATCCGCCGCGCTGCTGCGCGGCCAGCTGGCCGTGCGGTCCGGGGCGGGCGCGAACGGCGTTGCCCAGGTGGTCCAGGACTGGACGGCCGCCATCGCCAGGCTGCAGGCAGCCGGGGCGATGGACGGCGCGCAGGCGGCCCGCCACGAGGTGGGCGCACGGCTGCTGGCCATCCAAGGCGAACATGCCCAGGGGCGCTACCTGGCGACAGAAGACGAGCTGCACTCCCTGTGGGCGCAGGCCCACGACAATCCGGCCAACCGGGTGATGGCCGGCGCCCTGCTCGGGGAGGTGCTGGCCGTCACCGGACGGCCCCTCTCCGCCGTGCAAGTGCTCAATGATGCCCGTGAGCTCTTCGATGCCGATCCGGAGGGGTTGTCCGAGAGCAGCGAGTACCTGCTGCGGCGCTATCTGCTGGCGCTGTTGAATGCCGGCGAATTTGAGGTGCGGGCAGCGTTTCTGGCGGACTTCATCGACGGCCAGCGGGCCTCGCTGCTCTACTATGGCGGTGCCTTCCACCTTGCCCAGGGGCTCGGCGAGCTGGTGCAGGGCGGTGTCGCCTCCGCGCTGGGAATGCTCTCGGCCGCCGTGGAGGGGCTGCGCGAGTCGGACCCCGGCAATGATCTGCCGATGGCCCTGGCCGCCGCAGCGTATGCGGCGTCGGCGCTGGGCCGGGGCGAAACGGCAGCCAACTATGTGCAGGCCTTCCACGCCTGCTGCCCGGCGCGGGGGATGCTGACCTCCCTGTTGTCGCGTGCCTATGCCTCCGCGGCCCGGGCTTCCCTCCCCGGTGGCGGCGGCGAAGGCGCCAAATTGCTGGAGCTGGCCGCGGAGGCCTCCGGCCTCGGCGCCCTCGGGGTCGAGATGGAGATCCTGACCCTGGCCATCCATGCCGGGAAGCCGGCGGCGGCCGCCCGGTTGGCCGAGGCCGCGGCGCTGAGCGAGGGCCGCGCCGCCGAGTTCTCCCTGGATTTCGGCACGGCGCTCGTCCGCCGCGATGCCGCAGCACTGGTCAAGCTCAGCGAGGTGGCCGCAAGCCAGGGGCGGGACCTGCCGGCCGCCCAGTGCGCCGCTGCGGCGGTGGCCATCCTGGAACGGCGTGGGGACAGGGGCCGGATCCACGACGCCGCAAGGGCGCTCAAACGCCGCAACGCAGCCCTGGGGCATCTCGGTGCGGCATCCACCGGAAACGATGGCCCCGCGGCCGCCAAGCTGACCCGCCGCGAGGCGGAGATCGCCCGGATGGTCCACGACGGCGCCAGCAACCGGGACATCGCCGTCGAACTTTCACTGTCGCTGCGCACCGTGGAGGGGCACCTCTACAGGATGTTCGCCAAGCTGGGCATCGCCCACCGCGACGAGCTCGCCAAGGCAGCCTACGACCCCTGGCAGGCCTAGCCCCCACTTCCAAAAGCGGCCCGGGACGCAGTTCCCCTTCCATGACGCAATAGGAGACGCGTCCTGGGAGGGGAACCCTGTCCCTGATGCAAGTGTTCGACGTCGGTGGGGGAGCCGGCTGCGGTGTGCGCAGCATGCCCGGACGGTGTGGCTGCTTCCCACCCGCGTCAGGCCCCACCTCACTCCGCGTCACGCCCCATCCGCGTCATGCACCACCCCACGCCGCCGGCCGAATGCAGCCGGGGACGCAGTTCCCCTTCCATGACGCAATAGGAGACGCGTCTTGGGCGGGGAACCGTGTCCCGGATGCAAGTGTTCGACGGCGGTGGGGGAGCTGGCTGCGATGTGCGCAAGATACCCGGACAGTGTGGCTGCTTCCACCCCGCGTCATGCACCACCCCACGCCGCCGGCCAAATGCGGTCCGGGACGCAGTTCCCCTTCGAGGACGCAATAGGAGACGCGTCTTGGGCGGGGAACCGTGTCCCGGATGCAAGTGTTCGACGGCGGTGGGGGAGCTGGCTGCGGTATGCGCAAGATACCCGGACAGTGTGGCTGCTTCCACGCCGAGTCATGCCCCACCCCACGCCGCGTCACGCCCCATCCGCGTCATGCACCACCCCACGCCGCCGGCCGAATGCAGCCGGGGACGCAGTTCCCCTTCCATGACGCAATAGCAGACGCGTCCTGGGCGGGGAACCCTGTCCCGGATGCAAGTGTTCGACGGCGGTGGGGGAGCCGTGCCGCGCGCGCGTCGCAGGCCGAATGCGGCCGGGGACGCAGTTCCCCTTCCATGACGCAATAGCAGACGCGTCATGGGCGGGGAACCGTGTCCCGGATGCGAATGTTCGACGGCGGTGGGGGAGCCGGCTGCGATGTGCGCAGGATGCCGGGACGTGTGGCTGCTTCCACGCCGAGTCATGCCCCGCCCCATCCGCGTCATGCACCACCCCACGCCGCCGGCCGAATGCGGTCCGGGGACGCAGTTCCCCTTCAAGGACGCAATAGGAGACGCGTCCTGGGAGGGGAACCGTGTCCCCGATGCACCGCTGCACCTCAAACACAGCCCGCCGTACTCGCCCCCGGCCCGCCGCGGTGCGAACAAGTAGCCATGCGAGTGGTGGGCGGGTATCCACCGGGTAGTGCACTCGATCCCCGTGGGAACCTGGCACAAAGACGGGTAGAAACCACTCGCGCTTCGCCGCTGGCAGATTCCTAGGCTGTGATTGTCGGTCGAGAACGGCCGACAGTGGTTGAAGTTAGGTCTCTCTCAAATGTTATTGCGAGCTGGCTCAAAGCTCATAGATTCACTGGACCGCCACCCGGCGGCAGGTTCCGCGCCTTCGGTGCGGGCCCCCTTAAACGAGCCGGCGGCTGCGCTTTACGGACCTTCTGAGACCGAGGTTCCACAGCGTCGCCGCCGGTTCTTTGGCGTTTGGCACGCATCACGTACTGGGAGGTCAAGGAACAATGTCACCAAATACTAGGGTCAGGGCACGCAAGGGCGGCCACCTGCCAGCCACCACAAGCCACGGCAGCGAACAGCTGGTCTGGACCGAGGAAGAGGACCTGCCCCAGGCGGTCCGCTCCACCGGCACCGGATTCAGCTTCGATGTTGCCATCGTCGGGTTGGGGTATGTAGGACTGCCCACCGCGCTGGCCGTCAATGCTTCAGGGCGCAAGGTGGTGGGCCTGGATGTCTCCGAGGCCCGGCTGGCCACCATCCGCTCGCAGCAGGCGGATCTGCTGGGCTCGGACCGGGCCAGGCTGGCAACGGCACTGGAAAGCCCGGACTTTGTCATCAGCACCGATCTGTCGCTGCTGGCCAAGGCCGCCGCCGTCATTGTCTGCGTACCCACGCCCGTTGACTCGTATCTGGTGCCTGATCTGAGCATCCTGCGCTCTGCCTGCGCGGCCGTCGTGGAGTTTGCGGTGCCGGGCCAGCTGTTGATGCTGACCTCCACCACCTACGTGGGCACCACACGCGACATGCTGGCACTGCCGTTGGAGGCCCGCGGCCTGGTGGCCGGCAAGGATGTCTTCGTGGCCTTCTCCCCGGAGCGCATCAACCCCGGTGTCGACGCGTTCTCCCACGAGGACGTGCCGCGCGTGGTGGGTGGCGTCACGGAGGCCTGCGGCCGCGCCGCCGAGGCACTGCTGCAGGCCAGCACCAAGCTGGTCCACGTGGTGCCCAGCGCCGACGCCGCTGAGATGACCAAGCTGGTGGAAAACACCTTCCGGGCCGTCAACATCGCGCTGGCGAACGAGTTTGCCGACATCTGCCAGGCCATGCACATCGAGGTCATGGATGTCATCAACGCGGCGGCCACCAAGCCGTACGGGTTCATGCCGTTCACCCCCGGCCCCGGCGTTGGCGGGCACTGCATCCCCTGCGATCCGCACTACCTGTTGTGGCAGCTGCGCAAGGCCCGTCTGGCCACTCCCGTGATCGAGAGTGCCATGGCCGGCATTGCCGCCCGTCCGCACCAGGTGGTGGAGCGGGCCCGGCGGATCCTGTCGGACCGCGACCACGGCATCAGTGCCGCCCGGGTGCTGATCGTCGGCGTGGCCTACAAGCCCGACGTCGAAGACCTGCGGGAATCGCCGGCGCTGGAGATCATCGAGGCGCTGCGTGCCGAGGACGCCCAGGTGGCGTACTACGACAACTGGTGCCCGACGGCGCCGGACGGCAGCGGTGGGAGGCTCTCCTCCCTGGAGGACCCGGCGGCGTGGAAGCCGGACCTGGCCATCGTGCACACTCGGCACACCGGCGTCGACCTCTCTTTCCTGGATGACGTCCCTGTTGTTCTGGACACCACGTACAAGCTGCCCAACGCAGCGAACCTGATCCGGCTCTAGAAGCCACCACTGAGGAGGAGAGAACCATGAAAACCGCAATCACTGGTGGAGCCGGATTCATCGGCAGCCACCTGGTAGAACACCTGCTGGCGGGAGGGGACGAGGTTGCGGTGTTGGACAACCTCTCCACCGGCCGGATCGAGAACCTGGCACCCGTGCTCAAGCACCCGCGGTTCAGCTTTGCCGAGGGCAGCATCCTTGACCGGCGGGCCGTCGACAGCCTCGTCCGCGGCGCGGACCGGGTGTTCCACCTGGCCGCAGCCGTGGGCGTGAATCTGATCGTGGAGCACCCGCTGGAGAGCCTGCGCACCAACATCCACGGCACCGAAGTGGTGCTGGATTCGGTGCTCGACGCCGGGGCCAGCCTGCTGCTGGCCTCCACCAGCGAGGTGTACGGCAAGAATGCCTCGGACAGCCTGAACGAGGAGTCGGACAGGATCCTGGGCTCGCCGCTGAAGTCCCGGTGGACCTACGCGGCGGCCAAGGGCATCGATGAGGCGTTCGCGCACTCGTACTGGCGGGAGTTCGGCCTGCATGTGGCCATCGTCCGCCTGTTCAACACCGTCGGTCCGCGCCAGCGCGGGCGGTACGGCATGGTGGTTCCCCGCTTGATCCGCCAGGCGCTGGCGGGGGAGCCCGTCACCGTCTACGGCGATGGCCTGCAGACCCGCTGCTTCTCCTATGTCGGGGACATCGTGCCGGCCATTACGCGGATCTCCGCGGACACGGCCGCCTACGGCAACGCCTACAACCTCGGCGGCAGCCACGAGATCTCCATCCTCACGCTGGCCCAGCGGATCATCGAACTGCTGGAAAGCCCCAGCACCATCACCCTGGTGCCGTACGAGGAAGCCTATGCCGAGGGCTACGAGGACATGCGCCGGAGGGTTCCGGACAACACCAAGTCCAAGGCCCTGGTGGGGTTCGATCCGAAGACCACCATCGATGAGATCATCCTCAATGTTGCGGCGGAGTTCCGGCTGGGCGGCGCGCCACGCACCCGCGGCGCACGGACTGCCGTCGCGGCGGGCTAGGCTTCACAACATGGTCTCGCGCAAGAACCCGCTTCGTCGGGTGCACCTGGCGGCCGCTTCGGCGGCCGCCGTGGTGTTGGTGCTCACTGGATGCATCCCCGGGCCGACGCCCGGTCCATCCCCGAGCGCATCCGGTGGCAAGTATCCATGGCACACCGGCATTGTGGCCACCACGTTTTGGGTGGGGGAGATTTTCGATCCCAACGCGGCGGATGGCTCCCAGGTCTACTCCACCTATGACTCCGATTGGGAGGGCAGCTACGGGGGGTGCGACGGCGTGATGGCGCCGGACTGCCAGACCGAGGCGCGCACGGCCGCCAACGGTTTCAAACCCACAGCCATGACGCCCAAGGAGAACCCGTTCTACCTGGACCTGCCGTACGACGACGTCAATGACGCCAAGGCGTTCGCCGAGCGCGCCTCGGTGATCCCGTGGGCGGGGGACACCGGCTTTGCCGGGCAGGAGAAGAGCCGCACCTTCAGCTACATGAAGAACCGCTGGGTGAAGGTGAAGATGGGGGACTCGGTCTGCTACGGCCAGATCGAGGACGCCGGGCCCGGCCAGTACCACGACAAGGCCTATGTGTTCGGCAGCGATGACGCCCGGCCGGTCAACAAGAACTTCAACTCCGCCGGCATGGACGTCTCGCCGGCCATGAACGGGTGCCTGGGGTTCAGCGAATTGGACGGCGAGAGCGACAAGGTCGACTGGCAGTTTGTGGACTTTGCCGACGTTCCGGACGGCCCGTGGAAGGACCTGGTGACCACCAGCGGGGTGCGGCTGTAGACGCAGCCAGCAACCGGCCGGTTCCGGCTACCGCATGCTCCCCTTGAAGGAGGGGTCCGCGGCGCCGGGGCCGGCCATTCCCGTGCCCAGCGTGGTGACAAAGGCGCCGGCCGGCGCCGTCGTGCCCGAACAGATGTGGCTGGCCCCGTTGCCCGTCCCGGCCGCGGCCGACGGCGTGCCCGCCGGGCAGGGACGGTCGCGGTTCAGCGACCAGAAGGACATCCGCCCCACACCGCGCTCGACGGCGAAATCGTGCAGCGCCTGGGCGGCGTCCAGGGTGAAGACATCGGTGGAGATTTCGTTTTCGCCCGCCATCGGCGTCAGCCCGATCATGGCCCAGACCGTCTGGGAATCCAGGCTCTTGCCGGCGCGCTGGTAGATGATGCTCAGCTGGGAATGCGCCGCCGTGGCGGCCGCCAGGGAGGCGTCGGCCATGCTCTGTCCGGCACTGCGGCTGGCGCCATAGTTCATGGTCATCAGGTTCACCCCCGACAGGTCCACGCCGGCCTTGATCATGGCCTCCACGGTGGTGGTCCCCTCATCGGTGAGGCCGCGGGGGGAAACGGGCAGCGTCAGCCACACCCCCAGCGGTTTGCCGGACAGGGCCCGCTCGCGCTGGAGGGCTGCCACCGCCTGGGCCCGCCGCGTGGCGGCGGTGAGGTCCACCAGGTTGCCGGCCTCGACGTCGAAGTCCACCATCTTCAATGCGTAGCGCTCCACCACCTGGCGGTAGGCGCCCAGCAGGGAGCCGGGATCGGTGCACACGGTGGCGAGCTCGTCATTGACGGCGCCGCCGAAGGACACCGAGGCGTCGCCGCCATGGCTGCGCAGTTCCTTGACCCGTGCGTCCAGGCCCAGCTGCGCGGCGGCGTCGTCCAGGCTGTATTCGGCGCCCCACCGGGGTGTGCAGGGATCGGCGGGGGTGGCGACGACAAAGGCCAGCACCACATTGCGCTCCAGATCGCCGGCGGGGGTGTTGAAATCGTAGCCCGGCTGCACCGTCACATCGACGTACCCGCCGAACCAGGGGCCGGCCCGCACGGCGGCCTGGAGGCTGCTGATCCACAGGGCGCTGCCGGCCGCGATGACGGCCAGCGCCAGTACGACGGCGGTGGCCACCTTGCGCTGTCGCCGGCCGCGTTCCCTGTCGGGGCCCGGGAGTGGACCGTTGCGCAGCGTTCTGCGCGTTTTCGCCGCGGTCGCGAAGCGTTCACGCTGGACACCCACTGCGCCCACCCCCTCTGCATCGCATTGTTGCGTCCCGCCGTAGCGGCCCATGTGTACCGCATTGTATGCCCGGAGCGGGGCAGTCCATAGGGACGCGCCCGGGCGGGCCCAAGTGTTCCCCGCAGCCATGCGAGTAGCCCACTGCGTAGTCGCAAGTGGTGGATCCCCGCCACGGCCCCGGCATTGGCCAAAGACGGGTAGGCCCTACTCGTGCCCGCGGATGGAGGCGGTCCCTAGGCTGTGGTTATCAGTCGGTGGCAGGTCCGCCGGGGGAGAAATCGGGTCTCGTAATGATTACTCAGCGTTGGTGCAGTACTGGAGCTGCTGACGCTGCAAAGTTTGCCCGGGCCGGAAGGTTCGAGGCGTTTGGACGGGGACCGGTGACGAATAAGCCTTTGAGACCAAGGCTTTCCCCCAGTCGTCACCGGTCCCTTGCAATTGCGGCCCCAGGCCGCAGCCGCGGGAGGGCCGATGCGGAGCGGTCACGGACATGGACCATGAAACCGTGAGGGGGATCCCCGTATGTTCGGTCATCGCACACCGTCCCGCGCAGAGCGCGGAGAATCCACAGGGAACGGCCGCGACCCGGGTGACCTCTTCCACGGCGGCCCGCACCGCAGCCAGGTGCTGCGCACCCGGCGTCGGGCGGCGGGCTGGTTCTCGGTGGCGGCCCTAGTGGTGGCCGGTGCCTCGCTGATGCCGCCCCTTGGTCCGGCCGCCCTCGCGGAGGCCCAATCGGCGGGCATCCGTCCGCAGGCCACGAAGGTGCCGCTGCCCGGAACGCCGCTCACCAGCGTCAGCCTCACCTTTGATGAGGGCAGCAATGACCAGCTGGCGGCAGCGGCGATTCTGGACAAGTACGGGTTCAAGGGCACCTTCTTCATCAACAGCGGCTTCGTGGGACAACCCGGCCATATGACACGGCCGGATCTGCAGAAGCTGGCGGACGATGGCCACGAGATTGGCGGACACACCTTTTCGCTGGCCGATCTGGCCTCGATGGATCCGGCGGAAGCCACCCGGCAGGTGTGCAATGACAGAACCAATCTGACCGAATGGGGTTTCAAGGCCACGTCGTTCTCCTATGCCTTCCCCACTGTGACGCCCGAGGTGCAGGCCATCGTTTCCGGCTGCGGCTACAACAGCGCCCGGGGCATGGGGACGCTGGCCACCAGCGTGGACTGCCCCGGCTGCGCCGCCGTCGAGCCCGTCAATCCCGTTGATCCCTTCAACACCCGGGCCACCTCCGAGGTGGGCGCCCGCTGGAGCGTGGAGGATCTCAAGCACTCGGTGGAGGCTGGGGCGGCGGCCGGCGGCGGGTGGGTCCAGCTGGTGTTCCATGGCGTCGCCGACGACGGTGATCCCCGGTCCGTCAGCTCCGAGGTCTTTGAGGACTTTGCCCGCTGGCTGGCCGAGCAGACGCTGGAGGGTGCAACGTTTGTCCGCACCGTGCACGAGGTGGTGGGCGGCGTGGCCAAGCCCGCCGTCCCGGGGCCGGTGCCGGTGCCAGCCCCCGCGGGTGTGAATGCGCTGGCCAATCCGGGCATGGAAACGCCCGGCGCCTGGGGCCTGCCGCAGTGCTGGCAGATGTCCGCCTACGGAACCAATGCGCCGAACTTCTCCACCTCCGCCGAGGGCCGCAACGGCGGCGCCGCGGCGCAGCTGGACGTGACAGGCTACGCCTCAGGAGATGCGAAGGTGCTGCCGACGCTGGACCTTGGCGCCTGCAGCCCGAAGGCGCTGCCGGGGCACAGCTACGATCTGGGCGCCTGGTACACCTCCACCCAGGCCACGCAATTCGAGCTCTACTACCGCAATTCCCTGGGCGCGTGGACCTATTGGACCGCCAGCCCCTGGTATGCCCCGGCGGCGGACTACACCGAGGCGCGCTGGCACACGCCGCCGGTGCCCGCCGACGCCGTCGCCATCAGCTTTGGCCTGAACCTGTTCGCGGACGGCCGTCTCCTTACGGATGACTTTTTCATGACGGACGCAGGCGTCGCGCCCTAGGGCGCTCCGGGAACCCCTCCCACCGGCACCACCCGAACCCCCTTACGGAAGCGAGTTGTCATCATGAACAGAACGGAAGTGAACGGCCCCCCTGGGCGCCGTTTCGGCAAGGTCCTGTTAGCTGCGGCAACGGCCATCGCCACGGCGGTGCTTTCCGTGGGGGCGGCCGTGCTGGTGGCCGCCCCGGCCCAGGCGGCCCTGCCCACGGTGGTCAGTTTGACGTTCGACGACGGCAACGCGGACCAGCTCACGGCCGCCAACACCATGAATCTGCTGGGCATGAAGGGGACGTTCTTTATCCCTTCCGGCTTCATCAACGCTCCGGGCTACTTGACCCAGGCCGATCTGACAACCCTGAAGAACGCCGGCCACGAGATCGGCGGCCACACGGTGACCCACCCTGATCTGACCACGCTGCCGGCCGATGAGGCCACGCGCCAGATCTGCAATGACAGGGTCAACCTCGCCAACTGGGGTTTCACGACCACCAGCTTTGCCTACCCCTTTGCCGCAGAGAATCCCGCCGTGCAGGCACTGGTGGCCAGCTGCGGCTACAACAGTGCCCGTGGTTTGGGGGACATCTCGACCAAGTTCGGCTGCAACGGCTGCCCCTTTGCCGAGACCATCCCGCCGGCCAACCCCATGGTCACCCAGGCCCCCGATGAGGTGGAGAGCACCTGGACGCTGGCGGACCTGCAAGGCATCGTAACCAAGGCCGAATCCGTGGGCGGATGGGTGCAGTTCACCTTCCACCACATTTCCGCCACCAGCACCGATCCGCTGAACATCAAGCCGGCGCTCTTCCTGCAGTTCGCCACCTGGCTGAAGCTTCGCCCGCTGACCACCTCCATCAAGACCGTCCAACAGGTCATTGGAGGAGCGGCCAAACCGCTGGTCTCCGGGCCTCCGGTGCCACCCCAGGGAACGGGCAATCTGGTCAAGAACCCCGGGCTTGAGACCCTGGCCGGGACCGTGCCGCAGTGCTGGCAGGCCGGCGGCTACGGCACCAACACCGCGGCGTTCACCACCGTGACACCCGGCCACAGCGGCACCCGGGCCGAGAAGCTGGTGGTCAGCGGCTACGCCAATGGCGACGCAAAACTGCTGCCATCGCTGGATCTGGGCGGCTGTTCACCCACGGCAACGGTGGGGCATTCCTATCAATTGAGTGCCTGGTACACCTCAACGGCCAACACGCAGTTTGTGCTGTACTACCGCACAGGCCTGGGCTCCTGGGCCTACTGGACCTCCAGCCCATGGTTCCCGGCGTCCACCACCTACCAAAAGGCGATGTGGACCACCCCGGCCCTGCCCGCCGGTGCATCAGGCGTGAGCTTCGGGCTGAACCTCTTCAGCAACGGCACGCTCGTCACTGACGACTACGAGATGTACGACGCCGCATCCATCCCGGTTCCGCCGCCGCCGGCCCCGGGAACCAACCTGGTGCAGAACGCCGGTCTGGAGACCCCCTCGGGCGCCACGCCGCAATGCTGGCAGGGCGCGGGCTTTGGCACCAACACCGCCGCCTTCAGCACCGTGACCGGGGCCGAGGCGCACAGCGGAACCGCAGCGGAGAAGCTGGCGATCACGGCCTACACCAATGGGGACGCGAAGCTGCTGTCCACGCTGGACAGCGGAGCCTGCTCCCCGGCGGCCATTGCCGGAAACACTTATTCGTTGCGGGCCTGGTACAAGTCGACGGCGGTGACGCAGTTTGCCGTCTACTACAGGGACTCCGGTGGGGTCTGGCAGCTCTGGACCTACGGCCCCTGGCTCGCCGCCTCGCCCACCTACACCCAAGCCAGCTTTACCACCACCGCACTGCCTGCCGGAGCCACGGCCATCAGTTTTGGGCTGAGCCTCTTCAACGTCGGCACGCTGACGACCGATGACTATGCAATGTACAACACTGTGGGGGCGCCGCCGCTATGACAATCTTTTACCTGGTCTTGGTGCTTGGTTTAAGCACCGTATTTTGGTCTCTCGTGGGATTGCTTCGTTTGTCCACCGAACTGGGGGTTCGGGGCTACGAGGCAGTAGAAAGGTTCAAGGTCCGCCACGCCGGCACCTTGAACCCGTTCAGGACCCTGGGGGACTACCTGCCCACACCATTGGAGAACATGCCCCAGGAGGTGCCGGAAACCCGCCGGCACCGGTCCCGGGGGACCCGTGTCAAGCCATGGTCGGTGGCGGTGTTGATTGCCGCACACAACGAGGCCCTGGTCATCACCGAGACCATCAGGACCGTGGCCGTGCTGGTGCCGCTGCACAACATCCACGTCATCTCGGACAAATCCACGGACCAGACGGCGGAGATCGCCCGGGCCGCCGGTGTGCGGGTGCTGGACCTGGAGAACAACCGCGGCAAGGCCGGGGCCCTGGCCGCGGGGATCGAGCACTTCGACCTCTGCCACCGGTTCAAGGTGGTGATGCTGCTCGACGCCGATACGCGCCCCGCGGCGGACTATTTGAAGACGGGGCTGCCGCTCTTTGACGATCCGACGGTGGTGGCCGTGGCGGGCCGGGCGAAGTCCATCATGACGCCGGCGGCACCGACCTGGCTGGGCCGGTTCCTGGTCTTCTACCGGGAGCGCCTGTACATCGTGGTGCAGCTGCTGCTCAAGTACGGCCAGGCCGCCCGGGGTGCCAATGTAGTCAACATCGTTCCCGGTTTTGCCAGCATGTACCGCAGCAGCGCCCTGGAAAAGATCAATGTCCTGGCGCCCGGGCTGGTGATCGAGGACTTCAACATGACGTTCGAGATCCATGCCAAGAAGCTCGGCCGGATTGCCTTCCACCCCCAGGCGGCCATTGCCTACACCCAGGACCCGGACAATCTTCGCGACTACACGCGCCAGGTCCAGCGGTGGATTCTGGGCTTCTGGCAGACGGTGCGCCGGCACAAGAAGCAGTGGAGCAGGTTCTGGCTGGTGTTGACCATCTACATCATTGAGCTGGTGGCCAGCTGCGTCTTCTTCATCCTGCTGGTGCCGGTCTTTGCGCTCTCGCTCACGGCGTCCCTGATGCTGGCGGCAGGGGAGCACTCGGACCTGCTGGTGTTTGTGGCAGGGGTTCTGCGGCCGCAGGACGTGCTGATCGGAGTGTTCATCCCGGATCTGGTGCTGACCCTGCTGGCCGTCGTGTCGCTGCGCAAGCCGGGGCTGCTGCTGTACGCACCGTTGTTCCCGTTCATGCGGATTGTCGATGCCGTGCTGTGCATGCGGGCCTTGTCGGAGGCGTTCTCGGCGTCGTCGTCCGGGGCCTGGACCAGCCCGGCCCGGCGGATCCAGCGCAGCACCGTCTAACCGCCTTACTTAAACCACCAGGGGCGGGACCGGATGTCCGGTCCCGCCCCTGGTGTGTGAAGGAGCGTTGCTTCCCTCGGGTGCTAGTTCTGCACGCCGGAGGTCGTCACAACGTTCAGCCACGGACCAGCCGGTACATTGGCGGCGTCAATGAAGCGCCATGACACGTGGTCGTTGCTGCCGTCCAGCTCGGAGAATCCGAGGCAGCCGTTCAGAGCGGGGGAGACGTCAGCGCCGGCACCCTGGCTCTTGTCGGCGGAGAACTGCGTGTTCGCCGGGCGGGCATCGCCGGTGCCGAAGACGTAGTTCTTGTCGTGGTACAGCGAGCCGCTGGAGGGGCCTGCATCTTCGACCTGGCCGTAGCAGGTGTTGCCGTTCGGGCCGGTCAGCTCAACCCAGTGGTTCTTCATGTAGCTGTAGCTGCCGTTGGCACAGTTGTTCTTGCCGGTGGCGGCGTTGTCAGCAGCGGCCCACGGAATAACCGTGCAACGCTCCTTGAAGGCCGTCGGATCGTTCAGATCGTCGTAGGGCAGATCCAGGTAGAACGGGTTCTCCAGCGGGGTGGGCTGCGTCTTGGGGAAGTAGCCGTTGGAGGCATCGCGGCGCTCGGTGGCGCACTTGAAGCTGGTGCCGGAGCCGGAGCTCACGCCGTCGCAGCCACCAATGATGGAACCGGCGCAACCCTCGGCCGAGGAGGGCACGGTGCCCTTGTTGATGCCGGTGTGGGAGAAGGCCCACTGGCCGTGGTACGTCGAGCAGACCTGGGAGCCATCCGCGAGGGAGGCGTTGAAGATCTCACCCACCCAGAAGGTGGTGCTGACGACGTTGGTGTGCAACGGGTAGTTGCTGGCACCGGAGCCGCCTGCAGCCGGGGGAGCCGGGGCCGTGGTCGGGGCCGGAGCAGGTGCCTGCGTCGGCGCCGGCGTCGACGGCGCACTGGTGGACGGCGCGGCCGAAGCGGTCGGCTTGGGGCTCTTGCTTGCCGTGGCGGAGGGGGTGGCGCTCGGCTTGGGTGTAGCCGGCTTTGAACACTTGTAGCGGAAGGAATCCCACCGGCAGTTGTTCTGGCCATTGGAGTTGTTCGCCGCGTTGGCAGCGGAAATGGTGACCATTCCGCCGAAAATCAGGACGAAAATGGTGATGAGGACAGTCGCGAGACGTTTCATATTATTGAAAGCAAATCTGTTGGGGGCATGGGCGTGTACGGCACACCGAAGCAGCGCAAAACCACAGCAGTGGAGACCTGCCATACAGACAGCCGGGCACACGAAAAGTGGCCCTGGCTGCGTCATGAGGAGTCCATCACGCGGGCCGGAAACGGCCCGAACGGCACGGCGCTCACCCAGAAGAGCACCGGCATCACAGATGGTACGGTCCCCAATCCTACACGAATCCCGTTTTAGTGCTTGATGTTACGGACGCCTAAACTGGAGGTGGTACACCAACACCGCCACCGCCCGTGGATGCTGCGGGTGGCCATTAAGGAGAATCTACCGTGGACGCCGTACATGAATCCGCGCCTTTGGACGACGCCGCGGTCCGCCGGATCCGCAACGATTTCCCGGTGCTCAGCCAGCAGATGGCCGGGCGGGATCTGATCTATCTGGACTCCGGGGCCACCTCGCAGAATCCCATCAGCGTGATGGAGGCTGAGCAGGAGTTCTACGAGCAGCGCAACGCCGCCGTGCACCGCGGGGCCCACTCGCTGGCCGCCGAGGCCACCGACGCCTTTGAGGACGCGCGCACCACCGTGGCCGGATTTGTCGGCGCCGGCGAGGACGAGCTCTTCTGGACCTCCAACGCCACCGCCGGGCTGAACCTGCTGGCCTATTCCTTCTCCAACGCCAGCGTGGGCACGGTGTCCGCCGAGGCCGCCCGCTTTGCCCTGGGCCCGGGGGATGAGGTGGTGGTGACCGAGATGGAACACCACGCCAACCTGATCCCGTGGCAGGAGCTGTGCCGCCGCACCGGGGCAACTTTGAAGTTCATCCCCGTGGACGACGACGGCGCCCTCCGCCTGGAGGAGGCCGCGGTGCTGATCGGCCCCCGGACCAAGGTGCTGGCCTTCACGCACGCCTCCAATGTGCTGGGCATCATCAACCCCGTTGCGGTGCTGGTGGCCCTGGCCCGGGAGGTGGGCGCCCTGGTGGTGCTCGATGCCTGCCAGAGCGCACCCCACCTGCCGCTGGATGTGAAGGCCCTGGATGTGGACTTCGCCGTCTTCTCCGGCCACAAGATGCTGGCCCCCACGGGCATCGGCGCCGTCTACGGGCGGGCCGAGCTGCTCAATGCCATGCCGCCCTTCCTCACCGGTGGCTCCATGATCACCACCGTCACCATGGAGGCGGCCGAGTACCTGCCCTCCCCGGCCCGTTTTGAGGCCGGCACCCAGCCGGTGTCCCAGGCCGTGGCCTTGGCCTCGGCCGTGGACTACCTGCGCGAGACGGGCATGGACCGCGTCCACGCCTGGGAGTCCACCCTGGGCCAGCGCCTGGTGGCCGGGCTGAGCGCCATCGACGGCATCCGCGTCCTGGGCCCCAAGCCCGGCGTAGAGCGGACCGGCCTGGCCGCCTTCCATGTCGAGGGCGTGCACGCGCACGACGTCGGGCAGTACCTGGACGCCCAGGGCATCGCCGTCCGCGTGGGGCACCACTGCGCGCAGCCGCTGCATCGCCGGCTGGGGCTCACCGCCTCCACCCGTGCCAGCACCTACCTGTACAACACCACCGACGAGGTGGACGCATTGCTGGAGGCCGTGGCGGAGATCCGCCCGTACTTCCGCGTCGGCACCGGAAAAGAGCAGTGAACACCATGCAGCCCAACAGCGCCATGGACGCCATGTACCAGGAGATCATCCTCGACCACGCCAAGCTGCGCAGCGGCTCGGACCTCTCGGCGGAGGAGGCGGCGGAAACCTCCTACGACGCCGGCTGCGGCCAGGTGCACCAGCTCAACCCGGTCTGCGGGGATGAAATCACCCTGCGCCTGAGCGTGGACGGCAACACCGTGGAATCCATCCACTGGCTGGGGGACGGCTGCTCCATCTCGATGGCCTCGGCCTCGATCCTGGCCCAGGAGGCCAAGGGGATGACGGTGGAGGAGCTGCGCACGCTCATTGGCCAGTTCCGCGAGGTGATGCGCTCGCGCGGTTCCATGGTGGCGGATGAAGAGGTGTTGGGAGACGCCGCCGCCCTCGGCGGCGTCTCCAAGTTCCCGGCCCGGGTCAAGTGCGCCATGTTGGCGTGGGTGGCCGCGGAGGGGGCGCTGGCACAGGCGAGCACCCCCTAGCCGGCGGTTCAGTGGAGGATTGCCACCAGAAAGAGGGAAGCGACAATGACTCCCATGATGGCCACGGAGAGGTAGGACTGCCAGACCGTTGCCTTCGCAACGCGGTGGCTGCCGTGCCAGACCCTTTCCTGCTTGTTAGCGTCCATACCTCTACGTTAAGCAGGGGCACCGACACTCCCTAGCGTGGTCTATACCCCACTTGCCGGAGCCGACACTCTATTCCGCAGGGATGCTACTCGCGGGTTACTTGGGTTGCTCCGCGGCCTGGTGGTCGAGCTTGTCGAGACCCCGGAAGGTCCGCTGGTCGAGCTTGTCGAGACCCCGGAAGGTCCGCTGGTCGAGCCTGTCGAGACACCCGGGAGGGTCCGCCTCCGCTTAGGCGCGGACCAGGCCCAGTACGGCGTCGCGCAGGCCGGCCATGGTGTCCGCGCCCACGGCCTCGGCGTTCAAGCTTGGACATTCCAACAGAATTGAAGGATACGAATTCTGGGAGGTTTGCGGTGATCAAGGACCATGAGCACGTCGACTTCTTCATCGGCGTCGGCAAGAGCAACCACCACGCGGTCGCCATCGACCGGGCGGGCAGGAAGATCCTGGACCGGGCGCTGCCCCCGGACGAGGGAAAACTCCGGGCCATCATCCAGGCAGTGGCTGGCAAGGGGCGGGCGTTGTTGGTTGTTGATCATCCTGCCGGTTGCGGTGGCCCAGTCCGAGGACATCATGGTCGGCTGCCTGCCGGGCCTGGCCATACGGCGGGTCGCGGATCTGCACCCCGGCGAGGCCAAGACCGATGCCCGGGATGTGGCGATCATCGCCGAGGCCGCCCGGACCCTGCCCCACACGCTGTGTTCCATCGTCGTGGCCGATGACCCGGCCGCCGAGTTGGCGATGCTGTGCGGCTTCGATGACGACCTGGCGAAGCAGGCCACAGCCACCTCCAACCGGATCTGCGGGCTCATCGCGCAGATCCACCCGGCCTTAGAACGTGTCATCGGCAAGGATCTGGACCACCCGGCCATGGCCGCATTGCTGGCCAAGTATCCGACCCCGACGGCGTTGCGCACGGCCGGCCAAAGCAAGGTCGCGGCACTGCTGACGCGGCATGCGCCGCGGGCCGGGAGGCTGGGCCGCGGCCATCTTCACGGCCTTGGGTGAGCAGACCGTCGTGGTCGCCGGCACCAACGCGGCGGTTATCGTCTTGCCGCAGCTTGCGGGCATTCTCGCCCAGCTGCGCACCTCCCGGAGCGAGATCCTGGCCAAGGTCGAGGCCCTCGTGGAGGCCCACCCTCATCACTCCGTCCTGACCTCCATTCCGGCGGCCCAGGTCAGGACGGAGGCCCGCATCCTCACCGAGGTTGCGGGCAAGGAATTCAAGACCGCAGGCCACCTGGCCACCTATGCCGGGCTGGCCCAGGTGACGTGCCGGTCGGGCACCTCGATCCGCGGCGACGACCCATCAAAGAGGGGAAACAAGAACCTCAAGCGGGCCTCCTTCCTTTCCGCGTTCGCGGCGCTGAAGGCACCCCGCTCACGGGCCAACTACGAGCGGAAACAGACAGATGGCAAACGGCACAACCCGGCACCGATCGTCCTGCCCGGCGCCGCCACGACGTCCTGTTTCCGATGCTCTGCGATGGCACCATATCGGACGTGCAACACCGAGGAAGCCAAAGAGGCCTGGCTACCGGCTGCAGACGCTCATCCAGGCCCGACACCAGCCGCCCGTCTTCGTAAGAAAACCCGCCCCCACACTTGACGAAGAACATGGGGACGACCCGGAGGTAGTCATCATCGGCGAATCAGGTCGAATTGCTCCTCGACTTCGTCTTCGAGAACCTCCTCACGCATAGCGACTGGCACGGCGTCCATCCACAGGACGCCGACAACCGCAAATTGGTCCGAGAACGGAACGCAAACCCGACGCCGTTCACGCGGACAGAATCTGCGCTGAGTCCTCGAAGCCCTCTGTCGACTTCTGGACCGAATCGCAGGCGAAGGCCACCAGCCATTGATGACCGAACAGGCATGTAGTAGGGACGTTGGCCACGTCAAGGTCCAGCGCGGTGAGCCCTGCAAATTTTGTCGCTGCAACCGCCCATGGGCCAAGTAGGAACATAGCCCACGACAACGCAATGCGATACGTGATCGGTTCGGCCGGCGGATGACGAGAAGCCGATGAGAAATTGACCTGGTCCACGAAGTGCTACACGTCCCTCGACTGAAGCAATGAAAGGCACCTACATGCACTACACGTAGCCGGCAGACCTGGCACAGCCTCGTCCGAAGTCGACACAGAGGAAACAATCAAAAATCGAGTTGACTACTAAGTCGCCAATTTTTGCCTACGGCTGAGGTCGACAGTAGAATTACTTTGGGGCAAGTGACTGCGCTGGAGAATACTGTCCGCAAAACTGTGGTTCTCCCGTGACCCAGCGCCAGCAACACGGAATCAATCTAGATAGCATTCAGTCAAACGAACTACCGCATGATCGATAGAAAGATTCAAATATCCGTTCCGCCGACTCAAAAGGAGGATTTGGCGCCTGTGAAAATAGAGAATATTTATCGATGCGATAGGCGCTTCATTCTCGAAGAACGCTGCCGGTCTTCACTGATCTCACGAGTTTTCCGTCGAAGAAATTCCTAAAATGGTTTGAAGTGCAGCCTAAAGATCTTGATAGTTCACGGATTGTATGAAATGAAATCCAAAGAACTTGCAATTTACGTATCGATGAAATCATCTTTTTGTTTCGGCCCTGAACAAGACACCTTGGTTCTCAGCCATGAAGTGTCTAACCATTGTCACAAATCAAAGAACTCAACAGCCGATTAGCTCACTATCAGACAAGGATCAAATCTTGAACTCGATTTCACCGCGGGTACTTTTTGTCGGCGACGGATGGTTAGGGAGCAACGCCCGTTCCTTGGCGGAAGGATTTCGTCAGGCAGGCGCCGACGTGATTCTCGTAGACACTACCTCAACGTCGCGCCCCCGTCGACTTAGTCCGAGTTGGACCTTTTCGAAAGTGAAATCTGGAAAACGATCCCCGTGGTCAGTGGCGGCAATCCATGATCAAATCGATGAAATAAGCAACGCTTGGAACCCCGACATTCTATTCTGCTTCAAGACTATTCATCTTGATCAGGAACGGTTGTTATCAAACGCCGCCAAAATTAAAGTTCACTACAGTGCAGATGATGTTTCTAACGCTTATAATACTACCAACGAGTACCTAAAGTACGAAAGCGCATGGGACCTAGTAGTCACGACTAAGAAACACAACATGGACGAATTGGCGCAGAGGGGAGCGAAGCGCACACTAATGGTCATGAGTGCATTTGACCCCGCCTGGCATCACCTATCAGCTCGGAGAACTTCCCGCCAATTCCAGGTCGGATTTGTCGGGAACTACCGAGAAGACAGAAAGAATCTTCTCGTAGAACTTGGAAGCCAATTTGGATCGAATCTTATTGTTGAGGGCCCCGGATGGTCTAGAGTGCCCGAGCTGGTTCGCACGAATGCGGTGGTCGGATCTGGAAAGTATGGGGAAGACTTTTCGATTGCAGTGGCGTCCATTGTCTCAAACTTAGTCCTTTTGAATTCTGACAACCGAGATACGCATACCTGTCGGTCATTCGAAGTTCCGGCGTCGGGTGGGCTATTTGTCGGTCAGCGGACCGCCGAGCATCAAGAGATCCTTGAGGAAAACAAGGAGTGCCTCCTCTTCTCGACCGAGGATGAACTATTTGCCCATCTGCATGAGATCAAAAATGATTCAAACCGTGCCCAAGTCCTTGCCCGAGCTGGTCATGACAGGATTCTCAGAGACGGTCATCGATATGTTGACAGAGCCAGAGAGATTCTCGAGTTTCTGGATGCTAAGTAGTGGCTGCGGAGGCCTGGCTTGTAGTAATTGCAGGACTACTTTGCCTGCTGATTTTCATTTCCTCTCGAGCCCGTGGTGCCATGCGCGTACTACTCATTGCCCAAGTTGTCTACTGGGCATTTTCATATCTTGTTCGCCCACTAATCTTGCTCATGGTCAATCCGGCTCCTGCGATCAATGACAGTGTGGCGGACCCTAGGCTTGCATACTACGGCTATGCTCAAGCTTTACCGGGAGTACTCGCCCCAGTTGCATTTGGTCTTTTTGTCTATTCAATAACGGTTGGCATTATTGTTGCAATATTGCGACGGAAGTCGGACGATCTCATTCCTGAGAATGTAGATCTCCAAGCTCCAGCAACATTCGTGATTGCCTATGTCCTTGGCTGGCTCGTACGTATGCTGCCAATGACCGAGGGTAACTCTCTCTTGAGTACTTTGTCTTATATGGCGCCCATTGGCGCTGTTGGGCTCATCGTTTATGGGCGTCGCCAGGCCGGCGGTTCTTTTATGATTCTGGGCGTTCTTTCTCTCGAATTGATTTGGTCGGTGATGTCGGCATCGAAGACTCCTATCTTGGCAGTCGTGATTGCCATAGCGATTCGTTTCGGAATCATTGGATGGAGTCGACGTAGAGCGATTTCAATTGCGATTCTGGGTGTCGCTGCTGCTGGCGGATTCAGCGTTTTTCAGAGTTTTAAGCTTGGCAATGGCGTAAAGCAGGATCTTGCTGGCGCAGATGCTGCGTATCCAGTTTGGATTTCGCCATTTATGTCGATTGTTAGACGGTTTGATCTTCTTTCTGCAATGACTGATGCTGTATATTTGGGTCCCGGAAATTGGATGACACCCTGGGAAGGTGTGCAGACAGCGCTCAAGGGACTAGTTCCACGGCAGTTCTTGCTTGATGAAAAGGTTTCCGCAGGTTCCCTTTGGGCGCTTGAGGTCAGACCGGTTTCGACTGGCGTGATTAATCCGGATGTATCTCTTGCGGACGGTTTTATTGCTGAGGGTTATGCGCTAAATGGATTTCTGGGCATAGCCTTGGGCGCTTTTTTTATCGCATTTCTTTTGTTCTTAGTAAGGAAATTGCTGCTTTCAGGTTCAATGTTTTCTCGTTCGCTTGGTATTTTGCTAATCGCGTATCCCGCGCTCTACGAGCGCGGCGTTTTTGGTGGGCTTGAAATTTTTGGAAAGTCACTTCAGGCTGCCGCGGTTGTTTGGCTAATTCATATCCTTCTGGTCGCCGCACTGTCTAGGTCGCGTGGGAACTCGCGGTCTGGTGTTTCCTGACAATTACTTTGATGGCTCTTGCGAATGATTTAGTCGCCGAGATAGCTGGTCATTGAAGTTTCGCGTGCGAATCTTGAACTACTTTGGTCAGTTTTCACGCTTTGACGCGGTGTTGTGGCTCTTTGCATTATTTGGGTTCCTCGCTGATAGTGGTGAAAACCGGCTCTTGGTGGTTCGTGGGGATTCGGATTCCCGGGTGAGTGTCATGCCGTCGTCCGGGCGGCACTTCTCAAGAGGATAATCGATGTGTAGTTGCCCGGGTTGCGGTAACCGCGTGCTTTTAACCGGCCTTCGCGTCCGGGTCAAGCTTGGGCCTGTTGCTGTCAGGCCTTTAGCCGGTTCAGATGTTTCTGGAGGCTGCTGATGACGCGGGCGTGTCTAGCCACTTCGCTGTCCCAGCCGCGCTCGAGCGCGTCATCTCTGAGTTCGGTTTCGTCGTGCATTTGCGACTCGATCTGGGGCAGGAATTCAGTGCTGGTGGTGTAGTTATCGCATTGTTCGCAGATGTTGGCGTAGGGGCAGGCTTCGGCGGCGAGGTGGCGCGAACAATACCCGTGGGCGACGCGCGTTTTGAGCATTTCGCTGTGAAGCCATTCGATGCGTTCGGGCACGATTGGCCGGTCGCTGACCACGAGGGGAAGTTGCCGGGTTTCGCGGATCCTGGCCATCGCCGAGTCGTATGACGCACGTACGGTGGTGTCGGCGAGGTGGGCGTAGCGGGTCGTCATCTCGGGGGTGACGTGGCCCAGCAGCGCCATGAGGGCCTGTAGGGTCATGCCGGCGTTGACGAGTTCGGTGGCGTAGGTGTGGCGGAGTTGGTGCGGGGTGACGTGCTCGGGTGTTCCGTCGTGGCGGACGAGCCCGGCAGCCCGCACCGCGTCGTCAAGGCCGCGGCGGATCCGGGTTGCTCCGATTCGGGTGCCGCGCAGGGTGAACAGGAAGTCTGCGGGCCGGCCGGTGCGCGGATGCGGCAGTGCCCGCTGGGAACCCCGTTCGCCCATCCATCGGTCCAGAGCGGCCAGGGTCGCGTCATCGAGAGGGACCACGCGCTCGGTGTTGAGTTTGCCTAGCGGGACCTTGAGCCAAGTGCCGTGACCGGGCAGGTCCCAGAGGCAGTCGAGCTCGAGGTCGAGTAGTTCCCCGAGCCGCAGGCCGCCGCCTCGCAACAGGGTGATCCCTGCGCGGGCAGCTGTGTCGGGGAGGTTTGCGACGGCTTTCATCAGGGCGCTGTCCGTTTGTGGGGCCAGTGCCCTGGGCAACGGTGCTGGCGGCCGCGGAATGTCCGCGCGGTGGACAACGGTCTCGGCCGGCCGGCCGGCCCATCCCCAGGCGGTGAGGTCATCGAAGAAGCTTCGCAGGTTGATCACCGCGTGCATATGGTGAGTGACAGAGATCCGTTCCCCGCGTCCCCGCCGTCCTTGGGAGAGTCGGGTTGCATCCCAGGCCAGGAATTCTTCGAGGTGCGCGCGGGTGAGGTCCGTCAGTTCGCGGCATTCGGGGTGTTTCCCGGAAAGCCAAGCCGCCAGCAGGGTCAGGTGTTCGGCCCGGGAGACAACAGTGGCAGGGCGCAGTGTCGCGGAGATGGTCGTGAGGTAGCGGGCGATGACGGGGCGGATCAGCGGCTGCGGCACCCCGTCGGCCCGCTGCGCCGGCGTCCGCTCCCGGTGGTTCGGGTGAACGGGCGGACTGTCCGTGACTCCTAGCTGATAGCAGAGCTTTCGCAGGCAGCGGTGCTGACCGCCGAGGACTCGGCGCGTGCGCGGCGCCAGCAGCGTCGATGTTGCGATAGCCTGCTCCACTGCATCCAGATCGGCGTCCGTCATGGATTCCAGATTGACGCCGCGGGTCATGCAAAGCAGCGGAAACGCGTTGCCGACGACGCGTTGTGCCCATTCCGCGCTCCAGTCGAAGGCTGCAGCCGCCCGGCGAACGGCGGTGTCATCGTCCGGATGCAGCCGAGCCCAGAGCGAGAAATGAGTGCCCTTGCCTTTGAGCGTGAGCAACTCCAGATCGGGGAGGAGCCGATTGGTGGCAAAGCACCAGGACAGGAAGGTCCAGGCGTCGAAGCGATTGATCTGCAGCAGGCGTTCGTCGACGGGACGACGCATCCACTCCATCGGATCCGGGCAGTTTTTCAGGAAAGCAGCCGCCTGCCGGCGGCGCAGGTACTTTGCCTGCGGACCGCAGGAAAGTTCCGTGACGAACCGGAAGTAGTCCTCGCACAGATCTGTCCCACCGGGCGCCGGATAGAGGAGGGGTTTAGTGACAGGAGACATCATGACTCCAATCGTGATCTGGCAGCCGCGTACTCCTCGGCCAGCGTTGTTGCCGACAGATGGACATAGCCAGCGGTCGTCTCGGGGCTGGCGTGGCCCATGAGGTCGCGCAGCACCAGTAGGTCGATTCCGGCAGCTGCGAGTTCCGTTCCATAGGTATGGCGCAGCCGGTGCGGACGGACGAGCGGAGTGCCTGCCCGCAGCCGGTGGGTGCGGAAAATGCGCCGCAGACCTGCCTCGGTCAAGGCCTGGCCGGTGGTCGGTCCGCGCAACACCACAAAGCATTCAACGGCACTGCAGCCGGCCGGACGCTCGGTGCGCAGGTAGGACGCCAGTTCCGTGAAGAACGACGGGTCGACCGGCACGACACGTTCCTTTCCGCCCTTGCCCGTAACCCTGACCCGCCGCAGACCAAAATCAACGTTGGCCAGCGGCAGCAGTCGTACCTCTGATGCTCGCAGTCCGCCCAGTAGCATCAACAGCGCTATCGAACGGTCACGGGCGGTTAGAAGATCGGCGATGAAAATGGTCACCTGGGCAGGATCCAGGGCAAAGGGAAGCCTCTTTGCCTCACGCACTAGTTTCCCCCCGCCACGCTCACGGCCCTTGCCCAGATGCCCCAGCAGTCCGCGCCGCATGGCACGGAAGCCGGAAGAACGCCGCGCGGCAGGGACCGGGTTCGCGTTCGCAACACCGGCTATCACGGCGTAGTCGTACAGGCTCCGCACCGCAGCAATCCGCCGGTTCATCGTCGCCGGTGCTGCGCCTGCGCGCGAAGTGAGCCGGACAACTGTACCGCCGGAATTCTTTTGCGGTTGCTGCTGCCAATCGAGGTAATCGAACAAATCAGTCGGGGCGACATCTGCCAGCCCGAGCCGTCGCTCCATGAGAAAACGCAGGAAGTTCAGCAAGTCGAACGCATACGCCCGGCGCGTCGCGGGCGAGAAATTCCTCGTGGTCAAATGGGCAAGGAATCCGTTGACCAGTTCCCCGGCGCCGTCGGCGGCACCCGTGATTATGTGCCCGTTCCCTGACGTGGCAACCTGCAGTCCCATTCGTCCTCCTCCGGCAGGACTGTTTCCAGTCTCCTACTGCCACGACGGCATTCGGGGCTTCTGGAAATTCGTGGCGTGTCCGGTCATCGAGGGCCGGTTAACTGATTTGCGTTTGATGTGTTTGATGGCGGTGTTGTTCGCTTCGACTTTTCCGGTGGTGGCGCCGGTGGTGATGAGGACTTCGATTTCCTTCCACCACCGGCAAATGGTCCGCCAAAGCCGGGTTGTTTCGGGCTGGTTGGATGCTTGAACCAGCGTTTCGAGCTGTGCCCTGGCCAGTTCCGCATCTTCCAGGTGTCAACGCCAACCGAAAATAGGGCCATTGTTGCCAACTGAAAACTGGGCCACGGTGTGTTGTTTCAGTGTGCCAGATTCTGTGGCTTGATCCGGCCCTGAAGCCGGTAGCTGTTGCCGGTGAGGTTGATGACCTCGGCGTGGCGGACGATCCTGTCGATCATCGCCGAGGCGATCGTGGCGTCGCCGAACACGTCGGCCCAGCGGCTGAACGCCAGGTTGCTGGTCAGGATCAGCGAGGCCCTCTCGTAGCGGGAGGCGACGAGCTGGAAGAACAGGTTCGCGGAGTCCTGGTCAAACGGGATGTAGCCCACCTCGTCAATGACGAGGAGCTTGTAGCGGCGGAGTTTGGCCAGCTCGGCGGCCAACTGCCCGCGGGCGTGGGCCTCGGCCAGGCGGGCCACCCAGCCGGTCGCCGAGTCGAAGAGGACCCGGTGCCCGGCCTGGGCGGCCCGGGTCGCAATCCCGACCGCGAGATGGGTTTTCCCGGTGCCCGGCGGGCCCAGCAGCACGACGTTCTTCGCCTCCTCCAGGAACACCCCGGTGCCCAGATGGGCGATCAGGGACCGGTCCGCGGCCGGCTGGTGCTCGAAGTTGAAGTCCTCCAGCATCTTGTGGCCCGGGAACCTGGCGGCCTTGATCCGCAGCGCCGAACCGGAGGCCTCGCGTTCGGCAACCTCACGGGAGAGGACGGCGGCCAGGTATTCCTCATGGGTCCAGCCCGCCTCCCGGGCGGTGTCGGCCAGGGGCCGGTAGCCGTCCCCGATCCGTGGGGCCCGCAGGGCGCGGGCGTAGTACTCAATGTCCTTCCCCGCACCAGCGGCCTGCGCCTTCATCCGGCCGCCCCGGCCAGCTCGCGGGCACGGCCGGCACTGGAGAGCCCGAAGGCCTCGTCATAGACCGAGAGGTCGCGTTCCTGAACGACCGCCTGCCCCGGCGGCCGCCGGGCCGCATTGGCGCGGTAGTCGCGGCGAAGCAGCGCGGCCTTGGCCACGTGGGCCGGATCGGTGAAGATCTGGTGCCTGGCCCATCGGCGTTCATGCCGGGCCAACACCGTGGTGCCAACGGTGACCGTGATCGTGTCCAAGTCCGCAGTGACCTGCACGATCCGCCCGATCGCCGACGGGTCCACCGAATAGTCGTTGGAGAACACGCGCACGTAGTAGTCCCTCGGCAGGCGCACCTCCTTGCGGAACACCGCCAACGGGGCGACCGGGCCCAGCGGGCGCATCGCGGCCCGGTCCGTGCCCACCAGGTCCGCCGGGGCGCCGTGGCGGAAACGGGTATAGCGGGCGTTGGCCTTGGGCAGCCACGCGTCGAGCTGGTCATTGAAGTCGTGCGGGTCAAGGAAGTCGCGCCCGGGCATGAACCCGCGGCGGAAGAATCCGTTCATCCGCTCCACCATGCCCTTGAACTCCGGATCCCTGGGCGGCAGCAGCTTGATCTCGGTGCCCAGCACCCCGGCGAATGCGCTGGCCGCCTCCGTGAGTTTGCCGCGGCCGATGCCGGTTTCGTTGTCCCACAGCAGCCTGGCCGGGACCGCGGCGGCGTCTTGGAGTAGTTCCCACATGCCACCGAGGAGGTCCTCGGTGGTGCGGGTGGGGATCATGCGGGCCTGCACGAACCCGGAGTACGTGGACGTCATCACCAGCACCGGCGGCTTGCCCTCCTGCCCATGGCCCAGGGGCAGCGGCTGGTGCGGGAACCACAGGTCGCACTGGACCGTTTTGCCAGGCTGGTGCACGAGCCGGTCCGCCGGGTCCGCCGGTGCGTACTCGGGCCTGATCGTCGCGATCTTGGCCCGGAACAGCGACGCGGACCCGACCCAGCCGACCCGTTCGGCCAACACCGTGGCCGGCATCGTCGGCGTGCCGGCCAGCAGCCGGCGGACGTCCTTCTCGAACGCGTCGAACGAGGACCCGGCAGGTTTGCGTTCATACCGCGGGGCCGTCTCGGCGGCCAGGGCCCGGTCGACGGTTCCCCTCGAGACCCCGAGCTGTTTCGCCAGCTCCCGCTTGGAGATTCTCTCGTTCGCGTACCGGTGGCGGATAGTTGCCCAATCATCCAAAGTAATCACCTTCAATGGTGTCAGGTGGCCCCATTTTCAGTTGGCGATTCTGGCCCTATTTTCGGTTGGCGTCGACACCAGGGATCCGGTGCGCAACACGACCCGGACTTGTTCCTTCACCTCCCACGCTGCCTTGAGTTTCCCGGTCGGGTCGTCGGTGGCGAAGACGTCCTCCAGCCGGGCCCGGGCATTGTCGGAGAGGGTGTCGCCGGCGCGCAGGAGCAGCATCCGGGGCGCCCACGCCGGATCTTGCGTCCGGCCCCGGCGGCCATGCACCTGGTGGGAGAGCTGCTGGCGGACCTCGGTCATGGCCTGGTTCGCCAGGGAGATGAGATGGAAGTGGTCGACCGAGACCGCCGTTCTGGGCAGCCACATCCGCAACGCCTTTCTGAACGCAGCCGACGGGTCGATGGCGACGACCTGCACGCCGAGCCGCCACTGCAGCGGGCGTTTGAGCAGCCAGGCACCGACCCCGGTGTGGTCACGGCCGTCCACAACCCCCAGGCCCTGTCCTGTATCGAGGTCAACGATGGTTGTCATCCACGGTTCAATCCGCTTCCACGCACTCGTTTCTGGGTCCTTGAAGTAGCGCACGGACCGGAACCGGTGCTCATCAATGCCGAGCATCCGTGGTCTCAAGGAATCAACGTCCGCCAGCGTGAGCAGGCAGGCCTCGTTCACCGCAGCCCTGACCATCCACCAGGACACAGCGAACCCAGCAGCTGTCTCGGACATCGCCCGGCCGGAGCGGATCACAGCATCCACCAAATGATCCCGGAGCCTGCCAGTGGAGCGCGCCCGGGACGGGACCTGGCTGGTGGATTCAAAGAATGACAGCCGTTCACATGCCAACTCTTGGCAGTACCACCGGTACTTGGACCAGATGACTTCAATGGCGCCGGCGACCGGGATGTCGCGGATGCGTTGGAAGCGGCGTTCCTTTCTGCGCGTGGCCACCACGCCACAACTGGGGCACCCTGGTGGCTGCTCGCTTTCAACAAGGACCTGGCGGCCACCATCAGCGGTCAAGCTCGTTGAGATGACGCGGTAGTCGGGCAGATTGAAAAGCGTGGTGGCAGCGTCGACTGCCATGACGGTAGGCTCGTTCACGGCTCGTGGTCCTGTTCAGGTTGAATGCGTAGATAACACTCATCCCAGCAAGGCCACGGGCCCTTTGCATAGCTACATCACGAACTCAAACCCCCACCAAACCCGAAGAGCCCCGTAAACCGACAGCCACCCACCTCAACAGGGGGTACTTAAGAGATACAAGCCGATGAAGGTTGACTCTTAATTGTGGGTTTCATCACCAACCGCGAATAGTCCCTAAACCACCGACCCCGCAAAGCCACCGGACTGCACATCGTCTGGAAGATCGGGAGCCTTCCTTCGATGGTCTCTACTTCTCAACGTCAACATACGAAATGTCACAAAGACCGCTGCACCCCATTCGCTTGCAAGTACACCAACGAGCATTGATCTGAAATCACCTGTCAGAACAACGATGAAGATGCCGACGAGAATACCCGAAAGCCCGGCCAGAGCTGTATAGAGTACGCCACGACTATCATCCAGCACATACAAAACAGCCGTCGTCACTGTAGAAACGTACGCAGCGGCAGGAAGAACGAGAGCCTCAATCCTAAGGAGCGGAATAGCTTCGGCAAATCCCTCACCATAAAAGAGGCCTATGATTAAAGGTGCCGAGAGCCAAAGAGCAATACAAGCAAAGGATCCGAGACCAAATGCCACTGACGCACCAGTAAATGCCCTGCTCCAAATTGACATCGAATTATGCCGCTTGAGGCTGGACGCAATTCGCGGCAAGAGTGCCACCGCAAAGGCGTCAAGAGTTGACTGGGTAGCTCGGACGAACTTGTCGCCAGCAGAGAACAGACCCAAATTATGGGGCGAAACGACCGATGAATAGATTAGAGCCGCGCCTTGTCCGTACGACGTTGTCAGAGTGCGGGCAAAAAAGCTGGGCGCCCCCAATCTTAGGAGATCGACCAGTGTGACCCAATGTAATCTATGTCTGCTGAAACCCCGGACTTGGGTCCAACTCAGAATTGAGCTAATCACGACCGATACTGCGAGACAGGACATGACAGTAATGGGCGAAGGAATCACCGGAAGAATGATTAGAAGAGCGGCCAGGTAGAAGATTCGGCCAATCATCTGATATGCCGCAATACGACCAAATAATCCACGGCCAGTGAGGATCCACTCTTCGCCGGTCGACGACAATCCGCCAACAAAAAGGCCAACGAGCACTAGTAAAAGAACGTCAGGGGCATCTGTAAAAATGCCGATTCCCAAGGACACGATTAGGAAAGACAATACAATAGACCGCAGTGCTACATATGCGAGTCTTAGCTCTTTAGTTTCTTCACCACGAGCTGCGCGTCCCGCCAGCATTTGAGATAGTCCGAAATCCACGAGGGCTGAGCCAAAAAAATATGCAGAAGCAGCTACGGCAAGTAGGCCAGTACCCTGTACGCCAAGAGTGCGAGCGCAGAGAGGAACCGTCACTATAGTGACGACGAACTGCCCATACTTTCCCAGGACTACGTATATCGTGTCCCGAAAGATCTTCAAGACGACGGATTTTCGACCAGTCAAAGCATACCTTCAGATTCTAGGACGTATGATCATATGTAAGGAGCGCAATCGGCATAGCCGTTGAAAGCAGTCAAAGGCTAGGCCTTCAACTAAGTGAACTCGTTCCGATTGTAATTTCAAATGCAGTCTTCATTCGAGAACCAATATGTTCCGGAAAATATTGAGTGGCATTCTCTCGGGCCATTTCTCCCAATGCGCTACGCCTTGACGCATCCTTGGCGAGCTCGCACATTGCTTCCGAAAGACTCTCCATATTGCGCGGCTCGAATAGCACCCCTGTTACGCCATCCTCGATTGTCTCCAAGGGGCCACCCTCACCCGAAGCAATAACGGCAAGTCCGGTCGCCATTCCTTGCGCGACCACTTGGCCAAAGGGTTCGGGAATAATGCTTGCGTGAACTAGGATGTCCCAGGCAGCCATGCGAGAGTAGACATCCTCAACATGCCCAGTGAACGTGACGCGCGACGAAAGACCAAGTTCATGCACCAGATCGTGGAGTGATTTCTCATACTCTTCTTCACCGAATAGCGGTCCGCCGACTATTTCCAGTGTGGTGCTTCCATCAGGAAATGCCATAGCAAATGCTCGGATGGCCAATTCTTGGCCCTTCCACTCCGTAAGTCGTCCCACTATGCCAAGCGCAATGGTGGATTGAGAGGCGGCGTTGGGTTGTGAAATGGGAATACTCGGTTTCAAAACCGGGCTCGCCACAACAGTGCGGATCTTTTGGCGCCGTGAAGTCGGCACTGTCTCAAGTGTTGATCGGGAATTGGCAACAATTCCGCGGGGAACGACCTTCATCAGAGTCCGCTCAAGTAGAACTCCGCCGCGAGACATGAAGTCAGTTGAAATTCGATCTCGAACGTGAAAAACAATTGGAGTATGAAACCACAGCGAAGCCATGGAGACAATAACATGTCCTTTCATGGAGTTCGAAACCACTACATCTGGTTTGAAGGCGCGAATATGACGTGCAACCGACATCGAATATTTAATTACGCCGAATACCTGGGCCAGGGCGTTGAGTGAGAGTTTGACCTTCTTGCGGTCAAACTCTCGAGTCTCGCTCGGCATTTCGACAACCGAAACTTCGATGCCAGAAGACTCCAATTCTCCTACCAGCGGGCCGTTCTCGCCCAACAGAACTAGACTTGATGTACCAGTCAATGACGGCACCGTGTTCAGAAGGGCTATCTCAGCACCTGACATTCGGGCGCAATGGTCAAAGAATACAGCTCTCATTGGACGGCTACTTCCTTCAAAAGGGTACGCATTCGATCTTGAAATGAATGGCGCCCATAGTCGCCTACTGCGTAATTCGAAATCTGACTACTATTCCAATTATTCTTCATGAATATTTCCATTGCTGCTAGGAAGCTAGGCACAGTTTGTTCTTCGAAGAACACGCCTGTGGTTCCAGGTTTAACTGTGTCGAGCGCTCCACCAGCTGCATAGGCTATTACGGGCGTCCCACAGGCCATCGCTTCGACAGGAACAAGCCCAAAGTCATCTTCACTGGGAAAGAGCACTGCGAGACTGGATCTATAGTATTCCGCAAGCTCTGATCGGGTTTTCCATCCGACAAATTTCACATTTGGAGTACTGAGCTTTTCCAAACGCAGTCGATCGCGGCCGTCACCAACGACAATTAATTCGTACTGACGGAGATGCGCGAAGGACTCGATAAGGAGTCCGAGTTGTTTGTAAGGCTCTGTGATTCGACCAGCCCAGATAAATTGACCAGTGCGAGTCGTAGAAGAATCTATGTTGAATAGTTCATCATCAATCGGTGGCGGGATGAGGTGGGCATCCTTTTTATAGTACGTATTGATCCGCTTAAGAACGGCCCGGCTAGTTGCGATCAATTCATCTGCCGTCGCCACAGCTTCGCGGTCGTGTCTTTGAAAGGACTGTTGAAGGAGACGCGTTCCTAGTCTTTCCAACAGAGGGCCCGTGCGACCGTAGTTCTCGTAACCGCTCCAAGCCTGCCTTAAAGGGCTGTGGCAATAAATTACCTTTCTTCCTTCATGCGGGACTGCATTTGCGAACGCATAACTTGACGCCAAAAGGTGGCCGGCAACGGGAGTAATCTGCCTGACCATTGAAGGCATCAGCGGCGAAAGCAGCCGATAGTTCCTCCGATTTATGTTGTGGCTCAAGCCTCGCTGTGAACGCCCTGGCGCCATCGATTCGGCAAGTTCGTCATCGCCAGCCAGATAAATCATTTGGCTTTCCGGGAGTACGTCTTTGCATATCCGCTCGGTGACGGCCTCGGCTCCTCCGTTGTAGAAGGCGAAATCATGTGAGACTGTCCAATCGGCAGTCGCAGTATACTGATCTGTTTCTAGTGAAAGACTTTCGGCGCGCGGATCCATTTGTCGGCTCGTCAAATGGGGTGAGGACTGGTTATGACTGGGCAATTGCGGCCTCTACTGCTTTGGCCATCTCGGAGAAGCTTCTCGTTTCAGCGTAGGCACGGGTGATAGACGTGGCTTCGGACTCTTTGAGTGCCCGCCGGATTGCATCGGAAAGTGAGTCTACTGACCCCGGTTCAAAGCACCAGTCATTGGCGAAAGGTCCCATCGCTTCGGGTAGGCCACCAACTCGTGAGGAGACTACCGGAATACCTGAGGCCATGGCCTCGAGCACGATCATTCCGAATCCTTCCAGCGAGGTCGTAGGGACTAGCACTACGTCCGCTGCTCGGTATACGGTAACAAGAGCCTCATCTGGGACACGACCGAGCATGAAGACTCTGTCTGATAGGCCTAGCATCGAAATCTTTGATTCAAGTTCCGATTTGAGGCTGCCGATGCCGGCGATAACCAACTGGGCCTGGGGGAAGTTCTCCATTGCTTCAATTGCTAGGTGAATTCCCATCCTGGGTTCCAGCCTACGTACGCAAGAAAAAGTTAGGCGATCCGGGTCGATGCCGAGTGCTTTGCGTGCATCTGCCTGCTGCATGGAAGGATTGAACCGTTCTAGGTCGACGCCGGGATAGACCGTGGTGATTCGATTTGGGGAAACACCAAAACCCCGGGACAGTGCTTTGGCGAAAGCATCTGAGGCAGTAATGAATGAATCGAAGCGCCGATACGTATCTGCCTCGTATAGCCATTTTGCTGCCGATCTCAAAGCTGAATTCCCCTGAGCTCGGCCCTCTGAATACCAAGGTCCGTGGAAATGCATTACTCTTCGCGGATGTCGGCCGAGCATTCTATCCTTGGCCAGAATCGGACGCGCAGAGTACGCCAAATGGTATTCAAGGACGTCAAGTGTTGACAGTTCAATCGTTCCTGGTTCGCGACTATCAGACCATAAGTTGAATTGTCCATCCGGCTGGACATTGTCAATAATCATTGGATCAAGGCCCAGTGAAGTCTGTCCGCCTGCAAGACCTCGAATATAGGAATGCATGCCTCCCGCTCGAGTTATTGGTTCGCGGGAGCCTATATGGATTCGTTGATCCGGCATCTAATCCTCTTTCGCGATCGTGAAACTATTTCTCTGGTAAGTTGTGGCGCGTGGATCCGGTGCCCCGCTGCCACATGTGGCTGGCTGACGCCAAAGGTCTAGTTGTATCTTGCCTGGTTCGATGAGTCATGACTGGCGGCCGGTTGCGCTCGATCGCATGATCAAGCCTCTCTGGCCTTGCGCGCGGCAATTCGTTTGGCGGACCTAAGCGATTTCCAACACGAGTGGAGAACCGGCCAATTTCGCCAGAAGTCCGAGAGCTAAGAACATAGACCAAGAAAAACTGTTGAGGTGATTATTATCGTTCCTAAAACAATATTTCCTTGGAATCATGACTCATTAAAGTCATGGGATTCTCAACGTTGCATATTCCATGGTCGCAGGTATGTCTCTGAATTTTGATATTCCATCGTCGAAATTATTTTTGACGGTCGCGCAACGCGGGAATTTGAGATATCTAACATAAATATCATGTTTCTGAATTCACGTCTTGAGTTTCCTCCGGCCGATCCCGTGATTCATACCCTTGCCCAAGAAATGGATTGTCGTCGCGGCCTCGAAAGTACTTATATCTACTGCAATTCAATTTGTAGATTTCTCTAGCCAGTGTGCTTTGATGTCCCGGCTTCATCTTAATTAATTTGCTGAGTTCTATCTCATTGGCCTCTTCAGCTTAGGCCGGTTCAACCAAATGAGGGCTTGGATTCGAGAGAATCCAAACCCTCATCTTTGAAGTGTGTGGCTAGGCTTCAGCGTTCTGGCGGCTGCGGCGGCGGGAGATCACTACCGTGCCGGCACCTGCTGCTAGTGCGCCAACACCAATCAATGACCAAACAAGCACGCTGGGGTCAATGCCAGTGGAGGCAAGGTCGTTGTTGTTGGAGCCATTTCCAGTGGTTCCGGATCCCGCAGCGTTGCCATCTGTGGACGCAGCTACAACACGAACAACCTGGGTTGCGGTGACTCCCGATGTAGCACCCGTGGCGGTGATGGTGTAAGTGCCGTGCTCAGTGAGCATCACCGTTGTGGAAAAATTTCCACCGGAATCTGCGACGGCGGTGGCGACAACGACAGAAGGCTTAATGATCATCGGGACAGACATTGATGCGCCTCCATGTCCACCGATCGCTCCGGCAGCCACGGGGCCACCAAACTGGACGTCAATGTTGATAGTCTCACCCGGCGTGAATCCGGACCCGGAAAACACGACTCCGTTGCCAGGTGCGACTGTTCCCGACGAAACCGTCGAGGAGGGCGGGGCCGGGTACGGGGCAGCCTGGGCGGCTGTGGCGCCAGCGGACAAAGTTAGGATACCGGCAAGGGTTATGGCGGCGAGTGATTTCTTCATAGCAGTTCCCCAGTTTTCTGACGTGGTCTGTGCGGTCGCTAGTGCCCCCAGCGAGACTGCGATCCATTAGTAGGCTATCAGTCGAATTTCATAGCGACGAATATCGTTGAAGGATGTTACACAATGTTCACTTAGCATGACATGGCAAGACGGTGATGTAGGTCACTTTTTGCGATTGTCGGTCGAACATGCGGACGTGGTTTCCGGCGGCAAAACAACATTCGCCAGGCTCTGCACGGTCGGTGTAACCGCCAGTTGCGGCTCACTCGATTGAACTACTTTAGAGAAATCTACTTCCACAGTGGTGCTCTGTCCGGGAGCCAGATCCACTCTCACCACGCCCACAGGGCGATCTGCGTGTTTATAGGAGCCCACGCCGATAGTAGCGCCGTCGAGTCGGGCTTGATGGACTCGAGCCAGAGTGGGTCCATAGGCGACAATGTTCGTTGCAACGTGGCCGGGTTCCACGCCGAAAGCGCCACCGCCTGTTACATACTCGGGGAGTGACGTAGCGGCGTCTTCGGGTGCTGTGTTGGTCAAAGTAATTCTGCTGGTGTACTGTGCGTAGCCGCCATCATCACAACGTCTAACGAGCTGGACCGTCCTCTTGACGTAATAGTCCATTTTTGCTCCAGTGCCATCGTTAAAGTAGACGGCAAAGCTGGCCGGCGCGACGCTGGGCCCAGAAATTGCTCCGCCAATCGGCTGCGATTGCAGGATCTGCTGTTCCGGTGGGTGTGCCGACCAGACAAGTATTCTGTTCTCCTCAACGCCGTCGGCGAGTTTTGTCATAAGGTCCTCACCTGACCCCTGGCCCGATGAAACGGCAGCAAATACCTGCTGGGCTACTTCGGCGAAATAGGCATCCTGCGCTACCGGTTCCTTGATCTTCGAGTAGACATCTGAAAGCAACGTCTGGACGGTGTTGTCAGAAGTGAGTCTGGTTGGGAGCCCCGCCTTGGCAAGGCTTTGAGTGAGGGATGTCGAAACATCCACGGGTCCAGTCGCTTGGAGGAGCAGCGCGAGTGCCACTGGATCCAGCGAAATGACTCCATCAATAGTGTGGCCTGGGTTCCGCTGCTCCCACATAGCTTGAGCTGTCCTGGCAGCAGTAGGGTAGTCCGGTGTCAGGTTCACGTCCTGCATATACATACCCAACCGATTGGTATAAATGGCTTCCTGTGCTTCGTCCACCGGAAGTGGTGGTTTGAATTGCCCAAGTGCAGTGGCGGATCCTTGGCCTAAGAGTTTGATCTTTCCGTTGTCAGCCTGGATGACTGCCAGCGCGCCTGGAATGCCGCCAGTAGCCCGGATTTCAGCATTGTTTTGAACTAGGAGCAAGTAATTTCGCGTGCCGTCGGAACCCATCATGGTGGGGACCAGCTGTGCGGCAGTGGAAGCCGTGTTGAGAATCTGACGCACACTATCTAGTTCCACACGGGCGCTGTCAAGTGGCGCAGCAATCTGGGGCAGCAAGACCCCCGAATCGATGTCGGCAAGGCGATCATAGGACAGCTGGACTGTATTTGCCGCGGCTATAACGCTGGGTGTCGCCTTCTTCAGCGGTTCAAGGCTAATGGCGCCGTTCGCAGGGGTAAGAGCTTTCCAATCGAGTGAGTCAAGAGCTCCAACCATGGGTGCGGCGGCAAGATTGACGATATCGTCCGCTGTGATGGCAACCTCAGATACGGCAGATAGATTTGGCCCAATCCACGGGAGAGAACTAGCTGCCTTCCACACTGGATCCGTACCGGCTGAACGGGCACTTGCTGTATGTTCCCTGAGCGAATCAAGCGTGGCCAACGAACCATCGTGATTGTTGGATATCAGTTCTGTTTGGAGTTGGGGGAGTAGCTGTGTTGTTGCCTCGAGCTGATCCTTGATTTGGCCAGCGCGGAAACCAAGCCATGCAGTGGAACCAATTATTATCAAAAGGGCGGCGGCGCTGAGAGTGCCGAGTGAGAGCCGGAATCGACGGCGTGACCGGCGCCTTGCGATCTGCTCCGTGCGGCGGCGTGTTGTTGATGGAGAGTCCGGCAGATTGGACTCCTCGGAAGGATCTACGAGCGTCATACCTAGGGGCGCCCGAGCCCGCGGTAGGTCCACCCTGCCGCGCGCCATTTCGCTGGATCCAGGACGTTGCGTCCGTCCAGGATTCGAGGAACAGAGACTTGGCCACCGAGAACGAAAGGATCGAGCTCGCGATATTCCTTCCATTCCGTCAAGAGCAGCACAGCGTCGGCCTTACTTACGCAGGAGTCAACTGAATCGTCATAGTTGAGCTCCGGGAATCGCTTGACAGCATTAGCCAAGGCTTCCGGGTCCGTGACGGTTACCACTGCACCTTGCAGCTGGAGCTGGGCGGCGACACTTAGCGCGGGGGAGTCGCGAACGTCATCGCTTTCCGGTTTGAAGGCAGCGCCCAAGACGGCAATGCGCTTGCCCATAAGACTGCCCTCGCAGAGCTCGCGGGTCAATTCGACAACACGGGTCCTCCGGCGCATGTTGATCGCATCAACCTCACGGAGAAACGTCAGCGCCTGGTCTGCCCCAAGCTCGCCCGCGCGAGCCATGAAGGCACGGATATCCTTGGGCAGGCAGCCGCCGCCAAAGCCAATGCCGGCATTGAGGAACTTCCTGCCGATACGGTCATCCATGCCGATGGCATCGGCAAGCACCGTTACGTCAGCACCCGCCGCCTCGCAGACTTCCGCCATCGCATTGATAAATGAAATCTTGGTGGCAAGAAATGAGTTTGCAGCGGCCTTGACCAATTCAGCCGTGGCGTAGTCCGCCACTAGACGGGCAGTACCCGCACCAAGGGGAGTTGAATAAACCTCATCGAGTGCCATCACCGCAGGATGATCCTCGGACGCGCCAGGAACACCATAGACAAAGCGGTCTGGGCTCAGCGTGTCATTGACGGCATGTCCCTCGCGCAGGAACTCGGGATTCCATGCCAAGTGCGCATCGGGTTGATGACCCTGAACCAGCTCGGCAAGCCTGGCAGCCGTCCCAACGGGAACGGTCGACTTGCCAACCACTACGTCGCCTGACTTCAAGTAGGGGAGAAGGCCTGTGACTGCAGCGTCAACATATTTCATGTCTGCACCATTCTCACCCTTCTTCTGAGGCGTACCGACGCAGATAAAGTGGATGTCGCTGCCAGATGCTGCTGACATGTCAGTGGTGAAGGTCAATCGGCCGGTGGACTGGACGTCTTGGAGCAGGTCCTCAAGGCCAGGTTCGAAAAACGGGGCTTTAGCAGCGGATAGCTCCGCGATCTTGCGTTCGTCAACGTCGATTCCCACCACATCATGGCCCAATTTGGCCATGCATGCCGCATGAACGGCTCCGAGGTATCCGCAACCAATAACTGAGATCTGCATAGTAGAAGCCTTTACTTGATGAGTCTGATGTCGAAGGAGTTTCAGTAAGCGCCATCGCGCTTGAGTACAGCTCGCGCCGTGCGGAAGAGAATCACAAAGTCACCTGCCATTGACCAGTTCTCCACGTAATAGAGGTCAAGGCGCACAGAATCCTGCCACGACAAATTGGACCGACCGCTCACTTGCCACAAGCCTGTGAGTCCAGGCTTTACCAAGAGCCTGCGGCGGACATGCTCCTCATATGCGTCTACCTCGGAAGCCAAAGGAGGCCGTGGTCCCACCAAGCTCATGGAGCCTGATAGGACGTTGAGGAGTTGAGGAAGCTCATCCAGGCTGAATTTGCGGAGAAAAGCCCCAGCTCGGGTCACCCGCGGGTCCACCTTGAGCTTGAAAAGTATTCCGTTGCCCTCGTTTTGGGCGGTGAGCTCGGCCAGGCGTTCCTCGGCGTCCGTGGACATTGAACGGAATTTATACATGATGAAAGGCTCGCCCAGAATTCCTATGCGCTCTTGGCGGAAGAAAACGGGACCGTTGCTATCCATTTTTATCCAGATGGCAATTAGCAGCATAGCCGGGGACAAGAGAGCCAACATTAAGCTTGATGTGGAGATATCGAAAAGCCGTTTTGCAACCCTCTTGCCGCCCTCTAGCTTAGGAGTGGTCACATGAATGAGAGGGAGCCCTGCAACAGGTTGGGTGTGGATTCTGGGTCCGGCAATGTCCGTCAAGGCCGGTGCAACGATGAGTTGTATGTTGGTAGCTGCTAGCTCCCAGCCAAGATGACGCATGGTCATAGGATGTAGCTGGACTCCAGCAGAAATGGCAACGGTGTCTGCCGCGGAGTTGCGAACGGCACTCATGATGCCTGCCACCGTGGGCTCATGGCCAGCTACGGGAACGCCTAGCTCAGCGGCGCTGTTGGAAGCCTCGGCGTTGCCAGGCAAATAGGCTGCCACAGGGTTGTAGCCCGCTTGCGGATATCGTCGGAGGGCATCAATCAAGTGTGCAACAGCTCCCGGCCCGCCGACAACGAGCAGGCGCGAAGAACTGCCACCTCTAGTGCGATCGAGCCCCAGATGCTGACGCAGGATCCATCGGCCAGCCAAAAGCCCGACCACACCAATGGGGAAAGCAATGCCTACATATCCCCGGGCCAAGTCAAGTTGGGCCGCATAGGAAATAATGGCAAGCAGGCCAAAAAGCCACAGACTGGAAGCAAAAACACGCTTATATTCATCAGCCCCTGAGCCGAGGACTCGCGACTCTCTGCTGCCCCAGGCGGCCAGCATGAACCACCAAAGGCAAGGAAGCAGAAGGGTTAGGAACATATATGACGCGGTGAAGGAACCTGCGGTGACACCTCCGCCGCTTTCACCGCCGAAACGGATCAGATGCGCGCCCACTACGGCCCATACAACGACTACGGCGTCGACAACGCCTATTCGGCGAACGTATCTCGTCCGCCAATTCCCCCCGGAATTCAATTGGTCCCCCTGCGAGTAGTTGCCATCAGCAATTTAGATGAATCGGTACAGTGCCATTGTTCCGAGCGGACTACGGCCTTTTGACAGAGAAATGCTGAGGTCTCTGCGTTCGTTGGCCCCGCAGTACCTGTTCAAATTCGTCCGGGGTCCCCTTGGACGCCTTGAAAACACTCTCGCTTGAGCGCCGCGGCGACTTAGTGGTGCGGCCGTTGGGCGTGGGATTGCTGTCGTAGCTGTAATAGCTGTACGCATATGCGTCAGGGCCCTTCACGGGGACGCGGTTCAGTACGATGCCGAGAACATCCGCATCTACCAACTCAAGTGTCCCCAAGGACTTGGTGACCTCAGGCTGACGGGCCTTGTGGCAGCCTACAACCATAACCACGCCACCCACATGCTGCGCCAAGACGGCAGCATCTGTGACTGGAAGTAGGGGCGGGGCATCGATGACCACGGCATCAAACATTTTTTCGAGGCGGGCGATCAGGTTCTTCATGGCCTCGGACCCCAGAAGTTCGCTGGGATTCGGCGGGATCATTCCGGACGTCAGTACGTGAAGCCCGTGTTCGCCCCACGGCTGTAGCAGGTCAGAAACATCTGCATCGCCGACGAGCGCCGTTGTAAGCCCGGCATTGCCTTCAAGGCCGAGGTATTCAGACACCATGGGGCGGCGCAGATCTGCGTCGACAAGTGCAACGGATTGGCCTGCTTGGGCCATGGAGATGGCCAGGTTGGTGGCGGTGGTGCTCTTGCCCTCGCCAGGAAGGGAAGAAGTGAAGAGCAGGGTCTTGCTGGTATGGCTGACATGGGCGAACTGCAAGTTAGTACGCAGCTGCCGAAACGATTCCGCGCGTGGGCTCTGCACCGAAACCTGGGTGATGAGGGGGCTCTTGGTGGCATCCGCGTCAAATGCGATGCCGCCTAAAACGGGGGCGTCAGTCAGTCGATGAACATCGCTTTCACTGCGGACCCGATTATCCAAAGTCGTGCGCAAGAGCGCAACACCAACTCCTGCGGCCAACCCGATGAGAAGTCCCAGCGCAAGGTTAGTTTTGACGTTGGGTGCAGAGGGCGTCGATGGGGCAGCAGCCGGCGTCACCACAGAGACGCGAACGGGCGAGATACCTCCATCCCTAGGCTTCTCCAATACATCGACCGCAACAATTAGGCTGTTGGCGACCGCTTGGGCAATGGCTGCAGCCTGGACCGGCGAACCGTCTTCAACGGCAATGGAAAGCAGGACGGTTTTTAGATCAGAAGACGCCTTCACCTTTGTGGCAAGCTGGTCCGCGGTGAGGTTGAGGCCGAGCGTGTCGATCACTGGTTGCAGCACGGTTGGCGTAGTTGCAGTCTGTACGTACGATGCAACCCTGGCCTGAATAAAGGTGTTGCCCAGATTTAGATCCTGGGCGGTACCGGACGTTTGGGTGGCTACGAAAAGCTTGGTTTCGGCCGTGTAAACGGGTTTGCTGAGCACGGAAGCCGCACCCGCTCCCAGAAGGCCAACCATGCACAGCGCCACGATAATGATCCAATTACGACGCAGAATGCGTAGGTATTCGCGTACTTCCAAGAGCAGGTTCCCCCGTGTTAGTGCTATTGCGACGGTGGTTCAGGGAGGTCCCCAGATCCGAGCCCGACACGCCATTTCTCACAATTGTAGCCGCCGCAAACGCACCGGCTTGTTTCGGTGAAGTCACATGCCGTTGCGGGCAGCGTGTGATTTGGCTTCCCAAGATAGAAGTGACCGGACTGCCGGTGTCAGCTGGTGGGACATCTCTTGGTAAGTCGCATCGCCGCGCTTGTACGGATCAATCACGTCGTCGTCAGTTGGGTCTCCGAGAGTTTGCGAACGCAGGCGGGCCGCAGGCCGAAGGGCGGCCTTCCACCGCTCTGCAGGCGATGAAGCATCCACCTGGACACTCGGTAGCAGCCTGGCGAACTCGCGAAGGGTAAAAGTCTTAAGGAGTAATGAAGGTGCCATTTCCACAACTCTGCTGCGGTGCTCACGAGTCATGGTCAGCACCAGATCCTGGCCCTTGAGGATCTGCGGAGTCATAAGCCTCGCCGAAAAGTGCTCGGGATCAGCGCCAAACACACGGAGCAGTCCCTGAACCTGGGGAGCCATATTCCAATCCACCATGGCTTGAGTGCCTGCACTAGTGACAGAGAATTGACCGGGCGCCAGATTTTCCATACCAGCTCCCAAGAGCCGCTCCGCCATGGGGGAACGGCAGATGTTTCCTGTACAGACGATCAGGATCCGGAACGGTGCATTAGCGGTCATGAATCGAGCCTAGGGCAGTTCGGATCCGATTGTTCAGCTCAGCCCGGTAACGATATAGAGCTACGGCGCCAGCACCAAGCAACGCCCCAACAGTGTTGACCATGATGTCTCGAACCGACGCCACCCTGCCACCAAGAAAAAGCAGTTGGCACATTTCGATGACATTTGACGTTACAAGACCGACAAAGGCCGCCTTCCACCAGCGGCTGCGTGGTAGCAACCAAGCTACAAGCAAACCCAGAGGAATGAACAAAAGAACATTGGCCATCCCTTCGATGAAGCTGTAGTTGATCCACCTAGGGAGCCCTGCATGATGAAGGGACGCAAGGACTTCTGAGAGCGTGCCGGAGGCCGGCTGGTCCACCGGAGAAGGCCAAAAGGCGATGAGATCAAGCGCAATAGCGTAGCCGCCGAGCAGCCAGACAGCCGGTTGGTAGATAAATGCTCGACTGCGGCTGGTGGGTTCCTTGGGCACCTTTAGAGCCTAGTGGTTGACGCAATTATTACCGTCCAAAAATTCAGGGGCGTCCGGCAACGCATTACCATCGGAGAACTATCAACGTTTTTCACCAGGGGGAACCTATGCGCAAGGCAGTCATTCCAGTAGCAGGGTTGGGCACGCGATTCCTACCGGCCACCAAGGCCATGCCCAAGGAGATGCTGCCTGTAGTGGACAAGCCGGCCATCCAATATGTGGTGGAAGAGGCCGTCCGCGCGGGCATCTCGGACGTACTAATGATCACCGGCCGCAACAAGCGTGCCTTGGAAGATCATTTTGACCGCGTGCCCTTCATTGAGCAGGCCCTTGAGGCCAAGGGTGACCACACGCGGCTGGCCGCTGTCCGGGAGGCCTCCTCGCTGGCGGACATCCACTATGTGCGCCAAGGCGACCCCAAGGGTCTGGGGCACGCCGTGCTCCGGGCCCAGAGCCACGTAGGCAATGAGCCGTTCGCCGTGCTGCTGGGTGACGACTTGATTGATGAGCAGGATGAAGTACTGCAGGAGATGGCCCGCGTCCAGGCTGAGACCGGCGGTTCGGTTGTGGCGCTGATGGAGGTGGAACCGTCCCAGATCAGCTCCTACGGCTGCGCAGATGTAGTTCCCCAGGCGGATGGCGGCTTTGTGCGCATCCACGGGTTGGTGGAGAAGCCCGCCGTGGATGAGGCGCCGTCCAACCTGGCCGTCATTGGCCGCTACGTGCTTCACCCCCGGGTCTTTGACGTGCTGGCGGAAACCCCCGCAGGACGCGGCGGCGAAATCCAGCTCACGGACGCACTGCAGACGCTGGCCACGGCCGAGGGCGAAGGCTCCGGTGTGTTCGGTGTGATCTTCCGCGGCCGCCGGTTTGATACCGGGGACAAGCTCAGCTACCTGAAGGCCGTTTTCACCATCGCCTCCGAGCGCGAGGATTTGGGTCCGGCACTTAACGAGTGGCTGGACAGTGTCCGGACGCCGGCGAACCGGGTCTAGCAGTAGCCAATTAGGTTCAACGCAGGGAGATCCGACGGCGGCGGTCTGTGCCGCCGCGGAGATCCCGGTTGAGCCGGCGGTCGCCGTGGTAGAGGATCGATTCCCAATCCACTTCCTCGGCGGTCTTGGGCACTACCACGGACACTGCCTCCACCTTCGACTTCGGCTTCACATAGAGCCAGTTCAGGGCGCCCAGGAAGACATCCACGGCGGAGTTTCGCAGACCGATGTACGCGCGGATGCAGCCCGCGGCCAGGACCGCATTCAGCGTGGCGAAGGCGACGTTGCCCCAGTTTCCCTGCTGGGTATCCCGCCAGAGCGTGAGGACTGAAAACACCACGATGGCATACGGGATCAACACGTAGATGGCCGGCGCTGCAGTCCGGTTTTTGACCTTGGGCGTGCGGACAAAGGGAATCTTGTCACCCGTCAGGCCCTGCTGCAGCGATTTCAGCACACCGGCAAGGTTGACCGGCAGCAGGATCAGGTTGAAGCCGTAGATACGGAAGATGTCGCTGAAGCGGTGGCCGCAATCGCGGAGGTCGCTGCCCATGCAGAGGAAGTAGGGCAGGGCCGCGACAAAGACGGCGGGGCTGAGCAGACGGCTGTCGTAGGGGTAGGCCAACAGGAACAGCAGGCCGATGCTGGCCCAGGTAATGGACGCCATGTAGTTCACCCGAAGGAGCACCTCGCGGAAGAGGATCCGTTCCCGCTTGCTGCGCCGGTGCGAGAGCTGGTTCCACAATTTGGGCAGAATCAACAGCCCACCATTTGCCCACCGGCGCCGCTGCACGACCAAGGAGCCAAAGTCCGGTGGGGTGGCGCTGTAGCTCAGCCGCTCGGGGTAGTTGCTCAGCGTCCATCCGTGTGTGCCGAGGTCAATGCTGGATTCCGTATCCTCAATGACGGTTCTGTCCTGGATGTAGGTGCGGACCTCAAAACCGCCAACCGACTCAACTTCGACAATGTCCTCCAGGGCACGCTTGCGGATGATCGCATTGGCCCCCACCCAGAAGGTGGCCCCGTAGTAGGTCATTCCCTGGTGCAGGATGTGCTGGATGTCGGTGGTGGCGCCGGCGATGCGCTCGATGCGTGTGGGTGCGCCGCGGAATGATGAATACGGCGTCTGGGTCACGGCCACACGCTCGTTGCCGGCAGATTCGAGGAAGTAGACCAGCCGCAGGCAATAGTCGCGCAGCAGCAGGGAGTCCGCGTCCAGGGTCAGCAGGTAGGTGCTGTCCGGCACCACCAGATCATCCTCGCGAGGCTGCACGGCCGGGCGGAGCACCACATTGCCGGCCGTTTCCTCCCGATTCCAACGCTTGCCCATCAACGAGATGTAGGCGTTGAGGTTCATGGCCTTGTTGGCCTCGTGCGACAGGCTGGCATACCGCTTGCGCTCAAAGGTGCCTGTGGTGGCGTTGAAGACCCAGGTCAGGCGGAGGTAGAGCTGTTTCATCCGCTCGGGGTTGGGCGCTGTGTTCTGGGCCTGGGCGGCGTTCAGGGCCAGCAGCACCAGCCGCAGTTCACGGGCCAGGCCCATGATCACCAAGTCCACGAAGAACTCATCCACGTGGTCTTCAACGGCTTCGGCCTCGGCCATGGCCTCAAGCCAGTCGACAGCGGCTTCGTATTCCGCGATCAACGCAGAAAGCTCGACGGCGGCATCGAGGTCCTCTGGCTGTCCTTGGCGCGCCTCAAATGCTGCCAGCGCCGCGTTGGCGCGGGCCGCGGGTACCGCCAAAGCGCTGGAGATTTGTCCGGCCAGGGCCCGGGTATCCTCCAGCCGCTGCAGCACGTCCGGGTCCGTGGGGAAGGGCGGATCATCCAGCAGGAGCACTACACGCAGATCGGGGAATTCCTGCAGCGCAGCAGACCACAGCGTGGCGCGGACTACATGGGGTTCCTCGGCATAGGAGGGGACCAACACCGTGATGGCCTCGTTGCAGTCGGCAAAGTGGCCATCCAGCTCGCCCCGGGGGACGCGGCGGTGTTCCTTGAAGCGGTGGAGCGCCCCCTGCCGTGCGAGGAGGTACATCAGGGCCGAGAAAGTCAGGAATGTTACGACGGTGAGGTAGGAAAACGTCTCGAAGGTAAAGCGGAACCCTGAGTTAGGATTGTCCACTAATTGCTTGATGATGGTTGAAATGACGTAAAAAATCCACGCGGACACCGTGACCAAAATTGCCAGCCGGCCAAGCATGATTTTCCGGGGGGAGGGCGTGGGGTGGACGATGGCCAGAGGCTCAGACCGCCGTTCCGAGCCCCACTGCCGCCTACGTGCCGCAGCCTGGATGCTGCTATCTGGATGCTCCTTCGCATCTCCCAATATGTCAGGCGATTCAACCAACTGGTCCGTCATCATTCCCCACTGCCTGTAAAACGGGCCCCAGTGACCCGACAATCGATGGAATATTCCGCCTGCCACAATCTGGAGCGCCCGCCGATTGCCCTTATAGTAATCGATGGCATGCTAAACCATTGGTTGTGCCGGTCGCACTAAAAAAAGGGGCCATATGTCGAAGCGCTTTCCCGGACGAAAGTTGTCATGGATCCGGCTCACTGTCCTGCTCGTGGGCGTGGCGCTGTTGGCAACGGCCGGTGTGGCCGGATGGCGGACCTACCAGGACGTTCAGGCGGCGGCAGCCTCGCCGTCGAGCTTTGCCGGGTACGTGGATGTGACGGCGACCCCCCGATATGCCTTCGAACAGCCTGCAAGCGATGACAACAAATCGGTGGTCCTGTCCTTCATCGTGGCCGATGCCAAAGACAGCTGCCAGCCCTCCTGGGGCGCCGCCTACAGCCTGGATGCAGCCGCCTCCGATTTGGATCTGGACCGCCGGATCGCCCGTCTGCGCCAGGTGGGCGGAAACATCGCCGTTTCCTTCGGCGGCCTGATAAACCACGAACTGGCCAGCGTTTGCACCGACGACCGCAGACTGCAGAAGGCCTATGCCACAGTGGTGGAACGCTATGACCTGGCCATGATCGACCTGGACGTGGAGGGAACCGCCCTGGCGGACAAGACCGCCGTCGCACGCCAGGCCAAGGCCATCGCGGCCCTCCAGCAGGACCGCCACGCCAAGGGGAAGGACCTGGCCGTCTGGCTCACGCTTCCCGTGGCACCCCACGGGCTCACCGCGGACGGCACCGCCGCCGTGGGGCAGATGCTGGCCGCCGGTGTGGATTTGGCCGGTGTCAACATCATGACCATGGACTACGGCGCCAGCCGGGTAGGCGGCCAGTCCATGCTCCAGGCCTCGATCGCGGCTGCGGAGTCCACCCACGCGCAGCTGGCGACCGTCTACGCGGCCGCCCACCAGGATCTTGGCGCACAGACGCTGTGGCGCAAGGTGGGGCTGACGCCCATGATCGGCCAGAACGATGTGGTGGCCGATGTCTTCACCGTGGCCGACGCCCACGGGCTGAGCTCCTTTGCCCAGGAAAAGGGCATCGGCCGGATGTCCATGTGGTCACTGAACCGTGACGCCGAATGCAGCCCCAACTACCCCAACCTGACGGTGGTCTCCGACGCCTGCAGCGGTGTGGCGCAGGGCGAAGCCAGCTTTGCCCAGGTTCTGGGCGGTGGCATGCAGTTCATCGCAGCAGCGCCGCCCTCCTCGGCCGTATCCTCCAACACGGCCACGGCCACGGCGGTGGTGGACGATCCCGCAACGAGCCCCTACCCGGTCTGGTCGGATCTGGCCACGTACGTGCAATCCGACCGGATTGTCTGGCAGGGCAACGTTTACGAGGCCAAGTGGTGGACCAAGGGCGATGTGCCCAATGATCCGCTCCACGAAGGGGCCCAAACTCCATGGAAGCTCATCGGCCCGGTCCTGCCGGGGGACAAGCCCAGGCCCGATGTGGTGGTTCCTGCCGGAACCTACCCGGAATGGTCGCCCACGACTGTCTACCTGAAGGGGGACCGGGCAATGCTCGAAGGGCACGTCTTTGAAGCCAAATGGTGGGTCCAGGCCCAGAGCCCGGAGGCGGCACTGCAAGGTGCCACCGATTCGGCCTGGTTGAAGCTCTCCAATGACGAGATGTCCAAGATCCTTGCCGACAAGGCAGCCAAGTAGACGTCAGGAATCAAATCGGCACCCAGGCCGGCGACCGTGTGGAGGATGAGTGCGTAGTGAGGCATCGCAGATGAGCATGGTGCGGAATTGGGCACCGCCGTTGGCCGACCCGGCCCCGGCCTGGCAGCGCCCGCGCACCGTGTGGCACCAGGCCTTCATCACCCTTGTGGTGGTGCTCGGGGTGGGCGCCGGCCTGTGGGCGGTGGCTGCCCAGTGGCAGGATCTCTTTGCAGCGTGGGCCAGCCTGCTCCTGGGACTGGGCGCCCTGCTCACCGTCTCGCCGTTTCTGATCCAGATGAACGCGGGCGGCAATGCCGTCCATCTGGGTGTGGCAGTCTCCGTCTTGGCGTTCATGAACTACGGCCACAGCCCGGTGCTGACCCTGGCAATGTGGACGCTGATCTCCATTGCCTACCAAATGATCCTGCGCCGCCCACTCAAGTCGACAGCCCTGTGGACGGGCGTCGAAGGGTTGGCCGTGGTGGCCTTCTTGGCCACCGTGGAGAGTTTCCCGGAGACGGCAGTGGGGGAGTCCGTCGGTCTGGTGGGCGGCATCACCGCGTACATCCTGGTCTATGTCGTGTTGAGTCAAATCAACACCGCCCTGGGACCCCGCCGGGAGGGTGCTCCGTGGGTCAGCCCCATCAGGTGGTCACGCATGGCTACGCTGTGGTTCATCAACGTCGCCTTCTCGCTGCTGAGCCTGGGGGCCTACAACTTCAGCACCCGTGGCGTGCAGATCCCCGGAACCGACCTCTCCGCGGGCAGCGTGACCTACCTGATCATGATCTGCCTGCTGGTCCACATCTTCACCCTGCGCAGCACCTTGCGGCAGACCCGGCTCAAACTCAACGTCGTGTTGGATGCCGCAAAGGATCTGCCCTGGCGCGAGGCGCCCGCCCCCGCGGAACGACTGCGCACCTTCACTTCCGTGGCGATCCCCGGCGAGGCTGTGGTGATCCAGGATGATCCGCCCCGCACCGGCCAGCTGGGGTCACCCATCGAGTTTCCCGACGGCCACGGGGAATACATTGTCATCACACGGACCAGCACCTTGGAGTCGTTCACCCTGCTGGAGGAACAAATACTCCAGGGCTTGGCCCACATGGCCAGTGCCACCTTGCGGGTCAACCACGGCATGGCGGAATTGGAAATCCAGGCAGCCACGGATGAACTCACCGGCCTGTTGAACTACCGGGCCTTCCTGGACGCGCTGGCGGCGGCCGCCGCCAGGCACAGCGACTTCCACCGGCTGGCCATCCTCTACATCGACGTGGATGGCATGAAGGGGGTCAACGACACCCTTGGACACGATGCCGGCAACCAGCTGTTGACGGTGCTCTCCCAACGAGTGCGGAAGCTGTTGCGGGAAGACGACATCGTGGCCCGCGTGGGCGGCGATGAATTCGTCGTGATCCTGAGCTCCATTGCCGGTCCTAGCGACGCCGAGAAGATCCGCCAACGGGTTGAAGCGGAAATCGCGGCTCCGCTGCTGCTGTCCGACCATTGGCTCAAGCCCAGTGCCAGCGTAGGCCTGGCCTGCTCGACCCCAGGCGATGGCGGCATCGAAGAGTTGGTCAACGCGGCCGACAGGGACATGTACCGTCGCAAGACGGAACGGCGTGCCCAGGAAAAGTCCGGCGTCGACGACGCCGTCTCGGAAGAAGCTCCCAGAATCAAGTCGATCGGTGGTCGGTAATGGAAGAAGGCGAGGACCTGAGCCAGGCCGTTGCGCGCATGGCCGAGGGGGACTTTTCGATTCGGTTCGCGGCCCCGGTGCAGCCTGCCGACGGCAAGACCATGGACGACTTGGCCTTGTCCCTAGATGGGCTGGCCCGCCGCTTGGAATCCCGGCGCGTAACTGCCGAGAACCACTATGCCCGGCTGCAGGCAGAACTGGACAGGTCACGGGCTGAAGTGGACCTCCTGTCCGGTGCGGACATGCTGACTGGAGTCCGGAACCGGCAGGCACTGGTTGCAGCAATCGCTGGGGCCACATCCGACCCCGAAGGTGGTGCGCCCGGCCCTGCCCTATTGGTAGTTGGGCTCAGCGGGTTGAAGCTGGGCAACGAGAAGCTGGGGCGGGCCCAGGGGGATTCGGTGCTGATTGCCGCGGCAGACATGCTGTCGGAACTCACCACCGAGAAGGATCTGATTGCGCGTCTGAGCAATTCCGAGTTCGCCATCCTTCTGGGCAACCGCGATCCTGAGGCGGCCTTCCTGCTGGCCGTGAAGACCTTGGAACGAATGCGCCAGAGCATCGAGGTGGGCACCAATCGGCTGTGGCTCGACGCCTGCATTGGCATCCGCCTTGCTGACGACGATTTGGACGCCGAGGACCAGATCAGGGATGCCATGCTGGCCATGGACTACGCCGCAGACAAGGCGCAGGGCCGGATCGAGGTGTTTGTCCCCACCATGCTGGAAATTGCCTCCCAGCGGGTCCAAATGATTGCCGAGCTGCGCCACGCCATCGACAACGGTGGTCTGGAGCTGCATTACCAACCGGTGGTGGAGCTGGAGGCCGGCCTGATTGTCGGTGCCGAGGCCCTGGTCCGCTGGGACCACCCGCGGTGGGGCCAGCTGCAGCCAGGAGTTTTCCTGCCCGCCGCCGAAGAGGGCGGGCTTTTGGTTTCCCTGGGCCAGTGGGTTCTGGGGGAGGGCATCGCCCAGCTGCGCCAATGGGCCCCGCTGGTGGAGGCCATGCCCGATTTCAAACTGCACGTGAACCTGTCGCCGGGGGAGCTGCAGCGGGGTGAATTGGTGCCCGAGCTCCGGAGCCTGTTGCGCGAACACAACGTGTCACCCACCCGGCTGGCCCTGGAGATCACCGAGAATGCCGTGGTGACGGCGTCGGTGCGGTCCTCACGCATCCTTGATTCACTGCGCAATGTTGGCGTGGGGTTGGAGATCGATGATTTCGGGACAGGCTATTCCTCCATCAGCTACCTGCGCAATCTTCCCGTGGACACGGCCAAAATCGACATGTCGTTGATCAAGGACGTGGCCGTGGACCCCCAGCAGCGCGAGTTTGTGGCGGCCATCCTGATGCTGATCAAGGCCGCAAAGCTGGACGTTGTCGCGGAGGGGATCGAAACGGCCGAGCAGGCAGAGGAGCTCCGCCTGCTCGGCTGCCGCCTGGGCCAGGGCTACTACTTCAGCCGGCCGGTGGCGGCTGCAGCCATGACAGCTCTCCTCAGCAAACGGATGCTGCCGTAACTTAGGGCCGGTCGCTCTGGTAGACGTCCGGGACGCCGTCGCCGTCGTCGTCCCGCTGCTCGGCTGCCTCGATGGCCCGGTAGCGGCGGTTGCGCGCCCGCAGCACCACCGTGGCCAGCAGGGCCGACAGCAGCGAACCGGCCAGAATGGCCACCTTGGCGTGGTCGTTGTGCGCGCTTCCCTCACCGAAGGCAAGTTCGCTGATCAGCAGGGAGACGGTGAATCCGACGCCCGCCAGCAGGGCCAGGCCGGCGACGTCGATCCAGGCCAGCCCGGCATCCAGCGTGGCCCGGGTTGTCTTGGTGACCAGGAAGGTTGCACCGAAAACGCCCAGTGCCTTGCCCGCAATCAGGGCCACCACGATCCCGATGGCCACGGAGTCATTGAAGGCGGCCATCAGCCCGGCTCCACCGCCCAGGGCGACACCGGCGGAAAAGAAGGCAAAGAGCGGCACGGCAACGCCGGCGGAGATGGGCCGGAAGCGGTGTTCGAAGCGTTCGGCCAACCCCGGGCCGTTCTCGGGGGTGCGGTCGCGGCGCAGCACCGGCACGGCGAAACCGAGCAGCACACCGGCCACTGTGGCGTGGATGCCGGAGGCGTGCACCAGCGCCCACACCGCGAAGGCCAGAGGCAGCAGCAGGTACCAGCTGCGGATGCGCTTCTGGACCAGCATGGTGAAGATGGCCAGCGGCAGCAGGGCGAGTGCGAAGAGCTCCAGGTGGAGCTCGCCCGGGTAGAAGATGGCGATGATGGCAATGGCAATCAGGTCATCCACCACGGCCAAGGTGAGCAGGAAGGTGCGCAGGGCCGAGGGCAGGTGGCTGCCGATCACGGCCAGGACGGCCAGGGCAAAGGCGATGTCCGTGGCTGTGGGGATGGCCCAGCCGCGCAGGGCATCGCCACCGGCGGAGAGATTGAAGAGCACGTAGATCACCGCAGGCAGCACGACGCCGCCTACCGCAGCGGCCACCGGCACCACCGCCCGGCTCGGGTTGCGCAGATCGCCGGCGACGAATTCGCGCTTGAGTTCCAGCCCCGCTACGAAGAAGAAGATGGCCAGCAGGCCGTCGGCCGCCCAGCCGCCCAGGCTGAGGTTCAGATGTAGAGCCTCGGGACCCAGCTTGAAGTCCCGTAGGGCAAAGTAGCTTTCCGAGGCGGGGGAGTTGGCCCAGATCAGGGCCACGACGGTGGCCGCCAGAAGAAGGGCCCCACCAACGGTTTCCTTGCGCAGGATCTCGGTGACGCGGGTGAATTCCAGGTAGGTGCCCCGGCGCAGAATGCGGGGGCGGGGTGAGGGTGTAGTCATTGGGGCGGCTCGATTCAAGGGCTTGTGGAGGGTACAACCATTGCCATCGCCGACCAGACTTCCCGGCACACCAAGGTCTAGTCTACCGGGTGTGAGATGCGGGCTTGCCTTTGCCTTGTTTTCAGGATCCCGGACAGAGGGTAGTTAAGGCCACCTATGACCGCGTGGGGGGTGTCCTCGAATCCGACACCACAGCACAGATTATTGCCAAAGCTCAGGCCGCGCATGACGCCGGTGGCGGCATCGTCAAGTTCCCGGGGCACACGTTCACCATGACGCAGAGCCTGCCAATTCTCGCTGGGGTGAAGTATTGGGGCGTGGAACCAGTATTAGCCCCGGTTAACCCGACGAATCTCATATACCTCGGGGACATGGAATGGAACTACGTCAGTGGCACGGTCCTTGTGGGCAATGGAGCTTTCAATGCCTTCGAAGGGAACAAAACGGACCTTGCATCCGTGCCCTCTGACATCGAGAACACCGCTATCAGCAGTGCAGGCATCATCAACATCGGGCTCGATGGGTTTGTTGACGGGGTCCGGGTCGGTGCCGTGAACACCATGGGCATGGTGTGGGGAGAGGTTCGGAACGTCTACGCCAAGAATTGCTCTGGCTGGGGGGTGTTCCTTGCGAACTTCCAGCACTTGGACATTGACAATATCCGAACGACGCTCTGCCAGAACGGGCAATACTATGGGGCGCTCCTGCCAGGCTTGACCATGATGCCCGGCAACTCGGACATAGTGAACCTTTTCAACATGCCTCCCCGCGACGGGCGCAACCGACGTCTGTGCAGAGGCATCGTGTTCGAGGCTGGCGGAGTTGCCTCAATGCTGAATCAGCTCAATGTGTCCTGCATCCAGTGCAATGCCATGAGCCGGACGATACTGTCCACCACGGCAACCTTTACCAACGGGAGCAGGGCAATCACCGTACCCAGCGGCGCGGAGTTCCTGCCGGGAATGCCAGTCGTTTTCACCGCTACAGGTGCCGGCTTCGTGGCGGGCCAGGGATACATCGTCGCGTCCGTGGTTGGTAACACGATCACTCTGGCCAATGACAGGGTATCGTCACCTATTTCTGCGACAGCTGGCATCACGCTGACGCTGGAAACCTACGGGTTTCCGAACATGGAGATCACGCGGCGCAATTCCGGTGCCAGGGTGCAGAATTCACGTTTCAAGCACGTAGATGTGGAAGGTTCCGCCACGGCCGCGCTCTACACTGAGGGCTGCTACTACAACCACATCGAGATTTCTGAGCTGCCCGGAACAATGCACCTCTCGATCATGGCAAGGGACTCTGCTCGGAATGAGTACTATTCTTTCCACTCGGGCAACACCGACTTCGATGGGGCATCCACAGCAAGCACCTATTTTGGGGCCCGAAAAGCAACGTACCAGCGGGGGCTGGCGGGTGCCTGGATTGATGAGAGCGCAGCTGCTGGCGGAAATCGTGTCATGGCCATTGGTGGAGGTCAAAACAACGGTGTGGGTGGCGACATCCATACTCGTAGCTTGGGATTTCTCTATCCGAATGCTGGCCTGGGACAGCGCGTCACGCCACGTGACAACAGCATCACGCTCTCAGGGGCAAATGTGGGAGCGTGGGTATTCGCCGGCGGGACGGCGCAGACGTGGAATTTGCCAACTATCGCCGACACCACATGGGCGGTATCCATGATCGGCGCCGTCTACGAGATATTCAATGTCGGCGCTGCCGCCGTAACCCTCAATACTGCCGGAGGGCAGACGTTCAACAACATTGCCGGGAAGACCCGCGTTGCCATCAGTCCTGGTGCCGCGCTCCGAGTAACGGCAGGAAAGTATGAGGCTGGGACCTTCTTCTGGCTGGCCGTCTATCCAACGATGGTGACGTAGGCGACAGTAGACAGGTGGATATGTCATTGCACCGGGGGCAGCGCCTCAAACGCGGCGCTGCCCCCGGTGCAACTTCTAGTTTTTTGTTAGGTGAAGTTCGGCTGGAATGAGTTCAGGAAAGAGATTTATGCGCTGACCCCGACAGTGTCCGAGCGTCTCCGTGCCGGCTCTTTTTTGGTGAGCCTGCGCCCAACTTTGATCAGTGGATTCTCGAAGAGGCGGAAGAGCACTTCGGCCACGGCCAAGGAGCTGCCCAAAAGCAACACAACCCGGGCCAAAGACAAGAGCGGGTAGTCCTCGTTCATGGGCAGGACGCGGTCAACAATGTCCAGAAGCATGGGGTGGAAAAGGTAGATGCCATACGCGCGTGTTCCAACGTAACGGAGCGGCTTCCATGACAGGGCGTTCCCGATGAAACGAGGGCCAATCAGGGCGAGCGGCAGGCTGAGTGCGGCAAGAATGGAGAACGGTACATGGACATACGTCACGTCATCATTCATCAGCAATGCCGCAGTTGTACCAGCTAGGATCAGCGTTCCGGGTACTGGCCGTGCAAGCTGTCGCACGATGTTGAAGGTCTTCTCCTGGTTCATCAGGATGGCCAAGACAACGCCCGCCAGTATGGGGATATAGATAGCAAAGTAATTCCACCCCACAAACGGTGTGCTCGCCATCGAACTGACCAGCAGAACGCTCGCGATGAGTAGGCGTTTCCGCATAAACGCCGCCAATGCGAAGCCCAGGAAGGGCCACACAAGGTAGAACTTCTCTTCGATTCCCAGAGACCAGCTGTGGCTGAACGTTCCGCTGCCGGCAAATTCACCGTTGTAAGTGGCCAGGAGTGGCAGTCGCCCCGGGTAATTTTCAGGGTGGGAACCCATGCCAAAGCCAAGAACCAGCACGGAAACGGCAATCAGAGACAAATAGTACAAGGGGAAGATTCGGAACGCCCTGCGGACGTAGAAGCGCCAGATAGAGGCCCGCCCGTCACGCTCCTCCTCGCGCAGCAGGAGCGTTGTGATTAGGAAGCCGGAGATCACGAAAAAGATCGTCACGCCGAGATAACCGTTTAGCGGATCCCAAAGCCTATCGTGTGTGTGAAAGACCAGCACGAGCAGGATGCTTACAGCCCGAAGTCCATCGAGGGCTGGGAAGTAGCGTGCGCGCTTGAATTCCGTGAATGTTTGCGTGTCCAAGATCGAAGGCACAGAAACTCCTGAAGGTAACTGGGCACCTCGTATATGCCCCCCGCCCGAGTTTACTGGCAAGCCACCTGAGCGTGTATTCGGGACGGGCGCGCAAGGGCCGATAATACCGGTTAAGTGTCCCAACCATCCCATGACGAACGCGGCTGTCGCGGCGTGACGGTCATGATTTGGGTAGGGCGCTCTACCGACTCAGAGGACTCGGATCCATCCAAGTCATAATCACAACTACTACGCTGCCTAGGCCAAAGATGATAAGACCCCAAGTCCACGTCCGATAGCCGGGCCACAACGGAACGACCAGTTTGTCCAGAAGCTTGATCCGAACGGCTTCCCTGCGCTGAACAAATGGGGTCCCGTGGATGCGAAGCTCCGGAGGGTACGATTTTTCGAACTCCTCAAGCCAGTGGGCATCAGCCAGCTCAGCCTGTCTATGTCGGGCCATAAGCGTTACGCACAGAACCGTGACGACTATCGATAGTACGGCTGCCACGGTGCGTGATACCCGCGACGTATCAGCGCCAAGGGCGATCGTGAACAAGAACGCCTGAGCCGTCAGCGAAAGTATAGGGACTTGCCACAAAAGGTTGTCCCACTGCAAACGACGCGCAACGACCGACTGGTAGATGGCTTGGGGCTCAATCATGAACAAAGTATCTACGACCGCGCGGACTGCCACTGCGAAAGCAGTAAAGAAGTTTGATTGTGTCTCGACGGGTTAGATTCCCCTCGTGACGGAGCCCTCATACCAGCTTGCCGTGTCCCTTGGGACGAGGCCCCCTAGTTGCCGCCATAGGCCGGAGGATTTCCCGATGCGCAGGAATTTGCAAGGGAACGACGTCATGCGGATACGGACGCAAGCAGCGACTCGTACTGCATGGAATTGGTGGGAGCTCCAGTTCCGTCGACCCCGGGCAAGGTCGATGCTCAACGCATTCGGCAGCACATCATGCGGCCAGAACTACTTCATCAGGGCGTACCCGGCGACGGAGAATGAGACGATGGCCAGCGCGAACAAACCGATGTAGATGACGACCATTCTCCGGCGTCGGCGGGTCTCTCGGGTGGCGTCTCGTTGTCTGAAGTTTGTACCAGCTTGCATTGTTGTCCCCTTGCAAAAAACTGAACGGTCACCCGGAGTCTACAACTTTTAGCTTTGCTGTCGAGTTACTTGACGTCATAGACAGAAGTGTTTCGCAGAGTGTGTTTTGGGGGCAACAAATCGGACATCAAATGGTCATATTCTGTTCGCTTGGCTAGGGCCCAAAAGGTAGACGTGGGAGGTCCAATGCATCCAGCGGGGACCGGGCCGGCTGGGGGTCGTCGGCGACGATGTTCCGCTCGATGAAGTTGTGGATTGCTTGCCAAATATTACGTCTCATGGGCACAAGGTAGGCCTCGCCGCCCACCCTAAACAGAGTGGTCACTACCTGCTTTTGGCCCGGCGTCGTCGTCGGCACTTAACCCAAAAATGCCCCGTGGCCGGCACCCTCAAGGGTGCCGGCCACGGGGCATGAATGGTGGCTTTCAGCCGATCAGCGAGCGGACTCCGATCACGGCTGTGGCCAGGCCCAGGATCATCGAGATGCTCACCAGCATGAAGTGGACCATCAGGAAGCGCGTGGCCTTGCCCGAGGCATCCTTGGCGCGCGGATCCTTCAGGACGCGGCGCAGGAAGGGCGGCCAGACGATCAGGGACCAGAGGCCGGCCAGGATCAGGATGGCGGACAGGGCGGTGGGCAGCTGCATGGAAACTCCAGTAATGGTGTGCGGATCGTGTACGTGAACGGCCGGGTGTGTCAGGCCGGGTGCTCTTCCAACCAGCTCTTGGCCAGCGTGGCCTGCAGGTTCAGGGCCTTGCCGATCATCGGCTCGGCGGCGGAGGCGATCTTGGCGCCCAGGAACGGGATGGAGGACTTCACGTCACCGGAGAGCTCCACCCGGCTGTTCTCGCCGTCGGCGACAATCCGCTGCGTGGCGGCGACCTCCAGCGGGGCACCGGCAACGGTGAGCTTCACGGTGGCCTGGCGGGAGCCATCGGCCTCCGGGGCGCTCCACTCTTCCAGCTGCGTCACCGTCAGGGTGGCGCCCACCACCTTGCGGGCGATGTCCGGCAGGCGGTCGGTGGGCAGGGTGCGAACGGTCGTGGTGCTGAACGCGGCGGTGGTGGGGCCGCTGACCTCGAAGGACATCAGATCCCCGCCCACGGTCTGGCTGGTGTGGCGGATGAAGTCCTCGTTGGTGAAGACATCGGTCACCCGCTGGGCGGTTGCGGGCAGGGTGGTCGATGCGCTCAGCGCCATGGTTCCTCCAGTGTGGCCGGGGGTCCGGCCGGTATTGCATGTGTTTGGGCAGGTCCTAGGATACCGGGCGATGCTGGGAGCCCAGGACACGCCCGGGGCCATGTCAGCCGGGCGGGGTAGGCTGGGGACATCCCGGGGTTCACATCAGAACTTCGGGCTTTCGTGCTGTTTTCACGCCGTCCCGGACGGCAGATCCCGCCAGGAGAGAGCCACCGATGAGCCTAGATGGACTGCGCACAGCCCTTGCCGCGGACCCGACCTTTGCCCGGGTCCGCCGCCATGCCGCGGTGGACGCCGCCGAGCGCAGCGAGGACCTGCAGTTCGGTGCGCCGGCGGGCCTGCGCCCCGTGCTGCTGGCCGAAGTGGCCGAGGGACTGGCCGCGGCGGGTGCGGGTGCTGGCGGGCAGCAGGGCGTGGTGCTGGCCGTGACGGCCACGGGCCGGGAGGCGGAGGATCTGGCCGCCGCCCTGCGCGCCTATCTGCCGGCGGACGCCGTGGTCGAGTTCCCGAGCTGGGAGACCCTGCCGCATGAGCGGCTCTCGCCGCGATCGGACACCGTGGGGCGCCGCCTGGCGGTGCTCCGCCGGCTCAGCCACCCCGAAGAGTACGACGCCGGCACGCCCCTGGCCATCGTCGTCGCGCCCGTCCGCGCCGTGCTCCAGCCGCTGGTGGCCGGGCTGGGCGAGCTGGCGCCGGTGGAGGTCAAGGTGGGCGATGAGGTCCCCTTCACCGAGCTGGTCCGGCGGCTCTCCGACGCCGCCTACGCCCGCGTGGACATGGTCACGCACCGCGGCGAGTTTGCCGTCCGCGGCGGCATCATCGACGTCTTCCCGCCCACCGACGACCACCCCATCCGGGTGGAGTTCTTTGGCGACGAGGTGGATTCCATGCGCTGGTTTGCCGTGGCCGACCAGCGCTCGCTGACCTCCGTCACCGGGGAGATCAAGCACCCCACCACGCTCTACGCCCCGCCCTGCCGGGAAATCCTGATCACCGCCTCCGTGATGAGCCGTGCCGCCAAACTGCGCGGCTCCATGCCCGCCGCCGAGGCGATGCTGGAGAAGATTGCCGGCGGCATTGCCGTGGAGGGCATGGAGTCCCTGGCCCCGGCGCTGGTGGATGCCATGGTGCCGCTGACCTCGCACTTCCCGGCCGGCTCCGTGGCCGTGGTGATCGAGCCGGAGAAGGTGCGCGCCCGCGCCCACGATCTGGAATCCACCAACGAGGAGTTCCTTGAGGCCGCCTGGGCCAATGCGTCCGACGGCGGTGCGGCGCCGCTGGATCTGGCCGCGCACGGGATCGACCTCGCCTCCGCCAGCTTCAAGTCCCTGGGCCAGACGCGCCAGACCGCGCTGGCCGGCGGGGTGGCCTGGTGGTCCATCACCTCCCTCGCCGCGGACGCCGAGACCCTGCCCGACATCGACGTCGTCAACCTCCCGGCCCGCGAACCGCGCGGCTACCAGGGGGACGTGGCGGAGATGTTGGAGTTCATCGGCTCCCGGGTCAAGGACCAGTGGCGCGTGGTGGTGGCCACCGACGGCCCCGGCCCGGCCCAGCGCCTGGCCGAGCTCTTCCACGAGGCGAACATCCCCGCCGCCCGGGTGGACTCGCTGGACAAGGAGCCGGAGCCGGGGATCATCGAGGTGACCACCGCCGCCGTCGGGCGCGGTTTCGTCTTCGAGGGGCTCAAGCTGGGCCTGCTGACCGAGGCGGACCTGCTGGGCCGCTCCACGGCGAGCTCCACCAAGGACATGCGCAGGATGCCCTCCAAACGCCGCAACGCCGTCGACCCGCTCCAGCTGCGCGCCGGGGACTATGTGGTCCACGAGCAGCACGGCGTGGGGAAGTTTGTTGAGCTGATCCAGCGGAAGGTCGCCGGGGCGGGGGCCGGCGGCGCCGTCGGGCTGCGGGAGTACCTGGTGGTGGAGTATGCGCCGTCCAAGCGCGGTGCCCCGGGCGACAGGCTCTTTGTCCCGACCGACCAGCTGGACCAGGTCACGGCCTATGTGGGCGGCGACGCCCCGGCGCTGAGCAAGATGGGCGGCTCGGACTGGGCGGCCACCAAGTCCAAGGCCCGCAAGGCCGTCAAGGAGATCGCCGGCGAGCTGATCCGGCTGTACTCGGCGCGCATGGCCAGCCGCGGCCACGCCTTCAGCCCCGACACCCCCTGGCAGCGCGAGCTGGAGGAGGCCTTCCCCTATGTGGAGACGCCGGACCAGCTGACCACCATCAACGAGGTCAAGGCGGACATGGAGAAAGAGATCCCCATGGACCGCCTGGTCTCCGGCGACGTCGGCTATGGCAAGACGGAGATTGCCGTGCGGGCGGCGTTCAAGGCGGTGCAGGACGGCAAACAGGTGGCCGTGCTGGTGCCCACCACGCTGCTGGCCCAGCAGCACTACGAGACCTTCACCGAACGCTTCTCCGGCTTCCCGGTGCGCGTGAAGCCGCTGAGCCGTTTTCAAACTGCCAAGGAGTCCAAGGAGACGGTCGAGGGCGTGCGGACCGGCGCCGTCGACGTCATCATTGGCACCCACCGGTTGCTGTCCAAGGATTTCGCGTTCAAGGACCTGGGCCTGGTGATTGTGGATGAGGAGCAGCGCTTCGGCGTGGAGCACAAGGAGGCGCTGAAGAAGATGCGCACCAATGTGGACGTGCTGGCCATGAGCGCCACGCCCATTCCGCGCACCCTGGAGATGTCCTTGACGGGCATCCGCGAGACCTCCACGCTGGCCACCCCGCCGGAGGAGCGCCACCCGGTGCTGACCTACGTTGGCGCCTACACGGACAAGCAGGCCTCCGCCGCCATCCGCCGCGAGCTGATGCGCGAGGGGCAGGTGTTCTTTGTCCACAACCGGGTCTCCTCCATCGACAGGACGGCTGCGCACATCCAGCAGCTGGTGCCCGAGGCCCGCGTGGCCGTGGCGCACGGGCAGATGAGCGAGTCCAAGCTGGAGCAGATCATTGTGGACTTCTGGGAGAAGCGCTTCGATGTGCTGGTCTGCACCACCATCATCGAAACCGGCCTGGACATCTCCAACGCCAACACGCTGATTGTGGACCGGGCGGACAACTACGGCCTCTCCCAGCTGCACCAGCTGCGTGGGCGCGTGGGCCGAGGCCGCGAGCGGGCCTACGCCTACTTCTTCTACCCCTTCGACAAGCCCCTGGGCGAGGTGGCGCTGGAGCGGCTCAAGGCCGTGGCGGCGCACAACGAGCTCGGCGCCGGCATGGCCCTGGCCATGAAGGACCTGGAAATCCGCGGCGCCGGCAACCTGTTGGGCGGGGAGCAGTCGGGCCACATCCAGGGCGTGGGCTTCGACCTGTACATCCGCCTGGTGGGCGAGGCAGTGGCCGAATACCGCGGCGACGCCGAGGAGCGTCCGGCGGAGATGAAGATCGAGCTGCCGGTCAACGCGCACCTGCCGCACGACTACGTGCCGGGGGAGCGGCTGCGCCTGGAGGCCTACCGCAAGCTGGCCGCCGCCGTCACCCACGAGGAGATCGACGAGGTCCTGGCGGAGCTGGTGGACCGCTACGGCGAGCCGCCGGCAGCGGTGGTGAACCTGATCGCCGTCGCACGTTTCAAGGTGCATGCCCGCGCGGTGGGGCTGACGGATGTGGCGATGCAGGGGAACTTCATCAAGTTCGCCCCCGCGGACCTGCCCGAATCCAAGCAGATGCGCCTGACGCGCATGTACCCGGGCGCCATGGTCAAGCCGGCGCTCGCGTCAGTGCTCATCCCCAAGCCCAAGACGGCCCGGATCGGCGGCCGGGACCTGGCCGACGCCGAGGTGCTCAAGTGGGCCGAGGGCGTGCTGGAGGCCATCTTCACCGACTAGCCTGGCGTGTCCGGGCATGCAAAAGGCCCCGTGCCACCGGTTTCGACCGGCGGCACGGGGCCTTGGTGTGTGCTGCTAGCGCTGCTGGCCCGTGTCCGAGCGGTTCATGAACGTCATCGGCACGATGAAGGACAGGGAGCACAGGCCGATGGCGATGGCTGCCGGCCAGACATTGTCCAGGCTCAGGAAGGAGAAGGCGAAAACGCCGCCGCAGAACAGGACCGAGAAGATGACGACCAGAATGATGGTCTGGGCGAGATTGTTCTCCGGCTTGTACGCACCGTTGGACATGGTTCCTCCTGACCCCTCACGGGGGAGCTGTTGGGGTGGCCGGGCGCGCCGGCGCTGATTCTGCCTCTGATCTTAGTACGAAGTGCTGCCCGTCCCACCATTGACGATGGCGATGCCGGAACTGGCACCGATGCGGGTGGCACCGGCGTCGATCATGGCCTGGGCATCCGCCAGGGAGCGCACACCGCCGGAGGCCTTCACGCCGATGTCCGGGCCCACCGTGGCGCGCATCAGGGCCACGTCTTCAACAGTGGCGCCGCCGCCGTTGAAACCGGTGGAGGTCTTGACGAAATCCGCGCCAGCCTCGACGGCGGCCTGGCAGGCCAGGACCTTGGCCTCGTCGGTCAGGAGCGAGGTTTCGATGATGACCTTCAGGATCGCGTCCCCGGCGTGCACGGCCTCGGCGACGGCGGAGATGTCCTCCACCAGCGCGCCCTTGTCCAGGGCACGGGCGGCGGCGATGTTGATGACCATGTCGATCTCATCCGCACCGTCCAGGGTGGCGCCGCGGGCCTCAAAGACCTTGACGTCGGTGTTGGTGGCGCCCAGCGGGAAGCCGATGACGGAGCAGGTCAGCACACCTGTGCCACGAAGGGCGCGGTGGACGGTTTTGACCCACACCGGGTTCACACAGACCGACTTGAAATGGTACTCGGCGGCTTCTGCGCAGACCTTCAGGATCTCGGCCTCGCTGGCCTCGGGCTTGAGCAGCGTGTGGTCGATGTAGGCGGCGATGGGTGCCTGCTCGGTCATGGTGTCCCTTCCGGTAGGAATAGTTGCTCTCATGGTGCCACATGAGTGCGCATCCGGGCACGGAGCCGGTACCCCCGCTTCACCACCGTTTCCACCACGGAACCGTCCGGCAGGGCCGAGCGCAGCCTGCTGACCGTCATGTCCAGCGCATGGGCCGATCCATCCAGATCCAGCAGCCCTGTCAGGTCCTGGCGGCTGAGGACGTTGCCGCCGGCCCCCAGCAGGGCGCGCATCAGCAGCAGCGGCGCCGGCGCCAGCGGGACGGGAGCGCCGTCGATCCGCAGGGAGCGTCCCCGCATTTCCACCGTCCCCGCCTCGGTGCCCAGGCTTTGGACGTGGTTGCGGGCCAGGTGCTCGCAGACCAGCCGCACCAGCGCCCCCATCCGGAAGCGTTGGGGCACCAGGGGTGTGATGCCGGCGGCGATCAGCGGGGCCGCGGTGACGGGCCCGACGGCGGCCGTGGCCACCGGGCCGGCCAGCGCCTCCCGGAACGCCGCACCCAGGCCCAGCTCCTCCGCGGCGGCAAACACTGCTTCCACGGCCGGAGCGCTGGTGAACACGACGGCGTCGAGCTCCTGGTTGCAGACGGCCTCGATCAGAGCGGGGAGCCGCTGGGCGCCGCCGGACGGGCCGGATTCGGCAGCGGGCTCCGGATCCGCCCAGCGGTACGGTGCCACCGTCAGGACCCTGGCCCCGGCCTCGCGCAGCCGGGTCAACGCGTCCTCATCCACGAAGCCGTGCAGCTGCACGGCCACTGTGAGCCCGTTGAGGTCCTCCGTGAGCATCATGTCCACCAGCGTTGCTGTGGTCTCATCGGAGCTGATGGCGGCGTCGTGCAGCCCCGCCGCGCGGACGGCGCCGCGGGCCTTGGGGCCGCGGACAAAGATCTTGCAGGACTGCAGCACGTCCAAAAGGTCCTCGCCCAGTCCTGCGGCGTCGGCACCCTCGCACCAGCGCCGGATCCCGTAGGCGGTGGTGGCCACCAGCATGTCCGGCCGGGCGGCGATGATGGCGCGGGTGTCCGCCACCAGGCCCTCGTCCTCCACCATCGGGGCGATCCGCAGGGCCGGTGCATGCAGCACCGTTGCGCCCCGGCGCTGCAGGGCCTCGATCAGATCCTTGGAGCGGCGGTGTGCTGTGACACCCACCCGGAAGCCGTCCAGGGAGGCATCGAGCCGGTCCGGGGTGCCGCCGTCGTCGTCAATTGGTGCAGTGGTGTGGTCTGTCATGATGTCTCCAGCGTAGAGGCCAGGCTGTCCAGCAGGGCCTGCTCGGGGGTTCCGGCCAGGGAGACCACCTCGCCGATCACCAGCACCGCGGGGTTGCTGGCCAGGGCCGCGGCCGCCGGCAGCGTCCCCAGCGTGGCGATGGTGGTGCGCTGGCCGGGGCGGAATCCGCGTTCGATGACGGCGGCGGGCATGTCGGCCCGCATCCCGGCCCGCTCGAGCCCGGCCGCGGTGTCACGCAGCGTGCCCACGCCCATCAGCACCACGATGGTCCCGCCCAGGCCCGCCAGATGCTCCAACTCGCTGTCGGAGAGCGGGGCGTGGCCGGAGACCACCGTAAACATGCGGCTGATGCCGCGGTGCGTGACGGGAATGCCGGCAGCCCCTGGCACGGCAATGGAACTGCTGATCCCGGGAACCACCGAGACCGGCACCCCCGCCGCGGCACAGGCGGCCAGTTCCTCGCCGCCGCGGCCGAAGACGTACGGATCCCCACCCTTGAGCCGGACCACGCGGGCGCCGGAGCGTGCCGTGGACACCAGCATGGCCTCGATCTCGTGCTGGGGGATCTTGTGGTGGCCGGGGGTCTTGCCCACGTCCACCAGCAGGGCTCCGGGCGCGAGCTGCGTCAATCCCTCCACCGGTCCCAGCCTGTCGTAGTAGACGACGTCGGCCTCCCGCAGCGCCTCCTTGGCCCGCTCCGTGAGCAGGTCCACCGGACCCGGACCGCCACCCACCAGGGTGACGTGGCGGCCGGGCAGTGCCGCGGGCTCGGACACCATGAAGACTCCGTGCAGCCGGCAGGCCGTGCGCAACGGCTCCCAGCCCGGATCGCCGTCGTCCACGGCAGCCACGAGCAGCACCTCATCCATCGCGCTGGTGCGGAAATGGGCCGGGCACTCGATGGTGCTGACGACGGCGCCGGCGGCACGGTAGCGGCGCACCGCGCGGCGGGCGGCGACGGCGTTGCCGGTGACCAGGACTGATGCTCCGGTGAGGTCTGCTGTGAGGTCCATGGGACGTGCCTCTTTCAGGTAGTGGTTGATGCTTGGTTGCCGGCGGCTTAGGAGCCGGCGCGGACCGGGATGGTGGCGCCGAGGCTGACCCGCTCCGCGCTGGTGGCGGGGCGGATCTGGCCGCGCTCGGGCACAAAGGCGATCGAATCATCGGCGTCGGACGGGGCGTTGACGAAGGTGCGGAACCGGCGCAGGCGCTCCGGGTCCTTCAGCGTGGCGGCCCATTCGTCCTCGTAGTTGCCCACGTGGCTGGCCATGGCGGCCTCGAGGTCCTCGGCAATGCCGAGCGAATCGTTGACCACCACGTCCACGACGTGGCCCAGGCCGCCGTCGAGCTCCTCCTGCCAGCGGGCGGTGCGCTGGAGCCGGTCCGCGGTGCGGATGTAGTACATGAGGTAGCGGTCGATGTAGCGGATGAGGGTCGCATCATCCAGATCCTTGGCCAGCAGCTGGGCGTGCGCCGGGGTGGCACCGCCGTTGCCGCCGACGTACAGGTTCCAGCCGTCCGCCGTCGCGATCACGCCGACGTCCTTGCCGCGGGCCTCGGCGCATTCGCGGGCACAGCCGGAGACGCCCAGCTTGAGCTTGTGCGGGCTGCGCAGGCCGCGGTAGCGCAGCTCCAGGTTGATGGCCATGGCCACCGAGTCCTGCACACCGAAGCGGCACCAGGTGGAGCCGACGCAGGATTTCACCGTGCGCAGGCTCTTGCCGTAGGCCTGGCCGGATTCGAAGCCGGCCTCCACCAGGATCGTCCAGATTTCGGGCAGCTGCTCCAGCCGGGCGCCGAAGAGGTCGATCCGCTGGCCGCCGGTGATCTTGGTGTAGAGGCCGTAGTCCTGCGCCACCTTGGCGATGACGGCGAGCTTGTCCGGGGTGATCTCCCCGCCCGGGATGCGCGGCACCACGGAGTACGTGCCGTCCTTCTGCATGTTCGCCAGGGCGCGGTCGTTGGTGTCCTGGAGGGTGCCGCGGCCCTCGTCCAGCACATAGGCGCCGTTCTGGCTGGCGAGGATGTTGGCGATGGTGGGCTTGCAGATGTCGCAGCCGGCTCCCGTGCCAAAGCGGGCCAGAATGTCCTCGAAGTCGGTGAGCTCCAGGGCGCGGACGGCCTCGAAGAGCTCCGCGCGGGACATCTCAAAGTGCTCGCAGAGTGCCTTGGAGACGGCGATGCCGCTCTTGGTGAGCTCGCCCTCCAGCAGCTTCTTCAGCAGCGGAACGCAGGAGCCGCAGGAGGTGCCGGCGCGGGTGCAGCCCTTCAGCGCGCCCAGTTCCTGGACGGGCTCCTGGCCCTCGCAGGCGCCGCAGCCGCCGATGGCGTCGCGGATGGCGCCGGCGGGGACGTTGTTGCAGGAGCACAGGATGGCGTCGTCGGGCAGCTCGGTCTCCGGGGCGTCGCCGCCGCCGGCCGCAGAGAGGAAGGCGCCGGGCTCGGCCGGGAGGTCGCGGCCCAGCAGCGGACGCAGGCTGGTGTAAGGGGAGGCGTCGCCCACGAAGATGCCGCCCAGAAGGGTCTTGGCATCGGAGGAGGTGACGATCTTTTGGTAGACGCCGCGGGCCGGGTCAGCGTAGACAACTTCCAGGCTGTGCTCCGTCTTGGCGAAGGCATCGCCGAAGCTGGCCACATCCACACCGGAAAGCTTGAGCTTCGTGGCGGTGTCGAAGCCGGGGAACGTGGCATCGCCGCCGTGCAGGCGGTCCGCGACGATCTCCGCCATGGTGTTGGCCGGAGCCACCAGGCCCAGGCACATGCCGCCGAAGTTGGCGACCTCGCCGATGGCCCAGACGTTCTCCACGCTGGTTGCGCAGTCCTCACCGATGACGACACCGCCGCGCGGGCCCAGGTCAAAGGGGGTCACTGCGTCTTCATTGTTGGCCTCTGCTGCGGCCTTGGCCTCGGCGGTGGGGCGGGCCAGCTCGTCGCGGGGCCTGACGCCGATGGCCACGACCACCAGGTCCGCCGGAATCACGCGCTCGTCGGCCATCAGCACCCCGGTGACGCGGCCGTCGTCGTCGGCCTCAACAGCGGAGGGGAACACGCCGCAGTGGACCTCAAGGCCCTTGGCCGCCACCAGCCGGCCCAGCGCCTGGCCGGCGCCCTCATCCAGCTGGGTGTTCATCAGCCAGGCGCCGCCGTTGACCACGGAAGATACGGCACCCAGTTCGGCCAGGCCTGCGGCGGCTTCAAGGCCCAGCAGACCGCCGCCGATCACCACAGCGTTGACGGGCCGGCCCAGCTCGCTGGCCAGCCTCGCAACCTCCAGGCGCAGGGTCACCACATCCTCCACCGTGCGGTAGACGTGGCTGAACTCGGAGCCGGGGATGGGCAGCCGGGCGGCATCGGAGCCGGTGGCCAGGACCAGATGGTCGTAGGCGTGGGTGGCGCCGTCACTCGTGCTGACGGTGCGGGCCTCGGTGTCCACCGAGGTGGCACGGGCGCCGGTGTGCAGGGTCAGGGCCGGGTGCTCCCACATGTCCGCCTGGCCCAGCGTCAGGTCGACATCCGCCACGAGCGCACGGCTCAGGGCCACCCGGTCGTAGGGCAGGTGCGGCTCCTCGGCCAGAACGGTGACCCGGAACTGCTGAAGTCCACGGGCGTGCATGGCCTCCGCGAAACGGTGCGCCGCCGGCCCTCCACCCACGACGAGGACCGTCTGGGGTTCTTCGGTCCACTGCATTGATCGGCTCATGGCGGCCCTTTCCTTACGTTGGCGCCCACCGGGTTCGGCGGGGCCTGGAATCAGCCTAGAAGGCGGGGGTATCGGCCCCATTTCCCCTATGTTTCGTGGGGTTAACTTTCGCGTCACCACCATGTTTCGGGCCCTGTGAGGCGGGTTTTACTTTGCGGACATATCCGGCGCGTCCACATGAAACAGGGCGGTTCTAGCGTCTTTCCTATGAGCTTCCGGGACTGCGATGGTCCCGGTGTTGGCAGGAAAAGGAGAAGGCCATGACAGCAGTAGTTGAACGGCCCGCAGCCCAGGGCAGCACGGATGTGCAGGATTCTGTGAATGGAACGCCGCAGTGGCAGCGCATCTGCGCCCTGTCCGAGCTGGAGGCATCGTGGGGCGAGGCGGCCTTTGTTGGCGGGCGGCAGATTGCCCTGTTCCGCGTGGGCGGAGGTGCTGGGCACATTGGGGGAGTCGGCACCGGCCCGGCGGACGCGGTGTTCGCAGTGGACCAGGCGGACCCCGCCACGGGCGCCTGCGTGATGGCCCGCGGCATCGTGGGCTCCCGCGGCGGCCAGGCCACTGTGGCCTCGCCGCTGCACAAGGAGGTCTACGCCCTGGCCACGGGGGAGTGCCTCAGCGGCTCCGAGCACCGCCTCCCCGTGCACCCCGTGCGCGTGGTGGACGGGTTCATCGAGGTGGAGGTCTAGAACCTGCTCCCACCTTGGTGCCCGGCTTGGCGCCCGGCGTCCGGTCCGATGCCCGGCCCGGGTGTCGGTCCAGCCCGGCGGTCTCAACGGTCTCAATGGTCTCGCCGGGCAGGGACGCAGTTCCCCGCTGGGGATGCGGTAGTAGACGCATCCCCAGCGGGGAACTGCGTCTTTGGCTGTTCCGGTGGCTGGGCGCAGCCGAAAACTGGTGCGGCGTGGGTGTCCCGGCCGCCGTCATTCTTTGGACGTACGACGGCGGCGGGTGGCTTGGGGCAGCCCGGCGCGGCCCAGCTTTCCGGCTAGGGTGGGCAGGTTCATCATCGCTTTCCAATCCCACCGGACGAAGCCCAGACCGAGGGCGCGGATGGCGTCCTCGCGATCCTTCTCCTTCATGACGCGCTCGGCTGGGGTGAGGCCACCGCCCCAATCGGCGCGCATGTACTTCCCCTTGCCGTCGAACTCGCCCACCAAACCGTGCTCCGCCCAATGGAAGTCGGTCCTGGCCCACGTCCCATCCGGCAGATCGAATTTGTGCTGGAGCTCCGGCGCGGGGAAGCCCAGGATGTGCATATTGGCGCGGCTGATGGATTCACCCGCAGATTCGGCAAGGTCCGAGCTGAACTCAATGACACGCAGCGCCCGCCGGATCTTTGCGGCGCTGGGAAGCCTTTCGGCGAGGCTGTGCAGCTCATCCACGGTGGCCGGTGCACCCAGCAGCGACTCCTCGGCCCAGCGCGGTCCCAGTGCGGGGTCCAAATCCCTGTTCTCCGAGTCCTTGCCGGGCGGCCGCCGGCACGAATCCACCACAGCCACGGCCTGGGCAAAGGGCAGCCGAACGGCGAGTTCCACCGCAGTGTTGGCCTTGGGCATCACCAGAAACTCCCCGAGGGCCACCGGCTGGTCATCCAGCGGCAGTAGATGGCTCCGTACGCCAGGACGGGACCGACCGCCACCGGAGAACTGGGTGCGGAGGTTGAGGTCCCGGGGCGTCCCCACCAACCACAAACCCCACATGACAGCAGCGGTGGAGAGCGCAAACACCGGCGCTGCGTCCCGGGTCCGGTTGCAGGCGGTGGCCTTGGCTCCGTACTTCTCCCGCGTTGTGAGCACATCCCATTGGGTGCGGGCAGCGTAGGCACCGCGCCGGATGCGGACCAGCCGCCCGGCGGCTGCCTCACGGGCCAGCCGGCGGGCATCCTGGCCCACGGAATCAAGGTCTGTACAAAGGATCAACTGTGGCATGTTCATCCACCCATGCTGGATCCGTGCCGCCCGGCGCTCGCGGTGCTGCATGGCGTTTGTGGACCATTCCCGCCCTCCGCCGCCCGGTGCAGGACGCGGATTCCCGCCTCGGACCCGGTTCCGTCGTCGCCCTCCCCGGCTGGCGACGTCGTTCCCCTTTGGCGACGCAGTAGTGGACGCGTCCTCAGAGGGGTGGTGCGTCCTGGGCGAGTGCAGTGGTTGAGTGCGGCGATGCGGAGTCGAAACCTGGTGGGGTGGGCGCGTCCTGGGCCAACGCCGTCGTCCTCGGGAGGTCTCGGCTTCGCTCAACCAACGAGACCGGTGGTTGAGCCTGCCGAAACCTGGTGCGGCGGGCGCGTCCCCGGCTGGCGACGTCGTTCCCCTGTGATGACGCAGTAGTGGACGCGTCCTCGGAGGGGTGGTGCGTCCTGGATGCAACTAGGCGCGGAGGTCTCGGCTTCGCTCGACCAACGAGACCGGTGGTTGAGCCTGCCGAAACCTGGTGCGGCGGGCGCGTCCCCGGCTGGCGACGTCGTTCCCCTTTGATGACGCAGTAGTTGACGCGTCCTCAGAGGGGTGGTGCGTCCTGGGCCAGTGCAGTGGTTGAGTGCGGCGAAGCGGAGCCGAAACCTGGTGCGGCGGGCGCGTCCCCGGCTGGCGACGTCGTCCTCGGGAGGTCTCGGCTTCGCTCAACCAACGAGACCGGTGGTTGAGCCTGCCGAAACCTGGTGGGGTGGGCGCGTCCCCGGCTGGCGACGTCGTTCCCCTTTGATGACGCAGTAGTGGACGCGTCCTCGGAGGGGTGGTGCGTCCTGGGCCAGTGCAGTGGTTGAGTGCGGCGAAGCGGAGCCGAAACCTGGTGCGGCGGGCGCGTCCCCGGCTGGCGACGTCGTTCCCCTGTGATGACGCAGTAGTGGTCGCGTCCTCGGAGGGGTGGTGCGTCCTGGGCCGGTGCGGGGGCGTATCGACAGGCTCGACGACCGAGCTAAATGCCCGAGTGCGGTGCCGGGGTTACAGGCCCAGGGCGGTGCGGACGTCGGCGAGGACGGCGTCGAGGGCGGTGCGGGCGCGGGTGCGGGCGGCGTTGAGGTCCGTCCGGCCGCCGACGTCGATGATGACCTCCAGGTAGCACTTGAGCTTGGGCTCGGTGCCGCTGGGGCGGATGATCACGCGGCTGCCGTCCTCGGTCAGGAACAGCAGGCCGTCGGTGGGCGGCAGCTGCTCCGAGCCGGCGGCCAGATCCGTGAAGACCTCGACGGCGGAGCCGCCAAAGGACGACGGTGGGCTCTGGCGCAGGGCGGCCATCATGGTGCCCAGCAGGGCCAGATTGTCCACCCGGACGCTGAGCTGGTCGCTGGCGTGCATGCCGTGTTCCAGGGAGAGGTCATCCAGCGTGTCGAAGAGCGTGCGCCCCGCAGCCTTGGCGGCGGCGGCCATTTCGGCAATCAGCAGGCCGGCGGAGATGCCGTCCTTGTCGCGCACCAGCTCCGGCGCCACACAATAGCCCAGCGCCTCCTCATAGCCGTAGACCAGTCCCGGCACGCGGGAGATCCACTTGAAGCCGGTGAGGGTCTGCTCGTGCCGGTAGCCCTGGGCCGCGGCAATGCGGGACAGCAGCCGCGAGGACACGATCGAGTTGGCAAAGACGCCCCCTGCGGCCGGTCCGCCCCCGCCGTCGGTGGCCAGCATGGCGCGGCGGGCAGCGACGTGGGCGCCCAGCAGCGCCCCCACCTCGTCCCCGCGCAGCATCCGCCATTCGCCGGTGGAGGGGTCCAGGGCTGCGGCGGCGGCCCTGTCGGCGTCGGGGTCGTTGGCCAATACCAGATCCGCGCCCAGCGAGGCGGCGGCGGCCAGGGCCAGGTCCAGGGCCCCGGGCTCCTCCGGATTGGGGAAGGATACGGTGGGGAATTCCGGGTCCGGCTCGGCCTGCTCGGTGACCAGCGTGACGTCGGCGAACCCAGCGGCCGCCAGCACGTCAGTGGCCGTTTCACCGCCGACGCCGTGCATGGGCGTGAGCACAATCTTCAGTTTCCGCGCGGGGAAGGCCGCAGGGGCTGCCAGCGCGCCGATGGCCGTGCCGTAGCCCGATACGAAATGGGCGTCCAGCACATGCCAGCCGGATTCGGCGAGGGCGATGCTGGACAGCGGCCCGACGGCAGCGATCTTCGCCGCGATCAGAGAGTCGTAGGGTGCCACGATCTGGGCGCCGCGCCCGGACTCCTCCACGGCCCGGCCGCCCAGGTAGACCTTGTAGCCGTTGTCCGCCGGCGGATTGTGGCTGGCGGTGACCATCACCCCGGCCTCGGCATCCAGGGCACGGACGGCATAGGCCAGGATCGGCGTCGGCAGGGCCGCGGGGAGCAGGAAGGTGTCGATGCCGGCCGCCGTGAAAATGGCAGCCGTTTCCGCCGCGAAGACGTCCGAATTCCAGCGCGCGTCGTAGCCGACGACGGCGCGGGGCATGTAGGTGTTCGAGGGGTCCTTGGTGGCGGCCTCCAGCAAGAAGGCCGCCAGTCCCGCAGCGGCACGCCGCACCACCACACGGTTCATCCGGTTGGACCCCGGCCCCAGCGCCGCGCGCAGTCCGGCGGTGCCAAACTCCAGGGTTCCGTCGAAGGCATCCGCCAGCTCGCGCCGGGCCGCCGCAGCCTCGGCCGCAACACCGTCGGCGTCGGAAGCGTCGGCCCCGCCGTCGTCGTCGCCGCCGCCTCCAGAACCCGCCCCGCCGCCGTCGTCGCCGGCACCCGACGCACGGGCCATCAGCCTTCGCAGAGCCGCAGCCGTGGCCGGATCCGGATCCTCCGCCGCCCAGCGTTCGGCCGTGTCGAGCAGGGACTCAAGTGCGTCGTCGTGCGTGGTCATGGCACACAGCCTAATTGTCGGGCGCCCCGGGAGGCGCTAAGCCGGGGTGGGGATTCAGCGGGACCTTAGAGCTTGGCGATGATCTGGGCGAGCAGCTTGGAGATCCGCGGGCCGGCGGCGGCGCCGGCCTCCAGCACCTCCTGGTGGTTCAGCGGTACGGGGCTGATGCCGGCGGCCAGGTTGGTCACCAGCGAGATGCCGAAGACCTCCATGCCGGCGTGTCGTGCCGCGATGGCCTCCAGCGCCGTGGACATGCCCACCAGATCAGCGCCGATCCGCTTGGCGTACTGCACCTCGGCGGGCGTCTCATAGTGCGGGCCGGTGAACTGGGCATAGACGCCCTCGTCCAGCGTGGGGTCCACCTCCCGGGCCACGGCGCGCAGCCGGGAGGAGTACAGGTCCGTCAGGTCCACGAAGGTGGCGCCCTCCAGCGGGGAGCTGGCGGTGAGGTTGATGTGGTCGCTGATCAGCACGGGCGTGCCGGGAGTCCACGCGGGGTTCAGCCCTCCGCAGCCGTTGGTCAGCACCAGCGTCTTGGCGCCGGTGGCGGCGGCGGTGCGCACGCCGTGGACGACGGCGCGCACGCCCTTGCCCTCGTAGAAGTGGGTGCGGGCGCCCAGCACCAGGGCGCGCTTGCCGCCGGGGGTCAGGATGGAGCGGATGGTGCCCACATGCCCCTCCACTGCGGGGGCGGAAAAGCCCGGGATGTCGGTGGAGGCCAGTGTGGCGGTGGTCTCACCGATCAGTTCGGCGGCGTCGCCCCAGCCGGAGCCCAGCACCAACGCCACATCGTGGCGTTCGACGCCGGTGGCCTCGGCAATGTAGGCGGCCGCGCTGCGGGCCAGCTCGAAGGGATCCGCGGCAGGGGCCGCGTGGCGGGCGGAAGAGGTCTCTGAAGTGCTCACCAGATCAACCTACCGGCTTGGTGGCGGGGCCGCGATAGGCGAGAATGATCAATTGTGACCAGCCAACATGATCTCTCGTCCTCCCTCTCCATTCCCAGCCTTGCCATTTTGGGCGGCGGTCCCGGCGGCTACGAGGCGGCCATGGTGGCGGCCTCCCTCGGCGCCCAGGTGACGGTGATCGAGCGCGCCGGACTCGGCGGCTCTGCCGTGCTGACCGACGTCGTGCCGTCCAAGACGCTCATCGCCACGGCCGACGCGATGACCCGCACGGTTGATGCCGCTGAACTCGGCGTGAAGTTCGACGTCGACGGCGCCAACGGCCAGCCGATCATGCGTGCGGACCTCAAGGAGGTCAACGAGCGCCTGCTGCGCCTGGCCAAGGAGCAGTCCGCCGACATCCGCGCGGGGCTGGAGAGCCTGGGCGTGAAGATCATCATTGGCCACGGCCGGATGCTGGACAACCGCACCATCGAGGTGGACCGCGGCGAGACGAGCGAGATCGTCAAGGCCGATGCCATTCTGCTGGCCGTGGGCGCCCACCCGCGCGAGCTGGCCACCGCCCAGCCCGACGGCGAGCGGATCCTGAACTGGGCCCAGATCTACAATCTGCAGGAACTTCCCCGCGAGCTCATAGTGGTGGGTTCCGGCGTCACGGGTGCCGAGTTCGCCTCCGCCTACAACGGCCTGGGCTCCAAGGTCACCCTGATATCCAGCCGCGACCAGGTGCTGCCGGGCGAGGATTCCGATGCCGCCCAGGTGCTGGAGGACGTGTTCGAGCGCCGCGGCATGACGGTGCTCTCCCGCTCCCGCGCCGAGTCCGTGGAACGCACGGACGACGGCGTCGTCGTCACCCTGGGCGACGGCCGCAAGGTCACCGGTACGCACTGCCTGGTCTGCGTGGGCTCCATCCCCAACACCTCCGATCTGGGTCTGGCGGCTGCCGGCGTCGAACTGACCCCCAGTGGCCACATCAGGGTGGACGGCGTCTCGCGCACCAGTGTGAACAATGTCTACGCCGCGGGCGACTGCACGGGCGTCTTCGCTCTGGCCTCCGTGGCGGCCATGCAGGGCCGCATTGCCGTGGCGCACCTGCTGGGCGACGGCGTCAGCCCGCTGAAGCTGAACCAGGTGTCCTCCAACATCTTCACCTCCCCGGAGATTGCTTCCGTGGGCGTGTCCGAGGCGGACCTGGCGGCGGGCAAGTACCAGGGCGATGTGATCAAGCTGTCGCTGCACACCAATGCCCGGGCCAAGATGCGCAACTTCAAGGACGGCTTCGTGAAGATCATTGCGCGCAAGGGCTCCGGCACAGTCATCGGCGGCGTGGTGGTGGGGGCTGGCGCCTCCGAGCTGATCTTCCCGATTGCCCTGGCCGTGTCACAGAAGCTGCACGTGGATGATGTGGCCAACACGTTCACCGTGTACCCGTCGCTGTCCGGATCGATCTCCGAGGCCGCGCGCCGCCTGCACGTGCACCAATAGGCTGCTTCTTTGGCTGCTCCTTCTTTGGCTGCCCCAGCCGCTGGCGACGCAGTTTCCCGTTTGGGATGCGGTTGTAGTCATGTCCTGGGCGGGGAAGTGCGTCCTGGATGCAATGGTGCGTGCCGGATGGGCTCGACGTCGTGCGTCCGCCTCCACCGCCTTCGTCGGCGTGCGTCGAGTAGTCCCGGCGTCGCACCCATGCACTCGGCCTTAGTTGAGCGGTGTCTGCCGAGCCGAAATCCGCCCCCGGCGGCTGCTCCGGCCGCTGGCGACGCAGTTTCCCGTTGAGGATGCGGTTGTAGTCATGTCCTGGGCGGGGAAGTGCGTCCTGGATGCAATGGTGCGTGCCGGATGGGCTCGACGTCGTGCGTCCGCCTCCACCGCCTTCGTCGGCGTGCGTCGAGAGGTCCCGGCGTCGCACCCATGCACTCGGCGTTAGTTGAGCGGTGCCTGCGGAGCCGAGATCCGGCCGCTGCTGGCTGCTCCGGCCGCTGGCGACGCAGTTTCCCGTTGAGGATGCGGTAGTAGTCATGTCCTGAGCGGGGAAGTGCGTCCTGGATGCAATGGTGAGTGCCAGATGAGCTCGACGTCGTGCCTCCGCCTCCACCGCCGTCGTCGGCGTCCGTCGAGTAGTCCCGGCGTCGCACCCGTGCACTCGCGCTCGTTGAGCGGTGCCTGCGGAGCCGAGATCCGGTGGGTTGGAGTGCCCCAGCCGCTGGCGACGCAGTTTCCCGTTGAGGATGCGGTTGTAGTCATGTCCTGGGCGGGGAAGTGCGTCCTGGATGCATTGGTGAGTGCCGGATGGGTGCTGCCACCGCCCGAGCGACGGCTGCGCCTACGGTGCGTTGAGGCCGCGGAGGATGGTGTCGATGCCGAACAGGAACGCGTCGTCGGGGGAGTGCCCGGCGTCGTTGGCTTCGACGGGGTCCAACAACCCGGCGCGCAGCAGCTCGGCCTGGGTCTGTTCCTCGGCCACCGAGCCCAGAATGTAGTGCGCCAGCGTACGCGCGCCCCAACTGGCTGCGCGTGCGTCCAGGCCGCCGTCGGCGAGCATGGTGCCTAGCCGCTGGATCGGCGCGAGGGACTGCGGGTCCAGGGCCTGGGCGAGCGCGACGACGTCGGCCCCGTCCCGAACCTTCAGCAGGGCCGTGCGGATGCCGGCAGCGCTGCGGCGCACATCCGGTTCCGAGCCGTCGACGGGTTCCAGGATCCGCTCCGCCAGCACCACCAGCAGCTCCTGCTTGTTCTTCACATGCCAGTAGAGCGCTCCGGGCTGGACGCCAAGATCGCGGGCGAGCCTGCGCATGGACAGGTCCGCCAGGCCGTAGCTGCTCAAAATCCCGAACGCCGTATCGACGATCTGCGCCCGTGAGAGCATCCTTATTCTCCTTCTGTGGAACCGGTCCCATTCTGCCCCACGATTGACATTGCCCCTGACGGTCAAGATACTTGCACAGTGTTCAATAAAACAGTGTTCAATAATTCCGGCACCGCAATAGAGGCCCTCGATTTCGACGCCCTGGCCGGCCGCCAGCTCGACGGCGGCACCCTCACCGAGGCCGAGGCCCTGGCCGTACTGCGCTCCACCGACGGCGAGTTGATGGCCCTGGTGGCCGCGGCGTCGAGGCTGCGCCACGCCCACTTTGCCAACACCGTCAAGGTGAACTACCTGGTCAACCTGAAGTCCGGCCTGTGCCCGGAGGACTGCGGCTACTGCTCCCAGCGCCTGGGCTCGGCCGCGCAGATCCTGAAGTACAGCTGGCTCAAGCCCGCCGAGGCCGTGGAGCAGGCCAGTTCCGGCATCGCCGCCGGCGCCTCCCGGGTGTGCCTGGTGGCCAGCGGCCGCGGCCCCAGTGACCGGGACGTGGACCGCGTCGCCTCCATTGTGGGCGAGCTGAAGGAGAGCTACCCGCAGGTGGAGGTGTGCGCCTGCCTGGGGATCCTGAAGGACGGCCAGGCCGGGCGGCTGCGCGACGCTGGGGTGGACGCCTACAACCACAATCTGAACACCAGCGAATCCAACTACGCCGAGATCTGCACCAGCCACGAGTACTCGGACCGCATCGCCACCGTGGAGCACGCCAAGTCCGCCGGGCTCTCGCCGTGCTCCGGGCTGATCGTGGGCATGGGGGAGAGCGAAGAGCAGCTGGTGGAGGCGGTGTTCGCCCTGCGCGGCCTGGGCAGCGATTCCATTCCGGTCAACTTCCTGATGCCCTTTGACGGCACGCCGCTTGCCGACACCTGGCTGCTCACCCCCGCCCAGTGCATCCGCATTCTGGCCCTGGTCCGGCTCGCCTGCCCGGCGGCGGAGCTGCGCATGGCCGGCGGGCGCGAAATGCACCTGCGCTCCCTGCAGCCGCTGGCCCTGCAGATCGCCAACTCGCTGTTCCTGGGCGACTACCTCACCAGCGAGGGCCAGGAGGCCGCCGCGGATCTGGCGATGATCGCCGACGCCGGGATGGTGGTGCTGGGCGCCGACGGCGGTTCCGGCCCGGGTGCCGTGGCCGACGGGGGTGCGGCGGGTTCCGCGGGTGGTTCCTGCACCGGCGCCACCGGCACCGTCGCTGCAGGACCGGACGGTGCCGGGCACGACCGGGCCGGGCAGGGCTGCGCGGGTTCGTGCTGTTCCGGCGGCGGATGCGGAACGGGTGCTGCGTCCTCCGACCCGGGTGCTGCGTCCTCCGAAACAGGCGCGGGCGCCGTCCCAGCCCCAGGCACCGGCGTGCCGGCGGATGCCGTGTCCATCCGCCGCCGCGGAGCCGGCACCACCGTGGCCCCCAATGCGTAGCGCCGCCATTACCGACACTGCCACTCCCGTCACTGCAGCCATTCCCGGCAGCACGGCCGTGCCAAACAAGTCCGCTCCCGGAATGCGCCCCACGAGCCTGGCCGCGCGGGACGCCGGGCTGCTGTGGCACCCCTATGCGCCCTTGGACGGGCCCGCGCCCTACACGGTGCACGGCGCCTCGGGCGTGCGGCTGGACCTTCAGGGGCCCGACGGCGCCCGCTACGACGTCGTCGACGCCATGTCCTCCTGGTGGTGCATGGTCCACGGCTACCGCAACCCGGTGCTGGACGAGGCCCTGCGCCGCCAGATCGATACGTTCAGCCACGTGATGTTTGGCGGGCTGACCCATGCTCCGGCGGTGAAGCTGGCCGAGCGGCTGGTGGACCTCACGGGCGGAAAACTCCCGCATGTGTTCTTCGCGGACTCCGGCTCCGTCGCCGTGGAGGTGGCGCTGAAGCTGGCCGTGCAGTACCAGGCCGCAGTGGGCCGCCCGCGCCGCCAGCGCTTCCTGGCCCTGCGCGGCGGCTACCACGGGGACACCATCGGGGCCATGGGCGTGTGCGACCCCGTGGACGGGATGCACAGTGCCTTCCCCGGGCTGGTGGCGGAGCACGAGTTCCTGCCCCGCCCGCCCGCCGCCACGCTGGTGGACGGCGCGTTGGTGTCCGACGACGCCGAGGTGGCCGCCTGGATCGGCGTGCTGGAGGCTGTCGTGGCCCGGCACGAGGGAACGCTGGCGGGCATCATCATGGAACCGGTGCTGCAGGGCGCCGGCGGGATGCACATCTACGCACCGGCGTGCCTGCGGGCCCTCCGCCGGGTGGCCAGCGAGCATGGGCTGCTGCTCATTGCCGATGAGATCGCCACAGGTTTTGGCCGCACCGGCAGGCTCTTTGCCACCGACTGGGCCGGCATCACCCCTGACATTCTCTGCGTGGGCAAGGCGCTGACGGGCGGCTACCTGAGCCTGGCGGCCATGCTCTGCAGCGCCGAGGTGGGATCCGCCATCTCGGCCTCCGAGTTCCGGGCGCTGCTGCACGGGCCAACCTTCATGGCCAACCCGCTGGCCTGCGCCGTCGCCGATGCCTCGCTGGAACTCCTGGTGGCCTCCGGCTGGCAGGCCCAGGTGGCCCGGGTGGAACGGGGGCTGGCCGCTGCGCTGGCCCCGGCGTCGTCGCTGTCATCGGTCAAGGAGGTCAGCGTGCTGGGTGCCACGGGCGCCGTCCAGCTCCATGGCCCCGTGGATGTCCCAGCCGTAACGCGCGCGGGGCTGGAGCACGGGGTGTGGCTGCGGCCCTTCCGCGATCTGGTCTATGCGATGCCGCCGTACGTCAGCACCGAGGCCGATGTCGCGGCCATGGGTGCCGGCATGGTGGCCGCGATTGCGGCGGTGCACGGCTGATGGGCGCCACCACCGAGTGGCTCGAGGGCCGCGAACGCGTCCGGATCCAACGCGGCCTTGTCCGCGAAGACACCGTCCGCGTAGACACTGTCCGCGACGGCAAATCCCCGCTGCTGGATCTGGCCTCCAACGACTACCTGGGCCTGTCCACCGACCCCCGCCTGGCGGCGGCCGCCATTGCCGCGATCCACCGCCACGGCACCGGTGCCCGGGCCTCCCGCGTGGTCACCGGCACCTCCGCCGTCCACCACGAACTGGAGCAGGAGCTCTGCACGCTCACCGGGGCCGAATCCGCTCTGGCGTTCTCCAGCGGCTATGCGGCCAACCTGGGTCTGCTGGGCGCGCTCGGGGGACCGGGCACGCTGATGGTGCTGGACGAGCACATCCACGCCTCCCTAATCGATGCCGCCCGGCTCTCGCGGGCCGAGGTGGCCACCTGCGCGCATTCCGACCTGGCCGCGCTGCGCGCCCTGCTGGCCGGTCGCACCCAGCCGCGCGCCGTCGTTGTACTGGAATCCGTCTACTCGGTGCTGGGCGACGCGGCGCCGCTGGCCGAGGCCGCGCGCCTGTGCCGGGAGTTCGACGCCCTGCTGGTGGTGGATGAGGCCCACGGCATCGGCGTCACCGGAGGCGGGGCGGGCAGCGTACACGCCGCCGGGCTGGCCGGGCGCGACGACGTCGTGGTGACGGCCACGCTGTCCAAGGCGCTCGGCGCGCAGGGCGGGGCCGTGCTGGGCTCCGCGCTGCTGCGCCGGCATCTGGTCAACACCGCCCGCACCTTCATCTTCGACACCGGCCTTGCCCCGGCTGCCGCGGCCGCTGCGTCCGAGGCCTGCCGGATCATCGCCGCGGAGCCGGAGCGCGTTGCGGCAGTGTCGCGCAATGCCGCGCTGCTGGCCGCCGGCTGTGGCACCGAGGCGGCCGCCGGCGCCGTTCAATCGATCCGCGTTGGAGCGCCGGAGCGGGCTCTGGCCATCGCCGCCCGGCTGCAGAGCCAGGGCCTGCTGGTGGGCTGCTTCCGCCCACCCAGCGTGCCCGACGGCGTGTCCCGGCTCCGGCTCACCGCCCGGGCCGATCTGTCGACCGAGCAGGTGCGGCACGCCGCCGGGCTCGTTTCCACTGCGCTCGCGGAACAGCCGGACGCCGACGAGCAGGCGGCCGCCGGCCCCGGCGCCGCCGGCGCGGGGGAGGCGGCATGAGCTACCACGTCGTCTCCGAACCCTCCACAGTGCGCGAGGTGCTGCGCCGGGTGGACGACTTCCTCCCCACGAACGCCCTGACCGCCGTCGTGCCGCTCAGCCCTGGCGCCCGACGGATCCTGGCCCGGGAACGCTTTGCCCTGCCGCCGATCCTGGCCTCGGCCACGGGGGAGCAGCACCGGCACGTGCGTTCCATGGTGGCCGGCTTCTTCACACCCGCCACCGTCGCGAGGATCGGACCCCGCGTCCGCGAAATCAGCCGGGAACGGGCGCTCGCCGCCCTGGCTGGGCTGGATGACGGCCCAGTGGATCTGGCCGATGCTGTCGCCAAGCACATCCCGCCGCTGATCATGGCCGAGCTCATCGGCGTCGACTGCCCGGATCTGGACCTCTTCAAGCGTTGGAGCCGGGACTCGCTGGAGCTGTTTTGGGGCTGGCCGGATGAGGAGCGGCAGTTGGTGCTGGCCGCCAGCGCCGCCGAATTCTACGGCTGGCTGCGCGGCGTGGTGCTGGCGAGCCGCGGTGGGGATTCGCTCTTCGGCGTGCTGGATGCGGCCGGATTGTCGACGGCGGAGATCTGCTCGCTGGGCTACTTTCTGGTCATCGCCGGGCAGGAAACCACCTCGCAGCTGATCGCCACCACGCTGCACCGGGCGGTTGCGGACTCCGCCACCTGGGCGGCCGTGGCGGAGTCGGAGGACGCCGCCGGGGCCTTTGTCCGGTCCGTACTGGCGACGGAATCCTCCGTCCACACCTGGCGGCGGGCCACCGCCCACGCCACCGAGCTCGACGGCGTCGAGCTTCCGGCAGGCTCGGAAATCCTGCTGGAACTCAGCGGCCGCCACGGCGAGGACTCCCGCCCCACCGCCTACTCGCTGGCCTTTGGCTACGGGCTGCACCGATGCCTCGGCGCCAAACTGGCTGAAATGGAGACCACGCTGGTGCTCCACGAAACGGCCCGGGTGCTGCCGGGCGTGCGGCCCAGCGGACCGGATCCCGAGTGGCTGCGGCTGCTCTCGTTCCAGGCGCCGCTGACAGTTTTTGTTGAGGGAGCTTCACATGCCTAGGGCACTGGTTGGTGCGCCGCGTGTCCTGCTGGTCACCGGGACCGATACGGACGTGGGCAAGACGATCGCGACGGCGGCGCTGGCTGCCGCGCTGACGGCCGGCGGGAGGTCCGTGGCGGTGTACAAACCGGTGCAGACCGGTGTGTCTGGGGATGCGCCGGGCGACGCCGCCGAGGTCCGCCGCCTGGCCGGGACCGGCGGCGTCCACGAGGGCATCCGGTTGACCGAACCCATGGCCCCCGTGCCCGCCGCGGTGGTCGACGGTGCGGAGCTGCCGTCGCTGGAGCAGCATGTGCAGAGGGTTCACGGGCTGGCCGAGGCCCACGACCACGTGCTGGTGGAGGGTGCCGGCGGGCTGCTCGTGGAGCTGGACGGAGCCGGCAACACCCTGGCGGAGCTGGCCGGTGCGCTGGCGCCGGACGCCGCCGTCGTGCTGGTGGCGCGGAGTGCGCTGGGTACGCTCAACCACGTGGCGCTGACCCTGGAGGCGCTGGAACGGCGCGGGCTGCCGGTGCTTGGCCTCGTGATCGGCTCGTGGCCGGAGGCCCCGGACGCCGTCGAACTTTCCAACCGGGAGCATTTCGCCGCCCTGGACACCCCGCTGCTGGCCGCCATCCCCGCCGGCGCCGCCGCCCTGCCACCCAAAGTGTTCCGGAAGCGGTCCGCCGGATGGTTCGGCGCCCCTCCGGACCCGCCCCGGCGAACGCGTCCCCTGCTGGCGACGCAGTTTCCCTCCGAGGATGCCGTTGTAGTCATGTCCCGGAAGGGAAACCGCGTCATGGGAGCCGGAGTGCAGTTCTAGCGCACTTCGATGGGTGCCGAGCCCGGCTGCTGTGACACGACGGTGGTGCCCTTGGGTCCGTTCAAGGTCCACACGCCATGGCCGGAGGCATCCGGGCTGTCGAAATAGACATCGTGCAGCTTCCAGGTGGTGTTGCCCATGGTGATGGTGAAGGTCCCCGTATCGCGGACCATCGGCTCCGACGCCGTCAGCCAGACCGATCCGAAGGGCGGAACATCCGCCTCGACAGACTCGCTGAACGTGTGCTGCTTGGTCCACTCGTGGTTGTATTGGGCGCTGATCTCCGCATCGATGATGCCGAACAGGGTGGTGCCGGCCTTGACGCCAACGCCCAAACTGTCGCTCACCCCGACGGTGTCCTGGCCCGAGACGGTCTTGCGGGAGGTCATATTGGTGGGGTTGTTGTAGGTGTGGCCTACCTGGTGTTCGGGACCCTGGATCTTTTCCTGCTTGGTGGCGGTGAACTTGCAGGTTGCCGCACTGGACTTCATGCACAGGTCCTTCAGCACCTGTGCCTGGGCCTGCGCCAGCGATGCGGGGATGTTCTGCACAGTCCCAGGCGCGTTCAGGATGTAGACATCGGTGCCGCTGAATTGCAGGACGAAGCTGCCGCCGGCGCTGGAGAAGGGGAAGCTCGGCACCCCGATGAGCGGGTCGATCCTCATCCCGAGCCTGGCCTCGGCGCCGTTGCCCAGATTGTAGGAAACGGTGGCGGAGTTCCAATTGGAGGCGAACAGCCACTCCATCTCCCAGCGGTCGCTGCTGCCCGGCTGCAGGACGTGCCCCACATCCGGGCGGCCGCCGGGGAAGCCCGCGTTCAGTTCCAGCTTCGAGACCGTGATGGGCTCGCTCGTCAGGTTGTGGACATTGAATCCGCGGGTGTATGAGGCGGCCATGGTGCCCGACGTCGACGCCGCCATCATCGATGACTCCTTGTCGTCGAGGGCCGGGGTCACCGGTGTGGCGGCATTGGCGGCCGCCGGTGTCAGGACGAGGGCTCCGAGGAGCAGCGGGGCCATGGCGGCGAGCAGCACCCGGCGGCCGCGCTTCCGCGGACGCTTGGGCGTCGGGCGGCCCTTGCCCTGCGGGGTTGCGGTGTTCTCGTTCTTCGGGTTCTTGGCTGCTGTCGTCATTGGTTTCTCCTTGATCGTGGCCGCTGTTCTGCGGGTATGAATCAAGATTCGCCGAATCCGGGCACCCGTGTTGCCAGCCGATTGGTGGATCAGCCGGGTGACGCCGGGGCGCCGATGGGTGGACGCGTCGTGTCCTCCGATCGGGGGACAGGACGCGTTTCCGGGGCACCGTGGCGGGCCCAGAACACGGCCGGCCAGGAACACCGCCGGGTCAGGGGACCGGAACCGCGATGCTGACAGCCGTGCCGTGCGGCTCCACCGGCACGACGTCGAAGCGTCCGCCCGCGGCCTGGATCCGTGCGCGCTGGGATGCCAGCCCGATGTGCCCCTCGCCCAGCCGGGCCGGGAGCGACGCCGGATCCAGCCCGCCGCCGTCGTCGGCCACCTCCAGCCGCGCCTGCCCATCGCGGAGGGCGAGCACCACCGTGACACGGCTGGCTCCGGCATGCTTGGCGACGTTGCCCACCAGCTCCCGGGCTGCGGCGTACAGCAGCGCATCGACGCCGGTCCGCAGATCCTGGGGCCAGCCGGCCGTGTCGACGACGGCGATGAACCCGCCGCGGGCCTGCGCGCCGTGGGCCAGCGCAGCCACGGCGCCGGCCAGCCCGGCCTGGGCCAGCACGGCCGGATGCAGCTCGGTCACGGTGGAGCGCAGCAGCTGCGAGGACTCCGTGAGGGCATGGTCGATCCGAGCCAGCGGCTCGGAGGCGTCCGGACCGCGGGCATCGGGGAGATCCTGCCGGGCGGCAAGGATGTACTGGAGGGCGCCGTCGTGCAGGGCCTCGGCCAGGGCCTGCCGTTCCCTGTCCTCGATGCCGAGCAGGTCCGCCAGCAGCTCCGTGCGGCTTTCCACCAGCCCGGCGATGGTCCGCACGCGGGAGCGCTGGACGTGCGAGAGGGCGATGCAGCCCGCACCCAGGCCGGCGATCACCAGCGTGCGCAGGGCCACCGACTCCCAGGGCTCGGCGTTGGCGCTCCGGGTGGCGATGTTCGTGCCCAAATAGACCAGCACCGTGGGGGCCACAACTGCCGCGCACACGCCGGGCCGCAGCTGGCTGGCGGCAAGCACCGGGATCAGGAACAGGCCGTTGGCCAGCACGTCCGCCGTCCAGCTCTGCTCCGACGACAGGCCGGTCGCCAGGGACAGCGAGCCCAGCAGGGCGACGTCGGCGAACAGCGCCAGCCACGCGAGCCGGACCGCCGTCGGACCTCCCCGCCAGACCCAGGCGGCGACGGCGGCAGCGAAGACGGCGTAGCCCCCGGCGGCCGCGAAGCAGGCAGCGGTGTCATTGGCCGGCGGCACCAGAACGAGGGTGAGCACCACGAAGGCCACCAGCACCGCCCGCAGCGCGAGCTGGATGTGCACGCCGCTGCGGGCATGCTTGAGGAACGCGGCGGATACGGCGGGGCCGGCCATCAGTCCATCGGCCATCAGTCCAGCAGGCCGCGCCGCATGGCCTCCGCCACGGCCTGGGCACGGTCGGCGACGCCGAGCTTCTCGTACAGCCGCGCCGTGTAGGTCTTGACGGTGCTGGCCCCGAGGAACAGCTCGGCTCCCACCTGCGGGATGGACAGGCCTCGGGCGAAGCCTTGCAGAACCTGGAGTTCGCGCTCGCTCAGCACCGGCACCTCGGGGGCGGCGCGCAGCCTGATCTGGGCCACCAGGGCCCCGGCGAGCTCGGGCGGCAGCACCGTCTGGCCGCGGGCAATCTTCAGCACGGCGTCGACAATCTCCGTCCTCGGGGCGTCCTTGGACAGGTAGCCCGCGGCGCCCTCCTCCATGGCCTTGTAGACCACAGTGCTGTCCGTGAAGGCCGACAGCAGGAGCACCCGGGTGGGCAGCTGCTCATGGGCCAGGGCACGGACCAGGCCGACGCCGTCGAGCTGGGGCATCTGGTAGTCCACCACGGCGACGGCGGGCCGCTCGGTGCGCAGCAGGGCCAGGGCCTCCACGCCGTTGCCGGCCTCGCCCACCACCTGGATCTGGGGGCTCTGGGCGAGTCCACGCTTGACCCCGTCGCGGAAGAACGGATGATCGTCCACCACAACCACCGTTACCGGTGCATCCGACATGGCGCCTCCTGGCCTCGTGGCCTCCGGGTCGACGGCGGCTGGCAGGTCGGCGCCGTTGAACCAGACACTAGCGCCAGCGGTGGGATAAAGACAGGACTCCGCGCGATTGGAGCGTCCCCCGGCCGCTGGCGACGCGGTTTCCCGCTGAGGACGCAGTAGTAGTCATGTCCCGGGCGGGGAACTGCGTCCTGGGAGCAGGACTGCGTCGCGGGAGCAGGGGCGCGTCAGCGCTCGCCGCGGAGGAAGCCTTCCTGGACATAGCCGCCGGACCTGTGCAAAACCGCACGGGCCAGCATGGAGAGGGATTCCACGGGTCGCTGGGGATCGGCTGCCCACGCATTCAAGGCAACGGCGAGGTGGTCCCCACTCAGCGCGAGGCGGCGGGGGATCCATTTGCCGCCGCCAAGCCAGCTGCCGTTCTCGAGAAGCAGCAGATCGGCCGCCTCCCGGAAAACATCTGCGGCCAGCATAAAGGTCTCGGCGGGGTTCGTGCTGCCGTCCAGATCGTCGACGAGGGCGCTCAAACCGTAGCGGCGAAGGCCGCGTTCGCCGTCGGTCAGGGGCTCCGGGCCTCGGGACATCTGCGCCTGGGCCTCCGCCTGCCACGCCGCGCCGCCGTCGTCGTCCGTGAGGAGCACGCCCCTGGCGCACAGATCGGCGATCACGGGGCGCCGGTCCGCCGCCTCCTTCTGGTACCAGAACTCCAGACTGGCCGGGGTGTGCACGAACGCCTCGATGAGCCAGCCCCGGAACCGGATGGTCTCGGCGTAGTTGGAATGTCCGTCCGGGTAGAGCACTGCGATGTCCAGGTCCGACGTCGTTGTCGCGTTCCCTGCGGCGGCACTGCCCCCAAGGATGGCGGCGCGGGCATCGGGGTGGTGCTCCTGGACGTAGGCACGGGCAATCACGATGACGTCCGCCCGCACCAGATCGTTGGGGGCGGCATCGACGGGCAGGCTCATGCGCCCAGTCTGCCACCGCCGTCGGGCGCATCCCTCGCTGGGGACGCAGTTCCCCGCCCAGGATGCTGTTGTAGACATGTCCTGGGCAGGGAACTGCGTCATGGATGCAGGAGTGCGCCCGGGGAGCGCCCTTTACGCGGCGGCGGGGGCGAAGTGGCGTTCGATGAGGGTGCGGATGGTGTCATGGCAGCCACCGCAGCCGGTGCCGGCGCGGGTGGCGGCGGAAACTTCGGGCAGGGTCCCGCAGCCGGATTCCACGGCGTCGGTGATGGTGCCGCAGGTGACTCCGGCGCAGCGGCACACGGTGTCCTCTGGTCCCGTGGGGCCCGAGGATGCTCCGGTGTCCACGAGCTGCTCCGGTCCATCCAGGCGAAGCAGCGAGGACCTGTCCGCGGGGAGCTCGGAGCCGCGCTCAAAGAGCAGCACCAGCTCCGCGGCCGTACGCGGCATGCCCACGCAGACAAAGCCCTCCAGCACTCCGGCCCGGGTGCTCATCTTCACGTAGCGGCCGTGCCCCGGATCGGACCACTGCGAGACCATCAGCGGCTCCCGCACGGGTGCCACATCTGTCTCGGGCAGTTCCTCGTCCCACGGGTCCGCCGTGACGGTGCCCGCGGCGGCCAGGTCTACGCCGCGGGCCTTGAGCAGGATCACGGATTCCTTCTCCTGTGGCAGCCCGGCAGGGGACGCAGCGTTGGAGGCTTCGGCCAGCAGCGCGCGGGCGGCAAATTCCGCCTGCCGCCAGCCGGGCCCGATCAGCCCGGAGGGGCCGGTGGTGCCCCGGCAGGGCAGGCAGGAGGCGTCGAGGCAGCGGACCTCGGCACAGTCGCCGACGGCGAAAACGGTGGGATCGTGGTGTGCCCGCAGCTCGTGGTCCACCAGGATGCCGCGGCCGGTGGCCAGACCGGAGCCGGCGGCCAGGGTGGTCCGCGGCCGTACGCCGCAGGAGAGGATCAGCAGGTCGCCGTCGATGGCGCTGCCGCCGTCGAGCAGCAGGGCGGAGAAGGAGCGGCCGGGGCCTGCCAGTTCGACGCCGGTGGAGCGGGCGTTGCCGGCCACGGTGATGCCGCGCCGGCGCAGGGTGGTGGCGAGCAGCGAACCGCCGGCCTTGTCCAGGCTGCGTCCCATCAGGTGGCTGCCGTGGTGGACCACCGTCACGCGGGCACCCTCCTCGGCCGCGGCCAGTGCCGTCTCAAGCCCCAGGATGCCGCCGCCCAGCACCACCACGCGGGCCCCGGCGTCGACGGCGGAGCGCAGCACGGCGGCGTCGCGCACGTCCCGCAGCGCGGCCACTCCCGCCGGCAGCACGGCGCCGCCCGAGCCTGCACTGCCCAGGCCGGGGTCGGCCAGCGGGTCCGGGTTCAGCCCGGTCAGGTTGGGCACCACGGCGGCGGAGCCGGTGGCGAAGACCAGCCAGGAGTAGGCCACCGTGCCGCCGTCGGCCAGCAGCACGCGCCGGCTGGCCCGGTCCACCCGGCGGACGCGCACACCGAGGCGCACGTCCACGCCGGCGCTGCGCAGCTGGGTGGGGTCGGCCAACGTGATGGCATCGAGGGTGGTCCGGCCGACGCCGAGATCCGCCACGAGCACACGGTTGTACGCCGGTTCGGGTTCGGCGCCCAGCACCGTGACAGCCAGGGTTCCGGCGGCCACTCCGGGCAGCAGTTCCTCAACCAGCCTGGCGGCTACGGGGCCGAAGCCCACCACTACGACGCGCGGCGCATTCTCGTTCATTACCCCTCCTGGGGATCGGCGGCCCGCACCAGCACGGTGCTTGTCTTGAATTCCGGCATGCCGGAGATGGGGTCGGTGGCGGACTGCGTGAGCAGATTGGCGCTCTGCAGGCCGGGGTAGTGGAACGGCAGGAACACCGTGTCCGGGCGGATGCCGGTGCTCAGCTGGGCCCGGACCCGGACGTTGCCGCGGGCGTTGGCGACATCCACGGCGGCGCCGTCCGTGATGCCGCGGGCGGCGGCGGTGGCCGGGTGGATCACCAGCCGGGCCTCGGGCTGGGCCGCGGCGAGCTCGGGCACACGCCGGGTCTGTGCGCCGGATTGGTAGTGCTCCAGCAGCCGTCCCGTGGCCAGGGCCAGCGTGGCGCCGGCGAAGCGCTCCTCGGCCGGTGCCCCGGGGGCGACGGCGGTGAAGGCGGCGCGGCCGTCCGGCCGCGGGAAGCGCTCCAGGAACAGCCGCGGCGTGCCGGTGCTGCCCACCGGGTAGGGCCAGTAGGCGGCCGCACCGGAATCCAGCAGCGGGTAGTCGATGCCGGAGTAGTCGGCCAGCCCGCCGGCGGAGGCGAGGCGCAGTTCTTCGAACACGGTTTCCGGCTCGGCGCTGAACATCGACGGCGCCTCCAGCAGCCGGGCCAGCTCGGCCATGATCCACAGTTCGGTGCGCACGCCGGGCGGGGGAGTGATGGCGGCCCGGCGGCGGATCACGCGGCCCTCAAGGTTGGTCAGCGTGCCCTCCTCCTCGGCCCACTGCGCCACCGGCAGCACCAGATCCGCCTCGGCAGCCGTCTCGGAGAGGAAGAAATCGCAGACCACCAGGAAGTCCAGGCTCCGCAGGCCCTTGACGACGGCGCCGGCGTCGGGCGCGGACACGGCGACATTGGCTCCGTGCACCATCATCATCCTGACGCCGCCGGGGGCGCCCATGGAGGCCAGAAGTTCGACGGCGGGCAGGCCGGGGCCGGGGATGCTGGACTCCGGCACGCCCCACACGGCGGCCATGTGCGCGCGGGCGGCCGGGTCGGTGATCTTGCGGTAGCCCGGCAGCTGGTCAGCCTTTTGGCCGTGCTCGCGGCCGCCCTGGCCGTTGCCCTGGCCGGTCAAGGTGCCGTAGCCGCCGTTGGCCGAGCCCGGCAGCCCCAGCAGCAGGGCCAGGTTGATGGCCGCCGTCGCCGTGTCCGTGCCATCTACATGCTGTTCCACGCCGCGGCCGGTGAGGATGTAGGTGCCGGCACCGCGGGCGCCGGCGGCCAGCCGGGCGGCGGCGTCGCGCAGCATCGGCGCGGGTACACCCGTCACGGAGGCGGTGCGCTCGGGCCACCACGGTGCCACGCTGCGGGCCAGCGCCGCGTAGCCGGTGGTCCGCTCGGCGATGTACTCGGTGTCCGCCAGACCCTCGGCGATGACCAGGTGGGCCAGCCCCAGCAGCAGGGCCAGATCCGTGCCCGGTGCCGGTGCCAGGTGCAGGCCGGCCCCGTTGGCAGTGAAATCGGCCGTGGCGCTGCGCCGCGGATCCACCACCAGCAGCCCGCCGGCTGCCCGTGCCCCGGCCAGGTGCTGGACGAACGGCGGCATGGTCTCGGCGACATTGGAGCCCAGCAGCAGGATCGTGGCCGCGGTGTCCAGATCCTCCACCGGGAACGGCAGCCCGCGGTCCACACCAAAGGCGCGGTTGCCGGCGGCCGCGGCGGAGGACATGCAGAACCGGCCGTTGTAGTCGATCCGCGAGGTGCCCAGGGCCAGCCGGGCGAACTTGCCCAGCTGGTAGGCCTTCTCATTGGTCAGCCCACCGCCGCCAAAGACGCCGACGGCGTCGGAACCGTAGGCGGCGCGGGTGCTGCGGACATTGCGGACCACCAGCTCCAGCGCCTCGTCCCAGGAGATGGGGCGGTGCACGCCGTCGGCCCCGCGCAGCAGCGGTTCGGTGATCCGCTCCGGGTGCCGCAGCAGCGACGCCGAGGTCCAGCCCTTGCGGCAGAGTCCGCCGCGGTTGGTGGGGAACTCGCGCCCACTGACCACCGGAACGCCCGGCGCCGTCGTGCCGGCACCGGCGGCACCGCCCGCCCCCGCCGCCGGAAAAGTTCCGGGGGCGGGGGCGTCCAGCGTCATGGCGCACTGCAGGGCGCAGTAGGGGCAGTGGGTGGCGGTGGACATGTTAGAGCTCCTGCAGCCGGGCTGCGGAGGAGCGGCGCAGGTAGACGAACCAGGTCAGTCCCATCAGGGCCACGTAGCAGGCCACGAAGCCGTAGAAGGCTCCGGCGTAGCCGCCCGTGGCGGTCTTGGAGGCATTGAGCAGCTGGGGGACCAGGAATCCTCCGTAGGCACCGATCGCGGAGATCAGGCCCAGCGCGGCGGCACCCTTGCGGGTGGCACCCATGCCGTCGTCGTCCGACCCGGCCCGCAGGGCGAACACCAGCGGAATCATCCGGTAGGTGGAGCCGTTGCCGGCGCCGGCGGCTGCAAAGAGCAGCAGGAACAGGCCCAGGAAGAGCCAGAAGTTGTGCAGCGGCAGCGTCCAGACCTGCACCAGGGTGACCGTCGCCAGGAGGGCGAAGCAGACCATGGTGACCCGGGCGCCGCCCCAGCGGTCCGCCAGCCGTCCACCGTAGGGCCGGGCCAGCGAGCCCACCAGCGCGCCAAGGAAGGCCAGCGAGAGCGTTGCATAGCCGAGGGTGAAGCCGGTGCCCTTGCCGAAGGTGTCCAGCAGGAGCTTGGGGAAGACGCCGGCGAAGCCGATGAACGAGCCGAAGGTGCCGATGTAGAGCAGGGCCAGGATCCACATATGCGGTTCGCGCAGGGCCGCCAGCGAGCCGGCCACGTCCGACTTCGCCGTGGTGATGTTGTCCATGTAGAGCCAGGCGCCGACGGCGGCGGCCAGGATGAGCGGGATCCACATCAGTCCGGCGAACGGCAGGTTCAGCGAGCCGGCGGCCAGGCCCGTGACCACCAGCGGGACGGCCAGCTGGGCGACGGCGGCACCGAGGTTTCCGCCGGCGGCGTTCAGGCCCAGCGCCCAGCCCTTTTCGCGGGCCGGGAAAAAGAAGGTGATGTTGGCCATCGAGCTGGCGAAGTTGCCGCCGCCCAGGCCGGCCAGGGCGGCCACCACCAGCATCGTGCTGAAGGGGGTATCGGGGTTGGCCGTGCAGATGGCCAGTCCGGTGGCCGGCAGCAGCAGGAGCAGTACGGAGATGATGGTCCAGTTCCGTCCGCCGAAGCGGGCCACCATGAAGGTGTAGGGGATGCGCAGCGTGGCGCCCACCAGGCTTGGCATGGAGATCAGCCAAAACAGTTCGGAGGAGCTGTAGCCAAATCCGGCGGCGGGCAGGAAGACCACCACCACGCTCCACAGCTGCCAGATGACGAAGCCCAGGAACTCGCAGGCGATGGACCAGTTCAGATTTCGCCGGGCGATGCCGCGCCCGCCGGCGGCCCACTGGGCGGTGTTCTCCGCGTCCCAGCCGGACAACCAGCGGCCCTTGCCGAGGGTCAGCGGCGGAGCGGTGGTGCTCTGTGTCTGGGTGTTCTGATCAATCATGGGGTCCTCCATGGGTGGGTCGTGCTTGTCCTTCAACGGTAGGAAGCGTCCGTTTCGCGCAGCGGCGCGGGATGTAAACGCGGTGTGACATTTGCCTATCCGGCGTTGAAGGCCCGTGGTGAGGGCGGCGCGTATAGCCGGGATGTCCACAGAGGGCCAGAGTGGTCCCACATAGTGAGACCACTTATTCACTGACCGGACGGTCGGGCATAGGGTTGAGGGATCATCCCGCACCGCCGGGCGCCCTTCGGTGCGCCGGCCCTTTTATGAAAGCCGGAACCATGAGCAGCACTGAAACCGCGCCGGGGGAGGCCGTACCCCAGGCCAACAGCCGTGGACGCGTGATTGTGGCCAGCCTGATTGGCACCACCATTGAGTTCTACGACTTCTACGTGTACGCCACCGCGGCCGTCCTGGTCTTCCCCAAACTTTTCTTCCCCAACGCGGACAGTGCCACGCAGCTGCTGAGCTCCTTCGCGATCTTCGGTGTGGCGTTCATCGCCCGCCCGGTGGGTTCCATCCTCTTTGGCCACTTTGGCGACAAGGTGGGCCGCAAGGGCACGCTGGTGGCCTCGCTGCTGACCATGGGCATCGCGACCTTCCTGATCGGCTGCCTGCCCACGGCGCAGGTTCCCGGGTGGACGTTCTGGGCGCCGGCCATGCTGGTGCTGCTGCGCTTTGCTCAGGGCCTGGCCCTGGGCGGCGAGTGGAGCGGCGCGGCCCTGCTGGCCACCGAAAATGCGCCGAAAAACAAGCGTGCCATCTACGGCACCTTCCCGCAGATGGGCGCCCCCATCGGCTTCATCATCGCCAATGGCCTGTTCCTCTACCTGAACCTGACGTTGACCACCGAGCAGTTCTCCTCCTGGGGCTGGCGCCTGCCCTTCCTGGCCAGCGCCATCATGGTCATCGTGGGCCTGTACGTCCGCCTGAAGCTGGTGGAGACCCCCGCCTTCCAGAAGGTCATCGACGACGGCGAGGTGTCCAAGCTGCCGATCGGCCGCGTCTTCAAGACGAGCTGGCGCCCGCTGATCCTGGGCACGTTCATCATGCTGGCCACCTATGTGCTCTTCTACCTGATGACCACCTTCACCCTGACCTTTGGCACCGCCCCTGACACGCTGGAGAAGGCCAGGGCCGCCGCGGAGAAGGCGGGCAAGCCCATGTCCCAGTCCGCCATCGACGCCTTCGTGCCGGGCCTGGGCTACGGCCGCAACGACTTCCTGATCATGCTGATTGTCGGCGTCGTCTTCTTCGGCATCTTCACCCTGGTGGCCGGCCCGCTGGCGGAGAAGTACGGCCGCCGCAAGACCCTGCTCTGGGTCACCGCAGCGATCTTCCTGTTCGGCTTCACCTTTGTGCCGTTCTTCGCCGGCGGCACCGTGGGCGTCCTGGCCCTGCTGATCGTGGGCTTCACGCTGATGGGCCTGACCTTTGGCCCGATGGGCGCGCTGCTCCCGGAGCTGTTCCCGACCAACGTCCGCTACACGGGCTCCGCCGTCAGCTACAACATGTCCTCGATCCTGGGTGCCGCGGTGGCGCCGTTCATCGCCGTCGCGCTCTGGCAGTCGGCAGGTGGCAGCCCGGTTCTGGTGGGCGTCTACCTGAGCTCCATGGCCGTGCTGACGCTGATCGCGCTGTTCATCATGAAGGAAACCAAGGACGAAAACCTCACGGCCAACGTGAAGTAGCCTTCCGCGTCTGGACGCAAAAGTGCCCCGCCGGTTCAATGAACCGGCGGGGCACTTTGTCTGTGGAGCCTAGTCCTCGATGGTGGCGAGGATGGCGCCGGCGGAGACGGTGTCACCGGCAACGGCGCTCAGGCCGGTGATGGTGCCGGCGCGGTGCGCGGTGAGCGGCTGTTCCATCTTCATGGCCTCCAGCACCACCACCAGATCGCCCTCGGCCACGACGTCGCCGTCGGCCACGGCCACCTTGACGATGGTGCCCTGCATGGGGGAGGAGAGGGCGTTGCCGTTGGCTGCCGCCGGGCCGGCGCTGCGGCCGCGGCTGGCCTTCTTGGCCTTCACCTTGCCGGTGCCGGCGGCGCGGCCATTGGCCACGGCCAGCGCTGCCGGCAGGACCACCTCGAGGCGCTTGCCGCCCACCTCAACGGTGATGCGCTGGCGCTCTCCGGCGTCCTCCGCTGCGGCAGTGGCACCCGTCGGCACGAAAGCCGGCAGGTTGTTGTTGAACTCGGTCTCGATCCAGCGCGTGTGCACGGTGAACGGCTTGCCGTCCGCCGGGGCGAAGGCGGGATCGGCGACGACGGCGCGGTGGAAGGGGAGCACGGTGGGCATGCCGCCGATTTCCATCTCCGCCAGGGCGCGGCCCGAACGCTGCAGGGCCTGCTCGCGCGTGGCACCGGTGACGATCAGCTTGGCCAGCATGGAATCGAAGTTGCCGCCGATCACCTCGCCGGCCTCGATGCCGGAATCGACGCGGACGCCGGGGCCGGTGGGCAGCTTGAGGGATTCCACGACGCCGGGAGCCGGCATGAAGCCGCGGCCCGGGTCTTCACCGTTGATGCGGAACTCGAAGGAGTGGCCGCGGATCTCGGGGTCCGTGTAGCCTAGGGCCTCGCCGCGGGCCAGGCGGAACTGCTCCCGGACGAGGTCGATGCCGGAGACTTCCTCGGAGATGGTGTGCTCCACCTGCAGGCGGGTGTTCACCTCAAGGAAGGAGATGGTGCCGTCCGTGCCCACCAGGAACTCGCAGGTGCCGGCACCGCGGTAGCCGGCCTCCTTCAGGATGGCCTTGGAGGATTCGTACAGGCGGGCGTTCTGCGCGTCCGTCAGGAACGGCGCGGGGGCCTCCTCCACCAGCTTCTGGTTGCGGCGCTGCAGCGAGCAGTCGCGCGTGGAGATGACGACGACGTCGCCAAAGGCATCGGCCAGGCACTGGGTCTCCACGTGGCGGGGAGCATCCAGGAAGCGCTCCACAAAGCACTCGCCGCGGCCGAAGGCTGCAATGGCCTCGCGGACGGCGGACTCGTAGGCCTCGGGGATTTCGTCGCGGTCGCGGACCACCTTGATGCCGCGTCCACCGCCACCGTAGGCGGCCTTGATGGCCAGGGGCAGGCCGAACTCGTCGGCGAAGTCCAGGACTTCCTGGGCGGAGGCCACGGGGTCCTTGGTGCCGGGAACCTGCGGAGCGCCAACCTTTTCGGCAATGTGGCGCGCGGCCACCTTGTCACCGAGGGAGGCGATCGCGGACGGCGGCGGGCCGATCCAGATCAGGCCGGCGTCGATGACACGCTGGGCAAACTCGGCGTTTTCGGCGAGGAAGCCATAGCCCGGGTGGACGGCGTCGGCGCCGGAAGCGGCAGCGGCGTCGAGGATCTTTTCGATCAGCAGGTACGACTCTGCGGCGGTGTTCCCGCCCAGGGCAAAGGCCTCATCGGCCAGGCGGACATGCAGGGCATCGCGGTCCGGCTCGGCGTAGACGGCCACGGAGGCCAGCCCCTCGTCGCGGGCGGCGCGGATGATGCGCACCGCAATCTCGCCGCGGTTGGCGATCAGTACCTTGGTCATGGATCCGGGCTGCGCACCGGCCGATTGTGCATTGCTCACGCAAGACTCCTTCTATTCTCCCTGTGAGCCTAGCGTGGTTGTGAGGTTTTCGCCCATGCATCATGCTGAATCGGCGTGTAGGAGGCGTTCCTTTTGGAGGGTTCCTACAAAAGCGTCTCCCCGGGCTGCGACGCAAAATCCCTTCCATGACGCAGCAGTGGTTGCGTCCTGGAAGGGATTTGGCGTCATGGATGCAGTTGTGTCCCGGTGGGCGCTACGCCCAGAGGTCGGTGATGGACAGGGCTGCGTGGTCCAGCAGGGAGCGCAGGGTGGCCAGGGAGAGGCCGACGACGGCGTGCGGGTCGCCGTCGACGCGGTGCACGAAGGCGCCGCCCAGTCCGTCGATGGTGAAGCCGCCCGCGACGGCGAGGGGCTCGCCGGTGGCGATGTAGGCGTCCAGCTCGGCGTCGGAGATGTTCTCGAAGTAGACCTCGGCTGAGGCGACGGCGCCGATGGTGGCACCGCTGCCGCCGTCGCGGTTGTCCACCAGCCAGTGCCCGGTGTGCAGGATGCCCGAGTTTCCGCGCATCCGGGTCCAACGCTCCCGCGCCACGGCGGGCTCCCACGGCTTGCCGTAGGCCTCGCCGTCGAACTCGAAGACGGAATCGCAGCCCAGCACCACGGCGCCGTCGGCGGAATCCAGCGAGGCGACGGCCTCGGCCTTGGCGCGGGCCAGCAGCAGGGCGGTGTCGTGCGGGTCCAGGACGCCGTAGCGGGCGGCGACGGCGTCCTCGTCCACGTCGGAGACCAGCACCTGGTGGGCCACACCGGCATCGGTGAGCAGCTTGGTGCGGGCGGGGGAGGCGGAGGCCAGGATCAGCAGGGGTTCAGTCATGGATCGAGCCTACCGGGGGCCCCGCCGGGACCGCGCATGGAGCTGTTGCCACTCCACGACGCAGTTTCCCGTTGGGGACGCGTCCACTACTGCGTCCCGAGAGGGGAGCTGCGTCGCCAGGGACCGGCGGGCCCGGCCACGGGGTCAGCGTGCGTCGAAGCCGTCCACCAGGCGGGAGCGGATCAGGAAGCGGACGCCCTCGGGGGCCTCCACGGAGAAGCCGCTGCCGCGCCCTGGCACCACATCCACCGTCAGATGGGTGTGGCTCCAGTACCTGAACTGCTCGGTGGACATCCAGAACTCGATCGGCCGCCCTCCGCCAAAGCCGCCGCCCTCGTCGGGAACCGGCAGCTCGAAAACCCCCAACAGCACATCCGAGCTGCCGGTGATGAACTCGCCCGCCGGGAAGCACATGGGCGAGGAGCCGTCGCAGCAGCCGCCCGATTGGTGGAACATCAGCGGGCCGTGGCGTTCCCACAGCAGCGCCAGCAGCTCCACGGCCGCGCCGGTGAGCGCCACCCGGGAAGCGAGCTCCCCGGGCAGCACCACCGACGCATCAACGACATTGGCCATGGCTTAGAAGAAGCCCAGCTTGTTTTCGTTGTAGCTGACCAGCAGGTTCTTGGTCTGCTGGTAGTGGTCCAGCATCATGGAGTGGTTCTCGCGGCCGATGCCGGAGGACTTGTAGCCGCCGAACGCAGCTCCCGCGGGGTAGGCGTGGTAGTTGTTCACCCACACGCGCCCGGCCTGGATCTCGCGCCCGGCCCGGTAGGCCACGTTGCCGTTGCGGCTCCACACACCGGCGCCGAGGCCGTAGAGGGTGTCGTTGGCGATGTGCATCGCCTGGGCGTAGTCGTTGAAGCGGGTCACCGACACCACGGGCCCGAAGATCTCCTCCTGGAAGATGCGCATGTTGTTGGTGCCCTCGAAGATGGTGGGCTGGACGTAGTAGCCCTCTGCCAGGTCGCCCGGCAGCTGGGCGCGGGCGCCGCCGGTGAGCAGCTTGGCGCCCTCTGCCTTGCCAATGTCGATGTAGGAGAGGATCTTCTCCAACTGGTCGTTGGAGGCCTGGGCACCCAGCTGGGTCTCGGTGTCCAGCGGGTTGCCCTGGATGATCTTCTCGGTGCGGGCGATGGCGTCGGCCATGAAGGAATCGTAGATGGAGTCCTGCACCAGGGCGCGGGAGGGGCAGGTGCAGACCTCGCCCTGGTTGAAGGCGAAGAGCGTGAAGCCCTCCTGGGCCTTGTCGTAGAAGGCGTCGTCGGCGTCGGCCACATCGGAGAAGAAGATGTTGGGGCTCTTGCCGCCCAGCTCCAGCGTGACGGGGATGAGGTTCTGCGAGGCGTACTGGCTGATCAGCCGGCCGGTGGTGGTCTCGCCGGTGAAGGCGATCTTGCGGATCCGCGGGGAGGAGGCGAGCGGCTTGCCGGCCTCCACGCCAAAGCCGTTGACCACGTTGAGCACGCCGGCCGGGAGCAGGTCGCCGATGAGTTCCATCAGCACCAGAATGGACGACGGCGTCTGCTCGGCGGGTTTGAGCACGACGGCGTTGCCGGCGGCCAGCGCAGGCGCCAGCTTCCACACGGCCATCAGGATGGGGAAGTTCCAGGGGATGATCTGCCCGACCACACCGAGGGGCTCGTGGTAGTGGTAGGCGGTGGTGTCGTCGTCGAGCTGGGAAAGGCGGCCCTCCTGGGCGCGGACGGCCGAGGCAAAGTAGCGGAAGTGGTCAGCCGCCAGCGGGATGTCGGCATTGAGGGTTTCGCGGATCGGCTTGCCGTTGTCCCAGGACTCGGCCACGGCCAGCATTTCCAGATTGGCGTCGATGCGGTCCGCGATCTGGTTCAGCACGGCGGCGCGCTCGGCCACGGAGGTCTTGCCCCAGGAGGGGGCGATCTTGTGGGCGGCATCCAGCGCCAGTTCAATGTCTTCGGCCGTGCCGCGGGCCACCTCGCAGAAGGGCTTGCCCGTCACGGGGGAGATGTTCTCGAAGTACTGGCCCTTGGCCGGGGCCACCCATTCCCCGCCAATGTAGTTCTCGTAGCGGTCCTTGAAGGTGACCTTGGAACCAGGGGTGCCGGGCTGTGCGTAAACAGTCATTGTTGGTGCTCCTCGCGCATTCAGGGGGACGTCGTCGTCCTTGCCGGGAAGCCTACGCACGGCAACGTTGCATCAACGTTGCATGGCCCGTTCCACCCGTGGCCGGGCCTCCGGTGCGGTCCTGGAAGCATGGATGCGCCACTGTGCCGGGCGTACCATGGGCTTAACCACAGGGGCCCTTCGACCTGGATGTGGGCCGCCCTGTGATGGTCGATAGGCACAGGAGCAATCGATGTCGGAATTTGAGCTCATTGGCTTCAGCCGGATGAGGCTCCTCCACCGCGGGGACTTCGCGTCCGTGTACTGCGCCACCGATCTCGCCACCGGGGAAGTCCTGGCCTTCAAGGTGCTGGACCACGTCGGTGAACTTGAGGCATCGCGCTTCCGGCGGGAGCGCAGCTCCTATGAGCTGCTGTCGACGCATCCGAACATCGTCAACGTTGCAGGGGTGGGCCGCCAGCCCACCGGGACCTCCTATGTGGTCATGGAGTATTTCCCGGGCGGGGGCTTGGACAATGTCCTCGCCACCGCGGGCGCACTGGGCGCCGACGACGCTGCCTGGGTCGGCGCGAAGATGCTGGACGCGCTGGAGTTCGCCCATTCGTACGGCGTGGTCCACGGCGACGTCAAGCCGTCCAACATCCTTGTGGGACTCGGGGCCATCAAGCTGGGCGACTTCGGCATGGCGAAGCTGTACGAGGCCGCCCCGCGGTTTGACGGCACGGAAGTGGTGGCGCCGGACGCGCCCGCGGCCCCTGCCTTCGGTGCGCCGGAGGTGGTGCGGGGGGAGCCGGCGACGGCGGCCTCCGACCTCTATTCCCTCGGGGCCACGCTGTACAACCTCGCCACGGGCCGCCTGGCCGGTTCCGCCGGGTCAGATGCGGCTGCCGGGGTTGGGCCCGGGGGCACCGACTGGGCGTTGGTGCCGGAGCGGCTTCAAGCGGTTCTGCGCCACCTGCTGGACCCCGAGCCGTCCCTGCGCCCCGGCTCCGCCGCGGAGGCCCTGGCCGAATTGGCGCCGCTGGTTCCAGAGCGCCCCTCGGAGCGGTTCCTGGGGCACCTCAACGCAACAGTGGTGGGCGGCGGCAGCGACCTGCCGGTGCCACTGGATGGGGCGGAGGATCGGACGGCCGCCGCCGAAGGGACGGCAACGGAAACGCTCAGCACCGTCCCCGTGGTCCAGGTCGCAACGACGATCGTCCCGGCCAGCGCTGCCGGGGCGGATGCCGTCCCCACGCTCCCCAGCACCGTTGACGGCACTTCGGACCTCGTTGGCACTGTGGGCGCCGCGGGGGCCGTGGGGGCCGTGGGCGCCGCGGGGGCCGCGGCAGCAGAACCTGCGGCCGTGGACGCAGGCACCGAAACGGCGGAAACTCCCGCTGCGAAGGAAAAGGCGGATGCTCCCGCGGTGAAGGCGGCGGACGGCGCCGTCGAGGCCGGCAAGCCGAAACGCTCGCCGGTGGCGGTGGGCGCCTTGGCACTTCTCGCGCTGCTCATCATCGCCGGTGGCACGGTCTTCGCCTTCCAGCTCACAGCATTCCTAAACCCGGCAGCCGTGCAAACAACGACGTCGGGCGGACCGCCACCGAGTCTGGACACCCAATCCCCGGGCCAGGGCACCACCAGTCCAAGCGAGGGCAGCGCCACCCCTGGCACCGCGTCTCCCAGCCAAAGTGCCACAGGCCAAAGCACCACCGCGCCCAGCCAAGGGACAACAGGGGCCAGTGGGGTCGCCACCAACCCAAGCCAGGGCGGAACGAGCCAGGGCACCAATGCCACGCCCCCCGGAGCCCAGCCGACGGTTCCGGCAGGTCTGGTCAATGCACGGCAGCGCGACGCCGAGGCCCTGCTCAAATCGAAGGGATTCGCCGTTGACGTGAGGGAAGTGGCGCTGCAGACCGGCGATGGCCGGGATGGAAAAGTCATCGATGTGCAGCCACCCGAGAACAGCCAACTGGACGCTGGCGGTCTTGTGACACTGACCATCGGCCGGGCCGGACAAGCACCCGCACCCCAACCAGCCGGTTGGGATGTGCAACTGGCCTCGAACTGCCAGTGGATCCAAAATGGCCAGGATCCATCGAAGGACATCCTCGTCTTCAAGCTCTCCATCACGAGCCTTGGCGACATGTCCAAGGGTGAAACCGTCCAGATTTCATCCCGCGGCAAGCCGCCCGCAGGAGGCAGCGGATCAGCGCAGGTGGGCTACCGCTCCGGTGGAGTCACTGTCGATTACACCCACTACGGGCCGGGACGGTTCGACAGGAACGTATCCGGGGTCATTGCCATCACGGTGGGAGAAACCACGAGCCAGCTGGTCGTTTCCTTCACGAAGGATCCACCGTCCGACAACTTTGTGGCCTGCAGCTTCGCCTGATGCGCCGGTCCCAGGCGCCAGGGGCGACCGGGCCGGGGCTATTGCGCCAGGGCTTCCAGGTGGGCGACGACGGCGGCCCGCCGGGGCGAGCGCGGCGGCAGCAGGCGCAGGGCCGTGGCCCAGGCCTCGCCGTCGTCGTGCGCCTCGGGCAGCTGCAGATAGGCCAGCAGCACGTCGGGGCTCGCGTCGGCCAGAATGGCCTCGCGCAGCAGGGCGCTGGTGCGGTGCCGCAGCTCGGTCAGGGCGGGTGATTCCGAGCGGGGGAGGACCTGCCCCCGGTAGATGTTCAGGGCCAGCCGGTGTGCGCCGCGGTCCAGATAGCTGAGCACCTGCGCGGCGTCGACCACCAGCGGCGCCGGCAGCCGGTAGGGCCGGGATTCGGGCACGAGCGTGCTGCCGGCCCGGTGCAGGATGCGGCGCAGGCGGACCAGCTCCGCCCTGACGGTGGTGGCCGAGGCTCCCTCCGGGTAGACCATGGCGGCCAGCTCCTCGGCGCTGAGGCCGTTCGGGTGCAGGGCCAGCACGGCCAGGATCTCGGCATGGCGCTCGCTGAGCGGGACCTCCTGGCCGCTGGCATGCAGAACGCCGTGGTCCCGGCCCAGGATCTGCAGGCTGTCCCGGTACAGCGGCTTCGCCGCGGCAGCCGCAGTGGCTGGAGCCGTCGGGCGCAGGCGGCGCCGGGGTGCCTCGGCCCGCCGTTCCAGCCGCTCGATCCGCAGCTGGGCCTCGGCGGCCGCCACTGTGGCCTCCACCAGGGAGAGCGTGTTGGTGCCCACGGCCTCGGCGCCGCCGGTGATGTCCACGATGCCCAGGATGCTGCCCGAGTCCGGGTCCCGCAGCGGAACCGCCGTGCAGCTCCAGGGGTGCACGGAGGGGCTGAAGTGCTCGTCGCCGGAAATCTGCACGCTGCGGCCCAGCGCCAGGGCGGTGCCCGGTGCACTGGTGCCCATGGCACGCTCGGACCAGTCGGCGCCCGAGGCGAAGTTGATCCTGTCCGCCTGCCGCAGGGCGGATGAATCGCCCTCCACCCAAAGCAGGCGCCCATGCTCATCGCCCACGGCCACCAGCAGGCCGGTGCCTTCGCTGGGGCGCACCAACAGCCGGGAGATCACCGGCAGTACGGCGGCCAGCGGGTGGGCGCGGCGGATGCCGGCGAGTTCATCGCTGTCCCACACCACCGGAGGCAAGGCAGCATCGGGGGAGGCAAGGTGTTCCAAGGACCGTTCCCATGACTGAAGCACAAGGCTGCGTGGCATGGGCCACAGTCTAACCGCCCAGTGTGGGGATTGGCTGGGACCCGCTAGCGGAACAGGGCGCCTCTGACGCCCATGATGATCCTGTCGCCGACGGCCGCCTTTTGCAGCCAGTCCACCATGTAGGGATGGGCGATGGCGATGCAGCCTGCCGTGGGCACGGGGTTCTCATGGAGGAAGATGGCGAAGCCCGCGTCCTGCACAATCGGGGAGTCCGGGGGCCGGTTGTAATTGATGACGGCGCCCTGCTGGTAGTCATTGCCGGCCTTCTGGAGGAAGTACCACATGTTCTCATCCCAGCCCGTCCACGAGGTGGATTCGAAGTACCGGTTGTAGGTCGATGTTCCAGGGTTTCCACCCCACCGGCTGTTGGGGTTCAGCTTTTGGTAGGGGAGTGCCGTCCCCGGGTTGCCGGCGCCGAAGGCCTCCGTCACCGAATAGGATCCCGTCGGGCTGTAGAGGTTGCGGGTGGGGCCCGATGCGATGCCAGGGGGCTTGAACCCGCTGGCTCCCACGGTGCCGCGCACCGCCCAGTCCTCGACATACTGTCCGGCGATGCTCCGGCAGCGGATGAACCACGCCCCGGACTGGCCGTAGCCTTCAGCAACCGCGAAGGACACGGTCCGGGCCCCATAGCCGCTGTACACGGAACGGCCGTTGTTCAGTGATTCGCATTCGTTGTACCGTTTTTGCCCCACCCACCCGTTCTCCCAGGAGATGGTGCCCGTCTGGAACTTTTGGATGCAAGTGGTGCCCTGACAGATTTCCCTGCCGATCGGATAGCCCAACCACCCCCAGGCCCAGCCCGCGCTTGAGTACGACGATTGGATGCCACCCCAAACGGGGTGGGCCCCCGAGCTGGGGGACCACCAAATGATGCCGCGCTGGTACCACTGGTAGCAGCCGCCGCCGGGCAGACCACACACCTCGTTGGCGGTCGGGTAGCCGAGGTGGCCGTTCTCATAGCCGTTGGCGGCCCAGGCGCCGCGGACGGCGCCAAGGGAAACGGCAGCACCGGTGGCCGGGGACCACACGATGGCTCCGCTTTGGAACATTTGGTAGCAGCCGCCGTCGCGCAGCCCGCAGACCTCGTTGGTGGTGGGGTAGCCGAGGTAGCCGTTCTCGAAGCCGGTGGCCGCCCACGCGGTTCGAATGGCACCGAGGGAAATGGCGGCGCCGGTGGCCGGGGACCACACGATGGCTCCACCTTGGAACATTTGGTAGCAGCCGCCGTCGCGCAGGCCGCAAACCGTGTTGGTGGTGGGGTAGCCCAGGTAGCCATTCTCGTAGCCGGAGGCTGCCCAGGAGCTTCGGATGGGGCCCGCGGAAATGGCAGCGCCTGTGCCGGGCGAGAACAGGATGGCACCGTTCTGGAACATTTGGTAGCAGCCGCCGTCGCGCAGGCCGCAGACCTCGTCGGTGGCCGGGTAGCCGAGCTGGCCGTTCTCGAAGCCGGAGGCGGCCCACGTGGTGCCGATGATGCCGGTGACTGAGTGGGCGCCCGTTGCCGGGGTCCACACGATTGCCCCGTGCTCGAACGCTTGCGAACATCCGCCCTGGGCGAGACCGCAGTTCGCCGGCCCCAATGCCGCGCCGAGCCCGCCCGCTGCTCCGCCAAGCTGGGCGTATTTGGCCTGGATCGGCGATTCAGGGTCGGGCTCCGGCTGCTGCACACCCGCCGGTTCGGTGGACGACGGCGGCAGCGGGCCAGGCGTCGCCGGAACCTTTGGCGCCGGGGGAGCAGCCGGGACCGCCGGCGGTTCGGCGGGTGACGGCTCCAGGGCGGATGCGGACGGCCTGGGGCCGGTAGTGTCCGGACCGGGGGCGCCAGGCGGTGCCGTTGGTTCGGAGCTGGCAGTGGCGGACGGCGGGGAAACGGAATCCACGGCTGCCGCCGGGCCCGCCAGCCCCGCCAGAAGGGCAAGTGTGGCAGTCAATGCAAGGACAGGGAGAACGGTTCCCCGGCGTACTCTCATGGTGCTCCTTCTGCGGACGTGACGACCCCACACGTTGCCCCCGGATCAGGGGCGGTGGCGAAGTTTCGCGATGCGACGGACAGGGTGGCCTGTGCGGCAACTGTTTCGCGCACCAGCGCATGGCCCAGGACCGGAACGCCTCCCGGGCCGGTGACGGCAATGGCGATGGCGTAGGTCTGGGGCGACTGGCCCGCGTTGTGGAGGGTGCCCGTGAAGCTCCAGGATCCGGCGTCGTCCGCCCGGCAGGACACCTCGGACAACGCCCCCGCCGCGTCAAACCCGGCACTGGCGCCGGCCGCCGGCGGGTGGATGGGTGGGGTTGATGCAGAAGCCGCCGTCGTGGAGGACGTGCCAGCAGACGATGTGCCTGTTGGCGGCTGGTTGCCGGTGCACCCTGCCAGCGGGAGCGCCGCGGCGAGGAGGGCGCCGGACAGCAATGCCGCCCTGGCCACGCCGCGGGAAATCCGGCTGTGCCGCTGAGAAAAACCGATCATGACGCCCCCAAACGCACGATTGCACCAAGTGCATCCGCCCAGGAAATCCTGCAGCGGTCGCTCATTCTAACCACAGCCACAGTTGAACCGTCGGCATGTGACGGAGCAGGAGCCCGTGCCGGGCCCTGGCTGGGTCCGGTCCAAAACGAAAACGCAGATGCCGTGGCCTTCACATGGTGAAGGCCACGGCATCTGCGTTTTCGATGGGGGTTGCTACCGCTGGGCGGTCTCCAGCTCGGTTTCTGCCTTACCGGCGTCGCGTTCTGCCTCAACGAGGGTGCCCAGCTTGGCGCCCTCGACGTCGACGTCGGGCAGGATCCGCTCCAGCCACGCCGGCAGCCACCAGGCGCTGCGGCCCAGCAGGTGCATGGCGGCGGGGACGATGGTCATGCGGACCACGAAGGCATCAATCAGCACGCCGAAGGCCAGGGCGAAGCCCAGCGGGCGCACCATGGTCAGGTGGCTGAAGATGAAGCCGGCAAAGACGCTGGTCATGATGATCGCGGCGGCCGTCACCACCGGGGCGGCATGGCTGAAGCCGGTGCGCACCGCGGTCTTGGCGTCCTGCCCGTGCACATAGGCCTCGCGCATGCCCGAGGCGATGAACACCTGGTAGTCCATGGCCAGCCCAAACAGCACACCGATCAGGATGATGGGCAGGAAGCTCAGGACGGCGCCGGGGTTGGCGACGTCGAACACGCCCCCGAGCCAGCCCCACTGGTACACGGCCACCACGCCACCGAAGGCGGCGGCGAGCGAGAGCAGGAAGCCTGCCGTGGCCAGCAGCGGCACCAGGATGGAGCGGAACACCAGGATCAGCAGGATCAGGGAGAGCCCGACGACGATGGCCAGGTAGGTGGGCAGCGCGGCCCCCAGCTTGGCCGAGACATCCACATTGGCGGCGGTCTGGCCGGTGAGGCCGATCGTGGCACCGGTGGTGGATTCGATGGCGGCGCCCGCGGCCCGCAGATCGGACACCACGGCCACGGTGCTGGCGCTCGCCGGACCCTCGGCGGGGACCACCTGGATGATCGAGGTGCGCAGGTCATCGCTCGTGGCCATGGGCACGGCGGCCGTTACATTGGGCACCGTCCGCAGCTCGGCGGCAATGTCCAGATTCTTGGACGTCGCGGCGTCCTTGTCCAGTCCCTCGGGCAGCGAGGCCACCACGATGATGGGTCCGTTCATGCCGGCGCCGAAGTTCTCGCCGGTGATGGAGTACGCCTGGTAGGCGCTGGAATCCACCGGCTCGGAACCGCCGTCGGGCAGGGCCAGACGCAGACCGGCGGCCGGCAGGGCCACCACAATCAGGGCCAGCACCGACACCACCAGGGCTGGCACGGAGAACCGGGTCACGAGCCCGCCCCAGCCGCGGCCGGCGTGCGCGGCGTCGGCGGCCGCATCCTCGGCGGCGGTGTGGGTGGCGTGGTGGGCGGCGTTCTTCGCCCAGGCCCGCTTGGAGATGAGCCTCGTGCCAATCAGGGACAGCAGCGCCGGGGTCAGGGTCAGCGCGATGACGACGGCGACGGCCACCGTGGCCGCGGCGGCCAGGCCCAGCACCGCCAGGAACGGCAGGCCGGTGACGGACAGGGCCGCCAGGGCGATGACGACGGTGAGGCCGGCGAAGAGCACGGCGTTGCCGCTGGTGCCCGTGGCCTTGGCAATGGATTCGCGCATCTCCATGCCCGCCAGCAGCTGCTGCCGGTGGCGGTTGACGATGAACAGCGAGTAGTCGATGCCCACGGCCAGGCCGAGCATCAGGGCCAGCATGGGGGAGATGGAGGACATTTCAATGGCACCGGTGAGGGCAAAGGTGCCGCCCACGCCGACGCCCACGCCCACCACTGCCATCAGCAGGGGCAGCCCTGCGGCGATCAAGGTGCCAAGCATGATGATCAGCACCAGCGCGGCCACGGCGATGCCCACGGCCTCGGAGATCCCGAAGAGCGATGACACGTCCTCGGTGATGTCCTTGCTGAAGAAGACCTCGACGCCGGAGGAGGAGGCCTTGTTCAGGACCTCCTGAACCTCGGCGCGGACCTTGGGGGAGACGGCGTTGATGGAGACGTCGAACTGCACCGCGGCGACGGCGGCCTGGCCGTTCTCGGAGACAAAGCGGATGCCCGAGGCGGCCTCGGCGGTGCGCTCGCCGAGCAGCAGTGCGCTGGTCTTGGCGGCGAGGGTGGCGGTGCCCTCCTCATACTGCTTCATGCCGGCGTCGTACTGGGCCTGTGCGGCGGGAAAAAGGGCCTTCAAACCGTCGAGCTGGGCCTTGGAGGCGTCCAGCTCGGCCTGGCCGGCGGCCAGCTGGGCCTTGCCGTCGGCGATCTGGGCGGCGGCGCCGTCGGACGTGGCCTGCATGGTGAAGGGATCGATCACGCCGCGGATGTTCGAGACGGAGGTGACGTCCTTCAGCGCCGCGGAGACGGCGTCCTTCTGCGCCTGGGTGAAGGAGCTGCCGTCGCCGGTGGTGAAGACCACCGTGCCGGTGCCGCCGGCGGAGTCGGGCAGATCCGCCTTGAGCTTGTCCGCCATCTGCTGCGTTTCGGTGCCGGGGATCTGGAAGTTGTTGGTCATCTGGCCGTGGAAGAGGGCAGCGGAACCGCCAACCAATCCCATGACAACCGTCCAGATGGCGATCACCAGCCAGGAGCGGCGGGCGGAGAACCGGCCGAGCCGGTAGAGCAGAAGTGCCATTAGTGCGTTTCCGTTCGTGGGTTGGGTGGCTAGCTGGCGAAACCGCGGCGCAGATGGCCGACGGCGTCAATGAGGAGTTGGCGGAGTTCGTCCAGGGATTCGGGGCTGGTGTCCGAGCCGTGCCGGCGGTGCCAGACCTCGACGGCGGCGCGGCAGCCGCCGACGACGGCACCCACCAGGGCATGGACGTAGAGTTCGTCGCCCGCCCCGCCCAGGCGTTCCAGGGCCATGGCGGTGATCTTGGTGCTGCACTTGTCCCATGCCTCCAGCTGGAAGCGGGAGAGCTGCGGACTTTGGGTGAGGTCGCAGGTCTCGGCCAGCACGGCGAGGTCGCGGGGGCTGCCCACGGCCTCGAGGGCGAACTGGGCAGATTCCAGCACCGGCTCGTCGATGGGCCGCTGGGCCAGCACCGCCAGCAGGGAATCGAGGTATCCCTCCGTGAAGCTGGCAATGGCCGCTTCAACCGAGGGGAAGTAGTTGAAGAACGTCCGGCGGGAGACGCCGGCGGCGGTGGCGACGTCGTCGACGGTGAAATCGCTGATGTCCTTGGCCCGCAGCAGATTCAACGCCGCGTTGGCGATGGCCTCCCGCGTGGCGGCCTTGTTTAGTTCGCGCCGCGAGGCGGCGGCTTCTTCCAATGGGGTCACGTTCTTACACTAAGTGCAAGTTTGCACGCAGTGCAAGTTTAAGCTGCCCGGGCCCTGGTCCGGGCCCCGCTCCGGGCCCGGGCGGGCTGCCGGTTAAACGGCTGAAGCCCGTCCGGGCAGCCATGGTGGCTGCCCGGACGGGCTTCGTGGATGTGCCTTCTACATGCTCATCGGCAATGTTCTGCGGCAGGGCCGCGGTTGCGCCGCGGAGGCGCTATGCGTTGACGAGGTCCTTCTCGCCGGAGCGGGAATCGCCCTTGCCGGACTCGGTGCCGGACTCGGTGTCAACAGCCTCGGCGGCGGCGTCGTCGGCGTCGTCGGCGAACGGATCGCCATTGCGCGGTGCGTTGTACAGGTCCATATCCAGGATGCCCTGGCGTTTGGCCACGATGGCCGGAACCAGTGCCTGGCCGGCCACGTTGACGGCGGTGCGGCCCATGTCCAGGATCGGGTCGATGGCCAGCAGCAGGCCCACGCCGGCCAGCGGCAGACCCAGGGTGGAGAGCGTCAGCGTGAGCATGACGACGGCGCCGGTGGTGCCGGCCGTGGCGGCCGAGCCCAGGACGGAGACCAGCACGATCAGCAGGTACTGGCTGAAGTCCAGGTTGATGCCGAAGAACTGGGCCACGAAGATGGCGGCGATGGCCGGGTAGATCGCGGCGCAGCCGTCCATCTTGGTGGTGGCGCCCAGCGGGACGGCGAAGGAGGCGTAGGCGCGGGGGACGCCCAGGTTGCGCTCGGTCACGCGCTGGGTCAGCGGCAGGGTGCCGATGGAGGAGCGGGAGACGAAGGCCAGCTGGACGGCCGGCCAGACGCCGGAGAAGTACTGCTTCACGGACAGGCCGTGGACTCGGGCCAGGATCGGGTAGACCACGAAGAGCACGATGGCCAGGCCAACGTAGATCGCCACGGTGAACTTGCCCAGCGAGCCGATGGTGTCCCAACCATAGGTGGCAACGGCCTTGCCGATGAGGCCGACGGTGCCGATGGGGGCGATGCGGATGATCCACCAGAGGACCTTCTGGATGACCTGCAGGGCGGAGGCGTTCAGGTTCAGGAACGGCTCGGCGGCCTTGCCCACCTTCAGGGCGGCGATGCCGATGGCGATGGCGATGACCAGGATCTGCAGCACGTTGAAGCTGATCGAGGTGGTGACGGCGCCGCTCTCGGCAACGGAGGAGCTGGCGCCAAGGCCCAGGAAGTTCTTCGGGAACAGGCCGGTCAGGAAGGCCCACCAGTCACCGGACTTGCCGGTGTATTCCTTGGGGGTGGCCTGACCGGTGCCGGCGCCCGGCTGGAAGATGACACCCAGACCGATGCCGATGACGACGGCGATCAGGGAGGTGATCGCGAACCAGAGCAGGGTGTTCCACGCCAGCTTCGCGGCGTTGGTCACCTGGCGCAGGTTGGCGATGGAGGAGACGACGGCGGTGAAGATGAGCGGGACCACGGCGGCCTGCAGCAGCGACACATAGCTGGAGCCGATGGTGGTCAACGTGGTGGTCAGGCCATTGGGATTCTTGGCGTCGCCGCCAAGGGACTTGGCGATGAGGCCCAGCACGAGGCCGAGCACGAGGGCTGCGATGATTTGGACGCCGAAGGAGCTGGCCCACTTGGGGAGCCGCGTTGCCTTGGGGGTCTGCGTAGTAGAAGTCACGGGACCACGCTATGGCTGTGTCGACGGGTGTGAATAATTAGTGTTTCGCTTTGTGACAATGCGGAATCCACTGTGCCGTGCGGCACATGGCGGGGGACAATCAAGGCACCAGTGATCCACTGCCCGACAGGGGGTTCAGATGACCATCGTTCCACGCATCACCGTCGAGGTTCCGGTGCTGGGGATTGGCTCCGGGACCGGCGGCTACGAGGGGCTGGCCCGCCATGTCAGGTCCCTGCGGAGGCCCGCAGGCCTGCACATGACACTGCTGCACCTTGGCGTCCTGGCGGACTTTGCCCGCGACGTCGAGGGGTGGACCAAGGGCCGCACCAGTGCCGCCCGGGCCACCGACGCGACAGTTGCCTGGCTCAGGGGGCTGCCGGTGCTGGAACCGTTTTCCGCCACGGCCGCACGGCTGGTGGTGCTGGGCGGCGGGGGAGTCTACGGGCTGGACGTTGACGTGCCCGAGGAGGTGCGCACCTTCCAGACGTCCCTGGTGGCGGGCCTGCATGCGCTGTTGGACTCGCTGCTGATGGACAACATCGACGATTTCATCCTCAGCTCGCCGGCCCTCGGCTACCGGTACCCGCACTGGACCCCGCATGTCGCCGTCGGCCGTCCGGCGGCGTACCCGGCGAAGGTGGTCGAGGTGCTGCCGCTCAACGTGCAGTTCGGCCCGTCCCAGATCCGCAACGAGCGGTATCTGCCCTAGCCCCGCTGGTCAAACGGGGCGGAGCGAGACCCGGGGACGCACTTCCCCTTTGAGGACGCGTCCACTACTGCGTCCTCAAAGGGGGAGTGCGTCGCGAGCCGTGGAGATTACCCCAGCAGGGCCACGCGGAGGGTGTCCAGGCCTACGGAGCCCAGGTTCAGCGCCTGCGTGTGGAAGGCCTTCAGATCGAAGTCCGTGCCATCGGCTGCGGCGCGGGCATCGCGGATCTCCTCCCAGAGGCGCTGGCCGATCTTGTACGACGGCGCCTGGCCGGGCCAGCCCAGGTAGCGGTTGAACTCGAAGTCCAGCTGTCCGGGGGAGGTGTCAAGGTTCGTCTTGAGGAACTCGAAGCCGTTCTCCGGCGTCCAGGTCCCCGTGCCCCACTGGGCCGGCATGTCCAGTTCGAGGTGGACGCCGATGTCGAAGACCACGCGGGCGGCGCGCATCCGCTGGCCGTCCAGCATGCCCATCTTGTCGCCCGGGTCGGAGAGGTAGCCCAGCTGGTCCATCAGGCGCTCGGCGTACAGGGCCCAGCCCTCGCCGTGTCCGGAGACCCAGCAGGCGTTGCGGCGCCAGTTGTTCAGCAGGCCGCTCTGGTAGACGGCCGTGGCCACCTGCAAGTGGTGGCCGGGGACGCCCTCGTGGTAGACCGTGGTGGTTTCGGACCAGGTGGTGAAGGAGTCCTCGCCCTCCGGCACGGACCACCACATGCGGCCCGGGCGGGAGAAGTCGTCCGAGGGGCCGGAGTAGTAGATGCCGCCGTCCTGGGTGGGGGCGATCATGCACTCGAGGCGGCGCATGATCTCGGGGATGTCGAACTGCTCGCCGGCCAGATCAGCCACGGCCTTGTCGGAGAGCTCCTGCATCCAGGACTTCAGGGCGTCGGTGCCCTTGAGCTGGCGGGCAGGGTCCGCATTGAGAACGGCCTTGGCCTCCTCGATGCTGGCGCCGGGGGCGATCTGCTCGGCGACGGCGCGCTGCTCGGCGATGATCCGGTCCAGTTCCGCCACGCCCCAGGCGTACGTTTCCTGAAGATCGACGGCGGAGCCCAGGAATACGCGGGAGGCCAGGGCGTAGCGCTCGGCCCCGACGGCGTCCTTCAGCGGGGCCTGCGGCAGCAGCTCGTCCGCCAAGAAGTCCACCAGGGCTGCATAGGCGGCGCGCGCGGTCTCGGCCCCGGTGGCCAGGGTCTCGGTGAGCTCCCCGGTGAGGGCCTCGCCGGATTCCAGTGTGGCCTCCTTGGCGAAGGTGGTGAAGAAGCCGTCCTCGGACGCGTGGCGCTGGCACTGCTCGATGACGATTTCCACCTGGCGGCGGGCGGCCACCAGGGAGTTGGCGGCGCCGGAACGCAGCGAGGAGATGTAGCCCTCGATGGCGCCGGGGACATTGGCCAGGCGGCCGGCAATGTGCTCCCAGTCCGTCGCCGTTGCGGTGGGCATCAAATCGAAGATGGCCCGGATGTCCTGCGAGGCGGAGGCGATGTTGTTCAGCTCGGCCAGCTGCCATCCGGTCTCGTGCAGCTCCAGGTCCAGGCCGAGGCGCTCGCGCATGGCGTGCAGGGTGACCTTGTCGACGTCGTCCGTCGGTTCCAAGGCGGCCAGCTCCTCCAGCGTGGAGCGTGTGGCGGCGGCGAAGGCCTCAAAGCCCGCGGGGGAGTAGTCGCGGTATTCGGTTTCATGCCCGGGCAGGCCCAGGCTGGTGGCGAAGCTGGGGTCGAGCTCCAACAGGGTGGCCGTGTAGGCGTCGGCAACGGCGTCGATGGCGGTCTGGGTGCGGGTGGGTTTCGTTGTTACGTTAGTCACTTCCCGAGCCTACCGCCCAGTAGCCTTTTTCTGAAGCACTGCTTTCACACCGACGGCCGCGCCACTCCCAACGAAATCGCGCCCCTTCATAACAATCGCGCCGGGTGACCGGACGCGATTGTTATGAAGGAGCGCGATTTTGGTGGGAATCCTAGGTGCGGGACCGGCGCCAGGCCCCGGGGCCGGGCTTGGGGCCGAGGTTCAGCTGGGCGCGCCGCACCCAGGCACGGGTGGCGGGCTTGGCCTCGGGCTCCTCGTCAACGCTCTGCAGGGAGAGCACGACGGCGGTGAGTGCCGCCAGCTCCTCCGGCGTCGGGTTGCCCTTGGCGACGGTGAGCAGCGGGGTGCCGGGGGCCTCGGTGGGCTCGACCAGCGGTGTCTGGTTCGCCGTCACAGCGGGATGTTCCCGTGCTTCTTGGCGGGGAGGCTGGCACGCTTGTCGCGCAGGGCGCGCAGGCCCTTGATCAGCTGGATGCGGGTGTCCGACGGGGCGATGACGGCGTCGACGTAGCCCAGCTCGGCGGCCTGGTACGGGTTCAGGAGCTCCTCCTCGTAGCCGCGCACGATCTCCGCGCGGCGGGCCTCGACGTCGCCGCCGTCGGCAGCCACAGCGGCCAGGTCGCGGCGGTACAGGATGTTGACGGCGCCCTGGGCACCCATCACACCGATCTGGGCGGTGGGCCAGGCGAGGTTCAGATCCGCACCGAGCTTCTTGGAGCCCATCACGATGTACGCTCCGCCGTAGGCCTTGCGGGTGATGACCGTCAGCTTGGGCACGGTGGCCTCGGCGTAGGCGTAGAGCAGCTTGGCACCGCGGCGGATGATGCCCTGGAACTCCTGGTCCTTGCCGGGCAGGAAGCCGGGGACGTCCACCAGCGTGATGATGGGGATGTTGAAGGCGTCGCAGTGGCGGACAAAGCGGGCGGCCTTCTCCGAGGCGGAGATGTCCAGGGTGCCGGCAAACTGCATCGGCTGGTTGGCCACGATGCCCACCGTATGGCCCTCGATGCGGCCGTAGCCGATCATCACGTTGGGTGCGTAAAGGGACTGCATCTCAAGGAAGTGGCCATCGTCGACGATCTGCGAGATGACCTTGCGCATGTCATAGGGGTGGTTGGCCGAATCGGGGATCAGCGCATCCAGTTCCAGATCGGCGTCGTCGATCTCCAGTTCCTGCTCGTGCTCCTGCACCGGGGCTTCGGCCAGGTTGTTGGAGGGCAGGAAGTCCAGCAGCTCGCGGACAAACTCGATCGCATCGGCTTCATCCGACGCGAGGTAGGTGGAGGTTCCGGTGGTGGTGTTGTGCTGGCGGGCGCCACCGAGGGTCTCCATGTCCACGTCCTCGCCGGTGACGGTCTTGATGACGTCCGGGCCGGTGATGAACATGTGCGAGGTCTTGTCCACCATGACGACGTAGTCCGTCAGGGCGGGGGAGTAGGCGGCGCCACCGGCGCACGGACCCATGATGAGGGAGATCTGCGGGACGACGCCGGAGGCGTGGACGTTGTTGCGGAAGATGTCGGCGAACATGGCCAGCGAGGCCACGCCCTCCTGGATGCGGGCGCCGCCGCCGTCGTTGATGCCCACCACGGGGCAGCCGTTGCGCAGCGCAAATTCCTGGACCTTGACGATCTTCTCGCCGTTGACCTGGCTCAGCGAACCGCCGTAGACGCTGAAGTCCTGGCTGTAGAGGGCCACCAGACGGCCGTCTACCGTACCGTAGCCGGAGACGACGCCGTCGCCCAGAGGCTTCTTCTTCTCCATGCCGAAGGCGGTGGAGCGGTGCACGGCCAGAGCGTCGAACTCGACAAACGATCCTTCGTCCACCAGCAGATCGATGCGCTCGCGGGCGGTGTTCTTGCCGCGTGCATGCTGCTTCTCAACGGCCTCGGGGCCGGAGGGCTGGGCGGCCTGAGCCAGACGGTCGCGGAAATCCGCGATCTTGCCTGCGGTGGTCGAAAGATCGTGGCTCATAGGTTCTCTTCGCTCGCTTGTCTGCCCGGTGTGGCTTCTTTACGGTGGCTGCATTAAGTAGGAAAGACACAAAGAATGCGCCTCCATCCACAGTCTAGTGACGTTTTGGATGCCAGCCTCTGTAGAAAACCTACAATTTCCCGCCGAATGTATCTACATCCACCGCGCATTGCCCTTGCGCAGCGGCGGTGTCGGAGGGTGCCGATAAGATCAAACCATGACCAGCGCGCTGCCCCCCTTGGATGCGTCCAGCCTGCGGGCGGCCCTGCTGGCACCCAGCGGAGCCTACGCCCGGGTGGACGTCGTGCCCGAAACCGGATCCACCAACGCGGACCTCATGGCCGCCGCTGCCAACGACGACGCCGGCTGGCCGGATCTGTCCGTGCTGCTCACCGACAGCCAGGTGGGCGGCCGTGGACGGCTTGACCGCAGCTGGACCGCGCCTGCCGGCAGTTCCATGATCAGCTCGGTGCTGCTGCGGCCCACCAACCGCGGCGCGGCGCTGCCGATGCGGGCCTATGGCTGGTTCTCGGTGCTGGCCGCCATCGCCCTGGTGGATGCCCTGGCGGCGGAAACCGGCACGCAGCCGGCCCTGAAGTGGCCCAATGATGTGGTGCTGAACGGCCGCAAGATCTCCGGCATCCTCGCCCAGCTGGTCCCTGCACAGCCCGGCGCGGCTTCAGGCGCGCCCACCCCGCCCGCCGTCGTCGTCGGCATTGGCACCAATGTGCACCAAAGCCGGGCCCAGCTGCCCGTGGACACCGCCACCTCACTGGTGCTGGAAGGCGCCGCCACGCTGGACCGGCACATCCTGCTGCCCGCCTTCCTCAACCGTTTTGCCGCCCTGTACGCCCAGTTCTGCGCCGTCTCCGGCGATGCCTCGGCCCCGCTGCCCGGTGGGTTGAGCGTCCGCGCCCTGGCCACCGGGCGGATGGCCACCCTGGGCGTGGGCGTGCGTGCCGAGCTGCCCGGCGGTCAAATGCTCACCGGCCTGGCCGAGGGCCTGGACGCCGATGGCTCGCTGCTGATCCGCGATGCCGCCGGAACCCTGCACACCGTCTCCGCCGGTGACGTGGTGCACCTGCGCCGCGATGCGTCCGACGGCGGCAGTGCCTATGCGTAGCTGGCTGGCCCCGGGGGAGCAGGTGATAGTGCGCACGCGGCCCCACAAGCACGTTCTGCTGCTTCCGGCAGTTGTGGCGGTGGTGGTGCCCTTCGTGGTGGGCCTGCTGATGGCCTGGCTTGATGCCAGCCGCTACCACCGCTGGGCCCCGGCGGCTCCGCAGCTGCGCGAACCGGCCATCGTGGCGGTGCTGGTGCTGGCGTCCATGGTGCTGGTGCTCTTTCCGCTGCGGAAGTACCTGGCGTGGCTGGGCACCGGCTATACACTCACCAGCCGCCGGATTGTGGTCCGCAATGGCTGGCTGCGCAGGCACCGGCGGGATTATCCGCTGGCCGTAGTGCACCATCTGGGCACCAGCCAGACGCTGGTGGAACGGATGTGGCGCTCGGGGACTATAGCCTTGGACATGGGATTCGACGGTTCCGCGGACATCAGGCACGTGCCGGAGGTTGACACCTTTGGCCACTACGCCCTGGACGCCATCGAAGACCTGCCGCACTCGGCGCTGGCGCCCGCGGGCCCGCAGCGCGACTACGCTGATGAAACTGACATTGAAGGATGGGAGGGAATGCCGCATGGAAGAGACTGAGCAGACGGCGGACCTTCCCCTGCCCCCTGCCACCCGCGGCGAGATCAAGGCGCTGGAAGCGGAGCTGCTGGGCGGGGAACGCAAGCTGCGCCGCCGCGAAGTTGCCGCCGGCGCCGGGGTGTCGCTGCTGTCCGCCCGCAAGATTTGGCGCGCCATGGGCTTTCCCAATCTGGGCGACGACGACGTCGCGTTCACCGAGCGTGACCAGGAGGCCCTGGGCATCGTGGTGGATCTGGTCCGCCGCAAGGTGGTCACCGAAGAGGCCGCCATCTCCATCACCCGCTCCATCGGCCAGATGACTGACCGCATGGTGGTCTGGCAGATCGAGGCCCTCGTTGAGGATCTCGTGGCCGAGCACGGCGTCAGCGACGCCGCAGCCCGCCGCGCCGTCGTCTCCGAGCTGCCCCAGCTGATTGATTCGCTGGAAAAGGTGCTTATCTATTCCTACCGCCGCCAGCTCAATGCCGGCGTCCAGCGCCTGGCGGTCCGCGCCCAGGCCGGGCTGGAGGCCAGCGCCGAGGGGCGCGACGGCGAAGAGGACGATGCTCCGCTGCCCCTGGCCCGGGCCGTGGGCTTTGCGGACCTGGTCAGCTACACCTCCCTGTCGCGGCGGATGAACGAGAAGACGCTGGCCAAGCTGGTGACGCGCTTTGAGACCATCTGCGCGGAGATCATCTCCGTCGGTGGCGGCCGGCTGGTGAAGACCGTGGGCGATGAGGTGCTGTTCAACTGCGAGACGCCCGTTGCCGGTGCGGAGATTTCCCTGGCCCTGGCCGAGGCGATGGCGGCGGATGAATTCCTGCCCCAGGCCCGCGTGTCCATGGTGTGGGGGCGCGTGCTCTCGCGGCTGGGCGACATCTATGGGCCCACCGTCAACCTCGCCGCGCGCCTGACCGCTCTGGCCGAGCCCGGGACGGTGCTGATCGATTCCGCGACGGCGGCAGCCCTGGCCGAGGACGAGCGCTTCATCCTCATCCCGCAGGAGGTCCAGGAGGTGCGCGGATTCGGCGCCATCCACCCGGTGCTGCTGGCCCGCGGCCGCGGACGCGGCCTCGTGGTGGACTAACGCCCCCCAACACTGGGGGAGTTCTCCCCATGGCGGTGCGGGGAGAGGTGCGGCAGACTAGGGCACATTGGTTAATCCATGAAATAGTTGAATTGCTCCCACGGCTCTTTTGCTTCGTTGGGCACCCCTAATCCCGAGGTAGTGGCACGGTCTCAACCGCCGCCGCAGAGGTAATGACGCATGGCACTGGCAGGTCTCTACTCCACGTCCCGGCGGCGCAGACGGCTGGCAACTGCCGGCTCCCTAGGCACCGTGGCGGCGGTTGTTGTCGCCGGTGCCCTGATCTACCCGGGGTTCACCACGGCCGACGTCGAACTCAATGACGGCAGCGTGTGGGTCACCAACAAGAACGCCAACATGGTGGGGCACCTCAACGCCCAGTCCAAGGTGCTCGACGGCGGATTCGCCGCCACGACCACGGGCTTTGACGTTCTGCAGCACTCCGGCACCGTCTTTATGGACAACGATTCCGGCACCCTGTTGAACCAGATCAGCGTTCCGGACATGTCCCTGGGGGACGACTCCGCCCTGCAGGGCTCCAAGACGTTTTCGCTCGGCAGCACCCTGATGGTGCTGGCCGACAAGGCAAAGGGCTCCGTGTGGGCGCTGCCCTCCGCAGAGGTCCCCTCGTTCAACGACCAGACCACCAAACCCATCCTGGAATCGCTGGGCAATGCCAACGCCGTCGTCGCCCTGGAGGTGGATGCCGGGGTCAGCACCGTCGTCGCCCTCGACGCCCGCAAGGGCGAGCTCACCACCGCCGAGGTGGCCGGGGACGGGTCCCTGATCAAGAGCAGCACCAGCACCGTGGAGGGTCTGCCGGACAAGGCGGATCTGCAGCTCACCGTGGTGGGGGACAAGCCCGTCATCCTGGATGCCGCCGGGGGCACCGTCTACCTGCCGGGCAACAAGCGCGTCCAGCTGGGGGACGGCGACGGCGCCAAGCTCCAGCAGCGCAGCACCGCCTCGGACTTTGTGGCCATCGAAACCCGCAAGGGGCTGGTGAATCAGCCGCTGGACGGCTCCGCCGCGGCCGTGGCCGAGCTCGGCGCCCAGGGCACGCCCGTCGCCCCGGTGCAGCAGGACGGCTGCATCCACGCGGCCTGGGGTGGCGTGAACCAGTACCTTCGCTATTGCGTCGGCGGCGAGAACACGCCGGTGAAGGTGCCGCAGTCCTCGGGCCAGTCGCAGTTTGTCTTCCGGCAGAACCGCGATGTGGTGGTGCTCAACGACGTCAACGGCGGCAATGTGTGGCTGGTGAACCAGAACCTCTTCCTGGTCAACAACTGGGACGACATCAAGACCGACACCACCAAGGCCGATGAATCCAAGGAGGAATCGGCCGATCCCAATGTGGTGAACACGCTCCCGGACCGCACCCAGCCGAACCGGGCGCCCACCGCCGAGGCCGATGAATTTGGCGTGCGCCCGGGCAAGACCACCATCCTGCCGGTGCTCTACAACGATTCCGACCCCGACGGCGATGTGCTGGCGGTGCGGCCCGTGGACACCCAGCCGGCCGCCGGCGCCGTCGCGTCCATCTACGGTGGCACGGGTCTGCAGATCACCGTCCCGGCCAATGCCGCCGTCGGCGATGATTCCTTCACCTACACCGCCGACGACGGGCGCGGCGGCACCGCCGCGGGCAGGGTTGCCCTGCACATCGTCCCGCCCTCCACCAACCGCCCGCCCCTCTCCCGCCGCGAAAGCACGCTGATCGTGGCCCAGGGGCAGTCGGTCAGCCAGAACGTGCTGGCGGACATGATCGACCCCGACGGCGATGATGTGTTCCTGACCGGCGCCGTGTCCGATGACGGCTCCGCGGACCTGAAGTTCACGCCCGACGGCAACCTCACGTATGCGGACAATGGGCAGTCCAACGGCCCCAAGACCGCCACGATCAGCGTCTCGGACGCGGTCAACACCATGCAGAAGAAGATCGCCGTCAACGTCCGTGCGGCCGGTGGCGTGCCCCCGGTCGCCAACGCGGACTTCGTGCGGGTGACGGCCGGCCAGCCCACGGTGATCGCACCGCTGAAGAACGACCAGGACCCCTCCGGCGGCCAGCTGCGCCTGGCCAGCGTGGAGCAGTCCGCCAGCGGCACGGTGTCGGAGATTTCCGACAACGGCACCGTGACCTACACCTCTTCCACGCTGGGCACCGTGTACCTGCAGTACCAGGTGACCAATGGCCCGCTCAGCTCCACCGGCCTGATCCGCGTGGAAGTGGTCGCTGCCGGCAGCCAGGAACCGCCGACGGCGGTGAAGGACACGGCCCTGCTGCCCGCCGGCGGCTCGGTGCTGGTTGACGTGCTCGGCAATGACACCGATCCCGGCGGCGGAGTGCTGGTGGTCAAGTCCGTGGAGGTTCCGGCGGATGCGCCAATTTCGGCGACGCTGCTGGACCACAATGTGCTCAAGCTGACCGACACCCGCGGCCTGCAGAGCAATGTCACAGTCAAATACACCATCTCCAACGGCCACGGAACCGCCGTCGGCGATGTGGAAGTGATCCACATCCCGGCCGCGAGCACGCTGCTGCCGCCGGTGGCCCGCCCCGACACCGCCAAGGTGCGCGCGGGCGACGTCGTGACCATCCCCGTGCTGGCCAATGACATCGACCCCAATGGCAGCCAGCTCACCAGTCCCGAGGTCATCCAGGCGCCCGACGCCGCCGCCGGCAAGATCTGGGTCCACCAGGATTCCCTGCGCTTTTTGGCCGGCCCGACGGCGGGCACGGTGGATGCCATCTACAAGGTCACCAACCAGTCCAACCAGTCGGACTCGGCCACCGTGAGAATCACCGTCATTGCGCCGGATCCGGAACACAACCTGCCGCCGGCGCCGAAGGACCTCACCGGCCGGGTGGTGGCCGGGTCCAAGACGCGCATCCAGGTGCCGCTGGACGAGATCGACCCCGACGGCGACTCCGTGGAGCTGGTGGGCCTGGACAAGGCGCCGCAGCTGGGCACCGCCGTTCCGGGCAATGGCTTCATCGAATACACGGCCGCCGGCAATGCTGCGGGCACCGATTCCTTCACCTACCGCGTCCGCGACCGCTTTGGCGCGAGTGCCACCGCCACCGTCCGCGTGGGCGTGGCACCGGTGGAAACGCTCAACCACCCGCCGGTGGCCAACGATGATTTCATCACCATCCGCCCCGGCCGCAATGTTGCCCTGGACGTGGCCCTGAACGATTCCGACCCCGACGGCGACACGCTGGCCGTGGCACCGGACGGTTTCAACGGCCCCGGGTCCATGAACCCGCACCTGAGTCCGGTGGGCCGCGTGATCGTCACCTCGCCGCAGGAGGCCGGCCTGTTCACGATGGGCTACACCGTCAAGGACCGCGTGGGCGCCCCGGCGACGGCCAACATCCGCATGACCGTGACGCCCGAGGCGCCGCTGCGGGCCCCGATTGCCCGCGACGACACCGTCACCGCCCAGGATGCCCTGGGCAAGAACACGGTGAGCGTCCCCGTGCTGAAGAACGATGAGGATCCTGACGGCGTCACGGATGATTTGAAGCTGTCCCTGGACGGCGCTCCCGCGACGGCGCGAATTGGCGAGGGAGGCACCGTGCTGGTGGATCTCCTTGAGAGCGCCCAGATGCTCACCTACACCATCACCGATGTGGACGGCCTCGCCTCCACGGCCATCATCCGGGTGCCCGGGCAGGGGGAGCAGTACCCCGTCCTGGCCAAGAATGATGTCATCAAGGTCCAGGCCGGCCAGAGCGCCACGCTGGATCTGAAGAGCTATGTGAAGGTCCGCGACGGCCGCACGCCGCGCGTCACCCAGGTGGACAAGATCAGCCTCATCGGCGCCGGCTCGGAGAACCTGCTGAACTCCTCTGCGGATGTGGTCACCTATGCGGCCAGGGAGGATTTCTACGGCCCCGGCTCGATCACCTTTGAGGTCACCGACGGCACCGGACCGGACGACCCCGAGGGCCTGAAATCCACGCTGACGGTCATGACGGAGGTTGCCCCGGCACCGGCAAAGAACCTGCCGCCCCTCTTCCAGGGCAGCTCCCTCGACGTCCCGCAAGGCGACGATGCATCAGTGGATCTGGGGCCGCTGGCCACCGACCCCGAGGGCGACAAACTGACATTTTCCTTCGACGGCGACAAGCCCGCCGGATTCTCCATCTCCCTGGACGGAACGGTGCTGAAGGTCCGCGGCGGCAGCGAACAGGCGGCCGGAACGACGTCGACCATTGGCCTGAAGGTCAACGACGGCCACAACCCGGACGCCAAGGCCGGCATCCAGCTCCGCCTGACCTCCTCCACCCGGCCGCTGGCCGTGGCCAACGACGACACCATTGCCGACGCCCATGCCGGGCGCGAGGAAAACGTGGCCGTCACGGCCAACGATGTGAACCCGTTCCCCGAGACCCCGCTGAAGGTGGTGGACGCCGTGCTGGAGACCGGCGCGCCCGGGACCATCGTGGTCATCGCCGGGGACCGCGTCAACGTCACGGCGCCGGAGAGCTTCACCGGCAACGTGGTGGTGCGCTACGCCGTCGAGGACCAGACGGGCGACAAGGCCCGCCAGGTCAACGGCCGCATCCGGCTGAACGTCAAGGGCAAGCCCGCCGTCCCCACCGCCCCGCGCATTGTCGAGGCCAAGGACAAATCCGTGATGCTGCAGTGGGCCACGCCTGCCGACAACGGCTCGCCCCTGACCGGATACACGGTGCTGACAAGTGCCGGCGTCGAGCAGGCCTGCCCGGGCAACACCTGCCTGGTCGCCGGGTTGAAGAACGACACGCCGTACACCTTCACCGTCAAGGCGAACAACGACGTCGGCAGCTCCGCCTATTCGCCGGCCTCGGCCAGCGCGACGCCGGACAAGTCGCCGGATGCCCCGGCCGCACCCACCATCGTGCGCGGGGACACCGAGCTGGACGTCAGCTGGGTGGCGCCCGTGGGTGAGTTCTCCGCGGTGAAGAGCTACAACCTGGAAATCTCCCCGGCACCGGCCGGCCAGAACGGCCAAAAGACCGGTCTGACGGGCACCAAGTACACCTGGACGGGGCTGAAGAACGGCACGGCCTACACCTTCCGCGTGCAGGCTGTGAACAATGCGCCCAATCCGTCCGCGTGGAGCTCCTATGCCCCCGTGCCGGTGAAGCCCGTGGGCAAGCCGGCCACCCCGGCGGCACCCACCGTCGCCAAGGTGGGCACCACCGGTGACCAGAACCAGGTCCGCGTGGATTGGGCACAACCAAGCCTCAACGGTGGAACGCTGAAGAGCTACACCCTGACCACCTACCTGAACGGAACCGTCAGCGGCGCACCCCAGACGCTGACGGGCACCAGCACCAATGTGGCGCTGGACAACGCCAGCGGCGCGTACACCTTCACCGTGGCGGTGGCCAACGAGGTGACCACCTCGGATACGAGCGCCCACTCGGCACCCATGCGCTCGGTCAGCAAGCCGGGCAGGGTCGCAAGTGCCACCATCGCAGGTGCCACGAGCGGGGCAGGTGGAACCGTGACTGTCAGTTTCCAGCCGCTTTCCGAATATGAGCGGCACGGCTCCGCAGCTGGGGAAATCAGCTACTACGCCAACCTGTCCACCGGAGCAACGGGCGTACGGGTGCAGCCGGGCGGCACCGCGATCAACTCGCCCAACGGCACGGCCGTCAGTGTTGCTGTCTACGCCCAGTCCAGTGCCTTCGCCGGCGCCGGAGATGCCGTGGCGGCCAGCCCGGCCTCGGTGACGCCCTACGGCTCCCCGGGCTCGGCCTCGGTCACCGCCAAGTCCAGCGGCCAGGGTGACAAGACCGCCTACTACAGCTGGTCGGCACCCGGTGGGGCGACCGACTCGGCCTATGTGGAGATCAACGAGGGCGGCGGCTGGGTCAGGTCCAACGCAAACAGCGGACAGGGCTCCATTGCCACCGGCGGCTACAGCACGACACGGACCGTGCAGATCCGCTCGATCAACTCGGTGGGGACCGCGGGACCGGTTGATTCCGCCAACATCACCAGCGGTTCGGCGCCGCCGCCTCCCGCCGACACTGTCAGGGTCAAGGCCGGAGACTGGCACTCCTGCACCACCAACGGCAGCGACGGCAACTTCTCAAGCAATCCGGCAACCTGCGACGGCGTCGTTTCGCCCGGTGGAAACGTCAACTTGGGTGGACACTGGCTGGACTACGCGGACGGCTGGGTTGAAATCAACAGTTGCGGCAATCCCTACGGTGGCGGTTCCAGAAACTGGTACCACATGACCACCGGGCCGCAGGCTGGCCGCTGGGTTCGCGCAGACACCGTGGACAAGAACGGTGGCCAAGTGGGCTGCTGACCCGCGGCCTCGCTCCCCACCCGCTCCCGGTGTGTCCATCCGCGACGCACTTTCCCTCCGGCGACGCGTCTACTACTGCGTCGTGGGCGGGGAGCTGCGTCGCGGGCCGGGGACGCGTGCGTCGCACCGGGTTTCGGCAGGCTCAACCGGCGGTGCCCGTGCCGACACCGTCCACCACGTGTCCGGCCCCAACCTGGGCTGCTGACCCGCGGCCTCGGTGGTCCAGCGGAGCGGGACTTCGGACACCACAGTGCGCATTGGCGACGCACGTTCCCTCCGGCGACGCGTCTACTACTGCGTCGTGGGCGGGGAGCTGCGTCGCGGGCCGGGGACGCGTGCGTCGCACCGGGTTTCGGCAGGCTCAACCAGAGGTGGGAGGGCGTATTCTGGTGTCCACCGACGGCGGCACCGGAGGCAGAGATGGACAGCAACTTTGAGTCGTATGACTTTCTTGCTTCGTTCGAGCGGATCGACGCCATTCTGGCCGCGTCCAATGCCAACTTCCAGGAGACGGCCTCCCTGCCCGCCCGGGACACCCTGACCTTCGACAACGGGTTCCACGCCCTGTGCACGGTGCTCTTCATCGACATCCGGAATTCCTCGGCCCTGCCGGACATCTACGAAACCCCCGCGCTCGCCAAGCTCTACCGGGCGTACATCTCCGAAACCGTGGCGGTCTTCAACAGCCACCCCATGGCCAAGGAGATCAACATCGTGGGGGACAGGGTGTGGGCCGTCTACAACACCCCGGAGCAGGCAGACATCGACGGCGTCTTCGGCGCGATTGCCCGCACGCAGTCCATGCTGAAGCTGCTGAACCACAAGCTGGGGCGGTTTGGCTACGCCGGGCCGATTGTCTGCGGGCAGGGCGTCTCCTACGGCCCGGCGATCATGATCAAGGGCGGCCACAACGGCAGCGCAATCTCCGACGTCGTGTACGTGGGGGATGTGGTGAACCGGGCGGCGCAGCTGGCCGCCGAGGCCAACAAGGGCGGCGCTCCGCCCATCCTGCTGGAGTCGGACTTCCAAGCGCAGCTGAGCCATGAGCTGCGCCGGCTGACACACTACGACCATGCGCGCGGCTGCTACGGAGCCCGGGTGCGCAGCCCGGCGATGGAATCCTGGTTCGTGGCACGCGGCACCTGAACGACGCCCGGATGACATCCGGCGGACACATTGGCGGGGCAGGATGGGTCCCGATGGGTACTTCTATCCGTTGTGGATTAAATCCAAACCATGGGATTATTGACACGTTGTCTGTACTGGGCCCCGTCTGGCGCCCGGAAAATCTGGGGGAGGAACCTTCGTGGCATTCACCACGCTGAGCAGCCGCATGCGGAAAAGCAAATCTGCGGTGACTGCAACCAGCTTCGGTGCCATTGCCGCCGTCGTTGTTGGTGCGGCAATCATCTACCCCGGGTTCAACAGCGTTGACGTCGATCTGAACGACGGCGGCGTGTGGGTGACCAATAAGAGCCTGAACGCGCTGGGCCACCTCAACTACCCCTCCCGCGTGCTGGACGGCGGTTTCGCCGCCGGCACCGAAAACTTTGATGTCTTCCAGGACGCCAACACCGTGCTGCTGGACGACGGCGGTTCCTCCCTGGCGCCGGTGGACGTTGCCGCTGTCTCGGCCGGCAACCCGGTGCGCACCCCCGGCGCCGTCACGGTGTCCTTCGGCGCCAAGATCGTGGCCATGACGGATTCCGCCGCCGGCGCCGTCTGGGCCGTGCCGGCAGAGAACCTGGCCGCCTTCAACAAGGACAGCACCGAGCCGCTCGTGGCCGATGCCAAGGATGCCGCCTCCACGGTGGCCGACGACGGCACGGTGGTGGTGGCCACCCCCGGCACCAACGAGGTCCTGCGGATCACCGTCGATGCCAAGGGCCAGGCCATGGACACCAAGAAGACCGCCATGGGCCAGCTCTCCGGCACCAGGACGGCCCAGGTCGCCTCGGTGGGGGACAAGCCCGTGGTGCTGGATGCGGAGACCGGCCGGCTCTTCCTGCCCAATGGCAAGACCATCGACCTTCCCGACGGCAAGAACGCCAAGCTGCAGCAGTCCGGCCCGGCCAGCGATTTCGTCGCCGTCGAAACCGCCAAGGCCCTCATCAAGGCGCCGTTGGACGGCTCCGCACCGACGGTCGTCGAGCTTGGATCCGCGGGCAGCCCCGTCTCCCCGGTGCAGCGCTTTGGCTGCGTCTACGCCGCCTGGGCCGGCTCCGGCCAGTACATCCGCGATTGTGCCGATGATTCGGCCGATCAAAAGGACGCCATCCCTGGAGTTTCCGCCACGTCGGAGCTCACCTTCCGGGTGAACCGCAATGTGGTGGTGCTCAACGACGTCAAGGGCGGCAACGTCTGGCTGGTGCAGCAGTCGATGCAGATGGTCTCCAATTGGGACGACGTCATCACGCCCCCGGACAAGTCCAAGGACAAGCAGAAGGAGTCCGCGGACGAGAACTCCGTGCAGCGCCTGCCGGACCGCACCAAGCCCAACCAGCCTCCGGTCGCCGGCGATGACACCTTCGGCGTCCGCGCGGGCAAGACCACCATCCTGCCCGTGCTGGACAACGATTCGGACCCCGACGGCGATCTGCTCACCGTGCAGCAGGAGGGCGACGCCCCGGCCTTCGGCACCGTGCAGCCCGTCTACGGCAGCACCGGCTACCAGGTCCAGGTGCCCGCCGATGCCAAGGGCAGCACCACCTTCCGGTACAAGGCCGACGACGGCCGCGGCGGGCTCAGTGCGGCCGCGGCCGTGACGCTCACCGTCCGCGAGCCGGGCCAGAACGAGGCCCCGAAGGCCAAGCGCGCCACGCCCACCACCATCCTGATGGAGGCCGGCAAGACCCTCAGCTCCAACGTCCTCACCGACTGGATGGATCCGGACGGGGACGACATCTTCCTCGAATCCGCCGTCCCCACCAGCGAGGGCGACCAGGTGCGGTTCCGCCGCGACGGACTCCTGTCCTTCCAGGACGTGGGCAAGAGCACCGGCCGCAAGGAGGTCAAGATCGTCGTCACCGACGGCACGGCCTCCACCGAGGGCACTGTCATCGTCGACGTGCGCCCGGCCAAGAGCGGCCTGCTGCCGGTGGCCAACTTCGACCAGGTCAGCGCCGTCGCCGGCCAGGAGACGGAGATTGCCCCGCTGCTGAACGACGTGGACCCGGCCGGCGGCGCACTGCGGCTGACCAAGGTCCAGCCCAGCGGCGGAGCCGTGATCACCCCCGACTACGAGGCCGGCACCTTCAAATTCACCGCCGCCACCTCCGGCGTCGTGTACCTGGAGTACATCGTCAGCAACGGCCCGCAGAGCGCCACCGGCCTGGTCCGGATCAACGTTGCCCCCGCCGGCGGCGCTCCGGGTGCCCCGGTGGCCGTGCGCGACACCGCCTATCTGCCCACCGATGGCGAGGTGCTGGTGGACGCCCTGGCCAACGACGGTGATCCCACGGGAGGCGTGCTGGTGATCCAATCGGTGTCCGGTATCAAGACGTCCGCCATCTCCGTGGCCATCGTGGACCACCGCGTGCTGCGCGTGACAAATGTCCGCGGCCTCACCACGCCCACCACCTTCAACTACACGGTCTCCAACGGCAGCGCCTCCTCCGTGGGCGAGGTGTCCGTGGTGCCCGTCCCGGCGCCGGAGCAGCTCCAGCCGCCCAAGGCGAACCCGGATGAGACCACGGTGCGCGCCAATGACTACGCCACCATCAACGTCCTGGACAATGACACGCACCCCAATGGCGGCAAGCTGACGCTCAAGCCCGTGCTGGTGGAGTCCGTGGACCCGGCGGACGGCCTGCTCGCCGTCTCCGGCAATGTGCTGCGCTTCAAGGCCGGCCCCACGGCCAAGACGGTCCACGCCGTCTACGTCGTCGTCGGCCCCGATGGCCAGGAGGATTCCTCCCAGGTCACCATCAACATCAAGGGCGGGGGAGCGGAGCTGAACCAGCCGCCGCTGCCGCGCAACGTCACGGCCCGCACCGTGGCCGGCTACGCCACCAAGGTCCAGATCCCGCTGGATGGGATCGACCCCGACGGCGACTCCGTGACCCTGCTGGGCATCGACAGGGCCCCGGCCAAGGGCACCGTGTCCATCGGCTCCACCTATGTGGAGTACACGGCGTCGGCGAACGCCTCCGGCACCGATTCCTTCAGCTACATCGTGGCGGACCGCTTCGGTGCCCGTGGCTCCGGCACCGTGCTGGTGGGCATCGCCCCGGCGTCCAGCGCCAACCAGCCTCCCGTGGCAATCGACGACCCGGTGGTGGTCCTGCCCGGCCGCCAGGTGGCCGTGGACGTGCTGTCCAACGATTCAGACCCCGACGGCGACCCCGTGCGTCTGGACGAGGGCAGCCTGGAGTTCGCCGAACCGATCAAGGCCGAGGTGGTGGACCACCGCGTGCTGGTCACGGCCCCCGGCATGGCCGGAGACTACGCCCTGCACTACACCGTGGGCGATGGCCGCGGCGGCACAGCCGTCGGCGCCATCAAGGTCCACGTGACCCCCGATGCGCCCAAGCGCGCCCCGATTGCCCGCGATGACGTGGTCTCCTTCGCCGAGACGCTGGGCAAGACGGCGGTGGATGTGCCGGTGCTGAAGAACGATGAAGACCCCGACGGCGTGGCCAGCCAGCTCGCCATCACCCTGCCCCAGGGCGGAAACGCCACCGTCAACGGCGGCTCCGTGAAGGTGGTGTTGGCCGATGAGGCCCAGGTGGTTCCCTACACCGTGACGGACAAGGATTCCCTGACGTCCACGGCGTTCATCGTGGCGCCGGGCATCAAGAACCAGCGTCCGATGCTGCGCAGCACAGCCCCGCTGACCGTCCAGAGCGGGCAGCAGCTGAGCGTCAACCTCAAGGATGCCGTGGTGGTCCGCAAGGATAAGAGCCCGCAGATCACCCGCGACGACAAGGTCTCCGCGGTGGCAGCCGATGGCAGCAAGCTGGTCAAGGATGCCACCACCTTGGTCTTCACCTCGGCCGATGACTATGCCGGTCCGGCGTCGATCTCCTTTGAGGTGGCCGACGGCGACCTCTCCGATCCCGAGGCGCTCTCGGCCCTGTTGACCATCTCCATCAACGTCACCCCGGACCCCAACCGCAACCACCCGCCCACCTTCAGCAACTCAACCTTCGACGTGGCCAAGGGCGAGGACAACGAGGTGGACCTGTCCCAGTTGGCGGCGGATCCGGACAAAGTGGACCAGTCCGGACTGAAGTTCTCCGTGGGCAATGCCCCGGCCGGCTTCGCCGTCTCACTGTCCGGCGGCAAGCTCAAGGTCACCGCCGAGGCGTCAACGCCGGTGGGTGCCAAGGGCTCCATCGAGGCCACGGTGGCGGATCCGCGCGGCGGCAAGGCCACCGGCTCCATCGAATTCACGGCAGTCTCCTCCAAGCGTCCGCTGGCCGTGGCCGTGGACGACGTCGTTGCCGAGGCCCACTCCGGCAAGCTGGAGTCCATCGAAGTGCTGGCCAATGACGTCAACCCGTTCCCAGACACCCCGTTGAAGCTCACCGGCGCCAAGGTGGAAACCGGCGAGGCCGCCGTCTCCGCCTCGGGCTCCAGGGTTGATGTGACGCCCGCCGCGGGCTTTGTCGGGACGCTGGTGGTCAGCTACCAGGTGCAGGACAAGACAGCGGATCTGGACCGCACCGTGACCGGACGCATCCGCCTGACCGTCAAGGACAAGCCGGCTCCGCCGACGACACCCACCGTGGCCGAGGTCCGCGACAAGACTGTGGTGCTGAACTGGTCGCCGCCGCAGAACAACGGCTCGCCCATCACCGGCTACACGGTGAAGGATTCCAAGGGTGCATCCACGCCCTGCCCGGCCACCACCTGCACCATCAGCGGTTTGGTGAACGACGTCGAATACACCTTCACCGTCACGGCCACCAACGGTGTGGGGGAGTCGGACGCCTCGGCGGCGTCGGCAACCGCCCGCCCGGACAACCGTCCGGAGGCGCCCGCCGCACCCACCCTGGTGTTCGGCGACAAACAGATCACCGTCAACTGGACAGCCCCGGTGAACACCGGCTCGGCCATCACCGACTACACGCTGGAGATCTCCCCGGCACCGGCCAGCGGCGTCGTGCAGAAGAAGGTGGCCGGCGGCACGCTCAGCACGGTGTGGGACGGCCTGGACAATGGCACGGCCTACCGTGTGCGCATCCAGGCGGCCAACAAGGCGCCCGAGCCCAGCGCCTTTGGTGCCTACTCGGCCCCCGAGGTCCCCGCCGCTGCCCCGGCCGCCCCGGCCAAACCGGCGACGGCGCGCGGCACCGCGGGTGGAACCACGACGACGGTGGTGGTCACCTGGGTGCCGCCGGCAACCAACGGCGCGGCGATCGACCAGTACACCGTGGCGGCCTCCCGAGGCGGTTCCGTGGTGCTGACCAAGCAGGTGCCGGGCACGGAAACGAGCATCGGCATGCCGCTGGCCAACTCGGACACCGACTACACCTTCAGCGTCTCGGCCCGGAACAAGGCGGGGGAGTCGCCGGTCAGCGTAGCGTCGGATCCGCGCCGCGCCTTCGGAGCACCGGGCGCCGTGACCGGACTGACGGCAACGCCCCTGGACAATGCCATCCAGCTGGCCTTCGGCCCGGCCGAGGGCAACGGTGCGACGCCGACGTACCTGTACAGCCTGGGCGGAGGCTATGCCGTGGTCCCGGCCGACAAGCGCATTGCGGCGGCGAACAATGGCAGCTACACCGTCAGCGTCAAGGCTCAGAATGTGGTGGCCGGTGAGCAGCCCATTGACGGGCCCGTCTCCACGGCAGGACCGGTGGAGCCCTACGGGCAGCCAAACGCGCCTTCGGTCGGCGTGGTCAATGGAGCCAAGACCGTTACATTCAACATCGGCGGTGTTGCACCCAACGGTCGGCCAGTCCAACAGATCAATTGGACATTGTCGGATGGTCGAACCGGATCCGTTGGGCCAGGTGGAGGATCCATTGTCGCCGGCAATGACTACGACCAAAGCTGGTCGATTAGTGCCGTGGCCATCGTGAATTCTCCTCCGGTCCAGCAAACTTCTGCCCAGGGCAGCAACAGTGGACGAACAGCGGCGCGGCCGATGTTCAGGAACGACGACACGGCATCGGGTGGGACGTGTGAATACCCCGACCCCTGGGCTGCCATCGCGAGCCAGCCGTCCATCAGGGCAAACTGTGCAACGGCCGGCGGAACGTGGCGAAGTCCGGGCTATGCCATGCCTGTGGAGTGCATTGGCAGCCGGGCAAGCTACCCCGTGTACAGCGATGTCACCAAACCGCCGGACGGTTCGTCCTCGGCCTGGACGAAGCAGGTGAACGGTGGCTGGTTCAAGGACGCCTCGATCACTCGCTATGGGTCGGCGCCGCCGCAGTGCTAGTCCTTTCCAGAAATCCCGAAGCTGAAGATCAATTTGAAGTCACCCCTCGAAAGGCAAGTACATGTCGATGACACCGGAGCAGGCCGCATGGTTTGCTGGAACCTTTGAAAAACTGGTGGCCAACGTGGGCCAGGCCGTGCTGGGCAAGTCCCACGTGATCCGCCTGACCCTGACGGCCATGCTGGCCGAGGGCCACGTGCTCTTTGAGGACGCCCCCGGCACCGGCAAGACCATGCTGGCCCGCGCACTCTCCGCGACCGTGCAGGGCACCAACTCGCGCATCCAGTTCACCCCGGATCTGCTGCCCTCCGACGTCACGGGCGTGACCATCTACGACCAGAAGACGCAGAAGTTCGAGTTCCACAAGGGACCCATCTTCGCCACCATCGTCCTGGCCGATGAGATCAACCGTGCCTCGCCCAAGACCCAGTCGGCACTGCTGGAGGTCATGGAGGAATCCCGCGTCACGGTGGATGGCACCACCTACGAGGCCGGCCGCCCCTTCATGGTGCTGGCCACCCAGAACCCCATCGAGCAGGCCGGCACCTACCGGCTGCCCGAGGCCCAGCTGGACCGCTTCCTGATCAAGACCTCCATCGGCTACCCGGACCACGCCTCCACGGTGCAGCTGCTCTCCGGCGCCACCCAGCGCGACCGCACCAGCACGCTGACCCCCATCATCACCACCTCTGCCGTGGCCGAGATGGCTGATCTGGCGGCCACTACGCACACCGATCCGGCGGTGCTGGAGTACATCTCCCGGCTGTGCGAGGAGACCCGCAACGCGCCGGAGACCCGCCTGGGCGTCTCGGTCCGCGGCGCCATCGCCATGGTCCGTGCCGCCAAGGTGTGGGCAGCCTCCCAGGGCCGCAACTACGTGCTGCCGGACGACATCAAGGAATTGGCCCCCGTGGTCTGGACCCACCGTCTGGTGATGGACCCGGAGGCCGAGTTCGCCGGCTCCACCCCCGACGTCGTGCTGCGCCGCGTGCTCTCCGACGTCGCGGCTCCGCAGCAGCGCGCCACCGCCTAACCAGCCCTGAAGCGCAGCTGTCCAGCAAGATACAGCAGCCTCCAACCCTTTCTCCACGAAGGTAGTCCCATGAGCATCACCACCATTGCCCGGCGTGCCGGCGCGGCCCTGCGGCGGCCGTTCCACCACGATGGCGCCCCCACGCGGCTCCATCCGGCGTCCCTGCTGGGCGACGGCGCACGGCTGGCCGAAGAGTACCTCGGCCCGCTCTGGGCCAAGGTCCGCTTCTGGCTGGGCCGCTACGTGGTGCCGGTGCTGCGCACTGTCAGCACGCTGGGCTGGGTGGTGCTGGCCACCGCCGTCGTGCTCTGGACCGTGGGCTCGATGTACGGCTGGCAGGAGGCCAAGGTTGCCGCGCTGGTGGCCGCCCTGCTGCTGGTGATCGGCACCGGGTTCATTCTGGGGCGTTCCAGCTACGGCATCACGCTGGATCTGGCCCGCACCCGCGTGGCCGTGGGGGACCACGCCGTGGGCAGCATCGAGGTGCAGAACACCGCGGCCCGGACCATGCTGCCGGCCGCGCTGGAGCTGCCGGTGGGCGCCGCCACGGCCCTGTTCCACCTGCCGCGGATGAAGCCCGGCGAGGTGCACGAGGACCTCTTCACCATCCCCACCACCCGGCGCGCCGTCATCACCGTGGGACCGGTGCGGTCGGTGCGGGCCGATCCGCTGCACCTGCTGCGCCGCCAGGTGCTGTGGACCGATCCGACGGACCTCTTTGTCCACCCGAAGACGACGGCGTTGGATGGCTCCGCCGCCGGCTTCCTGAAGGACCTCGAGGGGCTCCCGACGGTTGAACTGTCCAGCGCGGACGTCTCCTTCCACGCGCTGCGCGACTATGTACCGGGCGATGACCGCCGGCACATCCACTGGAAGACGACGGCGCGCACGGGCAAGCTGATGGTCCGCCAGTTCGAGGAGACCCGCAGGGCCCACCTGGCCGTGGCCCTGAGCGTGAACCCCGACGAATACGAGCGCGAGGAGGACCTCGAACTCGCCATCTCCGCCGCGGCCTCCATCGGCCGCCAGGCCATCCGGGAGGCGCGCGAACTCAGCGTGCTGACCCAGCGCGGACCCGTCCGCAGCGAGACCGGCCGAAACCTGCTGGACGACATGACCCGCCTGCAGGCCACGGCCCGGCGAGGGTCCTCTGTGGATCTGGCCCGCAGCATGGGCGATGCCGTGCCGAACGCCTCGGTGGTGTTCTTCATTGTCGGCTCCCTGGTGACACCGGCCCAGCTGCGCACTGCAGCGGCCCAGGTGCCGCCGGGCGTGCGCGCCTTCGCCATCCGCGCCATCACCGGCGCGCAGTCCTCGCGCGCCAACATTGCCGATTTGACCGTCCTGACCCTCGGCGAGATCACCGAGCTGGCGGCTGTACTCAGGAAGGCCGCCGTATGAGCGCCCGCACCTCCTCCCGCCGCGCCGCCGGCCCCGCTGCTGCCGCCCACCGGACTCCCTGGCACTTCTGGCTGGATGCCGGGGTGCTGGCCGCCCTGCTGGCCATCGGCGTCCTCGGCTTCGGCCCCAGCTTTGGCTCGGACCCGCGGTACCTGGTGGCGGGGCTGGGCGGCATTGTGCTGGGCCTGGCCGTGGCCGCCGCCGCGGCGCGCTGGCGCCTGGGCCTGCTGACCACCGTGGCGCTGGGCTTCCTGGCCTATCTGCTGCTGGGCAGCCCGCTGGCTGCGCCCAAGGAGTCCCTGCTGGGCATCCTTCCGAGCCTCGATTCGCTGCGTGGCCTGCTGCTGGGCGTCGTCTTCTCCTGGAAGCAGCTGCTGACCCTGGCACCGCCGGTGGGCGTGTCCGTGGACGTGCTGGTGGTTCCCTACCTTTCCGCCCTGGTCACCGGCGTTGTCGCCGGGACGCTGGCCTGGCGCGTGCGCTCGCCCTACTGGACGCTGCTGCCGGTGCTGGCGCTCTTTGCCACGGGCATCGCCTTCGGCACCACCGACGCCTACCTGCCCGTGCTGCGCGGCGTGCTGCTGGCCGTGGGCGCCATCGCCTGGCTGGCCTTCCGCCACGAAACGGTCCGCCGGGCCGGCACCGCCATGGTGTCCACGGGTGCCTCGGCCGCGGATTCCACCGCTTCCCGCACCGGGACCTGGCGCAGGCTGGGACTGGGCGCCGGCGTCGTCGTCGTGGCCGGAACCCTGGCCTTCACCGCGGCCCCGGCGCTGACCGCCAGCCCGGACCGCTCGGTGCTGCGCGATGTGGTGGTGCCCCCGCCCAATCTGCACGACCTCCCCTCGCCGCTGACCACCTTCCGGGCGTATGTGAAGGACAAGAAGGACGACGTCCTCTTCACCGTGGACGGGCTGCCCAAGGGCGGCCGGGTGCGGATCGCCGCGCTGGACGACTACGACGGCGTGGTGTTCAATGTGGACGCTAACTCCTCCGCCTCCTTTGCCCCGGTGGGCGACCCCAAGGCACTGGCCCAGGGCACCGGGGATGCCGCCATGCTGGGCTTTGAGGTCAAGGACTACCGCGGCGTTTGGATCCCCGGCGCCCGCGTGGCCCAGAGCCTGTCGTACACCGCCGCCGACGGCGCCTCCCACACCCTGTACCTGAACAAGGATTCGGACACCGCACTGAGCCTGGACGGCGTGCAGGGCGGCGACAAGTACAGCCTGGAGGTCGCCTTCCCGCAGGTTGACGGCACCAAGCTGGCGGCCGCCGACTTCGCCCAGATTGCCCTGCCCAAGCTGGACAATGTGCCCCAGGTGGTGGACACCAAGGCCAACGACATCGTGGGGGCGGCCGACACCCCGCTGAAAAAGGTCCAAGCCCTGGAGAGCACCCTGCAGCGCGAGGGCAAGTTCTCCAACGGGCTGGAGGGCCAGACGCCGAGCACCTCGGGCCACGGCGCCGCCCGCATCACCAAGCTGCTCTCCGGCAAGGAGATGGTGGGCGATGACGAGCAGTACGCCGTCGCCATGGCCCTGATGGCCCGCCACCTGGGCATTCCGGCCCGCGTGGTGATGGGCTTCTACCTGGACGAAAAGGATGCCAACAACGGCGCCTCCTCGGTGCAGATCAAGGGCTCCAATGTCCACGCCTGGGTGGAGGTCGACTTCGCGGGACTGGGCTGGGTGCCGTTCAACCCGACGCCGGACAAGGACCACATCCCCAATCCGCCGGATCCGCAGAACGCCTCCCAGCCCAAGCCGCAGGTGCTGCAGCCGCCGCCCCCGCCGCAGGAGCCGGCCGATCTGCCGCCGGACAGCGCCCCGGATGCCCTGGACACCGATGGCAAAAAGCAGAATGGCTGGTCCCTCTGGGGTCCGATCCTGGCCGTGCTGGGCATCGCCGCCATTCCGCTGGCCATCGTCGCCATCCCACTGATCGTCATCGCACTGCTGAAGACGCGGCGCCGCAAGCGCCGTGCGGGCTTCGGCGCGCCAGCCGACCGCGTGGGCGGCGGCTGGGCCGAGGTGCTCAGCGCGGCAACCGACCTTGGCGCCGGCGTCGACGCGCGGGCCACCCGGCGCGAGACGGCGGGCACCCTGGTTGACGCGTTCCCGCAGAGCGAGGGCCGCACCGTGGCCCTGGCAGCGCGCGCGGATGCCTCGATCTTTGGCCCCGGCCAGCCCTCCGAGGAGGAGGTCGCCGCCTACTGGTCCGACGTCGATGCCTCGGTGGCGGACATGACCGGTTCGGTGGGTTTCTGGAAGCGCCAGCGGGCGAGGTTCTCGCCGCGCTCGCTGTTCAGCGATGCCCGGGCCGCCCTCGAAGCACGACGACGGGACGGCCGGTCATGAGCATGCCCGTACAGCCGGCCCCGTCCGATGGCTGCCGCCAGTGCGGCGCCGCCCTCGGCCAGGGCGCTGCCTACTGCACCAAATGCGGGGCCAAGGTGCCCGGGCGCGGCGCCGTCGCCGCCCAGCCGGCGGCCGCCCAGGGCGCCCCGTCCGGCGCCGTCCCCGGCGGGGCACCGGCACAGCCGGTGGCAATTCCCGGTATTATCCCGGTGACGGCGCACGGGCAGGGACCCGTGGTGCCTCCGCGACATCTTGGAAGTGGTGGAAACATGGCCGCAAGGCTTCAACTGGTGCCCGCTGGTGCCGGCCGGCGCCTGTCGGCGTGGATCATCGATTCCATTCCGCCCGCGGTCCTGCTCGGCGTGGCCAGCTCGGTCGGATTCATGCTGTCCATGGGCACGGCGCAGCGGGTCAACTCGCAGACCATCACCATGGACTTCACCTGGCTGGGCATTCTGGTGGGCGCGGCCTCCGTGCTGAGCCTGGCCTATTCCATCTGGCTCTGGGGCTGGCAGGCCAAATCCGGCAACACCATCGGCAACGCGCTGCTGGGCATCCGCGTCACCAACATGGCCGGCCTGCCGGCCGGGTGGCTGCCCATCTTCCTGCGCACCCTGCTGGTCTCGGTGGCCTCCATCGTGCCCACCATCGGCCCCATTCTGGTGGTCGTTTCCAACGCCTGGGATGCGGACAACAAGAGCCAGGGCTGGCACGACAAGCTGGCCCACACCCTCGTGTTCAACATCAAGGCCGGGCGCAACCCGCTGGAGACCGGCGGCATTGCCGGCCCGGAATCCTTCGCACCCGTCCAGCTGCCGCCCGTCGCGCCTATCGCCTCGCCGATGGCCGGGCGGGCCGGAGCCCCGGCACCCGGCCCGGTGCTCCCGGCCCAGCAGGCGCCCGCCCCCACCTGGGACCCCAACCGCTACCAGCCCCCTGCCGACCCGCAGGGCGCCGTGCCCACCTGGGCTCCGCCGCTGCCCGGTGCGGCCCACCCGGACCTGGACGTCGAGGAGACCCGGTTCCGGTCTGTGTCCGACGCTCCTGCGACTGCCGCGCCGGTGCCCGCGGCCCCGGCTGCCGTGACCATTACGCTGGACGACGGCCGCGCCGTCGAACTTCGCTCCCAGGCCCTCATTGGCCGCAACCCCGCCGGATACGATGGGGAGATGATTGAGACGCTGTTGGACGTGGCGGATGCCAGCCGTTCCGTATCCAAGACACATCTGCATCTTCGCGTTGATGGGGATGGTGTGTGGGTGACGGACCGCAATTCCACCAATGGCAGTGCCATCACCAGCCCCGACGGCCAGCGCGTGCAGCTGCGCGCCACGCTGCCGGTCAAGGCTGCGCCCGGCTCCACCGTCCACTTTGGCGACCGCAGCTTCGTTGTGGGACGCCGGTGACGGCCTCCCACCCGACGGGCATCCGGCTGGGCTGCGGCTACAACACGGACCGTGGGCTGCGCCGCGAACTGAACGAGGATTCCTTCCTGGCGTCGGACCCGGTCTTTGCCGTGGCCGACGGCATGGGCGGCCACGAGGCCGGGGAGGTGGCCAGCCGCGAGTGCATCGCCACACTGGGCCAAAGCGCCGCCCTGGCATCGGGCTCCCGCTCGGCGACGGCGTCGGACCTGCAGGAGGTCCTGCGCCAGGCCGACGCCCGGATCCGCGCCCTGACCGATTCACGCGCCGGCACCACCGTCTCGGGCGTGGTGCTGGTGGAGGAACGCGGCGTTCCCTATTGGCTGGTGTTCAATGTGGGCGATTCGCGGACCTACCGGCTCAGCCAGGGGCGCTTCGAGCAGATCAGCGTTGACCACTCCGAGGTCCAGGAACTCGTCGACGGCGGCTTCATCACCGCTGCCGAGGCGCTGGTCCACCCGCGCCGCCACGTTGTCACGCGGGCACTGGGGGCCGGTGACAACACCGAGGCGGACTTTTGGCTGATGCCCGTCGAGGAGGGGGACCGGCTGCTGGTCTGCTCCGACGGGCTCACCGGCGAGGTGGGGGATGAGGCCATCCACCGGATGCTCAGCACCATTGCCCACCCGCAGGACGCCGTCGATGCCCTCATCCACGCCGCGCTGCGCCACGGCGGCCGTGACAACGTCACGGTGATTATCGTGGACGCCTCCGATGTGGCGGGCAGCGATTCGGTGTCGGTGGACACCGCGCAGTTTGCCGCCGACGACATCACCCTGCCCCGCGCCACCGAGAGTTCCACCGACGGCGGTTCCGCACCAACCCTTGAGGACCAAGATGTCTAGCACCAGCTACCGGGCCGGCTCCTGGCTGGGAATCGTCCGCAACTCAACGGCCATAGTGCTTCCCGAAACGACGGATGAGGCCACCGTGTCGAGGCTGTGGGATTTCCTGGGCACCGAGCCGAGCATCCATGGCGTGCTCAACCAGGTGACCAGCGGATTCGGCACCGAACTGACAGGCATGCCCTCCTTCGGCATCGTGGCCCTGGCCGAGCGCCTCCACGTGGTGCTGCGCGGACCCATGTCGCTGACGGCCGTCCAGGACGGCGTGGCAACCATGGTGTCGGGCCGCGATGTCACCACCTGGAGCGAGCGGTCGCTGGCACTGCCGGACTCCCTTGAGCTGGACCTTGAGCCCTCCGCTGGGCCGTCCGCCGCGGCCCAGACCTCGGCCGGCGGCTGGCTGCCGGTGGGCCACGCCGTCCTCTGGCTGGACGGGCTGCGCCGCAGCGAGGCCGCGGATGTCACAAATAGCCAAGGCCTTGACAGTAATGTGGATCACAGCAAGGCTGTCGAAGGCAGTGCGGCAGTCGAAGGTGGCTCCGTCCAGCCGGCCGCAAACCAGGATTCGGCGGGCGGCATCAGCCCGGAGCCCGTGGACGTCCGCGTCCAGGCAGCTGGTGCCGCCGCCGTTGACTTGGCCGCCGGATCCCATCCGGCCGCCGATGAAGTTGATGCCGACAGTGTTGGTGCCAGCGGCGTGGATGCCGATTCCGCTGGTTCCGATGACGACACCGACAATGCCGCCCTGGTGGACTGGCTGCTCGGGCCGGCCCTGGAATCCGCCGAGGACGCCGCCGGCGACGCCGCCGAGGACACCGCCGACGACGCTGCCGACGACGCTGTGGAGGTCTCCGCGGAGCCCGCCGGCGCAGCCGAAGCCGAGGCCCAGGAGCCGGCCCAGGAGCCGGCCGAGGCCGCCGATCCCGGCATGACTGCCGCCTGGCCCGGCACCGTTGAGGACCTGGGCAGCGAGGCCCCGGACGCACCTCCGGCCGCCGGCGAGCCCGATGCCGAGTCCAACAACACCACCAGCTACGACCACCTCTGGGACCACACGGTGGCCCGCTCGGTGGAGGACGCCGCCGTGCACCTCACCGATGCGGACGAGCTGCCCGCCGTTGCCCCTGCCGTGCAGGCGGCCCAGCTGGCGGACGAGCCGGCCGCTGCCCTGCCGCCGGCTGCACTGTCTGCTGCCGCACCCCCGGCACTGGCATCGGTGGCGCTGCCCCCGGCCCCGCCGCTGCCGCCGTCGTTCCAGCCGCCCGTCCCGCCGGTGCAGCCTGCGTTCCAGCCGGCCGCCGCGGCCCCGGTGGACGAGCTGCCCTCGGGGCTGATCGATTCCGTGCCGTGGCTGCACCAGGAATCCGCCCCGGCATCCGCAGCCTCCGTTCCCGCCGCGCCGGCGTTTGTGGAGCAGGGCCGGCCCCTTGCCCAGGTGCCGCCGTCGCCGTCGTACGCCCCTGCGGCCGAGGCGGACTACGACAGCGACCACGACGGCCAGACAGTGATGCGCAGCGAACTGTCCGGCCCCGCGCCGGCCGCACAGCCCGTCCTGGATTCCCGCCCGCCCACGGGACCGGTGGTGCTCGCCAGGATGTGTCCTGCAGGGCATGCCAACCCGCCCTCGCGCGGCGTCTGCGCGGCCTGCGGCACGCCCCTGGACGGAGAGGCCCGGCAGGTGGGCCGCCCGCGCCTGGGCCGGATGCACATTTCCACCGGCGAAGTGGTTGAACTGGACCACTCGCTGATCGTGGGCCGCCAGCCCTCGGTTTCGCGCGTCAACGGCGGGGGCATGCCGCGGCTGGTGCAGGTGCGCAGCGCCAGCGGCGACATTTCACGCTCCCACGTGGAGATCCGCCTGGAGGGCTGGGAGGTCCTCCTCGTGGACCTGAAGGCCACCAACGGCACCACGCTGGTGCGCGAGGGCCAGCCGCCGCGCCGGCTGGGGCAGGGCGAGCAGGCCATCGTGCTGGACGGCGACATTGCCGAGCTGGGCGATGGCGTCTCCCTGCTGTTCGAGGGGATCCTGTGAGCACCAAGCGGCCCCCCGCTGCACCGCCGCACATTCCGGGCTACAGCTACGTGTCGCTGCTGGGCTCGGGTGGCTTCTCCGATGTGTTCCTCTACGAGCAGGAGCGCCCGCGCCGCAAGGTGGCGGTGAAGGTTCTGGTGGCGGATCTGAAGACCGACGGCGCGCGACGCCGGTTCGAATCCGAGGCCAACCTGATGGCCCAGCTGTCCACGCACCCCTACATCGTCACCATCTACGAGGCGGAGGTCACCGACGCCGGGCACTCGTACCTGGCGATGGAGTACTGCTCGCGTCCCAGCCTCGACACCCGGTACCGCAAGGCCCGCTTCAGCGTGGACGAGGTCCTGGCCGTGGGCATCCAGGTGGCCTCCGCCGTCGAGACGGCCCACCGCGCCGGCATCGCCCACCGCGACATCAAGCCCGCCAACATCCTGGTCACCGACTACAACCGGCCGGCCCTGACGGACTTTGGCATCTCCGGCACCACCGACGGCGCCGCCGATGAAGACGCCGGCATGTCCATCCCGTGGTCGCCGCCGGAGTCCTTCACCGGTGCCAGCACCGACGGTGTGCTGGTGGATGTCTGGGCGCTGGGCGCCACGCTGTACACGCTGTTGGCCGGCCGCTCGCCCTTTGTGGTGCCCGGGGCCTCCAACTCGCAGCGTGAACTGATCAACCGCATTTCCACCGCGCCGCTGCCGGGGCTGGGCCGGGCGGACGTCCCGCAGTCCCTGGAACTGGTGCTGGCGACGGCCATGGCCAAGTCCCCGGCCTCCCGCTATGCCTCGGCCCAGGCCTTCGCCCGCGCCCTGATGCGGGTCCAGAGCGATCTGAACCTGTCCGTCACACCCTTTGAGATGCTTGACGATTCCGCCCCGGAGGAGCACCCGGCCGAGGAGAACCAGGAGGCCACCCGGGTCCGCAGCATCGTCTCGATCGATCCGGATGCGGCCACCAACGCGCCCACGTTCCCCACCAGGTTCCCCGGAACCGCGGGAGCCTTTGGCGCCGGCAACACGACCACCGGCCGCACCGGAACCACCGCAGCCGGAACCACAGGCCGCGGCGCCACAGGCCCCACCACGCCGGTGGACTACAGCACAGGGGCCACCGCTCCCGGCGAGGGCACTGTGCCGCGGCCGGGTCTGGTCCGTTCGCCGCATGAGTGGGCCCAGCCGATGCCGCGAGATGCGGCATCGGAGGATTCCGTGCTCGCCTCCACCGTGCACCGCTCGGCGGCGCCGGCAGCGGCAGGCCCGCGGGGCTTCCCCGGGGCAGGGCCGGGAACGGATGCCGGCGCGCAGGGCTCCGAAACCCACCCGCCGCGGCGCTCCAAGCTGTGGCTGGGGATCGGCGCCGGCGTGGTGCTCGCGGGGGCGGCCGCCGTCGGCATCGCCGTCGTGGCCACCGGCGGCACGCCCACCCAGGAGGCTGCCACCACCACTGCCGCTCCACCGCCGCCGGCCATCGTTGCCGGGGCCGAGGTTCCCGCTGTCGCCGATTTGAAGGCAACGGCGCAGGACGGCGGAGCCACCTGGACGTGGACCAACCCGGATCCGAAGGAGGGGGACAGCTACCTCTGGAGCGCCGTCTCCGTGGTGGATGGGCCGCAGTTCAAGCCGATCGGCACGGCGTCGGTGTTTGTCACCAACAACGCCCAGGGCGTGTCCTGCATCGACGTGGTGCTGGTGCGCAAGAACGGCGCCACCTCGCCGGACACCAAGAAGTGCTATCCGGACTAGGCAGCATGACCCCGGGAAGCACAACAGCTCCGGGAAGCACAACACCACTGAACTAGCGAAGGGGCACCCGTGGGGGACCTGGCCATTGATTTCTGCGGCGAATGGTACGAACCAGACGCCGAGTCCGTCTTCAGCATCGGGCGTGAGGGCGATCTGGAAGTGGATGACAATCCCTACCTGCACAGGACCTTCCTGCAGATCGCGCGGTACGACAACATCTGGTGGCTGACCAACGCCGGCACGATGCTCTCGGCCACCATTGCCGATGCCGCCGGCGGCATGCAGGCCTGGCTGGCACCCGGCGCGCGCATCCCGCTGGTGTTTGGCCAGACGAATGTGGTGTTCACCGCCGGCCCCACCACCTATGAATTCTCCGTGCACCTGAAGACCCCGGCCTTCAAGACCCAGAGCAGCAGCGAGGACCAGGTGGGGGACACCACCATCGGGCCGGTGGTCTTCACCGATTCACAGAAGGCGCTGATCGTGGCGCTGGCCGAGCCCATGCTGCGCCGCGATGGCACCGGTTTCAGCGCCATCCCCTCCTCCGCCGAGGCAGCCCGCCGGCTGGGCTGGGCCCTCACCCGGTTCAACCGCAAGCTGGACAATGTCTGTGACAAACTGGACCGCGTCGGCGTCGCCGGGCTGCGTGGCGGCGGCGGCAAGCTCGCCACCAACCGCCGGGCCCGCCTGGTGGAGCACGCCGTCACCTCGCACCTGGTCACCTCCGACGACCTTGGCCTGCTGGACGCCATGAAGGGACGCGACGACGCATGAAGATCCGTCTGACGCTGCGGCGCGATCCGCAGGAAGCGAAGGACCTGGCCATCACCGTTGACGGTCTGGCCACGGTGGGCGACATCGCCACCGAGCTCTACAGCTCCGACCCCTCCCGCAAGGGCGCCACCGCTCCGCCCAACCTCTCGCTGATGGTGGAGGACGATGTGGTGGGCGGCAGCACCGGCCGGGTGCTCCCGGCGGACAGCAATCTGCTCGAATCCGGCCTGCGCCCCGGCTCCACCGTCTCCCTGACCCAGGTCAGCGGCCAGTTTGCCGTACCCGGCCATGAGCGCGGACCGGCGGCCGCCACCCTGCGCGTGATGTCCGGGCCCGACGCCGGCAAGGAGTTCGCGCTGCCGGCCGGCACCAGCTATGTGGGCCGGGACCGCGGCGCCGATGTGCGCCTGAGCGACCCGCTGACCTCCAAACGCCACGCCCGCATCACCGTGGGCGACACGGTGGAGATCGTGGACACCAACTCCGCCAACGGCCTGGTCATGGAGGGGCGGCAGATTTCCCGCGCCGTCCTGGGCGCCTCGGACCTGGTGGTCCTGGGCGACACCACCATCTCGGTGCTCAGCCTGGGCCGCGCCGCCGCGGCCGGCCCCAGCACGCCGCTGGTGGAGTTCAACCGCTCCCCGCGCGTCGTCCCCTCGTTCAAGATCGAGGAGCAGCAGGTTCCCGCCGGCCCGCAGCGCCCGCACCGCCAGCGCTTCCCCCTGCTGATGATGGTGGCCCCTGTGATCATGGGTGCCGTGATGTTCGGCGCGACGCGCAGCCCGTACAGCCTGATCTTCATGGCGATGATGCCGATGATGATGATCGCCAGCTATGTCGACCAGAAGTTCCAGGCCAGCAAGGAGCTCAAGGCCGCCGTTGAGCAGTTCCGGGGCTCCGTGGCCGAGTTCCGCCGCCAGATGACAGCCCGCCAGCAGGTGGAGCGGGCCGTGCGGCTGGCCGAGGTCCCCTCCGTGGCCGAGACGGTGGATGGCATCTACACCCTGGGCCCGATGCTGTGGACGCACCGCCCCGAGCACGAGGCCTTCCTCAGCCTGCGCCTGGGCGTGGGCCGGGCGCCCTCCCGCACGCCGGTGAAGGCGCCGTCGACCAATGACACGGTGCCGGAGTACATGGAGGAGATCGGCGATCTGGTCACCGAATTCTCAGAGATCGACGCCGTGCCCGTGGTGGCACAGCTGCGCCACAGCGGCGCGCTGGGTCTGGCCGGTCCGCGCGGCGTGGTGGACGACGTCGCCCGCGGCCTGGTGCTGCAGGCGGTGGGCCTGCATTCGCCCGCCGAGCTGGTGGTGGCCGCGCTGACCGCGATGGAATCGCGCGCCCGCTGGACCTGGCTGCAGTGGCTGCCCCATGTGGGCAGCGTGCACAGCCCCCTGGGCGGGGACCACCTGGCCGCCGGCTCCGGCGCAGGAGGCTCGCTGCTGGCCCGGCTGGAGGATCTGGTGGTCCAGCGCGGCGGCAGCCTCGACGCCAACAGCGCCGCGCTGCGCTCCCGGCAGGATCCGGACAAGATGGAGCCGCCGGCACCGAAGGTCCCGGCGCTGCTGGTCATCGTCGAGGACGACGCCAAGGTGGACCGCGGCCGGCTGGCCCGGCTCGCCGAACACGGCGCCGACGTCGGCATCCACGTCCTCTGGGTCGCCACCACGGTGGCGGCGCTGCCCGCCGCCTGCCGCGACTTCCTGCACGTCGACGGCGGCAGCGGCACCACCACCGGGCAGGTGCGCCTGGGCCAGCTGACCTACCCGGTCAGCTGCGAAAGCGTCGACGCCGCCCTCGCCGGCGACCTGGCCCGCATGCTGGCCCCCGTCGTCGACGTCTCCAAACCGGTGGCCGATGATTCCGATCTTCCCCGCGCCGTCTCCTATGTGGCCCTGGCCGGCCACGACATCGTGGAAACCACCTCCGCCATTGCGGACCGGTGGAAGGAGAACAACTCCGTGGCCTCCTCGGCCGTGCCCAACCGCAAGTTCCAGGGCACGCTGCGCGCTCTGGTGGGGTCCAAGGGCGTGGAGCCGATGTACCTGGACCTGAAGACCGAGGGCCCGCATGCCCTGGTGGGCGGCACCACCGGAGCGGGCAAGTCCGAGTTCCTGCAGTCCTGGGTGCTGGGCATGGCCGCGGCCTACAGCCCGGACCGGCTCTCCTTCCTCTTTGTCGACTACAAGGGCGGCGCGGCCTTTGCCGACTGCGTCCAGCTCCCGCACACCGTGGGCCTGGTGACGGACCTGTCCCCGCACCTGGTGCGCCGCGCGCTCACCTCGCTGCGGGCGGAGCTGCACTACCGCGAGCACCTGTTCAACCGCAAGAAGGCCAAGGACCTGCTCGCCATGGAGCGCGAGGCGGATCCGGAAACGCCGCCGTCGCTGGTCATTGTGGTCGATGAGTTCGCCGCGCTGGCCAAGGAGGTGCCGGAGTTCGTCGACGGGGTGGTGGACGTGGCCGCCCGCGGCCGTTCCCTGGGCCTGCACCTGATCCTGGCCACCCAGCGCCCCTCCGGCGTCATCCGCGACAATCTGCGCGCCAACACCAATATGCGCATTGCCCTGCGCATGGCCGATGTGGACGACTCCCAGGACATTCTGGGCGAGCCCACGGCCGCGTACTTCAGCCCGGCCATCCCCGGCCGCGGCGCCGCCAAGACCGGGCCCGGGCGCATCCAGGGCTTCCAGACCGGCTACGCCGGCGGCTGGACCACGCGGACGCCGCAGCGCCCGCGGATCGACATCGTGGAAATGGACTTCGGATCCGGGGCGCAGTGGGAGCAGGAAGTGCTCCAGGCCCCCGTGGAGGAGGACGCCGGCCCCAACGACATCTCGCGCGTGGTCGCCAATGTGTCGCTCGCCGCCGTCGAACTGGGCATCAAGCCGCCGCGCAAGCCCTGGCTGGGTGAACTGCCCCAGACCTACGAGTTCTCCAAGCTGCCCAACCCGCGCACCGATGAGCGGCTGCTGCTGGGTGTGATGGACGATCCCGAACACCAGGCCCAGCCGACCGTCTCCTACGAGCCGGACCGGGACGGCAACATGGCCATTCTGGGCTCCAGCGGCTCGGGCAAGTCCGCGGCGCTGCGCACCATCGCCATTGCCGGTGCCGTGACGCCGCGCGGCGGCCCCGTGCAGGTCTACGGCATCGACGCGGCCTCCAACGGTCTGGCGATGCTGGAGCAGCTGCCGCATGTGGGTGCGATCATCAACGCCGAGGACCACGAGCGTGTGGGCCGGCTGCTGCGGCACGTGCGCTCCATCATCGACGCCCGGGCCGAGGCCTTCGCCGAGGTCAAGGCGGGCACCATCAGCGAGTACCGCCGGCTGGCGGGCAAGCCGGAGGAGCCGCGCATCATCATCCTGCTGGACGGTCTGGGCACCTTCCGGGAGATCTACGAATTCCGCTCCGGCATGACCCAGTCCGAGGTGCTCCAGCAGATCGCCACCGACGGCCGCCCGATGGGTGTGCACGTGGTGGTGGCCGGCGACAGCGCCAAGTCGCTGCCGCCGTCGTTGGCCGCCTCCATCCAGCGCACGCTCGTGCTGCGCATGGCCACCCCCGACGACTACGGCAACCTGGGCCTGCCCCGGGACGTCCTGACGGCCACCTCGCCCCCGGGGCGCGGCATGTTGGACGGGCGCGAGGTGCAGCTTGCCGTCTTCGGCGGCAACGCCAACCTGGCCCTGCAGGCGCGCCAGGTGGAGAAGCTGGCCGAGTCCATGCGCCGCCAGGGCGTTCCGGAGGCGCCGGGCGTGCTGGCGCTGCCGGAAAGCCTGGACCTGCAGGTGCTCCCCGCCGCAGCCGGCGGACATGTGGTGGTGGGTGTGGACGACTTCAACCTGGAGCCGGCCGGACTGGCCGCCACAGGTGCGCTGATGGTCACCGGCCCGCCCGGATCGGGGCGGACGACGGCGCTGGTCACCCTCGCGCAGGCGCTGAAGCGCTCCTCGCCGCAGACCCGCCGGGTCTACTTCGGCTCGCGCAAATCCGCCGTCGCCTCGCTTCCGGTGTGGGACGAGGCCTACGCGACCCCGGGCGCCGTGGCACCTGAACTGTCCCGTCTCGCGGAGCTGGCCGAGGGCGGCGCGGACGATGTGGCGTTCTTCATCGAGGGCGTCACAGAGTTCTCCGATTCCGCCGCCGAGATGGATCTGGTGTCCCTGATCAAGGCCGCCGTGAAGGCCGGCCAATGGGTGGTGGGGGAGGCCGAGACCTCCACCTGGTCCTCGGCGTGGAACCTCGCAGGCCTGTTCAAGTCAGGCCGCCGCGGTCTGCTGCTGAACCCCGGCGACGTCGAGGGTGACACCCTGATGAGCACGCCGCTGGGGAGGATCTACAACAACAAGTTCGTCCCGGGACGTGGCTACATCGTCGGCCGCGGCAAGGCCTTCAAGGTCCAGGTCGCCACCGCCGACGTGCACTAACCCGGCCACCGCCGTCGTCGTCAGTGGGCAGTGGCGACGCAGTTCCCCTTTCATGACGCAATCGTGGACGCGTCCTGGGCGGGGAACTGCGTCCCAGCCGAATGCCGCTACCCGATGGCGGCCCAGGTGAGGGGTCCGACGACGCCGTCGGCCACCAGGGCGTTGTCGCGCTGGAAGGCGCGGACTGCCGATTCGGTGCCGGGGCCGAAGATCCCATCAACCACCAGCCGGTAGCCGATGTCCGAGAGCCGCTGCTGCAGGTAGCTGACATGCTCCCCGGTGGAGCCGCGGCGGACGGTCGGGCGCGAGGTGGTCGTCGTCGGCGTCGTGGGGGTTGACGGCGTGCTGGGGGTGGTGCCTGGGTTCGAGGACGACGGCGTGATGCAGAATGGCCGCTGCCCGAGGAATACCGGGTCAACGGTGCCCGTCGTGTACAGGTTCGGAACCTGGTCCGGGGGCATGGAGTTCAGGATGGACTGGTGGAACGAGGTGTAGTTGCCCTGGAAGCTGCCGTTGGCCCAGGCCTGCAGCAGCGCGCCGGTGAACTGGCCGTTGACGGCGCCATCGTAGGAGAGCTGCGAGTCCTGGCAGCCGGCCAGCAGGATCACACTGGCGCTGACATTGGCATCCGATTTGGCTCCGCTGAGCGCCTGGACAAATTGGTAGGTGCCGCGGCGCTTCTCGTTGTCGGCCACCTGGACGGACAGCGGCAGTGCCTTGGGCAGTCCCTCAACCACCGCCACCGAGTTGGCCACGTCCTTGGGCATGGATCTGGTCTGCTCCAGCAGGCCCTTGCGGCAGCCCTTGTTGATCAGCATCCGTGCCACGGTGCCGCTGTGGCAGCTGTCGGAGCAGACCAGGATGCGCACGCCGGGGGAGAACTGGGACCACATCTGGTAGAGCTCGTCGTCGACGATCTGGCGGTCGTAGGCCACCCACGTCTCGTCCTGGCTGTCCTCCTCGTCGCCGTTGTTGTCATCCACCTGGCCGCCGTGGCCGGAATAGGTGATCAGACAAATGTCCCCGTCCGAGGCCTGCTGGGCGAGCAGGCTGATCTCACCGATGATGGCCTGCGAGGTGGCCTGTTCCGTGATCAAACATGTGGTGGAGAAGCCCTCGGCCTCTGCCAGCTGCTGCATGGAATTGGCATCGTTGACACAGCCGCTCAAGGCTCCGTTCCAGCCGTTGTAGGCGTTGGGATCCACTCCGTTCAGCCCGATGTGCAGCGAGTATCCAGCCATTGTCCCTGTCCTTTCGTGCGGTGCAGCATCTGCTGCGGGATTCGCCGGCGGCTCAACTGGGCAGCCGGATGGGTATGAGAACGCCCTGCGAACGCACCGGCCAGTCCACCGGGGCGGCAGTGGTGCGGGTGCCATTGGTGGCGACGGCCGTCACCGTGTACGCCAGCTTTGGATCCCCGGCGAACTCGGTCAACGGCAGCACATAGTGCCGCTCGGCTTCGCGGATGCCGGCATTGAGCAGCACCGGCGCCGCATCGGGGCGGCCGAGCATGGAGGTTTGGATTTCCCAACCGGCCAGCGCCGCCGGTGCAGGGTCGTCCACCGCGACAAAGGTGACCACCAGATCGAGGTCCTCGATGTAGGCGCGGATCTCATCCAGCCGTTCGGCCGACTGGTCCGCCTCGAAGACGACGTCGAACCCGCCGGGCGGGCCGTCCACGGCCAGGGTGCCCTGCGGTTCGATCATGGCGGCCAGCGGCACTGCCGCCACGCCTGCCACCGCCAGGGCCGTGACGGCCAGGCGCTGGCCGGTGTGGTTCTCCAGATCGAATCTGCCGTCCGGGCGCGTGGACACCTCGATGGGTCCCGACGCGAAGGGTCCTGCCACCGAAGCCAGGCCAATCTCCAGCGTGCTGGCGATGCGGACATTGCCGGGCAGCACCGCCGACATGGAGCCGCGCAGGCCATCGCGCTCCAGGAGGGATTTCAGCACCAGGAAGCCGGCGATGTCGGTGGAGACGACGACGTCGAAGCCCGTCGCGGTGGGGACGGCGTTGATGGTGGAGTCCGACGGCGATGCCCAGCGCAGCTCCGGCTCCGCGCCGGTGTCCGGCAGGTATTCCAGCACCGGGGACGGGGCGGATGCCTTCAGCTCCGCGGCGATGGCGGCGCGGGCAAAGGGTGGCAGATCCGGCTCCAGCGAGGCGGCGAGCACGCAGCGGATGTTGGTGGGGTTGTCCGCGTCGATGGTGCTGTGCAGGAGCAGTTGGGGCCGGTAGGCCTTCTCGCTGGCCGGGCCGTAGCGCCCCACGCAGTACCGCTGCGGCACCACCAGGAACCGGCCCGGACTGCGCAGGGACCGGTAGACCCTGGCCCGGCCCGCGGCGGCCGCGACGGGGATCTCCTGGTAGGTCAGGTACTCCGTGGATCCCAGCTGCAGCGCCGGCCGGCAGCCGATGGACACCTTCCCGGCCGGGGTGGATTCACGGTACAGGGTGCCGAAGTCCGCGCAGGGTACGGAGATTGCCGTGGTGCGGACCGTGGCAAACTGGCTCCACGCGAAGCTGTTAAGCCGCCACTGGGCCAACACGCCGGCGTCGAACTGCCATTGCGGAAGCACCGTGGCGTTGGCCAGCATCGTCCCGTGCAGGCGCAGCGGCACGGCCCGGGTGTCGGCGGCAATGTTTGCCAGGGACCAGGTCTTGTTCAACCCCATGATCAGGGTTGGCGGCAGTCCACTGGACAGCCGCCAACCCTCAAATCCGGCCGCCACCGTGACGGTGGCCGGCTCGGCCTGGAAGCCCGGGACCGAGAGGGCCCCGTAGGCCAGCCGTGCCCAGTTGTCCATCAACCGGAAGCGGGCGGTGAGCAGCCCGCCGTCGCCGGGCTGAACGTCGAAGGAGTCCGCGGTGATCTGTTCGCGCTGGGTGGCGCCGTGCTCGTCGCGGAAGGGGATGCCCAGCTGGACGGTGAAGCCGGAGAGCTCGACGGCGCGCAGCTCGGGCCGCCCGGCGGCCTCCCACTCCGCCACGGTGGGCGCAGATTTCTGGGACTTCAGCGTCACGGATATCGTGGCGGTGATGCCGATGGACCCGTCGAGGGTGTGGCCGCCGGCCGGTTCCACCTCAAAGCTGAAGGGGCTTCCCTCCGGAGCCGCGCCCGGAGCCGGCAGCACCAGCGCATATTCCGGCGCATACCAGTGCAGGTCGCTCCAGCGGTCCTTCCAGATGCCCGCCGAGCCGTTGTTGGCCACCGGGCCCTGGCGCTGCTGCCCGATGGTGGCCACCAGCTCCAGGTCCTGCAGATGGTGGATCAGCGGATGCGCCGTCACCAGAGGCTGGTCCACCAGAATGGTGGCGGCTGGCCGGTTGGAGCCCAGCGCCGATCCCACCGATTGGATTCTGTTGCCCATGGCGATGAATCCCAGACCGGCACCGCCCGCACCACCGGGGCCGCGCGGGGCCCGGGTGGTGCGGGCCGGCAGCACGGCGTCCAGGCGGCCGCCGCTGCTGCTGACCAGATGGAGAAAGCGGGCCCTGTCGTGGGCGATGGCCGGGTTGACCAGTCCGGCCAGCTCCACTGTGGCTTCCTGTACCCCGCCGTCCGTCTGGACCGTGCCCAGACGCATCGCCACATCCATGTCGCCCAGGGATTGCAGGGCCAGGTGGTACGACGGCTCTTCACCGTCGCCGGCCGGCCCAGCGGCCTGCCCGGCCGTGGCCGGTTCCAGAACGTAGCGTGCCGCCTTGAGGACGGCGTCCAGCACCCGCTGCCCGGCTCCGGTGCCGGCGGTGGCGCCGTCGGCGGACACGGCCCCGGCGGCGATGAGGGAGGGCAGGTAGTTCACCAGGTCGGCCCGGGTGAACAGCCGGGTCCCGTCGGCCACCGCGTCCAGCTGTTTCCAGAGCCCGCCGAGCCGCACGTGGATGGTGGCGGCGGGAGTGGCGGTGGCCTTGGTTTCGACAACGGCCCGCAGCCCGAAGCGCGGGGAGCCGGCCACCAGGGCCTCCAGCAGCGCCGTCCCGGCCGCGCCGGCCAGCGTGGCCGAGAGGGCGCCGTGTCCGAACGGTCCGGTGACGCGCTGGCTGGCCACCACCGCCGGCCCGTCTGTAGTTGCTCCGCCGCCGGCCGGAATGCCCGGAGCGCCGTGGTCCAGCAGACTGAAGGTGACGTCCTCGACGACGGCGGCGGCACCGGTGCCATAGGCGCCGCCATCCGCGGCGGCGGCACCGCCGTCGTCGGCGCCGTCCGCCCCTCCGTCAGATGCAATCTCGGCCTGCAGATCAATGGCCAGAACGGCCCTCTCCACCAGCGGCCCGAGCCGCTCATCCGGCGCCGGGGCGCGCACCAGCACAAACGTTGCCGACACCAGCGGCTCGCCGGCCGCATCCTTTCGCAGCTTCAGCGTGATGCCCATGCCGCGCCTCCCGGGTCCCGGACCACCAGGGTGGCTAGAGGTCGTAGTCGAGATAGGACCCCACGGGCACGGCCTTGGAGCCGTCCCCAGCGGGCGGGCCGTCCTTGGATCCGCCCGCCGGCGCCGCAGCGACCGGTGCAGCACCCACAGCGGCACCGGCACCCCCGGCACCCGCGGCGATCTCCCGTGCCGCCACCTCGCGCAGCAGCCGGATCCGCTCGTCCGGCACGGAGCGGGTGACCACCCCGGGTGAATCCGGCCGGGGCACGTCCACCAGCAACGGCCCGTTGCCGCTGGACCGGGTCCAGGGACCTGTCCACGCGCGGCCGGGCTCAAAGAGCGTTCCCTTGACGGTGACGGACACCCGGTAGCGGTAGAACGGGCGGAAGCCCGGGTCTCCGGTGAAGATCATCCAGGTCCTGTCCTCGTCGTAGTCCGCCCGGGTCCAGCGGAAGCGCACCGGGTCGAAGCCCACGGGGTTGCCGCTGTCCGGATCCACGGGCTCGAACTCCGCCTCCACCAATTGGGTGTCGTCGGTGAGGACCACGCCCAGCTCGATCGGCCCCACCGCCAGACGGCCGGCACTGTCGGCCCGGACCTCCAGGGTGGTGTCGTTGATCAGGGTGCCATTGGGCTCCGGGTCGATGGCGATGACGTTCTTCTGGATCTGTACGCGCTTGTACTTGTTGTCCAGTTCGCTGGGCGGCTCGTTCAGGAAGACCTGGCGCTTGACGAAGGTCAGATCCGGCTTCCAGCCCGCAGGGGCGTTCTGGACATCGGAGGCGATCTTCTGCGCCGTCTGGAACTTCCAGCTGCTGTCTGCACCGCCGGAGCCGCTGAAGGACGTTCCCTCCCAGTTGATCTCGCCGCGGGTGTTCGGGTAGCCCACTTGGATGCCGAGCTGGGCCACCGTGCCATCGCCCCAGGACGCCACGGGGTGGCAGATCCGCGCGAGGCGGCGGGGCCAGTCGTCGAGGTAGACGCTCAGGAAGTACTTGCGCTCGGCGTCCGGGTCCGCCTTCATCTCGTCGTACATGCCCGCGAGCGAGCTCGAGATGGTGTGGTCCTGCAGGTAGGCGAACTGCTGGGTTTCGGTGTAGCTGAGGTTGAGGTTCGTGGAGTCGCGGCGGTACTTCAGCGCCACGCCGGCGCCCCAGGGGCTCCAGAAGCTGCCGCCGGAGGATGAAGCCTGGGCTGCCTCCACCGTGGGCTGGGGCGGGTCGAAAATGACCTTCTTGGCCGCGTCCATGAACTTCTCGTAGACCAGATCGCTCTTCTCATCCAGGCGCTTGGCGATGGCGTCGGCCCCGGGCAGCGTGGTGTCCACCTTGAGGTCCACCTCGATGGTGCCGTTGATCCGCATGTTGTTGAATTCGGTCTTCAGGTCCACGGAGGCCCAGAGGTAGCGGCCGGAGGCGGCGGCGGAAAAGTGGCTGAAGACTCTGTCCCAATTGCCCTTGATGGACAGCGTGCAGACCGGGGACCAGACCTTGAGCTTGTAGTTCTGGACCACCACCATCGGGGACGCCGTGCCGTGGAAGGCCTCCCACAGGATGGCCGCCGGATATTTGCCCACCAACCCGGAGAAGGCGTGGGTTCCGGTGGGGTCGATCGATCCCTGGCCTTCGCCGAACATCTGCCAGTAGAACGGGTCCAGATTGTTCCCCGAGCCATTGGTCAGCACGGGCGGAGCGCCGTCGGGGGTGGTCACCGGCCCTGGGGGAGCGGGCTCGCCGTCGCGCGGCTCACCGGGCATCGGCCGGGCGCCGCTGCGGCTGCCGGGCATGCCGTAGTACTGGACTTCGCTGACGGTCTTGCCGCCGCGGGTTGCCGTGCCCAGCACCGGGAAGCCACGGGTGGCCGGGGCGATGTTGGAGACGGAGGTGGTGCTGGAGGTGATGATGGCCGGGCGGAACATCGGTGGCTTGCGGCTGTTGCGGATGCCCCAGAAGACGTCGTCGCTGTCCTTGAACCGTGCCGTGATTTCGCCTTCGGCCTGCGTCCGCACGGTGTCCGGCAGCGCACCTGTGACGGAGAACGTCACCACGCCGCCGGCAACATCCCCGCCGCCGCCGATGACGCCTTCGCCACCCGTCCCGGCAAAGCGGATCAGATTGAAGAGGTAGTCCCCGGCGTCGGGTCCGTTCTTGCGGGCCATCCGCACGATGTTGGGGATGTAGTAGAAAACGGGGGCCTCGCCCTGGGCGATCAGCTCCCTGTTGTTGACGTCGGGGAGGTACAAAACCGAGTACCCGCCCTTGACCACTGGCTGGGTGCCGCCCGCGTAGCTCGGCCCCATTGCTTGCACCGCCATTGTCCCGGCCTTCCTGTCTCGTTGGAGTTCCCGTTGGAGTGCGACGACGGCCGCTCTGGCTGGGCAGTCCGGCGCCGCCTAGGTTTGCCCCACCGTAGCCCCGGTGGTGTTATCCGCCCGTGACGGGGGCGTGATTCCGGCGTGACGGCCCGGTTATTGGAGCGTTACCGCCACGTTGTCCCACCTATGCGGCATGATGGATGCGTGGACAGCGTTGAGACGGAACAGCAGACAAATTCGGTGCCCAGCGAAGAGCTGCGGGCGCACTACCAGGAGCTTGCGGAGACGGTGCGCCGGTACCGCACGGCCTACTACAGCGACGATGCCCCGCTGGTGTCGGATGCGGAGTTCGACGAGCTCTACCGCAGCCTGGAGACGCTCGAGGCGCTGCACCCGGAGCTGGTCACCAATGATTCCCCCACCCAGGAGGTGGGCGGCGAAGTCTCCGCCGCCTTTGCCGCCGTCGAGCATCTGGCGCGGATGTATTCCCTGGAGGATGTGTTCAGCCTCGACGAGCTGAATGTGTGGGTGCAGCGTGCCGAGGCCTCCGTGGCGAAGCAGGGCGGCGAGCCGCCCAAGTGGCTGACCGAGCTGAAGATCGACGGCCTGGCCGTCAACCTGCTCTACCGCGACGGCGTGCTGATCCGGGCGGCGACGCGCGGCGACGGCACCACGGGCGAGGACATCACCCACAATGTCGCCACCATCAAGGACATCCCGCAGACGCTGCACGGCAGCAACTTCCCGGCCGAGGTGGAGATCCGCGGCGAGGTGTTCATCGCCTCCAAGGATTTCGAGGAGCTCAACGCCACCATGGTGGCCGCGGGCAAGGCGCCCTTCGCCAACCCGCGCAACTCCGCCGCCGGCAGCCTGCGCCAGAAGGATCCGGCGGAGACCGCCAAGCGCCCGTTGAGCATGTACGTCCACGGCATCGGCGCCCGCGAGGGGCTGGAAACCACCAGCCAGTCCGAAACCTACGCGCAGCTGAAGGAATGGGGGATGCCCACCAGCCCCTACTTCAAGGTGCTGGACAGCTACGAGGAGGTGCTGGAATTCATCGCGCACTTCGGCGAGCACCGGCACGACCTCATCCACGAGATCGACGGCATCGTGGTCAAGGTGGATGACTTCGCCACCCAGCGCGCGCTGGGCAACACCTCCCGCGTGCCGCGCTGGGCCGTGGCCTACAAGTACCCGCCGGAAGAGGTCCACACCAAGCTGCTGGACATCCAGGTCCAGGTGGGGCGCACCGGGCGGGTCACCCCCTTCGGCATCCTTGAGCCGGTGAAGGTGGCCGGCTCCACCGTGGCCCGGGCCACCCTGCACAACCAGGATGTGGTCAAGGCCAAGGGCGTGCTGATCGGCGACATCGTGGTGCTGCGCAAGGCCGGAGATGTGATCCCGGAGATTGTGGGCCCCGTGGCGGCGCTGCGCGAGGGCCGCGAGGGTGAGCTGCGCGAATTCGTGATGCCCACCGAATGCCCCTCCTGCGGCACGCCGCTGGCCCCGGCCAAGGAGGGCGACATCGACATCCGCTGCCCCAATGCCGAACACTGCCCCGTCCAGCTGACCGAACGGGTGGCGCATTTGGCCGGCCGCGGCGGCTTCGACATTGAGGCGCTGGGCTATGAGGCCGCGGCTGCGCTGACCAACGGCCCTGGACCGGATCCGGCCCAGAACGACGGCGTGATTGCCCCGAGCGGCCCCGGGCCTGTCACCAGCGAGGCACAGATCTTCCATCTGGCGAAAAGCTATCCCGATCCCTCGCTGCGCGAGGCGCTCGCCGGGGTTAATGTGTGGCGTGAAATCCGGGCCCAGGGAGCCGGCACCGGCAAGTTCCAACTGGTTCCCTACTTCTACACCAAGGCCACGGCCAAGAAGGATTCGGTGCCCTCCAAAACCACCGAGAAGCTGTTCGGGGAACTGGACAAGGCCATGTCCCAGCCGCTGTGGCGCGTGCTGGTGGCCCTGAGCATCCGCCACGTTGGCCCCACGGCATCGCGCGCCCTGGCCACCCGCTACGGCACCATGGACGCCATCCGTGCAGTGCTGACGATGCCGGACGCCCGTGAGCAGCTGTCCAATGTTGACGGCGTTGGCGCCATCATTGCCGACGCCCTGATCGAATGGTTTGCCGTTGACTGGCACCAGAACATCGTCGACGCGTGGGCGGAGGCCGGAGTGCTCATGGCCGACGAGGCCGATGAAGCCACCCCGCGCACCCTGGAGGGGCTGACCATCGTGGTCACCGGCACCCTGCCCAACTTCAGCCGCGACGAGGCCAAGGAGGCCATCATCAGCCGCGGCGGCAAGGCCTCCGGCTCCGTCTCCAAGAACACTTCCTACGTAGTGGCAGGGGAGGCCGCCGGCACCAAGCTGGACAAGGCCGCCACGCTGGGGCTGGCCATCCTTGACGAGGACGGCTTCCGAGAGCTGCTGGCCAACGGACCTGCTCCGGTTCCAGATGGCGACGATGCCGCCGCAGACGGCGCAACGGTTGACGGCGCGGCTGCTGCCGATGCCGATGCAGACGCCGGCGCCGACACCGACACCGTGGAGGCTGGCGCATGAGCACCGTCACTGTCGATGAACTGCTTGAGGTTGCCCTGCGGGCCGCCGCGGCCGGTGCGGAGGTGCTGGCCACCCGGGATCCAGCCGCCTTTGGCGCCGCGGAGAAGTACTCCGACGCCGATTGGGTGACGGCCTTCGACACGGCCGCCGAGCGCGCCGTCCGGGAGGTCCTCGCCGACGCCCGGCCCCACGACGTCGTGACGGGGGAGGAGCTGGCCCCGGCCATCCCGGAGGCCGCCTCCGGCTACCGCTGGAGTGTGGATCCGCTGGACGGCACCATGAACTTCATCCGCAACATCGCCTACTACTGCACCTCCGTGGCCGTGGCCGGGCCCGACGGCGAGTGGCTGGCCGGCGTCGTCGCCGCCCCGGCCCTGCGCCGGGTGTACTTCGCCTCCCGCGGCGGCGGCGCCTGGCTGGCCGAGACGGCCCCGGACGGCAAGCACACCACCCGCCGCTTGGACGGCCCTCTTCAGGAACGGGGCGGGCGCCTTCTGGCCACCGCGCTCACCTACAGCCCGGAGATCCGGAGCCGGCTGATCGGCGAGCTCGACGGGAGGCTGGAGTCCTTTGGCGATTTCCGCCGTCTGGGCTCCGCCGCGCTGGAGCTGTGCGCCGTCGCCGACGGCGGTGTGGACGCCTATCTGGAGTACGGCCTCTTTGAGCACGACTTTGCCGCCGGTGCCCTGATTGCGGAGGAGGCCGGCGCCTGGGTGCGCCGCCCGGAGCTGTCCTCGGCGCTGGACGGCCTCCCGCCGCACAGCGAGACGTTGGCCTCCTGGACCGCTGCGTCCATTCCGGAACTGGCGGAAAAGTACACGCCGTGACCAGCCCGTCCGCCGCCTGGCAGCCGCTGCTGGCCGCCCTGGCCAACGAACGCCTCCGGGCCGTCTACGCTGCTGCCGTGCTGGGGGCAGACGTGGGCGCGACGGCCAAGGAAGTGGCCCGGCTGGCCGCAGCCGGACTGTTGGATCCGGTGGACTTCTCCGTGGCCGGTGGCGTCTTTGCCGACGCTCTGGCCGCCGGCAGCACGCCGCGCCCCGAGGGCGTGGACAAGCATTTCGACGCCGGCATGCTCACCCACCTTCCGGCCGCCGCGGCGGCCCGCGAGGCCGTGCTGGCGCACTTGGCCCAGCGGCTGCTGCCCACTTCAGAGGTGCTGTCCGAGAAGGAAGTCAACCGTCTCCTGGCCACCGTCACCACCGACATCCCCACCCTGCGCCGCGCCCTGGTGGACGCCGATCTGCTGCGGCGCAGCGCCGACGGGAGCCGGTACGAGGTGCACCCGCGCGCTTGACAGCGCCGCTGGGGTCCATTGACAAGGATGACCGGCGCGTTCATGCTGGCGTTCAAGAGGTATGGTCTGGGGGGCCGCTCGCATCGGCAAGGGATTCCTTGCCGCCAAGTGGATATTGCACATTTTGGACGGCATACTCTGGGGGCACAGATGGATGCGCAACCCTTCCCTGTCTGGGATCTGAAACTGCTCGGGTGTTGGCAGCTCAGCCGCGATGGCCAAACCATCGACATCGGCGTCAGACAGCAGCGGCTCATCGTGGCATCCATCCTCCTCGGAGCCCGGCCCCGCCACGTGCTGGCGGGCCTGTTGTGGCCCCTGAGCCCGGAGGCCCAGGCAGCAGCCAGCCTGCGCGCCACCCTGTTCACCATTTCCCACCGGCTGCCGTCCCTGCTGTGCTGCACGCACGATTCCATCGTGGTGGATTCCGAAGTCCGGGTGGACTACCACCGGATTGCCGCGCTGATCGAGGCGATCGATGCCTCGGGCGGCGACGTGCCCGCCGCCTGCGCCGAGGAATTGCTCCGGGCGGAGCTGCTGCCGGGCTGGTACGACGACTGGATCATTTTCGAGCAGGAGCGGCTGCAGCAGCGCAGACTGCAGGCCCTGGAAACACTGGCCGCGCGGCTGCTTGAGCACGGCGACGCCGGCCGCGCACTGGACACGGCCTGCGCCGCAGCATCGATCGACCCCCTGCGGGAAAGCTGCCAGATGATCATCATCCAGTGCCACCTGCGGCTCGGGAACCGGGCCATGGCGCTGCGCAGCTATGGCGAATACCGCGAGCGGCTGCGCCGTGAACTGGGCATCTCGCCGTCGGCCCGGCTGGGGGCTCTGGTCGCGTTTGGGTCGGAGCCCGGCGGCGCCAATCGGCACCTGCGCCTTGGCGCCCTGCGTCCACAGACCTGAAGTGGTTCTCCCCGGCCGTGGCACGGCGTAGCCTCCTTTCATGAGCCTGTTGACCTCCTCCGGATCCTTCCTCGTGCCCGGCGGCGTGGCGGCCACCGGCACGGGCACCTTGGCATCGGCCTTCGACACCACCGGCCTGGCCGTGGCTTCCATTGCGGCTGCCGGCCTGGCCGTGGCCGCCCTGGTGGAGCAGCAGGGCGGCGGGCGGCCCGCCGTCACGGTCGACAGATCCCTGGCCTCGCTCTGGTTCGCGATGAGCTTCGAGCCAACCGGCTGGGAGCTGCCCCCGGTGTGGGATGCGGTTGCGGGGGACTACCGCTGCGCCGATGGCTGGATCCGGCTGCACACCAACGCCCCGCACCACCGCGCCGCCGCGATGCGCGTGCTGGGCCTGCCCGAGGGACCGGACAGCGGACTGGACCGCGGAACCGTGGGCGACGCCGTCGCCGCCTGGGCGGGGGAGGACCTGGAGGCCGAGGTGGTGGCCGCGGGCGGCTGTGCGGCGCTGATGCGTACGCACGCCGCCTGGCTGCGCCATCCGCAGGGCGCAGCGGTCGCCGCCGAGCCGCTGATCGCCTGGGGAACGCCGCGCACCGCCGGGCCCCGGAAGAGAAGCAACGCCGTTTCCTCCAGTACACACGCCCGGCCTGGCTATTCCCGTCCTGGTTCTTCCCGTGCCGATTCCTCCCGGCCCCTGGCCGGCGTGCGCGTGCTGGATCTGACCCGGGTGATCGCCGGTCCGGTGGCCAGCCGGTTCCTGGCCAGCCTGGGGGCCGAGGTGCTGCGGATCGATCCACCGTGGTGGCAGGAACCGGCCGTCGAAGCTGAGATGACAGTGGGCAAGCGCTGCGCCCGGCTGGATCTGCGCACCGCCGATGGGCTGGCCGCCCTGCACCGGCTGCTGGACGGGGCGGACATCCTTCTCCATGGCTACCGCGGCGGCGCCATGGAACGCCTCGGACTGGGGGAGGCCGCGCTCGCGGCCCGCCACCCGGGGCTGGTCGACGTGGGATTGAACGCCTACGGCTGGACGGGGCCGTGGCGGACGCGCCGCGGCTTCGATTCACTGGTCCAGATGAGCTGCGGCATCGCCGACGCCGGCATGGCCTACTTCAACGCCGCGGCCCCGCGCCCGCTGCCGGTCCAGGCACTGGACCACGCCACGGGCTACCTGGCCGCCGCCGCAGCCATCACCTCCTGGACGAGGAGGCTGCAGGGGAGTGCCCGCAGCGCCCGGTTGTCGCTGGCCAGGACCGCCGTCGAGCTTGCCGCGACGGCCGGCAGCGGCCCCGCCACCCCGCCCGATCCCGGTGCCCATCAGCGCGTGCCGGAGGACACGGCATGGGGTCCCGGCAGCCGGCTGCCGCAGGCCCTGGCCATCGACGGGGTCGAGCTGCGCTGGGACGTCCCGGCCGCGGCGTACGGCTCGGCTCCGCCGCGCTGGCAGGAACCGTAGCCTGCACCTGGCGGCCCCGGGAGCCCGCCGTCGTTCCCCGTTGAAGACGCAATGGTGGACGCGTCCCGGGCGGGGAACCGCATCCCGGATGCGGGTTGTGAGGAATCAGACTGGCACCATGGGCTCGTTTGGACATTCGCGGCTTGCTGCATAGGGGACAATGGATAGGCGGCAATTGCCGCTGTTTTCCCCTCCCTGTTCCCCAGCCGACGGATTTCCACGCCCCATGAGCAACGCCATTCTCGTTCGTCCCGCCGTCGAGGCGGACTACAGCCACATCGCCCGGATCACGGTGGATGCGTACATGGAGGCCGGGTACTTCCCCAGCGCCGACCACCCGTACATGCTGCAGATCCAGCAGGTGGCCGACCGCGCCCGCACCGCCCCGATCCTGGTGGCAGAGCGCGGCGGCGAGGTGATCGGCTCGGTGACCCTGGCCGTGGCCGGCGACGAGTGGGCAGACATCGCCCGCGAGGACGAGCTCGAGTTCCGCATGCTGGTGGTGGACCCCGCCGTCCAGCGCAGCGGCGCCGGCAAGGCGATGGTGGAGGCCATCATCGACCGCGCCCGTTCCCTGGAAGGCGTCAACGCCGTCGCCCTGACCACCGGTGGACACTGGACCAGCGCCCGCCGCCTCTACGACAAGATGGGTTTCGGCCGTATGTCGGAACGTGACTGGCCCGTTGAGGGCACTGACATCATGCTCGTGGTCTACCGCCTAGAGTTGTAGCGGCGTCCCGTCCGGGGTGCCCCACACCCTACAGAAGGACGGCTTCATGCGCACCCTTTTCGGCTCCGGCTCCAGCTGGGAAAAGACCCTTGGCTACTCCCGCGCGGTGCAGGTCAATGACACGCTCTACATTTCCGCCACCTCGGCGGCGGGCCCGGACGGCGTCGTCGTCGGCGATGATTTCTACACCCAGAGCGCGTACATCCTGAAGAAGCTTGAGGCCGTGCTGGCCGAGGCCGGCTTCTCCTTTGCCGACGTCGTGCAGTCCAAGGTCTATCTGACGGACATCAGCGCCTGGGAAGAGGCCGGCCGCGCGCACGGTGAGGTCTTCTCCGAGATCCGCCCCACCATGGCCCTGGTCCACGTGCTGCCGTTCCTGGACCCCGCCATGAAGGTCGAGATCGAACTCGTCGCCCAGCGCTAGGCTGCACCCCCGGCCGGCGACGCAGTTCCCCTTTGAAGATGCAGTAGTAAACGCGTCCTGGGAGGGGAACCGCGTCGTGGTTGCAATGGCTGGCGAAGCTGGGCCGAAACCCAGCCCGCCTCCGCCGACCCTCTATCGATGCCGCACCGGTGGTGCTACGTTCAAAGTGATCGGGATGTCCTCGCACGGTCCCTGCGCCCGGCTCCCGGCGCAACTTCAGAAAGAAGTGGCAGCGATGGCAACGGTAATGATCTTCCACGAGGTCGACGACGTGGCGCACTGGCTCGCATCCCCCAAGCGCGGGGAAATCCTGGCACCGCTGGGCATCACGGTGCAGACGTTTGTCGACCCGGCCCAGTCCAACCGCGTCGGCCTTCTCGCCGAGGTCCCCGACATGGACGTGTTTCAGCAGATGCTGCAGTCAGAGGCCGGCGCCGAGGCGATGAAGTATGACGGCGTCCGCCCGGACACCATCGTGATGCTCGTCCAGAGCTAGTTCCAGCAGCAGTGCCAAGGGGTGCCGGATCCTACGAAAAGGATCCGACACCCCTTTTCTGTCCCAGGCACGGCAACACAGCGTGTCTACGGTGGTCGGAGGCGCCCATGATCCATGGCACCCTCTGGCCTGTTGGCAATTCGTCTGACATGGCGTGCATCGAAGAAAAACTGATGGGGGTTTTCTGTATGAGTTACGACCTTGCCGTCTGGGAGGGCAAAGTTCCTTCGACCGATGATGAGTTGGCCGAAGCGTTCGAGCGGAACATGGTCTTTCTCGATTGTGAGCCTGCGCCAGAGCCGACGCCGCGGATTCGCGCCTATGTTGATGCGCTGTTGGCCCGCTGGCCGGACCTGAGTTTTGATGGTGAGAACGATTCGCCGTGGTCGGATTGGCCGTTGATCGGCAACGCTGCGGGCCCGGTCATCTACTTTGGCATGGTCTACGATCGGGCCGAAGAGGTGTCGGCATTTGCCGCCCAGCTGGCCAAGGATCTTGGCTTGGTGTGTCTGGACCCGCAGCTGGAAGCGCTTCGTCCCTAACCAGCCGTCCAAACCAGTGGTTGTCTGGTGGCCCTGGGCCACCAGACAACCACCATGACGGCGTGGCCGAAAGCAACACCGGTCGGCGTTTCGACCTATCGTGCTGTCCGACTAGGTGCAGTTGCCCTCTTGGCCGCATGCGCGTCCAGCCATGCATGAAAGTTCGCAGCGAACGACCTGATGCCATCAGCCGCAGGGTTATTGCCACCGGGCAGTGCTTCGACCGTATCGGCCATTGCCTTGGCGGCCTCATCGAAGCGACCCATCAGCGCCAAGAGGATGGGCTTGTCCCTGATGTGGTTGTCAGGGATGCCGATCTTCTCGTTGATGGCTTCGAGGATGGTCTCGTTCGTGGCATGGCTGTGCATGAAGGGCAGACCATATTCGCGGATCGCCCCCACCATGTCCTCGGCATTGTGGTCGGCTCCGTCGAAGTCACCCAACGGCCAATTCATGAATTTCTTGGCTGGCATCAGGTACCCAATGGAGCGTGACACCGGAGCGCCCATATAGGGAACATAGGTGCGTCCGGTCAGTTCCGCCCGGATTCGGGCAACCTCCAGATGATGGACGGCAATGACCGGGTTGACGTCCCATGTTCCACGGGCAGAGTATCTGGATGCAGTGTTGAGTCCGACGCTGCCGTGGATGTCGGGAGCTAGCTCCATGGTGAACCGCAGGTTTGCCCGCGTGGTGAACCCAAGGGCCTGCATCTTGTGCTTGACCAGGGGCCCAAGAATTGACAGCTCACTCATGGCCCAAATGGCCATGGCTGGTGGATTGTGATGACGCGCATATTGTTCACGTTTTCTCCAAGTGGTAGACGAGCCAGTTGAGAGTTCTTCCCAAATGCTACGACTTGTCTTCGCCACCCGTCCTTTGCCCAACGAACGGTGCGACGACCGTGTCACCGTCCGCCGTCGTCGTCCATTGGCGCGGGCGACTAAGCTTGGGGGCGAAACAATTTAACTTTCTGCAGGGGAGATCCATGGCTGCGATCAACCGTGACGACGTGGCGCATCTGGCGCAACTGGCTCACATTGAGATGAGTGAGACCGAATTGGACCGCATGGCTGGCGAACTGGCCGTCATTGTGGACTCGGTGAAATCCGTGAGCGAGGCCGCCGGGGACGATGTTCCCGCCACCTCCCACCCGATTCCGTTGACCAACGTGCTCCGTGAAGATGTGGTGGGCCACGTGCTGACCGCCGAAGAGGCGCTCTCGGGCGCCCCGGATGCCGAAGACGGCCGCTTCAAGGTTCCGGCCATTCTGGAAGAGGACTAAGCCATGAGCGCATACGAATTGATCCGTTCCAGCGCGGCCGATCTGGCTGCCAAGCTGGCCGCCAAGGAGGTCTCCTCCGTGGAGGTCGTCCAGGCGCACCTGGACCGCATTGCCGACGTCGACGGCGGTGAGCGCGGCATCAACGCGTTCCTGCACGTCAACACCGACGAAGCACTGGCCGTTGCGGCCGACGTCGACGCCCGCCGCGCCGCCGGGGAGCAGCTCCACGAGCTGGCCGGTGTGCCGATCGCCGTCAAGGACCTCATCGTCACCAAGGGCCAGCCCACCACAGCCGGCTCGAAGATCCTCGAGGGCTGGATGAGCCCCTACGACGCCACCGTCGTGAAGAAGCTCCGCGCCGCGCGCATGCCGATGCTGGGCAAGACCAACCTGGACGAGTTCGCCATGGGCTCCTCCACGGAGCACTCCGCCTACGGCCCCACCCGCAACCCGTGGGATTTGGACCGCATCCCCGGCGGCTCCGGTGGTGGCTCTGCCGCCGCCGTCGCAGCCTTCGAGGCTCCGCTGGCCCTGGGCACCGACACCGGTGGCTCCATCCGCCAGCCCGGCGCCGTCACCGGCACCGTCGGCGTGAAGCCCACCTACGGTGCAGTTTCGCGCTACGGCGCCATCGCCATGGCCTCCTCGCTGGACCAGATCGGCCCCGTCTCCCGCACGGTGCTGGACTCGGCCCTGCTGCAGGAAGTCATCGGCGGACACGATCCCTTCGACTCCACCTCGCTGACCGATCCCTCCACGGGCCTGGTCGCCGCTGCCCGCCTGGGCAACGTCAAGGGCATGAAGATCGGCATCATCAAGGAGCTGCACGGCGAGGGCTACCAGACCGGCGTCGAGAACCGCTTCAACGAGTCCCTGGAGCTGCTGCGCAGCGCCGGCGCCGAAATAGTCGAGGTCTCCTGCCCCAACTTCGGCTACGCGCTGGGTGCCTACTACCTGATCATGCCCTCGGAGGCCTCCTCCAACCTGGCCAAGTTCGACGGCGTCCGCTTCGGCGCCCGCACGCTGCCCAAGGACGGCCCGCTCACCATCGAGCGCGTCATGGGTGCCACCCGCGCCGCCGGCTTCGGCGACGAGGTCAAGCGCCGCATCATCCTGGGCACCTACGCCCTGAGCGCCGGCTACTACGACGCCTACTACGGCTCGGCCCAGAAGGTGCGCACGCTGATCCAGCGCGACTTCGCCGCAGCCTTCGCGCAGGTGGACGTGCTGATCTCGCCGACGTCGCCCGTCACGGCGTTCAAGCTCGGCGAGAAGCTGAACGATCCGCTGTCGATGTACCTCAACGACGTCGCCACCATCCCGGCCAACATGGCCGGCGTGCCCGGCCTGACCCTGCCCGGCGGCCTGGCCGATGAGGACGGACTGCCCGTGGGCATCCAGCTGCTGGCCCCGGCCCGCGAGGACGCCCGCCTGTACCGCGTGGGTGCTGTGCTGGAATCCCTGCTGGAATCCCAGTGGGGCGGCCCCATCCTGGACAAGGCCCCCACCCTGGCCTCCACCGCTGCGACCTCCGGAGAGGTGAAGTAAATGAGCACTGACGCAACCCTGAGCTTCGAAGAGGCCATGGAGAAGTTCGATCCCGTGCTGGGCTTCGAGGTCCACGTGGAGCTGAACACCGCCACGAAGATGTTCTCCTCCGCGCCCAACGTGTTTGGCGACGAACCGAACACGAACGTCAACGAGGTGGATCTGGGCCTGCCCGGCGTCCTGCCCGTGGTGAACAAGAAGGCCGTGGAGTCCTCGATCCTGATCGGCCTCGCGCTGAACTGCAAGATCGCCGAGTCCTGCACCTTCGCCCGGAAGCAGTACTTCTACCCGGACACCCCGAAGAACTTCCAGACCTCCCAGTACGAAGATCCCATTGCGTACGACGGTTGGCTGGACATCGAACTGGAGGACGGCACCGTCTTCCACGTCGAGATCGAGCGCGCCCACATGGAGGAGGACGCCGGCAAGCTGACCCACAAGGGTGGCGCCACCGGCCGCATCCAGGGTGCGGACTTCTCGCTGGTGGACTACAACCGTGCCGGCGTGCCGCTGGTGGAGATTGTCACCAAGCCGATCCAGGGAGCCGGTTCGCGCGCCCCGGAGCTCGCCAAGGCCTACGTGGCAGCGGTGCGCGAAATCGTGAAGAACCTGGGCGTCTCCGATGCCAAGATGGAGCGCGGCAATGTCCGCTGCGACGCCAACGTCTCCCTGCGCCCGTACGGCCGCGAGAAGTTCGGCACCCGCACCGAGACCAAGAACGTGAACTCGCTGCGCGCCGTCGAACACGCCGTCCGTTACGAGATCCAGCGCCACGCTGCCGTGCTCGACGGCGGAGGAACCATCACGCAGGAGACGCGCCACTGGCACGAGGACACCAAGTCCACCACCTCCGGCCGTCCCAAGTCCGACGCCGACGACTACCGCTACTTCCCCGAGCCGGACCTGGTGCCCATCGTGGCCACCCGGGAATGGGTCGAGGAACTGCGTGCCACGCTGCCCGAGCCGCCGGCCGAGCGCCGCAAGCGCCTGCAGGGCGACTGGGGCTACTCCGATCTGGAATTCCGCGACGTCGTCAATGCCGGCGTCATGGATGAGATCGAGGAGACGGTGGCCGCCGGCGCCTCCGCCGCTGCAGCCCGCAAGTGGTGGATGGGCGAGATCGCCCGCCGCGCCAAGCTGGCCGACGTGGACCCGGTGGCACTGGGCGTCACTCCCGCCGTCGTGGTGGAGCTCGATGCCCTGATCACCTCCGGGAAGATCAATGACAAGCTGGCCCGCGAGGTCCTTGACGGCGTGCTCGCCGGCGAAGGCACTCCGGGCGAGGTCGTGGAGAAGCGCGGCCTGGCCGTGGTCTCCGACGACGGTGCCCTGCAGGCTGCCATCGACACCGCCCTCGCGGCCCAGCCCGACCTTGCCGACAAGATCCGCGGCGGCAAGATCCAGGCCGTGGGTGCCATCGTTGGCGGTGTCATGAAGCTGACCAAGGGCCAGGCCGACGCCGGCCGCGTGCGCGAGCTCATCCTCGCCACCCTCGGCGTCGAAGGCTAGCAACACCCGCAACAACCCGCGCAACGCGCGAACAAACAGGTGAGGACAGTCCGGCCCCGCCGCACTGTCCTCACCTGTTTGTTCGCGGGGGTTTGGTCCCGGTGATTGAGCTCGCCGAAATCCGGTGGGCCGGCCGTGTCCCCGCCCACCCGTGCCCGTCTGGCAGGATGAAAGAATGACGTACGGCTGGGACATCAGGGCACGAGTGCAGTTTGAGGGCGATGCCCATGTCCAGGAGGATGCCTGCGGCTTCGCCGGCGACACCGCGTGGGTCATCGACGGCGCCACCACGCTGCTGGAGCCGCTGGGGCTTCCTGCCGCCTCGGACCCGCAGTGGCTGGCCCAGACGCTCTCCGTGCTCCTGGCGCAGTCCCTGCCGGTGCCCGAGGGCTTCTCCGGCGTCCGGGGGCGGCTGGCATCGGCCCTGGCGGCCGTGGATGCCCTGGGCGCGGACCTGGCGGGGGAGGAGCGCGTGCGCTTCCCCAGCGCCGCCGTGTCGGTCCTCCAGCTGAACGACGACGGCGTGGCCGTCGCCAGTCTCGCCGACTGCCGCGTGGTGGTCCGGCTTCAGGACGGCAGCACGGAGCTGGTGATGGCGCAGGACGCCGATGCGGCGGTGGATGCCGCAGTGGTCGAGGCACAGGGGACGGCCGCGCCGCTTGTGGATCCTGCGGACCGGTTGGAACTCCTCAAGCAGGACCGGGCACGGCGCAACAGCCCCGGAAACCTCTGGGTGGCCCGCCGCGAGGTTGAGGCCGCCGCCCACGCGCAGGTCGTCCAGCTGGGCCGGCCCGTGCTGGTGGTGCTGGCCACCGACGGTGCCTGGCGCGCCGTCGACCTCGGCCTTGTTGCAGGACCGGCGGAGTTCGCGGAGCGCGTCTCCACCCCGCTGGGCGCCCTGGAACTGATGGTGGAGCTGCGCCGCGAGCAGGAGCGGATCGGGGAAGTGGCCGATGATGCCACGGTCCTGGCCCTTGCCCCGGCGTCGACCGTGTCCTAGGGTGGTCTGCGTGAAGACTCCCACGTGTGGCTGATCCGGCACTGCCGAGCGTCCATTCCAGCCAATGCCAGGTGCCCATGGCGCCGCCTGCCCCTTGCCGTGAAATTTTTCCGGCAACCAGTGGCTTGTAACCAATGATTCTCTTCGCGCACATCATTTTTTATGGGGGTTCCCGTGGCCAAAAACCACCTCGACCAAAGTCCATCCGCCGGCATCGCCGACCAAGGCCGCACGCCGCGCGTCATCTACCTGCTGCTCGCAGCCACCTTCGTGGTGATCCTGAACGAGACCATCATGAGCGTGGCATTGCCGCACCTGATGGCCGATCTCCACGTTGATGCGCCCACCGTCCAGTGGGTCTCTACGGCGTTCATGCTCACCATGGCCGTGGTCATTCCGATCACCGGCTATCTGCTGCAGCGCTTCCAAACCCGGCCCATCTTCACGGCCGCCATGGTGCTCTTCAGCCTGGGCACGCTCATTGCGGCGATTGCACCGGGCTTCTCCGTCCTGCTGATCGGCCGCGTGGTCCAGGCCACCGGCACCGCCATCATGCTGCCGCTGCTGATGACCACAGTGCTGCAGTTGGTCCCCGTGCAGCACCGAGGCAAGGTGATGGGCAACATCTCCATCATCATTTCCGTCGCACCGGCCATCGGCCCCACCATTTCCGGCGTCATCCTGAACTTCCTGTCCTGGCGCTGGATGTTCATCTTTGTGCTGCCCATTGCCGTGGCCATGCTGCTGATTGGCATGCGCCAGGTGGCCAATGTGGGCACCGCCGGAACGGCACCGCTGGATGTGCCCTCGGTGGTACTGGCCGCCTTCGGCTTCGGCGGTCTGGTCTACGGCCTGAGCCTGATCGGCGGCAAGAGCGGGGCGCAGCTCAACATGGCCATTGCGCTGGCCGTGGGTGTGGTCGGTCTGGTGATGTTCGTGCTGCGCCAGCTGTCCCTGCAGAAGAAGGACCACGCGCTGCTGGATCTGCGCACCTTCAACCACCCGACGTTCTCCCTGACCATCGCGATGATGGCCGTGTCCATGATGGCGCTGTTTGGCACCATCATCGTCCTGCCGCTCTACCTGCAGAATGTGCTCCACATGGACGCCCTGTCGACTGGCCTGCTGGTGCTGCCGGGTGGGCTGCTCATGGGTCTGGCCGCACCGTTTGTCGGCCGGCTCTACGACAAGGTGGGTCCGCGGCCGCTGCTGGTCCCCGGATCCATCGTGGTCAGCGCGGCCCTGTGGAGCCTGACCCTGGTGACGGATTCGACGCCGGCCTACCTGGTCCTGGCCGCCCACGTGGTGCTCAGCCTGGGCCTGGCGATGGTCTTCACACCGCTCTTCACCGTGGGCCTGGGCGTGCTGCCGCCGTCGCTGTACTCGCACGGCTCCGCCATCGTGGGAACGGTGCAGCAGGTGGCCGGTGCCGCCGGAGCGGCGCTCTTCGTGACCATCATGGCCTCGCAGTCCCAGGCGCTGGCCGGCTCGGGGTCCGTCGACGCCGCAGCAGCCGGGGGAGTGCGGCTGGCGTTCCTGATCGGAGCCGTGATCTCACTGTTCGCCGTCGCCGCCGCCTTCTTCATCAAGAAGCCCGCCGACGCCGGCCACGGCCCCCACGGCGAGGCCGCCGCGCCGTCGTCGGACCTGCCCGCGGAAGCAGCAGCGGCCGAGTCCAACCCGGCCCGCTAACGCCGTCGCCCCACCACCCAACTGGGTGACAGTTGTGACACAAAAATCGCCGGTTTTTGTGTCACAACTGTCACCCAGTTGGGTTTAAGCGAGGGCGATGGTGCGGAAGCCGAGGTTGCCGCTGGCGGAGTCGGGGGTGTTGGAGCTGCGGGCGGCGAGCCGGTACCTGTTGCAGTAGGAATCGTGGCAGAGGTAGGAGCCGCCGCGCATCACACGCCCGCGGCCGATGGTGGGCCCGGCGGGGTTTTCCACGGTGCCGACGGCGGCGCAGCTCTTGTAGTACTTGGGCAGGAACCAGTCCGAGCACCATTCCCAGACATTGCCGCTGGTCTGGTGCAGCCCGTAGCCGTTGGGCTCGAAGGAGCGCACCGGGGCCGTGGTCAGGAAGCCGTCCTCCACCGTGTTTTGGGTGGGGAAGGTGCCCTGCCAAATGTTGCAGTGGTGGCGCACCGAACCGTCCGGCTCTGTGCCGTGCAGTTCGCCGCCCCAGGGGTAGCGGGCCTGCTCCAGGCCTCCGCGTGCGGCGTACTCCCACTGGGCCTCCGTGGGCAGCGCACGTCCGGCCCAGGCGCAATAGGCCAGTGCGTCGTTGTGCGAGACCTGGGTGACGGGGTGGTCCGGGATGTCCGTCCACGTCGACCCGGGGCCGGCCGGGTGCGCCCAGGACGCGCCGCGGACGTTGAGCCACCACGGCGTGCCGGCGGCCGAGCCAATGATGTCCTTCTGTGGTGCCTGGACGGCCAGATGGAAGACGGCGGAGGTGCCGTACACCTCCGACTCGGTGCGGTAGCCGGTGGCGTCCACAAAGGCGGCGAAGGCCGACGTCGTGGTGGCGGCGGTGTCGATCCGGAAGCCATCCAGGGCTACCTCGTGGACGGGCGTTTCGCCGTCAGCCGGGTAGCCCTCGTCAAAGGGGTCGCCCATCGCAAAGGTTCCCGCGGGGATGGCCGCGTCCCGATGCGCAGCACCAGTGTCGGCAGCATCCGAGTCGCCCCGGCGGGGCGGTACGGACAGGGTGAAGTGCGACGGCGATTCCCCGGTTCCTGTGGCACCGGCAGGGGCCGTGCCCGGAACCTGTCCGTGGGCCTGGGCGGAATCCCGCTCGGGTGCGCTGCAGCAGCTCTCCACAGAAACCTCCGTGTTCGTGGTAGGGGCGATCGATGGTGTTTCTGGCCAATCAACGTGGCGCAGCACACTACAAGTGTGCCATTGCAAGCTGGAACGGCGAATCCACTGAAGAAACATGATCGTTACAAGCAATTTCGATCAACATCTTGCATTACGCCCGATGACCCCTTATGTTTGTTAAACGGTTAACACGGAGTGGCCTGCATCACATGCACCAGGTCCGTGGCCGGTCCACCAGAACGAGGAGTTATCAATGAGCCAGACAACACGTCAGGCGCCGGCAGCGGCTGCGCCACCTGTTGCACCGGCCGCGGCTGCGAAGAAGCGCAAGCGTGCGGGAAAGCCGGCCACACCCACGCCGGTCAACCAGACGTTCAAGGCCCGGTTCAAGCGTGACAAGCAGATGCTGTTGATGATGATTCCGGGCGTGGTGTTCCTGCTCCTGTTCTTCTACATCCCGATCTTCGGCAACGTCATTGCGTTCCAGGACTACCAGCCGTTCCTGGGCATCTCGGGCAGCGACTGGGTGGGGCTGGCGAACTTCGTTGATCTGTACTTCAACCCGGACTTCTGGATCGCGCTGCGCAACACGCTGGTGCTGGCCGTTTGGCAGCTGGTGCTGTTCTTCCCGGTGCCGCTCGGTCTGGCACTTATTGTGGACTCCCTGATCAGCACCAAGATCCGCCGCTGGTTCCAGTCCCTGGTCTACCTGCCGCACTTCCTCTCCTGGGTTCTGGTCATCGCCCTGTTCCAGCAGGTCCTTGGCGGCGCCGGCCTGGTGAACAACACGCTGCGCGATCTGGGCATGGACACGATTCCCTTCATGACCAACCCGGACACGTTCCCGCTGCTGGCCACCATCCAGCTGGTCTGGAAGGACGCCGGTTGGGCCATGATCATCTTCCTGGCCTCCCTGGCCGCAATCGATGGCTCCCTCTACGAGGCTGCCGCCGCCGATGGTGCCGGCCGCTGGCGCCGGATGTGGCACATCACCCTGCCGGGTCTGCGCTCCATCATCGTGCTGCTGTTGATCCTGCGCATCGGCGACATCCTCAGCGTGGGCTTTGAACAATTCCTGCTCCAGCACGACGCCGTTGGCGCCGGGGCGGCGGAGGTTCTGGACACCTTCACCTACTTTGCCGGTGTGGTGGGCGGCGGCTGGAGCGCAGGGGCTGCGGCCGGCCTGGCCAAGGGCGTGGTGGGCGCACTGCTCATCTTCGCCGCCAACAAGGTGGCCCACCGACTGGGCGAACCCGGAATTTTTCAGAAGAAGGTCGGCTGATCCGCCCCGGCGGATACCAGCCATCCAAGGAGACAATCATGGCAACAACCACCCTCACCAAAGCGGCACGCAACCGCCAGCGCCACGGTCTGACCTTCAACCCCGGCCGCCCGGCCTGGAAAGAGCCGGCCTCCCCGCTCTACCAGTCCCTCAAGGCAGTCATTCTGGGTCTGATCACCTTGTCCATCATCATCCCCATTCTGCTGGTGGTTTCCACCTCGCTGGCGGACGACAAGCAGCTCGTTGCCGCAGGCGGCTACGTCCTGTGGCCCACCCACCCCACCCTGGACTCCTACAAGGCGATCTTCAGCGGTGAGTTCATGTTCCGGGCCCTGGGCGTGAGTGCCTTCATCACCGCCGTCGGCACCTTCCTGGCCCTCTTCGTGACCATCACGATGGCCTACGCCACCAGCCGTCCGGTGCTGTTTGGCCGCCCCGTGCTGCTGATGGTGCTGTTCACCCTGCTCTTCGCCCCGGGCCTGATCCCGATGTTCCTGATGGTCAAGCAGCTGGGTCTGCTGAACACCATCTGGTCGCTGATCCTGCCGACCACCTTCGCCGCCTTCAACTTTGTGGTGATGCGCTCGTTCTTCATGAACATCCCCACCGAGCTGATCGAGGCCGCCAGGATCGATGGCGCCAGCGACTTCATGATCCTGCGCAAGATCGTCCTGCCGCTCTCCAAGGCAGTGATCGCCGTCGTCGGCCTGTTCTACGCCGTCGGGTTCTGGAACGCGTTCTTCAACGCGATGCTCTACATCAACGACCAAACGCTCTACCCGGTCCAGCTGATCCTGCGGAACTTTGTTGTCCAGGGCAGCTCCATGGCCGATGCGATCGGCGTGACCTCCACGCCGCCGCCGCAGTCGATGCAGATGGCCGTTGTGGTCATCGCCCTGCTGCCCATTCTGATCGTCTACCCGTTCCTCCAGAAGCACTTCAACAAGGGCGTCATCACCGGCGCCATCAAGGGATAACCCACTACCAAGAAAGGGAATCGCGATGACTCGCACCTCCCAAGCCGCCGGCTTCTCCCGGCGCAACTTCCTCGGCCTTGCAGGACTGTCCGTTGGCGCCGTTGCCTTCGGTTCCGCGTTGACCGGCTGCGGCAGTGGAGCAAAGTCCTCCGGTGGCGCCGCAGCCTCCTCGGAGCTGACGCTGCCCACGTTCAAGGAATTCACCGGCATCACGGCGGACTACGCGGGCAACGCCCAGGGTCTGGAAGCCGGCTACATCAACATGCCCAAGCCGGTTGTATCCGTCACCGGCAAGCCGCTGACCGGCCCGGTTACGGTGCTGTCCGAAACCTTTGAGACGATGGCTCCGGCCATGACCGACAACCCCTACTGGCAGCGCCTGAACACCGCCCTCGGCGGCACGTTCGACATGCAGATCGTCGAAGACATCGGAGACGGCTACCCGGCCAAGTTCGCCACCATCCTGGCCTCCGACACCCTGCCGGACCTGATGTGGATTCCGCCGAACCAGGGCATCCCCAACGTTGGCCCGATGCTCGAGGCCAAGTTCCAGGACCTGACCCCGTACCTCTCCGGCGATGCCGTCCTGGAGTACCCGAACCTGGCAGCACTGAAGCCGGACTCCTGGCGCACCGCCGTCGTCAACGGCAAGATCTGGGGCGCCCCCATCCCCAGCACCCCCTTCGGCCAGGTCATGGTCGGCAGCAAGAACACCTGGGCATCCGTGGGCGGCCTGAACGCCAAGAATGCCGACGAGTTCATGGAGAAGGCCAAGGAACTGACCCGGCCGAACGAGAAGAAGTACGCGCTGGAGCCGGCGTACATCAACATGCTCCACATGATCACCGAGTGGCTGGGTGCCCCGAACGGCTGGGCCGTCAACGAGGACCGCACCCTGACCCACCTCTACGAGCGTGACGAGTACGTGGCCGGCATCGAGTACGCCGCCAAGCTCTTCGCTGCCGGCGTCTTCTATCCCGATGTTGCAGTCACCGACGTCAAATCCAAGGTTGTCAACGGCACCATCGCCGCAGCCGTCACGGCCGGCCCCCGCGACCTCAAGGGCTACCGCCGCCTGGATCCGACGCACGAGACGGAGATCCTGGTTCCGTTCAGCTTCGATGGCAAGGTCAAGCCGACCTACGACATGGGTTACGGCACTGTCGGCTACACCGCCTTCAAGAAGACCGACGAGAAGCGCATCAAGGAGCAGCTGGCCCTGATCAACTACCTCTCCGCACCGTTCGGCACCGCCGAATACTTGCAGAAGAATTTCGGCGAAGAGGGCAAGGACTTCACCTTCGACGACAAGGGCAACCCGATCCTGACCGAAGACGGCCTGAAGAACCTGCCCGGCGTCACCAGCGCGCTGAACATCATGGCGTCGCCGGAGAGCGTCCTCTTCAACCCGGGCTTCCCCGAGGACACGAAGTACATCAACGAGACCGAGAAGAAGCTGCTCGAGTTCGCCTGGCGCAACCCGACCAACGGCACCTACTCGGACACCAACGCCAAGGTGGGCCCGAAGATCCAGAAGCCCGTCCGCGACAAGACCATCGACATCATCACCGGCCGCGCCAACATCTCCGAATTCGCCGATGTGCTCAAGCGCTGGAAGTCCGAAGGTGGCGACAAGATGCGCGAGGAGTACCAGGCTGCCCTGTCCAAGGACGCCAAGGTCTTCACCAACAAGTAGCAAACCGCAATGTTCGGCGCGGCGGCGGGATCCCCGCCACCGCGCCGGGCAGGGTGGAAACCACGGCCCACGCGCCGCCACGGAAAGCCAGGAAAGGAAGGAAAGACAGATGCGACCCACCATCAAATTGGTGGCCTCGGAAGCCGGGGTCTCCACGGCCACAGTGTCCTACGTCCTCTCCGGCCGCACGGGCAGCGCCACCGGCCCCGGTGTTTCCAGTGGAACCATCGAAAAGGTCCATGCGGCGGCGCAGAAGCTCGGCTACCGGCCCAACCAGGCGGCACGCACCATCAGGACCGGCAAAACCAACCTGATGATGCTCTCGCTGACCATGCTCTCGGACCCCTGGTCCCTCTCGGTCAGCCGTGCTGTCAGCGCCGCGGCCCAGAGCAAGGGCATCACGCCCATGATCCTGGCCGACGCCGATTGGCGCACCGCACTGGCCAACCAGAACGCCGACGTCGTCTTCATTGACGACGCCGGGCGCGACGGCGATGCGGAGCGGCTGGCGGAGATGGCACAGCGCCAGAAGCTGGTGGTGTTCAGCGAAACGCTGGAACCCAACGGCTTCGACGTCATCCGTTCGGTGACCGGGCCAACCTGCGAGGAGGCCGTGGACCACTTGGCCCGCAGCCACAGCAGGATCGGCTGCCTGACCTATCCCAGCACCCGTGTGGCCTCGCGCTCCGTACGCTACGGGGCCTATGTCCGAGGGCTGGAGCGGGCAGGCATCGAGTTCCGTGATGAGTATGTTGCCGAGTTTGCCGCCGATCCCATCAGTGCCTTTGAGGCGGCCATGACGTTGCTGCAGCGTCCGGACCGCCCCACGGCGATCTATGCCATCACCGACTATGCCGCCATCGCCGCCGTACACGCAGCGCAGCGCCTGCAGCTGCGCGTGCCGGAGGATGTGGCGGTCATGGGTGTTGGCAACACCACGGAGGGTGAGCTGATGACACCCTCCCTGAGCACCGTCGGACCCATCGACTTCTTCGAGGGCCTGGCAGATTTTCTGCTCTCCCGTGCCGAGGGCACGGCGGGGGCGCCACAGGTTTTGGAATTCCCGTGGCAGCTGCTCGTGCGCGATTCCGCGCCCGGCGCTGTGCGGGGCTAATTATGAAATTGTTAGGACATTTGGCAACTATGGATGCTGTAGAAACTCCCGGCGAGACGGCTTCGGCCACCGACATGCGAGTGGGGATTGTTGGATTTGGCCTGCGGGCGTCGCTGTGGAAGCACGTCCACAAGCCGGGCGAGGGTTCCGCCGTCGTCATGGTCTGCGATCTGAGCGAGCGCGGCCGGGCCGACGCCGCCGCCAAGATCCCCACCGCCACCATCACCGATTCCCTGGACGAACTGCTGGCCGCGGGCCTGGACGCCGTCTTGGTGCTGACCCCGGACAACCGCCACGCCGAGGTTGCCGTGCAGACGTTGCGCGCCGGCATCCCGACGTTCTGCGAGAAGCCGCTGGACGTGACCCTGGAGGCGGCCGATGCCATCCTGGGCACCGCCTATGAGACGGGGACCCGCCTGTACGTGGGCCACAACATGCGCCACATGCCCGTGGTCGTGCAGATGCGCGAGCTGATCCAGGCCGGCACCATCGGGGAGGTCAAGGCCGTCTGGTGCCGCCACTTCGTGGGCAACGGCGGCGACTACTACTTCAAGGACTGGCACGCCCAGCGCGCCAACACCACCTCGCTGCTGCTGCAAAAGGGCGCCCACGACATCGACGTGATCCACTGGCTGGCCGGCGGCTACACCCGCCGTGTCTCCGCCGTCGGTGATCTGGCCGTGTACGGCGATGTGAAGAGCCGCCGCGACAACACCGACCGCCGCATGGGCGACTGGTTCTCGCTGGAGAACTGGCCGCCGTCCGAGCAGACGGACCTGGCCGAGGTCATCGACGTCGAGGACATCTCGATGATGCAGATGGTGCTGGACAACGGCGCTCTTGCCTCCTACCAGCAGTGCCACTTCACGCCGGACTACTGGCGCAACTACACCGTCATCGGCACCAAGGGCCGCATCGAGAACTTCGGCGACGGCCCCGGCGATGTCATCAAGGTCTGGACCTCGCGCAGCACGCACGGCTTCGTCGAGCCGGACCAGGAGGTCGTGATCCGCGACGGCGACGGCGGCCACGGCGGCGCAGACCCGCTGCTGATCGCCGAGTTCCTGCGCTTTGCCCGCGAGGGTGGACACACGGAAACCTCGCCCATCGCCGCCCGCGCCTCCGTGGCAGCCGGCGTGCTGGCCGCCCAGTCGCTGCGCGGGGACGGCAGCGCGATTGAGGTTCCGGAACTGCCCGCCGAGTGGGTTGAGTACTTCGACGCCGGCCAGCCGGCCCGCGTTTCGCAGTAACTTCGATTAGCAACCTCATCGACCCAGCAGTTGTGGCGGGATGGATCCAATCCAACCCACCACCACTGCTGGGTCGATTTGTCGACCGCCGACGACGGGCCCGCTGGTCGAGCTTGTCGAGACCCGGTGCCCTGAAGCGTGGCCCGGGTCAGTGCCCGCCGGTGAGCTCGGCCATGACGGCCTGGAGGGCGTGGGCGACGCGGACGACGGCGGTGCGCTTGAGGCTTTCGGGCCGGGCGAGGATGTCGATGCGGCGCTTGGTGCTGATGCCCGTCAGCGGCCGCAGCACCACCGCCGGTCCGCCGGCGGGGGCCAGCGATGCGCTGGAGGTGTAGCGCGGCAGCAGCCCGATCACCTCACCCGTGGACACCAGGGCCGCCACGGTGGAGTAGTCGTTGATCCGGTGCACCACATTGGCCGGGTGGCTGGCAACGGCCGCGATGGCCGCCAGCACGTCGTCGGGAGAGTACCCGGCACGGCTGGTCACCCACGGATGGGCGGCGACGTCGGCCGGGGACAGCGAGTCCAGCGCGGCCAGCGGGTGGTCGGCGGAGAGCGCCACGTCCAGCGGCTCATGCGCCAGCGGCAGCACCTGCACCTGCGGCTGGGGCCAGGGCGGGCTGTGGTCCATCCGGTGCGCCAGCACCAGGTCGTAGCGGGCGGCCAGCGCGGGGAAGTCGTGCTGGGCCACGTCCTCATCGGAGAGCAGCACCTGGGGCGAGCCGCCGCCGTCGTGCTCCATGCCCCGCAGCGCGCGCACCAGCGGTGCGAAGAGCGCCTGGCCGGCGCTGTGGAACCCACTGATGGTGACCCGGCCGGCGGGGTCCTCCTGGTAGGCGCCGATGGCGGCCTTGGCCTGCGCCATCGCGTTGATGACCCCTGCCCCGGCCTCGGCCAGCACGGCGCCGGCCTCGGTGAGCACCAGGTTGCGGCCCTCCTTGCGCGTCAGGGGCGTGTCCACCCCGCGCTGCAGCAGCGCCAGCTGCTGGGAGACGGCCGACGGCGTGACGGAGAGGGTCTCGGCCACGGCCTTGACGCTGCCCAATTCGCCCAGTTCGCGGAGCATCTGCAGCTGGTGGAGTTCCATGCGGCCAGATTAGCAGCAATAGTTTAGCAAATGCTAAATCGTTGATGGAGAAATTCCCGGTTGTGCTAATGGGTTTCTCTGGCTGTAATGGGAGAAAGCGATCCCCACCACACCAAGGAAACACCATGAAGGCGTTGTACAAGTCCGGCCCGCACGAAGGCTTCGAGCTGGTTGAGCGGCCCGAGCCGCAGCCCGGCCACACGGACGTGAAGATCCGCGTCCACACCACGGGCATCTGCGGCACCGACCTGCACATCCAGGCCTGGGACGCGTGGGCCGCCTCCACCATCAACGCCCCGCTGATCGCCGGCCACGAGTTCTACGGTGAAGTGGTGGAGATCGGCAAGGACGTCCGCGACGTCAAGGTCGGGGACCGCGTCTCCGGCGAGGGCCACGTGGTCTGCGGCATCTGCCGCAACTGCCGCGCCGGCCGCCGCCAGATGTGCATCAACACCGTCTCCGTGGGTGTCCAGCGCGACGGCGCCTTCGCCGAGTACGTGGTGATCCCGGAGACCAACGTCTGGGTCCACCACGATGAGAGCGTGACGGCGGATCTGGGCGCCATCTTCGATCCCTTCGGCAACGCCGTGCACACCGCCCTGAGCTTCCCGCTGGTGGGCGAGGACGTCCTGATCACCGGTGCCGGCCCCATCGGCCTGATGGCCATCGCCGTCGCCCGCCACGCCGGCGCCCGCAAGATTGTCATCACCGACGTCTCCGAGCCGCGCCTGGAGCTGGCCAAGGCAATGGGCGTGGACCTGGCTGTCAACGTCGCCACCACCCGCCTGAAGGATGCCCAGCGCGAATTGGGCATGCGCGAGGGCTTCGACATCGGCATGGAAATGTCCGGCCACCCGACGGCACTGCCGGAGATGATCGACAATATGAACCATGGCGGACGCATCGCCATGCTGGGCCTGCCGAGCCAGTCGATCGACATCGACTGGGGCAAGGTGGTCACCCACATGCTGACCCTCAAGGGCATCTACGGCCGCGAAATGTTCGAGACCTGGTACGCCATGAGCGCCATGCTCTCCTCCAACCCGGTGCTGCACAGCGCCATCTCCTCCGTGGTCACCGACCGCCTGCCCGCCACCGAATGGGAGGCCGGTTTCGCCGCCGCCCGCTCCGGTGTGGGTGGCAAGGTTGTGCTGGACTGGACCGTCTTCTCCGACAACGCTTAAGGAACCGCTATGTACTCCTCCATGAAAGACCAGCTGGCCACCGAGCTGGACGAGCTGCGCACCGCCGGCCTCTTCAAGTCCGAGCGCCAGATCACCACCGCCCAGTCCAGCCACATCCAGGCCGGACCGCTGGATGCCGCCACGGCACCGGTGCTGAACTTCTGCGCCAACAACTACCTCGGCCTGGCCGACCACGCGGAGATCATCGACGCCGCCAAGACCGCCATGGACGAGCGCGGCTTCGGCATGGCCTCCGTGCGCTTCATCTGCGGCACCCAGGATCTGCACCTGGCCCTGGAATCGCGCGTCTCGGCGTTCCTGGGCACCGAGGACACCATCCTGTTCTCCTCCTGCTTCGATGCCAACGGCGGCGTCTTCGAGTCCCTCTTCGGCCCGGCAGATGCGATCATTTCCGACTCGCTGAACCACGCCTCCATCATCGACGGCATCCGCCTGTCCAAGGCTGCACGCTTCCGCTACGCCAACCAGGACATGGCCGATCTGGAGACCCAGCTGCAGGCAGCAGCGGCCCTGAACGACGGCGCCGGCGCCCGCCGCACGGTGATCGTCACCGACGGCGTGTTCTCCATGGACGGCTTCCTGGCTCCGCTGGCCGCCATCTGCGATCTGGCCGACAAGTACGATGCCCTGGTCATGGTGGATGACTCCCACGCCGTCGGCTTCATGGGCCCCACCGGTGCCGGCACCCCCGAGCACGCAGGCGTCTCGGACCGTGTGGACATCTACACCGGCACCTTCGGCAAGGCCCTGGGCGGCGCCTCGGGCGGCTACGTCTCCGGCCGCGGCGAGATTGTCGCCATGCTGCGCCAGAAGGCCCGCCCCTACCTGTTCTCCAACTCCCTGGCCCCGGCCATCGTGGCGGCGACCATGAAGGCACTGGACCTGGTGGCCGGCTCGGCCGAGCTGCGCGCACGCCTGTTCGAGAACGCCGCGCTGTTCCGGCGCCGCATGACGGAGGAGGGCTTTGACCTGCTCGACGGCGAACACGCCATCGTCCCGGTGATGTTCGGCGACGCCGTCGTCGCCTCCCGGATCGCCGACGAGATGCTCAAGCACGGCGTGTTTGTCACGGCGTTCAGCTTCCCCGTGGTGCCGCGCGGCGCCGCCCGCATCCGGGTGCAGCTCTCCGCCGCCCACAGCGCCGACGACGTCGAGGCCTGCGTGCAGGCGTTCATCGCCGGCCGCGCCGCCCTGACCGCCTAGCAGCCCCCATCTGTGCGACAGAAAACGTCCCCAAACCACCGGTTTGGGGACGTTTTCTGTCGCACGGATGCAAGAGGGGTCAGCGGAGGGGGCTGAGGGCCTCGGCGAGGGTCTGGTCTGCGGGGGAGAGGCGCCCGGCGGCGGTGCCTGGGCGTGGCTCCCCGGTGCCAGGCCCGACTGCGGTGCCGCCGTGGCGGCCCGGGTGTCCGGCGCCTGCCGCGATGAGTTCCGCGGCCAACTCCGCCAGCGCGGCGGAGGTCTGGATGCCGTAGCCGCCCTGGCCGGCCAGCCAGAAGAAGCCCGGCGCCTCGGCATCGAAGCCCACCACCGGCAGCCCGTCCTTGGGCGAGGTCCGCAGCCCGGTCCAGGCCTTGACGACGGCGCCCAGCCCCAGGGTGGTGACCGAGTCCAGCCGGCGGGCCAGCGCCTCGATGTCCCCGGAGTGGACCTGCGCATCTTCGGGCGGACTGGGCACCGATTCGCAGGGTGAAACGAGCAGGTGGGCACCGTCCGGGCGGTAGTAGAAGGAATCGTCGGCCGCTGCCACCATGACGCCGGCGGGATTGACAGGGGTGGCCGTCGCCAACAGGGCGGCGGTGCGCCGGTGCGGCGTCAGGCCCAGCGTTGAAACGCCAAAGACCACTGCCACCGGATCCACCCAGGCGCCCGCGGCATTGACGACGACGGCGGCGTGGACGGCGGAGGAACCGGCGCCCACGGTCCAGCCGGATGCCGTCCGCGAGGCGGTGTGCACCGGTGCCCCGGTCAGGATCCGGACCCCGGCGGCAACGGCCCCGGCGCGGTAGAACTCCAGCAGCGCCGGGACATCCACCTCCAGGGCTGAATCGTCCAGGCAGGCCGCCTCGAAGGCCGCCGGGCGCAGATCCGGGCTGAGCCGCAGGGCATCGGCGTGCTCCAGTGGCTTCAGGATGGGGTTTGCGGAGGTCAGGCCCGATACCTGCCCGGCGGTGCCGATGATGACCTCCGGCCGCGGGCTGAGGATGGAGGCGCCAAGTCCGGCGGAAATCTGCTGCACGGTGGCAATGGTGCGGCGGGTCAGTTCCTGGACCGGGCCCGGACCGTAGCTGGGCTGCAACTGCCGGGCCGAGCGGGAGGAGGTGTGGTACGCCAGCGTCTCCTCGGCCTCCACCAGCACCACCGAGGCCGTGCCGGCCAGCCGCCAGGCCAGCGACAGCCCGGCCACGCCGCCGCCAATGATCAATACATCGCAGTCCATAGGGCCATCGTGGCAGAGAACCATCCATCGGGCCAACGGAGCCGCTAGGGTGGTGCCAAACGCAGCAATGGGGCCGAGACAAGAGGACGCGTGCAATGACACAGGTATTGGCAAACGCGAAAGTGACCGCCGCACGGTTGGTGGAGCTGTACAAGGATCTGCACGCCCATCCGGAGCTGTCCTTCGAGGAGCACCGGACGGCGGGCATCGTGGCCGGCCGTCTGAAAGCCCTTGGCTTGGAGGTGTCCACCGGCGTCGGCCGCACGGGCGTGGTGGGCATTGCCCGCAACGGCGAGGGCCCCACTGTGCTGCTGCGGGCGGACATGGACGCCCTGCCCGTGCTGGAGGACACCGGACTCGACTATGCCAGCACCGCCCGCGGCACGGATCCGGAGGGCCACGACGTCCCCGTGATGCACGCCTGCGGCCATGATGTCCACGTGGTCTGCCTGCTGGGGGCCACCGAGGTGCTGCTGGGCTGCCGGGAGCACTGGTCGGGCACCCTGGTGGTGGTGTTCCAGCCCGCCGAGGAGGCAGGTTCCGGGGCGAAGGCCATGATCGACGACGGCCTCTTCGATCTGGTGCCGGCCCCCACCGTGGTGCTGGGGCAGCATGTGGCCCCGGCCCCCGCCGGTGTGGTGGGCGTGCATGCCGGCGACGCCTTTGCCGGCGCCGATTCCTTCAATGTGCGCCTGTTCGGCCGGGGCGGGCACGGTTCGCGGCCGGAGACCACCATTGATCCGGTGGTCATGGCCGCTGCCGCCGTCATGCGCCTGCAGACGGTGGTTTCCCGCGACACAGCGGGGACCGACATGGCGGTGCTGACCGTGGGGCAGCTGCATGCCGGCACCAAAAACAACATCATTCCCGACGAGGCCACCCTGGGCCTGACTCTGCGCACGACCAACACGGCCGTGCGCGAGCGCAGCGTGGCCGCCCTGCGGCGCATCATCTCCGCCGAGGCAGCGGCCTCCGGGGCGGATCGGGAGCCCGAGATCACCCTGGCCGAGTCCTTCCCGGTGCTCCACAATGATCCCGCGGCCACGGCCCGTACGGTGGGGGCCTTCCAGGCAGCCTTTGGCGAGGAGCGCGTGATGGACCCCGGCGCTGTCACCGGGAGCGAGGATGTGGGGGAGTTCTCGACGGCGGCAGGGGTGCCGCTGGTGTACTGGCTCCTGGGCGGCGCGGATCCGGTGGCATTCGCCGCGGCCCAGAGCGCCGGGACCACTGACAGCGACATCCCGTCCAACCATTCCCCGCACTATGCCCCCGTCATCAGCCCGACGCTGGAGATGGGCGTGGGGGCGTTGTCCGTGGCTGCGTTGGAATGGTTCGACAGCGGCACCTTCGTGCACCCCGCCGGGGAGGCGGAGGCAGAAGAGCAGGCGGCCGGCTAGCTGGTGGCGCTGGAGGCGATGACTCCCACGCCAAGGGCCGCGAGGATGCCGGACGTGGCGCGTTCAAAGATGGTGGCAACCTTTGGCCGGCGCAGCCAGCCCATGGCCTTGGCCGCAATGGCCGCCACCAGCACAAGGTAGAGGAAGCCAATCGTGGCCAGGATGGTGCCCAGCATCAAGGCGGTGCCCATGGTGTCGCCGCCGTGGGGGAGGAACTGCGGCACCACGGCCAGGTAGAACAGGCCCACCTTGGGGTTGAGGATGGTGGACAGGGCGCCGGAGCCGAAGGCCGCCCAGCGGCTGTACTGCTGGGGTTTGCGCTCGACGCCGTCCGCCGCCAAGGCGCCGGCCTTGCGGGCGCGCAGGAAGGAGGAGACGCCGAGGTAGAGAAGGTAGGCGCCGCCGGCGATCTTGAGCCAGCGGAACACCTCCGCCGACTGCTCCAGCACGGCCGCCAACCCCACGCCCACCAGGGCCGCCCAGGCAATGGCCGACACGGCGGATCCAGCCGCGGCGGCAATCGCGGCGCTGGGCCGGTTCAGGGCGATGCGCAGCACCAGGAAGGTGTCCGGCCCGGGGGTCACGGCAAGGATCAGGCAGAGTCCGGCAAAGGCCAGCAGGGTTACAACGCTCACAAGAGTCAATGATGGGGCATCGTCGCCAAACCGGCCAACTGTCCGGGGGCACAGACGCCCGTTTCGCGGCCGCACGGGTGCGCTGCGGGAGGCGCACCTAGGCTGGGGGGATGAGCGAATTGATCACCAACATTGGCGAATTGATGACCCAGGACGCCGGGCACGGCACCCGCCGCGGTGCCGCCGTCGTGCTGGAGGGGGAGCGGATAGCGTGGATCGGCGACGCCGCCGGCGCCCCTGCCGCGGACACCATGGTCGACGCCGGTGGGCGGGCCGTGCTGCCCGGCTGGGTCGATTCGCACACGCATTTGATCTTTGCCGGCGACAGGACCGCCGAATTCGAGGCCAGGATGGCCGGGGCCAGCTACAGCGCCGGCGGCATCGGCACCACCACCGGGGCCACCCGTGCCGCCTCCGACGCCGAGCTCACGGAGCTGGCCGCCGCCCGCGTGGCCGAGGCCGTGGCCGGCGGCACCACCTTCCTGGAAACCAAGACGGGCTACGGACTGACGGTGGCCGAGGAGGCCCGCAGCGCCCGCATTGCGGCCGCCGTCGTGGACCAGGTGACGTACCTTGGCGCCCACCTGGTGCCCGCCGGGGCCGACGCCGAGGAGTACACGGACCTCGTCTGCGGCCCGATGCTTGAGGCCGTGCGGCCCTACGCCACCTGGGCCGATGTGTTCTGCGAGCGGGGCGCCTTCACCGAGGAGCAGTCGCGGCGGGTGCTGGCCGCCTGCGCCGCGGCCGGGCTGGGCCTGCGGGTGCACGGCAACCAGCTGGGCACCGGCCCCGGCGTCCGTCTGGCCGTGGAATTCGGCGCCGCCAGTGTGGACCATGTGAACTTCCTCGACGACGGCGACATCGCCGCGCTCGCCGGCAGCTGGGCCGGCTGGGACGCCGCCGCGGGCACCGGTGCCCGCGGAACGGTGGCCACGGTGCTGCCGGCCTGCGACCTCTCCACCCGGGCCCCGCTGGCGCCGGCCAGGGCGCTGCTGGACGCCGGAGTGCAGGTCGCCATTGCCTCCAATTGCAACCCGGGCACCTCCTACACCTCCTCGATGAACTTCTGCGTCTCCACCGCCGTGCTGCAGATGGGGCTCAGCGTTGAAGAGGCCGTGCATGCTGCCACCTACGGCGGCGCCCTGGCCCTGGGGCGCGAACGCGGCACGGATGCCGACGGGCAGCGCGCCGTCGGTTCGCTGGTCGTGGGCCACCGTGCGGACCTGCACCTGCTCAACGCGCCCTCGGCCACCCACCTGGCCTACCGGCCGGGCATGCCGATGACGCACGGCGTCTGGCGCAAGGGCGTCCGCCAGCTCTAGCCGTCCGCGGCTCCGGCACAGGCGACCTAGACGAACCAGAAGAACCAGGCGAACCAGACGGCAAAGGGGCGGTGCCCTTCCTCCAGGATTACTGGAGGAAGGGCACCGCCCCTGGTGTTTGTCCTGCCGGCCCCGCTGCCCGCCCTCGGGGGAGGGCAGCGGGGCCGTCCGGGCTAGATGGCCCGGTTGCCGCGGCGGCGGATGACCAGCACCACGGCGCCGGCAATCAGCACCAGCAGGGCCAGTCCGACGATCGGCAGCACCGTGGATCCGGTGTAGGCCAGCGGATCGGAGGCATCCGGCGTCGTGCCGGAGCCCGCGCCGTTGCCGCCGGCACCCGGGGTGCCATCGCCCGGGGTGCCCGTGCCGGGACCACCGGTGCCGGGGCCGCCGGTTCCGGGGTTCTGGCCATCGGTGGCCAGCACGGCCACGTTGATGTTGCCCTGCGCGGCCAGGCCGTTGCCTGCCGTGCCGAACACGAGAATGCGGTGGTCTCCGGCCGGGGTGCCCGCGGGGATCACGGCGGCCAGGGTGGCGACGCCGTTCTCATCGGCCACCACGGTGCCCAGCACCACGGGATCGGAGTGCAGTTCCACGCGCAGTTCGCTGCCCGGGAGCAGGCCCGGCACCGTGACGGTGATGGTGCCACCGGCGGTGAGCGATCCGGCGTCCACATCCAGGGCCGGAGAGACCACCTCGGGGAGGGGGTCGACGGCGTCGGCGGCCTTGACGGTGACGGACAGGGTGCCCGTTGCGGCCAGGGAGTTGGAGCCGTTGCCCGCGGCCTTCAGCTCGGCGATGCCCGTCGCTGCGCCGCCCGGGAGGGTCACTCTGAAGGTGGCCCGGCCCTGTGCGTCGGCGGTGGACTTGCCCAGCTCCTTGCCCGCCAGGGACAGCGTGGCCTCGGCGTTGGCGGCCAGGTTGGACACCGTGATGGTGGCCTCCTTGCCGATGGTCAACTCCGCACCGCCGGCGACGGCGATGCCCAGATCCACCGGAATGGGCTTGGCCGTGACGGAGAGGTTGAGCGTTCCGGTGGCGTCCTTGCCGTTGTGGTCGGTGCCGAAGACGGCCAGTTCGGCGGTGCCCAGCTCGGCGTCGGCCGGGATGGCCAGAGTGAACTCTGCGGTGCCGTTGGCGGCCACCGTGGCGGTGTCCACCTCCTCGCCGTCGAGTTCCAGCGAAGCCTCGGTGCCGGACTTGAGGTCGGCCACCGTGACGGTGTGCGTGGAACCCTGCTCCACGGCGTTGCCGCCGTCGACGACGGGGGCCAGCACCAGGGCCGGGGTTTCATCGTCGCAGCGGAACGCGGCGCCGGCCCAGTCGGCCCACTCGTCGCCCGTCTTGCCATCCACCATCACCAGGTCAACCTTCAGTTCGACGTTCTGCACGCCGGCCAGATTGGCGGTGATCTTGGTGGTGGGGGAGTCCACCGTCAGCTGGGCGGAGGTGGCAAGAACCTTGCCATCGCCCACCACGGAGAACACCACGTTGCCACGGTGCGCCTTGGGCAGCTTCGCATCGTCAATGCCGATGTCCGAGGAGAAGTAGCTGCACTTGCCGTTGACGGCGTAGGTGACGGAGGAGTTGGCGTGCGTGCCCAGACCCTTGGCGTAGGGCTTCCCGTCCAGGATGAGAGCGGCGCCGTCTCCGGTGCCCTCCTCACCGTTGTTCAGGTTCTTCTCCACCGGACCCCAGCCATTGGCGGGGGTTCCCGCCCAGTCCAGATCGGAGGCGAAGACATCCGTTCCCGGACCCGTGGGGCCGGGAGAGGTGACGGTCAGCGCTAGCGTGCCGGTGGCGGCGCGGTCGTTCTTGTCGGTGCCTGTGACTGTCACGGTTGCCGGACCGGCAGGGGTGGTGTCGGCGATGTGCAGCACGTACGTGGCCACGCCGGAGGCGTTGGCCGTTTCGGTGCCCACAACGGCTCCACCCAGCTTGAACGTTGCCACGGAGCCGGCCTTCAGCTCGCCCACCGTGACCGTGACGTCCTTGCCCTGCTCCACCGGACCGGTGGGGTTGGCCACGGGGGCCAGCACCAGACCGGGGGTCTTGTCGGCGCAGGCGAACTTCGCGTTCACCCAGTCGGCCCAGTCATTGCCGTTGCCGTCTGCGGTCTTGTCCACCTTGAGGTCAACGTAGTTCACATTGGCCAGCGGAACATTGACCGCCAGGGGAGTGCCGCCGCCCACCTGCGTGGCCGAGCGGAACACCTCAGTGCCATCGGCGACGACGGCGAACTGCACGGTGCCGCGGGTCTGCTTGTTATCGATGCCCACCAGAGCGGTGAACGCCGAGCACTGGCGGCCCAGGAAGTAGCGGATGCTCGAGTCGGCGTGGGTGCCCAGACCCTTCTCATAGGTGGTGCCGCCAAGCCGGAGCGCCGGACCGTCGCTGGGCCCCTGCTCACCGTTGGCCTTGTCCTTCTCCGCCGGTCCCCAGCCATTGGTGGGGGTGCCGATCCACTGCATGTCCGAGGCGAACGTGTCGGTGGTGGGCGGGTGCGGGAGGGTGTAGACGCCCAGCGTGTTCTCCGCTGCACGGGCGCCGATGGGGGCGGCCGTGGTGGTGTAGCTGGACTTCGCCTTGATGTTGTAGTTGCCATCGGCGTTGGCCGGAGCCCGGACCGTCCAGGTGGTGGACAGCGTTGCGCCCGGTGCCAGGGTTGCGGCGGTGGCGGGCGTGGTGGCGGTGGCCGTCCAGCCTGCCGGAACCTCAAGGGTGACGGCGGCGTTGGTGACGCCGGCCGGCTCGTTGGAGGTCAGACGCGTGGTGAAGACATTGTCGGCACCGCCCTGCTCGATGATCGGGCCGCTCTGGGCCAGGGTCAGCTGGGCACAGGCCGGGGTCTCGGAGGAAGCGCCGAGGTCTTCAATCAACAGGTTGTCGATGGAAACATCCGGGCCGTTCGCGGTGGAACCCGTGCGGTTCAGACCCACATAGCTCTGGCCACAGGCGCTCGCGGTGAACTCCTGGTTCCAGCGGGTGGTGGTGGTCACCTTGCCCATCGGCGTGCTCTGGGTCTGGACGGGGCCGGTGGCCGAGTCGTAGCCCAGAACCCAGGCGTACTCGTTGGCCATGGCGGACTGGTAGTCGAAGGACACGCGGTACTTGTGTCCGGCGGTGAACGGCACGGAGTAGTTGCTGGTCCGGTAGACCAGGCCGCTGTTCTCTTCGTGCGCCTTCAGGGAAAAGCCGCCGTCGATGACATCGTCAACCACCTTGCCGTTCCAGCCCTTCTGGGTGAACGGAGCATGGATCGGGGCCAGGTGCGTGCGGGGGTCCGTGGAGCCGCCGGAGGCGCCCTTCACGAAGGGCCACCAGCCCTGGTCTACATTCTCGAAGTCCTCGGCGATGACCACATTGGTGGCACCGGGCTGGTCCACATCCGCTGCGGAGACGTGCGTGCCGGCGACGACGCGGACGTCGTCAATGCGCACGACGGCGGCACCGGCCGGGGCGGAGATGGTCAGCGTGGGCTTGTCGCCGTTTTTGGCGACATCGACCAGCACCCGCAGGCGCTGGAAGCCCTTGTCGTGCTTCTCATCGGCGCCCACGTAGTTGATGGCTCCGGAGCTGTCCACCGTGTTGGTGGCGGCCGCCTTGCCCGGGGTTTCAACCTTCAGGGTCACGGGGCGCTTTTGCCCCTTCTCGATCTCAACCCAGGCACCCACGGAGTAGGTCCCTGCGTTCAGCGCACCCAGCTGCTGGCTGATGGAGGAATCCCCGGCGCCCAGCTGGGCCACAACGGTGCCGCGCGCGGTGGCGGAGGTGTTGGGGAAGGTGAACAGGCCCGCGCCGCCGGTGGCGTTCCACCCGGTGAGGTCTGCGCCGTTGAAGCCGGGGTCCTTGACGTTGCTGCCCTGTCCGAAATTGCGGTTGTCCGGCAGTGTCTTGGTGGCGGCGTTGGCGACCAGTACGTAGGCCGTGTTGGCCTCTGCATCCAGGGTGACGGAGCCGGCCGTGACGGGAACGGTGCCCACCAGAACGCGGCCGTTGTCGGTCAGCTTGTAGTACTGCAGCGAGGAGGCCGAGGCGAACTCCGGGGTCAGTGCCCAGGTGCTCGAGCCGCCGTCGCGGTTGTAGTGGTACAGCTTGGTCTGCGTGGTGTCATTGGGGTCGGCGAGGGCGTTCTTGCCGAACTTCACGGCATCCGAGGACCACGGCAGCAGGTACTTGTGGCCGTTCAGCACGGTCTTGCCGCCCTGGGTGATGACGCGGTCCTCCAGCGTGGTGCCGGTGACGTTGAGATTGTTGGTCAGCTTGATGTTCCCCGGGGCCCACTTGGTGATCTCCTGCTGCTGCAGGAACTTCACCGGCAGGTTGTTGTCCCAGAGGTTCTTCAGGAAGGCGTTGTAGTCGGTCTGGCCGGTCCACCCCTCCCATTCAACGATGTGGGCGGTGCCCAGCAGCGGATCCGGGTTCCAGATGTCGCGCTGGGAGTTCTGGGCAAAGCGCAGGATCTGGGAGTTCCAGCCCTTGTTGGTGCTGCCGCCGTAGCTCTCGTCATTGGCCCAGTGCGACCAGGTGTTGTTGCGGGTCATGGCCGAGCCGAACTCGGAGGCCACGATGAACCCGTTCTCGACCAGGCTGTCCTGCAGACGCTGGCTCCACCAGCCGGACTCGTAGTAGACGTCCACGTAGGTCATGGTCAGGTTGTCGTCCGTGGCATCGGCCAGTTCCTTGACGCGCTTGGCCTGGTCGCCGGAGAGGATGTCGCGCTGCTGGTCGATGTAGTACGACTGCTCGAGCCAGTCCCAGCCGGGCTTGGACGGGTCGGTGAAGCCGTCCTTGAACGACTTGGACTCGGGGTAGGCCTCGGTGTTGTTGATGTGCACACCGAAGGTTGCGCCGTAGTCCACGCCCGCGGCCAGCAGGGTGTTCATGTCCGCCAGGCCGCCGGCGCGGGAGTTGAAGTTGTTGCCGAAGTCGGTGTTGGCCGAGTCGTGGCCCTCGGAGCCGTAGCCCTTCAGCAGCGCCATCTGGCCCAGTCCGTCGGTGGACTCGGCAATCTGCTTGATGTCATCAAGCGTGCGCAGGAAGGGGTGGGTGGCCTGGGAGGCGAAGTTGAAGGGGATGTGGGTGACCACGCGGTTCTTCACATCCGCGGCGCCGGCCGGCTTCATCTCGATGCCGCGGTAGGCGATGGCGCCGTCCTGCCAGTCGACGACGCCGTCGGCGTTGGCATCGGCGGTGATCGCCACCGTGGCCTTCGGCAGGGCCTTTTCGACCTGGTCGGAGCCGGTGGCCCGGCGCAGCCAGGAGCCGGAGGAGATGCCCATGCGCTTGCCCGCACCGTCGGCGACGGTCTGGCGCCAGAAGCGGCCGCGCTCCTCGTTGGCGAGGGCAGTCTTGGAGTCGTAGAGGGAGTTGCTCTCCATGGCGGCGGCCAGCTCGGAGGTGTTGGCGATGGCCATGAAGGAGGTCTTCGCTGCCGCATCAACGGGCGTGGCCGCGGTGATGGGGGTGATGGTGTCGCCGGAGACGGCACGGTCAACGCTCACGACGGCGGAGGCCACGGAGGCGCCGGCCTGGTCGGAGGCGACGCTCACCAGGTCCTGGTTGACGATCTGGAGATTGTTGACCTTGGCGGAACCGGTCTCGTTGATCTCGGTGATGTCAAAGGACACGACATTCTTGGCCACGCTGAGCTTGGCCTTCATCGTCACACCGGGCATGCCGGGGACTGTGATGTCGTACGTGAAGGCGTCGGAGCCCGACGGCGCGGATGTCACGGTGACGGGCTGGACGGTGCCATTGATGGTGATGGTGTTGGCCACCGAGGAGGCGCCGCGCATCACCTTGCCCGTGGCGATGTCCGTGTAGCTGGTGGCCTGCGGGAACGCCGTGGAGACGGCCACCGACAGGTTTGCCGAGGTGATGGTGGCTATGCCTGGCACGGCCAGGGCCGGGGCGGCCATGGCGAGGGGGATGACGGTGCCGGCAAGCAATGCGCCGGCCACCCCCATCCCCATCAGCCTGCGTCGTGGACGAGTGGGTGACATCAGCAACTCCTTGTACGGCTTCTTCTCAGTGACGTGTTCCGCGCAGCGGCGCTCCGGCGGGGAGTCCCCGTGGGCCGCCGCGGCGGATGGTGGTGGGAGTTATCGGTGTAACACTGCGCCCTTGCGGGATCGATCGAGTGTTATGGATAACATCAGACCCATCCTGCACTATTGTGATCGGCATTACAAGGAGTGATTCCACGTTAAGCAATGCACGCGGCATGGTCCGTGGAGGCCCCGGAGTGGCGCACGGCTCGGATCGAAGCTGATTGTTTGCTGTGTATTTACGTCACTAACGATCATTGAGTGGTAGGATTGCGAGCAGAACATTGAAACCCGTCCGGTGCTCTGGAGCCCGGCAGAACGAGGAGAATCCGAAAGCATGACTGAGACCGCCGCTGCCACCCTGGGTGCCTTCATGGACGCCGAACTCACCAGCCAGCCCGAGGTGTGGGCCCAGGCCATCGCCCAGGCCCAGGCCGAAAACCTGCTCCCCGCCGACGGTGAGCGCGTCGCCGTCATTGGCTGCGGCACCTCCTGGTTCATGGCGCAGAGCTACGCCGTCGCCCGCGAAGCCGCCGGCAAGGGTGTCACCGACCCCTTCGCCGCCTCCGAGGCCTTCCTGGGGAGCGAGCGCCAGTACGACGTCGTCGTCGCCATCACCCGCTCCGGCACCACCACCGAGGTGCTGGAAATCCTCACCGAGCTCAAGGGCTCCGTGCGCACCGTGGCACTTGTTGGTGACGTTACCTCCCCGATCATGGCCCTGGCCGACGCCGTCGTCGAACTGCCCTACGCCGACGAGCAGTCGGTGGTGCAGACCCGTTTCGCCACCACCGCGCTTGTCTACCTGCTCACCTCTGTGGGCATGGACCTGAGTGCCGCCGTCGAGGACGCCAAGAGCGCCGTCACCGCCCCGGTGGAGCAGGAGCTGCTCGACGCCGAGCAGTTCACCTTCCTGGGCCGCGGCTGGACCGTCGGCCTGGCCCACGAGGCCGGCCTGAAGATGCGCGAAGCCGTCCAGGGCTGGACCGAGTCCTACCCGGCCATGGAATACCGCCACGGCCCGATCTCCATCGCCGCCCCGAACCGTGTCACCTGGCTCTTCGGCGAGCAGCCCGAGGGCCTGGACAAGGACATGGAGCGCACGGGCGCCCTGTACATCCACTCGGACAAGCACCCGCTGGCCGAGCTGGCCCGCGTGCACCGCGTCACGCTGGAGCGCGCCCGCGTGCGCGGCCTGAACCCGGACCTGCCGCGTAACCTCACGCGCTCCGTGATTCTGGACGCATAGGTTTAGTACACGCCTTTACACACGCTTGAACTGAACGAGGATATCGATGAACACGTTGACCCGGACCCCGGCGTCACCTGCCCCCAGCGCTTCGGACGCTGAAGCCGCACCCACCGTCCTGGCCTTTGATGTTGGCGGAACGGACATGAAGGTGGGCCTGCTGCCCGGCTCCATTGCGCCGGGGGCCATCGACATCCGCGATCTGAAGCGTCTGCCCACCCCGCACAGCGGCCAGCCGGGCCGCGGTCCGGCGACGGCGGACGCCATTGTGGAACGCATCGTTGAGCTGACGCGCGAGTACCAGGCGAACCACCCGGACGTCCCCGTGGCGGCCGTGGGCGTCACGGTGCCCGGGCTGGTGGATGAGGTCGCCGGCACCGGCATCTTCTCGGCCAATCTGGGCTGGGACAACTACCCGTTCACCGACAAGCTGACTGAGCGGCTGAGGCTGCCCGTGGCATTTGGCCACGATGTGGCCATGGCCGGCGAGGCGGAACTGCAGATCGGCGCCGCCCGCGGCCACTCGGACGTCGTCGTCATGGTCATCGGCACCGGCATTGCCGGCGCCGTGGTCTGCGACGGACACCGCGTGCGCGGCGGGGGCTACTCCGGGGAATTGGGCCACGCCATGGTCCCCACCGGAGACGGCTCGACGGCCATCCTGGAATCCGTGGGATCCGCCCGGGCCATCGCCCAGGCCTACCAGAAAGCCACCGGCACCGAGGTCGACGGCGCCCGCGCCGTGCTCGAGCTGGCCCAGGCCGGCGACGAGGCCGCGGTGAAGGCCTGGGAGACGGGCGTACAGGCGGTGGCCTTCAGCATTGCCCAGTGCGTATCGATCCTGGGCACCGAAACAGTGGTGCTGGGCGGCGGGCTCTCCATGGCCGGCCCGGCGCTCTTTGAACCCCTGGCGGCACGGATCGATGCACTGCTGTCCTTCCACCGCCGCCCCAACCTGGTCCACGCCGAGCTGGGTGAAAACGCCGGCCTGATCGGCTCCGCCCTCAAGGCCCGAGCATTGCTGGCCGCGTCATGACGGCGGCTCGGACCGTTGTCACGGTGACGCCCAACCCGGCCGTCGACGTCACCTACGAGGTGGCAGGCGTATCGCTGGGCTCCTCGCACCGCGTGGCCGCCCCGCTGAACCGGGCCGGCGGCAAGGGTCTGAATGTGGCGCGCGTGGCGCACCAGCAGGGCTGCCCCACACTGGCGATCGCCACGGTGGGCGGCGCCGCGGGCGAGCAGTTCCGCGCCGATTTGATCGACAGCGGTGTACCGCACCGTCTGGTCCCGGTCGCGGCGCAGACCCGGCGCACGATCGCGCTGGTCGACACGGTCAACGGCGAAACCAGCATCTTCAACGAACAGGGGCCCGCACTGGCAGCCGGGGAATGGCAGGCGCTGGCCGCCGCCGTCGTCGATTCCCTCGACGGCGCCGGTGTGCTGGTAGGCTCCGGCAGCCTGCCGCAGAACGCCCCGGCGGACTTCTACCCCGGCCTGGTGGCGCTGGCCCACAGCGCCGGCATCCCGGCCGTCATCGACACCTCGGGGGAGGGCATCCTGGCCGCCGCCCGCGCCGGTGCCGACCTGCTCAAGCCCAACAACCACGAGCTGATGGAGGCCGTGGGCGAAACCGATCTGCCCACGGCGGCCCGGAAGCTGATGGCACTGGGCGCCAAACGCGTGCTGGTCAGCGTGGGGGAGGAGGGCATGCTTGCCTTCGACGCCGCGGAGCCGCAGAAGTACATCCAGGCCAAGCTGCCCGCACCCCTGGCCGGGAACCCCACGGGCGCCGGCGACGCCGCCGTCAGCGCCGCCGCCGTCGTACTGGCCTCGGGCAACCGTTCGCTGGAGGACATGCTCCGCGCGGCCACGGCCTGGAGCGCCGCCGCCGTGCTGATGCCCGGAGCCGGGGAGATTTCGCCCGAACACCAGCGGCTGGCCGACGCATTGATCGTGACGCACCACTAGAGACCTGCACCATCGGCATGCGAGACAAGCATGCCCCAGACGAAGAGGAATCCCATGGCTTTGACCCCCACCCGTGACCTGATGGATGCCGCAGCAGCGGCGGGCACCGGCCAGGGCGCGTTCAACGTGATCCACCTGGAAACCGTCGAGGCGCTCATTGCCGGGGCCGAGGCCGCCGGGCTGCCCGTGATCCTGCAGATCTCCGAGAATTGCGCCAAGTACCACGGCGGGCTGGAGCCGGTGGCCCTGGCCACCCTGGCTGCGGCCCGCAAGGCCACGGTGCCCGTCGCGGTGCACCTGGACCACGCCGAGGACGAGGCGCTGGCCTGCCAGGCCGTGGATCTGGGCTTCGGCTCCATCATGTACGACGGCGCCCACTTCGAGTACGAGCAGAACGTCGAGGTGACGGCCCGCGTGGCCGCGTACGCCCACGACCGCGGCGTCTACATCGAGGCCGAACTGGGCAAGGTCGGCGGCAAGGATGGCGCGCACGCCCCCGGCGTCCTGACCGATCCGCTGGAAGCCGCGGCCTTCGTCGCCGCCACCGGAGTGGACGCCCTGGCCGTGGCCGTGGGCTCCTCCCACGCCATGACCGAGCGCTCAGCCGCCCTGAACCTGGAGCGCATCGCCGCCCTGAAGGCCGCGCTTGAGGTTCCGCTGGTGCTGCACGGCTCCTCTGGGGTGTCCGATGAGAACATCGTCGCTGCCATTGCCGCCGGCATGACCAAGATCAACGTCTCCACACACCTGAATGGTTTCTTTACCCGCGGTGTGCGCGAATACTTGGACGCCAACCCGTCCGTAGTAGACTCCCGCAAGTACCTGTCGGCCGGGCGGGATGCCCTGGTGCCCGAGGTGGCGCGCCTGTTGCAGCTCTTCGCCACGGCCACCATTCTGTCGCCGCTGGAGGCCTAGTTGAACCGCACCGAACGCCTGACGGCCATTCTCGATCTGCTGGCCGGGGCCGGCTCCGTCGAGGTGGATGACATTGTCACCAAGCTGGGTGTCTCACCGGCCACTGCCCGCCGCGACTTGGATTCGCTGGCCAACGAGCGCCTGCTCAGCCGCACCCGCGGCGGGGCCACAGCCGGTTCGGTGGCGTACGACCTCCCCGGCCGCTACAACCGCGACGACCACGCGGAGCAGAAGCACCAGATCGCCCTGGCGGCCAGTGCGCTGATCCCCAAGGGGTCGGTGATCGGCCTGTGCGGCGGAACGACGTCGACGGCGCTGGCCCAGGTGCTCTCCACCCGTGCCGATCTGATGGAAGCCTCCAACCGGCCCACCCTGACGGTTGTCACGAACGCCATCAACATTGCGGCGCAGCTGGTGGTGCGGCCGAACTTCAAGATCATGGTCACCGGCGGCATCGTGAACCCGCGCTCCTATGAGCTGGTGGGGCCGTACACGGACATCATCCTGCAGAAGGTGGCGCTGGACTTTGCCTTCATCGGCGTCAACGGGATCGAGCCCGGCGTCGGGCCGACCATCAACGACGAGGGCGAGGCCACCGTCAACTCGCTGATGGCCCGCCGCGCCACCGAGTCCTACATGCTGGCGGACTCCTCCAAGATCGGCCAGCGCGCCTTCGCCACCATGGAGGGCTACCGCTTCCACAAGCTGATCACCGACTCCGGCATCACGGCCGCCCAGCTCGCCGCCTTTGATGAATCCGGCATAGATGTCCTGGTGGCCCCGGCCGAGTAGCAGCCGCCACAATCCCACTGTCCCGAACTTATTGTCCGCTTGGAGCCCCAGGCAGAGAATAAGTTCGGGACATTTGTGGTTTAAGGCACCAGTTCCCAGCTGCAGAGGAACGGCGGCAAGTCAAATGCGCTCTTCCACATTATGGAAATCAAATCTCCTATTGCGAAACTAGTCGAATCTATTTACAGTTGTGTTCAACCTCACATCGAGGAGCGGAACTAAAGATCGGCCCCCAAAATGACTTTCACACCAGGGCAAACGCCCCTTGCGGATGAAGCTGCGGAACCCCAGCCCGGGGGCCGCCGCCGCCAGATGCACGAGCACATCGACCACATCATGCATGCTCCGCCGTCGCACGGACTGGCCTCGGCCAACCTGCCGCCCACGAGCCCGCAGCTCTACAACCAGGACCTCGCCCCGACGCAGACCGCCGGACGCCGCTGGACCGCCTACAGCATCTTCACCCTGTGGGCCAACGACGTTCACTCCCTCGGGAACTACGGCTTCGCCCTGGGCCTGTTCGCCCTGGGCCTGGGCGGCTGGCAGATCCTGCTGGCCCTGGGCATCGGGGCCATCCTGCTCTTCGCCCTGCTGAACTTCTCCGGCTTCATGGGCCACAAGACCGGCGTCCCGTTCCCGGTCATGAGCCGCATCGCCTTCGGCATCCACGGCGCCCAGATCCCGGCCCTGATCCGCGGCGCCGTCGCGATCGCCTGGTTCGGCATCCAGACCTACCTGGCCTCCCTGGTCCTGCGCGTGCTGCTGATCGCCCTGGTCCCCTCGCTGAAGGAGATGGACACCAACTCCATCCTGGGCCTGTCTTCCCTGGGCTGGATCACCTTCATCGGCCTGTGGATCATCCAGGTCTTCATCGTCTCCTACGGCATGGACATGATCCGCAAGTACGAGGCCTTTGCCGGCCCCGTCATCCTCGTCACCATGGTCTCCCTGGCCGTGTGGATGTTCTTCCAGGCCGGATCCTCCATCTCCTGGTCCACCGACAACGCCCTGCAGGGCGGGGACATGTGGCGTGAAATCTTCGGCGCCGGCGCCCTGTGGGTCTCCATCTACGCCACATTCGTGCTGAACTTCTGCGACTTCACCCGCTCCTCCAAGACCCGCAAGTCCATCGTCAAGGGCAACTTCTGGGGCATCCCGATCAACACCCTCCTGTTCGGCGGCATCGTCGTCGTCCTCGCCGGCGCCCAGTACCGGATCAACGGCCAGATCATCGCCAGCCCCTCGGACATTGTCGAGACCATCCCGAACACGTTCCTGCTGGTGATGGCCGCCCTGGCCCTGCTGATCCTCACCGTCGCCGTGAACCTGATGGCCAACTTCGTCGCCCCGATCTACGCCCTGACCAACCTGTTCCCGAAGCGGCTGAACTTCCGCCGCGCCGGCCTGATCAGCGCCCTCATCGGCCTGGTCATCCTGCCCTGGAACCTGTACAACAACCCCGCCGTCATCGTGTACTTCCTCGGCGGCCTGGGCGCCCTGCTCGGCCCGCTGTTCGGCGTGATCATGGCCGACTACTGGCTGATCCGCAAGGCCAAGGTCAACGTCCCCGAGCTCTACACGGAGGTCAAGGACGGCGCGTACTTCTACAAGAACGGCTTCAACCCGCGCGCCATCATCGCCTTCGCCGTCGCCGCGACGATCTCCCTGCTGATCGCCTTCGTCCCGGCCCTGGCCGCCCTGTCCTCCTTCTCCTGGTTCTTCGCCGCCGGCATCGCCGCGATCGTCTACCTGGCCATCGCGGACCGCAACCGCACCTTCCACGACGTCTCCGGCGAGCCCATCGCCGTCCCCAGCGTCCACTAGCACCCCCGGCACCACAACACGAAGGAAACAAGACATGCGAATCCTCGTCGTCAACGTCAACACCACGCAGTCCATGACCGATTCGATCGCCGCCCAAGCCCGGGCCGCAGCGGCACCCGGCACGGAAATCGTGGGGCTGACACCGAAGTTCGGTGCCGAGTCCTGTGAAGGAAACTTCGAGAGCTACCTGGCCGCCATCGCCGTCATGGACGTGGTGCTGTCCTACCCGGAACCGTTCGACGCCGTCATCCAGGCAGGCTACGGGGAGCATGGCCGTGAGGGCCTCCAAGAATTGCTGGACGTTCCGGTCGTGGACATCACCGAGGCAGCCGCCAGCACCGCGATGTTCCTGGGCTACAAGTACTCCGTCGTCACCACGCTGGACCGCGCGGTGCCGCTGATCGAAGACCGCCTCAAACTTGCCGGACTTGAGGCGCGCTGCGCCTCGGTGCGGGCCAGCGGCATGGCCGTTCTGGAGCTCGAAGAAGAGCCGGAGCGGGCCGTGCAGGCCATCGTCGACCAGGCGGAGAAGGCTGTCAATGACGACAAGGCCGAAGTCATCGTTCTGGGCTGCGGCGGCATGGCGGGCCTGGACGACCAGGTCCGCGCCAGAACCGGTGTTCCGGTGGTCGATGGCGTCGCCGCCGCCGTCACCATCGCCGAATCCCTGGTGCGGATGGGGCTCTCCACCTCCAAGGTCCGCACCTACGCCGCACCCCGGCCCAAGAAAGTCATCGGCTGGCCCATGTCGGCCCAGCCGGTCTCTTCCTAGCAACCGCTTCCGCAGAGAACAATATCCAACCAAGTGCTTGAGTGGGCGGCCGTCGGGAACCGGCGGCTGCCCATCCACCATTCGAACAAGGGAAAAGTTAAATGTCTGAATCATCCAAGCCCCAGTTTGACCTGGTCTTTCGGGGCCAGCGCATACTCACCACCGCGGGCATCGTTGCCCGTGAAGTGGGTGTGCGCGACGGGTTGATTGCCGCGATTGAGCCGTTGGGCAACGGTCTGGAGGGTGCCCAGATCATCGAACTGGCCGACGACGAGACGTTGATCCCGGGCCTGGTGGACACCCATGTCCACGTCAACGAGCCCGGCCGCACCGAGTGGGAGGGGTTTGCCTCCGCCACCCGTGCCGCGGCCGCCGGCGGCGTCACCACCATCATCGACATGCCGCTGAACAGCATTCCGCCGACCACCAATGTCGAGGCCCTGCGCCTGAAGCGCTCGGTGGCCAAGGACCAGGCGTTCGTTGATGTCGGATTCTGGGGCGGTGCGATCCCGGGCAACAAGAAGGACCTCCGCGGCCTTCACGACGAGGGCGTCTTCGGCTTCAAGTGCTTCCTGCTGCACTCCGGCGTGGATGAGTTCCCCCACCTGGAAGCGGACGAGATGGAGGAGGACATGGCAGAGCTGAAGTCCTTCGACTCCGTCATGATCGTCCACGCCGAGGATTCCCGTGCGATCGACAGGGCCCCCTCCGCCGAGGGCGACCACTACGACAAGTTCCTGCACTCCCGCCCCCGCGGCGCGGAGAACATCGCCATCGCCGAGGTCATCGAGCGGGCCCGCTGGACGGGTGCCCGCGCCCACATCCTGCACCTGTCCTCCTCCGATGCGCTGCCGATGATCGAATCGGCCAAGGCCGACGGCGTGCACCTGACGGTGGAAACGTGTCCGCACTACCTGACGCTGACCTCCGAAGAGATCCCCAACGGAGCCACCGCCTTCAAGTGCTGCCCGCCCATCCGTGAGGCCAGCAACCGCGAAAAGCTCTGGAAGGGCCTGGAGGACGGGCTCATTGACTGCATCGTCACCGACCACTCGCCGAGCACCCTGGACCTCAAGGACCTGGAAAACGGCGACTTCGCAGTGGCCTGGGGCGGCGTTTCCTCGCTGCAGCTTGGCCTGTCGCTGATCTGGACCGAGGCACGCAAGCGCGGCATCGCCCTGGAGAAGGTCCTCAACTGGATGTCCAAGCGTCCGGCGGAGCTGGCCGGCCTGCACCGCAAGGGCCAGCTGGCCCTGGGCTTCGACGCCGACCTGGCCGTCTTTGCCGCCGACGATGCGTACGTCGTCGACGTCACCAAGCTCAAGCACAAGAACCCGATCACGCCGTACGCCGGCAAGGCGCTCTCCGGGGTCGTCCGCAAGACGTACCTGCGCGGTGGGCTGATCGATGGGGAGACCCCCACCGGCAAGCTCCTGCGCCGCGGCGAACTCTAGAGGCATTGTTGCGGCTGCTTTGGTGCAGCCGCCGGAATCCGGCACCAACCCCTGTGGGTTGGTGCCGGATTGCGTTTAGGGACCGAGCACGCCACAACTGTTCATATTCCACTAAGTGGAAACATTTATCCAAAATCTGACGTAAGATGGTTCCACAACAGGGATGGACCACGCTGCAGCCCGCCTGCAGTGGTCCGCGATGACGTGCAGTCCCGTGGCCCAGCGCCGCGGCATGGTGCTCCAACGACGGAGGGCTGTGGCAGTCCGCGGACGCGGCACTCCTTCCCACCTGCACAGAATGAGGCCCCTATGCCTGGAGTTGTTGTCCTTCCCGAACTGGGTGAAAGCGTCACCGAGGGAACCATCACGCGCTGGCTCAAAGACGTTGGCGACATTGTCGAGGTGGACGAGCCGCTGCTGGAGGTGTCCACCGACAAGGTCGACACCGAGATCCCCTCGCCGTGGGCCGGCCGGCTGGCCGAAATCCTCATCAAGGAAGATGGGGTGGCCGAGATCGGCGCATCGCTGGCCCGCATTGAAGAGGCTTCGGCCACCACAAGTTCCCCCCTCCCTGTAGTCGAAGGCAGGGAGGCGGGGGAGTCCTTCGCAGCTGCGGCGGCTCCGGCGGCAGCCGCTGTTGCCGCTCCAGCCGCTGTTGCCGCTCCGGCGGCTGTGCCTGCGCCGGCTGCCGCGCAGGAGCGCACGACGCCGTACGCGACACCGCTGGCGCGCAAGCTCGCCCGCCAGGGCGGCCTGGATCTGTCCGCCGTGCCGGCCACCGGACCCGGCGGCCGGATCACCGCATCGGATGTGGGCGGGACACGCACCGCTGCCGTTCCTGCTGCCGCACCTGCAGCAGCTGTGGCTGCGCCGGCCGTTACGGCCGCCCTGGTTCCGGCTGCACCGGCCCAGGCCCCCGCCGCGCCGGCACCGGCCGCCGCTGCGCAGCCGAAGGCAGCTGCCCCGGCAAGCCCGCTGCGCGGCACCACCGTGAAGGCTCCGCGGATCCGGCAGATCATCGCCGAGCGCATGCGCCAGTCCCTGGACACCTCGACCCAGCTCACGCAGGTCATCGAAGTGGACATGACCCGCATCGCCGCGCTGCGCACCCGCTCCAAGGACGCCTTCGCCGCGGCACACGGCGCGAAGCTGACCTTCCTGCCGTTCTTCGCCCTCGCCGTCGTCGAAGGCCTGCAGCAGCACCCGGTGCTCAACGCCTCCTACGACCAGGAGCGCCAGGAAATCACCTACCACCAGGACCAGCACCTGGCCATCGCCGTGGACACGGACAAGGGCCTGTTGGTGCCGGTGGTCTTCGGTGCCGGCGAAATGAAGCTGGACGGGCTCTCCAAGGGCATTGCAGATGTGGCCCAGCGGACGCGCAGCGGCAAGATCGGCGCCAACGAGCTCTCCGGCGGCACCTTCAGCCTGACCAACATCGGCTCGGTCGGGGCACTGTTCGACACCCCGATCATCAACCAGCCGCAGGTCGGCATCCTGGGCACCGGTGCCATCGTCAAGCGCGCCGTCGTGGTGACGGACGAGGACGGCAACGACACCATTGCCTTCCGCTCCATGGTCTACCTGTCCCTGACCTACGACCACAGGATCGTCGACGGTGCCGACGCCGGACGCTATCTGCAGACAGTGAAGAAGCGCCTCGAGGGCGGCGACTTCGCTGAGGCGTTGAACCTCTAGACGCGGAGGGGAACCGCCAAACGGTTGAACGGCAGGGGCCGTGCGGAAACAGTCGGACTGTTTCTGCACGGCCCCTCCTTTGTGGCATCACTCAGCGTTGAGCCAAGGGAAGATGGGGCAATGCAGACGACTCGAAAACACCTCATCATCGGGACCATGGTTTCCCTTGGAGTGCTTGTGCTGCTGTGGGCCGGCAGCCTGGCGTTGAACCTGCTTGACGACGTCGGAACAGCCACGGCAGCCCGTACGCTCGCAGCCGAGCTGGGCGTGGAGTCCGAACGCTGCGGGCCTCGAAACCTGCTGACGATGCGCAAAACCTGCACCGGATCCACGAATGTTGCCGGGAGGCTCCGGATCTATGTGAAGTACTCCTAGCAGCCCGGCCCGCAGACCAGCTATGAAGGGGGGCTGCCCGTGCACGGATCCAATGGATCCGCGACCGGGCAGCCCCCCTTCTTTGCTGTCTAGGCGTTGCCGGCGGCCACCAGCTGGTCCAGCACATGAGGGGTGAGCGGGCTGCCGGGGAAGGCTGCAATGCGGCCCAGCGGCATCGAACCGATCATCTTCACCAGGGACGGATCGGACATCAGCGCGAGCATTTCGCCGCCGCCGCCGGAGGCCTGGGCCGCGGCAAAAGCGCCGCCGAGCACCTGTCCGCCCACCGGGTGGGCCATCCACTCGGCCAGCGTCGAATCGGTGTCCAGGGGCAGCACCACGTCGTCGCCCGCAACGGCCACGGAGGCCGAGAGCCGGATGTCGCGCGAGGACGCGCCCACCTCAACCGTGTAGCTGCCGGTTTCCACGGTCCACCCGCTTGCCGGTACGTTCCAGTACGCGAGCTCCTCCCGGGGGATGTCGAGGCTGATGTGGCGGGTTTCGCCCGGCTCCAGCGCCACGGTGGCGAAGGCGCGCAGCTCGCGCGGGGCGCGGACCACCGCGGATCCCGGCAGTCCCACATACACCTGGACTACGTCGCGGCCGGTGCGGCTGCCGGTGTTCTGCACGTCGAGGGACACGCTCAGCCCGGACTCCGATGCTGCCACCTCAAGTCCGGCGTAGCCAAAGCTCGTGTAGGACAGGCCATGCCCGAACGGGTAGCTGACCTCCATGGTGCGTGCATCGTAGTAGCGGTAGCCCACAAACAGGCCCTCGCCGTAGCGGACGTGGGAGTTTTCGCCCGGGAAGTCCAGGTAGGCCGGGGTGTGGGCCAGCTCCAGCGGGATGGTCTCGGCCAGCCGGCCGGAGGGGTTGACGACGCCGAACAGTACATCGGCGATGGCTCCGCCGCCGGCCTGACCCAGCAGCCAGCCCTCCACAATGGCCGGGACGCGCTGGCCCCAGCCGGAGAGCCGGACCACGCTGCCGTTGGACAGCACGACGACGGTGCGCGGGTTCGCGGCCAGCACGGCCTCGATCAGCTCGGTCTGCTCTGCCGGCAGTTCCAGGTGCGTCCGGTCGAAGCCCTCGGATTCGTCTCCGCTGGGCAGGCCCAGGAACAGCAGTGCGACATCGGCGGCGGCCGCGGCGGCAACGGCCTCCGCCACGAGGCCGGCAGGGCTGCCGTCCTCGCCGTCGGCACTGTCCACGGTGTAGCCGGCGGCGAAGACGGCACCGGGCGCCTGCACGCGGATCTCGTCCAGCGCGTTGTCCAGCTTCGTCGGGTTGATCTGCGAGCTGCCAGCCCCCTGGTAGCGTGGCGTACGGGCAAACTCGCCAATCACCGCGACATTGGCGCCCCGGGCCAGCGGGAGCAGCCCGCCGTCGTTCTTCAACAGCACGATGCCGCGCCCGGCAGCCTCGCGGGCCAGTGCGTGGTGGGCCTGCACATCGTAGCCTGCGGAGGCATCCGCGCCGTCGACCACGCGTTCAACCATGGTGAGGACCCGGTGCGCGGCGGTGTCCAGGACGGACTCGTCCAGGCTGCCATCGGCCACGGCCGCCACGATCTGCGTGTCCGTCACGCCGCCGCTGGAGGGCATTTCCAGATCCAGCCCGGCGGCGAGGCCCGCCACTCTGTCATTGACGGCGCCCCAGTCGGAGACGACCAGGCCGTCAAAGCCCCACTCGCCGCGCAGCACGTCGGTCAGCAGCCACGGATCCTCCGAGGCGTAGACGCCGTTGATCTTGTTGTACGAGCACATGACAGTCCAGGGCCTGGCCTCGGTGACCACGCGCTGGAAGCCGCGCAGGTAGATTTCCCGCAGCGGACGCTCGTCGACGTCGGCACTGACCCGCAGCCGGTCCGTTTCCTGGTTGTTGGCGGCAAAGTGCTTCAGCGAGGCGCCCACACCCTGGCTCTGCAGGCCGTTGACCAGGGCTGCGCCCAGGACGCCGCTGATGTACGGGTCCTCGGAGAGGTATTCAAAGTTGCGCCCGCCCAGCGGGGAGCGCTTGATGTTGATGCCCGGGCCCAGCAGGATGCCGACGCCCTCCGCCTTGGCCTCCTCGCCCAGTGCCACGCCCACGCGTCCCACCAGCTCCGGGTCCCAGATGGAGCCAAGGGCGACGGCGGGCGGGAAGCAGGTGGCGGGTACGCTGTCCATCAGGCCGAGGTGGTCGCCGCCTTCGCGCTGCTTGCGGACGCCGTGGGGGCCGTCGGTGAGCATGATGGAGGGAACGCCGGCGTGCTCTATGGCCTTGGTGTTCCAGAAACTGGCGCCGCTGGTAAGGGACGCCTTTTCCCCGGTGGTCAGCCCGGACAGGGCCTCGGTGGGCTTGCTCATGGTTCTCCTTGAAAAGTAGGTGGAGCTGTCGGTTAGTTGGCGGCCGGGTAGCGCAGTCCGTGGCCGAACCGGAACAGGGGGTCGGCCGTGTCAAAGGGGACGTCGGGGAGGTTGGCCTCGACGGCGTCCATGGAGCGGGGCAGGTCCATGGGCAGGCTGCCCTGCGGCGCGGCCACACCGAAGAGCACGTCCAGCAGCGCCGGGGCACCGGCGCCGAAGTTGGCCGTGATGGCCGCGGCCTCGCCGACGAGCGGGGTCAGAATGGCGGGGCGGTCAAGGAACACATCCAGAACCGTAGGAACCGTTCGGCACAGGGTGGTGAGCTCCTCCAGCTGGTCCGCCGGGTAGTCCAGCGAGCCGGCGTGGAAGAAGTTCTCGAACATGGTGCCGCGCTCTTCGTAGGGTGCCTGCAGGCGCACGATGGCGACGTCGGCCTCCGCGGGGGAGCCAACCACCTCCGCATAGCCGGCGGCAGCCTCGGCGCTGACGCCGCGCAGGTACACCTTCAGGCCCCTGGCCAGCGGCAGCGTGGGCGCGCCGGAGGCAGCGGGCCGGTTGGTGAGCAGCGTGAACGAGGCGCGCTGGGCGGCCTCGCCCGCGGCCTGGAATTCGGCACTGCCGACGACGGCGGCGGCACGGTCGACGTCGACCAGCGGGGAGTCGAAGAGGCCCAGCACAAACTTCTCCCGCAGCAGCCGGCGCGCGGACACATCGATTCGTTCCTCGGACACCTCGCCACTGGCCACGAGGTCCAGGAGGAGCTCGGGGATGGCCTCGCCGCCAAATTGGTCGGCGCCCGCATTCAGCACGGCCAGCATGCGCTCGCGGGGCGAGAGATGCTCCACGCCCCAGGCCCGGGCGGGGAACGGCTGCCCGCCGATCACGGCGTCGGACAGCAGGCCCCAGTCGGTGCAGACCACGCCGTCGAAGCCGTAGCGCTCGCGCAGCAGGCCGGTGATGACCGACTTGTTGAACCCAAAGCCAACCTCCTCGTACTCGGTGCCTACGGGCATGCCGTAGTACGGCATGATCTGGCGGGTTCCGGCGTCGAAGGCGGCCTCGAAGGGCAGCAGGTGGTGCTCGAAGTTGCCGCCCGGGTAGACCTGCTCCCGGCCGTAGGCGAAGTGCGGATCCTCGCCGTCCTTCTGCGGCCCGCCGCCGGGGAAGTGCTTGGTCATGGTGGACACCGACTCCGGGCCGAAGGTTTCGCCCTGGAAACCGCGGATGTAGGCGGCGGCCAGCCGGCCGGTGAGCTCCGCGTCCTCGCCGAAGGTGGCCACCTGGCGGGACCATCGCGGCTCAGTGGCCAGATCGATCTGCGGATGCAGGGCCACCCGAAGCCCGACGGCGGTGTACTCCTGGCGGGCGATGTCGCCAAAGCGCTCCACCAGGGCCTCATCGCCAATGGCCGCCAGGCCCAGGGGCTCGGGCCACTGGGAGAACGGCCCGGCCAGCATGGCAGTGCCCGGGTTTTCGGTGAAGGAATGCCGCGGGTCGGTGGACAGTGTCACGGGGATGCCCAGCCGCGAAGATGCGGCCAGTTCCTGGAGCTTGTTGTGCCAGCTGGCCATCTGGGCGGCGCTGTCTGCGGCGCCAAAGACATTGAAGTGGGTCATGGCCCGGGCGGAGACGAGCTCCACGGTGGAGGCGATGCCGAAGACGGGGTCGGCGTCGGCCAGCCCGCCGTCGGCGCCAAGGGTGATCATGGTGTGGAAGAACAGGCCGGCCTTCTCCGCCAGCGTCATTTGGCCGAGAAGGTTCTCCACCCGCTCCTCGATGGGCAGGCTGGGATCGCGGAAGGTGGTGTCGATGGTGGTGGTCTCGGTCATGGCAGCAGGTCCTTGGTGGTAGAGGGTTCAAAGAGGGCAGGGGAGGGGTGTCGTCTGATGCGGCGCCCGGTGCGGCGGGCCTCGTCTCGGGCGACCAGTGGGGCGAACAGCCACCACAGCGCAAGGGTGGCACCGGCGCCCAGCACGGCGCCGGCGACGGTGTCGGAGAGCCAGTGGGCACCCAGAAACGTCCGGCTCCACATCATCACCGCGACAAAGACAATCCCTGCGGGCCACCACCAGCGGCGCACCGATGGTGCCAGCAGGACGGCAACCATGATGACGAACGCGGTCGTGGAGACCACATGGCCGGAGGGGAACGAGCCGTGGTCCACGATCACCAGCGGATTGGCCGGGCGGGGTCTGTCCACCACGTTTTTGACCACCTGGGCCAGAACCATGGGGACGGTGTAGCAGAGCACTGTGAAGAGGGCGGCCCACCAGCGCCGGGCGAACATCAGGATCGCCAGCAGCACGGGCAGCACCAGCAGGCCGGGCGGGCGGCCAAAGGCGTCCAGAAACGCCACGAGCCCATTGGGCTCATAGCCGGCCGGCGCGACGGTCGCTGCATGCCACCACCTGTCGATGCCCTGGAAGAACGGGGCCGCCGGGGCCGGCAGCAGGGCAAGCATCATGATTCCGATGACAGCTGCCGCGGCGGCGGCCCCGACCCACTGTGCACGCAGCCGCCCGTTTCCGGGCGCCGGCTGCTGCTGGAGGGCGGCCATCAGCGCACCGGCTTGATGGCTGGCGGGGCGGACGTGCTGAATCCTTGGTCATGCAGTTTCCCAGCAGGTGACGTCATCGTCATGGGTCCTGGCCTTTCGGAGGGGCGTCTTTGCTGACGCGGTATGCAAAACCATACGATGCACGGTTTTGATGCGCAAGGGTTGATTTTTCCCACGCCGTGGTGCGGTACGATCGGGGGCATGTCAGCGAAAGGGTCCTACCCCAAAGGTGTCGCCAAGCGCGAGGAGATCCTGCGCACGGCGCTGGCGATCTTTTCCCAGGAGGGCTACCGGGGCACCTCGCTGCGCGAAGTCGCCCGCGAGTGCGGCCTCAGCCTGCCCGGGCTCATGCACTACTTCAACTCCAAGGAAGAGCTGCTGGCGGCCATCCTGAAAAAGCGCGACGAGAACGACTTCGCGGCCAGCTACGTGGAGGGCGAGGATCCCTTCGCCATCCTCAGCGCCACCATGCGGCACAACGCCGAGGTCCCCGGACTGGTCCAGCTCTACGCGACCCTCTCCGCGGCGGCCAGCGACCCCGCGCACCCGGCCCACGGCTTCTTCGTCGAGCGGTACCGCGAATTCCGGGGCCGGCTTGCAGACGCGGTCCGCGAACGGCAGGCCGCCGGGCTGCTCGACGCCGGTCTGGATCCGGAGAAGCTCTCCGCCATTGCCATAGCGCTCGCCGACGGCCTGCAGGTGCAGTGGATGCTGGACCCTGGCATCGACATGGCCGCGCACATCGACTATTTCCTCTCCCTGGCCACCACGATGGCAGCGTCTCGCCCGCCTGCACCCTAGGCGCACATCGGCTGTCGATAGACTCGGGCCATGGCACTTCGAAGCACCTCGGCGGCAGCGGGTCCCGCCGGTTCCCTCGTCAGCGGCGACGTCCGCCGGCACAACCTGAGCATCGTTGCCCGCTATGTGGTGGACCACGGGGCTAGTTCCCGCAGCCAGATCGCCGACGGCGCCGGGCTCACCCGCGGCTCCGTGACGGCGCTGGCGTCGCTGCTGTTGGACGCCGGCGTGCTGCGCGAAGACGCCCCCCAGGATTCCCGCGGCAAGGGCCGCCCGCTGACCCTGCTCCATCTGGCCGCCGACGACGTGGCAATCCTGGCCCTCCAGCTGGATGCGGACGAGGTCACCGCAGTGGTGGCCACACTGTCGGGCGAGCCCCTGCTGCGCATTGCCGAGCACCACGGCCGGCCCATGGGCGCCCCGGAGCCCATCCTTGACCTGATGGCCTCGGTGCTGGGGCGGGCACTTGATGCCTGCGCCGGGCTGGGGCGGCGGCTGGTGGATTCCACGGTGGTTGTCTTTGCCCCGGTGGGCGGAACGCCTCCGGTGGTCGTCGCCGATACGGATCTGGGCTGGGGGAGGGTTGACGTCCTGGCCGGACTGCGGGCGCGCGAGCCCCGGACGCCCCCGTCCATGCGGCTGCTGCCGGACTCGGTGTTGGCAGCGCAGGCGGAGCTGGGTCTGCTGGAGGATGGCCGCGACATGGTCTACATCAAGAGCAACTCGGGCATCGGTGGGGCCATCATCGTTGACGGCACCGTCGTCGCGGGTGCGCACGACGTCGCCGGAGCCCTGGGCCACCTGCCGCTGGTGCCCGGCGGCGAGCAGTGCGGCTGCGGCCAGCGCGGCTGCCTGGTGACGGTTTCCGGCCCGGACGCCGTCCTGCGTGCGGCCGGCCTTGGCCGCCTGCTGGAATCCGACGGTCTGTCCGCAGCGCTCGATGAACTGGTCAGCCGCATCCTGGCCGGCGAACAACACGCCTCCGCTGCATGGAACGATGCAGCCGAATGGATTGCCCGCGCGCTGCAGGTCCTGGCGATGGCCTTGGATCCGCGCGTCATTGTTCTCGGCGGCTATTGGGCCCCCCTGGCGGATTCCATCGCCGAAAGTTTTGCCCAGAACCGCCCGGCCGCCGTGCCGGGGGACCCGTGGATTGGCACGGCTGTAGTGCCCGGCCGGCTGGACCGGGACGCCGCGCTGTTGGGGGCGCTGTGGAGTGCCCGGGACAGGCTGCTGCTGGACCCACTCCAAATTTCCACATAGTTCAACCCTTGAATTATTGATTTCGGCACTGCATACTCGTTGATCAACCCCTCCTTTAGCGGCGGGCGGAAGCTTTGACTCCGAGAAATCTCAACGATGAGGAATGTCGTGTCCACTCCAGCTCCCTCCTTTGGGGTCGCCCAGTCCGGCGACCCGGCAACCATTTCAAACATCCCCGGCTCCGGGGATAAACCCCCAACCAGCCCGCCTGCCACCAAGGCGCTTCTGCCGTGGATGGCCGCCACCTCCGTCTTCCTGTTCGCCACCTATTCGGCGCTTGGCGGCATTCTGCTGCCAGTCCAGGTGGCGCTGATCAGTGAAGCGGACAAGGTCGCCAATCTGGCCACGGTGAGCACTGTCTCGTTCATCTTCACCCTGTTCGCCCAACCGATCGTCGGCGCCTTCAGCGATCGCACCCGTGGGCGGCTTGGCCGCCGCGCGCCGTGGATGATCATCGGATCCTCGATCGCCGCCATAGCGCTGCTCGGCCTCGGCGGCATGTCCAACGTCCTGTGGATCACCGTCTTCTGGGTGGTCATCCAGGTGTCCCTGAACGCGCTGCAGGGCCCGCTGTCGGCCATTGTGCCGGACCGTTTCCCACGTTCACGCCGCGGCGCCGCCTCGGCCATGGTGGGCATGGGCACCATGATCGGCGCCACCGTCGGCGTCGTCGTCGCCGGACAGTTCGCCAGCAACCTGGGCATTGGCTACACGGTCTTCGGGATCGGGGTGCTGGCGGTGACGATCCTTTTCGTGGTGTTCAACCGCGACACCTCCAGCGTGGACCTGGTGGTCGAACCGTTCTCCTGGAAGCAGTTCCTCGCCGGATTCTGGATCAACCCGAAGCAGAACCCGGACTTCGCCTGGGCCTTTGCCGCCCGGTTCTTCTTCATTCTGGGCTACTTCGTCATCTCGGCCTTCCAGCTGTACATCCTCACCGACTACATCGGCCTTTCGCTGGCGGAGGCAGCCCTCAGCGCCGGCCTGCTCAGCATCGCCGGGATGGTCACCACGCTGGTCTCGATCGTCGTCGCCGGCTTCTGGAGCGACAAGCTGGGCCGCCGCAAGATCTTCATCTACGCGGCATCGGTCATCATGGTCCTCGGCCTGGCGGTTCCGCTGGCCATGCCCACCATGACGGGCATGATCCTGATGAGCGCCGTCAATGGCTTTGGCTTCGGCCTGTACATGGCCTGCGATACGGCCCTCATGACGGAGGTTCTGCCCGGCGGCGGCGTCTCGGCCGGAAAGGACCTCGGAATCCTGAACGTTGCCACCAACATCCCGCAGGCCATGAGCCCGGCCATTGCCGGCGTCATCATTGGCTCCTTTGGCGGCTACCCCATCCTGTTTGTCTTCGGCATGATCTCGGTCGTTGTCGCAGCCCTCGTCCTCATCCCCATCAAAAGCGTTCGCTAGGAGAACCCCCATGGCATCAGCAGCACAGCAGCCCGAAGCAACCACCCAGGCCGGCGTCGTCCGCGGCCGCTGGCGGGATGGCTCCGCGGCCTTCCTGGGCATTCCCTTCGCCGAGCCGCCCATCAATGAGCTCCGGTTCCAGGCCCCCGTTCCGCACCGACCGTGGTCCGGTGTCCGCGACGCCGTCGAGTACGGACCGACCCCGCAGCGCAAGACGCTGGCCGAGGTGACCCTCATCCCCGAGCCCTCCATCGAGGGGGAGTCCACGCTGAATGTTAATGTGTTCACCCCGGCTCCGGGTCCGGCCGACGACGGCGGACTGCCGGTGCTGGTCTGGATCCACGGCGGCGGCTATGTGGCCGGCTCCCCGGCCAGCCCCTGGTACGACGGCGCCGCGTTCAACCGCGACGGCGTGGTGACGGTGAGCATCTCCTACCGGCTGGGCTTCGACGGCTTCGGCTGGATCGAGGATGCCCCGGCCAACCGCGGCATGCTCGACTGGCTGCTGGCCCTGGAGTGGGTGCGGGACAACATTGCGGCCTTCGGCGGCGACCCGGCGCGGGTGACCATCTCCGGACAGTCCGCCGGGGGAGGGGCCGTCCTGACCCTGCTGGGCTCCCCGCGTGCGCAGGGGCTGTTCTCCCGCGTCCTGTCCCTGTCGGGTCCGCCCACCCAGGTGGCCATGGAAGCCTCGGAGGAACTGGGCCGCAAACTTGCCGCCCTCGCCGGCGTCGCCCCCACTGTGGCGGGGCTGTCGGCCCTGTCCGAGGCCGAGATTCTGGCCCTGCAGGGGCAGCTCTCCTCTGTGGGCGGCTCCGATCCGACTGCCGACCCGCTGGCCGGGCTGTCCACAATGCTCAACGAGGGGCTGACATTGGGGCCGGTGGTGGACGGTGCCCTCATTCCACTGTCCACGGCGGAGGCGCTGGCGGCCGGCATCGGTGCCGACAAGGAACTGATTCTGGGCACCACCGACAACGAATTCAACATGGTGCTGGCCGGTGCCGGGGACGCTCTGGCCGCTGTTCCACCCGCCGCCGTGCTCGGCGGTCTGGGGGCCACGCCCGGCGTTATTGAAGCGTATGTGGCGGCGCATCCGGGACTGGATACCGCTGCACTGGTGGGCCAGTTCGTCACCGACCACATGTTCCGGGCACCGGCGCTGGATTTGGCCGAGATCCGCGCCGCCGCACAGGCCCCCACCTGGCTGTACCGCTTCGCCTGGGCTTCACCGGCCGTGGGCGGGGCCGGCCACTGTCTGGACGTGCCGTTCATGTTCGACTGCCTGGGCAGTGAGAGGATCGCTGCGCTGGCAGGCCCCCAGCCGCCGCAGGCCCTGGCGGATGAGGTCCATGCCAGCGCCGCATCCTTCATCGCCACCGGGAATCCGGGCTGGCCGCAGTGGGACGACGCCGGCCAGGCCGTGCGGGTCTACGACCTGCCCACCACCGTGGTTGCCGATGGATATGCGGACGCCCGGGCCCTGATTCCCGAGCGGGCCGCCCAGCACTAAGCCAAGAGGAGGCTGTGGCCGCTGGACGGCCGCAGCCTCCTGTTGGGTTCATTGGGCGTTGTCCGGCCCGACGTTCAAGGACCCCAAGCGGCTCAGCTGTAGCCGGGTGGATTCAATGCCTGCGTCCGGCAGGGGATCCCCGTGCCGGTGGACAACCCTCCATTCCCCGCCCCCGCGCCTGAAGATGGTGGTGACGCGGAGTGCGCAGGGCAGTGGTGGAGCACCGCCCACCGATGCAGTGGTGTGCTCGATGCCCACGATGTACGCAAGATCGCCGCTGACGCCGGAGGCGATGACCTGGGTATCGTACGCCGTGCACTGGGAAAAGCGGGCGGCGAAGACGTCGAACGTGGCGGCCACCTCGTCCGGCCCAGACTGTGTCACAACGGCGCCGAAAAGGGTCACGGGAGCCACCCTGGACCACAAGCGCTTGCGGGGCCCGGCGACCCCATTGTGCAGAGAGGTCTAGGCGGCCGTCAGGCCCGGCATGACCGCGGCCAGAAATTCATCTACGTTGTCCACAGCGCCTCCTCAGCGATGCCCCCGGCGTACCAGCCACGGTGATGGTCGATGCGGCAACCACCACGAACCAAAGGACGGCCAGCAGCTTTCTATTCAATAGAAACACGACGGATTCCAGCTGTGAACCGGGAATCTCGCGGCAGGTGCAACCACCCACCGGGCAGCGCGTTACGCTGTTGAAACTGCCAGGGCACGGCAAAGGCGGCCGCGGTGCACTGGACAGATTATCTGTCCGATGCTCCGGGGCCGCCTCGTGCATGTCGCTGTGCGAGGTCAGGCGTGGGTTGGTTCCACGCTCTGGGCCAAAGCGGCAAACTCGGTGCCGATCCGGCTGCCCACCTCGATGAGCAGCCGGCCGGCCTCTGCCATGCAGACGCTGACATCGGGCTCGATCTCCGTCAGTGCATAGACGGAATGGAATCCGGCCCCCACCAGCTGGCTGAGGGTCAGGGTGGTCCGCCCGCAGACGGCAATGATCGGCACATTCGCGGCAGCGGCGCTGAGCGCCACGCCCATGGGTGCCTTGCCGCCCAGGCTTTGGGCATCAAGGCTGCCCTCGCCGGTGATGACAAGATCCGCCCCGTCCAGGCGCTGCGGCAGGGCCGTGAAATCAAGGATGACGTCGATCCCGGGACGGCGCTCGGCACCGAGCACCGTCAAGGCGGCGTAGCCCACGCCACCGGCGGCACCGGAACCCGGCGCCTCCATGTGCGTGACGCCGTCGGTGCCCAAGTGGTTGGAGACGCCGCGGTAGAGGCGTTCAAGCCCCTTTTCCAGCAGGTCGATGTCCGAGGAGGAGGCACCCTTCTGCGGGCCGAAGACTGCTGCTGCACCCTCCGGGCCGAGCAGGGGATTGTCGACGTCGCTGGCCAGGACAAACTTTGTCTTGGCCACACGCGGGTCCAGGCTGCTGAAGTCCATGTCCCACAGGCGCTCAAGGAACCCACCGCCGTCGGCGAGGCGGCGGCCGTCGCAGTCGAGCAGCCGCACGCCCAGGGCGCTGATCAGCCCGGCGCCGCCGTCGGTGCAGGCACTGCCGCCGACACCGAGGGTGATGGCGGTGGCGCCGGCATCCAGTGCGGCGAGGATCAGTTCCCCGGTGCCGCGGCTGGAGGACCGCAGCGGCTCAAGCTGGTCCTGCGGCAGCACCGCAAGGCCGGAGGCGAGGGCCATTTCAATCACTGCCTCCTGGCCGCGGACGGCGAAGTCCGCGGCCAGGGGTTCTCCGGTGGGACCGGAGACAGTGACGGTGCGGCGGGTGAAGCCGCTTCCCACGGCGGCGTCGAGGGTTCCCTCGCCGCCGTCGGCAACCGGAATGCGCTCCACCGTGACATCCGCCAGAACGGTCTTCAGACCGATTTCCAGATACTGGCAGACCTCTGGTGCCGACAGGGAGCCTTTGAACTTGTCAGGAGCAACGATGATGCGCATTCGGGTACCTTCTAGTCCAGCAGGGCGATCAGGGCGGTGGGCGCGTCCTGGTGCTTCTCGGCCAAGTCCTCGAACTCGGTGACGTTGTTCAGCTCGGTGCCCATCGAAATGTTGGTCACCTTCTCCAGGATCACCTCAACGATCACCGGCACGCGGAACTCGTTCATCCAGGCCTGGGCCTTGTCGAACGCGGCAGCCAGGTCCTCGGGGTTCTCCACGCGGATGGCCTTGCAGCCCAGGCCCTCGGCCACCTTGACGTGGTCCACGCCGTAGCCGTTGGTCTCGGGGGAGTTGATGTTGTCGAACGCCAGGGAGACGTTCTGCTCCATCTTGAAGCCGCGCTGGGACTGGCGGATCAGGCCCAGGTAGGAGTTGTTCACGACGACGTGGATGTACGGCAGGTTGAACTGCGCGCCCACGGCCAGTTCCTCGATCATGAACTGGAAGTCGTAGTCGCCGGAGAGGGCCACCACGGTTTCGCCGGGCTTGCCCTTCACGACGCCCAGGGCTGCCGGAACGGTCCAGCCCAGGGGGCCGGCCTGGCCGGCGTTGATCCACCGGCGCGGGCCGAACACGTGCAGCAGCTGTGCGCCGGCAATCTGGGACAGACCGATGGTGGAGACGTAGGTGGTGTCCTTGCCGAAGGCCTTGTTCATCTCTTCGTACACGCGCTGCGGCTTGATCGGCACGTTCTCGAAGTGGGTCTTGCGCTGCAGGGAACCCTTGCGCTCGACACACTCGGCAACCCAGCCGGAGTAGTCCGGCAGCGTGCCGGCGGCCTTGCGGGCCTTGGCCAGGGCGAGCAGACCGTCCAGCGCGATGCCGGCGTCGGAGGTGATGCCCAGGTCCGGGGAGAACACGCGGCCGATCTGCGTCGGCTCGATGTCAATGTGCACAAACTTGCGGCCGGTCGTGTAGGTGTCCAGGCCGCCGGTGTGGCGGTTGGCCCAGCGGTTGCCGATGCCGATCACGAAGTCCGAGGCCAGCATGGTCTCGTTGCCGTAGCGGTGGGAGGTCTGCAGACCCACCATGCCGGCCATCAGCTCGTGGTCGTCGGGGATGGTGCCCCAGCCCATCAGCGTCGGGATGACCGGAACGTTCAGCAGCTCGGCCAGCTCCACCAGCTGCGCGGAGGCGCCGGCGTTGATGATGCCGCCACCGGCGACGATCAGCGGGTGCTTGGCCGCGGTCAGCATGTCCAGGGCCTTCCCCAGCGCGACCTCGGAGGCGCGGGTCTTCTCCACCGGGAGGGGCTCGTAGGCGTCGATGTCGAACTCGATCTCTGCCATCTGGACGTCGAAGGGCAGGTCCAGCAGGACCGGGCCGGGACGGCCGGAGCGCATCAGCTGGAAGGCCTTGGCGAAGGCGCCGGGGATCTGGCCAGGCTCCAGGATGGTCATCGCCATCTTGGTCACGGGCTTGGCGATGGACTCGATGTCCACGGCCTGGAAGTCTTCCTTGTGCAGCTTGGCCACCGGCGCCTGGCCGGTGATGCACAGGATCGGCACGGAGTCCGCCCACGAGGCGTAGAGCCCGGTGATCATGTCGGTGCCGGCGGGGCCGGAGGTGCCGATGCAGATGCCGATGTTGCCATCTGCTGCACGGGTGTAGCCGTCGGCCATGTGGCTGGCGCCCTCTACATGGCGGGCCAGCGTGTGGTTGATGCCGCCGTGGGCGCGCATGGCGGAGTAGAACGGGTTGATGGCTGCTCCGGGCAGGCCGAACGCCTCGGTGGCGCCCTCCTTTTCCAGAATGAGGACGGCAGCGTCTACGGTGCGCATCTTGCTCATGGTGTGCTCCTAAAAAGTTTGTGTGTGGTGCAAAAGTGGTGTTGGGCCTGGGCCCGGAGGTCAGAGACCCGGTGTGGCTACTTGCGGCCGCTGAGCTGCAGGACCTGCTTGAAGAGGCCCGAGTGGTCTAGTGCGCCGTCGCCCTGGTTCACGGTGGCGGCAACGAGCTGTGCGACGACGGCGCCGAGGGGGACGGCGACGTTGGCTTCGCGGGCTGCGGCGGTGACGATGCCGAGGTCCTTGTGGTGCAGGGCCAGGCGGAAGCCGGGGTCGAAGTTGCGGTCGAGCATCTTCTGGCCCTTCTGGTCCAGGACCTTGGAGCCGGCCAGGCCGCCGCCGAGGACCTTCAGTGCTGCGTCGGTGTCCACGCCGTAGGCCTCAAGGAAGGCGATGGCCTCGCCGAGGACCTGGATGTTGACGGCGACGATCAGCTGGTTGGCTGCCTTGACGGTCTGGCCGGAACCGGCCGGGCCGACGTGGACGATGGTCTTGCCGACGGCGGTGAGAACGGGCTGGGCTGCCTCGAAGTCGGCGGCCTCGCCGCCGACCATGATGGACAGGACGGCGTCAATGGCGCCCTGTTCGCCACCGGAGACCGGGGCGTCAAGGGCGCGCACGCCGGCGACCTTGGCGTACTCGGAGAGTCGCTTGGCAACATCGGGGCGGATGCTGCTGGCATCGATCCAGAGTGCACCGGGCTTGACGTTGGCGAAGACGCCGTCGGCGCCGAGGACGACTGCCTCAACATCGGGGGAGTCCGGCACCATCGTGATGACAACGTCGGCGTCCTTGACGGCGTCGGCGATGCTGGTGGCGGCACGGCCGCCGGCGGCTGCCAGCTTGTCGATGGCCCCCTGGCTGCGGTTGTAGCCGCTGACCGTGTGGCCGGCCTTGACCAGGTTGGTGGCCATGGGCAGGCCCATGATTCCGAGACCGATTACTGCAACGTTCGTCATGAGAAGTCCTTTGTGGAAGAAGAGCGGGGGAGGGGGAAGACGGGTGTCTTAGCCGGCCTGGCTGGTGCTGCGCTGGCGGATGGCCCAGGAGAAGGCCTCGGCTGCGGGGGCCTTGTATTCCAGACCGATGTAGCCGTCGTAGCCGAGTTCACGGCTGCGGGCGATCCATTCACCGAGGGGGAGTTCGCCGGTGCCGGGGGCGCCGCGGCCGGGGTTGTCGGCAATCTGGATGTGGCCGAAGTCCTTGGCATGGTTCTCGATGACAGCTGCCACGTCGTCGCCGTTGACGGCCAGGTGGTAGAAGTCGGCGAGCAGCTTGACGTTGTCCACTCCGCCGGCCTGGGTCTTGGCGAGAACGTCCAGAACATCCTGGGCCGTCTTCAGCGGGTAGGCGGGGGTGCCGGAGACCGGCTCCAGCAGGACGGTGCCGCCGATGCGGGCGACGCCGGTGGCTGCGGCAACCAGGTTGGCCACGGCCAGTTCGTCCTGCTCCTGGGCGGAGGCGCCGTCCTGGCGGTTGCCGTAGAGGGCGTTGAAGGCCTTGCAGCCCAGACGCTCGCCGATGCCTGCAACAACATCGATGTTGTCCTTGAACTCGGCGTCGCGGCCAATCCAGGACACCAGGCCCCGGTCGCCGGCAGGCATGTCGCCGGCGTTGAAGTTCAGGCCGGTCAGCTGTACGCCGGCGTCGGTGATGGCCTTTTCAAAGGCATTGACGTCCTTGTCGGAGGGGACGGATTCGGCGAAGGGCCACCAGAACTCCACGGCTTCGAAGCCTGCAGCCTTGGCCGCTGCGGGGCGTTCCAGCAGGGGGAGCTCGGTGAGGAGGATGGAGCAGTTCACTGTGTAGCTCATGGGGTTCCTTCCTTGGGCCGGCCCGCTCTGTGGAGGAGAGGGGAGGACTGGCCCGCGATTCAAAGTATTTCATATTATGGAAAGTAACTTCTGTCTTATGAAAATAATAGGTTGATGGCGCGGTGTCGTCAACCCCGTGACAGAACAAACACCACTCCAACGACTACGGCGCCGTCCCAGCAATCATGCTGGAACGGCGCCGCGGTGTGGAAGAGGTTTGTCGTGCTGTTTTGGTATGGCCTAGGTGAGGCGGATCTGGCGGTTCATGTCCTTGTACAACAGGTAGCGGAACTCGCCCGGGCCGCCGGCGTAGCAGGCCTGCGGGCAGAAGGCGCGCAGCCACATGAAGTCGCCGGCCTCCACCTCAACCCAGTCGTTGTTGAGCAGGTACATGGCCTTGCCCTCCAGGACGTACAGGCCGTGTTCCATGACGTGGGTCTCCGGGAACGGGATGACCCCGCCCGGCTGGAACGTCACGATGTTGACCTGCATGTCGTGGGCCAGATCGGAGGAATCCGTGAATCGGGTGGTCTTCCAGGCGCCGTTGGTGTCCGGCATCGCTGTCGGTTCGACTTCGGCGTCGCTGGTGACGAAGGACTTTGCCTCGTAGCCCTCAAGGCGCTCGTAGGCCTTGCGGATCCACTGGAAGGAGACGATGTCATCCGAGACGTTTTCCAGACCCCAGTTGGAGCCGGCGGCAAGGTAGGCGTAGCCGCCTTCCTCAAGCTGGTGGAGTTCGCCGTCGAGGGTCAGGTTGACCTTGCCCTTGGTGACGAAGACGACGCCTTCGACGCCGGCTTCGAACTCGGCCTTGGGTGCGCCGCCGCCGGGGGCGATTTCCACGATCAGCTGCGAGAACGTGGTGGCAAAGCCGGAGATCGGCCGGGCCAGGATCCAGGAGCGGCTGTTGGTGAAGCCAGGCAGGGTGCTGGTCACGATGTCGGTCATAACGCCCTTGGGAATGACCGTGTAGGCCTCCGTGACGATGGCCCGCTCCGTGGTGAGGTGCGTCTGCGGCGGCAGGCCGCCTTGCGGGTAGTAGTAATTGCCCATCATTGGATCCTTACTTAGAAGTGGAGTGTGCCAGCCGCGGGTGTGCCAGTGCGGTCAGCTGGGAAAGGTCGATGCCGACCAACGACTGGACCTCGTCGGTCCCGACGGCGCCGCACTGGACACCGCGCAGAACGAAGGCGGCCAGGGCGCGGGCGGTGGCGGGCTCGTCCATGACGCTGCCTTCCACACGCTCGACGTAGTTGCGAAGGCGCGCCGCCGCGGCCGGCAGGCCCTGGCGGTAGAAGGCGTACGTGGCCAGGAAGCGCGTGGGCAGCTGGGCCTGGTGCAGGTCCCAACCCTGGTAGTAGCCGCGTTCCAGCGAGCGGCGGACCAGACGGCCGTGCAGCTTCCAGGCGTCCTCTATGCCGTCACCCATCGGGATGACGTTGGTGGAGCCGTCGGAGAGGCGGATGCCCGTGCCGGCCACGGCAAGCTGCATGACCTCCTTGGCGAAGTCCGCCACCGGGTGCTCCATCGACTGGTACTCGGCGGAGATCTGCAGCGAGGCGCTGTAGTCGTAGGTCCCGTAGTGCAGTGCGGAGATCCGCCCCGGCACCACATGCGGCAGCTGGGCCACCGGCGAGGTGCCCTCGGGTCCGAGGATCAGCTGCGGGGTCTCGACCTGCACCTCGAAGCGGAGCCGTCCGGCCCCCAGGCCGTGGATCTGCTCCAGGCGGCCGACGGCGAAGTCCATCGCCTTGACCTGGGCCACCGTGGTGACCTTGGGCAGGGTCAGGACCAGGCCCTCGGGCAGCTCGCCGGCGCGGGCCAGCGTGGAGACAAAGAGATCCAGCGTGCGCAGACCGCGGTCCCGGGTGGGTGCCTCGAAGCACTTGAACCGGATGCCGATGAACGGCGGGGCGGTGCCGGCGGCCACGGCTGCGGCCACCTGCTCGGCGGCGGCAACGGCCGCCGCATCCTCGACGTCGTCGCCGCGGTCGCCGAAGCCGTCCTCAAAGTCCAGACGCAGATCCTCGATCGGCTCGCTGGCCAGCTTGGCCGCAACGCGGCCGGTGATCTGGGCGGCCAGCTCGTCGTCGAACCCCAGCAGCGAGGCCAGACGGTCCAGACCGCCGTGGGCATCTGCCGTGGCCTGGGCCTCGGCGCCCCACTGTGCCACGAAGCCGGTGTTGAACCTGTCGGCCGGCACGTAGACGGTGTGGATCGGCTGGCGGCTGCCGTCGTCGCCCGGGTAGCCGCGTTCCAGCAGCGTGTCCGTGCCCTCCAGCGAGGAATTGATGAACTTCAGATCCGAGGGATCCAGGGATGGTGTGGTCGCCATGCCTAGCCCACCAGCTCGTAGGCCGGGAGGGTCAGGAAGTCCGTGTAGTCCTCGGAGAGGGTGATCTCGGCGATGAGCTCGCTGGCGGGCTTGTAGTAGCGGGCGAAGGTTTCCTCGCCCACCTCGCCGCGCAGCTTCTCGGTCTCCACGGCCAGTGCGGCCTTGACCAGCTCACGGGTGACGGTGTTGCCGGTGTCCTGAAGGACCACCTGGTTGCGGATCTGCTGCCACACCTGCGAGCGGGAGATTTCGGCCGTGGCCGCATCCTCCATGAGGTTGTGGATCGCCACCGCACCGTTGCCGGAGAGCCAGACGGCGGTGTAGGCGACGGCGACGTAGAGGTTCAGGTGCAGACCCGCCTCCGTCACGGAACCGTTGGCCGAGGCCACATCCAGCAGCTGCGCCGCTGTCACGGAGACCTCGGGGCGCTGGCGGTCCAGCTGGTTCGGCTTCTCGCCCAGAACGGCGTCGAACACCTCCTGGCAGACGGGCACCAGATCCGGGTGCGCCACCCAGGAGCCGTCGAAGCCATCGTTGGCCTCGCGGGTCTTGTCGTTGCGGACCTTGTCGAAGGCCGCGGCGGTGACCTCGGGCTCCTTGCGGTTCGGGATGACTGCCGCCATGCCGCCCATGGCGAAGGCGCCGCGGGCGTGGCAGGTCTTGACCAGGAGCTCGGTGTACGCACGCATGAACGGAGCCGTCATGGCCACGGAGGCGCGGTCCGGCAGGACAAACTGCTCGCCGGCATCACGGAAGTACTTGATGATGCTGAACAGGTAGTCCCAGCGGCCGGCGTTCAGGCCCGAGGCGTGGTTGCGCAGCTCGTAGAGGATCTCGTCCATCTCGAAGGCGGCCGGAATCGTTTCGATCAGCACCGTGGCACGGATGGTGCCCTGCTCGATCCCGAGGTGGTCCTGGGCGAAGACGAAGACGTCGTTCCACAGGCGGGCCTCGAGGTGGCTCTCCATCTTGGGCAGGTAGAAGTACGGGCCCTCGCCGTTGGCCAGGCGCGTCTTGGCGGTGTGGAAGAAGACCAGACCGAAGTCCACCAGGCCACCGGCGGCGGGCTCGCCGTCGATGAGGATGTTGCGCTCCTCCATGTGCCAGCCGCGCGGGCGGGCCACCACTGTTGCCAGCGGGCCGTCAGTGCGCAGACGGTACTCCTTGCCCTCGGGGGAGGTGTAGGAGAGGGTGCGCTCGGCGGCGCCCTTGAGGTTCAGGACGGAGTCGATGACGTTGTGCCAGGTTGGCGTTGCGGCATCTTCCATGTCCGCCAGCCACACCTTGGCGCCGGAGTTCAGCGCGTTGATGGCCATCTTGGTCGGCGTGGCCGGACCCGTCATTTCGACGCGGCGGTCGGTCAGTGCGGCCGGGGCCGGTGCAACCTTCCAGTCGCCGGCGCGGACGCCGGCGGTTTCGGGCAGGAAGTCCAGACGGCCTGTCGCGGCAACCTCGGCGCGGCGGACCTTGCGGGCAGCCAGGCGCTCGATGCGCGTCGGGTTGAAGCGTCGGTGCAATGCTTCGATGAATGCCAAGGCCTCGGGAGTGAGGATTTCATCCGCACGCTCGTGGGGTGCGGGGCTGGGCAGTGTCAGGGCCATTGTGGCTGTCCTTCCTAGTTGGCTTGGGCGTCGCGCGCGGCGTGGACGACGCCAATGATGGCCTCGGCAACGTCGCCTGCTACATGAGGATCAAACACGCTCGGAATGATGAAGCTGGCGTTGAGTTCATCATCCCCCACGCGGTTGGCGATTGCCTCTGCTGCAGCCACCAGCATTTCCGGAGTGATGTCCGAAACGCCGGCATCGAGCAGGCCACGGAACAGGCCCGGGAAGGCCAGCACATTGTTGATCTGGTTCGGGAAGTCGCTGCGGCCGGTCGCGACGACGGCGGCGTACTTCGCGGCGATGGTCGGGTCCACCTCGGGGGTGGGGTTGGCCATGGCGAACACGATGGAGTTTTCGGCCATCGAGGCGACCTGGGCCTCGCCCAGGACGTTCGGGCCGGAGACGCCGATGAAGACGTCGGCGCCGGCGACGGCGTCGTGCAGGGAGCCGATGAAGTTGTCCGGGTTGGTGTTCTCGGCCAGCCAGACGCGGTGCGCGTCGGTGTAGGTTTCGTCGCGGTTGATGGCACCGTTGCGGCCGCAGGCCACCACGTTGACGGCGCCCTGGGCCAGCAGGAGCTGGATGATGGCGTTGCCGGCAGCGCCGACGCCTGCGACGACGATCTTGACGTCGGCGATCTTCTTGTCAACGACCTTCAGGGCGTTGACAAGGGCGGCCAGGGTCACGATGGCCGTGCCGTGCTGGTCATCGTGGAAGACCGGGATGTCCAGTTCTTCGCGCAGGCGGGCCTCGATCTCGAAACAGCGCGGGGCGGCGATGTCTTCGAGGTTGATGCCGCCGTAGACCGGGGCGATGGCCTTGACGATCATGATGATCTCTTCGGTGTCCTGGGTGTCCAGGCAGACCGGCCAGGCGTCAACGTTGGCGAACTGCTTGAACAGGGCAGCCTTGCCCTCCATGACCGGCAGGGCCGCGGCCGGGCCGATGTTGCCCAGGCCCAGGACGGCGGAGCCGTCGGTGACCACGGCAACGGTGTTGCGCTTGATGGTCAGGCGGCGCGCATCCTCGGGGTTTTCCGCGATGGCCATGCAGACGCGGGCGACGCCGGGGGTGTAGGCGCGGGAGAGGTCGTCGCGGTTGCGCAGGGCAACCTTGGGGACAACCTCGAGCTTGCCGCCGAGGTGCATGAGGAAGGTGCGGTCGGAGACCTTGCGGACGTGAACGCCCTCCAAGGCGTTCAGGGCGTCCTTGATCTCATCCGCGTGGGCCTCGCTGGAGGTGTTGCAGGTGACGTCGACGACGATGCGGTCCTGGTGGGACTCGGTGACGTCAAGGGCAGTGATCAAGGCGCCGGCCGCAGCAACGGCGGCGGTGATCTCGCTGGTTGCCGTGAAGCTCGACGGTGCTTCAACGCGCAGGGTGATCGAATTTCCGGGGCTGGGTATCGCCATTGATGTTCCTCCTTGGAGTGACCCGGTGGGGACCGGATCGTCAGCATTAGTTTTCGTATTATGGATATTATTATCTATCTGGTGGAAACACAAGCACTTCATGACGACGTCTCGTCAAGGGGTTGAAGTGGTGGTATATCTTGGGATCAGGTCAAATTTTCACGATGTGGATAATTTTCTTCACGAAACCTCTAGGAGATCAAGGCAATGGCGGGAAAAACTGCTGGCGGAGTCCAATCGGTGGAACGCGTTTTCGAGCTTCTTGAGCTGATCACCGACGCCGGGGGAGAGGTGACGCTCTCTGAATTGGCCGGTTCCACCGACCTTCCGCTGCCCACGATCCACCGGTTGCTGCGCACGCTGGTGTCGCTGGGCTATGCCCGGCAGCTGCCCAACCGCCGCTACGCCCTGGGCCCGCGGCTGATCCGCATCGGCGACGGCGCAAGCCGGCAGCTGGGCGCACTGGCGCGGCCGCAGCTGGCATCGCTGGTGAAGGCGCTGGGCGAAACGTCCAATATGGCGATGCTCGACGGCGACATGGTGGTCTACATCGCCCAGGTCCCCTCCGCGCACTCGATGCGCATGTTCACCGAGGTCGGCCGACGCGTCCACACCCACGCCTCCGGCGTGGGCAAGGCGATCCTGGCCCAGCTCGATGACGAGACGGTCCGCGGGATTGTGGCCCGGGCCGGCATGCCGACGCCCACCGAGAAGAGCATCGGCAACGTCGAGGACCTGCTGGTGGATCTGCAGAAGATCCGCGAGCGGGGCTACTCCATTGATGACAACGAGCAGGAGATCGGCGTGCGCTGCTACGCCATGGGCATCCCCGGCGCCCCCACCCCCACCGCCATCTCCGTGTCCGGGCCGGTGTCGCGCGTGGATGATTCCTTTGCGGAGCGGGCCATTCCGCTGCTGCGTGCCGCCGCCCTGGAGGTTGCTGCGGCGCTGGACTACGAGGAAAAGGCGTCCTAGTCCGGCCATGTTCCGATGGCGATGGCCCCACCCCCGGCGACGGGTGTGGGGCCATCGCCATTTTAAAAGTTTCATGATGTGAGAGTCGATTTCCGAAAAACCATTGATTTGGGTCACTCATCGGTGTTACTGTCGTCACAGCCAAGGCGGGCACCCGGCAATCGGGAGCTATCTACCAGGCGCAACTTAACCTTCAATGAATAAGCTGCCAGGTAGTGGTGTCGACCCGTCCAAGACACGTCCCATCCCTGCTCTGGCGGCTTCGAAGCCTAGGAATCGCCATGAACACCATCCCCACCCCCCAGGAACAACTGGTCAGAGCCGTTGAGCTGGCAACAGCCAACGTCCACAACCACGGCGGGCCGTTCGGCGCCGTCATCGTCACAGCTGACGGGAGGGCGTTCGACGGCGTCAACCGCGTCACCGACAACAACGACCCGACAGCGCACGCCGAGGTCACCGCGATCCGCACCGCCTGCGCCGCTCTGGGAACCTTCGATCTGACCGGGGCCACCCTCTACAGCAGCTGCGAGCCCTGCCCCATGTGCCTCGCCTCGGCATTGTGGGCCCGCGTTGAACGCGTCTACTTCGCCGCCGACCGCTACGATGCGGCAAGCGCCGGCTTCGACGACGCGGTCTTTTATGAATACTTCGACACCCCGGTGGCGGAGCGGCTGATGCCTGTCGGCCAGCTGCAGACGCAGGACATCCCCGCCGTGGCCCCGTTTGATGCGTGGAACGCGAACACCGCCAGGATTGCGTACTAGGGCTAGGTGCATTGACATGGCACTGCTCCCTCAGACAGCCGATCCCCGCGATCCGGCCCGCAGCCCGTCCACCCCACCGGAATCTAACACTCCGGAGCATGGTTCCCCCAAGGTGAAATTCCCGGGATTGGACGCCTTCTTCAAGATCACCGAGCGTGGTTCAACCCTGGCGCGCGAAATGCGTGGTGGGATCGTCACCTTCTTCACGATGGCCTACATCGTCATCCTCAACCCGCTGATCCTTGGTGGCTTCAGCGCCACCTCGGCGCCCGTGGATGTGGCAGGCGGCTGGCTCTCGGCCGCGCAGGTCGGGGCCGTGACGGGCCTGACCGCCGGTCTGATGACCATCATCTTCGGCCTGGTGGCCAACCTCCCGTTCGGCCTCGCCGCCGGGCTGGGCATCAATTCCTTCCTGGCCGTGTCGGTCATCCACGAGGTCACCTGGCCCGAGGCCATGGGACTGGTGGTCATCAACGGCATACTCATCGTCCTGTTGGGTGCCACCGGCGCCCGAACCGCCATCTTCCGCGCCGTGCCCCGTGAACTCAAAGCCGCGATCACCGTGGGCATCGGCCTCTTCATCGCCTTCATCGGCTTCGTGGACTCAGGTTTCGTCCGTGCCACCAAGGGCGGGCCTCCCGTCCAATTGGGCGAGGACGGATCCATCGCCTCCATCCCGACGCTCGTCTTCGTCATCGGACTGCTGACAATGGGCATCCTGGTCGCCCGCAAGGTCCAGGGCGGCCTGCTGATCGGCATCGCCGCCACCACCGTGCTGGCCGTGGTGGTCGAGGCCGCCATGGGCATCGGGGCCTCCAGCGCCGACAACCCCGGAGGCTGGCACCTGAACACGCCCGTCCTCTCGGGACAGCTGGTCTCCGTGCCGGATCTGGGCCTGGTGGGGCAGTTTGATGTGTTCGGTGCCTTCGGCCGAGTGGGTGGACTGGCAGCAACGATGCTCGTGTTCACCCTGGTCTTCACCAACTTCTTCGACGCCATGGGCACCATGACCGGCCTGGCGAAGAGCGCCGGGCTGGCCGACAAGAACGGGACCTTCCCGCGGCTGAAGTCAGCGTTTGTTGTCGAGGGCCTTTCGGCCGTCGTCGGCGGAGCCACCTCCGGATCCTCGAACACCGTCTATGTCGACTCCGCGGCCGGCATCGGCGAAGGTGCCCGGACCGGTCTCGCATCGGTGGTGACGGGCGTGCTGTTCCTGGGCTCGATGTTCTTTACTCCGCTGACCAGTGTGGTTCCGCTGGAGGTTGCTGCCGCCGCCCTCGTGGTGGTGGGTGCCATGATGATGGCGCAGATCCGTGAAATCAACTTCACGAAGTTCTCCGTCGCCCTCCCGGCCTTCCTGACCATTGTCACCATGCCGCTGACCTACTCGATCGCCAACGGCATCGGTGCGGGATTCATTTCCTGGGCCATCATTCGCGCCGCGTCCGGCAAGGCCAAAAAAATCCACCCCCTCATGTGGGTCGTGGCGGCCGGTTTCGTGGTCTACTTTGCCCGAGGACCCATCAGCCTTTGGCTCGGCGGGAACTAACAGGCGGACTCCGCACACGGGCGCCCCGCCTTGCAAGGCGGGGCGCCCGTGTGCGGCAGGGAGGAAATCATGCTTGAACTTCTTGAACAGATGCCGGCCTGGTTCAGCCAGGCGGGCACCGGGCCCTGTGCGGTGGCCACCATCGTGGGCACCCAGGGGTCCGTTCCGCGGCCGGTGGGCACCTCGATGCTGGTCTCCGCCGACGGCGTGCTCGGCTCGCTGTCCGGCGGCTGCGTCGAAGGCGCCGTCATCGCACTGGCCCGCGAAGCACTCGCCGACGGCCAGCCGCGGCGGGAGCACTTCGGCTACAGCGCCGAGGACGCCTTTGCCGCGGGATTGACCTGCGGCGGCAGCCTGGATGTGCACATCCGGCCCTACACATCCGGTGCCACGGCACAGCTTGCCGCCCTGGCGGCGGAATCGCCGGGCAGCACAGCGCTCATCCGGCGTCTGGACGACACCGAGTCCCTCGCCGGCACGCACGGCGGGCCGGCCACAGAGGCCGGCGCCGGCGTCGTCGTGGTCCGCGACCCGCAGCGGCTGGGCGGGCACCGCCTGGCCGATGAGCTGGCCGCCCTGCTGGGCGAGGACGCCCGGGAGGACGCCAGCATGGGCCGGCGCGCTGCAGCCCATGTGGCAGCCATGGTCCGCTCCGGACTGACGGGGGTGGTGACAGTGTCGCCGGAACAACGTGAATGCTTCGGCACGGCGCCCACCCTGCTGGTGGAAAGCCGGCTGCCGGCACCGCGGATGCTCATTTTCGGTGCCAACGACTTCGGTGCGGCACTGCTGCCCGGGGCCAGGCTGCTGGGCTTCCATGTCACCATCTGCGATGCCCGGGAGGCCTTCGCCGGGCAGGAGCGCTTCCGCGCCGCGGATTCCGTGGCCATTGCCTGGCCGCACCGCTATCTGCGGGCCGAGGCGGACGCCGGCCGGGTGGATGCGCGCACAGTGGTGTGCGTGCTGGGCCACGATCCCAAGTTTGACATCCCACTGCTGGCCGCGGCCCTGGACCTGGATCTGGCCTATGTGGGCGCGATGGGATCGCGCCGCAGCCACGGCCAGCGGGTGGCGTCACTGCTTCAGGGCGGCACGGACCGAAGGGCACTGGCCAGGCTGCACTCACCCATTGGTCTGGACCTGGCGGCCGAAACGCCGGCGGAGGTGGCCGTATCAATCCTGGCCGAAGTTGTGGCCGCCCGGCACCTGCCAGGCCACCCGAAATCACTAATGAATGGCACTGGAGCCATCCACCATTCTGAGTTGGCACCGGTCTAGGAGGCCCCCATGGACATGAACACTATTGAGGCAGTGGTGCCCACGGTGGACCCGGACCAGTGGCGCGAGGGCGATGCCTGGCTGGCCGGCGGCACGGTGCTGTTTTCCTACGGCAGCTCGGTGCTGCGCCGCCTGCTGGACATCAGTTCGGCAGGCTGGCCCGCCATCACCATCACCGAAGACGGCATCGAATTGGCGGCCACCGCCACCATCGCCGAGCTCTATGCACTACCCACCGCCGATGGGTTGGCCGACAGATGGCCGGCGCTGGATCTGGTGCGCCGGTGCTGCGATTCCTTCGTGGCCTCGTTCAAAATCTGGAACATGTCCACGGTGGGCGGCAACATCGCCACCGGGCTGCCGGCCGGACCGATGATCTCGCTCTGCGCTGCGCTGGACGGCGTGGCAAGGATCCTGGCACCCGGCGGCGGCAGCCGCGAGGTGCCGGTGGCTGAGCTGGTGGTCGGTGATGGCCAGACGGCACTGCGGCCGGGGGAGCTGCTGCGCAGCATCTGGCTGCCGCATGACGCGCTGGCGGCGCGGACGGCGTTCCGGCGCCTGTCGCTGAGCAACCTCGGCCGCTCCGGCGTGCTGCTGATCGGCCGCCTCGGCGCCAACGGCGTCCTGGTGCTGACTGTCACGGCATCCACCAAACGACCGGTGCAGCTGCGGTTCGGAGGGGGGAATGGCTCCGGAGTGGACTCCGGTCTGCTGCCGGGGCGTCCCGATGCCGCGGCCCTGGCCGCGGCGTTGGGTGCCGCCATCCCCGAAGAGCTCTACCACGACGACATCCACGGGCTGCCGCAGTGGCGCCGCGATATGACCTACCGGCTGGCGGAGGAGATCCGCACCGAGCTTCTCGATGAACCCGCCGGCGGAGATTCCAGCCACCTTTCCGGCACCCCGCAGGGCGGGGAACCCACCGGCACGACGACCCCAGGAGGCGAGTAGCCATGTCCATGGACATCAACGGAACCACGCATGACACCGAACCGCGGCCGGGGCAGTGCCTGCGCACCTTCCTGCGCGAGGAGGGCATGTTTGGCGTAAAGAAGGGCTGCGACGGCGGCGACTGCGGTGCCTGCACCGTCCACGTGGACGGCACGCCCGTGCACAGCTGCATCTATCCCGCCGTCCGGGCGGCGGGGCGGAGCGTCACCACGGTGGAGGGGCTGGCCGATGCCTCGGGTCTGCACCCGGTGCAGGAGCAGTTCCTGGCGGCCCAGGGTTTCCAGTGCGGATTCTGCACCGCCGGCATGCTGATGACGGCGGCCACCTTTGACGACGCCCAGAGGGAGGACCTGCCGCGGAATCTGAAGGGCAACCTCTGCCGCTGCACCGGCTACGCCTCCATCGAGGCCGCCGTCTGCGGCGGCCATGGCGGGGATGCGGCCAGCGACGACGCGGCTGCGGGTGTCGACAGCGCCGCGGCCGGTCAGGTGGGCGGCAATGTGCCAGCTCCGGCGGGCCGGGACATCGTCACGGGCCAGGCCCGATACACGCTGGACGTTCCGGCGGAGCAACTGCCCGGACTGCTGCACATGAAGCTGGTCCGTTCGCCGCACCCGCATGCGCGGATCCGCTCCATTGACGCCGCCGCGGCCCTGGCGCTGCCCGGGGTCCGGGCCGTCTTCACCCATCTCGACGCCCCGGAGCAGCTGTACTCCAGCGCCCAGCACGAGCTCTACACGGACGACCCGGACGACAGCCGCGTGCTGGACTCCGTGGTGCGGTTCATTGGCCAGCGCGTGGCGGCGGTGGTGGCGGACAGCGTCGCCGAGGCCGAGGCCGGCGTGCGGGCCGTGGTGGTGGAATACGAGCTGCTTGATGCTGTGTTCGACCCCGAATTGTCGGCCCTGCCGGGTGCTCCGGCGCTGCATGGGGAGAAGGACGGCGAGACGGCCAGGATTGCCAATCCGGCCCTGAACACCATCGCCGAACTCCATTCGGAGCTGGGTGACGTCGCCGCCGGACTGGCGGCAGCCGACGTCGTGCATGAACACGTCTACCGGACCCAGCGGGTGCAGCACGTCTCGCTGGAAACGCATGCCTCCATCGGGTGGATCGAAGACTCCGACGCCGACGCAGGCGCCCTCGACGGCGGCCGGCTTGTGGTGCGCTCCTCCACCCAGACGCCGTTCCTCACCCGCCGCTCGCTGTGCCGCGTCTTCTCGCTGCCCGCGGACAAGGTCCGGGTGGTGGCCGGCCGGGTGGGCGGCGGCTTCGGCGGCAAGCAGGAGATGCTCACCGAGGACGTCGTCGCACTCGCCGTGCTTCGCCTGCGCCGGCCGGTGCAGCTGGAATTCACCCGCACGGAGCAGTTCACAGCTTCCACCACGCGGCATCCCTTCCGGATCCGGCTGCGGGCCGGGGCCAAGCGGGACGGCACGCTCACTGCCCTGGCGGTGGATGTGCTGACCAACACCGGAGCCTACGGCAACCATGCGCCGGGGGTGATGTTCCACGGCTGCGGCGAATCGCTGTCCGTCTACAAATGCGCGAACAAGAAGATCGATGCCCGCGCCGTCTACACCAACACCGTGCCGGCCGGCGCGTTCCGCGGCTATGGGCTGAGCCAGATGATCTTCGCCGTCGAATCCGCCATCGACGAGTTGGCCGCACAGCTGGGCATGGACCCTATGGAGTTCCGCCGCAGGAACATCGTCCGCTCCGGAGACCCGATGCTGTCCTCGCATCCGGAGCCGGAGGAGGACGTGCTCTACGGCAGCTACGGCCTGGACCAGTGCATCGAGCTCGTGGACGATGCCCTCAAGCGCGGGGCGGAACGCTACCGGCTCTCGGGCAAGGGCGGCGTCGGCGGTGCGGGCCTGGGCCCGGAGTGGGTGCACGGCACGGGCACGGCCCTGTCGATGATCGACACCGTCCCGCCGCGCGGGCACTTTGCGCACAGCCGGGTACGGCTTCTGCCCGACGGCGGCTACCAGGTGGATGTGGGCACGGCCGAGTTTGGCAACGGGACCACCACCGTGCACGCACAGCTGGCGGCGACGGCGCTGGGCACCAACGCCGCCACGGTGGAGGTGCGGCAGTCCGACACGGACCTGACCGAGCATGACACCGGCGCCTTCGGATCGACCGGGACGGTGGTGGCCGGCAAGGCAACACTGGCCGCCGCCGAGGAACTGGCGGTCCGGATCACTGCCCTGGCGTCCGAGCTCAGCGGGGTTCCGGCGGCCCAGTGCGTGCCGGGACCCGGCGCCGTCGACTGTGGCGGCACGCCGATGCCGCTGGCCGAGCTCCACCGGCGGGCCGCAGAACGCGGTGACCTTCTGGAAGCCGAGGGCCGCTGGCACGGAACGCCGCGGTCCGTGGCGTTCAATGTGCATGGCTTCGCGGTGGCGGTGAACACCGGAACGGGGGAGCTGCGGATCCTGCAGAGTGTCCAGGCCGCCGACGCCGGCGTCGTGGTGAATCCGCGGCAGTGCCGCGGGCAGATCGAGGGCGGCATCGCCCAGGCGCTGGGCGCGGCACTGTATGAGGACGTGCGGGTGGGGCCCGGTGGGAAGGTGGAAACCGACATCCTGCGCCAGTATCACATCCCCACCTTCGCCGATGTGCCGCGCAGCGAGGTCTACTTCGCCGACACCACCGATGCGCTGGGGCCGCTGGGGGCGAAATCCATGAGCGAAAGCCCGTTCAACCCGGTGGCTCCGGCGATGGCCAACGCCATCCGCAACGCCACCGGCGTCCGCTTTGGCGAACTGCCGATCACCCGCGACAAGATCTACCTGGGCCTGCGGGATGCGAACAGTGACGTGTCTACCGGCGGAGCCATGGTGGGCGCCTAGGTCCAGTCCGGAATCCGGGTGGACAGATGGGCTAGCGTGGTGACGATGAATGCCTTGGGAAATTCTCCGTTCTGGCGGCTGGCGCTCGCCACGTTCCTCATTGGCAGCGCCCTGGCCGGGTGCGCCGGCCCCCAGCGCAACGGCCCCGAGAGCGTCAGCCCCCGGGGTGCCGGCCCGGGTGGGACTGCAGGCGAACGTGCCTCAGCAACGTGGGCCGCCGACCATTCCTGGGCGGTGGATCTCTCGGCCACGGAGCGGAAGGTCTTCGTCACCACCTATGGCAGCTCGTCGTGCCCGGCCACCATAGCGGTGGTCCAGATGGTCGAGCCAGACAACCTCGCCATCACAGTGGAGGTTGGGCAGGTCCGGGATGTATGTTCGGCCGATATGGCGCCGCACACATCCAGTGCCGACGTCCCGGAAGGCGTGTTCACGGAGCCCGTGGTCAAGATCGCCCTGGAGGGCAACCCGGTGGTCATAACGCTGCACAGGTAGTGCGGCACATTGACGCTGTGGGGCTGGCGGGTCCCGGCCCGGGACGCGCTACCCCTTTGGGGACGCGTCCACTACTGCGTCATCAAAGGGGAACGACGTCGGGCGCAGGGGACGCACTCGACTGACCATCCGCCGGCGGCGCTGGCCATCAGGGGAAGGCTAATCCAGCAGGTGCAGCTGGGCTGGCGTATCGACGTCGGCCCCGTCTGACAAATCGCTGCAGTCCACCAGATCGACCAGTTCCGGGTGGCCGCGCAGGAAAATGCGTGCACCGGCATCGCCGCTGGCGGTGGCCGCTGCCTGCGCAGCCAGATCGGCGTCGAAGAGCACGGGGTGGCCGCGGACCAGCCCGCCGTCGTCGGAGCGGAATCCGGCGGCGGTGATCCGGCCTTCCTTGTGCACTGCGATCAGCCGCGCCACCAGCTCCGACCCCATGCCGGGCTGGTCCACCAGCGCCACCAGGACGTTGTCTGGCGTGGGCTGGTTGTCCGGGCCAGCGCCGCCGGCCGGTGCCAGAGCCGCGGCCACGCCGGCGGCGAACGAGGTGCCCATGCCCTCGGCCCAGCGCGGATTGTCCATTGCCCGGCACCCAGCGGGGAGTCCGGCCGCCCGGACCTCGGCAGCACCGGAGCCCAGCACCACCACCACCTCGGAACAGCCGCCCGCCAGCAGCACCGCTGCCGCATGCTGCGCCAGAGTGCCGCCGCGGTAGGGCAGCAGTGCCTTGGGCCCGCGGCCCAGCCGGGTGCCGGCGCCGGCGGCCAGCAGCACCGCCGTTGTTTTCTGTGTCATGGCTCCACTCTAGGGATGGTGCGGAAAATAGTGATGCCCGTGTCTTGGAGGAGACACGGGCATCACGGCATGGGGTGGTTGTTAGCTGTCGCCGCCGGCCTGGCCGGTGGTGCCGGCGTTGACGTCCAGGAGCCGGTATTTCTCGATGGCCTGGGCGGGGGCCTGCCAGTCGACCTCGCCGCGGCGGGCGAGCATTTCCAGGGCGCGGACGACGATGGAGTGGGAGTCGATCTTGAAGAACCTCCGGGCGGCCTGGCGGGTGTCGGAGAATCCGAACCCGTCCGCGCCCAGGGTCGCGAATTCGTTGGGCACGAATTGGCGGACCATGTCCGGGACGGCCTTCATGTAGTCCGACACGGCCACGACGGGTCCGGTCGCCCCGGCGAGCTTTTCGGTGATGTAGGGGGTGCGGGCCTGTCCTCCCGGGTTCAGGAACGCGTCCTCTTCGGCGGCGAGCCCGTCGCGGCGCAGTTCCGTCCAGGACGTCACGGACCACACATCGGCCGACACGCCCCAGTCCTGGGCGAGGATCCGCTGGGCCTCGATGGCCCACGGCACGGCCACGCCGGAGGCCAGCAGCTGGGTGCGGGGCCCGTCGGTGGTCGCCGGGGCGGCCAGGTAGATCCCCTTTGTGATGCCCTCGACGTCGATCTCGGCCGGGGCGGCCGGCTGGGTGATCGGCTCGTTGTACACGGTGATGTAGTACATCACGTTGGGGTCGGTGGAATCCTTGCCGTACATGCGTTCCAGGCCGGCCTTGATGATCACCCCGATCTCGTACCCGTAGGCCGGGTCGTAGGAGATCACGGCCGGGTTGGTGGAGGCCAGGATCGGGGAGTGCCCGTCCGCATGCTGCAGGCCCTCACCGGTCAGGGTGGTGCGCCCGGCGGTCGCGCCGATGATGAAGCCGCGGGTCATCTGGTCCGCGGCGGCCCAGAAGGAGTCCCCGGTGCGTTGGAAGCCGAACATGGAGTAGAACACGTAGATCGGCACGAGCGGCTGCCCGTGGGTGGCGTAGGCGGTGCCGGCGGCGGTGAACGCGGCCACGGAGCCGGCCTCGTTGATGCCGGCGTGCACGATCTGCCCGGAGATGGATTCCTTGTAGGCCAGGACGAGGTCGCGGTCCACGGAGAGGTAGTTCTGCCCGTTGGGGTTGTAGATCTTCGCGGTCGGGAAGAACGCGTCGATGCCGAAGGTGCGGGCCTCGTCCGGGATGATCGGCACGATCCGGTTGCCGAAGTCCTTGTCGCGCATCAGGTCCTTGAGCAGGCGCACGAACGCCATGGTCGTGGCGGCCTGCTGCTTGCCCGAGCCGCGGTTGGCCATCTCGTAGGACTTCTCCGCCGGCAGGACGACCTCGGCGTGCTTGCTGCGGCGTTCGGGGACGAAGCCGCCCAGGGCGGCCCGGCGTTCCATCAAATACTGGATTTCCGGGGCGTCCATGCCGGGGTGGTAGTACGGGGGACGGTACGGGTCCGCCTCCAGCACCTCATCCGAAATGGGCAGGCGCAGCAGGTCGCGGAAGTCCTTCAGGTCCTGCAGGGTGAGCTTTTTCATCTGGTGCGTGGCGTTGCGCGCCTCGAAGTGGGTGCCCAGGCCGTAGCCCTTGACGGTGTGGGCCAGGATCACGGTGGGCTTGCCCTTGAAGTCGGTGGCGGCCTTGTAGGCGGCGTAGACCTTCTTGTAGTCGTGCCCGCCGCGCTTCAAATTCCAAATCTCATCGTCGGACAGGTCCGCGACAAGGTCCTTGGTTTGGGGGGTTTGGCCGAAGAAGTGGTCGCGGATGAATCCGCCGGATTCGGCCTTGTAGGTCTGGTAGTCGCCGTCGACGGTGGTGTTCATGACCTTCACCAGGGAGCCGTCCGTATCCTTGGCGAGCAGCCCGTCCCATTCCCGGCCCCAGAGGACCTTGATGACGTTCCAGCCGGCGCCGCGGAAGAAGGCCTCCAGTTCCTGGACGATCTTGCCGTTGCCGCGCACCGGCCCGTCCAGGCGTTGGAGGTTGCAGTTGATGACGAAGTTCAGGTTGTCGAGCTTGTCGTTCGCGGCGAGTTGGAGCAGGCCGCGGGATTCGGGCTCGTCCATCTCCCCGTCGCCCAGGAACGCCCAGACCTGCTGGTCGGAGGTGTCCTTGATGCCGCGGTGGTGCAGGTACCGGTTGGACTGGGCCTGGTAGATCGCGTTCATCGGGCCGATGCCCATGGACACGGTGGGGAATTCCCAGAAGGCCGGCATCAGGCGCGGGTGCGGGTAGGAGGAGAGGGCGTGGCCCTCCTTGGACTTTTCCTGCCGGAACCCGTCCAGGTCCTCCTCGGACAGGCGGCCCTCCATGAACGCGCGGGCGTACATGCCCGGGGACGCGTGGCCCTGGAAGAAGACCTGGTCGCCGCCGCCGGGGTGGTCCTTGCCGCGGAAGAAGTGGTTGAAGCCGACCTCGTACAAGGTCGCGGCGCCGGCGTAGGTGGAGATGTGGCCGCCGACGCCGATGCCGGGGGCCTGGGCGCGGTGGACCATGACGGCGGCGTTCCAGCGCAGCCAGGCCCGGTATTTGCGTTCGATTTCCTCGTTGCCGGGGAATTGGGGTTCCTGGTCGGCCGGGATCGTGTTCACGTAGTCCGTGGTGGTGACCATCGGCACGCCCACGGACTGGGCGCCGGCGCGTTGGAGCAGGGAGCGCATGATGAATTGGGCACGTTCGGTGCCACGTTCCTGAATCAAGGAATCCAGGGACTCCTGCCACTCCGCCGTTTCCGTGGGATCGGTGTCGGGGGCGTAGCTGGTCAGTTGGGTAAGGATTTGTGTCGAATCTTCAGAGAGGTACACATCCGGCCTTTCATGCTTGTGGGGTTGGTGGATTTGTCGTCCAGTTCCCCATGGATGGTTCACGACCGGACCAAAGTGGGTCGCGTTCCGGCCATGTCCTTAGGATGAGGATCATGAACCGGTGTCCCCGGGCTGTCACACCATTGGGACGGCTATGATTTCATTATATGGAAGAAAACTTTCATTTCTAAGATGTTACGTCAAAGTGTACGCGCCTGGGAAGACGCTGAAGAGGAGTTGTTGAGTATGGCAACCATTGATGGGCCGCGCGCGGCCATCGTGACTGGAGCAGGCTCGGGCATCGGACGGGCCGTGGCCCGCGCTCTGCTGGCGGACGGATGGCAGGTGGCGCTGGCCGGACGCCGTGCTGCGGCACTGGCGGAAACCGCGGGGGAGGACCCCAACGCCCTCTGCATCCCCACCGACGTCGCCGATGAGGCGGCGGTGGACGCGCTCTTCGCCGCCACGGCCGAGCGCTTTGGCCGGGTGGATGTGCTGTTCAACAACGCAGGCATCTTTGGGCCGATGGCCTCGCTGGACGAGGTGGGCCTGGATGAATGGGAGCAGACCCTCTCGGTGAACCTCACCGGTGCCATGCTCTGTGCCCGCGCCGCCTTCCGCCAGATGCGCGCCCAGACGCCCCAGGGCGGGCTGATCATCAACAATGGCTCCATCTCCGCCCACTCGCCCCGCCCGCTGTCCGTGGCCTACACCGTGAGCAAGCACGCCATCTCCGGCCTGACCAAGAGCATCGATCTGGACGGGCGGCCCTACGGCATTCGCTGCGGGCAGATCGACATCGGCAACACGGCCACCGAGATCATGAGCGAGCTCGGTGTGGGGACAGGTGCCCTGCAGGCGGACGGCAGCCGGATGGTCGAGCCTACGTTTCCGGTGGCCGAAGCGGCACGGGTGGTGCTGATGATGGCCTCGCTGCCGCCGTCGGCCACCATCGGCTCCATCCAGATCCTGGCCTCGGGCATGCCCTTCACCGGCCGCGGGTAGCCGGCACACCTGCGGCGGACACCACGAGCCGGGCATCCGCCGTCGTGCACAAAGCCGCATTAAAGAACACTGGAGCGGCGTCCCTTCCCCGATCGGCCCAGATGAGGGAGGGGGCGCCGCCCCAGTGCAGATCCAGTCGTCGACTACTGGTTCTAGTGCGCCGTGGAGGGATCCTCCACGACACGTATTTCCTTGCCGTCGGCGTCAACCAGCCGGCCATCCTCGCAGCGGTCGCCGTGGCGAAGGCATTCGAGGAGCTCGGCGGTGATTTGCCGGTCTGTGCCGGCGGCAAAAACTGAAGGGTTCTCCGGGGTGCCACGCTTGAGGTGGTTGAACAGCAGGTTCAGCAGGATCGCCATGACCGCTGCCGAGGAGATCCCGGAGTGGAAGATCGTGGCGAACCAGACGGGGAACTGGTCGTAGAAGGCCGGGGCGGCGATGGGCAGCATGCCAAAGCCCACGGAGGCCGCCACGATGATCAGGTTCATATTGTTGCGGTAGTCCACCTGGCCCAGGGTGCGGATGCCGCTGGCGGCCACGGTGCCGAACAGCACCAGCCCGGCGCCGCCGAGCACGGACAGCGGCACGGCCGCCACCACGCGCCCCAGGATGGGCAGCAGGCCCAGAGCAACCAGGATCACGCCGCCGGAGGCCACCACAAAGCGGCTCTTGATGCCTGTCACGGCCACGAGCCCCACATTTTGGGCGAAGGCGCTCTGGGTGAAGGAGCCGAAGATGGGGGAGACAAGGCTGGAGGCCATGTCCGCCCGCAGACCCGCGGCGATGCGCTTGGAATCGACCTTGGTGCCCACGATCGAGCCCACAGCCAGAATGTCGGCGGTGGTCTCCGTCAGGATCACCAGCACCACGATGAGCATGGAGACGATGGCCGCCGGATCAAAGGTCGGCAGGCCCAGGTGGAAGGGCATGGGCAGCTCGAAGACGGCGCCGTTGCCCACGTTGGAGAAGTCCGCCTTGCCCATGGCGACGGCGATGAGGGTGCCGATGACCATTGCCAGCAGGATGGACAGCCGGGAAATGGTGGAGCTGCCCAGCTTGCTCAGCAGCAGCACGACGACCAGGGTGATGCCGGCCAGGGCAATGTTGGACACGCTGCCGTAGTCGGCAGCCTTCTTGTTCCCGCCCATGGCCCAGTTCGCGGCCACCGGCATCAGCGAGAGGCCGATGACGGTGATGACGCTGCCGGTGACCACGGGCGGGAAGTACCTGACGATCTTGGAGAACAGCGGGGCGATCAACAGGCCGACGGCGGCCGAGACGATCACTGCGCCAAAGACGGCCCGGATTCCGCCGCCGCCCACGATGGCGACCATGGTGGAGACGGAGGCGAACGAGACGCCCTGCACCAGCGGGAGCTTTGAGCCGAAGAACGGTATGCCAATGGTCTGCAGCAGGGTCGCCGCCCCGCCCATGAACAGGGCTGCGGCGATGAGGACGCCGATGTCCTCCTTGTTCAGCCCTGCCGCCTGGCCGATGATCAGGGGCACGGCAATGATGCCGCCATACATGGTGAGCACGTGCTGGAAACCGTAGGTGAAGCTGGTGGCGATGGGCAGCCGTTCGTCCTCGGGACGATGTGTGTCTACAGCTATGGTGGTGCGGGGTGATTTAGGCATTTTTGAGGACCTCCTTGTCCTTGGGCACGCCGACGGCGGCGGTCCCGGTACCGCTGAATGGGTCGACGGATGGTGGGCACCCGCGCAGCGGCGGGTGCCCACTCGTCATGACGTTTAGCAGAAGCCGGCGATGCCGTCCCAGGCGTTGCCCGCGTCGGGGGCATCCTCGCGCAGCACAGTAGCCTCGATCAGGCCGTAGGGGCGGTCGGCGGCGTAGAAGACCTCATTGGGGTTGTCCAGTCCAAACGGGGAGAGGTCCACCAGGAAGTGGTGCTTGTTGGGCATGGAGAACTTGATCTCTTCAATCTCCGGGTGCGCCAGCAGGACCTTCTGGCCCATGTCGAAGAGGGTCTGCTGCAGGGCGTGGGAGTACCGCTCCGTGAACCCTTCCAGCAGCAGCGCCTTCACATCCGAGTAGGACTTGTTGAAATCGACGTCCGTGGTGTTGAAGCGCCACCGGGCGGAGACGTCGGTGGCCAGGATCCGGTCGGTGGTCTCGGCCAGGGTGGTGTACTGGTCCTTCGGGTAGCCGACAAAGCCCGATTGCGTGGTCTTCAGGACGGTGAGGTCCTTGAGCCCGGCAATGACATGCGTCTGGTCGCCGTCCTTGACGACGACGGCGGTGCGGACCTCCTGGCCGTTGCGGACGAAGGAGTGGTCGTGGCCGACGCCGCCGGCCTGGATGCGGTCCCAGGAGTACGACTCGGCCTCCCAGCGCCCACCGGAAACCCAGTCAAAGCTGGAGGTGAAGTGGTCCGCCAGGCGCAGCAGGAACGCCTCGGGCGAGCCCACGCCGTCGCGGGCCAGGGCGTAGACCGTGTTCTTTTGGGTGTCGGTGGCCACCACATGGGCGTTGTCGCCCGTGAGGTGGGCGTCGGTGAAGTCGCCGCGCAGCTGGGAGGTGACGTTGAGGTCTTCGATCTCGTGGCGGTCCGTGTTGCGGGTGACCTTGACGAGGCGGACCTCCGCCTTGCCGTACTGGTTGGCGCCCAGGATGATCTTGCTGTTTTCGCTCATGATTAGTTGCCTCGATATGTGGAGTAGGAGAAGGGGCTCAGCAGCAGCGGGACATGGTAGTGGTCCTCGCCGGCTGTAACGGTGAAGGTCAGGACGACCTCGGGGAAGAACGTTTCCGTGGCAGTGCGGGCAAAATAGGCTCCGGTGCCGAAACGCAGTTGGTAGGTGCCCGGCGCCAGGACCTCAGGTCCCAGCTCGGGGATCCGGCCGGCGTCGTTGGTCACCCCGGCCGCAAGGTGCGTCCAGGTGGTGCCATCGGCGGCGAAAAGCTCGACGGCGACACGCGCCGCGGGCTTGCCGGAGGAGGTGTCCAGAATGTGGGTGGTCACATGCGAAACGCTCATGCGGCCACCGCTCCTTCCAGGCGCAGGACGGCAATCTCGCGAAGCTGCTGGGCCACGACGGCCAGTTCAACCTCGGGTGGATTCTCCAGGCGCTTGTTGAGCGAGCCCAGGATGTCCGTGGCGCTGCGTCCGGCCGCCCGGATCAGGAAGACCCGGCCGAATTTGGACTCGTAGGCCGCATTCCCCTCGGCGATGGCCGCCAGGATGGCCGGATCCTCGCCGGAGACCCGTGCCTGCTCCGCTGCAGACAGTTTGGCCTCCGTGGAGGTGCCGGCAGCCTTCTGGCCGATCCGGGGGTGGTGCGCCAGGGCCGATTCGATCTCGGGGATCGTGAAGGGATCTGCAGCGATCCTGGCGGAGTCGAGAAGTGCTTCCCGGCTCGAATAGGGGCGGTCATCGATGATCCCATCGATCCACCGTTGGATATCGAGGCAGGGTCGGAGCACTTTTTCCAGCTCCACACGCGCGGCCTCGTTGCATTGTTCAAGCAACATGGTGTTCCTTGCGACAGATACTGGCATCCACGGCGTGGGCTATACGGAACGGCCGGTCCTGGGACTCGGCTGACTCTGGTTGGTCAAGGTTTCGTATCGTGGAACTGTTATTTCAGTATGTGTAATAGTGAACCCGATCACAATCCACTTGTCAAGCACTAATTTATCCAAGGTCCCGCAAAGTGCAAGATCCAAGGGGCTGGAGGCCCTTTTTGGGGGCCTGGTTGGAGGCGCCCCAGGGGTGGAATGGGCGTGCGGCGCTGCGGCCCCCGCCGGTGGATGGGGGCCGCAGCGGACGTTCTGCGGCGCGCTGTGCGGCGCTTTGTGCGGCGCGGGCCGGAAGGGGGCCCGGGAATGGCCTAGGAAAGGCCTAGGAAAGGCCCAAGGACTCCCGCAGCCGCCGGACGTGGCCCTCTGCCGCGACGCTGTATTCCGCGGAGACCACCTGGCCGCCGTCGTCGATCACCACAGTCGTCCGCAGCACGCCCTGCACCGTCTCGCCGTTGACCACCTTGTCGCCCCAGGCGCCGTAGGCAGCCGCGACGGCGCTGCCCTCGTCCGAGAGCAGGGGGAAGTTGAGTCCGTGCTCGGCAGTGAAGGCCTGCAGAGAGTCCGCCGGGTCCGGCGAGATGCCAAGAACCGAGTACCCCGCCGATTTGAGGCTGGCGAGGCTGTCGCGGAAATCGCAGGCTTCAGTGGTGCAGCCGGGGGTCGCGGCCTTGGGGTAGAAATACACCACAACATTGGTCCCCTGGAAGTCGGAGAGTGCAATCGTGGCCCCGGTGGCGTCGGACAGTTCAAAGGCCGGGGCTGTCGCTCCCGGTGCGAGTTGGGTGGTCATGGATGTCTCCCGAAAGGGTTGTGGGGTGGGTGCATCGGCTGCGGTCCGCCGGCGGCAGGGGCCGGGCGGTGCGCTTCTTCCATGATGCAGAAGCAAGATCTTGCCATTCGGAATCCTAATTCCACCGCCGGCACCCGTCAATGCCCCTAGGCGAAGAACTCCTGGCCGTAGTAGCTGCCGGCGGCGGGCAGGCCGGCGGGGACGGCGAAGACGGCGGAGCCGACGTGGCGGATGTACTCGTTCAACCTGTCGGAGGAGCCGAGCCGGCGCTGCAGCGCAACAAAATTGGCCGGATCATTCTGGAAGCTGAGGAAAAACAGCCCGGCATCCAGCCGGCCCACACTGTCCAGCCCGTCGGTGAAGTTGTAGCCGCGGCGCAGGATCTTCACGCCATTGTTGTTCTCGTGGGCGGCCAGGGCAATGTGCGAGTCGGCGGCGATCACCGGTTCGCCGTCGGCGCCCTTTGCTGCAAAGTCCGGGACGTCATGCTCCAGCTTGCCGGAATGCGGGGCGCCCTCATGCTTGGTGCGGCCGAAGATGCTCTGCTGGTCGCCAATGGAATCGGTGTCCCAGGTTTCGATCATCATGTGGATTTTCCGGGCCACCAGATAGGTGCCGCCGTTCATCCACGACTGGCCGGTTTCCTCACCCGTCCACACATGCTCCGCCATGTCCTCGGCGGTGGTGATGTTGCGGGTGCCGTCCTTGAACCCCATGAGGTTGCGCGGCGTCTGCTGGTTGGCGCCGGCCGAGGCCCGGCCGAAGCCCAGCACCGTCCAGCGGGTCTTGACCTGGGTGCGGGCCATGCGGGCCAGGTTGCGGATCGCATGGTAGGCCACCTGCGGATCGTAGGCGCAGGCCTGGATGCACAGATCACCCCCGGTGAACTGGGGTTGCAGGGATTCGCCCGCCATGGCGGGGAGGTCCGCGAAATTGGCTGGCTTGAACTTTTCCAACCCGAAACGGTCGTCGAAGAGCGAGGGGCCGAATCCAAGGGTCAACGTCAGCCCCTGCGGACCCATCCCGGTGGCCTCGCCCGTGTCCACGGGGATGGCCTGTTCGCGGCCGGGTTCCGTGGCGCCGATGGCTTTTCCTGCTGTCATCTCCGCCATGGCGGCACTCCACTTGGCCAGCACCAATTGCAGATCCGTGCGGCTCTTGCCCGTCATGTCGAAGGACATGAACACCAAATGGTCCTGCGGAGGGGTGGCGATGCCGCTCTGGTGCTCGCCATAGAAGGGATAGGCCAGCTGGGACTGCGCAGCGCCCAGGGCGGCGATGCCCGTGGGTCCACCGCTCGTGGCAGCGTGTGCGGCGTCGCCGGCCAGCACAGCGGAGGCGCCGATTGCGCCGACGGCGGTGCCCGCCACCAGACCCGCCGAGGCGGACATGATGGCCGTGCCGCCGGCGCCGTGGAGGAATCCGCGGCGCGAGACGCCGTCCTTCGAAGGAGTCGAGGCAGCCATTAGACCGCCGCCACCTTCGCAGCAATCTTGGACAGCGGATCCTGCAGGGATTGGATCAGCTGGGTCAGCTTGGTGGCGTCGGAGGCCTTGAGCTCCTCCGTGTACGGCTTCCAGCCACCGATGGCGTTGGCGTCCTTGTAGTCTTCCAGTGCTGCCGTGACGGTGTCGAACTGGGCGGAGATGGTCTTCACCAGATCGGCGTCGATCACCACGAGGGCGGGCTTGAGGTACTCGAAGGCCTGCTGGGAGCCCTCAACGTTGGCGCCGAAGTCCAGCAGGTCAAGCTTGGAGTAGGCCTCCTCCTCGCCGGTGATCTTGGAGGACTGGACCTCCTCCAGCAGGCCGCTGGCGCCGTTGGCCAGTTCCTCGGCCTTGTACTGAAGACCGGTGGTTTCCTTCTGCAGCTTGCCGACGTTCTCCACCAGACCGGCCGCCAGGGCCTTCGTGGAATCGGTGATGGCCTTGGTTTCGAAAAGGTCCCGCTCGAGCGGGTGGAAGCCGGTCCACTCGGCGCCCGGCTCGACGTCGGCGATGCGCAGGTCCAGCGCCGGGTCCAGCTCGGGGAAGCTCTCGGCCACGGGCTCGATGCGCTCGTAGAACGGGCGGGCGGCTGCGTAGGCCTTCTGGCTGGCCGTGACATCGCCGGAGTCGACGGCGGTCTTCAGGGCGGCGACGGCCTCCACCAGGCTGGCCACCTGGCCGGAGACGTAGCCGCCGTAGCCGGCGGTGCCGGCGGCCAGCAGGTCCGTGGTGCCGTTGCTGGCGGCGGCGGTGCTGTTGCCCGTGACGGTGAAGGGGGTGTATTCGGTGCCGGCGCCGGGGCAGTACAGCTGGTAGCTGCCGCCAGAGAGGGTGACGGTGAAGCTGACGGGCTTCAGGCCCGGGATGACGTTCTCGCGCTCGCCCAGGATGCGCTTGTCGGACAGCAGCTCCACCTCGCTGACACCGGAGGCGTCCTTGTTGGAGATGTTGAAAGTCACGGGCCCCGCCGGGGCCGAGGTGAAGTCGGGAACGCACTGGTCCTTGCCGTCCACGTTCTTGACGGAGACGCTCACCGCGGCCGTGCCGTTGGCGACGGGCGCGCCGCCGCCGGCGGCGCCCGTGCCCGTGGCGCCCGTGGTTCCCGAACAGCCGGCCAGAACCATCGCCGCCAGGGCGGGTCCGGCGACGAGGAGGGCTGTGGTGCGCTTGCGCGGGGTGGAGATCATGAAAGGTCCTTCACTTGCTGGGACGAAAGGGAACGGTTGTCTGATGCTGCGATGGGGGTGCGTCCGCTGCGCGCGTGGGACGCGCTGGGGGCCGAAGCTGTGTGGGGTGCCGGACGACGGCCCTGGCGGAATGCCACGGCCGCGAAGAGGAGGGCTGCAGCGGCCAGGACGGCGGGGAGCCACAAATGCCACAGCGGCAGTTCATTGCGCACCCCCGCCGACAAGGCCAGGGCCTGGGCCGCAGCGGCGGACGATGCCGCCGGGACGGTCCAGGCATCCGGGCTGGGCAGGACCACCGTGCGCGCGGTGGGAAGTCCGCCGCCGCTGAGGGTGGCGGTGGTGCTGCCGGCGCTGGCGGCGTCGAGCAGTTCCGTGCCGGCGAGCCAGACGGTGAGCTTCATGTCATGGCTCCAGGCGGCGTCGAACGGGCCTGGATTGTTCTGGCCGCCGATGCCCACCGGCAGGCGGCCGCCGTTGAGGGCGGCCAACGCCGTGCGGTCCAGGCTGGCGGGGCCGGAATCCGTCTGCTGCACAGGGAGCGAATACTCCGTGGCGGTGGTGCCCAGATGGCCCACCGTGTGGTGGTCCGCTGCGGCGAGGTCGAAGGTGGTGGTGCGCCCGGCCGTGTCCAGCGAGAGCTGCAGGGTTCCGCGGTCCAGGGACAGTGTGCCGTAGGATTTCCCGGCGTCGTCCACCACCGCCGTCGTGCCTGTGCCCGTGGCGGTGCCGGCAACGGCCGGCTGCGGGGCCAGCAGCGGTGCGGCGATGGCCAGGACGGCGGCAGCTCCGGCCAGGGCGCCGGCCGTGGCGAATTTGGCCCGCTGCGCGTTGGCGGGGGAGGGGCGCCAGCCGCGCGGGGCGAGGATGAAATACAGCACGGGCAGCAGATAGAGCAGCCAGCCCAGGACTTCAATCACGCGGGGGTCGGACGGAATGCCCAGAACGCCCGTGAGCAGTGCCGCCTGCCAGGAGCCATTGGGTGCCAGCCAGGAAAGGTCCACCGTGGCGCCTTGGCCGAGGGTGATCCACCCGGCTTCGTGGGCGGTGCGGAGGGATTTCATCACCAGTCCGGCGGCGACGAAGGCCAGAAAGACACCGGTGGCCTTGAAGAATTTGGCCAGATTCAGTTTGATGCCACCACGGTAGAGTCCGTAGCCGGCCGCGGCGGCGAGGACCAGGCCCAGCACAGCGCCGGCGCCGGCGAGCATCGGGTCGACGGATGACTGGAATGCGGCCACCAGGAAGACGGCCGTTTCGATGCCCTCGCGCAGCACGGCAAGGAAGGCCATCGAGGCCAGGGCCAGGGCCGATCCCCCGCCGAGTGCGTTGGCGGCATGCGATTCCACCTCGGATTTCATGGAACGGGCGTTCTTGGCCATCCAGACGATCATGAAGGTCACGATGCCCACGGCCACCAGGCCGATGATGGACTCCATCCCCTCCTGCTGGGCCTGGGGGAGGGCGGCGGAGACGAGTTCAAGCACCAGTCCGACGACGGCGCTGAGCACCGCGGCCGCGCCGACACCTATCCACATCGGGGCCAGAGAGGCGCCGTTGCGGCGGAGGAAGGCGGCAATCATGCCGACGATCAGGGCGGCTTCGAGGCCTTCGCGCAGGCCAATCACCAGTGTTGCAAGCACCGAGTACTCCGGCATCTGTGGAAAAGATCAAGGCCGGAGAGCTCTCCAAGCCGAGCCAAGGCTATCCTTACTCAAGCCCTATGCGCGAATTAAGCCAGATCAACATGACGTAATGCGCGCCTTATGGAGGAGCCGCGTCCCGCTGGCCGGCAGCGGACCGGCTGCCGGTGGGCCTGCCGATCTGCCTGCCAACCCGTCTACCAGTCCCTTTACCAATCCCGGTGGGGGGCGTCCAGCACCGTCTGGCCCAGCGGCGTCGGGGACCATTGGTCGAACGGGGCATCCAGCTCGTAGCGCCGGCCCGCCCGCAGCAGCGTGCGCACCTCGGCATTGCCGGGGTTGTTCAGCGATTCGAAGTACTCCACGGACCAGTGGAACCAGCGCATGCAGAACAGCCGCATGGTCAATCCGTGGGTGACCAGCAGCGTGTTGGGGGCGTAGAGCGGTTTGTCCCAATGTCTGTACAGCGTCTCCATGAACGAGGAGACCCGGTCGAACACATCCGAGCCGGATTCGCCGTCGCGGAAGCGGTAGAAGAAGTGTCCATAGGCGTTGCGCAGCTCGCGCTGGTCCGCGATGTCGGCCGGGTTCTGGAAATTGGCCCAGTCCTGCTCCCGCAGCCGGGGCTCCTCGATGATGCGCTCCACGGAATCGCCCAGATTCAGCGCCTCAAGAGTCTGGTAGGCGCGCAGATAGGGCGAGACGTAGACGCACACCTGCCCGCCGTCGAGCTGGCGGCGGATCCTCTCCCCGGCGGCCTTGGCCTGCTGCACGCCCAGCTCCGTCAAGGGGATCCGGTAGTCGGGAACCCTGTTGTACAGCGTCTGGTCCACATTGGCCATGGACTGTCCGTGGCGGACCATGATGATCTGGCGGGGAGCGGTCATGGACGCCAGCCTAACGGTCCCAGACGCTGCGACCGGGCAGGATGGATCCATGACTGAAACCCGAACCCGGCTGCGTGCCCAATTGTGGATTGTCCTGGGCCTCTCGCTGGGGCAGTCGGCCGTCTATTCGGTGGTCCAGCTGCTGGACAAGGCCACGCGGGCGCCGCTGGCCGAGGGCACCTCCACGCTCAACCCCGTGCGCAGCAGCCGGGAGGTCTTTGACCTCATCTACCAGCTGCTGGACATCGGCTTTGCACTGGTGCCGGTGGCGCTGGTGCTCTACCTGCTCTGGCAGCCCGGAAAATCCGCCTTCACGGTGCTCGGCTTCACGGCGGACAAGCCCGTGCGCGATGTGCTGTGGGGGATCGGACTGATGCTGGCCATGGGGCTGCCCTCGCTGGGGCTCTACGCCGCGGGCCGGGCCATGGGTGTCACCACCGAGATCATCACCAGCGCCCTCGACGCGCACTGGTGGACCATCCCCGTGCTGGTGCTCTCCGCCATCCGGCACGCCCTGGTGGAGGAAATCATCGTGGTGGGGTACCTGCTGAACCGGCTGGAGAAGCTGGGGTGGGCGCCCTGGGTTGCCGTGCTGGCCAGCTCCCTGCTGCGCGGCAGCTACCACCTGTACCAGGGGCTGGGGCCGTTCCTGGGCAACTTCCTCATGGGCCTGGTGTTCTGCTGGGTCTACAAGCGCTGGGGGCGCCTGGCCCCGCTGGTCATCGCCCACGCCCTGCTGGACATCGCCGCCTTCACCGCCGGCCCCTTGCTGGGATTCGGTTAAACAAAAACTGTGCGACAGCACGTGTCGCTATGGGCGTCCATAACGACACGTGCTGTCGCACAGTTGATAGGTGGGCCGGTATTAGATGGTGACCGGACCGTTGGGGGTTTCGAAGGTGACGCTCATGATGCCGGGCGTGCCGCGCGGGGCGATCCACTCGACCTTGACGTCCTCCAGCGGCTTCTCCACCGGTTCGCCCAGCCATTCGGTGACGCGCTCGGCGCTGCCGGCAATGGTCAGGGAGGCCAGACGGACATTGGACTCGCGGGCCAGCGAGGGGTGCAGCTCGGGATTGCCCTCCCACTTGAGCATGTACGGCACCTGCGGGTCCGCGATGAGGCCCTTGATGCCGATCTGCTGCCAGATCAACTCCTGGCCGTCGGGGAACTTGCGGTTGCCGGGGACGGCGCTGCGGCCGAGGCGCTCTTCGAAGGGGGTAAGGTCATCCACCGCCACGCACCAGCCCATCCAGCCGCCGCCGGCTGCCGAACGGGCCCGCACGGCCTGGCCAAAGGGCGCCTTGTCCGACGCCGGGTGGTCCAGGCACTCCACGACCTCCACATAGTGGTGGTCCGTGAGGGGGATGATCATATTGCGGGTGCCGAAGCGCGGGTGCACGCCTCCACGCACCGCTTCGACTCCAAGGGCATCGGCAATCCGTCCAGCGGTTGCTGCCAGTCCATCTGATTCACAGGCGTAAGAAACATGATCCATGCGCATGGCTTCATCTTGGCACTTTGTGAAGTACGTCTCGACTTAGGGCCCCCTTATCGTCATAGGACGTCAGTTCAATCGTCATAATTGACGACAGAGGCTGCCGTCCGGCGGGTCAAATTGCCTGATGTGTGCGGGACAATGGCACGGTGACTTCGCATCCCGCAGCCCCGATCCCTTCGCGCCCCAGCAGCCCTGCGCCGCGCACCGACCCACGCCCCGGCGGACGCAGCCCCGGCGCTGCGGCGGACCCTGTGAAGCAGGAGGAACGGAAGCCGGAACGGCAGGGGCCGGATGCCCTGGAGCGGGCCATCGCCGCCGAGCTGGGAGTGCGCCCCGACCAGGTGCGGGCCGCCGTCGCCCTTCTTGACGGCGGGGCCACGGTGCCCTTCATCGCCCGCTACCGCAAGGAAGCCACCGGCACGCTGGATGATGCCCAGCTGCGCACGCTGTCCGAACGCCTGAGGTATCTGCGCGAGCTCGAAGACCGCCGCCGCGCCGTGTTGGAGGGCATCGAGGCGGCGGGGAAGCTGACCCCCGCCCTGCGCGCCGCCGTGCTCGCCGCGGCCACGAAGACGGAACTGGAGGAGCTGTACTTCCCCTTCAAATCCACCCGCCGCACCAAGGCCCAGTCTGCCCGCGAGGCGGGGCTGGAGCCGCTGGCGGACGCGTTGCTGAAGGAGCCGCACCGCGACCCGGAGGCCACCGCCGCCCGCTACCGCAATGCGGAGCACGGCGTGGACGACGCCGGGGCCGCCCTGGCCGGGGCCCGGGCCATCCTGATCGAGCGTGCCGCCCAGGACACGGTGCTGGCATCCGAGCTGCGCACCCGGCTGTGGAAGGGTGGGCGGCTGCGCTCGCGCCCCAAACCCGGCGCCAAGGCCGGTGTTCCGGGCGCGCCCGGCGGGGATGCCGCCGCCAAATTCAAGGACTATCTGGACTTTGTCCAGCCGCTGAACCGCCTGCCCGGGCACCGGGTGCTTGCCCTGCTGCGCGGCGAGGCCGACGGCGTGCTGGCCCTGGACATCGCCGAGGCCGATCCGCGTGATGCCGAGGTGCTGGCCGAGGCCCGGGGCTGGTACGAACGCGCCGTCGCCCGCTCGCTGGGCGTATCCCCGCGCGGCCGGGCGGCCGACGAGTGGTTGATGGGCAGCGTGGAGGCGGCCTGGCGCACGCGGCTGCTGGCCCGCCTGGCCACCGAGGCCCGGGGGCGGCTCTTTGCCGCTGCCGAGGAGGAGGCCGTGGCGGTCTTCGCGGCCAATCTGCGCGACGTCCTGCTGGCCGCACCGGCCGGCAACCGGGCCACCCTGGGGCTGGATCCGGGCCTGCGCACGGGGGTCAAGGTCGCCGTCGTGGACGGCACCGGCCAGGTGGTCGCCACCGATACGGTCTACCCGCATGCCCCGGCCAAGCGCTGGGACGAGGCCCTCGCCAAACTCGTGGCCCTGTCCAAAAAGCACCGCGTGGAGCTGGTGGCCATCGGCAATGGCACGGCCTCCCGTGAAACGGACAGACTGGCCGCGGCGCTGCTGGCCGAGCTGAAGAAGCACGACGGCGGTGCCCCCGGCGCCGCCCAGCCCGCCAAGGTGGTGGTCTCCGAGGCCGGCGCCAGCGTCTATTCCGCCTCCGCCCTGGCATCGGCGGAGCTGCCCGGCATGGACGTCTCCCTTCGCGGGGCCGTGTCGATCGCCCGCCGACTGCAGGATCCGCTGGCGGAATTGGTGAAGATCGAGCCCAAGTCCATCGGCGTGGGCCAGTACCAGCACGATCTCACCCCGGCCCGGCTGGACCGCGCCCTGGACGCCGTCGTCGAGGACTGCGTGAATGCGGTGGGCGTGGACGTCAATACGGCCTCCCCGGCGCTGCTGGCCCGGGTGGCCGGCGTCGGCCCGCTGCTGAGCGAAAACATCGTGGCGTACCGCAATGAACACGGCCCCTTTGCCAGCCGGGCGGCGCTGAAAAAGGTGCCGCGGCTTGGCGCCAAGGCCTTCGAACAGTGCGCCGGCTTCCTGCGGATCACCGGGGGAGCGGAGCCGCTGGACGCCTCCAGCATCCACCCCGAGGCCTACCCCGTGGCCCGGAAGATCCTCGCCGCAGCGGGGGCCAAGGCCCCCGGTGCAGGGGCCGCCGCCGTCGCCGCTCTGGACCCGGCCCGCTTCGTGGACGGCGCCTTCGGGCTGCCCACTGTGGTGGACATCCTGGCGGAGCTGCCCAAGCCCGGCCGCGACCCGCGCCCTCGCTTCGCCACCGCCAGCTTCGCCGAGGGCGTGGAGAAGATCACCGATCTGCGCGCCGGCATGGTGCTGGAGGGAACGGTGTCCAATGTGGCAGCCTTCGGTGCCTTCGTGGACATCGGCGTCCACCAGGACGGTCTGATCCACATTTCCGCAATGAGCACCCGGCGCATCAACGACCCCCGCGATGTGGTCAAATCCGGCGACGTCGTCAAGGTCAAGGTGCTGGCGGTGGAGCCGGAGCGCAAGCGGATCTCCCTGACGCTGAGGCTCGACGACGCCGTCTAGCGCCGTCTCAAGGGCAGCGGGCAGCGGCAGCGGGCAGCGGCAGCGGGCTGCGGCACGGGGCGCAGGCGCCGGCGGACATGGCACGGCACAAACCGTCACATAACCGTCATATTCTTGCGCCCCGCCGCGGGCCTCTCCCACACTGAATGCAGGTCATGAGTGTCAGCGACAAGCCCCGGCTCGCTGACCGGCAACCCTCCACCGCGGTGGGGTGCCCCGGGTGAAGACCTGGCCTTGGCCAATCGGCTCAAGGCAAGCGCGGGCCACAGGTGCATCCTGGCCCACCGGCCGGGCCACCCGTGTCGTTGTGGGCAAGAGGTGCAGCTTGCGGGCCCACAACTCGAGGAGCCACTTGTGAGCACCGGTTGGTCTTTTGAAACCCGTCAGATCCACGTAGGCCAGGAGCCCGACGCCACCACCGGCGCCCGCGCCCTGCCGATCTACCAGACGACGTCGTTCGTCTTCCCCAGCACCGAGAGCGCCGCCAACCGCTTCGCCCTCGCCGAGCTGGCCCCCATCTACACCCGCATCGGCAACCCCACCCAGGACGCCGTCGAGCAAAGAATCGCCAGCCTTGAGGGCGGCCTTGCGGCCCTGCTGCTCTCCTCCGGCCAAGCTGCAGCGACCTTTGCCGTGCTGAACATTGCCGAGGCCGGGGACCACATCGTCTCCAGCCCCAGCGTCTACGGGGGCACCTACAACCTGTTCGCCCACACGCTGAAGAAGTTCGGCGTCGAGGTCACCTTCGTGGCGGACCCCGACAACCTGCAGGACTGGCGCGACGCCGTCCGCCCCAACACCAAGCTGTTCTTCGGCGAAGTTGTCTCCAACCCGCGCCAGGACGTGCTGGACATCGAGGGTGTCAGCACCGTGGCCCACGAGGCCGGTGTCCCGCTGCTCGTGGACAACACCCTGGCCACCCCTTACCTGATCCGTCCGATCGAGTGGGGAGCCGACGTCGTCATCCACTCCGCCACCAAGTACCTGGGCGGGCACGGCAGCGCCATTGCCGGCGTGATCGTTGACAGCGGCAAGTTCGATTTCACGAAGGATCCGGAGAAGTTCCCCGGCTTCAACACCCCGGACGAGAGCTACAACGGCCTGGTCTACGGGCGCGACCTCGGCGCCGACGGTGCCCTGGGCGCCAACCTCTCCTACATCCTCAAGGCCCGCGTGCAGCTGCTGCGCGACCTCGGCTCCGCCGTCGCCCCGTTCAACGCCTTCCTCATCGCCCAGGGCCTGGAGACGCTCAGCCTGCGCGTGGAGCGCCACGTGGAGAACGCCCGCGCCGTCGCCACCTGGCTTGAGCAGCACGCCGACGTCGAGGCCGTCGCCTATGCCGGCCTGCCGTCCAGCCCCTGGTACGAGCGCGGCGTGAAGTACGGGCCCAAGGGCACCGGCGCCGTCGTCGCCTTCGACATCAAGGGCGGCATCGAGGCCGGCAAGCGCTTCGTGGACGGACTGGAGCTGCACTCGCATGTGGCCAACCTCGGCGACGTCCGCTCGCTGGTCATCCACCCCGCGTCCACCACCCACGCCCAGCTCACCGCCGAGCAGCAACTGGTCGCCGGTGTGCGCCCCGGACTGGTGCGCCTGTCCGTCGGCCTGGAGAACATCACGGACATCCTGGCAGACCTCGAGGCCGGCTTCCGGGCCGCCAAGAGCGCGTGAGCGTTTCTGCCGAGACCCTGGGAACCATAGGCGTGTTTTCCTCCGAGCCCGAGCTGTCCAGCGCCAGCTTGAACGTCGACGGCGTGAACGACGCCGGCGTGGCTGGGCTGCAGCCCGGTACCAGCCCGGCATCCGACGGCGAGCTCCGCTATGCGCAGATCGGCGCCTTGGCGTTGGAGGCTGGGGGAACGCTGGAGGGAGTGTCCCTGGCCTTTGAAACCTGGGGCACGCTGAACGCGGACGCCTCCAACGCCGTCCTGATCCAGCACGCACTGACCGGCAGCACGCATGTCAGCCGCGGCGCAACGGATGAGGACGGCTGGTGGGAGGGCCTGGTTGGACCGGGCCGCACCATCGACACGGGGACGTTCTTCGTGGTGGCCGTGAACATTGTGGGCGGCTGCTACGGCACCACCGGACCGTCGTCGATCGCCGCCGACGGCACCCCGTACGGCTCGCGCTTCCCCTTCACCACCATCCGCGATTCCGTCGCGGCCGAGGCGAAACTGGCGGACCTGCTGGGCATCGGCTCCTGGTACGCCGTGATCGGCGGGTCCATGGGCGGTGCGCGGGCGCTGGAATGGGCCGCCACCTTCCCGGAGCGTGTTCGGCGCTGTGCCGTGGTGGCCTCCTGCGCGGCCAGCACGGCCGAGCAGATCGCCTTCGCCCAGGCGCAGGTGCTGGCCATCCGCCAGGACCCGCACTTTGCCGGCGGGGACTATTACGACGGCGCTGCCCCCACCGCGGGGCTGGGCCTGGCGCGGCGCATCGCACACATCACCTACCGCTCCGAGGCGGAGATGGCCGTGCGCTTCGGCCGCAGCGCGCAGCCGGGCGAGGACCCGGTCGGCGCCGGGCGGCTGACGCCGTCGGGCGCTTCGGCAGGTCCCGGCGGTTCGGCGGGCCACGGTGCATCCGCGGCGGAGCGCTACCAGGTGGAAAGCTACCTCGACCACCAGGCGCGCAAACTGGTGGGCCGCTTCGACGCCAATAGCTACATCGCCATCACCGAGGCACTGATGAGCCACGACGTCGCCCGCGGGCGGGGTCCATTGGAGTCCGCGCTGGCAGCTACGGCCGGCGTCGAGTTCCTCGTGGCGGCCGTGACCAGCGACAGGCTCTACTTCCCCGAGCAGTCCGGGGCCCTGGCCGCGGCGCTGCCCGGAGAGGTGCCGGTGCACAGCATCGATTCGCCCATCGGCCACGACGGCTTCCTCACGGAGACCGGCCAGCTCGGCACCCTGCTGCGGAAGAGCTTTTTCCCCGGCTGAGCCAGCCCGCCCAACTGGGGCGCAGAAACTGTAAAGAATCCGCGGATTCGGTGCAGTTTCTGCGCCCCAGTTTGCGTTGCGGGTCTAGACGCCGGCGCCGGGCGGCATGCCGCTTTCGAACACCGGGCCGGGGGTGGGGCGCTTGGCGCTGATGCCGTCGCCGGAGGACTGGTGGCGGACCCGCCGCAGCACCCACGGCACCAGGAATTCGCGTGCCCAGACCAGATCTTCGGCGCGTGCAGCGCGCCACGGCCGCGGCGGCATCGGGCTGGGGGAGAACGGCTCGAGGGTGTGGGGCACATTGAGCGCGTTCAACGCCATGGTCGCGATGGTGTGGTGCCCCAGCGGAGAAAAGTGCAAACGGTCATCCGCCCACATCTGCGCGTCCGTGAGCTCGCGCAGGGACCACATATCGGCGACGACGGCGTCGTGCCGGGCCGCGATGGTGCGGATGTTCTCGTTATAGATGGCAACCCTGCCGCGGATCATGCCCAGCACCGGCGTGTCGCGGATGTCGGGGCCGTTGAAGAGCAGAACCGTGGCGCCGGCGTCGGCCATCCTGCCCACTGCCACATCCAACTGTTCGGCCAGCGCATCCGGGTCCGAACCGGGGCGGATCAGGTCGTTGCCGCCGGCGGAGATGCTGATCAAATCGGGTTTGAGGGCCAGCGCCGGCTCCAGCTGCTCGGCGAGGATCTGGCCCAGCAGCCGGCCGCGGATGGCCAGATTGGCGTAGGCAAAGTCCGGGTGGGTCCGGCTGAGCTCCTCGGCCAGGCGGTCCGCCCAGCCGCGGTGGCCGCCCGGACTGGTGGCTTCGGGATCGCCGATGCCCTCCGTGAAGGAATCGCCCATGGCCACATAGCGGCTCCAGGGATGGGTGTGCTCCACCCGGGATTCGAGGCTTGTTGTTTCAGGTGTCTGTTGATCTGTCACCATTCCATACTGCTACTGATCGGTAACATGCGCCAGCAATGCGTCCCGGGACGTTGATGGCAATGCTGTGGTTTTGCTCATGGATGCAGGCCTTGTGTGGCTTGATGGTGGCCGTCCGCGGCCTGCTGCCGGCGTTCTGGTCCGGGCGCTGAACGGGCCGTCGGTGCTGGCCGATCCCTCCACAGGCCCCGCAGGCGGGCGTTTGGTTCGGCGCATACATTCGACCAGCTTCGATGAATTTGCCACTAGTTAGAATATGTGTATGAGTACGACGGCGTATTCCCCCGACGCTTCGGGGCGCAGGGCCGGTGGGCACGCCCGCCGGATCATCGCCCTTGCCTACCTCGCCGCGACGCATCCGGCGGGTGCTGGAACCGACTCCAATGATGCGGACGGCGGCGTGGGGGATTCCTCCTGCGGCCCGGACGTCCTTGGCCTGGGGTTGCTGGGCGACCACGGCCTGGTGGAGCTCGCCGCCCAGCTGGAGACCCTCTCCCGCCGCCTGGACGCCTTCAAGGTCCAGTGCGCCGGCGAAATCTCCGCCCGCACCCTGGCGGGCCGGTACCGGGAGGCCGGGGCCGCGACCCCGGTCGCGATGCTCCGCCAGGTCCTGCAGCTCTCCGCGGCCGAGGCGGCCAAACGCCTCGTCCTCGCCACTGCGTTCCTGCCCGCCACGGATCCGATCACGCTGGCCGTGTCCCCGGCCCGCCAGCCCGTGCTGGGCGCCGCGTTCCTGTCCGGGGCGTGTTCGGCCGAGGCCGCCCTGGCCGCCTCGCGGGCCGTCACCGACGCCGCCCACCTGGCCGCCGGCGGGCGGATCACGGCTTCGGAGCTGGAGGAGGTCGAGGCCCGCCTGGCCGCGGTGGCGGCCACGGAGTCCCCGGACTTTTTGGCCCGGTGCGCACGCAGGATCCTGGCCCATCTGGACCCGGACGGGTCCGAGCCCACCGAGGCGGAGCTGCTGGCCAAGGAAGGCATCCACTTCGGGCATCCCCGGCGGGGTCTGGTCCGGTTCGAGGGGCATTTGACCCAGCTCTCGTATGAGGAGTTGATGGCCGCGATCGGCACGGGCACGAACCCGCGCACCCTGGCCGGCATCGTGGCCGAGGCCGGCGGTGCCGGTGGCGTGGTGGCGGTGCCGGGGCAGGGCGCACACCCGGCCTGGGCCGTCGGAACCCCAGACGGCGGCGGTGCGGCGGGCGGTGGGCCGCCGCCGGCCGCGGGCACGCCCGCCGCCTTGGACGCCCCCGGGTGCATCGAGGCGGACGGGTGCACCGATGCCATGGACCACTCCGGGCTGGACCCGGACGTGGCGAGGCGGCTGCTGGCCGCCCAACGCCCCCGCCCGCAGCTGCTCCTGCACGCCCTGCTGGACTGCGTCCGCCTGGCCTCGCGCACGGACACGCTCCCGGACAACGGGGGCCTGCGCCCGCAGCTGTTCATCACCATGACCCTGGCCGACCTGACGGCCGGGTCCGGGTCCGCCACCGTGGCCCACACCGGGCCGATCCCCATCACTGCGGTCCGGCGGGCGGCCTGCGACGCCGGGGTCATCCCCGCCGTCCTGGGCGCCGACGGGGAGGTCCTGGACGTGGGCCGGTCCCAGCGCCTGGTCACCCCCACGATCCGGCGGGCCCTGGTCATCAGGGACAAAGGGTGCGCGTTTCCGGGCTGCGACAGGCCCGTGCAGTGGACCGACGCGCACCACATCATCCCCTGGTCCGAGGGTGGGGAGACCTCGGTGGAGAATTGTGTGCTGTTGTGCACGTACCACCACCATCTGGTGCACCACACCGGCTGGGAGGTCGAGAGCATCCATGGCATGCCGTGGTTTCTGCCACCGTTGTCGATCGATCCGCTCCGGCGGCCGCTGCGCAACGCCTTCCACCACGCCGGCGCAGGGTGAGCACGATCCGCGGCGACCGCCGGGCGGGCAGGATCCACTCGGCCCGGCGGACCCAGGCGGCAGGCGGCGGGTGAAGGCCCGGCGGCCGGCAGCGGAACATGCGCGGCAGGTGGCCTCGACGGTCACGGCCAGCGGATCGGTGCAGGGTCTCGACCGCCTTGGCAGGCCCGGCCACCCGCACGGGACGGCGCCGGGGGCCTCGACGGACCCGGCCAGCGGCGCGAGCGGGCAGCGGAGCCTCGACGGGCCCGGCCAGCCGCGCGGGAGGGCAGGTGGGGTCTCAGCGGGCCCGGACAGCGTCCGCTGGGTTTCGGCTTCGCTCAATCACCGGGCTGGGGAAGCGTCGGGGCCCCGACGGGTCCGACCACCGGTTGCCAAGACCATGAAAAGATGGACCCATGACTAACACCGCAACGGAAACCGCGCCCACCGTCCTCTGGTCCAAACCTGAGGCCGAGCGGAAGGGGACGCCGCTGCTGGTGCTGCTGCACGGCTACGGCTCCAACGAGGCGGACCTCTTTGGTCTGGTGGAGATGCTGCCGGAGGAGTTCACCATCGCCTCGGTGCGCGCCGGCGAGCAGGCTGGCCCGGGCTTTGCCTGGTTCCCGCTGCGCGCGGATGTCAGCTACTCGCTGGACACCGTGAAGACCGCCACCGAGGAGACGGCCGCCTGGATCGACACCGTCAAGGGGGACCACAGCTCGGTCTCGCTGCTGGGCTTCTCCCAGGGCATGTGCATGGCCACCTCACTGGCCCGCCACCGCCCCTCGGACTATGCCGCCGTCGTCGGGCTCTCAGGTTTTGTGGTGGATGCCGACGGTGATCCGTTCTTCCAGGACGAAGTGCTGGCCGAGGCTAAGATCCCCGTCTTCTGGGGACGCGACCAGGCCGATCCGGTGATCCCGGAGGCCGCTGTCGAGTACACCAACACGTGGCTGCGCGGACACTCCAAGATCACCAAGGTCCTCTACACGGGGATCTGGCACGGCATCAATGCCCAGGAAATGGCCCATGTGAAGGAATTCCTGGCCATGACGGTGCCCGCCGCAAAGTAGCGGGCACCGGGCAGCAGTTGCTTAGCCGCGGACGGCGATCCGGACTGTTTCGCCGTTCACCGTGACGGTGTCGCCGGCGCGCAGCTGGCGCCCGCGGCGCTCGTCGATTTCGCCGTTGACCTTTACCAGTCCGTTCTTGATGAGCTCGGTCGCTTCCACGCCGTCCTCCACTAGGGAGGCCAATTTCAGCAGTTGGCCCAATCGGATGACGTCGTCGCGGATTTCAATATCAATAATTTCGTTGGAGCTCATACACACCATGATGCCGCAGAACAAGGCCGGGACTGCACCGCGGGCCCATATGAGTCCGCTGGTTGGTGTTCCCCTGGCCGTTGCCGCTGGGCTGGCCATCCCTGTGCAGGGCCGGGTCAACGGGGCCTTGGGTGCCACACTCGACGACGGATTGGCCGCTGCGCTGGTCAGCTTCGCCGTGGGTTTGGTGGTCATCATCGCGGCTTCGCTCGTTATGCCGCGCGGCCGAGCCGGGCTGGCGGCCATGCTTCCGGTGATCCGTGCCCGGAAGTTTCCGCGCTGGTACCTGCTGGCCGGCGCCATCGGGGCGGTCTTTGTTCTCAGCCAGGGGCTGACTATCTCAGTCCTGGGCGTGGCCCTGTTCACCGTGGCCACCGTCACGGGACAGACGGTGAGTGGACTGTTGGTGGACCGGCTGGGCATCGGCCCGGCGGGCAAGAAGCGGATCAACGGCATGCGCGTCCTGGGTGTGGTGCTGACCATTGCCGCCGTCGCCTGGGCCGTCTCGCCGCGGTTGGGGGCCGGCCTCGATGTCGGATCCCTGGTCCTGCCGCTGCTGCTTCCGATGGCGGCCGGATTCATGGTGAGCTTCCAGCAGGCCATGAACGGCACCCAGACGCTGCACTACGGTACGCCCATCACCGCCACCCTGGTCAACCTGGTTTCCGGTACGGCCGTGCTGTTGATTGCCTGGCTTGTCAAGGCCGCCGTGGCTGGGGTGGGCAATCCGCTGCCGGGGGAGTGGTGGTACTACCTGGGCGGACCCTTGGGCTGCATCTACGTTGGCGTCACGGCTCTGCTGGTGCGCAGCCTGGGAGTGCTGCTCACCGGGCTGGGCATCATCGGCGGCCAGCTGCTGGGGTCCCTCGCTCTGGACATTGTGCTGCCTGTCCCCGGGTCGCACGTTGCGCTGGCCACGGTTCTGGGTACGCTGTTGACTCTGGCCGCCATTGTGGTGGCGACGCTGCCCTGGCCCCGGGTGGTCCTGAAATCCTTCGGAAGGCAAGCACTGTGACCTACGCCCTCATTGGCAGCTACACCGAGTCCGGCAATGGCAGTGGCGCGGGGGTGTCGCGGGTGCTCCTGGGTCCCGATGGACTGCTGGCCAGTGTCGACGCCGTCGGGGCCGGACTGCGCAACCCCTCCTTTCTGGCCGTCGACCCGCTGAATGCGGACGTGCTGTACGCCGTGGAGGAGCTCGACGACGGGGCCCTGGCCGAGCTGGATGCCTCGACGCTGGCGCTGCGCCGGCGCACGCCCACGTCCGGTGCCCACCCCTGCCACGTTGCAGTGGTCGGGAGCGGGGCCGACGCCGGTGCCGGGCGGACTGTATGGGCCGCCAACTACTCCTCCGGCAGCGTTGCGGTGCTGCCGGCCGACGGCGCCTGGGCCGGGAATGCACTGGACGGGTCGGCAACGTCTGCCGGTGCACCCGTCCTGCTGGCCAACCCCGGCATCGGCCCGGTGGCCGACCGCCAGGAGCAATCGCACGCCCACCAATCGGTTCCCACGCCCTGGGGCACGGTGCTCGTGGCGGACCTCGGAGCGGACCGGGTGGACGAGTACTCCGCCGCCGCGCCGCACATGCTGCTCGGCAGTGCAACGCTGCCGCCTGGTGCGGGCCCACGCCACCTGGTCCTGCTCGGGGACGTGCTCCTGGTGGCCGGCGAGCTTGATGCCCGGCTGCACATCTTCTCCCGCGACGGCGGAGCCGCGGGCGAATCCGGTGCCGACAAGGCCCCCGGCCAGAGCCGTCCGGCCCCCTGTGTCTGGCACTGGCAGTACAGCGTGGCGCTGTTCGACGACACTCACCCGGCCTTCGATGCTGCGGCAGACCGCTACCCCTCACATCTTCAGGCCAGTGCCGATGGCGCCGTCGTGTACGCCGCGATCCGCGGCCGCGACAGCATCGCCGTCGTCGACGTTTCAGCGCTCGGGAACGGAACCGGGAACGGAACCGGGGACAGGAACGGGAACGGCAGTGCGTCGGCCGCCCGGCCCGTGCTGCTGGACGAGGTGCCCTGCGGCGGCGCCTGGCCGCGGCACTTCGCCGTCGAGGGTTCCAAGCTTTATGTGGCCAATGAGCGCTCGCACACCATCGCCGTCTTCGCCCTGGACGAGGCCGGCGTGCCCGGTGCCGAGCCCCTCCAGCAGTTCCCACTCAACAGCCCCACCTGCATCCTCCTGCCCAACTGAGTGACAGTTATCGCACAAAATCGCGCTTCGAACGTGCGATAGCTGTCACCTACTTGGGCCGGGAGGGCCGGTAGGCTAGTGCAGGAACCTCCGCACGGAGGGATTCCCGCGCCCCCGGCATCGGCCGGACCGCGAGGCGGACCGCACCCAGCGGCCCCGCGACGCTCCTAGAAAGGGACACCGCCACCATGGCCAACAAGTCTTCGCTCGATCCCATCATCTCGCTGGCCAAGCGCCGCGGCTTCGTCTTCCAGGCGGGTGAGATCTACGGCGGTTCACGGTCGGCCTGGGACTATGGGCCCCTCGGCGTCGAGCTGAAGGAAAACATCAAGCGCCAGTGGTGGCAGACGTTCGTCCGTGGACGCGAAGACATGGTGGGCCTGGATTCCTCCGTCATCCTGCCCAAGGCCGTCTGGGAGGCCTCCGGCCACGTCGCGACCTTCACCGACCCGCTGGTGGAGTCGCTGCACACGCACAAGCGCTACCGTGCCGACCACCTGATCGAGGCCTACACGGCCAAGCACGGCCGCCCGCCGGAGAACGGCCTGGCGGACATCAAGGACCCGGAGACCGGCCAGGACGGCAACTGGACCGAGCCGCAGAACTTCTCCGGCCTCATGAAGACCTTCCTGGGCCCGGTCGACAACGAGACCGGCCTGCACTACATGCGCCCGGAGACCGCCCAGGGCATCTTCGTGAACTTCAACAACGTGCTGACCACCTCGCGCAAGAAGCCGCCGTTCGGCATCGGCCAGATCGGCAAGGCGTTCCGGAACGAGATCACGCCCGGCAACTTCATCTTCCGCACCCGCGAGTTCGAGCAGATGGAGATCGAGTTCTTCACCGCCCCGGCCGACGCCGACGAGTGGTTCAAGCACTGGGTCGAGTCCTGCTGGGACTGGTTTGTTGACCTGGGCATCAACCCGGAGAACCTGCGCAAGTTCGACGTACCGGCCGAGGACCGCGCGCACTACTCAGCCGGCACCATCGACGTCGAGTACCGCTTCGGCTTCCAGGGCTCCGAGTGGGGCGAGCTCATGGGCATTGCCAACCGCACGGACTTCGACCTGACCAGCCACTCCACCGCCTCCGGCACGGAGCTGAGCTACTTCAACCAGGCCTCCGGCGAACGCTTCACCCCGTACGTGATCGAGCCCTCCTTCGGCCTGACCCGTTCCATGATGGCGTTCCTGGTGGACGCCTACACCGAGGACGAGGCCCCCAACGCCAAGGGCGGCGTGGACAAGCGCACTGTGCTGCGTCTGGACCCGCGCCTGTCGCCGGTGAAGGCCGCTGTGCTGCCGCTGAGCCGCAACGAGGACCTCTCCCCGAAGGCCAAGGACCTGGCGAACCAGCTGCGCAAGCACTGGAACATCGAGTTCGACGACGCCGGCGCCATCGGCCGCCGATACCGCCGCCAGGACGAGATCGGTACGCCGTTCTGCATCACGGTGGACTTCGACACCCTCGAGGACCAAGCCGTGACCATCCGTGAGCGCGACAGCATGTCCCAGGAGCGCGTCTCCCTGGACAAGGTGGAGAGCTACCTGGCCGCCCGTCTGATCGGCGCCTAGGCACCGATGGCCGAGTTGAGCTACCGCCCTTGGCGCGATGGGGACGATCTGGCCCTGAACGAGATCTGGGGCGACCCGGAGACCTTCCAGGCCGGACAGTTCCGCGGCGCCCTGGCGGTGTCGCAGGATGCCGGTCCGTGGCGGCGCACCATCGTGGCCGAGGACCAGGGCATTGCCGTGGCCGCGGGCGTGGTGTACTCCACAGCCCTGCACGCCGAGCGCCTCTGGGTGTATGTGGAGGTGGCCCGCGACCACCGCGGCACGGGGCTGGCGGCCACGCTGCTGGCCATGCTGCGGGCGGAGGCCGCTGCCGCCAAGGCTGCCGGGACCATTGGCACGACGGCGTTGCGCACCAAGGTGGAGCCCGGCACCGCCGGGGCCGCCTTTGCCGCCCGGATCGGCCTGGCACCGCTGCAGCGCAGCCGCGTGGTGGTGGTGTCTCCGAACGCCCTGCGGCTGCCGGTCTTTGGCGAGGGCACCGAGGCCGAGGCCACGGAGCGTGTGCAGGACCTGGCCACGGGCTCGGTGGAGCTGACCGACGTCGTCGGGCGCTACTACGAGGCCGTGCACGCCTGGGATCCGACGGGTCCGTTGTCCCCGGGCACCGTCCAGCGTCTGTTCCTGGACGATCTGACAGGTGCGCACGGAGCGATTGTCCTGCGCGCCGCCCCGGAAAGTTCGTTTGGAGCCAGCGTGGCACCGACCAAGAAGGGCCGCGTGCAGGCCTTCGTGGTCAGCTACACCCAGGGCGCCCAGGATGCCCCCACGGATGTCTTTGTGGGGCATGAGCCCGCGCTGGCTCCGGCGGAGGCGGCCGACGCCGTCCGGGACCTGCTGGCCCTGATCGCCCACCAACACCCGGTGGTGCTGGAACTGGACGAGTCCATGACGGCCCTGCGCGCCGTCGTCGAGCCTCTGTTGGAGGCCGGCAAGGCCAGCGTCCGCGGGGTCGAAACCCTGGTGGTCGGCGAGTCCTGACCGGATGTTGAGGCGTGGGCTGATGCCGTTTAGATCCGTTCTAAAGGGCATCAGCCCACGCCTCAATGCGTTCAACTTCTTTCCCAAAACGCCACGAGGTGCGCTGTGAGCCATTCCCATTCCCATGTCCACGCCGATGCGCAGGAGCTGACACCGGCGCAGGCGCGGGCCGTGAACGCCATGCGGCGCCGGGCCAACACGCTGCTCGTCGCGGTGCTGGCCCCCATTGCCGTCCTGGCCGTGGTGGCCATGGTGCTGCTGTGGCCCAGCGGTTCGGTGCAGTCCGCGCAAGGGCCCAACCCTTACACGGCGGCGCCCGGTGCCAGCATCGAAACGGGCTCGGTGCAGCGGACGGCCGTCGAGGACTGCCCGGGCACCCCAGTCCCGCCCTCAGGGACGGCGCAACAGTGTCTGGTGGCCTATCTGGTGGCTGACAGCGGCGCCGGCGTGGTGCCGGTGGCGGTCCCGCCGGAGATTGAGAAGACCCGCGGCGTCAAGGTTGGCGACAACATCCGCTACGTGGACCTTTCGGGCATTGTCGCGGCGGATGGGTCCTCCTTCCAGGGGCCGCAGTTTGTCTTCATGGACTTTGTCCGCACCCTGCCCATTGCCCTGCTGGCCTTCGCCTATGCCGTCGTCGTCATCGCCGTCGCGCGCTGGCGCGGTGTGCGGGCGCTGATCGGCCTGGGCGGCGCCTTCGCCGTGCTGGCCGCGTTCATGCTCCCCGCCCTGCTGGAGGGGCGGCCGCCCCTCCTCGTGGGGCTGGTGGGGGCCACGGTGATCATGTTTGGCGTGCTGTACTTCGCCCACGGCTTCTCCGCCAGAACGTCGACGGCGCTGCTGGGGACGCTGTTCGGGCTGGGGATCACGGCGCTGCTGGCCGCCTGGGCCACCGACGCTGCGGCACTGACCGGCACGGCTGAGCACAACAGCTACACCCTGATGACGCTGGCCCCGGGCATGAGCCTGTCCGGCATGATCCTCTGCGGGCTCATCATCTCCGGGCTGGGCGTGCTCAACGATGTCACTATCACCCAGTCCTCGGCCGTCTGGGAGCTGTACGAGCTGGCCCCGCACACCAGCGCCCGGAACCTGTTCACCTCGGCCATGCGCATCGGGCGGGACCACATCGCCTCCACCGTGTACACCATCGCCTTCGCCTACGCCGGGGGAGCGCTGCCCGTGCTGATCCTGGTGTCCCTGTACGACAGGCCGCTGCTGGACGCACTGACCAGCGTGGAGCTGGCCGAGGAGGTGGTCCGCATCCTGGTGGGCTCCATCGGCCTGGTGCTGGCCATCCCGGTGACGACGGCGGTGGCCGTTGCGGTGGTCAAGGCCACCAGAAACCGGAGACCTCCTGGCAACCGCAAGCCGGCCGGCCGGCGGAGCAGCGCCGGCACAGGTGCACCCGCAAGCCACAAGCACACGGAACCCGCCGCCGACACACCCACCACCGCAAACCCAACAGAGTCCGCAGCCGCCGTCGGGCCGCCCAGCCGTTAACCACAGCCGTTAACGACGTTGAGGCGTGAGGTAGTGCCCTTTAGCCGCAGTCTAAAGGGCACTACCTCACGCCTCAACAGCGGACAAGGGCCGGCTATTGGGCCAATCGTCCCGAGAACGGGTAGAGGATGGCGGCGGAGACCTCCGCCACGGGGCGCTCGGGGCTGAAGACCAGCCATTCCAGGCCGCCCATCAGCGAGGCGCCGAAGATGCTGGCGGCCATCAGCAGCTCCTGGCCCTCGTCGCCCGGTTCCGGGTTCAACGGCCGGATGGCCTGGACAAACTCCGACAGCACCTCCCGGCGCAGCACCAGGATGGAATGCTGCCAGACCCTGTCCGTGCGGAAGATCTCTGCGGCCATCAGCTTGGCCAGGGCGCGGTTGTCCCGGATGAGTTCGAGCATGGCGGACACCATGGACTCCACCGAGGCCCAGCCGGCGTGCGCCAGCCGGGCCTCGCGCAGCACCGCGGCCAGCTGGGACACGCCGGCGGTCAGCAGCTCCTCAAAAAGCTTGTCCTTGGAGGAGAAGTTGTAATAGACGCTGCCCTTGGCCACCCCGGCCCGCTCGGCCACTTCGTCCATCGTGGTGCCCGAAATGCCGTGCTGGGCGCCAAGTTCCAAGGCGGCATCGAGGATGGCCCGCTTGGTTCCGGAGATGCGTGGCATGAAGGGTCCGATCGTTGGGGGCATACGGGCGGGGCGTACGGGGTGGGCATGTGCGCATGGCACGGCCTGTGGGTGGACGCCTGGGCGGCGCCCACCCATCAACCCTAGATCACCAGTTCCGGGTGCAGGCGCTTGATGGAGAAGACCCGCTGGCGGGATGCGCTGAAGGCGCTGACGGCCACCGAGGCAATGGCGAGCACCGCAAGGAAGACCACCGAGATCCACAGCCGGGCGTCAACGCCACCGGTCATCAGCTCCCGCAGTCCGTCCACCACATAGGTCGCGGGCATGAACGGGTGCAGGGCCTGGAAGAACTCCGGCGTGGTTTCCACCGGGTAGGTTCCGCCGGAGGAGCTGAGCTGGAGCATCAGCAGCACCAGGGACGCCACGCGGCCCGCGGCCGTGCCCAGCACGATGATGAACATTTGCTGCAGGGCCAGGAAGGTCACGGTGGTCAGGTAGATGAACGCCGCCATGCCCACGGGGTGGACGGGCTTCATGTCCAGACCGAAGAGCAGCACGGCCACCATGATGGCCACCTGGCCCAGCCCGATGGCCAGGGCCGGCAGCAGTGCCGTCAGGACGGTGCGCAGTCCGCCGGCGCCGGCGGCCAGGGCCCGGGTGGGCAGCGCGCGCAGCAGCAGCCAGGAGATCAGTGCGCCGACAAAGGTGGCCAGGGCGATGAAGAACGGGGCAAAGCCCTCACCGAAGCTGTTGGACTGGTTGGCCCACTGGGCATCCACGGCCACCGGGGCGCCCATGATGTCCGACTTCGCCCGGATCAGGTCTGCGGAGTCGTTGGGGATCTTGTCCCCACCCTCGGCCAGCTTGTCGGCCAGCGTGTGGCTGCCGGCTGAGAGCTTGTCCGCCCCCTCGGAGAGCTGGGTGCCACCGGCCACCAGTTCGCCGGCGCCGTCGGCCAGCGTCCCGGTTCCGGCGCTGAGCGTGCCCGCTCCGGAAGCCAGGGTGGCTGCGCCGTTGTTGGCGGTGGCGGCACCCGACGCCAGGGCCGCGGCGCCGTCGTTGACCTGGGAGGCGCCCGCGGCCAGCGCGGAGGAGCCCGCTGCGGCCTGGCCTACGCCGTCCACCAGCGTGCCCACGCCGCCCGAGAGCTGCGCAGCACCTGCGGAGAGCTGGGCAGCGCCGTTGGCCAGGGGAGTGGCGCCGGCGGCGAGCTTGTCCGCGCCACCGGCCACGCCCGCGGCCTTGGCGGCCATCGGGGCGACGGTGTTGCTCTGCAGGGCCTGCAGGTCGGCCACCAGGGCGGTGGCCTCCGGGCTCGGGGGCAGGGCCTGGGCCGCGGCCAGCAGCGAGGACACGGAGGCCGACGTCGTTGCGGCATCGGCGGAGACGCCATTGGCGCCGGCGGCCAGCCCCGTTGCGGACTTCGCCAGGGTGGCGGCATTGCTGGACAGGGAGCCGGTGTTGGCCGCGAGGGAGGCGGCACCGTCCTTCAAGGTGGCGGCACCGGGCACGGCGGCGTTGAGCCTGCCGGCCAGTTCCCCGGCGCCGGTGGAGAGGGTGGAGGTGCCGTTGGCCAGGGTGCCCGCACCGGTGGAGAGCGTGTTCAGCCCGGTGGAGAGCGAGGAGGCTCCGGCGGCCAGCTGCGCGGCTCCATCCTTGAGCGTCAGTGTGCCATCGGCCAGCGAGTCCATGCCGACCACCAGCTTGCCGGCGCCGTCCTTGGCACTGTCCACGCCCGCGGCGATCTCACCGGCGCCGCCGGCGGCGGTGCGCAGGCCCTCGCCGGCGTCGTGCAGGCCCACCAGCAGCGCATTGGAGGTCTGCTGGCCCAGCTGGGCCGCGACGGCGTCGCGCACCTGGGCCATGGCCTGCTTGCCCAGCACGGAGGAGAGGAAGTTGTTGGCGTCGTTGAAATCAACGTCCAGCACTGTCTGCTCGGGGTTCCCGGTGCCCACCGAGATGGCGCTCGCGGAGAAGTTCTCCGGGATGGTCAGGGCGAAGTAGTAGGTGCCGTCGTCCACGCCCTTGGCAGCGGCGTCGGCGTCGGTGACCTGCCACTTCAGGTCCATGCCCTCGGTGAGCTTGTCCACCAGGTCGTTGCCGGCGGTGAGGCGCTCACCGTCCTTGGTGGCGCCGGCGTCCTGGTTGACCAGGGCCACCGGCAGGGAATCCATGTGCTTGTCCGGAGCCTGGAAGGCCCACAGGTACAGGGCGCCGTAGATGAGCGGGATGAACAGCATCACCGCCACGGCAATCTTGGGCAGGGTGCCGCGTTTGAAACGGCTCAGCTCCGTCCCCGGGGAAAGGAAGGCAAACATCTAGGACATCTCCGTATCGATGAGCAAGGTGGTGGGTTGGGTGTCCAGGGCTGTCCATAGATCGGTGTCCTGGGAGGAAGCGGCGACGACGACGGCGGTGCCGTGGGCGGCGAGGGCGGCCAGCCGGTGCCAAATGACCTCGCGGGCCGCGCGGCTGTGCACCTGGTCGATGTCATCCAGAAAGAGGATCTCCGGGGCGGACATCATGGCCAGCGTGATGCGCAGCAGGAAGGCCTGCGTCTCATCCAGATCCCAGATGACGGTGTCGGCGTGGGGAATCCGGGCGCTGCCGAACACCGGCGCGCAGACCTCCGCCACCTCCGGATCTGTCAGTTTGCCGACGATCGCGTACCAGGGGGAGAGCCAGGCGCGGCGCTCGCGGAGGGCGGCGCCCACCGTGACGGAATCCTCCAGGCCGTCGATCCCCTCGAACCCGGCGATGGCGGTGGCCTTCTGGACCGAGCGCAGCTGGGCGGGGACATTGCGCCCCAGCACGTCCAGCGTGCCCGAACTGGGCTTCATGCGACCGGCCATGGACAGCAGCAGCGAGGTGCGTCCGCTGCCGGAGGGTCCGCAGACGAGGGTGAGCCCGGGCCCGATCTCGAAGGTGAGGGGGCCGTAGACGGTTCCCCGGGTGGACGACAATTCCAGATTGTCTGCGTGGATGACCGGTTGCACGGTGGTCCTTTCGCTGCCGGTGTGTGTTCCTGGCACCTGATGGTGTCCGAATCAGTCCTTTGTACTGACCAGTCAGTTTAGCTCCGAGGGGGAGTGGACTGTCAATTTGCCCCGCTTTGAGAGAATTGATGGGTGAGCATTGCAGACATCCCCACCAGCACCACCAAACTGGAACTTCCGCCCCTGAAGCTGGGCAACATCACCGTGGACACCCCGGTGGTCCTCGCCCCGATGGCCGGCATCACCAACACCGCGTTCCGGCGGCTCTGCCGCGAACACGGCGGCGGCGTCTTCGTCTCCGAGATGGTGACCTCCCGCGCCCTGGTGGAGCGCACGCCGGAGTCGATGCGCATCATCAGCCACGACGACGACGAGAAGGTCCGCTCGGTGCAGCTGTACACCACGGACCCGGTGACGGTGGGCCGTGCGGTGCGGATGCTGGTCGAGGAGGACCGGGCGGACCACATCGACCTCAACTTCGGCTGCCCGGTGGCCAAGGTCACCCGCAAGGGCGGCGGCGCGGCCCTGCCCTGGAAGACGGACCTCTTCACTTCGATCGTCAACACGGCCGTGCGCGAGGCCTCCAAGGGCAACATTCCGCTCACCATCAAGATGCGCAAGGGCATCGATGACGACCACCTGACCTACCTCGACGCCGGCCGGATCGCCCGCGACGCCGGTGTTGCCGCCGTCGCCCTCCACGGCCGCACGGCCAGCGAGTTCTACTCCGGCAAGGCCGACTGGGACGCCATCGCCCGCCTGCGCGAGGCCCTGCCTGACATCCCAGTGCTGGGCAACGGCGACATCTGGAGCGCCGAGGACGCCATCGCGATGGTCCGCCAGACCGGCGTTGACGGCGTTGTGGTGGGCCGCGGATGCCAGGGCCGCCCGTGGCTCTTCGGGGACCTGATGGCAGCGTTCGAGGGCAGCGACAAGCGCCACCGCCCGGGGCTGAAGGACGTTTCCGACGCCGTCTACCGCCACGCCGAGCTGCTGATCGACACCTTCGACGACGAAAACAAGGCCCTGCGCGACATCCGCAAGCACATGGCCTGGTACTTCAAGGGCTATGTGGTGGGCGGGGAGCTGCGCGCCAAGCTGGCCACCGTGCCCACGTTGGAGGTGCTGCGCGGGCTGCTGGACCAGCTGGACCCCGAGGCTCCGTACCCGGGCCCCGACGCCGAGGGCCCGCGCGGGCGCGCCGGCAGCCCCAAGCGCACCGCCCTGCCCGACGGCTGGCTGAACGAGCGCTGCGTCAGCGCCGCCCAGCAGCTCGAAATCGCCGCCGCAGAAATCGACAACTCCGGCGGATAACGGGTCCCGATGTGCATCCGCGACGCACGTCCCCTTTGAGGACGCATCCACTACTGCGTCGTCAGCGGGGAAGTGCGTCGCCAGCCGGGGGAGCGGTCGTCGCACCGGGTTTCGGCGGGCTCAACCGCCGGTGTCGGCGGTTCCCCCTAGACTGGGGGCATGTCCAGCACCACGGAACACGCAGGCGGAGAAACCAGCGCCGGCCGCTATACGAGCCATGACGCGGAGCGCTGGGTGGCCGAGGCCGCCAAGAGCAGCTACCGCACGCCCTTCGAGCGGGACAGGGCCCGGGTGCTGCATTCCTCGGCGCTGCGGCGGTTGGGCGCCAAGACCCAGGTGGTGGCTCCGGATGCCGATGATTTTGTCCGCACGCGTCTGACCCATTCTCTGGAGGTTGCGCAGGTGGGGCGCGAACTTGGCCGCGCCCTGGGGTGCGATCCGGATGTGGTGGACACGGCCTGCCTCTCGCACGATCTGGGCCATCCGCCCTTCGGCCACAACGGCGAATCCGTGCTGAACGACATCGCCCACCGCATCGGCGGTTTCGAGGGCAATGCCCAGACACTGCGGCTGCTCACCAGGCTGGAGCCGAAGGTGCTGGCCGCTGACGGTACGCCCGCGGGCTTGAACCTCAGCCGGGCCTCCCTGGATGCCGCCTGCAAGTACCCCTGGTCGGCCCCTGACGCTCCGTTGATTCATGGATTGCGCACCAGCAAGTTTGGCGCCTATGAGGATGACCTGCCGGTCTTTGACTGGTTGCGGGCCAATGCCCCGGCCGGCAAGCCGTGCGTTGAGGCGCAGGTCATGGACCTGGCCGATGACATCTCCTACTCGGTGCACGACGTCGAGGATGCGATTGTGGCAGGGCATTTCCAGCTCAAGTGGTTGGACAGCCCTGACCAGCGCAGCCGCGTGGTGGGCTACACCCGCCAGTGGTACCTGCCGCACACCGATCCTGCGGCCATTGATGCCGCGTTGGCACGCCTGGAGGCCACGGCGGTGTGGGTCCGCCATGCCGACGGCAGCCGGGCGTCCATGGCGGCGTTGAAGAACATGACGAGCCAGCTCATCGGCCGGTTCTGCCAGAGCGCCCTGGATGCCACGCGCCGGCTCTACGGCCATGATGCCCTGACGCGGTTTGCGGCGGATGTCATCGTCCCCGAGCACACGGTGGAGGAGATTGCCGTGATGAAGGGTCTGGCGACCACCTTTGTGATGACCACCGACCACCGCCAGCCCATCTACCAGCGCCAGCAGGATGTGCTCAATGAGCTGGTGGCTGTGCTCAGCGCCAGCGGGGAGCAGCATCTGGAGACCATGTTTGCCGCGGATTGGCGGCTGGCCGGTGACGACGGCGCGCGGCTGCGGGTGGTGGTGGACCAGGTGGCGTCGCTGACGGACGGCTCGGCCCTGGCCCTGCACGAACGCCTCGTGGGAACGCACCGCACGCTCATCTAGTGCGGGTGTGGTGCGCTGCGGGTCAGTAGGCCGGGTAGTTCGTCATGCTGTCGACCATGAACGCCAGGGAATCGGCGTCGAGGTTCGACAGGAAGTTCATCGAGGCGGCCAGTGCGAGGCCCATTACGGTGAAGAAGCCGATGGCCACGTAGGCCGCCAGCTGGCGGTCCATGACGACGGAACCGGTCACGGTGGTGGGGGCCGCAAGCTGAGGGTCGATGTGGTTGGGCGCCGTGTCGAGGCTGCCGTCCGCCAGTTCGGCGACGACAAGGCCGTTGGCCCGGTCGAGCTTCATGGACGTGATGGCGCCGCCGTGGCGGGCCAGCAGGATGTCGTGGCCGACGTGGTGGCGAGGAGAAAGTGATGAAAGCATGGCTGGGCCCCTTGGGATGTGAGTTCTATGGAAGCGCCCCGGCTAGCAAGCGATTGCCGGGCGGTGTCCGCACCATTGGGGGCATCTTCAGTTTATCGGCGGGGGAGTGCGAAACCGGCCGAATCCGGGCCAGGACGGCGGTGATGCTGCCCACCGGGGACGGTGATGTCCGACACCGCAGGGCCGGCGTTGCGTCCCGTAAGCTGGATCAGTGGCAGGGCTGATCAAACGTGAAGATATCGACGAGGTGCGCACACGCACCGACATCAAAGAGGTTGTCGATGGCTACGTCACGCTCAAATCCGCCGGCATCGGCTCCTACAAGGGCCTGTGCCCCTTCCACGATGAGCGCAGCCCCTCCTTCCACGTGCGCCCGCAGATGGGTTTCTTCCACTGCTTCGGCTGCCAGGAGAGCGGCGATGTCATCTCCTTCATCCAGAAGATGGACCACATCTCCTTCTCCGAGGCCGTGGAGAAGCTGGCCGCCCGCATCGGTTTCGAACTGCACTACGAGGACGGCGGCACGGGCCCCCGCCGCGAAGAGGTGGGCCGCCGCCAGCGGTTGCTGGACGCCCACAAGATTGCCGGCGAGTTCTTCCGCGCCCAGCTGCTGACCCCCGCCGCCGCGGCCGGGCGCCAGTTCCTGACGGAGCGCGGCTTTGAACGTTCCGCCGCCGAGCACTTCGGTGTCGGCTTTGCCCCGCAGGGCTGGGATTCGCTGCTCAAGCACCTCACGGGCAAGGGCTTCACCCAGGAGGAGCTCAAGCTCACGGGCATGTTCTCCGAGGGCCAGAGGGGCATCTACGACAGGTTCCGCGGCCGGCTGATCTGGCCCATCCGCGACATTGCCGGGGACACGATTGGCTTTGGCGCCCGCAAGCTCTTTGAGGACGACCAAGGCCCGAAGTACCTGAACACCCCGGAGACGGTGCTCTACAAGAAGTCCCAGGTGCTCTATGGCATCGATCTGGCCAAGCGCAACATCGCCTCCAAGCGCCAGCTGGTGGTTGTCGAGGGCTATACGGACGTGATGGCCTGCCATCTGGCCGGCGTCGACACCGCCGTCGCGACCTGTGGCACGGCCTTTGGTGCCGACCACATCAAGGTGGCCCGCCGGCTGCTCTCCGACGACGGCTCGGGCGGGGAGGTGGTGTTCACCTTCGACGGCGATGCCGCCGGCCAGAAGGCCGCCCTAAAGGCCTTCGACGAGGACCAGCGCTTTGTGGCCCAGACGTACGTGGCGGTGGAGCCCTCCGGTGCCGACCCCTGCGAGCTGCGCCAGCTGCGCGGCGACGACGCCGTGCACACGCTCATCAAGTCCCGGCGCCCCCTGTTTGAATTTGCGATCCGCTCCACGCTGGCCAAGTTTGACCTGAACACGGTGGAGGGCCGCGTCTCCGGACTGCGCGCCTCCGCGCCTGTGGTGGCGGCCATCCGCGACGGGTCCACGCGGATGGGCTACAGCCAGGAACTAGCCGGCTGGCTGGGCATCGCCGACCCCAATGAGGTGCTGCGCGCCGTCAACTCCGCCGCGCGCCGCCTGCAGAGCCCGGCCACCGGCCACGGCCACCCGGGCCAGGGCGGCCCTGCCGCCGGGCATGGGGCGCAGTCGGGATCCCGCCAGGGCGGCCAGACAGGTGCGCAGGCAGCCGGTTCCCAGCCGCAGCGTGGTGCCGGTGGAGCGCAACAGTATGGGGGAGGGCAGCAGCAGGCAGCGGCCCAGCAGGCCGGCCAGCAGCAGGGCCAGGACACCCTTCAGTTCCAGGAGCCGGCCGAGCCGGTGTATTCCCGCCCGGACCCCAATGACCCGGTGGTGCGGATGGAACGCGAGGCCCTGGAGGTGGTGCTCCAGCACCCCGGTTTGATGACGGAGAGCGACTGGCGCAACTTTGCCGGCTCGGAATTTGCCGTGCCGGCCTACAGTGCCGTCCACCAGGCCATCTGCGCCTCCGGCGAGGCAGGGGCCGTACCGTCCCAGTGGCTGGAGCTGGTCCGCCAGCAGCTGCCCGAAGCCCTGGCGCCGATTGTCTCGGAACTGGCCGTGACACCGCTGCCGGCGACCAATCCGGATACATTGCGCAATTACTGCCGCGATATTCTGCGCGGTCTTTTTGAGATGCAAATCACACGATTGAAAGCCCAGCGCATGGGAGCCCTGCAAAGAATGGATCCGGCGGCCGATCCCGCGGCCTACCAGCAGCTCCAGCGCGAGCTCATGGAGCTGGAGATCAGCAGGCGGGCGCTGCGCGGGGACTAGGAAATTCCCCGAAATCCCGGGGTTTTTGGACCCTGCCCCGCCTCGATTTCACAACTGGGCAAAGTCTTGTTAGTGTTGTTCCTGCGCATTCCCCTGTAGCTCAATTGGCAGAGCATTCGACTGTTAATCGAAGGGTTGCTGGTTCAAGTCCAGCCGGGGGAGCCATTGGCTCATATGCGTGCTTTCCCCTGTAGCTCAATTGGCAGAGCATTCGACTGTTAATCGAAGGGTTGCTGGTTCAAGTCCAGCCGGGGGAGCAAAACGAGGAACCCCGTCCGATGGAAACATTGGGCGGGGTTTTTTCGTCTTCTGTCGGCGGCGCTAGGTTTGAACCCATGGACACACAACCCGCCCTCGGCCGCCGATTGGGCACCACGGATGCCGTCGTGATCGGCCTGGGATCGATGATCGGCGCCGGTGTCTTCGCCGCCTTCGCCCCCGCCGCACAGGCCGCCGGCTCCGGGCTGCTGGTCGGGCTGGCCGTGGCCGCTGTGGCCGCATTGTGCAACGCCACCTCCTCGGCCCAGCTGGCCGCACAGTACCCGGAATCCGGCGGCACCTACATCTATGGCCGGCGGCGGCTGGGCGAGTGGCCCGGCTTCCTGGCCGGCTGGGGCTTCGTCTTCGGCAAGACCGCCAGCAGCGCCGCCATGGCGATGACCTTTGCCGCCTATGCCGCGCCGCCGGGCTGGGGGAGGCCCGTGGCAATCGCCGCCGTCGCCGCACTGGCCGCCGTCAACTACCGCGGCGTCACGAAGACGGCCAGGCTGGCCCGGATCCTCGTCGTGGCGGTGCTGGCCGCACTGGCCGTGGTGGTCGCCGTCTGCTGGGCGCAGGTCACCGGCCCGGGCGTGGGCGCCAGGATTCTGGGACCAGGCCTGCTGGACTCCGGCTGGTACGGCATCCTGCAATCGGCCGGCCTGCTGTTCTTCGCCTTCGCCGGCTACGCCCGCATCGCGACCATGGGCGGGGAGGTCAAGGACCCGTCTCGGACCATTCCGCGGGCCATCATGCTGGCCCTGGGGGTCGCCGTCGTCCTTTATGCGCTGGTGGGGACCAGCCTGCTGGCCGCCCTGGGGCCCGACGGCGTGGCGGAGAGCGCGGCTCCGCTCGCCGCTGCGGCCGCCGCAGGTCCTTGGGCATGGGCTGTGCCCGTCGTGGCCGTTGGAGCCGCTCTGGCGGCGCTGGGCGCCCTGCTGGGCCTGCTGGCCGGGCTGGGGCGTACCACCATGGCCATGGCCCGCGAGGGGGACCTGCCGGTGCTGCTCGCGGCCATCCACCCGCGCTTCCACGTGCCCCACCGGGCCGAGGTGGTGCTGGCCGTGCTGATCTGCGCGGTGATCCTCGTGGCGGACCTCCGCGGCGCCATCGGCTTCTCGTCCTTCGGCGTGCTGGTCTACTACCTCGTGGCGAATCTGGCAGCCCTCACGCAGGCCCGCCCCCAGCGGCGCTACCCGCGGGCGCTGGCCGTTGCCGGAGCCGTTCTGTGCGTGGTGCTGGCGGCAACGCTGCCCGTTGAATCGGTCCTCGCGGGAGGAGCCATGTTCGCCGTCGGGGCCGCCTACCGCCTGGTGCGGCTGCGCCTGCGGCCGCCAGCCCGGGCGGCGTAGGACGCGCCGGCCGGGAGGGCATAGGACGCGCCGGACCGGAGGGCTTGGGACACCCCGGCCCGGAGGGCTTGGGACGCGCCGGTCCGGAGGGCGCGGGGCTGCCCCGGTCCAGGGCTGGACGGACACGGGAACCGGGGCCCGCGGGCTAGACGAAGCTCATTTCCGCCTGGAGGAACCGCTCGGCCTCTGCAATGGCGCCAAGGAACGCATCATCCTGCGTTGGGTGTTCACGCGGGGTGCGCGGACTCCACTCATGCGGGGCGGAATGCACGCGTTCAAAACCCGCGCCGGGAGGCGCGTAGAAGATGCCAAAGCGCTGCACTGGCCATTCGAGTGAGGACTCCGGCGCCACCAGCAGGGCGGCGTTCAAGGCCGGGTTGTACCACTGGGCAATGGGCCGGCGGCGGTCCTCGGTGAACAGCCCCGCGGCGTACAGTGCGGCGGATTCAGCGCTGGTGGTGGCGCGCAGGCGGTCCCACCACAGCGCAAGAATGCCGCCGTCGCAGCGTTGCCACGCGGCGGGGATGGGCGGGGGTTCCTGCCATCTGGCCACAGTCCAATTTTATCCCGCCGGGGCATCTCGTCCCAGTGGCGCGCGGACATTGGCGCGGGCTATTTGGGTCCGGGATTGATCCGGTACATGGCGGCACCAAGGACCGCCGCGCAGATGATGGCCACAATGAGCCTGTTGCCGAAGTAGCCGCCCAGCACAGCGCCCAGAATGGCCCCGAGCAGCACGCCGATGAACAGTCCGCGGCCGTTGCGGTGGATCGGCTTTTCGCTCATGCGCCAACCCTACCAACGAGGGGTCCGGCGATGGGTCGGCCGGGGTCCGGCCAAGGGCCCGGCCACGTTCCGCGGCGGGAGCGGCGGACCTAGGGCGGCGGGGCCAGGCCCAGCCGCGGATAGAGGACCTCGAAGCCCTTCTGCAGGCCGTCCGTGAGCGCCGGGCCCACATGGCCCGCACCGGGGATCAGATAGAGGGTCACGTCCATGCCCGCGGCGCGTGCCGCGTCGGACACTTGGGCCGCCACCGCTGCATACTGCGGATCCTGGCTGCCGGCGGTGAAGATGGCGGTGGTGCCGGCAAACTTCTTGCCGGCCAGAATCGTCAACGGCTTCTCGGCGTCATAGGCGCTTTGGCTTGAGGCAAAGATGGTGGCCAGGTTCTGCGCCTCGTTCTCGGCCCCCGGGAACAATTCGCCGGAGATGTCCAGCAGATTGCCCCAGAGCTGGGGGTATTTGATGGCAAAGGACAGTGCGCACTGGCCGCCGTTGGAGTAGCCCGCAACGGTCCAGTACTGACGCTCCGACAGGATGTTCAGGTTTGCCCGGGCCCACGCCACCACATCGGTATTGATGTAGGTCTGCACCTTGCCGTATTGGGCCGTGTCCAGGCACAGCGTGTCGTCCATGCCGGGGCCGATCTGGTCAGCCACCACCACGATCGGGGCCAGGCCCTGGTGGGCTGCGGCAAAGGTGTCGAGGATCCCGGCGACGTACTGCGGGTCGGGGGTGCCGGGCTGGCCCATCATCAGCAGCACAAACGGCAGCCTGGGCGGGTTGGCCGTCAGCGCGGCGGGCGGCAGATAGACACCCGCCGGACGGGCGGTGAAGCCCGACGCCGTGGCGGGGATGTCGGCGGTGCCGGTGGTGCCCTTGGCCGGCATGTCCGCCGGTGGCGTCCAGCGTTGGTACAGCGGCCCGGTGGGTGCGGCGCTGGGGCTGGGATCGGGCGGTTTGATATTGATGGGGTCTTCTGTGGAGATGCCCAGCACCGAGCCCAGTGTCTTGTTCAGTCCGAACGACGCATTCACGCCCATGCCCATGACCAGCGCGAAGACGGGAATGGCCACCACAGCCACCACCTTGCGCCAGCGCGGAACACCCCAGAAGCTGGCCACGGCCAGGCCGAGGGCACCGGTGCCCAGAGCACCCCAGAACCAGGTGAAGCGGGGGATCGGCACCTTGAAGACATCAAAAAGGGCGTCCGACAGCCAGATGGTCCCTGCGCCCACCAGGGCCCCAAGCGCGACGGCGGCGGTGGCCTTCACCGTCCACCGAGCGGACGGGCGCAGGAAGAGGACCGCGAAGAACAGGGCAAAGAGGCCAATGGCTGTCCACATGACGGGGCCGTCGTCGATGACCGCGTTCAAGATGCTCTTCCACATCTGCCATCCTCCTTGTCCTTCGGCTGCTCACTGGCCTGCTTCATTGGGCCGGGCTATTTGCCGATGTTCATGATGGTGTTCAGGGCCAGCACCACGATGAGGCCGTTGAAGAAGAAGCTGATCACCGAGTGGTACACCATGGTCCAGCGGATCTCGGTGCGCAGCGTCTCCACATCCGAGGCGGCGAAGGCGGTGCCCATCGTGTAGGAGAAGTACACAAAGTCCGCCAGCACCGGTGCCGTGGTGGCCGGGAAGCGCAGCATCGGCCGCCCGGGCCGGCGGTAGTGGGCATACATGTAGATCCGGGCGAAGCCCCAGTGCAGGAAGCCCCAGGACAACAGCATCGCCGCCACGCCCACCACCGTCAGCGCCACGGCATGCTCCTCGTCGGTGTCCACCCGCGCCAGCAGCACGGAGGTGGCGGCGTAGAGGCCGAAGACGCTCGAACAGATGGTCCCGGCGATGGCGGTGGCGCGCAGCCCCCAGAAAGGCCGGCGGAGCCGGATGAGGCGCCGCCCGCTGCCGCTGAACCGAACCCCGAACGCCACACCGATGATGTTGGCCACGGCGTAGGCAAAACCGGCGACGCACCACAATCCGAGGATGTCGATGTCATCCAGGGCATCGTTGCTGATGGAGGCAATGGCGATGGCAATCATCGCCAGCTCGCCCAGGAACCGGGCCACGTCGCCGAAGGAGATGCCACCGCCGGCCGCCGGCGTCTGCGCCGCCGCGCTCATGACTCCCGGCCCACCAGCGCCCGCAGCAGCGAGGCACTCTGGCGCGGGGACAGGCCCGGCAGATAGGCGGAGGAGACGGCCAGACCAATCGCCGGCAGCGCGAGCGGGTCCTGGTAGTACATGTAGAGCGTGCGGTGGACGGGCTGGAACCGAGACTTGAACGCCGCCAGGGACTTGAAGCCGTACATCGGCTCCAACGCATCACCCAGCAGCGCCAGGATCCGGTCAAGGCTGCTGTGGTCGCCGTCGTCGGACGCACCGGACGCCGTCGCCAGCGGCGAGCCCGAGAGCGAAATGGTGGCCACCGAGTCCCGGAAATGGTTGGCGGCGGAGGCGATCAGGAACTCCATCACGCCCTTGAAGCCGGTGGTGCGGCGGCGCATGAAGTCCAGGGTCCACCCCACTGGCACGCCGCTGCTGAAGACCGGCAGCCAGCTGGTCACACCGTGCACCAGCCCGTCGTCGTCCACGGCCACGCAGCACAGCACGCCGTCGGCCTTCAGCTCCTCGAGGCCGCCCAGGGTGAAGCCCATTTCCGGCAGGGGCTTGTCGGAGACCCACTCGGCGGAGATTTCGGCCAGCTGGGCGCGGATGCCCGGCGGCATCTGGGCGTACATGGACCACTGGTCCTTGATGCCAAGCTTTTCCGCCCGGTTCAGCGCCGTGCGGACGTTCTGCCATTCCTTGCCCTTGAAGGTCATGTCCGCGATGTTCAGCAATGTTTCCTCAGCCACCGCCAGCCTGCGGAAACCATGCCCGTCCAGGGCCTTGGCCAAGGTGCCGGGCGCGGAGTAGAAGCAAGGGACCACGCCCAGCTCCGTGCAGTGGGCCACGAAGCCGGCGGCGGCGGCCTCGGTGTGGGCCGCATCGCCGAAAGGCTCGGCCACCGTCAGGGCCACACCATTGTGGACCTGGTAGGCCACGCCGGCCTCGCCGTCCGGGGTGAACCAGTACGCATTGTTGTTCCACAGCGCCATCCAGGACAGCGAGCCGCCGCCCCGGTGCACCAGCTCCCGCGCGCGCGCCTTGTCGGCAGCGGCGTCGGCCTCCAGAGCGCCAAAGGCCGTGTAGCTGCGCACCACCGACACCAGGACCACCAGCCACACCACGACGCCGCCAAAGCCATAGATGATGGTGGACACCAATCCATTGGGCAGCTCGGTGGCGAAGGGCACGGGGAACGGAAAGAGGATGTGGGCCAGCTGCCCCAGCAGCGTGAAAATGCTGAAGTGCTCCAGATTGCCCTCGATGAACCAGAACGCGGCATAGAGCAGGACGGCGCTGCCGGCGGCTAGGCCGGCGCTGCGGTAGAGGCGGCGGTAGCTGGCCGGGGAGGATTCGACCCTGAACTTGGCGCGGTTGAGCAGCAGCAGGACGATGATGATCAATGGACCGGCGAAGACGGCGCCGACGTACAAGGAGAACAGCCCGGCCAGCTCGTCGCTGACATCGACACCTGGGTCGGTGAGGAAGAGCACCACATCGGCCACCAGCACCAGCAGCAGGTAGGTGCAGATGCCCATGACCAGCAGCCAGGCCAGCCGCCGGCCGCGGCGCAGACCTTCCGCGCAGAGCAGGAGCAGCAGCACGGGCACCACCGACAGCACAGCGGCTCCGACACTGTTGATCCCCACGGCGCTCTGCAGGGAGATGCATGCAGCATCCCCGCCGCAGATTTCGCTGAGCTCATCGGTGCCCGGGCTGGCCTGGACCATGATGAGCGAGCTGAAGGCCATGGGCCCCACGGACAGGGCGCCCATCAGCTGGTCCAACAGCGAGCCAAGGGCAAAGACGCCCACCACGGTGCCGATCAGGAAACGGTACTCGCGCACCGTGGAGCGGTAGCGGGTGGCCGCCCATCTGTGGTGTCCAGCGGCGGCGAACAGCATCCAGCCGGCCACCAGGCCCAGCACAGCGGCGGCCAGCGCCTGGATGGTCTGGGCAACCCCCACATAGAGGGCAAACATGACTGTCGCCGCCACCAGCCAGGTCCGGGTGCGCCGGCGCCACAGCGGCTCCATCCGCGCCGTCGCCAAGCCCAGGGCCGCGGCGGCGCCACCATAGGGCCCCACCACGTAGTCACTGCCCAGGTACTGCAGCCACTCGTCGTTGCTCGCGATGCCCAGCAGCACCAGGGAACTGAGGATCAGTGCGCTCGCCGCCGATCCTGCCACGAAGGCCACCAGGGTGGGGAGGATGCCGACCGTCTTCTCGGCCACCCCGACAGCCACCAGCACGATGGCGGTGGCGAAAAGGTAGTCCAGCAAGGAGGTGGCGAAGAAGGCCGAGGTGAGCCAGGACCACGGCGTGCCGGTGCCGTCGCTGACGTCAATGCCGACACTTGCCAGCAGATCCTCGGAGGGGCCGTCGGGCAGGCTGGCCGTCGCGGCGGCGATGATCCACAGCGCCGCGACCATGGCCAGTGTCAGGGGCAGGTGGCGCGCCAGATCAAGGACTGCGGCCCACCGGCGCCTGGCGCGCTGTCGGGGTTCCGGCGTGGTGGTGGACAAGGCATTCCCCTTTGCAGTTGCCGAACCCGCACTGCTGCCGGCACCAGCCGGACCGGCACTAGATGGCGGGCACTGTCCGCGGCCGAACAATCAGCCACAGCGACAGCATACCCAGTACCACGCAGGCGCCCATGATGGCCGCCATCGGCGTCGCGCTGGCCACGCCCAGCAGACCCACAACAGGGGAGATCAGACCGGCGAAGCCGAAGGTGACGGCACCCATGAGTGAGGCCGCCGTTCCGGCCTGTGCACCGTGCCTGGCCAGGCCCTGGACCTGGATGCTGGGGAACATGAATCCGGTGGCCAGGATGAAGAACCAGAGGGGGATGGCGATGCCCCACAGGCCCAGGCCCAATTGGTCGCAGATGATCATGGCCGCCGCCGCGAGCAGCTGGGCCACGGTGGCCATGGCCATCACCCACTGCGGACCCATGTGGCGCATCATCCGTGCGGCGATCTGCACACCGGCCACCACGCCCAGGGAGTTGATGCCGAACAGCAGGCCGTACTGCTGGGGCGTGAAGCCGAAGGTGTCCTGGAACAGGAAGGTGGAGGCGGAGAGGTAGGTGAACAGCGCGCCGAAGTTCAGCCCACCAATGAGCAGCGTCCCCACAAAGATCCTGTCGCTGAACACCCGCTTGTACCGCAGCGCAAGTGTGGAGTCGGAGCCGTGGCGGCGTTCGCGGGGCAGGGTTTCAATGATGAAGAAGCCTGCGGCCACCACCACCAGAAGTCCGTAGGCTGCCAGGAAGAAGAAGATGCCCGGCCAGTCCATGATGCCCAGCAGCTGGGATCCGATCAGTGGTGCCAGGATGGGGGCCATGCCGTTGACCAGGGACATCCTGGAGAACATGCGCACCAGCTGGTAGCCGGCAAAGAGGTCGCGGATCATGGCCATCGCCACGACGCCGCCGCCCGCCGCGCCGATGCCCTGCAGCACACGGAACACGCCCAGCATGGTGATGTCCGTCGACAGCGCCGCGCCGAGCGAGGCACCCACATGCAGGGCCGTGGCCAGCAGCAGCGGCATCCTGCGGCCGAACTTGTCGCTCAGCGGCCCCACCACCAACTGGCCGGCGGCAAAGCCGATGGTGGTTGCCGTCAGCGTCAGCTGCACCGCCGTCGCACTGACCCTCAGCTCTTCGGCAATGATCGGGAAGGCCGGCAGATAGAGGTCCACCGTGAACGGACCCAACGCCGTCAACAGCCCGAGGACGAGCACGTAGACCAGCTTTTGCCTGCGGGAAAGGGCGTCACCAGGAGTGGCGTGGGAGGTCAACGAAGGATCCTTCTTGAGACGACGAAGCAGCCCACAGACGCAGCGGAGCGGGCTGTGGAACGGCGGAAACGGGGGAGGGCTAGTGCCAGCTGGAACAGTGGCCGGCACATGTGCACCGATGAACCCATCCTAGGGTGCCCGGCCATGGCCCGGTAAAGGGTTTCCCAACCAGCGAGACGGCCACATGCTGTGATTTGCACCACTACAAGGGCCCTCCGGCCCGGGGCCGACGGCTGGGCGGGGGTCAATGGTAATTTTGACTTCAGGCGCGCCGGAGGGAACCCGGCGCCCAACCGCGGGGCCGCACTTCGGCCGCGCGCAGTTGTTCAAGCTATGGAGGCGGTTTCGATGGTCAGTGCGGGGCACGGAACGGGCGGGGCCAAGGGAACCACCTCCTGGGCCGGGGACGACTCCCTGATCGAGGCGCTGAAGACGGCCGGCCGCCTGGTGCCACGCCAGCTCAACGACGAGCTGGCCCTGGCCAAGGCCGAGCTGGCGCGCAAGGGCGGCAAGGTCGGCGTAGCCGCGGGCTTCCTGGGCGCGGCGCTGGTCTTTGCCGGGCTGCTGGTGATTGCCCTGGTGGTGGCCGCCATTGCGGGGCTGGCAACGATCATGCCCCTGTGGTTGTCTGCCCTGCTGGTCTCGGCCCTGTTCCTCGTGGTCACCCTCGTGGCCGCCCTCATTGGCGTGCGCAAGGTCAAGAAGACCATGCCGCTCATCCCCGAAGAGGCATGGCGGGGGATCCGGCACGATTTGGGCATCGCCAAGCAGGGCAGGGACTTCGACCCCTCGACACTGGTGGCGCCGGTGCTGAGCAAGGAAGAGCTCGAGGCCCGCAAGGCGGAGAAGCTTGCCGCTGCCGCCCGGGCCAAGGCCGAACGCGAGTCCAAGGCCGCCGAGAACGGCCCCACACCCAGTGAAGAGGAACTGCTGGCCCGCACCCGCACCCGCCGCGAACACCTGCTGGTGCTGCGCGAGGAGCTGGTGGCCAAGGCCAATGTCAAGACCCAGGGTGCCGCCCTGGCGGCCGCCGTCGGCAGCGAAGCCAAGGCCCGGTTCACCTCGGCGGCCTCCGCCGCTGCGCCGTTGGTTGAAACCGTTGCCACCGAGGTGCGGAACCGCTGGATTCCGCTGAGCCTGCTGGCCGCCTCCGGCACTGCCCTGGTCCTGTTGCTGAGGAAGCTGTTCAAGCGCTGACGGCGGGTGCCCCACCGGCGCGCCGGCGGCAGTCAGGACAATCTTTGAGCCATCGCAGCAGTCGAAAGGGGGAGGTGTGAGGTTGATCGGCGCGGGAACACGCCCGGGGCAGCAGCCTGCCGCCAGCAGGCGGATCATCACCGTCCCCAACGTCATCACGGTGGTCCGCTTTCTCGGCGTTCCGTTGTTCGTCTGGCTGGTCCTCGCCCAGCACCAGTACGGCTGGGCCGTGCTGGTGCTTGCCCTGATGGCAGGCACCGACTGGATTGACGGCTACGTTGCCCGCCGGTTCAACCAGGCCTCCGAACTGGGCCGCGTCCTCGATCCGCTGGCGGACCGCGTGGCGCTGGTGACAGTCGCCGTCACCCTGGTGCTCGCCGGCGTCGCGCCGTGGTGGCTGCTGGCCGCCCTGGTGGTCCCCGACGCTGTTCTGGCCACGGTCTCCGTCATCTTCTTCCGCTGGCACCCGGACCTGCCCGTCAGCACTATCGGCAAGGTGCGCACCGCGGCCCTGCTGGTGGGCACGCCCCTGCTGCTGCTGGCCAAGGTGGTGGGCCACGAGCCCAACGCCCTGGGTGTGGCGGCATGGGTCCTGCTGGCCATCGGCGTGCTGGGCCATCTGGTGGCCGCCTACAACTACTTCTGGGCCATGGTGCACAAGCACCAGGACCAGCGAAACCAGCAAGACCAACAGGGCCGGAACCTGGGGGCGGGCCTGTGATGTGGATCGGTGTTGCCTGTGCAGTGGCAGGCGCCTTCTTCCTTGCCTTCGGTGCGCAGCGCCAGGGCAGCGCCGTGCAGTCCAACACCGGCGGCCTGGCCCTGGGCAGCAATGGGTTTCTGCGCCTGCTGCGCAACCCGCGCTGGGTCCTGGGCCTGGTCCTGCTGGGGCTGGGGATGGTGCTCAACGTGGTGGCTCTGACCCTGGGGACACTGGTGGTGATCCAACCGATCGGCGCCATTGCGCTGGTCATCACCACCATCGTGAACTCCAAGGACCAGGGCATCCGGCTCAACCGGGCCACCGTCGTCGCCATCACCTGCTGCGTCACCGGCAGTGCGCTCTTCGTGCTGCTGGCGGTGAATGTGGTGAGTGAGAACCACCACGTCACGGTGGAACAGGAACTGACGGTGGTGTTCATGCTGGCCATCGTCGTGGCCATCTTTGGCACGGCGCTCATCCTGTGGCGCCACCACATCCGGGCCTTCTTCTACATCCTGGGAGCCGGCGTCCTGTTCGGCTTCGTGGCCGTGCTGACCCGCATCATCTCCAAGCAGATCTTCGACCCCAACGGCCTCTACCTGCTCAATGTGCAGTGGTACTCCATCATCGCCATCGCCGTGGCGGGCGGACTGGGCAGCTGGTTTGTCCAGAGCGCCTATGCCAGCGGGCCGCCGGATCTGGTCATCGCCGGCCTGACGGTCATCGACCCGATGGTGGGCATCGCCATCGGCATCACCATTCTCGGTGAGCTTCGCCCCGATGTCCCCGCCGTGGTGGCGATTTCCATGGCCGGGGCGGCATTGCTTGCTATCGTGGGTGTCGTTGCTCTCTCGCGGCACCACCCCGATGTGGTGAAGCGGAAGAATGAGTCCGCCAAGGACTTGAAGAAGTCAGCCCGCACCTAGTGCCGGCCCTTCCATGGGAGCACACCACAGTTTTTTGATGCACGACGGCGCAGGGAGCCTCACGCGGTTTCCTGCGCGCGCGCTCCGGCCACCGCCGGCTGCGTGAGAAGCCACCAGGAGTATTTTCAGTGACATCCACTCAGAGCCCGGACTCGCAGCAAAGCACCTCGCCGGCGGCGGAGCGGGTGAGTGCCGATGGCGCTCCCGCCGGCACTGCTCCCGCGGGAGCGTCGTCGTCGAGCACCAGGGCGGCAACGCGGCCCTTGACCATCCTGATCGCCGCGGACACCTACCCGCCGCACGTGAACGGCGCCGCGCAGTTCTGCTACCGCCTGGCCAAGGGCATGAAGGCCCGCGGCCACAAGGTCCACGTGGCAGCCTGCCGCCCCGATGCCGGCAAGGCCTACACAGAGACCCTCCCCGAGGCCACGGTGCACCGGCTGCGCTCACGCTCAGTGCCGACGCACGAATACTTCCGCATCTCCCTGCCGTGGGAGATCAAGAAGGACATCGCGGCGATCTTCGACGAGATCAACCCGGATGTGGTGCACGTGCAGAGCCACTACATGATCGGTGAGCACGTGGTGTACGAGGCCCAGCGCCGCGGCATCCGCATCGTTGCCACCAACCACTTCATGCCGGAGAACCTGAACCCGTTCCTGCCGTTCCCGCAGTGGTTCAAAAACATTGTCGGCAAGGTGTCCTGGCGCGACATGGGCAAGGTCATGGGCCGCGCGGATGTGGTCACCACGCCCACGCCGCTGGCGGCCAAGGCCATGCACCAGCACGCCTTCCTGCGCAAGGTGCTGCCGCTGTCCAACGGCATCGACGCCGGCAACTACGAGCTGGCCGAGGGCGAGATCATTGAGCGCCACGCCAATCCGACGGTGCTTTTTGCCGGCCGCCTGGCCGAGGAAAAGCACATCGACGTCCTGATCGACGCCATCGCCAAGATGCCGGCGGATCTGAACGTGCATCTGGAGATCGTCGGCGGCGGCGAGGTCAAGAACGCCCTGAAGGCACAGGCCGAGCGTCTGGGTCTGGCAGAGAAGGTGAAATTCTTCGGTCTGGTCAGCGATGAAGACTTGCGCAAGGCCTACATCCAGGCGGATGTCTTTTGCATGCCCGGCACCGCCGAACTGCAGTCGCTGGTGAGCCTGGAAGCCATGAGCGCCTCCACCCCCGTGGTGCTGGCCAACGCCATGGCGCTGCCGCACCTGGTCGACAACGGCGTTAACGGCTACCTCTTCACCCCGATGGACAGCGATGACCTGGCGGCGAAGATCACCAAGATCCTGCGCCTGTCCGAGGCGGACAGGACGGCCATGGGCGAGGCCAGCCACGCTATGGTGGCCCGGCACGGCCTCAACAAGACGCTGGACACTTTTGAAGACATCTACCGCGGCGGCAGCTACGAGGACCACGCTCTGTAGCCAAAGCCATTAGGATGGTCTGGGCGCGGCACCGTGTGCAGTTTGTGGCACACGGTGGGCGCCCGGACATGGGGCTATAGCTCAGCTGGTTAGAGCGCGGGACTCATAATCCTAAGGTCCTCGGTTCAAGTCCGAGTAGCCCTACCCTGCAGAACCCCGGAACCACCTCTGGTTCCGGGGTTCTTTGCTGTCCGCGGGAGCGCCCCTTGCTGCCGGGGGATCGTTGCCAGCTGCATTACTCTCCGGTAAGTTACTGATGAGTAACATCACCAGCAAAGGAGCTTCCCATGGCCAAGGCCGCCATCGATCCGAACAACCTGCCCTACGCCGACGGCGACTTCTATGGCTTTGAGCAGCTGCTGACCGAGTCCGAGCGGGAGCGTCTGCAGGAAATCCGCGACTTCCTGGCCAAGGAGGTCAAGCCGATCGCCGTGGACTGCTGGAACCGCGCCGAGTTCCCGATGGAGCTGATCCCGAAGCTGGCGGAGCTGGACGTCATGAGCCCGATCCGCCGCCAGGGCCACTCCAGCCTGTTCGCCGGGCTGATGCAGGCCGAGTTCACCCGCGCCGATTCCTCGATCGCCACGTTCATGGGCGTCCATGACGGCCTGTTCACCGCCACCATTGAACTGCTCGCCTCCGAGGAGCAGAAGGCCGCCTGGCTGCCGGACATCTATGCGATGAAGAAGATCGGAGCCTTTGGGCTCACCGAACCGCTGGGCGGATCCGACGTCGCCGGCGGCACGCGCACCACGGCCCGCCGTGAGGGCGGCAACTGGATCCTCAACGGCGCCAAGCGCTGGATCGGCAACGCGACCTTCGCCGACTGGGTGGTCATCTTCGCCCGAGACGAGGCGGACAATGCGGTCAAGTCCTTCCTCATCGACACCACCACCGAGGGCTACAGGGCCACCAAGATTGAGAACAAGACGGCGCTGCGCACGGTGCAGAACGCCGACATCACCCTGACCGACGTCGTCGTTCCCGATGGGTTCAAACTGGCCGGCGGCAACTCCTTCCGCGACACGAACAAGGTGCTCAAGGTCAGCCGGCTCGGCGTGGCCTGGCAGGCCGTGGGCCAGCAGCTGGCCGCGTTCGACGTCGCCCGGCGCTACGCCGTCGAGCGCCACCAGTTCGGCCGCCCGCTGGCCTCCTTCCAGCTGGTGCAGGACCAGCTGGTGAAGATCCTGGGCAATGTTGTTGCCTCGACGGGCATGATGGTGCGCCTGGCGCAGCTGGAGGATGCCAACGCCGCCAAGGACGAGCAGTCGGCGCTGGCGAAGGCCTTCACCACCGCCAGGATGCGCGAATCCGTCGCCATGGGCCGCAGCATCCTGGGCGGCAACGGTATTGTCACGGACTATGAGATGGCCAAGATCTTCGCCGACGCGGAGGCCATCTACTCCTACGAGGGCACCTACGAGATCAACACGCTCGTCACTGGCCGCGCCATCACCGGAATCTCCGCCATCGTCTAGCCCCCTGCCCAACTGGGTGACACTTATCGCACATTTTTGGGCGATTTTTGTGCGATAACTGTCACCTAGTTGGGGCGGGGGGTGAGGGGGAGCAGGATGGACGGGCGGCGGTCCTGCACAAATTGCAGCGGGTCCAGGTACTCCTCGCCGCGGCGGACGCCCCAGTGCAGGCAGCTGTGCGGGGAGGCCATCATGGATCCGCAATGGGTGGGCCCGTCAAGGATGCCCACCGTCTGGCCCTGGGCGACGCCGGTGCCCGCTGCCGGGGCGCCCGTGACTGGTTCGAAGCTGCTCAGCAGCCCGTTGGCGTGGCGGATGGTGACGACGTCCCTGTCCACCACCTGCCCACTGAAGACCACCACCCCGTCCGCCGGGGCCGTGACGGGAACGCCCTGGGCCGCGGCGAGATCAACCCCGCGGTGCCCCGCCAGCCATGGCTTGGGCGGCGGCGCAAAGGGATGCACGACGGCGGGGCGCGGCACCAGCGGCCAGGTCCACGGTGGCGGGGGAGCGGCGCCGGCACTCGGGTCCCCGGGTGCCGGCAGCACCAGGGCCAGGAGAAGGGCCAGTGCGAAGGCGGCCGCCAATGGGCGGGCGCGGGTCCGTGGATGGAAACAGATCGGCAGGGGCTGGCTCCGGGTCATCCACTCAGGGTCGCGCCGGAACGCCGCGGCGGCGCCGGGCCGCGGGCGGGCTGTGGACGGCCGGGCATCGTCGTGCGCTGTGCAGGCACCGCCGCCGCCGGGCGAGCGGCACAAGGCCGCCAGCGTGTCACGGCCGGTGGAGCGGTGTAGTAACATAGGTGGAGCAGTTTGCCGTGTGCAAGCTGACTACGCGCATCCCGCCCGGACGCTGCCAGTTACAGCAGTAGACGGATTGCCCCTCTTCGGTCCGTTCATTCGGTTGAGCAGAGCAATGGATGCCAGGAGCACAGCCCGGTGGAATCGTCCGCCGGGGTAAAAAGGCTAACAACCGTAAACATGAAGGAGCGCCGGCATGCCCGTCGTAACCATGCGCCAGCTGCTTGACAGCGGCGTCCACTTTGGACACCAGACCCGTCGTTGGAACCCGAAGATGAAGCGCTTCATCTTCACCGAGCGCAACGGCATCTACATCATCGACCTGCAGCAGTCGCTGTCCTACATCGACCGCGCCTACGAGTTCGTCAAGGCCACTGTCGCCCACGGCGGCACCGTGCTCTTCGTCGGTACCAAGAAGCAGGCTCAGGAAGCCATCGCCGACCAGGCAACCCGCGTGGGCCAGCCCTACGTGAACCAGCGCTGGTTGGGCGGTATGCTCACCAACTTCCAGACCGTCGCCAAGCGCATCCAGCGCATGAAGGAACTCGAAGAGATCAACTTCGAGGACGTTGCCTCCTCCGGCCACACCAAGAAGGAACTGCTGCTGCTCAAGCGCGAGCTCACCAAGCTGCAGACCAACCTGGGCGGCATCCGCAACCTGACCAAGGCACCGTCCGTGCTGTGGGTTGTTGACACCAAGAAGGAGCACCTCGCCATTGACGAGGCCAAGAAGCTCAACATCCCCGTTGTGGCCATCCTGGACACCAACTGCGATCCCGATGAGGTCGACTTCCCGATTCCGGGCAACGACGACGCCATCCGCTCCGTGCACCTGCTGACCCGCGTGGTTGCAGACGCCATCGCCGAGGGCCTGATGGCCCGCAACGCCAAGGCTACGGGCTCCGAAGCTCCGGCCGAGCCGCTGGCCGAGTGGGAGCGCGAGCTGCTCGTGACCGACTCCGCCGTCGAGGCTCCGGTCGAGGCTGCTGTTGAGGCACCCGTCGAGGCCGCTGTTGAGGCTCCGGCCGAAGCCGCCGTCGAGGCACCGGCCGTCGAAGCCGAAACCGAGAAGTAAAAACTCTCTTAGCGCTCCGTTCATCGGAAGCGCGCACACTGAGATGACTCACCACTGGCAGGAGCGCCGCCCATCGGGGCAGAGCGCTCCTGCCAGTGGCGAGTGACCAGTGGTAAATACTGACAAAATCTACACTGAGGGGTTCACATGGCGAACTACACCGCTGCTGATATCAAGGCTCTGCGCGAGCGCACTGGCGCTGGCATGATGGACGTCAAGAAGGCTCTCGACGAGGCAAATGGCGACGCCGAAAAGGCGATGGAGCTCATTCGCATCAAGGGCCTCAAGGGCGCCACCAAGCGTGAAGGCCGCTCCACCGCCGAGGGCCTCGTCGCCGCTTCGGTCAACGGTGGCGTTGGCGTCATGGTTGAGGTCAACTGCGAGACCGACTTCGTGGCCAAGGCTGCCCCGTTCATCGAGTTCTCCAACAAGGTTCTGGCCGCTGCCCAGGCTTCCGGCGCCTCCGACGTCGAGACCCTGCTGGCATTCGACGTCGATGGCAAGCCGCTCTCCGAGCTGGTCATCGAAGCCGGCGCACTGCTGGGCGAGAAGGTTGCCGTCCGCCGCGTTGCACGCGTTGAGGGTGCAACCGTTGACGCCTACCTGCACAAGACGTCCAAGGACCTCCCGGCCCAGGTTGGCGTTCTGTTCGCTGTTGACGGTGAGGGTGACGCTGCCGCCGAGGCCGCCCACGACATCGCCGTGCACATCGCAGCCTACGCACCGACCTACCTCACCCGTGAGGAAGTTCCGGCCGAACTGGTTGAGAGCGAGCGCCGCATTGCCGACGAGACCGCACGCGCCGAGGGCAAGCCCGAAGCCGCGCTGACCAAGATCGTCGAGGGCCGCCTGACGGGCTTCTTCAAGGAGAGTGTCCTGGTTGACCAGGCATTCGCCAAGGACGCCAAGAAGAGCGTTGCCCAGGTCCTCGAAGAGGCCGGCGTGAAGGCAACCGCCTTCGCCCGCTTCCGCGTTGGAGCCTAAGCACCAGCTTAGAAATATGTAAGAGGAGGGGGTGGCCACCAAGGTGGCCACCCCTTTTTCATGCCAACAAAGCTAAGATCTTTGTGGCTGGGCCCTTCGGGGCCGAAGACAATGGAATTAACGGCCCCTGTGCCAATGGAAGGCAACATGACTACCACAACACCTGAAACCCTTTCCGCCACAGAGCCCCAGTCCCAGCGCGCGGGCGGCGGACACCGCCGCCGCGTGCTCCTCAAGCTCTCCGGCGAGGTCTTTGGCGGCGGCAAGCTCGGCGTCGACCCCGTGACCGTGCGCAACATCGCCGAGCAGATCGCCCGCACCGTGGACACCGTCGAGGTCGCCATCGTCGTCGGCGGCGGCAACTTCTTCCGCGGTGCCGAGCTCTCCGCCTCCGGCATGGACCGCTCCCGCGCGGACTACATGGGCATGCTGGGCACCGTGATGAACTGCCTCGCACTGCAGGACTTCCTGGAGCAGGCAGGCGTGGAAACCCGCGTCCAGTCCGCCATCACCATGGGCCAGGTAGCCGAGGCCTACATCCCGCGGCGTGCCATCCGCCACCTGGAGAAGGGCCGCGTGGTCATCTTCGGTGCCGGCGCGGGCCTGCCGTACTTCTCCACCGACACCGTTGCCGCCCAGCGGGCCCTGGAGGTCCACGCTGACGTGGTCCTGATGGCCAAGAACGGCGTCGACGGTGTGTACACGGCCGATCCGAAGAAGGACCCCGACGCCGTGAAGCTGGACACGCTGACCTACGACGAGGCCATGCAGCGCGACATCCGCGTCATGGACCAGACGGCATTCAGCCTCTGCAAGGACAACAACGTCACCATGCTGGTCTTCGGCATGGAGGGCGAGGGCAACGTGGCAGGGGCCATTCTGGGCGAGAAGCTGGGCACCCTGGTCACCCCCTAAAAGCCGCCGGAAAGCGGTGCTGCGGCGCTGCGCGGCCACGATAGGATGAACACTGGAGCTGCGCAGCGCTGAGCGCCGCCATTGACGTTGAGTATGCATTTGCGAGGGAGAGACACGTGATCGAAGAGACTTTGCTCGAGGCCGAGGAAAAGATGGACAAGGCCGTTGAGGTAGCCAAAGAGGACTTCGCCGCTGTCCGCACGGGCCGTGCGAACCCGGCGCTGTTCGCCAAGGTCATGGTGGAGTACTACGGCTCCCCGACGCCGCTGCAGCAGCTGGCCTCCTTCGCCGTTCCGGAGGCCCGGACCCTGCTCATCACCCCGTTCGACCGCACCGCCATGGGCGACATCGAGCGCGCCCTGTCCTCCTCCGAGGTCGGCGCCAACCCGTCCAACGACGGCAATGTGATCCGCGTGATCATGCCGGAGCTGACCGAGGAACGCCGCAAGGAGTACGTGAAGATCGTCCGCGGCAAGGGCGAGGACGCCAAGGTGTCCCTGCGCAACATCCGCCGCAAGGCCAAGGATGCGCTGGACCGCATCGTCAAGGACGGCGACGCCGGCGAGGACGAGGGAAACCGTGCCGAGAAGGAACTGGACGCGATGACCAAGTCCCACAGTGACAACATTGACGAGCTCCTCAAGCGCAAGGAAGCTGAGCTGCTCGAGGTCTAATGAGCGACTCCCAGCCGGCGGCGGCTGGATCCAGTGCGGGTGGGGCGCCAGAGACGGGTACCGATCCATCCAGATCCGGGGATCTGTCGCCCACTCTTCCAACCCGGCGGTCCCTGAGGGCCGCCGAACGCTCGCGGCCCGGTTCCCCAGGGACGGGCGTCATTGCGGTCGTTCCCACCGCTGTGGCGCCTGCTGCGGAGGGCTCCGCATCGGCGGGCTCTGCAGCTGAAAGCTCTGCATCGGCCGACGCCGATCCGGCATCCGCAGGTGCAGCGCCCGTCCCGGCAGCGACCGCGGCAGCGTCGCCGACGGCGGCCGCCGAGCCTTCGGTGGGACCGCCGGCTGCTGCTCCGCCGGCGTCGACAGTTCCCGCGATTCCATTGGTGCCGGGCCCCATTGCGCCGCTGCCGGCCGCTGCCGCGGCGGCGCTGCCCGGGGCCATCGAGGACACCAGCAAGCACACGCCCAAGGCGGGCCGGAACCTTCCGGCCGCCGTCGGCGTCGGCGTCGCCCTGTTGGCGCTGGTGCTGGGCGGGCTGCTGTTCTTCCCGCTGGCCTTTGTGGTGTTTGCCACGGCCTTTGCCTGCCTGGGCGTCTGGGAAGTCACCCGGGCCATGGGCCGGCATGAGATCAGTGCTCCGCTGGTGCCGGTGATGGTGGGCACGGCGGCCATGCCGGCCGCCGCCTATTTTGCCGGGTCCGAGGGCCTGCTGTTTGCCTTTACGGCCGCCAGCGCGGCCACGCTGCTGTGGCGGGTGGTGGATCCGGCGCCCGGGGCCATCAAGAGCATCTTTGCCGGCGTTTTCGCTTTGGCCTGGATACCGTTCATGCTCAGCTTCGTCTTCCTGATGATCCGGGGCGGCGCTGCGCCGACCACGGGCCTGACGCTTGACCTTGGCGCGCTGAACCCCGGGGTGCTGCAGGTGGTGATCATGCTGCTGCTGGTGGTGGCCAACGATACCTTTGGCTATCTGGTCGGGGTGTTGTTCGGCAAGCACCCGATGGCGCCGAAGATCAGCCCCAAGAAGTCTTGGGAGGGTTTCGCCGGGTCCATGGGCGGTGCCACCCTGGTGGGGATCCTGGCCACGGTGTTCCTGCTCGACGAGCACTGGTGGGTGGGGCTGGCCCTGGCCGTCGGCATGGTGCTGGCCGGAACCAGCGGAGATTTTGCCGAGTCAATGGTCAAACGGGAACTGGGCGTGAAGGACATGAGCAACATCCTGCCCGGGCACGGCGGGGTGATGGACAGGCTGGATTCGATCCTGTTTGCCGCTCCCGTGGCCTTCGCCATCTTCAGCGTCCTGTGACGCGTTCAACGGTTCCACGCCTCCGCGGGGCCGGCAACGTAGGATGAATTCGACGCGCGTGGCGGACATGCCGTGCGCGACAGCCAGAGCACGTGACGACGTGCTTGACAGCAGAGGAAAACCAGCAAGGAATGACTGTGACCGTGGAAGAGATTGACAGGACCGAGGCGCCGTTTGGGCGCGTAGCCAGCAAGGACTACGGCTACAACGTCAAGCAGGTTGACCAGTTCCTCGACCGTGCCCGGGCCTTCTATACGTCCGAGGACACCTCGCACAAGGCGCTGACCTCCCACGAAGTCCGCGCGGTTTCCTTCGACCCGGCCAAGGGCGGCTACGAGGCGCGGGCCGTCGATGCCGCGCTGGACCGCCTGGAGGATGTGTTTGTCCAGCGCGAGCGTGACGAGCTGATCGCGGCCAAGGGCGAGGACGCCTGGCTGCTGCAGATCGGCAAGATCGCCTCCGTGCTGCGCGGGCGCCTGCACCGGCCCGACGGCGAACGCTTCCGCCGTGCCAAGGGGCGGGTCGCCAGCTACTCCACTGATGATGTGGACGCGCTCTGCGTGGAGCTGGTGAAGTACTTCGAAGAGGACAAGCCGTTGAGCGTGGACGTGATCCGCCGCGCCGTCTTCGCCCCGGCCACCGGTGCCGCCGGCTACGACGAGGCGCAGGTGGACGCCTTCCTCGACCGCGTCGTCGAGATGATGGCCTCGATCGACTAGCGCTGTCCGACCCAAACCTTTCGCGAAGAGGCAGTTGGGGACAGTCCGGACGCTCCGGACTGTCCCCAACTGCCTTTTCGCGTGTGGGGTGGTGCGGGGTGGGGGCGATTGGTGCGGGGTGTGGCGCGCGGCTAGCGGGGTTTGCCGGGGGAGAGTGGACGCTCGGGGACGTGCAGGCGGGTCATGAATCTGGCCGTGCCCGCCCCCTGGCGGTGCGCCGTCGCCCGGGAGACCAGCACCATGACGGCGAACGCCACCGGCACCGTCCACGCCGCAGGCTGGGAGAGCAGCTCATAGCCGGGATCGCCGGCATGCAGCCGTGGCCCGAGGAGGATGGCGCCTCCGCACAGGGTGCCGCCGGCCACCATGCCCGCGATGGCCCCGGCGTCGGTCAGTCCACGCCACCAGATGCCCAGCACCAGCATGGGGCACACCGTGGAGGCCGTGAAGGCGAACACCAGCCCCACGCTGCCGGCCAGGCCCAGGGACTGGGTGCCCAGCGCCACGGCAAGCGGCACCACCGCCGAGAGCACTGCTGCCCACCGGAACCCGCGCACACTGCCCCCCAGCAGGTCCTGGCTGATGACGCCGGCGAGGGAGACCACCAGCCCGGAGGTGGTGGAGAGGAACGCGGCAAACGCGCCGGCGATCACCAATGCGGACAGCAGCTCGCCGGCCGTCCCGCCCACCAGCCGTCCCGGCAGCAGAAGCACGACGGCGTCGGCCCCGCCGGCCGCCACCAGCTCCGGGAGGAACAGCCGGCCCAGCACGCCCAGAATGGTGGGAAAGATGTAGAAGAGCCCCAGCAGCCCGAGCACAATCAGGGTGGTGCGCCGGGCGGCCGAGCCGTCCGGGTTGGTGTAGAAGCGCACCAGCACATGCGGCAGCCCCAGCGTGCCAAAGAGCAGCGCCGCCAGCAGCGAAAGGGTGCGATAGGGGGATCCGCCGCTGCCGCCCCACACCATGGCCGCCGCCTCGGCGCTGGGGACGGGGGCGCCCGGGCCGCTCACCTGGAGCACCAGGAAGATGGCCGGAACCCCCAGCGCGGTGAGTTTGAGCCAGTACTGGAAGGCTTGGACAAAGGTGATGGAGCGCATGCCGCCTGTGGCGACGGTGAGGACGACGACGGCCACCACAGCCACCGAGCCCACCCACGCCGGCAGCCCGGTGGTGGTGCGGATGGTCAGCGCCGCGCCGTGCAACTGGGGGACGATGTAGAACCAGCCCACCACCACCACGAGCACGCTGGTGACGGACCGCGCCGCCGTGGAATCCAGCCGGGCCTGGGCGAAGTCGGGGATGGTGTACGCCCCGGAGCGGCGCAGCGGCGCCGCCACGAAGAGGAGCAGCATCAGGTAGCCGGCGGTGTAGCCGATCGGGAACCACAGCGCATCCAGACCGGAAACCATCACCAGGCCCGCGATGCCCAGGAAGCTCGCCGCAGAGAGGTACTCGCCCCCGATGGCCGAGGCATTCAGCCAGGGCTTGACGGTCCGCGAGGCGACATAGAAGTCGCTGGTGGTGCGGGAGATCCGCAACCCGTAGAAACCGATCAGCGCCGTGGCGGCGGCGACGGCGGCCAGGGCGGCGAAGCCGGCGGTGGCGTTCACTTCTCACCCACCAGATCGAGATAGCGTGCCTCGTTGCGGGCCGCCGCGCGGACAAAGAGCCACGCGCAGAGGCAGACCACCGGGTAGATGCCCACGCCCAGCACCAGCCAGGGCAGCGGGATGCCACCCAGCCGCACCTCCAGCAGTCCGGGCAGCAGGGTGGCCAGCAGCCAACAGCCGGCGAGGACCAGGGCAAAGGCTCCGGCCACCACGGCCGCCAGCCGCAATTGGGAGCGGATGAGGGATCGGACAAACACCTCGCCCACCTGGGAGTGCTCGGAGACCTCCTGCGCGACGCTGGCGCGGACCGGTGCAGCATTGGCCAGCCGGCGCGGTGCCTCCACCCGGACACGCTGCGGGGGCTCCGGGGCGTCCTGGCCCGGAACCGTCACGGCTGCGGCCTGACCTTGGTCGCGGCCAGTCGTTCGCGCAGCAGAGGAAGATGGCGGCGGCTGACGGGCAGTTCGGCATCGGCCACGGACAGCGTGGGGCGGGCTGCACCGAGTTTGAGCGAGCTGACAAAGGGCATGCAGACCAGATACGAGCGGTGGATGCGCAGGAAGCCGGCCGCGGCCCAGCGCTGTTCCAAATCGGCCAGCGGGACGCGGACCAGATAGCTGTCGTGGGCCGTGTGCAGCCTGGCGTAGTCGCCCTGGGCCTGGACATAGCGCACCTCGTCAAGGCGGATCAGCCGGCTGGTGCCGCCCTTCTCCACGGTGATCATTTCAGCCTCTGGGCCCTCCGGAGCCGGGGCCGCCAGTTCGGTGAGCCGCCCCACGGTGGCGGCCAGCCGCTCGGCCCGCACCGGCTTGAGCAGGTAGTCCACCGCGGCAAGCTCAAAGGCCTGCAGGGCGCAATCCTCATCGGCCGTCACAAAGACGACGGCGGGAGGGTTGGGGCGGGCGTTGATGGCGTGGGCGATCTCCAGCCCGGACAATCCCGGCATATGGATGTCCAGGAACAGGGCATCGATGCGGCTCTGCTCCAGGATGGCCAGTGCGGCCCGGCCGCTGCCTGCGCGGTGGATCTGCCCGATCCGCCCATCCTTGCCGAGCAGGAAGGACAATTCCGCCACGGCGGGAAGCTCGTCGTCAGCGACGAGGACATTGATCATGGCAACAGTGTAGGCAGTGCCGCGGCTGCGGGGAGTCAGGCGTCGTGGTCCGGCTGGGATTTGGGCACCCGCATCGCCACCAGGGTCCCAGCGCCGGGCGCGGTGTCAATGACCAGCCCAAAGTCGTCCCCGTAGACCTGCCGCAGGCGGGCGTCCACATTGCGCAGACCCACATGGTCGCCGTCGCGGTGGCCGGCGAGCACACTGCGCAGATGCTCCGGATCGATCCCCACGCCGTCGTCCTCGATGGTGACCTCCGCCAGCGCCCCCTGGTCGCGGGCCATGATCTTGATGTGGCCCACGCCCTCCTTGGCCTCCAGGCCATGGCGCACGGCGTTCTCCACCAGCGGCTGCAGGGACAGGAAGGGGATCACCGTGCCCAGCACCTCCGGGGCGATCTGCAGGTTGACCTGCAGCCGCTCGCCAAAGCGCGCCCGTTCCAGCAGCAGGTATCTGTCGATGCAGAGCAGCTCTTCGGCCAGCGTGGTGAAATCACCGTGGCGGCGGAAGGAATACCGGGTGAAGTCGGCAAATTCCACCACCAGCTCCCTGGCCCGGACAGGGTCGGTGTTGATGAAGGAGGCGATGGCGTTCAGCGAGTTGTAGATGAAATGAGGACTGATCTGGGCCCGCAGCGCCCGCACCTCGGCCTCCATCAGCAGGGTGCGGCTGGCACCGAGCTCGGCCAACTGCACCTGCGCGGAGATCCACCCGGCCACCTCGTTGGCCGCCCGCACCAGCGCCGGGCTGGCCTGTTTGGTGAAGGCCAGCACACAGCCCACCACCCGGGCATCGACCTGGATGGGGGAGGCGACGGCGGCCTTGACGCCATGGTCGGCACCGGCCAGGCCCAGATCCACCAGCTGGGATTCGTCGAGCGTGCACACCTGCGTTCTGCCGGTGGCCAGTGCACGCGCAGCCAGCGCCATCACCGCCCGGCTCCTGGCCGCCGATGGCGTGCGCGGGGCGGACCGCTCCGTGCGGGCCGCCGCGTCCCAGGCCAGCGGAGCCGATTCATCGGTCAACGCCAGGGCCGTGCAGTGCAGCATGGACCGCAGCGCCTTGGACGCTTTCATGGCACCGGCCGGTTCCAGACCGTTGCGCAGATGTCCGCCGGCCACTGTGGCCAGGTGGAGGGTGGTGTAGGTGGCCCGCTCCGCGTCGGTGCCCAGCTCGCGGCGCCGCCGCGACAGCCGGAAGCCCAAGGCGCCCGCCACGCCGGCGCCCAGGAGCACGACCGCGGCAGCGGCCAAGAGCACGGCGCTGAGCAAAACCGGGAAGGAATCGGGCATGGAGCAAGACTAGCGCCCGCACCATCCGCCATTGGGCGCAGCCTTGGTGCCATTGGGCGACGGCGGGATGCGGTGGACGGTCCAGCCCCCGCCGGAGGGTTGATAGTGAAGTGCATCACATCACTCAAGGAGGAATGATGGGTACTTCAGCCCAACCCACGCCACACGATCCGGTTCCCGAGATTGATTTTGAAGAGGTCCAGGCCACCGCCGAGTTCCAGCATCTGCGCCGCAAGCACCGCAGTTTCGTCTTCCCCGTGGCCATCGCGTTTCTGCTCTGGTACTTCCTGTACGTCCTGCTGGCCGACTACGCCCACGATTTCATGTCCACCAAGGTCTTCGGCAGCATCAATGTGGGGCTGCTGCTGGGGCTGGGCCAGTTTGTGACGACCTTCGCCATCACCACCTGGTACGTCAGCTACGCCAACCGCAAGCTTGATCCCGACGCATCCGCGATCCGGCGCCGCCTCGAGGAACCGTCCCTGAGCCAGGAAGGAGCCTGACCATGGGCGCCTACATGTCCCTGCCTGCCGCCGTCCCCGCGGCCCTGGCGACCCAGATGAAGGACACCACCTGGATCAACATTCTGATCTTCTCCGCCTTCGTGGCCATCACCCTGGTGGTGGTGTTCCGGGCCAGTCGCAACAACAAGACGGCAGCCGACTACTACGCGGCCGGCCGTTCGTTTTCCGGTGGCCAGAACGGCACCGCGATCGCCGGCGACTACCTCTCGGCGGCGTCGTTCCTGGGCATCACCGGGGCCATCGCCGTCAACGGCTATGACGGCTTCCTCTACTCGATCGGCTTCCTGGTGGCCTGGCTGGTGGCCCTGCTGCTGGTGGCCGAACTGCTGCGCAACACCGGCAAGTTCACCATGGCAGATGTGCTCTCCTTCCGGTTGAAGCAGCGCCCCGTGCGCATCGCTGCGGCCACCACCACGCTGATGGTCTGCTTCTTCTACCTGCTCGCGCAGATGGCCGGTGCCGGTGGACTGGTCTCGCTGCTGCTCGGTCTGGACAGCAAGGACACCCTGGGCCAGGCCGTGGTCATCACCGTGGTGGGCGGTCTGATGATCCTGTACGTGCTGATCGGCGGCATGAAGGGCACCACCTGGGTGCAGATCATCAAGGCTGCGCTGCTGATTGTCGGCGCCGCGGCGATGACCATCATCGTGCTGGCCATGCACGGCTTCAACCTGTCCACGCTGCTGGACGCCGCGGTGGCCAAGGCCGGCGACGGCGGAGCCGCCCTGCTGAATCCGGGCAAGCAGTACGGTGCTACGGGCACCTCCAAGCTCGACTTCATCTCGCTGGCGCTGGCCCTGGTGCTCGGCACGGCGGCCCTGCCGCATGTGTTGATGCGCTTCTACACGGTGCCCACGGCCAAGGAGGCCCGCAAGTCGGTGGTGTGGGCCATCTGGCTGATCGGCGTCTTCTACCTGTTCACCCTGGTGCTCGGCTACGGCGCCGGCGCCCTGATCGGTGCCAAGGAAATCCTCGCGGCCCCCGGCGGCGTCAATGCCGCGGCCCCGCTGCTGGCCTTCGTCATTGGGGGACCGGTGCTGCTGGGCTTCATCTCCGCCGTCGCCTTCGCCACGATTCTGGCGGTCGTGGCCGGACTGACCATCACAGCGGCGGCCTCTTTTGCCCATGACATCTATGCCAACGTCATCGCCAAGGACAAGTCCAACCCGCAGATGGAGGTCAAGGTGGCCCGCCGCACGGTGGTGGTCATCGGCGTCGTGGCCATCGGCGGCGGCATCCTGGCCAATGGGCAGAACGTGGCCTTCCTGGTGGCGCTGGCCTTCGCCGTCGCGGCCAGTGCCAACCTGCCGACCATCCTCTACTCGCTGTTCTGGAAGCGCTTCACCACCCAGGGTGCGCTGTGGAGCATGTACGGCGGCCTGGCCGTGGCGATCATCCTGATCGCGTTCTCTCCGGTGGTCTCCGGCAGCCCCAAGGCCATGATCCCCGGCGCCAGCTTTGCCTGGTTCCCGCTGGCCAACCCCGGTTTGGTGTCGATCCCGGTGGCCTTCTTCCTGGGCTGGCTGGGCACCATGCTGGACAAGAGCACGGAGGATCCCGCCAAGCAGGCAGAGATGGAGGTGCGCTCGCTGACCGGCGTCGGAGCCGAGAAGGCCACCAACCACTAGCGGCCTTCCAGCCAAACCGCACACGAAAACGCAGTTGGGGATGGTCCGGATCGTCCGGACCATCCCCAACTGCGTTTTCGTGTGTGTGGTTGAGGGGCGGTGCGTGGAGAGGGGCCGGTTGTTGCTGCCCGTCCTAATGCTGGTGGCCCTGGGGGATGTGCAGGGCCGGGTTGGTGCCCTCCGGCGATCCGCCGTGGCCACCGGATCCGCCGTGGCCGCCGTGCGGCACAGCAACCTGGCCGGCCGACGACGCCGCCAGACCGGGTGTGGTGACTCCGGCAACCAGCAGCGAGGCGGCAAACATGGCCGCCAGCAGCCGGCCGGCCGGGGGAGCGGCCGCGGGCGCACCCGCCGTCGTCCTGTCCGTGCCGCCCCTTGCGGCCAGCCGGCGCGAGTCCCGTGCGTCCCGCCGGCCAAGCCAGCCCAGGGAGCCGACGATCGAGAGTTCCAGCACGACGGCGCAGACCGCCGCCAGATCAAAGTGCCGCTCCGCAGGACTGCGGAACACCAGCTGGCCCAGGACCGTGGCCAGATGGACCGCTGCAGCCACGGACAAGACGCGCGCGGTCTTCGGTGCCAAAAGCGGGCGACCCCGCCGCAGCGAGAGAAGAGACCACAGCAGCAATGCTGCTGCCCATGCTGCGGCGGTGCCGCCCGCCGTCCAAAGCAGCGGCTGCCAGGTCCCGCCGCGCCCGGCCTCCACCAATAGGTTGGAGGCCAGTGCCGAGCCCAGGGCTGCGGCGCCGAGCCCGGCCAATCCGGTGTACAGCGCCACCGCCTCGGGGGCAACGGGGGTGGACCGGGTGCCGCCGGCCATGGCTAGGCCGTCCGGTGGGACATGGACGCGGAGACCGTCTTGTCCTGCGAGAGCCCCACTCCCAGCAGTACGACGGCGCTGGCGAGGTGCAGCACATTGTCGGCGCCGTTGAGGGCGATGATGTTCAGGCTGCTGCCCAGCAGGAACAGGCCCACGATGCCCACCAGCAGGTAGACGCCGCCCACGGTGGTGTTCACGGCCTTGGCCGCCGCCGTCGACTTCAGCCCTGCGGACAGCAAGGCAGCACCGATCAGCAGGTGGATGATGTTGTGGAGCGGGTTGACGGCGAAAATGATCAGATTGGCTCCCTCGGTGGCGAAAAAGCCGATGCCGCTGGTGACGACGAAGCCCAGCACGCCGACCAGCAGGTAGACGGCTCCAAAGATGGTGGCAAGCAGTTTGTTGGGTGAAGTACGCATCGAAACCAAGCCTTCCTTTTCCAATGGACAGGGGCCTGTGGCCCGTCCGGAATGTTGGGAGCTCCGACAGGAACCCCTCACGCATTATTCGGAGCCGCGGCGGGTGTGGATTGGATGGATGGGGGAAATCTTTCAGGTGCCATGGCCAAGCCCCCACGGCAGCCGCACACTTGAATCAACAGCCCTCCGAGCTGGGAAGGAAGACACCATGAACGAGAATGATCTGCCGGTCCACCCACCCATCGTGTTCATCCATGGCCTCTGGCTGCACGCCAGCTCCTGGGAGCCGTGGGTGGAGCTGTTCGCCAGCCGCGGCTACACCGCCAGCGCGCCGGGCTGGCCCGGCGACGGAGCAACCGTGGAGGCCACGCGGAATGCGCCCGAGGCGCTCAACGACGTCGGGATCGAAGCCATCTACAACCACTACGCAGGCATCATCGGGCAGTCGGAGACCAAGCCTGTGGTCATTGGGCATTCCTTTGGTGGACTGATTGCCCAGGAACTGCTGGCCAACGGCCTTGCGGCGGCAGCCATCGCCATCGATGCGGCGCCCATCAAGGGGGTCACGGCCCTGCCGTTTGCGGAGCTGCGGACGGCGCTGCCGGTGCTCGTCAATCCGGCCAACCGCCACAAGACGGTGTCCCTGACCGCCAAGCATTTCCACTACAGCTTTGGCAACACGCTCACCGAGGCGGAATCCAACGCGCTTCATGAGCGCTGGACCATCCCCGGCCCCGGCCGGCCGCTCTTCGAGGATGCCACGGCCAACTTCACCAAGGATTCGCCGGCGGCGGTGGACACCCACAAGGCCGTGCGCGGGCCGCTGCTGCTGACCGCCGGCACCAAGGACCACACGGTGCCCGAGCTGGCCACCTGGCAGGCCTACATGCTCTACGCCGACAACCAGGACTCCGTCACCGAACACCACCTCTTCGATGGGAAGGGCCACTCGCTGACCATCGACAGTGGATGGCAGGATGTGGCCACGGTGGCACTGGACTGGCTGGAGTCAAAGGGGTTCTAGCAAGGGTCAGCCGCGGGCCTGCGGGCCCTGCTCCAGCAGCGGGCCCATCCGGAACGGCACCAGTTCGTTCATGGCCAGCGACGTTTCGGTGCGCTCCACGCCGTCGCAGGCGAGGATCTTCCCGTTGATCCGAAAGAGGTCCTCGGCCCCGGTGGACACCACCCGGACCAGCAGGTCCGCCCGTCCGCTGAGGCCGTGGGCCTCCACCACCTCGGGAATGGCGGCCAATGAGGTGGCCAGCTGTGCCAGCTTCTGCTGTTGGACGTGCACGGAGATGAACGCCGTCAACGGGTAGCCCAGGGCCACCGGATTGACCCGGTGGTCGAAAGAGAGGAAGGCATGCTTCTTTTCCAGGACGGCCATTCTGGCCTGGACAGTGTTGCGGGAGAGCCCCAGCGATTGGGCCAGGGCCACCACCGTCTGGCGGGGATCGTCGATCATGGCCAAAAGGATCCGGGCATCGGTGCCATCCAGAGCTTGCATAATGCGCAACGCTAGCACGGTCCCGGGGAGGCAAACGGGGCATGATGCTCAGTCATTTCCGGATCGGTTGTGCCATCCACCGCCTGTGAGTAGTGTCACATTAGATGCGGACGAGGGTGTCCGATGACGGACAGCGGGCCAGAAACCCAGCACCGAGCCGGGTGGAGCATCCACAAGATGCGCCTTTCGGCAACAACTACATGCAAAGGGGCGTGGAACCATGGGCCATGGCGAAGCCGGCACAGCGGGGCAGGGGCAGGACATGCTCCAACTCATCACGGACAAGGGGGTCCGGGTGTCGCATCCGGAGCTTGACCCCTACATTGCCGACGTCACCGACGAGGAGTTGGTGAAGCTGTATGAGGACATGGTGGTGGTCCGGCGGATCGACACCGAGGCCACGGCGCTGCAGCGCCAGGGCGAGCTGGCCCTCTGGCCGCCGCTGCTGGGCCAGGAGGCCTCCCAGATCGGCTCCGCCCGTGCCCTGCGCCCGGATGACTTCGTCTTCTCCAGCTACCGAGAGAACGGCGTCGCCTACTGCCGCGGTGTGGATCTGACGGACCTGATCCGCGTATGGCGCGGCAACGCCTCCTCCGGCTGGGATCCGTACGAGATCAACATGGCCACCCCGCAGATCATCATCGGCGCCCAGACCCTGCACGCCACCGGCTATGCGCTGGGCATCCAGCAGGACGGCGCGGACTCGGCGGCTGTGGCCTACTTTGGCGACGGCGCCACGAGCGAGGGCGATGTCAACGAAGCCATGGTGTTTGCCGCCAGCTTCCAGGTGCCCGTCATCTTCTTCTGCCAGAACAACCACTGGGCCATCTCGGAACCGGTGGGCCTGCAGTCCCACATCCCCCTGGCCGGTCGCGCCGCAGGGTTCGGCATTCCGAGCATGCGCGTGGACGGCAATGACGTCCTGGCCGTGCTCGCTGCCACCCGCTGGGCGCTGGAGCGCGCCCGCAGCGGTGGCGGCCCGAGCTTCATCGAGGCCGTCACCTACCGGATGGGCCCGCACACGACGGCGGACGACCCCACCCGCTACCGCGATGCCAACGAGCTGGAGGACTGGCGCGCCAAGGACCCGATTGCCCGGGTGGCCGCACTGCTGGAGGCCAGCGGCGCCCTGACCCCCGCGATGGAGGAGCAGATCGCCGCCGCGGCCGACGGCGTTGCCAAGGACCTGCGTGCCGGCTGCCTGGGGCTGGTGGATCCGGAGCCGGAGGCGGTCTTCGCCCACGTCTACGCCACCCCCAACTCCTGGCTGGAGCGCCAGCAGGAGCACTACAGCCGGTATCTGGCCGGCTTTTCCGCCGACACCACCGAGGGGAGCAACTGATGTCCACGATGACATTCGGCCGGGCCATCAATGCCGGACTGCGCAAGGCCATGGAAGATGATCCCAAGGTGCTGCTGATGGGGGAGGACATCGGCAAGCTGGGCGGCGTCTTCCGCATCACCGATGGTCTGCAAAAGGACTTCGGCGCCCACCGGGTGATCGACACTCCGCTGGCCGAGGCCGCGATCATGGGCACCGCCGTCGGGCTGGCCTACCGCGGCTTCCGGCCGGTGTGCGAGATCCAGTTTGACGGCTTCATCTACCCCGGCTTCGACCAGATCGTCTGCCAGGTGGCCAAACTGCACTACCGCACGCAGGGCCGGGTCAAGATGCCCATCACCATCCGCGTGCCCTTCGGTGGCGGCATCGGCTCCCCGGAGCACCACTCGGAGTCGCCGGAGGCCTATTTCACCCACACCTCGGGGCTGCGCGTGGTGGCCGTCTCCAACCCGCAGGACGCCTACACGATGATCCGCCAGGCCATCGCCTGCGACGATCCGGTGCTCTATTTCGAGCCCAAGCGCCGCTACCACACCAAGGGCGAGGTCGAGGAGGGCGGGGCGCTGTCGCTGGCGCCGTCCATGGAGAGTGCCCGGACCGTCGCCGCCGGCACCGACGTCACCCTTGTGACCTACGGCCCGCTGGTGTCCACGGCCCTCGACGCCGCCACGGCGGCCGCGGACGACGGCGTATCCATCGAGGTGATCGACCTGCGCTCGCTGGCCCCGGTGGACTACGCCGTGGTGGAGGCCTCGGTGCGCCGCACCGGCCGGCTGGTCATCACGCACGAGGCCGCCCAATCCGGCGGGCTGGGCGCGGAGATCGCCGCCAGCATCACCGAGCGCTGCTTCAACTTCCTGGAGGCCGCCCCGGTGCGGGTGACGGGCTTCGACATTCCCTACCCGGCCTCGAAGCTGGAAAAGCACCATCTGCCGGATCTGGACAGGATTCTGGACGGCGTCGACAGGGCCCTGGGCCGCCCCAACTCGCAGAGCGGACTGGAAGGATGATGATGATCAAGGAATTCAAGCTGCCGGATCTGGGCGAGGGCCTGACGGAATCGGAGATCGTCTCCTGGCATGTGGCCGTGGGGGACACCGTGGTGCTCAACCAGGTGATCGCCGAGGTGGAGACCGCCAAGGCCGTGGTGGAGCTGCCCAGCCCGTACGACGGCGTGATCGCCCGACTGCACGAGGAGCCCGGCACCGTGGTCCAGGTGGGCGAAACGATCGTCTCCTTCGACGTCGTCGACGACTCTGCGGTGGTTGAGCGGAGCCGAAACCCCGAGCCTGGCCCAAACCCCGAGGTCAAACGCGTCCCCACCCTTGTGGGCTACGGGGCGGACCCGGAAAAGACCGGCCGCCCGGTCCGCCGCCGCCGCATCGGCGCGCCCGCCCCCGCGGTGGTTGAGCGGAGCGCAGCGGAGCCGAAACCTGGTTCCGCCGCCACGGGCCCGGCCGCCCCGTCCCCGCAGGTCGAGACCACTGTCGCCGCCCCCGGCGCCGCCGTCGAGCGCCCGCGGTCCACCCCGCCCGTGCGCAAACTGGCCCGGGATCTGGGCATCGACCTCACCACCGTCGCCGGATCGGGTGCCGGCGGGCTGATCGTCCGCGAGGATGTGCTGGCCGCCAAGGCCGGCGCCGCCCCGGTGTCCGCAGCCGTGCCAGCCGCGGCGGAAGCCGCCACAGCGGCGCCCGGGCCGGCAGCCGCCGCCCAGGTGCCCGCGCCGCCGTCGTCGTCCTTCGCCGGGCGGCCCCGGGAGGAGCGGGCGGACATCAAGGGCGTGCGCAAGCACACCGCCGCCGCCATGGTGGCCAGCGCCTTCACCGCCCCGCATGTCACGGAGTTCCTGACAGTTGACGTCACGGCCAGCATGGAACTGCTGGAACGGTTGAGGGCGCGGCGCGATTTCGCCGGGCTGAAGCTGACCCCGCTGACGCTTGTGGCGAAGGCGCTTTGCCTGGCCGCCGCGCGGCAGCCGAGCGTGAACTCGCGCTGGGACGAGGCCAATGGCCAGATCATCACCATGAACTATGTGAACCTGGGCATCGCCGCCGCCACGCCGCGCGGACTTCTGGTGCCCAACATCAAGGACGCCCATGCGCTGGACCTGCGCCAGCTGGCCGCCGCGCTGGGCGAGCTGGCCGAGACGGCTCGGGCGGGCAAGACCACCCCTGCCGCATTGGGCGGCGGAACCATCTCCATCACCAACATCGGCGTCTTCGGCATCGACGCAGGTACACCCATCCTGAACCCCGGTGAGGCGGCCATCGTGGCCATGGGGGCGGTGCGGCGGCAGCCGTGGGAGCACAACGGCGAGGTGGCGCTGCGCCAGGTCATGACCCTGAGCCTGTCCTTCGACCACAGGCTGGTGGACGGTGAGCAGGGCTCCAGGTTCCTGGCGGACATCGGCGCCGTGCTGGCCGATCCGGCCCTGGTGCTGGCCATGGTGTAGCGGACCCTGGCCTGCGGGGCGCCTAAAAGGCATTTCCGCAGGTCAGGACCGTTATTGTGCTGTTATTCAGTCGATTTGCAGGACCATTGACCGCCCTCTTGCGGGTGCCTATAGTTTGAAGTGACCCCCACTTTGGGAGCCAACAACCAGGTATTACCAAGGAGGTTGGTATCAATGAAGAGGTGGAACCGCTGGCAGGATTGGGTAGCTGTGATCGTCGGCCTCTACGCCGCATTGTCAACGATGTGGACGGCCCAGGCCGGTGCATCGACGCTTCTCATGGTCGGGTGCGGTGTTCTTCTGATTGTCTGTGGAGTCTGGAACCTGATGTCGCCCGGCATGCCGGTGGCTGAGTGGGTCCAGCTTGCGCTTGGCGCCCTTCTGTTCGTGTCCCCGTGGATTGGCCAGTACTCCGGCCAGATGGGTGCAGCATGGACATCATGGATCGGCGGGGCGCTTGCCCTCATCGCAGCCGGCATGGCCCTTCAACCGAGCATGCACATGCATGCCGATCATGACCATGGCGGCGCTCCGGCCCACTAGGCCGCTGCCCCTTTCGAAAGCGCCGGACTCAGCCGGCGCTTTCGTTCTGTCCGGGGCCGGACGGACCCGCCGGTGGCGGGGAAAACAGGGCCCTCAGGCGGCCGGAGCCACCAGGGCCGCCCAGGCCATCTGCTCCAGCACCGGGCGTGCGGACTTCGCGCCCACCCGTTTTCCGTGCATCTGCAGGCTGTGGGGGGTGGAGTTGATCAGGCCGAAGACGGCATGGGCCTTGATGCGCCGGGCCGCGGAATCCTCCTCCGGGTGGAGCCGGCCCAGCAGGTCCACCCACAGTTCCACGTAGCTGCGCTGCAGGATGCGCACCTGCTTGTGGTCCTCGGGGGAGAGGTTGTCCAGATCGCGGTCCTGGACGCGGATGACGTCGGTGTTGGACAGGGCGAAGTCGACATGGAAGGAGATCAGCGCACGCAGCGCGCCGTCGTCGTCCCCGGTGGTGGCGACCACCTCGCGGCCGCCGGAGAGCAGCTCGTCGCTGACATCCAGCAGCAGGGCCCCCAACAGGGCCTGTTTTCCGCTGAAGTGCCGGTAGACGGCGGGTCCGCTGACGCCGGCCGCGGCGCCAAGGTCTTCGATCGAGACCCGGCTGAAGCCGCGCTGGGCGAAGAGCGCGGCGGCCGCGTCAAGCATGGTCCGGCGCCGGCTGGCCTTGGCCTGGCTGCGCCGCGTGGGCAATTCCTGGCTCATTTCACCCTTTGTGTTGGACATCACAGTTTAGACAGACTAACCTAAATTCCAGTTAGTCACCACTAACCAAAGTACTCCCGGGCATAGCAAAACCGGGAATTCGCAAAGGAATTTGGGGCAAAAGCCAATGGAGACTATGCAAAGCCTGGTGGATGCCGGGAGCGAGGCCTTTGCCGCCAATGAGCGGGCCCAGCGGGCGCTGGCCCAGGAGCTGCGGGCCAGGCTGGCCGCGGCGGCCCTTGGCGGGCCGGAGCGCTCACGGGAGCGCCACGTGGCCCGTGGGAAGCTGCTGCCCCGGAACCGGGTGGACACGCTGCTGGATGAGGGCAGCCCGTTCCTGGAGATCGCGCCGCTGGCCGCCAACGGCATGTACGACGACGAGTCCCCGGGGGCGGGGGTGATCGCCGGGATCGGCCTGGTGCACGGCCGGGCGGTGCTGGTCATCTGCAACGACGCCACGGTCAAGGGCGGCACCTACTACCCGATGACCGTCAAGAAGCACCTGCGGGCGCAGGAGATTGCGCTGGAAAACCGGCTGCCCTGCATCTACCTGGTGGACTCCGGCGGAGCCTTCCTGCCCAAGCAGGATGAGGTGTTCCCGGACAAGGAGCACTTTGGCCGGATCTTCTACAACCAGGCCAAGTTGTCCGCCGCGAAGATCCCGCAGATCGCCGCCGTGCTGGGCTCCTGCACCGCGGGAGGCGCCTATGTGCCGGCGATGAGCGATGAGACGGTGATCGTCCGCAACCAGGGAACCATCTTCCTGGGCGGTCCGCCGCTGGTGAAGGCCGCCATCGGCGAGATCGTCACGGCCGAGGAGCTGGGCGGCGGGGAGGTGCACGCCAGGATCTCCGGCGTCGTGGACCATCTGGCCGAAAACGATGCCCACGCCCTGGCGATCGTCCGCGACATCATTGCCACGCTGCCGGCCCCGGACGCCCCGGCCTGGGACGTGCAGCCTCCCGAGGAGCCCGCCGTCGACCCTGCCCAGATCTACGGCGCGGTGCCGGCGGATCTGAACACGCCCTACGACGCCCGTGAGGTGGTCGCCCGGCTGCTGGACGGCAGCCGCTTCCACGAGTTCAAGCGGGAGTACGGCACCACGCTGGTCACCGGCTTCGGCCATCTGCAGGGACATCCGGTGGGCATTGTGGCCAACAACGGCGTGCTGTTCAGTGAATCCGCTCTAAAGGGGGCGCATTTCATCGAACTCTGCGACCAGCGCGGCATTCCGCTGCTCTTCCTGCAGAACCTCAACGGCTTCATGGTGGGCAAGGACTACGAGCAGGGCGGCATCGCCAAGCACGGTGCCAAGATGGTCACCGCCGTCGCCACGGCCAGGGTCCCCAAGCTGACGGTGGTGGTGGGCGGCTCCTTTGGCGCCGGCAACTACTCCATGTGCGGTCGGGCGTACTCGCCGCGCTTTTTGTGGATGTGGCCGGCCAGCCGGATCTCCGTGATGGGCGGCAACCAGGCCTCGGCCGTACTGGCCACCGTCAAACGCGAGCAGATCGAGGGCGCGGGCGGGGCCTGGTCCGCCGCCGAGGAGGAGGCCTTCAAGGCACCCATCAAGGCGCAGTACGAGGACCAGGGCAGCCCCTACTACTCCACCGCCCGCTTGTGGGACGACGGCGTGATCGACCCCGCTGACACGCGGACGGTGCTGGGCCTGGCCCTTGACGTGTGTTCCCGGGTGCCGCTGCCGGAGACCTCCTTCGGCCTGTTCAGGATGTGAGAGACGTGAAATCTGCGAAAGCACCCATCACCACCGTTCTGGTGGCCAACCGCGGCGAGATCGCCTGCCGCGTGATCTCCTCCCTGAAGGCCATGGGCCTGAAATCGGTGGCCGTCTATTCCGACGCCGACGCCGGGGCCCGCCATGTGCGCCTGGCCGACGCCGCCGTGCGGATCGGGCCCGCCGCCGCGGCGCGCAGCTACCTGGACATCGAGGCCATCGTGGCCGCAGCCAAGGCCAGCGGTGCCCAGGCAGTGCACCCGGGCTACGGCTTCCTGGCGGAGAACCTGGACTTTGCCAAGGCCCTGGCCGCCGCCGGCATCGTGTTCATTGGCCCCGGAGTGCGCGCCCTGGAATTGATGGGGGACAAGATCCGGGCCAAGAACCATGTGGCCGGCTTCGACGTCCCCGTGGTTCCGGGCATCGCCCGCCCCGGGCTGAGCGACGCCGAGCTGCTCGACGCCGCCGACGCCGTCGGCTATCCACTGCTGATCAAGCCCTCGGCCGGCGGCGGCGGCAAGGGCATGGCCGCCGTGCTGTCCCACGATGAACTGCCCGCGGCCCTGGCCACCGCCCGCCGCGTGGCCGCAGGCGCGTTCGGCGACGACACCCTGTTCCTGGAGCGGCTGATCCCCAGCCCGCGCCACATCGAGGTGCAGATCCTGGCGGACAACTTTGGCCACGTGGTGCATCTGGGCGAGCGCGAATGCTCCCTGCAGCGCCGCCACCAGAAGGTGATCGAGGAGGCACCCTCGCCGCTGCTGGACGGCGTCCCGAATGGGGCGGACATCCGGGAGCGGATCGGGGCGGCTGCCTGCAACGCCGCCCGCAGCGTGGGCTACAGCGGGGCGGGCACCGTGGAGTTCCTGGTCTCCGATGCCGCGCCGGAGGAGTTCTTCTTCATGGAGATGAACACCCGGCTGCAGGTGGAGCACCCGGTGACCGAAATGGTCACGGGAGTGGACCTGGTCCAGTGGCAGGTGCGGATCGCCGCGGGGGAGCCGCTGGCCCTGGCCCAGCGGGACATCCGCCTCACCGGCCATGCCGTCGAGGCCCGCCTCTACGCCGAGGACCCGGAGCACGGCTTCCTGCCCACGGCCGGGCGGGTGCTGGCCCTGTCAGAACCCACCGGCGACGGCGTCCGGGTGGACTCTGCGCTGGTGGACGGGCTGGAGATCGGCTCGGACTACGACCCCATGCTGGCCAAGATCATTGCCTGGGCGCCGGACCGCGCCGCGGCCATCGACAGGCTGGACCGGGCCCTCGCCGGCACCACCGTGCTGGGGCTGGGCACCAACATCGAGTACCTGCGGCTGCTGCTGGCCGATCCTGATGTGCGGGCCGGACGGCTGGACACCACGCTGATCGGGCGCAAGCTCCCGGGGATGGTGTTCCAGGCCCCGGACGCCGCACTGCTGGCGGCGGCCGCTCTCTGGCTGCACCGGCACGCCGCGGAGGAATCCGCCTTCGGGACCGCTGCCAACGGCGGTGCCACAGGGGTGTGGACCACCGCCACCGGCTGGCGGCTCGGTCCGGACCGGCCGGTGGAGGTGCTGCTGGAGCCGGGGCCGGGCGCCGTCGACGCCGCCGTGCCCGTGTCGGCGGCCCTGTCCCAGATCACCATCTCCGATGCCTCCGCCTCGGCCCGCGTGGTGCTGGACGGCGGTGTGGAGCACGCGGTCCGGCTGGTGGAGCTGGCCGACTCGACCCTCGTGGAGTTCGACGGCGCCGCCACGAAGGCCCGCTTTGCGCTGGCCGACGGCGTGTTGTGGATCGGGGCGGACGGCAGATCCTTCCCCGTGCTGAGGCGCAGCCGCAGCGAGCGGGTGGCGGCGATGCTGGCCGGCCTGGCCCGGCCGGAGGGTGCAGCGGATCCGCAGGTCGCCTCGCCCATGCCCGGCACGGTGGTGAGTGTGAATGTCTCCTCGGGAGACGCCGTCGTGCCCGGCACGGTGCTCCTGGCCGTGGAGGCCATGAAGATGGAGCACCAACTCACCGCCGCGGTGGCCGGCATCGTCCACCTGACGGTCAAACCCGGCGACCTGGTCAAAGCACGCCAGATTGTCGCCACCATCCACGCCACCGCAGATCCGGTGGCAGACAACCCCACGGCCGAGGGCGACGACGCCCCGGCCGGCAGCGAAGGAGACAGCCGCCATGCCCAGCTTTGAACTCAGCGAGGACTACCAGGAACTCAGCGACACAGTCCGCGACTTTGCCGACCAGGTGGTGGCCCCGGTCAGCGCCAAACACGATGCGGAGCACAGCTTCCCCTACGACGTGGTCTCCCAAATGGCGGATATGGGCCTGTTCGGCCTGCCCTTCCCGGAGGAGCACGGCGGCATGGGCGGGGACTACTTCGCCCTCGCCCTGGCCCTTGAGCAGCTGGGGCGGGTGGACCAGTCGGTGGCCATCACCCTCGAGGCCGGCGTCTCCCTAGGGGCCATGCCGATCCACCGCTTCGGCACCGACGCCCAGAAGGAGGAATGGCTGCCCCTGCTGGCCTCGGGCAAGGCGCTCGCCGGCTTCGGCCTGACGGAACCGGAGGCGGGCTCCGACGCCGGCGGCACCAAGACCCGCGCGGAGCTGGTGGACGGGCAGTGGGTGGTGAACGGGAACAAGGAGTTCATCACCAACTCCGGCACCGACATCACCCGGCTGGTCACCGTCACCGCCGTCACCGGGACCAGTGAGCGGGAGGACGGGACGCTGAAGAAGGAGATCTCCACCATCCTGGTCCCCACCAACACGCCCGGGTTCACGGCGGAGAAGGCCTACAACAAGGTGGGGTGGAACGCCTCGGACACCCATCCGCTGACGCTCAGCGATGTGCACGTTCCCGAAGCCAATCTGCTGGGGGTGCGCGGGCGGGGCTATGCGAACTTCCTCTCCATCCTGGATGAGGGCCGCATCGCCATCGCCGCGCTCTCAGTCGGGGCAGCCCAGGGCTGCGTGGACGAGGCGGTGCGCTACGCCAGCGAACGGCATGCCTTTGGCAACATGATCGGCAAGTACCAGGCCATTGCCTTCAAGATCGCCCGCATGCAGGCACGGGCCCACACCGCCCGCCTGGCCTACTACGATGCGGCGGCCAGAATGCTCGCCGGAAAGCCGTTCAAGACGCAGGCGGCCATCGCTAAGATGGTCGCAGGCGAGGCCGCCATGGACAACGCCCGCGATGCCACACAGGTGTTTGGGGGATACGGGTTCATGAACGACTTCACCGTGGCCCGGCACTACCGGGACTCCAAGATCCTGGAGATCGGCGAGGGGACCACGGAGGTCCAGCTCATGCTGATCGCCCGGGACCTGGGCCTGTAGCGGAGGAACGGCACCACAACGAGAGGATCAACGATGATCAACAAAGTGGTTGGATCGGCCGCCGCGGCCGTGGCGGACATTCCGGACGGGGCATCGCTGGCGGTGGGTGGTTTCGGCCTGTGCGGCATCCCCGTGGCGCTGATCAATGCCCTGCACCGCCAGGGCACCCGCGGGCTGGAGACGGTCAGCAACAATTGCGGCGTCGACGACTGGGGGCTGGGCATACTGCTGACGGACGGGCGCATCCGCCGCACCGTGTCCTCCTATGTGGGGGAGAACAAGGAGTTTGCCCGCCAGTTCCTCGCCGGGGAGCTGGAGGTGGAGCTGACCCCGCAGGGCACGCTGGCCGAGAAGCTGCGCGCCGGCGGGGCGGGCATCCCGGCGTTCTTCACCGCTGCCGGCGTCGGCACCCAGGTCAGCGAGGGCGGCCTGCCGCGCAAGTACGACGGCGCCGGCGGGGTGGCGATCGCCTCCCCGGCCAAGGAGGTGCGCACCTTCGGGGGAGCGGACTATGTGCTGGAGGAATCGCTGACGCCGGACTTTGCGCTGGTGCATGCGCTGCGTGGGGACCGGCACGGCAACCTGGTCTTCCACGCCACGGCCATGAACTTCAATCCGCTGTGCGCCATGGCCGGCAGGATCACCATCGCCGAGGTCGAGGAGCTCGTGGAACCGGGCGAGATTGATCCGGAGCATGTCCACGTGCCCGGCATCTTCGTCCAGCGCGTGGTCCACGTCCCGCCCGGATCACCCGACAGCGAGAAACGCATCGAAAAGCGCACCGTCACCGCCCCCGCCTCGCCCGAGACCAGGGAGGCCTGACATGGCGCTGACCCGCAACGAGCTCGCCGCCCGGGTGGCCGCAGAGCTTAGGAATGGCCAGTATGTGAACCTCGGCATCGGCATGCCCACGCTCATCCCCAACTACATCCCTGCCGGCGTCGAAGTGGTGCTGCATTCGGAGAACGGCATCCTGGGCACCGGCCCCTACCCGCTGGAGGCCGACGTCGACCCGGATCTGATCAATGCCGGCAAGGAAACCGTCACCGTCAACAAGGGTGCCGCCTACTTTGACTCCGCCACCTCCTTCGGCATGGTCCGCGGCGGGCATGTGGACGTGGCGGTGCTGGGGGCCATGGAGGTGGCCGCGAACGGCGACCTGGCGAACTGGATGATCCCCGGCAAGATGGTCAAGGGCATGGGCGGCGCCATGGACCTGGTGTTCGGCGCCAAGCGGCTGATCGTGATGATGGAGCACACGGACAAGGCCGGGAACCCCAAGATCCTGCAGCAGTGCACGCTGCCGCTCACCGGGCGGGGCTGCGTGGACCGGATCATCACCGATCTGGCCGTCATCGACGTCACGGATGAGGGGTTGGTGCTGCGCGAGGTCGCCCCGGGCGTCACCGCCGCAGATGTCATCGCCGCCACCGGAGCGGAACTGAAGATCGAATGGCACAACGAGGACGACATATGAGTGCACCCAAGGTCATCACCCAGCGGGGGTTGTACTTCGATGAGCTGGAGCTGGATGTGGTCTACGCTCACCGGCCCGGCCGCACCCTCACCGAGGCGGACAACGTTTTGTTCACCACCCTCACCATGAACACCCAGGCCCTGCACCTGGACGCCGCATGGAGCGAGGGCCAACCCTTCGGCCAGCGGCTGGTGAACTCGATGCTCACGCTGTCCACCATGGTCGGGCAGTCCGTTGCCCAGCTGACGCAGGGGACCATCATCGCCCAGCTGGGGATGACCGACGTCGTCTTTCCCCACCCCGTGCACCACGGGGACACGCTCTATACGGAGACGGTCGTCACCTCCAAACGGCGCTCGGCCTCCCGGCCCGGGCAGGGTATTGTCACAATGGCCCACACCGGCCGCAACCAGCACGGGGAGGTGGTGGGCACCGTCACCCGCAGCTGCCTCATGTGGCTCAACGCCGAGGCGGCACGGCAGGCCGCGGCCACACGGTCTGAGGGCGCAGCAGCACCCGGGGACTGAACGCCTCCCGGCCCGCACCGCCATCGTTATTGAAGGAGCACTGCTTGACCGCGACACCGCGCACCCTGTCCATGGGCCCGGCCCTGTTGTTCTGCCCCGCCGACCGGCCGGAGCGCTATGCGAAGGCCGCCGAACGCGCCGACGCCGTCATCCTTGATCTGGAGGATGCCGTAGCCCCCGGTGCCAAGGCAGAGGCCCGGCGGCATCTGCAGACCTCCACCCTGGACCCGGCCCGGACCATCGTGCGCATCAACCCGCTGGGCACACCAGAGGCCGCCGCGGACCTGGCCGCCCTGGCGGGGACCGGCTACAGGACCATCATGGTCGCGAAGGCCGAGGACGCGGACGCCATCGCCTCCCTCCCCGGGTACGACGTCGTCGCCCTCTGCGAGAGTGCCCGCGGCGTACTGAATGCGCCGGCCATTGCACGCCAGAAGAACGTCGTGGGGCTGATGTGGGGCGCCGAGGACCTGCTCGCCTCCCTGGGCGGGACCTCCAGCCGCGGACCCGGCGGCGGCTACCGCGCCGTCGCCCTGCACGCGCGCTCGCAGGTGCTGCTCGCCGCCGGCGCCCACGGCAAGGCCGCCATCGACTCCGTGTACGTCAACATCCCCGATCTGGACGGGCTGGCCGTGGAGACCGAGGACGCCGTCGCCTCTGGATTTGCCGCCAAGGCCTGCATCCACCCCGGCCAGGTGGCCGTGGTCCGCGCCGCCTATGTGCCCTCGCCGGAGCAGGTCAGCGCCGCCCACGATGTGCTCAATGCCGCCCGGGCCGCCGGAACCGGCGTCTTCACCTACCAGGGCCGGATGATCGACGGCCCCATCCTCAAACACGCCCAGGAAACCCTCCGCCGCGCCTCCCAGCCCAACTAGGTGACACTTATCGCACACTTTCGCGCCGCGAATGTGCGATAAGTGTCACCTACTTGGGCCGGGAGGGGTCCAGTCATGCTGCAGCAGCGCGGCGCGGACCTTTCGAACGGCCGCGCGGGCATCGTCCTTCATATGCCGCTTGGAGATCCGCACCTGGATCCAGCCGGCTGCGGCGAAATCCTCCTCGCGGTCGATGTCCCGTTCCACCTGGGCGGGATCGGCGTGGTGGGAGCCTTCATATTCCACCGCCACCTTGAACCGTGCGAAGGACTGGTCGGGAAGACGGACGACGCCGGGCAGCAGTGGGACGGGCACGTTGAGTTCAGGTTCGGGCAGGCCGGCGCGGACGACGGCGAGCCTGAGCAGGGTTTCGGGCGCCGAATCGCTGCCGATCCTGGCCTGCTCCAGGGCCAGCCGAGCCTTGCGGATGCCGGGCGTGCCCCAATGCCGATCCAGGATGTCCGCCAAGTCTTCCGGCCGGGCATAGGGCTCGCTGCGGCCCTCGAATTCAGGGCGCGGGATCCGCAGCAGGTGGTCCGCGGCCACCGTGAGTTCGTCCACCGTCATGCGCCGTGAACAGTCCAGCCACGTCCTGCTCCGGGTGGTGATCCACAATCCGTCGAGGCATTCGACCTCGTCGTCGAAAAACTGGAGGCGGTGGCCCGTGACGCCGCGCCGGCGGGGAATCCCATGGGGTGACTGGCGCGCCACATGGATGGTGTCTTCGTCCATGCCGGGGAGATGCCCCGGAAGCTGCCAGATGCGGAACGCCGTGGCGTGGGAGACGGCGGAGTACCCGGTGACCCGGCTGTAGGGGCGCGCCAGCAGCGCCAGCGGCAGTGCGCCGTCGTCGTCATCCCGACGCGGCAGGGTGGCGATTCCCCTGGACAGGCGGAGGATCTGCCGGTGGCGCAGGCGATCGTAGGGGATGCCGCCGGCCAATGCGTCCGCAATGGTGAACGGTGCCGATGCCAGTTCGATGGGAAGAAGTGGAAGTCTGCGCATGACCCATGATGACAATTCGTCTGGATTCCTGCCGGCGTTGTCCACAGGCCTCCCTCACGCCCCAAGTAGGTGACAGTTATCGCACACTTTCGCGCCCGGAACGTGTCATAGCTGTCACCTAGTTGGGGGCGGGAGTGCGGAATACTGGGGGAATGCAGAATTCGCGCCATGCCCAGCAGTCCGCCGCAACCCGCAGGGTGATCCTGCTCGGTTCCACCGGGTCCATCGGCACCCAGGCCATCGACGTCATCGACAGCGCCCGGACGGCGGACGGGGAGCCGCGGTTCATCGTGACGGCGCTCAGCGCGGGTGGCGGCAACCTGGAACTGCTGGCGCGCCAGGCCGTGCACACCCGTGCCGAGGCCGTGGGCATTGCCGACGGCGACGCCGGGGCGCTGCGCACGCTGATCGCCCAGATCGCCGCTGCCGCCGGTGCCGCGGGCTATGCCCCGGAAATCGTGGCCGGCCCGGATGCCTCCACCGTGATTGCCGGCTGGACGGGTGCCGCGGGCAAAGCGGATGTGGTGCTCAATGGCATCACCGGCTCCATCGGTCTGGCCCCGACGCTGGCCGCCCTGGACTCCGGCGCACTGCTGGCGCTGGCCAACAAGGAATCGCTGATCGTCGGCGGCGCCCTGGTCGCCGGCGCCGCAGCCCCGGGCCAGCTGGTGCCGGTGGATTCGGAGCATTCCGCGCTGGCCCAGGCGCTGCGCTCGGGCACGGCGGCGGAGGTGGACCGGCTGGTCCTCACTGCCTCCGGCGGTCCGTTCCGCGGCCGCAGCCGGGCCGAGCTGGCCAATGTGACACCGGCCCAGGCGCTCAAGCACCCCACCTGGGACATGGGCCTGATGGTCACCACCAACTCCGCCTCGCTGGTCAACAAGGGCCTGGAAGTGATCGAGGCGCATCTGCTCTTCGGCGTTCCGCTGGAGAGGATCGACGTCGTCGTGCACCCCCAGTCCGTGGTGCACTCCATGGTCCAGTTCACCGACGGATCGACAATCGCCCAGTGCTCGCCGCCGGACATGCGTTTGCCGATCGCGCTGGGGCTGGGTTGGCCGGAGCGGGTGCCCGGCGCGGCGCTGGCCTGTGATTGGACCCAGGCCACCAGCTGGACCTTCGAACCCCTGGACACGGTGGCATTCCCCGCCGTCGAGCTGGCCAAGGAGGCCGCCGGGCGCGGCAGCACCTTCCCTGCCGTCTACAACGCCGCCAACGAGGAAGCCGTCCACGCCTTCCATGCCGGCCGGATCGGCTTCCTGGACATCGTGGACACCGTGGCCGAGGTTCTCGGCGAACACTCGGCCGATTCCAAGCTCACCGTAGACTCGGTGCTGGATGCTGAGGGCTGGGCACGTGCCCGCACCAATGAGCGTTTAGCACTCAAGGGCTGATCCGCCTTCCCCGAGAACCCCAGAGCGAGAAAAGACGACTGTGACTGTATTGATGTTCATCCTGGGCGTGGCCTTTGTGGCCGTGGGCATTGCCGTGTCCATCGCCCTGCACGAGGTGGGCCACCTGCTGCCCGCCAAACTGTTCAAGGTGCGCGTCACCAAGTTCATGATCGGCTTCGGCCCCACGCTGTTCTCGCGGAAGAAGGGCGAGACGGAATACGGCTTCAAGGCCATCCCGGCCGGCGGCTACGTGGCGATGATCGGCATGTACCCGCCCAATCCGGTGGACGGCTCCGTCCGACCCTCCAGCACGGGCATGTTCCAGACGCTGGCCACCGAGGCCCGCAGCATGGCCCATGAGGAAGTGGGGGAGGCCGACGCGAACCGCGTCTTCTACAAGCTGCCGGTGTGGAAGAAGATCATCATCATGCTCGGCGGGCCGTTCATGAACCTGGTCATCGGCGTGGTGCTCACCGGCGTGCTGCTGATGGGCTTCGGCGCCCCGACCGCCACCACCACGCTCTCCGACGTCAACGTCTGCCAGGTCAAGGCCGGCGAGGCGCCGCCCACCGATCTATACAACTGCACGCCGACGCCGGCCGCTGCCGCCGGGCTCAAGCCCGGGGACGTCATCACCTCCTTCGACGGCAAGGCCGTGACCGACTGGACCACGCTGACCAACTGGATCCGCGCCTCCGCCGGCAAGGAAGTGCCGATCACCGTGGAGCGCAACGGCTCCGCCATCACCACGTCCATCACGCCGGTGTTGACGGCCCGCCCCGTGCTGGATGCCAATGGTCTTCCGGTCAAGGATGCCGCCGGCAATACGACGACGACGGAGGTCGGCTTTATCGGCGTCGGCCCCACCTCGGCCATGGTGCGCCAGCCGATCACCGCCGTGCTGCCCTCGGTGGGCAACAGCATGGTCCAGATTTCCGGCGTCGTGCTCAACCTGCCCCAGCGCCTGGTGGGCGTGGCCGAGGCCGCCTTCAGCAGCGCCCCGCGCGACCCCAACGGCCCCATCTCCGTGGTGGGCGTGGGCCGGGTGGCCGGTGAGGTTGCCGCCATGGAGGACGTCTCCATCAGCGCCAAACTGGCCACGCTGATCGGCCTGCTGGGCGGCGTGAACCTTGCCCTGTGCGTGTTCAACCTGATCCCGCTGCTGCCCCTGGACGGCGGCCACGTGCTGGGCGCCCTCTACGAAGGCGCCCGCCGGATGGTGGCGAAGCTCTTCGGCCGCAAGGATCCGGGGCCGTTCGACATCGCCAAGATGCTGCCGGTGACCTATGTGGTGGCCGGACTCATGATGGTGATGGGCGCGCTGCTGATCTACGCGGACATCGTCAAGCCCGTCAACGTCTTCGGCTAGTGATTCGCTGTCGCCGGGCGGCGGGCCCTATCGCCGTGCGGTGAGCAGGCGCTCCACGCGGGGCTTGACCTCGGTGGCCAGCAGCGTGATGGATTCCAGCAGGTGCTCCTGGGGGATGCCTCCGACGTCCATCTGCAGGAAGTGGCGCATGTGTCCCATGTGGCCGTGCAGGTCCACAATGCGCTCGGCCACCTCGTCCGGGCCGCCCACATAGTAGGCGCCGGGAGCCGAGGCCTGGGCCTGGAATTGGTCGCGCCGGGGTGCCGGCCAGCCGCGCAATTTGCCCATTTCGATGTTGAGATTGTGCCAGCCCGGGTAGAAGCGCTCCATGGCCTCGGCCTTGGTGGACGCCACCAGCCCCAGGGCCGCCACGGAAACCTTGATGTTCTCCGGCGCGTGCCCCGCAGCTGCCGCCGTGCGCCGGTAGAGCTCGGCCAGCGGCGCGAAACGGTGGGGAGCTCCGCCGATGATGCCGTAGGAGATCGGCAGGCCCAGCTTTCCGGCCCGGGCCGACGACGGCGCGCTGCCGCCGGTGGCGAGCCAGATCGGCAGCCTGCCGTTCACCGGCCGCGGAACGACGACGGCATCCTGCAGGGCCGCGCGGGTGGTGCCGGACCAGGTCACTGTGGCGCCCTCATTGGCCTTCATCAACAGCTCCAGCTTTTCCGCGTAGAGCCTGTCGTAGTCCTGCAGGTCGTAGCCGAACAGCGGGAAGGACTCCACCGAGGAACCGCGCCCGGCGGTGATTTCCACCCGGCCTCCGGAGACGGCGTCGGCGGTGGCGAACTGCTGGAACACCCGGATCGGATCGTCGGTGCTGATGATGCTGGCACCGCTGCCGAGGCGGATCTTCTTGGTTGCGCCCGCCGCGGCGGCGATGACGGCGCCGGGGGAGGACGCCGGCATGTCCAGCGTGTGGTGCTCGCCGACGCCGAAGTAGTCCAGGCCGCTCGCATCCGCCAGGACGATGGCGTCGAAGAGGTTGCGGATCGCCTCGGAGGTGCTGCGCAGGGTGCCGTCGGGGTTGCGCTGGGTGTCGCCGAAGCTGTAGACGCCAAGTTCCATGGTGGATTCCTGTCCTGTTCGCGGAATGGTTCGAAAGTTTGGGGAGAGGGCTAGCGGGAGGCCGCGGCCAGGCCCAGGTGCCCGTTGATCTGTTCGGCCGTCTGGGGGCCGCCAAAGATGGCCGTTCCGGGTCCGAAGCCGCACCCGGTGGCCAGGGGGCCGCTGTAGACGGCGTCGTAGCCGAAGCCCTCGATCAGCTCCATCACGACGGCGGCTGCCTCGGCGTCGTCGCTGGCCACGGCCACGGCGCGCCGTCCCGGGGTGCCGGCCGGTCGGGTGTCCGTTTCCAGCTCGTGGTAACCGATGTGGTTGAGCGTCTTCACCACACGGGCGCCGGCAAAGTGCGCCGCCACCACCTCGCTGCTGGAGGGGCCGCCGTCGAAGTCGTCCAGCCGGCCGTCGATGGGCGCCCAGTAGTTCATCGTGTCGACCACGATCTTGCCGGCCAGCGACCCGGCGTCGACGCTCTTGTACTTGTGCAGCGGAACGGCCAGCACGACGACGTCGGCGCCCCCGGCTGCCTCGAGAGCCGAGGTGGCGCGGGCGCCGGGCACCACGATGTCCACCAGCATTTCGATCTCGGCTGCCGGACCGGACGCGGCAATGTCCACGGTGTGCCCGGACTTCAACGCGGTCCGGGCGATCGCAGTTCCGACCCGTCCGGCGCCGAGGATTCCAATGCTGGTCATTGGGTGCACTCCCTGCTGTCTGTTTCCACCGGCCGTCCGCGGATTCCGCCAGGCAATCGATGGGTAGTTGATATGTCAACCACTATAACGTATTTGGGTGACACATCAACTACACTGGCTTTGTGCCCAGTCCACAGCTCTCAGAAGTCCAGGCCTCCTCATGGGGCAGCTACCAGCGGATGCGCGTCCGGCTGGCCGGGCGGCTGAACCGCGAGATGTCGCAGGAAACCGGACTTTCGGAGGCCGATTTCGAGGTCCTCTACGCCCTGTCGGAGTCGCCTGGCGAGTCGATGCGGGCGCTGGCCCTGCGCTGCGGGCTGGAGTGGGAGAAGAGCCGGCTGTCCCACCAATTGCGGCGCATGGAGGAGCGCGGGCTGGTGGCGCGCATGGAATGCGTTGAGGACAACCGCGGCTCGGTGGTGGGCATCACCGACAGTGGGCGCGCCCTGGTCAAGGCGGCGCTGGTGCAGCATGAAAGGGCCGTCCACCAATACGTTGTGGCGGCCCTGTCGGAGGAGCAGCTGGCGGCCCTGGGCGGCATTGCCGAGGCCGTGCTGGCAGGACTGGACGAGCCGCACCGCGCCTAATCATTTATGCAACTTTTTTCAGTTGATTTTCTAAATTCAATCAAAGTCAATTGATATATTAAGATCACCCGATTAGGGTTGACCCATGTTTGTCATGACGCTTGACCAACGGTCCAGCCGGCAGGGCCCGGATCTTGTGCCCCAACTCCTTGACCACCTGGCGGATCTGCCGGCGGAGGTGCCGTTCGAGCGCTCCGTGGGGGACGAGCTCCAGGGCATCCTCACCGAGCCGCATGCCGTGGTCGAGGCGGCGCTGCGCGCACTCCGCTCCGGGCAGTGGTATGTCGGCATCGGCATCGGCGGCGTGGAGTCTCCGCTGCCGGCCAGCCCGCGGGAGGGCCGCGGGACCGCCTTCGTGGCCGCCCGCGGCGCGGTGGACAGGGCCAAGAAGACGGGGGAGCGCGTGCCCCTGGCCGTGGTGGCCGCCGGCGCGGATGACCCGGCAGCAGCAGCAGCTTCGACGGCGGCGGGGAAGGCCGGTGCTGCCGCCGGAAACGCAGACCCCAGGGCGGCCGCAGCTGCCGCCGAGGCCGTCCTGGTGCTGGTGGGAGCCCTGGTGGCCGGCCGGAGCGCGGCCGAATGGCGTGTGCTGGACCAGCTGGAACCCGGTGTGCGCGGCGGCCAGTCCCAGGCGGCGGCGGCGCTGGGCATCTCCGCCCAGGCCGTGAGCCGCGCCGTACTGCGTTCGGGCTGGCATGAGGAGCGCGGCGGCCGCCAGGCCGCAGAGCTGCTGCTGGGCCTGGCCGATTCCTAGACGCTGCCGGTCCAGTCATCCGCCGCTGTTCCAGCGGGCGCGGATGACTAAAACGGCAGCCGATGACCGGTTGCGCACCGATGTCCGGCCCCGGCGGTAGCCTGATCTCTGAACGGGCGCTGCAACCGGCCGCGCCAGCTGGAAGAAACTCAGCGGAAAGGCCTGCATGGACGCCTTGTGGATTGTGCTGGCGCTGCTGGCAGGTGGCCTGCTCGGCTGGCCTGTGACGGCGGGAATCCTGTGGCTGGCCCGCTCGGCCGATGCGCAGGAGCAGAGCCGGAACCAGCCCGGCGACGACGGGCCTGAGCCCGCGGACCAGCCCCAGGACCTTGTGGTGGCTGATGCCGCCGCTGAATCCGCCGCTGCCTCAGCCGCCGCCATCCAGCCATCCACCGGGCTGCCCGCCGGGGTGCTCCGCGGCGGGCTCGTGATCGGCTTCCTCGAGCGGCTCGCCGTCGTCGTCTGCATCCTCACCGACCAGCCGGTGGCCATCGCCTACGTGGTCGCCATCAAGGGCCTGGGCCGGTACCCGGAGCTGAAGGACACGCCAGCGGCCAGTGAGAGGTTCATCATCGGCACCCTCGCCTCCATGCTGTGGGCGGCGGCCGTGGCGGTGCTGGCCAAGTGGCTGCTGCTGGCCTAGCAAGGGCCGCTCTGACGCCCGGGCCTCAGTTCATATCGTCTAGCGCCGTCGCGCCCTCCCCAACGTCGCTGCGCTCCGCCGGGGCCCCGCGGGCGCTAGGCTTGGCCCATGAGTGTTTACGCCGTCGAATATGTCTATGGTCCCGAAGCTGCGCAGATCCGCGACGAGCACCGGCCCGCACACCGCGCCTGGCTGGCGTCCCTGGTTGAGACCGGACAGGTTCTGGCCTCCGGCCCGTTCGCCGACGGCGCCGGCGCCCTGCTGGTCTTCCAGGCAGCGGACGAAGCGGCGCTGAACGAGCTGCTGGTGCAGGATCCCTTCAACGGTGCCGGCGGCATTGCCGGTGCCAAGATCACCGAATGGAACCCCGTCATCGGAGCCCTGGCACCGCTCATCAAGTAGCAGCGCCCACGCCTACAATTGAGAAGGATCGATCGGCAGTAATCCGTGGACGGCACAGGGTCCGCCACGGGTCCTCGGTCCGCCAGAAACACAAGGAGCACACTTTGACCCCGGTCAGCCTCGGAATGCCTGAAGCACCCCCGCCCGTACTTGCCCCCCGGCGCAAGACGCGGCAAATCAAAGTAGGCTCCGTCGGTGTCGGCTCGGACTCGCCCATCAGCGTGCAGTCCATGACCACAACGCCCACCACGGACATCAATGCCACGCTGCAGCAGATTGCCGAGCTGACGGCGTCGGGCTGCGACATCGTCCGGGTGGCCTGCCCCTCGGCCGACGACGCCGAGGCGCTGCCGATCATCGCCAAGAAGTCCCAGATTCCCGTCATTGCGGACATCCACTTCCAGCCGAAGTACGTCTTCGCCGCCATCGAGGCCGGTTGTGCCGCGGTGCGCGTGAACCCGGGCAACATCCGCAAGTTCGATGACCAGATCAAGGAAATCGCCAAGGCCGCCAAGGACCACGGCACCTCCATCCGCATCGGCGTCAACGCCGGATCGCTGGAGCCCTCCATCATGAAGAAGTACGGCAAGGCGACTCCGGAAGCCCTCGTGGAATCCGCCGTGTGGGAGGCCTCCCTCTTCGAGGAACACGATTTCCACGACTTCAAGATCTCCGTCAAGCACAACGACCCCGTCATCATGGTGCGCGCCTACGAACTGCTCGCCGAGCAGGGCGACTGGCCGCTGCACCTGGGCGTGACCGAGGCCGGCCCGTCCTTCCAGGGCACCATCAAGTCCGCCACCGCCTTCGGTGCCCTGCTCTCCCGCGGCATCGGCGACACCATCCGCGTCTCCCTCTCGGCCCCGCCGGTGGAGGAGATCAAGGTGGGCAACCAGATTCTGCAGTCGCTGAACCTGCGCCCGCGCAAGCTGGAAATCGTCTCCTGCCCCTCCTGTGGACGCGCCCAGGTGGACGTCTACACGCTGGCCGAGCAGGTCACCGCCGGCCTGGAGGGCATGGAGATCCCGCTGCGCGTGGCCGTCATGGGCTGTGTCGTCAATGGACCCGGCGAGGCCCGCGAGGCGGACCTGGGCGTGGCCTCCGGCAACGGCAAGGGCCAGATCTTTGTGCGCGGCGAAGTCATCAAGACTGTTCCCGAGGACCAGATTGTTGAGACACTCATTGAAGAAGCGATGAGGATTGCCGAAGAGATGGGGGAGGCCGATGGCGAAAATGCTGTCAAGGGTGGCCCCGTGGTCACTGTCTCGTAGATCCCTTGTCCAAACCCCGGTGCACAAACTGGTCCACGAGGACACAGAGGCGCTCCGGGCCTTGGTCGCAGCCGATCCCGTCGCCAATGTCTTTCTGGCCTCCCAGCTGGAGGCGACGGGCACGGCCGTGCCGGACATCCCGGGCGCCGTTGCGTTGGGCTACTTCGACGGCGATAAGCTGCGCGCTGCCTGCTGGGTAGGTTCCAACGTCGTTCCGGTGGGCGCCAACGAGGTGCAGGCCCGGGCCTTCGGCCAATGGCTGGTGTCCTCACGGCGCACTTTCGCGTCCATCTTTGGCCCGGCCGAGGCGGTGCTGCCGCTCTTCGCCGAGTTGGAGGCCGATGGGATGCATGAGCTCGAGGTCCGCGCCAACCAGCCGCTGCTGGCTCTGGCGGGCCCGCCGGCCATCCCCGCCAATGAACTGCTGGCCCCCAGCCTGGCCGAAAACTTCCCGCAGATCCTCACCGCGGCCGCGGCCATGTTCGAGGAGGAGGTGGGCTACTCGCCGTTCCTGGGCGGGCCGGAGCACTACCGCCGGCGCGTCCAGGAGCTGATCCGCAACGGCCATTCGCTGAGCCACTGCGGCCACGATGGGCAGGTCATTTTCAAGGCCGATCTGGGCGCCGTCTCCAGCGCTGCAACACAGGTGCAGGGTGTGTGGATGAACCCGGCCTACCGGGGGCTGGGCATGAGCGCCGGCTACATGGCCGCCGTCGTGCTCTTGGCCCAAAAGTTTGCCCCCATCACCAGCCTGTACGTGAACGCCTACAACACGCGGGCACGGGCCGTCTACGAACGCGTGGGTTTTGAACAGGTGGGCACCTTCGCCACCGTGCTGTTCTAACGGCCCTTCCCACGGGGGCGCTGGTGGCGCCAGGACTATGCTCAAGGCATTGTTCCGCTCCCAAGGAGGACCACCATGTCGTTTCCGGATCCGGCCGGCAGCCCGTCGCTGGCGGCGATTGCCCCCGGCCTTGTGTCCCTGCGGGTGGCGCGCCGCGGCCGAAGCGCCGAGGTCGAGCTGCTGGGCCCGGGCCGCGGCAACGCGATGGGCCCGGACTTCTGGCGCGAACTGCCGCTGGTCTTCGCCGCGGTGGATGCCGATCCGGACCTTGGCGCCGTGCTGCTCTTCGGCAGCGGCGGGACCTTCAGCTACGGCCTCGACCTGCCGGCCATGATGCCCCTCTTCGGCCCGCTGCTGGCCGGCACAGCCACCAATGCCGTGGCCCGGGACGGCCTGCGCCGCACGATCACCGCCATGCAGGACGCCGTCTCCTCCCTGGAACGCTGCCGCAAACCCGTGGTGGCCGCCGTGGATGGCTGGTGCATTGGCGGCGGCATCGACGTCATCACCGCTGCCGACGTCCGGGTGGCGTCGACGACGGCGCGTTTCAGCGTGCGCGAGGTCAAGGTCGCCATCGTGGCGGATCTGGGCTCCCTCCAGCGGCTCCCGCTGCTGGTGGGGCACGGTGCCGCGCGGGCCCTGGCGCTGACGGGCGAGGACTTCGACGCGGCCCGGGCACTGTCCCTGGGGCTCGTCACGGACATGGCCGACGACGTGCTGGCCCGCGGGCGGGAGGTGGTGGACGCGATCCTGGCCAACCCGGCCCTGGTGGTCCAGGGCGTCAAGGCCGTGATGGCGCGGCAAACGTCAACGCAGGTCCGCGAGGGTCTGGAGCATGTCGCCGTCTGGAACAGCGCCTATCTGCCCAGCCACGACCTGGGTGAGGCCTTTGCCGCATTTGCCGAACGCCGCGGGCCGGGGTTCACGGGCGCCTGATGCAAACTGTCGGGCAACTGCCGTCGGCTGGCGCCGTCGTAGCCGAGGTTGCTGGAGAGCGTCCGGTGGGCTTCGGCCTGCTCCCTCAGTTCGGCGGCCCGGGTTTCGAAGACCCCGACGGCGTCCGCGCCGGCAGCGAACCGCAGCGGCGGCTCGTCCAGTTCGGCGAGCTGGATCAGGGCGTTGGCCAGCTTGGCCGGGTCCCCGCCCTGCAGGCCGTTCATGCCCTTCCATGCGGCGACGGTCTGTTCGGTGCGCTCGGCGTAGTCCGTGATGGTGGATGCGGCGTAGCGGGTGGATTCGGGGCTCAGCAGTTCGGTGCGGAAGAACCCCGGCTCCACCAGCAGGGTGCGGATGCCGAACGGGGCCACCTCGGGCGCCAGGGACTCCGCCCAGCCCTCGATGCCGAACTTCGCGGCGGCATAGGCGGTCAGGAACTCCCCGCCGGCGATGCCTGCGGTTGAGGAAATCGTGGCCACCAGCCCCGAACGCTGGGCCCGCAGCACCGGAAGGGCCGCTCGTGTGACGTTCATGGGTCCGAAGAGGGTCGTCTCGATCTGGGCACGGAAGTCCTCGGGGGTGATCTCCTCGAAGAATCCGGCATGGAAGCTTCCGGCATTGTTGACCAGCACATCGATCCGGCCGAACCGCTCGACGGCGGCCGCGACGGCAGCCGCCGCGTCGTCAGGGTTGGTGACATCGAGCTTCACCGCCAGGAGGTCCTCGTGGCTGCCGAGCGCCTCGGCCACCGCTGCGGGGTTGCGTCCGGTGGCGACGACGGCGTGTCCGGCGGCCAGGGCTGCCTTAGCGATGTCGGTGCCCATGCCGCGGCCGGCACCGGTGATGAACCAGACCTTCTTGGTGGTCATGGTGTCCGTTTCCCTACTCATGTGCTGGTCCATTCTTGTCTGGGTTGCGTAGCCCCGGCTGGGCTGCGGAGTACAGTCCGGGGGCTGTGGATCCGCCGGCAGGACCGCCGGCGGTGGTGGATGGGGGAGGCGATGCCGCCCAGCTGGCGAGGAACGCCAGCGCGTTTTCGGATGCGGAGCCCGGCTCGGCCGTGAACGTGTACAGGGTCTGTCCCTCATCGCCGGGGAGAAGGAGGGTTTCGTACTGCAGGGACAGGACGCCGGCGACGGGGTGGTGGAAGCGTTTGGTCCCCTCGGTGTGGATCCGCACGTCGTGCCCGGCCCACAGCGCGGCGAACAGTCCGCTGCCCGTGGTCAGCTCGCCGACAAGTTCGTGCAGGGCACGGTCGTGCGGGTTGCGCCCCGATTCCGTGCGCAGCATCGCGACAGTGGTCGCCGCGACAGCCGGCCAATCGGGGTAGAAGTCGCCCGCGCCCGGATCGAGGAAGAGGTAGCGTGCCTGGTTCGGCAGCCGGACCGTACCATCCGGCCCCAATGAAGGGGCGGAGGCGAACACCGGCCCGTACAGGGCGCGGCCGAGCAGATTGGCGGCCAGCACATCGGAACGGCCGTTCTGCACCATGCCCGCTGCACCGGTGATGCCGTCCAGCAGGCGCAGCACCCCGGGGCGGACCCGCTGCTGCGGCGGCCGGAGCCGTGCCGGCCTCGATGGCATATTGGCCGTCCGGGCCAGGTCCATCAGGTGCGCCCGCTCGGCGTCGTCCAGCTGCAGGGCGGACGCCACGGCCTCAAGGACGGCGTCCGAGACGCCGCGCAGGCTGCCGCGTTCCAGCCGGGTGTAGTAGTTGGTGCTCACCGCTGCGAGCTGCGCCACTTCCTCCCGGCGCAGGCCCGCCACCCTGCGCATCCCGCCGTAGCTGGGAATGCCTGCCTCTTCCGGGCTGATCTTCGCACGGCGCGAGACGAGGAACTCGCGGATATCGTCTTTTCTGTCCACATCCTCCACGCTACGCAGCCCGGGCGGCCGGTGGCAGTGCCTGCCAGACACCCCCACCGCCGCGGCCGCTGGCGGCCACCCGGCGACAGCGGGCCGCACGTGCGGTACGCTTTGTGCAACTTGTTGCGCAAAGGAGTGCATGGTGCCGGTCGAGACGTTGTCCCAGCAGTACCCCCATATGTTCACCCCGCTGGACCTGGGGTTCACCACGCTGCCCAACCGGGTGCTGATGGGCTCCATGCATGTGGGCTTGGAGGAGCACCCCAATGGCTTCGAGCGGATGGCGGCGTTCTACGCGGAGCGGGCGCGCGGCGGTGTGGCCCTGATGGTCACCGGTGGAATCTCCCCGAACGACGCCGGCCGGCCGATGCGCGGCGGCGCCAAGCTCACCACCGAGGCCGAGGCGGCCCAGCACCGCGTCGTCACCGATGCCGTCCACGCCGAGGGCGGACGGATCGCCCTGCAGCTGCTGCACTTTGGCCGCTATGCCTCCCAGCCGGAGCTGGTGGCGCCCAGCGCGGTGCAGGCGCCCATCAGCCCTCTGGTGCCGCACCCGCTCACCGGCGCCGAGGTCGAACAGACCATTGACGACTTCGCCAACGCCGCAGCCCTGGCCCAGAGCGCCGGGTACGACGGCGTGGAGATCATGGGCTCCGAGGGCTACCTGATCAATGAGTTTGTCGCCGCCCGCACCAACCGGCGCGAGGACGAGTGGGGCGGCAGCTACGCGAACCGGATGCGCTTCCCGGTGGAGATCGTCAGGCGCACCCGCGAGCGCGTGGGGGAGCGGTTCATCATCATCTACCGGCTGTCCATGCTGGATCTGGTGGAGGGCGGTTCCACGCTGGCCGAGGTCATCGAGCTGGCCCAGGCCGTGGAGGCGGCCGGTGCCACCATCATCAACACCGGCATTGGCTGGCACGAGGCGCGCATTCCCACGATCGCCACGTCCGTGCCACGTGCCGGGTTCGCCTGGGTGACGCGCCGGCTGATGGGTTCCGTGTCCATTCCGCTCGTCGCCACCAACCGGATCAACACCCCCGACGTGGTGGAGTCCGTGCTGGCCTCCGGCTCGGCGGACATGGTGTCCATGGCCCGCCCCTTCCTGGCGGATCCCTTCTTCCTGGCCAAGGCCGCCGCCGGCAAGGCGCGGGAGATCAACACCTGCATCGGCTGCAACCAGGCCTGCCTGGACCACACCTTCGTCGGCAAGACGTCCTCCTGCCTGGTGAACCCGCGTGCCTGCCACGAAACCGAGATTGTGATCGCGCCGGCCGCCGCACCCAAGCGGATCGCCGTCGTCGGCGCCGGTCCGGCGGGGCTGGGGTTTGCCGTGACGGCGGCGGAGCGCGGCCACGTGGTGGTCCTCTTCGAGGCCGATGGGGAGGTGGGCGGCCAGTTCAACCTTGCCAAGCAGATCCCCGGCAAGGAGGAATTCCACGAGACCATCCGCTACTTCACCCACCAGGTGGCCCTGCGTGGCATCGACCTGCGGCTGAACACCCGCGCCACCGCTGCAGATCTGCTGGCGGAGGGGTTCGACGACGTCGTGCTGGCCACCGGCGTGCTGCCTCGGACTCCGGAGATCGACGGCGTGGACCACCCCAGCGTGCTCAGCTATCTGGACGTGCTGCGGGACAAGAAGCCCGTCGGCGCCACCGTGGCGGTGCTGGGCGCCGGGGGCATCGGCTTCGATGTGGCCGAGTACATCACGGCCTCCGGTGACAGCGCCACGCTGGCACCTGGAAAGTTCTACCGCGAGTGGGGGATCGATGATTCCTACGCCGGTGCCGGAGGCATCCGCCGGCCCGAGCCGCCCGTCCCCGCGCGGAAGGTCGTCCTGCTGCAGCGCAAGGAGACCAAGGTGGGTGCCGGGCTGGGCAAGACGACCGGATGGATCCACCGCACCGAGCTCAAGGCCAAGGGCGTCACCATGGTGCCCGGCGTCGCCTACCGGCGGATCGACGACGACGGGCTGCACATCAGCGTGGACGGCACCGAGCAGCTGCTCGCGGTGGACACCATCATCCTGTGCACCGGGCAGGACCCCCGGCGCGAACTCGCCGCGGAGCTCGAGGCCGGCGGGGCACGCGTGCACCTCATTGGCGGTGCCGACGTGGCCGCCGAGCTGGATGCCAAACGGGCCATCAACCAGGGCACACGCCTGGCTGCAGGGATCTAGCCATGTCGCTGCCGCACGCCATTTTGACGTCCCTGCTGGAAAAGCCGGCCTCCGGGGCGGAGCTGGCCCGCCGCTTCGAGAAGTCCCTGGGCTACTTCTGGTCAGCCACCCACCAGCAGATCTACCGGGAGCTGGCCCGGCTGGAGGAAGCGGGGCTGATCGAATCCTCGGACCGCGAATCCACCCGCGGGCGCCAGCGCCACTACTCTATTCGGGGGAGCGGCCGGGCGGAACTGGAGCAGTGGAGCCGGGCGCAGGAGGATCCACGCCCCGTCCGCGATGCCCTGCTGGTGCGCCTGCGCGCGGCCGCGGCGCTGGGCACCGTGGAGGTGGCGGAGGAGCTCCGACGGCACATCGGCCTGCACCAGGGGCAGCTGGACACCTATCTGGCCATCGAGCACAGCGACTTCCCCGACGGCGGATCGGCAGAGCACCCGTCGGCCAGGCTGCAGCACGCCGTGCTGGCCGCGGGCATTGGCTACGAGCGCGCCTGGCTGGCCTGGGCCCGGGACACCCTGCCCACGCTGCCGCGCGATCCCGTCAGGACTGGCTGAGGGCTTCCTCGTCGCTGAGCTGCTGGTCCTCGATGCGCGCGGAGGCGAAGGGGGAAAACAGCAGCACGAGGGCCGCCGCCAGCAGGAACGCCGCGGCCGCCCACAGGACCGGTGCGCTGCCCAGCACCGTGGCGGCCAGGCCTCCCAGCGGCGCACCGAGGACGATCATGCCGCGGTTCACCGAGCGCATGGTGGCGCTCATCCGGGCCATCAGCCGGTCCGGTGTGACGGCCTGCCGGTATCCCATCTCCAGCGGCCCCTCCACGCCCATGGCCGCCCCGAAGAGGAACTGGCCGGCCGCCGCCAGGGCAAACGCGGTCCAGAGCTCCGCCGGCCACTGCCCGGGGCCTTCGGTGGCGGCGTCCACGCCGTCGTTCCCGGACAGGGCATGGACGACGGCGGCCAGGGCCACCAGGGCGATGGCCACCGGCTGGGCCAGCCGGGCGCCCACCATCGCCGCACCCGTGCCCCAGCGTGCGCCCAGGCGGGTGGAGACGCTGGTGCCCAGCACGGCGCCCACTCCGGCACAGCCCAGCACCAGACCCAGCCCCCATGCCCCCACGCCAAGGTCTGTGAGGACAAATGCCGGCACAACGGCGCCCACCATGGCCGATCCGATGAACCAGATGTGGGTGCTGAGCGCCAGCGGCCCCAGGCGCTGATGCCGGTAGACCCAGCGCAGGCCCTCGACCACCCGCTGGCGCAGCCCCGCACTTTCCTGCCGGGCCGCCGGTGCCGGCGGATCATGGCGCAGGGTCAACAGCACGGCGCCGGAGATGAAGTACGAGAGGGCATCGAGCAACAGGGCAAAGGGAGCCGTGAGGATGGCGACCAGTGCGCCGGCCAGGGCACTGCCCGTTGTCTGGGCCACCGTCTCGCTCTGCTGCAGCAGCGCATTGGCCCGGGTCAGCAGCCGCCGGGGGACCAGCTGCGGCAAGTACGACTGGTAGGCGGCGTCGCTGGCCAGGGCCAGCGTGCCAAAGAGAAACAGCAGGAGCATCAGGGCGGGGAGGGTGAGCATCCCGGCCAGGGCGAGCCCGCAGAGGGCCGCCAGCACCAGGCCCCGACCGACGTCGCCGGCGATGAGCACCCACCGGCGGGGGAATTTGTCGACCCAGATGCCAGCCAGCAGGCCAAAAAGCAGATAGGGCGCCCAACGTGCGGCGTTGGCCAGACCCTGGTCGGCGGCGGTGCCGTGCATGGTCACGAGGATGAGCACGGAGAGCGCCACGGAGGTGATGTAGCTGCCAAAATCCGAGATGGTCGAGGCCAGCCAAAAGCGCACAAACGGCCCGTTGCTGCGCAGCGTCATTCCCGTCCCCATGTCCCCAGCATGGCTCCAGCCTAGGTGAATTCTCCGCCGCCCTCCGCCCATATGCCCGGGCCCGTGGGTAGGCTGGCAACCACAGCCGCGCAGCGGTGCCGACCATCAAGAGGCGAGGTACGCAGCATGAACGTTCCCACCTATGTCTGGGTTGCAACGATCATCGGGATTGGGGGCCTGCTCGCGTTCGACTACTTCTTCCACGTGCGCAAGGCCCACACGCCCAGCCTGAGGGAATCGGCCATCTGGTCCTCCATCTATGTCGGCCTGGCGCTGCTCTTTGGCATCGGCGTCTGGGTGTTCGGCGGGACCACCATGGGCACGGAGTACTTCGCCGGCTACGTCACGGAGAAGGCGCTGTCGGTCGACAATCTGTTCGTTTTCCTGATCATCATGGCCAGCTTCAAGGTGCCGCGCGCGGACCAGCAGAAGGTGCTGCTGTTCGGCATCGTCTTCTCCCTCATTGCCCGCACGGCGTTCATCTTCCTGGGCGCTGCGCTGATCAACAGCTTCGCCTGGGTGTTCTACATCTTCGGCCTGATCCTGCTGGTCACGGCCGGGAACCTGCTTAAGCCGGATTCGCACGACGACGAGGCGGACGGTCTCATCATCCGCCTGGCCAAGCGCTTCCTGCCGGCGTCGCAGCACTACGACGGCGACAAGTTGTTCACCATCGAGAACGGCAAGCGCGTCCTCACCCCCATGCTGCTGGTGATGGTGGCCATCGGCGGCACCGACCTGCTGTTTGCGCTGGACTCCATCCCGGCCATCTTCGGCCTGACCCAGAACGTGTACATCGTCTTCACGGCGACGGCGTTCTCGCTCATGGGTCTGCGCCAGCTGTTCTTCCTCATCGATGGGCTGCTGGACCGCCTGATCTACCTGGCCTACGGGCTCGCCATCATCCTGGCGTTCATCGGGGCCAAGCTCATCCTGCACGCCCTGCATGAAAACAACCTGCCCTTCATCAACGGCGGCCAGCACGTGGACGTCATCGAGATCAGCACCGGGCTCTCGCTCTCCGTCATTCTGGGCGTCCTGCTCATCACGGTCCTGGCCTCCGTCTACAGCGCCAAGGGCAAGGCCAAGACCGCCGTGTCGGGCGCCAAACGCCACGCCAGCGAGTACCTGGACCTGGACTACGAAACGGACATGGTCGAGCGGGAGCGGATCTTCGCCAAGATGGTGGCCGAGGAGGACGCGATCCACAAGCTGCCCGAGAAGTACAAGCGGCTCATCCACGGCGAGGCCGAGTACACGGATCTGCTCCAGCGCGCCCACGCCGAGCACGACAAGGCCCAACTGCGCGGCGGCAACAGCTAGACGATAGCTAGACGGAGCTGGTGCGTTCCTGCTCGGCGGCCTGCTCCCGCAGCCGCCCGGCGGCCAGGTGGAGCATGTCGGAGGTGCGCCCCAGCACCGGCGCATAGGAGGACATCCATGCATGCCGGAAGACAAAGGCATCGGGGCCGTACCAGCGCAGCTCCTCGGTGATGCGGGCGCTGAGCCGGGCGCGGATCTGGGCCAAGGCCTCGGCGGACTGGATCATGGACGACGCCAGGTCCCGCAGATCGCCGGGATCGGCACCATTCATGTTGTCCGCCATGTGTTCTCCCGCCTCAAGGATCCGCCGCCGGGTTCCACGCTAGGCCACGCAGCCGTGCCCCGGCGATGGGCAGAGCTGCCCATCGCGGAGGTTGCTTTTCCGTGGTGCGGCGGCGCGGCAGGGACTCTGCGCGGCAGCGGATCAGTCCAGCGGCCCGGTCAGATAGCGCTGCAGTGTGGGGGCTATCAGGGTGGTGATCGTCGCGTGGTCCGCGGACGCAAGCGGCTCCACCTTGAGAATGTAGCGGGCCATCAGCAGACCCATGAGCTGGCTGGCCACCAGCGAGCCCCGCAGCCGCAGGCCGGCGTCGTCGTCGGGCAGGCCCCGCACCACCAGGCCCACCACCCGCTTGAGCAGAACCTCGCGCAGCAGCGCTGCCTGCGCTGGGGAGCCGACGGCGCTGCGGAGCATGGCCAGCAGCGCCGGCTGCACGGGGGAGTCCCAGAGTGACAGCAGGGCCGCCACCGTGGCCTCGCCGCGCTCCCCGGGGCCACGGGCCGCCACGGCCGCCAGCACGGTGGCAGGATCCGCGGGCAGTTCGATGCAGGCTGCGAAGAGATCATCCTTCCCGGTGAAGTAGTGGTGGACCATGGCGGCGTCCACCCCTGCCTCACGGGCAACTTCGCGCAGGCTGGTGGCATCGAACCCCTGGCGGGCAAACAGCATCCGGGCGGCGGCAACTATCGCCTCCCTGCTGCTCTGCTGTCCGCTGCGCCTGCCCCGGCGCGGGGCGGCCGCCATCACCTGCTCCGGCGGCGCAGGGTGAGGGAGGCGAGCAGCAGCACCACCACGACGAAGGCCGCCATCACCACCAGATCCGCCGCCATGGCGGACGTGGCCTCGGTGTTCGCGGCGATTTCCTGCAGCGCATCCACCGAGTAGCTCAGCGGCATCACGTTGGAGATGGCTTCCAGAACCGAGTTCATCTGCCCGCGCTGCACAAACAGCCCGCAGAGCAGGATCTGCGGCACCACCACGACCGGCATGAACTGGACAGCCTGGAATTCGGTGGTGGCAAAGGCCGAACACAGCAGCCCCAGCGCCACGCCCAGCACGGCGTTGACCACTGCCACCAGCACCACCCAGCCGGCATTGCCCTTGATGTCCATGCCAAACACCCAATAGGCGACGGCGGTGGCCACCAGTGATTGGAGGGCCGCCATGATCGAGAACGCCAGGGCATAGCCAAAGAGCAGGTCGGCCTTGTGGATGGGGGTGGTCAGCAGGCGCTCCAAGGTGCCGGACACCCGCTCCCGCAGCATGGTGATGGAGGTGACCAGGAACATGACCACGAAGGGGAAGATCGCCAGCATCATCAGGCCGACACGGTCGAAGGTGCGCGGCACCCCCGGTGGCAGGGTCTCGTTCTCGAAGAGGAAGTAGACCACCGCCAGCAGGAGCGAGGGCACCACCAGGATCAGGGCAATGCTGCGGGGATCCCCGCGCAGCTGGCGCAGCACCCTGTCGGTGGTGGCTGCCATCATCAGGGGGTTCATGACGCACCATCCTGTACCGAGGTGGGCGATCCAGCGGGGGTGCCGGATTCCTGGATCAAACGCAGGAAGGCGAGTTCCAAATCGTCGGTTCGTCCGCGCAGCCGAAGCTCCGCGGGGGTGAGCTGGGACAGCAGGGCACCCTCCCGCAGCAGGAGCAGAGTGTCGCAATGGCCCGCCTCCTCCATCACGTGGCTGGAGATCAACAAGGTGGTGCCGGCGTCGGCCATGGCGCGGAACCGCTGCCACAGGTCCGCCCGGAGCACCGGGTCCAACCCCACGGTGGGCTCGTCCAGGACCAGCAGCTGCGGGTGGGCCACCAGCGCGCAGGCGAGCGATACACGGCTGAACTGGCCGCCGGAAAGGTCCGCCGTCCGACGTCGTGCGAGCTCGCCCAGCCCCACGGCCTCCAGCGCCTCACGCGCATCCGCGCGGCCCTTGGCATGCATGGCGCCGAAGTAGCGCACATTGTCCTCCACGCTCAGATCGAGGTAGACGCTGGGTGCCTGGGTCACGTAGCCCACCTGGTGGCGCAGCAGCTCCGAGCCGGCTGGATGGCCCAGCACCGAGACGCTGCCGCGGGTGAGCCGCTGGACGCCCACGATGGTGCGCATCAGGGTGGTCTTTCCACTGCCCGAGGGGCCAAGGAGCCCCGTGATCCGCCCGGCCGGAATGGTGAAGTCGACATCCCTCAGCACGGTGCTCCGTCCACGGATGACATTCAGACCCGCCACCGCGACACTGGGTGGCAGCATCGCCTCCGCCGGAACGGGCCGGCCGGGCTCGGGCCAATTCGGTGCGGCTGCGTGGGACATGGGGACCTCCGCTGCTGGAAGTAATTCATCATGTGGTGAATTCACGGTAGGCCCGCCGTGTGCGGGTGTCCAGAGGCTTTAGCAGCAAATTCACAGCCGTGTCGCGGCGTGCTGTCCTTGAAGCCTCCCCAGTGCTGGCATAGGTTGAGGGTGAGCTGCGACACAGAGGCGTGGCCGCGCGTACTGACGAGAGGAATCCAGACATGGCCGTATCGGTAAACCTGACCAAGGCGCTTGACAAGGACTTTGAAGACAAATCGCTCAAGGAAATCCTGGACGCATCGCCTGCGGCCCTGGCCGGCATCACCGATGCCAAGGCCGCTGCACTCAAGGAGGTCCTGGGCATCAAGACCATCCGTGAGCTGGGCAGCAACAAGTACTTCGCCGTCGCCGGCGTGCTGGTGGCCCTGGAAAACAAGGCCGACTAGACAACTGCGCGGCAGCACCAATGATCCGCAGACCGGTCCGCCGGCCTGCGGATCATTGCCGTTTTGGCGCCCCGCCGCACGGGCCTGCGGCCTGAACCGGTAGATTAGATAAAGGCCTTTGCTTCTCTGCCGGCCCCCAACTGCTCAAGAAAAGGGAAAATACGCGTGGCTCTTCGCCTTTCCACCCTGTTCCTTCGTACCCTGCGTGAGGACCCTGCCGAGGCGGAGGTGGCCAGCCACCGGCTGCTCCTGCGTGCCGGCTACATCCGCCGCGCCGCGCCCGGAATCTACACCTGGCTGCCGCTGGGCCTGCGGGTTTTGCGCAAGGTCGAGGCCATCATCCGCGAAGAAATGGATGCCATCGGCGCCCAGGAAGTCCACTTCCCGGCTCTGCTGCCCAAGGAGCCCTACGAGGCCACCAACCGCTGGACCGAGTACGGCGAGGGCATCTTCCGCCTCAAGGACCGCAAGGGTGGCGACTACCTGCTGGCCCCCACGCATGAGGAAATGTTCACGCTGCTGGTCAAGGATCTCTACAGCTCCTACAAGGACCTGCCCCTGAGCATCTACCAGATCCAGAACAAGTACCGCGACGAGGCACGCCCCCGGGCCGGCCTGCTCCGCGGCCGCGAGTTCATCATGAAGGATTCCTACTCCTTCGACATCGACGACGCCGGCCTTGACGCCAGCTACGCCGCCCACCGCGGCGCCTACCTGCGCATCTTTGAGCGTCTGGGCCTGGAAATCGTCCCGGTGGCCGCCACAGCGGGCGCCATGGGCGGCTCCAAGAGCGAGGAATTCCTGCACCCGACGCCGATCGGTGAGGACACCTTTGTCCGCTCCGCCGGCGGCTACGCTGCCAACGTTGAGGCAGTCACCACGGTTGTCCCCGCGGACATCGACTTCACCAATGCCCCCGCAGCACGCGTGCTGGACACCCCGGACACCCCCACCATCGAGACGCTGGTGGCCGTGGCCAACGCCGTCGCCCCGCGCGACGGCGGCGAGTGGACTGCAGCGGACACGCTGAAGAACGTGGTGCTGGCCCTGGACCTGCCGACGGGCGAGCGCCGGATTGTGGTCATCGGCGTGCCCGGCGACCGTGCCGTGGACCTGAAGCGCATCGAAGCCAACATCGGTGCCCACCTGGAGATCGGCGGCGAAATCGGCGTCGAGGCCGCCGGCGAAGACGATCTGAAGAAGCACCCCGGCCTCATCAAGGGCTACATCGGCCCGGGACAGACCCTTGATGCCGCGGTGCTGGGCACCGAGGGCACCACCGGCCTGCTCTACCTGGTCGACCCGCGCGTGGTCTCCGGCACCAGCTGGGCCACCGGCGCCAACGAGGCAGGCAAGCATGTCTTCGATCTCGTGGCAGGCCGCGACTTCGCCTGGGACGGCACCATCGAGGCCGTTGAGGTGCGCGCAGGCGATCTGGCGCCGGACGGATCCGGTCCGCTGGAAGCCGCCCGCGGCATCGAAATGGGCCACATCTTCGCCCTGGGCCGCAAGTACGCCGAAGCCCTGGACCTAAAGGTTCTGGACTCCAACGGCAAGCTTGCCGTGGTCACCATGGGTTCCTACGGCGTCGGCGTGACCCGTGCCGTGGCCGCCCTGGCCGAGTCCAACCACGATGAGAAGGGCCTCACCTGGCCCGCCGCCGTGGCGCCCGCCGATGTCCACGTGGTGGCCGTGGGCCGCGGCGAGGAAATCTTCGACACGGCTGCATCCCTGACCGCCGAGCTGGAGGCTGCAGGCCTGGAGGTCATCTACGACGACCGTCCCAAGGTCTCCCCGGGCGTGAAGTTCGGCGACGCCGAGCTGCTCGGTGTGCCCACCATCCTGGCCGTGGGCCGCGGCCTGGCCGACGGCGTCGTGGAGATCAAGAACCGCAAGACGGGCGACGCCGAGAACGTGCCGGTGGCCGACGCCGTCAAGTACATCCTCGACCGCGTCTAGCAGCCACAAGCGGCCGGAGGCGGCGTTTTGCCGGCACTTAGACACCTCCCGGCGCCCACGTCGGTCGCTGGCGACCTTCGTGGGCTCTGGTCGGCGATGCGTGCCTACGCAAAACGCGGACTCCGGCCGGGCTTTCGATCTGAACGGGGGGAAGACCATGGTCAGCGGGTTTGAGGACATCCAGCTGGCCACGATGGTGTTGATCATCGTGGCCGGCTTTGCCGCGGGGTGGATCGACGCCGTGGTGGGCGGCGGCGGGTTGATCCAGCTGCCCGTGATGCTCATGATCCCTGGCATCACCCCCGTCCAGGCGCTGGCGACCAACAAGATGGGCTCCATCTTCGGCACCACCACCAGCGCCGTCACGTACTACCGCAGGGTGCGGCCAGACCTCCGAACGGCCCTGCCCATGGCCGCCGTCGCCTTCGGCGGCAGTCTGGGCGGGGCGTTCCTGGCCGCGAACCTGCCGCAATCGGTCTTCAAGCCGATCATCGTCGCGGCGCTCATCGCCGTCGCACTTTTCACCGCCTTCAAGTCCAATGTGGGGGAGCTGACAGAACTCAAGCACAGCGGGCACCGCCACTATGTGCTGGCCGCGCTCATCGGCGGCGTCATCGGTTTCTACGACGGTCTGATCGGTCCGGGCACCGGGTCGTTCCTGGTCATCGCCCTGGTCACCCTGATGGGCTACGCGTTTCTGGAGGCCAGTGCCAAGGCCAAGATCGTCAACATGGCCACCAACGCCGGCGCCCTGGTATTCTTCCTGCCGCACGGCTCGCTGCTGTGGGGCGTGGGCCTGGTGCTGGGCCTGGCCAACATGGCCGGCGGCTACCTGGGCGCTCGAACCGCGGTGGAAAAGGGCAGCACGTTCATCCGGGTGGTGTTCCTGGTGGTGGTGGCCGCGCTCATCATCAAATTGGGCGCCGATGTTTGGAACGAGAACTTCGCCCACTGACAGAATGCTCCGGCGCCCCGTGGACTACGTCAGGACCTTCAAATCGTGGGCGGCCGGCAGCTCGGCCAGCGTCTTGCCGGCCAGGGTGCTCGCCACCCAGAGCGAGCGCTGGGCGTCACCCTCGTGGTCCCCCTTGGCGACGTACCACAGGGCATTCTCCACTTCGCGGGCGATGCTCCACTGCACGGCGACGTCCACGTCCAGACCGGCTGCCTCGCACAATTGCGCGCAACGGTCCCGCAGGGCCGCCGCCGGATCTGCGTGCGAGAGGTCCCCGATCCGGTTCCACAGGCATGGCGCCACAGCGAATTCCGCCTCGCCAATGCTGGGCTGCGGATCGATGGCCGCGTAGTCCGTGCGCCCCGGGCGGCCCAGGATGTTCAGGTAGTGAAGGTCCGTGTGGACCAGCACGTCATGCTGGCTGCGCCGGGACACCGCTCCGCGGGTCTGGCAGACCTCCAGTGCGGCCTCAAGCATCCACCGGCTGAAGGGCCGGCCCAGCTCCTCCCAGCGCATCGGCAGATCATCGCTCCAGATTTCGGCCGTGTCGGCGATCCGCGGCAGGCGCTCCCAGCCCGGACGGTCATCGGGGCTGATGGACAGCCGGCGCAGCAGCGTGCCCCAGACATCGACGGCGTCGTCCATGGGGACGGAAATCAGCGACCTGCCGTCGTCCAACCTGTCCAGCAGCGTTGAGCAGCTGGCCTCATCGTGGGCCAGCAGGCGCACGGCCCCGCGTCCATTCCAGAGCTGGAGGGCCGTGGGTTCGAGCAGCGATTCGTCATAGGGGAAGGCCACCTTCAACACCGCTTTGGCACCCGTTGCGGTCCATACCGGGACCACGATGCCGGAATAGCCGTTCCACGGCTCGGTGCCCAGCGGCAGGTCCACCGCCAGCTCCCAACGCTGCAGGCTGGCCTCCAGCAGGGAGGGCAGCGACTGAAGCCAGGCGCGCCGTTCGGTGGAATTGCTGTAGCGCTTGGTTAGGTCTGCGGGGATGGGGACGACGGCGCTCACACCACAAGGGTACCGGGCCGGCAAGTGGGTGGGCCCACGCTTGCCAGGTTCCCGGAAAATCGCGCCAGCGATTGTCCGGGCCGGCAAGGGGGGATTACCCGACCAGACCGCTGTTGCCCAGCAAAGAGCCGATGGCAAAGGTTGCAGCCAGTGCGAGCGCGCCGCCGACCACCACGCGCGTGGCCGCCCTGAGCCGTGATCCGCCGCCGATCCGGGCGGCAAGCCAGCCGGTGGCGGCCAGCGCCACCAGCACCGCGGCAAAGGCCACCTGGACACGGATGGATTCGGGCGGCAGCAGGATCGCCAGCATGGGCAGGATGGCGCCCAGCGTAAAGGCAATGGCCGAGGCGAGGGCGGCATGCCACGGGCTGGCGACGTCGTCCTGGTCGATGTGCAGCTCAACCTCCAGATGGGCGGCCAGGGCATCGTGTTCGGTCAGCTCCAACGCCACCTGCCGGGCGGTCTGCGGCGCGAGCCCCTTGGCCTCATACATGGCCGTGAGCTCGGTGAGTTCCTCCTCGGGCTCCTCGGCAAGCTCCCGGCGTTCCTTCTCGATCAGGGCGCGCTGGCTGTCGGTCTGGCTGCTGACCGAGACGTACTCGCCCAGGGCCATGGAAATGGCGCCGCCCACCAGGGCCGCCATGCCTGCTGTGAGGATGGGGCCGGTGCTGGTGGTGGCACCTGCGACACCAACAACGACGGCGGCAACGGACACAATGCCGTCGTTGGCGCCCATCACGCCGGCGCGGAGCCAGTTCAGCCGCGCGGCGATGTCGGGGGCATGCGGTTCGTCCCGGTGGTGCGAGACCTGTGCAGCATTGGTCATTTCCCCAGCCAACCACGGGAGGGTGCCGGAGGCCAGTGCGGACGGCCGGTTCTCTGCCGGACGCTGCCCAGGTTGGCTGCGGCCGCGGACAACCGCCCGGTCCCGGCTATGGGCCCGCGGTGGCCGTCGCGGTGCCTTCGGACATGGCACCCGGGAATCCCGGCAGTGGAGACACCGGCCCGCCCCACAGGACGGCGCCGTGGGCCGTGCGCAGCAACGAGTCGACAGCGGTGCTGCGGACACTGCCCGCAGTTGCCGAGGGCAGGCTGAGGGCTGCCAGATCGCCGTAGACCACGCTGAGCTGGGCCTCGAGGCCCGCCAAGGCAGTGGCCGGGGAGGCTGTGAATGCCGGATCCAGGGCATAGCCGGGTGCGCCGGCGGGAACCGGCAGGCAGGCCTTGCGCAGCTGCGCCGACAACGCGGACAAGGCCCGCTGGTGGCTGTCGAGCATGGCCACGGCCTGGGTGAAGGCGGGCTCGGGGAAGCGCGTCGCAGAAACCTGGTAGGCGTAGACGGCCCGCTGTTCCGCAGCGGCAGCGGCCACCAGCGACTGGCCGTCATTGGTGCCGGGAGCGGCGGTGCGGGCGGTGCAGGCCGGCGGCTGGGCGGAACCGGAGGCGGGTGCCGAGGCAGGCGGCGACGGCGTTGAGGCCGCCGTCGACGTGGACGGTGCCGTGTTGGCCGGAACCAGGTGGCTGGATGCGGGCAGCGGCAGCCCGGCCGCCGAGGCGAGGGACCTCGCCTGCAGGAGCTGCCCGGTGCCCACCGACGCCAGCAGGCGGCCCATGGCGCCGTCGGCCGTTCCGGCGGCATCCAGAGCCGTGTTGGCGCTGGCCGCAAGCGATGCCACCAGGGTGGGAACGTCGGCAATTGCGGGCGGTGCCGCAGTGCCGGTGGCTGCGGGAGAGGCGGGGGTGGTGGTGATGGTGAGGGCGGCGATTTCTGTGGCCAGAATCGCCGCCGTCGTGGAAAGGGGCTGGGCCAATTCTGGTGCCGCCGTGGAGGAGACGGCGTCAACCTGGGCTGCAAGGACCCGCGCAGAATCCAGGGACGCGAGACGTGCCAGCTCCGTGGCGGAGGGCTCCGCGGGTGTCGTGGGGGACTTGGCAACCACTGTGCCAAGGGCCAGCACCAGAACGGCAACCACCACCAGGAGCAGCGCATGCCAGGTCATCCGCCAGGCCTTGCCCTTGGCCGGTGGCGTCTGCACAGCCGTCGGCGCGGTGGCCGCGGGCTCGGACTTGACGTCTGTGGCGGCGGGCGATGCGGCGGCTGTGTCTTTGGCCGCGCGCTTGGCGGGGGCCGCGGCAACTGCCCGCGTCTGGCCGGTGGATCCGCCCTGCTGCGATTGTTCGGCGGCGCGCAGAGCGCGGCGCGACTGCGGTGCGGGGGCATCCGCGGACTCCGGCGCCTCGGGGGCTGCCGATGCCTCAGAAACCTCCAGGGCAGGAGCGTCCGACGTGCCGGCTGGCTCTGTCGGCTCTGCAGCGTCGAGTGTCTCCAGCGGCTCGGGCGTGCTGGGCGCCTCGGCTGGCGTGGCTGGTTCCGGGGGTTCGGTGTCCTCGGCCGGTGATGCCTCCGTGACCACGCTGTGAACAGCATCCTCAGGATCTGCGGCGCCGTCCTCGGGCTCTGCCACGCCGCCGCCGTGCTCGGCGTTCTCCGGTGCCGGTGCATCCTCTTCTGAAGACCCGGCGGCGGGCGGTTCTTCATCAGCCTCGGTGGACCCGGGGGCGGGCGGTTCTTGTCCAGCCTCGCCGGCGGTGTCCGCATCCGTGGATGCTGCGGTGGAGGCAGTGGACTCGGTGGACTCGGTGGACGGCGTGTCCGGCGCCGGTGCCCCGGCCGGTTCCGCCGCCGCGTCCTTTTCTTCCTCGGCTTCCACTACGAGGGACCCGTCGTCGGCCCCGGCGCCGTCGTCGGCGTTGCCTTCAACAGACCCTGCGGCGGGGGTCGAGATGGACGTTCCAGCCTCGCTGATGCCGGGTTTTGCGGCAGCAGCGGTGACATTCATCTCCATTTCCGTCGGCTCCACGGCCGCCGCCGCCGCCGTGGCAGTGGCCTCCGGGGCCGCCGCGGGCACCGCGGCGGTGCCGGCGGGTGACTGTGCGGGGGTGTTGCCGTCCCTGGGCGGACCGGCCGGAGCCGTGGCGCGGCGGGGACCACCCTTGCGGCCCGTGCGCGGTTTTCCGCGGCCGTTCGTGCCGGAAGGGCCAGGATTGCGGTCCGCGGGGGTGGAGGATTTAGTCACAACAGTCGATCATGTCATGAGCGGCTTGCACCGCGCACACCGGCATCGGGGAGTCCTGCGCCACCCGCGCACAAGCGGCCGCCGGCCCCAAAGCTGGTTCACCGCAGGTGGCAGAAACTCGGTACGCTATTACCTACAACATCATCTAAGTGGGAGGCGGGCGCGGAATGAACAAGCCGGAGCGGCCCAACGGGTCAGCGGAGCACGCAGCGAAGACCGCGCATTCAGCCGAAGCCCAGAGGCTTTTTGAACTCATCAATCCCACGGTGGAAGCCAACCGGCTGTTCCTAGAAGATGTGAGCGTCACTGTGGCCGGATCACACCGGACCGTGGCAGTGGTCATTGACCTGCCCGACACGGAGACCGGCGGCGTCGGCCTCGACGTCATCGGCTCCATTTCCCGCGAGCTCTCGGACGTGCTGGACAACGATCCCCGCGACGACGGCCGCCCCTATGATCTGGAAGTCTCCTCGCCTGGCATTTCGCGCCCGCTGACCGAGCCGCGGCATTGGCGCCGTTCGCTGGGCCGCATGGTGAAGGTCAACGTCATGGCGGGGGAGAACCTCACTGGGCGTGTCTTGGAAGTTGGCGACGACGGCGTACTGCTGCGCCCGGAGCTGGAAGTAAAGAAGGGCATGAAGCCCAAGCAGGGTGAGCCCGTGCGGATTGGTTTCGAGACCATCCGCCGTGGCGTCGTAGAGGTTGAATTCAGCCATCTGGACGACGTCGAATTGGATTTGGAATTTGGTCCGGCTGGAGCCGGGGCCGAGGGAGAGGAAAGCTGACATGGATATCGATATGAGCGCGCTGCGACTGTTGGAGCGTGAGCGTGAGATCCCCTTGGATCTGCTGATCCCCACCATCGAACAGGCCCTGCTGGTGGCCTACCACAAGTCGCCCGGAGCCATCAGCTCCGCGCGTGCCGAGCTGGACCGCAAGAGCGGCCACGTCACCATCTGGGCCGCCGAGCTTGATGAAGACGGCACGGCCATTGGAGAGTTTGACGACACCCCGGCCGGCTTTGGCCGCATCGCCGCGAGCACCGCCCGCCAGATCATCCTGCAGCGTCTGCGCGACGTTGAGGATGACAATGTCCTGGGCGAGTTCAAGGGCAAGGAAGGCGAGCTGGTTTCCGGCCAGATCCAGCAGGGGCACAACCCGCACATGGTCCAGGTGAACCTGGGCACGGTTGAGGCGCTGCTGCCTCCCACCGAGCAGGTTCCCGGCGAGGACTACCGCCACGGCACACGCGTCCGCGCATTCGTCGTGGATGTCCACCGCGGCATGAAGGGCCCGTCCATCACGCTGTCGCGTTCGCACCCGGGCCTCGTCCGGAAGCTCTTCGAACTGGAAGTTCCGGAGATCGCCGACCGTTCCGTGGAAATCGTGGCACTGGCCCGCGAAGCCGGACACCGCACCAAGATCGCCGTCATCGCCCACACCCCCGGCATCAACGCCAAGGGCGCGTGCATCGGTGAAATGGGTTCACGTGTGCGTGCCGTCATGACCGAGCTCAACGACGAGAAGATCGACATTGTCGACTTCAGCGAGGACCCGGCAACGTTCATTGCCAACTCGCTCTCGCCGTCGAAGGTCATCTCCGTCACGGTGGTCGACGCCGACGCCCGTTCCGCCCGCGTGGTGGTTCCGGACTACCAGCTCTCCCTGGCCATCGGCAAGGAGGGGCAGAACGCCCGTCTGGCAGCAAAACTGACCGGCTGGCGCATCGACATCATCTCCGACGCCGCGGCTGCAGCCGCACCGGCAGCAGCAGTTTAGGTTGCCGGGCGCCGGTGGCGCTAGAATAGGAGACGGCCGGGTCTTGCGACCGTCGACTCCCCAATGAGGCAAACACCACCAGTGGAAGCACAAACACGCAGCACCGCTTCCACGGCACCGGTGCGCACCTGCATTGGCTGCCGGCGCAGCGACTCCCAGCCATCGTTGCTGCGGATTGCGAAGGAAACAACCGCTGCGGGTGCAACATCCGCGGTGGCAGACCCCAAGCGCCGCCTTCCAGGACGGGGTGCGTGGCTGCACCCGACCATTGCCTGCCTTGCGTTGGCGTTGAAAAAGCGTGCCATCGGCCGAGCCCTTCCGGGTGCGGTGGAGAGCACAAATGTTCAAGAGCACATCGCAAAGCTGGCCCAGGCCGCAGCGAACGAACCGTAGAAATGTCCAACCTGAAAGCGGGTCTGAAATCTGATGGAAACCCGATGAGTACCCAGCGATGAGTGCCCAACGATGAGCATTTTCATGTGCTCTGACGCAGCGCGTTCCGACGTGGAACGTTGCCGTAGGAATTAAACGGTTCGTACCTGTCCGGTGCGGGCCGAGACAGGAGAAATGTGGCCAAGGCCCGCGTACACGAGCTCGCTAAAGAGCTCGGCATCACCTCAAAAGAAGCAGTCACCAAGCTGCAGGAACTGGGCGAATTCGTTCGCTCCGCATCTTCCACCATTGAGGCCCCCGTCGTGAAGAAGCTTCGCGACGCGTTCCCGGCTGCCGCCAATGCGGCACCGGCACCCAAGGCAGCCGTTCCGGCAGCCCCCGCCCCGGCAGCACCGGCACCCGCAGCACCGGCTCCGGCCGCTCCGGCTGCACCCGCCCCCGCTGCCCCGGCAGCACCGGCACCCGCCGCAGAATTCAAGCCGGCCGCCCCCGCGGCACCGGCAGCTCCGGCACCGGCAGCAGCGGCTCCGGCCCCCGCCGCCCCTGCTCCGGCAGCATCCTCCGCAGCCAAGCCGGGCGCACGTCCGGCCCCGGCAGCTCCGGCCCCGGCCAAGCCGGCCACGTCCGCCCGTCCGGGTGGTCCGCGTCCGGGCAACAACCCCTTCGCCACCTCCCAGGGAATGCCCCGCTCCGGCGGACGTCCCGAGCGCGGCGAAGGCGATCGCCAGGGACGTGGCGGCGCAGCCGGCCCGCGTCCGGGCAACAACCCGTTTGCAACCTCCCAGGGCATGCCGCGTCCGGGCGCTCCGCGCACCGGTGACGCTGGTGCCGGTGGACCCCGTCCCGCAGCGGGCGCTGGCGGACCTCGTCCGGCAGCCGGTGCTGGTGGACCCCGTCCCGCCGCTCCGCGTCCGGGTGGGCCCCGTCCCACTCCGGGCATGATGCCCAACCGCACCGAGCGTCCGGCAGCGCCGGGCCGCGGGAACGACCGCCCCGGCGGTCCGGGCCGCGGCCGTCCCGGTGCACCCGGTGGCGCGCCCGGTGGAGCACCCGGCGCCGGTGGCGGCACCGGCGCACCCGCCGGTGGTGGCTTTGGCAAGGGCGGCCGCGGCCGCGGTGGCACCCAGGGCGCCTTCGGCAAGGGCGGCGCAGGCCGTGGCAAGCAGCGCAAGTCCAAGCGGGCGAAGCGGCAGGAACTGGAGCAGATGAGTGCTCCGTCGCTGGGTGGCGTGAGCGTACCCCGCGGCAACGGCGATACTGTCGTCCGCCTGCGCCGTGGATCTTCCATCACGGACTTCGCCGACAAGATCGAGGCAAACCCCGCAGCACTGGTGACCGTGCTCTTCCACCTGGGCGAAATGGCTACGGCCACGCAGTCCCTGGACGAAGACACGTTTGCGCTGCTGGGCACCGAGCTTGGCTACAAGGTCCTGGTCGTCTCGCCGGAGGACGAGGAGCGCGAGCTCCTGAGCGCCTTCGACATCGACTTCGACGCCGAGCTTGAGGCCGAAGGCGACGAGGACCTCGAGGTCCGCCCGCCGGTTGTCACAGTCATGGGCCACGTGGACCACGGTAAGACCCGCCTGCTCGATGCCATCCGCAACTCGGATGTTGTCGCTGGCGAGCACGGTGGCATCACCCAGCACATCGGTGCCTACCAGATCAGCCACGAGCACGAGGGCATCGACCGCCGCATCACCTTCATTGACACCCCGGGCCACGAGGCGTTCACCGCCATGCGTGCACGTGGTGCCAAGGTCACCGACATTGCCGTGCTGGTTGTCGCAGCGGACGACGGCGTTATGCCGCAGACCGTTGAGGCGCTCAACCACGCACAGGCTGCCGGTGTGCCGATTGTGGTCGCCGTGAACAAGATCGACAAGGAAGGCGCCAACCCGGACAAGATCCGCGGCCAGCTGACCGAGTACGGACTGGTTCCGGAAGAGTATGGTGGCGACACCATGTTCGTTGACGTTTCCGCCCGCCAGAAGCTGAACATTGACGAGCTGCTCGAGGCAGTGCTGCTGACCGCAGACGCCGCCCTGGACATGCGCGCCAACCCGAACAAGGACGCCCGAGGCATCGCGATCGAAGCCAACCTGGACAAGGGCCGCGGTTCCGTGGCCACCGTTCTCGTGCAGTCCGGTACCTTGCACGTCGGTGACACGATCGTTGCGGGCACCGCCCACGGCCGCGTTCGTGCCATGTTCGACGAAGACGGCAGCGTCATCACCGAGGCCGGACCTTCCCGTCCGGTGCAGGTACTGGGTCTGTCCAACGTTCCCCGTGCAGGTGACACGTTCTTCGTCACCGGCGACGAGCGTACGGCCCGCCAGATCGCTGAAAAGCGTGAGGCTGCCGACCGCAACGCCGCCCTGGCCAAGCGCCGCAAGCGCATCTCCCTGGAAGACTTCGACCAGGCAGTTGCCGCGGGCAAGGTTGACACCCTCAACCTCATCCTCAAGGGTGACGTGTCCGGTGCTGTTGAAGCGCTGGAAGACTCGTTGCTCAAGATCGATGTTGGCGAAGGCGTGCAGCTGCGCGTCATCCACCGCGGTGTGGGTGCCATCACGCAGAACGACGTCAACCTGGCCACGGTCGACAACGCCATCATCATCGGCTTCAACGTCAAGCCGGCGGAGCGCGTTGCTGAACTGGCCGACCGCGAGGGCGTCGACATGCGCTTCTACTCGGTCATCTACGGCGCGATCGATGACATTGAGCTGGCTCTGAAGGGCATGCTCAAGCCGGAGTACGAGGAAGTCCAGCTGGGCACCGCGGAAATCCGCGAGGTCTTCCGTTCTTCCAAGTTCGGCAACATCGCCGGCTCGATCGTCCGCTCGGGCATCATCCGCCGCAACACCAAGGCACGCGTCCTGCGTGCCGGCAAGGTCATCGGCGACAACCTGACGGTTGACTCGCTGAAGCGCTTCAAGGATGACGCCACTGAAGTCCGCACGGACTTCGAGTGTGGTATCGGTCTGGGTTCGTTCAACGACCTGCAGGCAGAAGACATCATCGAGACGTGGGAGATGCGCGAGAAGCCGCGCGTCTAACCAAGCTCAACCGAGTGGGGCCCCCGTCTGCTACGCCGATGGGGGCCCCGCCCGCTTTGCGCCACACACGACTTCGTCGGTGTGTCGCTGCAGACGCCCGATGCCACTCCCGGGCCCCCATCGGCTTCGCAGCCGGTGGCGACGTAGACTCGCCTTGAGCGCGTGGCACGACAACGGATTCTCGACCGCTTTGGCTGCGGCCGGCGTCAAGGATCCCTTTTATTCTTTAGGAGTTATTCATGGCTGATTCAGCCCGGGCTGCGAAATTGGCGCAGCGTATCAAGGTGGTTGTGGCCGAGGGGCTGCGCAAGCGGGTCAAGGATCCGCGTGTTGAGGGCGTTACGGTGACAGATGCGCGCGTGACGAACGATCTGCAGCACGCCACTGTCTACTACACCGTGTTCGGCGACGAGACGGCCCAGTCGGATGCCAAGGTGGCGCTGGAGAAGGCCCGCGGCGTGCTGCGCCAGGAGGTCGGCAAGAACATCACCGTCCGCCTGACTCCGACCCTGGAGTTTGTGGCGGATGAGATCCCCGTCAACGCCAGCCACCTGGAGAAGCTGCTGAAGGCGGCCAAGGCCAAGGATGCCAAGGTTGCGGCCATCCGCGAAGGCGCCGAGTTTGCCGGCGACGCGGACCCGTACAAGAAGGACGACGCCGAGGGCGACGACGAGGCGTAAGCCTCACGATTCGTTGGCCTCACGACGCGTAGGCCGCACGACGCGTAGGCCGCAAGGGCGGAGTGCCGATCCAGTGGATCGGCACTCCGCCCTTTTGCATGCCAGCGGGCCTGGCGTGGGCACTGCCCCATAGGCCGGGGCTGCGTGTCAGCGGCTCTTCGGCAGCTCCACCGACACCACATTTCCGGCCGGCGGAGCATCGGCGGCCGGGAGCACATTGGTGGTCGCGTACAGGGTGCCGTCCCTGATGGCCAGTGCGGCCGGCAGCGGAACGGAGAGGAACTCCTCAGCCTCGTGGCCGCCCCACGAAACAACCGAGATCCGGTCGGCGAAGAGCTCTGCGATGTAGAGGTCGCCGCTGGAACTGAACGCTATCGACGTCGGACCCAGCAGATCGGCAACGACCCGGTTCACCTCACCAGACCAGGGGTCGACGGTGAAGACCCGGCCGCGGGCACCCAGCTGTGGTCCCTCCGGTCCGCCCGGCAGTGAGCTTACATAGAGCAGGCCGTCGGGGCCAAAGGCAACATCGGTGGGCACCGGTTCAAAGTAGTACCAGCGTCCCACCACGCAGTCCGGCAGGCCCATCATTGTGGCGGCCTCCGCCGTGACCTGGTAGCGCTGCGGCGGCAGCACAGCTACGGTGCGTACGTCCCCGCTGCGCGGGTTTACGGCCAGGATGGAGTTGCCTCCGGCATCAGCCACGAAGATCTCACCGCGCCCCGGGAGGGTGGCATACACATGGGAGTCAACGGTGCCCTTGTACAGTCCGGGGATTTCCGGCGGCACCTGGGCCAGGCAGGCGTCGTCGAGCCCGCGGAAGCCGTACCAGACGTCGCCGTCGGGGTTCTCATCGGATTCCCAGCGCGCCAGATCCGTAATGGTCCGCAGCCGGCCATTCTCGGACAGCGCCATCAGCTTGGCGGTGCTGGCCCCGGATGTGGGGCTGACCCCGGCGTTCTCCGAGAAGTACACCGTCCCGTCGTCGAAGGAAACGGCTCCCACTTCGGCGCCGGGAATCTTGCTTTGGAAGACGGTGCTGGTGCCACCGTGGCGGTCGACCTTCAGCAGCGAGCCGCCAAAGTTCTGCGAAACATAGAGGGACCCACCATTTCCGGCGGCCAGCGACAGCGGTGTCAGCAGGCCCGAGGCGAGGGTGGTTGGCTGTGGATCCGGCCCTTGCCGGTCCGTGGCAGTCGAGGGGGCGGCACCAAGACAGAGGGCCGCCACGAGCGCCAAGGCTGTGATGGCGCCTTGGAGTGGTCTACGCATTTTCTTCTCCGAGTGCGGGTGGAAAACTTTGAGACCAGTGTGGATTGCGTCCCCCGGAGCGCGGCTGACGAGTGATGTCAGGGTGTCTTTCCACATTATTCCCGCCGGCGCCACCCGTCCAGAGGATGCACAGCCAATGCACTGCCGGCTCCGGGTTGCTGCCGAGCCGCCGGTTCCTACCATGGACCATGGAAACTATGGAGAACGCGGTCGACGGCCCTCGGGATCCGGCCGCAGAGACGGCAAAACAACCCTGGATCAAGGGATCCGTCAGCAGGCGGGGGTTCCTGCTGGGCGCGGGCATGGTGGGTGCGGGCGCGATGGCGCTGGGAACGGCGGCTGGCCGGTGGATGGTCCCGGCGGCCCAAGCGCAGGCGGGAAAGACGGCACCGGCCTCGACGCCGGCGCCGGCCACAGCAGCGCCCACCGCCACGGCGTCGCCGACGGCCACCACCGCCATTCCGGACAGGACCTTCCTCAGCACCAAGCTGACCACCCCGCACACCACCAGCTGGACGGCGTCGGCCACCGCAGCAGGGCTGCTCTTTGTGGGACCGCAGGGGCATGGTTCCAGTGGGCTGATCATGGACAACGACGGACGGCCGGTGTGGATCGAGCCCACCGGAGCGGGCGTGACGGACCTGCGCGTGCAGACCTACCAAGACAGGCAGGTGCTCACGTACTGGACCGGCACGGGCATCGGCGGCCACGGCGAGGGCCTGGGGAGGATCCTGGACACCTCCTACCGCACGGTGGCCGAGGTCAACGCGGGCAACGGACTCAAGGCCGATCTCCATGAGTTCCGCCTGACGGATGCCGGCACGGCCTTGCTCATTTCCTACCCAACCATCCAGAGGGACCTGAGCCACGTGGGCGGCCCGGTGGACGGCTTCATGTTCAACTGCCACGTCCAGGAGGTCCGGGTGGACACCGGGGAGGTGCTGGTGGACTGGAGTGCGGTGGAGGACATCGGTCTGGAGGAGTCGTACATGGCGCCCGGCGACAGTGCTGCGGCTGACGGATCCAGCGCTGCCAAAGCGTTCGACCCGTACCACGTGAACTCCGTGGACGAGACCGGCGGGACGCTGCTGGTCTCGGCCCGGCACACGCACACCCTCTACCAGCTGGATAGGGCCACCGGGGCGCTCCAGTGGCGGCTGGGCGGCAAGCGCAGCGACTTTACCGTGGAGGACCGCGCCGCATTTGCCTGGCAGCACGATGCCCGCCGGCGCTCGGACACCGAGGTCAGCGTCTTTGACAACCACTACTCCGATGGCACCACCGGCACCTCGCGCGGGCTGTTCCTCACCATCGACGAGGCCGCGCGGACGGCAACGCTCAAGGCCGAGTACGCCAATGCCGGGCACCGCGGCAATGCCGAGGGAAACGTCCAGGTGCTGCCCAACGGGAACATCCTGGTGGGCTGGGGTGCGGATCCGGCCGCCACCGAATTCACCCCCGATGGAACGGCAATCTTCGAAACGGTGGGCCTGGGCAACGCCTCCTACCGGGTCTACCGCTTCCCCTGGCAGGCGGCGCCAACCACCGTTCCCGACGTCGGGGTCCTGCCCGGCAATGGCTCCTCGATGGCCGTGTTCGTCAGCTGGAACGGGGCCACGGACGTTGCCTCGTGGCGGATCTCCACCGGCGACAGCCCCTCCACCCTGGCGGCCCGGGCCACGGTGCCCCGGCGCGGCTTCGAAACCCAGTTTGCCGTGGCCAACGCCAGCCATGTGGCGGTGGAGGCCCTGGGCGCCGGCGGAACCGTCCTGGCCACGTCCGCCGTCATCGCCGTCTGAGCACGCGCCGCGGGTGGCTGTCCATGGAACGCGGGGCCCCGCGCCACCCATATACTGGAAAGCGTGCTTTCTGGACTGGTAGTAGTGGATAAACCGCAGGGATGGACCAGCCACGATGTGGTGGGCCGAATGCGGAGGCTTGCGGGCACCCGGAAAGTGGGCCATGCCGGGACCTTGGACCCGATGGCCACCGGCGTGCTGGTGGTCGGGATCAACAAGGCCACCCGCCTGTTGACCTTCATTGTGGGCACCTCGAAGACCTACGAGGCCACCATCCGCCTGGGCCAGAGCACCATCACCGACGACGCCGAGGGCGAGGCCACGGCCACTACCGCCGCCGCCGCCGTGACAGAGGACGCCGTCCGTGCCGGCATCGCCGCACTGACAGGCCCCATTTCCCAGGTTCCCAGCAGCGTCAGCGCCATCAAGGTCAACGGCGAGCGGGCCTATGCCCGCGTCCGTTCCGGCGAGGAAGTGAAGCTGGCCGCCCGGCCCGTCACCATCCACCGTTTTGAGCTGCACGCTCTGGACCACGTTGCGTACGACGGCGGCGAGTTTGTCGATCTGCGCGTCACCGTGGACTGCTCCTCCGGCACCTACATCCGTGCGCTGGCCCGCGACCTCGGCGCCGGCCTGGGCGTGGGCGGCCACCTGACGGCCCTGCGCCGCACCGCCGTCGGGCCCTACACGCTGGACCAGGCGAAGACTCTGGAGCAGCTGGCCGAGGAATTCTCCATGCTGGACATCGCCGACGCGGCCCGGGCCCTGATGCCCGTGCGCGAGCTCTCCGCCGAGGAAGCCGTGGAGATCTCCTTTGGCCGCCGCATCCCCAGCAGCGAGGCGCGCGAGCACACGCCGGATAACCCGGCCGCGGCCTTCGCGCCGGACGGCACCCTGGTGGCGCTGCTGGCCGACGCCGGCAAGCACGCCAAGCCCGTGCTCGTGTTCCCGCCGGACGCACAGGACTAGCGCGTGGTCATCGACGGCTGGTTCATCACCGCGCTCATCGTCTGTCTGCTCTCCACCGGAGCCTGCGTCGTCGCGGCGGTGCTGAAGAAGAAGCCCAACGACATCACCCTGCTGTCCATGGCGGCAATCGAGCTGTTCCTGCTGGTCTTTCTGGTGGCCTCCATCGTGCGCTCCGCCGGCGGCGAGCCGATCGCGGGGGAGCCGTGGGAGTTCTGGGGCTATCTGGCCACGGCCATGGCGATTCCGATCGCAGGCTTCTACTGGGCCATCCTGGAACGGACGTTTTGGAGCAATTACGTGCTGGCCGCCGTCGGCGCCACCGTTTTGGTGATGATGGCCCGGATGGCACAAATCTGGTACGGAACGGCAACTTTGCACGGCACGGCAAGCGCAGCATTAGGGGCGTCATGATGAACACAGCACACACTTCCACCGACGGACGCTCCTCGGGGCCGGGCCGCCTCCTCATTGCCGTGTACGCGGTGTTTGCGCTGGCCGCCTCCGCACGGGCCGGCTTCCAGATCGCGACCAATTTCAACGAAGCGCCGCTGGCGTATTCACTCTCCGCCTTTGCCGCAGTGGTCTACATCGTGGCCACCGTGGCACTGGCCCGCAAGGGTGCCTTCTGGTTCAAGGTCGCCATCGCCGCGATCTGCGTGGAACTGGTGGGTGTGCTGGTGGTCGGCAGCCTGAGCCTGTTTGATGCCGCCGCCTTCCCGCACGCCACCGTGTGGAGCCTGTACGGCCGCGGCTACGGCTTTGTGCCGCTGCTGCTGCCCATCCTGGGCCTGTGGTGGCTGTACCGCCACCGCACCGCGGCTGCCGCCGGACGGGCCGCTGCGGACGCGGCCAAGAGCGCCTAGGGCCTCGTCCATGGGCAGCGAGCGCGTTTCCGCCGCTGAGGCCGGGCTCTCGGGGGACATCCTCGCCACCGAGGTGGTGGTGCCAGTGCTCACCGACGGCGTCGTGAGCCTGCGTGCCCTGCGCCCGGAGGATGGACCCACACTGGTGTTCTACTGCCGGGACCCGGAATCGGTCCGCTGGACCACCATTCCGCGGGATTACACGGCGGCCGACGCCGAGGCGTTCATCTCGGACATGGTCCCCACCGGGTGGGCCAGCGGAAAGGTCCTGGCGTTCGCCGTCGCCTCGGCGTCGACCGACGAGCTGCTGGGCACCATCGATCTGCAGTGCAGCAAGCCGGGATCGGCGGAGGTCGGTATCAACGTCGGCCACCCGCACCGGGGGAGCGGGGTTGGTGCCCGCGCGGTGGATCTGCTGGTGGACTACGCCTTCAACCAGCAGAACCTGGCGTACCTGCATTGGCTGGCGCTCGTCCCCAATTGGGGCAGCCGCAAACTGGCCTGGAAGATTGGCTTCCGCCTGGAGGGAACGCTGCGCGGCTATGCGGACGATCGCGGCACCCCCACCGATGCCTGGATGTTCACGCTTTCGGCGCAGGATCCCCGTGGCCCCCAGGAACCGTGGCAGGGGCCGACGCCGGCCAGCGGGTAACCTTGGAGGTGGCCAGAGCCCCTCGCGGGGCCTGGCAGCATTTTCCCCGCACGGGGATGGACAGAGGACAGGCGGATGCCCGGCATCCGCCACTAGGGCGAGGTTGACGGTTGCAGATCTGGAACTCATTGGCCGAGGTGCCGGCAAACTACGGGCCCTCCGTGGTGACGCTGGGCAACTTCGACGGCGTCCACAAGGGGCACCAGGCGGTGCTGCGCCAGGTGGTCGAGGCGGCGCAGGCCCGCGGTGCCAAGTCCGTGGCCATCACCTTTGACCCGCACCCGGCACAGGTCCACCGCCCGGAGGCGGCGCCGCCCCAGATCATGTCCCTTGCGGACAAGCTGGAGACCATGGCCGCCACGGGCCTCGACGGCGTGCTCGTCATGGAGTACACCTTGGAGCTGGCCTCGCAGACGCCGGAGAAGTTCATCCGCTCCGCCTTTGTCGACCCGCTGCGCGCCTGCGCCGTGGTGATCGGCCACGACGTCCGCTTCGGCCTGAACAACTCAGGCGATCTGTCCACGATGGTGGAGCTGGGCACCCAGCTGGGCTTCGACGTCGTCGTCATCGACGAGGTGGGGCTGGACCGCCGCTGGTCCTCCACCTGGGTGCGCGAGGCCTTGATGCGCGGCGACGTCGAAACGGCCGCCGAGGTGCTGGGCCGCCCCCACCACATGCGCGGCGAGGTGGTGCACGGCGCCGCCCGCGGCCGCGACCTGGGATTCCCCACGGCCAATCTCTCCGGAGACGCCACGGGCATCATCCCCGAAGACGGCATCTACGCCGGCTGGCTGACCGACGCCGCCGGAACCCGGTGGCCCGCCGCCATCTCCGTGGGCTCCAACCCCACGTTCGACGGCGTCAGCCGCCAGGTGGAGGCGTTTGTCATCGACCGCCCGCAGGAGCCGGTGGAGGCCTTCAACCTCTATGGCCAGCAGGTGGTGGTCGAATTCGTCCGCCGGCTGCGCGGCATGGTGGCCTACACCGGGCCCGAGGCCCTGGTGGAACAGATGTGCCTGGACGTCGAGCAGAGCCGGCGCATCCTGGCCTGAGGCGCTGCCGCGAGGTCGACGACGGGGCCGCTGCAGGTGCCGCCGGCGCCGCGCTGGAGGGGCCCGCTTCGACAGGGGCACGACACGCAGAGTAAACTAGGCATGAGGATCCGGCTGCAGTCCGTGGTGGCTGGATCTAACTGTGTACAAATGTGGTTCGCCGCATCGGCACACAGCTTTTTATGAACGCGGCACAACTCAAGGAGTTACCTGTGGCATTGGACGCCGCTGTAAAGCAAGAAATCATGAAGGCCTACGCAACCGTTGAGGGCGACACCGGTTCGCCCGAGGTTCAGATCGCGATGCTGTCCCGCCGCATCCTGGATCTGACGGAGCACCTGAAGGCCCACAAGCACGACCACCACACCCGCCGCGGCCTGCTGCTGCTGGTTGGCCGTCGTCGTCGCCTGCTGGACTACCTGAAGAAGACCGACATCACGCGCTACCGTACGCTCATCGAGCGCCTCGGCCTGCGCCGCTAGTACGTCCGTAGGGCGGTCCCTCCCTTGTGGAGGGGCCGCCTTTCGCGGTGCTGCGCCCCCTGTGGCGAAATGCACCAAGTGCGGGAAACCGCACGACAATTGAACAGCGGAATCGTGCCCGCAGCGCGCATTCGCGGTCCTCGGTAGTGACTTCCGGGACTGGCCCCGAGCCAGGCCCGTGGGTCTCGATCGAAGACCGGGTGTTGTACAGGCTCCACGGCAGTATTCGGTGGATTACCTGGGTTGATGCGTTCCGATTCCCACCAGTTTTTGACACTTACTCACAGAAATGGAGGTGACTCTCTATGGAGGGTCCCGAGATTCAGTTCGCAGAGGCCGTTATTGACAACGGCCGTTTTGGCAAGCGCGTTATCCGCTTCGAGACGGGCCGCCTGGCCCAGCAGGCCGCCGGTGCCGCGATGGTTTACATCGACGAGGACACTGCACTGCTTTCCGCCACCACCGCCGGCAAGCAGCCGCGCGAGGGCTTCGACTTCTTCCCGCTGACGGTTGACGTTGAAGAGCGCATGTACGCCGCCGGCCGCATCCCGGGCAGCTTCTTCCGCCGCGAAGGCCGCCCGTCCACGGAGGCCATCCTGGCCTGCCGCCTGATGGACCGCCCGCTGCGCCCGGCATTCGTCAAGGGCCTGCGCAACGAGGTCCAGATCGTCGTCACCGTACTGGCGATCAACCCCGATGTCCTCTACGACGTGGTGGCCATCAACGCTTCCTCCATGTCCACCCAGCTCTCCGGTCTGCCGTTCTCCGGCCCGATCGGTGGCGTGCGCGTGGCCCTGGTGAACGACGGAAATGGCGCCCAGTGGGTTGCCTTCCCGAAGCACTCCGAGCTCGAGAACGCTGTCTTCAACATGGTTGTTGCCGGCCGCATCGCCGGCGACGACGTCGCCATCATGATGGTCGAGGCCGAGGCCACCGACAACTCCTGGAAGCTGATCAAGGAAGAGGGCCACGCTGCCCCGACCGAAGAGATCGTTGCCGAGGGCCTGGAGGCTGCAAAGCCGTTCATCAAGGCTCTGTGCGAGGCCCAGGCCGACCTGGCTGCACGCGCCGCCAAGCCGACCGTCGAGTTCCCGATCTTCCTGGACTACCAGGACGATGCCTACGAGGCCGTCAGCAACGCTGCCGCCGCCAAGCTGGCCGAGGTCTTCGCGATCGCCGACAAGCAGGAGCGCGACAACGCTTCGGACGCTCTGAAGGACGAGACCATCTCCGCGCTGGCCGCTTCCTTCGAGGGCCGCGAGAAGGAGCTGTCCGCAGCCTTCCGCTCCGTCACCAAGCACGTTGTGCGCCAGCGCATCCTCAAGGACCAGATCCGCATCGACGGCCGTGGCCTGACGGACATCCGCCAGCTCACCGCCGAGGTTGAGGTTCTGCCCCGCGTCCACGGCTCGGCCATCTTCGAGCGCGGCGAGACCCAGATCATGGGTGTCACCACGCTGAACATGCTCAAGATGGAGCAGCAGATCGACTCGCTGTCTCCCGTGACGCACAAGCGCTACATGCACAACTACAACTTCCCGCCGTACTCCACCGGTGAGACCGGCCGCGTGGGTTCCCCCAAGCGCCGCGAAATCGGCCACGGTGCACTCGCTGAGCGCGCCCTGGTTCCGGTTCTGCCGACGCGTGAGGAATTCCCCTACGCCATCCGCCAGGTGTCCGAGGCTCTGAGCTCCAACGGCTCCACCTCGATGGGTTCCGTCTGCGCCTCGACGCTGTCGCTGCTCAACGCCGGTGTGCCGCTGAAGGCACCGGTTGCCGGCATCGCCATGGGCCTGGTTTCCGACCAGGTTGACGGCCAGACCCGCTACGCGGCCCTGACCGACATCCTCGGCGCCGAAGATGCCTTCGGTGACATGGACTTCAAGGTTGCAGGTACCTCCGAGTTCGTTACGGCCATCCAGCTGGACACGAAGCTCGACGGCATCCCGGCCTCGGTTCTGGCCGCCGCCCTGAAGCAGGCCCGCGAAGCCCGCCTGCACATCCTCGGTGTTCTGAACGCCGCGATCGACGTACCCGACGAGCTCTCCGAGTTCGCCCCGCGCGTCATCGCCGTCAAGATCCCCGTAGACAAGATCGGCGAGGTCATCGGCCCGAAGGGCAAGATGATCAACCAGATCCAGGATGACACCGGAGCCGACATCTCGATCGAGGATGACGGAACCGTGTACATCGGTGCCACGAACGGCCCGTCCGCGGACGCCGCCCGTGCAGCGATCAACGCCATCGCCAACCCGCAGGTCCCCGAGATCGGTGAGCGCTACCTGGGTACGGTCGTCAAGACCACCACCTTCGGCGCCTTCATCTCGCTGACCCCGGGCAAGGACGGCCTGCTGCACATCTCCGAGCTGCGCAAGCTGGCCAACGGCAAGCGCGTGGACAATGTCGATGACATCGTCTCCGTCGGCCAGAAGATCCAGGTGGAAATCACCAAGATCGACGACCGCGGAAAGCTGTCCCTCTCCCCGGTTGTGGCCGAAGACGCCACCGCAGGTGAAGAAGAAGCTGCTGAAAGCGCTGCCGAGTAATTCATGGCAATCACCCTTTTGCCGCTGACCGCTGCCGCCATTGATGGTTCGGCACCTGCGGACTCCGCTGTGATCTCCGGTGGGACGGGCGGCGCAATTGTGCGCCGGTCCGTCCTGCCGGGGGGCGTGCGGGTCCTGACCGAATCGATGCCCGGCCAACGGAGCGCGACAATAGGGTTTTGGGTCGGTGTTGGCTCTCGGGACGAAGCCGAGGGCCAACACGGATCCACCCACTTCCTTGAGCACCTGCTGTTCAAGGGCACCAAGCGCCGCACGGCGCTGGAAATTGCCTCGGCTTTTGACGAGGTGGGTGGTGAGTCGAACGCGGCCACCGCCAAGGAAAGCACCTGCTACTACGCCCGTGTCCTGGACAGCGATCTGGCCATGGCCATCGACGTCATTGCCGACATGGTCACCTCCGCCGTGCTTGACCCGGCCGAGCTGGAGCAGGAACGCGACGTCATCCTTGAGGAAATCGCCATGGACAGCGATGACCCCACCGACGTCGCCCACGAAAAGTTTGTGGCCGCCGTGCTCGGCGGCCACCCGCTGGGACGCCCCATCGGCGGCACGCCGGAGGCCATCAAGGCCGTTCCGCGCGAGTCCGTCTGGGAGCACTACCAGCGCCACTACCGGCCCGAGACCCTGGTCATTACGGCCGCCGGCGGCCTGGACCACGACGACGTCTGCGCCCAGGTGCTCTCCGCCCTGCAGACGGCCGGCTGGTCCATGGACGAGGGCACCGTTCCCGTCGACCGCCGTTCGGCCACCCCGGTTGCCATCGAGGGCACGGCCGGGCTCCACGTCCACAACCGCGCCGTCGAGCAGGCCAACATCATCCTTGGCTGCCCCTCGATCGTGGCCACCGACAGCCGCCGCTTTGTGATGAGCGTCCTGAACGCCATCCTCGGTGGTGGCATGTCCTCCCGTCTGTTCCAGGAAATCCGCGAGAAGCGTGGACTGGTCTACTCGACCTACTCCTTCGCCTCCGGCTACGCCGATGCCGGCTACTTTGGCATGTACGCCGGCTGCGCGCCGGCCAAGGTGGGCCAGGTGGTCTCCCTGCTGATGGCAGAGCTGGAGAAGCTGGCCGCCGACGGCATCACCGACGAGGAGCTCTCCAAGGCACTTGGCCAGCTCTCCGGCGGCATTGTGCTGGCCCTGGAGGACACTGGATCCCGGATGTCCCGTCTGGGCCGCGCCGAACTGGTGTCGGGCGAGTTCCTGGACATTGACGAAACCCTCGGACGCATCCGCTCGGTGACGCGCGAACAGGTGCAGGAGCTGGCTCGCGAGCTGGCCGCCGCCCCGCGCACCATCACCGTCGTCGGCCCGTTCGAGGAGAACGAAACCTTCGGTCTGACCCTGGACCAGTAGCAGCACCGTCTACGACGCAGTTCCCTCCTGAGGATGCAGGAGTGGTCGTGTCCCACGCGGGGAACTGCGTCATGAATGGGCGTTGCCAGCGATCAGTCGACGAAGCGGATGTCGTGGGTGCCGGCGTCGGGAACAGCGAAGGCGAGCAGGGCCAAACCTTCAGACGAGATCTCGTCCCGCACCGCAGGCCCCAGCGTCGACAGCGGCGCCACGGTGAGCACCGCCCGCCCGCGGCTGCGCTCGATCAACCACGTAGCCTCCACCTTGCCATCCACCAGCAGGCAGCTGGGCTGGGCGCCGTCGAAGCGCCAGCCCATCTCCAGCAGATTGTGCGTGATGAAGCGGCTGCGGTCCGCGTGCGAGAGCAGCAGGTTGTCGTAGTCGTAGAGGAAGCGGACGGGCGCGACGGCGTCGGCACCCGGCCGCGGAGCGTTCGGAAGATCAAAGAGCGCGCGCCCGGAGCCATTGGCAAACACCAGCAGATCCTTCCGGAGCCGGTCCACCACCTCCGCCAGCCGGGTCAGCCCGCACCAGGCCTGGATGTCCATGACGGACGCCGGGCCAAAGGCGGCCAGATAGCGCAGCACCAGCTGATCCACCGTCATCACGGACGCCGGGGAGCGGCCCAGCCACGCTTCGATGGTGGTGTGCCGCACAGCCCCGCTGCGCTGCCAGACGCCGCGCGGCGGGACCTGGACCAAGGCCAGCGCGGATCGTGCGGCCTGGCCCAGCGGCAGTCGTTCGTGCTCCGGCCAGCGCTCCTGCAGCTGCCGGCCCAGATCGGCAAAGGTCATGGGTGCCTCGTCCAGCAGCTCCTGTGCCGCCTCGGCGACGGCGTCGAGGTCCAGGCCCTTCCAGGCCCGGGCGAAGGCGCCGCGCGTACTGCGTTCAATGACGCTCTGGACCAGAGGCCGGAACGCGAGCGCGTCGTCGCCCGTGACGAGGTGGATGGTGGAGCGCATCAGGGCCATCCGGACCACGGCCCTGTCCTCGAGCAGCCGGCCGAAGGCTGCGGGGTTGAAATCCGACAGCCGCGACCACAGGCCTGTGTACCAGCTCTGCGGTGTCTGGGCCTGCAGCCCGGCCAGATGCCCGACGGCGTCCAGCGGGTCCATAGCCGAGCGCTCAAGCAGCAGCTGCCGGGCCAGTGTGGCCCGCCCGAGTTCCCGCTGGGATATCGATGGCGAGGGCATGGGACGACGATACCAAGCTGCCGATGCGCCTACTCCTGCGCGACCTGCTCCAGAATCCGTGTGGTGGGTGCTCCGGCCAGTGCCGGGGCGATGGCCGGCTGGTTCCAGACATCGCTGCGGAGCCGGGCCAGGAAGCCCTCGGCGGCGTCGTGGTCGCCAAAGTCCAGTTCAATCACCACATAGTGGTCGTCGCCCACCGGACGGGCAACCCGGGAGGCGAGCACCCCCGAGGCGGCCCGGTCCAGCGGATCGGCGTCAAAGGCCCCCTTCCAGAGGGCGAAGTCCTTGATGCCGTGTTCGATCTGCAAGGTGAACATGCCAATCCCTTCCCTTCACGGTGGTTCCTCCATGCTAGAACCGCAGTGGCCGCTTGGGCACGGGGTCGCGCTCAGCCGCCGGCGAAGGGCGGCAGGACGTCGACGACGTCGGCCGGCGCCAGGACCGTGTCCAGATCCCGTACGGCCACCTCGTTGCGCAGGAAGCTGCACCGGGTGAGCAGCTCCGCCAGCGCTGGCGTGCTGTCCGACGCGGACACCGGGTGCAGGGCGGCCAGCTGCTGCTGGAGTGCTGCCACGGTGGCCCCTGCGGGCAGCTCTACGGTTTCCTCGTCCACGCCGGTGGCGGCGCGGGCGGCGGCAAAGTATCGAATCAGCATCTAGCCGCCAATCGCGCTCATGGAACGGTCCGGCTGGACAAAGTCCGGCGCACCGAGTCCTACATGGTCCATGCCGTGGGCCCGGGGCTTGGCCCACATGGCCTCCTGCCAGCGCACCGCCACGGCGTCGTCGTCGGCCGGGGTGTCCCCGGCGCGCAGCAGCTCCAGCAGATCCACCTCGGTGCGGGAGAACAGGCAGCTCATCACCTTGCCCTCGGCGGTAACGCGGGTGCGGCGGCAGTCGGCGCAGAAGGGCTCGGTGACGGAGGCGATGATGCCCACGGTGCCCAGCAGCTCCGCCGAGCCGTGGTGGCGCACTTCAAAGCGTTCCGCCGGGGCGCCGTCGCGTTCGCGCGGATCGGGGGAGAGTTCGAAGTCCGCCGCCAGCAGGGAACGGATTTCGGCCGCGGTGATCATATTGTCGCGGGTCCAGCCGTGGTCCGCATCCAGGGGCATCTGCTCGATGAAGCGCAGCTCGTAGCCGCGGGCCAGGCACCAGCCCAGCAGTTCTGCGGCGCCGTCGTCGTTGATGCCGCGCATCAGCACGGCGTTGATCTTGATGGGCCCCAGCCCGGCCGCATGGGCCGCCTCCACGCCGGCCAGCACTTGGTCCAGGAACGGACGCCGGGTCAGCTGGGCGAAGGCCTCGGGGTGCAGCGTGTCCAGGGAGATGTTGATCCGGCTCAGCCCGGCGTCCTTCAGGGACTGGGCGCGCTTGGCCAGCCCGACGCCGTTGGTGGTCAGGGAGATGGGCAGCTGTGGGTGCGCCGCGCGCAGCCCTGCGACAATCTCGGCCAGATCCTTGCGCACCAGCGGCTCGCCGCCGGTGAGCCGGAGCTCGCGCACGCCGAGGCGGTCGACGCCGATGCCCACCAGACGCACGATCTCCGCCGCCGTGAGCACCTTGTCCTTGGTGAGCCAGTCCAGACCGTTCTCCGGCATGCAGTAGGTGCAGCGCAGATTGCACTTGTCCGTCACGGAGAGACGCATATCGCTGGCCCGGCGGCCGAACCTGTCAATCAGGCCGTCCGCCAGTGTTTGCCCAGCGGGCAGCGATCCGCGCTCCGGCGGTAGGTCAGCGGCCCCGGGGGGCGGCGCTGTGGATAATCCGGCCGCCAGAGCAGTGGCCGGCATCCCGAGCTGGACGCTTGTCATACCTTTAACGCTACGCCACTTCAGCGTGGTCCGCGCCACATGAGGCACCGGCGGTGGCCAGGATGGCGCCGCGGCCCCGCCCGCCAGTACGCTCACGGTGTGGGAACAGACCCACCGTGGGGCCGCCGTGCGGCCCCTCCATCGACTCTAGGGAGCATCCGTGCACCAGCACCGAGCACACACCACGGTTGCCGACCACCAAGGCGCGGTGGAGGCGCTGCTGCGTTCGGCATGGCCGGTGGGGACCTTCGACGACGGCGGATCCCTGCCCCTGGCGCAGGCCCTCGGGCGGGTGCTTGCGGCCGATGTCCATGCCGCCACAGCGCTGCCCCCGTTCGATAATTCACAGATGGATGGTTTCGCCGTCCATTCACAAGATCTCCATGCCGCCGCGCGGTTGGCGGTGGCCCCGGCGATTCCGGCAGGTTCGGTGCCCGCACCCCTTGCCCGCGGCCATGCCGCTCCGATCATGACTGGTGCCATGCTGCCGGACGGTGCCGACGCCGTCGTCCCGGTGGAGGAGGCCGGGCCGCCGTCGTTTGCGCAGGCGGACGCCGACGGAGCCGTGCAGCTGCCGGCCACGGCGGCCGGCAGCTTTGTGCGCGCGGCAGGCTCCGACGTGCCCGGCGGCAGCCTGGCCCTGGCCGCAGGAAGCCGGCTCACGGGCGGCAGACTGGGATTGGCTGCGGCCCTGGGGCTGGCGGAACTGCCCGTGCGGCGCCGGCCGCGGGTGCTGCTGCTGACCACGGGGGATGAGGTGGTGGCCCCGGGGGAGCCGCTGCCGGCCGGAAAGATCTTCGATGCCAACTCGATCCTGCTGCGCACCGCCCTGGAGAGCGCCGGGGCCGAGGTCATCGCTCCACAGGCCTCCTCCGACCAACCGGAGCACTTCCTCGCGCTGCTGGATGGGTTGCTGGCCAAGGAGCAGGCCGGCGGCGGCATCGACCTCATCGTGTCCACGGGTGGCATCAGTGCCGGTGCCTTTGAAGTGGTGAAGCAGGCGCTGGCCAGCCAGGGTGTGGTCTTTGGCCACGTCGGCATGCAGCCCGGCGGCCCCCAGGGGCTGGGCAGCTACCGGGGCGTGCCGTACCTGGGCTTCCCCGGAAATCCGGTCAGCTCCGTGGTGTCCTTCGAGATGTTCCTGCGCCCGGCGCTGTCCGCGGTGGTGGGAGCCCCGGCGCTCCGCCCGGTGGTGCTGGCCCACCTGGCCGTGGCTCTGGACTCGCCGGCCGGCAAGCACCAGGTGCGCCGCGGCAGCTATGAGCCGCCGGCCTACGAATCCCCGGGCACCGTGGCGGAGGTAGGTGGGCCGTCTTCGCATCTGGTGGCCGCCCTGGCCGCGGCCAATGCGCTGATCCAGATTCCGGCCGGCGTCACGCATCTCGCGGCGGGGGCAAAAGTGGAAGTATGGCTTCTATGACCACAGCGAACGACCCCCAGCTCACCCATGTCAGAGACGATGGCTCCGCCCACATGGTGGATGTTTCAGCCAAGCCGGAGACCACCCGCGTGGCACGGGCCCAGGCCGTGCTGCACAGCACCGCCGAGGTGCTGGCGCTGCTGGGCACCGGCGGGCTGCCCAAGGGTGATGCGCTGGCCGTTGCGCGCGTGGCAGGCATCATGGCGGCAAAGAAGACGCCGGAGCTGATTCCGCTCTGCCACCCGCTGCCGCTGTCCAAGGCCACTGTGGACTTTGAATTGCTGGACGACGCCGTCGTCGTCACCGCGCTGGTGAAGACCCGCGGTGTCACGGGTGTGGAGATGGAGGCCCTGACCGCCGCCAGCGTGGCCGCACTGACGCTCTACGACATGATCAAGGCCGTGGACAAGCACGCCGTGATCTCGGAGATGAAGGTGCTGGCCAAGAGCGGCGGCAAGAGCGGGGACTGGGAGCTGTGAGCAGCCAGCCACGGATCCGCCGCGCCGCCGTCGTGGTGGCCTCCAGCCGGGCCGCCGCCGGAATCTACGCCGACACCAGCGCCCCTGTGCTGTCCCAATGGCTGGCCGCCGCGGGCTTCGAGGTGGTGCCGCCGCGCATCGTGCCCGACGGCGCCCCGGTTGCGGAGGTGCTGCGCGAGCTGCTGGAATCCGGCCCGTCCGTGATCCTCACCACCGGCGGCACCGGGCTCAGCGCGGATGATCTGACGCCGGAAATGACCCTGCCCCTGCTGGATCGGCAGATCCCGGGCATCATGGAGGCTATCCGTGCCGCTGGAGCGGCGTCCACTCCGCTGGCCGCCCTGAGCCGCGGCTATGCCGGCACTGCCGGGCACACCCTGGTGGTGAACCTGCCGGGCTCCGCCGGCGGCATCAAGGATGGACTGCGGGTTCTTCAACCGTTGATAGGACACCTCTGCGACCAGCTGGAAGGCAGCCATGAACACTAGCCCCGCCCCCTCCGACCCGGCCGGCGAGGCCGAGATCATCCTGGCCTCACTGAGCGCCGAGCCGATCAGCGTGGCCGAGGCCATGGCCGCCGTCGACGCACCCGATTGCGGCGCCGTGGTGGTCTTCAGCGGTGTGGTCCGCAACCACGACGGCGGCAAAGATGTCGCCCGGCTGGGCTACACGGCCCACCCCACGGCCTCCGGTGTGATCGCCGCCGTGGCGGCGGCCGTTCTGGCCGAACTGGTGCCGGAGGGCAGGCAGGCGCGCCTGTGGGTGTCGCACCGGGTCGGCCCGCTGGACGTGGGGGATTCGGCACTCGTCTGCGCCGTCGCCACAGCCCACCGCGGGCTGGCCTTGGAGGTCTGTTCCGCTGTGGTGGATCGGATCAAGGCCGAGGTGCCGATCTGGAAGGAACAGTTCTTTGCCGACGGCACCGTGGAGTGGGTGGGGGCAGGCAGCACCGGGACCGAAACCGGCCCCGGACCCCAGTAGGCTTGGAGCATGACTGAATTGCTGCGCGTTGCCGTGTTGGGTGCCAATGGCCGGATGGGGAAGGCCGCCGTCAAGGCGGTGGGCGACGCCGCCGACCTTGAGCTGGTGGCGGCCCTGGGCCGCGGCGACTCCCTGGACACGGTGCTGGCAGCCAAGGCGGACGTGATCGTGGATCTGACGGTGCCCGATTCCACCGAGGCCAACGTCCGCTTCGCCGTCGAGCACGGGATCCACGCCGTCGTGGGCACCACCGGCTGGGACGCGGGCCGTCTGGCCGCGCTGACGGCCCTGCTGGCCGAGCACCCGCAGACCGGCGTGCTGATTGCGCCCAACTTCGCCCTCGGCTCCGTGCTGGCCACCAGCTTCGCGGCGAAGGCTGCCAAATACTTCGACTCGGTGGAGATCATCGAACTGCACCACCCCAACAAGGTGGACGCACCCTCCGGCACAGCCCTGCGCACGGCCCAGCTGGTGGCCGCTGCCCGGGCGGCCGCCGGCACGCCCGACGCACCCGACGCGACGACGACGGCGATGGACGGTGCCCGCGGCGCCAATGTGGACGGCATCCCCGTGCACAGCGTCCGCCTGGCCGGCCTGGTGGCCCACCAGGAGGTGCTGTTGGGCAGCCCGGGGGAGCAGCTGACCATCCGCCACGACTCCTTCAACCACGAGTCGTTCATGCCCGGCGTGCTGCTGGGCGTGCGCACCGTGGGCTCGCGCCCCGGATTGACGGTGGGCCTTGACGGCTACCTTGACCTCGAAGGCTAGGATCAGCGCCATGACCAAAACCAAAATCTGGGTCGGCCTGATTGCCCTGTTGCTGGTGTTCTACATGGTGGTCATGCTGCAGCGCTCCGTGGTGCTGCTGCAGGATCCCGACTGGGTCGCCAAGGGGCTCGGCGCCGCCTATCTGGTGCTGCCGTTCATCGGCGCCTGGGCACTGGTCCGCGAGCTGATGTTCGGCGCCCGCATGGAACGTCTAGCCAAGATCCTCGAGTCCGAGGGCGGCCTGCCCGTCGATGAGCTGCCCCGCACCCCGGGCGGGCGGATTGTCCGCGAGGCCGCCGACGCCGAGTTCGCCAAGTACCGCGCCGAGGTCGAGGCAGCCCCCAAGGACTGGCGCAACTGGTTCCGTCTGTCCTGCGCCTACGATGCCTCCGGCGACAGGACGCGGGCACGCAAGGCCATGCGCGACGCCATCGCCCTGTACCGCCAGGACTGACGACGGCGGACCGGCCGCACTGGCGGGCGTGCAACAGACCCGTCGGTGCAGCGGACGGCGGACCGGCGGCACCCGGCCGGGCTGTAAAGTTGCCCCATGGTGTCTGTGAGTGCCCGATGGGCTGGCGTGTTCAAGGTTGACGTCGATTCCGAAGGCTGGCAGACGTTCCAGCGTTTGGATTCCTCGGCGTTTCTGCCGCCCTCCACCGATCTGCTGGCCGACCGCGCCGCGATGGCTGCCGGCGTCCGCGCCCTGTGGCAGAGCTCCGGCGGATCCCTGGTGGTGGAGGCCGATTGCACTGAGGACGCCGCGCCCTTCGACGTGCTGGTCAACGGCGCCCTCGTGGCCCGGCTGGCCGGCCCCGGACACCAGCGCCACGAAGTGGTACTGACCGACCTCCCGCCGCAGTCGGCCGTCGAGCTGTGGCTGCCTCACTTTGGCGGGATCCGCATCCGCGAAGCCACCCTCACACACCCGGACGCCGCGGCGGCCATTGAGAACGGGCCGCGCTGGACCGCCTACGGCAGCTCCATCACGCACTGCCAGCAGGCCGACGGCCCGACGGAGACCTGGCCGGCCCTGGTGGCCCGCAGCTATGGCTGGAACCTCACCAACCTGGGCCTGGCCGGCGAATGCCAGCTCGACGCCGCCGCCGTGGCGACGCTGGCCGCCACCGCGGCGGACCTCATCTCGCTGTGCCTGGGCATCAACAGCTACAACGCCGCCGCCTACTCCGAGCGGACGTGGGCCGGCGCCGTCCACGGTTTCCTCACGGCAGTCCGCGCCGCGCACCCGGAAACTCCCATCGTGGTCATCACGCCGATGCTGTCCGTCCCGCGCGAGGAAGTGGTCAACGCCGTCGGCTGGACCCTCTCCCAGTACCGCCGCGCCACGGCCGAGGTGGTGGTCCTGCTGCGCGAACGCGGCGACACCCGGATCCACTGTGTGGACGGTGCCGCAGTCTTCAGCCCGGACGAGGCCGAGGCCCGGATGCCCGATACGCTGCACCCGGACAACGCCGGCTACGCCATGATGGCCGGCCGCCTCGGGCCGCAGCTTGCCGCCGTGCTCTCCGGATCGCGGAGCCTGGACGCCAACGCCTTGCTGGCCAGCACCGTTCCCGTCCGGGACTAGCGGCCATGAGCGAGCAGTCGGCGGCATCCAGCACCGGTCCCAGCTCAGGGACCGCCGTAAACCCGCACGACGGCGTCCGGCTCGCCTTCGCGGCGGCAGGCTCCGGCGAGCCGCTGCTGTTGGTGCACGGCAGCGCCCTGTCCAAGGCGATCTGGCGCGGCTTCGGGTACACCAAGGTGCTCTCGGAGCGCTACCGGGTCATCACCATGGACCTGCGCGGACACGGGCGCTCGGACAAGCCGCAGGAGGACTCCGCCTACGGAATGGAGTCCCTGGCTGCCGACGCCGTGGCGGTGCTGGATGCCGTGGGGGCGCCACGCGCCCACTACATGGGCTACTCCGTGGGGGCCAGGCTGGGCTTCGCGCTGGCCACCCGGACGCCGGAGCGGCTGCTGTCCTTCACCTCGCTGGCCGGCACCTACCGGATCCCGCACGGCAGCATCGGCGAGCTGTTCTTCCCGGAGTACCAGGCGGCGCTGGCCGCCAATGGCATGGAGGGGTTTGTGGACGGCTGGGAGGCGCGCATCGGCAAGCCGCTGGATCCCATGACACGGGCCGCCTTCCTGGCCAACGACGCCGGAGCCCTGGCCGCCTATTTCCGCCGCACCGAGGCCTCCGAGCCCGTGGCTGAGGCAGCCGTCGCCGCCATCACCGTGCCCACGCTGCTGATGGCCGGCACGGCGGACGAGCGCCGGCTTCAGGATTCCCGCCGCGCGGCGGAGCTGATCGCTGGTGCGCGGTGCCTTGAACTGCCGGGCCGCAACCACGGCAACACCCTGGTGCCCGCCGCCGAGGTGCTGGCCGCCGTCGTTCCCTTCCTTGCCGAGGCATCGGCAGCACAGCAGCACTGACGCCGGCCCGGACACTTTGCCCTGAGCCGCGGCTACTGGCCCGCCGGCAGCGAGAAGGGCCCGGCCACGCCGCCGGCCTGGTCGTGGGCGGCAAGGATGGCCGGGAGCATCACCCGTGCCGCCCGCCGGTAGCCAAGGCTGGAGGGATGGACATGGTCCGCGGCAAACATGTCCGCGGGATCGGCCAGAAACAGCGGCTTCACCGCCTGGCCCAGCTCCACCGGGCGCCCGCCGGCTGCCAGCACGGCCTTGTACTGGGCCGCGGCCAGATGGCGCGAGGCACGCCCGCCCATGCTGCGCAGCGGCTGCGGAACGGCCGGCAGCATGCCCAGATCCGGGCAGGTGCCGACCACCACCTCCGCGCCCTGGGCCCGCAGACGCTCCACGGCCCGTTTGAGCGCGGCCACCGACTCCGCCGGCGGAACGCGCTGCATCACATCATTGCCGCCCACCACCAGCACCGCGATGTCCGGCACATAGCCGTCCGGCAGCCCATCCAACTGCCCCTCCAACTCGGAGCTCAGGCTGCCCACCACCGCCACGGTGCGCAGGTCCACGGCATGGAAGCTGTGCTTGGCCAGGCCCCGTGCGACGCGCGCCCCGAAGGTGGTCTTGGCGTTGGCTGCACCGAGGCTGGCAGCCAGGGAATCCCCGGCGAGCAGCAGGCGGATGGGCTGGCCGTAGCTGGGGTGGTACACCCTGTCGGCCCAGGGGCCGGCGGTGCCCAGTACGTCGCCTGAGGCCTTGCGCGCCATCTCGCCTTCGGCACGGAACAACAGGGCGACTCCGGCCACGGTGGCGGCGGCGCTGCTGGCCACCACGGCGGAGGCCACCACCACCTTGCGCAGCAGATGGGCGGAGTCCGTGCTCCGTCCCAACCCCGTGCGCTCCAACAACGTGCGCCCCGCCATGCCTGCTGCCGGTTCCATGCTCACAGTGTAGGCCCGGCCACCGTCAGCGGGCAGAGGGGGCTGCGGGGGTGTTCCAGGCGGCCTGGCAGCACCGTTGTGGAGGACGCCAAGGGGGCTAGGTTCTGCCAAATGCACCCCGAGACGGTAACGTTTTACCCATGGCTGACTCTGATATTCGCAATCTCCCGTTCGGAACCCTCGCAATCGCGATGGTCACCCCCTTCACCCCCGCCGGTGAAGTGGATTATGAGGCGACTGCGAAGCTGGCCAAGAAGCTTGTGGAGGACGGCTGCGACTCCCTCGTCGTCACCGGCACCACGGGCGAAACCTCCACGCTGACGGACGAGGAAAACCTGGAGATGTTCCGGGTTGTTGTCGAGGCCGTCGGCGGCCGTGCCAAGGTCATTGCCGGCACCGGAACCAACGACACCCGCCACTCCATCAGCCTCTCCCAGCGCGCCGCGGCACTGGGCGTCGACGGCCTGCTGATCGTCACTCCGTACTACAACAAGCCCAGCCAGGCCGGCATCCAGGCCCACTTTGAGGCCATCGCCTCCGCCACCGAGCTGCCCGTGATGCTCTACGACATCCCCGGCCGCGCCGGTGTGCCGATCGAGACCGAAACGATCATCCGCCTGGCCGCGCACCCCAACATCGTGGCCCTCAAGGACGCCAAGGCCGACTTCTCGGCCACCACGCGCGTGCTGGCCGCGACGGACCTGGACGTCTACTCCGGCGACGACGGACTGACCCTGCCCTGGATGGCGGCAGGCGCCGTCGGCCTCGTCAGCGTCAGCGCCCACGTGGCCACCCGCGCGTTCCGGACCCTCATCGACGCAGCCGCGGCCGGCGACTTCGCCACCGCGCGCAAAATGCACTTCGAGCTGGATCCCGTGATCCGCGCTGTCATGACCCACATCCAGGGTGCCGTGGCAACCAAACAAGTTCTTAAGTGGCAGGGAACCCTGTCCAACTCGGTGGTCCGGCTTCCCCTCGTGGAGCCGGGAGAGGCCGAGATCGCCATCATCAAAGCTGACCTTGCGGAAGCTGGAATGGAATACTAAATATGTCCCAAATGACTGTGCCCGGACTGCGCACCCCTCCGAAGCTGCCCAAGGGCACCCTGCGGATTGTTCCCCTCGGCGGTCTCGGCGAGATCGGCCGCAACATGGCCGTCTTCGAAATCGATGGCAAGCTGCTCATCGTTGACTGCGGCGTCCTCTTCCCCGAAGAGACCCAGCCCGGCGTCGACCTGATCCTGCCCGATTTCTCCTACATCGAGAACCGCCTCGATGACATCGTCGCCGTCGTGCTCACGCACGGCCACGAGGACCACATCGGCGCCGTGCCGTACCTGCTGCGTCTGCGCAACGACATCCCCATCGTGGGCTCGCAGCTGACCCTTGCCCTGGTGGAGGCCAAGCTGGCCGAGCACCGCATCCGGCCGTGGTCGCTCACCGTCGAAGAGGGCCAGGTGGAGGACTTCGGTCCGTTCCAGTGCGAATTCGTCGCCGTGAACCACTCCATCCCCGACGCGCTGGCCGTGTTCATCCGCACCGAGGGCGGCAACGTCCTGCACACCGGTGACTTCAAGATGGACCAGCTGCCGCTGGACGGACGCATCACCGATCTGCGCCACTTCGCCCGCCTGGGTGAAGAGGGTGTGGACCTGTTCATGGTGGACTCCACCAACGCCGACGTTCCCGGCTTCACCACCGCAGAAGCGGAGATCGGCCCCACGCTGGACCGCCTCTTCGGCGCGGCCGAAAAGCGCATCATCGTGGCCAGCTTCTCCTCGCACGTCCACCGCGTGCAGCAGGTGCTCAACGCCGCGGCCCTGCACGGCCGCAAGGTGGCCTTCGTGGGCCGCTCGATGGTCCGCAACATGCAGATCGCCGCCAAGCTGGGCTACCTGGACGTTCCCAACAACGTGCTGGTGGACCTGAAGAACATCGACAAGCTGCCGGACAACAAGGTGGTGCTGATGTCCACCGGTTCGCAGGGTGAGCCGATGGCAGCCCTGTCCCGGATGGCCAATGGCGACCACAAGGTGGTTGTGGGCCAGGGCGACACCGTCATCCTCGCCTCCTCGCTGATCCCCGGCAACGAGAACGCCGTCTACCGCATCATCAACGGCCTGCTCAAGCTGGGCGCCGATGTGATCCACAAGGGCAACGCCAAGGTGCACGTCTCCGGCCACGCGGCCGCCGGCGAGCTGTTGTACTGCTACAACATCCTTGAGCCCAAGAACGTCATGCCCGTGCACGGCGAGACCCGCCACCTGATTGCCAACGGCAAGCTGGCCGAGGCCTCCGGCGTGCCGGCCGGCAACGTGCTGCTGACCGACGACGGCACCGTGGTGGACCTCGCCAACGGCGTCGCCACGATCGTGGGCCAGGTCGAATGCGGCTTTGTCTACGTGGACGGCTCCAGCGTTGGCGAGATCACCGACGCCGATCTGAAGGACCGCCGGATCCTCGGCGATGAGGGCTTCATCTCCATCATCACCGTGGTCAACCGCGCCACCGGCCAGATCGTCTCCGGTCCGGAGATCCACGCCCGCGGCGTGGCCGAGGACGATTCCGTCTTCGATGAGATCATGCCGAAGATCGCCAAGGCCCTTGAAGAGGCCGTGCTGGCCAGCAAGGACCACACCGCACACCAGCTCCAGCAGGTTGTGCGCCGCGTGGTCGGCACCTGGGTCAACCGCAAGCTCCGCCGCCGCCCGATGATCATCCCGGTGGTCCTGGAGGCCTAGGCCTTCTGCTACATTGTGGAGCGGTGCAGCAGTGATGCCACCGTTTCCGTGTTCTGCCACCGCTCCGTAGAGCGGTGGCAGAACACGGAAACGGTGGCATTTTGCGTTAAGTGGGTGTCAGCCGGGCGCCGGGGCCTTGCGGTGGCGCCAGCGGACGACGGCGGTCCGGGTGGCGATGCTGGTCGCAGCCGCCGCCAGCACGGCCAGGCCGCCGTACCAGAGCGCCAGGGTGAGGGCATTGGCAGATCCGCCGGGCGGGGCCCAGCTTTCGGCTTCGACGGCGGAGTACATGCCAAAGCCGACGGCAAAGTCCGTGTACATGGTGCCCGCGGCGGCAAGGCCCAGGATCAAGGTGGCGGCGTTGGCCAGATCCCAGCGGGCCACCTCCGGCGCGGTCTTTCCGGCTGCCGCCAGGACACGGGCCCCAATGCGGACGAACAGCAGGTTGAGCGCCAGCCACAGCGCAGCCAGACCTACAAAGAAGGCGATCTGCCCGCCGCCGAGTCCGCCGTAGGCAAGACGCAGATCGGGATGGATGGTCTGCTGCGGCTCCAACCAGAAGATGTTGAGAAAGGCGATGGCGCCCAGCAGGACGACGGCGGCACTGGCCACCACGCGGAAGAGCGCCATGGACTGCACGTGGTTTTGCACCCGGAACCCCCAAAGTTGAGTGAGCCGCCCATGCTAGCAGCACGGGATTCCACAGCCGCAGACTCTTCTGCGCAGAGTTTCCGGCCACCGCTGCGCAGGGCAGCTTCTGCGCAGTGATCCGGGGCAAACTCTGCGCGGAACGGTGTGCCAGCCCGCCCGTCGAGGCCCAAATCAGGCTGATTTCGCCCATCCACCGGTAACCTAGCGGTATGGCGACACGAAACACCTCCGCCCGAACATCCAGCACTTCAGCGCGCCCAAAAACGGGAACCCGCACCAGCACGCGCACCAAGGCGATGCCGGTGGTGCCCGATCCGGAGCCTATCTGGCTGGTGCGCGTCCTGTCAGGTTTCTGGCAGGGGATGGGCCACCTGCTTGGCGGCGTGGTCCGCCGGATGGGTGCGGATGTCAGCGGCCTGCCGGCCGAGGAGCGCCGTGATGGCAGCGGTCTGTTCTTCGCCCTGCTGGGCGTGCTCATCGCCACCTTCGAATGGTGGGGGCTCTCGGGCCCCGCCGCCGATGCCGTGCATGGCGTCTTTGCCGGCACCTTCGGCTGGTTCGCCGTGATGCTGCCGCCGATGCTGTTGATCTTCGCAGTCCGCGTGTTCCGCCAGCCCAGCAACGTCCGCTCCAACAACCGCATAGCCATTGGTTTCAGCCTGCTCACGGTGGCCGGTTCCGCGCTGGCCCACGTGGGCGCCGGACTGCCGCCGATCAGCGAGTTCGACAAGGTCAGCGCTGCCGGTGGCATGGTGGGTCTGCTGGCCGGCGGAGCCTTTGCCAGCATCAGCCCGGTGCTTGCCGTGGCCATCTGGTCCCTGTTCGCCTTCATTTCGCTGCTGATCCTCACCGCCACGCCGTTCCGCAGCATTCCCTCGCGCCTGCGCGACCTCTACGAGCAGTTGATGGGCCAGGCACCCGAGCCCGCCACGCCCGGCAACGGCCATGACCAGAGCTATCTCTACGACCGCGAGGCCCGCCGCGCCGAGGCGAAGGCCGCGAAGGCCGCCAAGCCCCCGCGGAAAAAGGGCAAGGGCATCTTCGGCCGCGGCGCGGACGACGACGAGAACGTCGGCCTGGACGGCTACTTCGGCGACGAAGCCTTTGAACGCGCGCTGGTCGATGCCGACGACGACGGCGTGGCGGCAGCTGCCGCCGCACCCGCACCGTCGCTGCCGCCGGGCGTGCGCCGCCCCACGCAGGCGGAGATCGCCGCGGACAAGATCCGTGCGCGCCAGGGTCTGCCCACCGGGGGAGGCCTGGCCCCGGCCACGGAGGCCATCTCGGTGGTCGACGCCGCAGCGACCACTGTCATCGCCCGGGTTCCCGCACGCCCCGCACCTCCCGTCCCGCAGATGCCGCCGACGCCCATCCCGCAGCGCACCGAGCAGCTGACGCTGGCCGGGGATGTCACCTACACCCTGCCCGCGGAGGAGCTGCTGACGCCCGGCACCCCGCCGAAGGAGCGCTCCGAGGCCAACGACGCCGTCGTCGCCGCCCTCACCGATACGCTGACCCAGTTCAACGTGGACGCCCAGGTGACGGGCTTCTCCCGCGGCCCGACGGTCACCCGGTACGAGATCGAGCTGGGCTCGGGCACCAAGGTGGAGCGCGTCACGCAGCTCTCCAAGAACATTTCCTACGCCGTGGCGAGCGCCGATGTGCGCATCCTCAGCCCCATCCCGGGCAAGAGCGCGATCGGCATCGAGATCCCCAACACGGACCGCGAAACGGTGTCCTTGGGCGATGTGCTCCGCAGCCAGAACGCCCGCCGCACCGACCACCCGATGGTGATGGGAGTGGGCAAGGACGTCGAGGGCGGTTTCGTGGTGGCCAACCTCGCCAAGATGCCCCACCTGCTCGTGGCCGGTGCCACCGGTGCGGGCAAGTCGTCGTTTGTGAACTCGATGATCACCTCCATCCTGATGCGTGCAACGCCGGACGAGGTCCGCATGGTGATGGTGGACCCCAAACGCGTGGAACTGACAGCCTATGAGGGCGTGCCGCACCTGATCACCCCGATCATCACCAACCCGAAGAAGGCCGCCGAGGCCCTGCAGTGGGTGGTGCGGGAGATGGATACGCGCTACGACGATCTGTCCAACTTCGGCTTCAAGCACATCGATGACTTCAACAAGGCCGTCCGCGCCGGCAAGGTCCACCCGCCCGAGGGCTCCAAGCGCGTCGTTAAGCCGTACCCGTACCTGCTGGTGATCGTGGATGAGCTCGCGGACCTGATGATGGTCGCCCCGCGCGACGTCGAAGAGTCCATCGTCCGCATCACCCAGCTGGCCCGTGCGGCCGGAATCCACCTGGTGCTGGCCACCCAGCGCCCCTCCGTGGACGTGGTCACCGGTCTGATCAAGGCCAATGTGCCCTCGCGCATGGCCTTCGCCACCTCCTCCGTGACGGACTCCCGCGTGGTCCTGGACCAGCCGGGCGCCGAGAAGCTCATCGGCCAGGGTGACGCACTCTTCCTGCCGATGGGTGCCTCGAAGGCCATCCGCGTCCAGGGTGCCTGGGTGACCGAGACGGAAATCCACCAGGTGGTGGAGCACGTGAAGGGCCAGCTGCAGGCCACCTACCGCGAGGATGTGGCCGTCGATTCGCCCAAGAAGCAGATCGACGACGACATCGGAGACGATCTGGACGTGCTGCTGCAGGCCACCGAGCTGGTGGTCACCACGCAGTTCGGCTCCACGTCGATGCTCCAGCGCAAGCTCCGCGTGGGCTTTGCCAAGGCGGGCCGCCTGATGGACCTGCTGGAATCGCGCGGCGTGGTCGGCCCCTCCGAGGGGTCCAAGGCGCGCGATGTGCTGGTCCGTCCGGACGACCTGGCGGCCACGCTGGCGGCCATCCGCGGCGACGGCCCCGCCGTCGGCGGTGCGCCAGTGGTGCCGGACGCGATGACGGCGGCGCTGGCCGAGAATGCGAACGCGAACCATGGCTACGGCGTCGACCTGGTGGCCCAGGACCTCGAGGACCGGCCCCAGGCAACTGAGTACTACGACGGCTCCGATGGGGACGAGGACGGCGGCGAGGATGCCTGGTCGCTGACCGGACGGTAGCCTTGGGGGGTGAATGAATCGAGCGTGCCCGCCACGCAGCTGTGGAATCTGCCCAACGCCCTGACCATGCTGCGCATCGTTTTGGTGCCGTTCTTCATCTGGTTCTTCGTTGCCGATGACGGCGACTTTGGCCCTTGGCGCTGGGCGGCGGTGCTCGCCTTCGCCGTCGCGATCTACACGGACAAGCTCGACGGCGACATCGCCCGCAGCCGCGGCCAGATCACCAACTTCGGCAAGATTGCCGATCCCATCGCGGACAAGCTGCTGATCGGCTCGGCCCTGGTCCTGCTCTCAATCGTGGGGGAGCTGTGGTGGTGGGTGACCATCCTGATGCTGGTGCGCGAGCTGGGCATTACCCTGCTGCGTTTCGTGGTGATCCGCTACGGTGTCATTCCGGCCTCGCGCGGCGGGAAGCTGAAGACGGTGCTGCAGACGGTGGCGATCTTCGTCTACCTGCTGCCGTGGACGCCGGCACTGCCGTGGCTGTCCATCCTGGCCCTGGTCGTCATGCTGGTGGCGCTGGCCGTGACCCTGGTGACAGGCGTCGACTACATCGTCCAGGCCATGCGCCTGCGCACGGCCGGCAGATCAGCTGCGGGTGGGCCGTCCGCCGGTCCGGATGCGGCCGGAAGGTAGGACCCGGAGATGACAGTGCCCCGCAATCTGCCCATGCTCGTTGCCGAGGCCGTGGCCGCCGGCATGACGGTGGCCACGGCCGAGTCGCTGACCGGTGGCATGGTCGCCGCCACCCTCGTCCAGGTCCCAGGAGCCTCCGGCATGCTGCAGGGCGGTGTGGTGGCCTATCAGAACGAGATCAAGACGGCGGTGCTGGGCGTCGACCCTGAACTGCTGGAAGCCAACGGCGCCGTGGATGCCCAGGTGGCGCGCCAGATGGCGCTGGGGGCCTGCCGGATCATGGGCGCGCGCGTGGGAATCTCCACCACCGGCGTTGCGGGACCGGAGCCGCACGGCGGTAAACTGGTGGGCAGCGTTTTCATCGGCGTCGCGCTGGACGGCGAGGCCCAGGCCTATGAATACCACTTCGACGGGGACCGTGCGCTGGTGCGCCAGCAGGCCTGTGACGAAGCACTCTCGCTGCTTGGCCAAGTGGTTGTGGCAGCTCGGGAACAAAATTTATGACCCAATAGTTACTCATAGTGAGCGCAGTCGCCCCATCCAGTCCTAGGATGGTGTGACCAAGCGCCACCGCCGCGACGGAGCACCGCCGCGGTTTCGCAAGACAAGAGGGAGCAAGGCGATACAGATGGTGAAGCAACCCGTATCCGTAAACGGCGTAGTGCGCTGGCGGGATGTGGGTTTGGCAGATGAGGCAAAACACGAGCAGAAGGAGCGCAAGATGGTGGTTCTACGCCACGAAATTGGAGACGTTCTGCGGGATGTCCGCCAGCGTCAAGGCCGTACCCTCCGTGAAGTCTCACACAATGCACGCGTATCACTGGGCTACCTCAGCGAAGTGGAACGTGGACAGAAGGAAGCCTCTTCGGAGCTGCTGTCCTCGATCTGCTCCGCCCTTGACGTCCCCTTGTCCATGATGCTCCGCGAAGTCAGCGACCGCCTGGCGGTCGCCGAAGGCGTGGCAGTGCCGGACACCGTGCCGCAGGAATTCTCGGCACGCTATGGCCGCGATCTGGGCGAGGAACTCTCGGAAGAACTGCGCAAGGGCATGATGACCAGCGCGGTCTAACGGGCAACTATTTTTCATATCGACACGGCTGCGGCCGGCCACCTCTGGTGGCCGGCCGCAGCCGCGCTTTTGTCTTCTTGTGGCGTTGCCGCCCGGGCTATTTGCCTGCCGCGTGGGCCTCGGCAGGACCGAAGTCCTGCTCGTAGTCCTGGTTGAGCTTGGCGATCAGGGAGGCAAACTGCTCCAGTTCCGCCGTCGACCAATCCGCAAGACGTGCGTGCAGAGCCGTCTTGCGGGCCTGGTGCACCGAGCGCAGGCGGGCCTGCCCCTGCTCGGTCAAGAGGATGGACTGGGCGCGGCCATCACTGGGATCGGCCTCCTTGCGCACCAGCCCGATCTGCTCCAGGAAGGCAATCTGACGGCTGACGGACGGCTTGCCCACGCCGATGCAGGCCGCCAGATCGGTCAACCGCATCGCTCCATTGCGGACCAGCACCATCAGCAGGCCGTAGGCTGCTGGCTCCAGCTCAGGGTGGACCTTGCGGGCGAGGTTTTGGTTGATGGCCCGGCCGCGGCGCCACATCACACCCAGCTGCTCCTCCACCGCATCAATGGCGGCCTCGGCATCTGCCTCGACTTCAGCCTCGGCTTCGACTTCGGGGGAGAGCGGTGCTGCGGTGCCGGACTCTGCGGAACGGCCACCGGGGGACGCGGATGCGGGGGAGGTCATGGTCCAAGTTTAGGGCCGGGCCCACCATGAGAGACTTGGGCTGTGCGAGTCAGTGATTTTTGGCGGTTGATGGATGACGAGTTCGGCTCCGGGTACTCCCGTGTGCTGGCCCGCGACTTGGTGTTGGCTGGAGCCGGCGGACGGACGGCGTTGGAGGCCCTCGGCGCAGGCATTGAGCCGCGCCGCATCTGGCTGGCCGTCTGCGACCTCCAGGATGTCCCCGCCAACCGCCGCCTGGGCCGGGACGTGGCCCCGCGCCCGTAGCCGGCAGCCTGGCCGGTGCCGCCGGCGTGCACCCGCGTTTGCCCGCTCCGGTGAACCAACGTGGTGACACGGCGAAGAATTATTCGAATATCTATTCGGATCGTTGTAGTCTTTAAAGTGGTGCTCATGGCCCGAATTATCCACAGGACGCACGATGCCGCTCGTTTTGTCAGTGGCCTCCGCTAGCGTCGTATGTACATAGACCACCAGCCGTGCAGACTCCACCCACCGGGGCGGGGACCGCGGCCAGCCAGCAATGGCGCAGATGAAAGACCGAGGTGAATCATGGCCGCTCCCGCAGATCGTGAAAAGGCGCTTGCTGCCGCTCTGGCGCAGATCGACAAGCAGTTCGGCAAGGGCTCCATCATGCGACTGGGCGATGAAGTCCGCGCACCGATCGAGGTCATCCCTACGGGCTCGATCGCGCTGGACGTGGCCCTGGGCATTGGCGGACTGCCGCGCGGCCGCGTGGTGGAGATCTACGGTCCGGAATCCTCCGGTAAGACCACCGTGGCCCTGCACGCCGTTGCCAATGCGCAAAAGGCCGGCGGCATCGCGGCATTCATCGACGCCGAGCACGCCCTGGACCCGGACTACGCCGCCAAGCTGGGCGTGGATGTCGATGCCCTGCTGGTCTCCCAGCCGGACACCGGCGAGCAGGCCCTGGAAATCATGGACATGCTGATTGGCTCCGGTTCGCTGGACATCGTGGTCATTGACTCCGTCGCGGCCCTGGTGCCTCGTGCGGAAATCGAAGGCGAGATGGGTGACAGCCACGTTGGTCTGCAGGCCCGTCTGATGAGCCAGGCGCTGCGCAAGATCACCGGCCGCCTGAGCCAGACCAAGACCACAGCCATCTTCATCAACCAGCTGCGCGAGAAGATTGGTGTGTTCTTCGGCAGCCCGGAAACCACCACCGGTGGAAAGGCGCTGAAGTTCTACGCCTCCATCCGCATCGACGTCCGCCGCATCCAGACGCTGAAGGAGGGTGCGGAGTCCGTGGGAAACCGCACCAAGGCCAAGATCGTCAAGAACAAGATGGCGCCGCCCTTCAAGATCGCCGAGTTCGACATCATCTACGGCCATGGCATTTCCCGCGAGGGCGGCATCATCGACATGGGTGTGGAGCACGGCCTCATCAAGAAGTCCGGCTCCTGGTACACATACGACGGCGACCAGCTGGGCCAGGGCATGGAGAACTCGCGGCGCTTCCTCAAGGACAACCCTGAGCTCGCCGAGGAACTTGAGCGCCTGATCAAGGCCAAGCTGGGCGTCGGTGTTGCCCCGGCCGAGCCGGAGGCCAAGGAGCCCAAGCTCAAGGCCGTGGACGGCTTCTAGGCCGCCCCGTCCCACCACAGATCCGCACCGAAGGAAGCCATCATGTCGGGACGACGACCCGCCCCCGAACTTGATCCCGATGCTGATCCGGCTGCCGTGGCACGAGCCATCGTGCTGCGGCAGCTGACCAGTTCCGCCAAGAGCCGGCACCAGCTGGCGGCCAAGCTTGCCGAACGCCACGTCCCGGAGGACTTGGCCGAGGCAGTGCTGGACCGTTTTGAGGACGTCGGCCTGATCAATGACGCCGAGTTCGCCCAGATGTGGGTCCGCAGCAGGTCGCAGACCCGCCATCTGGCCCGCGGTGCCCTGGTCCGCGAACTCGCCGACAAGGGCATCGACTCGGACATGGCGGCCGAGGCCCTCGAACAGGTGAGCGACGCGGACGAGGCTGCCGCCGCGTCGTCCCTGGTGCGGCGCAAGCTGCGGCCATCCATGAACCTTGCGGACCGTGGCGAACGGGACAAGCACGTCCGCCGGTTGGTGGCCATGCTCGCCCGCAAGGGCTACTCGCCCTCCATGGCCTTTGCCATCGTCAACGTCGAGATCGGCGATTGGCTCGAGTCCACCGACTGACCCCGCGCTTGCGGTGGTCCCGCACGTCAGGCTGGCCGCCCGGGTACCCACGGGCTATGCTGGGCCGCATATGGTCTCGCTAACTTCACGATTCATGCCCACCGGCCGCCCCGCAGTGGTGGCCGGGTCTTTTGCTGCCTCCGTGCTGATTGCCCTGTCGCTGCTGTCCGCCGTACCGGCGACCGCCGCGGACGATGCGCCACCCAGCGGCTATCCCACGTGGGCGGAAGTGCAGGCCGCGAAATCAAGTGAAGCCACCACCACGGCCGCGGTGGCCCGCATCAACTCCCTGCTGGACGGGCTCAGTGCACAATCGGCTGACCTGGGCGACAAGGCCGTGACGGCGGGCGCGGAGTATGCGAAGACCAGCCAGGCCCTGGACTCCGCCGTAGTCCGCGAAGAGAAACTCAACGCCGAAGTGGGCCGGGCCAACGCGGTGGTGGAACAGTACCGCAAGCAGACCGGCGCGCTGGCAGCCCAAACCTACAAATCCGGCGGTTCCGCGGCCGGCATGCTGGCTGGCATCTCTGCGCTCAGCAGTGAGAACGGCCTCGCCGGCTTGGACATCCTCAATGTGGTCACCAGCAAGACCGCTTCGCTCTACAACGAGGCGTCGTCCTCGCGGAATATTGCCCAGGCCCTGACCAGCCAGCAGCAGGCTGCCCGTGCGGAGCGCGAACGACTGGCCGCAACGGCCAAGGCCAGCCTGGAATCGGCCGTCGCGGCGCGCAATGCCGTCGCTGCCCAGATCGAAACGGAGCAGAAGCAGAGCTCCCTGTTGACCGAGCAATTGGCCACGCTGAAAAACACCACTGTGGCCGTGGAACAGCAGTTCCGCCAGGGCCAGACGGCCCAGGCCAACTATGAGGCGGCGCAGGCTGCAAAGGCCGCGGCCGCCGAAAAGGTGCGCCAGGATGCCGCCGCGGCAGCGGCGGCGGCGGGCGGTTCGTCCGGCGGCAGCACCGGCGGCGGAAACTCCTCAGGTTCGGGCGGCGGCTCATCCGGTGGCGGCAGCAACAACCCGGCGCCCGCGCCGGTGGACCCGGATCCGGGCGACGGCTACATCCCCGTGGACGTGCTGCTCCCCAACATCCCCGGCAACTACGTCAACGACCCCGCCGGCGCCCAGGCCTATGCCTCCGCGCAGCTGGGCTCCCACGGTTGGGGCCAGGAGCAGTTCCAGTGCCTCTACAAACTGTGGATGCGCGAGTCGACGTGGCGGACCAACGCCACCAATCCCTACAGCGGTGCCTACGGCATTGCCCAGGCCCTGCTGCCGAGCAAGTATGGCGAGGCCGGCGCTGACTGGCTCACCAACTACCGCACGCAGGTCAATTGGGGCCTGCGCTACATCGCCAACCGCTACGGGTCGCCCTGCGGTGCCTGGGCCCATTCCGAGTCCGTCGGCTGGTACTAGCCGGCCCAACTGAGTGACAGCTATCTCACGTTTCCGGCACCGGAACGTGTCACAACTGTCACCCAGTTGGGGCGCGGGGGAGCGGGCCGGTTACGGGGGAGCGGTGGCGAGGTCTTAAGCTTGTGGGATGAGCTTGACCATTGACGCCGTCGACCCGTCCGCCTCCGCCACCGAGCCAAGGCAGCGCACCTACCAGGTGCGCACCTTTGGCTGCCAGATGAACGTCCACGATTCGGAGCGGATGGCCGGCCTGCTGGAGGCCGCGGGGCTGGTGCCGATGGCCGACGCCGGCACGGAGCCCGCCGGCGGCGCGGCCGGCGCCCAGCCCGACGTCGTCGTCTTCAACACCTGTGCCGTGCGCGAAAACGCCGACAACAAGCTCTATGGCAATCTGGGCATGCTGCGTCCGGTCAAGGATGCCAATCCCGGCATGCAGATTGCCGTGGGCGGCTGCCTGGCCCAGAAGGACCGCGACACAATCCTGAAGAAGGCGCCGTGGGTCGACGTCGTCTTCGGCACCCACAATGTCGGCGCGCTGCCCACCCTGCTGGAGCGGGCCCGGCACAACAATGACGCGCAGCTGGAGATCCTTGAATCGCTGGACGTCTTCCCCTCCACCCTGCCCACCAAGCGCGATTCCGTGTACGCCGGCTGGGTCAGCATCTCCGTGGGCTGCAACAACACCTGCACCTTCTGCATCGTGCCGTCCCTGCGCGGCAAGGAGCGGGACCGCCGCCCCGGCGAGATCCTGGCCGAGATCCAGGCTCTGGTGGACGACGGCGCCATCGAGGTCACGCTGCTGGGCCAGAACGTGAATTCGTACGGCGTGGAGTTCGGCGACAAGCTGGCCTTCAGCAAGCTGCTGCGCGCCTGTGGCGAGATCGAGGGGCTGGAGCGCGTGCGCTTCACCAGCCCGCACCCGGCCGCGTTCACCGACGATGTCATCGACGCCATGGCCGAGACGCACAATGTGATGCCGCAGCTGCACATGCCGCTGCAGTCGGGCTCGGACAAGGTCCTCAAGGACATGCGCCGCTCCTACCGCTCCACCAAGTTCCTGGGCATCCTGGACAAGGTCCGCGGGAAGATGCCGCATGCCGCCATTTCCACCGACATCATCGTCGGCTTCCCCGGCGAGACCGAGGAGGATTTCCAGGCCACCCTGGACGTCGTTGAGAAGTCCCGCTTCGCGACCGCCTTCACCTTCCAGTACTCCAAGCGCCCCGGCACCCCCGCGGCGGATCTGCCGGACCAGCTGCCCAAGGCCGTGGTGCAGGAGCGCTTTGAGCGCCTCACCGCGCTGCAGGACCGCATGGCCGCCGAGGAAAACGCCAAGCAGGTGGGCCGCAAGGTGGAGGTCATGGTCACCGCCCAGTCCGGGCGCAAGGCCGCCGAGACGCACCGCCTCACCGGCCGCGCCCAGGACCAGCGCCTGGTGCACTTCAGCGTGCCCGACGGCGCCCGGGCCCCGCGCCCGGGCGATCTGGTCACCGTAACCATCACCGAGGCCGCCGCCTTCCACCTGGTGGCGGATCCGGCCACGGCCGCGGACTACAGCCTGCGCCGCTCGCGCGCCGGAGACGCCTGGGACCGTGCCCAGGCCGAGTCCTGCGGCGTCCCGACGCCCGGCGCCGGCACCGCCTCCGGTGGGAAGAAGGCCGTGTCCCTGGGCATGCCCGTGCTGCCCGTCCGCACCGCGTGAGGGCTGGCTCCATGAGTGCCGCCCCCGGGGGCGGGCGCGCTGGGACGGGAGCTGCCCGCCTGCCGGTGGTCGCCGTCGTCGGCCCCACCGGTTCCGGCAAATCCGAACTGAGCCTCGCCCTGGCGCAGGCGTTGGATGGGGAGGTCATCAACGCCGACTCCATGCAGTTCTACCGCGGCATGGACATCGGCACGGCCAAACTCCCCGTGGCAGAGCGCCGCGGCATTGCGCACCACCTGATGGATTTCCTGGACGTCACCGAGGACACCACCGTGGCCGCCTTCCAGTCCATGGCCCGCGCCGCCATGGCGGACATCCGCTCCCGGGGCCGGGTGCCGATCCTCGTCGGTGGCTCCGGCCTCTACAACCGTGCCGTGCTCGACGTTTTGGAGTTTCCCGGCACCGACGCCGGAGTCCGCGCGGAACTTGAGGCCGAGCTTGAGGCCCAGGGGCTTGCCGTGCTGCATGCGCGGCTGGCCGCAGTGGATCCGCTCTCCGCCGGCCGCATCAGTGATGGCAAGCGCGTGGTGCGGGCGCTGGAGGTGCACCGGCTCACCGGGCGCGCCTTCAGCTCCTTCATGCCCGAGCGGGAGTACTTCCAGCCGGCACTGCAGATCGGCCTGGATCTGGACCGCGCCCAGCTGCACGAGAGGCTGGCGGCCCGCGTGCACCGGATGGTCGACGACGGATTGGCCGGCGAGGTCGAGCATCTGGCGGCGCACGGGCTCCGCGAGGGGCGCACCGCGCACCGGGCGCTGGGCTACCAGCAGTTCCTGCGCGTACTCGACGGCGAGAGCACCGTGGAGCGGGCCAGCGAGGAGACCATCATCGCCACCCGCCAATTCGCCCGCCGGCAGATCACCTGGTTCCGTGCGGACCCGCGCGTCGCCTGGTTCGATGCCCTGCGCCCGGACCTGTCCGCGGCCGTGCTCGACGCCGTCGTGCGGGCCACCGGGCACCAGCCCTGAGCCGAAGACCGGCATCCGGGAACAGCCGCCCAGCGCCGGTGCCGTAGGCTTGAACCATGACCGCTGAGACGCTTTCGACCACCCTTTCAAACCTGTCCGGACTGCCCTTTTCCAAGGGCCACGGCACTGGGAATGACTTTGTGCTGGTGGCCGATCCCGACGACGTGCACCACATCAGCCCGGAGCAGGTTGCGGCCCTGTGCGACAGGCACCGCGGCATCGGCGCCGATGGCCTGATCCGCGCCGTCCGCTCCAAGGACCTGCCCGAGGGCGCGGCCCTGCTGGAGACCGAACCGGCCGCGGAGTGGTTCATGGACTACCGCAACGGCGACGGCTCCCTCTCCGAGATGTGCGGCAACGGCGTGCGCGTTTTTGTGCACTTCCTGCTGGAGCAGAACCTTGTGGACCTGGCTCCCGGCGGGACTCTGGTCATCGGCACCCGTGGCGGCGTGAAGAAGATCGTCCGCACCCTTGCGGGCTACGCGGTGGACATGGGCCCGTGGGAGTTCATCTTCCCCGAGGCCGCCGAGGAGCGTGGCATGGATTCGCTGGTGACGGCGCGTGGATTGGACGTTGCCCGTCCGGCCGTGTCGATCAGCATGGGCAACCCGCACACGGTGGTGGCCCTGGCCCACGCCGGCGAGCTGGAGCAGACGGACCTCACCATCGCTCCGAAGGTTGATCCGCTGCCCGTCAATGGCACCAATGTTGAGTTCGCCGTCCCGGCCGAGCCCCTGGTCACTGACGGCATTGCGGAGATCACGATGCGCGTGCACGAGCGTGGTGTGGGGGAGACCCTCTCCTGCGGCACGGGGGCCTGCGCGGCCGCGGCCGCCACGCGTTTTTGGGCCGGCGAGACGGCACCGAACGATTGGCGCGTCAACGTACCCGGCGGCGTCGTCGGCGTGAAATTCTTCCCGGGTGCCAACGGCGCCGAGCATGTTGAACTGAGCGGCCCGGCCGTCATCGTCGCCCACGGCACCATCGCCTAGCAAAACAAAACCAGGTGGCAGTTATCGCACGTTTTCGCGATGAAAATGTGTCACAACTGTCACCTAGTTGGGTCGGCTAGAGGGCGGGGCGGGCCACCTTCAGAATGCGGAAGGCCTTGTTGGTGCTGTCCCGGCTGACCTTCAGGCGCAGCGCGGGGAACTGTGCGGCCAGCTCGATGTCCAGCCAGCGCTGGAGCGAGTCCGAGCCCAGGTTCTTCTGGACCACCAGGTACGCGGTGCCGCCCGGAGCCAGCCGCGGCAGCCACTTCAGCAGCAGCGAATGCAGCTCGTCCTTGCCCACGCGGATCGGCGGGTTGGACCAAATCGTATTGAACTCCAGGGCATCGTCGACGTCGTCGGGCAGGCTCGCCGTGACATTGTCCAGCCCCAGCGCGGCGGCGTTGTCCTTGGTCAGAGCGATCGCGCGTTCGTTGACATCCACCGCGTAGACACGGGCATGCGGGGCGCGCAGCGCCAGGGCGAGCGCAATCGGACCCCAGCCGCAGCCGATGTCCAGCAGGTTGCCCTGCGGGGAGGGCGGCGGCGCCTCGCCAAGGAGGATGGCCGTGCCCTTGTCGATGTTGTCGGGGCTGAAGATGCCCCCGGAGGTCTGCAGATTCCGCGGCGCGCCGGCAAGGACAACCTGCAACGGCCGGCGTTTTTCCGGCACGGACGGCTGGGAGCTGAAGTAATGTTCGGAGGCCATAGTCCTGCCAGATTAGACGCATGGTGCGGGAAATGTAATCAAGGCACGCCTAAGTGGGTCCACCGCTCCTGCTAGGATTGAGGCATGAAGAATCTGTGATGAGCCCGCCCTGCTGCACGTTGAGTGAACTCCGTGCCGCCAGCGCCGCTCCACGCCCCTTGGATCCATCAGTGGATCCTGCGCACTCTTCACCAGGCCCCTGCTTCGGTCAAACACCGCACCCGGGTCCAGACAAGGAACTCCATGACCCCGCATAATCCCTCCACCGTTGTGCCCGCAGATGCTGTCGGTGCGCAGGACTACCATAAGAAGGACCATTCGCTGAAGGAGACTATGACCAACGCACATGCAGCCCAAGACCCCCGCGACCCGCAGGGTGGTGCGGCCTCGGACGCTGCAGACATGAGCCCCGCCGAAATCCAGGCCGTGGTGGACCGCATCCTGGCCAAGGATGCCGGCGCCACGGCGCACGCAGCCCGCACCGCTGCGGACCGCCTGGAAGCCGCCGATCCGGAGTCGATTCCGGCCGGCCGCAGCCACGTGGTGGGCAGGGCCCAGGCCCTGGCCGCCCAGGGCAGCGAACACAGTCTGTTCGACGGCGCCCAGGAGGACCTGCAGGAGCGCCGCGCCCTGCGCCGCGTCGCCGGGCTCTCCACCGAGCTCGAGGACGTCACCGAGGTCGAGTACCGCCAGCTGCGTCTGGAGCGCGTGGTGCTTGCCGGGTTGTGGAGCGAGGGCACGCTGGCCGATGCCGAAAACTCCCTGCTGGAGCTCGCAGCACTGGCCGAGACGGCCGGCTCCGAGGTTCTGGACGGCCTGGTGCAGCGCCGCCAGAAGCCCGACGCCGGAACGTACCTGGGTTCGGGCAAGGCCATGGAGCTGAAGGACATTGTCTCCGCCACCGGCGCCGACACCGTGGTGGTCGACGGCGAGCTGTCGCCCTCCCAGCGCCGTGGCCTGGAGGACATTGTCAAGGTCAAGGTCATCGACCGCACGGCCCTGATTCTGGACATCTTCGCCCAGCATGCCAAGTCCCGTGAGGGCAAGGCGCAGGTGGAGCTGGCCCAGATGGAATACCTGCTCCCGCGTCTGCGCGGTTGGGGCGAGTCCATGTCCCGCCAGGCCGGTGGCCGGGTGGGCGCCGCCGGTGGCGGCATCGGCTCGCGCGGCCCCGGTGAAACCAAGATGGAGCTGGACCGGCGCAAGATCCGCACCCGGATGGCGAAGCTGCGCCGGGAGATCGCGGCCATGAAGCCGGCCCGCGAGACCAAGCGGGCCAACCGCAAGCGCAACGCCGTGCCGTCGGTGGCCATTGCCGGCTACACCAACGCCGGCAAGTCCTCGCTGCTCAACCGCCTCACCCATGCCGGCGTGCTGGTGGAGAACGCCCTGTTCGCCACCCTTGACCCGACGGTCCGCAAGACGGAGACGGCGGACGGCCTGGGCTACACACTGGCCGACACCGTGGGCTTCGTCCGCTCCCTCCCCACCCAGCTGGTGGAGGCCTTCCGCTCCACGTTGGAAGAGGTGGCCGATGCGGATCTGATCCTGCACGTGGTGGACGCCTCGCATCCGGATCCGGAGGGCCAGATTGCCGCCGTCCGCCAGGTGTTTGCCGAGGTCGACGCGCGCAAGGTGCCGGAGATCATCGTGCTCAACAAGGCGGACGCCGCCGATCCCTTCGTGATCGAACGCCTGCGCCAGAAGGAGCCCCGCAATGTGGTGGTTTCCGCACGCACCGGTGCCGGCCTGGATGAGCTGCTGCAGGCCATCAGCGATGCCATTCCGCGCCCCGGCGTCCAGCTGGAACTGCTGATTCCCTACGACCGCGGAGATCTGCTGAGCAAGCTGCACCAGAGCGACGCGGAGATCCTGGCCCTGGAGCACCAGGAGTCGGGCACCCACGCGACGGTCAAGGTGCGCGAGGGCCTCGCCGCCGAATTGGAGCCGTTCGTTCTTCATGGCTGATCGAGTAGGAGGCACCATCGATTCCTCCGAGGCGGAGGGCCTGGCGCTGGAGCTGCTCGACGCGGCCGTTGAGGCCATGGGCGGGCAGCGCCGCGACGGCCAGCATGAAATGGTCAAGCAGGTGGTCAAGTCCATTGAAACGGGCGACCACCTGCTGGTCCAGGCCGGCACGGGAACGGGCAAGTCCTTGGCCTACCTGATCCCGCTGATCGCGCACTCGCTGGAAACCAACAAGCCGTCCCTGGTGGCCACCGCCACGCTGGCCCTGCAGGCCCAGATCGTCAACCGCGATCTGCCGCGCCTGCTGGAGGCCATCGCGCCGCTGCTGCCGCGCCCCGTCAAGGTGGCGCTGGTCAAGGGCCGCAGCAACTATGTCTGCCGGCACAAGCTTGAGGGCGGGTTCCCCTCCGAGGAGCCCAGCGAAGGGCAGCTGTTTTCCCTGGGCGAGGACACCTCCGTGGTGCACCTGCCCGGCAGCCTCACCGGCCCCGGCACGCAGTTGGGCCGCGAAGTGGTCCGGCTGCGCGAGTGGGCCGAGGACACCGACACGGGCGACAGGGATGAACTGATGCCCGGCGTCAGCGACAGGGCCTGGCGACAGGTCTCGGTGACCAGCATGGAGTGCTTGGGGGCGCAGAAGTGCCCCATGGCCGAGGCCTGCTTCTCCGAGCTGGCCCGTGCCCGCGGCGCCGAGGCGGACGTCATCGTCACCAACCACGCGATGCTGGCCATCAGCGCCTTCGAAGGCCTTGCTGTGCTGCCGGAGTACGACGTCGTCGTGGTCGATGAGGCGCACGAGCTCCAGGACCGCGTCACAGGAGCCGTCACGGGCCAGCTGTCCGTGCAGATGGTCCATGTGGCGGCCTCCAGCGCGCGCAAGCACACGGCCATTTCCGTCGATGCCCTCACCACCGCCGCCACGGCGTTGGAGATGGCCCTCGAGGGCGTGCCGTCCGGCCTGCTGCCGCAGGGGCTGAACGAGGAGCAGGGCATGGCCCTGGACCAGCTCCGGGACGCCTGCCGCGCCGCCCTGTCCGATTCCAAGCCCGAGGGCAACGACGCGGCCGACGGCGGGCGGCAGATTGCCCGCTCGCGGCTGTCGCTGATCCTGGAACTCTGTGAACGACTGCTGGTCTCCGCCGAGGCCCGCGAGGTGGTCTGGGTTTCGCGCCAGAGCACCTTCAACCCGCAGGCCGGATACCAGGCCCCGGACGAATCCTCGCCGGCCCTGTTGAACGTTGCTCCGCTGAGCGTGGCGGGCAAGCTGCGGGAGGGGCTCTTCGAGGGCCATACCGTGGTGCTGACCTCCGCCACCTTGGCCATCGGCGCGGCCTTCGAACACACGGCCGGCGGGCTGGGCCTGGTCGGCAACGGCGCGCCGTCGTGGACCGGCGTCGACGTCGGTTCCCCCTTCGACTACCCGCGGCAGGGCATGCTCTATGTGGCGGCCCACCTGGAAAAGCCGGGCCGCGGAACCTCGCCGGAGCAGTTGGACGAGCTGGAGGCGCTCATCAAGGCCGCCGGCGGCGGGACGCTGGCGCTGTTCTCCTCCCGGCGTGCCGCGGAGGATGCGGCCGAGGCCATGCGCAAGCGCCTTGGCGTGGAGATCCTGTGCCAGGGGGAGTCCTCGATGGCGGCGCTGATCAAACAGTTCGAGTCCGAGCCGGACACCTGCCTCTTTGGCACCATGTCCCTGTGGCAGGGTGTTGACGTGCAGGGCAGCTCCTGCCGGCTGGTGGTCATCGACCGCATCCCCTTCCCGCGCCCGGATGATCCGCTGATGACGGCGCGCACCCGTGCTGTGGCTGCGGCGGGCGGCAACGGATTTATGACTGTCTCCGCGACCCATGCCGCCGTCCGGCTGGCGCAGGGGGCGGGCCGGTTGATCCGCTCCACGGCCGACAAGGGCGTGGTGGCGGTGCTTGATTCACGGCTGGCCAACGCCCGCTACGGGGGATTCCTGCGGGCGGCCCTGCCTCCGTTCTGGGCGACCACCGACAGGTCCCTGGTGATCGACGCCCTGGGCCGGCTGGCCAAGGCGGACTGACCCGCCGGTAGAGCGGCCCGCCGGGCCCCGTGGCCCCGCCATGCAACGACAAAGCCCTGCGGCCTCAATGGCCGCAGGGCTTTTGTTGTGGAACAGCCGTGCTGAAACGCGGAAGGCGCGGTGGAATGCGCCGTCCCCGGGGCCGGACGCCCGGGTTCTAGATGCTCCGCAGGACGGAGACCACCTTGCCCATCACCGTGGCGTGGTCGCCCAGGATGGGCTCGTAGCGGGTGTTCTGCGGCAGCAGCCAGGTGTGGCCGTCGCGCTGGCGGAAGGTCTTGACAGTGGCCTCGTCATCCAGCAGGGCAGCGACGATGTCGCCATTGGCGGCCGTGTTCTGCCGGCGGACGACCACCCAGTCGCCGTCGCAGATGGCGGCGTCGATCATGGAGTCGCCGGCCACCTTCAGCATGAAAAGCTCGCCGTGGCCCACCAGTGAACGGGGCAGGGGCATGACGTCCTCCACCACCTGGTCGGCCAGGATCGGGCCACCGGCGGCAATCCGGCCCACCAGGGGGACCAGTGCCGTGTCCTGGGCGCTGCCGAGCTCGGCCATGTTCAGCCCGTTGGCTCCGCGAAGGTCCCGGGGGGAGGGGACGCCCTCGATGTGGGGCAGGCCGTAGTCGAGCGTCAACGGGATGAGGACCTCCATGGCCCGGGGGCGCTTGGGGTCGCGGCGCAGGTAGCCCATCTTCTCCAGCTGGCTCAGCTGGTGGGTGACGCTGGAGAGGCTGGCCAGCCCGACGACGTCGCCGATCTCGCGCATGGAGGGCGGGTAGCCCTTGTCCGAGATGGACCGCTGGATGCACTCGAGGATTTTCTTCTGGCGCACGGTGAGACCCTTGAGGCCCTGCCGGCTCGCGGGGTTCCCGCTGTGGAGGATGAATTCCGGACCAGGCATGGTGCTGACCTTCCCGCTGCTTGTCAATATGGAGCACGGCCTGCGGGGCCGGCGTTTCGGGAGCTGCAGACCCAATGTCAGTGGCCTCTGGTGGACTACTGCTTGTTCGGCAAATCCCTTGGTTCAACGGTAGGCCAGCGCAGGGCGGATTTCAAACATTTGTTCTAGCGATTCTTGGCAAGCTTCGTCAATTAGTGCTAAAACTAGAACTCAAGCATTCGAACACATGTTCTAACCGCGTGTACTAATCAATTGTTCCGATGCAGCAGCCAGCCCCGTCAAGCGGGGCTGCAGTATTCGAAGTGAAAGGTGAATGCCATGAGCTCCACGAATGAACTTCCTCCTCTGCGGTTGACCCGCCGGGGCCGTCTGGTCCTGATCTGGCTCCCGCTGGCCCTGGTGGCGATCAGCCTGCTCGCCGCGGCAGCTCTGTTCTCCACCCCGGCCAAGGCCGCCACGGGATCGGAGCCCATTGACTACGCCACCACCGTCACGGTGCTGTCCGGGGAGACGCTGTGGTCGATTGCCATCGAGGCCGACTCCAGCCGCGACACCCGCGACGTTGTCGCCGACATTGTCGAATTGAACGGGCTCTCCAGCTCCGTGGTGCAGCCGGGCCAGCGCCTGTTCGTCCCCAACGCGGCATAGCACCACAGCACCATTCCCCGCCCCACGGGCAGCAACAATGCAGTAATAGAGGGTCACGGAGCCTGCAGAAGGCACCGGCGGTTCGCCCACCGCGTCCACTGGACTTAAAGTGGAAGGGTGAACCAGCTAGAGCGCCTGAACCAATTGCCCCTTCGCGACGATCTCCGAGGGCAGCATCCGTACGGCGCCCCGCAGCTGGATGTTCCCATCCTGCTCAACGTCAACGAGAACACCCATGGTGTTCCGGCCGACGCCAAGGAAGCCATCCTGAAGGCTGTCGAAGATGTGCTCGATGGTTTGAACCGATACCCGGACCGGGAATTCACCGAATTGCGCACCGCCCTGGCGGCCTACCTTGGCCATGGGCTCACCTTGGACAACCTGTGGGCGGCCAATGGCTCCAACGAGGTCCTTCAGCACCTGCTGCAGGCCTTCGGCGGCCCCGGCCGGTCCGCAATGGGCTTCCCTCCCACGTACTCCATGTACCCGCTGCTGGCATCCGGCACCGGCACCGCCTACACCGCCGGCCGCCGCAAGGATGATTTCTCCCTCAGCGCTGCAGATGCCGCCGAGCAGGTCCGCGCCGCTGCGCCGAACGTCGTGTTCCTGTGCTCACCGAACAACCCCACCGGAACGGCCCTGGGCCTGGATGTCGTGGAGGCCGTCTACGAGGCCGGCGAGGCGAGCCAGGCCATCATCATCGTGGACGAGGCCTATGCCGAGTTCGCCCACGACGGCACGCCCAGTGCGCTGAGCCTGCTGCCGGGGCGGCCGCGCCTGGTGGTCTCGCGCACCATGAGCAAGGCCTTTGCCCTGGCCGGAGCCCGGTTGGGCTACCTGGCCGCCGCCCCGGAGGTTGCCGATGCCCTGCGGCTGGTGCGCCTGCCGTACCACCTCTCGGCGATCACCCAGGCGACGGCCGTGGCCGCCCTGCGCAATTCGGATTCCCTGCTGGCCAACGTCGAAGACATCAAGCTCCAGCGCGACCGCATTGTCACAGGCCTCACCGAGCTGGGGCTGGACCCGGCGCCGTCGGACTCCAACTTCGTCTTCTTTGGCGGGCTCGAGAATCCGCATGCCGTCTGGGAGGGCCTGCTGGCCGCCGGGGTGTTGATCCGCGACGTCGGCATCCCCGGACATCTGCGGGTGACCGCCGGCACCGAGTCCGAGACCACTGCGTTCCTGGATGCCCTCGCCGCACTGCTGGGCCGCTAGCCCAAACCCCGTGGCCAACGATCCCAAGGCCGCTCCGCTGTCCAACCTCTTCTAGACTGGTAGTGGACACGTGGCGGCGCATGGGAGCCCGCCGGGCGCAGGTTGCAACCCTGCCGCCCACAACACCGCAATCAAAGGACTTCCTTTCATGACCGAGAACGCCCAGAGCGCAGGGCGCACCGCCCGCCTGGAACGCAGCACCAGCGAGTCCTCCGTGCTGGTGGAGATCAACCTGGACGGCACAGGCGTGTCCTCCATTGACACCTCCGTGCCGTTCTACGACCACATGCTCACGGCCCTGTCCAAGCACTCCCTAATCGACCTCACGGTCAAGGCCACCGGCGACACGCACATCGATGCCCACCACACGGTGGAGGATGTGGCCATCACCTTCGGCGAGGCCCTGCGCATCGCCCTGGGCAACAAGGCCGGCATCCGCCGCTTCGGCGAGGCCACCGTGCCGCTGGACGAGGCGCTGGCCAACGCCGTCGTCGACGTCTCCGGACGCCCCTACCTGGTGCACGGCGGCGAGCCGGCCGGCCAGGAATACCACCTGATCGGCGGCCACTTCACCGGCTCGCTGACCCGCCACGTGTTCGAGGCCATAACCTTGCACGCGCAGATCTGCCTGCACATGACAGTCATCGCCGGCCGGGATCCCCACCACATTGTGGAGGCACAGTTCAAGGCCTTCGCCCGCGCCCTGCGCTCGGCCATCGAGTCCGATCCGCGCGTCACCGGCATCCCCTCCACCAAGGGCAGCCTGTGAGCACCGAGCAGGCTCCGGCCGCAGAAGCCGCAGATGCAGCAGTCTCCCCGGAAGCCGCGGACAACCGTCCGAGTGTGACGGTGCTGGACTACGGATCGGGCAATGTCCGCTCCGCCGTCCGTGCCCTGGAACGCGCCGGCGCCGTCGTCACGCTGAGCTCCAAGCCCGATGACGTCCTCAACGCCGACGGTCTGGTGGTGCCCGGTGTGGGCGCCTTCGCCACGGTGATGAAGGAACTCAAGGATGTGGACGGCCTGCGCATGATCGGCCGCCGCGTCGCAGGAGGCCGCCCCGTGCTGGCCATCTGCGTGGGCCTGCAGGTCCTCTTCGATTCCGGCGTGGAGCACGGCATCTCGGCCGAAGGCATGGGGGAGTGGCCCGGCATCGTGGAGCCGCTGAAGGCCGAGGTGGTTCCGCACATGGGGTGGAACACCGTGGACGTCCCCGCCGGATCCATGCTCTTTGAGGGCGTCGAGGACGAGCGCTTCTACTTTGTGCACTCCTACGGTGTCCAGACCTGGGACTTCGATGTGGTCCAGCCGCTGATGAAGCCCCCGATGGTCACCTGGTCCAACCACGGTGGACCGTTCATTGCCGCCGTTGAGAACGGCCCGCTCTGCGCCACGCAGTTCCACCCGGAGAAGTCCGGCGACGCCGGGGCGCGGCTGCTGCGCAACTGGGTCACGTCGCTGCGCAAGGCGGCCGCCTAGATGTGGTCCGTCGTGCTCATGGGGCTCGCCGGTCTGTTGATCGGCGGCGCCTACACCTTCTTCCAGCAGAAGAAACCGCGCTGGGTGCCCATCAGTTTCGCCGTACTGGCCGTGATGGCCCTGGTGGCGGCGTACCTGCTGACGCTTCCGGCCAACTAACCTGCCCGCCCCTCCCGCTTCAAACGAACCGCCAAAGGACATCATGACCAGCACCAACGCCCCCATTCTGGAACTCCTGCCCGCCGTCGACGTGGTTGATGGCCAGGCCGTACGCCTGGTGCAGGGTGAGGCCGGCAGCGAGACCGGCTACGGCTCGCCGCTGGATGCTGCCATGGCCTGGCAGAACGACGGCGCCGAGTGGGTCCACCTGGTGGACCTGGACGCCGCCTTTGGCCGCGGCACCAATGCGCCGCTGCTGCGCGAGGTTGTGGCCGCCCTGAACATCAAGGTGGAGCTCTCCGGCGGCATCCGCGACGATGCCTCGCTCGAAGCCGCCCTGGAGCTGGGCGCCTCGCGCGTCAACCTCGGCACGGCAGCGCTGGAGAACCCCGAGTGGACCGCCCGCGCCATCGCGCGCTTTGGCGACAAGATCGCCGTCGGCCTGGACGTGCGCGGCACCACGCTGGCCGCCCGCGGCTGGACGAAGGACGGCGGGGACCTCTGGGAGGTGCTGGCCCGTTTGGAGGACGCCGGCTGCGCCCGCTACGTGGTCACCGACGTCACCAAGGACGGCACCCTGCGCGGACCGAACGTTGAGCTGCTGCGCGAAATGTGCGAGCGGACCTCCAAGCCCGTCGTCGCCTCCGGCGGCATCTCCAGCCTCGAGGACCTGCGCGTGCTGCGCGAGCTGGTTCCGGCCGGCGTCGAAGGCGCCATCGTGGGCAAGGCCCTCTACGCGGGCAAGTTCACGCTGCCCGAGGCCCTTGACGTGGCCGGACGCCGCTAACAACGTGGCACACGAGCACCCCTCGCGGGAACTTCCCGGACACATTGCGGCAGCCCTGGCCGGTGCCGGCGGGTCCACCGACTCCGCCGGCCAGCCCTGGGCAGGCCGGAATCTGCCCGCGGGGGAGAGCTACCACAACTTCGACGACGACGACGGCAGCCAGGACCCCGCCTACGCGGCGGCTCTGGACGCCCTCGCCGCCGGGACTGGCACGGAGGCCGGCGTCGTCGCCGCCCTGGCCCAGGCCCGGGTCTTTGTGCCGATCGTCGCCCAGCTGGCCGAAGCCGTGGTGGGGCCCGACGGCCTGGCCTCGGACAAGGAATCCGACATGGCCCTGGTGACGCTGCAGGCACCCGATGGGCGCACCACGCTTCCGGTGTTCTCCTCCGCCCAGGCGCTGTCCGACTGGCACGCAGAGGCGCGGCCGGTTGCCGTCTATGCGGCGCGCGCCGCGTTGTCCGCGGTGTCCGAACAGGCGGACCTGGTGGTTCTGGATCCGGGATCGGCCCGTCCCTTTGTGCTGCGCCGCCCGGCTGTCTGGGCACTGGCCCAGCAGCAGGAGTGGGTCCCCAGCTACGCCGATCCCGAGGTGGCCGCCGCCCTGGCGCAGTCCAAGGAGCTGGTGGGGGATCCGGCGCTGCTAAGCATTGCGGGCACCGCCTCGACGGGAATACAAACCATCTGGGACAATGTTATGGATCCCAATGGCACCGCCGTCCAAGGCGGGGGTGCCGGGCCCGAGCTGGTGGTTGACTTGACGCTGGCGCCGGGCCTGGACCAGGCGGCCGTGCAGCATCTGCTGGAGCGGTTGCAGGGCCATTGGTCCACCAACGATGGCTTTGCCCAGCGTGTGGACTCGATCCAGATCCGTCTCACGGCCTCCGAGCCGGCCACCACCCCGCAGCACCTGAAGCCGTAGCGGCGCCTTCCCTTTGGGCCGCACGGGATGCGGTGCAGAGAGAAGAGCGTTGTGAATTTTTCCCGCTACAGGGAAGTCCTTGGGCAATGGCCGGTGCTGCGGCTGATCCTGGTCGCCATGGTGGCCCGCATCCCGCATGCTGCGGCCGGTGTGGTGCTGACCCTGCATGTGGTCAACACCATGGACCTTGGCTACGGTGCCGCCGGCGGCGTGGCAGCTGCCGTCACCGTGGGCATGGCCCTGGGTGCGCCGTGGCGCGGCCGCCAGGTGGACGTTGTCGGCCTGCGCCGTGCCCTCATCCCCTCGGTGATTGCCGAGGTGGTGGTGTGGAGTGCCGCGCCATTCCTGAACTACCAGCTGCTGCTGCTGGCCGCCGCGGTGGGCGGTGCCTTTGCCGTGCCGATCTTCTCCGTGGTCCGCCAGGCCCTGGGCGTGATGGTCGCCACCAAGGACCGCCGAGTGGCCTACTCGCTGGATTCCATCGGCGCCGAGATCACCTTCATGATTGGCCCGGCCGCCGGCGTCCTGCTGGCCACCTCCATCGACACCCGTGCTGGCCTGATCCTGGTGGGTGCCGCTTCGGCGCTGGCCGGGGTGGCCCTGATGTGGTTCAACCCGCCCACCCGGACGGGCCAGCCCGGCGCCGTCCCGCAGGACGAGTCGTCTGCGTGGGGTGACGCCGACGGCGGAACGGCCAGAGAGGTCGACTCCTATGAAGAGCTGGCCCCCGTGGAAGCCATGGCCGGCCAATCCTCGGCATCCGGGTCCTACCTGGGCCGCGTGGTCCACAAGGCCCGCAGCAACTTTGGCTGGGTCACCGTGGCCGTGCTGGCCGTGCTGGGCGCCTCCGTGGGCGCCGGCCTGGTCCTCTCGGGCACCAATGTGGGCATGGTGGCGCTGTTGAACCTGCACGAACGGATCGACGACATCGGGCTGGTCTTTGTCTTCTGGTGCGGTGCCTCCGTGCTGGGTGGCATCATCTACGGTGCACTGCACCGGCCGGTGTCGCCGCTGATTCTGCTCGCGGCCATGGCCCTGCTGACCATTCCGATGGGATTCGCCACCGATGCCTGGACGCTGGGCCTGTTGTCCATCGCCCCCGGTCTGCTCTGCGCCCCGGTGCTGACGTCCAGCGCCGAGCAGGTGGCCGCCCTCGTGGAGGAAAAGCGCCGCGGCGAGGCCATGGGCTGGTACGGCTCGGCCATGACCCTCGGCAGTGCGGCGGGCTCGCCGCTGGCCGGGTTCATGATCGACAGCATCGGCCCCTGGGCCGGGTTCACCTTCATCGGCGCGCTGGCCACTGTGCTCGCCATCGTGGGGCTGGTGCTCAAGGGCATCCGGCGCCGGGCCGCGGAAGTGCCCGTGGCCTAAAGCATCCGCCCACGGCAAAGGCCGCGGCTCCAGCCCACCGATGGTGGGCTGGAGCCGCGGCCTTTTGTGTTGCTGCAGTGGTTCGATTGAGCTAGTTCACGGCTCCGGTGAATTTCTCGCCCGGGCCCTTGCCCGGAGCGTCGGGGAATTCGGAGGCTTCGCGGAAGGCGAGCTGCAGGGAGCGCAGGCCATCGCGCAGCGGTGCGGCGTGCTGGCTGCCGATCTCCGGGGCCGCGGCGGTGACGAAGCCGGCCAGGGCGGTGATCAGCTTGCGGGCCTCATCCAGATCCTTCAGCTCCTCGGCGTCGGGGCCGTGGGCCAGGCCGCACTTCACGGCTGCGGCGCTCATCAGGTGGACGGCCGCCGTCGTGATGACCTCAACGGCCGGCACTTCGGCGATGTCGCGCATCGCGGAGGCGGTCTGTGCCGACTCGGATTCCTGCTCTGCGGCAGCTTCCTCGAAGCTGTGGCGGGAGGCGGTGGCGGCTGGATTGTTCTCTGCGGTACTCATACTGCTAAGCTTGTCACAGACCGACTGAATGTCGTTATTTTCCTGTGTTCAACAGGCACCATGTGCCGGATGACACACGGAGGCGGCGTTCAGTTTGCAAGCGGAGTTCTCTCCCACCCGTCAGCCCGGATTCAACGGAGTTGGGCGGGTACCAGGTCGGGCGGCATCCCTTCGGGGCGTGCCGCGGCGCATCCCCCCGCGGATGGGCCTGACCGATCCTCAGAGGCCTTCGATTGCACCAGCAGTCGGAGGCCTTCTTCTTTTGCTGGTGGCAACCTTGGATCAATAGCTACAGGAGCTACACATTAGCGAGCCACGAATCAACGATCGCATCCGCGTCCCCGAGGTGCGGCTGGTAGGACCGGCAGGTGAACAGGTTGGGATCGTCCGTATTGAGGATGCTCTGCGTCTGGCCGCCGAGTCGGACCTGGATCTTGTTGAGGTAGCACCGCTGGCCAAGCCGCCGGTGTGCAAACTGATGGACTTCGGCAAGTACAAGTACGAAGCCGCCGTCAAGGCCCGTGAGGCCCGGAAGAACCAGACGAACACGGTTCTGAAGGAAATCCGCTTCCGCCTCAAGATTGACAAGCACGACTACGAGACGAAGACGGGCCACGCCCTGCGCTTCCTCGGTGCCGGTGACAAGGTCAAGGCCATGATCCAGTTCCGTGGCCGTGAGCAGCAGCGCCCCGAAATGGGCATCCGCCTGCTGCAGAAGTTTGCAGAAGACGTTGCCGAGGTTGGCGCCATCGAGTCCAGCCCGCGCATCGACGGCCGCAACATGGTCATGGTGATCGGTCCGCTGAAGAACAAGGCTGAAGCCAAGGCTGAAGCCCGCCGCGCACAGCAGCGTGCAGACGCCAAGGCCGAGAACGAGGCAGTTGCCGCAGGCAAGGCCCGCGTCGACGTTGACCGCGACAACAAGGCCCCGATGACCCAGTCGCTGGCCGACCTGCTGCCCGCAGGCCTGAGCCTCACGGAGCCCACCGCGGCCCCCGAGGTTGAGGTTGAAGCAGCAGTCGAGGCCGCACCGGTTGTCGAAGCCGCAGTGGTGGAGGCAGCCCCGGCCGCCGAGCCCGCCGTCGTTGTCCAGGCAGCTCCGGTTGTCGAGGCGCCCAAGGCCGAGGCCCCCAAGGCTCCGGTCAAGAAGGCCGCCGAGTCCAAGCCCGTTGTGGCCAAGGCTCCGGCTGCCGCACGGCCCGCCGTCGTCAAGGCCCCCGTTGCACCCAAGGCTGCGGCTCCGGCCAAGCCGGTGGCAGCCACGCCTGCAGCGGCCCCGAAGCCGATGGCAGCACCGAAGCCGGTGCCCATGCCGAAGCCGATGGCAAAGCCCGCCGCCAAGCCGGCTGCAGCCCCCAAGCCCGCAGTGCGGGTGAAGAAAGACTCAGCCGAGTAGGGCATCCGCCCTCCTGGCCGTGAAGTACCCCCGCCAGTGACCTCACCGGTCGCTGCACCCAGAACCACAGGCAGCGCCGGTGGATACGTAAGGAGACAGGTCCTCATGCCGAAAATGAAGACACACAGTGGAGCAAAGAAGCGCTTCAAGCTGACCGGTACCGGCAAGCTGCGCCGCCAGCAGGCCAACCGCCGCCACTACCTGGAGCACAAGTCCTCGCGCCTGACGCGTCGCCTTGCCGGTGACAAGATTGTCGCTCCCGCGGATGCACGCAACATCCGCAAGATGCTCGGCATCTAATTTCCCAGTCATTCGGATGCGCCGCCAACATGGTGGCAGCAACCAACTAAAGCCTTCTCAGGCATGCATGGCTTGGGATATGAACTTGAAGGAGTACGCACGTGGCACGTGTGAAGCGGGCGGTAAACGCCCACAAGAAGCGTCGGGTTATTCTTGAGCGCGCAAAGGGTTACCGCGGTCAGCGTTCGCGCCTGTACCGCAAGGCCAAGGAGCAGCTGCTCCACTCGTTCGTCTACAGCTACGGCGACCGCCGCAAGCGCAAGGGTGACTTCCGTCGCCTGTGGATCCAGCGCATCAACGCTGCATCCCGCGCCAACGGCCTGACCTACAACCGTCTGATCCAGGGCCTGAAGGCCGCTGAGATCGAGGTTGACCGCCGCATGCTGGCAGACCTGGCCGTCAACGACGCCACTGCCTTCGCAGGTCTGGTCAAGCTGGCCAAAGCTGCACTGCCGGCTGACACGTCCGCTCCGGCGGCCAAGTAGCATTACTGCCTTTCAGGCATAGTGCGGCAGGCGGCAGGGAATCTGATTTCCTGCTAGCGTGCACCGGACTGCTACAGTCCAAATATGAACGAAACCGGGCGCCCGCCAGTAGATGCAATGACCAATCCTCGAGCAGATCGAGTGAGGGATGTTGCCAAGCTGGCCGGGCGCTCGGTGCGTTTAAAGCGCCGCCAGTTCCTGGCCGAGGGTCCCCAGGCCGTGCGCGAGGCGCTGCTGGCCCATCGCGAGTCGATGACCGCCGGTGGCAGTCCCATTGTCACTGAGGTCTACGCTTCCTTGGAGTGCCTGAAGCGCTATCCCGAAATGCTGGAATTGGCCCACGACCACGCCAGCCGCCTGCACATCCGCGTGGCCAGCGAAATGGTGCTGGAAGCCATGACCGACACCGTCAGCCCGCAGGGCATCCTGGCCGTGTGCAACTTTGTGGACGTTCCCTTTGAGGCCGTGCTGGCCTCCAAGCCCAAGCTGGTGGCCGTGCTGGCCCGCGTCCAGGATCCGGGCAACGCGGGCACCGTCCTGCGTGCCGCCGACGCCGCCGGGGCAGACGCCGTCGTGCTCACCACCTCCAGCGTGGACATCTACAATTCCAAGGCCGTGCGCTCCACTGCCGGCTCGCTCTTCCACCTGCCCGTGGTGATCGGCGTGGACGCCGCCGACATCGTGGCCCAGTGCAAGGCCGCGGGGCTGGGTGTGCTCGCCGCAGATGGCTACGGCCACCTCAACCTGGACCTGCTGCAGGACGAAAGCGCCGCCCGCAGCTTCGACCAGGAGGTGCCGGACTCAGCCTATTCGCTGGAGGCGCCGACGGCGTGGCTGTTCGGCAATGAGGCCCAGGGCCTCTCCGACGCCGAACTCGAACTGGCGGACCACCGCGTTGCCGTGCCCGTCTATGGCTCCGCGGAGTCGCTGAACCTTGGCACCGCAGCCACGGTGTGCCTCTACGCCAGCGCCCGCGCCCAGCGCCGCTAGCCTTTCCCACACCACCACCACACCCCCGCGAAAGAGCACTTGGGGATAGTCCCGAGCGCCGGGACTATCCCCAAGTGCTCTTTCGCGGGTTTTTCTGCGGGGAATCGGGGGTGCGGACGACGGCGGGGCGTCGCCTGTGCGTTCTTTAGGCTGACCGCGGGGCGAACATGATGATGGCGACGCCGGCCAGGCAGACCACAGCGCCGGCGATGTCCCAGCGGTCAGGGCGGAAGCCGTCCATCACCACGCCCCACGCCAGTGATCCGGCGACGAACACTCCGCCGTAGGCTGCGAGGATGCGGCCAAAGTTCGCATCCGGCTGGAGCGTGGCGATGAAGCCGTAGGCACCCAGAACCACCACACCCATCCCCGCCCACCACCAGGGGCTCCCGTCCCGGACGGCCTTCCAGATCAGCCATGCCCCGCCAATCTCGGCTATGGCCGCGAGTACGAACAGGATGGAGGACTTCACAATCAGCATCCGTCCAGTATCGCTGCCGCATTCCACCTGGGCGTCACTGGCAATGGCCATGTCCACCCCTCGAACCGGCACTTGGGGATAGTCCCACGCCGTCGGACTATCCCCAAGTGCGAGTTCGCGGAAGTCGTCACGGGTTGTTGGGCAGCGGGGCCGCTGCCATGTAGCGTGGTGCCCCGGGGGAATCCCACCGGCACTGCCGGCAGTAGTTGGTATTGATCAAAAGGGGAACACACGTGTCTGCATCCGGAGGAAGCAAGGCGATCATCGCCGCCCTCGCGGCGAATTTGTCCATCGCTGTGCTGAAGTTTCTCGCCTTCCTGTTGACGGCGTCCTCGTCCATGCTGGCCGAGGCCATCCACTCCGTCGCGGACTCGGGCAACCAGTTGCTGCTCTTGATCGGTGGCAAACGCGCCCGCCGCCAGGCCAGCCCGGAACACCCGTTTGGCTATGGCCGCGAACGCTACATCTACGCCTTCATCGTCTCCATCGTGCTCTTCAGCGTCGGTGGCCTGTTCGCCCTGTTCGAGGCCTACGAGAAGTGGCACGATCCGCACGGCATTGACCCGCAGTGGGCCTGGGTTCCGCTGGCCGTCCTGGTGGGGGCCATCGTTCTGGAGTCCTACTCCTTCCGCACGGCCATCAAGGAATCGAACCACACGCGGGGCAAGCGCACGTGGGTGCAGTTTGTCCGCACGGCCAAGGCCCCCGAGCTTCCCGTGGTGCTGCTGGAGGACCTGGCTGCCCTGATTGGCCTGGTGCTGGCCCTGGGCGGCGTTTCGATGACCATCATCACCGGCAACGGCCTGTGGGATGCCGCGGGCACGGCCATGATCGGCCTGCTGCTGGTGGCTGTCGCCGTCGTGCTGGCGCTGGAGACAAAGTCCCTGCTGCTGGGTGAATCGGCCACGAAGGACGACGTCGCCGCCATCGAGGCGGCGTTGGTGGGCTCCGGCGTTGGCCGCATCATCCATCTCAAGACCCTGCACCTGGGCCCGGAGGAACTGCTCGTGGCGGCCAAGATTGCCGTCAATGGCGCCGACACCGGCGCCCACATCGCCGAGGTGATTGACGCCGCCGAACAGCGCATCCGGGCCGCGGTGCCCATCGCCAAGGTCATCTACCTTGAGCCGGACATCTATTCGGACGCCAAGGCTGCAGCACCCGCTGAGCCCGCACCGGACAGTGCGCACTAGTCGCCAACCAACGACGCAGAAGGCCTCCTCCCAATTGGGAGGAGGCCTTCTGCAGTCCACGCAGCAAGCGCTACGCGGCCGGTCCGGCGTCAAGGGCGCGGCGGCGGTCCAGCAGTCCGCTGGTGGCGGCGATGCCCAGGCCCAGCACGGCCAGAACGGCGCCAACGAGGGCCGGGGCCACATAGCCCCAGCCGGCCGCGATGACGAGACCGCCGACGAAGGCGCCCAGTGCGTTGGCCATGTTCAGCGCCGAGTGGTTCAGCGAGGAGGCCAGCGAGGCGGCGCCGGGGGAGACATCCAGCAGCCGGGTCTGCAGCGACGGCACCAGCATGGCCCCCGAAGCGCCGACGACGAACACCATCAGCAGGGCCATCCATTGGATGTGGACGGTGGCGGCGTAGACGACCAGCACCACGGCGATGAACCCCATGACGGCGTAGATGCTGCCCATGACCGACTTGTCCGCCAGCCGGCCGCCGACGAAGTTTCCGGCCACCATGCCCACGCCGTACAGGCCCACGATGAACGGCAGGAAGCTTTCATTGAACCCGGCAACGTCGGTCATGGTTTTGGCAATGTAGGTGTAGACGGCAAAGAACCCGCCAAAGCCGACGACGCCGATCAGCAGGGCCAGCCAGACCTGGATCCGCTTCAGCGCGCTGAGCTCGCGGCGGATGCTGGCATCGGCATGCACCTTTTGGGCCGGCACGAACTTCGCGATGCAGGCCAGCGTGATGAGCCCAATGACGGCGACCAAAACAAACATGAGCCGCCAGCCGAACTGCTGCCCCACAAAGGTGGCCAGCGGTACGCCCACCACATTCGCGATGGACAGGCCCATCATCACCATCGAGATGGCATGGCCTCGCTTGGTGGGCGCCACCAGTGAGGCGGCGATGACGGCGGCCACACCGAAGAAGGCGCCATGCGGCAGCCCGGAAATGAAGCGGGTGACGAGCATGGTGCCGAAGTCAGGGGCGAAATAGGAGGACAGATTGCCCAGGGTGAACAGCACCATGAGGCCAATGACCACCTGCTTCCGGGGCAGCTTGGCGGCCAACGCGGCCAGCAGCGGGGCGCCCACCACCACGCCCAGGGCGTAGGCGGAGATCAGGTGCCCGGCTTCGGGGATGCTGACCTGGACGCCGTCGGCGATATTGGGCAGCAGGCCCATCATGGCGAACTCGGTGGTGCCGATGCCAAAGCCGCCAACGGCCAGGGAAATGATGGCCCAGGTGACCATGCGGGGGGACAACGGGGTGTGGGACGCGGACATTCAACGCTCTCGTTTGGGCCTGTCGCGGCAGGTGTGGATTCGTAGCAGACAACGCTGTCCACCGTCCAAGTCTAGTTCGCCCTAAACTGGCCAGGTGAGTGAGATGAAGCAAATCGTTGGCGGGGCCATCGTTGATTCCCTGCAAAATCCAACCCTGTTGCTGGCCGCACGCCGCACCGCGCCGCCGGCACTGGCCGGCTTGTGGGAGTTCCCCGGCGGCAAGGTGGAAGCGGGGGAGCAGCTGGAGGCGGCCCTGCACCGGGAGCTCAGGGAGGAGCTGGGTGTCACCGTCCGTCTCGGTGCCGAGGTGGCGGGCACGACGGCGGCCGGCTGGCCGCTGAACCAGGCTGCGGCCATGCGCGTCTGGCTGGCAGAGGTGTCCGACGGAGACCCGGAACCTTTGGAGGACCACGACGAGCTGCGCTGGCTGCCGCTGGACGGCTCCGCGGAACTGTTCGAGCTGCCGTGGATTCCGGCCGACTTTCCGATAGTCCAGGCCGTTCTGGATGCCGCGGGCGTGCGCGCCGCCACATCCTAGCGCTGTTGCATTGGCCGCCGCCTGTGCCAGACTGAAGGCTCACGCACGATCCAGGAGGTTTAGATGACGTCGTCTGACAAGCACCACAACGGAGACAGCGCCGCACCGGCTGATACAACGGCCAGCGAGGAAATGAAGGCAAAGTTCCGCGAGGCACTTGACCGCAAGAGCCACCAGCACCATGCAACGGTGGAGGCAGCCACAGGCGCCAAGATCAACCACCAGCACGGCTCGGAATCGCAGAAGCGCGAATTCCGCCGCAAGAGCGGATAGCACGCGGACCAAGCATAGGCGGGCCGGGACAGCACATGCTGTCCCGGCCCGCTGTGTTAGCCGGACAACCTTGCAACGACCATGCCCGGACGGCCTTGGCCCAGCCACCAGCCGCGCGCCCCTCTAGAACAGGGCCGGCTGGACGTCGGCCGACACCGCCGCGGCGGTCGCGGGGCGGGCAGTGGGGCCGGCCGTGGGGCCGCGGAAGCCGGGCAGGGCGCCGTCCGGGTACTGGGCCTCCTCCTCGCGGGCGTCGTGGATGAATCCGTCCGTTCCGGCAAAGCCGTGGCGCTTCTTGAAGAAGGCCACCCGGCCCGACAGCCAGGCCCGGTACTCCTTGGAGGCATAGGCCCCCGATCCGTAGAGGCGCCGGTAGCGGCCCACTAGCGCGGGATGCCCGCGGGCCAGCCAGGCCATGAACCACTCCCGCGTTCCAGGGCGCAGATACAGGGCACCGGCGCTGACACCCGTGGCACCGGCCGCCGAGAGCGACGAGAAGAGCGATTCGAGGGCGTCGTCGCCGTCGGTCAGCCAGGGCAGGATGGGCATGGCCATCACCCCGCACGGCAGGCCGGCATCACGCAGACGGCCGATAAGCGACAGCCGGGCCTTGGGGGAGGGTGTTCCGGGCTCGACGGCGGAGGCCAGGGCCTCGTCGGTCAGGGCCAGGGAGATGCCCATGCCCACCGGCACCACCGCAGCCGCCTCGCTCAGCAGAGGGATGTCCCGGGCCAGCAGCGTGCCCTTGGTCAGGATGGAGAACGGCGTGCCGGAATCGGCCAGCGCCGAGATGATGCCGGGCATCAACTTGTACCGCCCCTCGGCCCGCTGGTACGGATCGGTGTTGGTGCCCAAAGCCACGTGGTGCCGGCGCCAGGAGGGTTTGGCCAGTTCACGGCGCAGGACCTCCGCCACATTGACCTTCACCACCAGCTGGGAATCGAAATCCGCTCCGGCGTCGAGGTCCAGATAGGTGTGGCTCTTGCGGGCAAAGCAGTAGACGCAGGCATGGGAGCAGCCCCTGTAGGGGTTGATGGTCCACTCGAAAGGCATGGTGGACGTGCTGGGCACCTTGTTCAATGCACTCTTGGCAGCCACCTCGTGGAATGTGATGCCGGCAAAATCCGGCGTCGTCACACTGCGCACCAACCCCAACAGGGGGAGCAGCGGCAACTGGGCCGCCGGGCCTTCCCCTCCCGGCGGTGGCAGGGCGCCGTCGTTCGTGTCCCTGCCTAGTTCCTGCCCACTCCACCGCATGGAGTCATTCGAACATATATTCTAAAAGTCCGTCAAGGCCCCTTTCGGGAATACCTGCCGCACCCCTTGCTCCGGTAGCTAAATACGTCACAGAATTTCGTGCTTTTTTATGGCCAGCAACAGGCCTACGGTGGAACCAAAGCTGCCCGGTCGGGGCGGCCGGATCCTGGAGGATATTTACGATGACTACGCATGTCGCAGACTGCAGCGTTTCCAATTGTTCCTTCAACGACCACTCGCACTGCGGGGCCGCCGCCATCACCGTCGGTGGCAGCTCGGACCACGCGTCGTGCGCCACGTTCATTGACACCGGCACGCATGGTGGCCTGCCCAAGGTCTTGGCCGGTGTCGGTGCCTGCCAGCGCTCCGAGTGCTCCCACAACGACCACCTGATGTGCAACGCCACAGAGGTCCATGTGGGACCCGGCGCGGACAATGCCGACTGCCTCACCTACGCGCACCGCTAGAGCTTGATCCGGACGGCTCCGCGGCTGGGACGAGCCGGCCGCGGAGCCGTCCGTTGCCATGTCCGGCGCAGGCGTCTGTGGTCGAATCGCGGATCTGGGTGCGCCTACTCCGTCAACTGCGGCATGCACATGCACTTGACGTCGAAGAACGGCAGCCCCGCCGGCTCCTCGCCGTGGCCGGTTGACACAAGGCGGTCGTGGTCCAGGAAATACACGGGCAGCTGGCCGTGCACGGACATGTTGTAGCGCGAGGGGTACACCCACTGTCCGTCGATGTCGTAGGCCGGGACGCCGGGGGTGTCGCGGCGGTTGTGCACCGTCGGGTACAGGCCGTCGCCAATCCACAGATAGCTGGCCAGGCCGTACAAGTGGCGGTCGTTGCGGTCGGTGGGGAACAGAATGGCCTGCATGGGTCCACCCTTCTCGAAGCGGCTCCCGGCGCCTGCCTGGGCGGGCGGCAAGGGGCGTGGTCGGAGATTTACTAAGGTTAGACTAACCTAATCTTTCGACCGTGCCGACTCGGCAGTGCCGGACGCTGCGCTAGGCGGGCCCATCCAAGGCCCAGGTGACGGTGAGGGCGGCGTCGATGCTGCTTTCACTGGCTTCAATGGGCATGGGGGAGGCCATGGCCATGCGGGCCAGGGGGACCGGGTGTCCATTTCCGTTCGGTGCGCCCTCGGTGATGCCGCGCACCACGCCCAGCCTCCGGCCGGCGAGTTCCGCCAGTTGGCTCGCCTTGCCCAGGGCGTCGGTCCAGGCCAGCATCCGGGCCTCCTCGGCCGCCTGGGACGGGTCCATCACCGTTGCGCTGAGGCCGTTCAGGCGCAGATCGTCACCGCCGGCCTCCACTGCGGCGGCAATGAGCTCCTCCACGCCGTCGGCAAAGTCCAAGGTGACGGCCACCGTGCCACTGCCCACATAGCCCGTGACAATGTTGCCCACGCCGTCCTTCCACGTGGACTCGGCGCGGATATTCAGGGCCGAGGTGGCCATTTTGGCCCCTGAAACCCCCAGCCCGCCGAGCCGGCGCAGCACGGCGGACATCGACTCCCCGGCGGCCGCGTAGGCCTGCTGCACTGTACTGCGGCGTGATTCGACGCCGATGTTGAGGCTGAGGGTGTCAGGGGCCCGGCGGGTGCTTCCGTGTCCGGTGACGGTGATGCTGTCCGGGTGGTGGTGGCTGGTCTGCATGGCTAGAGAGCTCCTTCGGTGGGTGGGATGGACGGACGGCGGCGGAACCTGGCCTTGGTGGGCAGCTCGCGGTAGCCGCCGGCCGCCAGCCCGGCTCCGCGTTCAAAGAGGTTCCGGCTGCCCGGATCCCCGGTGCGCCAGAGCGAGTACACGGCGCAGAATCCGTACAGCGGCAGGAATGGCAGCCCCAGGCACAGGGCGTACTGGGTGCTGTGCACCGCCTCATGCGCCAGCAGTGTGGGGCGGGAATCGATGAACGTCCGGTCCGCCCGGTAGAAGATGACGTTGCCCACGGTGAACGCGCCGGCCAACGGCAGTCGGGGACGGTAGCCGGTGCCCAGCAGCAGACCGTCCGGGCCCCGCTCCACGGGAGTGCGGGAGAGCGCGGCCAGCAGCAGGCCAAGGGGCGTGGAGAGGTTGAGCAGGTTCGCCACCTGGCGCAGCCACTTGGCCCTGGACATGCCTTCCTTGCTGGATTCTGCCACTGGGCTCCTCACGGCTCCGACGGCTTTCCTGGTACGGCAATCTGCCCGGGCAAATTTGATGGCGGCTCCGACGGCTTTCCTGGTACGGCAATCTGCCCGGGCAAATTTGATGGCGGCTCCGACGGCAGGTACAGCGGCAGATCCGACGGGCCCGCCGAGCGCAGGGGCGCTGGCTCAGGTGCGGGTTCCGGCAGGGGTATGCGGTGCCTGGTGGATTCGGCCACCTGCAGCCCCGCCAACGCCTTGCCCACGCCAGGCTTTGTCTTGCCGCAGACGGTGGTAGGCCAGGCGGCGAGCATGGCCCGCCCGCCGCCGTCGACGAGCCACAGGTCGGGGACTATTTCCATATCCGCCGTACAAGCGATGTCGTAGTTGGCCTTGTCACTGAATTCGCCCAGCGCCGCCACCAACGGTGCGAGGTCACCGGACATCCGGTCCTCGATGATGACCGACCACTGGCCTGCTTCACCTTCGTCCAGTCCAAAGGACATGGAGCACCGCACTACCATCGCCGGCACAAAGCCATCCGGGATGCTCCCGGCCACCGGCCTCGGGGGAGGTGTGAAGTTTTCGGGCCGTGGCAGGTATCGGGCGGAGGCCACGCAGTCCACGTTGTCCAGGAGCGGGGCGGCGGGCGGACGGTAGTGGTCTGTGCCCCAAGGCAGCACCTGGCAGCCGGCCAGCGAGGCCGCGGCCAGCACCGCAAGGACTGTGGCAGGAAGAGCAGAACCAAACCGGGGGGAGTGGCGCGGGGAGCGGCCCCGGCGCGGCGCGGGCAGGCGGGCGCCGTCGTGCGTGGCCTCCACGTCGTCGTTCAAGCGAACCGACACGCCCATCCCATCCTCCCTCCGGAGCCGGCGGAGCAACGGCTCCGATGAGCCGAGGATACCAGCGCCCCAGTTCGGGCGCCCGGGCCGGTTCAACTAGAATGGACCGGGCGGGAGGACAGACCCCGCTGTAGCCGTCGGAACGAGCATAGGTAAACACTGTAGATGTCTGACAATCACCAGAACGCGGCCGCCGAGCCGGAATCCGCCACCGAAGCGACCACCGCTCCCGACCCGCTGGACGAGGCCGCCATCAACGCTGCCGTCGACGCCGCGCTCGCAGCCATTGACGCCGCCTCCACCCTTGACGAACTCAAGGCAGCCCGCCTGGCCCACACGGGAGAGAAGTCCGCGCTGAGCCTGGCTAATGCCGGGATCCGCGACCTCGCCAAGGACCAGAAGGCCACCGCAGGCAAGCTCATGGGTGCAGCCCGTGGACGCGTGAACAAGGCGCTCGCCGTCCGCACCGAGGCCCTCGAGGCCGAGGATGCCGCGCGCATCCTGATCGAAGAGACTGTGGACGTCACGGCAGCCCCGCGCCGCCGCCGCGCCGGAGCCCGGCACCCGCTGTCCACCCTGCAGGAGCGCGTGAGCGACATCTTTGTGGGCATGGGCTGGGAAATCGCCGAGGGCCCGGAGCTGGAATCCGAGTGGTTCAACTTTGACGCCCTGAACTTCAAGCCGGACCACCCGGCCCGCGAAATGCAGGACACCTTCTTTGTGGAGCCCCCCGAGGCCCACCTGCTGATGCGCACGCACACCTCCCCGGTGCAGGTCCGTTCCATGCTGGAGCGCGAGCTGCCCATCTACGTGCTGTGCCCCGGCAAGGTGTTCCGCACCGATGAACTGGACGCCACGCACACCCCGGTGTTCCACCAGTTCGAGGGCCTGGCCATCGACAAGGGCCTGTCCATGGCGGATCTGCGCGGCACGCTGGAGCACTTCGCCCGGCAGATGTTCGGGGACGAGGCCAGCATCCGCCTGCGCCCGAACTACTTCCCGTTCACGGAGCCCTCCGCCGAGCTGGACATCTGGCACCCCGGCGCCAAGGGCGGCCCGCAGTGGATCGAGTGGGGAGGCTGCGGCATGGTCAACCCGAACGTGCTCCGCGCCGCCGGCATCGACCCGGACGAATATTCAGGATTCGCCTTCGGCATGGGCATCGAGCGCACCCTCATGTTCCGCAACGAGGTGGGCGACATGCGCGACATGATCGAGGGCGACGTACGTTTCAGCGAACACTTTGGGATGGAGATCTAGGGATGCGTATTCCCCTGTCTTGGCTGCGCGAGTATGCGCAGGTGCCGGCGGAAGCAACCGCCGAAGACGTCATGGCCGAACTGGTCACGATTGGTCTGGAAGAAGAAGACGTCCACCGTCCCACCGACGCGCTGAAGGGCCCCATCGTGGTGGGCCAGGTGCTGTCGCTGGTGAAGGAGCCGCAGAGCAACGGCAAGACCATCAACTGGTGCGAGGTCCGCGTGGTGCCCGAGGGCGCCGAGCAGACGCTCACCAACGAGGGCATCGATCCCTCCGGCGTGCAGGGCATCGTCTGCGGTGCGCACAACTTTGTGGTTGGTGACAAGGTGGTGGTCACGCTGCCCGGCGCAGTGCTGCCCGGGGACTTTCACATCTCCCCGCGCAAGACCTACGGCCACGTGTCCGCGGGCATGATCGCCTCGGTCCGCGAGCTGGGCATCGGCGAGGACCACGACGGCATCCTCGTGCTCAGCACCCTGGGCCTGGACCCGGAACTGGGCACCGACGCGCTGGACCTGCTGGGCCTCTACGACGAAGCCGCAGAGGTCAACGTCACCCCGGACCGCAGCTACTGCTTCTCCATCCGCGGCATCGCCCGCGAGTACGCCCACGCCACCGGAACCCCCTTCACCGACCCGGCCGACGCCGTCGTCGTCGCCCCCTCCACGGGCGCCGGCTACCCGGTGTGCCTGGCCGATGAGGCCCCGATCTACGGCAAGGCCGGCTGCGACAGGTTTGTTGCCCGCACGGTGCGCGGCATCAACCCCGCCGCACCCACCCCGACGTGGATGTCCTCGCGCCTGCGCCTGGCCGGGATCCGCTCCATCTCCCTGGCCGTGGACATCTCCAACTACGTGATGCTTGAGCTGGGGCAGCCGAACCACTGCTACGACCTGGACAAGCTGTCCGGGGACATCGTGGTGCGCCGCGCCAAGCCGGGCGAGACCATGGAAACCCTGGACGGCAAGGTCCGCACCCTGGACGTCGAGGATCTGCTGATCACCGATGGCAACGGCGGGATCGGCATTGCCGGCGTCATGGGCGGCGCCTCCACCGAGGTCTCCGACTCCACCGTCAACGTGCTGGTTGAGGCCGCGCACTTCGACGAGGTCAGCATCGCCCGCTCGCGCCGCCGCCACAAGCTGCCCTCCGAAGCCTCCAAGCGCTTTGAGCGCGGCGTGGACTGGCAGGTGGCCGACGAGGCCGCCCAGCGCGTGGTGGACCTGCTGGTTGAGCTGGCCGGCGGCACCGCCGACACCACCTCCACCGACGTCGGCACCGAGCCCGCCGCCGTCGTGATCGACCTGCCGGCCGGCTTCGCCGCCGCCCGGATCGGCATCGACTTCACCGATGAGCAGATCACCTTTGCCCTGACGGACATCGGTGGTGCAGTGGAGAAGACCGACGCCGGCTACCTTGTCACCGCGCCGAGCTGGCGCAACGACCTGGAGACGCCCGAGGACCTCACCGAGGAAATCGCGCGCCTGGTGGGCTACGACAAGATCCCCGCGACCCTGCCGGTGGCCCCGCCCGGGCGCGGCCTCAGCCGTGTGCAGCAGCAGCGCCGCCGCGTGCTGCAGTCCCTGGCCGACGCCGGTCTGACCGAGGTCATGGCGTACCCGTTCATTCCGAAGGCGTCCAACGACACCTTCGGCGTGGCCGAGGCAGGCGCCGTCCGCGAGGCCGTCAAACTGGCCAACCCGATCAGCGAGGAGAACGGCTGGCTCCGCACCACCGTGCTGCCCGGCCTGATCGAGGTGGCCAAGCGCAACCACTCGCGCGGCTTCCGCGACCTGGCCCTGTTCGAGGCCGGTCTCGTGTTTCTTCCCGAGGGGCCGATGGGCAGCGAGAGCATTCCGCCGCTGGGCATCAAGCCCGCAGAGGAGGTGCTGGACGGCCTGGACAACGGCATCCCGCACCAGCCACTGCACATCGGTGCCGTCTTCACGGGCAAGGAATCCCCGGCCGCTGCCGGCCACACGCCGCGTTCGTGGGATTGGGCCGATGCGCTGGACACCGTGCGCCTGATGGGCGACGTCGTTGGCGTGGAGCTGGTGGTGTCCCAGGGCGCCCACCAGGCCTTCCACCCGGGACGCGCTGCACAGATCACGCTGCGCTCCGGCGAGCTGGTGGGCTACGCCGGCGAGCTGCACCCGAAGCTGCTGGCCGAGCTGGACATGCCTGCACGCTCCGTGGCGCTGGAAATCGATGCGGATGTGCTGTTCGAGGCATCGGCCGATGTGATCGTGGCCAAGCACCTCTCCACGTTCCCCATCGCCACCCAGGACGTTGCCCTCGTGGTGCCGGCCGAGGTTGCCGCAGAGTCCGTGCTGGAGGCCCTGCGCGAGGGGGCCGGCGAGCTGCTCGAAGAGGTTGCCCTCTTCGATGTGTACCAGGGCACCGGCATTCCCGAGGGCAGCAAGTCGCTGGCCTTCGGCATGCGCTTCCGGGCCACGGACCGCACGCTGACCGCCGATGAGGCGTCGGAGGCCCGCGCGGCCGCCGTCGCCGTCGCCGCCGAGCGCTTTGGCGCCGTCCAGCGCTAAGCGCTGAATCTGTGCGACAGTAAACGTCCCTCTGGAGCTTCAGAGGGACGTTTACTGTCGCACAGTTGCTTAAAGCTGGTGTTCGCCGTCTTCGAAGATGCGCGACGCCGGACCGGAAATGAGCGCGTCGGGCTGCCCCACGAGCTCCTCGTCCTTGCCGGTGTAGTCGAATCGGCTCAGGACATGGCGCATGGCCGCCAGACGCGCCCGCTTCTTGTCGTTGCTCTTGACCACGGTCCAGGGTGCCTGCTCCGTATCCGTGCGGCGCAGCATCGCCTCCTTCGCCGCCGTGTAGGCCTCCCACTTATCCAGCGAGGCCAGATCCATGGGCGAGAGCTTCCACGCCCGCACCGGGTCCACCTGGCGGATGGTGAAGCGGGTGCGCTGCTCATTCTGTGAGACGGAGAACCAGAACTTCACCACATCCATGCCGTCGTTCACCAGCATGGATTCGAAGGCCGGGGCCTGGGCGAGGAACTCCTCGTACTGGGCGTCCGTGCAGAAGCCCATCACCCGTTCGACGCCGGCACGGTTGTACCAGGACCTGTCGAAGAGGACGATCTCCCCGGCCGCCGGCAGATGCTTCACGTAGCGTTGGAAGTACCACTGGGTGCGTTCGCGCTCGCTCGGCTTCTCCAGCGCGACCACCCGGGCGCCGCGCGGATTCAGGTGCTCGGTGAAGCGCTTGATGGTGCCGCCCTTGCCAGCAGCGTCCCGGCCCTCGAACAGCACCACCAGCCGCCGCCCGGATTCCTTGATCCACACCTGCAGCTTGAGGAGCTCGATCTGCAGCAGCCGCTTCTGGAGTTCGTAGCTGTCCCGGTCCAGCCGTTCGGCATAGGGGTAGCCCTCGCGCCAGGTGTCCACGGGGGTGCCATCGGGGCGCAGCAGCACCGGATCGTCGTCATCATTGTCCAGTACGCTGAAATCGAGCGGCGCAAGCGTCAGTTCACTCATGCGCCGACCCTAGGCCCCGCGCATGAACCACGCCCCGCCGCACCATGAACACGAGGTGAAGAACCCTGGGAACCGAGATTCCACAGCTGCGGCTGGCCGTCGTTGAGCTGTCGGCCATTGCCGCGGTCAACGACGGGCGGCTGCTGGGCGCTTCCGAACGTCGCCGCGCAGCCACCTTTGCCACGCCCGCACTGCGCGCCCGCTTTGTGGCCGGGCGGATCGCCCAGCGGCTCTTCGCCGCCGAGCTGTTGGGCGTCGACCCTGCGCAGCTGCGGGCCGTCTACGGCTGCCCCGATTGCGGTGGGGGAGACTCTGTGGACCATGGCCGCCCCGGCTATTGGCACCGCGGTGCACCGACCGGGCTGCGGCTGAGCCTCTCGCGCAGTGGCGGCTGGGCTCTGCTGGGCGGCACATTGGAGCGCGGCGTGGAGGTGGGCGTCGATCTGCAGAAGGTTGCCGCCGTGGGCTTTGACGGGTTCGACGACGTCGCCCTCACCCCGGGTGAGCGGGCAGCGGTGCTGCGGCTGCCCGCCGCCGAGCGTCCCCTGGCCCGGGCAACGGCCTGGGCAGCTAAGGAAGCCATGGCGAAGGCACTGGGACGCGGACTGCGGCTGGATCCGGCCAGCATGGATGCCGCAGGCATGCCCGGCCTGCAGGTTCAGGTGCTGGACACTGTTGCGCTGGGACTGCCCGCCGGATTCGCCGCAGCGTCGGCAGTGTGGATGGGCGAAGGAAGCGGCAGCTGAGGGAACCCGGACGGCTGTTGGCCGTCGTCGACAGTTGACACGGCCGCGCGTAAACGCAGCCTAGCCCTCTGCCCCTGAGTGTTCGGCGATGTGGCACATGCGTGCGACGCCCGGATGCCACGGCCGTGCCGACGGGCCTGTCAGGACCAACGTCCGTTTCAGGCACGGATCCAGTTGCACCATGACCAGATCCTCATTGAGCATCGTCTGTGCCAGTGAGGGCATGATCGCCACACCCAGACCGGCTTCGACCATGCCGAGCAGCGTGCTGGTCTCGTGCACACGTTGTGCCGGGGCGTAGGGCGCGTCGGCCATGTCGTGGATGGCCCTGATCTGGGGCTCGCAGCCTGCGGTCGAGGCCAATAGTGGGTCCTCAAGGAGATCGTGGAGGCTGATTCGATCGACGCCAGCCAGGGGATGGTCGGCCCGCAGCACGGCCCGGAAGTCGTCATGCGCAAGGACGGCCGCCCCCGCCTGAACGGGCACGTCGGCTACCAGCACCGCCGCATCGATGGCGCCGGTGGCGAGCCAGACCTCCAGTTCGTCGTCGCCGCCCTCAAAGAGGCGAATGTCCAGCCCCGGCAGTTCCGCCCGCCAGCGGCGGAGCAGATCGGGGACCAGCCGGTGGGACACCGTCACACCGGCCCCCAAGCGGACGGTCCCAGTGGCGGCGCGGTCGTGGTGCTGGTCCACGGCGGCCTCCAACGAGCGGACGCTGGCCAGGACACTGCGGGCGTGGGTGAGGACGGTGTCGCCCAGGGGAGTGGGCGCAATGACAGGGGCGCGCTGCACCAGTGGGGCACCCGTAACCTGTTCCAACGAGGCCAGCGCATGTGAGACGGCGGACTGGCTCATCTGCAGGTGGTCCGCTGCCGCACCAAAGCCGCCCTGCTCGACCACGCCAACAAGAACTTCAAGCTGACGCAGGGTGACACTCATGAATCGATTCCTTGCATGAACTCATGTGCTCGATTTGTTTGATTCATGCGTCAACCGTAGCCCAGACTGGGGGAGAAATGAAGGAGCATGGACTAATGGGTGGGAACGCAATGGCAGGCAAACGAAGCATGACCCTCGGCGGCCAGTATCTGGCTGCGGCAGTGGTTTGGGGAGCGAGCTTCCTGTTCATCAAGGTCGCCGTCGGTGGGATTTCGCCCGCGCAGGTGGTGCTCGGGCGCCTCTTCTTCGGGGCGGTGGTGCTTGCCGCCGTCATGCTGGTCAGCCGCCGCCGTTGGCCGCGCGGCCTGCGGATGTGGGCCCACCTCACGGCCATCGGCGCCATCGTCTGTGTGATCCCCTTCCTGCTCTTTTCCTGGGCCGCCCAGTACCTGCCGGCAGGGTTGTCCAGCATCTTCAACGCCACGACACCCATCGCCACCATGGTCGTTGCCCTGGCGCTGCTGCCCGAAGAACGGCTGACCAAAACGAAGGCGGCGGGCATCTTTGTCGCCGCTGCCGGCGTCGTTCTGGTGGCCGCGCCGTGGACGGCAGTGGCCGACACGTCCAATCCCATGTTCTTTTGGGCACAGCTGGCCTGCCTCGGGGCCACCACCTGCTACGGGCTGGGGTTCGTCTACACCCGCCGCTTCCTCCGCGGCAGCGGCTACGACGCCGTCACGGTGTCTGCCGCGCAGATTGGCACCGGGGCCGTCATCATGCTGGTGTTGACGCCGTTCATCGCCACCGCCCCGATCACCCTGACCTGGGAGATCGTGGGCAGCATGGTCATCCTCGGCGGCATCGGAACCGGCATTGCCTACATTTGGTACAACAATGTCCTCAATGCCTGGGGTGCCACCATTGCCTCCACCGTCACCTACCTCACCCCGGTCAGTGGAGTCCTGCTGGGAGTCATCTTCCTGGGCGAGACGGTCCATTGGAACCAGGTTCTGGGCGGAAGCGTCGTCATTCTCGGCATCCTGGTCGGGCAGGGGCGGCTCATGGTGCCGCGCCGGAAACGGAGGGACGACGTCGTGCTGCCGCCGGCGGGCGGGGCCGGCACGCTTCACGCGCAGCCCGGACCTAGCCCTGTGGATGGCTCAAAGGCGTAGGTCCTGCGGCCTACGCCCGGGTACGTGTTCCGGGCTGGGCGATGAGCTTGCCTGCCGCAATAGACATGCCGATGAACGCTGCAGCCGAGACAACCAAGAGCGGCCACAAAACAGCATCGGCAATTGCCGGCGACTTGCCCGCACTGACAAGTTCCGCTTGGGCTCGAAGCAACTGCCAGACACCGACGCCGCTCAGCAGCCACAGCACCGCTGCCCCGGCGACGAACCAAGCAAGAGCGAAAGAGCCACTTCTGGCTCCGAGGAAGACTGCCAGTGCAGCCAGCGCGAGGGCTGCCAGCAAGGCCAGCAACAGGGGTCCCGGGTCGAGCGGGAGACCAACAAGACCAGTCAACGTAAATAGTGCAGCCGCAGTCACTGCCGAAAGCACGCCGACGCCCGCCGCGGCGGCGCGCAAGTTTGGTCGGAGCTTCATGATTCGAGTCCCCTCGTTTGTGGCGTCTTCAGTCGGATCCCGCCGTGGAATTTCGCTCGGCGGGCCTGCCGAGGTGCGGCTGGCTGCTACGCACGCTACCGGATGCCCGCAACGCCATGGATCAACCGCTACTGCGATTTATCCTCTCGATCCTTGGAGACGGGTTACCGGTGGTCACACACAGGTTCTTTCGGTGGCTAGGCTTCGAGGGACACCATTCCACGCCGAGCTGAGGGGACAGCCCCGTGAACCCTATTTCGCGCCAATGTCGGCGCTCCAACCTAGGATGGTGGCCGAGGCCCCCCGGGAAGCAATGGGGCGGCCTCGTGGAAGCTCGCATCATGTGTTGTTTCCACCACCACTAGCTGAGAAGGAGTGCCGCTATGAGTTATGACCTTGCAGTGTGGGAGGGCGAGCTGCCGTCCACCGACGAAGAGCTGGCCGTCGCGTTCGACGAAAACATGGCCATTCTCGACAGCGAACCGGCGCCCGAACCGTCTCCGCGGATCCGCGCCTATGTCGACGCTCTCTTGGCACGCTGGCCCGATTTGGATTTCGGGGCCGAGAATGACTCGCCGTGGTCCGATGGCCCATTGATAGGAAACGCCGCCGGACCGGTCATCTACTTCGGAATGGTCTATGACCAGGCAGAGGAAGCTTCGGAATTTGCCGCCCAGCTGGCCCGGGAGCACGGCTTGGTCTGTCTGGACCCTCAGATGGAGGCGCTGCGGCGATAATCCGCCAACTACCGCTGCATTGGATGGGCCCTTTGTCCGGCCCATCCAATGCAGCGAAATCGTCCATCGTCACGAAGATCTCCTGAGACTGCTGCTCTTGGGTGGCATACTGGCGGCGTGGACAGACGACAGCTTGAACTCATCCTTGAATCTGAAGGTTTCCCAGCCGATTCTTATGCCATGCATGGCAGCGATCGGAATGACTCGTTCAATATCGAACAGCAGGGCCATCGTTTCTTGGTTTTTTACACTGAGCGGGGCACGCGGTCTCCCATAGAAGAATTCCAGTCCGAAGCTGCGGCATGCGATTTCTTTCTGGACCTCATGAGACGGAATGTGCGGAAGGAAAAAGACTCCAGATAGCCGTATATTGCTTCCACGACGCACCTAGTACGGTTCCTCCGGAATGGCGTGGGCGCTGTCGGCGGACGGCGGCGAATCATCCAGGGGACGGGCCATGTCTGGCTCGAGATCCGACCGCAGCCAGACCCTGAGCGAGTCCCACCGGCGGGCGACTGTCCCCGGGGCAGGATCCTGGCGGAGGATCATCGGGTTGTTGGGCCAGACTAAGGCGCCAATCGGTGGGCCATCTGGGTCAGGGTTTGCCAAGGACAGGCCCGCAGAAGACGCAACGTCCCGTGCCGCCAGAAAAGACAACCCGGTCACATTCGGCACGATGACGACGTCGGCTGCCCGCCGTTCGCCATCAAACGTCTTAGCCATATCTCCTCCTACCAGCAGTGTCGACCGCCGGCGCCACCGGGGCAAGGCCAATGCCTGCGGACGCCCCTGCGGTGGCTAGGCTTCGAGGGACACGATTCAACGCCGAGCTGAGGGGACAGCTCCGTGAACCCTTTTCCGGGCTGCGGGCAATACATAGTGTGAACACAGACAGCGACATCATCAGGCGGTCTCTGGAGCGCCCCTTTGTCTTTGGGGAGCTGTACGACAGACACGCCTCAGCCATCCACCGATACGCGGCCAGACGGGCCGGCGATTTTGCGGCCGACGACGTCATGTCCGAGACATTCTTGGTCGCCTTCGAGCGGCGGAACACCTTCGACGACGCCATTGACGACGCGAGACCCTGGCTCTTCGGTATTGCCACCAATCTGCTGCGCCGCCACCACCGCGCCGAGGCCAAGATCCTGCGCGTTCTGGCCAAGGCGCCCCGTGACGAGGCTGCCGAGGACCTGTGGCGGGTCGCCGAGCAGGTGGACGCCCAGGCGGCGGTCGGCAGGATCGCCAAGAAGCTGAAAAGCATGGCGGCCATCGATCGGGAAACCCTCCTGCTCTACGCCTGGGCCGACCTCACCTATGAGGGCATCGCCCAGGCCATGGGTGTGCCGCTGGGCACCGTGCGTTCACGCATGAACCGCGCCCGCAAGGCGCTCAAGAACGAATTGGGCCTGGGCCCCGTGGATGAAATGGAGATGGATCATGGACGATTTGCAGCTGCTCCGCAGAACCCGTAGCGATGTCGACGCCGCATCCGACGACAGTCTGGCCCGGGGCCGGCAGAGGCTGATGGCCCGGATCGGCGAGGAGACCACGGCGGCCCTGACCTTTGGAAGGAAGCCTCGGGGCACTATGGTGCGTCGCGGATTTTTGGTGGCCGGCGCTGCCGCTGTGCTGGTCGGCGCCATCGTGGTGGCCGACGTCGTCTCGATCGGTGGGAAGCCGCCGGGCGCGACGGCGGAAGCCGCCCAGGCGCTCGACAACGCCGCGGCAGCCACGATCGAGACCAGCGATCCGGTGGTTGGGCCGGGCCAGTACCTGAAGATCGCTACCACTGCCGTCTACGCCTCGGCCGTCGTATTGGACAACCCTGGAACGGACCGACGTACGGTGGAGTGGCTGGACCGGTCCACCGATCAGCTCTACGTTCCCGCCGATCAGTCTGCGGAATGGATCTGGAACCGCGAAGCCCGCATCCCGGCGACGTTCTTTAGCGAAGACGCCAGGGCCGAGGCGGCCAAATATCAACAGTCCCAGGCAAACGACCCCATCAGGACGGGAGAGCTGCTGCGGGCACAAGGTGGAAACTTCTACAGCAGCCAGCGGCTGCTCCTGGCAGGCTTGCCACTTGCCGAAGGACTGAAGACCCTGCCCCGCGATCCCCAAGCACTCCTCGACGAAATCCGCCAGCGAGGCAAGCCGGGCAGACCTGAAGCGGAAACGCTGGAATCCATCGCGTCCGTCCTGAGGACCGGAGTTGTCCCGGCAGACCTTCGCGCCGCACTGTACAAAGCGGCCGCGCTCATTCGCGGAGTCACGGTCGTCGATAGGCAGGCGAACCTTGATGGCCGGGTAGGCATAGCGATAGGCATTGAGCATCCAAAACGTCAGACTCGGATGGACATCATCATCGATTCCGAGACGGGGATGTTCATTGGCGAACGGGTAGTGACGTTGACCGCCGGAACGACCTTCCCTGCCGGAACAGCGACCGGCTGGACGGCCATCGAAACCTCTGTTGTGGACTCAGCGCCGTAGCAACCATTGAAGGACAGGGGCCAGCCGGGCGGTGAAACGTCTGGCTGGCCCCTGTTCTGCGGTGCGACGAAGAACGACGCCGTCTCAGCCGCCCGAAAGGTCCAGTGTCATGAAGACGCTGTGCGGATCCATGCTGTAGCCGCCAAAGGGCGGACATGCGGTGAAGCCGTGCCGCTCGTACAGCCGCCGGGCCGGTGCGAAGAACTCCTCAGTTCCCGTCTCCAAGAACAGGCTCTCGTAGCCGCGGCGCCGGGCCTCGTCGACGATGTGCCCCAGCAATTGCGCTGCCACACCCCGCCCGCGCGCAGCGGGCGTTGTCCGCATGGATTTGATTTCACCGGCCCGGGACCCCAGCGACTTCAGGGCGCCGCACCCCAGCAGCTGCCCGGCCTCGCGGGCCGTCCAAAACCCGACATCGGGTGCAGCCAGGGCGGAATGGTCCAGCGCGTGCACACTGTCGGCCGGCGAGGTGGCAAACATGTCGGCCAGGTGCTCGTCCAGAAGCCGGCGAACGTCGTCGGCGGCCGGGGAATCAACAGCAATCTCAATCACGGCGTCCAACCCTAGCTGCCAGGGAAGGACGGCAGCGCTGTCCCGTACAACCACGGCTTCAGCAACGCCTCGGCGTCGAACCCATCCACCGACGCACAAACACGCGAAGCCAGCGCAGCAAAGGCGGGCGTGTCCACGGTGCCGTGGCGGTGCTCGGCGGACCAGGAGCGGAGCACCGTGAAGAAGAGCCCATCGCCCACAACACACCGCAGGGCATGCAGGGCCAGGGCGCCGCGTTTGTAGACGCGGTCGTCGAACATCAGCTCCGGGCCCGGGTCTCCGATGACCAGATCCTTCGGGAGGGTGTCCAGCATCAGGTGCGCGGCGCGGGCGCGGCTGTCGGTGCTGCCGGCCCCGCATTCCTCGGACCACAGCCACTCGGCGTAGCAGGCAAAGCCCTCATGGAGCCAGATGTCCCGCCAAGAGCCGGCGGTCAGCGAGTTGCCAAACCATTGGTGCGAGAGCTCGTGGGCGATCAGCCGCTGGGCCTCCCATGAGGTGGAGAGGTGGTTGCGGCCAAAGATGGAGACGGTCTGCGCCTCCAGCGGGATCTCCAGCTCGTCCTCCGTGACGACGACGGTGTAGCCGCGGAAGGGGTAGGGGCCAAAGCACTGCACAAAGGTGTCCATCATGGCCCGCTGGTGTGCCAAAGCCGTCGCGGCGTCGACGAGCAGCACCACGGGGACGGCGGCGTGGATGGGCACGCCCAGGGAACCGGGGGTGGACCCGGCGCCCGAGTGCGCATGCGCTCCTCCGGCCAGCTCCGCGAGTTCGTAGCGGCCGATCTGCACGGTGGCCAGATAGCTGGCCATCGGCTCCGCCTGCTCGTACACCCAGGTTTCACGGCTGGACTTGGTGGTGTGGCCCACCAGGCTGCCGTTGCAGACCGCCCGGTAGCCGGCATCGGTGCTGATGCTGATCCGGTAGCTGGACTTGTGCGAGGGGTGGTCGTTGCAGGGGAACCAGGACGGGGCGCCCGTCGGCTGGCCGGCGACGAGCACGCCGTCGTCGAGCTCCTCCCAGCCGACCTCGCCCCAGGCGCTGGCCAGGGGAGAGGGGTTGCCCTCGTAGCGGATGTCCAGCACGACGGGGGTGTCCGCGGCGAGTGCCGCCTTGGGGGTGATGACGAGCTTGGTGCCGCGCTGGGCGAACTTGGCCACCTTGGCGCCGTCGACGGCGATCTTCGTGGCGCGCAGCCCGGCCAGATCCAGCGTCAGGACGGGGAGCGCCGTCGTCGTCCGCACCGACAACCGCGCACGTCCGGAGAGCCTGTTGCTCGCCAGACGGCATTCCAGCTCAAGGTCGTAGTGCGTGACCGTGTAGCCGGGGTTGCCGTGGCCGGGTGTGTAGGGGTCGGGGGAATCGATGCGCGTGCTCCTTCTCTACAAGATCTGTCAGCGCCCGCCCGGTCCGGTCCACGGGCTGACGGGGTTGCCCATCCAGTAGCTGCCGGCGGGGACCACCTCGCCGCGCATCACCAGCGACGCCGGGCCGACGGTGCCGCCGCGGGCGATGCTGGCTGCCGGCAGGATGACGCCGTGCGGGCCAATGGTGGCTCCGTCTTCCAGAGTAACGGCATCCATGGCCATGATCCTGTCGTGGAAGAGATGCGTCTGCACCACACAGCCACGGTTGACGGTGGAGCTTTCGCCCAGCGTGACCAGATCCGCCTCGGGCAGCCAGTAGCTTTCGCACCAGGCTCCATGGCCGATCTTGGCGCCCAGGGCGCGCAGCCACCAGACGAGTGCGGGGGTGCCGGAGGCGGCGCGGGCAAACCACGGGGCGGCGACCATTTCGATGAAACCGTCCACCACCTCGTTGCGCCAGATGAAGGAGCTCCAGAGCGGGTGCTCACCCGCGCGGATGCGGCCCACCAGCAGCCACTTCGCGGCCACGGCGCTGCCGGCGGCCGCGGCTCCGGCCACCATCACCACCACGCCGCCCAGCGCGGCGGCAATCCAGTAGCCGGTGTGCACGGCCAGGTAGTCGAAGGTCCACAGCACCGCTGCGGCCAGCGCAACTGTCAGCACGGTGGGCACCAGGCGGCACAGCTCCCACAGGGCGCGGGCCACCTTCAGCCGAGTGGGCGGTTCAAAGGTGCGGGACTGGTCCGAATTGACCAGGGTCCGGCGCAGGCGCACCGGCGGGCTGCCCAGCCAGGAGGTGCCGGCCTTGGCCTTGGCGGGGGTGGCCGAGAGGACTGCCACCAGGGAGTTCTTGGGCACGCTGCGTCCGGGCGCCGTCATGCCCGAATTGCCCAGGAAGGAGCGCTTGCCCACCTTGGCCGGGGCGATGTGGATGTAGCCGCCCCCCAGCTCGTAGGAGGCGATCATGGTGTCGTCCGCCAGGAATGCGCCCTCGCCCACGGTGGTCATCTTGGGCAGCAGCAGCACCGTGGAGGCCTCGACGTTCTTGCCGATCTTGGCGCCCAGCAGGCGCAGCCAGACGGGGGTGAACAGGCTGGCGTAGATCGGGAACAGGAGGTCGCGGGCCATGTCCAGCACCCGCTCGGTGGCCCAGACCTGCCAGCCCACCAGGCTGCGCACGGGGAAGTGGCCCTCCTTCAGTCCCAGCCCCAGCAGCCGCACGGTGCCCAGCACCAGCATCATCGTGCCGAAGAACCAGACCAGCGCGGCCAGCGGGACGGACCACAGCAGGGCAGTGCCGGCGGAGGAGAGTGTCTCGGCGCCGCGGATGGCGGCGGCGACGACGGCGGCCCCGGCCACCGCCGAGGCGAAGGGGATCAGAGCCAGCAGCCCGGAGCCTGCCGCATACAGCGGAAAGTAGAGCCTGCTGCCGGTGCCGGTGGTGTCCGGCCATTCGTGGCGGGCCTTGCCCACGCGCTCGGCGGGGGAGCCGGAGACCTGTTGCCCGGGCTTGACCTTGCCCAGCACGGCCGAGCCGGCAGCCACCTGCGCGCCGGCGCCGATGCGTGTGCCCGGCATCAGGGTGCTGCGGGCGCCGACGACGGCGTTGGCCCCCACGGAGATGGACCCGATGTGGACGTTGTCGCCGTCGATCCACCAGCCGGAGAGGTCCACCTCCGGCTCAATGGAGCTGCCGCTGCCCAGCCGCAGCATGCCGGTCACGGGCGGCACGGAGTGCAGGTCCACGTTGCGGCCGATCTTGGCACCCAGTGCCCGGGCGTAGTACGGCACCCAGGGGGCGCTGGCCAGGGACACGGCCGAGGCCATGTCCGCAATCTTTTCCACCAGCCACAGCTTCAAGTGCACGCGGCCCGAGCGCGGGTAGGTGCCGGGCTCCACACCGCGCAGCAGAATCCTGGCAGCCACCACGGAGATGGCCATCCGGCCCAGCGGCGAGACGAACACCGCCCAGGAGGCAAGCACCCACCACCAGGAAAGGGTGGGCGCGCCGGGCAGCACATTCCAAAGGGCCAGGACATTGTTCAGCACCATCAAGTACGTCAGCCAGCGCATGCCGACCAGGATGTGCAGCGGGATGCCCATGAGCGTTTGGAACACCTGAGACTTGCGCGAGGTGCGGCGGACGTCGCGGACGACGGCGGGGGCGGTGTCGCCAGACTCGCCGGCCAGATCCACCAGGGCACCCACGCGGGGGTGCGAGTAGATGTCGGCCACCGTGATGGTGGGGTAGCGCTGGCGCAGTGCGGAGACCAATTGGGCCGCGGCCAGGCTGCCGCCACCCTGGGCGAAGAAATCGGCGTCGAGGGAGGTGGCATTGCCGCCCAGCACCGCATTCCACTGGTCCACAATCCACTGGGCGTCCGGGCCCAGCAGCAGGGGGCCGGCGTCGTCGCCGCCTCCAGCCGAGGGGAGCGGCCAGGGCAGCGCATGCCTGTCCACCTTGCCGCTGGTCTTGGTGGGCAGGGAATCGGTGAGCGCCAGCAGGGGGATGAGGGGCGCCGGCAGGCTTTCGCCAAGCAGGGCACGGAACGCGGCCAGATCGGGCTCCCCGTCGGAGCCGGGGACAAGGTAGCCCACCAGGATCTGGTTGCCGGCCGCCGTCGTCTGCACTGCAGAGGCGGCACCGGCAACGCCGGGCAGGCCCTGGAGTGCGGCGTCGATCTCGCCCAGTTCGATGCGGCGCCCGCCCAGCTTGACCTGGTCGTCCGCCCGGCCGGCGAAGATCAGTCCTGCAGCCTCCAAGACCACCAGGTCACCGCTGCGGTAGGCGCGCTCCCAGCCGAAGTCCGGCATGGGGGCATACTTTTCGGCGTCCTTGGCCGGATCCAGGTAGCGGGCCAGCCCGACGCCGCCAATGATCAGCTCACCGGTTTCCCCCTTGCGCACGGGAACCCCGTTGGCATCCACCACTGCCAGATCCCAGCCATCCAGCGGAAGTCCAATGCGCACGGGTCCGGGCCCGCCGAGCGGTGCCGCGCAGGCCACCACTGTGGCCTCGGTGGGGCCGTAGGTGTTCCACACCTCGCGGTCGGCAACGGCCAGTCGCTCGGCCAGCTCGGGCGGGCAGGCCTCGCCGCCAAAGATGAGCAGACGGACCGCTTCCAGGGCCTCCACGGGCCACAGGGAGGCCAGCGTGGGGACGGTGGAGACCACAGTGATGCCGTGGGAGATCAGCCACGGGCCCAGGTCCATGCCGGTGCGCACCAGTGCCCGCGGCGCCGGAACCAGGGCTGCGCCGTGGCGCCAGGCCAGCCACATTTCCTCGCAGGAGGCATCGAAGGCCACGGACAGGCCGGCCAGCACCCGGTCGTTCGGACCCAGGGGCTCCTGCTGCAGGAAGATCCTGGCCTCGGCGTCGACAAAGGCCGCGGCGGAGAGGTGCGCGACGGCCACGCCCTTGGGCGTGCCGGTGGAGCCGGAGGTGAAGATGATCCAGGCGTCGTCGCTGGTTTTCGGCGGGCGGGGAGCGGAGAACGGACCGCTGCGCTCGGCCGTGAGGGTGACGGCGGCGTCGGTGCCGGAGATGATGCCCGCCACCTTTGCCTCGCCAAACACCAGATCGGCGCGTTCCTGGGGATCGTCGGCGTCGACGGGCACATAGGCGGCGCCAATCAGCAGGATGGCGAGGATCGAGATGTACAGCCCGGAGGTGCCGGAAGGGATGCGCACGCCGATGCGGTCGCCCGCGCCCAGACCCGCCTGGTGCAGCAAGCGCCCCTTGGCGCGCACCGCCTCCACCAGATCGGCATAGCTCAGCGAGCGGACGCCGTCGTCAAGGGCCGTGGCGTCCGGAAAGGCCTCGGCCGTGGAGAGCAGGATGTCGACGAGCGTCCGGGGCGGCGGTGCGTCCGCGGAACCGGGAAGCTGGGGGAGATGGAGCGGCACAGTCAAAGTATCCAACGTGAGGGCTCCAGGGGCAGCAGGTCCGGGGTATTCCGGGTCAAACGCAGTCACCGCCAAAGTCTGCCTTAACAAGGTTAACAATTGGGGTTGGCCGGAATGCGGCGTCATCCGGCACCCCTCCCACCGCCCCAACTGGGTGACACTTATCGCACATTTTCTCGGGAAAAGTGTGCCATAAGTGTCACCCAGTTGGGGCGGCGGTGGTCAGGCGCGCCAGTAGCCCAGGGCCGAGATGCGCCGCTTGTCCACGCCCAGCGTCCGGCGCAGGTGCTTGGTGATGGCGCGCGTGCCGGCCGCCTCGCAGGCGATCCAGAACCAATCCCGTTCGATGTCGACAGCCCCGGGGGCCAAGGCAGCACAGACCGTCTCCACCAGGTGCGCGCCGCCCCGCTCGCGCGGCAGCCAGACGACGGCGTCCCCGGGGCGGGTGTGCAGGGCCAGTGCGGTGTCGCCGTCGTGCTGGTGCTCCAGCCACAGCGTGGCCGGCGGAGAGTCCTCCGAGGCGGCGACGGCGTCGAGCAGGGAATTGATGGCCGGCACGGAAGCCGGGTCGCCCACCACCCAGAGCCGACGGGGCGCGGCGGCCGGTGGCTCAAAGCTGCTGCCCTGGACCGTGGCCTCGATGGTGTCCCCGGCCTGGACGGTCCGGGCCCAGTTCGCCGCTGCGCCGTCGTGCATCGCGAAATCAATGCTGAACGTTCCGGCCACCGGGTCCGGATCCACCAGGGTGTAGGCGCGCTGGTGTGGGCGGCCGGCGTCGGTGAACCACAGCCTGATCCACATCGTCGGGTGGATCTTGGTGGCCGCCAACATGCCGCCGTCGGACAGGTGCAGCCGGAGGAAATTCGGCGTGATCTGCTCGCGTCCCGTGACCTCGAGGGAGAAATCCTTGGCGCCCATGACCTTCAGGACTACGCCTTCCCAGCTGCGTTTCATCCGTGCTCCTTCATTGCGGGCCCGGTTTTGCAATCCAGCAGGGGTCCCATATCTTTGACTAAACCAAGCCTAACCTAACCTACTTTTCCGGAGGTCCGCCACACATGACGACTGACCCGAGCGCACCCTCCACCGCCGCCGGGCCGCAGGCCGGCGTCCACCGCGATGACTGGGGGATTCCGCACCTGTGGGCGGAGTCGGCCGATGAGCTTGTCCGGCTCCAGGGGTTCAACGCGGCGTGCGACAGGTCGTGGCAGATCGAGCTGGAGCGCTGGCGCATGGAGGGCCGGCTGGCCGAAATGCTTGGCGAGGACCATGTCGAGTGGGACAGGTTTTCCCGCCAGTCCAGGCTGGAGGACACTGCCCGCCGCTGCTACGACAATCTCGACGACGACACGCGGCGCTGGTGCGGCGCCTATGTGGATGGCATCAACGATGCCCTGGCCGCCGGGCTGCGCGGCGGGGTCGAGTTTGAGCGTAGCGCCACGGCCCCGGCGCCGTGGCAGCCGTGGACGCCGCTGGGCGTCTTCCTCACCGCCCACATCCTTTTTTCGACCTTCCCCAACAAACTCTTCCGCGCCCATGTGGCCCGCAGGCTGGGTCCGGCGGCGGTGGATCTGTTCAGCATCGAAGCGCCCGTCTACTCGGGCAGCAATGCCTGGGCCGTGCACGGATCAGGGACGGCTTCCGGTCTGCCGCTGCTGGCGGGGGACCCGCACCGGCTGCTGGAGCTGCCGGGCGTCTACCAACAGGTCCGGCTGGCCTGCCCCGAGTTCGACGCCGTCGGGCTCGCCTTCCCGGGCGTGCCCGGGCTGCCGCATTTCGCGTACACGGGCCAGGCGGCCTGGGCCATCACCAACGCGATGGCCGACTACCAGGACCTCTTCGAAGAGGAGCTGCGGATCGACGACCAGGGGCTGTGGGCCCGCGGCATCCAGGGTTGGGAGCCCGCCCACGCCCGCGAGGAGATTCTGCTGGTCCGGGGTGGGGAGCCGGTGCGCTTGATGGCCTTCGAAACGGCGCGCGGTCCAGTGGTGGCCGGCGGGCTCGACGCCGGCGCGCTGAGCCTGCGCTTCCCCGCCCGGGTGGAGGGCCGGCTGGGCTTTGAGGCCCTGCTGCCGTTGCTGCGAAGCCGCAGCGCCGCCGAGGTGGAGCATGCGATGGGCCGGTGGGTGGAGCCGGTGAACAGCGTACTGGCCGCCGACGCCGACGGCGACGTCCGGCATTTCCTGGCCGGGCTGGTGCCGAAGCGGTGCCCCGGGAACCGCCGGCTTCCGGTTCCCGCATCCTCGGTGCACCACGAGTGGGATGGCACGTACATCGACCTGCCCTCGACTCTTGTGGCAGATCTGGCCGTCAGTGCCAACGACAGGGCCGCGGCCTGTGCGGGTTCCGACGGCGGCACCGGCGCCGACGCCGTCGGGCTCGAGTTTGCACCGGCGCACCGGGCGCGGCGGATCCGAGAACTCCTCGAAGAACCCGCAGCCGGTGGACACACCGTGGCGGACATGGCGGCCATCCACAGCGACACCCTCCTTGGACCGCTCCCGGTGTTCCATGCGCTGCTGCGGGAGCTGGACCCCGAGGCCATGGACCCCGGAGCCGCGACCGTACGGGACGTCATCCTGGGCTGGAACGGCCGCATGGATGCGGACTCCTCCGGCGCGGGCCAGTTTGCCGCGTGGCGCTCGGCCCTGGTGCTCAGGCTGGTGCGGCACCGCGCGCTGCGGCCGTTGACGCGGAAGACCGGCTTTGCACCGCTCTTTGGCCCCTGGCTGGATGTCGCCTCCCGCGTGGGCTTTGCGCTGGAGACGTTGCTGGAGCGTGGCGCCGAACTGGGGATCGATGTAGAGGTCGAGGCCGCCGCCGCGTTGGCCGAGGTGGCCGAAACCTCCGGCAATGGTGTCCTGCCCCAGCCGTGGGGAGGCCGCCACATGCTGCTGCCGGTGCATCTGCTGCCCGGCAGACTGGCCGACGTCGTTCCCCCGGTCCAACTGTCGGGTGACACCGGCTGCGTGCTCTCCACCGAGAGCACGCCGGGTGTGCAGGATGGCAGCTTCCGCGGGCCGGTGGCCCGCTACGTCTGGGATCTGGCGGACCGATCGAACAGCCGCTGGATTGTCCCGTTCGGCGCCGCCGGGAGCCCGGACAGCCCCCATTTTTCCGACCAGCTGCCGCTTTGGGCCGCTGGACATCTCGTGCCTGTTGTGACCGACTGGGCCCAGCTCACCAAGGAGACACCATGACCACCACGCCGCCCGCCGCCGTCCCCGAACGCCGTCCCGAACACCGTCCCGAACACCGGCCCGCCGTCCACACCGAGGACCTGTCCGGCTGGGGGAGCGTGGCCATTGTGCCGCTGGTCCCGGTGGAGGATGTGGACCTGGTGCACAGCTGGGTCGTCCAGGAACGTGCCAGGTTCTGGGGCATGGCCGAGATGACACGGGCCGAGGTGCTGGACATCTACCAGTTCCTGGATTCCCTGGACACGCACCATGCCTTCCTGGTGCTGCTGAACGGCGAGTGTGTGGCCCTGTTCCAGACATATGAGCCGCTGCACGATCCGGTGGGGGAGGCCTACCCGGCCCTTGAGGGGGACATCGGCATGCACCTGCTGCTGGCCCCGGCCACCCGGCCGATGCCGCATTTCACCCCGCGCCTGGCCACGGTGCTGATCCACTTCCTCTTTGCCGACCCGGCCAAGGACCGGATCGTCGTCGAGCCCGATGCCCGCAACCTCAAGGCGGTGCGCCGCTTGGAGGCGACCTGCTTCGAGCTGGGCCCCGTCATCACGCTGGCCGAAAAGGAGGCCCAGCTGGCCTTCCTGACCCGCGCCCGCTTCGACTCCCTCGCCGCCCCAACTGGGTGACAGTTATCGCACGTTTTCGCGTCGAAAATGTGGGATAACTGTCACCCAGTTGGGGCGGCGGGTTAGGGGATGAGGAGGAGTTTGCCGGTGGTCTTGCGGGCCTGGAGGTCCGCGTGCGCGGTGGCTGCCTCGGCCAGTGGGTACCGGGCGCCGATCCGCACGTCCAGCGTTCCGGCGGCGACGGCGGCAAAGAGTTCACCCGAGCGCCAGCGGCGTTCAGTGGCATTGAGCAGGTAGTCCCGGAGCTTGGGCCGGGTGACGAAGAGCGAGCCGCCGGCGTTGAGCCGCTGCAGATCGAACGGGGGAACCTGGCCCGAGGCGCCGCCAAAGAGGACCAGCATGCCGCGCGTCCGAAGCGAGGCCAGCGAGCCCTCGAAGGTGTCCTTGCCAACGCCGTCGTAGACCACGTCCACGCCCGTGCCATCGGTGAGTTCGCGCACCGCCTCGGCCACGCCGTCGTAGGAGAGCACTTCATCGGCACCCGCGGCGCGGGCGAGCGCCGCCTTCTCCGGGCTGGAAACAGTCGTGAGAACGCGGGCACCGCGCTCCTTGAGCAGCTGGATCAGCAGCAGCCCCACGCCACCGGCCCCGGCATGGGTGAGGACCGTCTGGCCCGGGGCCACGCGGTAGGTGGAATTGATCAGATAGTGCGCCGTCATGCCCTGCAGGGGGAGTGCGGCCGCGGCCTCGTCGGAGACGCCGTCCGGCACGGGGAGCGCCGTGTGCGCGTCAAGCAGCGCGTATTCGGCGTACGTGGCGCGGCCCTCGGCAGTGGCCACGCGCTGGCCAACGGCGAAGTCCACCACGCCCTCGCCGACGGCGGTGATGGTTCCGGAGGCCTCGGCGCCCGGGGTGAAGGGGAACGGGACGTTGTAGATGCCCGTGCGTTCGTAGGTTTCGATGAAGTTCACGCCGGCCGCCGCCACCTTGATGAGCAGCTGTCCGGGGCCGGGCTCCGGAGTGGGCACCTGGGCCGTCTGCAGGACCTCGGGCCCTCCGGGTGCGTCGGCAACGATGGCGAGATGGTGCTGGGTCATGGCAGGCTCCGGAGGGTCGACGGTGGTTGAAACCATCCTAGAACCGGCCGCCGGGCGCGGAAACATGGATGAATAAATATCGGACGTCATGGATATTTCTGCTGTACAGTGGTCCCATGACGATTTCTGTAGCGGTTTCCGGCGCCAGCGGCTACGCCGGCGGCGAGGTCCTCCGCCTTCTGGCCAGCCATCCCGGTGTCAGCATAGGGGCCATCACGGCCCACAGCAATGCCGGTTCACGATTGGGCGCGCTCCAGCCGCACCTGCACTCGCTGGCGGACCGCCTGCTGGTGGAAACCACCGTCGAAAACCTCTTGGGCCACGACGTCGTCTTCCTGGCCCTGCCGCACGGCGCCTCGGCCGAGATCGCCAGCCAGCTGCCGGCGTCAACGCTGGTCATCGATGCCGGAGCCGACCACCGGCTGGAGGATTCCGCGGCCTGGGAGAAGTTCTACGGTTCCCCGCACGCCGGCACCTGGCCCTACGGCCTGCCGGAACTCCCCGGCGCCCGCGAGGGCCTGCACGGCGCCAAGCGGATCGCCGTCCCGGGCTGCTACCCGACCAGCTCCCTGCTGGCCCTGACGCCCGGCTTTGCCGCCGGCGCCCTGCTGCCCGACGACGTCGTGATCGTCGCCGCCTCCGGCACCTCCGGCGCGGGCAAGGCCGCCAAGGTCAACCTGATCGGCTCCGAGGTGATGGGTTCCATGAGCCCGTACGGCGTGGGTGGCGGCCACCGCCACACCCCCGAGATCGAGCAGGGCCTGTCCAAGGTCTCCGGCCAGAATGTCACCGTTTCCTTTACTCCGACGCTGGCCCCGATGAGCCGCGGCATCCTCGCCACGGCCACCGCCAAGGTGTCCGCGGAACTGCGCAACAGCCCCACCGCCGCCGAGGACATCCGGGCAATCTGGGTGGACGCCTATGAGAACGAGCCGTTCATCCACGTGCTGCCCGAGGGCCAGTGGCCCACCACCAAGTCCGTGCAGGGCTCCAACCACGTGGCCATCCAGCTGGCCTATGACGCCCACGTTGGCCGCGTGATTGTCTGCTGCGCCATCGACAACCTCACCAAGGGAACCGCCGGCGGTGCCGTGCAGTCCATGAACATTGCCCTGGGCCTCGACGAGACCGCAGGTTTGACCATCCAAGGAGTTGCACCATGAGCGTCACCACTGCCAAGGGCTTCCGTGCCGCCGGCATCACCGCAGGACTGAAGAAATCCGGCAACCCGGACCTGGCCCTCGTGGTCAATGACGGCCCGGTGAAGAACGCCGCCGCCGTGTTCACCTCCAACCGCGTCGCCGCGGCCCCCGTCCACTGGTCCCGCCAGGTCCTCAGCGACGGCCGCGTGGATGCCGTGCTGCTCAACTCGGGTGGCGCCAATGCCTGCACCGGGCCCGAGGGCTTCCAGAACACCCACACCTCGGCCGAGAAGACGGCCGACGTCCTGGGCATCTCCGCCACCGACGTCGCCGTCTGCTCCACCGGCCTGATCGGCGAGCAGCTGCCCATGGACAAGATCCTGCCGGGCATCGAAGCTGCCGCTTCGGCGCTGGGGGCCGACGGCGGTGCTGCCGCAGCCTCCGCGATCATGACCACCGACACCGTCTCCAAGCAGGCGGCCTGGACCTCTACGCCGTCGGCCGACGGTGCAGGATATTCCATTGGCGGCATGGCCAAGGGTGCCGGCATGCTGGCCCCGGGCCTGGCCACGATGCTGGTGGTCATCACCACCGACGCCGTGGTGGCCCCGGAAGGGCTCGACGCCGCGCTCCGCGACGCCGTGCGGGTCAGCTTCAACCGGGCTGACTCCGATGGCTGCATGTCCACCAACGACACGGTGATTCTGCTGGCCTCCGGTGCCTCCGAGGTCTACCCGGACATGGCCGAGTTCACCGCCGGCCTTACCGAGGTCTGCAACACCCTGGCCCGCGGCCTGATTGCCGACGCCGAGGGCGCCAACCACGACATCGCGATCACCACCTTGAACGCCGCGAGCGAGCAGGACGCCGAGGAAGTCAGCCGCTCCGTGGCCCGCTCCAACCTGTTCAAGACTGCCATCTTCGGCAACGACCCGAACTGGGGCCGCGTGCTGGCCTCCGTCGGCACCACAGATGCCGTGTTCGATCCGGACCAGATCAACGTCTCCATCAACGGCGTGCAGATCTGCCGCAACGGCGGCATCGGCGATTCCCGAGACCTGGTGGATCTGAAGCCCCGCGAGGTCACCGTCGAGATCGACCTCAAGTCCGGCGACGCCCGCGCCACCATCTGGACCAACGACCTCACCCACGCCTACGTCGAAGAAAACAGCGCCTACTCCTCCTAGTGCGGAGGCGCCGGCAGTCCGGGGTTTGGGCCCCATACCCCGGCAACCTGCGCGGCCGGCGCGATAGCGCCGGCCGCGGCGCTCGACAAGGCGGCCGGGCCGGCGTTTTTCGTAGGCGACGTCAAGGGCCGCAGGCCGCTCAGCGGCCGTCGCGGCACAGTCGCCGGAAAAATGCCGGACGTCCGCCGGACCCAGCCACAACGGACGTCCGCCGGACCCAGCCACAACGGACGTCCGCCGGACCCAGCCACCGGGGTCTCGACATATGAATCTGAACCTAAGGAATTGGACATGAACACCGTTGCTGCGGCGCAGGACAAGGCCGCCATTCTGATCGAGGCACTGCCGTGGATCCAGCAGTTTGCCGGGACCGTGGTGGTGGTCAAGTACGGCGGCAACGCCATGATCAATGACGACCTCCGCCGCGCCTTCGCCGAGGACATCGTCTTCCTGCACCACGTCGGCATCCGGCCCGTGGTGGTCCATGGCGGAGGTCCGCAGATCAACGCCATGCTCGGCCGCCTCGGCATCGAGTCCGAGTTCAAGGGCGGCCTGCGCGTCACCACGCCCGAGGCGATGGACGTGGTCCGCATGGTCCTCACCGGCCAGGTGGGCCGCGAACTGGTGGGCCTGATCAACTCCCACGGCCCCTACGCCGTCGGGCTCTCCGGCGAGGACGGCGCCCTGCTCCAGGCCGAGCGCACCGGCACCGTCGTCGACGGCGAACTGGTGGACCTCGGTCTGGTGGGCGAGGTGGTGGGCGTGAACCCCAGCTCCATCCTGGATCTGCTGGAGGCCGGCCGCATCCCGGTCATCTCCACCGTGGCCCCGGAAGTGGGCAACACCGGCACCGTGCTCAACGTCAATGCCGACACCGCCGCGGCCGCATTGGCCGTTTCCCTGCAGGCCTCCCGTCTGGTGATCCTGACCGACGTCGAGGGCCTCTACGCCAACTGGCCGGACAAGTCCTCGCTGATCTCCGCCCTGAGCGCCGCCGAGCTGCGCGCCATGCTGCCGTCGCTGGAATCGGGCATGATCCCCAAGATGGGTGCCTGCCTGAAAGCGGTCGCCGGCGGAGTGGCCCGCGCCGCCGTCGTGGACGGGCGCAGCGCCCACTCCATGCTGCTCGAACTGATCACCACCGAGGGCAATGGAACCCAGGTCTTTCCCGATGACGAGGACAACTAATGACTGAGAACACCCCCGAGAACACCCCGGCCACCACGCCGGCCAACGCCGGCGCTTCCACGCCCGCCGTCCGCGCCGAGGCCATCACCGGCACCGGCACGGGGGAGCAGTGGCTGGCCCGCTACTCCGACTCGCTCATGGGTGTCTTTGGCAATCCGCAGCGGGTGCTGGTCCGCGGCGCCGGCGCCCTGGTCTGGGACGCCGACGGCAAGGAATACCTGGACCTGCTCGGCGGCATCGCCGTCAACGCGCTGGGCCACGCCCACCCCTTCGTCAGCTCCGTGATCGCCAGCCAGCTCTCCACGCTGGGCCACGTCTCCAACTTCTTCACCAGCCCCACCCAGATTGCCCTGGCCGAGAAGCTGCTGGACCTTGCCGGTGCACCGGCCGGCTCCAAGGTGTTCTTCGCCAACTCCGGCACCGAGGCCAATGAGGCAGCCTTCAAGCTGGCCCGCGCCCACGGCAAGGCGAACAGCCCCGCGGACGGCCCGGCCCGGGGGACCATCGTGGCCTTGGAGGGCGGCTTCCACGGCCGCACCATGGGCGCCCTGGCCATGACCGCCAAGCAGGCGTACCGCGAGCCGTTTGAGCCGATGCCCGCCGGTGTCATCCATGTGCCCTTCAACGACGTCGAAGCCCTGCGTGCCGCCGTCGACTCCAGCGTTGCCGCCGTCATCCTGGAACCCATCCAGGGCGAGGCCGGTGTGCGCCCGCTCTCCGCCGAGTACCTGAAGGCGGCCCGCGAAATCACCCGCGAGGCCGGCGCCCTGCTGATCCTGGACGAGGTCCAGACCGGCGTGGGCCGCACCGGCGAGTGGTTTGCCGGACTGGGCGAGGACGGCGTGGTGCCGGACGCCATGACCCTGGCCAAGGGCCTGGGCGGCGGATTCCCCATCGGTGCCCTGGTCACCTTCGGCCAGGAGTCGTCCTCGCTGCTCACGGCGGGCCAGCATGGCACCACCTTCGGTGGAAACCCGGTGGCCACGGCCGCGGCCCTGGCCACGCTGCACGTCATCGAGAGCCAGGATGTCCTGGGCAATGTGCGCCGCGTCAGCGACCGGCTGGCCAAGGGCCTGGCCGCCACGCCCGGCGTCGTCGAGGTCCGCGCCCACGGGCTGCTGATCGGCTTCGATCTGGCCCAGCCGGTGGCAACCCAGCTGGTCACCGCCGCTTTGGATGCGGGCTTCATTGTCAACGCACCCAAGCCCAACACCGTCCGCCTGGCCCCACCGCTGATCCTGACGGCGGAGCAGGCGGACACCTTCCTGGCCGCCCTGCCGGCCCTCATCACCAGTGCCGTCGCGGCGGCCGAAGGAGCAGCATCATGACCCGTCACTTCCTCATCGACACGGACCTCAGCCAGGCCGAGCAGACCGAGGTCCTGGACCTCGCCGCGGCCCTGAAGAAGGATCCCTATGCCAAGGGCACCTTCGCCGGCACCGGTGCGGGCCGCAAGACGGTCGCCGTCATCTTCGACAAGACCTCCACCCGCACCCGCGTCTCCTTCGCCGCAGGCATCGCGGATCTGGGCGGCAACGCCCTGATCATCAACCCGGGCGAGGCGCAGATCGGCCACAAGGAATCCGTGGCGGACACCGCCAAGGTGCTTGAGCGCATGGTCTCCACCATCGTGTGGCGCACCTACAGCCAGGCAGGCCTGGAGGAAATGGCGGCCAACTCCGCCGTCCCGGTCATCAACGCGCTCTCCGATGACTACCACCCCTGCCAGCTGCTGGCGGACCTGCTGACCATCCGCGAGCACAAGGGCACGCTGGCCGGTCTGACCATGACCTACCTGGGGGATGCCGCCAACAACATGGCCAACTCCTATCTGCTGGCCGGCGTCACCGCAGGCATGCACGTGCGCATCGCCGGCCCCGAGGGCTACCTGCCCGCGGCCGACGTGGTTGCCGCCGCCGAGGCCCGCGCCGCCGAGACCGGTGGCTCCGTGCTCATCACCACCGATGCCGCTGCGGCCGCCGCCGGCGCCGATGTGCTGGCCACCGACACCTGGGTGTCGATGGGCCAGGAGGACGAGAAGGCGGCGCGGATGGAGCTGTTCCGCGCCTACTCGCTCGACGACGACGCCCTCGCCAAGGCCGCCGACGGCGCCATTGTGCTGCACTGCCTGCCGGCCTACCGCGGCTACGAGATTTCCGCCTCCGTCATCGACGGCCCGCAGTCCGTGGTCTGGGATGAGGCCGAGAACCGCCTGCACGCCCAGAAGGCCCTGATGGTCTGGCTCGTAGAGCAGAGCGCAGTGCAGTCCGCAGCAGAACCCGCCGCCGGTCGATGAACGCCACCCCCAGCGCAACCCCGCCGCCCGGTGCGGGCATGCCCGCCACCAAAACGGCGCGGCTGGCCCGCATCACGGCGCTGCTGACCTCCCGTGAGGTGCGGTCGCAGGCCGAGCTGGCCAATCTGCTGGCCGCCGATGGCCTGCACGTGGGCCAGGCGACGCTGTCCCGGGACCTCGTCGAGCTGCGCGCCGTGCGCGTGCGCGGCGAGGACGGCGGCCTGGTGTACGCCGTGCCGGGGGAGGGTGGGGACAGAACCCCGCATTCGGCCGTCTCGCAGGAACTGCTGGACACCCGGCTGATCCGACTCTGCGGTGAACTGCTGGTGACGGCGGAATCCTCGGGCAACATCGTGGTGCTGCGCACCCCGCCGGGGGCCGCCAACTTCCTGGCCCTGGCCATCGACCATTCCGTGATGCCTGCGGTCTTGGGCACCATCGCGGGGGACGATACTGTCATGCTTGTCACACGGGAACCCGACGGCGGCGCCGCCGTCGCCGAGCGGTTCCTGCAGTTCGCGGCCGAGTCCGCAGCCGGCAACTGAATACTTTTTAGTAGATATGCATATTCATGCACTATCCTCGATAACAACGCACAAAGACTGAAATAAGGAGCCCTCTCGTGACTGAGCGCATTGTTCTGGCCTACTCCGGTGGCCTTGATACTTCCGTAGCCATCGGCTGGATCGGTGAAGCCACCGGCGCCGAGGTCATCGCCGTCGCCGTCGACGTTGGACAGGGCGGCGAGTCCCTGGAGACCATCCGCCAGCGCGCCCTGGGCTGCGGCGCCGTCGAGGCCTACGTGGCCGACGCCCGCGACGAGTTCGCCAACGAGTACGCCATGCCGACGCTGAAGGCGAACGCCCTCTACCAGGGCCACTACCCGCTGGTCTCGGCCATCTCCCGCCCGGTGATCGTCAAGCACCTGGTCAAGGCCGCCCGCGAGTTCGGCGCCACCACCGTGGCCCACGGCTGCACCGGCAAGGGCAACGACCAGGTCCGCTTCGAGGTCGGCATCCAGACCCTGGGCCCGGACCTGAAGTGCATCGCCCCCGTCCGCGACCTGGCCCTGACCCGCGACAAGGCCATTGCCTTCGCCGAGGAAAAGGGTCTGCCGATCGAGACCACCAAGAAGAACCCGTACTCCATCGACCAGAACGTCTGGGGCCGCGCCGTGGAAACGGGCTACCTCGAGGACATCTGGAACGCCCCCACCAAGGACATCTACGACTACACCGCCACCCCGGAGTTCCCGCCGGCACCGGATGAGGTCATCATCTCCTTCGTGCAGGGTGTCCCGGTCGCCATCGACGGCGTCAAGGTCTCCCCGCTGCAGGCCATCCAGGAGCTCAACCGCCGCGCCGGCGCCCAGGGTGTGGGCCGCATCGACGTCGTCGAGGACCGCCTGGTGGGCATCAAGAGCCGGGAAATCTACGAGGCTCCGGGCGCCATGGCCCTGATCACCGCCCACAAGCACCTCGAGGACATCACCATCGAGCGCGAGCAGGCCCGCTTCAAGGCCACCGTTGGCCAGCGCTGGGCCGAGCTGGTCTACGACGGACAGTGGTTCTCCCCGCTGAAGCGTTCGCTGGATGCCTTCATCGAGGACACCCAGAAGTACGTTTCCGGCGACATCCGCATGACCCTGCACGGTGGCCAGGCCATCGTCAACGGCCGCCGCTCGGACACGTCCCTGTACGACTTCGATCTGGCCACCTACGACACCGGCGACACCTTCGACCAGTCGCAGGCCAAGGGCTTCATCGAGCTGTGGGGCATGTCCTCCAAGGTTGCCTCCACGCGCGACCAGCGCGCCGCAGGGAAGTAACCGTGGCCGACACCCACATGGGACCACGGACGCCGGGGTCCCCGGCCGAGCGGAGCGGGGTTGGGGAGCGTTCGGGGACGAACGAGGGCGCCCTCTGGGGCGGCCGGTTCGCCGGCGGCCCCGCCGACGCCCTGGCCGCGCTGAGCAAGTCCACGCACTTCGACTGGCGGCTGGCGCTGTACGACATCGCCGGTTCCCAGGCCCACACCCGGGTGCTGCACAAGGCGGGCCTGCTCGACGACGCCGAGCTGGCCGGCATGCTGTCGGCCCTGGACGCACTGGCAGCGGACGTAAAGTCCGGCGCCTACGTGGCCGCGGAGTCCGACGAGGACGTGCACGGTTCACTGGAACGCGGGCTCATTGAGCGTGCCGGCACCGCCCTGGGCGGCAAGCTGCGCGCCGGCCGGTCCCGCAACGACCAGATCGCCACGCTGGGCCGGATGTATCTGCGCGACCACGCGCGGATCATTGCCCGCGGCGTGCTGTCCGTCGTCGACGCCCTCGTGGCGCAGGCGCAGACGCACCACGGCGTGGCCATGCCCGGCCGCACGCACCTCCAGCATGCCCAGCCGGTGCTGCTCAGCCACCACCTGCTGGCCCATGCCTGGGCACTGCTGCGTGATGTGCAGCGTCTGCAGGACTGGGACAAGCGTGCGGCGGTTTCGCCGTACGGTTCCGGTGCGCTGGCCGGCTCGTCGCTGGGGCTGGACCCCAACGCCGTCGCCGCCGATCTGGGCTTCGACTCCGCCGTGTGGAACTCGATCGATGGCACCGCCTCCCGCGATGTCTTTGCCGAGTTCGCCTGGATCGCCGCCATGATCGGCGTGGACCTGTCCCGGATCAGCGAGGAAGTGATCCTCTGGGCCACCAAGGAATTCTCCTTCGTGACCCTGGACGATTCGTACTCCACCGGTTCCTCGATCATGCCGCAGAAGAAGAACCCGGATGTGGCCGAGCTGGCCCGCGGCAAGGCGGGGCGCCTGATTGGCGACCTCACCGGGCTGCTGGCCACCCTGAAGGGACTGCCGCTGGCGTACAACCGGGACCTGCAGGAGGACAAGGAGCCCGTCTTTGACGCCGCCGACACCCTCGAACTGCTGCTTCCGGCCGTCTCCGGCATGATGGCCACGCTGGTGTTCAACACCGAGCGGATGGAATCGCTGGCACCGCAGGGCTTCGCCCTGGCCACGGACATTGCCGAGTGGCTGGTCCGCCAAGGGGTTCCGTTCCGCGAGGCGCACGAACTCTCCGGATCCGCCGTCAAGCTGGCCGAGGGCCGTGGCGTGGAGCTGTGGGACCTGACGGACGCCGAATACGCGTCCATCTCGGACCACCTCACGCCCGAGGTCCGCACGGTGCTCAGCACCGAGGGATCGCTGAACAGCCGCAGCGCGCAGGGCGGCACCGCGCCGTCGGCCGTGCTTGCCCAGCTTGAGGCCCTGCAGGGCGAGCTGGCGGCAGTGCGCGGATTCGCGGGCTGACGACGGCGCCTCCAGCACACCGCTGACGCACCGCGCACCATGTGTGCCTGCGAGAATGGCCGGTGCTCCATCCCACGGACTGTGGGTGGGGCACCGGCCATTGCCGTTGTACTTCAGGGTTAGACGGCGCTGGCACCGGCACCGGCACCGGCTGCAACGAGGGTGAAGGTGAAGATGACCCAGTCGTTGAGGATGTGGGCCCCCGTGGATACGAGGATGTTCTTGGTCCGGATGTACGCCAGGGTCAGGACGAGTCGGGCGGATCCGATGATCAGCAGCGCCTGTGCGACGTTCCAGCCGTAGGTCGGGAGGTGCGCTGCGCCGAACCACACTGCTGTGACCAGCCAGGCCAGGATCACGGAGGTGTTCCGAGACAGCTTTGCCTTGGTGAACAGCAAGTACATCACGGCGAGGAACGGCAGGAGGGTGAAGATTTCCTCACCGAGGAGTTGGATGCCGGTGCCCACGTAGAAGGCGGCAATGTCAAATGGTCCGCCGGCGGCTGTGCCATCGGTTGCCGGGTTGGCGTTCGCACCGAAGACGTTCATGACGATGATGCCCACGATGGCCGAGACGGCCAGATTCAGCAGCCAAAAGACCACCATGTTCAGGTAGTCGACGCCGGTCAGCTTCTTGAAGAGAGCCTTCCAATAGCGCCCGGTGAATCCGATGAACACGGCCAGCGGAATGGCGGGGAACAGAATCCTCGGGACGAGGGCCTGAAGGTCGTTGGCCGCCGGGTAGAAAATGAGGGCCGAAAAGCCGGCGACGCAGGCGAGGATGACCACGCCCCATTTCCAGGCCGCCACCTCGACGGGTTCACCGTCGTAGTACGGAAAATCGCGGCCATCGTTGCGTTCGATGAGTCGCCCAAACCGCTTCTTGGACTGGACCTGTGCGTCGGGGGACATAAAACCTCCTGATGAGTGTGTCTCAAAGAAAACAATGGAGGTCCGGTCCATGCCACCGGAAAATGCAAACGCCCCCGGTCCAATACTAGAGGCGGGACATCTTGACGCGGCTACTAATGTGGAGGCATGACTGAGCTCACCACCCCTGGTTCCGCCGCTGCCGGTTCATCCTCCACCGGTTCATCTGCCCCCACTTCTGCGCGGCCCATCGAACCGGCCGATCTACTGGACCGCCTCGCCGCTGCTGCAGACACCCTGAGCGCCAAGGCCAAGGCCCTGTCCGATGCGGACATCCGCACCGCCACCGAGCTGCCGGGCTGGACCCGCGGCCACGTGCTGGCACATCTGTGCGGTGTGGCGAACGGCTTCACCCGCCAGGTGGAGTACGCCCAGCGCGGGGAGAGCATCGAGCTCTACGACGGCGGCCCCTCGGGCCGCAACCAGGCCATCGAAATGGCGGCCGGCCACACGGCTGCCGAGCACAGCGCCGATCTGGATGCCGCGCTGGAGCGCCTCCTGAAGGCCTTCGGCTCGCTCGACGACGACGGCTGGCAGCTGCCCATCGCCTACCGCGGCGGCGTGGCCTACGACGGCGCCCTGGCCCTGTGGCGCGAACTCGTGATCCACCTTGCGGATCTGGGCGTCGGTCGCGGACCGGAGACCTGGTCCAAGGAGTTCTGCCTGTACCTCTTCGACTTCCTCACCCCGCGGGTACCGGCCGACACTCGCCTGAAGCTCCTGCCCCTGGGAATGGCCCCGCTGACACTGGGTGCAGGCGAGAAATCCGTCTCCGTCTCGGGCATGATCACCGACATAGCAGCCTGGCTGGCCGGCCGGACGCCCACCATGGGCACGCTCCGCGCCGAAGCCGCCGCCGACTCCGTTCCCCTCCCCGTCCTGGGCCCCTGGCCCTCGCCCGCTGCCAAGTAGCCAAGCCCGCCGGGCCCCGCCGCATCTACGTGGTTGTTGACAGGCATTTTTGGGGCGGCGGATAATGGCACCTATCATTCCCGCTTCACCCGATCCGGCTGCTCCACCGCTTTTCTGCCGCAGTCAGTGGTGCTGACCCGGGGACATTTGTTTGCACGCTTCTGGGACGCTGCACGGACACCGGCTGGTGCCATGGCAGCCCCCAACCGGCGGCCTTAATGGCTGCCGCAGGGCAACCTTCCATACTGGGGGAAGCATGCGCAGCAGTGTCAGAAACTATTGGCTGGAATTCAACAGTCCCCTTGAGGGCCGGGTCCACTTCATGTACCTGGATGTCAAGGGATACGTCAGCACAGGTGTCGGCAATTTGATCGACGCCACCAAACAACCACTCACCGCACCGACGCCAGCCGAGCGCAGCGCCTCCCTTGCCATGGCATGGGCCATCGCCTGGGCCCGCAACGACGACGGCGCCGGCGCGGTCCAGGATGAGATCGCCGCCGAGTGGGACACCGTGAAGTCGCGGATGGATCTGGCCCATCTGGGCGGCGGACATTTCGCCCCGCCCGTGACAAGCCTTTGCATCACCGATGAAGAGATCGACAGGATCGTCTTCCAGCGGCTGGATGCGATGGAGTCCTATCTACGGGGCAGGCCTCCGTTCGCGGACTTTGACAACTGGCCCGCCGATGCCCAGCTGGGCCTGTTGAGCATGTCCTGGGGGATGGGGCCGGCCTTCAAATTCCCCAAGTTCCAGGGCTTCGCGGCCCAGCGTGACTGGACGTCGGCGTCGTCCGAGTGCCGTTTCAACCCCGAAATCGGCACCATCGTCAAGCGCAACAATCTGGACCAGCAGTGCTTCCTCAACGCCGCCAGGGTCGACGCCGAGGGGCTGGACCCGGAGGTGCTGCTGATCGCCGGCGGTGCCCCCACGCCCGTGGGCCCGGTGGATCCGCCCGCGGGACCGGTGCTGGACCTGGCGCAGGTGGCCGGCATCCAGGCCGCGCTGACGGCGCTTGGCTACTCGCCCGGGCCCGTTGACGGCCTCAGTGGTCCCAGGACCACGGCGGCCATCCGGCAGTTCCAGGCGGACCAGGGACTGTCCGCCGACGGCATTGCCGGCCCCTTGACCCGGGCGGCCCTGGCCGCCGCGCTGGGACAGATTGGCATCCAAACCACCGCTGGAGGATGATCACATGCCTGCCTTCGATCTGGACATGAGCAACCCCTTCCCATCCGGATACACCCAAACCTATGGCGGCCCCAACCAGGGCGGCCACGTCCCACCCGAGTGGTACATCCAGTACGGGATGGACCTGGGCGCCGTCGGCGGCACCGAGATCCATGCCGCCTTTGACGGACACGTCACCAAATTGGACACCACCAATGTGGGCCTTTCCACCGGCAAGGTCTACGGCGCCCAGTTGTTCATGCGCTCCAACAATGACGGCATGGGTGCCTTCTATACGCACTTCTACGACGTTGCGGCCGGCTTGGCTCCGGGGGCCCAGGTCATGCGCGGTCAGGTGCTGGGGCGCGTTGTCGCTGCCCCGGGGTCGCCCCATCTCCATCTGGCGCTGGTGGAGATCACCAATGGCGTGTACCGGGGCGTGGACCTGTACAGCACGTTCCTCTCGACGGCCAACACCGCGGACGTCTTCACCGTGACGTTCCACCAGGACGGCGCCACGGCGCCGTCCACCGGTGGCGGCGGGGGAGGAGGGGGTGGTGGAGGATTGGGTGCCTTTGGAACGCTGTCCTCCGTCTATGAGATCCAGGGGGCGTTGATCGCCCTGGGCTACAATCCCGGGGTGCAGGATGGCATCAGCGGGCCCAAGACCACCGCCGCCGTCCGTGCCTTCCAATCAGACAACGGGCTGGCGGCGGACGGCATTGTCGGTCCGATGACCAGGGCCGCGCTGGCGGCCGCTCTGGCCGCCGCGGGGCTCGTCTAGGGCAGGCGGGGCCCGTGGCCACGGCGTCGCCGGACACCCTCGGAACGGTGGCCGGGCAGATCCTGCAGGAAGCCGCCGAGGAGGCCTCGGGCGCGGCCAGCCAACTGGGCGGCATCCTGGGCGAGGCAGCTGAACGCGCCGGTGGGCTGGCAGAGCAGGCGGCACAGCTGCCGGCGGACCTGCTCCAGCGTCTGGAGGACTTCGCTAAGAACCCCGACTGGCCCACGCTGTTGGTCTTTGCCTTCCTGCGCATCCGCGACCTCGACCGCGAGCATCTGGCCGTCGGGGCGCTGCAGGTGCCCGGCTGGTCCCCGGCCGTGGCCTTGTCGTACACCACGGATTCCAACCAGACACTGCTGCTTGCCGTGGCCATCGGCGTCCCGGGGACCAGGCATGGACTGCATCTGCGGGCCACCGGCCCCCTGGATGTGTCACTGGGCAGTGCTGACGCGCTCTTGATCAATATTGGTGCCACTGCCGCCTGCGCCTGGGACTGGGAGTTCGGGCAAAGCCCCGGCGCGCCGGCGGAATCCGGCGCGCTCTCTGCCAAGGCGTTCTGGACGCTGCCCGTCCCACGGATCGGCAATGACTTTGTCGATTTCTCCCTGGGGCCCGTGGCTCTTGACGCGGAGCTGTCCAAGGAGCCGGGAGTGCCCCTGTACCGCGTCGATCTGGGTCTGGGGGACAGGTCCACCCCCGGTCGGCATGGCATCACCGTCCAGGCCCGGATCGAGGAACTGCTGCAGGGCCTTGGCGGCATCGCCGCCCTGGACCTGCCCACCATCGACTACTCGCCGGGGCTGTCCCTTCAATCCGGGGCGGCACCGCGGTTCAGCCTGGGAACTGCCTGACCTGCACGACCGCCGCACCACTGGATACAGATCGGGGGACGAGATGAGCTCGGAACTGGAAACCGGAATCGACGTTGCCGGGCATCCGGATGGCAAGAATAGCTCTGTTGCCTTGGAGGTCTGGGTCTGCGGCGCCGTCGAACTGCCCGGGCTCAGCCTGTCCGTCGAGAAGATCCGGTTGTCGACGTCGCTGGCCATGAGCAGCAAGGACGGGCGGCTTGGCCTGCGGCTGCAGCCTCCCGCTGCAGCGGGCCCGGACGGGGCCCGGGCGGAATTGAGCCTGCCCGGATTCACGGGCGGCGGCTACCTCAGCCGCCATGGCAGCGTGTGGAGCGGTGCTGTCGAGGCCCGGATGGGCCCGGTGGCCGTGAGCGGTTTTGCCATCCTGGACACGGACAAATTCTCCCTGCTGGTGCTCCTCGCGGCCGAATTCACCCCACCCATCCAGCTCTCCTTCGGCTTCACCCTGGTGGGCATTGGCGGCCTGGTGGGCATCAACCGGCGGCCGGATCCGCAGGCCCTCCAAGCGGCGCTGCGCTCGGGGGAGTTGTCGGCCCTGCTGTTCCCCCGCAATGCCGTCAGCGACGCCCCGCGGCTGCTTCCCGCCCTGGAGCAGGCATTCCCGGCCAAGGACGGCGGGTTTGTGGTGGGTCCGATGATGAAACTCGGGTGGGGGACCCCCACCCTGGCCGCGGCAACCATCGGCTTCCTCGTCAGCGACGAGGGCGTGGTCATCGTGGGACGGGTGGTCATCGCCCTGCCCTTCGAGGACGCCGCCCTGATCCGGCTCGAGGCGATGGTCCTGGGCACCATCGACGGCGAAGGCCTCACCGTGGGGGCATCGCTGGTGGATTCGGTGATCGCCGGGCTGCCGATCACCGGGGACATGATGCTCAAGACGCGGGGCGGCTCGAACCCGATGTTCGCCTTCTCGGCCGGTGGATTCCATCCGGCGTTCCAACCACCGGCCGGGATGTCCGGGCTGCGGCGCATCGGTACGGAGATTTCTCCGGGGGCGATGCTCAGGGCCCGGCTGGGCGCCTACCTTGCCGTCACCACCAATTCGGTGCAGTTCGGCGCCGCAGCGGAGCTGGAGGCCAAGATTGCCGGCTTTGGCATCAGCGGCGGTTTCGCCTTTGACGCCCTGGTCATTCTTGATCCCTTCGGGTTCCTGGCCGATTTCTCCGCCCACGTCAGCGTTGACTGCGACGACTTTTCCATCGCCAGCATCACCCTGGCGGGCCACCTTTCCGGCCCGGCCCCCTGGCGCATCCGGGGGCATGCCAGCATTTCCATCCTCTTCCTGGACGTGGACGTCGACATCCCGGAGATCACCTGGGGGCCACGGTCCGCGCCGGAGCTTCCACCCGGCCGCGCGCCGTCGTCGGTCCTGGCGCAGGCCCTGGCCGAGCCCGCCAACTGGAGCACGGCGTCCCGTGCCGTGCCCCCGGTGGCACACCTGAACCCGCGCACCACAGCCGGTACGGCGGCGGTGCACCCGCTGTCCCAGCTGACCTTCACGCAGAACGCGGTGCCGATCAATCTGGAGCTGCAGCGGATGGATGGGCGGCCCTTGCCGCAGCCGCTGACGCTGCGGCTGGCCGGGGATCCGGCCGGGCCGGAACCGGCGTTCACCCGGGCGCCGTTCCCGCCGTCGCAGTTCCGTGAACTCGACGCCAACGCCAAGCTCTCCACCTCCGGCTATGCCGACGCCGATGCGGGCATCACGGTGCCGTCCGGGGTGAGGCTGGGGCTGGCCACCACCGCCCGGGATCCGAACGTGCCCGAAACCAGCATCCTGGATGCGGACAGCTTCCTCTCCCGGCTGCGCACCGTCCTCGACGACGGCGCTTTGGGCTCCCTGCCCGACCTTCGGCTGCCGCCGCGGCCGGTGTTTGTGACGGCTGTGGGCAACCCGGGGGATGTGGTAGCCACCGATCTGGATTCGCTGGCCGTTGGAGTCCTGGCCGGTGGAGTGTCCCTGGCAGCCGGTGTGCAGTCCAACGCGTCGCTGCTGCACAGCCTCCTGGGCGGCGCCGCCGAGGGCCTGCAGGTCTCCAATGTGTGGGAGTTGGGATTCTGATGGGACAACCGCTGCACTTTCTTCCGTTCTCCCGCCGGGGATTGGCCGCCGGCACCGCGGCTGCCGGCCCGGACGGCCGCCTGCACGTGCGCCAGACGCTCACCGTCACCACCGAGGCATCCGGGACCGGCGCCGTGCCAGCCCCGGTCCCGGTCCTGTCGGCACCTCTGGCGGTCTTCGGGCCCGGGGACGTGGTGGGTGTCGATGCCTCCCAGATCGTCCGCCGCCACCCGGTCCACGGAGATGCCAACCTTGAGCCGAACTATCTGGCCGGCATCGAGTTTGCCCATCCCGACCTGCCGTGGATGTTCAGCCCCGAGCCGGACAACGAAGTCCGGGCGCAGCCGTGGCTGATGTTGGTAGTGCTGCCGGCGTCAACCGGGGGTGTGCCCGCGGTGGGCAGACAGCCCGGAAGCCCATGCCCCGTGATCACCCTGGGGCAGGCGGACGACGTTCCGGACCCGGGGAATGCCTGGGCCTTTGCCCATGTGCAGGTTTTCGGCGCCGAGGATGCGGACACGGCCCGGGACTGGGTGGCCTCGCTGGCCGGCTTCGAAACCACCGTCCGCTCCCGGCTGCTCTGCCCCACGCGGCTGGAGCCAGGCCGCTCCTACGTTGCGGCACTGGTGCCCACCTATGAGCTGGGCAGGCTCGCCGGGCTGGGCCTTACCCCAGGTGCCGCGCCGGTGGGGACCCGCACCTGGACCCCCGCCGCGGGGCTCGCCCTGCCGGTCTACGATTCATGGACGTTTCACACCGCTGCGGCGGGGGACTTCGAGACGCTGGCCAGAAAGCTGCGCCGCGCCCCAGCGGACGTGATGGAGAAGCTGGGCGCACGGACGGTGGCGGTCGAGCCGCGGTCCGCGGCGCTGCCGGCCGTGGACGCCCTTGGAGCCGCCGTCCAAGGAGGAGTCTTTGCGGTGCCCACCGCCATTGCGCGGGTGGCCCACCTTGCCGGACCAGGGGAGCTGGCCCCGGATCTCCTCCCGGCGGCCGAGAGGCCGGCCGCACTGCACAATGTGCTCAAGTCCCTTTTGGACCAGGTGGGACAGGCCGACGACGCAGATCCCCTGGTGGGGCCGCCACTCTACGGCCAATGGCCGGCCAAGGTGCGCACGGTCGACGGCGAAGACCACGTGGCCGAGGTGGCGCTCGCCGACGTCGACGGCGCGCCGGGAAGCCGGCAGGGCTGGATCGAGCAGCTCAATGCGGATCCCGCCCAGCGGATCGCGGCGGGGCTGGGCGCACGGACGGTGCAGATCGACCAGGAGCCCCTGATGAAGGAGGCCTGGCTCCAGCTCGAGGACGTCGAAGCCGCCAACCACCGCCTGCGCTGGTCGGCGCTGTTTGCCACCATGTCCACGGTGCTCCACGTCAAAATCGCGGGCCAGAACGATCAGGCGGCATTGCGCTTCCTGGCACCCGCGGCCGGGCGGCTGCGCGACCTCCAAACGCCCGCCCAGACCTTCAAGGCAACCCTCGATGCCTCGGTGGTGGCGCCGGTGGTGCTCTCGCCCGCCTTCGTGCGGACCGCACGATTTGCCGTCCGCGACGCACAGCGTGCTCCACACGCCGAGGGCGTGCAGTTCTCCACCACCACCCTCGTCGGGTCCCTGGTCAGGGCCATGGAGGCTGGAGCGGCCGAGTTGAGACCGCCACGGTTTGGCGGCGTTCATTCCGTGGACCCGGGCATCCTGCGGGAGCTGGTCAACGATGCCGGGTTTGGCCCCCGGATCTCCGAGTCGCTGGGCGAATCGGCGGCCGGCTACCTGGAGCGCGCCTCCCAGATCCCCGCCCTGCTGGGCTCGCTGGCGTCGAAGGTGGTGGTTCAGGCACCGGAAATCCCTGCGCACGGCGAGGTGCCCCACCACCCCGTGCGCCGGCACCATGCCCCCGGTCTGGACGTCCACGGCGGCCTGTTGGAGCAGGATGGCCTGCATCCCTTTGAGGCAGCGCACACGCCGCATTCCCCCTTTGACGTGCATGAACTCGGACACGAGGTCCACGTGGATGCGGGGCACGTGGATACCGGTCTGTTCGTCCCAGCGGAGCAAGAGAACATCCCGGTGGCCGGCCTGGAACTTGTCCGCATCAGTGACTTCACCCCGGACCAGATGGGGCTGGTCTTCAACCCGGACATTGTCACGGAAAAGCTGGATCTGGGGGCCGGCTTCGCACTCGAGGCCGTGACGCTGGCCCGGACGCTGGACATCACCGAGTCCCGGTCCAGCCAGGCCGCCGCCATGCTGGGGATCCAGACGGCGGCCCAGGACTCCCTCGGCGTCGCGCGTCTGGACCTGGGGGCCGTCTTTACCGAAGACCCGCAGTCCAGCGCCCTCCTCACCGCGGCGCTGGGCGGTGTAGGGAACGATCTTGCGGACGTGGACGCCCGGGTGGCCCTGCCGGTGCTGAAGGCATTGGATCCGGACACCGCCGCAGGAATGCTTGCCGCGGTGGAGCCGATGGCCAGCTACACGCGGATGCTGGCCTACGCCGCAACCTTTGACCCAACACTGGTCCGCCGCCGCGCCGGCGACGCCTTCAGTCCGGCCATGGCCGCGCCGGTGTTCCCGACGCCCGCCGTGGAACGCCTGAAAAGGCTCGACGAGGGATGGATTCTGGGCGGCGTGGGCCTGTTGCCGGAAAATTCGGTGTCTGTGCTGCAGGTCAACTGGAAGTTCGTGGAATCGTTCCTGGCCGGCAGCAACCACGAGATGGCCCGGGAGCTGCTCTGGCGCCGCTATCCCACGGATCTGCGCGGGAGCTGTTTCCGCCAGTTCTGGGCCGGCGCCGGGGAGGACATTGCCTCGATGGACCGGTGGGCCGGCCCGCTGGGCACCCACGCAGCGGCGCAGCAGGGCGGCGCACCGGCCGGCCGCGGGGAGCTGATGGTGCTGGTGCTCAAGGGGGACCTCCTGCGCCGCTACCCCAACACCGTCATCAGCGCCGTCAGGGGGTTCCCCACGCCCCACAAGCCCGGTGATGCCTTCACCACCACGGAATCCAGACGGGAGCTGTTCCACGGGTTCCTCTCCCGCGACGTCAGCTACATTGGGCTGGACCTCTCCCCGGCGGACCTTGCCTTCAATGATCCGGCCGATGCCCGGCACAGCTGGTACATCCAACTGCTGGAGCCACATAATGAACCGCGCTTTGGGCTGGATGAACAGCCCAGCGATGCCCCGGGAAGCAACAAGGAAAACCCGCTCGGCGGGTACGAGAACAGCGACGCCTGGTCGTGGCAGGGCCTGCCCGGTCCCGCCCCGGCACCCGGAACCCGACTGCACCTGGTGCCGGGCCAGGCCATGGCGGCAGACAGCGCGGCACTGGCGGCCAACCTTTTCCAGCGCCCGTTCCGGCTCCTCCTGCGGGCGACGGACTACATCTAGACCCAGCTTGGCCACAGCACCACAGCACCACCACAGGCTGCCGGGTGAATCGGCAGCAGATATGCACCAGGAAAGAGGGGACGCCATGGAGCCGATGGAACCACCAGCCGGACTCTTCGCCGATCTGGCCGGCGATATCCCCATCGCCCTGCTGCCTCTGCGGCTGGAAACACGGTTCGGCACGCGCCCCGCAGCCACTGACGACGGGACGGCCACCGCTGTTGCCACCCTGCGCGTGCGCATCTACCCGGATGACATCTCCATCACCGGTACGGACGTTGGCACCAGCCCAGCCGAAGCGTCGGCGGCCCGGGCGTTCTGGGCCGCCCAACAGCAGCTCGACGGCGAGGGCCAGGAGGCGTTTGACCACCGGCGCATGGGTGCCTGGGAGGTGTTGGTCCAGCATGTGGGGGCCCCGCGGGCCGTCCCGGCGGCGCTGGCCGTCCGGGACGGTGCACTGCCGCAGGAGGCCGGAGGCGCGGCGGAGCCCGCACCCCACGCCCGGCTGCTGCCGGACGCCTGGGTGCTGGTGGGCCAGGCTGGCGGGCGGACGGTGTTCACCCACTACCTCCAGCGTGCAGCCGGGGACCTGCAGACCGGACCCACGCGTTCGTCGCCGTCGTTCGACCCCAGCGATGCCCTGCTCATTGCCCCGGAGGACGGGCTGCGCTGGCTGAGCGATTTCGACGCCGCGCTGCGGATCGGCATGGCGGCGGAAATCGACCTTGAGACGGCGGAGCAGGCAGCGTCCGGCGGCCATCCCGCCGTCGTCTTCGGCGGGCTGGATGCGCTGTACGTGCTGGGTGTGCTGGGTGGATCGGCCGAGGACACGGCGGCGCAGCTCAGTGGACTGCTCAGCGCCCATGCCGGCGAATCGGCGGCGTCGTTCCTGCAGCAGGGCATGCCCACCAACGTCGTGGCCGGCGCCGGCGCCAAGCGCCCACCCGCCGCGGATCCCTACGCCGGATACCGGTGGCTCACCGAACCGGCCGCGGTCCCTGCGTACCTCTCGGACACTGCGAGCGCGCTGCAGGGCGGGGCAACGGACGGGGTGGTTCTTGAGACGGCGCTGGGCCTTGCCGACGGCGCCACCTCGGCCATGCCGGGATCAGGCGGGACGCAGCAGTGGCTGGCACGGAACATGGGCAGGGCGCTGTTCCCCGTCGCCTTCGGAGAGGCCATCGGCACCCTGTCGACACGGACGGATACGGGCGCCGAGGACAGCCCGGCCGCCCGGGCGGTGCGCCGCAGGCAGCAGGAGGCCATGATCTTCGCCCGCGAGCACATCAGTTCCTATGTGCGGGCCGGTGGCCCCATTACAGGGCTGCGGGTGGGCCGCAATCCCTATGGATTCCTGCCGGTCATGGCCCGCGAGGGCTGGGTGCCGCAGTACGGCGATGCGCCCATGACCGCCTCGCTGGTGGGGCTTCTTGATGCTGTGCGCTGGTACTTCGACAGGGCCGCCCGCACGGTGCCCCGCCTCAATGGCAGCGCCAGCCCGGACACGGTGCTGCACAACATCCTCAGCAGGGCCCCCGTGCCACACGAGGGCTCCTACCAGGTCCGGGACGTGGCGGGACTGCTCCTGAGCTACGTCAACACCGTCAACATCAATTTCGGCCCCAACAGTCCGGAACCGGATCTGCGGGCCCTCGTCGAAGCGGGCGGTGCACTGGACCGCGGGCTCGGACGCGCGGCCCTCCGCCGGCTGGTGGCCCTGAGCTTTGGCGAGACGCTCAAGCGGACCAATTTCGAGGACCTGTCACTCCACAATGCCAACACCATGCGCTCCTGGGTGGCCCATACCGACCCCCACCGGACCGGCTGGGAATCGCCGTCGACCTATCTGTATGGCCTCTTGGAGCAGTCCCAGCTGCTGCATTGGGAGCTGCAGGTGCCGCACGACCGGCCCACGGACCTGCTCTACATCCTCGCCGAACGGTCCCTGGCCCTGGCCGGCGAACTGGATGGCGGGTGGCTGCTGGATGCCGTCAGCCCGGCACTGGTGCAGTCCATGGTCCAGGTTCCGCCGGAACTGGTGGGGTCGGCCCTTCGCATCGAAGAGCCGTGGACCCTGGCCCGCACCCTGCCGGTCTCCCAGCTGGCCACCGAGGCCGTCCAGTTCCCGGAGCATCTGATGGACCGGACCGCCACGGAGCTGGCCTTCACTGCCACGGACAGCCTTGAGGGGTACCTGCAGGAGCTGGCACCGGACCTGGGTGCGTTTGGCACCATCAACACCCTGGCCGGCACCCGGGATGCCGTGCGGGTGCTGGCTGATGCCGGGAGGAGCGGCCTCGACGACGACGGCTACACCCGTCTGGTGTCCGAGACCCTGTCCTGCGCCGGCACACGGCTGGACGCCTGGGCCACCTCGTTGGCCACCGCCAGGCTGGACGGCTTGCGGACGAACAGGCGCTTGGGGATCCATGTGGGGGCCTGGGGTGTGCTGGTGGACGTCCGTCCGCAGAGCGCACCGGAGGCGGCGGACGGCGGACCCCAGCGGTGGCGCGAGCACCTGGCGGACCACGGGCTGACCCAGGCACCGGAACTGCGCCACCCGCGCGACTACGTGGGCTATGTCCACGCGCCCTCCCTGTCCCAGGCCGTCACGGCGGGCATCCTGCGTGCCGGCGAACTGGCGCACAAGGGGGATGGAAGCTCCGTGGCGTCCATCGATCTGACCTCCCACCGGGTGCGCACGGCGCTGGACGTCCTGGCCGCCATGTCCCATGGGCAGCCGCTGGGCGCGCTGCTGGGCTACCGGCTCGAACGATCCCTGCACCACAGCGGCCGCCACACCCTCGTTGCGACATTGCGCGAGCGGTTCCCCCAGCGCCGTGCCGACGGGCCCGCCGGAGACCCGGAGGCGGGGGACGACGGCGTGGTCCCGGCCGAGGTGGTGGACGGCCTGCAGGTGTGGAACGCCAGGGCGGAGCTGCTGGCATCCCCCGGCGGGGCGGACCTGGCCCCATTCCTGGCGGAGCTGGACGCGACGGTCGAGGCCGTTGCTGACGTGATGGTGGCCGACGGCGTACACCAGATCGCCACGGGCCGCACCGAGAGTGCGGGGGCCACGTTCACGGCCATCGCCGAGGGCCGCATTCCGCCCCAGGTGAGCGTGGCCGCCGAGCCCCGCAGCGGCATCACCATCACCCACAGGCTGATGGTGGCGCTGGAATCGGCGCCGGGCGATGCCGGCGGCAGCGATGCCCAGGGCTGGAAAGCCTCAGCTCCGCGGGCGCTGCTGGCACCGGCCGCGGAGCGGTGGGCCCAGTCCATCCTGGGGGCGGCAACATCCCACACCGTCGAGCTGCCTGCGCCGGCGGGAGGCGCGCCGCAGCCCGTTTCCCTGGATGCCCTGGCCCTGTGCGCCCTGGACGTGGTGGCCGAATCGGTGGTGCTGCCCGGAGGATCCCCAGCGCTTGCGGCCCGGTGCACCGCCCCCGCGGACTTGCTTGAGCTGGCCCGGGCTGCGGCGGAGGTGCTCTCCGCCAGCCGTCCCGCCGAGCCGGGCGATGTGTGGTGGCCGCCGGAGACGGACCAGGGGGCCGACGTCGGCGTAGTGCCGGCACCGCCGTCGCCGGATCCGGCAGCGCTCGCCACCATCGCCGGGCCCATTGCCGCCCAGCTGCGCCGCCTCAAGGGAGCCGCCGACGCGATCCATGACGCCGTCGGTGGACCGGGCGGACTGGCCCCAGGTGCAGTGCCCCCGGAAGCGGCGGGCCGGACGGTGGATGCGGCCCTGCTGGGCCCTCTGGCGGAGCTGGGCATCGTTGGCACCACCGCGGCGCCGGCAGCCGCCGCTCCGCCCGCCGGCGCTCCGCCTGGGGAGGTCGGGGCAGCGGAGGCCATCGCTGCCGCCAGCGCCGCCGAAACCCTGCTGGCGGATGCCTTCCGGCTGATCCAGCAGGGCCAGCCCACCACTGCCACCGCCACCGTCCAGGATTTCACCGCCGTGTCCACCGTCAACGAGGAGACCTGGGAAGCGGCGCTGGAGAACGTGTCCCTGTCCACGACGGCCCTGGCCACCCTCGCCAGGCTCACCCGCCGGCTGGGCGGCGACGTCGTCGTGCCCACCCTGCCGCTGGCACTGGCCGGACCCGCCGTGGGCGGCGTGGCCGCCGGCGACCTCCAGCGCTGGCTGGCGCGGATGGCCAGGATCCGGCCGGCCATGGCCCGTTTCGATGACTTGTGCCTGTTCCGCGAAGCCTCCGGCAGGACGCCGCCGGATGTGGCGGCCTTCCACCTGCCGCCCACACCAGGCCTGGCCTGGCTCGGTGGACCGCTGGCGGAGAAGGGGGAAGGTGGGAATCCGCTGCGGCGCTGGATCCGCCCCGGGCAACCGCACACGCACCTCGTGCTGGCCGGCGCCGCGGGAGCTCCCCAGGAGCCCCGCCATCTGCTGGTGCTCGACGAGCTGGCCGAAGTCCTGCCCGCACCCACGGCGGCCACCGGACTCGCCGTCCACTACAACGCCCCCAACGCCCGCGCCCCGCAAAGCGTACTGCTGGCCGTCCACCCCAACCCCGAGGCCGGATGGGATTGGCCATTGCTGCTGCGCACCCTGGCGGACACCATGGACCTGGTGCGGCTGCGCGGGGTGGACCTGGACGATCTGGTGCCCACAGGCATCACCGAATTCCTCCCCCTGTCGTACGTCCACGACGGCGGAGACGGCCTGGTGCCGCTGGACAAGCTGACGGAGGACAGCCTGTGGCTGCTGCACCAATTGATGGCAAACCGGATGATTGAGGGGCCCTGGTGATGGTTGGTTTCACACGCTGGAAGAGGATCGAACCCCACGCCAGGTCCATGGATCTGACGCCCGGGCTCAGCGCCGGCATTGCGGATCCGCTGTGGCTGCTGCTGCGCCAATGGCAGCTGGGTGAGCTCACGGGCGACGACGGCGGCACACCCGTGGCGGTGGATGTTGCCAGCAGCTGGTCCAGATTCACCAGGTTCCGGCCCGAAGGCTCCGGGTCCCCGGGCCAGGGCGGATCCGGAGAGGGCATGCCGCTGGGCGAGGGCGACGGCCCGTTGGAACGGATGGTGGAGCGGGAGGCGGTGCTCACCGGCGCGCCGCAGGGAGTGCCATGGGCTGCCGCGGTGCAGGCCGGCCGCGCCTTCCGCAGGCGGCTTCAGGAGCATGGAGTGGGCGCCGTGGCCGATCGGCTGATGGCCGCGGCACCGCAGACCATCTTCAGCGCGGCTGTGCCGGACGGTGCCGTGTCAGGACCCCACGAGGCCCGTTTCACGGCGCTGCTGGCCGGCAAAGTGCTCGACGGCGCCCGGGTGCTGGAGCTTTTGGACGGGCCGGGGCTGCCGGTGGAGGCCATCGGTGCTGACTACCCGGCCCAGGTGGAGGCGGCGGTGCTGCTGTGGCGGACGGATCTTGCCGAAGAATGGGGTGCCCCCGCGTCGTCGTCGTGGGTCTCCGACAGGCTTGAGTATGCCTTCAGCATTGGTGCCCCGCCCCTTCCGCCCGATGACTTTGCCGCACTGCCGGCCGAGGGCGCGGGGGAGGAGATTGTGCTGCGGGCCGCAGAATACGACGGCACGGGAGTCGCCTGGCATTCCCTGGACCTGGACAGGGACCCCGGCGCGGTGCTGGGGGCTGCCGCCGATGGGGACGGTCCGCATGCCGGCGACTCCTTCGGCGCGGGTCCCACGGGTCGGCAGGTGAGGTCCATGCTCGCGGCCCCGCTGAGCTACCCCGGCATGCCGGCCCAGCGGTACTGGGAGTTTGAGGATGCCACGGTGTCGCTGGGCAATGCCAGCGCCGGCCCCACGGACCTGGCACGGCTGCTGGCCATCGACTTTGCCGTGGTGTACAGCCCGGACTGGTTCCTCGTGCCGGTGGAGCTGCCCGTGGGCTGCGTCGCCCGGGTGGACTGGGTCATTGTCAGGGATTCCTTTGGCGTGGCAACGGTGGTTGGCACCGCGGGCCACCAGGCCGGAGATGGTGCCGGCCGGATGTTCCAGCCCGACATCATCGGCGGCGCTGGGGTGGCGGACGTTCCCCTGCTGGTGGTGCTGCCCTCGGCGCTGGGTGCCGCCAACTCGGAACCCCTGGAGGATGTGGCCCTGCAACGCGATGAGGCTGCCAATCTGGCGTGGGCCATTGAGTCGCGGATCCTTGGGCCTGCAGGCCGCGGGGTGGACCGCCCCTGGCTCCGCAGCGAGTTCGCCCTGGAAGCGGCCACCACTGCTGAAGCCTATGACCTCGTCTGGCGCCTGGCCACCCCCGTGGCGCAGCCATGGACGCCGCTGGTGGCCGTCAATGGCGGCGACGGCACCCAACCCATGCTGCGCCGGGCCCGACTGCTGGAAACCGAAACAGGTGACGTGCGATCGGCGCAGGGTGTCCTCATGGGCGGTGTGCACGACATCTGCGACGAGGAGATCACGCGCTCCGGCATCAACGTCCGCCTTCTGGACCAGTTGGCCCGCGGCTGCGACGGATCCAGCTACATCTGGCGCGGCCGCACCAAGCAGGCCTGGAAGGGGGAGGCCTCCTCCGGCCTGCGTTTTGATGCCGCCACCCCCAGGCCCACCCCATAAACCTCGTTCCCGGTGGGGCTCAGTTCCCGGCGGCGGCGCGCCAGAGGTGGAGAGTGGCGTAGGAGCGCCACGGCGCCCACGCCGCCGATGCCGCAGCCAGTTCCTTCGGCGTGGGCTTCACACCATCCCCGGAGAGCGCCGCGTAGCCGTTGCGCACCGCGGCATCGGTGGGCAGGAAGACATCGGGGGAGCCCAGCACGCGCATGGCGACGTAGCCCACCGTCCACGGACCGATCCCCGGAACCGGCAGCAGCTTGGCCGCCAGCGAGTCCACGGTGTCCGCCGCCGATAGCTCCAGCGATCCGTCGGCCAGCATGCCGGCCACAGCGATGACGGAGTCGATCCGCCGTGCCGGCCCGCGCAGGATCGCCCGCCCACCGGCGGCCAGTTGGGCAGCGGTGGGGAACATTCGGACCAGACCGCCGTGGGGGAGGTTTGACGGCGTGCCCAGCACCGCAAGTTTGTGCAGGGTGTTCCGGGCCGCAGCAACCGTAATTTGTTGGCCGATCATGGCCCGGATCAGGATTTCGCCGGGGTCAACGCAGCCCGGCAGCCGGATGCCCGGTGCCGCCGCAATTCCGGGGGCGAGCAGCGCATCGGCGCCCAGGGCGGCGTCGATGGCCGCCAGATCCGCGTCGAGGTTGAACAAGTGCCGCACCCGGCGGATGAGCTCCGGCAGATCGGCGTCGTCCTGCACCCCGGTGCGCAGCCGCAGGCGCCCGCCACCGCGCCCGCCGCCGTCGGGCGTCCGGTCCACGGTGAACCAGCCGTGCCCGCCCGGCAGCACCAGTGCCCGGGCATAGGAATCCGGTCCGGCGGCCTCCACGCCGTCCACGGCACGGGCCGCCAGAAACGCAAAGATTCCGGGGTCGAAGCGGCCGCGGTAGTCCAGGGATTCGTCCATCCTGCCATGGTGCCACGCGCCCGGCGCGCGACGGCGTAGCGTGGTGCCATGGCCCCCGATCCCCGCCTTCTGGAGCTCCTCGCCCAGCCCTCCACAGCTGTGGCGCCGGCGCTGCTGGGTGCCACTTTGTCGCACAACACCGCCGAGGGCACCGTGGCGGTCCGGTTGACGGAACTGGAGGCGTACCTCGGCCCGGCCGATTCGCCCTCGCCCGATCCCGGCTCGCACAGCTACCGCGGACGCACGCCCCGCAACACCGTCATGTTCGGCCCGCCCGGGCACCTGTATGTGTACTTCACCTACGGCATGCACTGGTGCGCCAACATCGTCTGCGGTGAGGAGGGGACCTCCACCGCCGTCCTGATGCGCGGCGGCGAGGTGCTCGACGGCGTCGGACTGGCCAGGGAGCGCAGGCCAGCCTCGCGCAAGGACGCGGACCTGGCCCAGGGCCCGGCCCGGCTGGCCACGGCGCTGGGCATCGACGGCAGCCACAACGGGGCGTGGGCGCTCGAGGGCGAGTTCACCCTGGCGCTGCCGTCCCAGCCTCCGGTTGAGGCTGTGCTGAACGGCCCGCGCGTGGGCGTGAGCGGCCCCGGCGGATCCAGCGGCTATCCGTGGCGCTTCTGGCTCGACGGCGATCCCACCGTGTCCCGGTACAAGCCCGCTGCGGCGAGGAGATGAATGCCGTTCCGCACCCACGACGCTGGTCCCCGCCTGGGACGCAGCTATAGCTGCGTCCCAGGCGGGGACCAGCGTCCCAGATCCACAGGAGCGTCCGGGGCGGCCCGGAATCCGGTGCGCTAGACCAGCGCGGGCTTGGTGTGCTGGGCTTCCAGACCAGCGGCAGTGCCGAGGCCGCCGGCGAGGCGGTCCAGCAGGCGTGTGTGCACCAGCGGCCACTCGTCCGTGAGGATCGAGAAAATGCTGGTGTCGGCACGCGTTCCATCCGGTGCCACCCGGTAGCCGCGCAGCACGCCCTCCGGGGTGGCTCCGAGCTTGAGGATCGCCGCAGCGCTGCGGACGTTGCGGGCATCGCAGCGCATGGTGATCCGGTGGACGCGCAGCTGCTCGAAGGCGAAGTTCATCAGCAGGTGTTTCGAGGCGGCGTTGACGCGCGTGCCCCAGAACTGCCGGCCAAAGAACGTCATGCCGATTTCCACGCGGCTTTGTTCGGCCGAGTAGTCGTAGAAGCTGGTGGTACCCATCAGAACGCCGGTTTCTTCTTCGATCACGGCGAAGGACAAGGTGGTGGGATTAGCGATCCGGGCGGCAAACAGGCGCTCCAATGCGCGTTTGCTCACCGGCTGTTCGGAGGCCATGCCGGCCCACAGCTCGGAGTCGATGAATCCAAAGAGTTCGCCTGCATGGCGGCGCCGCAGGGGCACAAGCCGGACACCGTGTCCGGAGAGGGAGATGTTGTGTTGCACTGAGATATCTAAGCACCTCCGGAGCCCTTCTGAAACCATTTTTTACTCCTGCAGAACATGAATTTTTGGTGACGTGCCCCACCGCCCCGGATCCGCGCCAAACCATGGCTCCGCGCGGGGCCGCGGATGCCGCCGTCGAGGCCCGAAATGACGCGGAAATGGCACCCAGAACGGCCCGGTACCCTTGAGGGTGTGAATTCAGAAACTGCAGCCCAGAACGCCGTGTCCAACGAGAGCGTCGAGGCCGCCATCACCCGCCTGTGCGAGATCGTCCCGGACTACCCGGAGCCCGGCATTTCCTTCAAGGACCTGACGCCGGTGTTTGCCGACGGACCGGCCCTGAAGGCCGTCGTCGACGCACTCCTGGAGCCCTTTGCCGGACAGTTCGACGCCGTGGCCGGGGTGGAGGCGCGCGGGTTCCTGCTCGCCGCCGCCGCGGCCTACGCCACCGGCAAGGGTGTCATCACCGTCCGCAAGGCGGGCAAGCTGCCCCGCGCCGTCTTCACCGAGAAGTACGCGCTGGAATACGGCGAGGCGGCGCTGGAGCTGCACCAGGGCGATGTTCCGCCGGGCAGCCGCGTGCTGATCCTCGACGACGTGCTCGCCACCGGCGGCACCCTGGCCGCCGCGCGCCGCCTGTTCGAGCGCTCCGGCGTCACGGTGGCCGGCGTCGGCGTCGTCCTGGAACTTGAGGCACTCGACGGCCGGGAGGCACTTCCCGGGACGGCCATCCACTCGTTGCAGAAGGTTTAGCCGGCGTTCCGCCGCCAGCGTAGCCACGGGTAGGCATAAATTCATCTGAATGGCTATAGAATGGACGGTCCGCCTTTTGCGAAGGGATCGTAAGTAATGCATGATGCTGAACTCGCCCACGAACGTGACTACGTTGCGGGCCTGTACCACCGCCTAGATGAGCTGCGCACCGAGAAAACGGTCCAGCTGGAACAGGTGCGCCGCACCACGTCCATGGGCTCCCACCAGAACCGCTCCGAGCGTGACGCCTTTGCCACGCTCTATGAGGACCGGCTGGCGCAGTTGAATGCCGTTGACGACCGGCTGGTCTTTGGCCGCCTTGACCTGGACTCAGGTGAACAGCGCTACATCGGCCGCATTGGGCTCTCCACCGATGATCTGCGCCAGTTGATGGTGGACTGGCGCGCGCCCGAGGCCGGCACCTTCTACCAGGCCACCGCGTTTGAGCGCCAGGGTGTGCGCCGCCGCCGGCACCTGATCCTGCAGGGCCGCAACGTCAAGGCGATCGAGGACGACGTTCTGGATTCCTCGATGCTGGCCGAATCCGAATCCCTCCAGGGTGAGGGCGCCCTGCTGGCGGCGTTGAACTCCAAGCGCACCGGCCGCATGAGCGACATCGTGGGCACCATCCAGGCTGAGCAGGACCGCATCATCCGCTCGCCCCTGTCCGGTGCACTGGTGGTCCAGGGTGGACCCGGCACCGGTAAGACGGCCGTTGCCCTGCATCGCGCCGCCTACCTGCTCTACACGCACCGCGATCGGCTCAAGAGCGCCGGCGTGCTGCTGGTGGGCCCCTCCAGCGCCTTCATGAAGTACATCGAACGCGTGCTGCCCTCCCTGGGTGAGACCGGCGTGGTCATGGCCAGCATGGGCCGGCTGATGCCGGGCATCGCGGCGACGGCTGATGAGGATCCTGCCGTGGCCGAGGTCAAGGGCCGTCTGGTGATGGCCGACGTCATCCGCAATGCCGTCACCAACCGCCAGCGGATCCCCGCCGCGGACATGAGGCTGAACGTCGAGGGCACCACCCTGGTCCTGACGCAGCGGCAGGTCCGCCGCGCCCGGGACAAGGCACGTGCCACCGGCAAGCAGCACAACGAGGCCCGCACCACCTTTGTGAAGATTCTGCTGCGCGAGCTGACGGACCAGCTCCGCGAGCACATCGAGGCATCCGGCGCCGGCAACACGGCCGACCGTTCCTACCTCTCCGAGGATGTGCGCCAGGCCCGCGACGTCCGTGTGGCCCTGAACCTGTGCTGGATGCCGCTGTCGGCCAAGAAGCTGGTGTCCGAGCTCTTCGCCAAGGACGCCATCCTGAACTACTCGGCCCCCATGCTCTCCGACGCGGACAAGGCACTGCTCAAGCGCCCGCTCGGTTCACCGTGGACCGAGGGCGACGTGCCGCTGCTGGATGAGGCCGCCGAGCTGTTGGGCGAGCTGGATGCCACGGGTGGGCGCGACGAAGCCGCCCACGATGCCCAGCACAAGCGCGACGTCGAGAACGCCAAGCGCGCCATCGACAATATGACAGCGTTGATGGCCGATTCCGGCGTCGACGGCGTGCTGACCGCCGAGGAACTGGTGGACCACAACGAGGTTCGCGACAACTCGATGACCAGCGCCGAGCGCGCCATGGGCGACCGCAATTGGGCCTACGGCCACATTGTGGTGGACGAGGCCCAGGAGCTTTCGCCCATGCAGTGGCGCCTGCTGGTGCGCCGCTGCCCGGTGAAGTCCTTCACCATCGTCGGCGACATCGCCCAGACCAGCTCCGCCTCCGGCGCCAACTCCTGGCAGCAGGCCCTGGGCCCGTTCATGGGGGACCGCTGGGCATTGGAGGAGCTGACGGTGAACTACCGCACGCCCTCGCAGATTGCCGAGGCCGCCGTGCGCATGGCCAATGCTGCAGGCGCCGTGGTGTCCGCCCCCAAGGCTGTCCGCGAGGGCCGCTGGGGGCCGATCATCGACCGCGTGGGTGGCGACGAGCTGCTCTCGACTCTTGTCGACGTGCTGCCGCAGGAACTGGCGGCACTGGAGGGTGGTCTGCTGGCCATCATCACCACGCACTCCCAGGTGGCTGCAACGGCCGCCGCGGTGAAGGCCGTCTACGGCCGGCGCGTCGGCCATGGTGCCGGGTCGCTGGAACAGGACATTGTGGTGATGGACCCGCACGAGGCCAAGGGTCTGGAGTTCGACGGCGTCGTCATCATCGAGCCGTCCGCCCTGCTGCACGCCGCCTCGGGCCGGGTGGGGGACCTGTACGTCTCCATGACCCGCCCCACCCAGCGCCTGCGCCTGATCACCTCCACCGCACTGCCGGCAGGGATCGAGGCCTAGCCTCCCGGCACCTCCGCCTGCTCTGAACGACGACGGCGCCCGCACCCTACGCAAAAGGTTGCGGGCGCCGTCGTCGTAAGGGATTTGGTGCCGCGGGCTGGTAGTTTTGACGGTGTGTCAGCGCATACAGAAACCACAGCCCAAACGAACGATCCCAGCTTCGCCAACATCTGGCAGGAACTGAAGTGGCGCGGCCTGGTCCAGGTCTCCACCGATGAAGCCGAGTTGGAAAAACTGCTTGCCGGCGAGCCGATCACCTATTACTGCGGCTTTGATCCGACGGCGCCGAGCCTGCACCTGGGCAACCTGGTCCAGCTGCTGACCATGCGCCGCCTCCAGCTGGCCGGCCACAAGCCGCTGGGCCTCGTCGGCGGATCCACCGGTCTGGTGGGGGATCCGCGCCCCACGGCCGAGCGCACCATGAACACCAAGGAGACGGTGGGCGAGTGGGTGGGCTACCTTCAGAGCCAGGTCCAGCGCTTCCTCTCCTTTGAGGGCGACAACGCCGCACGCATGGTGAACAACCTCGACTGGACAGCTCCGATGAGCGCCATCGACTTCCTGCGCGACATTGGCAAGTACTACCGCGTGGGCACCATGATCAAGAAGGACATCGTCGCCTCGCGCCTGAACTCGGACGAGGGCATCAGCTACGCCGAGTTCAGCTACCAGATCCTGCAGGGCATGGACTACCTGGAACTGTTCCGCAGCTACAACTGCGTGCTGCAGCAGGGCGGCTCGGACCAGTGGGGCAACCTGACCAGTGGCACCGACCTGATCCGCAAGGTGGAGGGCAAGAGCGTCCACGCCCTGGGTACGCCGCTGATCACCAACTCCGACGGCACCAAGTTCGGCAAGAGCGAGGGCAACGCCATCTGGCTCGACGCCGCCATGTGCAGCCCGTTTGAGATGTACCAGTTCTGGCTCAACACCACCGATGCCGATGTGGTGGACCGGCTGAAGGTCTTCACCTTCCTCAGCCGTGCCGAGATCGAGGAGCAGGCAGCGGCCGTGGCCGAGCGCCCGCAGGCACGCCAGGCCCAGCGCACCCTCGCCTTCCTTGTCACCTCGCTGGTCCACGGTGAAGACGCCACCCAGAAGGTCATCGATGCCTCGGCCGCACTGTTCGGCCAGGGCGATCTGGCAGTGCTGGATGCCGCCACGCTGGAATCCGCCACCAAGGAGCTTCCGCGGGCCACCGTGGCTGCCGATGCCCTGGGGATCGTGGAGCTGTTGGTGGCCTCGGGTCTGTCGGCAAGCAACTCCGCCGCCCGCCGCACCATTGGCGAAGGCGGCGCCTACGTGAACAACGTCAAGATCACCGACCCCGACGCCGTGATTGCCGGCAGTGAACTGTTGGCCGAGAAGTACTTGTTGATGCGCCGCGGAAAGCGGACGCTGGCCATGGTGGAGGTAGCCAACGGCTGACCAGCCAGCTGGCTGTATTGGCCGGTCCTTCGAGGCCGGCAACCCTCCACTGGGGGAGTGCACCGATGCCCGGGCGGCGCGATTTGCGCCGACCCGGGCATCGGTGTATTGTTTTCTGAGTCGCCTGCAGGGCTGGCCGCCGGATCCAAAGATCGGGCGCCGAATGCGGCGGTGACAATCTTCCAAAAAATCCCCGAATTCTAGCGGATTTGTCGTCTGACAAACCGCTTGAACGGCAGGATGGATTGGTTTCAAATGAATTCGATGTGACGAGCGGCACGAACTGCCGATTAGACATATGAATTCAAATGAAATAAGCTGTAAACATCGCAGCGACGGAAAAGCTAAAGCGAAACAAAAGCTTAGTGAAGTAACTCGTATGTGTCTGTTGTTTGAGAACTCAATAGTGTGCCAAGTTTTATTGATACCAATCATTTATTAATTGGTTATCTGGACCGTTGGCCCCACCCCCGTGGTGGCGGCGGTCCGTTTAGCTGGTTTCAAATTTAGTGCACCACCACCTGCTCCTTTTCCGGGCGGTGGGGGTGTGTCTGTAATAAACATTTATGGAGAGTTTGATCCTGGCTCAGGATGAACGCTGGCGGCGTGCTTAACACATGCAAGTCGAACGATGACCCCCAGCTTGCTGGGGTGATTAGTGGCGAACGGGTGAGTAACACGTGAGTAACCTGCCCTTAACTCTGGGATAAGCCTGGGAAACCGGGTCTAATACCGGATATTTACCCTCCACCGCATGGTGTGGGGGTGGAAAGCCTTGTGCGGTTTTGGATGGACTCGCGGCCTATCAGCTTGTTGGTGAGGTAATGGCTCACCAAGGCGACGACGGGTAGCCGGCCTGAGAGGGTGACCGGCCACACTGGGACTGAGACACGGCCCAGACTCCTACGGGAGGCAGCAGTGGGGAATATTGCACAATGGGCGAAAGCCTGATGCAGCGACGCCGCGTGAGGGATGACGGCCTTCGGGTTGTAAACCTCTTTCAGTAGGGAAGAAGCGAAAGTGACGGTACCTGCAGAAGAAGCGCCGGCTAACTACGTGCCAGCAGCCGCGGTAATACGTAGGGCGCAAGCGTTATCCGGAATTATTGGGCGTAAAGAGCTCGTAGGCGGTTTGTCGCGTCTGCCGTGAAAGTCCGGGGCTCAACCCCGGATCTGCGGTGGGTACGGGCAGACTAGAGTGATGTAGGGGAGACTGGAATTCCTGGTGTAGCGGTGAAATGCGCAGATATCAGGAGGAACACCGATGGCGAAGGCAGGTCTCTGGGCATTAACTGACGCTGAGGAGCGAAAGCATGGGGAGCGAACAGGATTAGATACCCTGGTAGTCCATGCCGTAAACGTTGGGCACTAGGTGTGGGGGACATTCCACGTTTTCCGCGCCGTAGCTAACGCATTAAGTGCCCCGCCTGGGGAGTACGGCCGCAAGGCTAAAACTCAAAGGAATTGACGGGGGCCCGCACAAGCGGCGGAGCATGCGGATTAATTCGATGCAACGCGAAGAACCTTACCAAGGCTTGACATGAACCGGAAACGCCTGGAAACAGGCGCCCCACTTGTGGTCGGTTTACAGGTGGTGCATGGTTGTCGTCAGCTCGTGTCGTGAGATGTTGGGTTAAGTCCCGCAACGAGCGCAACCCTCGTTCCATGTTGCCAGCGGGTTATGCCGGGGACTCATGGGAGACTGCCGGGGTCAACTCGGAGGAAGGTGGGGACGACGTCAAATCATCATGCCCCTTATGTCTTGGGCTTCACGCATGCTACAATGGCCGGTACAAAGGGTTGCGATACTGTGAGGTGGAGCTAATCCCAAAAAGCCGGTCTCAGTTCGGATTGGGGTCTGCAACTCGACCCCATGAAGTCGGAGTCGCTAGTAATCGCAGATCAGCAACGCTGCGGTGAATACGTTCCCGGGCCTTGTACACACCGCCCGTCAAGTCACGAAAGTTGGTAACACCCGAAGCCGGTGGCCTAACCCCTTGTGGGAGGGAGCTGTCGAAGGTGGGACTGGCGATTGGGACTAAGTCGTAACAAGGTAGCCGTACCGGAAGGTGCGGCTGGATCACCTCCTTTCTAAGGAGCACCAAGCACCCACGCCCCGACGCATGTTGGTGGTGGTGGTGTGAGGAAGCAAAGCCCATTGCGAGAACGCAAGTTTCTCGGTGGGTGCTCAAGGGTGGAATATCAATGAAGCAGACCCCTGGTGGGTGGCACCGGTCGTCCCAGTACGAATGCTGCGCTTGCGCAGGGTTCTGGAAGAGACATCGACCGGTGGCTCCCTGATGGGAATCGTTTGGCACACTGTTGGGTCCTGAGGCAACAGGAACCCGCCGCGCTGAAAGGCACGGCTGGTTGGTTGTTGGCTTGGTTTCCTGCGCACGACCCCTTCCCGGGTCGCACCGCACACCTTCAGGGGTGTGCCGGTTCCGGGTGGTGGTGTGTGACGGGGTTGTTGGTTGAGAACTACATAGTGGACGCGAGCATCTTATAAAGGAAGCAATTTCTTATGAGTTGATGAACCTGGATCTGGCACACACGTGTGTGTGCTTGTTTTCATGGTTCTCTCGAATAATTATTTTGAATTCTGTGATCTTTAGTGGTCAAGTTTTTAAGAGCACACGGTGGATGCCTTGGCATTAGGAGCCGAAGAAGGACGTAGGAATCTGCGATAAGCCTCGGGGAGTTGATAACCGAACGGTGATCCGAGGATGTCCGAATGGGGAAACCCCGCCACGCGCTGCAAGGTGACGTGGTGACCCATGCCTGAACACATAGGGCATGTGGAGGGAACGTGGGGAAGTGAAACATCTCAGTACCCACAGGAAGAGAAAACAATAGTGATTCCGTCAGTAGTGGCGAGCGAACGCGGACGAGGCTAAACCGGTCCATGTGTGATAGCCGGCGGGCGTTGCATGGTCGGGGTTGTGGGACTTTCCATTCCAGTTCTGCCGGACTGGTGAGGTGAGAGTGTAGGCATAGGTGAACGGTCTTGAAAGGCCGACCGGAGAGGGTGCAAGTCCCGTAACCGAAATGCTTGTTACACCGCCTGGAGAGTATCCCAAGTAGCACGGGGCCCGAGAAATCCCGTGCGAATCTGTCAGGACCACCTGATAAGCCTAAATACTACCTAATGACCGATAGCGGACAAGTACCGTGAGGGAAAGGTGAAAAGTACCCCGGGAGGGGAGTGAAATAGTACCTGAAACCGTGTGCTTACAAACCGTCAGAGCAGGCTTGGTTCCTGTGATGGCGTGCCTTTTGAAGAATGAGCCTGCGAGTTAGTGTTACGTCGCGAGGTTAACCCGTGTGGGGAAGCCGTAGCGAAAGCGAGTCTGAATAGGGCGAGTGAGTGGCGTGATCTAGACCCGAAGCGAAGTGATCTACCCATGGCCAGGTTGAAGCGACGGTAAGACGTCGTGGAGGACCGAACCCACTTCAGTTGAAAATGGAGGGGATGAGCTGTGGGTAGGGGTGAAAGGCCAATCAAACTTCGTGATAGCTGGTTCTCCCCGAAATGCATTTAGGTGCAGCGTTGCGTGTTTCTTGCCGGAGGTAGAGCTACTGGATGGCCGATGGGCCCTACAAGGTTACTGACGTCAGCCAAACTCCGAATGCCGGCAAGTGAGAGCGCAGCAGTGAGACTGTGGGGGATAAGCTTCATAGTCGAGAGGGAAACAGCCCAGACCACCAACTAAGGCCCCTAAGCGTGTGCTAAGTGGGAAAGGATGTGGGATTGCGAAGACAACCAGGAGGTTGGCTTAGAAGCAGCCACCCTTAAAAGAGTGCGTAATAGCTCACTGGTCAAGTGATTCCGCGCCGACAATGTAGCGGGGCTCAAGTACACCGCCGAAGTTGTGGATTTCGTATAGTAGACAAGCCTTCGTGGTTCAGTCGTACGGAGTGGTAGGGGAGCGTCGTGTGGGCAGTGAAGTCGCGGTGTAAACCAGCGGTGGAGCCCACACGAGTGAGAATGCAGGCATGAGTAGCGAAAGACGGGTGAGAAACCCGTCCGCCGAATGATCAAGGGTTCCAGGGTCAAGCTAATCTGCCCTGGGTAAGTCGGGACCTAAGGCGAGGCCGACAGGCGTAGTCGATGGACAACGGGTTGATATTCCCGTACCGGCGAAAAACCGCCAATACCAAGCAGGGGACACTAACCGCCCGAGACCTGCCCGACCGCCCTTGTGGTGGAAGGGTTTTGGTGGAGCGCGGGACCTGATCCTGGGAGGTAAGCGTATTAACAGGTGTGACGCAGGAAGGTAGCCGAGCCGGGCGATGGTTGTCCCGGTCTAAGGATGTAGGGCGGGCCGTAGGCAAATCCGCGGCCCTTAAATGCCTGAGATCTGATGGGACTCCCGTAAAGGGGGGATTCGGTGATCCTATGCTGCCTAGAAAAGCATCGGCGCGAGGTTTTAGCCGCCCGTACCCCAAACCGACACAGGTGATCAGGTAGAGAATACTAAGGCGATCGAGAGAATTATGGTTAAGGAACTCGGCAAAATGCCCCCGTAACTTCGGGAGAAGGGGGGCCCCACCCGTGATGGAACTTTTCGTTCCGGAGCGGTTCAGGGCCGCAGAGACCAGGGGGAAGCGACTGTTTACTAAAAACACAGGTCCGTGCGAAGTCGCAAGACGATGTATACGGACTGACTCCTGCCCGGTGCTGGAAGGTTAAGAGGACCGGTTAGCCGCAAGGCGAAGCTGAGAATTTAAGCCCCAGTAAACGGCGGTGGTAACTATAACCATCCTAAGGTAGCGAAATTCCTTGTCGGGTAAGTTCCGACCTGCACGAATGGAGTAACGACTTCCCCGCTGTCTCAACCATAAACTCGGCGAAATTGCAGTACGAGTAAAGATGCTCGTTACGCGCAGCAGGACGGAAAGACCCCGAGACCTTTACTATAGTTTGGTATTGGTGTTCGGAGTGGCTTGTGTAGGATAGGTGGGAGACTGTGAAGCTGCAACGCTAGTTGTGGTGGAGTCATCGTTGAAATACCACTCTGGTCACTTTGGACATCTAACTTCGGCCCGTAATCCGGGTCAGGGACAGTGCCTGATGGGTAGTTTAACTGGGGCGGTTGCCTCCTAAAGAGTAACGGAGGCGCCCAAAGGTTCCCTCAGCCTGGTTGGCAATCAGGTGTCGAGTGTAAGTGCACAAGGGAGCTTGACTGTGAGAGAGACATCTCGAGCAGGGACGAAAGTCGGGACTAGTGATCCGGCGGCACATTGTGGAATGGCCGTCGCTCAACGGATAAAAGGTACCTCGGGGATAACAGGCTGATCTTGCCCAAGAGTCCATATCGACGGCATGGTTTGGCACCTCGATGTCGGCTCGTCGCATCCTGGGGCTGGAGTAGGTCCCAAGGGTTGGGCTGTTCGCCCATTAAAGCGGTACGCGAGCTGGGTTTAGAACGTCGTGAGACAGTTCGGTCCCTATCCGCTGCGCGCGCAGGAAATTTGAGAAGGGCTGTCCTTAGTACGAGAGGACCGGGACGGACGAACCTCTGGTGTGTCAGTTGTACTGCCAAGTGCACCGCTGATTAGCTACGTTCGGATGGGATAACCGCTGAAAGCATCTAAGCGGGAAGCTCGCTTCGAGATGAGATTTCCATGGACCTTGTGTCCGAGAGGCTCCCAGCCAGACCACTGGGTTGATAGGCCGGATGTGGAAGCGAGGACTAACGACTCGTGAAGCTGACCGGTACTAATAAGCCGATAACTTACACCACACCCTCCCTGGGTGGACCCGTTCTTCAAAAGGGGTCCACCATTCTTAAGGGGTGGGAAGGTCACTGCATGCTTGCGTCCACTATGTGGTTCCCGACCAACAACTTGTCGTTGTTGGCAGGGGACGAACGCCACACGTTGATCGTGGGATCCTGTTCGGGTCCCGGGTCGGGGTGTGGGATAATTGAATGAAACGTCATCGTTTCCCTAGTTTTCCCCGCCGGGTCCGTCCTGGTGTGTGGAGGTAGAGTTACGGCGGTCATAGCGTGGGGGAAACGCCCGGTCCCATTCCGAACCCGGAAGCTAAGGCCCACAGCGCCGATGGTACTGCACTCGTGAGGGTGTGGGAGAGTAGGACACCGCCGGACAACCATTAAAGGGGGGGCCCCGCACCACTGGTGCGGGGCCCTTCCGCTGTTGATACGCACCCGGCACGGCCCGGGGCACGGGCCGCACCCATTTCATTGAAAATCGCGCCTGTTCGTCATTTTCGCGCCGGATCACCGGGTGCGAAAATGACGAACAGGCGCGATTTTGCGTTTAAGGGGAATCCTGGGCATGGGAAGGCCCGGCGGGTGTGTGGAAAATCATGGTTGCGCGCATGCTCTCTGGGCGAGTGCGCAGGTTCCGGCGGCAGGTGCTGCCCTCTACGCTAGATGCATGTCTTCCTTGTTTTCACATGCAGTGCCTGCCCCAGAAGAGAATGGGCCGGTCCCGGCCCCACGCCGGGCGGCAGTAGCGGTTCCCTGCGATGCCGCCGATGCCTTTGAGGGTTTTACAGAGAACATCCATCTGTGGTGGCCGATGGAGGAAATCAGCGTCACCGGCCACGGCTCGCATGTTGGGTTTGAGAACGGCCAGCTGGTGGAGGAATCGGACCGCGGCCAGGAACACTTGTGGGCCATGGTCAAGGGCTGGGAATCGGCCCAATGGATCGAACTTGCCTGGCAGCTGGAGGGCGATCCGCTGAATCCGACTTTGGTAAAGGTTTCCTTCGACCCCGCCGAGGGTGGCGGCACCGCCGTCGAGCTTGTCCAGGATGGCTGGAAGAGTGGACAGGCCGGCATCGACCAGTACGCGCAGTACTGTGATTGGCCCCTCATCTTGGCCAGGTACGCCCGTTTCATGGGAGCAGCGCCAAGCCTCGACTAGAATGGTAGCTTGGGCCCAAGCGCCCATGGATTTTTGAAGACAAGATTTACATCCATAGTGAAGAGCGGCTGTTACTGTGCCAGTTAGTGCGCTCATAGTTTTAGGAGTCGGCATGGCTGAGCATCACAGCGGTAATCGCGGAGGAAATTCATTCGAGGGACGCGGCAACGACCGCCCCCAGCGCGACGGAGGCAACGGCTTCGGCGGTGCACCCCGCGGCGAGCGTCCTCCGACAAACGACCGCCGCCCCGCAGGCGACCGTCCCGCATATGGCGGCCCCCGCCGCGATGACCGTGGCGCCGGCAACCGCAGCTTCGGTGGGGAGCGGAAACCCTCCACCGACCGTGGCGACCGCCCGTCCTTCGGTGGCGGAGACCGCCGCCCGTCCGGTGGACGCCCTTCGGGCGACCGTCCGTTCAACGACCGTGGCGATCGTGCCTCCTCCGGCGGCGGAGGTGGCGAGCGTCGCGAGTGGCAGCCCCGCGAAGGCGGCGCGCCCCGTGGCGATCGCCCGTCCTTTGGTGGCGGCGACCGCCGCCCGTCCGGTGGACGTCCGTCGGGCGACCGCCCGTCCTATGGTGACCGCGCCCCGCGTGAAGGTGGCGAGCGTCGCGAGTGGCAGCCCCGCGAAGGCGGCGCGCCCCGTGGCGATCGCCCGTCCTTCGGCGGCGGAGCTCCGCGTGGTGACCGTCCGTCCTTTGGTGGCGGCCAGCGCAACGATCGTCCGTCCTTCGGCGGCGGAGACCGCCGCCCGTCGGGCGACCGTCCGTTCAATGACCGTGCCCCCCGTGAGGGTGGCGAGCGTCGTGAGTGGCAGCCCCGCGAAGGCGGCGCGCCCCGCAACGATCGTCCGTCCTTCGGTGGCGGAGACCGCCGTCCCTCGGGCGACCGCCCGTCCTATGGTGACCGCGCCCCGCGCAATGACCGTCCCGCTTTCGGTGGCGGCGACCGTCGCCCGGCTGGTGGACGTCCGTCCGGCGACCGTCCGTCCTACGGTGACCGCGCTCCGCGTGAAGGTGGCGAGCGTCGTGAGTGGCAGCCCCGCGAAGGTGGCGCGCCCCGTGGCGACCGTCCGTCTTTCGGCGGCGGCGACCGTCGCCCCTCGGGCGACCGTCCGTCCTATGGAGACCGCGCACCGCGCAACGATCGTCCGTCCTTTGGTGGCGGAGAGCGCAAGCCCTTCAACGACCGCAACGACCGTCCGTCCTTTGGTGGCGGAGAGCGCAAGCCCTTCAACGACCGCAACGACCGTCCCTCCTTCGGTGGTGGAGACCGCCGTCCCTCGGGCGACCGTCCGTCCTATGGTGACCGTGCCCCGCGTGAAGGTGGCGAGCGTCGTGAATGGCAGCCCCGCGAAGGCGGCGCGCCCCGTGGCGACCGCCCGTCCTTCGGTGGCGGCGACCGCCGCCCCTCGGGCGACCGCCCCTCCTTCAGCGGCGGAGACCGCCGCCCCGCTGGTGGACGCCCCGCTGGCGACCGCCCGTCGTTCGGTGGGGGAGCGCGTCGTGACGACCGTGGCGCCGGCGACCGCAGCTTCGGTGGAGAGCGCAAGTCGTTCAACGACCGCGGCCCGCGCGAGGACCGCCCGGCACCGGTGCGTAATGCCAAGGATCTGCGCAGCGCAAACCGTCCCGACCGTGAGCGTTCCCCCGAGATCGACGAGGACGTTACGGGCGCCGAGCTGGACAAGGTGACCCGGGCACAGCTGCGCACGCTGGAAGAGAAGAACGCCGAGTGGGTCTCCCGGCACCTGGTCATGGCCGGCCGCTTGATGGATGTCGACGCAGAGCTGGCCTTCCAGCACGCGCTGGCCGCCAGCCGCCGCGGTGGCCGCATGGCCGCCGTCCGCGAGGCAGTGGGCCTGACAGCCTACGCCGCCGGCCACTACGGCGAGGCCCTGCGCGAGTTCCGCACCTTCCGCCGCATCAGCGGTTCCAACGAGCACCTGCCCGTGATGGCCGACTGCGAACGCGGTCTGGGCCGTCCGGACCGCGCCCTGGACCTGCTGCGTTCGGAAGAGGCCGAGACCCTCGACGCCGCCGGCAAGGTTGAAGCCGCCATCGTCGCCTCCGGTGCCCGCACCGACCTGGGCGAGCTGGATGCAGCCGTTGCCGCGTTGGAAATCCCGCAGCTGGATCTGAACCGTGCGTTCTCCTACAGCCCCCGCCTGTTCCGCGCCTACGCAGCCGCTCTGGCCGCCGTCGGACGCAATGACGAATCGGCCACTTACGAGCGCCAGGCCGTTGTGGCCGAGGACGCCCTGGGCCTGGGCGAAGACGCTGATCCCTTCATCTTCGACCTGGGCGAAGAGGACGAGCCGGAGCGCAAGCCCCGCAAGCCGCTCCACGACCCGCGCTTCGATGAGAATGGCGAGGCCATCGTCGTCAAGGAAGAGCCGGAGGCCGAGAAGAAGGCCCCGGCCCGCAAGGTCGAGCTGGATGAGGTTGAGTTGGACGACGCCGAGTCGGATTACTTCGAGTCCGACGATGCCGAGTCCGACGAGGACAGCGCCGAGGCCGATGGCGCCGAGGACAACGACGGCGGCGACGAGTCCGTGGACGCTGCCGAGGCATCCGAGAACGAAGAAGGATCCACGCTGAATGACTAATCCACGGCCCGGCGGTGCACTGATCGCCGGTTTTGACGCGGTGCTCTCCGATCTTGACGGCGTGGTGTACGCCGGGCCGCATGCGATTGATGGTGCCGTGGAGGCCCTGCAGCGGTTGGCCGAGGTCAACGTAGCGCTGGGCTATGTCACCAACAACGCCTCGCGGACGCCTGCCCAGGTTGCCGAGCACCTGCGCGAGCTGGGTGCCCCCGCCACGGAGCACCAGGTGGTGAGTTCCGCCCAGGCCGGCGCATCGCTGCTGGCCGGGCGGTTCCCCGCCGGGTCCAAGGTGTTGGTGACGGGCAGCGCGGCGCTGGCGCGTGAGGTGGAAATGGTGGGCATGGTGCCCGTCCGCTCCGCCGACGACGGCGCCGTCGTCGTGATCCAGGGCTTCGACCCCTCGCTCGGCTGGCGGGATCTGGCCGAGGCCGCCTACGCCATTGCCGGCGGGGCCGAGTGGATTGCGACCAACACGGACATGTCCATTCCGCAGGCTCGCGGCATCGCGCCGGGCAATGGCACGCTGGTGGCTGCCGTCAGGGCGGCCACCGGGCGCGAGCCGCTGGTGGCCGGCAAGCCGGAGGCTCTGCTCTTCCACCGGGCGGCCGAGCGGCTCAACTCCACCACACCGCTGGTGGTGGGCGACCGTCTGGACACTGACATTCTGGGCGGCAACAACGCTGGCATGGCCACCGCTGCCGTGCTGACGGGTGTGGACACCATCCAATCGATTCTGGCCGCCCGCACGGCGGAACGCCCCGATTTTGTGCTGCGCACCCTGGACGAGCTCTACCTGCCCTACCCGGTGGTGGAGCGGCGTGGCGCCGGCTTTGGCTGTGGCGGCGCGTTTGCCGCTGCCGACGACGCCGGGCTCCGTGTCACCGGTTCGCCCGACGATTTGGACGCTTGGCGTGCTGCCTGCGCCGCGTGGTGGGCCTTTGTGCCCGACGCCGCCGTGGCGGCCGCGCCGTCGATCACCTGGTTGGCGGCGGAGCCGGAGACCGGTCGTGGCTGATCCGGCTGACATTCCGGGCAACGAGGCGGTTGCAGCAGTGTTCCCCGTCGATGCGGCTGGGACCGGCGACGCCGGTGTCGACGCCGTTCTGGCCGGCGCCTCGGCGCTGGCCGGGACACCGGTGGCTGGGCACACGGCGTTGTACGCCGGACTGCAGCAGGCACTGGCGGCGGAGCTGGATGCCGATCCTGCCGCCCGGATTGCGGAGAGCTAGGCCGTGGCACGACTTGACCAAGAGCTGGTGCGCCGCGCACTGGCCCGCTCCCGCACGCAGGCGGCAACACTGATCGCCGCCGGGCGTGTCAGCGTGGACGGCGCCGTGCAGTCCAAGGCCGCCTTTGCTGTGGCCGACGGCGCGCTTGTCAGCGTGGTGGACGACGGCGGCGAGGAGTACGTTTCCCGGGCCGGCCACAAACTGGCCGGCGCCCTTGACCACTTCCCGCAGGTTGCTGTGGCCGGCCGCCGCTGCCTTGACGCCGGTGCCTCCACCGGAGGATTCACCGATGTGCTGCTGCGCCGCGGTGCCGCCACGGTGCTGGCCGTCGACGTCGGACATGGCCAGTTGGTTCCGCACCTGCGCGAGGACGCCCGCGTGCAGGTGTACGAGGGTCTCAACATCCGCTATATGCACGCCGAGGACATCGGGGGAGCGGCGGATCTGACAGTCTGCGACCTGTCCTTTATTTCCCTGACGCTGGTCATGGGCCCGCTGGCCCTGGCGACACGCCCGGGCGGAGACCTTCTGCTCATGGTCAAGCCGCAGTTCGAGGTGGGCCGCGAACGGCTCAGCCGCACCGGCGTCGTCTCCTCCGAGAACGAGCGGCGCCGTGCCGTGGGCCAGGTGGCCCAGTCGGTGCTGGACTCTGGCCTGCTGCTGCGCGGGCTGGGCATCAGCACGCTGCCCGGCCAGGACGGAAATGTGGAGTATTTTCTCTGGGCAGGGCGGGCGTTGTCCGATGATGCACATAAGATCGAAGAGCACCCAACCAGTGTCGAGGAGCTGCTTTCCGGCGTCTGGCCCTAGGCAGGCCCAACGCTGCGAACACCAGCGCCGTTCCGAGCAGCGCGAGAGAAGAAGGCAGACTCCATGAGCAGGCGCGTATTGATCCTGGCCCACACCGGGCGTGAGGAATCCATGGTCGCCGCGCTGGAGGTTTGCGTCCAACTCCACTCCTCCTCGCTCATCCCTGTGATGTACCAGGACGAGCTCGCCGATATGACGGGCTTCCTGGGCCTGGTGGACGTGCCCATGCAGATCCTGGGCGTGGACGTCGAATTGCAGGACATCGAACTGGTGATGGTCCTCGGCGGCGATGGCACCATCCTCCGCGCCGCCGAGCTGGTGCGCGAGTACGACCTCCCGCTGCTGGGCGTCAATCTGGGCCACGTAGGTTTCCTGGCCGAGAGCGAACGCGCCGATCTGGCGCAGACCGTGGACTGGGTCGTCCGGCGCGAATACACCGTCGAAGAGCGCATGACCCTCGATGTCACCGTCTGGGCACAGGGCACGAAGGTGGCCCACACCTGGGCGTTGAACGAGGTGGCCCTGGAGAAGGGCAACCGGGAGCGCATGATCGAAGTCGTCACGGAGGTCGATGGCCGCCCGTTGAGTTCCTTTGGCTGCGATGGCGTGGTCATGGCCACCCCCACCGGTTCCACGGCCTACGCCTTTTCCGCGGGTGGACCCGTGGTGTGGCCTGAAGTTGAGGCCCTGCTGATGGTGCCGATCAGTGCCCACGCACTCTTCGCCAAGCCGCTGGTGGTCGCACCCACGTCGAAGCTGGCCGTGGAGGTGTTGACCCGCACCGGCGCCCACGGCGTGATGTGGTGCGATGGCCGCCGCACGGTTGACCTGCCGCCGGGCTCCCGCATCGAGGTCACCCGCTCCAACCAGCCGGTCCGCCTGGCACGCACCCACCAGACGCCGTTCTCCGCCCGGCTGGTGAACAAGTTCGAGCTTCCCATCCAGGGCTGGCGCGGCCCGGTTGTCGACGTGGTAACCACGGCCACCCAGCCCATTCCGCTGGTTCCCAACCCCAAACCCAAATCACCCGTGCCGGAACCGGCGGCGCAGGAGAACCAGTCTTTCAGGAGGGCCAAGACCACACCATGATCGAGGAAATCCGCATCCGCGACCTCGGCGTCATCGCCGAATCCACGCTGCCGCTCGGCCCCGGCCTGAGCATCGTCAGCGGTGAGACCGGCGCGGGCAAGACCATGGTGGTCACCGCCGTCGGCCTGCTGCTGGGCAACCGGTCCGACGCCGGGGCGGTGCGCAACGGCGCGAAATCCGCCATGGCCGAGGCCACCGTCCGCCTGCCCGCGGGGCATCCTGCCCTGCTGCGGGCCATTGAGGCCGGGGCCACCGTTGACGAGTTCGACGGCGGCGTGGAGCTGATCCTGGCCCGAACCGTGGGCAGCGACGGACGCAGCCGTGCCCATGTGGGCGGCCGTACGGCCCCTGTGGGCGTGCTGGCGGAACTGGGCGAGCAGCTGGTGGTGGTGCACGGACAGTCGGACCAGATCAGGCTCAAGAGCGCCGCCGCCCAGCGCGAGGCCCTGGACAAATTTGCCGGCGAGGCGGATCCATCCTTCCCCGGGCTGCTGGGGGAGTACCAGCAGATGCACCGGGGCTGGCTGGCCGATGCTGCAACCCTGGAGGAGCTGCGCACCACCAGCCGTGAACGGCTGCGCGAGGCGGAGGCCCTCTCCCTGTCCCTGGCGGAGATCGATGCCGTGGAGCCGGCGCCGGGGGAGGACGACGCCCTGAAGGCGGAGTCCATCAAGCTCTCCAACCTTGAGGCACTGAGGACGGCGTCCCAGCAGGCCCACGAGGCCCTGATCGCCGAGGACTACGCCGAATCCGGTGACGCCACCACGCTGGTGGACACCGCGAAGCGCCTGTTGGAAAACGTGGCCGATTCCGATGAGGAACTGGCCGCTGCCGCCGTCCGGCTGGCCGAGGTGGGCTACCTGCTGGCCGACATCGCCAGGGATCTGGCGGGCTACACCGCCGGCCTGGATACGGACGTCCCGGCCCGCCTGGCGGAAATCGAGGACCGCCGCGGCGCCCTCGCCGTGCTGGTGCGCAAATACGCCCCCTCCATTGACGATGTGCTGGCCTGGGCAGACGCCGCGCGCGAGCGGCTGGCCGAGCTCAGTGACGACTCCGGCCGGATTGAAAAGCTGCAGGAACAGGTGGCCACCGCCGAAAAGGCGCTGGACAAGCTGGCCGCCAAACTGACGGGCATCCGCAAAAAGTCAGCGGCGACGCTGGCCGAGCGCGTCTCGGCGGAGCTGACGGCACTGGCCATGCCCGACGCCAAGCTTGTCATCGAGATGGCTCCGGCCGCCCGCGGCGTCCACGGCGCCGATGAGATAGCGTTCCTGCTCATGCCCCACGCCGGTGCCTCGCCGCGGCCGTTGGGCAAGGGCGCCTCCGGCGGTGAGCTCTCGCGCGTCATGCTGGCCATCGAGGTTGTCCTGGCCGCCGTCGACCCGGTCCCCACCTTCGTGTTCGATGAGGTTGATTCGGGGGTGGGCGGCAAGGCCGCCGTCGAAATCGGCCGCCGGCTGGCCATGCTGGCCCAGCACGTGCAGGTTTTGGTGGTGACGCACCTCCCACAGGTGGCCGCCTTTGCCGACCAGCACATCCGTGTGAGAAAAACCTCAGGAGCGGGTTTCACCTCCAGCGATGTGCTGCTGCTGGACGACGCCGGGCGGGTCAAGGAGCTGGCCAGAATGCTCGCTGGGCAGGAGGATTCCGCCACAGCACAGGCCCACGCGCAGGAATTGCTGGAGGATGCCCGCCACGGCGCGCGCTGATCCGCAGGCCGGCGGACCGGCACAGCGACGATAGACAGGGGAGCCCCCTCCTCCCAACGCCCCTCAAAGATGATAGGCTCGAATTCCGTGGTGCATCGATCAAATTCCCGGTTCAGTGGTCAGTCTCAGACGACCAAACACATCTTCGTCACCGGTGGCGTGGCGTCCTCGCTTGGGAAGGGTCTGACGGCTTCCAGCCTCGGACACCTCCTGCGGGCCCGCGGCCTCTCCGTGACCATGCAAAAGCTGGATCCCTATCTCAATGTGGATCCCGGCACAATGAATCCCTTCCAGCACGGCGAAGTCTTCGTCACCGACGACGGCGCCGAGACCGATCTGGACATTGGACACTACGAGCGCTTCCTGGATGAAAATCTGGAAGGCTCGGCCAACGTGACCACCGGCCAGGTGTACTCCACCGTGATCGCCAAGGAGCGCCGCGGCGAGTACCTCGGCGACACCGTGCAGGTCATCCCGCACATCACCGATGAGATCAAGCGCCGCATGCGTCTGCCCGCCGAGGGCAAGAACGCACCGGATGTCATCATCACGGAAATCGGCGGCACGGTTGGCGACATCGAGTCCCAGCCCTTCCTCGAGTCCGCGCGCCAGGTCCGCCAGGACATCGGCCGCAACAACGTCTTCTTCCTCCACGTGTCCCTGGTGCCGTACATCGGCCCGTCCCAGGAGCTGAAGACCAAGCCCACGCAGCACTCCGTGGCTGCACTGCGTTCGCTGGGCATCGCCCCCGATGCGCTGATCCTGCGTTCGGACCGGGACCTGCCCGACTCCATGCGCGAAAAGATCGGCCGCGCCTGCGACGTCGACGTCGAGGCCGTCATTGGATGCCCGGATGCCCCCAGCATCTACGACATCCCCAAGACGCTCCACGCCCAGGGCCTGGACTCCTACATCGTCCGCTCGCTGGATCTGGCGTTCAAGGACGTTGACTGGACCAAGTGGGACAAGCTGCTCGACGCCGTCCACAACCCGCTGCACCACGTTGAGGTGGCACTGGTTGGCAAGTACATCGACCTGCCGGACGCCTATCTGTCCGTCACCGAGGCCCTGCGCGCCGGTGGCTTCGCCAACCGTGCCAAGGTCAAGATCCGCTGGGTCCCTTCGGACGAGTGCGCCACCGATGAGGGCGCTGCCAAGGCGCTTGAGGGCGTCGACGCCATCTGCGTGCCCGGCGGCTTCGGCATCCGCGGCCTCGAGGGCAAGCTGGGCGCGCTGAAGTTCGCCCGCGAAACCCAGCTCCCGGTCCTGGGCCTGTGCCTGGGGCTGCAGTGCATGGTGATTGAGTACGCCCGCAACGTTGTGGGCCTGGAAGGGGCGTCCTCTTCGGAGTTCGAGCCCGATTCCAAGTTCCCGGTCATTGCCACTATGGAAGAGCAGCTGGACATCGTGGGCGGCAAGGGCGACCTTGGCGGCACCATGCGCCTGGGCCTGTACGACGCGACGCTGCTGGAGGGCTCCGTCATTGCGGAGACCTACGGCCGCACCGATGTCAGCGAACGCCACCGCCACCGCTACGAGGTGAACAACAAGTACCGCGACGAGATTGCTGCTGCGGGCCTGGTGTTCTCCGGCACGTCTCCGGACGGCAAGCTGGTGGAGTTCGTGGAACTGCCCAAGGACGTCCACCCGTACTACGTCTCCACCCAGGCCCACCCGGAACTGAGCTCGCGGCCCACCAAGCCGCACCCGCTCTTTGCCGGCCTGATCGGTGCAGCCCTGGACCGCCAGAGCTCCGCACGCCTGCTGGAAGGCTGATCCATGACCGGTCCTGGTGCACCCACACCGCAGGCCGCCGCGCCCGCCGTCCAGCCTTTGCTGGACGGCGGGGCGGCCCCGGCCGACGAGCTCAGCCCGCGCACGCTGCTGTCCTCCCACACGGTGTACCAGGGCCGGATCTGGAACGTCGTTTCAGACACCTTTGAGCTGGCCGACGGCTCCACGCCGTTGACCCGCGACTACATTGCCCACCCCGGCGCCGTTGCCGTCGTGGTGATGAATGAGCTGGACCAGATCCTGCTCCTGAACCAGTACCGCCACCCCGTGGGCATGACCCTGTGGGAGATCCCGGCCGGCCTGCTCGATGTCGAGGGCGAGGACTTCGTGGTCGGCGCCGCCCGCGAACTCGCCGAAGAGGCGGATCTGGTGGCCGCCGAATGGCACGTGCTGACAGACTTCTTCAATTCCCCAGGCTCCTCCTCGGAGGCCATCAGGCTGTACCTGGCCCGCGGGCTCAGCGAGGTTCCGCTGGAGGACCGCCACATCCGCACCGACGAAGAGGCCGAAATCCAGTTCCGCTGGGTGGACCTGCCCGACGCCGTGGCCGCCGTGCTGGACGGATCGCTGCACAACCCCTCCGCCGTCGTCGGCATTCTGGCCGCTGCCGCAGCCCAGTCCACCGGTTTCTCCTCCCTGCGCCCGGCCAATGCCCCCTGGCCCGCGCACCCCAGCCAGCGCAGCCAGTGACAGGCCCGTCCGGCCAGCAGGCTCCACAGCCGGCCGATGCCCCACCCACCCAGCTGGACCGCGCCCTGGCCGACTATCTGCAGCATGTGGCAGTTGAGCGGGGGCTTGCCGCCAATACGCTGGCCGCGTACCGCCGTGACCTCACCCGCTACCTGGCCTTCCTGGCCGACGCCGGGATCGACAGTCCTGGGGACATCACCCGCGCCCACGTGGGCGCCTTTGCCCGTGCCCTCTCCGACGGCGCCGACGGCGGCAGCGCGCTGGGCGTGCGAAGTGCTGCACGGACCATCGTCTCCGTGCGTGGGCTGCACAAGTTCTGGGCTCTTGAGGGCACCACCCTGGCCGACCCCGCCGCGGACATCCACCCGCCGATGGCCGGCCGGCGCCTGCCCAAGGCCATCAGCGTCGCGGCGGTGACAGCCATTCTGGAGGCCGCAGGCTCCGACACCGCCACCGGCCTGCGGGACCGCGCGCTGCTCGAATTCCTCTATTCCACCGGTGCCCGCATCTCCGAGGCGGTTGGCCTGGACGTGGATGATTTGGCCCTGGGCCCCGGTGACGTCGATGCCGCCGGCGAAGACGCGGGACCGGCCGTGGTGCGGCTGCTTGGCAAGGGCTCGAAGGAGCGGATGGTGCCGCTGGGCTCCTACGGCGTTAGGGCACTGGAGGCGTATCTGGTGCGCGGCCGCGGGCAGCTCGCCGCCAAGGGCAAGGGCACCCCGGCCCTGTTCCTGAACGCCCGCGGTGGACGGATCAGCCGGCAGAGCGCCTGGACCATTCTGAAGACCGCCGCCGAGCGGGCTTCGATCGAGGCAGTTGTCTCCCCGCACACGCTGCGGCATTCCTTCGCCACCCACCTGCTGGAGGGCGGCGCCGACGTCCGCGTGGTGCAGGAGCTTCTGGGCCACGCCTCCGTCACCACCACGCAGGTGTACACGCTGGTCACGGCCGACACCCTGCGCGAGGTCTACGCCGCGGCACACCCCCGCGCCCTGGGCTGACGGCGCAGCGTGCCGGCTGGGCGGCGCTACCGGTTGGCGGCCCGCGGAGCGCCGATGCCCTGTGCGACCTGGTGCGGCCCCGAGGCCGAGGGACGCACGTCGAAATCAAACATGGCCGTGGGCAGGTAGACGGTTGAGCAGGAGTTGGGAATGTCGACGACGCCGGAGAGCCTGCCCTCGATGGGGGCGGCTCCGAGCAGCAGATAGGCCTGCTCCGGGCTGTAGCCGAACTTGACGAGGTAGTCGATGGCGTGGAGGCAGGCCCGCTGGTAGGACAGATGCGAGTCGAGGTAGCGCTGTTCGCCGTCGAGGGTGACTGAGGTGCCCGAGAACGCCAGCCACTCACTGAACTGCGGATCGCGCGTCCCGGCATGAAGATCGCGTTCTCACTGACGCCGTAGGTCTCCATGCCACCCTTGATGAGGTCCACGCGCAGATCGATGAACCCGCCCATCTCGATCGCGCCGCAGAAGGTGATCTCGCCGTCGCCCTGGGAGAAGTGCAGGTCACCGACCGAGAGGTTGGCGCCGTCCACGAACACCGGGTAGAAGATGCGCGAGCCCTTGGAGAGGTTCTTAATGTCCTGGTTTCCACCGTTTTCACGCGGCGGAGCGGTGCGGGCCGCCTCCGCGCCCACCCGCCCCCACTCCGCACGGGGGAGCCCGCCAAGGACGGCGTGTTCTGCCTCCGGCGGCAGCGCCAGCGGCGGGACCCGGTGCGGATCCGTGGCAATGAGATCGCCCTCGCGCTTGTTCCACGTGGCCAGCAGCTTGGCCGACGGGGCCGTGCCCATCAGCCCGGGGTGGATGAGCCCCTCAAAACGGACCTCCGGCACATGCCGTGACGTGGCCACCTGCCCCGTGAAGTCCCAGATGGCCTTGTAGGCATCGGGGAACTGTTCCGTGAGGAAGCCGCCGCCGTTGTTCCTGGAGAAGATGCCCGTGTAGCCCCAGCCCTGGCCGGCCAATGGACCCGAATCCTCCTGGGGGATGGGGCCGACGTCCAAGATGTCCACCACCAGCAGGTCGCCCGGTTTGGCACCCTCGACGGCGAAGGGGCCGGAGAGCTTGTGGACGGTCAGCAAGGGGGCATTGAGGATATCCTCGGCCGAGTCATCATTGACGATGGCCCCATCAAACCATTCGCGGCAGTCCACCCGGAAGGAGTCCCCGGGCTTCACCGTGGCCACCGGCGGGATTTCGGGATGCCAGCGGTTGTGGCCGAGTTTGGCCTGGTCTTCGAACTTCCTGGCGGAATCGAGCGGGAACAGTACTTCGGGCATGTGGTTCTCCTTGCGATCTCGGTTGTTCAATGAACTTCGGTGGTCAAAGACAAGAAGATCCCCGGGGGAGGCTTGGGAGGCTAGGGCCGGGGCAGCTTTTGGTGGAGCGGGTTGGCGGTGTAGCGCGGGCCGCGGCTGCCGCCGCCCGGCGCGGGGGAGGAGACGACGGCGGGTTCGTGGGCGCTGCGCTTGGCCGCATCAATCAGCCCGAATGCCGCCGTCCCGGCGATGGAGAGCCGTGGCGCTGAGATCCGACGGCGGGCCGGTGCGCTGCAATCGGGGCAGTCAAGCTGCTGCGGCGCATCCGCCATGGCGAAGCTGGCTTCAAAGACTGTGCCCCTGGGGCAGCGGAACTCGTACAACGGCATGCGGCACTCCTGGAGGCAGATGGCGAGGTGTCTGCCAAGCTATCCTGCGGCATTGGGAAGAGTCAACGGGTTGGGCCGCCCGCACCGGGCGGGCATAGGGTGGAGGCGTGAATGCTGCCGCCGTAACCCTGTGCTTTCTGCTCCGCGCCAATGGCTCCGGGCAGGAGGTGCTGCTGGGGCTGAAGAAGACAGGTTTTGGATCCGGCAAGATCGTTGGCGTCGGGGGCCATGTGGAGCCGGGGGAGACGACGGCGGAGGCCGCCTGCCGCGAGGTGGCCGAGGAGGTCCACGTGGTGGTGGAGGAACGGCACCTCATTCCCGCCGGCACCGTCGAGTTCGTCTTCCCTGCCCGGGGTGAGTGGAATATGTCCACCACCGTCTACCTGACGGAGCGGTGGACCGGCGAGCCCGCCGAGAGCGATGAGATTGCCCCGCAGTGGCACCGGGTGGATGCGCTGCCGGTTCAGCAGATGTGGGCCGACGCCGAGCACTGGCTGCCCGCGATGATCTCCGGCCAGCGGATTGCCGTGACGGTGGTGCTGGCGGACGACAACGAGAGCGTGGCACGTGTGCACACCTCGGACTGGCCGGAGCCGGGAGCCGTGGGCTAGACGCCGGCAAAACTTTCTGAAGAAGTTCCCGTGGCTCTGTAACCTTGCCGCGCCATCCGGAAACATAGCTGGTGTAGCCAAACAAGCAGGGCTCACGATACTTCCAGGGGGGACATTGCTTTCGGAACGAGAGCTGGCGTTCATTGCGCTGCACAAGGATTGCTATCCACGCATTTTTCGGTTTGTCCGGCGCCGCGTGAACGATGCGGAGGTGGCACAGGAGTTGGCCGCGGATGTGTTCCGTGTGGCGTGGCAGAAATGGGACGAGGCGCCCGTGGTGGAGCCGTTCTGGCTGTTCACGGTGGCCAGGAATCTGCTGGGAAATGCCTACCGCAGCCATGAACGCCAGCAGGCACTGCAGGTCCGTCTGCGCGAATCAGCTGCCACGGAGTCCGGGCCCGACGCGGACAATGCCCTCGTGGATGAGGCGATGGCCGGCCTGCGCGAGAAGGACCGCGACATCCTGCAGCTGGCCTACTGGGACGACCTCACCATTGCCGAGATTGCCGGCGTCCTGCGTTGCAGCGAATCCGCTGCGAAGGTGCGGTTGCACCGAGCCCGGGAGGCGTTCCGCAAGAGGATGCCGGCCCCCACCAATTCCCTTTCACAGAAAATGGGGGCATGAGATGGATCCCATCAAGAATCTGATCTCCGCCAGCGATCCGTTGAAGTCAGGGGACCCCATCGTGGTCCCGGATGCCGAAACCGTGCTCCGCGGCATCGTCACCGACAATTCCGAGACCGTGGACAGGATGCCGCCGACTGTCATCTCCCTGGCCGACGTCCGGCGGCGGCGTGCGGCGCGCATTGCCGGGCTGGCGACCATTGCCGTGGCCGCCGTTGCAGCGGGTGTGCTGGTGGTGTCCAACCTGGGCTCCCTGACAGTGGCGCCGGCTCCGGCGGACACCGCGGTGGTGACTGTGGAACCCACGGCGACAGCGAGTGCAACTCCCACGGCAACGGCAACGGCAAGCCAGGCAGCGCTGGTGGCATGGAAGACATTCACCGATTCCACCCAGCAAGGGACATTCGAGCTGCCAGCCAACTGGTCCACCGTAGAGTCGCCAAGGATGATTGCCGGCATGCCGTTCAACAAGGTCAGCGTCCGCAACGCCGAGAACAAGCAGGTAGCCGCGCTGGAGTTCCACTACGATTTGGCCGGCGGCAGCTGCACCACGCCCCGGCCCTTTGACACCCTTGACGCAGTGGAACTGGACATAGCCCAGAAACCCGACAAGGTGAAGGAATTCTCCGCCATCAAGGGAGCGCCCCTCGGGCTGTCGCGCTTCACCTTTACCGTTGTCGAAGCGGACAAGGTCTATGCGAGCATCGGCCTGTCCGAGGCCACTCAGGTGCAAGGCACGCCGGGGTGTACATTCCGCAACATGATCACGGCGCCCGAGAATGTCCCGTTTACGTCCTTCGCCGACACGATCGACCTGTACGCCGATGGCACCGATGCACCGCTGATGTTCGATTCGGTGGCGGACGCCCGCACGTACATGCAGACGCAGGAGTACCAGGACCTGAAGCGGATGATGGTGTCACTGTCGCTGAAGCCGAGCAAGGTTCAAACGTCCACGGTATTCACCAGCCAGGCAGCAAAGGTCCGTTTCAGCCTCCCGACCGGTTGGACAACGTCAGATGTTCCCATGGGCAACAGCAATGTCCCGGCATCGGGAATCGATGTCGCGGATGAACGGGGGAAGACCGTGGCGAGACTGGCCTACGGCAGCGGTGGCGGCCTCGGAGGCGCCTGCGGACAGACGTACCCGGTGACTGAACTGGACACGTCCTTCGCCGGCCCATACTCATCCTGGGCATTGGAACGGGGTGTCAGGTTCTCCTACCGGGTTCTTGACCAAACCTTCAGCGGCAAGGGGCTGCTCTATGGGCTGGGTCTGGTGGACAAGGACTCGGGCGGGCTCGGCGCCAATTGCTCCAACACTTTCTACACCCTTGTCACGGGTGCACCGCGCGGGTCGCTGTCGTTCACGGGCCTGCCAGCTGCAGGTGGGGCGGAGCCGGTGTTCGCGACCATGCAGGAGGCCAGGGCCTACATGGCAAGCTCCGAGTATTCGAAACTTAAGGAAATGATCGTGAGCCTGCAGGAAATTCCCTAGCTGGCCATTTCCAATTGGATGCGCGACGACGGCGGGCCGGCCACCTTGTCCAGGTGCCGGCCCGCCGTCGTCCATCCAGATCGGTAACACCGCTGAAACAATCCCGTCACCGGAACTTTACCTCTGTGGATTTTCTGTAACCTCCCCGCAATCTGCCGGCCACGGGCTGAAACAAACATCACCCAAGATTGAACTATTGACGGCGGGGGGCCGGCGCCCAAGGCCCGGTAGGCAGATTTCTTGAGAAGGGACCACCGGGTGCAAATCACTGCGGGCGACGTTTGGTTGATGGTATCGGTGGCACTGGTGCTCTTGATGACCCCCGGCCTGGCCATTTTCTACGGCGGCATGACGCGCGCCAAGGCCGCCCTGAACATGATCATGATGAGCTTCGTCTCCGCCGGCATCGTCGGTGTGGTCTGGGTGCTGTGGGGCTATTCCATGACCACGGGAGCGGGCCTCGCCGGCCTGTTCGGCAATCCGTTTGCCCACTTTGGTCTGGAGAATCTTCTGGGCTCCACCGAGCTCATCAAGGCCGCCTATGGAGCCACATTTGCCATGGTGACGGTGGCCCTCATCAGCGGCGCCATTGCCGACCGGGCCAAGTTCACCTCCTGGGTGGTCTTCGTTCCGATCTGGGTCACGGTGGTGTACTGCCCGTTGGCCTTCATGGTCTGGGGCGGCGGCCTGCTCAGCCACGACGGTGCCATCGGCGCTGTCTTCGGGCAGGTCATCGACTTTGCCGGCGGCACGGTGGTGGAAATCAGTGCAGGCGTTGCCGCGCTGGTCCTGGCCCTTCTCCTGGGCAAGCGCCACGGCTTCGGTTCCGACTCCAGCCACCGCCCCCACAACATCCCGCTGGTCATGCTCGGCGCGGGCATCCTCTGGTTCGGCTGGTTCGGCTTCAACGCCGGCGCGGCCGCCACAGGTGAGCAGGCAGCGCTGATCATCATCAACACGATGGCCGCCCCGGCCGCCGCCATGATCGGGTGGATTGCCACCGAAAAGATCTGCGATGGCCACCCGACCTCGCTGGGTGCGGCCTCCGGTGTTGTCGCCGGTCTCGTCGCGATCACCCCGGCCTGCGCCAACATAAGCCCCGTGGCCGCGCTCGGACTGGGACTGGTGGCCGGCGTGGTCGCTGCCCTCGCGGTCGGGTTGAAGTTCAAGCTGGGCTTTGACGACTCGCTCGACGTCGTCGGCGTCCACCTCGTGGCGGGCCTGGTGGGCACCCTGGCTCTGGGATTCATCGCCCTGCCGGTGGATGGGCACGGCGGCGGATTGTTCTACGGCGGCGGGTTTGGGCAGTTGATGGCCCAGACGGCGGCAGTGCTGGTCACCATCGTGGTGTCGGGTCTGGGCACGGCCGTCATTGGCCTGGCCATCCGCCGGTACCTCGGGTTCCGGGTCAGCCACGAGGACGAGGTGGCGGGTGTGGACGTGACCGAGCACGCCGAGACCGCCTATGAATTTGGCGGGCTGAACCAAAGCCAGTTCAACCCCTTCGGCGCGCAGCTTCGCCCCCACACCCCGGCGCCCCAGCGCGTGCAGCCCCATGGTCCGGGTGGATCCGAAGCCACTGCGGCAGCAACGGCCGCGGCACCCATCGACTAGCGGACCCCTGTTTAGAGAAACGGCGGGCCGGCCACCCGGAAAAGGTGGCCGGCCCGCCGTCGTACTCCAGCGGTGCGTCCAAACGCTAGGCGAGGTGCCGCTCGTCGGGGCCGTTGTACTCGCTCAGCGGGCGGATCAGCGAGTTGGCGGCGCGCTGTTCCATGATGTGCGCCGTCCAGCCGGTGATCCGGGAGGCGATGAAGATCGGCGTGAACATCTCGGTGTCAAAGCCCATCAGGTGGTAGGTGGGTCCGGCGGGGTAGTCGAGGTTGGGCTTGATGCCCTTGGCCTCGTCCATCGCCTGCTCCAGCCCGTCGTAGAGGCCCAGCATCTCCGACCGGCCGAAGTGCTCGATCATCGAATCCAGGGCCGCCTTCATGGTGGGCACGCGGGAATCGCCGTGCTTGTAGACGCGGTGGCCGAAGCCCATCACCTTCTTCTTGGCGGCCAGTGCCTCCTCCATCCAGACCTTGGCCCGGGCAGCGGCGTCCTCGCGGGACTCAGTGCTGCGGATGCCGATCTCGGTGAAGGTGTGCATGACGGCCTCGTTGGCGCCGCCGTGCAGCGGACCCTTCAGCGCGCCGATGGCACCTGTGACGGCCGAATGCAGGTCCGACAGCGTGGAGGTGATGACACGGGCGGTGAAGGTCGAGGCATTGAAGGAATGCTCGGCGTACAGCACCATCGAGACGCGGAAGGCATCCACCACCGGCGGGGCCGCCTCCTCGCCGAAGGTCATCCACAGGAAGTTCTGCGCGTAGTCCAGGTCCGCCCGCGGCTCCACAACGTCCAGGCCGCGGCGGCGGCGCTGGTCGTAGGCGACGATGGCCGGGAAGGCCGCAAACAGGCTCTGGGCCTTGGCCAGCTCCGCCACCGGGGAGGAATCCTCCGCCAACGGATGCCTGGCGCCCAGAACGGAGACGGCGGTGCGGCCCACATCCATCGGGTGGCAGTCCAGCGGCAGCAGATCGATGGTGGCCTTCGCCACCGGATCCAGGGCGCGGTTGGCCCGCTCAAAGGCCGTGAAGACCGCCAGCTCCGCGGTGGTGGGGAGCTCGCCCGTCCACAGCAGCAGCGCCACCTCCTCAAAGCTCTTCTGCGCCGCCAGTTCCTGGACCGGATAGCCGCGGTACAGCAGCGAATTGGTCTCGGCGTTGACCTTGGACACGGCCGTGTAGTCGACGACGACGCCGGCCAGTCCCTTCTTGATCTCGGGGGAGCTCATGGGGATTCTCCTTCTAGTGATGCAAAAGGCTGCGGGAACGGTGGGTGGTTAGCGGGTGGAGCTGTTCTGGGCGGTGTCCAGACCGGGGATTTGGAAGTTGAAGATGCCGGTGTCGAAGCGGTTGTAGGCCTCGTAGTCCACCAGGTCGTAGAGCCGGGCCCGGGTGAGCATCGCCCCGACCTGTGATTCCTGCGTGCCGTCGGCCGAGATGGCGTCCAGCACCCGTTCGGCGGCCCCCATGGCGCTGCGCAGCAGTGTCACGGGGTAGATCACCATCGCCACGCCGGCGCTGGCCAGCTGGGCGCGGGTGAACAGGGCGCTCTTGCCAAACTCTGTCATGTTGGCCAGCACCGGCACGTCGACGGCGTCACAGACCGCCTCAAACTCTCCCAGGTCCTTCATGGCTTCCGGGAAGATCGCGTCCGCGCCGGCGTCGACGAGGGCCTTGGCCCGCTCGATCGCGGTGGCGAGGCCCTCGACGGCGCGGATGTCGGTGCGGGCCATGATGAGGAAGTTCGGGTCCCGGCGGGCGTCGGCGGCTGCGGCGATGCGTTTGACGGCGGTGTCCAGGTCCACCATGTTCTTCCCGTCCAGGTGGCCGCAGCGTTTGGGGTTGAACTGGTCCTCGATGTGCGCCCCGGCCAGGCCTGCCGTCTCCAGCTCCTGGATGGTGCGCGCCACGTTCATGGGCTCGCCGAAGCCGGTGTCGGCGTCGATCAGGCAGGGCAGGTCGGTCATGCGGGCGATCTGTCCGCCGCGGGTGGCGACCTCGGTGAGGGTGGTCAGGCCGATGTCGGGCAGGCCCAGGTCGTTGGCGAGGACGGCGCCGGAGATGTAGACGCCGTCGAAGCCCTTCTCACCGATCAGCCGAGCCGAGAGCGGGTTGAATGCGCCCGGGAATTGGCGGGCGGCGCCGGGGGTGAGCATGGCGCGCAGGTCCGCGCGCTTCTGCTCGGCCGTCTTGTGCGAGTACAGCATCTAGAACAGCCCCTTCGGTGCCGCCGCCAGATCGATGACGCCGGGGGCGGCCTGGATGTTCAGCTGGTCCAGCTCACCGGCGGCCAGCTGCGGGAGGCGCTGCGCTGCGGCGAGGAAGCGCTCGATCTCCGCCGGCTCCACCAGGCCTTCGGCCAGGGTGCGGAACTTGGCGATGTACTGCGCGCGGGCAAAGGGCCGGGCGCCGAGCGGGTGGGCGTCGGCAACGGCGATCTCGTCGGTGATGACGGTGCCGTCGGCCAGGGTGATGACCACGGAGCCGCCGAAGGCCTTCTCGGCGATGTCGTTGGTGTGGTACCGGCGGGTCCACTCGGGATCCTCCGCCGTGGTGACCTTGTGCCACAGCTCAACGGTGTCCGGCCGGCCGGCGCGCTCGGGGGTGTAGGAATCCACGTGGTGCCAGGAGCCGTCCTGCAGGGCGACGGTGAAGATGTACGGGATGGAGTGGTCCAGCGTCTCCCGCGAGGCTGTGGGATCGTACTTCTGCGGATCATTGGCGCCGGAGCCGATGACGTTGTGCGTGTGGTGGCTGGTCTTGATCAGCACCGAAGCAATGGTGGCCGCATCGGCCAGTTCCGGGTGCTCGTTGTGCAGCTTGCGGGCCAGATCGATCAGGGCCTGCGCCTGGTACTCGGCCGAGTGCTCCTTGGTGTAGGTGTCCAGGATGGCGCGCTTGGCCTCGCCCGGGGCCGGCAGCGGCACCTCGTAGGCGGCGTCGGGGCCGTCCAGCATCCAGGCGATGACACCGTCCTCGCCCTCGTAGATCGGCACGGGGGAGGTCTGGCCGCGCATGGCGCGGTCGGCGGCCTCCACGGCCATCTTGCCCGCGAACGCCGGGGCGTGCGCCTTCCAGGTGGAGATCTCACCCTTGCGGGACTGGCGGGTGGCGGTGGTGGTGTGCAGCCCCTGGCCGACGGCCTGGAAGATGGTCTCCACATCCAGGCCCAGCAGGGTGCCGATGCCGGCTGCAGCGGAGGGGCCGAGGTGGGCGACGTGGTCGATCTTGTGCTTGTGCAGGCAGATGGACTTCACCAGATCCACCTGGATCTCATAGCCGGTGGTGATGCCGCGCAGCAGGTCCGCGCCCGAGGCGCCCACGTGCTGGGCGACGGCCAGGATCGGGGGGATGTTGTCGCCCGGGTGCGAGTACTCCGCCGAGAGGAAGGTGTCGTGGTAGTCCAGCTCGCGGACGGCGACGCCGTTGGCCCAGGCGGCCCACTCGGGGGAGACCTTCTCGGCGATGCCGAAGACGGAGGCGCCGCTGCCGCCGGTGGAGGGGGCGTGGCTGAGGGCCTGGGCGCGGGCGGCCACGATGGGGCCGCGGTTCAGCGAGGCAATCGCGACGGAGGCGTTGTCGATGACGCGGTTGATGACCATGTCGGCGACGTCGTCGGCCACGGCCACGGGGTCGGCGGCGACGACGGCGATCTTGTGCGCCAGCTGGTCCTCGCGGGCCAGGTTCTCTTCGCTCTTGTACACACGGACGTGGTGTTGGATAACCATGGGGGATCCTCTCGGGGTTGCTCGCTCGGAGCGGTGGGTCTAGGAGTGGTTGGCGGCCAACAAGTGGCGCAGGCTGTTGTCCAGGTGGACGGTGGTGGCGGCACTGGCGACGGCGGGGCTGCCGTTGGCGATGGCCAGGGCAATGGTGGCGTGCTCCCGGGCGGCCTCGGCCAGCCGGGTGGTGTTGTCGTGGGAGAGCCGGCGGATGCGCACCAAGTGGACGCGCAGGCCCTTCAGCGCCTGGGCCAGATAGGCATTGCCCACGGCGGCGTCGATGGCGCTGTCCAGGGCGCCCACGAGCTCGTAGTACCCGCGGCGGTCCGGATCCTGCTCCGAGAGCAGCGCATCGACGTTGCTCAGCCGGTCATGCAGAGCTCGGAAGATGTCGCTGTCACCGCGCTCGCAGGCCAGCTCGGCGGCCCGGCATTCCAGGGCCAGCCGCAGCTCAAAGAGCTCACGCACATGGTCCATGGAAATGTCCGTGACCACCACGCCGCGGCCGCTCTGCGGCTCGGCCAGCCCCTCGGCGCTGAGCCGTGCCAAGGCTTCACGGACGGGGGTGCGGGAGACTCCCAGCCGCTCGGAAAGCTCCACCTCGGCCAGCACGGATCCCGGCGGCAGGCGCCATTCGATGATGTCGCTGCGCAGGGCCGCATAGGCCTTGTCGCTGGCACGCATGGCGGTCTCCTTGCGTTGTGGGCAGGGTGCACATCGCTGGGGTTGCAGGTGCGTCCTCGTGATGCGCGGGATAGCTTCAGTGTATACATAGAACGCGCATCATGGGAGAAAAAGCCAAATGTTCATCAAAACATCGCTTTTATGTATACATCGGACCACCGCTGCGGCAGGTCCCGTTCTGTGCCCCGCCCCAACTGAGTGACAGTTATCGCACGTTCCGGGCCACGGAATGTGTCATAGCTGTCACCTAGTTGGGGTGCGGCGGTTGGCGAAGAGCCGGGACCTGTCCGAGGACAGGGCCAACAGCAGCAGGATGTCCAGCGTGAGGCCCACGACGTTGACCTCGAACGGGGTCACGGGGTCGCCCCACATCGTCTGGGCGGCCTGGGTGAGGATGGTGAGGGTGGTCAGCGCCATCGCCAGCGTCCGGGCCCACCGCCGGCCGGCGAACACCGCAGCAGCCAGGCCGAGTTCCAGCACCGTCAGCAGTCCAAACGCGGCCGCAACCCACAGTGCTTCGGCGGGTTCGGTGCCCTCGGTGGCGAAGTCCGCTGGATCCACCAGCAGCGCCAGCGCCACCAGGGCACCCTCAAGGGCGCCGGCCAGCAGGAACAGGGTTCCGGCCACCGTCGACGGCGGGCGCTTGGGACTGGCCGCAGCGGGTTCGGCCGCCGGGGCACGGACGCCTCCGACGTCGACGATGGGCAGATCGCCGTCGGTGGCGATCTGGTCTCCGCCGCCATTGCGCGAGTGGTACCCGGTGGAGAAATCGCGGATCACCTCGACGCTGACCGGCTCGGGCCCGGCTGCCAGTGTGGCCAGCACATAGTCCCGCTCGACGTCGATGTCCGCCTCGATCTTGTGCGTGATCTGCAGCGTGAACAGGGACAGGCCCACGCTGCGGTCATAGGTGCCGGCGGCGAGCCAGTCCACGGGAATGCCGCCGGGGAGCAGCCAGCCGTCGGGGCAGCGCCAGAAGCGGATGTGGTGCCGCTTGCCCGGGCTGCCGTCAACCTCCTGCTGGAAGGCGAAATCCTGTTGGCGGCCAAAGAGCAGCAGGGGGCTGACGGGAGCCTCAAGGTAGCTTTGCCTGCGCAAGGTGGAGGTGACGATCTTCAACCCCGTGGCAAAGGTCAGCTGGTCGGCCAGGGTCCACCCGGCCCGGGCCATGGCCGCCCGGAGCCTGTCCTCACTGCCGCGGAAGGCAAGATTGACGGGGTCTCCGAGCAATCCATCGCTGGTGCGCGTGCGGCCAATGAAGTAGGCGGGAACGTAGATCTGGGTGAGGATCCGGTGGATCCGCGGCAGCACCAGATAGGCCACCAGAGCCCAGAACAGTACCAGGAACAGCAGCTGCCCCCAGCCCCAGCTGAAGCTGGCCCGCGCCAGCACATAGGCGAGCCAGATGGCCGAGGCCCCGCCGACGACGAAGAAGGTGTGGTCGAGCACTGTGTAGCGCCGTCCTTGCAATGCCGATGCCGCCCGCCCCGCCATGGCCGGTGCCGTCCCCTGCTGTCCCGTCATGGGGCCATGCTAACCGCGCCGGGGGTGTTCGGAACAGCCGCCCGGTGGCGGCTGCCCCAGACACCGCCGCGGAAGGGATGGGGACGATCCGTCAGCGGAACGCGGCCAGCGGGTTGGCCAGCTTGCCCGCCATGGCCAGCCCGCCGGAGGGGTCCGCCAGATCCAGCATGTTCGCGTTGTTGCGCAGCTGCAGGCGGTTCAGGCAGGACAGATCGAAATCGGCGGCAAAGAGATCATGCCTGTCGAAGGCATCGGCCAATTCCGGATGGTCCTGCTGGTAGCCGTGGATGGCGGCTGCCACGGTGGCCCAGAAGGTGTCCTCGTCCAGCTGTCCGTCCTCCACCAGAATCGCGGCCAGGAACCGGAAGATGCAGTCGAAGACATCTGTGAAGATGGCCAGCACCATCTCGGACTCGGGGATCTCCGCCTTGATCCGGGCGATCTCCTGAGGCACCGCCACGAGATCTCCCATCAGGACGATCTCCTCGCCGATGTCCTTCATGATGGCCCGCACCGGCACACCGTCCTCCAGCACCAGGATGACGTTCTCCCCATGGGGCATGAAGGCCAGTTCGTAGCGGTAGAGGCAGTGGACCACCGGCACCAGGTAGGCGTGCAGGTAGCGGCGCAGCCACTCGGCCGCGCCCAGCCGCGAGCGGCGGATGAGCGCCGAGGCCAACGGAACGCCGTCGGCGTCCACATGCAGCAGGGAGGCCATGGTGGCCAGCTGCTGCCCCTCCTTGAGCAGCGGCAGTGGGCTTTCCCGCCACAGGGCGGAGAGCATCTTGCGGTAGGGGGAGCCATGCTCCGAGGCGTTCTCGTAGTAGGCGTTGTGGTAGCCAATGGCGGCGCTTTCGCGCAGCATGGCCAGTCCGTGGTGCCCCAGGGTGCTGTCGGCATTGATCAGCTCGTAGAGCCAATCGTTGATGGCCGGGGTGGCCTTCATGTATTGGGGCGAGAGACCCCGCATGAACCCCATGTTCAGCACAGACATGGCCGTCTTGACGTAGCACTTGGCCGGGGCCGAGTTGTTGAAAAAGGTCCGGATGGACTGCTGTGCCTGGTAGAGGTCCTGCCCGGCCCCCAGATGGACGATGTGGCGGGCGGCGATCTCGGCGGCGAAGGTGACGGCGATCTTGTTCTCCCACTGCCAGGGATGCACAGGCATCAGCAGGTAGTCCGCCGGGGCCAGACCCCGGGAACACAGCAGGGCATCGAAGGATGCCAGGACGGCGGCGCCCAGCTCCGCCTCAAGATGGGCCCGGTAGCCCAGACCGGCGCTCGCGGTGAAGACGGCCTTGCTGCTGTGCACCGCCAGCCACTGGATCTGGACGGGTGCACCCGTCTCCGGGGCGAAGGCCCGATAGTCGTGGATGCCGAACCCGAGCCGGCCGTTGTTGGCGACAAAGCACGGGTGGCCCTCCGTCATGGACCGTTCCACCAGCTGGAAGTCTGCGGCAGGATCCGCCCCGCCGCTCGGGCCGGCGGCCAGCAGCTCCGAATCCGGGGCGCCGGCGGCCTGCTTGTAGGCATGGCTCGCCAGGGTGCTGGAGACCTCCTCCAGGTAGACGGGCAGCATGGCGGCGTCAATGCCCAGCGACCCACGGAACTCGGCAATGAAGTCCAGTGCATCCACGGGAAGGTCCCGGCCGCCGAGATCCATCTTGCGGATCGACTCCGGGTCGATGGCCCAGTGGTCAAGCTGCAGCAGCCGTGCGCTGAAACGGTACTCGACGGTGCCGCCGTCGTCCGCCAGCCGGTACTCCGCAGGCCCGCCGCTGGGGAGAGCCTGGCCGGCGGGGGCAGGTGCGCCCACCCGCTGCGGGGTGAGCAGGCGCTCGTGCGAGAACTCGGCAAGTGCCTTGCGCACCAGGTGCCGGTTGGCGGCGGCCCAGCGGGCGGGGGTGAGGTGGGCGACGGCTCCGGCCGGGGCGGTTGCCACGGCGGCGGGGGAGTCGATGGTGGTGGCGCTCATGCGGGAGATCCTTCCAGTGGTGCGGCGGTGGGGATTGCGGCCAACCGGTGTCCGGCCAGCAGGCGGCGGGCGCCGTCGAACTGCCCCCGGGTGCACAGGCTCAGCCTGGCCTCCTTGTCCGGCAGCTGGATGAGGGAGTGTTTGCGGAAGCCCAGTCGTTCATTGAGCGCATGGATCTTCAGGTTGGCGGAGTCCGGTTCCACCACCACGCGGTCGACGCCCGGGTCGGTGAAGAGCTCCGCCAGCACTGCCGCCATGACGGCGGTGGTGTATCCAGGGCGGGGCACATCCGGAGGGGAGACCAGCAGGTGCATGCCGACATCCGACGGACGCCCGTCATAAAGCCCGGCCAACGGTGACTGGGCAGGGTCGTAGCGTTCCATCAGGAACGCCGGCGTCCCCTCGTCAAGGCCCAGCCGTGCCTGGTGGTGGCCGCTGGCCTGGATTTGTGCATATTCGCGTTCGACGTCGGCCACGGTGGCGGAGCCCATGCCCCAGAACCGTGCATAATCCTGGACCACCCAGCTGTGCAGCAGCCCTGCGTCGCCGGCGGGATCGACGGCCCGGAAGGTGAAGCTCATGCCATCACCTCCACCCGGGCCGGTACGCCGAACTGCTGAAAGGCGATGCTGCGCTCCACGGGGTAGACCTCCGCGCCGCCGACCGCTCTGATGATGGCCGAGTTGCGGTAGGCGGCCATGCCCAGATCCGGTGTGGCAAAGCCGTGGGTGTGCAGCTCGGCGTTCTGGACAAAAATGTCCCCGGCCGTGCCGATGCCATAGTTCCGATCGACGTCGAACCTGCCCTGGGCATCGCGGCGGATGCGGTCCGCAATGCCGGCCAGGAAGGCCGGCTCCCGGTAGGTGTACCCGGTGGCCAGCACGACGGCGGCGCTGTCCAGGGTGAAATCCTCCGCCAGCTCCGCGTGGCGCAGCGAGAGCCGGTGCATCCCCTCGGCCGGGCTGTACTCGGCGCCGGTGAGGGCCGCATGGGTCAACAGGGTGGTGGGCACCGGACCGGCCAGGCTCTTGGCATAGAGCAGATCGTAGATGTCGTTGATCAGGGCCTCGTCGATGCCCTTGTACAGATTCTTCTGGCCCGCGTTCAACCGGTCCCGGGTCTGCGCCGGCAGGGCATGGAAATAGTCGACGTATTCGGGCGAGGTCATCTCCAGCGTCAGTTTGGTGTACTCCAACGGGAAGAAACGGCCGGAGCGCGTCACCCAGTTGAGCTGGTAGCCGTGGACGTCGATCTCGGACAGCAGATCGTAGTAGATCTCCGCGGCGCTTTGGCCGCTGCCCACAATGGTGATGCTGGGCTGGCGCTGGAGCTCGGCCTTGCGGGCCAGATAGTCGGCGTTGTGCAGCACCACGCCGCCGGCCGCCAGCACGCCCGCCGCAGCGGCGGGAACGTAGGGGGCCGTGCCGGTTCCGAGGACCAGATTGCGGGCCCTCACACGCCGGGGACCTTCCGGCCCCTGGCTGTGGACGGTGTAGACGCCGTCGTGGTAGTCAATGGACCGCACCTCCATGCCGAAGTGCACCTGCGGCAGCTGGCCGGCCACCCACTGGCAGTAGGCGTTGTACTCCGCTCGCAGCGGGTAGAAGTTTTCCCGGATGTAGAACGGGTACAGGCGGCCGGTTTCCTTGAGGAAGTTCAGGAAGGAGTACGGCGAGGTGGGGTCCGCCATGGTCACCAGATCGGCCATGAACGGCACCTGCAGGTGCGCCGATTCGAGCATCATGCCCGGGTGCCAGTCAAAGCCGTCCCGCCGTTCCAGGAAGACGGCGTCAAGCTCCTCCAATGGCGCCGTCAGCGCGGCCAGTCCGAGGTTGAAGGGCCCCACGCCGATGCCGGCAATGTCAAAGATGCGCTCGCCGCCTGCCGTGCCGGCGCTCATGCCGCACCGCCGGAGACAGCCGAGGTGGAAACGGCAGAGCCTGAAAGCGCTGTGGCGGCGCGGAGCGAGGCGCCGGTGCGCCGCAGCAGATCGATGATCGCCCGCAGGTCGCCCAGGGTTGTGTTGGCATTGAGCAGGGTGAACTTCAGGTAGTGCCGGCCGTCCACCTTGGTGCCGGCCACCACCGCCTCGCCGGAGGCAAACACCGCGGCGCGGATGCGCGGGTTGATGTCATCGGCCTCGTCGTCGTCCATGCAGGCGGGCTTGTAGCGGAACACCAGGGTGCTCAGCGCCGGGTCCGCAGCGAGCTCAAAGTCCTCGTCCGCCGCCAGCAGGCCGCCGGCCCGCGCGGCCAGATCGATGACCTCGTCCAGCAGGGCGCCGATGCCCTCGGCGCCCATGGTGCGCAGCGTCAGCCAGAGCTTGAGCGCGTCGAAGCGGCGGGTGGTCTGGATGCTCTTGTCCACCTGGTTGGGTATGTCGGCCCTGGCGGCGCTTTCGGGGTTGAGGTAGTCCGCGTAGTAGGTGACATGCCCCAGGGTGGCGCCGTGGCGGACCAGGATGGCGCTGGAGGAGACCGGCTGGAAGAAGGTCTTGTGGAAGTCGATGGTGACGGAATCCGCCAGCTCGACGCCGTCGATCAGGTGCCGGTGGCGGTTGGACACGGCCAGACCGCCACCATAGGCGGCGTCGACATGGAACCAGCTGCCGTAGGCGCGGCTTAGCGCCGCCAGTTCGCGCAGCGGGTCGATGCTGCCGAAATCGGTGGTACCGGCCGTAGCGACAATGGCCATGGGCACCAGACCCTCGGCCTGGCAGATGGCCAGTTCCGCGGCCAGCGCCGTGGTGTCCATCCGGCGGTCCGCGTCGGTGGGGATGCTGACGACGGCGTCGTAGCCCAGGCCCAGCATCGAGGCGGACTTGCTGATGCTGAAATGGCTGGCCTCGGAGGTGAAGATGCGCAGCGTGTCCAGTAGGGCGGGCAACCGCTTGCCCGCGGCGTCCGGATCCAGCCGGAGCCGGGACACGGCGTGGTTTCGGGCGATGAGCATGGCCTGCAGGTTCGACTGCGTGCCGCCGCTGGTGAAGACGCCGTCGCTGTCCGGACCCAGGCCCAACCGTTCGGCGGTCCAGTCGATGAGGCGCCGTTCGATCATCGTGGCACCGGCACTCTGGTCCCAGGTGTCGAGGGAGGAATTGATGGCTGACAGCACGGCCTCGCCCGCCAGGGCGGGGATGACGACGGGGCAGTTCAGGTGTGCGGCGTAGCGGCTGTCATGGAAGTAGACGGCGTCGCGCAGATAGATGGGTTCAAGCTCCGCCAGGGCGGCAGTGGTGTCCGCCAAAGGAGTGTCAAGATCGACGGCGGCCACGCGCGCCCGGAGCTCGGCCGGGGTGGCGCCGGTGAAGGGGGCGGTGGTGCGGGCCACGGTGGTGGCCACCAGATTCACGCTTTGGAGGACATCGGCAACGTAGCGGGCGCTGTTGGCGGAGTTGAACAAATATCCCGTGGCGGCAAGGGCGCGTTCCACGCCGGTGCTGAACTCGGAAGTGGGGTCTGTCAGATCGTGTACAGGGGGCAGCGGTGTCACTGGGGAATCCTTGCTGTCGGTAGTAGTGGCGCTCGAAAAGAGCACAGGCTAACCTTACTTAGGATTACCTTTACGTCAAATCAGTGTGACGTAATTGTCAATTTCAACCAGCGTGGCAGAGGAGGAGGCCTACAAGGGGACGCGACACGCACCACCGGAGGGCTCAGCCAATCCAGTGGTACTCGCTTTCCGGGCGCCCTCCGGTGCCGTAGCGCGAGGCCCTTCGGGCCTTGCCGGACTCGGCGAGGAACTCGAGGTACCGGCGTGCCGTCACCCGGGACATGCCCAGTTCCGCCATGGCCTCGGTGGCCGACACCGGCCGCCCGCCGCTGCGCAGCAGGGCGGCGACGGAGTCCAGTGAATCCTGGGACAGCCCCTTCGGCAGGGGAGTCTCGCCGGGGGTGCGCAGGCTGGCAAAGGCCGAATCGACGTCGCTCTGGGACGCCGGCTGCCCCTGGCTTTCCAATTGCCGGCGGAACTGGCGGTAGTTGGCCAGCTTCTCGGCAAAGGCGGCAAAGGTGAAGGGCTTGATCAGGTATTGGACGATCCCGGCGCTGACGGCGCCGCGGACAATGGCCAGTTCGCGCACAGCGGTGATGGCAATGATGTCCACCCCGTAGCCGGCACTGCGGATGCGGCGGCTGACGTCCAGGCCGTGCAGATCCGGCAGGTTCATGTCCAGCAGGATCAGCTGGATGGGGGCTCCTGCTGCTGCGGCATCCTTGAGCGCATGCAGCGTGCCTTGGCCGTCGTGGGCCACAGCGGCCAGGGCGAATCCCTCCATCCGCCGGACGTAGGCGGCGTGGGCGTCGGCGGCAATGGGCTCATCGTCCACCACCAGGACGCGGATGGCTGGATCGCCGGCGGGTTCAGTACTCATCAAAGGGCTCCTGTGCAGATGAAGGGCCGGGCCTTGCGGTGGAACCGGCGGATGGGTCGGGCAGCACCACGGTGAAGACGGCGCCCGGGCTGCTTTCCATGGACAGGGTGCCGCCCAGATGCTGGACCGTTTGGTGGACGAGTGCCAGACCGATGCCGTGGCCGTAGCCGCCGTCGCCCTTGGTGGTGTACCCCAGCCGGAGCAGCCGCCCGGCGGCGTCGGAGTCCAGCCCGCCGCCACTGTCCGCCACGGTCAGCACCAGGGCCTGCGCTTGATGGCCGATGGACACCTCCACCCAGCGTGGTGCGGTGCCTGCCGCCGCCGCATCGAGTGCATTGTCGATGAGATTGCCCAAAATGGTGACCATGTCGTGGGCGCCCAGGGCGCCCCCGGGCGGCTGTGCATGGACGCCGGCGTCGACGTTGACGCGGAGGTCGATGCCGCGCTCGGAGGCCTGGGAGATCTTGCCCATCAGCAGGGCGCTGGCCACAGGCTCGTCGACGCCGTTGAGCACGTTGTCCGCCAGGCGCTGGCTCAGGGCCAGATCAGCCGTGGCAAAGTCCAGGGCTTCCTGGGTGCGGCCCAGTTCCAGCAGGGAGACCAGCGTGTGGATCCGATTGGCGTGCTCATGGGTCTGGGCGCGCAGGGCATCGGTGAGCGTCTTGGAGGAGCGCAGTTCGTCGTCGAGTGCCTTCAGGGCCGTGTGGTCCTGCAGCGTTGCCACGGTGCCGGCGGCCTTGTTCTGGCCCCGGCGTGCCGGTGCGCCGGGTGGGCGGGCCTCGTGCTGGGACACCACCAGCAGCCGGGTCGGCGTCAGATGGAGTTCGTCGACGGCGGTGCGGCCGCTGCGCAGCAATTCCGCCAGGCTGGGCGTCAGCTCCAGTGTGTCCAGCTGGGGAGCCCGCCGCCCATCAGTCGGCGCTTCGATGCCCAGCAGTGCCGCCGCCTGGTCGTTGTACATCACCAGTTCCCCGCGCGGATCCACCAGCACCAGGCCGTCCCGCACGCTGTGCAGCACCGATTCGTAGTAGGCAAAGAGCTGGCCCAGCCGTTCCGGACCCCAGCCCAGCGTGACGCGGCGCAGGTACCGGCCCAGCAGCCAGGCGAGCAGGGAGCCGCCCGCCATCAGGGCCAGGGCCATGCCCGCAATGGCGGGCAGGCGGGCGTTCAGCGCAACATCCAGGGTGCTGACGGTGACGCCCGCGGCCACCATCGCGACGACGGTGCCGGCGGAATCCTTGACCGGGACGATGGCGCGCACGGAGGGGCCCAGCGTCCCCTGGGTGGTCTCGGTGTAGCTGTGGCCGGCCAGGGCCTCATCCACGGAGCCGATGTACGGCTTCCCCAGCTGGGTCGGATCCGGGTGGGTCCAGCGGGTGCGGTCCGGGGCCATGATGGTGATGAAATCGGCCCTGGCATCCGCCATCACCTCCAGCGCGTAGGGCTGCAGCAGTGCGGAGGGGTCGGGGGAGAGCGCCGCCTGTTCAACGAGCGGGCTGTCGGCAATGGAGGTGGCGATGGAGAGCATCCGCTCGGCCGCCTGGCTGTAGGTGCGGCCGCGGGCATCCAGCAGCACCACTGTCGAGACCACCGCCGTGACGGCCAGGACAAAGAGCAGATTGCCCATAAAGAGGCGGCGCGCGAGGCTCCACCGTGAAAAGTACATCGTCGTACCCTTTCCTGCTGCTGTCCGGGTGCCAGCGCGGCTTCCCATGACCAATATGACCGCAAGGGTGATGTTTGTCACAATCGGGGCCACTGTTGAACAGAAGCGGAACCACCACCGCACCCACCAGCCTAGTTCCAACCCAGCGGGCCGGGACCAAGCCAGAAAATAGGAGTGACCATGAGCTCTCAACGTGGAGAGTCAGCAGTGCAGGCCCCGGTTCGCCGCCGCGGATTGGACAGGACCCATTGGCTGTACCTGGCGGTCATCGCCGCCGTCGTGCTCGGCGTCGCCGTCGGCCTTCTCTTCCCCGGCAAGGACGGCTTTGCCGCGCAGCTCAAGCCGCTGGGTGACGGGTTCATCTCACTGATCAAGATGATGATCACCCCCATCATCTTCTGCACCATCGTGCTGGGCATCGGCTCCATCGCCAAGGCCGCCACCGTGGGCAAGGTGGGTGGATTGGTGCTGGTCTACTTCGCCGCGATGTCCACCTTCGCCCTGGCGATCGGGCTGGTGGTGGGCAACTTTGTGCCGATCGGCGCCGGGCTGCACCTGCAGGACGCCGTCTACAAGACCACCGCCGAGGCCAGCAGCACGCAGGAATTCGTCCTGGGCATCATCCCCACCACGATGTTCTCGGCGCTGACCACCGGCAACATACTGCAGACGCTGCTGATCGCACTGCTCACGGGTTTTGCGCTGCAGCGGCTGGGCAAGACGGGCAAGGCCGTGCTGACCGGCATCGCCCACCTGCAGGCCGTAGTGTTCCGGATCCTGATGATGATCATGTGGCTGGCCCCCGTGGGTGCGTTCGGCGCCATCGCCGCCGTCGTCGCCCTGACCGGCTGGAAGGCCGTGGGCTCGCTGGCCCTGTTGATGTTCGCCTTCTACCTGACCTGCGCGCTGTTCATCGTCGTGATCCTGGGCGGGCTCCTGAAGCTGGTGACCGGCGTGAACATCTTCAAGCTGATGCGCTACCTGGGACGTGAGTACCTGCTGATCGTCTCCACCTCCTCCTCCGACGTCGCCCTGCCGCGGCTGATCGCCAAGATGGAGCACCTTGGTGTGTCCAAGCCGGTGGTGGGCATCACCGTCCCGATGGGCTACTCCTTCAACCTGGACGGCACAGCCATCTACCTGACCATGGCGTCCCTGTTCATCGCCAATGCCATGGGCAAGCCGCTGGACATCGCCGCGCAGATCGGCCTGCTGGTGTTCATGGTCATCGCCTCCAAGGGCGCCGCCGGCGTCACCGGTGCCGGGCTGGCCACGCTGGCCGGCGGTCTGGCCGCGCACCGTCCGGACCTGGTGGGCGGAGTGTCCTTCATCGTGGGGATCGACCGCTTCATGTCCGAGGCCCGCGCCCTGACCAACTTCACCGGCAATGCCGTGGCCACGCTGCTGATGGGCACCTGGGTGAAGGAGATCGACGCCGAGAAGGTGTCCCGGGTGCTGGACAAACTGGAGCCCTTCGACGAATCATCGCTGATGGAGCATGAGGAGGCTCCGGTGGCCGACGACGGCGCCGCGCCCCGCAAGGAGCTGGAACCGGCCGGGGTGTAGCACTCCCGCAAACAGCCAAGGCCGCACTGCCCGACGAATGTGTCGGGCAGTGCGGCCTTTCTGGTGCCGCCGCCTGGCCTGATGCTGGGAGGATCCGGCACCAGATGGGTGGGTACTCCCACGCCGGACTTCACTTCGGCCGCGGCCTGTCCCTCGCCCGTCCCGCCGCACGTCATCCGGTGAGGCGTACGGTGAGGGCGTGCTCGAGGATGCTGTAGTCGGTGGCGCCCGTCGACCGGGTGATGCTGTCCTGAAGCCAGTGCGGGTACTCGGGCGGGGTGGTGTCCAACGGTTCGGGCGGGTAGTAGCGGCCGGCGGGTGAGGTCCAGCCCGGGCGCCCGGTCTCGGTCATCTGCGGTGTCCAGCCCCGGATCCCGGGCCCGGCGGGACCGCTTCCTCCCTGTTTTGTTTTCTGGGGGTTTGTCTTTGTGGGGCCGGTGCGGGTCTTCCCGTCCTTATGGTGTTTGACGAGGTGGTGTTTGGGGCATTCGCTGGCCAGGTTGTCCTCGCGGGTTTTTCCGCCGTGTTCCCAGGCCAGCAGGTGGTCCAGCTGGGTGTCCGCGGTGACGGTGGTGCAGCCGGGGAACGTGCAGGTCCTGTCCCTGGCCCGCAGCCAGGCCCGCATGGCCTCGCTGACCCGGTAGGTGCCCGGTGAGAGCGCCACCGGCTCCCCGCTGTGCGGGTCCGTGAGCAGGCGTTGGAACGAGGGGGCCTGCGCGGCCAGCCGGCGGGCGATCGAGGCCGGGACGGGCCCGCACCCCTCCAGCTCGGCCGGCCCGTCGGAGACGCCCAGCAGGGACAGGATGGGCACGGTGAGAAGGATCTGGGCCCGGGGTGCCGGGTGCCCGGCCTTGGCGTCGGCCGTCTCCAGGCCCAGCAGCAGGGCCGCGGCGACGTCCAGGCGCAGCTGGGCCAGGGTGCGCGGCTCCGCGGGGCCCTGCAGGGCGCGGGCGGCGGCGGTGGCGTGGTTCCACACGGCCTGGGCCGTTTCGGCGGGCAGGTACAGGCCCAGGTAGGACATGCCGTCCCGGCCCGGCTGCAGGTCCAGGCACCTGCCCTCACGCGCCGCCGCGGCCCGGGTCTGGATGCTCTCGGGGTGCAGGCGTTCACGGCGGCGGTTGGCCGCGGCGGTGAACCGGGTCACCGTCACCCCGCAGGCGGCCTCGACCAGGTCGCGTTCGAAGGCGTCGACCACGTCCCGGGGCATGTCGGGCACGTTCTGGATGGAGAGGGCCTGGTCCAGGATGGCGAGGGCGTGCTGCCAGGAGAACCTGCCCGCCCCCAGGGCGTGAAGGGTGTGGGGGTGCTCGCGTACGAGCGCCACGCACTGGGCCCGCAGGTTGGCGGCGCTCCGTTCCGGGATGCACAACACGGTGGCCAGTTCCGCGGTGGTGGAGGCGTCGCCGATGCCCTGCTGCCGGGTGTCGAAGCCCAGGGCCGCTGCTTCGGTGGTGCCGGCGGCGGCGAGCCTGTCAATCAGGGCGGCCTTGCAGGCCGCTACCCGGGATTCGAGGGCTGCGACCTCGGCGAGGGCGTCAACGCAGGCGCCGTAGTCCGCCCGCACCGCCCCAAGGGCGCCACGTGCTTCGCCGGGGGTGCCGGCAAGGGCTTCGCCACGGGTGCCGGGGGCGGCCGGTGGCAGGGTGGGGAGCCTCAGCGCGGCCAATTGCTCCGCCATCGTCGGCCCTGCCGTGGTGGCGGCGCCACCGGAACTGCCGACCGGAACGCTCATGATCTTATTCTATTCCATGTTTGCTGATTAGAACAGATGTTTGAGTAAGGATTCCGCGGTAGCTGCCGTCCAGAGCTTCCGAAGCAGCCCCTACAGCGACACTCCGTTCCAGCGATCGCGGCACAGCGCGGAGCACGGCGGCCCCTGCCTCAAGCGGCGGACGAAGTCAGCGCAGCGGCATCCATTTGCCGCGGTTGCGGCGCAACATGGCCAGCCGCCCCGCCACGGCCACCGTTTCCACGGCATGCCGCATCGCTGCCCCGGCATTGAGTGCGTGCAGATTCTCCGCCGTGTACTCGGTGGATTCCACCATGAATCGAACAGTGATCCGCGGAATGCCGGCCACCAGGTCCAGCTGGTTGGCCTCCACCACGTGGATGGACCCGATGGCGGCGACGGCGGAGTCCATCACGGCCTCCGGGGCGTTGCCGGGGCGCAGGCCCATGATCTGCCATTGGGCGCAGCCCGGTGCCCCACCGCCGCGCCACGAACAGCTTCCCGGGCGGCCGCGGGAAGACCTGAAACAGTCCACCACGGCCGCCGTTCGATGCCCACGACCACCAAGGGAAGGGAAGCACGGGCCGGGCCCCGCCAATTCAGTAGATTCCTAGTGGCTGCGGATGCTGCGGCGGTTCAGAGCGAGTGCCACGGCGCCGGCTGCTGCCAGAAGGAGTGCACCTCCCAGCAGCGAGCTGTTGAAACCGGTGCTGGACAGCTGTCCGCCGGCTGCGTCCGCCGCTGCGCCGGTGGTGGCCGCGGAGGTTCCTTCGGTGGTGGCGCCGGAGGCAGCCGGGCCGACGGTCAAAGGCAGGGCCACGCTGGCGGGGGCGCCGTTGGTGTCAACACCCTCAAGGACTACATGGTGGTCCCCGTGGGCCGCGGCGGCCGGCAGCACAAACACCAGGGAGGCATTGCCGTTGGCATCGGCTACGGCCTGGCCCAGCTCCATCGGCTCCGAGTGCAGGGTGAACACCACGGTGCTGCCCGGCTTGAAGCCGCTTCCGCTGGCCGACATGGACTCGCCCGGAGCTGCAGCGCCGGTGCTCAGGGAGCCGGCGGAGGAACCGGTGCCCGGGGTGGTGGCGGACGGCGTGGATGTTGCCGTCGCCGTCGCCGAGGCGGTGGCGGACGGAGTGGCCGTTGCGCTCGGAGTGGCCGTGGCTGTTGCCGTGGCGGTGGCCGTCGGCGTCGCCGTGGGTGTGGCCGTTTCCGTCGGCGTGGCCGTGGGAGTAGGCGTGGGCACATCGACGACCGCAAACTCCAGGTCGTCAAAGCCCAGCACCGAACCATCCGCGGCCTGGGCGGCCAGCGTGTGCGTGCCCTTGGTGAGCGTGCCGGGCACCGTGAACGGTGCGTCGCCGGCTGCATTGGTGCGCACCCAGCCGATGTCCACCGGGTCCGAGTGGACCGATAGGAACACCCAGGCATTGGCCGGGAGGTTGCGGGCCGTGAGCCGCTCGCCGCCGAAGAAGCCAGCGGTGGGGATCTGCAGGTCCACGGGCGAGGTGCCCGTGAGGCTGGAATCCGGCGCCGGAGCGGGGTCCAGTGCGGGGGCCGGAGCCGACGTCGTCCAGTCCAGGCCCGCGGTGCGGAAGTAGTTGATGCCTTCCAGCTGCATCCGCCCGCCCAGTGCTGCGGCGCGCTTGCTGAAATCGGTGTAGTCGCGCTCGACCTGCGGGGTCCAGCCAACTTCAGCCGTGGCCAGCAGGCGCGGGAATTGGTACTCCTGCACCTGGTCCATGCCGCGGAGCCATTCGCCCCACTGCACGGTTTCCACGCCGAGCACGCGGTCCTCGCCCACACCGGGAAGGTAGGTTCCCGGGTTCCAGTTGTAGTGGGTTGCCAGGGTGCAGGGGCCGCCACAGGCCCAGGTTCCGCCCGCTGACTGGGCGTTGTCCTGTTTCTGCGGGATGTAGGTGTTGGCCGCGGGGGAGAGGATCACCTTCAGGTCCCGTGCGAGCACGGTGGCGGCGGTGGAGGCCGTGTTGCCATTCCAGAACTGGATCACGGAGCCGGCAGGCAGCGACGCGGAGCTGGCCTCGTTCCAGGCGATGGCCGTCTTGCCGGTGGTTGCGATCTGGCCGCTGATCTGGTTGACCATGGAGACGTAGTCATCGTGGGAGGTGGAGTGGGATTCGTCGCCGCCCATGTGGACGTACGGGCCCGGCGTCATCGCGGCGATTTCGGCCAGAACATGCTTGGTGAACTCGTAGGTGGCGGCGTTGTTGGCATCCAGGGAGGAATAGCCCACATTGCCCGTGCCGTTGTGCGGAACAGTGGTGGCGCCGGCGGCCAGGGTGGGCTTGGAACCGGCGGAGTTCAGCTGCGGGATCGAGTGCAGTGCCGCATTGGTGTGGCCGGGCAGGTCGATCTCGGGGACCACCACCATGCCGTTGACGCCCGCATAGCGGACAATCTCGCGGTAGTCGTCCTTCGTGTAGAAGCCGGCCTTGCCCAGCTCGGTGCCCATCAGGACGCCGGCATCGTTGTACGTCATGGCCGTCGCGCCGGCGATGGCGGTGAGATCGCCGTAGTTGATGGTGGAGGGGTTCGACGCCGGCTGGTCGATGGCGATGCGCCAACCCTGGTCATCCGTCAGGTGCAGGTGCAGGCGGTTCATCTTGAACTGCGCGGCGTTGTCGATGTACTCCTTGATGTTCTCGACAGTGAAGAACGACCGGGCGACATCCACGCTCACACCGCGGTGCTGGTAGCGGGGGTAGTCGGTGATCTGCACTCCGGGCGCTGTCCACGCCGTGGAAACCACCGACGTCGATTCGATCCACTGCGGGAGCAGCTGGCGCAAGGTCTGCACACCGTTGAGGGCGCCCTCGGCGTCGTTGGCGCTGATCTTCGCGCCGTTGGAACCGGTGGACAGGAGGTAGCCGCCGGTCTTGACAGCGGGGCCGCTGCCGGCGGCGGCGACGATCTCGACGTCCTTGGACGTGGCCGGACCGTCCACGATGGGCAGCGCAAATCCGGTGCTGCGGCGGGCGATCTGGGCCAGATACGAGGCCGGGGCCATGGCGGCGCCGGAGGCCACGATGCGGCTGTCGGCGGCCAGGGTGAAGGTGCCCGTGCCAGCCATCAGGTCCACAGGTGCGGGCACCAGATTCACGCCGGCGGGCTTGACGGGGGCAGGTACAGCGTAGATTTCAAACTCCGAGATTGAATAGCCAAAGGTGGACCACCGCGTAGCCCCGAGCATGCGGACGAACTTCGCGGAGGCGACCCCCAGATTGTCGAGCGCGTCGGTCCTGCCCGGGCCGGTCGTGGACGTCATGTCCCTGGCCGTGGTCCAGCTGGTGCCATCCAGCGACGTCTGCAGGGCGTATTTGCGCGCGGCGGCATTGGGCCAGACCAGTTTGACATGGTCGATGGGGCTGGCAGCCGGCAGTTCAATCTGCAGCCACGTGGCATCGACGTAGGTGGATGACCAGCGGGTGCCGGACTGGCCGTCGATGGCCATCGCCGCCGTGTTGCCCGGCAGCGCCGTTTCAATGCTCGACGCCGTTGCCGTGGCCCCCAGGGCCAGGTTGGGTGGGGCCGCGGCCTGCGCCGGTGCCGCTGGGGCGAGCATGGCCGGCAGCAGCGCCGCCACAACCCCCAGGCTTGCCAGGGAACCGAGCACAGCCTGGCTCCGAGTTTTGAATCTCTTCACTGCATCACGCCTTTTCTGGATAAAGGTGGACCACTGGAGGCATCCTTGGGTGGGATGGGCCGTCAGCTGATGAAGCGCTCGACGGCTGTAACAGGGCGGACGCGTTCGGCCTCGGGGATGTCGCCGGCGAAGGCGAGCCACTGGGCAAACTTGTCCCCACGCGCCACCAGCTGGCGGTACATGGTGCGGCGCATGGTGGCCACGTGATTGCGGTAGGCGGGGACGTCCACCACATTGTTCAGTTCATGCGGGTCGGCAAGAAGGTCGTAGAACTCATCGATCCCCTCGGGGTTGGCGATGTACTTCACGCTCTTGTTGCGCAGCATGCGCTGGGCATAGGGGAAGTGGTGCCCGTGGAATTCGCACAGGATGTCCTCGCGCCAATCCTCAACCGCTTCGCCGGCCGCCAGTGGCAGCAGGCTGCGCCCGCGGATTCCAGAGGCATCGGCACCGGCGATCTCGCAGAAGGTGGCCGTGAAGTCCAGCAGCGACACAAAGTGGTCGTCGTGGCGGCCCGTGGCCCCGGGGACGGCCAGGATCGCCGGGATCCGGTAGATGTCCTCGTACATGGCCGGGCCCTTGTCGTTGAGCCGGTGGGCGCCCGTGAACTCGCCGTGGTCCGCGGTGAACATGACAGCCGTCGAGTCCGTCAGGCCCAGCTCCTGAAGGACCGCCAGGATGCGGCCGATCTGGAAGTCGATCATCGAGACATAGCCCCAGTACACGGCCGTGAGCTTCTTCCACTCCTCGGTGCTGAAACAGTCCGTGGACCAGTAGTCCGCATAGGTCTGCTGCACCAGCGGCTTGCCATTGAACGTCTCGGCGAAGGAGCCTGGCAGTTCCACCACGGCCGGATCCACCAGGTCGTACCACTTCCTAGGGATCAAGTAGGGCAAGTGGGGTCCGAAGATGTGGCAGGAGAGGAAGAACGGCTGCCCATCCGCGGTGCCGCCACCATCGGCTGCGAACTCGCGCAGTTTGGCGATGGTGGAATCCGCCAGATAGGCCTCAAAGCTGGCCTCGGTGGGCTGGTCGGTGACGCCGGCAATCAGGTGGCCCTGGCTGCCGTCGCCGCGCGTGGTGTAGATCGGCTCGGAAATGGAGAACTCCGGGAAGCCGTTCTCCGCCAGCCACGCGGTGTAGTCCGGGTGGTCAAAGACGTTCAGGGCGCCGGCAAGGTGCTCGCCCTCAAAACCATAGAAATCCGGTCCACGGTGCCTGCCCACATGCCACTTGCCCACATGGCCCAGGCGGTAGCCCTGGCCGGCGAGGGCGCCGGAGAACGTCGGGACGCCGTCGGGCAGTTCCTCCCGATGCCCGGAGTTCCATTCATAGTTGGCCAGCAGGCCATGCTCAAACGGCTGCAGGCCGGTGAGCAGGCTGGCGCGCGCGGGGGTGCAGATGGCCGTGGGCGTGTAGGCCCGGTCAAAGGTGGTGCCCCGGGCCGCCAGCGCATCAAGGTGCGGGGTATGCCCGGCCGTATTGCCGTAGCACCCCAGGGTGTCGATGCGCTGCTGGTCCGTCATGAGGAACAGAATGTTCTGGCGGGCGCCGGTCTGGTGCGAAGCGGAAGACATGGTGGAAGACATGGAGTGGGGAGCCTCTTAGGAGCCGGTGTAGACGGTGGACATGTAGAACTTCTTGGGGTCGGCGACCTCGGTGATCTTGCCGGCGGCCACAAACTGCTCCTGCAGGCCCTTCAACCAGGTGTCAACGGTGCCCTTGTTGGTCAGATCCACCAGTTCGGCAGAGGTGAAGAGCTTCGCCACCGAGGCCTGGGCCTTCATGTCCGCTTCCTTGAGTTTGAGGAACTTGGCCGTGGCGGCAATGGTCTTGTCCTGGTTGTCATGGCGGTAGTCGTTGGCGGCCTTGACGACGGCGACAAAGTTCTTCGCCAGCGCGCCATCCTTGGCCGAGCGGCCGGCCTGTGCCACAAACGAGCTCGGGAAGGTCAGCTCATCGACAAAGTCCTCATTGCTGGCCAGCTCCTTCAGGTCCGGCTTGGACTTCTTCAGGGTGTCGATCAGCGGGTACCAGAGGGCTGCGCCGTCGATCTGGCCCGCGGCAAAGGCCGCCACGGTGGTGGGGGCGTCCATGGTGACGATCTCGAAGTCCTCACGCTTGAGGCCCTCGCGCTTGAGCGCCAGATCCAGCAGCTGGTCCCCGGAGGTGCCGGCGGGGACGCCCACCTTCTTGCCCTTCAGATCGGCCAGCGAGTTGAACCCGGACTGGGCCAGCACGCGGTCCGCATTGGAGATGGAGTTGATCGCCCAGATCTCCGCCTTGCCCGAGGCCGGCAGCCACAGGGCGCCGGAACCAATGTAGGCAACGTCAACGTTGGAGGTGCCCAGGGCCTGGATGGCCAGCGGGCCGTTGGTGAAGGGGATGTACTCCGGCTTCAGACCGTTCTTGGCCCAGATGCCTTCCTGGTCGGCCACGGCCATCAGAGCCGCGCCGTTGTAGTCGGCAATGTAGCCAACCTTGATGGGGGAGGTGGGCTTCGCGGCGGCGTCCCCGCTGGCGGCGTCCTTCGTGCCGGAGGAGCAGGCCGCCAGCATGGCGATGGCTGCAGCGCTCGCGGACAGGTGGACAAAATTGCGGCGGGAGAGGGCGTTGGACATGGATGTCTCCTGACATGGGGGTGCGAACGGGAGGAAAGAGAGAGCTGAATGCGGGTGGAACTCAGTGCTGGTCGTCGGCCCCGTGGGCGGCCGGCTGGTGGTAGACGGACTCCCAGACCTCGGCACGGAGCTTGGCGTACTCGTCGGTCAGCCGGATGTCCGCGGTGCGCGGGTAGGGCAGATCCACGGGAATGACCTTGTGGATCCGGCCCGGCCGGGCGGCCATGACGATGACGCGGGAGGCCAGGTAGACGGCCTCGTCGACGTCGTGGGTGACGAAGAGGACGGTGCGGCGCTCCTTCAGCCAGGTTTCGAGCAGCTGCTCCTGCATGTGCACGCGGGTCAGGGCATCGAGGGCGCCGAAGGGCTCGTCCATGAGCAGGATTTCCGGGTTCACGGCGTAGGCGCGGGCAATGGCGCAGCGCTGCTTCATGCCGCCGGAAAGCTCCTTGGGCAGGGCCTCGGCAAAGCGGGTCAGGCCCACGAGTTCCAGGTAGTGGTCAACGATGACGCGTCGTTCGGCGGCGGGGACCTTCTTTAGTTCCAGGCCAAACTCGACGTTCTTGCGCACCGTCAGCCAGGGGAACAGGGCGTACTGCTGGAAGATGACGCCGGTGCGCGGGCTCGGGCCCGTGACGGGGCGGTTGTCCACCAGCACCTGGCCGCCGGTGGGGTCCAGCAGGCCGGCGGCGGCGTTGAGCATGGTGGACTTGCCGCAGCCGGAGGGGCCCACGACGGTGACGAACTCGCCGTCGGCGATGTCCAGGTTGACGCCGTCGAGCGCCGTGAAGGTTTCATTGCCGAGGACAAACTCCTGGCGGAGGTCCTGGAAGCGGATCATGGCTGTGTCGGTGTGGATGGTCATGGTTCTTGGGTCCTTAGCTTCTCTAGCGGCGTTCCTGCCAGCGGGTCAGGCGGGCTTCGATGGCGAGCAGGATGCGGTCCATGAGCAGGCCCAGGACACCGATGCAGATGAGGGAGACGAAAATGGTGGGCAGATCGTAGAACAACTGGGCCTGCTGCATCAGAAAGCCCAGACCGCTTTGGGCGGCCAGCAGTTCGGCGGCCACCACCGTGGCCCAGGCAGCGCCGAGGCCGATGCGCATGCCCACCAGGATGAACGGTGAGGAGGCCGGCACTACGACGCGCAGGAACACGGTGAAGCTGTTGGCGCCGAGCACGCGGGCGGCATTGATGAGGGTCTTGTCCACGCCAACCACGCCCTGGAAGGTCGAGACCACGCAGCAGAGGAAGGCGGCCAGGAAGATGACCAGGATCCGCGGCACCTCGCCGATGCCCAGAGTGACCATGACGAGCGGGATGATGGCCAGCGGCGGCACCGTGCGGAAGAACTGCACATAGGGCTCGATGATGCCGCGGGCCACGGTGTACCACCCCATGAGGAAGCCGACGGGGATGGCCAGCAGGCTGCCCAGCAGGAAGCCGGTGAGCACGCGGCCCAGGGAGGCGCCGATGCTTTCGAGCAGGGTGCCGTCCGCCAGCATTTCCCCGGCGCGGGTGGCCACCTCGGCGGGGCCGGGCAGGCCTTGGATGCCGATGCCGGCCAGCAGGGCCCAGAGGCCGACGCCGGCGGCGACCGAGCCGAAGTTGATGGCCAGCATGGCGGATTTGGAGAGCTTCTTCTCCCGGCGCGGCTGGCGCGCCTTGGTGCTGCCGGCCCCCGGTGTGGAGGGGGTGGTGGCAGTGGCGGCCGGGGGAGTCCCGGTCCGCTCGCGGCGTGGAACTGAGGTATCTGCACTGGACATAGAGCCAATGTATGCGGGCCAACATGAGCGGTCAATGCTATTTATGTAAATAGACTTAGCATTACTGAAAATGATGATTTATGACGCGGATCACGCGCCTGGGCGCAATGTCCCCGGCCGGGCTTGTGCGCAGGATGTGCCAGGCGAACCACAGCAGCCAGAGCGTAAACAGTATGTAGCCGGCGAGGTTCGGCTGGACCTACTGTGCTGTTGAACGGACTCGGCGCCGCAGCCGCGTCCCCCACAGAACGGCCAGCAGGCTGAGTCCCAGCTGGATCAGATAGGCCTGCCACGGCACGCCTCCGGAGAGCAGACAGAGCAGCACCGGCAGCAGGGTGATGACTGTCAGGTCGGGGCCAACGAAAAAGCTGCGGGCAGCGCCCACCGGGACGGGCCCCGCGGCGGTGGCGACGGCGGGCATGGTCCAGTCGGGCGCGGGCCGGAACGCGGCCCGGACGGTTGCCGCGCCCAATCCGGGGCCGGCCAGCAGCGCCAGCAGGGTCAGGGCCGGCGATCCGGTGTCCAGCAGATCCAGCAGCGTGAAGGCGATCCCCATCCACAGCACCATGCCGGCCGCGGGCACCAGCCAATGGATCCGGCGCACGCTGCGTTCGGACAGGGGCAGGAGCGCGTCCACACTGGGGTTGCCTGCGGCGAACCGTGCGGTGGATCCGAAGGACACCACCGCCGCATGGGCGCAGAAGAGGAGAGCCGTCGCCAGTACTGCGGTGGCGGCCCCGGGCTCTCCGGAGGCCCCCGCCACGGCGGGCAGTGTTGCCGCCAGGGTTCCGGGCAGTGTCGCGAGCACCAGTGCGCGCAGCAATCGGCCCGGCTGGCGCAGGGCCAGGACCGCGTGTGTGGCCAGCAGCGTCCGCCGGGCCCGGGCTGCCAGGGATCCGCGCACCGATCCGCCCGCCGGGCCATGCCGGAAGAACATCGGCACGGTGATCCACCGGCTGCCCTTCGACTCTCTGGCCGGGCCCAGGGCTCTGGCCAGTTCACCCGTGTCCATGGTGAGGATGGAACCGCCCACATGCCCCGCCACCATGGCCCCGGCCCGCAGGCTGGCGGTGCTGATCTGCTCAAGCCGGGCATGCACCCAGGCCAGGGCTGCGCCGGCGGCGGCCACCAGCAGCAGCGGCCACAGATTGCCCTCCGCCACCAGCAGCGGCCAGCCCGTGGGGAGCCACAGCAGCCAGCCGAGGTCCGCCGCGCCGCCGGCGGAGTTGTAGAGCGCCGCACCCATCACCAGCAACGGAGCGGCGGCTGCCACCAGCGACGCCGCCGGGCGGAGCCAGCCGCCCCGGCCGGTGGCCTGGGCCCAGCCGGCCAGCGAGTAGAGCAGCATGGAGACGGACACGGCGCACACTGTCGCCAGTGCCGCCCTTCCCGGATCCGGGCTCCCGCCCAGCCCCAGGGACAGCGGGAGCATGACGGCGGCGGCCGCCGCCGCGGGCCACAGCAGGGAGCGGTAGAAGCCCGGAGCGATGAAGCCATGGCGGCGCACGGGCAGGGGAAGCCACCAGGACATTTGGGGGAGCGTCATGGACACGGGCCCGAGGGCCAGTTCCGTGGAGAGCAGGACGGCGGCCAGCGCCAGCAGCAGGGCGGCCGCGGCCGATTCGGGAGCCAGCAGTGCGGGGCCGGCCTGGGCCGCGGCAATGGCGGCGATGCCAAGCTGCGCACGCAGGCCCGCCACCAGGGCTCCGGACATCGCAATGAGCACCAGAGCGCCCAGGACATAGGTGTAGACCTCGGAGACGATGTCCATCAGGCCGCCCTCGGTGCGTGCCAGGGAAGCTTTGAAGGTGTAGCGGCGGATGTCCCGCGCGCTGAGCGCCCCGTCGGGTTCAGCTCCGGAGTTCCGGTTCATGGCCGCCCTATCCCGCATGCGGATTGGTCTCCGAAATGGCCGCTGCTGCCGCGGCGGGGGTGAGGTGGCGGATGTCGTCCCCGATGAACAGGGCCGAGGTGGCAATGGTCCGGACAAAGGCTGGATCGTGGGTGACCAGCAGCAGGGCCAGCCCGCCGGCCACCTCGCCGCGGAGCCGAGTGGCGAGCCGGCTCCGCATGGCCGTGTCGAGCCGCTGCTCCGGTTCATCGAGCACCAGCAGCGACCGCGGGCGGACAAACGCTGCGGCCAGCAGCAGCCGGCGGCGCTGTCCGGAGGAAAGGTTGTGTGGCAGCGAGGAGCGCTCGGCGCTGAGGCCGAAGAATTCACACTCGGTGTCGATCAGCTCCTCGACCTCGGTGGCACCGTGCCCGGCGGCGACGATCGCCAGATGTTCGGCGACGGTCAGCGAGGGGAAGAACGCGTCCTCGTCGAACACCTGGGCAACCTCGCGGCGGAAGGCCAGGGAACGGTCATCCACCTCCTGGCCGTGGATCCTGGCGCTGCCCGAGACCGGCTCCAGCTGCCCGACCACGGTTTTGAGCACCGTGGACTTCCCCGCGCCATTGGGCCCCACCAAGGCCAGCGCGCCGCCGCCGGACAGGGTGAAGTCGACGATGCCGCAGACCGGGCTCCGGCCGTATCCGCTGCTCAACTGGTGCGCCTCGACCACGATGGGGGTCGCAGGCGTGGGGGAGTGGCCGGGTTCGGCGGGTGCGGGGCTGTTCGGCGTATCCATTGGGCAGAAGTCTAGGCGCTTCGGCTCAACGTTCACCCTTAACCTGAAGGTAAAGGCTCGCGAGTCTACAGGAGGCAATGTTCAAAACTTGGCGCCCACGGGCGGTAACGTAGTGGGCAGGGCCGTATCTGGCGGCCAGGGCCCTGTACATCCGGGCATCAGAGGCGAAAGTGTGGATCAATACGTGAGCAACGAACAGAGTTCAACAACTCTGGCAGGGGTCGAAGTTGACTTCGACGACGTCGTCATGGGCCCCACCGGGCGTCCGCTGACGGAATTCCCCGAGCCTCCCGTACTGACATCTCACGGCCCCGCGCGCGTGATTGCCATGGTCAACCAGAAGGGTGGCGTGGGCAAGACCACCTCCACCATCAACCTGGGTGCCGCGCTGGCAGAGACCGGCCGCAAGGTGCTGCTGGTGGACTTCGACCCGCAGGGCGCACTGTCCGCGGGTCTGGGCACCAACCCGCATGAGCTCGACGTGACCGTGTACAACGTGCTGATGGACCGCAAGGTGGACATCCGCGATGCCATCCGCCACACGGACATCGAGAACCTGGACATCCTGCCGGCCAACATCGACCTCTCCGCCGCCGAGGTGCAGCTGGTGAACGAGGTGGCCCGCGAGCAGGTTCTGGACCGCGCACTGAAGAAGGTCGAAGACGATTACGACGTCGTCCTCATCGACTGCCAGCCCTCGCTGGGACTGCTGACCGTCAATGCCCTCACCGCCGCCCACGGCGTCATCATTCCGCTGATCTGCGAATTCTTCGCCCTTCGCGCCGTGGCCCTGTTGGTGGAGACCATCGAGAAGGTCCAGGACCGCCTGAACCCGCGCCTGCAGGTCGACGGCGTGCTGGCCACCATGTACGACGCCCGCACCCTGCACAGCCGCGAGGTCATTTCGCGCCTGGTGGAGGCCTTCGGCGACAAGGTCTTCGAGACGGTCATCAAGCGCACCATCAAGTTTGCCGATGCCACGGTGGCGGCCGAGCCCATCACCACCTACGCCGGAAACCACCAAGCGGCCGAGTCGTACCGCCGCCTGGCCAAGGAACTGGTTGCTCGTGGCGGAGCTCCCTGAGCCACGCGCCACGGGCGGTTTTGAACTCCGGCTGGAGAATTTCACCGGCCCGTTCGACCTGCTGCTGGGTCTGATTGCCAAGCACGAACTGGACATCACGGACATTGCCCTGGCGCAGGTGACGGATGACTTCATTTCCTACATCCGTTCCGCCGCGGCCCAGGGCCAGGAGTGGGCGCTGGATGAAGCCAGCGAATTCCTGGTGCTGGCCGCCACCCTGCTGGACCTGAAAGCCGCACGGCTGCTGCCGCAGGGCGAGGTTGAGGACGAGGCGGATCTGGCCGTGCTGGAGGCCCGGGACCTGCTCTTTGCCCGCCTGCTGCAGTACAAGGCCTTCAAAGATGTCGCGGCCCTGCTGGGGGAGCAGCTGGCCGACGAGGCCGAACGATTCCCCCGGATGGTGGGTCTGGAAGCCCACTTTGCCGCGCTGCTGCCGGAATTGGTGTTCAAACACACACCCGAGGCGTTTGCCGCCCTCGCCGCCACCGCCCTGGCACCCCGCACGGACGCACCGGACGCACCGCCCACCGTGGCCTTGGAGCATCTGCACGCCGCCCCCGTCAGCGTGTCCGAGCAGGCGGGGATCCTTGCCGCGCTGCTGGCCGGCGGGCGCCACCGCACCTTCGGTGCACTGACCTCCGACGCCGAGTCCATGCTGGTGGTGGTGGCCCGGTTCCTGGCCCTGCTGGAAATGTTCCGCGACGGCGTCCTCGCCTTTGACCAGGCGGCGCCGCTGGGGGAATTGACGGTGCGCTGGAGCGCCGGGGCGGTGCACCACGGCAGCTATGTGCTGGCCGGCGGACTGGAGAGCGAACTGGAAGACATCGAGCAGGAATTGAGCGCATGAACACCCCCTCGGAACACCCCGCCGCCGACTCCACTGAGTTGGATTCGCTGCCCGGCGGAGCGGCCGCGGCCCTGGAGGCGGTGCTCATGGTGGTGGACGAGCCCGTCACCGAAACCCAGCTGGCCGCCGTCGTCGGATTGCCCGTTGCGGAGGTCGCTTCCCTGCTGGTGGAACTGGCCCGCGAGTACGACGGTTATACTGGAAAGGTCAATGGTGCGCCACAAACCGGATCCCCAGCGTTGGAACAACAAACACTGGGACTGCCCACGTCACGGCCGAGAGGCTATGAACTAAGGCAGCTAGCCGGAGGGTGGCGCATCTATTCGCGTGCCGTGTTTGCGCCGATCGTGTCGCGTTTTGTGATCGACGGGCAAACGGCACGGTTGACGCAGGCAGCGCTGGAAACTCTGGCGGTGGTTGCGTACCGGCAGCCCGTGACGCGTGCACGGGTCTCGGCCATACGTGGTGTCAACGTGGACTCGGTGGTGCGCACACTGTCCCAACGGGGGCTGGTGGAGGACGCCGGAGTGGATCCGGAATCCGGAGCCACCCTGTACCGGACCACAGGACATTTTTTGGAACGGCTGGGCATTGGCAGCGTGGAGGATCTTCCTCTGCTCTCGCCCCACCTGCCCGGGCTGGATCGTCTGCACGAGTACGACGACCCAGCATGATGAATTACAGTGCCGGCACCTCGGTGCTGGACAATGCGGCACCCAACACTCGGGCACCGAACAGCTAGCTTTAAGGACTTTGATATGACGCCGTCTCCCCGTTCAGGGAACTCCTCCGGCCAGGACCGGAACCAGCCCCGCGGCGGGCGGCCCAAGGCCTCCGGCTCGGGTGCACCCCGCTCCGGCTCCAGCTTCGGCGGCTCCGGCTCCGGCGCCCCGAAGGCTCCGGGCTCCCGCTCGGGCTTCCCGAAGGCCGGTTTCAAGCCCGGCACCAAGGCCGGCAAGCCCGGCGCCAAGAGCGGCGGCCCCAAGGCCGGCGCCAACAAGGGCGCCAAGGCCTTTGCCGGCGAGCGTTTCGGCCGCAGCCTGGGCCCGGTCAAGAACCGCCCCACCGAGCAGCTGCGCAAGCGCGTCCCCACCGGCGACGAGGTGGATCTGCACGTGGCCGAGGGCGTGCGCCTGCAGAAGCTCATGGCCGCAGCCGGCGTGGCGTCGCGCCGCGTCTGCGAGGATCTGATCCTTGAGGGCCGCGTTGAAGTTGACGGCCAGATCTGCAACCAGCTCGGCCTGCGCGTGGACCCGGAGACTGTCGAAATCACCGTTGACGGCATGCGTCTGCAGCTCAACGACAACCAGGTCTACATGGTCTTCAACAAGCCCAAGGGCGTTGTCTCCACCATGGAGGACCCGGACGGCCGCCCCTGCATCAGCGACTTCCTCAAGAAGCGCCAGAGCAACGAGCGCCTCTTCCACGTGGGCCGTCTGGATGCCGCCACCGAGGGTCTGCTGCTGCTGACCAACGACGGTGAGCTGGCCAACCGCCTCAGCCACCCCAAGTACGAGGTCCCCAAGACCTACCTGGTGCAGGTCCGCGGCCCGATGGCCCACGGCATCGGCGCCCAGCTCAAGGACGGCGTCGAACTGGAGGACGGCTGGGCACGCCTGGACTCCTTCCGCCTGGTGGACTCCACCCCCGGCCACGTCCTCGCCGAGGTCGTGCTGCACTCGGGCAAGAACCGCATTGTGCGCCGCATGTTCGACGCCGTTGGCTACCCCGTGGAGCGCCTGGTGCGCGTCAAGTTCGGCCCGATCGCCCTCAGCGACCAGCGCCAGGGCAGCATCCGCGTGCTCGGACGCCAGGAAGTCGGCCACCTGCTGGCATCCGTGGGGCTCTAGGCTTCATGAATCCATCACATGTGAGTGGACCGGTGCTGGTGCTGGGCAGTGGACTGCTCGGCGCCAGCATCGGGATGGGCCTGCGCAGCCGCGGGGTGGACGTTGTCCTCTCCGATCCATCGCCGTCGGCGCAGGCCGTGGCCGTGGACATTGGTGCCGGCCGCGCCCTTGACGGCGCCGAGGCGCTGGCCCCCGAGCTCATTGTGGTGGCGGCACCGCCGGACGTCAGCGCCGCCGTCGTTGCCGGCGCGCTGGCGGACTACCCCGACGCCGTCGTGGTGGACATTGCCAGCGTGAAGGTGTCGATCCTGGCGGAGCTGCGCGCCCTGCTGGGTGCGGACAGCCCGCTGCTGGGCCGCTATGTGGGCACCCACCCGATGGCCGGGCGCGAGCGTTCGGGCCCGGTGGCAGCGCGCGGCGAGCTGTTCTCCTCCATGCCCTGGGTGCTGTGCCCCTCGCTGGACGCCACCCCGGCGGCCATCAAGGCCGCCCACTCGCTGGCCATCGATCTGGGCGCCGTGGTGTTCACCTTCACGCCGGAAGAGCACGACGAGGCCGTAGCGCTGGTGTCGCACCTGCCGCAGGTCATGTCCTCCCTGGTGGCCAGCCGGCTGCAGGAGACGCCCGCACACGCCCTGTCGCTGGCCGGCAACGGCCTGCGCGACGTCACCCGCATCGCCGCCAGCGATCCCTCCCTGTGGGTGCAGATCCTCGGTGCCAATGCGGACAAGCTGGTCAAGATCATGTACGGCGTCCGCGAGGACCTGGACCGCCTCATCAACACCCTTGAGGCGCCCACCGCACCCGGTGCGCGCCTGGACCTGGCCCAGCTGATGGCCGAGGGCAACGCCGGCCAGTCCCGGATTCCGGGCAAGCACGGCGGCCCGGCCCAGTCCTACGCCTGGTTGACGGTGCTGGTGGATGACAGGCCCGGCCAGATCGCGCTGCTGTTGACGGAGATCGGTGAGATCGGCGTCAACGTTGAAGATTTGCGGTTGGACCACTCGGCCGGCCGCGAGGTGGGAATGGTGGAGCTCTCGGTGCTGCCCTCCCGCCGCGTGGCCCTGGTGGAAGAACTGACGGACCGTGGCTGGAAGGTCATTTTGTAATGGAGAACAACATCATCACCCTGCGCCAGGGCAAGCCGCTGGTCATTGCCATTGACGGCCCCTCGGGCTCCGGCAAGTCCAGCGTCAGCCGCAAGGTGGCCGAACGCCTGGGCCTGTCCTACCTGGACACCGGCGCCATGTACCGGGCCCTGACCTGGCACTGCCTGGACGCCGGCACGGACCTCTCCGACGCCGTCGCCGTCGAGGCGGCCGCCCGCAACCTGGAGCTGGAGCAGAACTCCCGCCCGGGAACAGAATTTGTCCGCGTGTTCGGCCACGACGTCACGGAGGAGATCCGCCGCCCGGAAATCTCCTCCGCCGTCAGCGCCGTGGCCACCACGCTGGGAGCCCGCGCCGAACTGGTGCGCCGCCAGCGTGCCCTGATTGCCGCCGCCCACCGCCGCATTGTGGTGGAGGGCCGGGACATCACCACTGTGGTGGCGCCCGACGCCGAGGCGCGCCTGCTGCTGACCGCCAGCGAAGAGGCCCGGATGGCCCGCCGCGGGCTCCAGCTGGGCGGCACGCAGTCCGCCGAGCAGCTGGCCGCCCAGGTGCTCGCCCGCGACGCCAAGGATTCCACAGTGGTGGAGTTCCAGCGCGCGGCCGACGGCGTGGCCACCGTGGACTCCTCGCACCTGGACTTCAACCAGACAGTCGACGCCGTGCTGGCCGCGGTGCTCGACGCGATCTCGCCCCATCCCATCCATGCCTGAGGCGGGCGGCCCGAAACACTGGCGCACGCTGTGGAGCCGGCCCCTGGGGCGGTTCCTGGACCACGCCATCTACCGGACCTCCGTGGCCGGGCGCGCCCATGTGCCCACCGCCGGGCCGGTCATCTTCGCGGCCAACCACCTCAGCTACCTTGACGGTCCCGTGATGGTGGGGGCCGCGCCCCGCCACATGCACGTGATGGTCCGCCATGACATGTTCAAGGGGTTCCTCGGCTGGGTGCTCAGGGCCTCCGGCCAGATCCCCGTGGACCGCAGCGGCGACAGGGCGGCGCTGCAAAACGCCAAGGCTGTCCTGGACCGCGGCGGCTGCGTCGGCATCCTGCCCGAAGGCACCCGGGGGAGCGGGGACGCCGCCACCATGAACAACGGGGTGGCCTGGCTGGCCCTGAACTCCGGCGCCGTCGTCGTTCCCGTGGCCATCCTGGGCACACGCACCACCGGCGAACACCGCGACACCATTCCCCGCCCGGGCCGACGGTTCCATGTGGACTTCGGCGAGGCCCTGACCATTACCCGCGAGCCCGGCGTGTCCGGCCGTGTTTCAATGGACAGAGCAGCCGAGCAGATCCGCCTGCGCCTGCAAGCCCATATTGCAGCCGCAACCGAACGCACAGGCCAGCAATTGCCTGCGGCAGACGACCTAAATAATCAGCATGAAGGAAAGCAACCATGAGCGACTCCACGTCGGCCGGACAGTACGATGAGGGTGACTTCGGCCACGATGACTACACGCCAACCGGGACGGACCAGGTTGCCGAGCACCTTGCTGCCCTGGACGACGCCGATGCCGAGGTCCGCGCCGCGTCACTGCGCGCCGGCCTGGAAGACTACGATCTCGACGAGGACGACGCCCGGCTGCTGTCCGGCGAGTTCGACGACGGCGAGGGTGACGGCCAGTTCCGTCTGGACCCCGTCCTGGCAATCGTCGGCCGCCCGAACGTGGGCAAGTCCACGCTGGTGAACCGCATCCTGGGCCGCCGCGAGGCAGTGGTCGAGGACGTTCCCGGTGTGACCCGCGACCGCGTCACCTACGCCGCCACCTGGAATGGCCGCCCGTTCACCCTGGTGGACACCGGTGGCTGGGAGCACGATGCCCGCGGCATCCACGCCCGCGTTGCCGACCAGGCCGAGGTTGCCGTGGAGATGGCCGACGCCGTGCTCCTGGTGGTTGACGCCACCGTGGGCATCACCGCCACGGACGAGGCAGTGGTCAAGATGCTGCGCCGTGCCAAGAAGCCCGTCATCCTAGTGGGCAACAAGGTGGACGACCTCGTCCAGGAAGCCGACGCCGCTGCGCTCTGGGGCCTCGGCCTGGGCGAGCCGTGGCCGGTCTCCGCCGTGCACGGCCGCGGTGTGGCCGACATGCTGGACCGCGTCATGGAGGTGCTCCCGGAGTTCTCCGCCGTCGAAGGCGTGGAGCGCACCGGTGGACCCCGCCGCGTGGCCCTGATCGGCCGTCCGAACGTGGGCAAGTCCTCGCTGCTGAACAAGCTGGCCGGCACCGAGCGCGTGGTTGTCGACCCCATGGCCGGCACCACCCGCGACCCGGTTGACGAATTCATCGAACTCGGCGACCGCACCTGGCGATTTGTGGACACCGCCGGCATCCGCCGCCGCCAGCACATGGCCCAGGGTGCGGACTTCTACGCCTCGCTGCGCACCCAGGCCGCCCTGGAAAAGGCCGAGGTGGCAGTTGTCCTCCTCGCCGTGGATGAGATCCTCTCCGAGCAGGATGTGCGCATCCTGCAGCTGGCCATCGAATCCGGCCGTGCGCTGGTGCTGGCCTTCAACAAGTGGGACCTGCTGGACGACGAGCGCCGCAAGTACCTCGAGCGCGAGATCGAACAGGATCTGGCGCACGTGGAGTGGGCGCCGCGCGTGAACATCTCCGCCAAGACCGGCTGGCACAAGGACCGCCTGGTCCCTGCCCTGGACCTGGCCCTGGAGAACTGGGACCGCCGCATCCCCACCGGCCGCCTGAACGCCTTCCTGGGCGAGCTCGTGGCAGCACACCCGCACCCGGTGCGCGGTGGAAAGCAGCCCCGCATCCTCTTCGGCACCCAGGCCTCCAGCCGCCCGCCGAAGTTTGTACTCTTCACCACGGGCTTCCTGGACCCGGGCTACCGCCGCTTCATCACGCGCCGTCTGCGCGAAACCTTTGGCTTCGAGGGAACCCCCATTGAGGTCAACATGCGCGTCCGCGAGAAGCGCAGCCGGAAGAAGTAATTAATTCCGCGCCAATGGCCGTTTTGGTCATTGGCGCGGAAATTATGGGGTAAACTTTTTCAGGCGGTTCGGCCGGAAGCGGTAACGCGGAAGGCATGAATCTTTCGGGCTGTAGCGCAGCTTGGTAGCGCACCTGACTGGGGGTCAGGGGGTCGCAGGTTCAAATCCTGTCAGCCCGACCGAACAAAAAGAGGGTCTTCCGATAAGGGAGGCCCTCTTTTTGCATTCCTCCAGGTGGGCGATACTGGGAATTGCCTTCGGGAATGTGGGCCGGCCGAATGGACGTTGAGTCGCCACAGGGCCGCTTTAGAGGAAGGCCGGCCAAAGCGTGGTGCAGCCTTTATCGTTTGTCCGGCAATGGGGCTCCACCGTGGGCCGCGGCCTGTCCCAGATCTTCTTCCACACCAAAATCCCCACCGGCCTGCTCATTCTTGCGGCCTGTGTGGTCCAGGACTGGCGGATGGCCGTGCTTGTAGTGCTGGGCAGCCTAGCGTCGTCGATGGGCGGGTGCCTTGTCGGGTTCAGCACCGCTGGCATCCGCAACGGGCTGCAGGGGTTCTGCGGCGCGCTGGCCGGGGCGGCCGCCTTTGCCGGCATTGGCGGCGTCTGGCAGGCCTATCCCATCGCCGTCGTGGGCGGCCTGCTGTGCGCACCGGTGACCTGGGCGATGGTGTGGGTGTTCTCCCGTGGTCCACTTAAGGCGCTGGAGCTGCCGCCGACCACGGCGCCGTTCTGCATCGTGGCCACGGGCATCCTGTGGGCGACCGGTCCGCTGCACACCACCACGGACCTGCTGCCCGCCAGGCCCACCGATCTGGGTGCCTTCGTCCAATCGCTCCTGACCAACATCTCCCAAGTGGTGCTGGTGGACAGCTTCCTCGGTGGTGGGCTGATTCTTGCGGGGCTGTTCCTGGCCGGCTGGAAGGTGGGTCTGGCAGCCCTGCTGGGCAGCGCCGTCGGCAGCCTGTGTGCACTGGCCATGAACGTCAATCTGCAGCAGACCGGCAACGGACTGGCCGGCTACTCCGGCGTCCTGACGGCCATTGCCTTTGCCGTCGTCTTCAACCGGGGCACCTGGGAGCCTTGGCTGCTGGCCGTGGCCGGGACCGGCGTCACCGCCGTCGTGACACTGGTCATGCACCGGCTCGCCGGACCCACCTACACCTGGCCGTACATTCTCACCCTCTGGGCAGGGCTGGCCGTGGTGCACTTCGTGCCGCGCTTGCACCGGTATGGGCCCGCCTAGACTTGGCGTACATCATCGTTTGGGGGACACATGAACATGCACGTCGAGAGTGCTGCAACACCACAGAAGAATTCCATCAATGTCTGGCTGATCCTGGCCGCGGCCGTTGTGCTTGGATTGGCCGCAGGCTTCCTGGGCGGACTGCTGGGGCGAGGTGCTCCGGAGCAGGCGGCCGCCCAGACCGCCGCGGTGCTGCCGCCACAGGCAGGCGCCTGCGACGCCACGGCCGTCGCCAAGGCGGTGCTGCCCTCCATCGTGACCATCTCGGCGTCGAATGGGTCTTCGGGTGGGGTGGGCAGCGGCGAGATCGTCCGCAGTGACGGCTACATCATCACCAACAACCATGTCATAGCTGTTGCCGCCGCCGACGGCGGGCGGATCGAGGTCCTGTACAGCAGCGGTGAGAGCGTCCCGGCCACGCTGGTGGGACGTGATCCCCGTGCCGACCTGGCCGTGCTGAAGGTGGCAGGTACGACGCCGCTGCCGGCCATCGCGCTCGGCAGTTCGGGCGCCGTCGTCGTTGGCCAGCCCGTGGTGGCCCTGGGTGCGCCGCTGGGTCTGTCCGGCTCCGTGACGTCCGGCATCGTCAGTGCCCTGGGGCGCGACATCGCCGTGCCCAGCGACGGCAAGTCAACCACCATCCTCACCGGTGCCGTGCAGACCGACGCCTCGATCAATCCGGGCAACTCCGGTGGGGCGCTGGTGGACTGCTCGGGGAAGCTCATCGGCATCAACACGGCCATCGCCACCGTGCCCAACAGCTCGGGCGAGGCAGGCGGCGGCAGCGTGGGCATTGGCTTCGCCGTCCCGATCGACCGCGCGTCCTCCATCGTGGACCAGCTGATCGCCACCGGCAAGGCCGTCTACCCCTACTTCGGGGTTGCCGTGACCACCATTCCCGCGTCGGTGGCCAAGGACTACGGCGTCGAGGCCGGCCTGTACATTGAATCGGTTGTCGCGGGCGGTCCGGCAGACAAGGCGGGGCTGAAGCCCGGCGACGTCATCACCACAGTGGGGGGAGCGCCCGCCGCAACGCCGGAGGTCCTGACCAAGATCACGCTGACGCAAAAGGCCGGGGACAAGGTGGAGATCGAGTACTTCCGCGGCGGGAAGCAATCCTCCACCACTGTGGCCCTGGCCGAGGCCCCCTAAAGTCCCGCTAGACCGCCAGGCCCAGCCAAAGCCCCAGCATGGCCGCCGCCACGGCGGCGGCCAGCATGCCCAGCCCGCTGGCCAGCGAGGCCGCATAGCGGCGCGCCTTGATGAGCTGGACGGTTTCATAGCTGGCGGTGCTGAAGGTGGTGAAGCCACCCAGGAAGCCGGTGCCAAGAATGACGCTCCAGTCACTGGGCAGCAGCTGGGCCAGGGTCGCCCCCGCCAGGAAGCCAAGCACCAGTGAGCCCGACACATTGATGATGGTGGTCGCCCACGGGTAGCCCGTCTTGAGCCGGGACCGGACCACGCCGTCCACCACAAAGCGGGCGGCGGCGCCGAGTCCGCCGGCCACGGCAAGGGCCGTGAACAGGAGCGGTGTCACCGGCTCCTCCCGGCCACCGTTGCGGGCGCACCAGAGGCCGTGCGGCGGTTGTTGCCGCGCGAGCCCGCCACGATGCCCAGCCAGGTGGCGACGGCGCCCAGAAGCACGGTGCCGACCGCGTAGAGCACGGCTGTCCCCACCTGCCCGTGGTGGTTCAACAGGGCCGTGTCGACGGCCAGGGTGCTGTACGTGGTGAAGCCGCCGCAGAAGCCCGTGCCCAGCAGCAGCTTGAGGTTTCTGGCCACTGGTTCGCCGGGGTCCCGTCGGGCCACCGCCTCGTAGAGCAGGCCCAGCAGGAATGCCCCGGCGATGTTGATGATGGCGATGGCAAGGGGGATGCCGCCCACGGCCGGGATGGCCAGGGACAGGGCCTCGCGGCTGGCAGCACCCACGGCACCGCCCGCGGCGACGAGGGCGAGCGGCCGCCACTGCAGGTGGATGGGCCTGTTTCCGGCGGCCACTAGGGCGCCTCGAAGGGCAGCTGGGAGGCTCTGGGGGAGCGGGCGGGCACGACGACGACTGGCCGCTCCTGGCGGTGGGCCAGATGCGTGGCCACCGAGCGGTTGAAGAACTCCTGGACGCTTCCACCCACGGAGTGCTGGTGGGTGCCCACCACAATCATGGCGGCATCGAGTGTATGGGCCAGCCTGGCCAGGGCTGTGGACACCTCGCCGGCCAGTGCCACCGTCCGCCACGGCACCTGCGTGTCGAGGAGCAACTCGGCCAGCGCCGCGGCGAGATCGGCGTCGAAGGCCTCGTCGTCGGCAAAGTCGGGATCAATGGAGGCCGAGGACACCGAGCCGTCGGCTGCCTCGGCGACGGGATACCTGCCCTGGTTGACGTGGGCACAGACCAATTCGGTGCCAAAACGGGCCGCAAAGGCGGCCGCCTGGCGCACAATGTGCCCAGCCTGTCCCGGGGCCACGCCGACGACGACGGGATGGCGGGGTCTGGAGGATGCGTTTTCCATCATGGTCGGGAGACTATCGAGCACTCTGCACGCATGCAACGGGCACTGCCAGTGGCCGCGCGGTCTAGGAGTTCGACTGGCCGCGTTCCTTCCGTGCGGCGTCGCGGGCGGCCTTGGCCGCCGCCTTTTCGGCATCGCGGGCCTCCCGCGCCTCGGCCTCCTCGACCTTGCGCTTGGCAGCCTCAACGGCCTTGTAGGCGCGGACCTTCTCGCCGCGGCGGCGCCAGATCCGTCCCGCCTGCAGTGCCACCACGCCCGCCAGAACGCCCAGCACCATGAACCACACGCTCCAGATGCCGAACCAATTCGCCTCGACGCTGAGGATCCGTTGGGCATCGTGGGCGGACTTGCTGGTGCCATTGAGCACGGCCAGCGTGAGCAGATTGGGTGTGGCCAGCAGCACGGCCGCCACCAGGATGGAAATGCGCACCCACTTGTTCATGCCCTTGTAGTGCGCCTGCCAGCCAACGACCACGGGCAGGAGGGAAAAGACGAAGCCGTAGAACATGCCCACCAGAATGCCGGCGCCCAGATTGCCCTGGACCTGGTTGCCGATGGTGTCGGCCCACCACACCGGGGCCACGACGGCACCGATGGAGAGGATGGCGGCCGCGATGGCCACCAGCACGGCCACCAGAATGGTGCGCCGAAGCCACAGTGGAAGCCGTGTCTTCCCGCCGGTAGACGGGCCGGACGGTGCGGGTGGGCGGCTGCCCACCGGTTGCGGCGTGTCAGGGTTCTGCGTCATGGCATCATCATGGCAGAGCCGGACGGCGTGCGCAGCAACTGGGGAGCACGACACGGCGCGCCAACGCCGCCAGCCACCACCTCCCACGGCAGGGCCCACCGCCGCCGCTCGGTTGTCCGGCTGCCGGACATCTGAGCGGTGCTCCCTGACCTATACTTTCTTGCGGTGGCTTGCCACCGATGGGCAGCAGCCGAAAGACTGTAGCAAGCCGGGGGCCCAGCCTTTCGGCCGCATGCGCTACTGGTGCTGTTCTGCCGACTCTTTAACGTAATTCCCTGCAGTCCGCCCCTGGGTGGACCCACGAAAGGCTTGAGCGATGAGCAACATTCCCGCAGATCTGTCCTACACGGCCGAGCACGAGTGGGTCACCGCTCCGGACGCCGACAACGTGGTTCGCGTTGGCATCACCGATTTCGCCCAGGATGCCCTGGGTGACGTCGTCTACGTCCAGATGCCCGAGGCCGGCAGCGCCGTGGCCGCGAACGACGTCGTCGGCGAGGTGGAATCGACCAAGAGCGTCAGCGACATCTACGCCCCGCTGAGTGGCGAAGTGGTCCGCCGCAACGAGGCTCTGGACAACGATCCGGCCCTGATCAACTCCGCTCCCTACGGTGATGGATGGCTCGTGGAGATCAAACTGGCCGACGCCGGATCCTTCGCATCCCTGCTCAGCGCCGCGGAGTACGAAGAAAAGGTAGGCTAGTCGAAACGGCCCCGCCGGGACTTCTCTTGACGGGGCCGCATCAGACTACTTATGCCACACCATGTGGTGGCATACATTCCAAGGAGGAGCACCGATGGTTGAGCAGGGGAACGACGCCGGAGTGAATGGGCAGGCGGAATTCCAGGATCAGCCCAGCGCCTCAGAGACCACCTCCATCCAGCTGCCGCCGATCAGCATTGAGCCCTCGGCAGAGCCGAAGCTGGGACCTGACGAGCGGTCCGCCGTCGAGGCGCTGCCCGCGGGTTCTGCGCTGCTCATCGCCCACAGCGGCCCCAACCGGGGAGCCCGCTTCCTGCTGGATGCCGACAACACGAGCGCCGGCCGCCACCCCGAGGCGGATGTCTTCCTGGACGACGTCACGGTCTCGCGCCGCCACGCCGAGTTCCGCCGCGTCGACAACGGTTTTGAAGTCATTGACGCCGGGAGCCTCAACGGCACCTATGTCAACGGCGACCGGGTTGACGCCGTACGTCTGCGCACGGGCAACGAGGTACAGATCGGAAAGTTCCGGCTCACGTACTACTACAGCCCCGCCGCCGCTGCCGCCCCGAACTCCTAAGGGCCGCGATGGCGAGCATGAACAGCAGCGCCCGCAGCCAGTGGGTGGATTCGCGTGCCGGTGCAGGCCGCCATGGGGTTCCGGTGGTGTTCAACATCGGCGAGGTGCTGGCACAGCTCACCGCCGATTTTCCCTCCGTCACGGCCTCGAAGATCCGCTTCTACGAGGAAAAGGGCCTGATCACCCCGCAGCGCACGCCCGCGGGGTACCGCCAGTTCAGCGACGCCGATGTCGAGCGCCTCAGGTTTGTCCTGGCGCTGCAGCGTGACCACTACCTGCCGTTGAAGGTCATCCGGGACTACCTTGACGCCATCGACAGGGGCGAGACGCCGGCGAATCTGCCGCCCGGAGTGTCCATTGCCCCGCGCATGGTCTCGGACGCCCTGGCCTCCGAGCTGAAGGGGCGCACGCGGCGGTTGACGGGGGAGCAGCTGCGCGCCGAGTCGGGCGCCAGCGCGGAACTCCTTGAAGCGATGGTGAGCTATTCCCTGGTGGAGGCCCACGACGGCTTCTTCGACGACCATGCCCTGCGGGTGGCCAAGGCCTGCACGGCATTGAACGCCCACGGTCTGGAACCGCGCCACCTGCGCCCCTTCCAATCCGCCGCCGAACGCGAGTTTGGCCTGGTGGAACGCGCCGTCTCTCCGCTGTCCTCCCGCCGCGACGGCGCCTCCCAGGCCCGTGCCGCCGAGGCCGCCCGTGAGATTGCCGAGCTGTGCCTGGGGCTGCACAGCGCCCTGGTGCAGGGCCGCATCTCGAAAATGGAACGTTGATGGGAACCTTCGCCGTGGAAGGAGGCGGGCATGATTGAGCTGGAGATTGTCGGCGTCCGCGTCGAAATGCCCTCCAACCAGCCGCTGGTGCTCCTGAAGGAGGTTGCCGGGGTCCGCCACCTGCCCATCTGGATCGGCACGGCCGAGGCCACGGCCATCGCGCTGGCCCAGCAGGGGGTTGTCCCGCCGCGGCCGCTCACTCATGATCTGTTGTGCAACATCGTCGCCGCCCTGGGCCGCGCGGTGGTCAGGGTGAACATCACGGCGGTGGAGGACGGCGTCTTCTACGCCCAGGTGGTGTTCGACGACGGCACCGTGGTGGGCTCGCGCGCCTCCGATGCCCTCGCCATTGCCCAGCGGGTTGACTGCGGCATCTTTTGCGCCGTCGAGGTGATGGAGGAGGCCGGCGTCCAGGTCAACGACCACGATGAGGACGAGCCGGAGGCCATCGACACCCCCGAGGCGGAGGAGCGTGAGCTGCGCCGCTTCCGCGAATTCCTCAACGATGTTGAGCCCGAGGATTTCGACAAGTAGCGGTGAAAGTGCCGGGAATCCGGCCATCGAATGGACTTAATTCGGTCCCAACCTTCAGGTGGCACCTGAAAGTTTCGACACGGCCCAAGTTTTTGCCCGACGTCTTTGACCTTGGCCTGCGGCCGTTCTAACGTCGAAGGTACAGAGTTCCCATTGCGCTAGGTGGCTTCTGCGTCCACACTGGAAGTCAAGTTACACGCATGGCTTTTAGTGGTGCCGCAAGTATCCGCCTGAGCGATCCCCCCACGGGAACTTCGACAAGGAGGGAACACGTGAGTCCGAAAGGCGACGTTGGCGAGCTGAAGCACGCCGCCGTCCCCGGGCCTGCCGCATCCGCAGGCGCCCAGGGATTGCTTTTCACCGAGGATTTGCCGGTTCTGGACGAGGACGCCGGCTACCGCGGCCCCACCGCCTGCAAGGCTGCGGGCATCACCTACAGGCAATTGGACTACTGGGCCCGCACCGGCCTGGTGGAACCCGCCGTGCGCGGCGCCGCAGGCTCCGGCTCGCAGCGCCTGTACGGCTTCCGGGACATTTTGGTGCTGAAGGTGGTGAAGCGGCTGCTGGACACCGGCGTGTCGCTGCAGCAGATCCGCAGCGCCGTCGAACATCTGCGCGAGCGCGGTGTGGAGGACCTGGCCCAGATCACCCTCATGAGCGACGGCGCGTCCGTCTATGAATGCACGTCCGCCGACGAGGTCATCGACCTGGTCCAGGGCGGCCAGGGGGTCTTCGGCATCGCCGTCGGCCGCGTCTGGCGCGAGGTCGAAGGGAGCCTTGCGGCGCTGCCCAGTGAGCATGCGCTGGATCAGTCCTTTCCCGACGACGAATTGAGCAAGCGCCGGGCGGTCAAGAAGATTTCCTAGCCGCACCCACCGCCGAGTGTACGCAAAACGCCCGTGTTCATCGCGAACACGGGCGTTTTGCGTATACTCGGCGCTCTCTAGGAGCGGATGCGGCTGCGGGTGGAGCTCTGGGTGGTGATGCGGGTGAGCAGCTGGTCAAAGAGACCGGAGGCGTTCTTGGCGGACTCGCCGGGCCACTGGTGGATCGGGTGCGCGGCGCCTTGGATCTGCTGCCAGTTGGCCTGCTCGGGAATGGTGGGGGAGAGCAGCAGGTCGCCGAACATGCCCTTCATTTCCGCCAGCCGGTAGGTGTGCTCGTTGGAGCCGGTGCGCACGCGGTTGGCGACGATGCCGGCAGGGACCAGGCTCGGGGCAAATTCGCTGCGGAACAATTCAATGGCGCGCAGGGTGCGCTGGGTGCCGGCCACGGAGAACAATCCGGGCTCGGCGACAAGCAGCACGCGGTTGCTGGCGGTCCAGGCCATCCGGGTGAGGCCGTTGAGCGAGGGCGGGCAGTCGATCAGCACCAGCTTGTAGGGACTGCCGCCGTCCTTGGAGGCGTTGGCCAGCACGGTGGAGAGGCGGCGCAGATCGCGCTTGCCCAGATCGGGGCGGTCGTAGATGCCCGCGAAGGCGGAGCCGATGGCCACATCCAGCAGGGGCTCGGGCCGGCCGGGGACGTGGCCGCCGTCGTGCCCGGCGACCCAGCCGCTGGGGATGACGTTGGCCGCCAGATCGGCCCGGCGGGCGTTCTTGATCATCCGGCCGATGTCCTGCTGGCCCGAGGCGCGCACGCCCAGGCCTGTGGTCGCATCAGCATGGGGGTCCAGATCGATGACGAGCGTGGGGATGCCCGCGGCCAATGCCGCCGAGGCGAGTCCGAGCGTGACGGACGTCTTGCCGACGCCCCCTTTGAGACTGCTGATGCTCACTACTTGCACGGGCTGAACCAAAACCTATCGTTGCGTACTCGTTGATCTGCTGCTGAACCGGTGTGTCGGCGGCCACTGCCGATGCCATTTAGAATGACTGTGGAACGTCCGCGAATTGGAGACCCCATTGACAAACACCCCAGAAATTCCGGCCAACAACCAGCTGCACAGCAGCTTCGTGTCGGCCCCATTCAGCGACCGGCACATTGGGGTATCGACCCAACCCCACCTTCATCATATGTTGAGCACCTTGGGATTCGGTTCTTTGGAGGAGCTTTCGACCGCGGCGCTGCCCTCGAGCATCCTTTCGGACGCCGCGCTGAACCTGCCAGCGGCCGTTTCCGAAGAGGACATGCTGGCCGAGCTTAAGGCCCTCGCCGGCAAGAACACCGTCAACAAGTCCCTGATCGGGCAAGGCTACTACGGCACGTTCACCCCGGGGGTCATCCAGCGCAACGTGTTGGAAAGCCCGGCCTGGTACACGGCCTACACGCCGTACCAGCCCGAAATCTCCCAGGGGCGTCTGGAGGCGCTGCTGAATTTCCAGACAGTCGTGTCGGATCTGACAGGCATGGTCACTGCCAATGCCTCGATGCTGGACGAGGGCACGGCAGCGGCCGAGGCGATGACACTGATGCGCCGTTCCAACCGTGCCGCGGCGCAGGACGCTGCCTTTGTGGTGGACGCCGATGTCTTCCCGCAGACCCTGGCCGTCATCACCACCCGTGCCGAGGCCATGGGGATCCCCGTCCACGTGCACGATTTCGACGCCGGTCTGCCGGATGTTGACTACTACGCCATCCTGCTGCAATACCCCGGGGACTCCGGCAAGGTGCGCGACATCGCCCCGATCATTGCCGCAGCGCACGAGCGCAAGGCCCTGGTCGGCGTGGCGGCGGACCTGCTGGCCCTGACCCTGCTGGAGGCGCCGGGCACCCTCGGCGCGGACCTGGCTGTGGGCAGCTCCCAGCGCTTCGGCGTCCCGATGGGCTACGGCGGCCCGCACGCCGGCTACATGGCCGTGCGCCAGGGCCTGGAACGCGCCCTGCCCGGCCGCCTCGTCGGCGTGTCGAAGGATGCCGACGGCAACCTCGCCTACCGCTTGGCCCTGCAGACCCGTGAGCAGCACATCCGCCGGGAAAAGGCGACGTCGAACATCTGCACCGCCCAGGTGCTGCTGGCCGTGATGGCTGGGATGTACGCCGTCTACCACGGCCCCGCCGGCCTGCGCGCCATCGCCTCGCGCGTGCACGCCACCGCCTCGGCCGTCGCCGCCACGGCAACGGCCGCCGGCCACACGGTGGTCCACGCGGACTTCTTTGACACCGTCAAGATCCGCATCGCTTCGATCAGCGGCCACGCTGCCGCCGAGGTGGTGGCGGCTGCGCACCGGGCCGGCTACCTGCTGCGCCTGGTGGACCACGACCACATCCAGATCGCCGTGGATGAAACCACCTCCGAGGCGGACCTGGCCGTCGTCGCCCGCGTCCTGGGCGCGGCGGAACCCGCCGGGCTGCCGGCCCCGGCAGAGGCCGCCGTGGTCCGTGCGCGCAGCACGGACTACATGACGAACCCCGTCTTCCACGCGCACAACTCCGAAACCCAGATGCTGCGATACCTGCGCCGCCTCTCGGACGCCGACTATGCGCTGGACCGGGGCATGATCCCGCTGGGCTCCTGCACCATGAAGCTGAACGCGACGGCCGAGATGGCCGCCGTCACCTGGCCCGAGTTCGCCAATCTGCACCCCTTCGCTCCGGCCTCGGACACGGTGGGCATCGTGGAGATGGCCACGCAGCTGGAGGGCTGGCTGGCCGAGATCACCGGCTACGACGCCGTCTCCGTCCAGCCCAACGCCGGATCCCAGGGCGAACTGGCCGGCCTGCTGGCGATCCGCGCCTACCACCGCGAGAACGGCGCTCCGGAGCGCAACATCGTGCTCATCCCTACCTCCGCCCACGGCACCAACGCGGCCTCCGCCGTGATGGCCGGCCTGAAGGTGGTCCCGGTGGCCACCGATGGCTTCGGCAATGTGGACATCGACGACCTCAAGCGCCAGGTCAGCCTGCATGCGGATGACCTGGCCGCCATCATGGTCACCTACCCGTCCACGCACGGCGTGTTCGAAACTGAGATCACCTCCATCTGCGCGATGATCCACGACGCCGGCGGCCAGGTCTATGTGGACGGCGCCAACCTGAACGCCCTGGTCGGTTTGGCCCAGCCGGGCAAGTTCGGCGCGGACGTCTCGCACCTGAATCTGCACAAGACGTTCTGCATCCCGCACGGCGGCGGCGGCCCCGGCGTCGGACCGGTGGCCGTGGGCGCCCACCTGGCTCCGCACCTGCCGGCCCGCGAACTGGACACCGACGCCAGCGTCGGCCTGGTCTCGGCGGCACCCTACGGCTCCGCCTCGATCCTGCCGATCTCCTGGGCATACATCCGCATGATGGGCCCGGCGGGGCTGCGCCGCGCCACCCAGACGGCCATCCTCTCGGCCAACTACATCGCCCGGCGCCTGGGCGAGCACTATCCGGTGCTATACACCGGTGCCAACGATCTGGTGGCCCACGAGTGCATCCTGGACCTGCGCGGCATCAGTGCGGACTCCGGCGTGTCGGTGGATGACGTCGCCAAGCGCCTCATCGACTACGGCTTCCACGCGCCGACCATGTCCTTCCCGGTGGCCGGCACCTTGATGGTGGAACCCACCGAGTCCGAGGACCTGGGCGAAGTGGACAGGTTCATCGCCGCGATGATCGCCATCCGCAAGGAGATCGCCGCCGTCCAGGACGGTCTGTGGCCGTTGGCGGACAATCCGCTGGCCAACGCTCCGCACACCGCGGCGTCGCTGGTGGGCGAATGGGAGCACCCCTACACCCGTGAGGAAGCCGTCTTCCCCGCCGGTGTGGACCCGCGTGCCAAGTACTGGCCGCCGGTGCGCCGCATCGACCAGGCCTATGGCGACCGCCACCTGGTGTGCTCGTGCCCCTCGATCGAGGAACTGGCCGAGACCTTCTAACATGAGCTCCGGGGAGCCGGCACAGCGTGCGCCGGCTCCCCGGAGTTGTTTTGGCACAATTGTTACGTGATGGTGCGGTGAGACGCATCACACCGTTTGCCGGTGCGGGTCCCGATCCTAAAGACTTGCACCACTTTATCCACGCATCACCAGACTCCCACGTGCAGTCATGAGGAGAATCATGTTTTCCAAAATTCTGGTAGCAAACCGCGGTGAAATCGCCATCCGTGCGTTCCGTGCCGGCTACGAGCTAGGCGCCAAAACCGTTGCTGTGTTCCCCCATGAGGACCGGAACTCCATACACCGCCAGAAGGCGGACGAGGCCTACCTCATTGGTGAGGAAGGGCATCCCGTCCGGGCATACCTCGACGTCGAGGAAATCATCCGGGTGGCCAAGGAGTCCGGGGCGGACGCGATCTACCCGGGCTACGGCTTCCTGTCCGAAAACCCGCACCTGGCCGAGGCCGCCAAGGCCGCAGGCATCACCTTCGTCGGCCCGCCCGCCGAGGTGCTGGAACTGGCCGGCCACAAGGTGCGCGCTCTGGAAGCGGCCCGCAAGGCCGGCATCCCGGTGCTGAAGTCCTCCGAGCCCAGCTCGGACCTGGCCACGCTGCTCGCCGCCGCGGAGGAGATCGGCTTCCCGATCTTCGCCAAGGCCGTTGCCGGCGGCGGTGGCCGCGGCATGCGCCGCGTTGACCGCCGCGAGGACCTTGAGGAGGCCCTCAACTCCGCGATGCGCGAGGCGGACGCCGCCTTTGGCGATCCCACGATGTTCCTGGAGCAGGCCGTGCTGCGCCCGCGCCACATCGAGGTGCAGATCCTGGCCGACGCCGAGGGCAATGTCATGCACCTCTTCGAGCGCGACTGTTCGCTGCAGCGCCGCCACCAGAAGGTGGTGGAGATCGCCCCCGCGCCGAACCTGGACGAAAACATCCGCCAGGCCCTGTACGCAGACGCCGTGAAGTTCGCCAAGGCGCTGGGCTACGTCAACGCCGGCACCGTGGAATTCCTTGTGGATACCGTGGGGGAGCGCGCCGGTCAGCATGTATTCATCGAGATGAACCCGCGCATCCAGGTGGAGCACACAGTCACGGAAGAGATCACCGATGTGGACCTCGTCCAGGCCCAGCTGCGCATTGCGGCCGGGGAGACCCTGGCCGATCTGGGGCTGAGCCAGGACACCGTCTCCATCAAGGGTGCGGCCCTGCAGTGCCGCATCACCACCGAGGACCCGGCCAACGGTTTCCGCCCCGATGCCGGCACCATCACCAGCTACCGTTCCGCCGGTGGCGCGGGCATCCGCCTGGACGGCGGCACCATCTATACAGGAGCCGAAGTCAGCCCGCACTTCGATTCGCTGCTGGTCAAGCTGACCTGCCGCGGCCGCGACTACGCCACCGCCGTCGCCCGGGCCCGCCGCGCGTTGGCCGAGTTCCGCATCCGCGGCGTCTCCACCAACATCTCCTTCCTGCAGGCAGTCCTGGAGGACCCTGCGTTCAATGCCGGCGACGTCGCCACCTCCTTCATCGACGAGCGCCCGGAACTGCTCAAGGCCCGCGTCTCAGCGGACCGCGGCACCAAGCTGCTGACTTGGCTGGCCGAGGTCACGGTGAACAAGCCGAACGGCGAGCTTACCGTCCACGCGGATCCGGCAAGCAAGCTGCCCACCGTTGATGTGGCCACCGCGCCGGCCGGCTCGCGCCAGCGCCTGGCCGAGCTGGGCCCGGAGGGCTTCGCCGCGGCACTGCGTGCGCAGACAGCCGTCGCCGTCACGGACACCACCTTCCGCGATGCCCACCAGTCCCTGCTCGCCACGCGTGTGCGCACCCGGGACCTGGCCGCGGCCGGCCCCGCCGTGTCCGTGCTGACCCCGCAGCTGCTCTCCGTGGAGGCCTGGGGCGGCGCCACGTACGATGTCGCGCTCCGCTTCCTGGGCGAGGACCCGTGGGAGCGCCTCGCCACACTGCGTGCGGCGCTGCCGAATGTCTGCCTGCAGATGCTGCTGCGTGGGCGCAACACCGTGGGCTACACGCCGTACCCGGAGGAGGTCACCGAGGCGTTCGTCGCCGAGGCTGCCGCCAGCGGCATCGACATCTTCCGCATCTTCGACGCGCTGAACGATGTGAACCAGATGGCGCCGGCGATCAAGGCCGTACGCGCCACCGGCACAGCCGTGGCCGAGGTGGCCCTGTGCTACACCGGCGATCTGCTGGACCCGGCGGAAAAGCTGTACACGCTGGACTACTACCTGGGCCTGGCCCGGAAGATCGTCGACGCCGGCGCGCACATCCTGGCCATCAAGGACATGGCCGGGCTGCTCCGCCCGGCCGCTGCCGCCAAGCTGGTTACGGCCCTGCGCGCAGAGTTCGACCTTCCCGTGCACCTGCACACCCATGACACGGCCGGCGGCCAGCTGGCCACGCTGATGGCCGCCATCAATGCCGGTGTCGACGCCGTTGACGTCGCCTCCGCGGCCCTGGCCGGCACCACCAGCCAGCCCTCCGCCTCGGCCCTGGTGGCCGCACTGGCCCACACCGAGCGCGACACCGGCATCTCGCTGGCTGCCGTGAGCTCGCTGGAGCCGTACTGGGAGGCCGTGCGCCGCGTCTACGCGCCGTTTGAATCCGGTCTGGCCGGTCCCACGGGCCGCGTCTACCAGCACGAGATCCCCGGCGGGCAGCTGTCCAATCTGCGCCAGCAGGCCATTGCCCTGGGGCTGGGGGAGCGCTTCGAGGAGATCGAGGACATGTACACCGCGGCGGACCGGATCCTGGGCCACCTGGTCAAGGTCACCCCCTCCTCCAAGGTGGTGGGCGATCTGGCCCTGCACCTGGTGGGGCTCAAGGCGGATCCGGCCGATTTCGAGGCCAACCCGCAGAGCTACGACATCCCCGATTCGGTGATCGGCTTCCTCTCCGGCGAACTGGGCGACCCGCCCGGAGGCTGGCCCGAGCCCTTCCGCACCAAGGCCCTGCAGGGCCGTGCCGTCAAGGTGCGCGACGCCGAGCTCACGCCCGAGGAGAGCGCCGCCCTGGCGGGGGACAGCGCCACGCGCCGCGCCACGCTGAACCGGCTGCTGTTCGCGGCACCGACCAAGGAGTTCGAGCGCGTCCGGGAGCAGTACGGGGATGTCTCCGTCCTGGACACCCGCGACTACCTCTACGGCCTCCAGCGCGGTGCCGAGCACACCATTGCCCTGGGCAAGGGCGTGCGCCTGATCGCCTCGATCGAGGCCATCTCCGAGGCCGATGACAAGGGCATGCGCACGGTGATGTGCAAGCTCAATGGCCAGTCGCGCTCCGTGGTGGTGCGCGATGCCAGCATTGTCAGCTCCGTGAAGTCCGCGGAAAAGGCCGATGCGTCGAACACGGGCCATGTGGCGGCTCCGTTTGCCGGCGCCGTCAGCATCAAGGTGGCCGTCGGTGCGGCGGTGCAGGCCGGCGACACCATCGCCACGATCGAGGCCATGAAGATGGAGGCCTCCATCACCACCCCAGTGGCCGGCACCATCTCGCGGCTGGCCGTCAGTGGCGTGGCCCAGGTGGAGGGCGGCGATCTGCTGGTGGTTGTGGGGGCCTGACCCCTGCTGCGCAGCATGCCCTCTGCGCTACGCTTAGGGCTGTCCAGCAACCGCGGCCGGAGGAATCCGGCCGCGGTTGCCATTACGTGAGCGGAAGATATGACTGTGGAGAAAAAGGCCCCGGCCGCCGGCGACGACGGCGTCGAGTTGGCGTCAGAGAACGCTTCCGCCCCTGATGAGCCCGCAGAGGCTCCCGAGGCCCCCGCCACAGTGGTGGTGGAGGTTGAAACGGCCGACGACGGCGCAGCCTCCGACGACGGCGATCCCGTGGTTCTGCCGACCCTGGGCGCGAATGCCGATCCCGGCTCCACCGGTGCCATCGGCGCCGTGGCCGAGGTCTTCAGCCCCGCGCAGCCCGATGAACCTGTCTTTGCTTCAGTGCCCGGGTGGGAGCCGTCGGGATCGAGCGTCCCGGCCACCACCGCGATGGGCGGCGAGGCCGGTGCAGCAGCCGCGGCTGCCGTGGAGTCCGAGGCGTCCGCCCGCCAGGCCGCTGCGGACACTGCACCGGCCGCTGCCACCTCCGATGCCGGGCGCAGCGAACGCCGCGGCCAGGCGGAAGGGCCCGAACCGGCCGCCGCCTTGACAGCCGACCGCCTGCTGGCCAAGTCCGCGCTCCCGCCCGTGGGTGGCTGGCGGCTGTGGCTCTACACCGCCTCCTTCGGCACCATCAACCTCGGTGATTCGGACAAGGTGCGCATTCGCCGCGCCACCGAGCACAGCATCGCTGCCCGGCTGGGTGAGCGCACCCGCTATGTGCCGGTCCTCTCCCGCAAGGGCGGCGTGGGCAAGACCACCGTCACCACACTGCTGGGCATGGTGCTGGCGGATCTGCGCGAAGACCGGGTGATCGCCATGGACGCGAACCCGGACCGCGGCACCCTGAGCGACCGTTCCCCGGGGCGGGCCGATTTCACCGCCCGCCACCTGGTCAAGGACCGCTTCTCCGTGGGTTCCTTCTCCCAGCTGTCCAACTACACCGCCCGCGATGGCTCGCGGCTGGATGTGCTGGCCTCGGACACCGACCCCGCCGTCGCCCAGGCCTTTGATGACTCGGACTACCGGGCCGTGACGGACATTCTGGGCCGCTACTACTCCATCGTGCTGACCGACTCTGGCACCGGCATGGTGCACTCGGTCATGAAGGGCACGCTGGAAAAGGCTGACACAGTGGTGCTGGTGTCCGGCGGCAGCGTGGACGAGGCCCGCCTGGCCTCCGAGACCCTGTCCTGGCTGGAGGCCCACGGCCGCCACGACCTGGTGGCCCGGGCGATCGTGGTCATCAACATGGCCGGCGGTGAAACCCAGGTGGACATCGATGCCATCGAGGAGCACTTCCGCTCCCGCGTGAACCACGTGCTGCGCATCCCCTACGACAAGCACCTGGCCGAGGGCTCGCGCATCGTGCTCGACCAGCTGCGCCCGGCCACCCGGTTGGCCGCCGTCGAGCTGGCCGCCCTGGTGGTTGGCGAACTCACCGCGGACTGATCCGTCGCGACACCGCGGCAGGCATCAACACGAAAGCCCGGTCCGTCCCTGTGCAGGGGACGGACCGGGCTTTTTTGCGCCGGTGCTCCGACCGGCGGCAGTCCTAGACGGGCCGGCGGGCCGAGTAGATCTCCTCGACCACCGTGTCAAAGTCCTTCAGGACCTGGGCGCGCTTGATCTTCATCGAGGGGGTCAGATGGCCCGAGCCCTCCGTGAAGTCGATCGGCACAATGCGGAAGGACTTGATGGCCTCGGCCTGGGAGACAGACTGGTTTGCCTTGTCGATGACCCGCTGCACCGCCGTGGTGATGGTGGGATGCGTAGCTGCCTCGGCGACGGTGATGGAGGCGGACAGCCCGTGGTGTTCGGCCCACTTGGGCAGCGCCTCCTCGTCCAGGGTGATCAGGGCAGCGATGAATGGGCGGGCATCGCCCAGCACCAGGCACTGGGAGACCAGGGCATCGGCGCGGATCTGGTCCTCCAGCAGGGCCGGGACGACGTTCTTGCCGCTGGCCGTGACGATGATTTCCTTCTTGCGGCCGGTGATCTTCAGGAAGCCGTCGCTGTCGAGCTGGCCGATGTCGCCGGTGCGGAACCACCCGTCGACAAAGGTGTCCTCGGTCAGATCGGGGCGGCCGAAGTAGCCACGCATCACGCAGACACCCTTGGCAAGGATCTCACCGTCGTCGGCAATCCGCACGGCATTGCCCGGCAGCGGTGTGCCCACGGTGCCGATCCGGATCTTGTCCGGCCTGTTGACCGAGATCGGTGCCGTGGTCTCCGTCAGGCCGTAGCCCTCCAGGATCTGCAGTCCGATGCCCTGGAAGAAGTGGCCCAGGCGCTCGCCCAGCGGCCCGCCGCCGGAGACGGCGTGGCGGATGTTCCCGCCCATGGCGTTGCGCAGCTTGACGTAGACCAGCTTGTCGAAGAGGAAGTGCTTGGCCTTCAGCACCAGCGGCACGGAGCCGTTCTGCTTGGCCTTGGAGTAGGCGATGGCGGTGCTTGCGGCGGCGGCGAAGATCTTGCCCTTGCCCTCGCCTTCGGCCTTGAGCGCGGCGGAGTTGTAGACCTTCTCGAACACGCGCGGCACGGCCAGGATGAACGTCGGCTTGAAGCTCTGCAGGTCCTCCAGCAGGTGCTTGATGTCCGGGGTGTGCCCCACCTTGGCGCCGGCGGCAACGGCCAGCACGGAGATGTAGCGGGCAAAGACGTGGGCCAGCGGCAGGAACATGATGGTCTGCGAACCCTGCTGGACCACATCGCCCAGCACCGCCAGGGCGTTGTCGGAGAGCTCCACAAAGTTGCTGTGGGTCAGTTCGCAGCCCTTGGGGCGGCCGGTGGTGCCGGAGGTGTAGATGATGGTGGCGACGTCGTCCAGACCGGCGCTGCTGCGGCGGGACTCCAGCTCCTCATCCGGAACGCCCAGCCCTGCCTCGCGCAGCACGTCCAGACCGGAGCCCTCGAGCTGCCAAACGTGGGCGAGGGCTGTGAGGCCCTCCGTGTGGGCGGCCTGGCGGATCACGTTTTCGTGGGAGCCGGTTTCGCCAAAGGCCGCGACGGCGCCTGAGTCACCCAGGTTCCAGGCCACCTGGCTGGGGGAGGAGGTCTCGTAGATCGGCACGGAGACGGCGCCGGCAAACCAGATAGCGAAGTCCACCAGGGACCATTCGTAGCGTGTGCGGGCCATGATGCCCACGCGGTCCCCCACGCCAACGCCGGAGGCGATGAGACCCTTGGCCAGGGCGGCGACATCCTGGTGGAATTCCTTGGCCGAGATGTCCACCCAGACGTTGTCCTCGTTGCGGCGGGAGAAGAGGGCGGGGTTCGCCGGGTTCCGGGACTGGCGCAGCACCAGGTCGGTGGTGTTCATGGTCCGGGGACTGGAAACGGCGGCCGGAACGGAAAATTCTCGCACGATAGCTCCTTCGATACCTGGGGCGATAAGGACTTGGCCCTAACTCTATAGCGGAGCCCGGGCCCGGTGGCGTCACCGCTATATTACTCGTCAGTAACATTAGGCGGAGAGGGGCCGATCCTCCAAGTGAGCCACGCCACACCAGGGGGTGGGTGGCGGCTCGTTAGACTGGCCCAATGCCCCGCCACAGCACCGATCCCTCCGCCCGCGCACTCCAGGGGGCCCGGCTGCGCCCGCGGCTGCGCGCCATCGCCCGCCCCTCGGGGAGGGGGTCGCATGCGCGGACGGCCCGGGCGGCACTGGCAATCGGCATCGACATCGGCGGCACCAAGGTGGCCGCCGGCGTCGTCGATCCCCAGGGGAAGGTGCTGGCCCAGCTGCGCCGCCCCACCCCCGGCCGGGACCCCCGCGCGGTGGAGGAGACCATCGCCGCCCTGGTGCGCGAGCTGGCCGGGGAGTTCCATGTGGCCAGCGTGGGCATTGGCGCCGCAGGCTGGATGGACCGCGCCTCAAGCACAGTGATCTTTTCCCCGCATCTGGCCTGGCGCAATGAACCGCTGCGCGACAACCTCCAGCGCGTGCTCCGCCGCCGTGTGGTGCTGGCCAATGACGCCGACGCCGCCGGCTGGGCCGAGTGGCGCTTCGGCGCCGGCCGGGGCCAGGAGCGCCTCGTCTGCCTCACATTGGGCACGGGCATCGGCGGCTCCATGGTGAACGACGGCGTGCTGGAGCGCGGGAGCTTCGGCCTGGCTGGGGAATTCGGCCACCAGGTGGTGGTGCCGGGCGGGCACCGCTGCGAGTGCGGCAACCGCGGCTGCTGGGAGCAGTACGCCTCGGGCAACGCCCTGGGCCGCGAGGCGCGCGGACTGGCCCGTGCCGGTTCGCCCGTGGCGCAGGCGCTTCTGGCCGCTGTGGGAGGCGATCCGGGCGCGATCACCGGGGCACTGGTGACGGAGCTGGCGCTGGCCGGGGATCCGGCCAGCGCCGATCTGGTGCACGATGTGGGCCACTGGCTGGGGCTGGGCATGGCCAACCTTGCCGCCGCCCTGGATCCCGGCATGTTTGTGGTCGGTGGAGGACTGGGTGCCGCCGGCGAGCTGCTGCTCGGACCGGCCCGCGAGGCCTACGCCCGCAATCTGACCGGCCGCGGCTTTCGGCCGCTGGCCGCCATCAGCGGTGCGCTGCTGGGGCCCGACGCCGGACTGGTCGGCGCCGCGGACCTCTCCAGGCTGCGCCGCTAGCCGGCGGTTCCGGGCTAGACCACGGCCCCGTCATCGCCGTCGTCCTCGCGGTGGCTGGGCAGCCGGTACACCAGGTAGCCCGCGCAGGCCACAAAGGCCACGATGATGCCCACCACCACGACCAGCGGGGCGCTGCGCCACAGCAGGGCCGTCAGCAGCAGGGCGATGGGTCCGCCGGCGGCGCCGATCCAGGCCAGCACCACGGCCGGCTCGCCGCTGCCCAGGGGCGGCGGTTCGGGCGGGACGAATTCGCCGTCGTCCTCCTGCGCTTCGTAGTCGCGCGGGCCAAAGAGCGGCAGCTGGCCCTCCACATGGACCATCGGCGCGGAGGCCTCCGGCACGTCGTCGGCGTCATGGCCGTCCAGAGCGGCCGTGCCGGGCTGGGCGGGGCTGGGCAGCACATCGTCCTCGGCCGGCCCCAGCCCGCTGTCGGTGGCCTCGAGGCGGGCCACAAGATCGCGCCAGACGGCGTCGTCGTTGCCCTCCGCGGAGGGATCGGACTGGTTTGGTTCAGGCTGATTGACCACCGGCGTGCTTCCTGAAGAATGCGGCTGACTCGGCGAAGATCTTCGGCGCGTCATTGTCCATGGTGGCCACGTGGTAGCTGTTGGGCAGTGGCACGACCGTCAAATCCTTCGTGCCGATGCGCGACTTGATGGCGTCCACGCTGGAATCCGGGACCACGCGGTCCACCGTGGAGCGGAACACCACCGTGGGGGCCGTGACCTTGGGCAGGCCCTCCACCGTGTCCGCAAAGAGCTTGGAGAGCTGGTGGACGGAGGCGACGGGTGTGCGGTCGTAGGCGCCCTCCGTCACCCCCGGGGCCTTGATGTCATCGCCAATGGCCGGGACGCTCTTGACCACGTACTTGAGCAGGCCGGAGATCTTGGCGCGCTTGTCCGAGAACGTCAGCCCGGGATTGACGACGGCGACGCCGGCCACCGGGTGGTGCTCGGCCACGCGCAGGGCCAGCGCCCCGCCCATGGAGAGCCCCGCCGTGAAGACAACGTCGCAGCGGTCCGCGAGCTCCAGGTAGGCGGCCTCAAAGTCGGAGTACCAGCGCTGCCACGGCGTGCGGGCCATCTCCTGCCAGTGGGTGCCATGCCCGGCCAACAGGGGAAGGTTGACGGCAAAGCCCTCCGCGGCCAGATACTCCGCCCATCCGCGCATGCTCTGCGGGGAGGAGGTGAAGCCGTGCGAAATGGCCACACCCACCCTGGCAAGATCCCCATGTCCTGCACTGGTAAACGGCTGCGCTGAAGTCATTGGTCCTCCGTTGAGGTTCATTGGATCGAGCGGCCCATCGTGCCGCTCATGGACCCGTTTCTCACTAGAGTAATCTGGAACCGATCCGCCGGTGTGGATCAGGGCCTGCGTGCGCGGGTCCGGGTCGCAGAAGGGAAACTCCACGTGTTCTATTGGGTGATGAAGAAGATCTTCCTGGGTCCGATTCTCAAACTGCTCTTCCGGCCCTGGATCAAGGGTCTGGACAATGTTCCGGTGGACGGCCCGGCCGTGCTGGCGAGCAACCACTTGTCCTTCTCCGATTCCATATTCATGCCCCTGATGGTGCCCCGCCCGGTGGTCTTTTTGGCCAAGAGCGAATACTTCACCGGCAAGGGGCTCAAGGGCCGCGCGGTGGCGATGTTCTTCCGGCTGACCAACCAGCTGCCGATGGACCGTTCCGGGGGAGCGGCCTCGGCCAATTCGCTGGATTCCGGTCTGGATGTGCTGCGCAACGGCGGGCTGCTGGGGATCTACCCCGAGGGCACGCGCAGCCCCGACGGACGCCTCTACCGGGGCAAGGTGGGTGTGGCCAAGCTGGTGCTCAAGGCCAATGTGCCGGTGATCCCGGTGGCCATGATCGGCACCGACAAGGTCCAGCCGATCGGCCGCCGCATCCCCAACATCCGCCGCCTGGGCATCATCTTTGGCGAACCGATGGACTTCAGCCGGTACAAGGGCTTGGAGGATGACAGGTTTGTCCAGCGCTCCGTGACGGATGAGATCATGTATGAACTCATGCGGCTCTCGGGCCAGGAATACGTGGACGCCTACGCCAGCACCGTCAAGGAAAAGCTGGCCGCGAAGAAGGCCGCCCCGGCGGCCGAGTCCACCGCCGGCGTCCGCATCGATCCGGGCCCCACCGCCGTCAAGCCCGGCACCGTGACGGTCATTGGCCACCCCAAGACGGCTGCTGCCGTTGCCGATGGCCATGCCGGCGGCGCCGCTGCCCAGCAGGCTGCCGGCCAGTCACCCGCTCAGACCGGTGGAGACGCCGATCCGGCGGCTGCGGCCGCCGCCCCGGAGGCGATCCTGCTCGAGGGCGACCAGCTGGCCCAGCGGGTGAAGGACGACGCCGTAGAGGGTGACGGCGTCCAAAGCTAATGTGACGGCGGCCGGGGAATCCATTACGGCCCGGCCGTCACCGCATTGGCCAGCAGGAACTAGGCTGGAGGGGTGACTGATCTATCAACTTCCGCCCAGCAAATTCCTGCCAGTGGAGCCTTCCCCTCCAACCCCGGAGCCGCCAACTACCCCGGTCTCGACGACTGGCGCCAGCTGCCCATCGCGCAGCAGCCCACCTGGTCGGACCCCAAGGTGTACGAGGCCTCCGTCAAGGAGCTCTCCATTCTGCCTCCGCTGGTCTTTGCCGGCGAGGTCGACATTCTGCGCAGCCGGCTTGCCCAGGCCGCACAGGGCAAGGCCTTCCTGCTGCAGGGCGGCGACTGCGCCGAGACCTTTGAGGGTGCCACCGCGGACAGGATCTCTGCGCGTGTGAAGACCATCCTGCAGATGGCAGTGGTGCTGACGTACGGTGCCTCCATGCCCGTCATCAAGATGGGCCGCATGGCCGGCCAGTTCGCCAAGCCGCGCTCCTCCAACGATGAGACGCGCGACGGCGTGACCCTGCCCGCCTTCCGCGGCGACATCGTCAACGGCTACGAGTTCACCCCGGAATCCCGCGCCCACGATGCCTCGCGCATGCTGAAGGCCTACCACACCTCCGCCTCGACGCTGAACCTGATCCGCGCGTTCACCACCGGTGGATTTGCCGATCTGCGCGCCGTGCACCTGTGGAACAAGGGCTTCACGTCCAACCCGGCACACGCCCGCTACGAGTCCCTCGCCAAGGACATCGACCGGGCCATCAAGTTCATGGAATCCTGCGGTGCGGACTTTGAGGCGCTCAAGCGCGTGGAGTTCTTCGCCAGCCACGAGGCGCTGCTGCTGGACTACGAGCGGGCGCTGACCCGCATCGACTCCCGCACCGGCCTGCCCTACGACACCTCCGGCCACTTCCTGTGGATCGGTGAGCGCACCCGCGAGCTGGACGGCGCCCACGTGGACTACCTCTCCCGCGTCCGCAACCCGATCGGTGTGAAGCTTGGCCCGGGCACCAGCGGAGACGACGCCCTGCGCCTGATCGACAAGCTGGACCCGGAGCGCGAGCCCGGCCGCCTGACGTTCATCACCCGCATGGGCGCGAAGAACATCCGCGAGAAGCTGCCGCCGCTGGTGGAGAAGGTCACAGCCTCCGGCGCCCAGGTTCTGTGGGTGACTGACCCGATGCACGGCAACACCGTGACGTCCCCGAACGGCTACAAGACCCGCAACTTCGACGACGTGATCGACGAGGTCCGCGGCTTCTTCGAGGTGCACCAGGGCCTGGGGACCTTCCCGGGTGGTCTGCACGTGGAGATGACGGGCGACGACGTTGCCGAGTGCCTGGGCGGTGCTGACCCGGTGGACCAGGAAGCGTTCCTGACCCGCTACGAGTCGGTCTGCGATCCGCGCCTGAACCACATGCAGTCGCTGGAGATGGCGTTCCTCGTGGCGGGCTCGCTCGCCAAGCGCTAGTCCTCTACGCCCCGCTTTCGCGGCACAGAGGTGCCCGCCCGTCCCCGGCTGCTCCCAGTGCTCGCAAGCTCGCACCGGGTCCCTCGCAGCCGTGGGCCCCTCGCAGACGCCCGAAAGGGTACTGCCGAGGGCCCCGAGCCGAGCTTGCGAGGCTTGGGTAGGCAGGAGCCGTGCTCCCGGCACCCTCTGCGCCGCTGCAGCGTGGCCTAGACAAGTGAAGGCCCCTCGCCGATTCTCGGCTGAGGGGCCTTCACTTGTCTGGAATCTGGACCTAGACGACGGTGAGGGTGATGGTGCTGCCTTCGGGGACTTCTTTGTTGACGGGGCTTTGGTCTCGGACGGTGCCGAAGAAGCCGCCGAGGATTTCCTTCTTTTCGACGACGAAGCCGAGGGCCTTCAGCTCGGCTTCGGCGGCACCCACCTGCTTGCCGATGAAGCTGGGGACGGCGACCATGCGGGGGCCCTTGGAGACGGTGAGGGTGACCTTGCCGCCCTTGGTGAGGGTTCCGGTGGCCGGGTCCTGGGCCAGCACGACGCCGGCCGGAACGGTCTTGTCGAAGACATCCGGGGCGTACGCTGCCGCCAGCCCCGCGTCGGCGAGGGCCTTGGCCGCGGCGTCCTTCGTCTGGCCCACCACTGTGGGAACGGCGATCGGCGTCGGGCCCTTGGACACGATGACGTTGACGGGGGTGCCGCTGCGCGTTTGGGCCGCTGGGGCGGGGCTCTGCACCAGTACGATGCCTGCCGCGATGGCCTCGTCGAATTGCTCGGTGACGGTGCCCAGCGCCATGTTTCCCGCGGCAAGGGCGGCCGTGGCGGCGTCGAGCTTTTGGCCCGTGATGGTCGGTACGGGGTAGAGGACCGGGCCCTTGGAGACCAGCAGCGTTACGGGTTGAAACCTACGCTGCTCCGTCGCTGGCCCCGGCTCGGTCGTCACCACCAGGCCCTGCGCCGTCTCCTCATCGAAGACGTCCTTGATGCTGGCGCTGAAGCCCTGTGCACTCAGTGCCGCCTGTGCCTCGGCGACGGTTTTGTTGCCCACGTCGGGCACGGCCGCGAGGGCGCCGGGGCCCATGCCGAAGAACCAGCCGGCACTGGCGCCCAGAATGGCCAGCGCCAGCACAATGGCCAGCCAGATGGCGCCGCGGCGGCGGGGATGGCCCTTGCCCAGCGTTTTGGTGGGCACGGCTGCGGCCTTGGCCCGGGCCTTGTCCTGGGCCTTTGTCAGGCGGCGTGCCTCGCGCTTGCTGCCGTGGTGCGCCACCTCGGGCTCCGTTTCGGAGTCTTCAGGGATGTACAGCTGGGAGGCAGCCGGCATCACGGTGGTGTGGTTCGCCCTGCGGTCCACAAATTCGGTGGGGGAGGACAGCGCCTCGTTGATCCGACCCAGGGCCTCCGTGCGCGTCCCCAGGGCCTCGGTCCGCTGCCCCAGCGCCTCGGTGCGCTGGCCGGGAAGGGTGGCCACGCCGCCGTCGCCGCGGTTCTTGGCGCCGGCCGGCACAAAGTCCAGTGCGGCGTCGTCCAGCGTGGCGCGCATGTGGCGCAGATCCTCCAGCAGGGCGTGGCCATCGGCCGGGCGGTCCTCCGGGAGCTTTTCCGTGCAGCAGCGCACCAGCTCGTCCAGATCGGGCGAGAGGCCCGGCAGCGCATCGGAGGGGACCGGCATGGTGCCCGTGACATGCTGCATGGCCACCTGGATGGGCATTTCGCCGCGGAAGGGCTGCTGCCCCGTCAACATCTCGTACAGCATGATGCCCACGGAGTAGATGTCCGAGCGGGCGTCGGCATACTGGCCGTTCATCAATTCGGGGGACAGGTAGGCGACGGTGCCGATCAATGTGGCAGTGCTCGTCGTCGTCGTGACGGCGCGGGCCAGGCCGAAGTCGCCGATCTTGATCCGGCCGTCGTTGGAGAGCAGCACGTTCTCCGGCTTGACGTCGCGGTGCACCAGCCCGGCGGCGTGGGCGGCGCCGAGGCCCTCCACGATTGCGTCCAGGTAGCGCAGGGCCTCGCGGGGCGTGAAGGCTCCGCGGGCCTCAAGCTCGTCCCGCAGGGTGTGTCCGGGAACGAACTCCATCACCAGATAGGCCAGCTGGCCGTTGTACGCCTGGTCGAACATGCTCACCACATGCGGGTGCGACAGCTGGGCTGCGGCCTGGGCCTCGCGCTGGAGCCGGGCCACGAAATTCTCGTCCAGGGCCAGGTGCGGATGGAGCACCTTGAGGGCCACATTCCGGTTCAGCCGCAGATCCTTGGCGAGGTAGACGGTGGACATGCCACCGCGCGCCACCTTGGACAGGACAAGGTAGCGGGTGTCTACTGTTGAGCCCACGAGGGGATCGGAGGGGTGTTCATGCACCCTTCGATATTAGGCGGTGAAACGAAAAGGGACCGGATCCAACACTCATCCGGTCCCTTGCATCGCTCATTGTGGCTAGCGGAAGGTGTCCGCCGTGGCCTTCACGGAGGCGACGTAGCCCTCGGTGTCGGGGTACATTCCGTGCACCGACACCGAGTAGGCGCCCTGGTAGTAGCCGGCGATGGCCTCGTCCATGGACGGGGCATTGCGGACCAGCTGGCGGATGATGGCGACACCGGCGGTGACGTTGTCATTGGGGTCCAGCAGGTTCAGCTGGCGGCCCACCAGATCCGAGGCCCATTCGCCGGCCTGCGGGATGACCTGCATGGTGCCGATGGCGTTGGCGGGGGAGACGGAGGCGTGGTTGAAGCCGGACTCCTGTTGGGCGAAGGCCTGGGCCAGTGCCGGGTCGACACCCATCTGCGCTGCCGTGGAAGCCACGAGCTGCTGCATCTGTGAACGCGAGGGGACCGGGGCGGCCAGCAGGGCTGCCTTGTTGACATTGGCCTCGGCCACGACGGCCTGCGGGTACGTGTAGTGCAGGAAGGTGCTGGGGACCAGACCCTCTACCGGGGCCGTTGCCTCCGGGGTGATGGGAGTGATGGCACTCGATGCGGGGGCCACCTCGCCGCCGAGGGCGATCTCCTGGCCGGGGTGGATGACGGAGCTCGCGCTCAGGCCGTTGGCTGCCAGGACGTCCTTGACGTTGAGGCCGTGCGCGGCGGCGATGGCGCTGATGGTGTCGCCCGTGCGCACGACGTAGCCGGCAGCCGGCGCCGACGGAGCAGCGGCGGCCGGTGCGGCCGCGTCCGGTGTGCCGGCGAGGGACAGGGTCTGGCCGGGGTGGATCAACGTGGACTCGCCGAGGCCGTTGAGGGCCAGCACGGTGCGGGTGTCCAGGCCGAAGCGGGCTGCGATGGCGCTGACGGTGTCGCCGGCCTCAACGGTGTAGCTGGCGGGCACGGAGGCCTGGACCGGGGCGACGCCCGTCGGGATGGTGCCGGCCACCTGGGCTGCGGGGATCGTTGCCGTGGAGGCGGCAGGGACGGCGCCGGCGCCGGCGCCGGCCACGGTGGGGGAGGCCTTCACCGGTGCGGCCGGTGTGGCTGCTGCAGCTGGTTGGGCCAGAGCCATCGACGACAGCATTACCACGGGAATGGCGGCAGTTGCCGCGGCGGCAAGATGCATGGTGGTTTTTGGGCGCGGACGGTTTGTATTGTCGGAAGTCATATGGATGTCCTCAAAAGTCCGGGGCTGATGATGCCTGAGGTGATGATGATGCGAGTGTGACTATTGAAAATTTACACGAATTTGTGGGGCAGACAACAACCTTTTGTCTGCGATTTGACCCATGTCGACGGCCCGGCGGCCCGAATGGCGCGCCGTTTCCGACCTCGCGCGTGCAGCGGGCAGAGTGGTGTGGGAACCTTAGTCCGTGAGTAACGTTGAAAACATGGTTAGTGAATGGTTGCCCCTCCCGGACGTCAGTGAATTGCTGGGTGTCTCCATTACCCGCGTCCACGGCTACATAAACGATGGCACCCTGCTGGCCGCCCGCGTGGGCGAACGCCAGATCCGCTGCGTGCCGGCGGAGTTCTTTATGGATGGAGCCATCCTGGACAGCCTCAAGGGCACGGTGGCCGTCCTGGTCGATGCAGGGTACGACGCCGAGGAGGCCATCGTCTGGCTCTTCACGCCGGACGAATCCCTGCCGGGCCGCCCCGTCGATGCACTGCGCGAGGGACGCAAGACCGAAATCCGCCGCCGCGCCCAGGCCCTGGGCTGGTAGCAGCGGCTCAAGCAGGCATTAAGCAAGGACAGGCCCCGTTCATGGTGAACGGGGCCTGTCCTTTGCCTATGGGGTCAGGCCTTGCGCTGGACGGCTCCAGTGGCCAGAGCCTGCAGTGCGGCGCCCGGCCCGGTGGGGATCTGAAGGGCGGCGAGTGCGGCAAACGCCGTCGTACTCAGCTCCTCGATCATCGCCTCCGTGGCGGCCAACGCCCCGGAGCCCACCATGATGGAGCGGATGTCTTCGATCTGGGCCGCCGTCAGCTCCTGGCTGCCCAGCAGGGCATCGACCCGCCCGGCCTCGGCGGGGTCGGCCCGGGTCAGGGTCAACCCGACAAGCACCGTGCGCTTGCCCTCGCGCAGGTCATCGCCTGCCGGCTTTCCCGTGGTCGCGGGATCGCCGAAGACGCCCAGTACGTCGTCGCGCAGCTGGAAGGCCTCGCCCAGCGGCAGTGCGAACGCACTGTAGCCCTCCAGCAGCGGGGCGGCGGCACCGGCCAGGGCGCCGCCCAGCACCAGCGGGTGCTCGGCGGAATACTTGGCGCTCTTGTAGCGGATGATGGATTCCGCGCGGGCCACGGCGTGGGAGCGCGGCTTGCTGGGGCCGGCCACCTCCTCCAGGATGTCCAGGTACTGCCCGGCCATGACCTCGGTGCGCATCAGATCGAACACGTGCCGGGCGCGGGTGCCCGCCGCCGTGGCGGCCCCCACCCGGGTGAACACCTCTTCGCTGAAGGACAGGCACAAATCGCCGGTGAGGATGGCCGCGGCATGGCCAAAACGCTCGCCGTCGAGGGCCCAGCCCTGGCGTTCGTGCAGCAGCGAGTACGTCCGGTGCACGCTCGGCCCGCCGCGGCGGGTGTCCGAGCGGTCGATGATGTCGTCGTGGATCAGCGCAGCGGCCTGGAACAGCTCAAGGGCGACGCCGGCCGTGACAATCTGTTCGGCACCGGCCGCGCCGCCGGCGGCACGCCAGCCCCAGTAGCACATCAGGGCGCGCAGGCGCTTGCCGCCTGTCACCAGTGCGCGGATCGAATCGAGCAGCACCAGGGTGTCGGCGGAGACCTCCGCGAGCAGTGCCGACTTCGAATCGAGGAAGTCATTCAGGGCGTCCGCCACTGACTGGACGTACGTCTGCTGCTCGGTGGCCAGCGCGCCGTCGTGCGTATTCTCCCGGCTCAGGGTTCCGCCGCTCACTTCAGCGACGCCGGAAGCACATTGGCGCTCAGCGTGAACGTGACGGTGCCGTTCTCGGGCACCATCGACAGGCTGACCAGCTCGGTGCCATTGGCCCGGGTGAAGTCCTTGGAGGCGATGGAGCCGACGGCGTCGCCGGGCAGCGGCGTGAACCCTTGGTCGCCCAGGGCCTTGGTGTAGAAGGCCAGAACCCCCTCCTGCGTTGCCGTGGTGGCGGCCACCATCGAGGCGGTGGCCTTGGCGCCCGTCGCGTCGAAGATGGTGCTCTTCAGCGTGGCGCCGGGCATGAGGGGCAGCAGCGTGGTGGGGAAGCCGGCCACGAGTGCACCGACGGTTCCGGTGGCGGTGCTGGTGGACGTCGCGGTGGCCGAGGCGCTCGGCGAGCCGGATGCCTGCGCGGAGGCGGTGGTGGTTTCCGGCCCGGGCGTGGGGGAGCCGGTGCCGCAACCTCCCAGAAGGACGACGGCGGCCAGGGCGGTGCCGGCGGCCGCGGCTGTGGCGGCGAAGGGTCGATGGTGGGTGCGCGCTGCGCTCGGCATGGCTTTTCCTCTGCTTCCTGGGCGGGTGCTCATTGCCTCCCAGTTTACCCAGCCGGGCACAACGGGCCACCGGGCAGGCCACCGGGGACGCGGGGCCCGGATCCGGCGGCCGCTGTCGGTGCCCCTCACTAGGATGGAACGGTGGAACGCATACGGGATCAAGGCAGCCACATCCTGCATGTGGACATGGATGCCTTCTTTGTCTCCGTGGAGCTGCGCGAGGCCCGGCATCTGGTGGGCAGGCCGGTGATTGTCGGATTCCCGGCCGGCCGCTCCGTGGTGCTCTCGGCCTCCTACGAGGCCAGGGCGATGGGCGTGCGCTCGGCGATGCCCATGTCCACCGCCATGCGGCTGTGCCCGCGGGCCGTCGTCATCGAGCCGCGCCACCGGCTCTACTACGAGGTGTCCGGCCAGTTGATGGGAATCTTCAACTCCATCACCGATCTTGTCGAGCCGCTCAGCGTGGACGAGGCCTTTCTTGACGTTGCCGGTGCCGTGCGGCGGCTGGGCGCGCCCGAGGAGATCGGCGCCTTGATCCGCTCCCGGGTTGCGTCCGAGCTGGGCATCACGGCCTCGGTGGGGATTGCGGCCAGCAAGTTTGTGGCGAAGATCGCCTCCACACGCTGCAAACCGGACGGCATGCTGCTGATCCGCCCCGAGGAGACGGTGGCCTACCTGCACACCCTTCCCGTCCAGGCGCTGTGGGGTGTGGGGGAGAAGACGGTGGCAGCCCTGGCCCGGCTGGGCATCCACACCGTGGCGGATGTGGCGGCCACGCCCCAGCCGGTGCTGCGCCGCGCCCTGGGGGCAACCGGCGCCCACGTCCACCAGCTGGCGTGGGGCATCGACCACCGGCCCGTCACCCCCGTCCGCGTCGAGAAGAGCATCGGGGCGGAGGAGACCTTTGCCGTGGACACCAACGACGACGATCTCCTCACCCGCGAACTGCTGCGCCTGGCGCACCGGACGGCCGCACGGCTTCGCGAGGGCGGGCTGGTGGCCCGGACTGTGGCGTTGAAGGTGCGGTACGCGGATTTCAGCATGATCAACCGCTCGCGGACGCTCGGCACGCCGGTGGACAGCGCCGCCCTGGTCTATGCCGCAGCCGTGGGCCTGCTCGGCGCCCTGGGTGAGCGCCCGATGAGTGTGCGGCTGATCGGGCTGAGGGTGGAGGGCCTTGAGCCGGTGCAGGAGACGGCCCTTCAGCTGAGCTTCGACAGGCGGGATGAGAATTGGCGCGGTGCCGATGCCGCGGCTGACGCCGTTGCAGCCCGGTTCGGCGGGGCAAAGATCGGTCCGGCGCGGCTGCTGCCAGGTCCCAAGGGGCGCCAGATCCCCCAGCGGTGACATCCCGGCGCGGTGCGGGCCGGATGGGGCCAAAAACACCGGCGCGCCGTGTGGACAACGGGTTTCAGTAATCCCAAATCACGCCTATTCTTAAGGCAAGGAGTTCTTCTTGCGACAGCTCCCCAGCTGGCAGCACCCTCGCCCGCTTTCCACCAGTGTCCGCAGGCCATAGGCTGCGGAGACGGAAGGCGGTTGGGAACCAATTGCCAGGTGGCGCTCGTTGGGAGATTGAGACGCCCAAGGCCTGACCAGAAGGAGGTTGTGATGCCCCTCTCGGAGCACGAACAGAGGCTGCTCGACGCACTCGAGCAGCAGCTGCATGAGGAAGATCCCAAGTTTGCCAACACTCTGGGGGCCGATCCTGCGCGTTCATTCTCCACGCGGCACATTGTGCTGGGCGTTCTGGCGTCCATCGCCGGCATGCTCATCCTGCTGCTTGGTGTTGCACTGCAGTCGATCCCCCTCGGTGTGGCCGGATTCCTGGTCATGGGGGCGGGTGTCTACTTTGCCACGCTGCGCCGCCGGTTTGCCGCTTCGGGCAAGAGCCCGGGAGCCAAGAAATCGAAGAGCTCCTTCATGAGCAATCTTGAGGAACGGTGGGAGGAACGCCGGAAGGACCATTAGGCCGCCTCTGGATGGTGTGGCCGGCAGTTCCACGTCCGGCCACAACCGCTGCCCCGAGCCCTCCACAAAGCTCCACTGAAAGGTGGAGCGACGCCCCTGTTGAGAAAAAGGATCCGCATTGCGGGTCCTTTTTTGTGTTGGCGGGACCCATTTCCCAGCAATATGTCCGCCACAGCGTGCCGCCGCGCCGCCTGGCCGCACGGTTCCACCATTTCCCTCCACCGCCGCACAGGCCTGCTGTGGCCGCAAATACAGGGGCAACACGCCGGGACCACGCCCGTCGTGTCGTTGACGGTGGAGGATTGTGGAGTAAAGTGGAGCGCATAAGAGGGAGATGGTGGACGGGGGTTCTACAAGCCTCTCAATCAAGGGATGGTGGGGGATGTTTCTTGGAACTCATTCACCGCGCCTTGATGAAAAGGGACGAATCATCCTCCCCGCCAAATTCCGTGAGGAACTGGCCAGTGGACTTGTCCTTACCAGGGGGCAGGAACGCTGCATCTACGTCTTCAGTGCAAGGGAATTTGAGAAAGTCCACGAACAAATGCGGGATGCACCCATATCCTCGCGCCAGGCTCGTGACTATATTCGGGTTTTCCTTTCTGGAGCGTCCGATGAAATCCCAGACAAGCAGGGCCGCGTGACAATTCCAGCCACGCTGCGCAACTATGCGGGTTTGGGGCGGGAATTGGTGGTGATTGGTGCGGGAAACCGGGCCGAGATCTGGGATGCGGAAGCCTGGGAAACCTATCTGGCCGAGCAGGAGAAGGCATTCTCCGAGACGGACGAAGATACGATCCCCGGCATCTTCTAGAGCCACAGCACCAAGGCAGCACTGAAGTTAAAGCAGTACAGAAGTTAAAGCAGCACAGAAGTTTCAGCACGGCACGCGTGGAACGGCACGGGTTCTTGAATGAGATCTCCAGCCGCCCAGCAGGCCCAACCTGGCTCACCTTCCCCGGAGCCAGGCTGGGGATTGCTCGGGAGGATGGGGGTCTGGTTCAAGAAACCAGTCCCGGACCAGGCTTTGGCACCAGCAGCGCACCAATGGTCAAAGGAGAAGGCATGACGCAGGGCGATCCCACACCGGACAACCCCACGCCGCCCACCTCTTCACGACACATCCCGGTCCTGAAGGATCGGTGCATCAATCTTCTGGCACCCGCCTTTGAAGCCGCCATTGCCGACGGCCGGACTCCCATTGCCATTGATGCCACCTTGGGCATGGGTGGACACAGCGAGGCCATGCTGGAACGCTTCCCGACGCTGCACCTGATCGGCATCGACCGCGACACCGAGGCACTTGCCCTGGCCGGCGCACGTTTGGCGCCCTTCAGCAACCGCACGGACCTGGTCCACGCCGTCTACGACGAAATCCCCTCCGTGCTTGCCGATCTGGGCGTGGACGAGGTGGACGGCGTCCTGATGGATCTGGGTGTCTCCTCCCTGCAGCTCGACGAGCGCGAGCGGGGCTTCGCCTATTCCTACGATGCGCCGCTGGACATGCGCATGGACACCAGCCGCGGCCAGACCGCCGCCGATGTTCTCAACAACTACTCCGAAGAAGACCTGGTGCGGATCATCCGCAAATGGGGCGAGGAGAAGTTTGCCGGCCGCATTGCGAACCGGATAGCCGCCGACCGCGCCAAGAAGCCTTTCACCACCACCGGGGAATTGGTGGAGTCCATCCGCTCCGTTGTCCCCGCGGCTGCCTCCCGCACCGGCGGGCACCCGGCCAAGCGCACCTTCCAGGCGCTTCGGATCGAGGTCAACGAGGAACTGAGCGTGCTTGAGGCCGCCGTTCCGGCCGCCGTCAACGCCCTCGCCCTCCACGGGCGGGTGGTGGTGATGTCGTACCACTCGCTGGAAGACAAAATCGTCAAGAGTGTCTTTGCCGCAGGCTCCAAGTCATCGGCGCCGCTGGGATTCCCGGTTGAGCTGGAGGAGCACAAGGCAACGCTGAAAACTCTGACAAAGGGCACGGAAGTGCCCACCGATGCCGAAATTGCCGAGAACCCCCGGGCTGCCTCCGCACGATTGCGGGCAGTGGAACGAGTCAGGAGAGCACTATGAGCGCGGCTTCGAGAAACGTCCAGTCAGTCATCGGCAATACGGCCCGTGCTTTGCCGTGGGTGGCTCCGCTCGAAGAAACGCCCACGCCCCGGCGCACGCGGACGCCGCTGTCGCTGGTGGTCAGCGCGCCGCGCAAGCGCCGCGTCCCCTTCGCGGCGGTGTGCTTCCTGTTCCTTGTGGGCGCCCTCATGACCGTGCTGGTGCTCAATGTCCAGGTGACGTCCGGCCAGTACAAACTGGTGGAGCTGAAGGAACAGCAGGCTGCCCTGCTGAAGTCGAACCAGGATCTGACGGCCAAGGTGCAAAATGCCGGCGCGCCGCAGAACCTGGTGGCGCGTGCCGAAGCCCTGGGGATGGTGACCTCAACCACCACCGGGCAGATCGATGTGAACTCCAAGACCATCACCGGCGATCCCAAGCCCGCGGTGGCGTCGACCAAGTCCACAGGCCACATCGCGCCACCGGCCATTGACGCCCGCATGCCGGACCAGAAGCCCGCCACGGAAACCCCCGGCGGACCCGCCAAGGCAGGGTCCGACAGCGCCACCGGCGCCGCGTCGGGCCAGGATCCAGCGGCCTCGACCGCCGTCGCTCCCGTTGCCCCCGTGGTGGCCCCCGTGGTGCCCGCAGCGGAGCTGAACGGCGGGAGCATTCCGGCCCCGGCCCAGCGGGACAGCTAGACTTTTTCCCGGGCCGTGGTTCGGCGGTGGCGCCTGCGCGCGCCATCGCTTGTGCCGCGCTGGCCCACCAAGCACGTGGACATTTCCCGTGGGCACGGGTAGCAGGGACTGCCCGATGCCTGCCGGACCCACCACCCACAGCAGTACAAACGAGCACTACAAAGGGCCGGAGCATCAATACAGTGTCTGACAACCATCCGAATCCAGCAGCAGCCGACACACCCGTGCGCCCAGCACGGGTTGTTCCTGTTGAACTGGCAACCCTGGCAGCACTGATTGGGGCCGACGCACCGGCCGCCGATGTGCTGGTGGGCGGCGTCAGCCTTGACTCGCGGGCCATTCTGCCCGGCGACCTCTACCTGGCCCTGCCCGGTGCCCGCTCCCACGGTGCCGACTTTGCCGAAGCCGCCGTAGCCGCCGGGGCGGTTGCCGTGCTGAGCGATGCCGACGGCGCCGCCAGGCTGGCGGGCCGGGTGGACGTTCCGGTGCTGGTGGTGCCCTCGCCGCGGAAGGCTGCCGGCACCGTTGCCGCGGCCATCTATGGCACTCATGCATCGGCCGATTCCGTGCCGCCTTCTGCGCCTGGTTCTGCGCCTATGGCGCTTTTTGGCGTGACGGGCACCAATGGCAAGACCACCACGACCTACTTCATCAACTCGCTGCTGCAGGCACTTGGCCGGGGCACGGGGCTGATCGGGACGATTGAGATCCTGGCCGGCAATGTAGCGATCCCCAGCAAGCTCACCACGCCGGAATCCACGGATGTGCACGCTCTGCTGGCCCTCATGCGCGAACGCGGACTGGGTGCCGCCTCCATGGAGGTCTCCTCGCACGCGCTGGAGTTTGGCCGCGTGGACGGCGTGGTCTTCGACGTCGCCGGTTTCACCAACCTGACGCAGGACCACCTCGATCTGCACGGCAGCATGGCTGGCTACGCCGCGGTCAAGGCCCAGCTGTTCACGCCGTCCCACGCGCGCCGCGCCGTGGTCACGGTCGACGACGATTGGGGCCTGGCGCTGGCCGCCCGGGCCACCGTGCCCGTGGCGACGTTGCGCACAACCGCCGCCAGCACTCAGGCGGGTGCCGCGGCCGATGCCCAGTGGCAGGTGTCCGGCGTCGAACCCGCAGGTCTGGGCAGCCGCTTTACGCTCGCCGGCCCCGACGGTGTGGAGCTCGCGCTGCACACCGGGCTGCCCGGGGACTTCAACGTCGCCAACGCCGCCCTGGCCGCCACCATGGTCCTGGAACAGCTCACCGCGGCAGGCGGCACCCTCTCCGAGGCCGCAGCACAGGTCCAGGCCGCCGCGGACGCGCACGACCCGTTCACAGTTGCCGTGCCGGGGCGGATGCAGTTGGTGGCCCGCGAGCCCGCAGCGATTGTTGATTTTGCCCACAATCCCGATGCCCTGCAGCGTGCCCTGGGCGCCGTGCGCTCCACGGATGCTTCCTCCCGCGTCATCGTCGTCTTTGGCGCCACCGGCCAGCGCGATGCCACCAAGCGCCCCACCATGGGTGCTGTGGCCGTCCGTGGCGCCGATGTGGTGATTGTCACCGATGATGATCCCCACGATGAGGACGCCGCGTCCATCCGGGCCGGCGTGCTGGCCGGCGCCCGCGCCGCCGTGGCCGCCGAGGGCCTGGCGACGGTTGTCGAAGAAGTTTTCCCGCGGGCGGACGCCATTGTCCGGGCCGTGGAGCTCGCGCACGCCAGGGACACCATCCTGGTGGCGGGGCGTGGACATGAAGTCCTTCAGGAGGTCCAGGGAGTCAACCTTCCCCTGGATGACCGGGTGGAATTGCGCACGGCCCTGGCCGCACGTGGATTCACCCCCGAGCCGGTTGCCGGGATAGAGTCCTAGATCGAGATGATTGAATTTACTGCGGCAGCCATCGCCGCGATTACGCACGGCCGCCTGGCGGCAGACACGGATCCGGAACTCACGGTGGCCCTGGGCCTGGCCGTGACAGATTCCCGCGAGGCCGTGCCAGGCAGCATGTACATCGCCAAGCCCGGAGAAAGCGCCGACGGACACGACTTCGTTGAGGCGGCTTTTGCCCGTGGTGCGGTGCTGGCCCTGGCCGAGCGCGAGGTGCCCACGGACGACGGCGGAACCCATCCGGCCGTCGTCGTCGAGGATGCCGTGCTGGCCATGGGCGCCCTGGCGGCCGAGGCCGTGCGGCGCATCCGTGCCCACAGCCCGCTGACAGTGCTGGCCATCACCGGCTCCGCCGGCAAGACCACCACCAAGGACCTGCTGGCCGGCATCCTGGCGCCCCTGGGCCCCACGGTTGCCCCGCGCGGCTCCTTCAACGGCGAGGTGGGCGTTCCGCTCACGGTCTTTGCCGCCGATCTGGACACCCGCTACCTGGTCATCGAGATGGGCGCCACGAAAATGGGCCAGATCGACTACCTCACCTCCCTGGTCAAGCCGGACATTGGCATCGTCCTGGGCGTTGGCTCGGCGCATGCCGGCGAATTCGGCGGTGTGGAGAACATCGCCCGGGCAAAGGGTGAGCTGGTGGCCGCCCTGGCGGCAACCGGAACCGCCGTCCTCAACTACGACGACGCCCGCGTGCGGGCCATGGCCGCCCGCACCGGCGCCCACCTGCTGTACTTCTCCTCCGACGTCCCCGCGGACGGCGCCGAGACGGTGCTGGCCGAAAACGCCGGCACCAATGCCGACGGGCACCCCGAATTTCTCCTGCGCTTCCCCGCCACCGGCGGATCCGATGTGCCCGAGGGCTTCCCCGTGGTGAGCGGCCTGCTGGGCCTGCACCACGTGCATAATCTGCTGGCCGCAGCGGCCGCCGCCTTCGTGGCCGGCGCCCCCGCTGTCCACATCGCTGCCGTGCTCAACGGCCTGGCTGCCGCCAGCCGCTGGCGGATGGAGCGCACGGACCGTGCGGACGGCGTGACCGTGATCAACGATGCCTACAACGCCAACCCGGAATCCATGCGGGCAGCTCTGCGCACGCTGGCCGAGCTGGGCAGCAATGCCGGCCGCCGGACCTGGGCCGTGCTGGGGGAGATGCTCGAACTGGGCGATGACTCCATCCACGAGCACGATGCCCTGGGCCGCGTGGCCGTACGCCTGAACATCTCCCGGCTGGTGGTGGTCGGAAAGCCCGCCCGGGCCATGCACGTCGGAGCGGTGATGGAGGGCTCCTGGGGGGACGAATCCGTCTTCGTCGCCGACGCCGACGAGGCCTATGATCTGCTGTCCCGGGAGCTTGCCCCGGGCGACATTGTGCTCGTGAAATCCTCCAACGGGGCCGGACTGCGGTTCCTGGGCGATCGGATAGCATTACCCCACGAGGCCCATGACACCACCACGGGTGAAAGGACAAATACCCAATGATCGCATTGCTCATGGGTGCCGGCTTGGGGTTGTCCTTTGCCATGATTGGTACCCCGCTGTTCATCCGCCTGCTGGTGAAGAAGGGCTACGGCCAGTTCATCCGCGATGACGGACCCACCTCGCACCACACCAAACGCGGGACTCCCACCATGGGCGGCGCCGTCGTCGTCGGTGCCGTGGTGGCCGCCTACCTGCTCACACATCTGTTTGTCTGGCTGCTCAACCCCTCCTCACCCGGGCCCTCGGCCTCGGGGTGGCTGATGCTCTTTTTGATGGTGGGCATGGGGCTGGTGGGCTTCCTGGACGACTTCATCAAGATCTCCAAGCAGCGCAGCCTGGGTCTGAACGCCAAGGCCAAGCTGATCCTGCAGGCCGGCGTGGGCATCTCCTTCGCCGTGCTGGCGCTGAACTTCCCCAATGCCTTTGGCCGCACCCCGGCCAGTACGCAGATCTCCTTTGCCCGGGACATTCCGGGCCTTGACCTGGCCTTCGCCGGGGCGGGAGTCGGTGTCATCCTCTTCATCATCTGGGCGAATCTGATCGTCACGGCCGCCACCAACGGCGTGAACCTCACCGATGGGTTGGACGGCCTGGCCGCTGGCGCCTCAGTTATGGTGTTTGGCGCATATACGCTCATCGGCATATGGCAATACAACCAGAGCTGCGGTTCGCCGCGCGTGCTGGGCGGTGGCGTCTGCTACGAGGTCCGTGATCCGCTGGACCTGGCCCTGCTGGCCGCCATCCTGTTTGGCGCGCTGATCGGCTTCCTGTGGTGGAACACCTCCCCGGCGAAGATCTTCATGGGCGACACCGGCTCGCTGGCCATCGGCGGCGCCATTGCCGGCTTCGCCATCCTCTCCCGCACCGAACTGCTGCTGGCCATCATCGGCGGCCTGTTCGTGATGATCACCCTCTCGGTGATCATCCAGGTCGGCTTCTTCAAACTCTCCGGCGGCAAGCGCGTCTTCAAGATGGCCCCGCTGCAGCACCACTTTGAACTCAAGGGCTGGGCCGAGGTTACGGTGGTGGTCCGCTTCTGGATCATGGCCGGGCTGATGGTGGCCGTGGGTCTGGGGGCCTTCTACGCGGAATGGTTTGTCCAACTGTGAGCACTGACGCAACACATCTTTCCCCCTCTGCTTCCCCGGCAGGCCGGCTGGCCGCATTGACCTCGTGGGACGCCGATTGGCGCGGACTGCGCGTGGTGGTCACGGGCATCACCAAGACCGGCTTCTCCGCTGCCGACACGCTGGCAGAGCTCGGCGCCCGCGTGGTGGTGGTGGCCGCTTCCGACGACGAGGACGCGCGCCGCAATGCCGACACGCTGAAGATCGTGGGCGTGGCCGAGGTCCTTCTGGGCCAGGCGAGCTCCACGGTGCTTCCGCTCGTCGACGGCCTGGCGCCGGAACTGGTGGTGACAAGCCCGGGACTGGCCCCCGGCCATCCGCTGTTGGCCGCGGCCGCCGAGGCCGGCATCCCGATCTGGGGCGACGTCGAACTGGCCTGGCGGGTGCGCATCCGCGCCGGACGCCGCACGGCCGAGTGGATTGCCATCACCGGCACCAACGGCAAAACCACGACGACGACGATGGTCGAGTCGATGCTTCAGGCAGCGGGCCTGCGCGCCATCGCCGCCGGGAACATCGGCACCCCGATTCTGGACGCCGTCCGCGACCCCGAGGGCTACGACGCCTTGGCCGTGGAGCTGTCCACCTTCCAGCTGCACTGGACCGAGTCCATGGAGCCGCTGTCCAGCGTCTGCCTGAACCTGGCCGAGGACCACGTGGACTGGCACGGCACCTTTGAGGCCTACGCGGCCGACAAGGCCAAGGTGTACGCCAACACCAAGGTGGCCTGCGTCTACAACGTTGAGCAGATCGAAACCGAGCGCATGGTCCAGGAGGCGGAGGTGGCCGAGGGCTGCCGCGCCATCGGCTTCACCACCGGCATGCCGGCCATTTCCATGGTGGGCGTGGTCGAGGGAATGCTGGTGGACCGTGCGTTCATTGCCGAGCGCAAGGACTCCGCCGTCGAGCTGGCCCAGATTGCCGACATTGCGCCCCTGGTGCCCCGGCACCTCGTGGCGAACGCTCTGGCTGCCGCCGCCCTGGTGCGCGCCTACGGGCTCACGCCGGCCGATGTAAAGGCCGGGCTTCTCAACTACGAATCGGGCGAACACCGCATCCAGCCCGTGGCCAGCTTTGGGGAGATCCTCTGGGTCAACGACTCCAAGGCCACGAACCCGCACGCAGCCTCGGCCTCCCTGTCAGCGTTCAACCCGGTGGTCTGGATCGCCGGCGGCCTGTCCAAGGGCGTGGACTACAGTGAGCTCGTCAGCACCCACGCGGCACGGCTGAAGGCCGTAGTGCTGATCGGTGCCGACAGTTCCGGGCTCCGCGGGGCTCTGGCGCGACACGCGCCGCAGGTCCCCGTGGTCGAGGCGTCCCCGGTGGACACTGGCAGGGAAGGGATGGCAGCCCAGGAGTCCGCGGCCGCCGCCCGGCCCGCCACGGGGGAGGACGTCATGGCAGCAGCCGTGGCGGCCGCAGCAACACTGGCCGGACCGGGGGACACGGTGCTCATGGCTCCGGCCGCCGCCTCCATGGACCAATTTGCCTCCTACGCCCACCGCGGCCAGTCGTTCATCAATGCCGTGCAGGATCTGCTTCGGGGGCAGGCAACACCTACCAAGGAGTCCTAATGGCAGCCAAGCCCGCCGCGCCGGCCAAGACGGCAAAACCTGCCGTGCCGGCCAAAACGGCCGCGCCCGCCGGCCGGGGCAAAGCAGGGGTGCCCGGCAAAGCGGCCGGGTCCACGCGGCCGCCGCGGATGCTGGGGCGCGTCTTCAACAACTTCTGGCCGCGCCTGGACGGCAGCAGCCGCCCGAGCAACGGCTCCAGCTACTACCTCATCGTCGGCGCCACACTGGCCCTGACCTGCATCGGGCTGATGACGGTGCTCTCCGCCTCCGCGGCCGAATCCATCTCCCAGGACGAGGATCCCTACGGGTTGTTCCTGAAGGAGGGGATGTTCGCCGTGATCGGGCTGGTGGCCATGTTCCTGCTGTCCCGGGCCAGCGTCACCTTCCTGAAGAAGATTGCCTACCCGGCCATCTTCCTGGCCATCGCCCTGCTCGCCCTGGTGTTCACCCCCATCGGCAAGGAGGTGGGTGGAAACCGCAACTGGATCGAGATCGGCAGTTTCAGCGCCCAGCCCTCCGAGGCGGCCAAGCTGGCCCTGGCGGTGTGGATGGCGGCGGTGCTCTCGCGCAAGGGGGAGCTGGTCAAGGACTGGAAGCATGCCCTCGTTCCCGTGGTCTTCCCTGTCGCGCTGGCCATCCTGGGCTTGGTGCTGGGCGGCAAGGACCTGGGCACCGCCGTGATCATCGCCTCGATCGTCGGTGCCGGGCTCTACTTTGGCGGTGTGCGGCTGCGCCTCTTTGTCCCCGCCATCCTCGTGGCCGGCGTCGGTGCCCTGGTCTTCGCCGCCACCAGTGGCAACAGAACCTCGCGGCTGTCGGGCTGGCTGGGAAACTGCGACACGGGCAATGACATCTGCTACCAAGCCAAGAACGGCATCTACGCCCTCGCCTCAGGCGGCTGGTTCGGTGTCGGCGTGGGCCAGAGCCGGCAGAAGTGGAGCTGGATCCCCGAGGCCCACAACGACTTCATCTTCGCCATCATCGGCGAGGAATTCGGTCTCATGGGCACGCTGCTGATCGTACTGCTCTACGGTGTCCTGGCCTTTGCCATCTTCCGCGTGATCGTGCGCCACAACGACACCTTCGTGCGCATTGTCTGCGGCTGCATCATGACCTGGATCATCGGCCAGGCCTTCGTGAACATCGCCATGGTCACCGGCCTGCTGCCCGTGATCGGCGTCCCGCTGCCCTTCATTTCCTATGGCGGAAGCTCGCTGCTGCTGGTGCTTGCCGCCATCGGCGTCGTGCTCTCCTTTGCCCGTTCCTACCCCGAAAGCGACACCCCCGCCCCATGAGCACCCCCTCTTCCGATTCCACCTCCCCGGGCTCCACGCGCCAGTTGTCGGTGGTGCTGGCCGGCGGTGGCTCGGCCGGGCATGTGAGCCCGCTGCTGGCCATCGCCGACGCCGTCAAGGCACAGCGTCCCGAGGCCCGGCTGGTGGCTGTGGGCACCGCGGATGGCATGGAGTCCCGGTTGGTGCCCGCCGCCGGCTACCGCTTGGCGACCATTGACAAGGTGCCGCTGCCGCGGCGGCCCTCGATGGATCTGCTGCGGCTGCCCGGGCGCATGCTGGGGGCCATCGCGGCCGCCAAGAACATCCTGCGCAGCGCCGAGGCCGATGTGCTGGTGGGCGTGGGCGGCTATGTGTGCACGCCGATGTACCTGGCCGCGCGCAGCCTGGGGATTCCGATGGTGGTCCACGAGGCCAACAGCAGGCCGGGGCTGGCCAACCGGGTGGGGGCGCTTTTTGCCGCTGCCGTGGGCACGGCCTTTGCCGGCACGAAGATCCGCGGGGGAGTGCAGGTGGGCATGCCCATGCGCACAGCCGTCTCCACCCTCGACCGGGCCGCCGCGCGCGCTGCGGCCCGGGACGCCCTGGGACTGGATCCGGACCGCCCAGCCCTGATTGCCACCGGCGGCTCGCTGGGTGCACTGAGCATCAATCGTGCCGTGGCCGGCGCCCTGGCGGACCTTGCCGCCGCGGGCGTCCAGGTACTGCACATCACCGGCCGCGGCAAGAGTGTGCTGGGCGGGGATGGCACGGCGCTCACCGCGCCGGGCTACCGGCAGGTGGAGTATGTCGATGACATGGAAAGCGTGTATGCCGCAGCCGATGTGCTGCTCTGCCGGGCCGGGGCCGGCACGGTGTGCGAGGTGGCGGCCGTGGGGCTGCCGGCCGTCTTTGTGCCGCTGCCCATCGGCAACGGTGAACAGGCGTTGAACGCCCGCGAACTGGTGGCAGCAGAGGCGGCCCTGCTGGTCTCCGACGCCGAGCTCAGCCCGGCCTGGATCGCCGCCAACGTCCTGCCCCTGTGCACCGATGCACAGCGGCGCGAACGCATGGCTGCCGCGGCAGCCGCACTGGGCATCCGCGACGCCGATGTCCGCATGGCCCAGATGGTGCTTTCGGCAGCGGGGAAAGAAGAGAAATGACCAACCACAACACGGCGGCAGAGCTGGCCTCCCTCGGCCGCGTCCACTTCATCGGTCTCGGCGGGGCCGGCATGTCGGCCATCGCCAGGATCATGCTGGCCCGCGGCGTCGCCGTGTCCGGCTCGGATTCCAAGGACTCCGCCGGACTGCGCGAGCTCGAAGCACTCGGCGCCACGGTGCATGTGGGGCATGAGGCCGCCGCCGTCGCCGGCGTCGACACAGTGGTGGTCTCCACCGCCATCCGCGAGAGCAACCCGGAACTGGCCGCCGCCCGTGCCGCCGGACTGCGCATCATCCACCGCTCCCAGGCACTGGCCGCCACGATGGCCGGCGACAGGGTGGTGGCCGTGGCCGGAACGCACGGGAAGACGACGACGACGTCGATGACCACGGTGCTGCTGCGCGCCACCGGCATCGACGCCTCCTTTGCCATTGGCGGCACGGTGCCCGCACTGGGCGTCAATGCCGCCCACGGCACCGCCGATGTCTTCGTGGCCGAGGCGGACGAATCCGATGGCTCGTTCCTGAACTACCGTCCGCAGATCGCCGTGGTGACGAATGTGGAGCCGGACCACCTGGACCACTACGGCACGGCCGAGGCCGTGTACAAGTCCTTTGACGACTTCGCCGCGCTGCTGCCCGCTGACGGCCTGCTGGTGGCCTGCGCCGACGACGCCGGCTCCGCGGCCCTGGCGGCACGCTCCCGCGCCGCTGGCACGGCAACGCTGACCTATGGCCGCAGCGCCGGCGCCGACCTGCGGCTCTCGGCCGGCATGGACAGCAGCGGGACGGGAACCCACAGCACCGTGACGTGGACCGGCGGCGCCGGTGGACCCGTGGTGCTGCCCCTGGACCTGCAGGTCCCCGGGGACCACAACGCCCTCAACGCCGCTGCTGCCCTGGGCGTGGCCATCGCCCTGGGCGTGGACCCGGCGGCAGCTGCTGCCGCGCTGGGCTCCTTCACAGGTGCCGCACGGCGCTTCGAGGCCAAGGGGGAGGTGCGCGGCGTGCGCGTCTTCGACGACTACGCCCACCACCCCACGGAAGTCGAGGCCGCGCTGAAGGCGGCCCGGCACGTGGCCGGTGGGCACAGGGTGCACGTGCTTTTCCAACCGCACCTGTTTTCCCGCACACGCGAATTTGCCATCGAATTTGCCAGGGCACTGGAACTGGCGGACACCGTGGCGGTGCTGGACATCTACCCGGCCCGCGAGGATCCCATCCCCGGTGTCACCAGCGAGCTCATCACCAACGCACTCACGGGCGATCGGCACTACGCACCGGATCTTGACGCCGCCGTCGCGGCCCTGGCCGGCGGCGCTGTCGCGGGGGACATCATCCTGACGGTGGGTGCCGGCGACGTCACGGCCAGCGGCCCGCAGCTCGTGGCCGCCCTGGCCGGCACTGCCGCCTCTCCCGGCGGAGACGGCCATGGCAGGTAGCCGCCGGCCCCGCGTCGTCCGCAGCGGCTCCGGCCTGCCCCCGGCCGAGGACCTCCCCACCGCCGCCGAGCTTGGCGCAGCCGGCACTGACGACGGTGCAACGGTTGAGGGTGCCCGGCGCTGGCTGCGCCGGCGTGGCTCGGCTGCGGGATCCGCAGCAGGGGCGCAGGCTGCCGCAGCCGAGAAGGCAACGGCCAACGAAACCGGTGCCGGACAGAACCTCCGGGACGGCCAGGCCGGTGAAGAGGAAGCCGCACTGCCGGAGCAGCCACCGGTGGTGGTGACGGCCGGAGCCAAGGTGACGGTCCTGCCGCTGCCGGCGTTGGACGTGGACCCGTTGCCGGGTCCTGCGCCCGCTCCGGCGCCGGCCTCCAAGACCACATCCAAGGCCAAGGCCGCATCTGCGCCTGAACCGGCGCCCACGGCCACCGTCCTCAGCTTTCCCAAACCGGCCTTCAAGGTGCGCAGGCAGCGCCTGTGGCTGGTGCTGGGCAGCGTTGCCGCGGTCATCGCCGTCGTCGTCGGCGCTGCCATCTTTTCGCCCATCCTGGCCCTGAAGACGATCACCATCGATGGCAACAAGCTGGCCACGATGGACGTCCTGCAGGCCTCGCTGGCACCGTTGGAGGGCAAGCCCCTGCCGCAGATCGACGAGGGCCAGGTGGCGGCGCTGCTGGCGCCGCTGCCGCAGGTGGACCGGGTGAGCATCGAAGCCCGGCCGCCGTCGACGCTGCTGGTGCACATCGTGGAGCGAGAGCCCGTGGCACTGCTCAAGGACGGGGAGAGCTACATCATGGTGGACCCGGCCGGAGTAGCGCTGGGGACGACGGCGGATCCGGCGGCCATTGCGCTGCCGCTGATCGATGGCGGCACGGCGGTGATCGGCAACAAGATCTTCGTGGCGATCACCTCGGTGCTGGCCGTTCTGCCCCAGAGTGTGCTCACCAAACTCGAGCATGCCTCGGCCGAATCGCCCGATGCCGTGGAGCTCGCGCTCAGTGACGGCAAGAAGATCATCTGGGGCAATGACTCCCAAAATGAGTTGAAGGCTGAGGTGCTTGACGCCCTGCTGAATTCGCCGATGCCGCCCCCCGGGAAGGGGCAGCCGGAGCGGGCGCCGATTTCCGTCTATGATGTCAGCACGCCCAAACACCCTGTTACTAGGTAATTTGGGCCGTATTCCCGCGACACGCGGGGGCGGTTATTGCATGCGGCACTGATGCCCCATACCGTCACAACAAGAGTTACTTGACATAACTATAACCTTCAACTTGAAGGTTAAGCTCGAAAGCTTCAACCAGTGGTGCAGGGAAGACCGGCGGCAATGTCCGCAGGGCTGCCGCAAGGCAGGTGCCACGGATGGAGGACAGATTCTCATCAGGACACGAACAAGGGACACGTAACGTGGCAGCACCCCAGAATTACTTGGCCGTCATCAAGGTCGTCGGCATCGGCGGCGGTGGCGTCAACGCAGTCAACCGCATGATCGATGTCGGACTGCGCGGTGTGGAATTCATCGCCGTCAACACCGATGCCCAGGCGCTCCTGATGAGCGATGCCGACGTCAAGCTGGACATCGGCCGTGAGCTGACGCGCGGCCTCGGTGCCGGCGCCAACCCCGAGGTGGGCCGCCAGGCTGCCGAGGACCACGCCGAGGAGATCGAGGAAGTCCTCCGCGGCGCCGACATGGTCTTCGTGACCGCCGGCGAGGGTGGCGGAACCGGCACCGGCGGCGCGCCCGTCGTCGCCCGCATTGCCCGCTCGCTGGGTGCCCTCACCATCGGTGTTGTGACCCGCCCGTTCACCTTCGAGGGCCGCCGCCGCGCGACCAGCGCAGAGAACGGCATTGATTCGCTGCGCGATGAGGTGGACACGCTGATCGTCATTCCCAACGATCGCCTGCTCTCCATCAGCGACCGGAACGTCTCCGTGCTGGACGCCTTCCGCTCCGCTGACCAGGTTTTGCTCTCAGGTGTCCAGGGCATCACCGATCTCATCACCACCCCCGGTCTGATCAACCTCGACTTTGCCGACGTCAAGTCCGTCATGCAGGGTGCCGGGTCGGCCCTGATGGGCATCGGTTCCGCCCGAGGCGAGGACCGTGCCGTCAAGGCTGCCGAGCTGGCCATCGCCTCCCCGCTGCTGGAGGCTTCCATCGACGGCGCCCACGGCGTGCTGCTCTCCATCCAGGGTGGTTCGGATCTGGGTCTGTTTGAAATCAACGAGGCCGCCCGCCTGGTCCAGGAAGTGGCGCACCCCGAGGCCAACATCATCTTCGGTGCCGTCATTGACGACGCCCTGGGCGATGAGGCCCGCGTGACTGTGATCGCGGCCGGCTTCGACAACGTTGACGTCACCAGTGCTCCGCAGGAGCCCACGGTGAAGGCTCCGGCCGTTCCGGCTGCAGCCCCGGCCGTGGCCGCTGCGGCTCCGGTTGCCACCGTCACCAGTCTGAACCAGTGGGGCCAGCAGTCCTCGGCCCACGTTCCGGCCGACGGCGGCTTCGACGTCGATCTGCCCGCGATCGTGGAGCCGGACCTCTCCGGCCACCGCGCCGACGAGCTGGATGTTCCCGACTTCCTGAAGTAGAGAAGCCAGAAGCACAATAGGTTAATGCAGCACCGCACCCCGTCTGGGTGCGGCACGTGATGGGTCAGGTAGCAGTGGTGTGGTGGCAGGAAGAAGCCAGCCCGGGAATCTGGGTCGGCTTCACCGCCGCCGACGCCGGCAACCTGGCCTTTCATGTTGGCTCCGATGCGGAGTCGGTGCGGTCCAATAGGGCAGCACTGGCCGTGGAACTGGGCCTAGGCGCCGGTGGGCCGGGCCTGCAGTTCATGAACCAGGTGCACGGCAGCGATGTCGCAGTGGTCGCCGCCGGGGACTTCGAACCCGAAACCGGCCCGACGGCCGATGCCATGGTGTCGCTGGGGGATCCGCTGGCCGTAATGGTTGCCGACTGCGTCCCCGTGGTCTTCGTCGCCAGCACTGCCGCCGGCGACCCGGTGCTGGCCGTCGCGCACGCCGGACGCCCCGGCGTCGAGGCACACGTGGTGCCCAAGACCGTGGCGGCCATGCGTGCCCAGGGTGCCGAAGGCATCCGCGCCTGGCTTGGGCCGTCGGTGTGCGGGGACTGCTATGAGGTCCCCGATGAGCTGCGTGCCCGCGTTGCCGCCGTGGAACCCGCAGCCTGGGCCCAAACCTCCTGGGGTACGCCCGCGCTGGATCTGCCCGCAGCCGTGCTGGCCCAGTTGGCCGCGGACGGCGTGCCCGCCCGCCGGCTGGACGTGTGCACCCTGGAGGATGAGGCCATGTTTTCGCACCGCCGCTTCGGACGCAATGGCGGCGCCGAGGGACGAATTGCAGGGGTTGTCCATGCTGCCCGTTGAGTCCACGGAAGCGGAGCCGGCCCGCACCCGGGCCGAGGCCTTGGCGGCCAATCTCGCCGCCGTCCATGCCCGCATCGACGCTGCCGCCCAGGCTCCGCGCGCGCCTGGGATCTCCGTCGTGGCGCCGCAGCTGATTGTCGTCACCAAGTTCCATCCCGCCGTCGACGTCCGCACCCTGCATGGACTGGGGGTCCGGGATGTGGGGGAAAACCGCTGCCAGGAGGCCTCGGCCAAGGCCGCCGAGCTGGCCGATGCCGCGCCCGCCCTGCGCTGGCACTTCATTGGCCAGCTGCAGACCAACAAGGCGAAGTCCGTCGCCGCCTACGCCCATGCCGTGCATTCGGTGGACCGGCCCGCGCTGGTCAGCGCCCTCAGCCGGGCCGTGGTGGCCGAGCAGGAGGCCACCGGCCGGGCGGAGCTGGGCGTGTTCCTGCAGATGTCGCTCGAGGATGCTGCGCCCCAGGCCTCCGGCGCAGCGCCCGCGGGGGCGGCCCGCGGCGGTGCCGACCCGGCGGCGCTGCTGGAGCTGGCCGGGCTGGTCGAGGCCGCCCAGGGTTTGCGGCTGCGCGGCCTGATGGCCGTGGCGCCCCTGGGTGCGGACCCCGACGCGGCCTTCGAACGGCTCGCGGAGCTGTCCGCCACGCTGGTGGCGGCCTTCCCCGGCGCGGGGGAGCTCTCCGCCGGCATGAGCGGGGACTTGGAGGCGGCCGTCCGCTGGGGCGCGACACACCTTCGTGTCGGCTCAGATGTGCTCGGTCCGCGCCCCACGGTGCGGTAGCGTCGAAAGTGTTGGACGGACGGTGTGCGCTGCCTCGGCGGCGCGGCTCTACGGCCGTCCGCCGGTTCGCTGAACCTGTTCCACCCCGCACTGCCGTCCCACCCACCAGTACAAGACATATGAGGAGCTACCCATGGCTGGCGCTCTGCGCAAGACAATGATCTATCTTGGGCTCGCCGATGGTGACGAGCAGTACGAGGCCGAGCACACCGTGCCCGGGCCCAAGAATGAAGATTATTCCGTGGACTACGACCGGGAACCCGCCCCGCACCTTGAGGCCGCACCGGAACCGGTGGTCCACAAGGTGGCAGAGGAGGAGTACCGTGCTCCCGTGACTCCCATCAAGCGTGCGGCATCCAGCCGCGAAGAGGCGGCAGAATTGCGTCAAATCACCACAGTCCATCCGCGCTCCTACAATGACGCGAAGATCATCGGTGAGAGCTTCCGTGACGGCATCCCCGTCATCATGAACGTCACCGACATGGGCGAGTCCGACGCCAAGCGCCTGGTGGACTTCTCCGCCGGCCTGGTCTTCGGCCTGCATGGCTCCATCGAACGGGTCACCAACAAGGTGTTCCTGCTCTCACCGTCGTACATTGAGGTTCTTGGCGATGACAAGAAGGCCTCCGACACCCAGGCCGCATTCTTCAACCAGAGCTGACCCGCCAGCGGCCCGCAGAGGGCCGCCACCAGGGCGCCGCACAAGGCCCGGCCGCAACGGCTGGGCCTTTCGCGTTCCCCGGGCGGCCCAGCCGGCACGTGCCGCTGGGCAGGGGTGTCCGCCGCACAGCGGCAGGCAGTAATGTTAGGCTCAAAATGAACCGCCACTACTAAGGAATGTGTCTACCCGCGTGTCCATTGTATTTGCGTTGTTATATCTCGTGCTGCTGCTGTTCTTTTTGGCGTTGATGATTCGTCTGGTCTTTGACTGGGTGCAGGTCTTCGCCAGGGACTGGAAGCCGCGCGGTGTGGCCCTGCTGGCCGCCTCTGTGGTGTATTCCATCACCGATGTGCCCCTGCGTGCGCTGCGCAGGCTGCTGCCGCCCGTACGGATCGGCAGCATCTCGCTGGATGTGGGCTTCATTCTGCTGCTGGTGGTGGTGGGCATTGGGATGTCCTTCACCGCCCAATTGGCAGCCTAAAGAACCCAAATCAGTGAAAAACGTTCCGGCGCGTCGGGGCTGACTGCTGGTTTTTCCCCGCGAAAAGATATACTTCAAACCGAAATGCCCCCCAATTACGGGTCCCAGACTCGTATTAGGTACCGTAGGGACGGTGGCTTACGCCACGGACCCTAACTTAAACCAACGAGGTGACTAGATGGCGCTCACGCCAGAAGATGTTGTCAACAAGCGGTTTCAGCCGACCAAATTCCGTGAAGGCTACGACCAGGACGAAGTCGACGACTTTCTTGACGAAATCGTCGTAGAGCTTCGCCGCCTGAACCAGGAGAACGACGAGCTGCGCAAGAAGGTTGCCGATCTCTCGGCCAACCCGCAGGCAGCATCGGCCGTTCCCGCGCCCGTCGTCGAGAAGGTTCCCGCCGTCGAGGAAAAGGCCCCCGAGGTCAAGGAAGCTCCGAAGCCGGCACCCGTGGTCGAGAAGCCCAAGCCCGAGCCCGTCGTCGAGAAGGCTGCTCCGGCGCCCGCCCCGGCTCCCGCGGCAACCGTTGTCGGCGTCGAGTCCGCTGCAGGCGTTCTGGCCATGGCCCAGAAGCTGCACGACGAGTACGTTGCCGCCGGTGTCGAGAAGCGCGACAAGATCATTGCCGAGGCCCAGATCGAGGCCTCGAGCCTGGTCAACGATGCCCAGGAGAAGAGCCGCAAGACGCTCGGTGCCCTGGAGCAGCAGCGTGCAGTGCTCGAGCGCAAGGTTGAGCAGCTCCGCGGCTTCGAGCGCGACTACCGCTCCCGCCTGAAGACCTACATTGAAGGTCAGCTGCGCGATCTGGATGCCCGCGGTTCCGTGGCAGCTCCGGACTTCGCCGAAGGTGGAGCCGAGTCCTAGGACACGTGCACGGGCCGGTGGCTGGGGGAAGCCCCCGCCGCCGGCCCGTACTCTTTTAACAGCCCCTGTCTTTGGAAGCCTGTCTCTAAGAACCTTGTCCTCCAGGACGGCGGTTCCCGCAGCTGCCTGCCACAACGAAAGCATCATGACTGAAGAATCATCCCCAGCGGACGCCACAGTGCCCGTTCCGCCGTCCACCCAGCCGTCGACCCGCCGCGTGTGGATGCTGTTGGGCGGCTTTGCCGTGTTGGCATATGTGCTGGACCAGCTGACCAAGTGGTGGGTGGTGTCCACCATGTACGAGGGGCAGACCACCTGGGTGCTGCCACCGGTGCTGCGCTGGTACTTCATCCGCAACTCCGGTGCTGCCTTCTCCATCGGGGAGGACTTCACCTGGTTCTTCTCCCTGGTCATGGCTGCCGTGTCCGTGGCGATCATCGTGGTGGGCCGCAAGGTCTCCAGCGCCTGGTGGGCCGTGGCCCTGGGGCTGGTGCTCGGCGGTGCGCTGGGAAACCTCACCGACAGGCTCTTCCGTGAGCCCTCCTTCGGCATGGGGCATGTGGTGGACTTCATCTCCTTCCCCAACTTTGCGATCTTCAACCTGGCCGATTCCGCCGTCGTCGGCGGCGTGGCCCTGATCTGCATCCTCACGCTCAAGGGCATCCCGATGCGCGCTGCTGCCGCTGGAACCGACGACGCCGGAAAGGCGGCTTCGGCCAATGACTGATCCGATCATCGTCCCCGAGGACCTCGCCGGGGAGCGCGCCGACACAGTTGTCGCCAAGCTGCTGGACATCTCCCGCTCCGCCGCGGCCCTGCTGTGCATGGAAGGCAACGTCCGCCTGCGCGGCGCCGTGCTGGCCAAGGCCGACAAGGTCAAGGCCGGCGACGCCCTGGCCATCACCATCCCGGAGCGCCGCGACCCCCTGGAGGTGGTCGTTGAACCCGTCGACGGGCTGAACATCCTGCTGGACGATGATGCCTTTGTGGTCATTGACAAGCCGGTGGGTGTGGCGGCACACCCCTCGCCCGGCTGGGTGGGCCCCACGGTGGTGGGCGGACTGGCGGCCGCGGGCTTCCGCATTGCGACCTCCGGTGCGGCAGAGCGCGTTGGCATCGTCCACCGCCTGGATGTGGGCACCTCCGGCTGCATGGTCGTTGCGAAGACCGAGCAGGCGTACACGGTGCTCAAGCGCGCGTTCAAGGAGCGCACCGTGGACAAGGTCTACCACGCACTGGTCCAGGGCCTGCCGGATCCGTTGGAGGGCACCATTGACGCCCCCATTGGCCGGCACCCGGGCTACGACTGGCGCTTCGCCGTCATCGAAGACGGCCGGCCCTCCGTGACCCACTACGAGGTGCTGGAGGCGTTCGGCAAGGCCTCGCTGGTGGAGGTGCACCTGGAAACGGGGCGCACGCACCAGATCCGCGTGCACTTCTCGGCACTGCACCACCCCTGCGCAGGAGATCTGACCTATGGCGCCGATCCGCGCCTGGCCGCGGAGCTGGGCCTGACCCGCCAGTGGCTGCACGCGCGCCGGCTGGGCTTCAACCACCCCGTCACGGGCGATTGGGTGGAGGCCACCAGCGAGTACCCGCAGGACCTCGCCTACGCCCTCTCCGCCCTGCAGAACGGCACCCGCTAGGAGCCAGCCGTCCGCCGTCGTGACCAGATTCACGACGGCGGGCGGTCCCCACTAGGGCATTGGGCCCACACGCCAGAGTTCCCGGCGGGGGCGGACCGTGTCCGGGTGAGCAACTAGAATGGATGGGTGGCTAGCCAAGATTCATTCGTCCATCTGCACAATCACACCGAGTACTCAATGCTGGACGGTGCGGCGCGCCTGACAGAGTTGTTCGCCGAAACCGAGCGGCTGGGCATGACGTCGCTGGCCACCACGGACCACGGCTATCTCTTCGGTGCCTTCGACTTTTGGAGCAAGGCCACCGCCGCCGGCATCCGCCCCATCATCGGCGTCGAGGCCTATGTCACCCCGGGCACGGCCCGCAATGACAAGACCCGCGTGCGCTGGGGCGACGAGAGCCAGCGCAAGGACGACGTCTCCGGTGGTGGTGCCTACACCCACATGACGCTGCTCAGCTACAACAACCAGGGCATGCGCAACCTCTTCCGCGCCTCCTCGATCGGCTCGCTGGACTCCGTGTTCGGCAAGTACCCGCGACTGGACCGCGAGCTCCTGCAGACCTACAGTCCGGGCCTGATCGCCACCACCGGCTGCCCCTCGGGCGAGGTGCAGACCAAGCTCCGCCTGGGCCAGTACAACGAGGCCAAGGCCGCGGCCTCCGAGTTCCAGGACATCTTCGGCAAGGAAAACTACTTCTGTGAGCTGATGGACCACGGGCTGGACATCGAGCGGCGCGTCACCAAGGATCTGCTGCGGCTGGCCAAGGAACTTGAGATTCCGCTGGTTGCCACCAACGACCTCCACTACACCCATGAGCACGACGCCAAGGCCCACGAGGCCCTGCTGGCCATCCAGTCCGGCTCCACCCTGCTGGAACCCACCTATGACATGGGCGGCTCCCGCTTCGCCTTCTCCGGCAGCGGCTACTACCTCAAGTCCCCGGCCGAAATGCGTGCCCTCTTCTCCGAGGTGCCCGAGGCCTGCGACAACACGCTGCTCATCGCCGAGCGCTGTGAAGTCTCCTTCAACACCAACGCGAACTACATGCCCAAGTTCCCCTGCCCCGAGGGTGACAACGAGGAATCCTGGCTCGTCAAAGAGGTCGACAAGGGCCTGGCCTACAGGTACCCGGGCGGCATTCCGGACGATGTGCGCAAGCAGGCGGACTACGAGCTGGACGTCATCAACCGGATGGGATTCCCCGGCTACTTCCTGGTGGTGGCCGACTTCATCAACTGGGCCAAGGACAACGGCATCCGCGTCGGTCCCGGCCGTGGTTCCGGTGCCGGTTCCATGGTGGCCTACGCCATGCGCATCACCGATCTGGATCCGCTGCGCCACGGGCTGATCTTCGAGCGCTTCCTGAACCCCGAGCGCGTCTCCATGCCCGACTTCGACGTCGACTTCGATGACCGCCGCCGCTCCGAGGTGATCGACTACGTCACGCGCAAGTACGGCGATGAGCGCGTGGCCATGATTGTCACCTACGGCACGATCAAGACCAAGCAGGCGCTGAAGGACTCCTCGCGTGTGCTGGGCTACCCGTTCAGCATGGGCGAGACGCTGACGAAGGCGCTGCCGCCGGCCGTGATGGCCAAGGACATCCCGCTGCACGACATCGAGGACAAGAACTCCAAGCGCTATTCCGAGGCCGGTGACTTCCGCGAACTGGTGGCCACCAACCCGGACGCCGCCAAGGTGTTCGAGACGGCCAAGGGCATCGAAGGCCTGAAGCGCCAGTGGGGCGTGCACGCCGCCGGTGTGATCATGAGCTCCGATCCCATCATCGACGTCATCCCTGTCATGCGCCGCTTCCAGGACGGCCAGGTCATCACCCAGTTCGACTACCCCACGGCCGAGGGCCTGGGGTTGATCAAGATGGACTTCCTGGGTCTGCGCAACCTGACGATCATTTCCGATGCCCTGGAGAATATCAAGAACAACAAGGACATCGACCTCGATCTTGAGCGCCTGGAGCTGGACGACGCCGCGTCGTACGAGCTGATGGCCCGCGGCGACACGCTGGGCGTGTTCCAGCTCGACGGCGGTCCGATGCGTTCGCTGCTGAAGCTGATGCGTCCGGACAACTTTGAAGACATCTCCGCCGTCCTGGCCCTGTACCGGCCGGGCCCGATGGGTGCCAACTCGCACAACAACTACGCGCTGCGCAAGAACGGCATCCAGGAGATCACCCCGATCCACCCGTCACTGGAGGAGCCCCTCAAGGACATCCTCGGTGGAACCTACGGCCTGATCGTGTACCAGGAGCAGGTCATGTCCATCGCGCAGAAGCTGGCCGGCTACTCGCTGGGCCAGGCAGACATTCTGCGCCGCGCGATGGGCAAGAAGAAGAAGTCCGAGCTGGACAAGCAGTACGCCGGCTTCGCCAAGGGCATGAACGACAACGGCTATTCCGACGCCGCCGTCAAGACGCTCTGGGACATTCTGCTCCCGTTCTCCGACTACGCATTCAACAAGGCCCACTCGGCCGCATACGGCGTCGTCAGCTATTGGACCGCCTATCTGAAGGCGCACCACCCGGCCGAGTACATGGCCGCCCTGCTGACGTCCGTGGGCGATGACAAGGACAAGCTGGCGCTCTACCTGAACGAATGCCGCCACATGGGCATCACGGTGCTGCCGCCGGATGTCAATGAATCTGCCTTGAACTTCACCCCCATCGGCACCGACATCCGCTTCGGCATGGGTGCCATCCGCAATGTGGGCGCCAATGTGGTCAATGCGATGGTGACGGCGCGCGGCGAAAAGGGAGCCTACGAGAACTTCCCGGACTTCCTGATGAAGGTTCCGGCGGTGGTCTGCAACAAACGCACCATTGAATCGCTGATCAAGGCCGGCGCCTTCGACTCGCTCGGCCATGCCCGCCGCGCCCTGGCGATGATCCACGAGGAGTCCATCGACTCGGTCATCACGCTCAAGCGCAACGAGGCCGTGGGCCAGTTCGACCTCTTCGCGGGCCTGGGCGGCGATGACGACGACGCCGAGCCGAGCCTGACCACCGAGATTCCCGATGTGCCGGAGTGGGAGAAGAAGGACAAGCTGGCCTTCGAGCGCGACATGCTCGGCCTGTACGTCTCCGACCACCCGCTGCAGGGCCTGGAGGGCGTACTCAACCAGCACGCGGACCAGTCAATCACCCAGGTTCTGGGCGAGGACGGCCCGGCCGATGGCCACATCATCACCATCTGCGGCATGATCACCTCGCTGCAGCGCCGCATTGCCAAGAACAGTGGCAATCCCTATGCCCGCTGCGAGATCGAGGACCTCGGCGGTTCCATGGAGGTGATGTTCTTCGGCCAGGTCTACGGTCCTATCTCCTCCATTCTGGCCGAGGATCTGATTGTGGTGGTCAAGGGCCGCCTGCAGCGCCGCGACGACGGTGCCGTCACGCTGAACGCCATGGAGCTCTCCGTACCGGATCTGACCGACGGGCTGACCGGGCCGGTGGTCATCTCCATGCAGGAGCACAAGGCCACGGAGCCGGTGCTGCTCGCGCTGAAGGATGTGCTCGCCACGCACCAGGGCACCACCGAGGTGCGGATGAAGCTCACGGGCACCAAGTCCGTGGCCGTCATGAAGCTGCCGCTGCACCACCGTGTCAACCCCAACCCGGCGTTGTTCGGCGATCTCAAGGTGCTGCTGGGCCCGGCCTGCCTGGAGGGCTGAGCCCCCTGACGGGTTGATGGGTGGGGGAGCGGGCCCGCTTTGCTACGGTGGAGTCCATGACTGAGCACAGCAATGCCGAGGCGCCCCTGTACCCGCCGGCCGCCTACGCTCCGGCCCTGCCGGCGGACCTGGCCACCGCGCCGCCCGCCTCGCTGTGGCGCTGGTTCACCTCCACGGCGGCGGCGGGCATCGTGGTTGGCGCCCTCTGGTGGGTCCTGGCCCCCGGTGGAGCCTTCTTCGGTTCCGGGGAGGACTTCAACCTCTGGCTGCCGCGGGATCTGGTGCTGGCCCTGCTCGGCGCGCTGGCCGGCGTCGTCGTTGCCGCGGTGCTGCTGCCCCAGCTGCGCAGCATGGGTTCGGCGGCCAAGGCCATGGCCGCCGTTCTGGGCTCCGGCATGGGGTCCCTGGCTGCCTGGCAGCTGGGGCTGTTCGCCGGCTCGCTGTGGCAGCATGTTGCCGCCGACGCCCCCAGCGCGAGCATCGCCTTTTCGCTCCGCTCGACGTCCGTGCTGCTCGTCTGGCCGGGCACGGCGGCCCTTGTCCTCTTCGCCGCGGCCCTGCTGAGCATGCTGCGCAGCAACCCCTCCCGCGACTCCTGATCCTTTCCATCCGGGGCCCGGCGGCTGCGCGGCGCTTGATGACGGACGCCTCCGCCGGCGAATGGGCGGCACCGGCGGCGGCCGGTAAACTGGCCCTGTGACCAGCAACGAACGCAACAGCGCCAGCACAGCATCCGCCACCGACGCCACTTTCACCCCCGAGGTGTCCTTCCGACGCATCGATTTGAGGGGAGCGAGCCTTTCGCTGGCCCAGCTGCGCCATGCCGTTCCGCGCGCCCACACCTCCTCCGTGGCCACGGCCGAGACCATCGTGGAGGGCATCATTGCCGATGTCCGCGGCCGCGGCTTCAGCGCCCTCTCCGAGCTGGCCCACAAGTTCGACGGCGTCGAGCAGACACACCCTCGCGTCCCCGCGGAGGCCCTGGCCCACGCCCTTGAAACCGTCGACCCGCAGGTGCGGGCCGCCCTGACCGAGTCCATTGCCCGCGCCAAGGTGTTCGCCGAAGCCCAGCGTCCGGCCGACGTCGACCTTCCCATTGCCGACGGCGCCGTTGTCTCCCAGCACTGGGTCCCCGTCTCCCGCGTGGGCATGTACGTCCCCGGTGGTCTGGCCGCGCTGGCCTCCTCCGTGGTGATGAACGTGGTTCCAGCCCTCGCCGCCGGCGTCGGCTCCATCGCGCTGGCCTCCCCGCCGCAGAAGGAATTCGGCGGCCTGCCGGACCCCACCATCCTGGCCGCCGCCGCCCTGCTGGGTGTGGACGAGGTCTACGCCATGGGTGGCGCGCAGGCCATTGCCGCCTTTGCCTACGGCATTGAGGCCGGCACCGGCACCGATGGCGGCGGGGATGCGCTGGACCCGGTGGATGTTGTCACCGGCCCCGGCAACATTTTCGTGGCCACCGCCAAGCGCCTGGTCAAGGGTGTGGTGGGCATCGACTCCGAGGCCGGCCCCACCGAAATTGCCATCCTGGCCGACGCCACCGCCGATGCTGCACTGGTGGCGGCGGACCTGATCAGCCAGGCAGAGCACGACCCCCGCGCCGGCGCCGTGCTGATCACCGACGCCCCGGCACTGGCCGATGCCGTGGAGGCGGAGCTGGCCATCCAGGCCGCCGCCACCAAGCACAGCGAACGCGTGGCCGAGGCGCTCTCCGGCGCCCAGTCCGGCGTCGTGCTGGTTGACTCGCTGGAGCAGGGCATTGCCGTGGCCAACGCCTACGCGGCCGAGCACCTGGAGATCATGACGGCGGACGCCGCCGCCGTGGCCGGGCGGATCCACAACGCCGGCGCCATCTTCGTGGGCAACTACAGCCCGGTGAGCCTGGGCGACTACTGCGCCGGGTCCAACCACGTGCTGCCCACCGGCGGCACCGCTGCGTTCTCCTCCGGGCTGAACGTCACGACGTTCCTGCGGGCCATCCAGGTCATCAACTACTCCCGCTCCGCGCTGGAGCAGGTGGCGGGCCACGTCGTCTCGCTCGCGGGCGCGGAGGATCTGCCGGCACACGGAGAAGCCGTCAGCATCCGATTCAAATAGAGAAATCTTCGGCCGCAGACACCGTCCGACCACTACATGTGGTAATTACGTCCTTGTAGTTTGTCAAGATGTAGTCGTAGGATGATAAACGCACGGCTGCACTACAACGGTGGGCCGCCGCTTGGACCGCCACTCATTGGATACAGGAAGGGGAGCGGATGTACTGCCCGTTCTGCCGCAATCCCGATTCCCGTGTTGTGGACTCGAGGATCGCCGACGACGGCGCCTCCATCCGCCGACGCCGCCAGTGCACGGAATGTGGAAGACGTTTCAGCACGGTTGAGACGTCAAGCCTGTCCGTGATGAAGCGTTCCGGCGTGGCCGAGCCCTTCAGCCGCAGCAAGGTCATCACCGGCGTACGCAAGGCCTGCCAGGGGCGTCCCGTGACGGATGACGATCTGGCGGTGCTTGCCCAGGAGGTCGAGGAGACCATCCGGGCCAGCGGCGCCGCCGAGATCAATGCCAACGATGTTGGCCTGGCCATCCTGGGCCCGCTGCAGAAGCTGGACCAGGTGGCCTACCTGCGCTTTGCCAGCGTGTACCAGGGCTTTGACACCCTTGAGGACTTTGAGCGGGCCATTGCCCTGCTTCGGCACGATGCCCTCAACGACGCCGTGGCCGACACGGTCGGCTCGGCGGCCTCGGGCAGCTAGCCCCGCACAGCCCCGGTGGCGGCCGGGGAGGGGAAGCCCGGGCCGCCACCGGTTCCACCCTTCCGCGGCTTGCAGCATCCATCCATGACGCCGATGCCCTTCCGGGACGCGACTACGACTGCATCCCAAGCGGGGAACTGCGTCGGCGATGCCGATGGTGTGCCCGTCGAGACCGGTCAGCGGCCGCCGGCGACGGGGAGGTTGGCGCCGGTGATGTACCCGGCCGCCGGCGACAACAGCCACAGCACCGCCGCAGCGACCTCTTCCGGTTCTCCGCCGCGGCCCATCGGAATCACGGCATTGAGCCGTTCAACGCGGTCGGGCATGCCCGCAGCGGCGTGCAGTCCGGTGTTGGTGCTGCCGGGGGAGACGGCGTTGACCCGGATGCCCTGGGCCGCCACCTCCGCGGACAGGCCCAGCGTGAGCACATCCACGGCACCCTTGCTGGCGGCGTAGTGCACCCAGGTGCCAGGGGAACCGGCCTTGGTGGCGGTGGAGGAAATGTTCACGATGCCGCCGCCCGGGCCGCCGTTGTTGGTGGACATGCGCCGGACCGCTTCCTGGCACATGAAGGCCACACCCGCCACGTTGACGGCCAGCACGCGGCTGATGGAGGCTGTCGGGACATCGACGAGCGGTGCAATGAGATCGCCCGTGATGCCGGCGTTGTTGACCACTGCCGTGACAGGTCCAAGGGCCGCTGCGGCGTCAAAAAGCACCGCAACGCTGGACGGGTCGCTGACATCGGCGCGGACAGCCAGTGCCATGCCGCCCGCTGCCGTGATGCCTTCGACGACGGAGGCGGCACCGTTGGCGTCCTGCGAATAGTTCACAACGACGGCGTACCCGGCGCCGGCGGCCAGCTGCGCCACGGCCGCACCGATGCCGCGGCTGGCCCCGGTGACGATGATCGTTCCGGGGCCGGCCGGCGCCTCCAGCATGGCCGGTGGCTACTTGGTGTGGCCGAAGTGGATGGCGGCCTCGAGCGCGCCGCCCACAATGCCGGCGTCGTTCTTCAGCTTGGCCGGGATGATCTTCGTGCGCAGGTCCAGCTGAGGCAGGAATTCATCGCTGCGCTTGGAGATGCCGCCGCCGATGATGAACAGATCCGGGGAGAACAGGAACTCGACGTGGGAGAAGTAGCGCTGCAGGCGCACGGCGTACTCGTCCCAGCCGATGCCATCGCGTTCGCGTGCGACGGCGGAGGCGCGCGTCTCGGCGTCGAACCCGTCGATCTCCAGGTGGCCCAACTCGGCGTTGGGGATCAGCTTGCCGTTGAAGATGAAGGCGGAGCCGATGCCTGTGCCCAGGGTGATGACCAGCACTGTGCCCTTGACGTCCTTGCCGGCACCATAGCGGGCCTCGGCCAGGCCGGCGGCGTCGGCGTCGTTGACCACCTCGACCTCGCGGCCCAGCTCGGCCGAGAACACCTCGTCAAGGTTGGTGCCCACCCAGCTCGGGTCCACATTGGCAGCGGAGAGGGCCACGCCGTGGGAGATGATGGCCGGGAAGGTCACCCCGACGGGGGAATCGGCCGACGGCGCCTCCGGGCGCGTCATGAGCTCGTCCACCACCTGGGCAACCACCTTGGCGACGGCCTGCGGGGTGGCCGGCTGCGGGGTGTCGACGCGGAAGCGCTCGCCCAGCAGTTTGCCCTTTTCGAGATCGACAATGCCGCCCTTGATTCCGGTGCCGCCGATGTCGATTCCGATGACAGTGGACGAGTGCTTCTTGGACATGCTTACTCCGTCGGTGCTTGTGGGTGTACAGATGCGTGGCCGGTTGCCACCGCAGGGCGCGCGCCAGCGGCGCGTTCTACGGGAGGGTGAGGACTTCAGCGCCGGTGCTGGTGACAACCATGGTGTGCTCAAACTGGGCGGTCCGCTTGCGGTCACGGGTGACGACTGTCCAGTCGTCGTTCCACATGTCCCACTCGATGGTGCCGAGGGTAAGCATAGGTTCGATGGTAAACACCATGCCCTCTTCCATCACAGTGTTGTACGCCGGAGCCGCGTCATAATGCGGAATGATCAGGCCGGTGTGGAAGGCTTCGCCCACGCCGTGGCCGGTGAAATCGCGCACCACGCCGTAGCCGAAGCGCTTGGCGTAGGCGGAAATGGCGCGCCCGATGACGTTGATTTCACGGCCCGGCGCCACGGCCTTGATGGCGCGGCGCAGGGATTCCTCGGTGCGCTCCACCAGCAGGCGGGATTCCTCATCCACATCGCCCACGCAGAAGGTGTAGTTGGTGTCGCCGTGCACGCCGTTCTTGTAGGCGGTGATGTCGATGTTGATGATGTCGCCGTCGTTCACCACCGTGGAGTCCGGGATGCCGTGGCAGATGACCTCGTTCAGCGAGGAACACAGGGACTTGGGGAAGCCGCGGTAGCCCAGCGTGGACGGGTAGGCCTGGTGGTCCAGGAGGAACTCGTGGCCGATGCGGTCCAGCTCATCGGTGGTGACGCCGGGGACAATGTGCCGGCCCACCTCGACGATGGCCTGGGCGGCGATCTTGGCGGAGATGCGGATCTTCTCGATGGTCTCCGCGTCCTTGACCTCGGAGCCGGTGAATTTGGCGGGGCCGGCCTTGCCCACATACTCCGGACGGGCGATGGACGGCGGCACGGGCCGTTCCGGGCTGACCGTCCCCTGGACAAGCGTTCCTACGGGGGCGGTGCTGGTGATCTCAGGCATGGTTCCATCCTAATGGGGAGGCCGGGCGGCGTAGGATCATGCCAACGGTCCAGGTTCCGCCCGAGGTCCTGGCGCTTTGCCATGAAGGAGGCCCGCCATGCCGCAGTTTTGGTACAACGTGAAGACCCACGAGGTGGAGGAGGATGCCATGAGCGATTGGACCCAGCTCATCGGCCCCTACGACACGCGTGCGGAGGCGGAGGCTGCCCTGGAGAAGGTGCGCCAGCGCAATGATTCCTGGGACGCGCAGGACGACGACTAGCGTGGGCTGACCAAGGGGCCGGCCGCTGTGGCCCGCCCCCTGGCCCAGCCGGCCTGGGTGCTAGTCCGCGAAGATGTGCTCCGGGGCCGGGAAGGCGCCGGAGCGCACCTCGTCACCGTAGGCCCGGGCGGCGTCCGTGAGCACGGTGCGCATGTCGGCGTATTGCTTGACGAACTTTGCGATCTTGCCTGTGCGCAGGCCGGCCATGTCCTGCCACACCAGCACCTGGCCGGTGGTGGAGGTCCCCGCACCAATGCCGATGGTCGGAACGTCGATGGCGGCATCGACGGCGGCGGCCGAGGAGGCCGGGACCATCTCCATCAGCACGGCGAACGCGCCGGCCTCGACCAGCGCGGTGGCGTCGTCCACCAGGTTCTGGGCCGCCTCGCCGCGGCCTTGCACGCGGTAGCCGCCAAGCATGTGCTCGCTCTGCGGAGTGAAGCCGATATGCGCCATGACGGGGATGCCCGCCTGGGTGAGGGCGCGGACGGTCGGGGCGTAGTACGCGCCGCCCTCCATCTTCACCGCATGCACCAGGCCCTCCTTCATCAGCCGCACCGAGGAGGCGATGGCCTGTGCCGGGGACTCCTCGTAGCTGCCGAAGGGCAGATCGGCCACCACCAGGGCGCGCTGGGCGCCGGCGGTCACGGCGCGGGAGAAGATGATCATTTCATCCAGTGTGATCGGCAGCGACGTTGCATTGCCCAGGACGTTGTTGGAGGCGGAATCGCCCACCAGCAGAACCTCGATGCCCGCCTCGTCAAAAATCTGGGCTGTGTACTGGTCATATGCCGTCAACATGGCGAATTTGGTGCCATTGCGCTTAGCAGCCAGCAGGTGGTGGGTGCGCACCCGCGCGGCGGTGATGGCGTTCCCCGCGGCGCCGGTGCCGTAGGGGGCGGTGGTTTCTGCGGAGGCAGCGGGCACCGGGGCGGATGATTCGGGGCGTGATGTTGAGGCCATGAATAGAGCGTAGTCTCACCCGCAGCACTCCAGCCAACCAGCATCGGCCCGGTGCCGGGTGCGATGGACGTCAAATAGGGCCGCGGGGGTGCCGGTTCCCAGTAGAGTAAACATCATCGGCCACTCCACCGCGGGCGGCCGCGCCCCACCATCCGAAGCGGACCCGCATCCGGGCCCAACACGGCCCGCGCCGCGGTCTGCTTTGGCGAGACACTCCAGCAGAAAAGAGGCAGCCATGGACCGCCAGCAAGAATTCGTCCTGCGCACCATTGAGGAACGCGACGTCCGCTTTGTCCGGCTCTGGTTCACCGACGTGGTTGGCTCGCTGAAATCCGTGGCTCTTGCCCCGGCCGAGGTCGAGGGCGCCTTCGAGGAGGGCCTGGGCTTTGACGGCTCCGCCATCGAGGGACTGGCCCGCGTTTTCGAGTCCGACATGCTGGCCCAACCGGATCCCTCCACCTTCCAGATCCTGCCCTGGCGCGGGGAGACGGAACAGACCTCGCGGATGTTCTGCGACGTGCTCACGCCCGACGGCGAGCCCTCCACTTCCGATCCGCGCAATGTGCTCAAGCGGACCCTGGCCAAGGCCGCGGACATGGGTTTCACCTGCTACACCCACCCGGAGATCGAGTTCTACCTGCTCAAGTCCGCCACCCCGGGCCCGGATGGCATTCCTGTTCCTGTGGACCAGGCCGGCTACTTCGACCACGTTCCGGGCGGCGCAGCGCAGGACTTCCGCCGCACGGCCGTGACCATGCTCGAAAGCGTGGGCATCTCCGTGGAGTTCAGCCACCACGAGGGCGGCCCGGGCCAGAATGAGATCGACCTGCGCTACGCGGATGCCCTGCAGACGGCCGACAACATCATGACCTTCCGCACGGTGATCCGCGAGGTGGCCCTGCAGCAGGGGACCTACGCCACCTTCATGCCCAAGCCCTTCTCCGAGCACCCCGGCTCCGGCATGCACACGCACTTCTCCCTCTTCGAGGGCGACACCAACGCCTTCTACGAGGCCGGCGCCGAATTCCAGCTCTCCAAGACGGCCCGCCAGTTCATCGCTGGAATCCTGCGCCACGCACCGGAATTCACCGCCGTCACCAATCAGTTCGTGAACTCCTACAAGCGCCTCTGGGGCGGGGGAGAGGCCCCCAGCTACCTGTCCTGGGGCCACAACAACCGCTCGGCCCTGGTGCGCGTGCCGCTGTACAAGCCCGGCAAGGGCCAGTCCGCGCGCATCGAATACCGCGGCATCGACTCCGCCGCCAACCCGTACCTGGCCTATGCCGTGCTGCTGGGCGCCGGGCTGAAGGGCATCGAGGAGGGCTACGAACTGCCGCCGGCGGCCGAGGATGACATCTGGGCGTTGAGCCCGGCCGAGCGCCGCGCCATGGGGCACGATCCGCTGCCGTCCTCCCTGCACGACGCAGTCCAGCAGATGGAGGAGTCCGAGCTCATGCCCGAAATCCTGGGCGAGCAGGTCTTCGAGTTCTTCCTGCGCAACAAGCGCGCCGAGTGGCAGGACTACCGGCTCCAGGTGACCCCCTACGAGCTCAAGCGCTACCTGGGCGTTCTCTAGGATCCTTGGTGGGAAGCCTGCAGCGAACCCTGATTGCCCACGGCTTCGCCGATCTGGACAAGAGCGAGCGATTCCTCAACGCCGCCGAATTGGCGGACTTTGGCGTTGAGGCGCTGCTGGACGCCTTGGACCTTGCCCCGGACCCGGACCTGGCCCTGCAGTCGCTGGTGCGGCTGCTGGCCGCCCACCCGCAGCTCTCCGCGCTGGTGGACGGCCCCAAGGGGCCCAGCGAGGCGCTCTTTCGGCTGCTGGGTTCCTCGGAGGCCCTGGCCGAGTTCCTGATGAGGCATCCGGAGCACCTGGATGTCCTGCAGGCCCCCACCAGCCCGGAACCGGTGGCCAGGGATGGCGCCGGGCTGCGGGAGGCGATGCTGCGCGCCGTCGCTGCGGACCCGGCGTCGGCCGTCCCGTGCGCTTCCATGGGGGGAACCGAGGCCTATGTGGCCCTGCGCACGCAATACCGGCGTCTGCTCACGGATCTGGCCATCCGGGACCTCTGTGCGGCCTCGCCGCAGGATTTCATGCCCGCCGCCGGGGCGGAGCTGGCCGATCTGGCCGGCGCCGCGCTGGAAGCGGCGCTGGCCGTCTCCCGGTACGACCTCGCCACGACCATGGACCCGACGACGGTGGCCGCCGTCCGGCTCAGCGTCATCGGCATGGGCAAATGCGGCGCGGGTGAGTTGAACTACATTTCCGACGTCGACGTCATGTATGTGATCGAGGCGCCGGAGCTGGCCGAAGCCACCGCCGTCACGGTGGGCACGGCGCTGGCCAGCGGCATTTCCCGCGCCATCTACGCCCCAGCCAGGGAGCCGGGGCTGTGGGAGGTTGACGCCAATCTGCGCCCCGAGGGCAAGGACGGCCCGCTGGTGCGCACCCTGGATTCGTATCTGCACTATTACCAGCGCTGGGCGCTCAGCTGGGAGTTCCAGGCGTTGCTGAAGGCGCGCACCCTGGCCGGCGACAGGGAGCTGGGTGCACGCTTCGAGGCCGCCGTGGCCCCGATGATCTGGGCCTCCTCGGAGCGCGAGGGCTTTGTGGAGTCAGTCCAGGCGATGCGCCGGCGCGTCACGGACCACATCCCCGCCGCCGAGGCACCCCGGCAGCTGAAGCTGGGGCCGGGTGGTCTGCGCGACGTCGAGTTCACCGTCCAACTGCTGCAGCTGGTGCACGCCAAGGGGGACGAGTCCCTGCGCTGCCGGGACACCACGACCGCCATCTCTGCACTCTCCGAGGCCGGCTACATCGGCCGCACGGATGCCCACGCCCTGGATGCCGCCTACCGGTATCTGCGCGTGCTGGAGCACAGGATCCAGCTGGTGCAGATGCGCCGCACGCATCTGATGCCCACCTCCGACGCGGCCCTGCGCGCCCTGGCCCGCTCCGCCGTCGGCCCGCTCACCACGGCCCGCCCGGGCGCGGAGGTGCTCACCGCCGCGTGGCAGAAGGTCAAGCGCCAGGTGCGCACGCTGCACGAGCGCATCTTCTACCGGCCGCTGCTGGCCACCGCCGCGCATCTGAGCGCCGACGACGTTGCCCTGACCTCCGAGGCCGCCCAAAGCCGGCTGGCGGCCCTGGGCTACCGGGATGCCGCCGGTGCCATGCGGCACATTGAGGCGCTCACGGCCGGAGTGAGCCGGCGGGCCGCGCTGCAGCGCCAGCTCCTGCCGGTGCTGCTGGGCTGGCTGGCCGACGGCGTCGACCCCGACGCCGGGCTGCTGGGCTTCCGCCGGATCAGCGAATCGCTGGGCACCTCGCACTGGTACCTGGGCATGCTGCGCGATTCCGCCGCGGCCGCCGAGCGGCTCTGCCACATGCTCTCCAGCTCCCGGCTCATCACGGACCTTCTGGAGGTCTCCCCGGAGGCCACGGCCTGGCTGGGGACGGACAAGGACCTGGTGCCGCTCACCTTTGAGGCCCAATGGCAGGAAATCCAGTCCAAGATGTCCCGGCACCCTGATGCCACCGCCGCCATGCGGCAGATCAGGCTGATCCGCCGCCGGGAGATCCTGCGCATCGCCATTGCGGACAGCTCCGGCCTGCTGGAGCAGGATGCCGTGGGGCATGCGCTGTCCGATGCCGATCGTGCGGCCATTCTGGGTGCCCTCCACGTTTCCGAGGCCGAGGTCCAGTTTGCCGGCGGCGCCAAGACGAATGTGATGGTGGTGGCCATGGGGCGCCAGGGCGGGCGGGAGATCGGGTACGGCTCCGATGCGGATGTGCTCTATGTGCACCGCGCCCTGCCGGGGGTGGACCCGCAGGAGGCCCAGCAGCAGGCCAAGGAGATCGTCTCGCGCATGTCCTCGCTGCTGACCGCTCCGCTCAAGCCGGCCATCCAGGCCGAGCGTGTGCTGGCGATCGACGCCGATCTGCGCCCCGAGGGCCGCAATGGTCCTTTGGTCCGCTCGCTGGAGGCCTACCGGGAGTACTACCAGCGCTGGTCGCTCATCTGGGAGGCCCAGGCGCTGCTGCGTGCCCGCCCGCTGGCCGGCTCGGACGACGTCGCGGCCGAGTTCATGGAACTGGTCGACACCGTCAGGTACCCGGTGGCCATCACCGAGGCCGACCAGCGCGAGATCCGCCGGGTGAAGGCCCGGGTGGAATCGGAGCGGCTGCCGCGCGGCGCCGATCCGGCCCGGCATGTGAAGCTGGGCCGCGGCGGCTTGAGCGATGTCGAATGGCTGGTGCAGCTCATCCAGCTCAAGCACGCCCATGAGCATCCCGAGCTGCGGACCACGTCGACGTTGGCCGCGCTGGAGGCGGCGCGTGCCGTGGGCCTGGTGGACAAGGACGACGCCGATCTGCTCGCGGCCAGCTGGCGGCTGGCCAGCCGCATCCGCTCGGCCAACGTCATCTGGAGCGGCAAGTCCTCAGACCTCCTGCCGTCCAAGCGCGGCGATCTGGAGGCCGTGGCGCGCTGGTGCGGCTACGACGCCGGCGCCGCGGCGCGCTTCGAAGAGGACTACCTGGGCCTGACCCGGCGTGCCCGGGCGGTCTTCGAGCGGCTGTTCTACGGCTGACGCAGGCGCGGGGCGATGTGCCGGGCGTACAGGCCCAGGACCCGGGGCACGAGGACGTAGACCGCCAGCGGTACGACGACGGCGGTCAGCACCAGGGCGCGCAGCACCGGGTGCCAGTCCCCGGCCACCAGGCCCAGCGCCGTCATGCCCACGGCGACCAACGGGAAGATGACCAGCCAGGTGGCTGCGGCCCTGACATGCACCGACGGCAGCAGTGCCGCGGGGCGTGCGGGTGCGGCTTCTGCCGGCTCCTGGACGAGTGCTGTGGTTGATCCATTGATGCTCATGACGGCTCCCAAGTGATTTCCTACTAAGTGGTTGGAAATTACCGTACGCCCCTTTGCTGGAATTTACAACCATCTGGTTGGAAAATTGCTAGGGTGGTGCCATGGCCTGGGACACGGAGAACACAAAGCGCAGCATTCTCGCGGCGGCGGTTGCAGAATTCAGCCAGTACGGCCTGGCCGGCGCCCGGGTGGACCGGATCGCAGCGGCAGCCGGATTCAGCAAGGAACGCATCTACCAGTACTTCGGCAAGAAGGACGAGCTCTTCGCCATTGCCCTGGAGCACGAGCTGGCAGCCGTCATGGATGCGGTGACTCTGGAGGGGATGGGGGTGGAAGCCGTGGTGGGCTACGCCGGCCGGCTCTTTGACTACCACCAGGCGCGCCCGGCTCTGGCCCGGCTGACGTTCTGGGAGGGGCTGGAGCGCACAGAACCCATTGCGCTGGCGATGCGCGCCGAGCGCGCCGAGGCCAAGATTGCCATGCTGCGCACCGCCCTGCCGGAACTCTCGACCGAGGAAGCCCAGGAACTGCTGCTCAGCGTGCTGGCCCTCACCGATGGCTGGCAGGCCATGGGCACCACCGACCGCATCTATTCAGGTGCCGCCGCGGCCACCCCCGAACGCACGGCCCGGCGGCGGCGCACGGTGCTGCTCGCCGTCGAAGCCCTGGCCCGGGCCCTCTCGGGCTCGGCCCGGGACTAGCTTCGACGGCGCCCGCGGGTCAGCGGGCCAGCGCCTCGAACCGTTCGCGTGCGTGCGGGAGCATGGGGGCCACGGCGGCGCCGGCCAGCAGGGCGCCGTCGCGCACGAAGCCCTCGGGACGGTTGGCGAGGTCCTCGATGAGCCGGCCCTTCCAGAGTGCCAGCAGGTCCGCGTGCCCGGGATCCTCGGCGAGGTTGTCCATCTCGTCCGGATCCGCGTCCAGGTCGAAGAGTTCTTCGGTGCCCCAGCCCGAGGCCCACAGATACTTAACATGGCCGTCGGTGACCCACTGCAGGGACTGGCCAAAGTAGACATGTTCGCCGTGCAGCCATTGGCGCCACGGCTCCAGTTCAGCAGGTGCGCCGGTCCCGGCGTCCTCCACACCTATGTCATCCACCTTCGGCGGGGTGCGCAGGAAACGGGCCAGCGAGCGGCCGTCGCAGCTGTCCGGCACCGGCACGCCGGCCAGCTCCAGCAGCGTGGGCATCACATCGCGCAGTTCCACCACCTCGTCCACCACGGTGTGCCGGATGGCAGCCTTGTCGCCGGGGGAGGGTGCGATGATGAGCGGGATGCGGGCCGAGCCCTCGTAGCCCACCCCCTTGCGGTAGAAATCGTGGTCGCCCAGCATTTCCCCGTGGTCCGAGGTGAAGGCCACGATGGTGTCCTCCGTCAGGTCGAATTCATTCAATGCCTCGAACAGGCGCATCAGCTGCAGGTCGATGTGGGTCATCAGCCCGTAGTAGCCCGCACGGGCCCGGTGCGTCACCGCCTCGGAGAGCGTGCCGAACGCCAGCTGGTGCATCCCATCGGCGCGCACCGATTCGTAGTGGTGCTCCCAATTGCCCACGCGGCGCTTGAAGGCGGGCAGGTCCAGGTACATGTCCATGGCCCAGGCCGGCGGATCGTACGGCGGGTGCGGGCGGTGGAAGGAGAGGTAGAGGAAGAACGGGGCGGTGGGGTCGCGGCGGTGGAGCCAGTCGATGGCCATCTGGCCGGTCCAGCTGGTGGGGTGCAGCCGCTCGTCCTTGTCCCAGGGCCGGGCCACAGTGGAGTTGCAGCCCACACCGTGGTCGAAATACTCCGCGTCCGCCGTGGCACCGGGCTGGCGTCGCAGCCACGGCACATAGTCGTCAAACATCTTGAAATGGCCCCTGTGGTTCTTGCGGGCGTAGTGCAGGAAGCCATCATGCAGGATCACGTCGTCAAACCCCGTCCGGCTCCGCTCCGGGTATACATGCATCTTTCCGATGGCCTGGGTCTGGTAGCCGGCCTTGCGGAACTCGCCCTGCAGCGTGGTGGGGTGCATCCGATCGAAGGGGACGCCCTCCTGGTAGCCCACCCGGCCGTGGCGCTCCTGCGACTGCCCGGTGAACAGTGCCACCCGTGCGGGGACGCAGGTGGGGGTGGCCGAGTAGGCGTGGCGGAAGCGGGCGCCCTTGGAGGCGAGTTCATCCAGATGGGGTGTCTGGACGTAGGGGTGGCCCTCCGCCGAGAGTGCGTCTCCACGCCACTCGTCCACACAAACAAGGATCACGTTCTGCTGGGCCACAGTGCTGCCTTTACTGTCACATTGCGGGCGTCAACGGGCGGTCCCGGAGCCCGGAATGGGGGTGGGTTATCGATCACATTGAGTCTACCGGGTGGCCCGGGACACCTTTTCGTCTCGCATGCTGGACGGAAAGCGGGTAACCTCGTGCAGTACTTTCCGGCCATTGTGGCCGACCATTCAGTAAGGGGATATCCATGCTTAGGCTTCCACGGGCCGCACGGTCCAGGGGCGCAACCGCTGCCACCTTGGCCGCGTTGTTCACCGTCCTTGCCATGTTCTTCGGCTCCGCGGGGGCCACAGCGCTCGCCCCGGCGCCGGTGGCCGCAGCCAACCAGTCCGCCGGCGTGCTGGCCGTGCCCGCCGAGGCGAAGGGCAAGACCTTCACCATCGGCACCGACACCACCTTTGCCCCGTTCGAGTTCCGCAACGGCAACGGGGATCTGGTCGGCATCGACATGGACCTGCTGCAGGCCATCGCGAAGAACCAGGGCTTCACGGTCAACGTGAAGTCGCTTGGTTTCGACGCCGCCCTGCAGGCACTGCAGTCCAACCAGGTGGACGGCGTGATTGCCGGCATGTCCATCACGGACAAGCGCAAGTTGATCTTCGACTTCTCGGACCCGTACTTCGACTCCGGTGTGCAGATGGCCGTCGCCAAGACGAACAACGACATCAAGACGTACGCCGATCTGGCCGGCAAGACCGTCGCCGTCAAGCGCGGCAGCGAGGGCGAGACCTTCGCCAACTCGATCAAGGACCAGTACAACTTCACGGTCAAGGCGCTTGACCAGTCCGCCACCATGTACGACGACGTCAAGGCCGGCAATTCCGTGGCCGTGTTCGACGACTACCCGGTCCTGGCCTACGGCATCAGCCAGAACAATGGCCTGAAGGCCGTCACCGCGAAGGAAGCCGGCAGCTCCTACGGTTTCGCCGTGAACAAGGGCGCCAACGCCGATCTGATGAGCGCCTTCAACGCCGGCCTGGCCGAGCTGAAGGCCAACGGCGAATACCAGAAGATCCTTGACGTCTACCTGAAGGACCCCGCCCAGGCGGAGGACACCAGCTTCTTCTCGCTGCTGGCCAACTCCTTCCCGGCCCTGATGAAGGGCCTGGGCCTGACCCTGCTCGCCACGGCACTGTCGCTAGTGATCGCCCTGGTGCTCGGCGTCGTCTTCGGGTTCTTCAAGGTCGGCGAGAACAAGATCCTCCGCGGTGTGGCCACCGTCTACGTGAGCATCTTCCGCGGCACCCCGCTGCTGGTGCAGGCCTTCTTCTTCTACTTCGGCCTCCCGCAGCTGACGGGCGTGCCCATCGACGTCCTCACCGCCGGCGTGCTGACGCTGAGCCTGAACGCCGGTGCGTACATGACCGAAATCGTCCGCGGCGGCATCCAGTCCGTGGATCCGGGCCAGCTGGAGGCCAGCCGCAGCCTGGGCCTGAGCTACGTCACCTCCATGCGCCGCGTCGTCGTGCCGCAGGCCGTGAAGATCATGACGCCGTCGTTCATCAACCAGTTCGTCATCACGCTCAAGGACACCTCGCTGCTGGCCGTCATTGGCTTCGCGGAGCTGACCTACGCCGGACAGCAGATCTACGCTTCCAACTTCCGCACCGGTGAGACGCTGCTGATTGTGGGCGCCATCTACTTCATCGTCATCACGCTGCTCACCCAGCTCTCCAACGTTCTGGACAGGAAGTTCAACAAATGAGCCCCAAGATCCAAGTCAAGGGACTGAAGAAGTCCTTCGGGTCCAACGAGGTCCTCAAGGGGATCGACGTCGACGTGGCCGAGGGTGAGGTGGTCTGCGTAATCGGGCCCTCCGGCTCGGGCAAGTCCACCTTCCTGCGCTGCCTGAACAAGCTGGAGGACATCACCGGGGGGAACGTCGTCGTCGATGGCTTCGACCTGACGGACCCCAAGGTTGACCTCAACGCCGTCCGCCAGCACATCGGCATGGTGTTCCAGCACTTCAACCTCTTCCCGCACATGACTGTCATCCAGAACATCATGCTGGCGCCGGTGGAGCTGAAGAAGGCCGACAAGGCCGCGGCCCGTGCCAAGGCCCTGGAGCTGCTCAAGCGCGTGGGCCTGGCCGAGAAGGCCGATGCCCGCCCGGCGTCGCTCTCGGGCGGCCAGAAGCAGCGCGTGGCCATTGCCCGCGCGTTGGCCATGAACCCGGACATCATGCTCTTCGACGAGGCCACCAGCGCCCTGGACCCGGAGATGGTGGGCGAGGTGCTGCAGGTCATCAAGGACCTCGCCAAGGAGGGCATGACGATGGTGGTGGTGACACATGAGATGGGCTTCGCCCGCGAGGTGTCCGACCGCGTGATCTTCATGGCCGACGGCGTGATCTGCGAGCAGGGCAGCCCGGAGGCCATCTTCTCCAACGCCCAGCAGCCGCGCCTGCAGGACTTCCTGGCGAAGGTGCTCTAGGCGCCCTTGGCTTTCGCTGAGGCGTGGGTTGTTGCCCCTTGGATCCGCTCCAAGGGCGACGGCCCACGCCTCAACTGTGCTTAACGCCCGACGACGGCGCGCCCGGCTCCGGTGCTGGCCGCAGGGGTGGGGCGCTGGCATGCTGGGCAGGTGGACTTTGCTACCCAACCCGACGGCCCCGGCTCCGACATGCCCCAACTCCTTGCCGACATCACCGCGGCCGTGGCGCCACTGGTGGGCCAGGGGCGCGTGGCCGACTACATTCCCAGCCTGGGCCGCGTCCCTGCCGCACGCTTTGGAATGGCCGTGGCGATGGCCGACGGCCCCGTGTACGGCACGGGGGACTGGCAGCAGGCCTTCTCCATCCAGAGCATCTCCAAGGTCTTCTCGCTGGCGCTGGTGATGTCCCACGACTACGACTCCATTTGGAAGCGCGTATCGCGGGAACCCTCGGGCACGCCCTTCAACTCGCTCGTCCAGCTGGAGGCCGACAGGGGGATACCCCGCAACCCGTTCATCAACGCCGGCGCCCTGGTGGTCACGGACCGGCTGCTGACCCTCACGGGTGACGCCGCGTCGAGTGTGGCCGGGCTGCTGCGCACCGAGGCCGGGAACCCGTCCCTCGGGATCGACGCAACGGTGGCCGCCTCCGAGGCCGAGCATGGACACCGCAATTCCTCCATGGCCCACCTGCTGGCCAGCTACGGCAACTTGGAAAACCCCGTGGAAAAGGTGCTCGAACACTACTTCAACCAGTGTGCCCTGGAAATGAGCTGCGAGGACCTCGCGCTGGCCAGCCGGTTCCTGGCGCGCAACGGCGTGGGATCCAACGGCACGGTGTTCCTGACACCGGCGCAGAGCAAGCGCGTGAACGCCGTCATGTTGACCTGCGGCACCTACGACGCGGCGGGGGAGTTCGCCTACCGGGTGGGCCTGCCGGGCAAGAGCGGGGTGGGCGGCGGCATCATCGCCATCGTCCCCGGCAAGTGTTCCATTGCCGTGTGGAGCCCGGCGCTGGGCCCTAATGGGAACTCCGTGGCGGGCGTGGCGGCGCTGGATGAGTTCACCACGCGCACCGGCTGGTCGGTGTTCTGATGGACGGCACCGGCGTCGTGCTCATCGATCTTGAATCGCTGCCCCAGCCCGCGCTGGCCGCTGAACTGGTGCGTATTGCCACCCTCGGCCTGGCGCCGGGCCAGGACGAATATGTGGGAGACGCTGCGGCCATGACTGCGATGGGGCTGCAGACCCCGGGGCGGCACCCCTTCAGCATTGTTGCCGGCGGCGAGACGGTGGGTGTGGGAACTCTGCATGCCGGGGCTGCGGCCGACGCAGGCTGGCCCGACGCCGACAGCGCCGTCCTGCTGCGCGGCTTCCTCATCGATGCGAGGCACCAAGGCCTCGGCTACGGGACGTGGGCCGCACGGGCCGCCGTCGCCCTGGCCCAGGCGCTGGTGCGCCGGGAGGACCTGCCGGCCACCGGCGTCGTGCTGGGCGTCAATGAGCGCAACCGTGCCGGCATCAAGGCCTACGAGCGGGCCGGCTATGTGGATCACGGCCGTTTCACCGGCGGCCGCTCCGGCCCCCAGCGCATTTTGTTCGCCCCGTTCCCAAGCGGCGCCATTCCCACCGTCAACTTCCATTGACGACCACCCGCATGGTCAACTACGGTTGACGTATGGAGGTGGACCGGATGAAGACGCTGGTGGGTTCAATGGATGGCAAGGGCCCGGCCGAGGTGCTCGGCGCCGTCGCGCAACTGCACAAGGAGTTGGCGCGGACCGAGACGGAGGCCGTGCTGCGTGCGCGCTCGGCCGGTCTGTCCTGGGAGGCCATTGCCGTGTGTCTGGGCGTGAGCAAACAGGCCGTGCACAAGAAATACGGCAAGCGCTGAGGCCTCGGGTCTACTCTGGTGGCAAGGACCGCACCAGGGAGGCTGCCATGACCGATCTCAACGCCATTGCCAGGGAGCATCTGCGCGCTGCCGAGTCCTCGGACCATGGGCGCAGCGCCGTGCTGGTGGCCCAGGATGGACCGCTGCGGCAAACCGTGCTGGCCCTGGCCGCCGGTGCCGTCATGGGCGAGCACAACGCTCCGCATGCCGCCACGCTCTACGTGTTGGAGGGCTCCATCACGGTGGTCTCGGCCAGCGGGCGGCTGGTGCTCAACGCCGGCGAACTGGCCGTCGTCCCCAAGGAGCGGCACTCGGTGGAGGCATCGGAGGATTCCGTCTTCCTGCTGACGGCCGTCACGGAAGTCCCGTAGCAGGGTTCCAGGGCAGCCCGCCCGGCTGGAACCAGGCCCCTTGGTGGTTAAACGCCGCCGGCGGCACCCTCGAAAGGATGCCGCCCGTTCGCTGACTCCCAAACCTCGCAAGCTCGGTTCGGGTCCCTCGTCAGCTCACTTAGCCAGACGTGACGTTGTTAGCAGCCGTAGTAGAGCTCGAACTCGTACGGGTTCGGGCGCAGGGCCAGCGGCTTGATCTCGTTCTCGTACTTGTAGTCGATCCAGGTGTCGATCAGGTCCTGGGTGAAGACGCCGCCGGCCTGCAGGAACTCGTTGTCCTCGCGCAGGGCCTCCAGGGCCTCCTCGAGCGAGCCCGGAGCCTTGGGGATGTCCTTGGCTTCCTCGGCGGGCAGCTCGTAGAGGTCCTTGTCGATCGGAGCCGGGGGTTCGATCCGGTTCTTGATTCCGTCAAGTCCGGCCATCAGCTGGGCAGCGAAGGCCAGGTACGGGTTGGAGGAGGGGTCCGGTGCGCGGAACTCGAGGCGCTTGGCCTTCGGGTTGGAGCCCGTGATCGGGATGCGGATGCCGGCGGAGCGGTTGCCCTGCGAGTACACCATGTTGACAGGAGCCTCGAAGCCCTTGACCAGGCGGCGGTAGGAGTTCACCGTCGGGTTGGTGAAGGCCAGAACGGCGGAGGAGTGCTTGAGCAGGCCACCGATGTACCAGCGCGCCATGTCGGACAGGCCGGCATAGCCCTTCTCGTCGTAGAACAGCGGCTCGCCGTTGGACCACAGCGACTGGTGGCAGTGCATGCCCGAGCCGTTGTCGCCGAAGACGGGCTTCGGCATGAAGGTTACGGACTTGCCCCACTGCCAGGCGGTGTTCTTGATGACGTACTTGAAGGTCTGCAGATCATCGGCTGCGTGGACCAGCGTGTTGAACTTGTAGTTGATTTCCGCCTGGCCGGCCGAGCCAACCTCGTGGTGGGAGCGCTCAACCTCAAGGCCGGCGGCGTCGAGCTCGATGCACATGGCATCGCGCAGGTCGGCCTGGTGGTCAACGGGGGCAACGGGGAAGTAGCCGCCCTTGACGGGGGTCTTGTAGCCGAGGTTTCCGCCGTCTTCCTCGCGGCCGGTGTTCCAGTGGGCCTCGATGGAGTCGATCTTGTAGAAGGAGCCCTGCGGAGAGGACTCGTACTGGATGTTGTCGAAGACGAAGAACTCGGCCTCGGCACCGAAGAAGGCGGTGTCGGCAATGCCGGTGGAGGCCAGGTAGGCCTCGGCCTTTTCGGCCACGCCGCGCGGGTCGCGGTGGTACGGATCGCCCGTACGGGGGTTCACGATGGAGAAGTTCAGCGCGAGCGTCTTCTCAACACGGAAGGTGTCGACGAACGCCGTCGTGGGGTCCGGGATCAGCTGCATGTCGGACTCGGCGATGCCCTGGAAGCCGCGGATGGAGGAACCATCGAAGAGCTGGCCGTTGATGAAGAAATCTGCGTCAACCGTCTTGGCGGGAACGTTGAAGTGCTGCTGCACACCCGGCAGATCGGTAAAGCGAATGTCGACGAACTTTACATCTTCGTCTTTGATGAACTTGAGGACTTCGTCCGCGTTCTTGAACATCTATGCTCCTTACGCATACTTCGGTTCCGGCCGTTGTTCGGCCACCAGTGCAACTGCAACTATTGACAACCCTAGAGAAGCGGCATTACTCAATCGTGTCCGGTTTGTTTCCGGGACGTTACATAAATGCCAAACCATAACCGAACGGTATCGGTTGGCCACCGGACGGCGGCAGGGCACCGGCGGGTAGTCTTAAGGGGTGGTAGATCGCAATGACATTGGGTCCTGGCTGAGTGGCCCTGACACGTCCAACATATCCAAATATCCGGGCGAGCGGCTGGGACGTCCAGAGTCTGGACCCGGGTCCATGGCCCGCGCCGGCCGGCGCATTCTGGCCTTGTGCATCGATTGGGCCCTGTGCCTGCTCATCGCCAACACCTTCTTTGACGGCAATTCCATGGCCGTGCTGGGCATCTTCGCCGTGGAACAGATGCTGCTGGTTGGCACGCTGGGATCAAGCATTGGGCACCGGATTGCCGGGATCCATGTGGTGAGGATCGACGGCGGTCCGGCCGGCCTGCTGGCCGGCGTGGTCCGGGCGCTGCTGCTGTGCCTGCTGGTGCCGGCCATTCTGGTCGATGCCGACCACCGCGGCCTGCACGACCGCGCCATGAAAACCATCCTCGTCCGGCGCTGAACCTGGCTTAAACGAGTGAGGGCGTTCCCGACCGGGAACGCCCTCACTGCTTTATATTGCCGATTCAGCCTAGCGGCCGCGAGCTGCCTTGCGGTCCGGACGGGCCTTGAACGGGTCGATGCCCTTGGGGATCGGCAGCGCGGAGCCCATGGAGGCAATGCGCTTGTTGACGGCGCCAACCTCCACCTTGGTCAGCTCGGGCTTGAGCTTCTGCATGGTCTTGGTGAGCTTGCTGAGTTCGATCTGGCCCTCGCCGCGGCCGGTCTCCAGCACGTGGACCGTGACGTTGGGCAGGATGCGGGCCAGGCGGCGGCGCTCTGCGTCGACGAGGGTCTTCACCCGGGTGGACGGGCCTTCGGTGACCAGCACGACGCCGGGGCGTCCGATGGCGCGGAAGACGGCGTCCTGGGTGCGCGGGTTGACCGCAGCCGGCTGCTCTTCGACGATCCAGCCGCGGCGCAGCGAGCTCATCGCAGCACCGGAAGCACCCGGACGGCCCTCGATCTGGGCAAAGGCGGCCTTTTCGGCGCGCCGGGACATGACGATCAGCGCCAGCAGGAAGCCGACCGGGATGCCCAGAATCAGAGCCGTGATCCAGTTGCCGACCAGGAAGCCGACGATCAGCGAGAAGGCGACAACGCCGAGGAACACCAGAAGCATCAGCCATACGACGTTGGGGTCGTAGCGGCGGGTCATCTTGAAGATTTCCACCATCTGCTTCACGCGGCCCGGTGCCTTGGGCTTGGCCGGGGCACCGTCCTTCGGGCGGCGTGAGAAGAGCGAACGCTTGGGGGCGTCGGGGCTGGTGGATGCGGAATCTGTGGATTTGGCCATAGTGGTGTTAATTCTAGCCGTTCTTTGCGTGGATGAACTCTGTGTGCGGCCGGCGTGGCCAGTGTCGACTGGTGGAGTGCTGCCTGGTGCTGGTTAGTGTCCGGCGAGGAGGGTGGCGGCCTCCTGGCGGGTGGTGCCGGAGTCCGCGATGCCCTCGGCGATGTGGGCGAGGTGTTCGGGGATGTCGCGGCCCTTCTTGCGCATCGCGGTCGCCCACAACCGGCCGGCCCGGTAGGAGGAGCGCACCAGGGGCCCGGACATGACGCCCAGGAAGCCCAGCTCCTCGGCCTCGGCGGCGAGTTCGACGAACTCCTGCGGCTTGACCCAGCGGTCCACGGGCAGGTGCCGTTCGGAGGGGCGCAGGTACTGGGTGATGGTGATCAGGTCGCAGCCGGCGCCGTGGAGGTCGGCGAGGGCTTCGGAGATTTCGGCGCGGGTTTCACCCATGCCCAGGATCAGGTTGGACTTGGTGACCATGCCCAGGTCCCGGCCCTGGGTGATGACGTCCAGGGAGCGGTCGTAGCGGAACGCGGGGCGGATGCGCTTGAAGATCCTCGGCACGGTTTCCACGTTGTGGGCGAAGACCTCCGGGGCGGAGTCGCAGATCGCGGCGATGTGCTCGGGTTTGCCGGAGAAGTCCGGGATGAGCAGCTCCACCCCGGTGTTGGGGTTCAGTTCGTGGATCTTGCGGACCGTTTCGGCGTACAGCCACACGCCCTCGTCCTCCAGGTCGTCGCGGGCGACGCCGGTGACGGTGGCGTAGCGCAGGTTCATTTTCACCACGGAGCGGGCGACCTTGGTGGGTTCGAACCTGTCGATGGGGGAGGGTTTGCCGGTGTCGATCTGGCAGAAGTCGCAGCGGCGGGTGCATTCGGAGCCGCCGATCAAAAACGTCGCCTCGCGGTCCTCCCAGCATTCGAAGATGTTCGGACATCCCGCCTCCTCGCAGACGGTGTGCAGGCCCTCCTTCTTGACCAGGTTCTTCATGCCGATGTATTCGGGCCCCATGGAGACCTTGGCCTTGATCCAGTCGGGCTTGCGCTCGACGGGGGTGGCGGCGTTGCGCTGTTCGATGCGCAGCATCTTGCGGCCTTCGGGTGCGAGTGTCACTTCAGTGCTCCTTCGGCCGGGGCGGCAACGGCGTCGTCCCCGGTGGTTGTTTTGACGGTCTCGGCGTCGTTGCCGATCAGAGCGCTTTCGTGGGCGCGGAATTCTTCGATGACCCGTGCGCGCAGGTCCGCCGGGCTGATGTCCTGGCCGGTCTCCTCCTTGATGGAGGTGGTTCCGGCATCGGAGATGCCACAGGCGATGATCTGGGCGTAGGGGGCCAGATCGTTGTTGGCGTTGATGGCGATGCCGTGCATGGTGGCACCGTTGTGGACCCGGATGCCGATGGCGGCGATCTTGCGGGTGGGGCCGCGCTCGTCTGCCTCGATCCAGATGCCGGCCCGGCGGTCCACGCGGGTGCCGGTGATGCCGACGCTGGCGAGGGTGGAAATGATGATCTCCTCCAGCATCCAGACATATTCGCGGATGCCGTGGGGATCCGCGAGCTTCAGGATCGGGTAGACGACCAGCTGGCCCGGGCCATGCCAGGTCAGCTTGCCGCCACGGTCCACGGGGACCACGGGAGTGCCATCGAAGGGACGCTCATGGTCCTCGGTGCGCTTCCCCGCGGTGTAGACGGCGGCATGTTCGAGCAAAAGTACGGTGCTGGGTGCTGTACCGGCCACCACGTCCTCATGCAGTTGGCGCTGGAGTTCCCAGGCCTGCATGTAATCGACGTAGTCCGGGGCAATTCCGACCTCAGTGAAGACAAGAGTCATGAGGTTAAGGGTAAACGTCCCCGGGTCCAGCCCTAAATCGGCTGCGACGCATTGGACTGTGGATAACTTCTGCAGGGATTCCGGTTCTGGTCTATCACTGAGGGTATGGACATCGAACAGCGGCCCCAGCTGGCCGGATATGCGGTGCAGCGGCGTCTGGGTGTGGGGGCCAGCGCGGTGACATGGCTGGTTGTTCCGGCCCACGGCGGGAAGCCGCTGGCGGCGAAATGTTTCCCACCGCTGCAGGTGCCCCCGATAGTGGAGACCACGGAGCCCCTGGAGCCCGGGGAATGGGAGCGCGAACTGCGCATCCTGTCCCGGTACCGGCACGAGCATCTGGTGGTGGTCCACGGTTCGGTGCCACTGGTCGGCCCCGGGGAGGGCGGCCGGGCGCTGCTGATGGATTTTGCCGCCGGGGGATCGCTGGCCCACACCGTGGCTGCCCGTGGTCCGCTCACGGCCGGGGAATGCGTCACGGTCCTGACGCCGCTGGCACAGGTGCTGGGCTACCTGCACGGCGAAGGCGTCTGGCACGGCGATGTGTCGCCGGCCAATGTGCTGTTCACTGCCGCCGGCAAGCCCCTGCTGGCGGATTTCGGCCTGGGACGGCTGCTGGGCGAGGGGGCGGCCGCCGTCCACGGCACGCCCGGCTTCGCCGCGGCCACGGATGTCCGGCTCAGTGCCGCAGCCGACATCAGGGCCATGGCCGCCGTCGGCTGGTTCGCGCTCACGGGTCAAGCCCCGGCGCCGACGGCGGACAGGCCGCCGCTGTCGCTGCTGGTGGCCGATGTCCCGCAGGAATTGGCCGCCGCGCTGGAAGCCGGCCTGGCCGAGGAACCGGGCCTGCGCCCCACGGCGCTGGAGTTTGCGCAGGCCGTCTTCCGCAGTGCGCCGGCGGAGCCCGTTGACCTGTCCCTGTCCGTGCACCCCAGCGTGCTGCCGGAACTGCTGACCCGCCGCGGGCCCGCCGCGGAGGGTCGGGGGAGGCTTTCGTTCCTGCGGCTGCCATGGCGGACGTTCTTCGAGGGGGCAGTGCGGCGGAAGCCTGCGGGCAGGACTCGCGGCGGGGTGGCGGGCCGGACGGCGCTGCTGCCACGCCGGTGGCGGCGGGTGGGCATTGTGGCGGGCATGGGCGCCGCGGCCCCCTGGCTGGACCCCCACGCGCCCCGCACCGGTGTGCAGCTGCCGCCGGACAGGCGTGCCGGCCCGCTGGGCGGCATCATCCTCGGACACGATCCGGGTGCCGAACAGGAACGCAGGACGGTGCGGCCGGTGGTGCGGCCGGCGGTGCGCCGGGCAGTGCGCCCGGTGGCCGCGGCGGTGGTGCTGCTCGCGGTCGGAGCGGGGGTGCTGATGTGGCGGCAGGGCCTGCCGGGGGCAGGATCGGAACCTCCGTCCACGGTGGCGGTGCCCAAGGACCCGCTGGCCGGCGTCGGACTTCCGGACTCGATCCGGCGGCAGCTGCAGGCCCGGGATCCCGAGCAGGCGTTGGCAGGACTGTCCTGGCTGCGCTCCTACGCTCTGGGATCGGGACAGCCTGCGCTGCTGGACCTGGTCAACGCGCAGGGATCGCCCGCCATGGCCGGCGACGCCGCCGTCGTCGAGGCACTGGCCGCCGCGGGGCACACGCTGACCGGCCTGGAGACCAAGCTCACGGAGGCGGCCACGGTCCCCGGCGAGGGACCCAACGGCAGCGGCCGCACGGTGGTGGACGCCACCACCGTGACCAGCCCCTTTGCCGAACGTGGCGCCGATGCCCAGGTGGTGTTCAACCACGTTGACGCCTCGACCCAGCGGCTGCGCTTCGTGTTGGTGCTGGAGGACGCCAGATGGCAGATCAGCGAGGTGCTTGAGCCCGTGCCTTAGAGTGCGGTGCGCCGGAGGCTGCGTGCTGGTTGGCTAAGATTCCTAAATGACCTCTTCACAGTATTTCCGGTATCCGCACATCCATGAAGATCTGGTCACATTCGTGGCCGAGGACGATGTCTGGGTGGCCCCGCTGGCCGGAGGCCGCGCCTGGCGCGTCTCCTCGCTGCAGCAGCCGGCCCGCAATCCGCGCTTCACCCCGGATGGAACGTCGCTGGTCTGGACGGTGCAGCTGGGCGGCGCACCCGAGGTGGTCAGCGCTCCGGTGGCCGGGGGCGACATGGTGCGGCTGACCCACTGGGGCCACGCCAGCACCAAGGTGAAGGGGTTCACCCCCGCCGGCGACGTCGTCGTGACCAGCTCCCACGAGCAGGCCGAGGGCCGCCACACCTGGGCCTATGCCGTGGCTCTGGACGGCTCGCGCTCCGAGCGGCTGCCGTATGGGCCCGTCGACGCCGTCGCCCATGGCCCGGTGGTGGGTGACGAGCGTCCCGTGGTGGTTTCCTCCGTGCTGTCGCGCGAGCCGGCCTGGTGGAAGCGCTACCGCGGCGGCACCGCCGGCAAGCTGTGGATCGATGTGGACGGCGGCGGCGAATTCGTGCGCCTGGCCCCCACCCTGGATGGCAACCTCGCGGATCCCCTCTGGGTGGGCGGGCGCATCGCCTTCCTGTCCGACCACGAGGGCCATGGCAATTTGTACTCCGTGGCGCCCAACGGCGGTTCGCTCCAGCGCCACACCGACCATGAGGGCTTCTACGTCCGCCACGCCTCCACCGATGGCACCCGCGTGGTGTTCGAATCCGCGGGCCACCTCTTCGTTCTGGACTCGCTGTCCGCCGAGCCGGTCCGGCTGGACATCACGCTGGGCTCCGCTTCGGTGGCCCGCCGCGCACAGCCGCTGGATGTGGCCGCCCATCTGGGCGATGTGGTGCCCGATGAGACGGGCCGCGCCAGCGCCGTCGAGACCCATGGCACCGTCCATTGGCTGACACACCGTGACGGCCCCGCCCGCGTCCTGGAGGCCACCCCCGGCGTTCGGGCCCGCCTGGTGCGCCCGCTGGCCGGGGACCGCGCCATCTACGTCGCCGACCACGACGGCGTCGAAGCCCTCTACATCAAGGATCTGGCGGCGCCCGGCGAGGATGCCGCGGCCGCCGCACCCACCGCGGCCCGAGCCGCTGCCGCCCCGGCCAAGGACGACGACGGCGAGGCAGCGGCGCTTCCGCGCCCCGTCTCCGCCGCCGCCGTCAATGCCACGGTGCCCGCCCCCGTGGTGGCGAACGCCGCCGCACAGGCCGGTGCTGCACCGGCCGGAACTGTGCAGGCCGCCCCGGCAGGAGCCAAGGCCGGGGTTGGTGCCCAGCCCGGCGGTGCCGGCAACGCCGCACCCAACGGTGCCTCGGATGGTGCCGGTGCCGCCTCCGGTGCCCCCGCGCAGCGTGGCAGCCGCCGCATCGAGTTCGGCGAGCCGACGCGCGTCTGCGAGCTGGTCCCCAGCCCGGACGGCCTGTTCGCCGCCATCGGCACGGAGTTCGGCCAGGTGCTGCTGCTGGACATCGCCGCAGGAACGCTGCGCGAGGTGGCCCGGACCGGCGTCGATGCCGTCGCCGAGCTCGTCTTCAGCCCGGATTCGCGCTGGCTGCTGTGGGCCGAGCCCGTCACCAGCGAGGACGGCCGCTCCAAGCTGCGGATGGCGCCCGTGCCGGAGAAGGGGGCCGTCATTGATCTGACGGATGGCCGCTTCCGCGACTTCTGCCCCGATTTCACCCCGGACGGCCGCTTCGTCGCCTTCCTGTCCCACCGCAGCTTCGACCCGGTCTACGACACGCATTCCTTCGACCTGAGCTTCCCGCAGTCCACAAAACCCTTCCTGATCGCCCTGGGTGCGCTCACGCCGTCGCCCTTTGGACCGTCGGTGGCGGGCCGGGCGGCTGGCACGGAGGCGGCGTCCACGGTGCCTGCCACCGCCGTCGAGGTGGACGCCGAGGGCATTGCCGGCCGCATCATTGCCGTGCCCGTTCCGCAGGGCGCCTACCGGGCGCTGCGGGCCGTTGAGGGTGCCCTGCTGTGGATGGAGGACGGCGCCGAGGGCGTCATGGGTGATGGCCGGGCCTCCACCGCCGCCGCGCCGGCAGCCAGCCGCCTGGTGCGTTTCGAGTTTGCGGGCGCCAAGACCACGGTGTTGGTCGAGCAGCTGGATTCCTACCGGGTGTCCGGGGACCGCAAGCGCCTCGTCTCCATCCGCCAGGGCAAGGTGAGGGCCGTTCCCACCGCCGCCGCGGCCGAGGCGGACTCCGCGGACAGTGTGGAGGTGGATCTGGAGCGCATCCGCGTGCAGCTGGACCCGGTCAAGGTCTGGGGCCAGGCCTTCGAGGAGGCCTGGCGCCTGCAGCGCGACTTCTACTGGACGGCCGACATGGCCGGGACGGATTGGCAGGAGGTCTACGACCGCTACCGCCCCCTGGTGGAGCGTCTGGGCAGCCATGACGATCTGGTGGATCTGCTGTGGGAGGTCCACGGTGAACTGGGCACCTCGCACGCCTACGTCTCCCCGCGTCCGGCCGGCAGCGGTGCAGGCCAGGGCCGCCTCGGCGCGGACCTGCAGCGCACCGCGGGCGGCGCCGTCGTCACACGCATCCTGCCCGGCGAGTCGAGCGACCCGCAGGCCGTCTCACCCCTGCAGGCAGCGGGCGTGGGGCTGAAGGCAGGGGATGAGATCCTCGAAGTCAACGGCATGGACGTGGCCGGGGCGGGCATTGACGCCCTGCTGGCAGGCACCGCCGGCAAGGTGGTGGAGCTGGCCGTCCGCACGCCCGCGTCCGGCGGCGGCGCCGCCGTCGTGCGCCGCGTGGCAGTGGTTCCACTGGCGGACGAGGCCCGGCTGCGCTACCAGGACTGGGTTGCCGCCAACCGGGCCATCGTGCGCCAGGCCTCGGGCGGCAGCTTCGGCTACCTGCACATCCCGGACATGCAGGCCCACGGCTGGGCCCAGCTGCACCGGGACCTCGACACGGAGACTGCCGCCGACGGACTGGTGGTGGATGTGCGCCGCAACCGCGGTGGACACACCTCGCAGCTGGTGGCCGAGCGGCTGGCCCGCCGGATGGATGCCTGGGGGCTGGCCCGCGGGCAGACTCCCCAGATCTACCCGGCGCAGGCCCCGCGCGGGCCGGTGGTGGTCTTGACCGATGAATTTGCCGGCTCCGACGGCGACATCATCACCCAGGTGGCCAAGCTGCGTGGCATTGGGCCGGTGGTCGGCATGCGCACCTGGGGCGGCGTAGTCGGCATCGACGGCAAGTTCACCCTGGCCGACGGCACGGGCGTCACCCAGCCGCGCTACGCCTTCTGGTTCCGCGGGGGAAATGGCTTCAATGTGGAGAACTACGGCGTTGATCCGGACATCGAGGTGCCGTACCCTCCGCATGACTACATGAATGGCAACGACCCCCAGCTCGAGTCCGCCGTGGGCGTGCTCAAGGAGATGCTCAAGGAAATCCCCACCGAGCGTCCGCCGGAGCTGGTGGGCTACCGGAAGCTCAAGCCCGCCAAGCTCGGCCCGCGGCCCAAGGCGTAGCCCCAGAACGCAGGAAGGCCCTGCCGCCGGAATCCGGTGGCAGGGCCTTCCCTTTTGTCCGGCATGCCGCCATTGGCAGGAAGGACAGTCAAGCTCGTGGGTGGGCCCACAGGTGCAAGGGCCCCCAAGCCGAGCGAAGCGAGGCTGGGGAGCACTTGGGGACTACGCCTGCAGCGTGGCTTCCAGGGTGATCGGGATGGCAGCCAGTGCGCCGGAAACCGGGCAGCCGGTCTTGGCTTCGCCGGCGATGCGGTCGAAGTCTTCCTGGCCCAGGCCGGGAACGCGTGCCGTCATGGTCAGGTGGCTGCCGGTGATGCCGGTGCCGGGCTGGAAGGTGACTGCCGCCGTCGTGTGGACCTCTTCGGCGGTGAAGCCGGCCTCGGCGAGCATGTTGGAGAAGGCCATGGAGTAGCAGGAGGAGTGAGCTGCAGCGATCAGTTCCTCGGGGCTGGTCTTGCCGTTGGCCTGCTCGGCGCGGGCCTTCCAGGTGACGTCGTAGGTGCCCAGTCCGGAGCTGTCCAGGGTGACCTGTCCGGCGCCTTCGATGAGGGTGCCGTTCCAGACGGTGTGTGCTGTGCGTGTGGTAGCCAAGGGGAACTCCTTGTGTAGATGGTTGATGCGCCTCCAGCCTATGCTCTCCGGCGCAATCCGCGCAGCCGGTCCGCTAGGCTTTCGCACATGCCCATGCTGTCATCTATCATGATCAATTCGGCCAACGCCAAGGCACTTGCCGCGTTCTGGTCCAGCTACCTTGAAACCGGCATTGAAGCCGAACACGAGGAGTTCACCTGGCTCGGCCGCCGTGCGGGGGAGACCCGCCTGGCATTCCAGCAGGTGGACAACCCCACCGAAGGCCGCCGTCGTCTGCATTTGGATTTCGGCTCCCACGACGTCGAAGCGGACATCGCCCGCGCCGTCGCCCTCGGTGCCACCGCGGTGGAGGACCACGCCATTGACGACTTCCACTGGCATGTCCTGGCCGACCCGGATGGCAATGAATTCTGCATCGGCCCCGTCGAGGACTAAACGCAAACATCTGTGCAACAGTAAACGTCCCCATGGCGCGCCATGGGGACGTTTACTGTTGCACAGATGGAGCTCTTAGTGCCAGAGGGTGGCGACGGCGATGTTGATCAGCGCCATGCCGCCGACGGCGTGGGCGAGGCCGGTGGAGACCTCGGCGCCGGACTTGGCCTTGCGGTAGCCGATGATGGCCGGAACCAGGACGGCGATGGCAATGACAGCCTTGACGCCGATCTTGGCGTGGTTGACGGGGCCGTCGCCCATCTCGGCCAGGCCGACCAGCAGCAGTCCGGTGACCAGCTGGGCAATGGCACCCCAGAGCTGGATCGGAAGAACGGTGGGCTTCTTGAACGTGGCGAACCAGCCGCCAACGATCGCAGCTGCACCAAGGATGTGCAGGAAGATCAGAATGTATTTCAGAATGTCCATGATCCCAGCTTAGCGACTATCTGTCGCTAAAACGCGTAAGGGTTGCCTTCCCCGAGGGGAAGGCAACCCTTACGCGTTGTGGACAGGTGCCGCTACAGGCCCAGGTCGGACTCGAAGGCGCCTTCCTCAAGGCGGGCCTTGAGGGTCTGCATGAAGCGGCCGGCATCCGCGCCGTCCACCAGACGGTGGTCGTACGTCAGGCAGAGGTACATCATGTGGCGGATGGCAATGGTGTCATCGCCATCGGCGTTGGTCACCACGACGGCGCGCTTGACGATCGCACCGGTGCCCAGGATGGCGACCTGCGGCTGGTTGATGATCGGGGTGTCGAACAGGGCGCCAACGGAGCCGATGTTCGTGATCGAGAACGTGCCACCGGACAGCTCGTCCGGACCGATCTTGCCGCTGCGGGTGCGCGAGGCAACATCGGCGATCTTGCCGGCCAGGCCGGCCAGGTTCAGGGCACCGGCGTCGGAGATGACGGGGACCAGCAGGCCCTTGTCGGTGTCAACCGCAACGGCGAGGTGCTCGGCGTTGTGGTAGGTGATCTCCTGGGTGTCCTCGTTGTACTCCGCGTTCAGCTTCGGGTGCACCTTCAGGGCCTCGGCGACAGCCTTGGCGATGAAGGGCAGGAAGGTGAGCTTGGTGCCGTTGACAGCCTGGAAGGAGCCCTTGGCCGAGTTGCGCAGCTTGGCGATGCGCGTCATGTCGACCTCGTGCACCTGCGTGAGCTGGGTGGAGACGTCCAGGGATTCGCGCATGCGGCGGGCAATGACCTGGCGGATGCGCGGAGCCTTGGCGACGGTGCCGCGCAGGCTGGAGGGTGCGGCGGCGGCAGCAGCCGGCTTGGCCGGTGCTGCAGCAGCAGCCGGCGCGGGTGCAGCTGCGGCCGTGGCGGCCTCGGCTGCGGCGATGACATCCTGCTTGCGGATGCGTCCGCCGACGCCGGAGCCGGCGACGGTGGCGATGTCCACGCCGTGCTGGTTGGCCAGCTTGCGGACCAGCGGAGTCACGTAGCTGGACTCGGCAGCGGGGGCAGCCGGAGCGGCAGCCGGTGCCGGGGCGGCCGGAGCGGCAACCGGAGCAGGCGCAGCAACGGGAGCAGGCGCAGCAACGGGAGCGGGTGCAGCGGCCGGAGCGGGTGCAGCGGCAACCGGTGCGGCAACCGGGGCGGGGGCGGCGGGAGCTGCTGCAGCAGGAGCTGCGGCTGCGCCGGCGGCACCGATGACGGCCAGCACGGAGCCAACCTCAGCGGTGTCGTCCTCGTTGACGCGGATTTCCAGCAGGGTGCCGGCCACGGGGGAGGGGATCTCGGTGTCGACCTTGTCGGTGGAGACCTCCAGCAGGGGCTCGTCCACCTCCACGGCGTCGCCGACGGCCTTGAGCCAGCGGGTGACGGTGCCCTCGGTCACGGACTCGCCCAGTGCGGGCAGCGTGACCTCATGGGTCTCGCCACCGGCGGCCGGAGCGGCAGCGGGCGTCTCAACGGGTGCGGGGGTCTCGACAGGCGCGGCCACCGGTGCGGGCTCGGCCACCGGGGCCGGAGCGGCCTCGGCTGCAGGGGCGGCCGGGGCGGGCGCAGCGCCGTCGCCGGTTCCAATGCGGACCAAGGGAGCGCCAACCTCGGCGGTCTCGTCCTCGGCCACGAGGATTTCCTCGATGATGCCGGCAATGGGAGAGGGGATCTCGGTGTCGACCTTGTCGGTGGAAACCTCCAGCAGGGGCTCGTCAACTTCGACGCGGTCGCCTACCTGCTTCAGCCACCGGGTCACGGTACCTTCGGTGACGCTTTCGCCCAGGGCGGGCAAGTTCACGGATTCAGACATTTCGTCCCCGTTCTCCTTTTATAAGCAATGCGCATGCCAAGCATGCAATCTAATGATTCAAAGTTGTTTCTGAGCTTAGTGCACCCGGTGGCTGCCACCGGGTGCACTAAGGGTTGTTCTTTATCAGCCGTGCAGCGGGCGGCCGGCCAGGGCCATGGCGGCCTCGCCGAGGGCTTCGTTCTGCGTCGGGTGGGCGTGGATCAGGGATGCCACGTCCTCCGGGTAGGCTTCCCAGTTCACAATGAGCTGGGCCTCGCCGATCTGCTCGCCCACGCGGGTGCCGATCATGTGGACACCCACCACGGGGCCATCCTTCTCGCGGACGAACTTGATGATGCCGCCGGTGCCGAGGATGGCGCTCTTGCCGTTGCCGGCGAGGTTGTACTCGGTGCTCTCGACGTTGGCATCGCCGAACTTTTCCTTGGCCTGCTTTTCGTTCAGACCCACGGAGGCAATCTCGGGGTCGCAGAAGGTGACCTTGGGGACGTTGATGTCCTCAACGACCACCGGGTTCAGACCGGCGATTTCCTCGGCCACGAAGATGCCCTGCTGGAAGCCGCGGTGGGCCAGCTGGACGCCGGGGACGATGTCGCCGACGGCGTAGACGTTGCCGACGCCGGTGTGCAGGCGCTCGTTGGTGATGACGAAGCCGCGGTCGATGGTGACGCCCGCTTCTTCGAAGCCCAGGCCTGCGGTCGACGGGCCACGGCCCACGGCAACCAGCAGGAGGTCGGCCTCAAACGTCTTGCCATCCACCAGGGTGACCTTGACGCCGTTGGCATCCTGCTCGACGCCCTGGAAGAAGGTGCCGGTGTTGAACTTGATGCCGCGCTTTTTGAAGGTGCGCTCCAGGACCTTGATGATCGCGGTGTCCTCGTTGGGGACCAGCGACGGCAGGCCCTCAATGATGGTGACGTCCACGCCGAAGGACTTCCAGACGGAAGCAAACTCGACGCCGATGACGCCGCCGCCGAGAACGATGACGCTCTTGGGGACGTAGTCCATGGTCAGCGCCTGGTCGGAGGTGATGACGCGGCCGCCGATTTCCAGGCCCGGCAGCGAGCGGGAGTAGGAACCCGTGGCCAGCACGATGTTCTTGCCCGTGTAGTTGACGCCGTTCACGGTGATGGTGTTGGCAGCGGTGAGCTTGCCTTCGCCCTCGATGACGGTGATGCCCTTGCCCTTGATCAGACCCTGCAGGCCCTTGTACTTGCCGGCAATGATGCCGTCCTTGTAGGCGTTCACGGCGGCCATGTCGATGGAGTGGAAGTCGACGTTGACTCCGTACTTCGCACCTTCACGGGCGTGGTCGGCAACCTCTGCGGAGTGCAGCAGGGCCTTGGTGGGGATGCATCCGTTGTGGAGGCAGGTGCCACCGAGCTTGGCCTTCTCAACCAGACCAACGGTGAAACCCAGCTGTACGGCGCGCAGCGCGGTGGCGTAACCGCCACTGCCACCACCGAGAACCAGGATGTCGAATTCTTGCGCAGCTGCCTGATCGGCCACTTAAACGCTCCCTCGCGTATCGGTTGGCGCGCAGTCTGCGCGCCACTGTTCGTTATGGCGTGCTGCGCCCCGGTGACCGGGGCGCAGCACAGTTCTCGCTAATGCTAAAGAATGCTTTCAGCACTCACCTTAGCGAACGCCACCTCCATGCTCCACCTGTGAAGCAGCTTAGGAGAAGCGGCTGTGGCGAGTCTCACACGGGCCTATGACGTACGAGATAGGACGTCTTCGACATAGGCGACGACGGTGCGCACGGCAACGCCGGTTCCCTGCTTGGGGGTGTAGCCGTATGCCGCGCCCTCGTTGAAGGCCGGGCCGGCGATGTCCAGGTGGGCCCACGGGATGGTGGAACCGTCCTTGCCCTTGCCGATGAACTCGGCCAGGAACACGGCCGCCGTCATCATGCCGCCCATGCGTTCGCCGATGTTGGCCAGGTCCGCCACGGGGGAGTCCAGGCTGGGGCGCAGCTCCTCGGGCAGTGGCATCGGCCAGAACAGTTCGCCGGCGCGGTCGGCCGCGGCCTTGACGGCGGCGCTGACGCCGTCGTCGCCCATCACACCGGAGGTGCGGGTGCCCAGTGCCACCATCTGTGCTCCGGTGAGCGTGGCGACGTCGAGGATGGCGTCGGGCTGCTCGAGGGAGGCGGCCACCAGGCCATCGGCCATGACAAGGCGGCCCTCGGCGTCCGTGTTGAGCACCTCGACGGTCTTGCCGCCGAAGATGGTCAGCACGTCCGAGGGGCGGGTGGCCGTGGAGGAGGGCATGTTCTCAGCCAGGCACAGCCAGGCCGTCAGCTTGACCGGCAGGCCCAGGCGGGCCACCGCCAGCAGGGCGTTCAGGACGGCGGCTGCACCGGCCATGTCGCACTTCATGGTCACCATGCCGGCGCCGGGCTTGATCGAGATTCCACCGGAATCGAAGGTGATGCCCTTGCCCACCAGGGCCAGCTTCACCTTGGCCTTGGCCGGGGCGTACTCGACCTTGACCAGGCGCGGCGGACGGGAGGAGCCCTTGCCGACGCCCATGATGCCGCCGTAGCCGTCCTTCTCCAGCTTCTTCTCATCCAGCACCGTGATCTTCACCGGCAGTCCCTTGGCCAGTTCCTTGGCGGCGTCCGCGAAGGTCTCCGGGTACAGGTGGCTCGGGGGCTCGTTGACCAGCGTGCGCGTGGCGTTGACGGCCGAGGCCAGCACGGTGGCGCGCTCCAGGGCCTCGGGCAGGCCCGCGGCCGCGGCCATCGGGGTGATGATGGTGACGGTCTCGACGGCGGCCTTGCGGCCCTCAGTGGAGGAGTGGTGGCTGTCGTACTGGTAGGCGCCCAGCGCGGCACCCTCGGCGACGGCGGCAACCTGGGCCACCGTCGTCGTCGGCAGTGCCAGCGCCACGGTGGACAGGCCAGCCAGCTGGCGGATGGCGGAACCGGCGGCGCGGCGCAGGGCCTCTTCGGTGATCTGGTTGTCGGCAACCTTGCCAACACCGGCCAGCACCAGGACCTCCACGCCGTAGTCGGCGATGCCTGGAATGCGGCGGACCTCATCGGCGGCGCCACTGACGCCGAGGATGTCCAGGGACGCGGCGAGCGCGTTGGCGGCCTTGGCGGGCAGCGGGTTGTCCAGCAGCACCGGACCCTCGCTGCCCCGGCCTACGCCAATGACCAGGGCCTGCGCGTCAACCTTTTTCAGGTCGGCAGCCATGGCATGGATGGTGATCTCTTCTGTCTTAATCACAAAAACGCGTCCTCACTTGTCTTGGTCTCCGCATTGGCGGCGTTGCCTTCGATCGTAGCCGCCGTTCGCGGCACCGGCTCCACCTCCGCCCTTCCCCGGCGTCCACGGTGGCGCCGTCTGGGCGCTACGGTGGACAAGCCGCCTCTTGTGGAGCTCCACGTTGGTGGGAAGCGGCCACCAATGCGCGGCCACCCTGGCCCTGCCCGCGGGCACCCGGAATGATTCGGGGCACCTTTGACGTTGTAGCGGTAGAGATTCTGCCCGAAGGAAGAGAAGCGTGAAAGACATCAGGTACACCCCGTTCCTAAGCCCCGAGTCCCTCTATGCCGTCAATGACGTCCTGCTGGAGAGCGAGGACCTGCGCGGCCTGAACCTGGTGATGGGCTTCACCGGCTTCTCCGACGCCGGGCATGTGGTGACGCAGCTGGCCGGCGAACTGGTGGATGAGCTGGACGCCGAGCCCGTGGCCCTGTTCGACATCGACCAGCTGCTGGACTACCGCTCCCGCCGTCCGCGCATCACCTTTGAGCAGGACCACCTGACCAACTACCGCCAGCCCAAGCTGGGCCTGTACCGCATGCTGGACTCCATGGGCCAGCCGTTCCTGTTCCTCACCGGCAACGAGCCGGATCTGCAGTGGGAACGGTTCACCCTGGCGGTCCTTGGGCTGGTGGAGCGCTTCGACGTGAACCTCGTAGCCTGGGTGCACTCCATCCCGATGCCCGTGCCGCACACCCGCCCGATCGGCGCCACCGTGCACGGCAACCGCCCGGATCTGATCGAGGGCATCTCCGCCTGGCGCAGCACCGTGGACATTCCCTCCGCCATCGGCCACCTGCTGGAATACCGCCTCGCCGAGGCGGGGCGCAATGTGGTGGGCTATGCGATCCATGTTCCGCACTACCTTTCCGACGCCGAGTACCCGCCTGCCGCCGTCGCCGGCTTGGAATTCATCGGTGCCGCGGCGTCGCTGATGCTGCCCTCCGAACGGCTGCGCGAGGCCGGGCGCATCGTGGAACGCCAGATCGCCGAGCAGACGGAAGGATCCGCCGATGTGGCGGCCGTGGTGGGCAATCTGGAAAAGCAGTACGACGAGCACGCCCACGGCAATGCCCGCCGCTCGCTGCTGGCCGGGGAGAACGATGAACTCCCCGGCGCGGATGAGCTCGGTGCTGCCGTGGAGGCGTACCTGGCCAGCCGGGACAACGCCGCGGAGGAATCCGCAGCCACCACGCCTGCGGATTCCGGCAGGGACGCCGCGCGCGGCGGGCCCCGGGACACCGCCGTCGACCCCCACAGCAGTTCCGACAGCAGTTCCGACAGTAGTGCCGCCAACGGTTCCGACAGTAGTGCCGCCAACGGTTCCGACAGTGCTTCCGACAGTCCTTCCGACAGTGCTTCCGACCTCGACGACGGCGGAGCCGGCGGGGCGGCCGGTGGCGGCTCCGCAGGGGGCTCAACGGTCTGACGCGCCACCGCCTGGGTCAGGTGCCGCCAGTCTGGCACCTAGACTGGCGGGGTGGATAGCAAGAAGGCATGGTTTGTTTGGGGTGTAGGCGTAGCAGCCTATCTGGTGGCGATCACGCAGCGCACGTCGTTTGGTGTGGCGGGGCTGGAGGCAACCGAGCGCTTTAATGCCACGGCATCGGCCTTGTCGGCCTTTACGGTGGTGCAGCTGCTGGTCTATGCCGGATTGCAGATCCCCGTGGGGGTCCTCGTGGACCGGCTGGGGCCGCGCTTCATGATTGCCACCGGCGCGGCCCTGATGTGCCTGGGCCAATTGCAGCTGGCCGCGGCAACCTCCGTCCCGGGCGGGCTGGTGGGCCGCGTCCTGGTGGGATCGGGCGACGCCATGACCTTCATCGCCGTCATCCGTCTCATCCCCGCCTGGTTCCCCGCCAAACGGGTCCCCGTGCTGACCCAACTGACGGGCCAGCTGGGCCAGCTGGGCCAATTGATCAGCATCATCCCCTTTGCCTTCGTCCTGCACACCTTCGGCTGGAGCGCAGCCTTCCTCAGCACGGCCGCCCTGGGACTGTTGGCCTTCGTGCTCGCCGCGACGCTGGTGCGCAATGAGCCGGACGGGACGCGCCATGACGAGCGGGCGGCCGGGTTGAAGGACACGGCCGCCGATCTGGCCAAGGCCTGGCGGCAGCCCGGGACCCAACTGGGCATGTGGAGCCACTTCACCGTCCAGTTCTCCGGCACCGTCTTCATCCTGACCTGGGGCTACCCCTTCCTGCGGTCCGGACAGGGGCTGGACAGTGGCACGGCCACGGCCCTGATGAGCCTCTTTGTGCTGGTGGGCCTCGTCTGCGGCCCGCTGCTCGGCGGCTGGGTGGGCAGGCATCCGCTGCGCCGGTCAACGATGGTGCTGTTGATCTCCGCGGCGACGGCGGTGGCCTGGGCGGCCACGCTGCTCTATCCCGGTCCGGCACCCCTGTGGCTGCTGGTGGTTCTGGTGCTCACCCTCGCCCTCGGCGGGCCGGCCTCGATGATCGGCTTCGACTTCGCCCGCACGTACAACCCCTCGCACCGGCTCGGCACCGCCACGGGCATCGTCAACGTGGGCGGATTCTGCGCGGCGCTGGTGACCATGTACCTGGTGGGGCTGGTGCTGGACCTTTTGTACAACGGCGGCTTCTCCACCGAGCTCTACGCCCTGGACTCCTTCCGCATTGCCTTGTCGGTGCAGTTCCTGATCCTTGCCATCGGCGCCGTCGCCATGCTGATGAGCCGGCGCGTGGTCCGGCGCAGGATGGCCGAGAACGGTGTCCTGGTCCCGCCGCTGCGCCAGGCGCTCGCGGACGACTGGCGCCGCCGCCGGTCCGGACGCCGCTGACCCCAGGCCGTTCCCGGTGCAGCTGCCGTTCCCTCCACAGCGCCACCGACCGACGCCGCCGGCCACAATCGGGGCCCGGGCTCCTGCGGCTGCAGGCTGCGGCCCCGACGCTGGATCCATGAGCAGCCACGAACGCCTTACAGCCACCAGCAGCCAGGATGTCCTGAGCATCATTCCCTTCAATCTGGGATTCTGGCCCCGATCCAGCCTCGTCTGCCTGGGGTTGGCCGGCAGCAGCGTGCGGGCCACGCTGCGGGTGGACCTCCCGGACGGCGGATGCCGCGACCCGGAGGGCATCGACAGATACGTCCAGACCGTGGGGGAGAGCCTGCGCTTGGATGAATGTGCCGACGGCACGCTGCTGGCGGTCTACACCGACGAGGATTGGGACGGTACCGGTGCCCGCCCGCATCCTCTGCTGCTGGACGCTCTCCTTCCGGCCCTGGCGTCGTGGGGGCTGCCCGTCAAAGACGCCTGGCATCTGGGGCCGGCCCATTGGCGGCATCTGCAGTGCCGGCGGGATCACTGCTGTCCGGTGCCGGGGCACGAGGTGCGCTCCATCACCGGCAGCACCATGACGGCGGAGCTGGTCTATGCCGGGCGGAGCTTTGACAGAGACCCCCGCGCCCGGGCAGCGCAATGCCTGGAACCACTGCCGGCCGAAGTCCAGAACGGCATCCGCCGTTCTGCCGATGCGGCGGCGGACCGGCTGGCCGGGCGGCTGTCGGGCGGCGCGCAGTTCAACGCCGTCTTGAAGGTGTGGCAGTTGTCGCTGCTGCGGTGGCCGAAGCTGCCCGATGACGCCGTGGCCGGCTACCTGGTGGCCAGCCTGCACAGCGTGGCAGTCCGCGACGCCGTACTGGTCATGGCGGCCGCCGGCATCCAGACCGCAATGGACGGCGCCTGGTGCGCCGGGCTCCTGGTGCCGGCCACCGGCCGGGCGTTCAAACCCACCATGCCTGCGGCAACTGCGGCGGAGCGGGCGCGGATCGCCGGCGATGCCGAGCGCGACAAGGGCTGGGATGGTGCCGATTTCGGCGTCGTCCTCATGGCGGGCACGGCTGACGCTCCGGGATCGGCTGCGGCCCCATCGCCGGACCCGGCCGCAATCCCCAACTGGGACCGCATGGACTGTGCCGAGCAGCTGCTGGGCCATCTGGCCCGCGCCGCCGAGGGCAGTGCCAGGGCTGCAGCCTTGACGATGATCGGCTGGATCCAATGGTGCAAGGGGCGCAGCTCCGTGGCCGGGACCTACCTGCACCTGGCGCTGGCGGAGCAGCCCGGCTATCGGCTGGCGGCCCTCCTCGATGCCCTTCTTGAGCAGGGCTGCATCAGCGGCTGGGCACGGAATCCGGCCACAGCATGGCGGCAGGACCAGCGGGGCATCGGCTAGCCCGGGCGGTGCATCCGGCGCCCCGGCGGCGGGCCTGTTCCATCGGCTGTTCCATCAGTGGGTGGACGGTTCCGCTGCCCCCGTCCATGCCGGAATGGAACCCAAAAGCATGAGACAATGGAAGCCGAGACCCGGTTGGGTCCGCGTTTTATGCACCACCTCGCTGTGCGGAGGAATTCCACGCCAGCGGCAGCGCCGACGGGAACAATGTCGGCATGGCAGCCGTTGTACCGTGTGACTCTGCGGCCGCGGGAGGTGTGTGAAAGACACCGCGGACTTGACAGGGTCATAGTGGTGTTGCCCGCAGGCGGCACCACAGACCGCCGCAAGAAAGGTTTTCTGTGTCTGCAACTATCAAGAGCACTGACTCTGCTGCCGGGGCCGACGCCCCCGCAACAACGCCCAGCGAGCCGCTGACTCCCGCGCAGAAGAGGGCAGCCACGATGGCTGCCAAGAAGGCCGCTGCCACCGAGTCCGGCGCACCCGCCGCTGCCACGCGTGGACGCAAGCCCAAGGCTGCCGGCGATGCTGCCAAGGCTGCCCCCAAGACCCGTGGCCGCAAGGCTGCCACTGACGAGGACCACGGCGACGACGAGGCCGGTGACCACGAGATCGTCGACATTGAGCACGATGACCACGAGGACGGCGACGCCCCTGCGGCCGCCAACGCCGCTCCTGCCGCCACCGGTACGGGCTTTGTCTACTCCGACGCCGACGACGACGACGCACCTGTCCAGCAGGTCATGTCGGCCGGGGCCACGGCGGACCCGGTCAAGGACTACCTCAAGCAGATCGGCAAGGTTGCCCTGCTGAACGCCGAGCAGGAAGTGGACCTCGCCCTGCGGATCGAGGCCGGCCTGTTCGCCGAGGAGAAGATCGCCCACGAGGGCGACACGATGGACCCCAAGCTCAAGCGTGAGCTCGAATACATCATCCACGACGGCAAGCGCGCCAAGAACCACCTGCTCGAGGCCAACCTCCGCCTCGTGGTGTCCCTCGCCAAGCGCTACACCGGCCGCGGCATGCTGTTCCTGGACCTGATCCAGGAAGGCAACCTCGGTCTGATCCGCGCCGTGGAGAAGTTCGACTACACCAAGGGCTTCAAGTTCTCCACGTACGCCACCTGGTGGATCCGCCAGGCCATCACCCGCGCCATGGCGGACCAGGCCCGCACCATCCGCATCCCGGTGCACATGGTCGAGGTCATCAACAAGCTGGCCCGCGTCCAGCGCCAGATGCTGCAGGACCTGGGCCGCGAGCCCACGCCCGAAGAGCTGGCCCTGGAACTGGACATGACGCCCGAGAAGGTTGTCGAGGTCCAGAAGTACGGCCGCGAGCCCATCTCGCTGCACACGCCCCTGGGTGAAGACGGCGACTCCGAGTTCGGCGACCTCATTGAGGATTCCGAGGCCGTGGTCCCCGCCGACGCCGTCAGCTTCACGCTGCTGCAGGAGCAGCTGCACTCCGTGCTCGACACGCTCTCCGAGCGCGAAGCCGGCGTTGTGGCCATGCGCTTCGGCCTGACCGATGGCCAGCCGAAGACTTTAGACGAAATCGGCAAGGTCTACGGCGTGACGCGTGAGCGCATCCGCCAGATCGAATCCAAGACCATGTCCAAGCTGCGCCACCCCTCGCGGTCGCAGGTCCTGCGGGACTACCTGGACTAGGACTTACCCCGAAGGAACCCGTTTCCTGTGCAGCCGTGCCACGGCCGCGCAGGGGGCGGGTTCCTTCGCGTTGGCAGGCGGTTCGGTGGAACCAACGAAGAAAGGGACCCCGGTTGGGGTCCCTTTCTGTCAAACGTTCAGGGGGCGGTCGGTGCACTGTGGTTTTTGCACCGTGGTGCAGCAGGCCGCCCGGCGGTGGAGCTAGTCCTCGACGGACACCGGGGTCTTCTCGGTGAGCCGGCTGGTTTCATCGTGCCACTCGGAAGCGAGGGGACGCAGGGTGGCTTCAACGCCGCGGGCGTGGTGGCCGCAGAAGATGAGTTCCCCACCGTTGGATTCGAGGACAACACGGACGTAGGCCTGGGCTCCGCAACGGTCGCAGCGGTCCAAGGTGTTCAGCTCGCGGCTGGCGAGGGCTGTGGTCATGATGGCCTCCTTTGTAGATCTGTCTACCAATAGAACCACCCGCCACCGACATTTGATGGCTCCGCGGCCCCACTTTCGCTTACCGCGTAGAGCCTGCCGGGCGGCATGGCTGCAATGTCGGTGCCTTCTGGCACGCTAGCCTAGAGGTGGTCCCCGCACGCTTTGGCGCCTGCGGACCCCGCACCATTCGCAAAAGCAATAAAGGAGCCTGCCAGATCGTGGCCCGCCAAAATTCCGATTACACCGCCCGCCACCTCTCCGTCCTGGAAGGTCTCGAAGCCGTGCGCAAGCGGCCGGGCATGTACATCGGCTCCACGGATTCCCGCGGTCTCATGCACTGCCTCTGGGAAATCATCGACAACTCCGTGGACGAGGCTCTGGCCGGCTTTGGGCAGGACATCAAGGTGATCCTGCACCCCGACAGCTCTGTGGAGATCCACGACGACGGCCGCGGCATTCCGGTGGACGTCGAGCCCAAGACGGGCCTGACCGGTGTGGAGGTCGTACTGACCAAGCTGCATGCCGGCGGCAAGTTTGGCGGCAGCTCCTACTCCGCCTCCGGTGGCCTCCACGGCGTCGGCGCTTCCGTGGTCAACGCCCTCTCCGCCCGTCTGGACGTCCAGGTGGACCGCGGCGGCAAGACCTACCAGATGAGCTTCCGCCGCGGCGAGCCGGGCCACTTCAAGGATGTGGGCCGCACCCTGAGCCCCGAGGTGGGCTTCGATCCCTTTGTGGACAAGTCCGAGCTGGACATCGTGGGCACCACCAAGCGGGGCGTCACGGGCACCCGGATCCGCTATTGGGCGGACCGGCAGATCTTCACCCCGGATGCCAAGTTCTCCTACGACGATCTGGCTGCCCGTGCACGCCAGACCTCCTTCCTCGTCCCCGGGCTGCGGATCACCGTCCGCGACGAGCGCCGCCTGCCGGGCACCCCGGGCGAGTTCGACGTCCATGAGGAGGTGTTCCACCACGACGGCGGCATCTCCGAGTTTGTCGACTTCATGGCCAAGGACGCCCCGATCACCGACATCTGGCGCCTGCACGGCAGCAGCACGTTCAAGGAAACAGTGCCGGTGCTCGATGAAAACGGGCACATGAAGAGCACCGAGGTGGAGCGCGACTGCGAGGTGGACATTGCCTTGCGCTGGGGCATTGGCTACGACACCACCATGCGCTCCTTTGTGAACATCATCTCCACCCCCAAGGGCGGGCGGCACCAGGAGGGCTTCGAGCAGGCGCTGCTGAAGACCTTCCGCAAGGTGATCGAGGCCAACGCCCGCAAGCTGAAGGCCGGCAACGACAAGATCGAAAAGGACGATGTCACGGCCGGTCTCACCGCCGTGCTCACCGTCCGGCTGGCCGAGCCGCAGTTTGAAGGCCAGACGAAGGAGATCCTCGGCACCCCCGCCGTGCGCAACATCGTCGCCAAGGTGGTCGAGCGGGAGATCAATGCCAAGCTGACCTCCGCGGCCCGCGGCGACAAGGCCCAGTCCGCGCTGCTGCTGGAAAAGGTTGTCGCCGAGATGAAGTCGCGCATCTCCGCGCGCGTCCACAAGGAGACCCAGCGGCGCAAGAACGCCCTGGAGACCTCCTCGCTGCCGGCCAAGCTGGCCGACTGCCGCACGGACGACACCGACCGCAGCGAGCTCTTCATCGTCGAGGGTGACAGCGCCCTGGGCACCGCCCGGCTGGCCCGCTCCTCCGACTTCCAGGCGCTGCTGCCCATCCGCGGCAAGATCCTCAACGTCCAGCGCGCCTCGGTGGGGGACATGCTCTCCAATGCCGAGTGCGCCGCGCTCATCCAGGTGGTCGGTGCCGGCTCCGGCCGCAGCTTCGACCTCGAGGCCGCGCGCTACGGCAAGGTGATCCTGATGACGGATGCCGACGTCGACGGCGCCCACATCCGCACACTGCTGTTGACGCTGTTCTTCCGCTACATGCGCCCCATGATCGACGCCGGCCGCGTCTACGCCGCCGTGCCGCCGCTGCACCGGGTGGAGGTCATCAACGCCGGGTCCAAGGCCAATGAGATGGTCTACACCTACTCCGAGCAGGAGCTGCACACGCTGCTGACCAAGCTGGAGAAGACCGGCAAGCGCTACAAGGAGCCGATCCAGCGCTACAAGGGTCTGGGCGAGATGGATGCAGACCAGTTAGCGGAAACCACCATGGACCCGCGGCACCGCACGCTGCGCCGCGTGACGGTGGCGCACGCCGAGGCCGCAGCCGCCGCGGAGAAGACCTTCGAGCTGCTCATGGGCTCCGATGTGGCACCGCGCAAGGACTTCATCATTGCCGGCAGCAACACCCTGGACCGGGAGCGCATCGACGCCTGACCCGCACCCAACTGGGTGACACTTACGACACATTCTGCGCTCCGGAACGTGAGATAGCTGTCACCCAGTTGGGGTGGAACCAGGTGCTGGCGCGGTGGCGGGCCACGCCGCGCCGAGGATTTCGTCCAACACAGGGTGCAGATGGTTCGAGCGCAGGACAAGTGCGGCCTGTTGCGCCGCCGCTGCCAGGTTGTGGTCCACATCCCCGCCGGCCAGGTGTGCATGGAGGTAGCCGGACAGAAAGGCGTCCCCCGCGCCGTTCGTGTCCACGATGCTGTCCACGGCCGCGGCCTCCACGGCGTATTCACGGCCACCGGCGTCCAGTGCGATGGCGCCGTCGGCACCGAGGGTGCACACCACCAGCTGCGCCCCTGCCGCGATGGTCCGGGCCATGAACGGCCGGGGGTCCGGGAGGCCGTCGGCGTTCATGAAGATGTGCGAGGCCGCGTCAATGAACGGTTGGTGGAAGGCAGCGGTCCCGTTGTAGTCGTGGATGTCGGTCCAGACGTCGACGCCGAGCCCGCGGGCCAGAGAGAGCATGGGCACCGAATGCGCCGCCAGGTCGATGACCGCCACGCGGGCGCCGGCCAGCGCCCGGGCGGCCACCGCCGACTCCAGGCCGTCGGTCCCGACCGCAGTCCCTCCTGCGACCAGTGAGGGCGTGGCAAGGTAGATCGACAGCCGTTCCCCGCGCTCCGTCATCAGGTTCAGATGCTGCTCGGTCGGCCCCGCAGCTGTGCCGGGGACCACCTGGACACCGGCCTCCTCAAGCGCGCGGCGCACGCGGACCCCGTGGGGATCGCCTCCCAGAAGGGTGAACAGTGTTGTTTCGTTCCCCAGTGCGCGCAGATTCAAAGCCTTGCCCGCGGAGGTGCCGCCAATGCTCTCGTGGTGCCGGCGTGCGTGCACGGTCTGGGCCACCGGCTCCGGCAGCTTGTCCAGCAGCACCAGCTGGTTCCATGATGCTGGGCCGGAGATGAAGATGTGGTCGGACACGAGTACTCCCAGGGTTGAGGCGGCTGCCAAGGATTCCCCTGAACCTTTCCACACTGAGCGGGCGTGGGCTAGGAGAACACGCCCGGGACGATCAGCAGGGCCGTGGGGGCCGCCAGCAGCAACGCCGAGGCGCCGAGCACCAGCGCCTGCAGGCCGCGGCCCAGCGGAGGCCGCGGGGTGAGCAGCCGGCCCAGCCGGGCCGACGTCGTCTCCGGCGTGTCGATCTTCGCCCCGCCCGTGGCCACCAATTCGGTGGCGGGAAGCTGGGCGGAGCCGCTGGCCACCAGGGCGATGGCCGTGACAAGGGTGGCCCGGCTGACCTCGCGGAGGGCGACGTCGTCGGCGAGCATTTCGATCAGCGAACTCACCGAGCGCTGGGCCAGCTTAGACGTGGGGAGCCACGGCAGGGCGGAGCGCCAGGCGGCGAAAGCCCACAGGAGCAGATGGTGGCGCTGGGCCAGATGCGCCTCTTCGTGGATCAACACCGCGCGCAGCTCGTCGGGGGAGAGCAGATTCATCAGTCCATCCGAGAGCACTGTCACCGAGCGGGATCCGCCGGGCAGGCAATAGGCCACCGGGACGTCGTGGTTGATCACCAGCGTGTCGGGACGGTCTGTGGAGGGGGAGCTGAGCAGGTGCAGCAGGTCCCGGTGGCGGCGGCGCTGGGTCTGGATCCGGTAGAAGGTCAGCAGCAGGGTGAAGACCAGATGGGCCAGCAGCAGGGCCGCGGCGCTCAGGGCGAAGGCATGCCAGATACCCAGCGTGTCCATGGACTCCAGACCCAGGGCAATCCCGATGAGGTGTTCCAGACCGGCCAGGAGGTTCTCGCCGAGCGGCTCCAGGCCGAAGCAGAGCATCGCGCCGATCATGGACAGGCCACCGGCCAGTGCTATGGCCTGCCAGAGGATCAGGGCGGCAAAGGGTGCGCGGGCCGGCCACGCGGCGCGCGAGAGCAGCACCGGAACGGGCCACGCCAAGGCAACCGCCAGCGCAGCCAGAAACCACGATGTTGCAAACATGGAATCAGGCTATCGTGCCGGCGGCGTGCTGTGGTGCGTTGCTAGGAGCGGCCGAGCAGCTTGCGCAGCGTCTCTGCCTCGCCGTCGCTGACGGTGCCGATGAAACGGGCCAGTACGGCCTCCCGGTCCGGGGCGGAGCCCAGAACCTCAAGCATCAGCTCGGCTGTGTGCTCGGCGCGGCTTGTCACGGCCTGGTACCGGTGTGGTCGGGTGTTGCGCTCACGCTCCACCAGCCCCTTCTTTTCCAGACGCGACAGCACTGTCAGTACCGTTGTCACAGCCAGCGATTTCACATCTGTGCCGCGTCCGTCCGCGGCGGGCCGCTGCGACAGCAGGTCGCGCAGTTCATTGGCAGTGATGGCCTCCGGGCGTTCCCAGAGCAGATCCATAACAGCCCGTTCGAGTTCCCCAAGGGTGGCCATGTAGATCCTTCAAGCACGTTGTCAACAAGTTGTCTTGGGGTTAAATGTACCTGTAATCCGATCAATGTTCTACAGTGGGTAGAAGTAAAACTTCTACAGGACGTAGAAGTGTCGTTCGAACCCACTCACCCAGGGGGAACTGATGGAAGCATTGGACATCGCACGATGGCAGTTTGGGATCACCACTGTCTACCACTTCCTGATGGTTCCGTTGACCATCGGGCTGGGCCTGGTGGTCGCCATCCTGCAGACAGCCTGGCATAGAACCGGCCGCGAAGAATACCTGCGGATGACCAAGTTCTGGGGCAAACTCTTCCTGATCAACTTCATCATGGGCGTGGCCACGGGCATCGTCCAGGAATTCCAATTCGGCATGGCCTGGAGCGAATACAGCCGCTTCGTGGGGGACGTTTTCGGCGCCCCGCTGGCCATGGAAGCCCTGCTGGCGTTCTTTGTTGAATCGACCTTCCTGGGCTTGTGGATCTTCGGCTGGAAGAAGCTCCCCAAAGGAATCCACCTCGCCTGCCTGTGGATCGCCGTTCTCGGTTCGGTTGTCTCGGCGTACTTCATCATCGTGGCCAACTCCTGGATGCAGCACCCCGTCGGCGTCGAGCTGGTGGATGGACACCCGCAGATGGTTGACGCCTGGGCCGTCTTCACCAACAACACGGCGCTGGTGGCCTTCCCGCACACCATCATGGGCGCCCTCGCCGTCGCTGGAGGATTCCTGCTGGGCATTGCCTGGTACCACCTGTGGCGCCGCCGCCGCGACGGCATCGACACCGTCGACGCCAAGGGCTTTGTGGTGGTCGGTGAATCCGCCACCATCCCCGGCCGCGACAAGAACGACCACAAGGTGTGGCTGCGCTCCCTGCGCATCGGCGCCGTCGTCGCGATGATCTCCTTCGCCGGCACCGCCATCACCGGCGACATCCAGGGCAAGCTGATGTTCGAACAGCAGCCCATGAAGATGGCCGCCGCCGAGGCCGCCTGCCACGATGGCACCAGTTTCTCCATCCTGTCCTGGGGCGACGTCGGCTCCAAGAACTGCGACGACGTCGTGGCCCTCATTGAGCTTCCCGGGCTGCTGTCCTTCCTGGCCCACGGCGACTTCACCACAGAGGTCAAGGGTGTCAACACGCTGGTCCCCGAATACCAGGCGCACTATGGCACCAACCTGCCCGACGATCCCAAGTACGGCGACCGCGCCGGCAGCGAGATCCAGTATGTTCCCGTCATGGCCGTCACCTACTGGGGCTTCCGGATGATGATCGGCTTCGGCGGGATCGCGGCGCTGGCCGCGTTCGTGGCCTTCTTCGTGGTCCGCAAGGGCACAGTGCCCGAATCCAAGTGGCTGATGCGCCTGGCCTTGTTCGGCATTCTGGCGCCCTTTGGCGCCAACGCCGCCGGCTGGATCTTCACCGAGCTGGGCCGCCAGCCCTTTGTGGTGGCGCCCAACCCGCAGATGACGGGCATCGACCAGGTGTTCATGTTCACAGCGGCCGCCGTCTCGCCAGGGGTCTCCACCGGCGAGCTGTTGTTCTCCGTAATCTCGCTGACCACCGTCTACGCAGTCCTGCTGGTGGTGGAGGTGGCCTTGCTGGTGAAGTACATCCGGGGAGGTGTGGCCTCGGCCATGCCGGAGCTGGCCCATGAGTCCGCAAGTGACGGCGACGGCCAGAACAAGGACCACGGCAAGGGCCCCGGCGGCACGTCCGACAGCGACGACGTCCTCGCGTTCGCGTACTAGGCACTGGACTAAAGGATTCTTTCAATGGAAAACATCGAAACTCTGCCCACCATCTGGTTCATCCTGATCGCCGTGCTCTGGACCGGGTACCTGTTCCTCGAAGGCTTCGACCTGGGCGTGGGCATGCTGATGAAGACCTTCGCCCGCAACAACGCGGAGAAGCGTCTGCTCCTAAACACCGTGGGTCCGGTCTGGGACGGCAACGAGGTCTGGCTGCTGACGGCCGGCGGTGCCACCTTTGCCGCCTTCCCGTTCTGGTACGCCTCGCTCTTCTCCACGCTCTACGTGCCGCTGGTGCTGGTGCTGCTGGCTCTGATCTTCCGCGCAGTGTCCTTTGAATACCGCGGCAAGGTGGATTCGGTGCGCTGGCGGACCGTCTGGGACTGGGCGCTGTCGCTGGGGTCCTTCGTCTCGGCCTTCGGCATCGGCGCCATGCTGGCCCTGACCACCACCGGCCTGCCGATCAACGCCAATGGCGACCGAGTGGGCGGCCCATTCTCCTGGTTCACCGGCTACGCCCTGCTGGGCGGGCTGGCCATCGTCGCCTTCGCCCTGGTCCACGCTCTGGCCTTCCTGGCGTTGAAGACCGACGGCGACGTGCGCCTGCGTGCCCGGGCCGCCGTCCGCCGCTGGCTGCCCCTGGGCCTGGCGCCGCTCGCCGCCTGGGTGGTCATCGTGGCCGTGCAGCGTGGGAACCCCTTCAGCTGGGTGCTGATCGTGGTGGCAGTGGCGGGCGCCGTGGCAGCCTGGGTGTTCAACTCCCGGGACCGCGAGGGGGTCAGCTTCGCCTTTCTGGGTCTGTTCCTGCTGGCCGGTACGGCCTCGCTGTTTGTCTCGGTGTTCCCCACTGTCCTGCCCTCCACCCTTGATCCGGCGTGGGACCTGACGGTGTCCAATGCCTCGTCCTCGCCCTACACCCTGGGCCTGATGACAGTGGTGGCCTGCATCGGCGTCCCGCTGGTGCTGGCATACCAGGCCTGGACGTACTGGGTGTTCCGCAAGCGCCTGAGCACCGCACACCTGCCCGCAGCGCACGACTTCGCCCCCGCCGTCGGCAAGGGCTAGGCCGTGGCAGAGCCCCGCACCCTGCCCCGCGCCGCCGGCCCGGAATCCTCCCCGGCTGTCAGCCCCACAGGCCAGCGCGGCGGCATTGCCGAGGAATCCGGGCCGGCGGGCACACAGCCTGCCCGCCGCCGGCGGGGGCCGGAGCTTCCGCCTGGGCGCGGGGCACGTGCGGCGCTGATCGGCCTCGGTGCCCTCGCGGCCGCCAAGGCCGCGGCCCTGGTGGTGCTCATGGGAGCCCTGGCAGCGGCACTGTCCACGCTGGCCGCCGGGCAGCCCATCGACGTCCCACCGCTGCTGTGGCAGGGGCTCGCCGGCGCCGTCGTGCTGGGCGGATCGGTCTGGGGCCAGCAGGTCCTGGCCCGCCGGGCCGCGCTGGGCACCAAGGAGGAGCTGCGCGCCGCGCTGGTGGCCAAGCGGCTCGACGGCGGCCCGGCCACTGGGGCCGACGGTGCGCAGGCCATGGTCGCCAGCCGCGGCCTGGACGGACTCGACAGCTATTTCTCCGCCTACCTGCCGGCCCTCGTCACCGCCGCCGTCCTGCCCTTGATGATCGGTGCGCGCATCCTGCTGGCGGACTGGGTCAGCGCGCTGATCGTCGTGCTGACCATTGGGCTGGTGCCCCTTTTCATGGTGCTGATCGGGCTCCACACCCAGGAACGCGTGGCCGCTGCCGCCGCCGGCCTGGACAGGCTCTCCAGCCACCTGCTGGAGCTGGCCCGCGGGCTGCCCGTGCTGGTTGGCCTGCGCCGCGCCAATGCCCAGCGCGAGGCCCTGCGCGACGTCTCCGAGCAGTACCGCCGCGGCACCATGGACACGCTCAAGACGGCCTTTCTCTCCAGCCTGGCCCTGGAACTCATCAGCACCATCTCCGTGGCAGTCGTCGCCGTGTTCATCGGCGTCCGGCTTGTCTACGGCCAGATGCCGCTGGAAGCCGGGCTGCTGGCGCTCATGCTGGCCCCGGAATGCTTCCGGCCCTTTCGCGAGGTGGGCGCGGCGCACCACGCCAGTGAGGACGGCGTTGAGGCCCTCCGCCGTGTGCGGGTGCTGCTGGCCGACGGCGACGGTGCCGCCGCCCCGCCACGGGGCGGTGCCGCCGGGGTTTTCGGTTCCTCCGGAGCCCACCGCGCCGCCGTCGACTCTTCAAGCCACTCCGAGACGTCCGACGGCGGCGTCCGCGTGGAGGGCTTGACCGTCCGCTACGCCGACCGCAGCGAACCGGCGGTCCGCAACGCCAGCTTCACCATTCCCGCCCGCGGCGCGCACGTGCTGGACACACCGAGCGGATCGGGCAAATCCACGGTCCTCGCGGTCCTGGCCGGCACCCTCTGCCCTGGCCCCGGCGTCGCCATCACCGGTACGGCCGCGGGGGCTGAGCGCGGCCGCACTGTCTACGCAGCCCAGCATCCCTTGTTCACCGAGGCCACGGTTGTCGACGAGCTGCGGCTCTACGGCGGCGGCCCACGGGAACTGCCGGTCACCGACGAACAGATTGACGCGGTGCTCGCCTCCGTCAACGCCCACCAGCTGGGGGAGCGGGCGCCCACCGACTGCAGCCCCGGCGAACTCCGCCGCGCCGCCGTGGCCCGGGCACTGCTCCGCTGCACGGTTGACCCCGAGGTTCGCCTGGCGCTCTTCGACGAGCCGACGGCCCACCTCGATCCGGCGTCGGCTGATGCCGTCCGGAGCGCCATAGCCGCCCTGCACGGAAGCACCACCGTGCTGGTGGCGACCCACGACCGGGTCTTGGCCGCATTGTTGGACGGAGGGATCCGCACTGCCGCCGGAACCGCATCAGACGATGCCATGGCCACCGGCCGCACTGGTTCGGCTGCTGCCCACGGTGCCGATGACCTGTCGCACGGGGGCGTTGCCGCCAGCACCACGGCATTCGATGAAGAGCTTCGCACCACCGGGCACCACGCCCCCGCCGGACAGAAGGCAGGCAGCCACGCAGGCGCCTCGCCCCATGATTGCAGACCGACTGGTTCCGCCCTGCCTGGTTCCACACTGGAAACCGCCGGCCCGGATGCATCGCCAAGCAGTGGGGCAGCCGGCCCGGATGCATCGAAGCTGCGCTGGCACTGGCTGGCGTGGCTGCCCCTGCGTTCCCCACGCTTCGCAGCCGGCGTCGTGCTCTCCTCCCTGGCCACCCTGAGCGGCGCGGCCCTGGCCGGCCTGTCCGGTTGGCTGATCGTTGAAGCGTCCGAGCGTCCGCCGATGCTGTACCTGATGTCCCTGATCGTCGGCGTGCGCTTCTTCGGCATCTCCCGCTCGGTGCTGCGCTACTGCGAACGGCTGCTCACCCACGACGCCGTGCTGCGCTGGGCCTCCACGCTGCGCCTGCGGCTCTGGGACTCCCTCGGTGCCAGCATTGCCCACTGGGGGCGCCTGACACGCTCCGGCGGCGCCCTGGGCACCCTCGTGGCCGACGTCGACGAGCTGCGCGACGCCGTTCCGCGTGCTGTTCTGCCGCTCCCGGCGGCGGTGCTGTCCTATGCGGCCATCCTGGTGGCAGTGGGCTTGCTGGTGCCCAGTGCCGTGCCCGTGGTGCTGGTGGCAGGTGTGCTGTCGCTGGTGCTGCTCCCGCTGGCGATGCTGGCGGCCGAGCGCCGCAGCAGTGCCGCGGCCGCCGTGCACAGGTCCTGGCTCGCCGAGCGCACCACCACCCTGTTTGCCGCCGCAGGATCGCTGTCAGCCAACTCCGTGGGCCGCGTACTGGCGCGGCGCTTTGCCGAGACGGACCTGCGCGTGTCCGCCCCTGCCCGCCGCGCGGCCTGGGCCGCCGGGATGGGCCAGGGCGGGGTTTTCCTGCTGACAGGTGCCGCAGCCGTCGCTGTGGTGCTGGCCGGAGCCGGCGAGGGGGCAGACCCCAAGGCGGTCGCGGTGGCGGCATTGCTGATGCTGGCCCTGGCCGAGCCGCTGGGAAGCTATCTGGAAGCCGTGCTCCAACTGCCGGTCCTGACAGCGATGATGCGCCGCACCATGCCGATCCTTGATGCGCCTGCCACCGTGCTGGCCCTGCCCGCTGCCGGTGCAGGAGGCTCCGACGAGCCCGCACGCAGGGTGGCATCCGATACTGGCAACCCAGCCGGTTCGTCCCGTTCAATGTCCGGCGCCGCCAGGGAGTCCGTGGACGCCCTGACTGTGCAGGGGCTTGCAGCGTCCTACCCCGGCCAGCCCGGCCCCGTGTTCACTGACGTCGACGGCGGCGCGGAGCGCGGCCAGTGGTGGGTGGTGGCGGGTCCCTCGGGATCCGGCAAGTCCACACTGCTGGCCGTCCTGCTGGGATTCCTGGCCCCGGAGCGCGGGCGCTACGCACTCCACCGGGACGGAGGAGCCTGGGTGGAGCCCTATCGGGAACCGGCGGAGGGGGCTGCGCTGCTGGGTTCCGTCGCCTGGTGCCCGCAGGACGCCTACCTGTTCAACTCCACCCTGCGGTCCAACCTGGCGCTGGCCCGGCCCGCCTCCGATGCCCCCGGCGATGGGGAGCTGGAATCGGCACTCGCCACGGTGGGGCTGGGGGATTGGTACGCCGGGCTGCCCGATGGCCTGTCCACACGGGTGGGACCGGGCGGACACCACCTCTCCGGTGGACAGCGCCAACGGGTCAGCGCCGCGCGCGCCCTGCTGGCCGGTGCCGCCGTCGTCCTGCTCGACGAGCCAACGGCCCACCTGGGCGCAGACGAGGCCCACGAGCTGGTGGCGGACCTGAAGACCGCGCTCGCCGACAGCGCCGTCGTGCTGGTGACGCACGACGCCGCCCTGGCGCAGCTGGGCGATGTCTCGACGATGCTTGCCCAGCCGGCCGGGTACACCTCCGAAGTGCGGGCCATGGGGTTTAGTACGCTGGCCTCATGACTGAGGAGAATGTGCCCCTTCCCACAGCTGCTGGGCTGACCTTCCGTGCCATCACCGAGGCGGACATTGACGAGTGGCTTGCCCTGGTCAAACGCATCGCGGCGGTCGAGAAGCCTCCGTGGCATGAACAGCGCTCGGACCTGGAGGATGTCTTCAGTTCCGTCAAGAATGATCCCGTGGTCAACACGGTGTTCGGCCTTGACGACGGCGGGACGCCGCGGGCATGGGGGCGGGTGACCAAGAACAAGGATGGCGCCAAGGCCCATGCCATGGGCGGCGTCGACCCGCAGTTCCAACGTCGTGGCGTCGGAACGGCGGTGCTGCGCTGGTCTGCCGCGCAGGCCCGCCGCCGCTTTGTCCAGGACGGCACCCCGGATCCGCTGGTGCGCGTGTATGACGAGGAGGACAACGCCGCGTCGGCTGCGCTGTATGCGGCCGCGGGCTTTTCCGTGGTGCGCTATTTCACCGAAATGATCAGGCCCCTGGACACCGTACTGCCCCCGGTGGTGCTGCCCGACGGCCTGCGGATCGTCCCGTTCAGCCCCGAGGTCAGCGAGTCCATGCGGCAGGCCCACAACGAGGCCTTTGCCGACCACTGGGGCTCGGAACCGCGCGATGAAGAGGCCTGGGGGTTTGTTGTCAACCACGAGCAGGGCCGGCCGGATTGGAGCGCTGCCGTCGTTGATGACGCCACCGGGGAGGTGGCGGGCTACCAATGGTCCAGCTACGACCCGGCCGTGCTGGCCGACGAGGGCCGCAACGAGGGCTACACGGAACTCCTCGGCGTGCGCCGGCACTGGCGCGGCCAGGGCCTGGCCCAGGCATTGCTGGCCGACGCCATGGCGAAATTCAAGGCTTCCGGCATGGACCATGCAAGCCTCGACGTCGACACCGAGAACCCTTCGGGCGCACTGGGCATTTACCAGCGCATGGGATACCAGCCCACCCGCAGGTCGATGGCCTGGGACAAGCGGCTGTAGGCACTGCAAGACCTGGACACGCCCGTTTCGTCCAGGCATGGATCGGCGGCCGTGTTCGCGTTGATGGCTTGGTTGGTCCAGAGTGCCGAAACCATGCATGGTTCCGGCACTCCGGCTGGTTGGTCGACGCCCGCCTGTGCCTCGGGTGCACCGCCGCCACGGCAGTCGCAGCCTGCCAGCGTGGCCGACGCTGGCAGGACCATCCGGTGGGACAGCCATCGTCTTACTCCGCACGTCCGTTCCGGCCGTCTTGTTCCGCCGTGGCGGATGCGCCGCTGACCGGCTGGAGTCCATTCCGCTCGTGCATCACGTCGTGTTTGGGCCGCCCAACCGGTCTGCTTCCCACTCAAGGCGCAGGTTGGTGACGAGGATCTTGTCGATGAGCCAACGCGGATACTGCGGTGGAAAGGTCTCTGTGGCTGCGGGCCGGAATTGTCTGCCCGCAGGCGACGTCCAGGCCGGGGGTCTGCCCGCGGGGGCCGCCGCATCTGCAGCCATGTCCGGTGTCCATCCCCGCAATGAGGGCAGAGCCGTGCCGAAGGCCCCGCTCCGCGGCCTGTTCCGACGCCGTCCCCTGCGGTTCTTGCCGTCCTTCTCGTGTTTGAGCAGGTGGTGCTTGGGGCATTCGCTCGCCAGGTTGTCCGCCGTCGTCGTGCCGCCCCGTTCCCAGGCCAGGAGATGGTCCAGCTGGGTGTCCGCCGTGGCCACATTGCAGCCCGGGAAGGTGCACGTGCGGTCCCGGGCCCTCAGCCAGACTCGCATGGCATCGCTGACGCGGTAGCGGGTGGGCGCTTGGTCCAAAGTCTCGCCGGTGACGGGATCGGTGAGCAGCCGAAGGAACGAGGGCGCCTCGGCCGCAAGCTGCCGCGCGACGTCTGCGGAGATGGGGCCGTAGCCCTCCAGCTCGGCGGGTTCATCAGTCAAGCCCAGCAATGCCAGCGCGGGCACAGTCACCAGAATCTGGGCTGCAGGGAGCGGGACCCTGCCCAGGGCCTCGAGTTCCGGTCCCACGATGTCGCTGTGGTTCCCTTGGTTCCCTTGGTCCACGGCGTCGGAGCGGTCCACGGCCCGGGTTCCGCCTGGTCCAGCCTCGCCGAAGCCATCTACTGTTCCCGGCGTGCTGGCAAGGCCTGCAGCGTCGGGACCGTGCCCGGCGCCGGCCCCGCCTGCCGCATCGGTCCCGCCTACCGTACGGGCACCCTGGCCGGTCCCGGCGCCTGACAGGGCGCTGGAGTCCGCCCAAGGGCCCAGAAGGAGCGCCGCGGCGACATCCGCCCGCAGCTGCGTTAGAGTCCGGGCCTCGTTGGCTCCCTGCAGCCCGCGGGCCGCGGCTGTGCATCGGTTCCACACAGCCTGCCCCTGGGCTGCCGTAACCTGCAGCTGCAGGAATGACACGCCGTCCGCACCAGGGGTGAGCAGGAGGGCCCGCTGGTCATGAGCGGTGCGTGCGCGGGTGTCGATGCTGCCGGGGTGCAGGCGCTCGCGCCGGCGTCTGGCCTTCTCGGCAAACTTGGAAACCGTCACGCCGCAGGCAAGGCCTACGAGTACCACTTCAAAGGCATCGACTGCCGCGGCGTCAATACCTGGAAGGCCCTCAATGGCTTCGATATGCTCCAACAGGCTCGTGGCATGGCGCCACGATAGTTCGCCGGCGTCCAACGCGGCCAGGGCCACTGGGCGGTGCTGGACCAACGCGACCGACTGGTCAAGCAGGCGGTGGGCGGTTTGTTCCGGGATGGTGAGTGCCGTCGCGATCTCGGCGGCAGCGGAGATGTCGTGGAGCTCGCTCTGCCAGTGGTCAAGGCCCAGGGCCGATGCTTCAGCCCGTGCGGCCGAGTGCAGGCGCTCGATCCAACGGGCCTGGACTGCCGCAACATGGGCGGTGAAACCGGCGAGTGCTGCAAGCGCAGCGGCGGCCTCATCGTAGTCCGCCCGGGCGCCAGCAACCGCAGCGATCGCGTCCTCGGACTGGCCTGCGGCGGCGCTTCCACCCGCAGGCCTGCCGGGTGTTTGATGGGAGGCCGTGCGGGCCGCAGCAGGTATTGGCAGCCGGACGCCAGCGATGGAATCCGCCGGGGTGGGCCGTGCCCCCGCAGCAGATATTCCGGCGTCGTTGCCGGGTGTCATGTCCGGTGAACCGTCCATAGTCCCATTAGACCAGGAGCCACTGACATTGAAGGTTGAGGGGATTCCAGGCGGCCACGGCCAGCGGGGCGGCGCTACCCGTCGACGTCGTGTAGGTGGTGGACGACGTCGTGGAGGAAGTACCCGGCGAGGGTGTGCACCGTGAACACGGAACCGTTGCTGCGCACGCCCGTCCGCTCCCACTGGTCCTCACTGACGGAGGCGAAGGCCGAGGCCGCCTCCTCGCCGGCATCGACAAGCTCGTGGGACACGACGGCGGGGTCCTGGGCGCCGTAGTCGGATTCCACGGCTGTCTTGTCCTGGTCCCAGTTCTCAAACGTGGGATTGTCCTGGGCCAGCATCAACTCCAGCCTCGCCTCAAAGATGTCGAACACATCGCGCACGTGGCAGGCGTACTCCAGCGGCGACCAGGTGTCCTCGTCCGGGCGGACGGATGACTCGGAACGGCGGAGCACTGCCTGCCAGCGGGGGAGGAGCGTGGGGATGGTGCTTGCCACGGTGGAGGGGGTGGCCTCGGCGGCGGCAAATCCGCATTCGGGGCAGGTCTCGGCCAGAACCCAGGTCCAGTCTTTGTCTTCGGGGATGATCGCCATGGGGCCAGTTTAGGACTAAGGGACTGCCGCGGCACTGGGTGTTACGGTACAATCCAGCAACGCGTGGCTTCTAGAATGCAAGTGAGCTTTGAGGGCTCCGAAGAGGACTTCCAGGGATGTGCCGACTGCCATGCGAAGGAGAGCAATGCGTGCCGAACTCAAGACCATCTTTAGCTCTGATGTCGACATAGCTGCATATCAGTCAGTTGATCCGAACTGCGACGGCGTGTGGCTCCAGCTTGGACTGGGGCCGGTTGGTGCGATAGGCGCGGATAATTTCCAGCTCTTGGCATGCACTCCTGCTTGGCTTCAGCAGCTGGTCGAGCGTGACGGTCCAATGACCGGCCGCCACACACTGATCATGGACACGCTGGATCTGGTCGAAGCCCGGCGCATAATTGTTCGTTGGATTACCGCTCTTGATGCCCCGACATGGGTGGAAATCAGCGATAAATTCGGCAGGTACGCCCACTCGGAATTCGAGGACTACCGGCCCTTCAAGGAGGGCCGGCAGTCCTGAACCGAGGTTAGAGCAGCACGCCCTGGCCGTTGTCCAGCCCAAAGGCCTCGGCCTCGACGACGGACGGCGCCGCCGTCGGCCTGGCCTTGCCGGAGCCGGCGCCAAACCCGTCAAGCCCGCCGGGACCAGCAGAACCCGGACCAGCAGAACCCGGACCAGTCGACCCGGGACCCGAGGACCCCGGCCCCGAAGAGCCGGGACCAGCCGATCCCGTCCCGGTGTCCACACTCGGCCCGAGGATGTCGATGCTCTGCGCCAGGGCAATGCCGGATCCGTCGCGGCGGCCGTGTTCGGTGGGCAGGGCGCGGACGACGCCGTTGGCGGCGCTGGCCTTGGCCGGACCGTGGCCGGCCCAGGCGAGCAGCAGTGTGTCCTCGCCCTTGAGGAAGCGGTGGGCGCGGACGCCAGCCGTGGCACGGCCCTTGGCCGGGTATTCCTCGAAGGCCGTGACCTTGGCGCTGCCGGTGTTGGTGCCGGGCAGGGCGTCGGTGGCACCGGCAATGGTGACGACGACGGCGTCGGGATCGTTCGGAGAGACGACGTTGAAGCTGATCACTGTGTCGCCGGCCGCGAGCTTGATGCCCGCCATCCCGCCGGCGGTGCGGCCTTGGGGGCGGACGGCGGAACCGGGGAAGTGCAGCAGCTGTCCGGTGGCGGTGGTGAACACCAGCTCATCGTCGTCCCCCGCCGGTGCGGCGCCGATGACGCGGTCCTTGCCCTTGAGCGTGATGTACTCCCAGTCGTCCCGGTTCAGCGGGTAGTCGGGAGTGACGCGCTTGACGACGCCGTCGGCCGTTCCAACGGCCAGCACCGTGTTCAACGCGGCGAAGGCAATAAGCGTCTCGCCCTTGGCCAGGGTGATGAACTCCTTGGCGGGGACGCCGCCGGCCAGGTTGGGCAGGGCCGCGGTGGGCGGCAGCAGGGGCATGTCCACGACCTGCAGGCGCAGCATGCGCCCGAGGGAGGTGAGTGCACCGATCTCCGCCCGGGCGCTGGTGCGCACTACGGAGCGGAAGATGTCGTGCCTGGTGCGGCCGCCGGTCTCCGCCAGGGGCTCGGCGTTGGCGGTGCGGGCGATCTGCCCCGACGCCGTCAGGACCACCCAGCAGGGATCGTCGGCGATCTCCAGGGCGAGGGGAGCGGCCTTGCCCTTGACGCCGGCGGCGGCTCCCGCGGCGAGGGCCTTGGCCACCGACGGCGACACGGCCTCGGATTCGAGCAGGACGGTCCGGCGCGGGGTGGCGTATTTGTCGGCGATGGCGCCCAGCTCGCTGGAGACCAGCCCACGCAGGCGCGGTTCGGAGGACAGGATGGCCTCCAGCTCGGCGATGTCGCGGAGTAGTTCCTCCTGCTCCTTCTCCAGCTCGATGCGGGAGAAGCGGGTGAGCTGGCGCAGGCGCAGCTCGAGGATGTGGTTGGCCTGGATCTCGGAGAGGTCGTAGATGGACATCAGGCGTTCGCGGGCGGCCGCCGTCTCATCGGAGGACCTGATGATCTGGATGACCTCGTCGATGTCGACAATGGCGATCAACAGACCCTGGACCAGGTGCAGGCGGTCCTTCTTCTTGCCCAGGCGGAAGGCGGTGCGGCGGCGGACCACATTGAGGCGGTGGGCCACGTAGACGCGCAGCAGCTCCCGCAGGCCCAGCGTCTGCGGCTGGCCGTCCACCAGGGCGACGTTGTTGATGCCGAAGGAATCCTCCATGGGGGAGTACCTGTACAGCTGCTGCAGCACGGCGTTGGGGTTGAAGCCGTTCTTGATCTCGATGACCAGGCGCAGCCCGTGGTTGCGGTCGGTGAGGTCCACGATGTCCGAGATGCCGGCGAGCTTCTTGGAGGTGACGGCGTCCTTGATCTTCTCGATCACCTTTTCCGGGCCCACCATGTACGGGAGCTCGGTGACCACCAGACCGGTGCGGCGGGCGGTCAGCTGCTCCACCTCCACCTTGGCGCGGGTCTTGAAAGAGCCGCGTCCCGTGGCGTAGGCGTCGCGGATGCCGGCCAGGCCCACGATGCGCCCACCGGTGGGCAGGTCCGGGCCGGGGATGAAGCCCATGATGTCCTCGAGGGTGGCCTCGGGGAATTCGATCAGGTGCCGCGCGGCGGCGATGACCTCGCCGAGGTTGTGCGGGGCCATGTTGGTGGCCATGCCGACGGCGATGCCCGTGGTGCCGTTGACCAGCAGGTTGGGGAAGGCGGCGGGGAGGACCTCGGGCTGGGTCAGCTGGTTGTCGTAGTTGGGGACGAAGTCCACCACGTCTTCATCGAGATTGTCCGTCAGGGACAGGGCGGAGGCAGCCAGGCGGGCCTCGGTGTAGCGGGAGGCGGCGGGGCCGTCGTCGAGCGAGCCGAAGTTGCCGTGGCCGTCGATCAGCGGCAGGCGCAGGGAGAAGTCCTGGGCCATGCGGACCATGGCGTCGTAGATGGCTGAATCGCCGTGGGGGTGGAGCTTTCCCATGACCTCGCCCACCACGCGGGCGCTCTTGACGTGGCCCTTGTCCGGGCGCAGTCCCATCTCACTCATCATGTAGAGGATGCGCCGCTGGACGGGCTTGAGCCCATCGCGGGCGTCGGGGAGGGCGCGGGAGTAGATCACCGAGTAGGCGTACTCCAGGAATGAACCTTCCATTTCCTGGGTCACATCAATGTCGACGATGTTTTCCGTGAAGTTCGCCTCTGCCGGTGGTTGCCGTTTGGCCATGGTGAGTAAAGCGTCCTTTTGCTATTGAATTCTTGCCATCAAACCTGAGTCCCTGCTGCGCACCCCATCTGGGCGGTGCCTGCGCATCAAGTAGGTACAGTGATTCTATGGTGAATCACCGACAGGCCGGGGCATACCCGCACCACTGGGAGGCCGACGTCGTGCTCCGGGACGGTGCAACCGCCCATCTGCGCCCGCTGACGGCGGATGACGCCGAGGGGCTGCAGGCCTTCCACATGGCGCAGTCGCAGAACTCCATCTACCTGCGGTTCTTCACCTTCAAGGCCAAGCTGACGCCCAAGGAAGTGCGCAGGTTCACAGAGCTTGACTACAACGACCGGGTGGCGCTGGTCATCACCCGGGGCGGGGAGATCATCGGCGTCGGCCGCTACGACCGCCTGGACAATCCCGCCGAGGCCGAGGTTGCCTTCAACATCGCGGATCCGCACCAGGGCCGTGGCCTGGGGTCCGTTCTGCTGGAGCACCTGGCCGCCGCCGCCCGGGAGAACGGGATCAGCAAGTTCACCGCGGAGATCCTGCCGGAGAACCGCAAGATGCTCTCCGTCTTCTCCGACGCCGGCTATGAGGTGCACCGGCACTTCGACGACGGCGTGGTGTCCCTCGCGTTCGACATCGACCCCACCGAGAAGTCCAAGGCGGTGATGGAATCCCGCGAGCACCGCGCCGAGGCCCGCAGCGTGGCCTCTCTGGTGGCGCCGCGCTCCGTGGCGGTCATCGGGGCCAGCCGGCGCTGGGGGAGCGTGGGCCAGCAGCTGCTGGAGCACATTGTGGAGGGACGGTTCACCGGCGGCGTGTTCGCCGTCAACCCCGAGGCGCTGGAAGTGGCCGGCATGATGCCCTATGCCAGCATCGCGGAGGTGCCGGGGCCCGTGGATCTGGCGGTCATCGCCGTCCCCTATGACGAGGTGCCGGCCGTGGTGTCGGCCTGCGGGGCCGCGGGGGTGCGCGGCCTGCTGGTGGTGACGGCCGGGTTTGCCGACGACGGCGAACGCGGGCTCGCGCGCCAGCGTGCCCTGGTGCGCCAAGCCCGGGCCAACGGCATGCGCGTGGTCGGCCCGGCGTCCCTGGGGCTGGTCAACACGCTGCCGGAGGTGTCCCTGAACGCGTCCATGGCACCGTCCATGCCGCGCCCCGGAGGACTGGGGCTGTTCAGCCAGTCCTCGGCCATCGGCGTCGCGCTCTATGCCGCCGCCAGCCGCCGCGGTGTGGGCCTGTCCACGATGCTCTCCGCCGGCAACCGTGCCGACGTCTCCGGCAATGACCTGATGCAGTACTGGGAGGATGATGAGGCCACGCGCGCCTGCGCCCTCTATCTGGAGTCCTTTGGCAACCCCCGCAAGTTCTCCCGCATCTCGCGCCGGCTGGCCCGCAGCAAGCCGGTGATCGTGGCCAAGTCGGACATGATGGGGCTGCGCCTGCCGCCAGGGCACGCCGTCCGCACCACCCAGGCGCCCGCCGGGGCGCTGGACGCGATGCTGCGCCAGGCCGGCGTCATCCGCGTGGCCACCGTGGAGGCGCTCGCGGACGTCGCGCAGATCGTGGCCGGGCAGCCGCTGCCCACCGGGCCGGGGGTGGTCGTCTTCAGCAACTCCCTGGCTCTGGGCCGCGTGGTGGCCGACGCCGCCGAATCCGCCGGGCTGCGCATCGAGGCGATAGTGGCGGACCTTTCCCTGGACACCGGCCAGTCCGTGGCCCTGCCCGCCCTGCGCCGCCAGCTGCTGGCACAGCTTTCCAGTGAAAGCGTCCACTCCGCAGTGGTCACGCTGCTGCCCGCCGTCGGATTGAGCGTGGAGTCCATTGCCACTGTGCTGTACGAGTGTTCCCAGGCCGCCGGCAAGCCCATCCTCGCCGTCTTCACGGGCATCCTGGACCCGAATGTCCACGTGGAGGGGCTGCTGGCCGGCGGCCTGCCCTGCTACTCAAACCCCGGCACCGCCGTGGCCGCGCTCGCCGCCGTCGTCCGCTATGGGGAATGGCTGGCCCAGCCCGCGCCCACCTTCGATCCGCCGGCCGGCGTGGACGTGAGCGCTGCCGCCGCGGAGCTGGAGGCGTTGATGGACGACGTCGATGCGGACGATCTGGTGCCGCTGGACGCCGGCGCGGCGCAGAGCCTGCTGGCGCACTATGGCATCCAGGTGCTGGAGTCGGTGCCGTTTGCCAGCGACGACGACGCCGTCGCCACGGCCGGGCGCCTGGGCTGGCCGGTGGCGCTGAAGACCACCGATGCGGCCCTGCGGCACCGGCTGGACTTGGGCGGCGTGCGGCTGAACATTGAGGACGAGGCCTCGCTGCGCCGCAACATTGCCAGCATGCGCAAGCTCCTGGCCCCCTACGGTGCCGTGGCCCTGGAGGTGCAGACCATGGCCGAGGTGGGGCAGTCGTGCACGCTGCGGGCCATCGAGGATGCCCTGCTGGGTCCCGTGGTCTCCTTCGGCCTGGCCGGAGACGCCGTCAATCTTCTGGACGATTGGTCCCACCGTGTGCCGCCGCTCTCGACGGCGGATGCGGCCGAGCTGGTCCGCTCGCCGCAGGCGGCCCGGAAGCTCTTCGGCTACCAGGGCCTGCCCGCGGTGAATGTGGCGGCGTTGGAGGATCTGGTGGCCCGCGTGGCGCTGCTGAAGGATGAGCATCCCCAGGTGGCGCTGGTGGAGTTCAACCCGGTGCTGGTGGGTCCGCGCACGCTGACCATCCTGTCCGCCGATGTGCGCATCGCCAATCCGGCCCGGCGCACCGACAGTGCGCGGCGGGCGATGATCTCCTAGACCGCTCGGGCGCCCGGGTTGTCCACAAGCCGGTTCGCGCGGCGGGGGCGCATCTGCGAAAATGGGGCCATGAACACCTACGGCGCTGCCACCCACCAGCACACCAACGGGCGTGCCCTGGACGCTGCCCTGCAGCGCGCGGGCTTCTACCCCCTGCTGGTCTCCGATGTGGTCAACGACGCCTTGGACGGCCGCGAACCGCTCTCGCACCTGGTGCACCTGGAGACGCATTTCGACAGGACCGAGGTGCACCGCCACATCACCGTGCTGGTGCTCACCCACGACATGCTGGTGATCACCCACGTGGACGACCAGCAGTTGGATGAGGCGGGGGAGCAGATGGTGGCGCAGGTGTCCACGGAGTCCGTTCCCGTGGCGCAGATCCGCTCTGTGGTGCTCAGCTACCTGTACTCGCAGCCGCAGAACTACAAGCCCTCGGACCCGGTCCGCGAGCTCACGCTCTCCATCGCGTGGTCCGGCGGCCAGCGTCTGGACCTGGGCCCGGCGGGCTGCGCTGATCCGCAGTGCGATGCCGACCACGGCTACAGCGGCACCATTGCCCAGGAGGACATCGCCCTGCGCATCAGTGCTGAGGCCGATGGCCTGCAGGCGGTCCAGGATGCCAAGTCCTTCGCCCGTGCGCTGCGTGCGGCCAACACCTCCAGCGCGGCCGCCCCCGCCGTCCACGAGGACGTTCGGCCCAAGCTGCCCCCCTTTGGCGCCCGTCTGGGCCGCGGATCGTCGCGGCGCTAGGACCATGTCCCTTGATGCACAGCCGGCGCTCCCGGCTGCCCCGGGCTACGGCCACGCGTCCATTGCCGATGTCCTGACCAGCAGCGCCGCAGCCGCCGGCGCCCCGGGTTTCGCCAATACGCTGCAGCTGCCCAACGCCCCGCGCGTTTGCGTGGTGCTTGTCGATGGCCTCGGCAAGGCGCTGCTCAAGCAGCGCGCCGCCCACGCGCCCTTCCTGCGCGGTGTGCTGGGCTCCGACGGCGGACGGCATCCGGCCACCATCAGCTCGGCCTTCCCCTCGACGACGGCGACCTCGCTCACCTCCCTGGGCACCGGCGTCGCGCCCGGACTGCACGGCATGGTGGGCTACGACGTGCTGGATCCGGACCAGGACAAGGTGGTCAACCTGCTGGGCCATTGGGACCCGGGGGTGGATCCGCTGCGCTGGCAGCCGTACCCCACGGTGTTTGAACGTCTGGACGGGCACCTGCCCAGCACCACCATCAGCCTGCCGAAGTTCGCCTCCTCGCCCATGACCCGGGCGGCCCTGCGCGGGAGCACCTTCGTCGGTGCCGCCACTGCCCACGCCCGCACCGAGGCGGCGGCGGAGCAGATGGCCGCGCACAAGAACATGCTCATGTACTTCTACTGGGCCGAGCTGGACAAGGCGGGGCACGCCCATGGCAGCAGTTCTGCGCAGTGGGAGCACCAGCTGGAAGAGCTTGACGCCGCCGTGAAGCGGCTGGCCACACAGCTGCCCGCCGATACGCTGCTGCTGCTCACGGCGGACCACGGCATGGTGGACGTTGCGGCCAGCGCCCGCGTTGACTATTCCGCGCACCCGGAGCTGGTGGCCGGTGTGCGGCACACGGCGGGGGAGCCGCGCATGGTGCACCTGTACCTGGAGCCGGACGCCGGCGAGGCCGTCCGCGATGCCCTGGTGGCGGCCTGGCTGGCCCGCTTCGGCAACAAGGCCTGGGTGCTCACCCGTGCGCAGGCCATTGCCGCGGGCTTCTTCGGCCCCGAGGTGCGCCCCGAGGTGGCCGGCCGGATCGGTGATGTGCTGATCGCCGCCCGCGAGCCGATCGCGTTCTACGACACGCGCAGGGTGAACCCCTCGGCGCTGGAGGTGGTGGGCCAGCATGGCTCGATCACCCGGGCCGAGCGGGAGGTGCCGCTGCTGCAGATCCCCGTGTCCGGGGCGGGCCGCGCCACGGGCCGCAAACGCCGCTAAAGACTCATCTGTGCAACAGTAAACGCTCGAAACCGGCCGGTTTCGAGCGTTTACTGTTGCACAGATGAAGGGTTAGTCGCCCTTGGTGCCGAAGACGATCTCGTCCCAGCTGGGCACGGAGGAGCGTTTTGCCTTGGCCGGGGGCTTGCGCTCCAGCCGGGCCGCCGCCTCGGAGGCAACGGGGCCCGGTCCGGGGAGGTCTGCGGCGGGAGGCGCATCGACGACGTCGACGGCGGCAGTGGTCGGTCCGGTGGTGGTGGGCACCTCGGCATCAACCGACGACGACACCGGTGCCAGCGGAGGAGCCGCCGAAATGCGGATTTCACGCGTCTCGGTGCTGACCTCGTGCAGGGCAATGCTGCTGTCCTCTTCGGGCAGCCGCGGCGCCAGGCTCAGCAGCGGGAAGCTGCGGGCCGGGCGGGCCGTCGGCTCCTGCGGGAAGGCGTCGACGGCGGCTGTCCCGGCGATGTCGGCACCGCCGTCGGGGCCGGCTGATCCATCGGCTGCCTCGTCGGCGGTGCCAGGCTCGGCCAAAGCTGCTTCAGCGGCGTCCGTGGACTGGGCGCCTCCAGCGGCGGGTGCCGCGGCGTCGTCGGCGGCCAGCCAGGGGCGCATGGGGGCCTCGGGCGTGCTCTGTGCCAGCATCAGTGCCAAAGCGTCATCCTCGTCCTCATCGACGCCCAGGCGCTGTCCACGGCGGGCGCGGAGCATGTCCAGCAGGCTGCTGGCACGTTCGGCTTCTCTGGACGCGGCGCCGGCGGCGCCGGCGGCACCGGCGGATCCGGGGACGCCGCCGTTCTCGCCGTCGGTCTCAATGTCAAAGGGGCGGTCCGCCACGGCCGCGAGGCGGCGTGCCGGCACGGGCCCGTCCAGGGGATCCAGCTCGCTGAGCTGCTGGGCCCAGCGGTTGGTGTTGGCCAGGGTGCGGCGGCTGGCGTTGAAGATCCACTGGGCCGGTGCGGGCTCGCCAATGCTGGCGGCGGCACCGCCCTGGCCGGGATCGAAGGATGCGGTGACGGCCCAGGTGCCGTCGAGCCGGCGCCAGGCGTCCCAGACCACAGTGGCCGGGTCGATGCCAAAGGCGGCCAGGCGGTGGTTGACCATTTCGTCAAGGCTGGCGGGGTTCTCGCCAAAGGCTGACCGGTAGCCGTCATGTCCGGGCAGGGCAGCCTGGACCTGGACGCGGCGCGCCTGCATGGCAATGTGGTCGCGCTCGGCCAGCACCGGGCCCTCGTAGCGCTGCACCTGCGCCAGCGGCAGTCCGGAGGAGGCGGCCACGGACTCGGCGGAGGCGCCGGCGCGGATCTGCGTCTGGATCTCCCGCGGCGACAGGCGTGTGCCCACCTTGCTGGCGGGCAGCGACGCGGCCCTGTTGGGGGTTCTGGAGGACGCGACCTTCAGGGCCTCGTCGATGCGAAGCCGGTAGATCTCACCGCCGGTTCCACTGAGGAGCAGATGTTCGCCATCGTCGTGGACACCCACCAACCGTAGATCCTGCATCAAGCCCTCCAGAGTGTTTCGTAGTACACTGACGAAACTTTGCCATTGAACGCGTCGATTTCCTAGGACCGGGGCAGGCGTGGCGTAAAGCTGTCACGGCGATTTTGGCGGGTGTTTCCGGCCGTGGGCCGCAGGCCGGCACCGGGGTGCGGCGCCGGCCCATGGATGGATCTAGGAGGCCAGTGCTGCCTTGAGCTGCTCGGGGCGGCGGGAGGATGCCAGCCAGTACGGCGTCGGATCGGAGGGATCGGTGATTTCGATCTTGACCACGGGACTGATCCAGCCGCGGATGCACAGATAGGCCAGCCCGTTGAGCTTGGTGCCGCGCTGGGCGGTGGCGTCCTCGCCGGTGAAGGATTCCACCCTGCCGATGAACTTGCGCTCAATGTGCGCCCGGCCCACCTGGAGCGAGTCCGCGGAGACCTCGATGCGCGGGGTGGAGGTGATCAGCAGCACTGCCTGGATGGCGAAGAGCACTACGGCGGTCAGGTAGCCGGCCATCATGCTGATGGGGGCCATGACCAGGATGCCGGCGCCGGAGAGGCCGGCCACGATCAGCCAGATCCAGGGGTTCGGCCAGAGCTTCTCCGAGTAGATGGGCGCGGCGGGGGACTGCGGGGAGGCTTGGGACATGCTCGTAAGCTTTCCATCTTTCGCCGGTGATTTCACCTTGGCCCCTGCCGGGCAGCTCCGCTGCCACCCAGACCACGGCAATGCGCCGGGCGTGGGCGCCAAGGTGCACCGGCTAGAGTGATCTGCTGTGACTGATCTGAACACTCCGCAGCCCGCCGATTCCTCCGCCCCGCATGACGGTGGCCCGACCCTCGTGGTGGAGCTCAAGATGCTCGACGCCGGAATCGAGCCCCCCAGCTATGCCCACCCCGGGGATGCCGGCGCCGATCTGCGCACCCGCATCGACCTGGTGATCGCTCCCGGTGAGCGCGTCCTGGTCCCCACCGGCGTCTCGATGGCCCTGCCCTTTGGCTTCGTGGCCCTGATCCACCCCCGCTCCGGTCTGGCCACCAAGCACGGCCTGACCATTGTCAACGCTCCGGGGACCGTCGACGCCGGCTACCGCGGCGAAATCGCCGTCACCTTGCTCAACACGGACTCGGCGCACAGCATCGTGCTGTCCCGTGGCGATAGAATTGCACAGCTGGTCATTCAGCGTGTGGAGCACGCCCACTTTGTGGCCGTGGACGCCCTTGAGGACTCCGTCCGTGGTGCCGGCGGATTCGGTTCCACCGGCGGATTCACGTCCGAGCACGCACCCCGCTGATTGCGCCGGGCCCCTTGGGTCCGTGCATGGCACACAACTCTTAAGGAGAACAGGGCAACATGGTTTTCGGTTTCGGCAAGAAGTCCAGCCAGGAGCAGAACGACGACGCGGCCGCAGAGGCGCAGAACGCAGCTCCCGGAGCCGACGGCGGCGCCGCTGCGCCGGGCCCGCTGCAGCCGGCGGACCCCTCCGATGTGGCGTACGACCGCTCCGTGCACGGGCCCTTCGACGCCGATGAGATCTCTGGCGTGGATGGCTACGTGGACCTTGGCGCCCTGTTGATCACCCCGCGCGAGGGCCTGCAGCTGCGCCTCGAGGTGGAGGAGCGCACGCAGCGCGTCATCGCCGTAACGCTGGACCTGGATGGCTCCAGCCTCCAGCTGCAGGCATTCGCCGCACCGCGCTCCGAGGGCCTGTGGGAGGACATCCGCGAGCAGATCGGCTTGTCCGTGGGTTCGCAGGGCGGCAGCATCGAAACCCTTGACGGCACCTTCGGCAAGGAGGTGCTGGCCAAGCTGCCCGCCGAGGCAGCCGACGGCAGCCGTGGCTACCGCGTGGCCCGGTTCATCGGCGTCGACGGTCCGCGCTGGTTCCTGCGCGGGGTCTTCGGCGGATCCGCCGCCATGGACCGCGATGCGGCGGCCGACCTGGAGCAGCTGTACCGCTCCACCGTCGTCGTCCGCGGCGATTCGCCGCTGCCCCCGCGCGATCTGCTGGCGCTGCGCCTGCCCAAGGACGCCGTGGCGGACGCCACCGGACATGTGGCAGCGGACCATCCGGCACCGGCCCAGGGCGGGGAGCCCTTCCGCCGCGGCCCGGAAATCACCCAGATCGGCTAGAGCCATGGCCATCCCGCAGGACAAGTGGCCCGAGGCCACGCCCATCTGCGACCTCCCTGTGCGGGGCCGCGCCGTCTGCGGTGGGTTCATCGACTCCGTCACCATCCTGCCGGCAGCCCTGGCGCCGCAGTTTTCGGCCATCGTCACGGACCGGGACAAGTACGACCACGGCGCCGCCAAGGCTGGCGAGAACCACCGGGTGCGCCTGGTGTGGCTGGGCCGTCGGCGGGTGCCGGGCATTGTGCCGGGCGTGCGGCTGCGCCTGGAGGGCATGGTGTCCATGCGCGACGGGCTGCCCACGATCTTCAATCCACGCTATGAAATCATCGGCAAACAGGAGTCCTAGTTGAGCACCCCGAGCACCACACCCCCTTCGCAGCCGGAGAAGCCCACCCTGGCCTCCGTGGCCCAGGAGTTGGCGGCCAAGGCCGCGCTCGAGCGGACCAAGGAGGGCCACATCGACCTCCTCAAGGCCGCCGGCGGCTGGCGCGGCATTGCCGAATCGGTGCTGCCGGGCCTGGTGTTCCTGGTGGTCTTCACCCTGAACCGCGAGCTGCTGCCCGCGTTGGTGGCCTCCGTGGTGGCGGCCGCGGTGTTCGTGGTGGCCCGGCTGGTGCAAAAGACGCCCATCACCCAGGCCTTTGCCGGCATCGCCGGCGTCGCCGTGTCGGCAGTGCTCGCGCAGACCACGGGCAAGGCGGAGAACTTCTATCTGTGGGGCTTCGTCACCAATGCCGGGTACATCCTGGCCATGGTGGCGTCCATCCTCGTCAAATGGCCCGTGATCGGGCTCCTGTTCGGCTACGCCCGCAATGAGGGCCTGCGCTGGCGTGCCGATGCCGAACGCCGCCGGGCCTATGCCGCGGCCACGTGGATCATCGTGGGTGTGATGGCCCTGCGGCTGGCCGTGCAGTTCCCGCTGTACCTGGCCGGGCTGGTGGACGCCCTCGGCGCCACGCGCCTGATCATGGGTGTTCCGCTGTACGCGCTGGGGCTCTGGGTTGCCTGGCTCATCAGCCGTCCAGTGAAGGCCGACGACGGCGAGACAACCGCCGGTTCCTAGCAAGGACTCCGCCGCCCGTTCCCAACTGAGTGACAGGTATCTCACGTTCCGGGCACCGGAACGTGAGATACCTGTCACCTAGTCGGTCTGGCGGTTCCGCTTGGTGGGGGAGAGCAGGGTGCGCAGGCCGTGCTCGGCGTCGATCGTTGAGACGAAGAACAGCTCGTCGCCGCTCTCGATGACGTCGTCGGAGCTGGGCGCGATGGGCGCTTCGTCGCGCAGGATGGCCACCAGCGTGGCATCCTGGGGCCATTCGACAACGCCCACTGTGCTGCCGATGAGATGCGAATCGCTGGGCACGGTGAACTCCACCAGCGAGGCAACGCCTGTCTGCAGCGTCAGCAGGCGCACCAGGTCGCCGATCTCCACCGCCTCCTCCACCAGCGCCGTCATCAGGCGCGGGGTGTTCACGGCGACGTCGACGCCCCAGGAGTCGTCGAACATCCAGTCGTTCTTGGGGTTGTTGACCCGGCCCACGGTGCGGCCCACGCCAAACTCCGTCTTTGCCAGCAGCGAGACCACCAGGTTCACCTTGTCATCGCCCGTGGCGGAGACGACGACGTCGGCCTCGTCCAGCTTGGCCTCGCGCAGGGTGCTGATTTCGCAGGCATCGCCCACCAGCCAGCGGGCGCCGCGCAGTCCGCTGCGGCCGATCACCTCGGGCTTGGGATCGATCAGCAGGATCTCGTGCTCATGGGAGAGCAGTTCGCGGGCAATTGAACAGCCCACGCTGCCTGCCCCGACAATGACGACTTTCACTCGGACTCCTTCGCGGGGGCACTGGCAAGAATGCGGGTGATCTCGGCGTCCTCGGCCACGCGCAGCATGACGTGGACTGTGTCGCCCTGCTGGTAGCTGGTGTCCTCGGCCACCAGCATGCCCTCGCCGAAGCGGGTCAGGTAGGCAACCCGGCAGCGGGCTGCACGCTCGATGTCCATGATGTGCCGGCCGATCCAGCCCGGATGCAGCGTCACCTCGGTGAGGATCAGGCGCCCTGAGGGCTCGCGGAAATCGCCGGAGATGTTGGCCTCCGGCAGGATGCGGCGCAGTACCTGGTCGGCGCTCCAACGCACGGCGGCCACGGTGGGGATGCCCAGGCGCTGGTAGATCTCGGCGCGGCCCGGGTCGTAGATGCGGGCCACCACATGCTGCACGTGGAAAGTCTCGCGGGCTACGCGGGTGGCCAGCACATTGGAGTTGTCGCCGCTGGACACGGCGGCAAAGGCGTAGGCATTTTCAATGTCCGCCTGCTTGAGTGTCTCGCGGTCGAAGCCCACGCCCGTCACACGGCGGCCGGAGAACCCGGTCCGCAGCCGGCGGAAGGCGCGGTCGTCCTGGTCAATGATGGCCACCGAATGCCCGGCATCCTCCAGTGTGTGCGCCAAGGTGGCGCCGACACGGCCGCAGCCCATGATCACAAAATGTGCCACTGATGCTCCTCTAGCTGCCGGCGCCCGCAGGGGCGTGGACCGGCATGGTGATAAGTCCGACTGTGGACATTATCAGCTTGCGGGCCGGTCCATACCAATTGCCAGTCCTTTGCCCAGCCCTTGTCCACACCGTGTCCGCCAGGGCCGGTGGCGATGTCCATTGATGAAGCAGTGCTCCGCCGTCATGACATTGCCCCGCGGAACGGCTAGCGTTACCCGCGTGCTGACATTTTTCAACGCGTTCAAGCGCGTGCTGGTTGGTCGTCCCTTTCGGAACGACAAACTGGCCCATACCCTGCTGCCCAAGCGGATAGCCCTGCCCGTTTTCGCCTCCGACGCCCTGTCCTCGGTGGCCTACGCCCCGGATGAGATCCTGCTGACCCTGGCCCTGGCCGGCGTCGCCGCGGTGACCATGGCGCCATGGGTGGGCATCGCCGTCATGGTGGTCCTGCTGACGGTGGTCGCCTCCTACCGGCAGAACGTGCACGCCTACCCCTCCGGAGGTGGCGACTATGAGATTGCCAACGTCAACCTGGGCAAGTTTGCCGGGCTGACGGTGGCCTCGGCCCTGCTGGTGGACTATGTGCTCACGGTGGCGGTGTCGATGTCCTCGGCCGCCAACTACCTGGCCACGGCCGTTCCCGGCATGCACGGCACCCAGGCCTGGATCGCCGTCATCGGCGTCGTGGTGCTGGCGCTGGTGAACCTGCGCGGCATCAAGGAGGCGGGCAGCGTCTTTGCCGTGCCCACCTACATCTTCATGTTCTGTATTCTGGGCATGACGGCGGTGGGCGTGTTCAAGGCCGTCAACGGCACGCTCGGCACGGCCGCTTCGGCCGCCTTTGAGATCGTCCCCGAACCCGGTTTTGAATCCGGGCTGGTGGGCCTGGCCGGCGGCTTCCTGCTGCTGCGTGCCTTCTCCTCCGGTGCAGCGGCCCTGACGGGTGTGGAGGCCATCAGCAATGGTGTGCCCAACTTCCAGAAGCCCAAGAGCAAGAATGCCGCGACCACGCTTCTGCTGCTCGGGGCCATCGCCGCTGCCATGCTGGCCGGCATCCTCTTCCTGGCCCAGGCCACCAAGGTCCACATTGTGCTGGATCCGCACCGGGAGTTTCTGCTCAACGGAGAGCCGCTGCCCGAGGGCTACGTCCAGAACCCGGCCATCAGCCAGATCGCTGCCACGGTGTTCGGCAGCGGCTCGGTCGCGTTCTTCCTGATCGTGGCCGCCACCGGTGTCATCCTGGTCTTCGCCTCCAATACGGCGTTCAACGGCTTCCCGGTGCTGGCCTCGATCCTGGCCCAGGACGGCTACCTGCCCCGCCAGCTGCGCACCCGCGGCGACAGGCTGGCCTTCAGCAACGGCGTATTGGCACTGGCCCTGGGTGCGATCATTCTGATCGTGGCCTTCAATGCCGACGTCACCAAGCTGATCCAGCTCTACATCGTGGGCGTGTTCATCTCCTTCACGGCCAGCCAAATCGGCATGGTGCGGCACTGGGGCCGCGAGCTGCGCAGGGTCAAGGACAAGCATGCCCGGCGACTGATGCTCCGCTCGCGCACCATCAACGCCGTAGGCTTCTCCATGACGGCGACGGTGCTGATCATCGTGCTGATCACCAAGTTTGAACAGGGTGCCTGGATTGCCCTGCTGGCCATGCTGGTGCTGTTCCTGATCATGTGGAGCATCAGGGCCCACTACGACAATGTGGCCAAGGAGTTGGCCGTCGAAGATGACGCCTCGGCGCGGGCACTGCCCTCGCGGGTGCACGCCGTCATTCTGGTCTCCCACGTGCGCAAACCGGTCCTCCGCGCCCTGGCCTTTGCCCGCGCGTCGCGCCCGTCCACGCTGGAGGCGATTACAGTTGACATCGACGCCACGGAGACGGAACGGACCGTGGCGGATTGGGACAGGCTGGAAATTCCGGTGCCGCTGACCGTGCTGGCCAGCCCGTACCGGGAGACCATCACACCCATCATGAACCACATCACGGCCATGCGGCGGGACTCGCCGCGCGATCTGATTGTGGTCTACATCCCCGAATACGTGGTGGGCAAGTGGTGGGAGCAGCTGGTGCACAATCAGACGGCCCTGCGCATCAAGACCAGGCTCCACTTTGAACCCGGAGTGATGGTCGCGAGCGTGCCCTGGCAGTTGAAATCGTCCAAAGATGCCCAGAAATACCAGGAATTGAGTTCATGACCCCCGTGCTGCCCCAGGCAAACACCGCCGCGCCCACCGCCGATCTGATCGTCACCGTAGGGCCGGTGGCCCATGGCGGCCACTGCGTCGCGCGGCACGAGGGCCGGGTGATCTTCGTCCGCCACGCCCTGCCCGGCGAGGTGGTCAAGGTCCGCCTGACCGACCACGAGGAGGGCGCCAGCTTCTGGCGTGCCGACGTCGTCGAGATCCTTGAGCCCTCCGCCGACCGCGTGCCGCATTTCTGGCCCGAGGCCGACGCCGTTGCCGCTGGACGGCGTGGCAAGCTGCCCGTGGGTGGTGCCGAGTTCGGCCACATCAGCCGCAATGCCCAGCTGGCGCTGAAGGAGGCCGTGCTGCGCGAGCAGCTGCAGCGCCTGGCCGGGATCGACGCCGAGTGGATCGCCGCCCGTGCCGGCATCCTGGACGCGGGCGTGGAGGACATCGACGCCAATGGCACCGAGGCGCAGCAGGCGGGCCTGGGCTGGCGCACACGCGCTGCCTTCGCCGTCACGCCTTCCGGCAGGCTGGGCATGCACGCCCACCGCTCCACCCAGATCGTGCCCGTGTCAGTGATGCCGCTGGCCGTGGATGCCATCAACGAGCTGCGCCTGTGGGAGATCGACCTCACGGGCATCTCCCGCATCGAGGTGGCGGCCCCGGCCAACGGTTCGGTGCCGCTGGTGCTGCTGGCCCCCGGCGAGGAGCTGGGGGAGAAGGCCGCAGGCCTGGCCCTCAAGCGCGTCTCCAATGCCATCAAGGCCGCCGCCACCGGACCCGTCTCCGTGGCCGGGTGGAACCCCGAAAGCGGTGCCACCACGGTGCTGGCCGGCCGCGGCTGGGTCTCCGAAACCGCAGCCGGACACGAGTTCCGTGTCACGGGTGCCGGCTTCTGGCAGATCCACCGCCAGGCCCCTGCCGTCCTGACGGACGTTGCGCTGGGCTACCTGTCCGACGGCGGCTTCCTGGCCCCGGGCGCCGGCGTTGCCGACCTCTATGCCGGGGCCGGGCTCTTCACCGCCCCGCTGGCCGACGCCGTCGGCGAGACCGGCACCGTGCTGTCCGTGGAGGGCTCGGCCGGCACCAGCCGCGATGCCCGCAAGAACCTCCACGCCGCGCCGCAGGTGTCCATCACGCAGGGCCGCGTGGAGCGGGTCCTCTCCGACGCCCGCCGCAGCTTTGACGCCGTCGTGCTCGATCCGCCGCGCGCCGGCGCCGGCAAGGCAGTGGTCCGCCAGCTGGCGGCCACCGGCCCCCGCGCCATCGCCTACGTCTCCTGCGACCCCGCCTCCTTCGCCCGCGACCTGTCGTACTTCCGCAACAACGGCTGGGAGCTGGCCGCGCTGCGGGCCTTCGATCTGTACCCGCACACCCACCACCTGGAGACCGTCGCCCTGCTGACGCCCGGGGAGCGCCGTTGACCAAAGACCTCACGAGGAACAAGCCACCGAGGTCTTCCCGCATCCTTGCGGCCCGTGCCGCCGCCCGCCATGAACGGCTGGCGGCGGCGCGGGCGGCCCTGGCTCCGCTGGACGCGGAGCTGCTGGCCGCCTTGGGGCTTGACGCCGGCCAAGTGGGGGAGCGCACGGCCGCGGAGCTGACCAATGAGGTCTCGCACGAGAGCAGCCGCAGCGTCTGGGCCATCATGCGCGCCAACATCTTCACGCTGTTCAACGGCGTGCTGGGCGCCTGCCTGGTGGTGGTGCTGCTGGTGGGCGATCCGCGGGACGCCCTCTTCGGCTTCATCGTGCTGGCCAACGCGGCCATCGGCGTAGTGCAGGAGTACCGCGCCAAACGCACCCTGGACCGTCTGGCGGTGCTCCATGCACCCCGGGCCAGGGTGCTGCGCGGCGGCGAGGTGGCCGAGCTGGCCGTCGGCGCCGTGGTGCACGACGACGTGCTGGTGCTGCGCACCGGCGACCAGGTCCCCGCCGATGGACTCCTGCTCGCCGGCGAGGGGCTGTCTGTGGATGAATCCCTGCTGACGGGGGAGTCGGACCCGGTGGAAAAGCAGCCCGGGGACGAGGTCCTCTCCGGCTCGGCCGTGGTCTCCGGCCACGGCACCGCCCGGGTCGTCCGGGTGGGCGCTGAGTCCTATGCCAACAAGATCACCGCAGAGGCCAAACGCTTCTCGCTGGTGAACTCGGAGATCCGCAATTCCATCAACCGGATCATCCTGTACATCACCTGGGCCCTCATCCCGCTGGTGCTCCTGGTGGTCAACGGCCAGATGCAGGCCCACGGTGGCTGGATCGAGGCCCTGGCCTCCGGTGCCTGGCGCACGGCGGTGGTGAGCGCCGTCGCCTCCATCGTGGCGATGATCCCCGAGGGGCTGGTCCTGCTGACCTCCATCTCCTTCGGGCTGGCCGCCGTGACGCTGGCCCGCCGCCAGGTGCTGGTGCAGGAACTGCCCGCCGTGGAGGGCCTGGCGCGCGTGGACATGGTCTGCCTGGACAAGACCGGCACCCTGACCGAGGGGGAGATCGTGCTGGTGGACCAGCAGGTGCTGCCCGCCCCGGTGCCCGCCGCAGCGGAGGGGTCCGCCTCTGCGGCCGACGCCGGGGGTGCCGCAGCCGTGCAGGGATGGGAGTCCGTGCTGGCCTGGATCGGTGCCGACGCCAATGCCAACGCCACGGCCGCCGCGCTCACAGCGGCCTTCACGGCGCCGCCTGCCGTGGCGCCGTCGGCCCAGCTGCCCTTCAACAGCGCCCGCAAGTTCAGCGCCGTCGCCTTCCCCGCGGCACCCGGTGCACCCGCCGGCCAATGGGTCTTCGGCGCCCCGGAGATGGTGCTCACGCCCGATCATGGGCGCCACGCCCATGCCCTGGAACGGGCCGCCGCCATCGCTGCCACCGGACACCGGGCGCTCATCCTGGCCCACTCATCGACGACCGATGCCGCCGACAACGACAGTCTGGTGGCCGGCGTGCTGCCGGTGGATCTGGTGCCGGCCGTGATCGTCACGTTCAGCGAGAAGGTCCGGCCCGACGCGGCCCAAACGTTGTCATATTTCCGCGAGCAGGGAGTCCAACTGCGGGTGGTGTCCGGCGACAATCCGCTCACCGTGGCCGCCGTCGCCCGCCAGGTGGGCTTCGAGAACGCCGGTTCCGGCTACGACGCCCGGCAGCTGCCCCAGGACCTTGAGGGGATCGGGGAGGTGCTCGAACGCGAGCACGTACTGGGCCGGGTGACCCCGGAGCAGAAGAAGAGCATCGTGCTGGCGCTGCAGCAGCGCGGCCATGTGGTGGCCATGACGGGCGACGGCGTCAACGACGCGCTGGCGCTCAAGCACGCGGACATCGGCATCGCCATGGGCTCGGGCGCCGCGGCCACCAAGGCCGTCTCGCGGCTGGTGCTGCTGGACGGCCAGTTCTCCCGGATGCCCGGCGTCGTCGCCGAGGGGCGGCGGGTGATTGCCAACGTCGAGCGCGTGGCCAACCTCTTCCTGACCAAGACCTCCTACGCTGTCATCATCTCCCTGGTGATAGGCATTGCGCTGTGGCAGTACCCGTTCCTGCCGCGCCAGCTCTCTATTGTGAGTTCGCTGACCATCGGCATCCCCGCCTTCTTCCTGGCCCTGCTGCCCAACAAGCGCCGCTACCAGCCCGGCTTCCTGCGGCGTGCGCTGATGTTCTCCGTCCCGGCCGGTGCCATCGTCAGCGCCTGCATTTTGGGCGTTTACGCCTTTGCCCGGGCGTTCCCCGATCCGGAGCTGGACGACGCCGGCGTCGTCGCCGCATCGCAGACGGCCGCCACCATGACGGTGCTGCTGGTGGCGCTGTGGGTGCTCGGCGCCCTGGCCCGCCCGTTCGACAGATGGCGGGCGCTGCTGGTGGGGGCGATGGTGCTGGCGCTGTCGCTGATTCTGGCGATCCCCTTTGCCCGCGACTTCTTCGCCCTGCAGATACCCTCCGGGGGGCTGCTAGCGGCTACGATGGGCGTAGTTGTGCTGGGCTGCGCCGGCATCGAAATCCTGTACCGGACCCTGAAGAAACATGGGGCCGTGTCCGAACGCGAGTAAGGCATCCCTTACTAGCGGGTAGGTGCCTGCGTGGCAAAGATAAAGCTGTGGCGAGAGGAGTCCAATTATGACGAATGTGGACAGTTTTGGTTCAAAGGGTGTACTTAATGTCGCCGGAACCGATTATGAGATTTTTCGGCTGAATTCCGTTGAAGGTGCACAGAACCTTCCGTTCAGCCTCAAGGTGCTGCTGGAGAACCTCCTGCGCACCGAAGACGGTGCCAACATCACCGCAGACCACGTGCGCGCGCTGGCCGGGTGGAACCCGGATGCACAGCCCGACACGGAGATCCAGTTCACCCCGGCCCGCGTGATCATGCAGGACTTCACGGGCGTGCCCTGTGTTGTGGACCTGGCAACCATGCGCGAGGCCGTGAAGGAACTCGGCGGAGACCCCACGCGTGTCAACCCGCTGGCTCCGGCCGAGATGGTCATCGACCACTCCGTGCAGATCGATGTCTTCGGCAACTCCGGCGCCGTCGAGCGCAACATGGAGATCGAATACCAGCGCAACGGTGAGCGCTACCAGTTCCTGCGCTGGGGCCAGACCGCCTTCGAAGACTTCAAGGTCGTCCCCCCGGGCATGGGCATTGTCCACCAGGTCAACATCGAGTACCTGGCCCGCACCGTCATGACCCGCGAGGTTGATGGCAAGCTGCGCGCCTACCCGGACACCCTGGTCGGCACCGACTCCCACACCACCATGGTCAACGGCCTGGGCGTGCTCGGCTGGGGCGTTGGCGGCATCGAGGCCGAGGCCGCCATGCTGGGCCAGCCCGTCTCCATGCTGATCCCGCGCGTCGTCGGCTTCAAGCTGACCGGCTCCATCCCGGCCGGCGCAACGGCAACCGACGTCGTCCTGACGATCACCGAGCAGCTGCGCAAGCATGGCGTCGTGGGCAAGTTCGTCGAGTTCTACGGCGAGGGCGTTGCGGCTGTGCCGCTGGCCAACCGCGCCACCATCGGCAACATGAGCCCGGAGTTCGGCTCCACTGCCGCCATGTTCCCGATCGACTCCGTCACCATCGACTACCTGCGCCTGACCGGCCGCTCCGAGGACCAGCTTGCCCTGGTTGAGGCGTACGCCAAGGAGCAGGGCCTGTGGCACGACCCGTCCGTGGAGATCAAGTTCTCCGAGTACCTGGAACTGGACCTCTCCACCGTGGTTCCGTCCATCTCGGGCCCGAAGCGTCCGCAGGACCGCATCGAGCTGACCAACGCCAAGTCCCAGTTCCGTTCGGACCTGAAGAACTACGTTGCAGCCGACGCCAACGCCGAGGGCAACACGGTTGACGAGTCCCTGGAAGAAAGCTTCCCGGCCTCCGACGCCCCGTCCTTCACCCACCCGGACAACCACACCCACGAGACCGAGCGCGCAGTGGTTTCCGCCGCAGCGAACGCCAACGGCCGCGTGTCCTCTCCGGTGCACGTGAAGAACTCCGAGGGTGTCGAGTTCGAGCTGGACCACGGCGCTGTGTCGATCGCCTCGATCACCTCCTGCACCAACACGTCCAACCCGTCCGTGATGCTGGCCGCCGCCGTGCTGGCCCGCAACGCCGTCAACAAGGGCCTGTCCTCCAAGCCCTGGGTCAAGACCTCCGTTGCCCCCGGCTCCAAGGTAGTCACCGACTACTACGAGAAGTCCGGCCTGATCCCGTACCTGGAGAAGCTTGGCTTCTACACCGTGGGCTACGGCTGCGCCACCTGCATCGGCAACTCCGGCCCGCTGGACACCGAGATCTCCGCGGCCATCCAGGACAACGACCTCTCCGTGACGGCTGTGCTTTCCGGCAACCGCAACTTCGAAGGCCGCATCAACCCGGACGTCAAGATGAACTACCTGGCCTCCCCGCCGCTGGTCATCGCCTACGCCCTGGCCGGCACCATGGACTTCGACTTCGAAAACGATGCCCTGGGCCAGGACGAGGCCGGCAACGACGTCTTCCTGAAGGACATCTGGCCGAACCCGGTGGAGGTCCAGAACGTCATGGACGCCTCGATCGACCGTGAGATGTTCACCAACTCCTACGCCACCATCTTCGATGGCGACGACCGTTGGAAGGCTCTGGACACCCCCGAGGGCGACACCTTCGCCTGGGATCCCAAGTCCACCTACGTGCGCAAGCCCCCGTACTTCGAGGGAATGAAGGCAACGCCGGACCCGGTCAAGGACATCGCCGGCGCCCGCGTGCTGCTCAAGCTGGGCGATTCGGTCACCACCGACCACATCAGCCCCGCTGGTTCGTTCAAGTCCGAGACCCCCGCCGGCCAGTACCTGCTGGCCAACGGGGTGGAGCGCAAGGACTTCAACTCCTACGGCTCCCGCCGCGGCAACCACGAGGTCATGATCCGCGGTACGTTCGCAAACATCCGCATCAAGAACCAGCTGCTGTCCTCCTTCAACGACGGCGCCGGCGTCGAGGGTGGCTTCACCCGCGACTTCACCGTCGACAGCGGCCCGCAGGCCTACGTCTACGACGCCTCGCAGAACTACCAGGCCGCGGGCACCGCGCTGGTGGTCCTGGCTGGCAAGGAGTACGGCTCCGGTTCCTCCCGTGACTGGGCTGCCAAGGGCACCGCCCTGCTGGGCGTCAAGGCCGTCGTCGCCGAGAGTTACGAGCGCATCCACCGCTCCAACCTCATCGGCATGGGCGTCCTCCCGCTGCAGTACCCGGCCGGCCAGAACGCCGAAACCCTGGGCCTGACCGGCACCGAGGTCTTCGCGATCGAAGGCGTCACCGAGCTGAACAACGGCACCACGCCGAAGACGCTCAAGGTCACCGCCACGGCCGAGGATGGCACTGCCACCTCGTTCGACGCCGTGCTGCGCATCGACACCCCCGGCGAGGCGGACTACTACCGCAACGGCGGCATCCTGCAGTACGTGCTGCGCCAGATCTCGGCGTAGGGCCCCGGTAAGACAGCCGTGGCTGTACAAACGCTGTCTGTTTTGCAGGGTGCGCTGAGATCGTCTCGGCTGCATAGTCTGAATCTGTAGGCATAGCCACACAGTAGGGCCCCGGCCCGTCCATCGGATTTCCGATCGGCGGGCCGGGGCCCTTCTGCGTTTGCCCGCTGGATCCAGCCCCTGCTCATGGCCGAGGCGCAGCTTTGTTCCGCCAACCGGGGCCATGGCGGCAATAGTGCTCTATGGTCGAAGGAACGGTACGTGCCACGAGGACAGACGACTGGACTCGCGCGGCGCCGGCAGTGCATGGAATCGAGCCGATCGTGGCCACCAACCCCACGCCGCAGTCCCAGGGCCCGGACAGCCCGTTCCGCCTTGGCTCCGGTGCGCGGAGACACCTCGGCTGGATAGTGTTGGGCTCGATGGCCGCTGGCCTCCTCGCGGCTCTGGCATTCGCCGCCGCACCCTTTGTCCCGTTCCGGGAGGGCAGCATCACTGGTGCACTGCTGTGCGGATTCGCGCTTGGCTGGGCATTGTTGGCCGTGCTCTCGGCACGGTTCACCGAGGAGCCACAGCGGTGGGCCTGGGCTCCTGCGGTGTTCCTGGGCGGGTGCGGCCTGCTTCTTCTCCTGTTCGGCTCCCCGGTCCACGGGGTGCTGAATTGGGTGTGGCCCCCGGCCCTGTTGGTCGTGGTGGTCTGGATGGTCGTCCGGGCCCGACGGCGGCTGCTGAGCCGGAGCAGACGGCTGCTGCTCTACCCGGTGGCGGCGCTTTTGGCCCTTGTGTCGGTGGCCGGCGGCTGCGAGACGGTGCTGGAAGCTGTGGATGCCAGGGCCCACCCGATGGCCGGCCAGCTGGTCGACGTCGGCGGGCACCGCCTGCACCTGGACTGCACCGGCTCGGGAAGCCCCACGGTAGTGCTCGAACCCGGGGCCGGTGAGATGTCCTCGGTTCTCGGGTGGATAGCGCCGGCTGTGGCCAGCGGCACCCGGGTCTGTGTCTATGACCGCGCCGGCCGGGGCTGGAGCGAGCCCGCCGACACACCACAGGACGGCGCGCAGATTGCTGCCGACCTTCACACCTTGCTGCAGCGCGGGAACGTGCCAGGTCCCTATGTGCTGGCGGGCCACTCCTTCGGCGGTCTCTACGCACTCGCCTTCGCGGCCCAATATCCAGATGACGTGGCAGGAATGGTGCTGGTGGACTCCACTGCACCGGCCGCGCACCCTGGACCAGCACCGCCCCGGAGTGCAGGTTCGTACGACCTCCCGGGCCGGGTCTCCATGGTGATTTCAACCGCGGCCCGCCTTGGTCTGGGCCGCCTCTACGGCCAGTTGGACTACGGCAGCCTGCCGCCGCTCTCCCGGGATGAGGCCCGAGCCAGCAGTGCGACGGCAAGCCAACTGCGCAGCACCATCGACGAGTATGTCCAGGGTGGATCCTCGGTGGAGGAGGCTGCAGCCCTTCGTGGTTTTGGCGGCAAGCCGTTGGTCGTCCTGAGTGCCGGCAGTGGAAGTGCCGCCGGCTGGTCCGCGGCGCAGAACGCCCTGGCCACCCTGTCGACCAACAGCGTGCATCGTACTGTCGAGGGCGCCACCCACGCATCGCTGGTCTCGGAGAAGGAGGATGCGGCCGCCACCGCTCAGGCGATCCTCGACGTCGTCTCATCCTTGAGGAGCGGGGTGCCGCTGGATCGGTGAACCGGAAGGACGGGCGGCATCTGGAGTCGCGCGCACAACGGCAGGCGCCCGCCGTTGGCAGGGGCACGGTTCGGCAGGCGATAGAGTTGTAGGTTGACGGTCAATCCAAGGAGGGGACGTATGGGACTTTTGGAAACGATCGGGCATCCGCAGGACCTGAGCAGGCTCACTGACGAGCAGATGGTCCAGCTAGCTGCGGAGATCCGCGAATTTCTGGTGGCCAATGTGTCCCAGACGGGCGGCCACCTGGGCCCCAACCTCGGCGTCGTCGAGATGACTCTGGCGATCCACCGCATCTTTGATTCGCCCCGTGACAGCGTCATTTTCGACACGGGGCACCAGTCCTATGTGCACAAGCTGGTCACCGGCCGGCAGGACTTCTCCACGCTGCGCCAGCAGGGCGGCCTCTCGGGCTACCCGGACCGCGGCGAATCCGTGCACGACATTGTGGAGAGCTCGCACGCCTCCTCCTCGCTGTCCTGGGCCGACGGCATCTCCCGCGCCCGCCAGCTCACCGGCGACGGCGACCGCTACACGGTGGCCGTCATCGGCGACGGTGCCCTGACCGGTGGCATGACCTGGGAAGCGCTGAACAACATTGCCGCGGACAAGCGCCGCCGTGTGGTGATTGTGGTCAACGACAACGGCCGCTCCTACGCGCCCACCGTCGGCGGCCTGGCCGACTACCTCGCCTCGCTGCGCCCGGCCATCGACCAGGTCCGCACGCACCGCCGCTACGAAGACACCATGAGCTGGGCCAAGCAGAAGCTGCAGTCCGGCAATCTGGCCGGGCAGTTCATCTACAAGAGCCTGCACGCCGCCAAGAAGGGCGTCAAGGACTGGTGGGCCCCGCAGGGCCTCTTTGACGATCTGGGCCTGAAGTACATCGGCCCGGTGGACGGCCACGACCAGAAGGCCATGGAGGCCGCACTGGCCACCGCCCGCAACTATGCCGGCCCGGTCATCGTCCACGCCATCACCGAAAAGGGCCGCGGCTATGCGCCGGCCCGCGCCCATGAAGCGGACCAGTTCCACGCCGTCGGCGTCATCGACCCGGAGACGGGGGAGCCGATGGATTCGCCCAGCGGCAAGTCCTGGACCTCCGTCTTTGCCGATGAAATCGCCGACATCGCCGATGAGCGGCCCGACGTCGTCGGCATCACCGGGGCCATGCTGATCCCGGTGGGCCTGCACAAGATGGCGGCCAATCACCCCGAGCGCGTGTTCGACGTCGGCATCGCCGAGCAGCATGCCCTGACCAGCGCCGCGGGCATGGCCTTCGGCGGCCTGCACCCAGTGGTCGCCATCTACGCCACCTTCCTCAACCGCGCCTTCGACCAGCTGCTGATGGATGTGGCCCTGCACAAGGCCGGCGTCACGGTGGTCCTGGACCGTGCCGGTGTCACCGGCCCCGACGGCCCCAGCCACCACGGCATGTGGGACATGGCGATGCTGCAGATCATCCCCGGCCTGCACCTGGCCGCCCCGCGCGACGCCGTGCGCCTGCGCGAGGAGCTCCGCGAAGCCGTGGCCGTCTCGGACGCCCCCACGGTGGTCCGCTTCTCCAAGGGTGTGGTGGGGCCGGAGGTCAAGGCGCTGGAACGGCTTGCCGACGGCGTCGACGTCCTGGCCCGGCGCCCCTCCGACGACGGCAGCTTTGACGTGCTGCTCGTGTCCGTCGGCTCGATGAGCGAGATGGCCCTGGATGTCGCCAAGCGCCTCGGGGCCCAGGGCATCAGCTCCACTGTCGTGGATCCGCGCTGGGTGCTGCCCGTGCCGAAGTCCGTGGTCCAGCTGGCCTCCGAGCACCGCATCGTGGTGGTCCTGGAGGACGGCGTCCGGGCCGGCGGCGTGGGCTCGCGCATCCGCCAGGAAATGCGGGCGGCCGGCGTGGACACGGCCTTGAACGAGGTGGGCCTGCCCGTCGAGTTCCTGGTGCACGGCAGCCGGTCCCAGGTGCTGGAGCGCATTGGCCTGACCGCCCCGCGTGTGGCCCAGGACATCGTGGAGCAGGTGCTGGGCACCAAGGTTCCTTTCGCCCGTCCGCTGCCGGGCCAGGAAGCCCCCCGCACCGGACAGCTGCCCCGCCTGTGAGCACCGGCGCACATCCCGCCCCCGTGGGGATCCAGCCGGGCGATCTGGTGGTGGCACGGAACCGCAAGTTCAACGGCAAGGCGCATTGGGTGGTCCCCGGGCGCTATCTGGGTACGGACGAACACGGCCACTGGATCTTCCAGGGCACCAACGAGTTCATCTCCCGCCCGGGAGCGGCCCTCTACACGGAATCCGATGCCGTCCTGCTGATCCCGCACACGGGCAGCTGGGTGGCCACGTTCTACGATGACGCGCACCCCACGGGCTGCCGCATGTACATCGACCTGGCCCTGGATCTGGACTGGCAGCAGATTCGGCCGGGCATTTTTGAGTTCCACATGATCGACATGGACCTCGATGTCATCTCCACCCGGTCGCGCGGCGTCTTCATCGATGATGAGGACGAGTTCGCCGAACACCGGGTGCTGATGGACTATCCGCCCGCAGTAGCGGCGGCCATCGAGGCTGAATGCCAGCGGATTTTTGCCGCCGTCACCGACGGAGCGGCACCATTTGACGGACGAGACACCGCTTGGTTCGCCAAGGGAAGGGTAGACGCATGAGCATCGTCAGGCTGTACAAGAAGGACGACGACGGGGCACTGAGCTTCCGCGAGGCATGGATCGACGCACCGGAACCGGAGGATGCCGACGGCGCCGATGACATTGACGCGCGCGACGCGGACGACGACGGTGTCTGGTTTGTGGTGAACCACGGACCGGTGGGCTTCCAGAGCTCCACCAAGGAAAACAAGGTGGCAGACGTCGCCGAGGCCGAGGCCCTGCTGGCCGCGTTCCACGACCAGTGTGTCACCGACGGTTTTGCCGAGGTGCCGCTGGCTGAGCAGTCCTGGGTTGTGGCCCAGTTTGCCCTGAAGAACTCTGCGGCGGGGGAGCGCGACAAGTATCTGGAACGCAAGGCCTCCGAGGCCATCACCTCCTACTTCGCCTGGCGCGGCATCGGCGTGGTGGACCGCACGGAGATCGTCGCGGGCGGCCACGGCACCGGCAAGCTGAACATCTACACCCTCAGCCCGGACGCGGCCAAGGCCGTCGCCGGCATCAAGATCGCCATCCGCGAAGCCAAGCAGGACTTCACCAAGCTCAGCATCGGCGTCGCCCCCTACGACGATCTCTCCGCCATCAAGGCCAAGCACCAACCCAAGCCCGGAGCCTTCAGCCTCTAGGTCCGGGACCTCCGGGACGCGCAAGTGCATTCGTGACGCAGTTCCCCTTCCAGGATGCGTCTAGTACTGCATCCCGGAAGGGGAGCTGCGTCGCTGGCTCATCCACCGGGACTCTTCCCCTGTCGGGCGGGCATGTGCGGGGCTAGCATGGGACCATGTCTGCCGAGATGGACGCCTATGCCAGGGCCCTTGACCGGGCGCGGGAGCACTCGCTTGCGTGGTTGGAGTCGCTGTCCACCCGCCGGATGGGCCCCACGGCCGACGCCGACACCCTGGTTCCGCTGTTCGGCGGGCCGCTGCGCGACGGCCCCACGGACCCCGCCGCGGTCGTCGACGAGCTGGCTGCCCTGGCCGAACCCGGTCTAATGGCCATGCCCTCCGGCCGGTTCTTTGGCTGGGTCATCGGCGGCACGCTCCCGGCGGCCCTCGCCGCGGACTGGATGGTCAGCGCCTGGGACCAGAACGCCGTGCTGCGCTATGCCACACCCGCCATCGCCGCGGCCGAGGAGGCCGCAGGAGGCTGGCTGCTGGACCTGCTCAACCTGCCCCGGGCATCGGGCGTCGGCTTCACCACCGATGCGACCATGGCCAACTTCACGGGGCTTGCCTGCGGCCGGCGGAGCGTCCTGGCCCGCCTCGGCCACGACGTCCAGCGGGACGGGCTCAGCGGTGCGCCGCGCATCACCGTGCTGGTGGGTGGTGAGCGGCATGTCTCCATCGACCTCGCCCTGCGCTATCTGGGTCTGGGCGCCCCCGTGGCCGTCGCCGCGGATGAGCAGGGGCGCATCATCCCGGCCGCCTTGTCCGAGGCTTTGGAAGCAATCGACGGGCCGGTGATCGTGGCCCTGCAGGCGGGCAACCTCCACTCGGGCGCCTTCGACCCCATGCGCGAGGCCGTGGCCCTCGCCCACCGGCATGGCGCGTGGGTGCATGTGGACGGCGCGTTCGGCCTGTGGGCCGCGGCCAGCCCCGCCTTCGGGCACCTGGTGGACGGGCTGGACACCGCCGACTCGTGGGCCACCGATGCCCACAAGACGCTCAACGTCCCCTATGACTGTGGGATTGCCATGGTGGCCCAGGCGGACGTCCTGCGGGCCGAGTTCGGCGTGAACACCAGCTATTTCATCCAGGACGACGACGGCCCGGGCGATCCCTTCGAACGGGTCCCGGAGTTTTCGCGCCGGGCCCGCGGAGTCCCCGTGTGGGCGGCGCTGCGGTCGCTGGGGCGCAGCGGTGCCATTGCCCTCATCGAGTCCCTGGCGGCCAACGCCAGAGCGCTGGCGGAGGGGCTGGGCGCGCTGGACGGGGTGGAGGTGCTCAACGACGTCGTCTTCACCCAGATCTCGCTGGCCTTCGGCTCCGATGAGAAGACCCGCCGGGTCGCGGAGCTGCTCATCGAGGATGGGACGGTGTGGATGTCCGGCTCGCGGTGGCGCGGCCGGGAGATTGTGCGCATTTCGGTCAGCAATTGGTCCACCGATGCCGCCGACGTCGAGGCCTCCATCGCGGCCGTGGCGCGTGCCGTGGCGGCCGCCTGAACCCCGCCGCCGGATGATTCCACCCTCAATCCTTCCCTGCCGGGGCCGATAGGGTGGATCCATGACTGACTACCGCCAGCTAGGCAACTCTGGACTCACCGTTTCCGTCGTCGGACTCGGCTGCAACAATCTGGGCCGCCACGGCACGCCCACCGAAACCCAAGAAGGCACCGACACCGTCATCCACGCAGCGATCGACGCCGGCATCACGCTCTTCGACGTGGCGGATGTCTACGGCAAGACGCCGGGCCTCAGCGAGGAAATGCTGGGCAAGGCGCTGGTGGGACGACGCGACGACGTCATCGTCGCCACCAAGTTCGGTCTGGACATGGGCGGGGCCAACGGTGCCGATTGGGGCCGCCGCGGCTCGCGCCGGTACATCATCAAGGCCGCGGAAGCCTCCCTGCGCCGCCTGGGCACCGAGTGGATCGACCTCTACCAGTTCCACACCCCGGACAATGAAACCCCCGTCGAGGAGACCCTCGCCGCGCTGGACGATCTGGTCACCGCCGGCAAGGTCCGCTACATTGGTCACTCGAACCGGGCCGGATGGCAGATTGCCGACGCCGAGTTCACCGCCCGGATGGGTGGCTACACGCCGTTCATCTCCAGCCAGAACCACTACAACCTGCTGGACCGCCGGGCCGAGCTTGAGGTCACCCCGGCCGCCGAGGCCTACGGGCTGGGCGTGCTTCCGTACTTCCCGCTGGCCAACGGCCTGCTGACCGGCAAGTACAGCTCCGGAAAGGCCCCCGAGGGCAGCCGGTTGACGCATTCGCGGCAGAACCTGCTGGAGAAGGCCGATTTCGGCCAGTTGCAGGAGTTCTCCGCCTTCGCCGCGGATCGTGGCGTCAGCGAGGTCCAGGTAGCGTTCTCCTGGCTCGCCTCGCGCCCGTCCGTGGGCTCCGTCATCGCCGGCGCGACGACGGTGGCCCAGGTGCAGGCCAATGCGGCGGCCGCGTCCTGGGTTCCCAGCACCGAGGATCTGGCCGCCCTCGACATCATCTTCCCGGTGGTGCCGAAGGTCGCCCTGTTCTAGGGAGCCGGATCAAATGACTGTGGCCGGGCCCGTACGGGCCCGGCCACACATGGTTGCGACGCGAAAAGGGAGGGCCGCCTAGATGCTGACGGTGATGAACTCGCCGTCGATCGCGGCGGCGTAGCGCTCCAGTGCCTGGCGTGCGGGGCCGACCACCACCGTGCCGTCCTCGGCCTTGAAGGTGGAGCCGTGGCACGGGCAGGTGAACTTGGTGCCGGCCGCCGCCACCGTGCAGCCGGCGTGCGTGCAGACGTCGCTGTAGGCCAGCACAGTGGTCTCATCGGGGCGGAAGATCAGCACACCCTTGCCATTGGCCTTGCCGGCGGCGCTGCCGCCCACGGGGACATCCGCCAGCCTGCCCACCTGCACCGGCGTGCTGGAGGAGGACGTGGGGATGGGTGCGGGGGTGCTGCCTGCCGGTTCGGCTCCCTGGCTCGTCGCGGAACAACCGGCGAGGGCGAGGCCGCAGGCGGCGGTTGAGACACCCAAAACGGTGCGGCGGGTCAGTGTGGGCTCAATCGTCATGCTTCCCAGTCTGCCAGAACTCCTTGGACGCTTGCTGTGAGTCTGCCGGAGGCGAATTTGAGGGAGCCGAATCTGGTGGGACCGACGACGGCGGCCGTCCCGGTGGTGGGACGGCCGCCGTCGTTCTCGACTGCGCTGCTAGACCGAGGCGAGCACCGGGGCGTGGAACGGGTGGCCGTTCACGCGCACCGAGGCGCCCACGCGGTCCAGATACGGCGTGATGCCGCCCAGGTGCATCGGCCAGCCGGCGCCAAGGATCATGCACAGATCGATGTCCTCCGGGCCGGCGACTACTCCCTCGGCCAGCATCAGGCCGATCTCCTCGGCCAGGGCGTCCTGGGTGCGGACCAGCAGCTGCTCCGCCGTGGAGGGGTTGCTGCCGAAGGACAGCAGGTCAAGCGTTTCCTGCGGGACAAACTGGCTGCCGTCCGGCGCCGTTTCCCAGATGCTCTTCCTGCCGGCATCGATGAGCCGCTGCAGGTTTGCCGAGACGGCAATCCGCTCGCCAAAGGCGGCATGCATGGACTCCGTGACGTGCTGGGCCACAGGCAGGCCCACCATGGCGAGCAGGTTGAACGGCGTCATGGGCAGGCCCATGGGGCGCAGCGCGCCGTCGGCCGTGGCGGCGTCCGTGCCCTCGTCAAAGGCGGCGAAGACCTCGCTCATCAGGCGCAGCAGCACACGGTTCACCACGAAGGCGGCGGCATCCTTCACCAGCACCGCCGTCTTGCGCAGGGTCTTGGCCGTGGCGAACGCTGTGGCCAGCACGGCGTCGTCGGTCTCGGGGGCCCGGACGATCTCCAGCAGCGGCATTACGGCCACCGGGTTGAAGAAGTGGAAGCCCACCAGCCGTTCCGGGTGCTTGAGGTCCGCGGCCATGGCCGTGACCGACAGCGAGGAGGTGTTGGTGGCCAGAATGCACTCGGGGGAGACGATCTCCTCCACCTCGGCAAAGACCGCCTTCTTGACGTTCAATTCCTCAAAGACGGCCTCGATCACGAAATCGGCGTCGGCGAAGGCGGCCTTGGACACCGAGCCGGTGACCAGGGCCTTGGTGCGGTTGGCGGCGTCGGGGCTGATCCGGCCCTTGGCCAGCAGCTTGTCCACCTCGGCGTGGACGTGGCCCACACCCTTGTCCACGCGCTCGGCGTCGATGTCCGTCATGACCACCGGCACCTTGAGCTGGCGCGCAAAGAGCAGCGCAAACTGGCTCGCCATCAGGCCGGCGCCCACCACGCCCACCTTGGTGACGGGCCGGGCGAGCTTGGCGTCCGGTGCGCCGGCGGGGCGCTTGCCACGCTTCTGCACCAGGTCGAGGAAGGCGTAGACCGTGGCGCGGAACTCGTCCGTCTGGATGAGCTCGCCCAGGGCCACGTCCTCGGCCGCGAAGGACTCGGCCTTGGTCCAGGTCTTGCCCTTCTCGAGCAGGTCGATGACACGGCCCGGTGCTGGAGCGGCATTGGAGGTCTTGGCCTCCACATACGCCTTGGCACCGGCGACGGCGGCATCCCAGGCGGCGTCGTCGGCCGCGGACAACGGCTCGGCGACGGCGTTGGGCCGCTCCACCGTGGTCTGGCCGGTGATGACCCTGGCCGCCCAGGCGAGGGACTGCTCGACGAAGTCGGCCGGTTCGAAGAGGGCATCGGCGATGCCCAGCTCAAAGGCCGCCGGTCCACTGAGCGTGCGGTTGTTGGCCAGCGGGTTCTCCAGCATGACCTTCACGGCGTTGGCCGGTCCGATCAGGCGGGGGAGCAGGTACACGCCGCCCCACCCCGGGACCAGGCCCAGGAACGCCTCGGGCAGGCCCAGCGCGCCGGCGCCGGTGGAGACGGTGCGGTAGTTGGCGTTCAGGGCGATCTCCAGCCCGCCGCCAAGGGCCAGGCCGTTGATGAAGACGAAGCTGGGGACGCCGAGGTCGCTCAGCGTGGAGTAGACATCGTGGCCGAGCCGGGCCATGGCAATGCCGGCCTCGGGGTTGCTGAGCTTCTTGATGGCGGACAGATCCGCGCCAGCAACCAGGAAGTACGGCTTGCCGGTGACGCCGACGCCGGTGATCTCGCCCCGGGCGGCCCGCTCGCGCTGGGCCTCCAGCACGGTGCCCAGTTCCACAAGGGTGTTGGGGCCCAGCGTGGTGGGGCGGCGGTGGTCCAGCCCGTTGTCCAGGGTGATCAGGGCAAAGGTGCCGGCGTTCCCAGGAAGGGCCACGTCCTGGATGTAGGAATGGGTGACGACCTCGTCCGGGAAGAGCTCGGCGAGTTCGGTGAAATCCTTGGCGCTCATGCGGCGCTCCCTTCGGTGGTTGAGCCTGGGGCCACGGCCGCAGGGTTCCCTGGCTGAGCTTGCGAAGCTAGGGGGCGGGTGGGGAGCGAAACCTCGGCGGCCGGTTCCCAGTGGGGATTCTCCCAAATGACGGTGGCGCCCATGCCCAGGCCGATGCACATGGTGGTGATGCCGTAGCGGACCGAGGGGTCCTCCTCGAACTGCCGGGCCAGCTGGTTCATCAGGCGCACGCCGGAGGAAGCCAGCGGGTGTCCGACGGCGATCGCGCCGCCGTAGCGGTTCACCCGGGGATCGTCGTCGGCGATGCCGAAGTGGTCCAGGAAGGACAGCACCTGCACGGCAAAGGCCTCATTGATTTCGAAGAGTCCGATGTCCTCGATGGACAGTCCGGACAGCTTCAGGGCCTTCTCCGTGGCCGGGACCGGGCCGATGCCCATGACATCGGGCTCGACGCCGACATAGGCGTAGGAGACCAGCCGCATCTTCACCGGCAGGCCCAGTTCCTCGGCCGTCTCGGCGGAGGCCAGCAGGGCCGCCGTCGCGCCGTCGTTCAAACCTGCGGCATTGCCGGCGGTGACGCGGCCGTGGGCGCGGAAGGGGGTGCGCAGGCCCGCCAGATCGTCAAGGGTGGTGCCCGGCCGCGGCGGCTCGTCCACGCTGTTCAGGGCCCAGCCGGCTTCGGGCTTCATGGTGGCGACGGGGACCAGATCGGGCTGGATCTGGGTGTTGGCGTACGCGGCGGCCAGCTTCTGCTGGCTGGCGAGGGCATAGGCGTCCGTGCGTTCCTTGGTGATGGCCGGGAAGCGGTCGTGCAGGTTCTCGGCCGTGTTGCCCATGTTCAGGGCGGCGGGGTCCACCAGGCGCTCCGCCATGAAGCGGGGGTTAGGGTCCGCGCCGGCACCCATCGGGTGGTTGCCCATGTGCTCCACGCCGCCGGCGATGACGACGTCGTAGGCTCCGAAGCCGATGCCCGATGCGGTGGTGGTCACTGCCGTCATCGCCCCGGCGCACATGCGGTCGATGGCGAAGCCGGGCACGGACTTGGGCAGCCCGGCCAGCAGGGCTGCGGTGCGGCCGATGGTCAGGCCCTGGTCGCCGGTCTGCGTGGTGGCGGCGATGGCCACCTCATCGACACGGGCGGCGGGCAGCGAGGGGTTGCGGCGCATCAGTTCGCGGATGCACTTGACCACAAGATCGTCGGCGCGGGTGCCGGCGTAGATGCCCTTCTCGCCCGCCTTGCCAAACGGCGTCCTGACCCCGTCCACAAAGACGACGTCTCTAATCTGCCGGGTTTTCTCCACCTGTAACTCCTCGTCGAGACTTGGGTGCCGAGCAGCCCGAAAGGGGCGCCCGACGGCGTCAAGAGTTATGTTACTCGTCGGTAACTTAGGGTGCAAGCGTGGCGCAGATCACGGCGGGAAGCGTCTCGGCTAGAGTTCCTCGCCCTTGGCGGCCTTGGGTTCCTTGACGGGCAGCGGATCCGGGTTGGCGAATGCGCCGGCCAGCAACGGGGCAACATGCTCCACCTGCCAGCGGCGGGCGCCCAGATTGGCGAGCTCGGCGGCGATCCCGGCGCTGGACGTGTCCGCCGGCGGGCGCCAGGTGACGCGGCGCAGGTAGTCCGGCGTCAGGATGTTCTCCACCGGCATGTTCAGTTCCTTGGCCAGCTCGCCCAGCAGGCGGCGCCCCGTGGCAAGGCGGGCGGCCGCGACGGGATCGCGGTCGGCCCACACGCGCGGGGGCGGCGGGGCGTTGGTGGAGACCTGCAGCGGCGGCAGCTCCGACGGCGCCAGGTCCCGTGCCGTGGTGATGGCGCGCAGCCAGCGCGGAGCCTCGCGGGAGGCCGCGCGGCCGTGGAAGCCGTGGACGGCCAGCAGCTGGGGCACTGTGGAGGGCATGGCCTTGGCGGCCGCCACCAGGGCGGAGTCGGGGATCAACCGGCCGGGGGCGACGTCGCGCTTGCGGGCGAGCTGGTCGCGCTCATTCCACAGCTCACGCACGGCGGCCAGCTGGTGCTTGTTGCGCAGCTGGTGGGTGCCTGTGGTGCGGCGCCACGGATCCGTCTTGGGCTCGGGCAGGCCGGCGGCCAGGATCGCCTCGAACTCTTGTTCGGCATAGTCCAGCTTGCCCGTGGCGGCCAGCAGCTCAACGAGCTCCTCGCGCAGCTCGGCGAGCACCTCGACGTCCAGGGCGGCGTAGCGAAGCCACGGCTCGGGCAGCGGGCGGGTGGACCAGTCGGCGGCGGAGTGCTCCTTGGCCAGGCCGAAGCCGAGCAGGTTCTCGATGACGGCGGCCAGCCCCACGCGCGGCATGCCGGCGATCCGGGCGGCCAGCTCCGTGTCGAAGAGCATGTCAGGCCACATGCCGAGTTCGGCAAGGCAGGGCAGATCCTGGGTGGAGGCGTGCAGGATCCACTCCACGCCGCGCAGGGCGTCATTGATGATGGCCAGGTCCTCGAAGGGCTCCGGGTCGATGAGCCAGGTGCCGGCGCCCTCGCGGCGGATCTGGATCAGGAAGGCGCGCTGTCCGTAGCGGAAGCCGGACGCGCGTTCGGCGTCGACGCCGGCGGGGCCGGTGCCGGCGGCCAGGGCGGCGGCGCAGCGGGCCAGACCCTCGGGGGTGGCGATCACATGCGGAACGCCGTCGCGGGGGGTGTCCAGCTCAACCACGGCGGGAATGTCCGAGAGGTCCAATGACTGGCCGTTCACCGTGATGGGCGGCAGGCCGCCCTCGGCGGAGTCATTGATGTCCTCTGAGCCGTCTGTGCCGTTGGACGGTCCGGACTCCAGCAGGGCTGCGGCCGAATCGGTGGCGGAAGTGGTGGCCGGGGCTGCCGAGCGGGGCGTTCTGCCGCTGCGGACTCGGGTGCGCTTTTGGGTGCTGGAGCTGGTCATGATGCTTCCAGTCTACCGAGCGGACCCGCTGACACCGGCCTCGACGCTAGTTGCGCCGCAGCCGGGGCAGTGCGCTGACGCCCTCGGGGAGCGGTGGAAGGCCGGCAAAGGTGCACACCATGTCGCTCCAGGCTTCCAAATGCGCCTGCACATCCGGCCCGTCGGGCGTCCAGGAGGCCCGCAGTTCGATGTCGATGGAATCCGCGCGCTCGGACAGCGTGCCGAAGCTCTCACTGAGGATGCGGGTGGCCGTGCCCCCGGCCTCGCGGTAGCCGGCGTCGTGGTTCTCCAGGGCATCGACCAGCCACGTCCAGGCCACCGAACCGAGCATCTGGTCATTGCCGAGCTCGGCCTCCAGCTGGGCCCGGATGTAGGTGACGATGCGGAAGGTGCCGTCCCAGATGGTGGAGCCCGCCGGGTCGTGCAGCAGGATGAAGCGGCCGGTGGCCAGCTCTGGCTCGCCCGTGACGGCGGAGGCCGGCGGCAGGTGAAGGGGCTGGTGGCTGCCCACCACATGGAGCCCCGGTGCCGGGGCAGGGGCCACTTCGGCCTCCAGTGCGACGGAGAAGGGGGCCAGCCGGGCGGGGGCCGGTAGTTCGGACAACCGAAGCTCCGGGCGGCACCGGCCCTCCCGGAGGGAGGCCAGGGCGGTCAGGAAGTCTGAAGGTAGCTGTGCTAGCGCGCTCACCATGGCAGATTATGTGCCAAGCACCACAAACGGCGGCAGGCGCGCCGAATGGCGTTCCTGCCGCCGGTGCGGACGTAGGATGTCCGGTCAGCGCGAGAGCTCGGCCCGGATGGCCTCGGCAAAGGTGTCGATGTCCGCCTCGGTGGTGTCGAACGAGCACATCCAGCGCACCTCGCGGGCCGCCTCGTTCCAGTCGTAGAACCGGAAGGCCTCCCGCAGGCGGTCCGCCACACCCTCGGGCAGGATGGCAAAGACGCCGTTGGATTGCGTGGGCTGGGTTGGGACGACGCCGTCGAGCCCTTCCACAGCGGCGCGCAGCCGGGTGGCCATCGCGTTGGCGTGGCCCGCGGACTGAAGCCACAGGTCTCCCTCGAGCAGGGCGATGAACCCGGCGGAGATGAAGCGCATCTTCGAGGCTAGTTGCATGTTCATCTTGCGCAGGTAGATGAGGCCATCGGTGGCCTCGGGGTTCAGGGCGACCACTGCCTCGCCGAACATCAGCCCGTTCTTGGTGCCGCCAAAGGACAGGACGTCCACACCGGCGTCGGAGGTGAAGGCGCGCAGGGGTACGCCCAGATGTGCCGCCGCGTTGGCCAGCCGTGCGCCGTCCATGTGCACCTTCATGCCCAGGGAGTGGGCGTGGTCGGCAATGGCCTTGACCTCCTCGGGCGTGTAGCAGGTGCCCAGCTCGGTGGTCTGGGTGATGGAGACGGCCAGCGGCTGGGCGCGGTGCTCGTCGCCAAAGCCCCAGGCCTCCTTGTCGATGAGATCCGGGGTCAGTTTGCCGTCGGGAGTGGGAACGGCCAGCAGCTTCATGCCGCCCACCCGCTCCGGCGCGCCATTCTCATCGCAGTTGATGTGGGCCGTGGCCGCACAGACCACCGCACCCCAGCGTGGCAGCAGCGACTGCAGGGCCAGCACATTGGCGCCAGTGCCGTTGAAAACCGGGAAGACCTCCACGGGGCGGCCGAACTTCTCCGCCATGACCTCGTGCAGCCGCGCCGTGTAGACGTCCTCGCCATAGGACACCTGGTGGCCGTCATTGGCGGCGGCCATGGCCGCCAGCACCTGGGGATGGACGCCGGAGTAGTTGTCCGAGGCAAAGCCGCGCAGTGCGGTGTCGTGCAATGCGGTGAAGCTGCTGTCAGTCACGTGGAGAATCCGCCTTAAAGTCAGGAGAGGTCGATGCGGGCGCCATTGACGGCGTCCGCTGGCTGGGTGAACAAGCCAACTATGGTGTCGGCCAGATGTGCAACGCCGGTGAAGCCGGGGAAGGAGCGTTCGGGGGACGCGGCGCGCATGCCGTCATCCACCAGGGCCTTGACCACCAGCACGACGGCGGCGCCGCGGCCGGTGCCCGAGGCGAACCCCTGGCCGACTGCCTGAGTCCACGCCTCTGCCGCTGCCTTGGCCGCCGCGTAGTTGGCATTGCCGGCCGTCGGGGCCGTGACGGAGGTGGAGGAGACAATCACCAACCTGCCGGCCGCGGAGTCGTCAAGGTCCGCGTAGAAGGCCCGCGAGGTGTTGCGCAGCGTCGTCAGAACGTTGCGGTGCAGCACGTCCCAATCCTCGTCCGACTGTCCGGCAATTCCCTTGCCGCCGCGCCAGCCGCCCACCAGCTGGATGAGCCCATCCAGCGGGCCGAAGTCCCGGTGGACGACCTCGGCGAGGCGTGCGACGTCCACCGGATCGGCAAGGTCGCACACCAGCGGCACCACTGCAGGGCCGGCGGCATCGGCCGCGGCCCGGATGCGGTCGGCATCGGAGCCCACCGTGAGCACGCGCATGCCGGCGCCGAGCAGGGCCGAGGCCGTGGCGATGCCGGCGGCACTGCTGCCGCCGGCAATCAGGACAAGTGGTTTTTCGCTTCCGTGGGGCACAGTTCCCAGCGTAGCCACTTAGGCGGCGTGTGCGGCGTTGGTGCCTGACATGTCGCTGGCTCCCGTGATGCCGGAGGTGGAGTCGATCACCGGGCGCATCTTCTTCTCCAGCGCCTCATAGAACATGGAGAGCGGGAACTCGTCGTCGAGCACCTGGTCGGTCAACCCGCGCGGGGCGCCGTCCAGCGGCAGCGCATCCGGCCCCTTGGCCCAGACGGAGGCCGGGTTCGGGGTGACGGTGGCCGAGATGAGCTCGTAGGCCGCCAGCCAGTGTGCCGTCTTGGGGCGGTCGATGGAGCGCCAGTACAGCTCCTCGATCTGCGCACCCAGGGCGATGACGACGTCGGGCACGGACTCCCAGTCGATGGCCAGTTTGGTGTCGGTCCAGTGCAGCACGTGGTGCTGGTGCATCCAGGCGAAGAGCAGCTGGCCGCCGAGGCCGTCGTAGTTGCGCACCCGGGAGCCGGTGATGGCGAAGCGGAAGATCCTGTCGAAGATCACCGCGTACTGGACCAGCTTGGCCTGCCTGCGGGCGTCCTCGGAGGCGTTCTCATCGTGTTCAATCCGGACGGATTCGCGGAAGGCGGTCAGATCGCAGCGCAGTTCCTCCAGGGAGTACAGGAAGAACGGCATGCGCTGCTTGATCATGAACGGGTCAAAGGGCAGATCCCCGCGCATGTGCGTGCGGTCGTGGATCAGGTCCCACATCACAAAGGTCTCCTGGGCCAGCGCCTGGTTGTCGAGCAGCTCGGCGGCATCCGCGGGCAGTTCCAGGGATGTGACCTCCGCAGCGGCGCGGAGCACCCGGCGGAAGCGGGCGGCCTCGCGGTCCTGGAAGATGGCGCCCCAGGTGAAGGTGGGGGTTTCGCGCACGGCGACGCTCTCCGGGAAGAGCACCGCGGAGTTGGTGTCGTAGCCCGGGGTGAAGTCGATGAAGCGCAGCGGTACGAAGAGCTTGTTGGAGTAGTCGCCGGCCTCCAGCTCGCCAATGAACTCGGGCCAGATGACCTCAACGAGCACTGCCTCGACGAAGCGGTTGGTGCTGCCGTTCTGCGTGTACATGGGGAAGAGGACCAGGTGGCCCAGTCCGTTGACGCGGTGCTCCTGCGGAGCGAAGGCGAGCAGGGAGTCCAGAAAGTCCGGGACGGCGAAGTCCCCGGCGGCCCAGTGCTGGAAATCGGCCACGAGCAGGCGCAGGTACTCGCCGTCGTGGGGGAAGTTAGGGGCCAGTTCCGCGATGCCGGCGGTGATGGCCGCGACATGGGTGCGCGCAGCGGCATGGTCGCCCGCCACGGGGACGGAGCCGTCCTTGACCTGCAACTGCTGCAGCGCCGTTGCGGCGGCCTTGAGCGAGAGCCAGGCGGGGGAGAGGGCCAGGGCGTCGTTGTCCTGGCTGCTGTGCTGGATGGCTGGGCTGTGCTGGATGGCTGTGTTGTGCTGGATGGCGCTCTTGGCGCTGGTTCGGGGGGTGCCCTGGGTGTCGAGTGCGGTGTTCACTTCTTGCCACGTCCTTCATGTCTCGGCAGGGCCTGCGCGCAATGGATTCGCGGGGCCGGAGGCTGTGGATCGAGCGTAGCAACAGAACAGCAAGACTTACTTCGAATTGGCATAAGCATAAGAAACAGTCATGCTCGGGCGCAATGCGGAGCACCTCTGGCCCAGCAGCGGGAAGGGTTGCCCGGCGGCGCCGGCACCCGGGAATGCAGAATGCCGCAGGCGGCGCACGTGAAAGTGCACTGCCTGCGGCATTCGACGCCGTGCCGGAATCAGCCAGCCTGGGTGGGGCGGAGCGACAGGGAGACGGAATTGATGCAGAACCGCTGGTCGGTGGGGGTGTTGTAGCCCTCACCCTCGAAGACATGCCCCAAGTGGGAATCGCAGGCGGCGCAGCGCACCTCCACGCGGTCCATGCCCATGGTCCTGTCGTGGATGTACTTCACCGTGCCCTCCGCCAAGGGGGCGAAGAAGGACGGCCAGCCGCAGTGCGAATCAAACTTCTCGTTGCTCGTGAACAGCTCCGTCCCGCAGGCGCGGCAGGCGTAGACGCCTTCGGTGTGGGTGTCCCAGTATTCGCCCGTGTAGGGGCGCTCGGTGCCGGCCTTGCGCAGGACGGCGTATTCCTCGGCCGTCAGCTCGGCACGCCATTGCTCGTCGGTCTTCACCACTGGCACAATGCTGGCGAACTTTGGTGCGGTGGTGGCAGGGGTCTTGGTGTCGTCGGTGTTCATGACTATGTAACGCCTAGGAGTCCCCGATGAATCCCGATCCGGAGTACAAATGCAGCACGGGAAGCCCCAGCTTGTGCTGCGCCTGGCTGGCCCAGTCCTGCCGGAAGGTGTCCGCCAGTGCATGGGGGCGGGTGACCACCACGGCCTGCCGCGCGTCGGTGGCCTTGACCTCCGCCACCAGGGAGTCGACGGCGTTGCCCTCCGCAACCCTGCCCGTCGCATGGGCGCCGGCGGCCCCCAGCGTCGCCAGGGAGGCGGCGAGGATCTCGGAGGCCTCGGCCTTGACCGTCTCGGCGTCGCGGTGTTCGCGGAACTCGCGCAGCGCTCCGGGCAGGTCGAGCATCGTCAACTGGTCCACCACATCGACCAGGAGGTTGCGCTTGGTGTCGGCCGGAACCAGCAGCACCAGCACAACGTCGTCACCGTCGTCGTACAGGCGAGTGATGTTGGCGGCATCCGCGGCCACCAGCGGTTCCTCGGTCAGGATGATGATCGAATCGCTCATGTGCCAAGAGTATGCCAGCGGCGCGTTTTCGTTCCGCTTTTCCCCCGACGATTTGGCCCACGATTTGTGCCGCCGCTTTCGCCGCGCCCCGGTGTGCCGCTCGACGTGCCCGGAGCCATTGGACACAATGGAGTCATGGCATCTACGGCGGGACAAACACGCAGCTCGTGGCTGAAATGGTCGGCGCTCGCCGCCGCTGCCGGTGTGGCGGGGGCCTCCGTGGTGGCGACGACGACGTCGGCCCTCGCCGGCTACTTTGCGCGCAAGGTGGTGACGCCGGACCGGGTCCGTGAGGAGGACCTGCCCATCCTGGCAGTGATCCCCGACGGCACCAAACTCCAGATCGTCCTGCCAGCCACCGCCGACACCACCGTGGAGGGCAGCTACGGGCTCTTCTTCGACCGCGGCGCCGGCCACGCCGTCGTCGGCCGCATCATCTCCCACGTGCCCCGGGAGGGAACCGTCACCCGCGAGGTGCTCCGCACCACGGCGGGGGACCTGCGCCACGCGCGGCAGGGCTGGTGGTCGGGATCCATCTTCACCCATCCCTCGCAGCTGGGCCTGGGGAGCGAGGACGTGACCCTGGAACTTCCCGGCGGCCCCGCACCGGCCTGGCTGGTGCCGGCGGATGAGCCGCTGGCCACCTGGGCCATCATGGTGCACGGCCGCGGCACCTCCAGGATGGAGGGCCTGCGCGCCGTTCCCGCGGCGCGTGCCCTGGGTCTGAATTCGCTGCTGATCTCCTACCGGAACGACGGAGAGGCTGCGGCGGCGGACGATGGACGCTATGGGCTCGGCGTCACCGAATGGGCCGATGTGGAGGCCGCCATCGAGTACGCGCTGGCCCACGGTGCGCACGATGTTGTCTTATTCGGCTATTCGATGGGCGGTGCCATTGCCCTGCAGGCGGCGGACCGCAGCAGGCTGCGCCGGCACATCAAGGCGCTGGTGCTCGATGCCCCCGTGATCAATTGGGTGGACGTGCTGGCCCACCAGGCCCGGCTGAACCGGCTGCCGGAGGCCGTGGGGCGCTATGGCCAATTGATGCTCACCCACCCGTTGGGCAGGCGCGTCACGGGGCTGGCCGCGCCCGTCGATCTGAAAAGCATGGACTGGGTGGTCCGGGCGGTGGAGCTGCGCACGCCCACCTTGATCATCCACAGCATCGACGACGACTTTGTGCCGTACGGCCCGACGGCGGAATTGGCGCGGAAGAACCCGGAAATGGTGGAGTTCGAGCCGTTCAGCCACGCCCGCCACACGAAGGAATACAACGTGGATCCGGTGCGCTGGGATGCCGTGGTGGATGCCTGGCTGCGCCCGCGGCTGGGCCGCTACCAGCTTCCGCGCAACGGCGGCGAGGAGTAGCCGCGCCCTCTGCAGCTCGGGGCGCCGGGACGGTCCTAGGCGGCGCCGGTGCCGATCGGTGCGACGGACGCGCGGGTGAGGGCAATCAAGTCACCGGGGGCCAGCTCAATGTCCAGCCCGCGGCGCCCGCCGGAGACCAGCATCGTCTCCAACCCCAGGGCGGAGGAATCCACCACCGTGGGGGAGGGGGAGCGCTGGCCCAGGGGCGAGATGCCACCGAGCACGTAGCCGGTGCGGCGCTGTGCGGCGGCCGGATCGGCCATGGCGGCCTTCTTGGAGCCCACGGCCGCGGCCAATGCCTTCAGGTCCAGGGAGCCGCTGACCGGAACGACGGCCACCACCAGGGTGCCCTCGACATCGGCCATCAACGTCTTGAAGACGCGCTGCGGGTCGATGCCCAGAACCTCGGCGGCTTCCAGCCCATAGCTGGAGGCCGCCGGGTCGTGGGCGTAGGGGTGCGCCGTGAACTGGACGCCGGCCGCAGCCAAAGCCACGGTGGCGGGGGTTCCCGGAGCCTGCTTTCCAGCCGACCCCTTGACCCTGGTTGTCTTGGCCATTGGGCTACGCGGTGGGTTCGATGGCCCGCAGGCCGCCGGCAACCTTGCGCTTGATGCGCCCCAGCATGGCCGTCATGCCGCGCATGCGCAGCGGCGTGATGGCCCGGGTGAGGCCGAGCTGGTGCGGCATGTCATCGGGAACGGCGAGGATCTCCTCGGCGGTCAGCCCATCCAGTCCGTCAAAGAGCACCGAGGCAAAGCCGCGCGTCGTCGGCGCCTCCGGAGGCGCCTGGAAGTACAGGCGCACGCGGTCGCCGTCGTCGTGCTTCTCGGCCTCAACGGTCAGGAACAGCGGCGACTGGCACTCCACCACCTGCTCGAGCAGTTCGGGGTGGTCCTTCAACCTCTCGGGCAGCGGCGGGAGCGAACGGGAGAACTCCAGCAGCAGCTGGAGGCGCTCGGGCTCGTCAAGGGCCTGGAAGTCTTCAACAATCTCGGCCAGGGCGGCCGGCAACTTGTAAGTAGTCATCTCTTCAAGCGTACTGAAGAAATGCGGGCCCCGAGGCCCGCATTTCGTCTAGTTGCTTCCGGGAACCTCTCCCCGCTCGGCGCCCTTGACGATGGGTACGCGCACGGCGTTGCCCCATTCGGTCCAGGAGCCGTCGTAGTTGCGCACAGAGTCGAAGCCCAGCAGGTACTTCAGCGCGAACCAGGTGTGGCTGGAACGCTCGCCGATGCGGCAGTAGGCCACGACGTCGTCGCCGGCGGTGAGGCCGGCCTCGTCCAGGTAGATGGCCTCGAGCTCGGGGCGGCTGCGGTAGGTGCCGTCCTCGGCTGCGGCACGGGCCCACGGCACGGAGGCGGCGGTGGGGATGTGGCCGCCGCGCAGGGCGCCTTCCTCGGGGTAGGCGGGCATGTGGGTGCGGACGCCGGTGTACTCCTCGGGGGAGCGGACATCGATCAGCGGCTTGCCCAGGTGCGCGAGGACATCCTCCTTGAAGGCGCGGATCGGGGCGTCATTGCGCTCCACCACGGGGTACTCGCCGGGGGCAGCCTCGGTCTTGTCCGTCGTGAGCCCGCGGCCCTCGGCAATCCACTTGTCGCGGCCGCCGTCGAGCAGGCGGACGTCCTCGTGGCCGAAGAGGGTGAAGACCCACAGGGCGTAGGCGGCCCACCAGTTGGACTTGTCGCCGTAGATGACCACGGTGCTGTCGCGGGAAATGCCCTTGGCAGCGGCCAGGGCGGCGAAGTCGGCGCCGTCAATGTAGTCGCGGGTTACCTCATCGTTGAGGTCCGTGTGCCAATCGATCTTCACGGCACCGGGGATGTGGCCGGTCTCGTAGAGCAGTACGTCCTCATCGGACTCCACCACCACGAGGGAGCCATCGGCCGTGGCGCCGCTGGCCAGGGCCTCGGCGAGCCACGCCGTGGAGACCAGACGCTCCGGGTGCGCGTACGCGGTGAACTTCTCGTTCGTTTCAACTGCAACGGCCATAGTGCCCTCACTTCTTGGATCAATGGTTGTCGTTTCGGTGCGCGGGCGCCCCAAGCGTCCGCGCTCCCCTCTCCACAGCGTAGCCACAGCACTGGTTCAAAAATTCCCGGCGTTAATCTGGCGCAACATGGTGCGCACCTGGTTGGCGGTATTCTTGCTGTGGCCCTCCCGCGGGCCACCCTTCACCCAGGTGCGCATTTTTACCGCACCAGACGTTTCCGGCATCGCAACGAATGGACCCCCTTGGTACAGCTTGAGCAACTCTCCTCCCGTAAACCGTCGATGTCGGTGGATGAGCTGCTCAAGGGCTTCCACCCGTCGCCGCGCTTCGGCGAGGTCTCCTTCGCCAGCTACCGGCCGGACCCGTCGCAGCCGTCCCAGGCCGCGGCCGTCAAGGCTCTGGAGCACTTCGGCTCCACCATCGGCCGCACCAAGGCCACCGGCCTGCGCAAACTCTTTGGCGGCAAGGCCAAAAAGGACACCAGCCGCGCCGGCATCTACCTCGACGGCGGGTTCGGCGTCGGCAAGACCCACCTGCTGTCCTCGCTCTGGCACCAGGTGGAGGGCCCCAAGGCCTTCGGCACCTTTGTGGAGTACACCAACCTGGTGGGTGCGCTCTCCTTCCGCAAGACGGTGGAGGCGCTCAGCCACTACACGCTGGTGTGCATCGACGAGTTCGAGCTGGACGATCCGGGCGACACCGTGCTGATGTCCCGCCTGATGCGCGAGCTGGCCGACGCCGGCGTGAAGCTTGCCGCCACGTCCAACACGCTGCCCGGTTCGCTGGGTGAGGGCCGCTTTGCCGCCGTCGACTTCGCCCGTGAGATCCAGGTGCTGGCGGACCAGTTCGATGTGCTGCGCATTGACGGCGAGGACTTCCGCCACCGCGGCCTGCCCACCCCGCCCAAGCCGCTGCACAACAGCGATCTGGACGCCTCCATGAAGCGCGAGTTTGACGGCCAGACGGTGGCAGTGGACGATTTCGCCACGCTGGTGGAACACCTCGCCGGCGTGCACCCCTCCCGGTACCGCCAGCTGCTGGACGGTGTGGACGCCGTCGTCTGGAAGGACGTCCACACCATTTCCGAGCAGTCGGTGGCGCTGCGCTTTGTGGTGCTGGCCGACAGGCTCTACGACAAGGATGTGCCGATCCTGGCCAGCGGCGTTCCGCTGGATGAGCTCTTCACCCCGGAAATGATGAACGGCGGCTACATGAAGAAGTACTTCCGCGCTGTCTCCCGCCTCACGGCACTGGCCCGCGAGGCCCAGACGCACGAGCCCAGCTGACGCCTAGCCGTTCAATTCCTCCCGGCCGGTGGAGGGTCCGTCCCGCCGTGGGCGCATCCGGAATGTTCATGCCCTGGGTTCCGTTCTTCTTAATGGTCCAACTGGTCCAGAGGAGAACATCATGTCGACACGTTTTTCAGCACCCACCGGCGCGCCCTTGGTCGCCGTCGTCGGCGGAACCGGCAAGCAGGGCGGATCCGTCATCGACGCTCTGCTGGCCCACGGCGCGCGGGTGCGCGCCCTCGTTCGCGACCCGGACACCCCGAAGGCGCGGGCCTTGGCGGAGCGCGGAGTCGACCTGGCGGTCGGCGACTTCACCGACCCCGCGTCGCTCGCGGCGCTGTTTGACGGCGTGGATGCCGCGTTCGCGATGACCACGCCGTTCCAGAGCAGCACCGAACAGGAGACGGCGGACGGGATCGCTCTTGCCGACGCCGCGGCCGGGGCCGGCGTCCCACACCTCGTGTTCAGCTCCGTCGGTGGCGCCGAGCGGGAAACGGGCATCGGGCACTTCGAGAGCAAACGCCGTGTCGAAGAGCACATCGAAGCGCTGGGCATCCACCACACCTTCCTCCGCCCGGTCCTCTTCATGGACAATCTGTCCGGATTCATGACGAGCGTCGAGAACGGCCAGGTAGTCGTCCGAATGGCGCTTCCCGACGGCATCGCGCTGCAGATGGTCGCCGTGCGTGATATCGGCCGGGCAGCCGCGGCCATCCTGCTCGGCGGAACCGCTGTCGAGGGCGGCAGCGTCGAGATCGCCGGCGACACCCTGACCGGCTCGCAGATCGCCCAGGCCATTGGCGCCCATGCGGGCCTTCCCGCACGGTACGAGGCACTGCCGCTGGAGGCCATCGCCGCCTACGGCGACACAGCCGCCATGTTCCGTTGGTTCGCCGAAACGCCCGCCTACCAGGCGGACTTCGCGGCGACCCGCGCACTCGCACCCGACGTCCTGGACCTCAACGCCTGGCTGGCCTTCTCAAACTGGCACCTTGGCGCGTGACCCGCTCCCGGCCCTCACACAGCGGGGCGTCCATCATCAGGAAGCGGCCTCGGCGTCCTGCCGGGCTGAATGCACCGGCGCCTTGCGGCGGCTGGTGAGGAGCCAGCGCACCAGCAGGCCCGCCAGCAGCGCCCAGAAGGCCGCACCGATGCCGCCGAAGCTCAGGCCCGACGCCGCCATCAGGAACGTGACGATGGCGCCAATGCGCTCGTGCGGGTCCTGCAGGGCCGCGGCAATGGCCGAGGCCATGGTGCCCAGCAGCGCCAGGCCCGCCACCGCCTCCACCAGCCCCGCCGGAGCCGCAGCCACCAGGCTCACCAGCGCCGCCGACGTCGCGGCCAGCACCAGATAGGCCCAGCCGGAGCTGAACGCGGCGATCCACCGCCGCTTGGGGTCGTGTCCGGCCTCCTCGCCCGCCGCCAGGGCCGCGCTGAGGGCCGCCAGATTGATGGCGTGCCCGCCAAACGGCGCACCGGCCATGGTGCCCACTCCCGTCACCACCATGGACGAGCGCCACGGCGTGGTGAAGCCAAAGGACTTCAGCACCGCCACACCCGGGATGTTCTGCGAGGCCATGGTGACGATGAACAGCGGCAGGGCAATGCCGGCCAGCGCCTGCAGACTCAGCGCCGGCGTCGTCCACACCAGGGCCGGCAGGAGCGGGGCGCCCGCGAGGCTGGCCCCCGTCGCGCCAAGGTAGATGCCGATGACGGCGAGGGCCACGGCGAGAGCCACCGGGACGGCCCAGCGCGAGGCGAGCTTCATCACCACCAGCCAACTGATGATGACAGGTGCAACCAATAGGGGAGTGGAACCGAGGGATTTGAACGGGGCCAGACAAAGCGAGAGCAGCACACCGGCCAGCATGGCCTGCGCCAGCGCCACCGGAATCCTGCCGATCAGGCTGCCCAGCGCCGGCACCAGCCCGGTGAGCACGATCATGGCCCCCACGGCCAGGAACGCGCCGACGGCGGCCGGCCAGCCGCCGTCGACCATTCCAGTGCTCACCAGCAGCGCGGCCCCCGGTGTGGACCAGGCCAGCGTGACGGGCACGCGGCTGCGCCAGGACAGCAGCAGCACGCCCAGCCCAAAGGTGAGGGTCAACGCCAGCAACCCCGAGGCCGCCTGCGCATCGGTGGCACCCACGGCCTTGAGCCCGGCGAGCACCACCGCGAACGACGACGTGAAACCCACCAGCGCTGTGACGATTCCCGCGACCACTTGGCGGGAGATGCCACGATCGGCGGGATGGTGGTGCTCAGGGCGGGTTGCTGCGTCGACGGCGTCGGCTGGATCGGCGGCCGAATGGGCGCTGTGGTGCATGGATGCTTCTTTCGTACTGATCGTTTAAGTTCAAGAACGCCGTTTAAGTGCAAGAACGCCGGTTCCGCCTCTCGGCAGTACCGGCGTCCTCTGACGCAATTCTTAGGGCAAGGCTCCTAGGCCGGATCCTCCGGCTTTGCTTCGCCGGCAACGCCGTCTACGAAGTTGGAGGCCGCACTCTGGGCGCCGTCGATCTGGTCTTTGAACTTGTCACCGGTCTTGTCATCGATGAAGTCACCAACCTTTTCGATGCCGTCCTTGACTACGTCCTCGTGGCCGTGGATCAGCTCTTCGGCCTTGCCCTTGATGTCGTCAAAAATAGACAACAGGCACCTCCCTTCGTCCGGCGGAGCCATTTTGCTCCAACACCAGTGATCCTAACCCCGGTTTCCATGCCCGCCAAGGGTCTCAAGGAGGTGAATTTGGGGTGTGTCGCAGCTAACTGCCAGCCGCGGAGAAATGTGGAATGCTTGAATAGCCAGCAGGCACCCCGGACGAGGTGCGCCGTACCCGGACAGCGACAAGACGGCGTGGGGAGGTTTGTCATGGCGTGGATCGTTTTGATTGTGTCCGGGTTGCTCGAGGCCGTATGGGCCACAGCGCTGGGCAAGAGTGCCGGCTTCACCAAGGTTGGCCCCACCATCGTTTTTGCGGTGTCCATTGTGGCCAGCATGGCCGGCCTCGCGTGGGCGATGCGGACGCTGCCCGTGGGCACGTCCTATGCCGTCTGGGTGGGGATTGGCGCGGCGCTGACGGTCGGATACGCCATGGCCACGGGTACCGAGACTGTATCCCTGGTGAAGATCCTGCTCGTTCTGGGGATTGTCGGCTGCGTTATTGGCCTTAAGGTGCTGCACTAGAGCTGTGCCGGTGGCGGCCGTTCGATCGCAATTCTGGTGGCGCGGCCCCATCCATCGGTGGCTCGACTCCGAAGACAAGGTACGGCGGAAAACCACGACCCTCGCCGGGGCATGGCTGCATCCGCATCATGCCGGGGCAATGGGTGAGGAATGCCCGTGACGACACCAGAATTCTTTTGGCCTTTTCCAATTGCTCCCATGGCAGAGGGTAGGCACCAGACGTGCCTCATGCTGCGGGGGATGGAGTCGATCGGGACGGCGCCGGGGCCCCGCCCGGTTGATGCCTAGGCCCCAACCGATTAACGGCATCCTCAGCGGTGCACCTGCCCGAAACGGGTTTGAGGCAACGAAAAAGTCCCTCTGGACAGCGTTTCTGCTGTTCAGAGGGACTTTCTTGTTGGTGGGCGATACTGGGTTCGAACCAGTGACCTCTTCGGTGTGAACGAAGCGCGCTACCACTGCGCCAATCGCCCATAGAAACGTAGTAGGACATTCACCTTTGCACCGCGTGATGCCTGCCGTTCCTGCGTGCTCAAAAAGCATAAACGAAACTTTCCGAAGTGCATAATCGGCGCGGAAAGCCCCCAGTTTGCAGTGAAATCGTCCGCGCCCTGCATCTGGGCGAGTGGGTCCGCAGCCCGATGGGCGCGAGAGTGGGGAACCGTGCGCCGTCGTCGTCCCCTTCTCAGATCGACACGGCAGTTGTGGCGGGTTCCGTCGCCGCAAACCCGCCACAGCTGCTGGCTCGATTCGTTGGTCGAGTGAAGCCGAGACCTTCCTTGGCCGACGGCGGCCGGGGACACCGTCGGTCGAGCCTGTCGAGACCCAGGGGCGCGGCTGCGGTCATGACGCAGTTCCCCGCCCAGGATGCGACTGTTACTGCGTCCTGGAAGGGATTCGACGTCGCCGGCGGGCATGCGTCAGTGTCACCAGGTCTCGTTCCCCAGCCGCTCCCACAGCTCACAAGCTCGCCGCGGGCCCCTCGCGGCCGAGGGCCCAGGCTCGACCAGCGGGGCCAAGGTCAAACCAGCGGGGAAAGCGGTATTGCGGGAATGTGGCGCAGGCAACAAAAGCAATTTGTGCCAAATTGTGTGGTTTTGGCCGGAAATGGCCATCGAATCACACCGTTGTAGTTCGTTCGGCGTTGGGCAAAATCCGCGCCAATGCTGGGATCGGGGCGGTTTCTCCGCCTCCGCCAGGCACCTGGATGGCCGCCGATTTGGTGGTTCGGGAAATGGTCGGGTACAGTTTTCAACGCAAGGAACACAGCGGCCCGGTTCGAAAGAAACCGGGGCCAAGCGTTCCTTCTGCGGATGTGGCTCAGTGGTAGAGCATCACCTTGCCAAGGTGAGGGTCGCGAGTTCGAATCTCGTCATCCGCTCGCAGAACACTGTATTGGTGTTCTTGCGTGTAGTATCCAATGGATGCAACATGCAGGACGCTGACACGGTGGGGTGGCCGAGAGGCGAGGCAACGGCCTGCAAAGCCGTGTACACGGGTTCGAATCCCGTTCCCACCTCCAGACTCTTGGTGGTTTGCAAATCCCATTGCAAAATGGGCGATTGGCGCAGCGGTAGCGCGCTTCCCTGACACGGAAGAGGTCACTGGTTCGATCCCAGTATCGCCCACTCAACTGGACGCAAGTCCAACGTTGAACCCGGTGCTCGATTGGTTATCGAGTGTTGAATCGGGTAAAGTAGTACAGCAACAACATGCGGATGTGGCTCAGTGGTAGAGCATCACCTTGCCAAGGTGAGGGTCGCGAGTTCGAATCTCGTCATCCGCTCGCATGCAACCAAAGCTGCCGGACTCCTTGGGGTCCGGCAGTTTTGCACAGGCGGGGAAACCCGTTCTGGGCGATTGGCGCAGCGGTAGCGCGCTTCCCTGACACGGAAGAGGTCACTGGTTCGATCCCAGTATCGCCCACCAAGAATGCACGGAAGGGAACCGCCATCATGGTGGTTCCCTTCCGTGTTTAACTGCGACGGCGTTGCAGCCCGACGGCGGATCCCACCTGGCCGGCTTGACCCCGGGAGCGTTTGGATGCGTGTCGGGGGCTAGTGGAATAGTTGAGCCATGACTAGCCCCGCTTTGGCCCACTCCACTGATTTTGGCCGGATGTACGCCCGCTCGCTGACGGAGGCCCCCGAGGTTCCCTCCATCACCACGGTGATCGGCCAGCAGGCCAACACCCTGGACGGGTGGATCGGCTACATGGCCGCCACAGCCATGGCGAAGCATCCCAAACTGGCCGACGCCGCCTCCAGCCCCGGCCAGCTGCGCACCCTGGTGCGGGAGTCCAGCAATGCCGCCGAGCAGTTCCGCGATGCCGCGGCCGCCCGCGGGGACCGGGTGCACAACTACTGCGAGCAAGTGTCGCTGCGTGAGCTGGGGCTTGGCCACCAGCTGCAGGAGGCCCGCGATGTGCTCGCGAAGAATGGCGAGGAGGGCTTCGCCGCCCAGTTCGACGCGTGGTGGAAGGAATACCAGGTCAAGCCCGTGGCTCCCGAGTTGACGGTGTGGAACAAGGAGGTGGGCTACGCAGGCACGTTGGACCTGGTCGCGACCATCGGTGGACGGCTCTGCCTGATCGATTACAAGACCAAGGGGACGGACCGCAACGGATCGGTCAAACCGCTTGATGACAAGGTGGTCATGCAGCTGGTGGCGGGGATGAAGGCCGAGGAGTCCATCGTCGACGCCGCCGCCGGCACCTGGGAGCAGTGGAAGTACGGCCAGGATCCCATCCTGCTGGGCGTGGCCATCGGTGAAACGGAGGTGCGGGCCATGCGCGCCAATCCGGAGGTGCTGAAATACCACTGGTTCAAGTTCTGTGCCCTGCGCCGCGTGTGGCAGACGTCCAAGGAGGCAGGCGGTGCCGGCCAGGCACTGTTCCCCATTTCACCCCCGGCGCAGTAGAGCCGCCGGAGGCCGGGACAACTAGACTAGGGAGCCAAGCAGTAGCGCGCCGCGGAAGCGGTCCGCCCAGCCAATTCCAAAGTGAGGTACACCGGCATGGCCATCCTGAGTATTCGCATCATCGGCGACCCGGTGCTTCGGACAGCAGCCGAGGAAGTCACCGAATTCGGTCCCGAGCTGGCAAAGCTGATCGAAGACATGATGGAAACCATGATTGACGTCCAGGGTGCCGGCCTCGCCGCCCCGCAGATCGGTGTGGGCAAGCGGGTGTTCACCTATTCCGTGGACGGCGTGAGCGGCCACGTGGTCAATCCCGTGCTGGATGCCAGTGATGACTTCCAGCCCGACGGTGCCGAGGGCTGCCTGTCCGTCCCCGGCCTGGGCTTCAAGGTCCGCCGGCCGCGCTGGGTGCGCCTGACGGGCGTGGACATGCACGGCAAGCCCGTGGACATGGAGGCGACCGGCATGCTGGCCCGCTGCTTTGTCCATGAGACGGACCATCTCAACGGCAAGCTGTACGTGGACCGGCTGGAGGGCGAGGACCGCAAGAGCGCCCTGCAGTCCATCCGCAATGCGAACTATGATTCCGTCACCGCCCGGACCGCTGCCAAGCGCGCCCAGACGGTCGGTTCCAGCTTCGGCACCACCCTGGGAGCCAGTGCGTGAAGGTTCTTTTTGCCGGCACGCCCTCCGTGGCCGTGCCGTCCCTTGATGTGCTCGTCTCCGGTGGCTTCGACGTCGTCGCCGTCCTGACCCGCCCCGACGCGCCGATTGGCCGCAAGCGCGTGCTCACGCCGTCGCCGGTTGCCGTCCGCGCCGCCGAGCTGGGCATCCCGGTGATCAAGGCGGACAGGATCGACGACGACGCCCGCGCAGCCATCTCGGAGGTGAACCCGGATGTGGCGGCCATCGTGGCCTACGGCGCCATCATTCCGCCGGCCGCCCTGGCCATCCCCAAGCATGGCTGGATCAATCTGCACTTTTCCCTGCTGCCCGCCTGGCGCGGCGCAGCCCCCGTCCAGCATTCCGTGATCAACGGCGACGATGTCACGGGGGCCTCGACGTTCCTGCTGGAGGCCGGCCTGGACACCGGCCCCGTCTACGGCGTGATGACCGAGTCCATCCTGCCCACGGACACCAGCACCGTGCTGCTGGATCGGCTGTCGCACAGCGGCGCCGTGCTGCTGGCCCAGACCCTGACCGGCATCGAGTCCGGCATGGTGGCGGCCGTTCCGCAGAGTGGCGAGATCACGCTGGCCCCCAAGCTGGGGTTGGAGGATGGGCACATTGACTGGAGCCGTCCGGCCCACGGCATCGACCGCCGCGTCCGCGGCGTCACGAGCGAACCCGGCGCTTGGACGGTGCTGGCGGGGCAGCGTTTCAAGGTGGGGCCCGTGGCCCTGCGCCCGGACATCGAATCCCTGGCACCCGGCCGGCTGCTCTTTGAGCCGAAGGCCGTGCTGGTGGGCACCGGATCGCACGCCGTGCAGCTGGGCGAGGTCCAGCCGGCGGGCAAAAAAGCTATGAAGGCAGTGGACTGGGCGCGAGGCCTGGCAACAAAGGAAGATGTGGTGTTTGAATGAGCAGCTCGACGGGCGGCCGCGGCGATGACCGCCAAGGCGGCAACAGTGGCCAGGGCGGCAGCCCCGGCAACGCCGGCAGGGGCGGCGGAGGCGGCACCAAGCGGCGCGATGCCTCCGGGCGTGAGCGCAACCGCAGCACCTCGCGCAGCTTCACCGCAGCGGCCCCCGGGCAGCGCACGCGTGCGGCGGATCCCGCGCGGCTCGTAGCGTTCGAGGTGCTCCGCGCGGTGTCCGGTGAGGACGCCTACGCCAACCTGGTGCTGCCCGCCCGGATCCGCGCCCACCGTCTGGACCGTCGCGATGCCGGCTTCGCGACGGAGCTGAGCTACGGCGCACTGCGCGCCCAGGGCACCTACGATGCCATTCTGGCCCGCTGTGTGGACCGTCCGTTGAAGGATTTGGACCCGGCCATTCTGGATGCCCTGCGCCTGGGCGTGCACCAGCTGGTGGCCATGCGCGTCCCGGCCCACGCGGCCCTGGACCAGACAGTGGGCCTGGCCCGCGCCGTCATCGGTGCCGGACCGTCGGCCCTGATCAACGCCGTGCTGCGCAAGGTCTCGGCCCAGGATCTGCCCACCTGGATTGCGCAGCTGACCGAGGGCCAGACCGACGCCGTCAAGGTGGCCGCCATTGAGCACGCGCACCCGGAGTGGATTGTGCGCGCCCTGCGCCAGTCCCTGGTGGGCCACGGCCGCGACGTCTCGGAGATCACGGCACTGCTGGAGGCGGACAACGCCGCGCCCGTGGTGAACCTGGTGGCGCTGCCCGGCCTGGGCGATTTGGACGAGGCCTTGGCGGAGGGGTTCACGCCGGGTCCGCTGGTGGCCGATTCCGCGTTGTCCTCCGGCGGCGATCCGGGCCGCTTGGCCGGTGTCCGCGAGGGCAGCGTCCGCGTCCAGGATGTCGGCTCCCAGCTGGTGGCCCGCGCGCTGGCCGCCGCCCCGGTCCACACCACCGCTTCAACCGACGACGGCGAACGCTGGCTGGATCTGTGCGCCGGCCCCGGCGGCAAGGCCTCCCTGCTGGCCGCCCTGGCTGCGCAGTCGGGCGCCACGCTGCTGGCCAACGAGCCGGCACCACACCGCGCCAAGCTGGTGTCCCAGGCGCTGGTGGCCGTGCCGCGCGATGTCTGGACCGTGCGCACCGGCGACGGCCGCGAGATCGGCACCGAACAGCCCCAGGCCTTCGACCGCATCCTGGTTGACGCGCCGTGCACCGGATTGGGCGCGCTGCGCCGCCGCCCGGAGTCCCGCTGGCGCCGCAAGCTCTCCGACGTGGCAGAACTTGGACCGCTGCAGCGTGAGCTGCTCGAATCGGCCCTGGCGGCCGTCAAGCCCGGCGGTGTGGTGGCCTATGTGACGTGCTCGCCGCACCCGGCCGAGACCAGCGCCGTCGTCGAAGATGTCATGCGCCGCCACAAGGACCTCGAACTGCTCGACGCCGGCGAGGCGCTGGATTCCGTCGTGCTTGAATCGGTGGCCCAGGCCGGGGGACTGAAGTCCGGCCACAACAAGACGGCCCAGCTGTGGCCCCACCTGCACCAGACCGATGCCATGTTCATGGCCCTGTTCCGGAAGAAAGCCTAAATATGACCGCCAATTCCCGCTGCTGCATCAACCCCAGCATCCTCTCCGCCGATTTCGTCAACCTTGAGGCGGAGCTGGCCCGGATCGCCAAGGCCGACGCCGTGCACGTGGATGTCATGGACAACCACTTTGTGCCGAACCTGACCATCGGCCTGCCGGTGGTGGAGCGCATCGCGCAGGTCAGCCCTGTGCCGATCGACGCCCACCTGATGATCGCCGACGTCGACCGCTGGGCGCCGTCCTACGCCGACGCCGGGCTGCACAGCGTGACCTTCCACGTGGAGGCCTCCAACGCGCCGATCAAGCTGGCCCGTGAACTGCGCGCCCGCGGCTCGAAGGCCGGCATGGCCCTGCGGCCCGCCACACCGGTGGAGCCCTATCTGGACATGCTCTCCGAGCTGGACATGCTGCTGCTGATGACGGTGGAGCCGGGCTTCGGTGGCCAGTCCTTCCTGGACGTGGTGCTGCCCAAGATCCGCCGCGCCCGCGCCGCCATTGACGGCTCCGGTGCTGCGGTGGCCATCCAGGTGGACGGCGGCATCACCGAGGAGACCATCACCCGGGCCGCCGAGGCCGGTGCCAGCATCTTTGTTGCCGGATCCGCCGTCTACGGCGCCGCCGATCCGGCCGCCGCGATCGAGGCCCTGCGCACCAAGGGTCAGTCCAGCCTGGGCTGACCCGCGTCGAACGCCCCGCGAACTGATGCATGAACCGGCAGAGCCCGGCGGCCACGGCCGCCGGGCTCTGCCGCATCCGCAGATGGTTCTGAAATGGCTATGGAGGCCTTCTGTTACTTCCATGGAATAACTTTGGAAACTGCTGTGTTGGCAGTGGCATAATGATTTTGTACTAACGTGCTCCGGGGTCGGTGTAAGTCCGAACCGGCGGTTATAGTCCGCGACCCGCACGCACCACGCTGGCAACAGTGTGGGGTGGACGGTTGAACTGGTGGAATTCCAGTACCGACAGTTAAAGTCTGGATGGGAGAAGCACGTACAGTCATGGCCTGCCATGGTCTGGGCGCCCTTTGCGGCACCCATTTCATGGGCGCGGTCCTGTCTGTCGTTACCCCCGGAGCCATCGCTGTCTTCGGAAAGGTAAGTAACGATGGACTTCCTGCGGTGGCTCTTTGACGCCAAACTTGAATTCGCCGGCGGCGGATTCCTGCTCTGGCGCGAGGTGCTGGGAAATGCGTTTGGCCTCGCCAGCGCACTGGGCGGCATGCGCCGAAAAGTCTGGGCCTGGCCCATTGGCATCATCGGCAATGTCCTGCTCTTCACGGTCTTCATGGGATCGGTCTTCGGATCGCCCGTGTACGCCAATCTGCTCGGCCAGGCCGGCCGGCAGATCATGTTCATTGCCGTCTCCATCTATGGTTGGCAGCGCTGGAAGCAGGCACAGTCCGGCTCGCATGGAGCGGATTCACAGGGTGCTGATTCCCACGGTGTGGCCGTCCAGCCGCGCTGGGCCTCCACCCGGGCACGCATCCTGCTGGTCGTGTCCATGGTGGCCGGCACCGCCATCCTGACCCCCATCTTCAATGCCCTGGGCTCGTACCCGCCGGTGTGGGCCGATGCCTGGATCTTCATGGGCTCGCTGCTGGCCACCTACGGCATGGCCAAGGGCTGGGTGGAATTCTGGCTCATCTGGGTGGCGGTTGACCTGGTGGGCGTGCCGCTGCTCTTCAGCGCCGGCTACTACGCCTCGGCCTTCATGTACATCTTCTACGGCGCCTTCACCCTGACCGGATTCTTCATCTGGTGGCGGGTGCGCAACCAGAACGCCGAGGCCGCCTCCGGCACCGCCCTTCCCGAAGCGAGCCCGAGCCGATGAGCGCAGCTACTGAACTGGCAGACCTCTTCTCCGCCGCCGAAACGGCCGCGATGGAGGAGGCGCTCGCCCTGGCGGCCCGTGGGCCCCGGGGCGCGAACCCGCTCGTGGGCGCCATCGTCCTCGACGCCGAGGGCCGCACCCTGGCCACGGGCCACCACCGCGGGGCGGGCACAGCCCATGCCGAGGCCGATGCCCTGGCGAACCTGCGTGCCGCCGGCGGACTGGCCGATCCGGCCGGTGCCACCATGGTGGTCACGCTGGAGCCTTGCAACCACCAAGGCCGCACGGGCCCCTGCGCCCAGGCCATCCTCGACGCCGGGATTGGCAATGTGGTCTACGCCGTGGCCGATCCGCACCTTCCCGCGGCCGGCGGCGCCGAGCGCCTGCGCGCCGCCGGGGTCCAGGTCCGCACCGGGCTGCTGGGTTCCGCCGCCGAGGAATTGAACGGCCGCTGGTTCGCCGCCGCCCGGGCCGGGCGTCCGTTTGTGACCCTGAAGCTGGCCCAGTCGATGGACGGCCGGATTGCCGCGGCGGATGGCACCAGCCAATGGATCACCTCGGCGGAGTCCCGGGCCGATGGCCATGCCCTCCGCAGCCGGGTGGATGCGATCCTGGTGGGCACGGAAACGGTGCTGGTGGACAACCCCCGGCTCAACGCCCGCGCCGCCGATGGCGGGCCCGCCGCCAGGCAGCCGCTGCGCGTGGTGCTGGGGCTGCGGGACACACCCGCCGGTGCCGCCGTGCGCACCGGGAACCACGGCGGAACCCACGACGGTGGCGCCGTTCAAGAGGGTGCCGGCGGCGGCTTCCTGGCCCTGCGCACCCGCTCGCCGAGGCAGGCGCTGCGCCTGCTGGCGGGCCACGGCGTCGGACATCTGATGGTGGAGGGCGGCTCCCGTGTGGCTGCGGCCTTCCTCGCCGATGACCTGGTGGACGAACTCATCATCTATCTTGCTCCGACCTTGATCGGTGCCGGCCTTCCGGCGCTGGCCGATCTGGGCATTGGCACATTGTCCGAGGCCAAACGCTGGCGGTGGGACGCCGCAGCCGGCGGACCGCAGCTGCTTGGCCTGGACCTCAAACTCACACTGACCCCGGCCCCCGCGGCCGCCACCACCACCGAAGAAGGACACTGAATGTTTACCGGAATCATCGCCGAACAGGGCCGCATCGTCAGTGTTGACGCCGACCCTGCCCAGGACAGCGCCACCTTGCTGCTGAGCGCAGGCACCACCCTTGAGGGACTGGAACTGGGCGGCTCACTGGCCGTCAACGGGGTCTGCCTGACCGCCACGGCCATCCACGGCCGCATGGTCCAGGTGGATGTGATGGGGGAGACCCTGCTGCGCACCACCACCGGCGCGCTCCGCACAGGCGACCCGGTGAACCTGGAGCGCTGCGTGCCCGCCGGTGGACGGCTGGACGGGCATGTGGTCCAGGGCCATGTGGATGGCGTTGGTGCACTGCTGGAACGCGAAAACCTCGGCAAGTGGGAGCGCCTGCGCTTCTCCGTCCCGGCCCCGCTGGCCCGCTACATCGCCGAGAAGGGCTCCATCGCCGTCGACGGCGTATCCCTCACGGTGACTGCCGTGAGCCCCGCCGCGGAGCCGGAGCCGTGGTTCGAAGTGGGGCTGATCCCCACCACGCTGGCGGAAACCGGACTGGGTGCCAAGGCCATCGGCGGCGGCGTCAACCTTGAGGTGGATGTGCTGGCCAAGTACGCCGAGCGCCTGCTGGCGTTCGCGGCGCAGCCGGCCGCCGCAGCATCCGTACAGGAGGAGGCCAAGTGAGCACCGAAACAGCCGTCATTGTGCTGGACCGCGTCGAGGACGCCGTGGCGGCCATGGCCGCCGGCCGCCCCGTCCTGGTGGTCGACGACGAGGACCGCGAGAACGAGGGCGACATCATCTTCGCCGCCCAGCACAGCACCCCGGCCCTGATGGGCTGGACCATCCGCTACAGCTCCGGCGTGGTCTGCGTGCCGCTGACCGGCGAGCGGGCCGATGCCCTGGGCCTGCCGCCGATGGTGGCGGTCAACCAGGATGCCAAGGGCACCGCCTACACCGTCTCCTGCGATGCGGCAGAGGGCGTCAGCACCGGCATCAGCGGCGCCGACCGCGCACTGACCGCGCGGATCCTGGCGAACCCCGCCGCCACGCCCGGCCAGCTGACCCGGCCGGGTCACATCTTCCCGCTGCGCGCCGTGCCCGGCGGCGTCCGCCAGCGCCCCGGACACACGGAGGCCGCCGTCGAGCTGGCTGTCCTGGCCGGCTGCGAACCCGTCGGGGTCATCGCCGAGGTGGTCCACGACGACGGTACGATGATGCGCCTGCCGGCGCTGCGGGCCTTCGCCGATGAACACGGCTGCCCGCTGGTGTCCATCGCCGATCTGATCATCCACCTCCAAACACGGGACGGAGCCTCGGCATGAGCACCCGCAACACCACCACGGCCGTCGTCGGTGGTCCGGTGGTCCAGCTGCCCACCCCGCTGGGCACCTTCGCGGCCCAGGCCTGGAGCGACCCGGCCAACGGCACGGAGCACATGAGCGTCAGCGCCCCCGCGCCGGCCGGATACGAGGCGGAGCCGCCGCTGGTGCGGCTGCACTCCGAATGCCTCACCGGGGATGTCTTCGGCTCCTACCGCTGCGATTGCGGCGAGCAGTTGGAGTACGCCCTGGCCAGGATCCAGGAGCAGGGCGGCACCCTTGTCTACCTGCGCGGCCACGAGGGCCGGGGGATTGGCCTGGCCAACAAGCTGGCTGCCTACGCCCTGCAGGAAGGCGGCGCGGACACCGTGGAGGCCAATGAGCAGCTGGGGCTTCCCGTGGATTCGCGGGACTACGCCGCCGCCGCGGACATTCTGCACCAGCTGGGCCTGTCCTCCATCCGGCTGCTGAGCAACAACCCGCTCAAGCACCACCATCTGTCCCGGCACGGCATCGAGGTGGTGGCCATGGTCGCCACCGAGGTCGCCCCGCGGATGGAAAACCTGCGCTACCTGCAAACCAAAAGGGACAGGATGAACCACAGCCTGTCCCTGCCCACCACAACCCCCACGGAAGGACCCAACGAATGAGCGGCCACGGAGCACCCACCATCGGATTCACCGACGAGCAGCAGGCCCGCACGTCCAAGCTGCGATTGGCCATTGTTGCCGCCAGCTGGCACACCCAGATCATGGACGGACTGCTCGACGGCGCCCTGCGCGCCGCCACGGATGCCGGCATTGCCGAGCCCACCGTGCTGCGGGTGCCGGGAAGCTTCGAGCTGCCCGTCGCCGCCGCGCGGCTGGCGGGGGAGTACGACGCCGTCGTCGCCCTGGGTGTGGTGGTCCGCGGTGGAACCCCGCACTTCGACTACGTCTGCCAGGCCGCCACCATGGGCCTGACCGAGGTCAGCATCCGCACCGGCATCCCGGTGGGCTTTGGCGTGCTGACCTGCGACACCGAGCAGCAGGGCCTCGACCGCGCCGGCCTGCCCGGCTCCGTTGAGGACAAGGGCTACGAGGCCACCTCGGCCGCGCTGGCCACGGCGCTGCTCTTCGCCGCACCCTAACGGGAACCCAGCCGCACCGCAGCCGCTTCCCAGCGGCACCACAGCTGCGCCGAGGGCCGGGCCGCATTGACCGGCCCGGCCCTCGGCGCTGCACCGGGAATTTGGCTGCTGTTTGTCCATAAACCGGACCCGGTTCAAGCTCCAGTGGGCAAAGCAAGTAGGCTTGGGGCGTGAAAACCTTCGAATCCCTGTTTGCTGAACTGAGCGAGAAGGCCGCGGCGCGGCCAGCCGGTTCCCGTACCGTCGCCGAACTTGAATCCGGCGTCCACGGCATTGGCAAGAAAGTGGTTGAGGAAGCTGCCGAGGTCTGGATGGCTGCCGAGTATGAATCGGATGAAGCCACGGCCGAGGAGATTTCCCAGCTGTTCTACCACCTCCAGGTATTGATGATCGCCAAGGGGCTGACGCTGCCGGACGTGTACAAGCATCTCTAGCCACTGCCAGTGGCCGAAGCTGTACACCCCGTCAAGACATCCCTAATCGATCCGAAAGAACACTAATGCTGAGAGTTGCCGTCCCCAACAAGGGCTCCCTGTCCGAAGCCGCCTCCGCCATGCTGGCCGAGGCCGGATACCGCCAGCGCCGCGACACCCGCGAACTGGTCATGGTCGACCCGGACAATGACATTGAATTCTTCTTCCTGCGCCCCCGCGACATTGCCGTCTATGTAGGCTCCGGCACTCTGGACGTGGGCATCACCGGCCGCGACCTGCTGCTGGATGCCCAGGTGGAAGCCGAGGAGCTGCTGCCGCTGGGCTTCGCCGCCTCCACGTTCCGCTTCGCCGGGCCCGTCGGCGAGTTCGGCTCCGTGCACGAGCTGGCCGGCAAGCGCCTGGCCACCAGCTACGACGGCCTGCTGCGCGACTACCTTGACGGCCTGGGCATCTCGGCCAAGGTGGTCCGCCTCGACGGCGCCGTGGAATCCTCCGTGCGTCTGGGCGTGGCCGACGCCATTGCCGACGTCGTCGAAACCGGCAACACGCTCAAGGCCGCCGGCATGGAAATCTTCGGCGAGCCGATCCTCAAGTCCGAGGCCCTGCTGATCGGGCGCCGCGGCACCGAGGCACCGGTCGGTCTGGACGTGCTGATCCGCCGCCTGCAGGGTGTGCTCGTGGCACGCCAGTACGTGCTGGTCGACTACGACGTCCGCAAGGACCTCGTGGACGCCGCCGCTGCGCTCACCCCCGGGCTGGAATCGCCCACGGTGTCCCCGCTGCGGGATTCGGACTGGGTGGCCGTACGCTCCATGGTGCCCAAGAAGGACACCAACCGGATCATGGATGAGCTCTACGATCTGGGTGCCCGGGCCATTCTGGTCAGCAGCATCCACGCCTGCCGCATCTAGGAGGAGAACACCATGGGTGTAGCAATCCGAGTCATTCCGTGCCTGGACGTCGACGCCGGCCGCGTGGTCAAGGGCGTCAAGTTCCAGGACCTGCGCGACGCCGGGGATCCGGTGGAGCTGGCGCGCCGCTACGATCTGGCCGGCGCCGACGAGCTGACGTTCCTGGACGTCACGGCATCCTCCGGCAACCGGCAGACCACCTTTGATGTGGTGGCCCGCACCGCGGAGGAAGTCTTCATCCCGCTGACGGTGGGCGGCGGTGTCCGCGCCGTGAAGGATGTGGACACGCTGCTGCGCGCCGGTGCGGACAAGGCATCGATCAACACCGCTGCCATTGCCCGCCCGGATGTCATCAATGAGATCACCCGGCAGTTCGGCTCCCAGGTTCTGGTGCTGAGCGTCGACGCGCGGCGCACCCGCGAGGGGCACACGCCGTCGGGCTTTGAGGTCACCACCCATGGCGGCCGCCAGGGCACCGGCATCGACGCCATTGCCTGGGCCCGCGAGGCCGCGGACCGTGGCGTGGGGGAGATCCTGTTGAACTCCATCGATGCTGACGGCACCAAGGAGGGCTTCGATCTGGAGCTCATCCGCCTGGTCCGCGCGGCAGTCCACGTGCCGATCATCGCCTCGGGCGGCGCCGGCGAGCCGGCGCACTTCCCGCCGGCCGTGGCCGCTGGGGCCGATGCCGTGCTGGCCGCCTCCGTGTTCCACTTTGGCCCCAGCGATGCCATCGCCCAGGTCAAGGCAGCCATCCGCGACGCCGGCTACGAGGTCCGCTAGCAGCATCACGGCTTAACGCGAAAAAGCGGGTGGGGACAGTGTTTTTCAAGAACACTGTCCCCACCTGCTTTTTCGCGAGCCTCGGTGGTCGAGCTTGTCGAGACCGGGTGCGGTGTAGGAGGGTTACGGCCCGACTTCTGCGGTCTGGAGGAGGGCGACGGCGTCCTGCTGGCCCTCGAAGGACACCAGCGAGTGGCCGGTGCGGCCGTGGGCGTGCATCAGCAGCTCGCCCGGCTCGCCGATGATGGCCACGGAGACGGGGGCGCGCTTGGCCACATGCCGCGGTCCGGAGGGGCGCACCAGTACAATGCCCAGATCCACGCCGCGGTACAGAATGGCGGCCCGCTTGACGAGCTCGTTCCACAGGGCGTTCGAGTAGGCGGCGTCCAGGGCACGCGGCGCCCAGCGGTCCGTGGCGCGGCGGATGTCCTCGGTGTGGACAAAGTATTCGATGAGGTTGGCGCTTTCATCCAGCGCCTTCAGCTTCATGGGGGAGAAGCCGGAGGGGCCCGCCCGGAATTTCTCCACCAGGGCCGTGTAGGCCGCGGGCGTGCTCGACGCCTCGGCCAATCTGGTGGTGGCCTTCTCGGAGACCTTGCTCAACGGCTTGAAGAGCAGACCCATGCCCACCTTGGCGCTGCGCTCACGCAGGTAGAGGTGGGCGGCCAGCTCCTGGGTCAGCCACCCGGTGCAGAGCGTGTCTGCTCCCGGCCCGGCGGCAAGCAGGGTTTCGGCAAGGACTTCGCGGGAAGGATCTACAAAATGCATCACTTGTGAAATTAGCACGCAATCAGCTCCTTGGGGCACTTTGAACCGCCGCATTCTGCCTCCCGCGTGTCCCTGAACGGTGGAGCGCGGCGGAGCCGGCGGCCGCCCTTGGCCTGACCACTTCACCGATGCCGGGCGCACCCCGTCGTGGCACTAGAATTGCACTGATGCAAAGCGTTCCCAGCACCGAGTCTCCGTCCGCCGCCCACGATGAGGCCGCGGCATCCACTGGACCCTCCGGCCTGCAGCCGTCCGGCCTGCAGTCCTCCGGCCACGGGCCGGTGGCTCTTCCCGCCGACGTCGCCGCGCTGCTCAAGCATGACGCCGCCGGCCTGGTTGCCGCGATCATCCAGCAGCACGACAGCAACGAGGTGTTGATGCTGGGCTGGATGGACGATGAGGCACTCCGCCGGACCCTGAGCACCGGGCGGGTGACCTTCTACTCCCGCTCCCGCCAGGAGTATTGGCGCAAGGGCGATACGTCCGGGCACATGCAGTTCGTCAAGAGCGTGGCTCTGGACTGTGACGGCGACGCCCTGCTGGTCCGCGTGGACCAGGTCGGCGCCGCCTGCCACACCGGCACGCACACCTGTTTCGACGGACGCTCGCTGGCCGCCGTCGAGGGTTCCCGCCCCGCCACCTGAGAATTCCGGCCCAGCCCCGCCCGATTGGCCCCCGCAGCACTCTTGAAGGAAAGATACCCATTTCATGCAGGATCTAGGCGTCATCAGCCCCACCCTTGAGGAATTCCGCACGATTGCCCGCACCCGCCGTGTGGTGCCCGTGCACTTGAAGGTTCTTGCCGATGCGGAGACCCCCATCGGCCTATACCGCAAGCTGGCCGCCGGCCAGAGCGGCACCTTCCTGATGGAGTCCGCAGCGGTGGGCGGTGTCTGGTCGCGCTACTCGTTCATCGGCGTGCGCTCCAGCGCCACGTTGACCACGCGCGACGGCGGCGCCTACTGGCAGGGCTCCCCGCCCGCCGGTGTGCCGGTGGAGGGCAACCCGGTGGAGGCCATGAGGCGCACCCTGGAGGTGCTGGCCACCGAGCGCTTCGAGGGCCTGCCGCCCTTCACATCCGGACTGGTGGGCTTTGTCGGCTGGGAATCCGTGCGCCACTGGGAAAAGCTCCTCTCCCCGCCCGAGGACGATCTGCAGCTGCCCGAGCTGGCCATGAACCTGGTCTCGGACATGGCCGTGCACGACAATGCCGAGGGCTCGGTGATGTTGATCGCCAACGCCATCAACTTCAACGGCACCGAGGACAACGTCGACGACGCCTGGCACGACGCCGTTGCCCGCGTGAACGCGATGCTGGAGACGGTCAGCACCGCCGTCGCCCAGCCCGTGTCCATTCTGGTGGAGCAGGCGGCGACCTTCGCCGAGCGCGTGCGTGAGCGCTGGGACGAGTCCGAGTACATGGCAGCCCTGGACCGCGGCAAGGAGGCCATCGTCGACGGCGAGGTCTTCCAGGTGGTGATTTCGCGCCGCTTCGAAATGGAGTGCGACGCTTCCGCACTGGATGTCTACCGGATTCTGCGCAACACCAACCCCAGCCCGTACATGTACCTCTTCAGCTTTGAAGACGCCGACGGGCGCCCGTACTCGATCGTCGGTTCCTCGCCGGAGTCCTTGGTCACCGTCACGGGCGATGAGGTCATCACGCACCCGATCGCCGGCTCCCGGCCGCGCGGCAAGACGGTGGAGACGGACAAGGACCTGGCCGCCGAGCTGCTGGCCGACGCCAAGGAACGCTCCGAGCACCTGATGCTGGTGGATCTGTCCCGCAACGACCTCTCCAAGGTCTGCGAGCCCGGCACCGTGGACGTCACCCAGTTCATGGAGATTGAGCGCTTCAGCCACATCATGCACCTGGTGTCCACCGTGGTGGGAACGCTGTCCCCGAACGCCAGCGCCTACGACGTGCTGGCTGCCACCTTCCCCGCCGGCACGCTCTCCGGCGCGCCCAAGCCGCGCGCGCTGCGTTTGCTGGACGAGCTGGAACCGCACCGCCGCGGCATCTACGGCGGCGTGGTGGGCTACCTGGACTTCGCCGGCGACATGGACATGGCCATTGCCATCCGCTCCGCCCTGCTGCGCGATGGGCGGGCCTATGTCCAGGCCGGCGGCGGGATCGTGGCCGATTCGGTCAATGAGACCGAGGCCCTGGAAACCGTGAACAAGGCTGCGGCTCCGCTGCGCGCCGTCCACAAGGCCGCTTCCCTGCGCAATCTGGCCGTCCACGCCGGCGGCCCTGCTCCTGGTGCCGACGCCGTCCCGGCCGCCGGCGGTGTCCTGTGACGCAGAAGTGGTACGCCCGCAAGTCGACGCTGGTGATGCTGGCCGTCGCCGCAGCGCTGGCCGTCTTTGGCACCACCACCCAGACCTGGCTGCACATTGACCTGGCCCAGGGCGAGGTCCAGCAGGCGGATCTGAACGTTGCCGGCTCCAAGGCCGCCGTCGCCGTGTCCGCCCTGGCGCTTGTCGCCCTGGCCGGATCGCTCGCGGCGTCCATTGCCGGCAAGGTGGCCCGCGTCGTGGCCGGTGCCATCGTTGGCCTGAGTGCCGTGGGCATTGCCGCCGCCTCGCTCGGCGTGGTCCTGGACCCGGCAGCCGCTGCCTCGGGCCCTGTCGGCACCGCCACCGGCGTCATCGGGCAGCAGATCAACGCCAGCACCACCATCTTCCCGGTCCTGGCCGTCGTGGCCGCCGTCGTCCTCGCGGCCACCGCCGTGGCGATCATCATTGCCGGCCGCGGATGGCGGACCCGGAGCAAATACGACACGCCGCAAACCACGGTGGGTGCCGCCGCGACGGACGCCACCCAGGCCGGCGGCGGAGCGGCCGAGGGGCCTGCGGAACCGCTGGATGATATTGAACAGTGGGACAGGCTCAGCAGGGGTGAAGACCCCACGTCCTGACCGGGACCGCGTTTCGGTCCGAGGGGACCACTAATGGCAGAATGTATTGCAGTATCCGCATCAAAGGGAGATTCATCATGAGCAACAAGACTGCTACCCAGACCACGCCTGCCTCCAGCACGGCACTTGAGGTCCACAACGGCGAATTGGGCCACGGAAACAGCCCGGCCGCATGGACCTGTGTAGCCGTCATGCTGATCGGCGCCCTCGTCAGCTGCATCGCCTTCGTGATCGGCGTCGACGCCACCGTCCTGTTCATTGTGGGCATCGGCGTCATGGTGGTCGGCCTCATCCTCGGCCTGGTGCTGCGCGCCGCCGGCTACGGTGTGGGCGGCAGCAAGCTGAAGAACACCGGACACTAGGCATGAGCGTCCTCGACGACATCATTGCGGGGGTCAAAGAGGACCTTCAGGAACGCCGGGCCAAGACCAGCCTCGCGCAATTGCAGGAGAAGGTTGCCGCCACCGCTCCGGCCCTGGACGCCTACGCCGCACTTGGCGTGGGGGATCCGGACCGCAGCGAACTGCGCGTCATTGCCGAGGTCAAGCGCCGCAGCCCCTCCAAGGGTGATCTGGCCAGCATCGCGGACCCCGCCGCCCTTGCCCGCCAGTACGCCGACGGCGGTGCCTCTGCCATCAGCGTGCTGACCGAGGAGCGCCGCTTCAGCGGATCCCTTGCGGATCTGGACGCCGTCCGCGCCGCCAACCCGCAGGTGCCGCTGCTGCGCAAGGATTTCACCTGCGATCCCTACATGATCTGGGAGGCACGCGCCCACGGTGCGGATTTGATCCTGCTCATCGTGGCGGCGCTCAGTGGCGAAGAGCTGGCCGAGTACCTGGCCTTGGCCCACGAGCTCGGCATGGCGGTGCTGGTGGAAACCCACACCGAGGAGGAAGTCTCCCGGGCCGTCGCCGTCGGCGCCAAGGTGATTGGTGTGAACGTACGCAACCTCAAGACCCTTGATGTGGACCGCGGTGTCTTCGCCCCGCTGGCCCGGCTCATTCCGGCCGAGGCCGTCATCATCGCCGAATCCGGCGTCCGCGATGCCGCCGACGTCCGCGACTACGCGGCCAGCGGCGCCAACGCCATTCTGGTGGGGGAGGCGCTCGTCAGCGACGCTACACCCCGCGAACGGATCAACGAGTTCAAAGCGGCTGGAGCGGCGGCCATCAGCGCCCGCTAGCCCCACCAGGCTCCACCGCATGTCAATGGCTTTTTATGCACAAGTAATCAGAAAAGGACGGTGGAACTGATGGGCAGCACGCCAGCAGCTTCGTCTCAGGCCGAAGGTTCCCACGGGGACATCAAGAGCGAGAACCCAGCTGAGCGCACTTCGGAGACCGCAACGGTTGACGCGTTCCTGGCGGGGGGCAGGGCCGAAGCTGGCCGGGCCGAGGGTGCGCCCGCAAGCCTGAAGCACGCACCCGGCCCCTACTTCGGCTCCTACGGCGGCCGTTGGATGCCGGAATCCCTGATTGCTGCTCTGGACGAGCTCGAGGACACCTTCGAGAAGGCCAAGGTGGACCCAGAGTTCCTTGCCGAGGTTGCCGAGCTGAACAAGAACTACTCCGGCCGGCCCTCGCTGCTGACCGAGGCCAAGCGCTTCTCCGCCCACGCCGGCGGCGCCCGCATCTTCCTCAAGCGCGAGGACCTCAACCACACCGGCTCGCACAAGATCAACAATGTGCTGGGCCAGGCACTGCTCGCCAAGCGCATGGGCAAGACCCGCGTCATCGCCGAAACCGGCGCCGGCCAGCACGGCGTTGCCAGCGCCACCGCCGCAGCCCTGCTGGGTCTGGAGTGCGTGGTCTACATGGGTGCCGAGGACTGCCGCCGGCAGGCTCTGAACGTGGCCCGCATGCAGTTGCTCGGTGCCACGGTGGTTCCCGTCACCAACGGCTCCCAGACGCTCAAGGACGCCATCAACGACGCCCTGCGCGACTGGGTCGCCAATGTGGACACCACCCACTATCTGCTAGGCACGGCCGCCGGCGCCCACCCGTTCCCTGCCCTGGTGCGCTTCTTCCACGAGGTCATCGGCGAGGAGGCCCGCGGCCAGATCCTGGCCCAGACAGGCCGTCTGCCCGACGCCGTCTGCGCCTGCATCGGCGGCGGCTCCAACGCCATCGGCATCTTCCACGGCTTCCTGGATGATCCCGAGGTGAAGATCTACGGCTTTGAGGCCGGCGGCGACGGCGTGGAGACCGGCCGGCACGCGGCCACCATCACGCTCGGCCGCCCCGGCGTGCTGCACGGCGCCCGCTCGTACCTGATGCAGGACGAGGATGGCCAGACCATCGAGTCGCACTCCATCTCCGCGGGGCTGGACTACCCGGGCGTCGGCCCGGAGCACTCCTACCTCTCCGACATCGGCCGCGTCAGCTACGAGCCGATCACCGATGCCGAGGCCATGGAGGCCTTCCGCCTGCTCTGCCGCACCGAGGGCATCATCCCCGCCATCGAGTCCTCCCACGCCCTGGCCGGCGCCATCAAGGTGGGCCAGCGGCTCACCGAGGGCAAGGAGAACCCCGAGGACGTCATCGTCGTCGTCAACCTCTCCGGCCGCGGCGACAAGGATGTGGAGACGGCCGCCGATTGGTTCGGCATGCTGGATGAGGACGGCAACGTCAAGGGCACCACGCTTTCCACCCGCGCCCACAAGGGCCCCGCAGCGCACAGTGAGGACGCACAGGCATGAGCACCACAGCACCGGAGAACACTCCGGCCGTCGCCAGCAAGTCCGCTGCCGCCATCGACCGGGCCAAGGCCGCCGGCCGTGCCGCCCTGGTGGCGTACCTGCCCGCAGGCTACCCGGACGTCCAGTCCACCATTGACGCCGGCATCGCCATGGCCCAGAACGGTGCGGACCTGATCGAAATCGGCATCCCATACTCGGATCCGGTCATGGACGGCGCCGTCATCCAGGCCGCCACCGTGGAGGCGCTGGCCAAGGGCTTCCGCGTGGAGAGCGTTTTCGACGTCGTGGCCGGCATCACCGCCGCGACCGATGCCGCCGTGCTCGTGATGACTTACTGGAACCCCGTGATGCGCATGGGCGTGGACGAGTTCTCCCGCCGCCTGGCCGAGGCCGGCGGCGCGGGCCTGATCACCCCTGACCTGATTCCGGACGAGGCCGCAGAGTGGTTTGCCGCCTCGGACAAGTACGGACTGGACCGTGTCTTCCTGGTGGCGCCGTCCTCCACGCCCGAGCGCGTGGCCATGACCGTCGAGGCCAGCCGCGGCTTCATCTACGCGGTGTCCATCATGGGCGTCACCGGCGCCCGGGATTCCGTCTCCAGCGCGGCCGAGGCCGTGGTGGCAGCCGCCCACAAGGCCGGCGCCGAGCGCGTTTGCGTCGGGCTGGGCGTGTCCCGCCCCGAACATGTCCGCGAGATCGCCGCCTACGCCGACGGCGTCATCGTCGGCACCGCCCTGGTTGCCGCGCTGCGCGACGGGGGAGTCCCCGCAGTGGCCGCACTGACCAAGGAACTGGCCACCGGCTTCGCACCGGCCGTTGCCGGCGGAACGGCGGCCACGGCGTGACCGGTCTGCTGGCCGCGACAGCCGCCGCCCTGCCCGCAAGCATTCCCAGCCCGAGCTGGTCCGGCTTCGATCTGGGACCGCTGCGGATCCATGCCTATGCCTTGTGCATCCTGGCCGGCATCGTTGCCGCCCTGCTGCTGACCAGCGTGCGCTGGAACCGCCGCGGGGCGCCGGAGGGTTCGCTCTGGGACATCGCCATCTGGGCCATCCCCTTCGGCATCATCGGCGGCCGGCTCTACCATGTGTTCTCCTCGCCGGATGCCTACTTCGGCCCCGGCTTTGACGGCACCGGCAACCTGGCGTTGATTCCGCAGATCTGGCTGGGCGGCCTGGGCATCTGGGGCGCCGTCGTGCTCGGCGTCGTCGGCGCCTGGATCGGCTGCCGCCGTGCTGGTGTGAAGCTGTCGTCGTTCATTGACGCCGCGGCACCGGGCCTGCTGCTGGCCCAGGCCATCGGCCGCTGGGGCAACTACTTCAACCAGGAGCTCTTCGGCGGACCGACCACCCTGCCGTGGGGCCTGCAGGTGGACCCGAGCAATGCGGACTTCCCGCAGGGGCTGCCGCCGGACACGCTGTTCCACCCGACGTTCCTCTACGAATCCGTCTGGAACCTGGCCGGCGTGGCCGCGCTGCTGCTGTTGGACCGCAAGTTCCGCTTCCGCCGCGGCCGTCTGTTTGCCCTGTACGCCATGATCTACACGGCCGGACGGGTCTGGATCGAGCTGCTGCGCATCGACGATGCCGAGCAGATCACCTTCTTCGGCATCACCACCCGGCTCAATGTCTGGACCAGCCTGCTGGTGTTCGTGGGGGCCCTGGTGGTCTTCCTGCTGCTCACCTTCGTCAAGCGTGGCTCCGTCGATGACTCGGTCATGCTCAAAAAGTACCAAAATTCCCCGGTTGTTCAGACAAATGCACAAAGGTCCACCGACGCCGGAAATGCAGAGTCGAATGGAGAAATCCAGGCCTCCGAGGAGGGTGTCCAGCATGCGGACACTTTGCAGAAAAATGTAACGCAGCTGACACAGCGTGATAATCTCGCCGATACCGGAGATGAGAACAGCTCCGGGCCCGATGCGACATCAAAGGGGCAGCCGTAGCACGGTCTGCCGCTTGGGCCGCGGGCAGTGCAGAGGACCATGGGTTACCGCCCGTGGTCCGCTGCAGACCACGCCGTTGTGGCTCAACCGCCACCACCGGCTGCTGAACGAACTCAATGTCAGCAGCCCCGGTGGCGGGGTGGCAGCTTTGCACTACCCTCTAAGTAAGTAGTGCAGGTGCTGTCCAAGCATTCGAATGAACCCATCCTCGGGCCGCCTCGTGCGGACGGTGGATGCCCAGGGCCAGTGTCGTCCCCTCCATACGCTCAATCAGGGGGAAGGACAGATTGTCATGACTCGAATCCCAACAGGCCTAAACCCAACAGGCCCCATCGCAGCCGGCGAAAGCCTGCCGCAGGTAGTGTCACCGTTCAAGCGCTTCGCGGCCATGCCCGAGGCCGCTGGACTGTACAACCCCGATGCCGAGAAGGACGCCTGCGGCCTGGCCATTGTGGCCACGCTTCGCGGCGAGCCCGGGCACGACATCGTCGCAGCCGCCTTGACGGCGCTGCGCAACCTCGAGCACCGCGGTGCCGTGGGCGCCGACGAGGGCACCGGTGACGGTGCGGGCCTGCTGACGCAGATCCCCGATGAATTCTTCCGCGCGGTGGCCGGCTTCGAGCTGCCCGCCGCGGGCTCCTACGCCGTCGGCACCGCCTTCCTCCCGGCCGAGCCGGCGGAGACGGCCGTGGCCCGCGCGGGCCTGGAGGCACTGGCTGCCGCCGAGGGCCTCACGGTGCTTGGCTGGCGCGAAGTGCCGATCGTGGCCGAGCTGGTCGGTGCCATGTCCCGTGCCTGCATGCCGCACTTTGTCCAGCTCTTCCTGGCCATCGACCCCGCACGCAGCGCCGAGGGCGAAGCCAATGCCCTCGATGCCCGCGCCTTCCGGCTGCGCAAGCGTGCCCAGAACAAGCACGGCGTCTACTTCCCGTCGCTGTCCTCCAAGACCATTGTCTACAAGGGCATGCTGACCACCGCGCAGCTGGAGCCGTTCTACCCGGACCTCTCCGACGCGCGCTTCAAGACCCGTCTGGGCATTGTGCACTCGCGCTTCTCCACCAACACCTTCCCCTCATGGCCGCTGGCCCAGCCGTTCCGCACCATCGCGCACAACGGTGAGATCAACACGGTCAAGGGCAATAGGAACTGGATGCGCGCCCGCCAGTCCACCCTGTCGCACCCGCTGCTGGGCGACAGCCCCGAGGAACTCTTCCCGATCTGCACCCCCGGCGCCTCGGACTCCGCCTCCTTCGACGAGGTCGCGGAGCTGCTCTGGCTCGCCGGGCGCCCGCTGCCGCAGGCCATCATGATGATGATCCCCGAGGCCTGGGAAAACCACGCCACGATGGATCCGGCCCGCCGCGCCTTCTACGAGTACCACTCGCTGCTCATGGAGCCGTGGGACGGCCCCGCCGCCGTGTCCTTCACCGATGGCACCCTGGTGGGCGCCACCCTGGACCGCAACGGTCTGCGCCCGGGCCGCTACTGGATCACCGAGGATGGCCTGATCATCTTCGCCTCCGAGGTCGGCGTGTTCAACGTCGAGCCCGCCAAGGTGGTCAAGAAGGGCCGCGTTGCCCCCGGCAAGATGTTCCTGGTGGACACCGACGCCGGCCGCATCATCTCCGACAGCGAGGTCAAGGCCGAGATGGCCGGCGCCAACCCGTGGGCCGAGTGGGTTGCCGACAACATCATTTCCCTGAAGGACCTGCCCGAGCGCGAGCACGTGGTGCACACTCCGGCGTCCGTCAACCACCGCCAGCGCACCTTCGGCTACACGCAGGAGGAGCTGAAGATCCTGCTGGGCCCGATGGCCAGCACCGGTGCCGAGCCGCTGGGCGCCATGGGCTCCGACACCCCGATTGCCGTGCTGTCCAAGCGCCCCCGCCTGCTCTTCGACTACTTTGTGCAGTCGTTCGCCCAGGTCACCAACCCGCCGCTGGATGCCATCCGTGAAGAGCTGGTCACCAGCCTGAACACCACCATCGGCCCCAACGGCAACCTGCTCTCGCGCTCCAAGGTCACCCAGCCCCAGGTCGCCCTCACCTTCCCGGTGATCAACAATGACGAGCTGGCCAAGATCGCCAACATCCAGAACGACGACGGCGACAAGCTGGCCATGAAGGTCCGCGGCCTGTACAAGCCCGACGGCGGCGAGGCATCCCTGCGTGCCCGGCTGTCGGAGATCTGCGAGCAGGTGTCCGGCGCGATCAACCGCGGCGTACAGTACGTGGTCCTCTCCGACCGCGACTCCAATGCCCAGTGGGCGCCCATCCCGTCCCTGCTGCTGGTCAGCGCCGTGCACCACCACCTGCTGCGCAGCGCCAACCGCACCAAGATCTCCCTGGTGGTTGAGGCCGGCGACGTCCGCGAGGTCCACCACGTGGCGGTCCTGGTGGGCTACGGTGCCGCAGCGGTGAACCCGTACCTGGCCATGGAATCCGTCGAGGAGCTCATCCGCGTCGGCGACATCACCGGCGTCACCGCCGAGGAGGGTGTCTACAACCTCATCAAGGGTCTGGGCAAGGGTGTTCTGAAGATCATGTCCAAGATGGGCATCTCCACCGTGGCCTCCTACTGCGGGGCCCAGACCTTCGAGGCCCTGGGCATTGCACAGGACCTGGTGGACGAGTTCTTCTCCGGCACGCACTCCCAGCTGGGCGGCATCGGTCTGGACGTGATTGCCGCCGAGGTGGCAGCCCGCCACGCCATGGCCTACCCCGTGGACGGCGTCGAGCAGCCGCACCGCCCGCTGCTGGGCGGCGGCGAGTACCAGTGGCGCCGCGAGGGCGAGCCGCACCTGTTCTCCCCGGAGACGGTGTTCCGCCTCCAGCACGCCACCCGCGAACGCCGCTACGACATCTTCAAGGCCTACACCAACGGCATTGACGACCAGGCCGAGAAGCTGATGACCCTCCGCGGTCTGCTGGCCTTCAAGGACGGTGTCCGCCCGGCCATCTCGATCGATGAGGTGGAGCCCGTCGCCAGCATCGTCAAGCGGTTCTCCACCGGAGCGATGAGCTACGGCTCCATCTCCAAGGAGGCCCACGAGACGCTGGCCATCGCCATGAACCAGTTGGGCGCCAAGTCCAACACCGGTGAGGGCGGCGAGGACGTTGACCGCCTGCTTGATCCCATGCGCCGTTCGGCCATCAAGCAGGTGGCCTCCGGACGCTTCGGTGTCACCAGCCTGTATCTGACCAACGCCGAGGACATCCAGATCAAGATGGCCCAGGGCGCCAAGCCCGGCGAGGGCGGCCAGCTGATGGCCCGCAAGGTCTACCCCTGGGTGGCACGCACCCGGCACTCGACCCCCGGCGTCGGACTCATCTCCCCGCCACCGCACCACGACATCTACTCCATCGAGGACCTGGCGCAGCTCATCTATGACTGCAAGCGCGCCAACCCCACGGCCCGTGTGCACGTGAAGCTGGTCTCCGAAGTGGGGATCGGCACCGTGGCCGCCGGCGTGACCAAGGCCAAGGCCGACGTCGTGCTGGTGTCCGGGCACGACGGCGGAACGGGTGCCAGCCCGCTGAACTCGCTCAAGCACGCCGGCGTCCCGTGGGAGCTCGGCCTGGCCGAGACCCAGCAGACGCTGATGCTCAACGGCCTGCGCGACCGCGTGGTGGTGCAGGTGGATGGCCAGCTGAAGACCGGCCGCGACGTCGTCATCGCCGCCCTGCTGGGTGCCGAGGAGTACGGCTTTGCCACCGCTCCGCTGGTGGTCTCGGGCTGCATCATGATGCGCGTCTGCCACCTGGACACCTGTCCGGTGGGCGTGGCCACCCAGAACCCCGAGCTGCGCCAGCGCTTCACCGGCAAGCCGGAGTTTGTGGTGAACTTCTTCGAGTTCCTGGCCCAGGAGGTGCGCGAGATCCTCGCCTCCCTTGGTTTCCGGAGCCTGCAGGAGGCCATCGGCCACGCCGAGTCCCTGGACGCGGCCAAGGCCATCAGCCACTGGAAGACCGAGGGTCTGGACCTGGATCCGATCCTGCACGGCATCGAGTTCGACGCCGACGCACCCCTGCGCAATCTGGTGCCGCAGAACCACGAGCTGGAGAAGCACTTCGACGTCCAGCTGATCGCCATGAGCGGCGACGCCCTGGCGGACCGCACGCCGGTGAAGATCTCGGTGCCCGTGGTCAACACGGACCGCTCGGTCGGCACCATGCTGGGCTACAACGTCACCAAGACGTTCGGCACGCAGGTGCTCGGGCACGACACCATCGACATCACGCTGACCGGCCAGGCCGGCCAGTCGCTGGGTGCCTTCCTGCCGGCCGGCATCACGCTGCGCATGTTCGGCGACTCCAACGACTACGTCGGCAAGGGTCTTTCCGGCGGGCGCATCATCGTCCGACCGGACCGCACCAATGTCTTCCCGGCCGAAGAGAACGTCATCGCCGGAAACGTCATCGGCTACGGCGCCACCAGCGGCGAGATGTTCATCCGCGGCCAGGTGGGGGAGCGGTTCCTGGTGCGCAACTCCGGCGCCACCGCCGTCGTCGAGGGCATTGGCGACCACGGTTGCGAGTACATGACCGGCGGGCAGGCATTGGTCCTGGGCCGCACCGGACGCAACTTCGGTGCCGGCATGTCCGGTGGAACGGCCTTTGTGCTGGACCTGCAGCCGGCCAAGGTCAACAAGGCAGCCCTGGACTCCGGCGAATTGCAGCTGGTGGAACTGGATGCCGAGGACAGGGACATTGTCCGTGGCCTGCTGGTCAAGCACCGCGAGGAGACGGATTCCGCCGTCGCCGCCCGGTTGCTGGAAGATTTCGACGCTGCCGCGGCGCGCATCACCAAGGTGCTCCCGCGCGACTACGCCGCCGTACTGGAAACACGCCTTGCTGCATCGGATGCGGGCATCGACCCGGATTCCGAGGAAGTTTGGCAGAAGATTTTGGAGGTTACCGGTGGCTGATCCCCGGGGGTTTTTGAAGGTCCGCGAACGCCAGACCCAGCCGCGCCGGCCCGTTCCGGTGCGCATCATGGACTGGAAAGAGGTGTACGAGGCCCAGGAGAAGGGCGTCCTGAAGAGCCAGGCCGGCCGCTGCATGGACTGCGGCGTGCCGTTCTGCCACCAGGGCTGCCCGCTGGGCAACCTCATTCCGGAATGGAACGACCTCGTCTGGCGCGACAAGGGGGAGGAAGCCATTGAGCGGCTGCATGCCACCAACAACTTCCCCGAGTTCACCGGCCGGCTCTGTCCAGCACCCTGCGAGTCCTCCTGCGTGCTGGGCATCAACCAGCCCGCAGTGACCATCAAGCAGGTCGAGGTGTCCATCATCGACGCGGCGTTCGACAATGACTGGGTCAAGCCCATGCAGCCGGCCCGCCTGACGGGCAAGACCGTCGCCGTCATCGGCTCCGGTCCGGCCGGCCTGGCCGCCGCCCAGCAGCTGACCCGCACCGGCCACACCGTGGCCGTGTACGAGCGCGACGACCGCATCGGCGGCCTGCTGCGCTACGGCATCCCCGACTTCAAGATGGAGAAGGAGCACCTGGACCGCCGCCTGGCCCAGATGACCGCCGAGGGCACCCGGTTCCGTCCGGGTGTCGAGGTGGGCAAGGACATCAGCTGGGACCAGCTGCGCCGCCGCTATGACGCCGTGCTGATCGCCACCGGCTCCACCGTGCCGCGGGATCTTTCCATCCCCGGCCGCGAGCTGTCGGGCGTGCACTTCGCCATGGACTACCTCGTCCAGGCCAACCGCGTGGTGGCCGGCGACGTCGTCGAGGGCCAGATCGATGCCCGCGGCAAGCACGTCGTCATCCTCGGCGGCGGCGACACCGGTGCCGACTGCCTCGGCACCGCGCACCGCCAGCAGGCAGCGTCCGTGACCACGCTGGCCATCGGCAAGCAGCCGCCGGCCGAGCGCCCCTCGCACCAGCCCTGGCCGACGTTCCCGACCCTGTTCGAGGTCGCCAGCGCCCACGAAGAGGGCGGTGAGCGCACCTACCTGGCCTCCACCGTCGAGTTCATCGGGGAGGACGGCGTGCTGAAGGCGATCAAGGTTGCCGAGACGGAGTTCGTCAACGGCCGCCGCGTGCCCAAGGCGGGCACCGAGCGGGAAATCCCGGCTGACCTGGTCTTCCTGTCCCTGGGCTTCACCGGCCCGGAGCCGGCCGGCGTCACCGAGCAGATCAAGGTGGAGCTGGACGAGCGCGGAAACATCATCCGCGACGGGTACTACATGACCAACACCGACGGCGTCTTTGTCGCCGGCGATGCCGGCCGTGGACAGTCCCTGATTGTCTGGGCCATCGCGGAGGGCCGTTCGGCCGCCGCTGCCGTGGACAAGTACTTGGACGGCTGGACCATCCTGTCGGCGCCGGTGGCGCCCACGGATGTGGCGCTCAACGCTTTCTAGGTCTAAACCGCACCCACCATCTGAGACAAGTTTTTCGAAGAGAATCCACACCATTAGGGTTAGGTATATGAGACGCGCAAAGATTGTTGCAACCTTCGGGCCGGCCATCGCCAGCTATGAGAACACCCTCGCGGTGCTTGAGGCCGGCGTCGACGTCGCCCGCATGAACATGAGCCACGGTGACTACGCCGTGCACGACAACACGTATGAAAACGTCCGCAAGGCGGCAACCCAGCTGGGCAAGGCCGTGGCCATCATGGCCGACCTTCAGGGACCGAAGATCCGTCTGGGCCGCTTCGTAGACGGCCCCCACAAGCTGGAGGTGGGCGATGTCTTCACCATCACCACCGAAGACGTCCCCGGCACCAAGGACATCTGCTCCACCACGCTGAAGAGCCTCACCGAGGACGTCAACGTAGGCGACACCCTTCTGATCGACGACGGCAAGGTGTCCCTGGTTGCCACTGCCGTCGACGGCGTGAAGGTTGTCACCAAGGTCACCGTGCCCGGCATGGTGTCCAACAACAAGGGCATCAACCTGCCCGGCGTGGCCGTCAACGTGCCAGCACTGAGCGAGAAGGATGAGGACGACCTCCGCTGGGCCCTGCGCCGCGGCGTCGACCTCGTTGCCCTTTCCTTCGTCCGCGACGCCACCGACATCACCCGCGTACACGAGATCATGGATGCCGAAGGCCGCCGCGTTCCCGTCATCGCCAAGGTCGAGAAGCCCCAGGCCGTGGAGCACCTGTCCGAGATCATCGACTCCTTCGACGCCATCATGGTGGCCCGTGGCGACCTCGGTGTGGAGCTTCCCCTGGAGGAAGTGCCGATCGTCCAGAAGCGCGCCATCGAGCTCGCCCGCCGCTGGGCCAAGCCGGTCATCGTGGCCACCCAGGTCCTCGAATCCATGATCGACAACCCGCGCCCGACGCGTGCCGAGGCCTCCGACTGCGCCAACGCCGTGCTCGATGGTGCAGACGCCGTCATGCTCTCCGGTGAGACCAGCGTCGGCAAGTTCCCGATCGAGACCGTCAAGGTCATGGCCCGGATCATCGAATCCACCGAGGTCCACGGCATGGAGCGCGTGCCGGAACTGGGCACCAAGCCCAAGACCCGCGGCGGCGCCATCACCCGCGCCGCAGTGGAAATCGCCGACCAGCTGGATGCCAAGTACATTGCGGCATTCACCCAGTCCGGCGACTCCGCACGCCGCCTGTCCCGCCTGCGCCCCAAGAAGCCGGTGCTGGCCTTCACCCCCGTGGAGCAGGTCCGCAACCAGCTGGCCCTCACCTGGGGCATCCAGCCGGTGCTGGTGCCGATGGTTCACCACACGGACGAGATGACCGAGCAGGTTGACCGCACGCTCTTGGAGATGAAGCTGGCTGTGGATGGCGACCTCGTCATCATCGCCGCCGGTTCCCCTCCCGGACAGGCCGGTTCCACCAACTCCCTGAAGGTGCACAAGGTTGGCGACCTCGCCGACACCACCAAGAGCGGCGAAAGCAAGAAGGAGAAGGTCGGCCCCTGGCCCACCGCATAATTTCTTCGTAGGAAACGCAGAGGCGGTCCGCACCCATTGGTGCGGACCGCCTCTGCGTTCTAGCCTCGCTGGTCGAACTTGTCGAGACCTGGTGACGTGCGCCGGGACCCGGCCCGCCGCCGTCGTGCTAGTTGACCTGGTTGATGATGGTCTCGGCCACTTCGCGCATGCTCAGGCGGCGGTCCATCGACGTCTTCTGGATCCAGCGGAAGGCCTCCGGCTCCGTCAGGCCCATCTTGGTGGTCAGCAGGCTCTTGGCGCGCTCCACGAGCTTGCGGGTGGCGAACTGCTCCTGCAGGTCCGTCACCTCCAGCTCGAGCGCACGGATCTCCTCGTGGCGGGACAGCGCGATTTCCAGCGCGGGGATCAGATCGGCCGGGGTGAACGGCTTGACCACGTAGGCCATCGCGCCGGCGTCACGTGCCCGCTCAACGAGCTCCTTCTGGCTGAAAGCGGTCAACAGCACCACGGGGGCAATGCGGGCCTTCACGATCTTCTCAGCGGCCGTAATGCCGTCCATGACGGGCATCTTGACATCCATCAGGACCAGATCGGGGCGGAGCTCCTCGGCCAGCTGAACGGCCTTCTCGCCGTTGTCAGCCTCGCCGACGACGTCGTAGCCCTCGCCGCGCAGGATCTCCATGATGTCCAGACGGATCAAGGTCTCATCCTCGGCCACGATCACACGGCGTGCGGGTGCGGGGGTGGCGGGTGCGGATTCCGTTTGTTCAGACACAGGGGCTCCTTGGAAGCAATACTTCGGTAAGGCGGACCGTAAATCCGCTGGCAATGGCCGGCTCTGCTGCGCCGGTTCTGTGAATTAGCCTATCGGCATGTAGAGTAGTTTCGCGCACTTGTTCGGGAATGAGTCCCGTTTCAAGTGCTGTGCTTTGCACCACATGGTGCATGCCCGAGTGGCGGAATGGCAGACGCGCTGCACTCAAAATGCAGTATCGAGAGGTGTGTGGGTTCGAGTCCCACCTCGGGCACAGTGTTTCCGCAGGTCAGAGGCCCTTTGGGCCTCTGACTGTGGACAAATCTCCCAAAAGTGTGGACAGCGGCGTAGCATTTTAGGCATGGCTTCCATCCGAGTTCGCTCAAAATTGGACGGGTCCAAGACCTATACCGTCCGGTGGCGGGATCCCAAGACCCGCACCGAGCAGGGCATCACCTTTGCCACCGAGTCCGAAGCCACCACGGTGAAGAAGCTCCTTGACGCCAATGGCCAGTCCTTCGAAATTGCCCAGGATGCGCTCGTCGCGAAGGAATCAAACCTCCCCACAGTGGCCGAGGTGATCCAGGAACACCTCGATCTGCTCGTTCGCCCGTCAGCGGGCACCATTCGCACTTACCAGACCATGCTGAACCTGCACATCAACGACGTCCTGGGCGCAGTCCCCGTCGACAAGCTGGACTACCGCCAGATCACCCACTGGATCCGCGAGATGCAGAAGAAGGGCCGGTCAGCCAAAACCATCCGCAACAACCACGCGCTGATCTTCTCCGCCATGGAGACGGCTGTGATGCTCAAGTACCGGCTGGACAATCCGTGCCGTGGCGTCCAGCTGCCGTCGGGGGAGAAGGCGGAGGATGAGGTGAGGTTTCTTACCCATGCGGAATTCGGGCTGATCCTCGAATGCATGGGGGAGCGGTACAAGGACTTCACGGCGTTTCTCGTCATGACCGGCACTCGCTTCGGCGAGGCAACGGCAGTGACCGTGGCCGATGTGGACCTCCTGTCCAAGCCAGCCACGGTGCGTATCAACAAGGCTTGGAAGCGAGATGGCGTGAACAGCTTCTATGTGGGTCCTACCAAGACAGGCGCTGGAAAGCGCACCGTGTCATTGAACCCGCAGCTGGTAGAGATTCTGATTCCCTTGGTCGCGAGTCGGCAGGGGGCAGACCTGCTGTTCACCACACGGAATGGCACCCGGATCTCGCATACCACCTTCTGGCGCAACAATTGGGTGCCGGCCATCAAAGCGGCCAAGGCGGCGGGGTTGAAGAAGGACCCGCGGATCCACGATCTGCGGCACACGCATGCGTCGTGGTTGATTCAGGACGGGGTATCGCTGTTCACCATCTCCAGAAGGCTTGGGCACGCCTCTACGCGCACTACGGAGCAGGTGTACGGGCACTTGATGCCCCAGGCACTTCAAGACGCCGCAGACGCCGTCGAGCGGTCCGCGAATGTGTGGCGTCGATAACGTCCAACGACTTGGGCGCTACGAATACCTCTGGCGGGACTGTGCTCGTGTCCCGATCATCCTTGTCGTTGTGGGTTCTGGCTTTCTGATTGGCACTTCGCGCAATAGCGCGATCTGCTTTAGCTGGGCAGACGTGAAGATGACCTTTCCCTTGCCCCAGATGGTGTGGGGGAAGTCGCCTCTGGCGGCTCCATCCCTCAGCCAGGCTTCCGAGCATCGCAGGAGAGCTGCAGCCTCGGCCGGTTCAAAGAATTCGAGCTTCATGAAGTCACTCTGTCCTTCCGTCCTAGCGCTGCCCCGAACGGGCCACCACCCTCGTTGGTGGATTCCCTCATGGATGGATCATGGCCGTTTTCCAGACCGTCAACATGATCAGGTAGGCCTAGTCAGTGTGTGGCAGTCCTGCCTCAGGTTGGAGGGCCGGGGAAATCGATGCGTCTGGACATCTGAGTGCCGTGGGTCAGACGGGTGGCGTCTGAGCAGATTAGTTTCCGAAGTCAGTAGTTTTAGCCAGTTGTCGGGATGAACCCGTTGTCCTTGACGCCGACCCACGTCGCAGCCGTCGAAAGCGGTGGCTTGATTTTTCAAGGAGTACACCGCTCGCCACGGCGTTCTTGAAGTTCCCTAGCCGAAAATTGGCCTCGTACCAGGAGAATTTCCAATCAAGATTGTTGTTGGTACCTGTCATATTCTTTGCCCTAGGGTTTCCAGGGCGAGACGGCATGGCCGGCACGATGGCTGGCCATCGATTGCCATCTTCCTCAGCCGTAAGTCGTGCGCAGATCTGGTGAATGCAGGTGGATGGTGGGGTGTAGGTAGGAATGGACTTGCATCGGGCAATGCGATGGCGACAGGCTCTTGGTATCTAGTCAACGTCTCCGGGATCGGTCCTGCATGAATTCCACCTAGAATGTCGGGATGGTGACCTCACAATCACGACCGCTGGACCTCATCTATGAAGAATTTTGCAAGGTGTTGCGCTCGGGTGACACCGAGTGCGCGATGGATCTCATGGCCCTCGCCGCTGTCGCGGCCGCGAATACCCCTTCGCAGAATGAAAGATTCCTTCTTCGAAATCTTATCCGGACAGGTAACTTGGGGGTTGAGTGCGCTGACATACGGTTGGACCGAGACTTCGACAACGCAGCCCTTCAATTCGTTCTCGATTCAGTAGGACCGTTGGCATCCGCCGTCCGAGTTGACGTTGGAGCATCAAGAAGCCGCCAACGAGGGTGGATTGATGGATGGAAGAGCCTCGCCGGATATCATCCCGAGTGCGCGGATGCACCCAGGATCTCGAGTTTTTACTTTGCCATCGAAAAATGCCTTGATAGGCAACCGAGCGAAGCCGACGTTGAAGAATTCTTAAAACTCGCGGTTCAAGTTCAGCAAGATTACACGGGTCCGGATTCCGGGGCCAACAGGATCGCATTAGAACATTATGACGAGTCCAACCCAGATGAGGAGTATTACGAGGATGAGTTTGAAAATACCACCACAATCTTTGATGAATTTACAACTTTTCTCAACGAGGGTGAAATCTTTGAAGCGCTTGGCCTCATCGCCCCGTCTCTGATATATGTGCAATTTGAGGGAGACCAGGGTGCAGATCAAACGGTATCCCAGCTTCTCGCGACAAGTGCGGATATCATTCGGGAATATTGGAACGACGCAACCGAACTGAACGACTTGAGGTCCCGGCTGTGGGTCTCGTCATATGAAGAAGCAGTTGAAGCGTTTGGCGATAGTGTCCACGAAAGTCTCGAGCTGCCAAGGTTTGAAGTTGATAAACCGGAGCTTTCAAACATGGAGAAGGAACTCCTCCAACGCGCTGTGATCAGGAATCGCGTTGATAATCGGGATGTGGATCGCGGAATTGTCGTTCCCCCCGGCGACACCGTTGAGGAATTATGTGAGCCTGACAAAGATGATAGCTTTATTGAGAATGAAGATGCCTCCGAGGCTCTCGAAATTCAGGCCACTGATCGTAAAGACAACGACTCGACATTTCAGCGGGTTGAGCCACTTGGAAGGGTCAAAGAGCGTGCCGAGAATGCCCTTCGGGCGTCCCTCATTGCTTCAGCACAAGACCATATTCGTGACGTTGGTGGATTCGGTCCCCAGTCGGCAAATCTTGCCGAGATTGCAGTCGCTGAGTCCCACCGAGTCTGGCTCAGTCACGCGACCGTCACATCAACATGGGCAGACAACCCATCTCAAGGAGTACAAGGTTACGGTCGAATGGTCAGAGCAGATTTGGAACGCTGGGCAAGTTCAGTAGCTGTCGACACGCATCCCTTGCCCGTTGACACCCGACCTGTGCCATCAAAGAGGTCCCGTCGCTTCTACGAACACGTTCTGGCCTGGATGGTCACGGCATTCGTCCTTGGCATATTTGTTCAAGCCCATGACTCAATCTGGTGGTTCATTGGCATCGGCGGAGGCCTCGGATGGCTATTTTCATCGAACTACAATTCGATTCCTACCCCTCAACTGGCTCCCATTCCAGACGATCACCGAGGGTCGAGAGCGGTGCTGGGCAAGGCTCTTGTCGGGATCGGGCTACATGTGGCCGCTGAATACGACAAACACCGATTTTCACCGGATTTGTCGCCGGCTGCTCTTCGTCAGCTAGTTCATGGCTTTTGGCAGCCCTTGGAGCCGCCTCCATCCCCGATGTCGTCTTGTAACCCACGAGAGGCCGAGTACATTGCTGCTCAGTGGATGAGATTCCTGGGTGCCACTGAATGCCGCGTAACCCAGGCAACACGTGACGGAGGAGCCGACGTCGTCTCGGCACATCATGTGGCGGAGGTCAAGCATCGCCAGGCCCCGGTTGGGGTCAGTTTTGTCCGACAGATCTTTGGTGTTGCCGCTAGTACCTCAAAGCATGCTCTGTTCTTCTCCCTCGGAGGATACACGAGTGGAGCGATCGATTTTGCAAATGATAATTCGATCAGCCTCTTTCAGTATGACCCGTTTCAAGGAACAATTTCTCCTAGATCTCGATTAGCTTCCGATACGCTAGAACGCGGTTTGGCGAGCATTAGTTGTTAGTCAATATCTTTCACAGGGCTATTTCGTCGCGGATTTGGGGAAATTCAGTGATTGGTGCGGATCAAAATTCGGATGGATCAAGAATAGTCCAGAGAATAACTCCCAGCCATGCCTAATTATGAAGAGTCCTCATGGTGGGTCTCTTTAGTATAGATATGGCTAATCCCATCGGCGCTGCCGCTCGATATTATTAGGGAATCTAAGGGCTCGAAACGAGTGCTTAGTTGGCATCTGAAGCAAAACATCACTTGCTTTAGAATTGTTCCAAAATAAAAGGCGACCATCCGAATTTTAATGGTCGCCTCGTGGATGCTTGGCGTCTCTCCAAGTCGTTTAACTGATGCCTGTCGAGCGAATCAGTCCACATTTTTATTATACAATAAATCAACGATAGGAACCGTTGTCGCCGGTGCCTTTGCCAGAGGGCATGTTGCCGTCCTTGTCGTATACCGCAGTTGACTTATTCCCATCGGCATCGGTTGTTGTTTGGTACCACCCGCCGGGGTAGTTAGGGTTGTCGGTCGGGTTCACCGTCAGCCTTTCGCCGCCGCCTAGGTCGAACTGCTCTCCTTCTTTGTTGCCCACCTCAATCACCTCCCTCGCTCGCCTTGTTCCGCCGCTCTACCATCAGGTGTATCTTCGACTCCGCTGGCCTCCGCTGGTAGCGTGATCCCAGACTCGCACAGCTCGCTGGCGGGAGAGTCAAAGGGGACAGAAGAGGGACAAGCGTGCAAGAAAATAGACTGGCGCTCTATGCGATCCCATCGTCACCAACTGAGTTCGGCAATGGATTGCGTGCGCTCCGTACGGTGGGGCTGCTGAAATTGGCGCGTCGGCAGGAGGTCGGGCCGGGCCGACTCGTGCTATCCAAGTCCCAGCTCTTCAGGTACGAGCAGGGTGTGCTACTTCCCTCATTGACATACGCAGAGCATCTCGATGAGCTATATGAAGCAGAAGGATGGGTCAAGATGTCGCTTCGCACGCTCTGGCGCCCAAAATGGAATCCGTGGCGTGAGGATTACGGTGTCGCCAGCTATCGTCATGCAGTGGACTGGCCAGCTCCGTATCGAGGCATGGTATGGATCCAGGTTAAGCCACTTCCGGAAAACGTAGGCCTGCTCCACCGCTTCATCTTGGATTGGGGCCCATGGACACGACTTGTTCAAAGCTTCCTGTCTTCCGAAGGAGTCGTGCTAGTCACTGGCAAGGCGCCAGACGGTGACGGTTACTCGAAGACGTGCAACTTCGGCTCCAACCATAAGGTCTTCACAATCCACGGGGCAGGCGACGTTGAGGATGAGGCGATCATCGATATCCGCCAAGGATGGCGACTCCGAGACGCTGAATAGTGCAATACACAGGGCCGTATTAGCGCAATCAGGCACTGAACGGTTATGGTCGGCCCAGAGACTACCTGCTTCCCAGGCAGCCAAGCAACAAGCCGCCGATTCTATTTTGACCAACTGAGGATATCCAGAAGAGTCAGATCGCTGAGTTTCGTCAATCTTCCAACATCATCGCCTTGGTCTCTGAACCGTATTTCCGGACATCGTGGTTTACCATCGCGGTGACGATAACCACAACTTCCTAGTCATTGAAGCGAAGAAGGACAGCGGCTTGCCAGCCAATGCTAGGTCACGCGACGCAGAAGTCTGGGGTAAGTTCAAACTTCGGGCGTACGAGGCCAAATTCCGCTATAGGTACGCCTTTTTCATCACTATACGTACTGGCACCAGAACACTCACCGGAGAACTTTCCGTTGAAGGAATAGAGTAGAGCGCCCAAGTATCTGGGGGAGGAGAAAGCTGGACTCTGTCTCTTGAACTCACGTTCATCTGGATGTACGGGCCGGAGAGTCGAATGGCCCCTCACTATCCTGCCGCGTCATCTGGAGGGAATCGCCCCCAGATTAACCGTCTGCAGGTGTTGGGCCGCTCGCGGCGCCGCAGAATGAACGGGCACTTCGAAATGTCTGAGCCGTCAACTGCCAGGGTCTGCGGGCCGTCTTCTCGCAATGTGGCGACCTATAGCCCGCGGCAATCATGTTTAGGTTCGTGGGATGGTCTCGTCTCGCTTACCTTCATGTGCCGATTGGTAGCATTGTTCTAGATCTGATCGTCTTCCGTCGAAGCGAGCCACGCGTTGAAGTCCGCGCGGCTGATGCGCAGGTGCCGGCCAATCCTGTGGGCGCGGGGGCCAGTGTGCTTGACCCGCCACTGGTAGAAGGTCTGCTCGGGAATCTGAAGCAGCCGGCAGATGTCCTTGGGCGTGAGCCACTGGTCTTCAACCGGCTCGGTTGTGATAGCCGTTGCTGGATCGTGGGCGATAGACATGGCTGGCTCCTCATGGTGGCCGGTCCAGGCTTGCTGTCTTGGCCGCTGGTGCGAATCTTTGCCCATTCATCGCGGAGGGACACCAACACTACGTGACCTCACCTACCGAGGTTTGCTGCGCCAAATCGATCAGGTGCTGTCGAACCGCTGACTGGTCCGCAACGAAATGCCGCTGCCCGGCGCCTACCAGGGTATGTGGAAGCGATACCTGCACCAGACCGTTCTGTTGGAGCATTCGAACATTGAAACGCACCGTGGAATCCGAGAGTCCGGTGTACCGGCCGATCTGCATGGCATCCGCCGGGCCGTGCCGAACGAGACACCGGATGATCCGGCTCCGTGTGCGATTCAACAAAACACTGGACATCACTTGCCACGTCCTTAGGCAGAAATCTCCCGGCTGGTCATCGTAGACCCGTCTACACCGAACAATGTACGCCGCCTCGGATCATGAGGGAAGTGGTGGGCCCGCCGATGAACGGGCAGTTGAACAAGCTTGCAGGCCACGGCGTTGTGGGTGGCCAGCGAAGGACGGGAGCTATGGAATGAACGAGCATCCACAGATTGAGGCCTTTCGGCAGGCCGCGGCTTTGATGAAGGCTGAGCGCTACTGGCGGCGCAACAGCGAAGACGATATCGCGTTCCTGCAAGCATTGGCGGAGGTGGCCACCGAGGTCTGCTACCACCTGGACTCGTGCCACGTCCTGAGTTCCGCTGGATTGGCCGCATATCAGTCCGCCGTGGGCGCACGAAGAGTTCCTGGCCTGGATGAAGCCAACGCCGAGCTAGTCCTGATGACCGCGCTTGATGAGGCGGTGCGCCGCCGCGTTGCGGCAGCATCGCCATCGCGCAATACTGGGGACCGTAAGGGAACGCCGTACTGATCGTCGGTCGGCGGTGCCGCCGCGACCACGACCAGGAGCCGGCCATGGGGGATGAGGGCGAGGCCACATCAGTGGACCAGTCTGCCCAGTCGGTTCTGGCCCGCCGGTTGAATCTGCTGATGGATGTTGTCGTTGCCGAGCGCGGAACCCCCGTGACCTTCCGCGAGGTACAGGACCAGCTGGCAGCCCAGGGCATCAGCCTGTCGCGGGCTCGCTGGTTCTATATGAAGGACGGCACCGGCCGCCTGGTCTCGGATCGCCGGCTCCTGTCCGCGATCTGCGAGATCTTCGGCGTTGACCCAGCCTACCTACTGGGCGAATCAGACTCCGAGCTACCGCAACGCATCGATTCCCAGCTCGAGTTCGTGAAGTCCCTACGCGCGGCTCGGGTCAAGTCATTTGCGGCCCGCACGCTTGGCGACGTGTCGCCGGAAACTTTGCGCGCCATCACCGAGTACCTGAACAGGGACATCCAGCTCCATCCCGAGGGCGAACAGGCCGCGGCTATTCCTCCAGCAGGTAGCGAAGGTGAGCTGCCAGCAGCTCCTTGATCCGCTCCTGGTCGGCTGAGTAGCGCGGCGAACGGCCATGGCGTCGGCCGGGTTCGACGTCGGCGGTCACCACACCGGCCGCCTCAAGCGCGAGCAGGTGCTTGGCCACGCTGGGTTCGCCGGAGCTGACGGCGGCCACGATGTCCCCGCGGGAAGCGGGCCCATGCGCTGCAAGGAACCGCAGGATCTCGTTTCGCCCACGGTTGCCGAACGTGGCCACGGCGGCCTCGACGTCGGAGGACCAGGCCTCATCTCCCGGGTGCGTTATGCGTGGCATGGCACCATTCTGCCCCAGAGTTGTCCACAATATAAGCTATGGACTCTTGACAATACTTTAGTTAGCTTCGACACTGGCTTTCATAGTCTTATGCCGCGGCGGCCACACGATGAATCTCGGATCCCGCCGCATGAGTTGGGGCCAACCAACTCGATCTCGTTCCGGCGGACAGCCGCCTGAAGCGGATCTCCAGAGGCGGTGTCGACTGCGACGCCGTTCCCGAGCGGCCACTAAATGTACGAAGCGGTGAAGACCATGGGTCTCAAATCCAAGCCAGCAGAATCCACTACGCCCAACGGGGGAGTCGACGCGTCGTTGACGCGCCCGCCCGTCCCGGACATCCCCACAGACCAGCTGATGTTGGCCGTCGAGAGCACGAGACCCTACGTTTGCGCGCGGCTGCGGCGCCTGAGCCGACTCGACGACGTCGACGACGTTATGCAGGACATCCGGCTGGCGGCATGGGACGGGCTCGCCAGGCAGCGCTACCGGGAGTTTCCTGGGGTGTCGTTTGCGGCCTGGGTCCAGGGCATCGCCGGGCATCTGTGCGCCGAATTCATCCGGAGGGAGATGTCCCACATGACGCTTCCTCTGATGTTCGACGCCGAAACGGCGGCGGTATCGCCCGTTGACTTTGCCCCCACCGAAAGCATGGACAGGGTCGCGGAGCGGGAGTGGGTGGGGGAGGTCCTGGAGGCCGCTCGGAGGCATGTTTCGGAGGAAACGTGGGACCTGGCCGTTCACAGCCTGACTACGCCGCGAGACAGGATGCCGGCCGAGCGGTCGGACGCTGACGATCGCCGGCGGTGGCACGCCGTCACGGTGCTCCGCCAGACAGCGTTGACCATCAAAGCGGCCTTCGAGGTTGAGATGGTCCTTCTGGGCGCAGACGAATCCCTGAACCCCATCGCGGTCGGCTGCCTGCCCAATCCGCTACTGCGGTTGGTTGCAGAGCGGTTGGTTCTGACCGGCGTCAGCGGTCCAGCCAGGACCCAGGCGATTGCAGAGCTGTCTGCCGAAGTTGGTGTCAGCGTCCGCTACATCGAGGTCAAGATCGGGCACGCCCGAAACCTCTACAACGCGGCACGAGACGTTCTGGAGCGAGCGGGTCGAGCTAACTGGCAAGGTGAAATCGAGTCGGACGACGACGATGTTGCCGCGGAGCATAGCCCGGTCCTCCCGTAGGACTCCAGCACTGTCATGGACGTTGTCAGAGGGGGATTAGTGGAGCAGATATCACGCTGGGCTCGATACATCGCAGGGCGCCGGAGACTGTTGGTGGTCCCGCTTGTCATGGGGATGATCGCAGCCGCCGTCGTTCTTCTTTTCGCTGTTCGGGCGCCCGGCCCCGCCCAGTCCGCGCCATCCACCAGCTCCGGACCTTCCATTGCGGCTCCGACGGCCATCCCGACGGCAGCGATGACGCCATTGGCCCACCCCCAAAGCCTAGAGCCAGCGGCCATGCCCCGAGGCATCCCGGCGACACTGGACTACCGTGTTCTAGCGCTGGCAGCTGCCGAAGCCATCTACACCTGGGACACCAGGACATCCACTTACTCGGATGTGTACACGGCGTTGAGGACGTGGTGGGAAGTTTTGCCGGACGGCTCGAACCCGCTCACTGTGTTCGCGCAAGAGTTTGAAGCAACAGGTATCAACGCCGTCTCGTTCGCCACGCTGTCTGGTGCCCAGGCCTACCGAACGGCGGTCGTCGCGAGGTCCGCCTGCGACGGCCAGTTGGCCGAAGTTAGGCAACATCCCGCACCCTGGGTGGGTCTGCACGTCTGTACAGCCACCCTCAACGTCACCGAGCACCAGGCCGGCGGAACCAACTCGTACACGCTTCCGGTCAGCATCATGGTCAATTGCCCGCCGGCGCCCACGGCACCGGAGGGACGCTGTGCCATGGTCGGCTTCTATGCAACTCCGGACAGGATCGTGTACTGATGGCTGCGCCGGCATTCCTGCTGGCCGCTCTCAAACGCCGCGCTCTGGCCAGGCTTGTGGCGGGCGCTGCGAGTGCCATGGTTCTGCTCATGGTCATGGCACTTTGTGGCGGCTTGGTCGTCCTTGCTGCCGGTGCGCAGATAACGACGACCGCGTGCCTCACCGCGGCGTCGACGTCGCCTGCCACTGCCGCCAATACGGGGCCGACCGCCGGGCTGTCGATACCTGTGGCATCCGGGCCGCCCATCAACTTCACTGCTGCTCAGGTTGCCGTTGCCAGAGCGTACATCGGCGTCGGCATTTCCCGCGGCGTGCCCATCGAAGGGATCCAGATTGCCATCATGATGTCCTTGCAGGAATCGGGGCTTAGGATGCTGGCGAATCTTGCAGTCCCCGGTTCCATGGACTATTTGCACGACGGCGTCGGCAGCGACCACGATTCCATCGGATCGGCACAACAACGCCCGTCGGCTGGGTGGGGGAGTGTGGCTGAGTTGATGAACCCGATTTACAACGCGGAAGCCTTCTATGGTGGCCCTGAAGGGCCCAACCATGGTTCTCCTCCTGGGCTGCTGGACGTTCGAGGCTGGCAGGCGATGACACAAGGTGAGGCGGCACAAGCAGTCCAGCGATCGGCCTTCCCGGAGCTTTACGCACGCTGGGAGGCTGAGGCAAAGGCGATTGTGGATGCCTTGAAGACTGGGGCAGCATTGACCGACTGCCCTAAGGACCTTCCCATTGCTGGCATGTCACCACTGCCCGACGATCTGGCACAGATCCGGCGTGACATCATCCGTTACGCGGAGGAGGGCCTGGGCGGCGCGTATGTGTGGGGTGGAACGGCATTCAAAGCATGGGACTGCTCCGGCTATGTCCAATGGGTGTACCGGCAGGCTGGGATCCAGCTTCCTCGGACGGAGCAGTGGCTGGCCGGACGGCCGACCGCGGCCCCAAAACCCGGGGATCTCGTCGTTCAGAACCCAGATAGGCCGAATCACTGGGGCCACGTCGGCATCTACGCCGGCAACGGCATGATGTTCAGTGCGCTAAACCCTGGCGTGGGGACCTTGGTGCATCCGGTGTCGTGGAACCCTGGGACGGAGTACATTCGGATTGTTTCGTAGGCCAGTGGTCCATGTTCGATTCGATCGACCCAGGCCAGCCGTTGCCCCTATTAGATGAAGAAATATCCCATGATGGTCAGTATCAGATGGGCAATCCTGCGTGGAGAGACAGGTCTCGACCACGACGGGGCCAGTGGCACCGAATTAGCCGTTGGGAACGGTAGCTGGTCAAATGAATGAAGGCGGAATAGCCAGGGGTGAGGTCTAGTCGCTGGCATCATTGCATCGGCGCCCACCTAGCGGAATCAGTCCGGCAAAGAAATAGCGTGAACATCGATATTGGCTCGGTATGATGGATACTCGAAATTGCGCCCGGGGCGCTCCGGAAACCAGTGAGGGATCGACCAACAGCATGACGTTGCTCCAAGCACAAGAACTGACTGCACCCGGAACGTCACGTGCGGTGGGCCAACCAATTCATGAAATCGTGTTGACTGACGCCCTCAAACGCTTTTCGAGCAGCCTCCTCCCGCCTGGACTAGGACGCAGCGTTGTCGTTATTCCAGAAGTTGCCATCGGTCGAGGACGTCCGGACATACTTTTTGTGGTCGTGTCCATGACATCCCTGAATGCCTACATTGGCTCCGGGCTCCGGGTGGAGACACTAACGGACGCCCGCACTCTAATGACTCGTGGCTATTCAGGTACATCTGAGTCTGAGGGCCGGAAGCCATCGCGACGGAGTGCTGGAAAATCATGGACCAACGTTGAACTGCGCCGGTACTCAACATCCGTCATTGATTCTCTTGCTGTCGAAGCGAAGATGAAGGACTGGAAACAAGCCATCAGGCAGGCCAGTCGATTCAGACATCTTGCACATCGTGCAGCCATCATGCTGCCGGAAAGCAGCAATGTGGGCCGCGTTGAGCCGTACCTGAGGTCCTACGACCTTGGCTTTGTTGAATTCGCTGACGGCCGGCCAAGGTGGCGTGTTACGGGCAGCAGGGAACACCTGGATCCCGGGAACAACCTCTGGCTTTTAGAGCTGGCCGCACGCGAGATCCGAACTAGATACCCTCAGCTTCCCTGAAAATGGTAACAGCGCGAGATAGAACTTGAAGCTTGTTCGCATATGATCTTTCAAAAATCAAGTTCTGGCCAGAAAGTGTATTGAAAAGGGCGAGACTATCGTGAATCCATTCCTGCACCAAGTTGAGCCTGTTAGGAATGGAAACCCGGGCAATCTCATCCACGAGGCCGGCAACGCTCATCATGTGATGTTTTTGCGCTACGCTTCGATTCCAAAATTCTGGATTATCAATATTGTATTGGAAAACACGATCCGCTACAGAACCAGTTCTGAATGCCGTGCCAGACATTGTGTGAATTGCGCTCAATTCACCCTCCAAACGAAGGGGGCTGAGGAGAGAATTTACGAATCGTCGTGGGATGGGTTGGGCGCCGCCAGACTTAGGCCGCCATTTCTCGACGCTAAATCGACGAAGAGAATTATGCCAACCGGTGGCGCATTCAGTGGCGCCAACTGCAACGCCTAGAATGCCCTCGATATCTGAATATCCCCACAGTAGCTCGTATCCATTGAGCTCTGTAAGCGTATATATCATGCGCATTGCATTCGCAAGACGATCAGAATCCCAGCCGGTGGCGGGGTAGGCGGCCGCGCCGCGATGATTCGTCAGTAGATAGAACCCGGCGATGTCAATTGAGGTTACCTCGTCTAGCCAGTCGTTGATCGCATCCCAACCGCTAAAGGCCAGCTCCTCGAAGACGGCAGAGGCATAAACGTTCTTTTCGGACCAGGCTTCCGACGCTGCCCTGGCGTACTGGATTCCCAACGGAGTCCAGATGTCCTCGAAGGAAGATTGGAGGATAGACGGTGCGATGATCGTGTCATCAATTCCAACGGTGTCGTTGGCAATCGCCACCGATGCAATGACCTTCTCCACATCACGTGGCGACTGTGACCACCGAATCGCGGAGAAATTGAGGCCATGTTCTACGTGGCATCGACCTGCAAGGTCGACTCCCGTTGTATATAGGTAAGTTTGAGGGTCAAGGAGGGGGCGGATACCCCGGGCCTTGAGCTTGTACACGGTCTGCTGGAGGACTCCCGGATCCTCATCGGTGGGACTAAGAACAACCGAGCTTACCGGGAAGTGGTCCGCGACCGCGTCGAGCTTGTCGGACTTGCCGTAGCCATGTTGCAGGACAAAGGTCACAGTGCAGACTCCAGTTCTGTGAGTGCTTGGTTGACGTTTCTAAACCGGCGGTTTTGGCGTGCTGCAAGGCATCGGTCTATGACGGATTGAAGCGCCGGGCTGCAGTCGTGGTTTGAGAGTTGACCTGGCTGATGGTTCGTAAGGCGGTCGTAGTAGGCGCCAAACGTCATGTTCTCTTCGAGGAAAGGGTGCCTGCCCGTGATGGCTTCAAACAAGACGATCCCCGCTGCGAACATATCGGTGCGGGAATCAATGGATGTTTGTCCGCGGACTTGAAATTGCTCGGGAGCAGCATATGGATTCGTTCTGGGTGAGAAAGCGCCGGTCTGGGTGAGCGGGTCCAGAGACATTACTTGCGCGATTCCAAGATCAAGCAGAACAAAATCGCCATTGCCAGCTTGGCAAATATTTCCAGGTTTCACATCACGATGGACAATGCTTGCCGCTTCCAGCGCTTGAAGGCCTTCGAGGAGATGAATCGCGAGATTGCAAATCTCATTCCTCTGCAGTCTTCGATTCAAGAATATCGAATCAAGGGATCCCCCGGAGTAGTGCGGCTCCGCATACCAGGCTTTAAGGCTATTGCCGATATCGCGCGTCTCGACAGGCATGTGTAACTTTACAATCCGCGGCGAATCGAGCTGCGCCATGGCTTGTATTTCTCGGATGAATCGCTGATCAAGCACGACTTCTTCCCCGGAATCGGAATCATCTTCACCGAAGAGTATCTTCAATACAAATGTTTCATCGCCATCAGACGCAAGAAATGCCGCCTTGAACGTGCCCTGACCCAATCTGGGGATGCTTATCTTATATTCCGGAAATGCGGCAACAACATCTGTATCCAGTAGTTGCAGTTCGGCTGTCATGACCAGAAGCCTATCTGAATCGATGACTCAAAATGCAAAATAGGCTAATTTGGTGCCTTCTTTACGTGGCAGACCAAAATACCCGTGGGCAACAGCCTGTAGGGCTCCACCATCGAAGGTGCACGTCTTCCACCGTGAGCGCAGACCTGGCTTTCATCCGCCGACTTTCCAGAGGAGCCCGTTCCGAACCTAGGGACGTGCGGCCATGGCGGTTGTGGCTTTGGTTCTATTCAATTGCGCAGATGTTTACAAGTTCGCAGAACATCGATCGCTGCCGAGGGACCCAGAGGGGCCCCATCACAGCGCTCCCAAATGCATCATCTCTTGATGATCCTGTGGCCAGAGTCCCACGGTATTGCTTCGAGGTAGGTTTCACAGCTGCTTCATACGCACTAGGGGGACGCCATACTGGGAGTCCTTGCAAATGGATACAAGCGCCCATTGGGTGTTCGGCTCGAAAATGACCTGACCTGTCGATGTGGAGAGGTAGCTGACTTCGAAGCAGTGCCCGACCAGGGCAGCGGTGCGATGTTCCTGTTGAGGGACGCAAAGCCCCGAGTATGCTTCAAGCTCAAGCAGGACTGGGTACTTGGGCGGGTATTCACCTCGGGCGCTTCCGTCATAGCGAAGGGCGTCCTCTGGGTTAGTTGTAGCGAACCCGAAGCCGGCATCAACGAACTGTTGAGGAAACTGCATTGCCCCGGCTAGATATGCGCCAATTCCGGCAACGTCCGGGTAGTTCGAGTCGGGACGTTCGGGGATTCCGATGCCTCGAAAAAGTTTGATGGGCTGACCTAGGGTGAGTGAGCTTCCGAGGGCGCCGAAGACTCCCAGAGCTTCATCGACAAACTCCTGCATGGAAGCGAAGCCCGCGTAATCAATCATGACCCCCGCCCCGGTGGCAAGGCTCCGGCCAGTGCGGAGACGCTCATTGATTGCATATATGTCGCTGGCCATTAACAGCCCAACAGCGGTGAGTTCGTGTGCTCCGAGCGTGATGAGTTGCCGCTCCCCGCAGAGAGTCTCCGCCACGTCGTACGGATGTGTCGGTGCTACGCGAACGTGGGCTGCAACGGCAGCGGCCTGTTTCTGGGCCCGTTGCTGGAATTGGTGGTAGTCGAACGAGCCGCGCAGGTAAGGATTGCCGTTGTCCACAGCTGGTTGTGTTGCTCGTTTTGCGAGTTCCTCTTGACGGAAGTCGCACCTTTTGCGGGACCATGGCAGCCAATGCCGAGTTTCACCTGTGCAATTCTCTGGGATGGGGCACCGGGTCGGGAGGAGAGTTGGCATAGATTCCTATTCTGTCCGTCTGTTGTGACCTGCGTGAATGAATGGAGCACCTCAATAGCAACAGAGTAGCGCGAAAATTTCACTCACCTTTCTCTCGCCTTTCATGGAGGAATATCGTTACGCGTATGCGGTTCTGGGGGTCAACTGGTTTCTGGTCTAGTAGGTATGTTTTTCTGTAAAGGTGAAGATTTTCGTTCATGCTCCATTTCGTACCCTCGGTCGAGGAGCAGCGCTGGTTGAGACGCCCTTCGCCTGGACCATTGGTGGGCTAGCCGCCTAGTTCCTTAGAATCTAGGAACCATACAGAGCGAACCGGCAAGCTGCTACGAAAGCACTTGCTTGGCTGAATCAGCGTCATGTCGCCCGCCGCCCCACCCCCGATGAACTCGTGAACACTGCCCACAAACGTGGACAGACAACGATGGGAGTTCACGATGTTCGTTGCGGCGCCGGTGGATCCAGGGATCACACCCAACACGAATTTTCCGTTCCTTGAGTCGCTGAAGGAGATCGGTGGTGGAGTGCTCGTGGGAGCATTCATCGTCATCGCGATCGTGGCGATCCTGGGCGCGGCGATGTTGCTGGCCGGCAAGCTAAGCCAGTCATCGCGGCTGGCGTCCGGAGGAGGGATGATCCTGCTCTGGACCGGGCCCATTGCTGCCATCCTCGGGGGCATCAACGGCTACATCCTCTGGTCGCAGTCGGCCTTCAACCTCGGTTTCTAGGCCCGCACGATGCTGCCCACGGTCAATTGCGACCTCGGGGGTTGGTGGCCGCCCGGCTGCGGCCTGGTTTCCGAAGCCCAGGATGGCTTTGCCGGATCCGTCACGGCGATGTTCGCGGGGATCCTGGAGAGCATGGCTTCGTGGATGTGGTCGTTCATTTCCGGAGCCTTCGGAGTCTCTGAGATAGGCGACTCGGACTGGGCCGCCGTCAATGGGCTGACCAACTGGTGGATCGTCGTCATGATGACACCGCTGGTCATTGCCATGGTCCTGCAGCTCGTGGGCGGTCTGATCAGTCAGCAGCCGCGCCGCATAGGCCGGGCTCTCGTGGCTGGGGCCATAGCCGTCCCGGTGGTCGTCGGTGCCGTCACCCTCATGCAGCAGCTCACCCGGTTCACCGACTCGGCCGCCAATGCCGTCCTGGCCACCCTGGGCACCGAGCCATATGTGGTGTTCATGCGGCTCTTCGGCTTTGAGAGGGCACCGGCAGGCTCAGACCGCTCGTGGAATGTCGTCTCGCTGGCCAGCCCGGGAACCAACGACGGCGCCGTCGGGTCGGTGATCGTGACGGTGGCGGCCGTCGCGGTGGTGTGGATCCTAGCCTTCATCCTGATGTGCTCGATGATCTTCCGCTCCTTCGCCCTCCTCGTCCTGGCCGCAGTGGCCCCGGTGGCACTCATGCTAATGCCATGGGAACGCACGAAGTCCTGGATGCGGCACTGGTGCGAGATCGTCATTGCGCTGCTCATTGCCAAGCCCCTCGCGGCGACCGTCCTGGCCGTCGCGGTCAAACTCTTCGCGGAGTCGACGTCGTTCGCTGGGCTGGCGTCCGGCGCCGTCGGCATGCTGCTCGCCTGTGGAGCGCCACTCATGGCCCTACGACTGGTCAGCTTTGCCGGCGGGGAGCTGGCGGCCGCGGCCCAGGTTGCCGGCGGCGGGCACGTCTTGGCACGAACCAGCAGTTTCACCGCCCGACAGGTCAGCCGGCAGATGGGCGGCAAACTGAGCCTGAGCAGCTTGGGATCCCGCGGACCGTCCCCGGTCCAGTCCCGGCACCTGCCAGCACTGGCATCGCCAGTCCAGACGGCCAACAAGGCTCGAGGCACACAACTGATGCTCGACGCCGGACCGTCGGCAGCCGGTGCGGCGAACCATTCGTCTGGGCCGGGTAGGCAAGACGAGGCTCTGGCGGGTGGATCAAGGGCGGCCCACCGTTTGGGCGGGCCAGCGTCCGGCGGTGGTGGTTCACAGCCGTCGATGGACGACGTGCCACAAGCAGCATCCACTGCGGTGCCAGGAGCACCAACATCCAGGGCGCCGCAGCCGAAGCCGATACCGCGACCGCCTGTGCCCCGCCCACCAACCCAACCGGTGCATCATCCGGACAGCGTCAATTCATCATGGGAAAGGGACCAAGATGTCTGAAAGCACTCGAACCCTGCAAGCCGTGAAGTTCCCGCGCTATGAGCGGCATGGCCTATTCATGGGGCTGCAGTGGTACCAGCTAACTCTCGTCGGTGCCGGCGTCTTCGCGGCCAGTGCGGCGTCTGCGACCTCTGGCCCGCCCGGGCTGATTCTCACGTCGCCGATATGGCTTGGTCTCGTTCTCCTCGGCGTGCTCCAGTACTCGCGGATCCCATATCCCGTCTGGGCCTACGCTTCAGCAGTGTTCCTGTTCCGGCAAGCCCAGGGCCAGACCAGATATCTTGCCAAGCCCGAGCAGCCAGCCACCGTCGGCCATTTTGTCCTTCCCGGAGGACTGGGCAGCCTGGAGCTGCACCGCACGGCCACAGGCCAAGCATTCATCGTTGATAGGCAGGGGCATGAAGCCATGGCTGTATTGCGCTGCAGCACCACGTCGTTCGCCCTCCTGGATGCGGACGACAAGGCCTATGCCGTACAGTCGTGGTCCCGCGTGCAGACGGCCATGGCCCAGCGGCCAACCATCGCCCGGATCGCCGTGCAGGACTACACGGTCCCGTACCCGTCCAGCGCGCTGCAGGAATTCTATGAGAGAGCCAAGCAGCCGACCCGCATCGATGAGATTTCCTGGGGCGACCGCTCCTATCTGGACCTCATCGCCGCTGCCGGCTCTGCCATGAGCCACGAGCTTCTGGTCTGCCTCGTGGTGGATACGGCAAAGGCGCGGCGCAGAATTCGCGATGCCGGCGGCTCCCTGCTCGGCGTCGAGCATGTCCTTCGCTCGGAGGTGGAGGCCCTGACCACTGGACTGAAGACCCATGGGGTCACCGTGGATGAATGGCTGCCGGACCAGGCAGTCACAGCGGTGCTCCGTGGGGCATTTGATCCGGCTGCCGTGACCCGCCTCGTCGGTCACCAGAGGGCTCACGGACTCGACGACGGCGGACCGAGATTGGTCAGCGCCGGGCCAATGGCAGTTGAGGAACACTGGTCCTATCTGCGCACGGATTCCGGGTTCCATCAGACGTTTTGGATTGCCGAGTGGCCGCGGCAGAAGGTATTCCCCGGCTTTCTTCACCCGCTGGTCTATGTGGGCGACTTCAGGCACACCGTCACCGAGGTCATCCGCGCCGTTCCCACAGACCAGGCGCTGCGGGACATCCGCTCCGCCCATGAGGCGCACGATACTCGGCGCCGCATCAACACCCGCTTCGACCGGCCTCTCACTCGGGAGCAGTTGGCTGAAGAAGAGGAAGTGGCCCAGCGCGAGGAGGAAATCGTGGCCGGCCACGGTGATGTCCGCCCGGCCGCCTACATCACCATCACTGCGGACACCCTTGATGATCTCGCGCGGCATCGCCAGGATCTCGAATCGGCCGCCGCGGGCGCGTTCGTCGAGCTGCGCCTGCTGGCTGGCCAGCAGTGGGCCGCCTTCGTTGCCGGAGCCTTGCCTCTCGGGAGGGGATTGAAATGACCAGGCACCCACAGAAGGTCAGCTTCGTACCATCGGGTGAATCCCGAACGGACAGAGGGGAACGACGGCGACAGGAGAGTTCCTTGTCCGGCTCGCCGGGCGGATCGCTCTGGGACCGGCTGACTCGCCGCGACGAGGTCGGCTTCGAGATTCGTCGGCGCGGAGACTGGGGGAGCCGGGACCGTGATTCACTGCGGGGCCCACATCGGCTGCGGCCGGCCCCGCACAGGGCCTCCACCATGACATTTGCGGCTGCCTATCCGTTCCTGACTGAATCCGGACTGGGCCACGAGGGCACCTACATCGGCACCGATGTCTTTGGATCTGGGGCGTTCTCCTATGACCCGTGGATCCTCTACGACAAGGGCATCATCAGCGGACCCTCCATCGTGGTGATCGGGACGGTCGGCACCGGCAAGTCCATGTGCGGCAAGTCCCTGGTCGCACGGTCCGTGACCTTGGGCCGAAAGGCGGCCGTGGCATCGGATCCCAAGGGGGAATGGGTCGGCGTCGCCCACGCCTTAGGCGGGAAGATCATCTCCGTCGGACCGGGGAGGCCCGCGAGGGTCAACCCCCTCGATGAAGGGCCCCGGCCGGTCTCGTTGTCTGATGAGCAGTGGCAGGCCGTGGTTCGCCAGCGCCGCCGGCACCTGCTCGTTGCCCTCGTGTCCTTGATGCGGCAGGGCCAGCCGATGAGCCCGGTGGAACACACAGCCCTGGACATGGCGCTGACTGAGGCCGTGGCAGCGAACAGCACCCCGACACTGCCCATGGTGCTTCAATACCTGCTCAACCCGACCGCCGCGACAGTCAACCTGGTCGGCCAAGACGGTGGCACCGGCGTCGGCCATTCACTGCGGCGCACCGTCTCCGGCGACCTGGAGGGCATGTTCGACGCTCCGTCCACGGTGGCGTTCGATGCCGATGCGCCCATCATGGTCATGGACACCTCGGCGCTGATCGGCGCATCGGAACAGGCACTCTCGCTCGCGGCCGCCTGTGGCGCCACATGGCTGGAGGCAGCAGTGACGAGTCCCGACGGCGGCAAGAGGATCGTCGTATACGACGAAGGCTGGCGGATGCTCTCCGACCCCTACATGCTGGCCAAAATGAGCGAGCAATGGCGGCTGGCCCGCACCTACGGCATCGCCAATCTGCTCATCATGCACAAGGTTGCGGACCTAAACGAAATCGGCGACGGCACCAGCGGACTCCGCCAAAAGGCACTGGGCCTGCTGACAGAGGCCGACACCCGGATCATCTACCGGCAAAAGCACGACGCCATGCGCCTGACCAAGGAAGCCCTGGGGCTGACCGAAGCCGAATGCGACCACGTCGAAAACCTGCCCAAGGGCGTGGGGTTGTGGAAGGTCGGCAACCGCTCCTTCATCGTGGCCAATCGAGTGACCACGGATGAGCTGGAAGTGTTCGGCACCGACGAGCGGATGATCTGATGCCCCGGCGGCTGGATGACGGCAATCCCATGGTGACAGCCGGGCTCGTTGCCGTGGCCACCTATCTGGGCTTCTGCCTGCTTGTCCAGGCATGCGCGTCCTTAGCGGTCAGGTGGAGTTGCCAAGGGTCGCCCGAGTGGACCTTCAGCCCGGCAGCCGGCGTCGGCCTCTTCACAGGGCGGATCGGCTGGATTGTCCCGCTGCCCGATCACTGCAACGTCGGCACCGGGACCGTGTGGCTTTTGGTCGGTCCGCTTCTGGGGGCGCTGGCGCTCGCGGTTGCAGCGGGTTACATGGTGTTGCGTGTCTGGCGGCAGTCGGGTTCGTGGCTTCGGCTCGACATCCTGGGGCGCGATGGCGTGGCCCGGCGGGCGGAGATCGTGCGGGACTTCGGCGCCCGTGCCGTCGTCAAACGCGGACGCTTCACCCGCCCGGGACTCGATCGGCCACGCGTCGAGGAGTTGTCATGGACGGTTGGCCGCTCCCGGGGCATCACGGTCCACGTCTCGACCGAGGAGTCCATGGTGATCCAAGGTGCGCCACGGTCCGGCAAGGGCCTCTACGTCATCATCAACGCCATCCTCGATGCGCCCGGAGCGGTGGTCACCACCTCAACCCGGGCGGACAACCTTGTGGTGACGATGCGGGCCCGGTCGTCCGGCGGACGGCCCGTTACCGTCTTTGATCCGCAGGGCATGTCTGGTCTGCCAACAACTCTGCGCTGGTCGCCCATCCGCGGCTGCCAGGACCCGGACATTGCCACACGCCGCGCCCTGGTGATCACGGCCGACACTGAGATGAAGGGCGAGAATGCTGCTTGGCAAAAGCGCTCGGTGATTGTGCTTCAATGCCTCCTCCACGCGGCGGCTTTGTCGGGAGAGGGAGTCACGGCGTTTCGGCGCTGGTCGTCCAGCCCCGTGCTGGCCAAGGAGGCTTTGGAAGTCCTTGGCCGGCCAGAGGCAGCCATGGGGTGGCAGGCCGACCTGATGGGAATTATCGAAGACGACCCCCGCAACACCTCCAACTCGTGGATCGGCGTCACCGCCGCCGTCGCGCCCCTCTCATCACCCAAGGTGCTCGCCGCCCTGAATCCTCGCGGCGAGGCCGAGGAGTTCGATCCCAAGCAGTTCATCCGGCAACGGGGGACGCTCTACTTGATAGGGACACGCGCCGGTGCTGCCGCGGCAGGCCCCTACCTCTCGGCCCTGATTGACGACATCGACTATGCAGCCCGTGAGATGGCCTTCGTTGCGCCTGGCGGACGGCTCGACCCGCCCCTTTCCCTGATCCTGGATGAGATCGCCAATCTCTCGCCGTGGCCGGGCTTGCCGGTGGTGCTCTCCGACGGCGGTGGCATCGGCATCTCCACCATCGTTGTCCTCCAATCGCTGTCCCAGGCGAGATCCGGGTGGTCCATTGACGAGGCGGCCACCATCTGGGATGCGGCCATCATCAAGGTCATCTTTGGCGGCGGTTCCGATGAAAGGGACCTCCGCTCGCTTGCGGGCCTCATCGGCGAGCGGAACCTGACCATCAACACTCGCTCCTGGTCCTCGCAGGGAAGGCAGGATGGCGAACAGATTCGGGAGACGCCCGTCATCCCGCTGCACGAGATACGGCGCTTGCCGGCTGGTACGGCCATCATGCTCGGCCGACGCAGCCGGCCTATCCTGTTGGACCTCCGCGAATGGCACAAGCGCAAGGACGCCGCAGCACTGGGGGAGTCCAAGGAAGCGACAGAGCGCGAACTGGCCGACGGGCATCGGAGTCGCCAGGCCGCCGTCGTCGTCGATCACAATGCCGAGGGGTAGGAACTGCTATGGATGACGAGGAATCCTTCGAGTACACCGTGGGTGGGGGAGCAGAGGATGAGTTCGCGGCCATGCTGTTCGGCTCCACTGAGGGGAAACGGTCCAACCGCGTGCCCGTGACCTACCGCTGGCGTGACATGGATCCGCGAACCGCGCACGCCGTCTGGCACCAACTGGGCGCTTGGGTCGAGTGGCTCGTGACCACGTACCACCTACCAACGTCTGTGGTGCCCGATTGTTGGTGGAAGCACAGCGAGCTGGTGGCAGAGCTCTACGCCCTCCAGCGGGCCGAGCAAGCCTCCTATACAGAGGATGACGGCGGCTATGGCCCCTTGTCCTTCCACGAACGGCTGACACACTCCATCGAACGACTCCGCGAACACACGCGATCGGCTGGATGCGTCGGGCTGCAGGCGCATCGTGATCCGGTACGGCGGGCATTGCCTCAGGACGGGCCGATCGCCGAGGCATGGTCGCCCGACCAGATGGGGTGAAGAACGGTCATGCCGCAGCGCTCGCCGAAGGGGATGAACATGCATCCGCGCATCCGCGCCGGTGCAGGGACGGACAGAGGCGACTTCCATGGCTCACGCGAACGAATTCCCCAGCTGGCCGCTTGGCTCAGGCCCGATTGACCGCCAATCTGCCCCTCCCGCAACACACCCCGATCCGGCGGAACGGGTGGCGGCGCTAACCCAAGGGCTGTTTGGCCTCCTGGACCAGGCCGTCAACGAACCCTGGCGATGGCAGGTCCTGCTGGACAACTCGGCCACGCTGTGGCGCTACTCAGGGGGCAATGCTGCCCTACTGATGCTGCAGATGGCCCAGCGCGACAAGCAACCGCCGACCCTTGTAGCGGGGTACAAGGAATGGGAGCGGCACGGCCGCTATGTCCTCAAAGGTGAACACGCGCTGTGGGTGATTGCGCCGCGGACTTCTAAGGTGCCTGCGGTTGACGACGGGCGGCACAACGGAACGCCCACGCCAGATCCCGACGTCCGCGAACCTGATGCGAAGACTGTCGTAACGGGGTGGCGGGGCCAGGCCGTCTTCGACGTTTCCCAAACTGAGGGAAGGCCTCTGCTGGTGCCCCGCCCCGGCAGCACTGAACTGCCTATGAGCGACCATGAGGGGCTCTGGCGCTCCTTTGTAGAGGTTGCCGCCATGGGAGGATTCAGCATTGAAGTGTCCGACAGCCAACATTCGCTGGCCAGCGGCCATACGAACTTCGGGTCCCACACCATCACCATTGGTTCGTGGCTCGGTGACAGTGAGCGGATGGCAGTTCTTGCCCACGAATTGGGGCACGCCATGCTCCACGGCCCAAACGACAGACTCGGCCAGTTGTATGGCAGCAGCATCGAACACCGTGGGCTGGCCGAGATCGAGGCGGAGTCCGTTGCCTACACCGTGCTTCGAGCCCACGGCATCGACCGCGGCGCCCAGTCAGCGAGCTATCTGGCCGGCTGGGCGGACGCCGTCATCCAAACCGAAGCCGACTCCATCCTGCAATCGACCAAGGACCACAAGCCATTGTCCCGGGTGGAAATAGCCAAGTCAGTTCTGGGTAGAGCCACTGCTGCTTCGAAAAACATTCTCGAAGTTACCTGCCCGGCTGGATTCGGCGGGAAGATTGTTGCTTCCAGGGCGGACCCAGCGATGAACTCATCTACGCCAAGCATTGACGGTCGAAGACCGAAGGGCCAAGTCCGAGCGATGTTATGACAAAACCACCACGGCAGACGCGACGGATCTGCCGGGCCATTGCCGGTTGAAGCGGCGCTGCCTGGTTCTACATGTCAGGGGCCGTAATCACTGCACGTCCTGTTCTGAGGACAAGAACCATTGATGCGGCGAGGGGGATCAGCAAAACCAGAGGAAGCTGGACAACCCCCAGGGTTTGGACAGCAAGACCGCCCAGACTGGAGCCAGTGCTAATGCCGATCTGGATGGCGACGACGACCAGGCTGTTCACATCGTCAGTGTGGCGGTCGGCGGCGGACAGCACTGACGTCTGGTTGAAAACGTTGCCGGCGGACTGCGCCGTGCCCCAAATGGCTACGGTGATTATGGCCCATGCAGTATTGAGCGGCGCCATGGACAAGGCCATGAAGCAAACGGCCATCGCCGCGCAAACAAAGAGAAGGACGGGACGGGTGAGCCGGCGCGGCGTCAGGCCGGCGATCCAGATGCCCGCAAGTGCCGAAAATCCAAGGACTCCGAGCGCAGCGGTCGTCGCTGCTGGTGGTAACGATCGACCCTCGAAGAACGCTCCGATGTACGTCAACAATCCAAAGTGTGCGACAACCAGAAAAGCCCACGCGATGAGCTGGGGCCGCACACGCGGCAGCCGCCAAGCAGCGAGGAGGCTGGTGCGTGCACCGCCTCCAAGGCTGTGGGGCACCTCTGGAAGGATCCATGCGGACAATATAGCCACGACAGCGATGGTGCAGGCCATAAACAGGAAGGCAGTCCGCCAACCAGCCGCGTGCCCCAAAGCTGTTCCCAGCGGTGTTCCCAAGGCCAGGCCGAGCGTGCTTCCGCTGAATATCACGGCCAGTCCCTTTGCCACGTCCTTCGCCGGAACGGTGCGGCTCACATACGGTGCAAGCGTCGACCACATGAGCCCGTGGGCGGCCCCGCTGAGGACCCGGGCGAGTAGTGCGATCTGGAAATTGGGAGCCGCTGCGAGAGCGAGTGTGCCTACGAGGAAGGCCCCCAAGGTGGCTGTCAGAAGGCGGCGCCGGGACATTCGCCAGGTCAACCGTGAAAGCGGAATGACTGTGACAACAATGACCAGCGAATACACCGCCACGAGGAGGCCGGCTTGGCCGTCGGATATTCCGAAGTCCTGGCCGATCAGCGGGAGCAGTCCGACCGGCAGCAGTTCTGTTGTGACTGACACAAAGCCTGCTGAGGCAAGGATAATCAGGGGGATCCACATTGACGGCCGGTCTGAAGTCGGTGGCTTGGGCAAGTGAGGGTACCTTCCGGTTGGAGGTCCGCTTCGCGCGAGACTCCCGACCACCCCACTGACTGCTCAAGGCGCACCCGACTTCAGCTCAGGAAATGGAATCTAACCTGCGTGCTGATCCAGATGGTCCTCGACAGTTCCAGGACTTGGTTTTCGGCGTTGCGTGAAACGGACAAGACGACAAAAAGTGGTGCGTCAACGTAGGTGTTGAGGAGCTGTGCTTCGGCGAAGGACGCCAGTCCGACTTCCAAAAAGCTGTCGGTCTTGGCAGTGTCCACGCCATAGACCTCGCTGAGCGTCTGCGACAGTGAGCCATTGACCAGCGGCTGGGCGTCGATGCCCGGAGCGCGGTCCACAGCCACCCAGGAATTGGTTAAGCCGATGGCCTTGCCGTCCACAACATGGCGCCTGCTGAGGCGGACGGTTGTGCCGGGTCGCTCGGCTTCCTCCAACTCACGCAGCAACACATGCGGAACCTCGGCATCTGGCGCGGTTTCGATCTGTTCCGACCGGGCGTCAAAGCCTGCGTCGGCAAACCGAGTCCGCCAGTGGGTGGTCAGTTGGAGGTCATGCTGAATGGGCGCGGCCCGCTGCGCTACGAACGTTCCGGTGCCCTGCCGGCGGTCCACAAATCCTTCTGAGGCCAAATCGGCCAACGCTTGGCGGATGGTAATCCGGCTGACGCCATAAGAGGTGGCGAGCTCGTTTTCGGTGGGCATACGGCTGCCGGATTTGAGTTCGCCTTCTTCGATCCGACGCCTGACGTCCCGCATCACTTGTGCCCAGGCCGGCACAGGTGAATTCCGTTCAACGGTTGACACTTCTACCATCAGATTTCGCTTCCCCTCAGGTCATCAACATGCGCGTTGGCACCGTGTGGGATGTCAAGGATGACACCCCGCATGTTGTCATAATGTTAGCTCCTTTATAACAATAGCAATGCCGGGTCCTTCATGTGGGTACCGGCCACCTGTTCGGCCAGTCGCCGGCGCTCCTTCGGGCCCACAGGTGGAACGCCGAATTGCCCGATGATCTGGCTGGCCGCCGCTGCCGCAGCCCGAGAAGCCGCAGCCGGATGGCCGTCGGATTGGATGAACCCCACCAGTGCAGCACCACTATAGGAGTTACCTCCGCCTGTCGGATCGACGACGGATCCCCGCGCCGGGGCCACTGCCCAGCTCTCTGCACCCCTAATGGCGACGGATCCCTGTTCCCCGAGCCGCAGGAAAACTGTCACGCCGGTTCGCCGAAGCTTCTCGACGGCCACAACCAGTGAGTCCGTTCCGCACAGGGTAAGAGCCTCGGTCCGGTTGATCGAAAAGGCATCCACTGTTTGCAAGATGTTGCTGACCGCATCCCAATGTTCGGGGGTGCATGCTGCGGCTGAGATTTCCCAGAGGATGGTGACTTCATTGGCTGCCCGATACGCGGAAATTGCGTGCCAATAGTCGGGATCCGTGTCGTGGAACAAATAGATCCCTTCGAGCCCGGTCCAACTCGCTGGGATATCGGCCGGCAAGGGGGTCAAAGCATCAAAATGGTCCTCTCCGTGGTGGGGAACTTCGACACGTTCGCCGTCGTGGAAATACCGGAGAGTCGAGCGGGGGGTGGGGCCAGGAATTCCTCGCAGTGCCTCAGTCGAAATTCCTCGGTCCATGAACTCGTGGCTCAGCCCGTCACGCTCCGCAGCACCCACCTTGGCAACGATGCCGACCTCGCCCGGGCTGGCGGCCAAGGCGGCACCAATGGCTGCGTACGAGCCCGCTCCGCCCAGGTGGCCTGGATCTGTTTGTCCATCCGGGTGGACGATGTCGTCAATGATGATGTGTGAGAGCACCGCATACCTGACCTTGTTGCTGCTCATGCTTGAGCCTCCCAGCTGTCCACGAGCGCCATCAGCTCATTCTTTCGATCCGAGGTGGCGAAAGAGGCCAGCACGGAGTTGCGTGCCAGGCGTGCCGCCGTCGCCTCATCAAGTCCAAACGCGGCGTCGAGGGCGACAAAGTTGTCACCAACATAGCCGCCGAAATAGGCTGGATCGTCGGAATTCACGGTGACGACCAACCCCTTGGCCAGCATCTCCGGGAGTCGGTGCGAGGCAAGGTCCGGGACGCAGCCAAGTCGGACATTGGACAGCGGACAAACGGTCAGTGGTATCGCCTCCCGGACCAGCCGGCGAACCAAGTCATCGTCCTCCAAGGCCCGGATGCCATGGTCAATCCTGTCCACGTTGAGCTCATCCAATGCTTCCCAAATGTAGGACGGCGGTCCCTCTTCCCCTGCATGGGCCACGGCATTGAGCCCTAAGGCCCGTGCCTGGGCAAAGATTGGTCCAAAACGGGCAGGAGGGAAGCCGGCTTCCGCCGAATCCAGCCCGACGGCGATGAACCGTTCGGGCCGCTCCTTGGCCCTGTCCCAAACCGACTCCGCGCTCTCCAGCGGCTCGTCGCGCAAGAAGGACAGGATGAGTCCCCCTGAAATCCCGTGATCGGTCCAAGCCTCGGCGATTGCCTGGTTCAGCCCATCCACGATGTCGTCGAAGTCCACGCCCCTGCGGACGTGGGCCTGCGGATCGAAGAACATCTCCACATGGCGCACCCCCTGCTCCCGGGCCTTGCCGTAGTAGCTGCGGGCCAGATCCGCAAAGTCCTGCCTCGTCGTCAGGACGGCCATGCAGTCGTAGTACAAGTCCAGGAAGGACTGCAGGTTGTTGAAGGAGTACTTCCCGCGGAGTTCGGCCTCGTCGCGGTACGGAAGGTCCACGCCATTGCGCCTGGCAAGCGCAAAGACCAAGCCGGGCTCGAGGGTGCCCTCAATGTGGAGGTGGAGTTCGGCCTTGGGCAATTGAAGCAACCGAGTCGACACTGCTGTCATGCCGTCAACCCGTCCACTAGGAAATCAAGGAACCTATCAAAGTCGGCGTCAGCTGCTGCCTGGATGCGGGGTAGATCCGTCCACGCGTGGTGGTTGCGGATGTCCGCAACGGTCATTCCCAAGGTCAGTTTCCCTTCGGTTTCCACCCCACAGAGGATCTCTTCGTAGCTGATGATATCGGGGTCGACGAGGTCGGCGATGACCATGGAATCGATCAGCGCGCAGTAGGACTGGTACTTTCGTTCCCGCACAAACGCCACGATGTCGGCGGCAAAGCGGGCCTCTCGTCTGTTGCTGCCGCGCAATTTGTCGAGTCTTTCCTCGTTTAGATTGATGTCGATGTGGGTGGCTACGTCCAGGCCGATGCAGCGCAGCGGAAAACCGGCCCGGAAGATCTTGTCCGCAGCCTCGGGGTCGACGTAGACATTCCATTCGCTGGCCGGGTTGTCCCCGGTGGCCTGGGTGAACGCGTACTTCGTGAACCCAAACGATCCGCCCAAAAAGACCAGCTCATTGACCTTTGAGGGCAGTTCCGGATCGAGGTCAAGAGCAATCGCCAGGTTGGTCAGCGGCCCGGTAAAGGCCAGGGAGATGTCGCCGACGTGGTCATTGACGGTGCTGACGATGAGCTCGGCCGCGGATTGGTCAGACAGCGGCAACGACGGCTGGGGCAGGCCAGTGTTCCCCAACCCGTCGTCACCGTGGGAGAAAGGATCCCGGGGATAGTCACGTGCCAGGGGCTTGAGCGGGCCCTGGGCGACTGGAACCTTGTTCTCGCCCATGAGCTCAAGGATCTTCCTGGCATTGACGGAGGTATAGTCCGCGGTCAGGTTGCCGGACACGGCCGTAATGGCGCACACGTTCAGTTCCGGGTGTTTCAACGCAAGGATGATGGCGAGGGCGTCATCAATGCCCGGGTCGCAGTCGATCAGAATGTTCTTCATCGGGGGCTCCGCTCTAGATTGTCTATTGTCATAACCTTATAATGACTTGTATGAGTGAACAAGAGCAAGAATTGAAATTTCCTGCCATCAGAACGGGCAAAGTTGTCGTCGTGGGGAGCCTGAACGAGGATCTGGTGGTCACCGCGATCCGGGCCCCGGGCCCCGGCGAGACGTTGATGGCAGCGGGCCACAGCACAGGGCTGGGCGGCAAAGGCGCCAACCAGGCCGTTGCCGCGCGCCGGATGGGTGCGGCGGTGGAGATGCTTGGAACGCTGGGGGAGGACCCCGTGGCCAGCCGATTCCGCACTCTCTTTCAGACGGAGGGCATTGAAACCGGTCTGCTGTCTCGGGATCCCGATGGATACACAGGTCTGGCCGTCATCGTGGTTGACGCCGCGGGTGAAAACCGGATTCTGGTCAGTCCGGGGGTAAACGCTGCCACGACGATAGCGCCATCCGGACCGGCAATTGAGAAGCTGGCCCAGGCAGACGTGGTTCTTGCCCAACTCGAAGTTCCCGCGGAGACCATTGCCCGGGCCTTCGCCGCGGCCCAAGGGGTACGGATACTGAATGCCGCACCGGCGGGGCCGCTGCCCCCAGAGCTGTTGTCCAGTGTTGATGTACTGGTAGTGAATGAGAGCGAGCTGGCTGCCGTCACAGGTTCTGCGACAGAGGCGAAAGACCTCGCCGAGGTCGCCGAGCAGGCATCACGGCTGGAGACGAAGCCAATCATCGTGGTGACGAGAGGAGCCGCCGGTTGCGTCATCATTCCCCCGGGGGAAAAGCCCATCACCTTTGATGCGCAGCGTGTGGAGGCCATCGACACGACGGGAGCTGGCGACTGCTTTTGCGGCACCATGGCTGCCCAGCTGGCGTTGGGGCATCCGCTTGCTGAGGCAGTCGCTCTGGGTGTCAGGGCGGCGACGCTCTCAGCCACTAGGCCTGGTGCGATAGCGTCCTTGCCCTATCTGTCGGAACTCTGACACATCTCTGCACCAGGGAGCGCCGTTTTCGCATGCCTTTGCGGGGCCGGGCCATATGGCCCGGCCCCGCAAAGAGCATGGGGCGGCGACCCACCGCTGCCGACATAGTGTCGGGCATCGAGGCCACTCATGCCATGTAGTCCCGAGGGCCGGCACAAGTCCGCCAACGCCAAAGCGGGGGCTCCCGGCCATCAGCCGAAAGCCCCCGCCCTATTGCTCCGCTATTCGGAGAGTTTGATGTGACTGGCGTCCATGTTCACCGCGCCGCCGCGGAACGGCGGGCGGCCCCAGGTCAACGCCGCCTGGTGGGCTGCGAAGGCGCCGAACGAAGCCACTGCAATGTCGAGGCTGATCGATGACACTGCGCCGGACGAAGGAGCCAGGGACATGAAATCGACGGGAACGACGTTTTGCCCGTTGGCGGACAGGGCAGTTTGAAGCCGTTCGTGGCGGGCCCGGCCAACTCCACCCAGCAGCTGGATGGTCAGTTGGTTCTGGGGGCCGATGAAGTAGTCCACGTGTCCGCTTTCCTCCAGAGGGACAACCCGTGCCACGACTCCGGTGGCTTCGATCAGCTTCAATGTCCAGAAGTCGCCGGCGCTGCGCAGATCAGGCAGCGTCAGCACCGAGATCCCTGCGGGAGCGGTGCCGCCGAAGCGGGCGGCCACAGAAGGAATCGCGGCTTCCAGCTCACTGAGTACCTTGGCCACCTCGCGCTGTCCATTGGATACGTCAGCGCCGCATACTGCCGCGACACCCAAGCCAAGCATGATGTGGCCGGCAGATGGGACGGCTTCCGTGACGTGCAGCGTGGGGACGATTTGGACTGCATCCGCGGCTTCCGCAATGGGCGAATCCGGATTGGAGGTAATGGCAATGGTTCTCAGCCCCTGTTCACGGGCTTTCCTCAACGCCTTTACCGTTGCCCCCGAAGTGCCCGAATGCGAGATGCCGACAATAGTGTCGGCACGTGCGGGAAGCTGGCCCGTCCAGGTGATGTCGCCGGACGACATCGACCGATGCCCAAAGTTGTGCGCGATGAGTCCTGAAGCCAGTGAGTCACCTGAACCAACGAAGACAGCGTTGCCGAGGGGTGTGCTGTGCTCCAACGGCGAGATGGACGGAACCTGGTCCAAGGCTTCAAGTAATGCGGCCAGGCTTTGTTGGGTGGGGATTTCAGACAATGTTAGAGCTCCTTTGTAATGAGGTTTTCGTAGGGACGGGTTAGTGGACCGTCAAGCAGGAGGCCGTCGTGGCCCCAATCGGACAGGACGAGGCGGGCGGCGCTCGCGCCAAAAGCAGCGGACTCAATGAGGCTTGAACCGGAGGCCAGCGCCGCAACAATCGCGGCCGCTGAGGCGTCACCGGCACCGATAGTGTCGACTACCCGGACTTCCGGATCCTGCACGGTCCAGGCCTGGCCGCCATCGATGACCAGCAGACCATCAGAGTCAAGCCGTGCGATCACAGGTCGGCCCGTACGGGTGGCGAGCATCCGGGCTGCGTCGCGTGCGTCGTCGTGAATTTGGCGGAGCTGGACCCTGCTGGGCAACAAAACGGTGGCCTGCTCTGCCAGGGCCATCCAGTAGTCGAAACCGAGCAGCATCGCGGCCCGCTGATCAGGGTCGACGCCGACGACTGGGGCACGTTTGAGAGCGTGCAGCGGCAACCTCGGCGAGGACAATAGCAGGCCATCCAGCCCTTCAAAGAACCCGGAAGGACCGGCGTCGTCCCCGCTGTCCGGGTCCAGATGCGTTCCAGCGAGCTCAAGACCGTCAGGGCTGGATGTCGGCAGGATCCGGCGTCCCTCGGTGGAGTTGAGGATCCACAGGCGGAGGGCCTTTGGTGTCCGGAGGCAGAACCTGATGTCCACGCCGGTGCGCCGGAGAAGGGCCTCGAAGCGAGGTTCGTCATCGGGGAGCTGGGCATGCAGCCTGACCTGTGTGCCGGCGACGACGAGTGCCCCTAGTGCGGCGAACAGCCCCGGACCGCCGAGACATCTGAAGCGGGTGCCTGTGCCTTCGGTCACGAGGTGGTCGACGGTCAGGCCGCCCTCGATGCCGAGGGTGGTCATAGGCCGACGGTGCTGACGGCGTGGTGGATGGTCCGGTCGCGGGGTCCGTCGAGTTCGAGCAGGTAGATGCCCTGGCTGTGGCCGATGGCGAGCTGGCCATCGATGACGGGCACGGAGAGCGAGTTGGTGCCGAAAACGAGCCTGACGTGCGCGGCGGCATCCTGCGGGCCGTCGTGGAGGTGGACGAAGGGCCGGTCCACCGGGATCTGGCTCTCAATGAACAGGCGGATGTCGGCCAGGGTGGTGCCGTCGACGCCGCTGTTGAAGATCAGCGTGCAGGTGGTGTGCGGGATGAAGACGTGCAGTTGCCCGTCACCCATCCCTGCTGGGATCTTTTCGCGCAGGGCAGGAGTGAGGTCCGTGTAGCCGGTGGGTGCCGGGAATCCCTCGGCGGGGCGGGTGTTAAGGGTGAAGCTGTCCCAGGAACCGGGGGCTTTGGTCGACATGAAAGGTCCTTTCGAAGGGGCGCGCCACAGGCGCAGATGGTGTTGGAAGATGTTGTGGCCGGGTCGCCGGCGAACATGAATTGCTGTGAGGTCTCTCTGTCAGAACGGTGTTGGAATGCAGCCGGCGTCCTAGCCCTTCACCGAACCGCTGGCCAGCCCGTCCACGACGTAGCGCTGCAGGGCGATGAAAACGATGAGCACGGGGATGATCAGAATCATGGCACCGGCCATCATGACGCCGAGGTCCGTGCTGAACGTGCCGTTCATGGACAGGAAGCCCAGTGTGAGCGTTTTCGTGTCGCTGTTCTGGAGGAATGTGGAGGTGATTAGGAATTCGTTCCAGGCATTGAGACCGACGATGACCCCGACGGTGATCAGTCCGGGCCGCACCACAGGGAACAGGATGTGGCGGATGAGTTGAAATGTGTTCACGCCGTCGACGAATGCCGCTTCCTCCAGCTCGGCCGGGACGTTGAGGAAGAACGTGCGCATCATGAAGACACCGAAGGGCATGTTGATGGCGGCCAGCACGACGCCGACGGCCGGGACGTTGTCCAGCAGTCCCAGCTGTGCGAACCCCGAGTACAGGGGGAAAAGGAACAGCTGGATGGGCACCGTCATGGCCATGGTGAAATACACCATGATGAGGGGCCAGGTACGGACCTTCTTGCCCGCCAGGACATAACCGGCCAGCGATGACAAGACGAGGACAATGGCGACGGTAGTCGCGGTCAGCACCAGGCTGTTGAAGAAGCCCAACCCAAAGTTGCCGTAGGACCAGGCATCGATGAAGTTCTGGACATTGAACCCAGTCGGCAGTGACAGCGGGTCCTTGGTGACATCGGCACTGTCTTTGATGCTGTTGATCCCCACCAGGACCAGTGGCACCAGTGCGATGAGGGCGAAGATGGCCAGGACGATGTGTCCGGCGATGGCACTGAATGTGCGCGAGCCAATGTTCATTTCGTGAGGTCCCTTCGGCTGAGCCAGGTGTAGATGAAGGAGGCGACGAGACCGAAGAAGCTCATGATCAGGCCGACAGCGGCCGCCTTGCCGAACTGGAAGCTGGAGAAGGCAAAGGCGTAGGCGTAGGTGCCCATCACTTCACTGGAGTGCGCCGGTCCGCCCTGTGTCAGGAGGTAGACGTAGTCGAATGCTAGGAACGAGAAGATCACGATCATGACGCCCATGAGCAGCAGTGTGGCGCGGATGTTTGGCAGGTAGACATGGCGGAAGATCTGGAAGGCGTTGGCACCCTCGACCATTGCCGCTTCGACTTGTTCGATGGGCGTCTGCCGCATGGCGCCGAGGTAGATGACCGTCAGGAAGCCCCAGTAGTGCCACATGTCGACGCCGGCGACGGCGAAGATGGACATGTCAAGGTTTGCCAGCGGTGGCTCGATGCCGATTCCGCGATCACGCAGGTATCCGACGACGCCGCCGTGGGGGTTGTAGATGATGCTCAACCAGACCATGGCGTTGACCACCGGGGCCAAGACATACGGCATCAGGTAGATCACTTGGTAGAGGGTTCGAGTTCTCTTTCGGCGGAGCAACAGTGACGCGGTCAGCAGACCAAGTGCCACGGGGATCGTCAGGAAGAGCAGGACCCACTTGATGTTGTTTCCCAATGCCGTGAAGAAGGTTGGGTCGGCAAAAATGTCCGTGAAGTTGGACATTCCCACGAAGTTTGCGCTAAAGCCGAGGCCGTCCCAGTCCGTGAAGGAAGCCACGGCTGTCAGCACGCCAGGGACGACAACTACGACCACCGAGAGCAGCAGTGCCGGGGCCAGGAGCAAGTAATTGATGATGGTGCGGCGCTGGTGGAATGACTTCCGGGATCGCGCACCCGGCGGGTTTTGGAGTGCCGCCGCGCTTGGTGTCTTGAGTGAAAGAGTCACAGTTGAACCGTCTTATCTTGGGTTCGCCTGCTGGGTGTGGCGGTGGGATGCCGTCCCACCCAGCAGGCTAGGGGTTATGTCGCTACTTCGGCTCCGGCACGGGTGGGACCAAGCCTTTGGCCTTTTCCTCGGCGAACGTCTTGTCAACAGTCTTGAGGAAGTCAGTGGTTGAGGTCTTGCCGAGCCAGACGCTGTCGATGTCATCGAAAGCGGTGGCCGTTGCCGGAGGGAAGAACGTGCCGGCAAAGAAGCCGTAGTGTCCTTCGTTGACTCCGGCGATCATGTCTTTCATGGCCTGGACATAGGGCTTGGACAGGCCCGTGAATTCATCCGGGGCAGCGTCAAACTTCTTCAGTGGCACGGCCCAATAGCCGGGCCAGGTCTTGGTCATGTCGGTGGAGAAGCTTTCGGTCATCATGAAGTCGATCACCGCGGCAGCGCCGTCCTTGTTCTTGGAGGCGTTGTTGATCGACAGCGACGCCGTCGAACCCAGCGTGAAATTCGGCGAGGCCAGTGATTCATCAATGTTGGGGAAAGGCATGAAACCAAGGTCGTTGGTGTTGCCGTTCTTGTCATTGAAGGAGTCCGTGGCGAACTGGAAGGCGAGGCTGGGGCCGAACATGAACGGTGCCTTGCCCTGGGAGAGCAGTTGCATGGATTCCACGAAGTTGAGGTTGGAGTAGTCTTTCCCGGCCAGATAGCCCTTCTGGTAAAAGTCCTTGGAAGCATCGATGGCCGCCGCAATTTTCGGGTCGGTCCAGGAGGTGGTGCCTTGCAGGGCATCGTAGACCGTCTTGCCGCCTGCCGCGTGGGTCAGGAACAGGGATGCATAGTTCTCATTGACCGGTTTCCAGCCCTTGTTTCCCGTCACGGAGGCATACAGGCCTGCGGCCTGCGCCTTGTCCATGGCAGCGTTGAGTTCCGCCGTAGTCGTTGGAATGCCGACGCCCAGCTTGTCCAGAACCGCCTTATTGTAAAAGACGCCGATGTTGTTGAGTGAATTCGGCAGCGAGTAGAGCTTTCCGTCCACCGTCCCGGACTCGTACATAGGGTCCAGGATTCGGTCCTTCCAGTCATACTTGTCCGAATACGGTGTCATGTCCGCAAGCTTCCCCTTGGCCACGTAGGCCGCGGCGAACGCGGGCCCGGAACCGTAGACGACGTCTGGGCCGCGGTTGGCCGCCAGCGCGACATCGATGTTCTTGTCGACTGCATTGTCGAAGGTCACCTTGAGCTGGTATTTGTCCTGTGACTTGTTGAAGCCGTCAACCAGGACTTGCTGCATCTCTTTCTGATGAGCCGGGGGAGCCCCCCAGAACCACATCTCGATTTGCTGCTTTCCGCCGGCGGACGGTGTTTGTCCGCCACACGCCGAGAGGAGCAAGGCGGCCGCAACGGCGCCAGCCGCAAGGGCCTTGTTTTTGAAGATACGCATTACACATCCTTCTGGGACGTACGCCGCACGTGTTGGGAACCACGTGTTCCTTGCTGCTCCCACGTGGGGAAGGCCAAGGAAGTGAAGCGATCTAGTCTCCGTTGTCGAGTCTTCCGAGTCGTCTGAGCATCGGATAAGACCAGTTGTATTGATATCCATACCTTATGGCGTTGCTCACATGATGTCAACAGGATTGTCGCAACCTGGCGCCCACTGGTCATCAAAGATATGGTTATTATGATGTCAATACCTATCGCGGTTGTTGCCAAATTGGATACGGCCGATGGATCGCTGCAACACCATCTGCGCCTGTGGCGCGCCCCTTCGAAAGGACCTTTCATGTCGACCAAAGCCCCCGGTTCCTGGGACAGCTTCACCCTTAACACCCGCCCCGCCGAGGGATTCCCGGCACCCACCGGCTACACGGACCTCACTCCTGCCCTGCGCGAAAAGATCCCAGCAGGGATGGGTGACGGGCAACTGCACGTCTTCATCCCGCACACCACCTGCACGCTGATCTTCAACAGCGGCGTCGACGGCACCACCCTGGCCGACATCCGCCTGTTCATTGAGAGCCAGATCCCGGTGGACCGGCCCTTCGTCCACCTCCACGACGGCCCGCAGGATGCCGCCGCGCACGTCAGGCTCGTTTTCGGCACCAACTCGCTCTCCGTGCCCGTCATCGATGGCCAGCTCGCCATCGGCCACAGCCAGGGCATCTACCTGCTCGAACTCGACGGACCCCGCGACCGGACCATCCACCACGCCGTCAGCACCGTCGGCCTGTAGCTTGGCGGTGTGGGGCGCGCTGGAGCTTGTCTGGCATCGGGTGCTTCGGCCGTAAGATCTACCCCTATGGGTCGATCATTCCAAAGCGGCCGGCGCCATGGCACGGCAGTCACTGGCATGAATCCAGTACGTCCTAGGCCACGGTTGCCCGATCTTTACCTGGCCGGGGTCTGGGCAGATCAGCAGGACTGAGCCAGGCCAATAGGACATTGGTCCTGCTTCAAGCCAGGCCGGCTGCACATATCCGAACTTGTTCCACCTGATGGTGGCCCATGCCCCGGTTGGCTGAACCTCGTCGATGCTGAGGATGGTGACTTCGGTGGTTGTTCCGCTGGCCTCCTTGGCCGCTTTCAGGTGGTGCCATTGACGTTGCGCGTTGTTCCGCCAACGGCGACTCCGCTGAACCTTCGAGGTCCACCGCAGGCCGAGCAGCAGGCTCAAGGTCAAGAGGACGAGTGTGAGCACGACGAGCCAAAGCTGCGCTGGCCAAGTTGCGACGATGGCGGCAGCTGCGAGGGCCAGGGACAAGCCAAGGACGACGCTCGCCACGACGAGGGGCGTCGAAACTACTGGCGGTCTGATCATCGGGTTCTCGAGCATGGTGCACCTTTCGACGTCAGTCTAAAGACGCAGGCCGACGGAAACCATGGGCTCCTGTGAAGCAGGTCCATCGAGCTGAGCAGTAGCCGGCTTCGAATTCGGGTCGCGATGAGCCGCCATGCGCTCGATTTCTCGTTCCAGTGCACCTCGGTGCGTGGCCCGTTCCCACTCGTAGCCGGCGGTGGGTCCGCCAAGTGGAGCTTCATCGGAGCGGATTCCCCATCGATCTCGGTAGATGGCAACTTGGCTCACGAGAGCGGCCAAATCTCCGGGGGATAGTCCCTGGCCGACGCTCTGCTCAAGTTCACGCTTCCATTCAGGATCATCGATCATGGCAGCTTGCTCTACCAAAGAGTTTCGACGCATGACCCGCCGGCGTACTTGCTGAATCATGTCCGCAAGGTCGCCGCGCCCGGTGTGGATTTCTTCGGCCAGAGACTCCAAGGGGTCCAGAAGGGCTTCAGTGCCGATTTGGCGAAGTCGCGCATGTACGATGGCCATCTCGTCCCGAGCGCCACCAGGGTGGCGCAGCACGTCTTCCAGTGCCCGTACGGCCGTGGCGGGATCGGATGCCTTGGCTCGGCGCCAGGCAGCAACCCCAGCACCCCACGACGGCGACTGCTCAAGGCGCGGAACGGCGTCGGGCACCACCTTGGTGATGGCAGATATGAGGTCTTCGGCAGCAGCCAGCTGGGCGAGGTAGTCGTACTCGGCGGCGAGCTTCTGGAGATTGTCTCCGTTGGTCAGCTCCGCTTGCTGAACCTCGTGCGCCGTCCTTTCCGCACCTTCAGCCGCAAGGACCTCGCCGATGATCTGTGTCCAGTCGGCGTGGGATTGGGCTGTCAGTGGCTCGTCCGACAGCGGGTTGGTTTCACAGATGTACGCCGCGTTGCTGCTCCGGCCGCGGGTCATGCCGACATAGAAGAGTTCGCGGGTGAGGCACCCTTGCGTGATGACGGTGTGGCTGGTGTCGACCGTGATTCCCTGAGAGCGGTGTGCCGTGGTGGCGTAGCCAAGCTCAGCGGACGCCACGAGGTAGCTGGCTGGCAGGGTCACCGTAGTGCCGGCATCCAGACGTCGTCCGGTGGCGGATCCGTCGCGGCGGGGGAGTTGCGTGATCTCGATCAGGGTTCCATTGCGCAGGAAGTCGCCGTGGCTGTCGGTCAGCGAGCGGTTGTTCTTGCGCGCGATGATGGTGTCGCCTTGGCCAGCCCGTAGGCCATCACTGAGCTCGACGGTGTGCTCGGCGTCGACAAGGCCGGCGGCGACCTTGTCCGCGTGGGCTCGTTCATTGAGGATGGCAACAGTGTCGTTGTCCGGGGCGATCAGGATGGACGACAGGCTTGCCTTCGTGTCAGCGGCCCAGCCCTGGTAGGCGCCGTCGATCATGGCGGCGAACTCTCCATGAAGGATGCGGCCATGGGCGTTGTACATCTCGACACCTTCGAAGTCGCCGGTCCGCAGTTTCAGCGATGCCGCACCTTCCCAGTCGTGGGTGAAGCGGCGGATGCTGGTCAGCTCAACAGCCTTGTCAGAACGGTGTAGCCAGCCCAACATGCCGCCGGCATCGATGGCGTCCAATTGGGCGGGGTCTCCAACCAGTAGGAGCTTCGCGTCAGCGTCGCTTACCTGGTGGACGAGGGCGGCAAGCTGAACCGTGGAAACCATCGAGGCCTCGTCAACGATGACCAGCTGGTTGGGCTTGAACTGCCATTGTGCCTGCTGCATGGCCAACCCTGTCAGGTACTGGGCCGTCCGCAGCCGCGCTCGGGGAGAGGTCGCCTGGGCAGTTTCCAAATCAAGGAACCGTTCGGCCCGTGCTGCGGCCCCCTGCCCGACCGTCTCGTATAGCCACTTGGCCACGTTCTCGGCTGCGACGCCCAGCTGCCGGGTTAGGACCTCGGCACTGGCGGCCGCCGGCGCCAGTCCGACGACGCTGCCCTCGCCATGCGCTTGTTCCCAGGCCAACTTGATGGCGGCCATGGTGGTGGTCTTGCCGGATCCGGCGGGGCCGACGACGGCGTCGAGCCGGTTCCCGCCAGTCAGGACCGCCAGCGCAGCGGCCCACTGGTCAGACGCGAGACCGTAGCCGGCGGGGTGTCTGTAGCTGGTGAGTTGCTCCGCAGCGGAGGCCGACGGCGTGGCCGGTGCACCGCCGTCGTTCCTGGCGTCCATGATGAGTTGCTCGTTGGCAAGGATGCCGGCGTCGGAGTAGAGGCGAGCACCATGGAAGTCGAAGGCGCTGCGCCCGGCAAAGGCGAGGTCGGCGGCCGCGTCGAGGGGGAGACTGTAGCGGTAGGTGTTGAGCGGGATGGACTGGGCCTCAGCGGAAGCCGTGACGACGTCGATCATGCGGCGGCGGTCGGCGGGGGAGGAACAGCGGATGTCACCGCAGACGCGTTCGGCCTCGGCCAGGAGGTTCCAGCGGTTCCAAGTGGCACGGCGGAGGGCGACGCCTTCGCGGGTCAAGGTGGCAGCGGCGTCTATCCACGCCGTCGTGAGATCTGCGCCTGAGACCGGGCGTCGATGGGAACGGCTAATGGTGTCAGAGACGACGGATCTGGGCTCGAATCCCTGGGCCCGGGCACGACGGCGCCAGGTCTCGGCCAGCTTCGACAGCGGTTTGGGAGTTTCGTCCTTGGGAGTGCGCGTGGACAGCGTTGCCTGTTGGCGGAGCTTGACGACGGTGGTGGCGCTGGGCTTCCGGCCGTGCTCAGTGGCCCATGCAGTGACGAGCCGATCGGTCTCGACATCGATGAGGCGGGACCGATTGGAAAACTCGCGGATGAGGGCGGTGTTGATCCCCGCCAGTTCATGGCTGGGATTGTGCAGTTTCGACGTCGGAATCCGAAACTCAGCATCCGTGCCAATGCTGCGCTGCAGCTCATCGAAGAGCAAACCGTTGTAGTGCTCGCTGGCGGCAACCACCGCCTTGTACATGGTGCGCGAGTCGAGTGTGGCCCAGGCACCATCCGTGCTGCGCTGGACGCGGTTGGCGATGACCAGATGTGTATGGAGCTGAGGGTCCCCAGCTCGCGACTCCCAGTGGTCGAAGGAGGCGGCGATTGCGCCCTTCGTGCCGAGGTGCGCGACGCCATTGCGCCCCGCCCGTGTGTGGAGGGCCGACTCTTCGAGCCAGAGCAGGGTTGTTGCGATTGCCGCGTGATGGGCAGAGAGTATCTGCTGTTGAACGTCCTTGGGGGCGAGCGCCCACAGGACCGATACCGACTTCGGGACACTGAACGTCAGGTCGAAGCCGGCGACTGCATGGCGCTGCTGCTCCTCCCCGTTCCTGTGGGCGATCGTGGTTCGACCATGCTCGCGGCCAAGCTGAGCTGCCGTGCCGGGGTGCTGGGCGTGACTGAAGACTGCAGAGGCGTCCGCCATCGCCACCATGTCCAAGGGCTGGCGACTGATCCCCGCGAGCCCGCTGCCAAGCCACCGGCCGGACGGGGTCCCGGCCTTGACGTAGTAGGTGGTGGCATCAGCGACCGGCTTCATAAGGTCGTCCTGCATGGTGGTCTTCATCAGGTACTTCACGCCGGAGTCAGCTGTCAGCCTGGCAATGGAGATGGTCATGCCGACTGCCTCTGCCGTTGAGCGGTAGGAGCAGTCCAACCCCGGCGATGGAACGTGGCAACTGTTTGCTCATCGAATAGGTAGTGAGAGTTCCTATTCGCGAGGACCAGCCGACTGGCAAGAAGCATAAGATCCTGGCGGTCTTCGTGTTGGATCTGCCGAAGACGGGCGTAGTCACGATTGACTTCAGCAATCTGCGCTCGCAGCTCACTCTGCTCCGCGTAGAGACGATCGCATTCCGAGGCAAGCGTCCGAAGCTCCTGCTGGAGACGACCGATGAGGCGCTCGCGGTCTGCAACCTCCGTCCGGCGCCGTTCATCAGCGGCCCTTTGAAACCTTCCAAGCTCGGCATCAAACTGTGCCTTGGCCGGGGATAGTTGAACATTGCCGCGGTCATCCTCCTGCCGTGGTGCAGCAAGCGAGGCGATTGACGTCGTGGCCGCCCGGCGTTGGCGCCGTCGTCGATCCCGTTGCCGATTGCCGCACGTTGTTGAGCAGAATTGCTGGTCTCTACGAAGCGGCTCAAAGTTGTTGCCGCACTCACGGCATGGTCGTGTGTTCACAACCATTCATCGGGTTGAAGGTGGGCCGCAGCATGATTCAGCGTGAGCCTAGTTCCCACGGTTTTGGCCTTGGATGCCAGAGGTGTGAAGGATTTTTGGGCGGTTTGGGACCTGAGGTCTTGAGACTGTCTGGCGCCGTCTGAAGAACGATGGGCATCGGCAATGGTGGGGCCATGTTCGTCGCTGGCCAGTGGGGGTCGCATCTATCACTTCATTGCCCTGTACTCGTATGTTTCTTGTGTTGGATCTGTCTACAGCACGATGACGCTCACGGAGGCGGAGCTCGAGGCGCCTCATTCTGGGGGAACCACTTCTCGAGGTGGTTCATGTGAGGCGCGTGGCGAAGGCGATTCGGGCCTGGGCAACGAGATAATGGATGCGACCCCACGATGGGAGAGGAGCAAGATGGACACCGCGCCGCAGCTTGTGCAGCAGATACTATTCAGTCTCGACCGTCTTGGTGACACCAACAGTCACCATGAGTACGAGAAAATCTGCTTCGCATTTGCGCGTCGCCGAATCAGCATCAACCTGTTGCCGGCGACAGGACCAGTGAGCGCCGGCGGGGATCAGGGGCGTGACGGCGAGAGCTTCTGGTCCAACCTCGCGAACGAGCTTCCCGGTACCTCTGTACATGCAGCCACAGTTTCAGCGGAACGGGTGGTCCTGGCGTGCACAATCCAGAAGGCTGACGTTCCTACAAAGATACGCTCGGACCTGGCTAGCATCACGGGCAAAGGAACACCCGTCGCGCGCATTTTGTACTTCACAGTGGCATCCATCCCAGTTGCCAAACGGCACGAGCTCATCGCGGTAGCCAAAGCGAATCATGGTGTTGATCTTGAGATCTTTGATGGACTCGCTCTTGCGGAACACCTAGCCGATCCAGACCTCTTCTGGATCGCGGCAGAGTACTTGAAGCTTCCGTCCTCCTTGGCGCCCGAGAGATTCGGACAAGACGAAGCCCTCCCCGGCTGGTATGTCCGGGATCGGGATTATTGGCGTGCACGAACGAATCCTGGGCGGACGATGGGTGACTTCGTTAGCCTCCGAGACGTGCTCCGCCATTCGACATTTCGCGACGAGGCGCGAGGTGACCTCGGCGACTGGATCGCTAAGATGCGCGAGATTCTCGCGCACGAGGGTGTGCGGGATGTACAGATGCGTGCCCGCTACGAAGTCGCTGTCGCCACACTCCGCGGGACCGGGACTTTGCAAGCAGCTGACACACTCTTCCGAGAGTTTTTTCAGATCATTACCGAGGTCGAGGACGACCTTCCTCTTCTTGAAGACGCAGTAGTCCTGCTCCAGTACGGCTACGGGGCTCGACTCCGCGGAAACACCGACATCGCGATGGCCGTTCTGGACGGCTACTACCAGGCGCTCCGTTGTCATATCGGCTCAATGTTGGCCAACAGACCCTACCCCAACGCGAAAGCTCTGCTTCTCGCGATCGACGCTCGACTAGCGTTCTTCCCCGAGTATCCGACGAATATCCCGGACCGCATCGAGGGGCTGATCGATCCCCGTGAGAGTGTCCGTTTGGTTCTGGATGCCTACGAGGCTGGTGAGGCTGTTCCTGCCAAGGAAGCAGCAATACCTCTCAGAGACCTCGATGGAGGCTTTGCCTCGATTGACGAGCTATTGGCCGAGCTGCCGTCTGCTCCCGTGTTCCCCGTTGAGTCTACGGCCGACTTGTTTGACATGCTTGCGCTCTCATTGGCCTCTCATCCTGCGTATGTACGCGTTCGTGACGGTCTTGACGAGGCGGTGGCGCGTGTAAGTGGTGATACCAGCAGAGCGGAACGTGCACATGCGCGCGCGATCACATTCACTAAGTCTGGTCAGCTGCTCCGCGCGCTGGGGGAGGTGCACGACGCGAAAATCGGATGGTGGCACGGCGATACCATCCAGGACAGTATCCCGATGATGCTACTCGCTGCTTCAATCTACGAAAATCTCGGTCTGTTCTTCGCTGCGAAGCTCCACGCCTATGCCGCAGTCGTAGCCGCAACCAGCGCCCAGCAGACAGGCGCTCTCCACTTTGTCCCGCAAGCAATCGCAGTCGCTGCGATCAATGATTACAAGGCCGGCAACTGGTGTACGGCATCGCGGCTCCTGCACGTCACGCTACTTGCCCAAAACGCATACTCGGAAGACCCCGCAAACTTTGACCGGCACCAGTATCTCGCGGATCTGCTTCAGCGCCAGGCGTTCGCCCTTCACATTGCTCACAATCTGGCGCCTGCGTACGAGACGGACATGCGGACGACGGCTCAGAAGATGGGCACAGCCGACCTGACAGACAAGCTTGCTGATCAGATCAGCGGAGGCGTGGGACGGACGATCGAGGAAGTCGTTGCCGCGTTGGATCAGCAAGGTCTGGGGCGCCCATTCGCTGATGCCGGGACGACACGTGAGATCCAATGGTCCGCATTCGGAACGATCTGGACCGTGCGAAGCCGAAATAACCGCAACAGCACACTCGCGGCCGAACGACTGATCTCTGCGTTGCAGATCATTCAAGCCGAACTCGCCTTCTCGGACGCCGTCTGGATCCCCTCCGAGGTTCGCATCGAAGTGAGGCTGGACGGAGACCACAGGGCACCCGGAACTGGCGTCCTGGAACGCGTCCAAGATGCGGAGGGGAGCCGTTGGCTCGTGCACCTAACACCGGGCGATAGGGTACAGGAAGAAGACGCCTTGACCGATCTTGTCACCGATGCCTCCCTGCTCCTACTCGACGCTTCCTTGCTCAGCCGCGAGCAGTTTCTCGAGCTCGTCAAGGACGCGTTCGTGAAGGGTCTCTGGCACAAGCTCTCTGGAGGGCGTCCCTACGATGAAGCTGCGGGCTTCCTTAGTGAGGAAGATTACGAAGCCATGAGGTTGCTTCCTCCTGCGCCTCTCGGGGCACAAGTGCCGCGAGAGGCGCACTTCGAGCATCCGGAACTACAACCGAGAACCGGCATTTCTGCCGTATACAACCATGACGCGGCAATCGAGAACCTTGGGCGTCGCTACGACCGGATGATGCCGATCGCACGTCTGACCATCCCTCGACTCGTGTCGAACCAAGCTTCATCAGCGGTGCTTCGCCAGCTTCGAGAGGAAGGATGGCTTGACTGGCAATTGATTATGGCGATCACCAACATTATCGGAAATGCGCGCCCCGGGTGGGAAGGACTGCGCATCACTATTGGCAGTCCGCCAGTTGATCGCGAACGCGCCAACACGCTGATGCGAAGGGAGGAACTTGAGGCTGATCCTCAGTTGGGACCTGAGGCTTTTACGCGCGAAAAGCTCCTAGTCGCGCTGAAATTCACCGTACTACTTGTGCTGCCTTCGTATGGGCTGCACCTGAACACCCCGAATCCGGAAGCGACCGCCATCCTCGGCATCCTTCGCGATCGGTTCAACTTTGGTGTCGACGACATTGAGCACGTCGATCTGCTCGCTTCACCGCAGGACCAAACCGAGTCGTCCGTACACGCTCCTGCCGATGACGAAGGAGTAGCCGTTGGAGATTCTTGATCCTGCCACGCTCGCTGAGCGGTCTGACGGCTTCGATTATGGGTACTGGATGAAATGTTCGTGCGGTGGCTCTTCATTTCTCGCTGCGCATGACTACTTTGCCCAGATGGACCAGGCCCGCATGACCTGCGAGCGGTGCGGTGCGCGTATTCATTTCGGCCCAGCCGTAGCTGCACTTCGCGACCGATGCGATCCCGTCCTTCAAGATGGCACCGTCGCAAGCCTTGCTTGGTACCACACCAGCACTTCGCCTGATTGGCCGTCCCCAGATTATTCCAGCCGGTTCGCTGAAGCGCTGCAATGGGATGGTCGTCTCGTAGGCGTTAACCGTGAGCAGCATATTCTCGAAGAGACGACCAGGGCGCTGCATATCGGCACGTACGAGACCGCGATCGAAAACATGCTGCGCCGCATGAACCATGAGGGCGACGGTGGCGCTCAATTCTATCTCTACCGTGTGCTTCGCCGCAGTGGACCACTACGGATCAATCCCGGATACCGCGATGAGAACCACGAAGTCGCGGCGCACATCAGAATCCGCTACCTTGATGCCCACGGACTCGACGCGGTTCGATACCTCAACGTTCATGAGGCAATGGGCGTACTCTCGCTCGCAGTGCGCCCGGAAGTAATCGCGGCGGTGCAGAGCATCGAAATTCCTCTCCGTGACCTGGCACAGCCGATCGCAACCGAGTCCTTCTCGGAAGATGTGGCCAAGTTGGAATCCTTGAAGCGGGATTGGATGGCTGCTGAGGCTCAAATCGCTTCCATTGGCCGAGGCTCGCGGCGACTGATGCAGCTCGGTGCTCGTCCTGACCCAGGCGGACTCACGAAGCGCGCAGCTAACCTGGAACGTCGCCATCAAGAGCTTTGGCGTGACTTCGAAGAGGCTCTTGGAAAGCGATTCTTGACGAAGGCGTCGCTGATCATCAAGCAGGAATTCACGGAGGCGCTAGCGAGCTGGAGGAGCGCTAGTCCCAGCGCCAGCATGCATCTGTTTGTCGAACGCTATGCGGCGATGGCCAGTCTTCTGGAACGACCAGAAGAAGTTCGAGAGTCGATCAGGAATACGGAGTGGCGAGCCGTGCATCAGCCGACCACTCGGACTGTGGAAAGCGAAGTCGATTCGAGTGTGCCCTCGAGCAGGGCCAGTTCCGTACGGTGAGGGTCGGGCCGTCTCGACGGAGTACTACACGGCTAGTTACGCGTGGATGAGTCCGCCTAGTCTAGACGAGTCAACAATGACCGCCGACGGTCGAACCTGCCAGCCGGCAATTGGAGCCCTTACTGAGCAAGCGGGAACTGCGAAGTCTTGGCTGCGGAGTGCGTGTGACGGCACATTTCGGCGAGTAGCTAGTTTCGCTGGCGCCTGTATTGGCTAGGCCATTCCCATCCCCTCAATCTGCGGTCCACGAGCTGCCGGCGGCTGGTAGGCGGCCTGCTTGTTGGTGGCCCAGCAGGCGACGATGCCGGCGCTGACCATCCGGTCGCTGAGCTGGGCGAGCCGGTAGTCGGGGTCAGCCTCCAGAGCGTGGTGGAAACACTGGTGGGCCCGAGTTCCTTTGCCCTCCCACCATTGGATGATGCCCAGACTGGTGAGGACGGGTGCGGCGTCTGCACCGTCGGCCCGGGTGTAGAGGTGGAGCAGCAGCTCTTCGGCCCGGTCGACGCGGTTCCATTGAGGCGACCGTTTGGTCTCTGCCAGGAGCAGCTCGCCGATGGGTGCGTCAATGCCGGGGATGTCGGCCAACAGACGGTCGCGGACGCTGACGAACTTGAAGTCCGCGAGCAGCTCGGCGGCTTCTTCATCGGTGGGCAATGCCGTCGACTCAAGCAGGCTTCCCCACAAGGACCGTGCCCTGGTGGTGGCCGCCGCCGGAGACATCGCTTCGATTGCGGAGCAGTGGCGGGAGACTCCGTCTGAGACGTCATGGAGTTCAAGCACGGGAAAGCGGAAGTCGCTGTTGGCCTGGATACTGGACCCGCGGAAGACCAGTTCGGCATTGAGCTGGCTCCCCTGCAGCTGGGTGATCGGGTGGACCGTGCGGAAGTCCTTGGCCAGATAGCTGGTGAACGAGCTCGGGCCGATATACCAGCCATCGCGGACAGGAATGTTGTGGCCCGACAGTACTTCGGTCAACTGCTGGATGACGGGTTCGAAGGGGCGGTCCTGCCCCGGCGGCCATGGTATGGCGCTGAAAATGCCGAAGACCACCCCCGTGGCCTCACGGTCATTGGTGATGTAGGTGGCCACGACGTCCACAAAGGCTGTGGTGTCCGTAGTCGCATTGGGGAGGTCCACGCGGAGCGTTGAGCCGATGCGCCGGCCATCCAGGGTGACGCACACAAGGCTCTCGGTGGGCCAGTAGCCGAGGCTGTGGCCCATGAGACTGATGAAGTCATCCGGGGTTCTGATGCTGAGTCGCTCCACAATTCCTCCCGACCGTGAACGGACATCGAAGTGATGCTCGTGCTACCGGTTCATGGGCCGACGGGAGGATTACGGCGTGACCTGGTTCGACTTCGTCGGCGGTCAACGACCGCGGCTGAGGGCCTTCTCGGCACGTTCAAGGAGCGCCTGGTCGGTGGTGCTGAGCGTGAGGGTTCCGCCGGAGGCCATCTCGCCGTCGCGGATCTCGATGACCCGCCGGTGCAACCGCTGTCCGGAGTGGCCCTTCAGCGGAGCCACCACATTCATCAATGATGTTTCCAGAATCAGGACATTCCGCCCAGTCGTGGTTTGCAGCCAGAGTGGCCTGAGCTGGGCAAGAAGAACGCGTTGCTTGAGATCCACCAAGACCCTCTGCATAGGGCGTTCGAGGCGGGGGATCAGGAGCCCGACACCGATGAGCACGACGGCGAGAGTCTCGCCGATCCAATAGAGGGAATCGAGTGCGACGGCGGATGGGCTGCCGGGGATTCGACGTGGGCTGAGCACTGCGTAGAGGATTCGATCAACAATGGTGAGGCCCGCTGCCACGCAGCCGAATCCGATGAGGAGGAAACCGGCCCGATAGATGGGCGAGTGAAGGTTGGCGAGGTTGCGCAGGCAGATCCGGGCGGCATCGACGGTGACCCAGATCAAGAAGGCTGAGCCGGTCCAAAGGAAGAGGGCCATCCCCGACTGGCTGGCGTAGGCAAGCTGGAGGTTCCTATCCGTGGGCCCAGGATCGCTGACCGCGAAGCCTGCAACAGCAATCGCTGTCGTCGCCAGCACTGCACCACGGCCGACGGCGAGCTGTTGCCGTCGTCGTCCTTCATCCGGTTGGACGGCGATGAGGACGGCGCTGCGGAACTGCCAAAAGCCGACCAACAGGGCCACAAGGGTCAGTGCCTTGGTCCAGTTGCGCCCGCCCAACAGCGGATCAACAGCGAGGTAGACGGCGGGGACGTAGAGCGTGCAGGCGGTGGCGGCGAACAGGGCGGCGCGGAACACGCTCCCACGGCGCGGGTCCAGACCGCTGCGAAGGCGGGCAGCGGCAAGGATCCAGAGGATGGCTGCCGCCACGATGTCCATCAGCCGAAGACTTCCCCGAAGGCGAGGTGCTCCGACTTGTCCGACAGCGGCGTGCCGCGCATGATGCGGGCGGCGATCCGGTCTGCGAGGGCCTCGGCTGTTCTCTCGGCGTCATTGTGGAAGCTGCTGCGGCGGAGCACATGAAGCACCAGGGCTGGATCGAGGTCCGGCATCAGTTGCTCGCTAAGGCCGGAGTTGGTGGCGTCGATGTCGTGGCGGAGGATCATGTGGCTGAGTTCGTGCAGGATGATCTGCTGGCGGTGCAGGGCTGAGCGCACCGGTGCGTGGAGGATGAGGTCCCTGTCCGGGAGGACCAGCCAGAGGCCGCACACGTCGACGCCGGTGAGTCCACTCAGCTCGGTTATCGTGATGGGGCGGTTCCTGGATTGCTCGACTGATTCCTGGACGTTCTCCAGAGTGAGCCGTGCGGGCAAGTTCAACTGCTTGTCTGCCTGATGGGCGACCCTGTGGGCTTCCCGGATTCTCATGGCTGACCGGCGCCGGTGGGACCCATGACATTGGCTGGGCCGATGTCGTTCAAGGCGTAGCCGTGCGGGTAGACGGTGGTTCCGGACTTACCGGGGGAGAACCGTGCTTCTGTGGCCAGCGGTCGCCGTCGCTGGATCAAGTTTCTGGCTGACAATGCAGAGTTGAGTATGGTATTGGACCATCTGGTGCTGCGGGGGAGTCCCAGCGCCTCGGTGAGACGGTCGTCGTCGAACATGCTGCTGAGGATGTGTCGGGTGAGTGGACGCACGGGACGTGGGAGCCTGCCCTCAAGGATCTGGACGGTGGAGTCCATGAGACGCAAGCCTGCCGGGCTGCTGCCAATATGTGTGGCTTCGTAGTCGTCGAAAATTGCGGCGGCCTCGGCGAAGGTGGTGGGCAGATTGAGTAAGTGCATGCGCTGGCCGAGCTCGAAGAAGAATCTGGTGGCAGCCTGCACCTCGATGTCGGTGGGTTGGCGCCAACCATGGCGTTGGGTCCAGCGAATCGGGACGACCAGAAGCGTCAGTAGAACGTAGCGGAAGTCTTCCGGGGTGCCGGGGACGAATCGGTGGACCCGGTTGAGGAGCGTGACCATTTCCTGCCCGCGGTCGCTGTCCAGGCCGCTGGCGATGAGTTCGTAGATCACGATCGCCGTGTCGTAGGAGCGTTTGGTTGGGCGGTCCAGGATTTCTCCGTTGCCAGCCAGAGTCTCGGCGATCGAGGGGATCGCGAAGTTGCGGTAGTAGGAGAGGAAGTTGCCCAGCTCCATGTCCTTGGCGAGGTCGAAGAGGACCATCTGGCGAAAGGTGCGCTCCCAATCGTCCGGGTCCGCATCCTTCTGCCGGGTCAGACTGTCTTGAAGCGTTTGGTGCAAGTTCATGATTGAGACCGTCCACTGTCTGGTGGTTCGTCCGACCGTGGAGCCTGACAGGAAACATCGTAGGCTCCGTGGCTCCCTTTGGCCATACGTCGCAGACGGGTCTACGTCTTGCAAGCGGCCGATGCCGAACCTACATGTGTGGCTACAACGTATGGCAGATAGACGACGGGCCTGACTCCCGCTGGAGCCACCCGACTTGAAGATTCCTTGCCGTTAGCGGTCCTTCTGTGTTGTCTCGGCATCTTTTAGACCCTGTCTATCCATGCACTAAGTTTGACTATGGAGTGCTATATTCCGTTGGCTCGAATGACATGGGGAGTGTAAGTGGTTGCAGTTTCCGTTCCTACTGCTAGTGAACTGAACGTTGCTTCGGTATCGGTCGAAGGGGAACAACCCCGATGACTGTTCAGCTTGATGCGATGCCACGCCTCCCGAAACCGGGTGACATTGTGGAAGTTCGTGGCGCGAACTGGGCTGTCGCAGATGTCCGTGAGCAGGGTCTTCCGCGCAGCTCGGCCGACGACGGGGTCCCACAGCTCAACCACGTAATTTCGCTGCAATCCCTGGCCGAAGACAGGATGGGCGAAGAGCTCAATGTCATCTGGGAGCTGGAGGTCGGCCACTCGGTCGCCCCGGACCAAGGCCTACCGGAGATGATCACCCCGGAGGGGTTTGACGACCCGAACCGACTGGCGGCCTTTGTCGACGCCGTCCGGTGGGGTGCGGTGACTTCGGCGAACGAGGGAGCATTCCAGGCGCCGTTCCGCTCGGGAGCGAACGTAGAGGCCTATCAGCTTGAACCGTTGCGTCGAGCACTGCAGGCGCCGCGCACCAACCTGCTTCTGGCCGACGACGTCGGCTTGGGCAAGACGATCGAGGCCGGCTTGGTCGTCCAGGAGCTTCTGCTAAGACACCGTGCCCGCTCGGTCGTAATCGTGTGCCCACCGAGCCTGTCGATCAAGTGGCAGGACGAGATGCGTGAGAAATTCGGTCTGGACTTCGTCATCGTCAACTCCGATGTGATGGCCGAGGTGCGTCGGACGCATGGCTTGAATGCCAATCCATTCCGTCTATTTCCGCGGGTGATCGTGTCGATGGCATGGCTGCCGGGACTTCGCGCCCAGCGGCTGATGCGGGACGTCTATTCCGAGGCCGGCAAGGTCAACAGCGCCCGCCGATATGCATTCGACGTACTCGTAGTCGACGAAGCCCATCACGTTGCCCCATCGAGCCCAACGTCGCTAGGCGGTGCCCGCGGATACGCGGTGGATTCCCAGCGCACGGCCGCCGTTCGTGAACTGGCAAAGGTCTGTGAGCACCGGCTGTTCCTGTCCGCGACACCGCACAACGGGCACTCGGAGTCGTTCACAGCGCTGCTGGAGATGATTGACAACCGCCGTTTCTCCCGCGGTGCCACGGTCGATGCCCAGGCGCTCAAGGAAGTGACAGTTCGTCGGCTTAAGCGGGACATCAAGGAGAAGGGCTTCAAAGCTCGTCAACTCGAGACGATCCACTTCGCACCAGGCAAGGACGAACAGGAAGCGTTCGAGACCCTCGATGGCATCTTGGAGGCGAGTGCTCGGGCCAACGGACAGAAACGCTCAGGAGACATCGTCTCGATGCTACTGAAAAAGCGCTTCCTGTCCAGCCCATATGCGTTCGGATCCACCCTGGCCGGCTACCGCGAGGCTACCTCGGCGGCCCGAAGGGATTGGGATGACGAGCACGAGTACTACGGGGAGGTCCTCGGTTCAGACCAATCGGACGAGGAGGAAGGCGGTGCCGAGCACCCGGAGTTCGACACACTGCGCCATTCCAAGGTGACCGACCCGCTTGTCACGGCCACGCCGGAGCAGATCGGACGGCTCGTGGACTGGGGGCTGGGCTACCAGTCCAAGCCGGATTCGCGTTTGAAGGCCCTGATTGAGTGGTTGAATGCGATCTGCAGGCCCGACGGCAAGACATGGACCAACGAGCGCGTGGTGATCTTCACCGAGTACGCCGACACCCTGAACTGGATCGTGGAGAACCTGCGCCAGCGTGGCTATGACGAAACCCGGCTTGCCACGATCGAGGGATCGATAGGAACCGAGGATCGTGAGATGACCCGCGCCCGATTCAACGCCGACCCCAGTCGTGAACCAATCCGTGTTTTGGTCGCCACCGATGCCGCGGGAGAGGGAATCGACCTTCAGGCCTACTGCCATCGTCTGGTGAACTTCGACGTTCCGTTCAACCCCTCGCGTCTGGAACAACGTATCGGCCGCATTGACCGATACGGGCAGACCGAGGTTCCCCAGGTGTTCCAGTTCCTGCCCGAACAGACTGCCGGTACTTACGGGGCGGACATGGACTTCATGCGCCGCATTGCAGAGAAGGTCGCCACTGTCGCTGACGATCTGGGCTCTGTGAACCCGGTGATCGACGCCGACATCCAGAACCACTTCGGTCGGATCAAGGTCACCGCGCGCGCCCAGGGGCTGAAGGATGATGACAACGCCATCATCAACAAGGCGATGGCCGGTGACCAAGAGGTCAACCGGGTCCTGACCGAGCTGGCGAACACATACGACGTGCAGAAGGAACGCATGCACCTGACGCCGTACAACTCCCGCCGCGTCATTGACACGGCGCTCACCCTGACCAATCAACCCACCTTGGTCGAGGACGGTTCACAGGACCACGATGCCAAGGTCTTCCGCGTACCGGTCCTCGGCCGGTCCTGGCAAGAAGCCGTTAAGGGCTTGGACAGCCGCCTTCAGCCGGGTGTATACCGGCCCATCACTTTCGATGACTCCGTGCTCCAAGGCGGATTCGAGGACGTCGTGCACGTGCACCTCGGGCACGGTCTGATGCAGAAGGCCTCCCGCATTCTGCGCGCCTCGCTGTTCAGCGCCGAGTCCTCCATCAACCGGGTGACTGCGGTGGTCGTACCCGGTATCGAACAGTCCTGCGTCGCAGCGATCTCCCGTCTGGTGCTCGTCGGGCGGGGCGGGTTGCGCCTGCACGAGGAAATCTTCGTGACCGGTATCCGTGTCAAGGGCCAGCGGCTGGCCGAATCCAAGGCAGATGCCCTGCTCGAGAAGACACTCGACACCACGGACCTCTCCTTGGCTGACGAACGGATCCGTGCGCGGCTGGCGCAGGAGTGGAACGCCGACGGTGGGCGGTTGCGCTCCCGCCTGGAGACAGCGATGCGCAACAGTGCGATCAAGAACCAGGAGTCGGTCACCGCGGACCTGGAGAAGCGCAGGGACGCCGACACCGACCGGGCCCGGCAGATCTTCGCCAACTTCCGTCGCAACCTGCAGGACTCCCTGCGTGATCGGCGGGAGAACCAGAACGAGCTCGAGGGGATGCTGTTCGACCTCGACCCCAGGCAGGCTGAGCAGTTCAGGTTGGACATCCGGTCGATGGAGAATCGCCTGGCCAATCTCGCCGAGGAAGAGTCGCGCGAGATTGCGGCGATCACCGAGCGCTACACCGACATCCGTCCCTTCGTGTCAGCTGCGGCCGTGGTGTTCGCGCTGACCGAGCAGGACGCCAAACACGGAGAACTGTCATGAGGCCACGCAGCACCCAGCGGCGCACCAGAGAGCACCGGGACTGGCTCGAACTCGTAGACCGTGACGGCCCGTTCGTTGCGATCCCTGCGATCAAGCGGGTCTGGCCCCAGGGAATGCCCCAGTTGGGGGCGAACACGAAGGCCGCTTTGCGGGACGCCAAGCCAAACTTCGACCGCGCCTGGGACGACTGGAGCAAGGCCCCCGCGGACGACGAGGCCGCAGTTGAGTCATACCGTGGTGCCCGGAACAAATGGATCGATGCCGTGCTTCGTGACGTCGCCCGCTGGGGTGCTCACCTTGTATGGGACGACGAGGAGCACGGGGAGAGTCGCACTCAGGGGTCATCCGCGAAGCTGACGACCGCTGACAATGCATCCGGAAAGTTCGTTCGCGACGGTGTGGCCTCCGCCCTCGTCATGGTCTTTGATCCTGTAGATTCGCTGCGTGATCCGATGAACGATTCCTGGACCGCGAGCCCGATCGACCGGATGGATGCGCTCTTGCGCAAGTCAGAGCAAAAGGTCGGCGTGCTCACCGACGGACGGTGGTGGGCCATCGTCTGCGCCCAGGACGGAGTCATGACAGCCTCAGGCATTGTTGACGCACAGACGTGGATCGAAGAGTCTGACGTTCGTGATGCCTTCCTTGAGCTCATCTCGCCCCAGCGCCTGGCTGGCGGCAGTGGAAAAGACCGGCTGCCCGAGCTGTTCAAAGAGTCGATCACCGCAGCGGAAGATATCACCGTTGCCCTAGGTACCCAGGTACGCCGCGCTGTCGAGCTCTTGGTGACCGCCTTCTCCGAGGAAGCGTTCGAGGCGCGGGACGCCGGCTGGCCTGATCCGTTGCCGGCCGACCGCGAGCTCGTCTACGAGGGCGCGGTCACCGCGATGATGCGCGTGGTGTTCCTGCTCTTCGCCGAGGAGCGCTCGATGATGCCCCAGTCGCCTCTGTTTACCGAGGCCTATGGCGTCAGCGGTCTGCTGGATGACCTGGACAAACGCATACGCGATGAGGGCGCGGAAGCCCTTGATGCCACTCACGACACGTGGCACCGCCTGCTGGCCACATCCAAGGCACTGTACGGGGGAGTGACATCCGAGGACATCCGTCTGCCTGCCTACGGCGGATCGCTCTTCGACCCGGCACGATTCACGTTCCTCACCGATGTCGACGACCGTGGAGCCTTGGCAGTTGCCGTCAGCGACCGTGTCATGCTCGAAGTTCTGCGCGCCGTGCAGTACGCGGTCATCGGCACGGGCAAATCGGCCGAGCGTCGCAGGGTGTCCTTCCGTGACGTCGACGTCGAGCAGATCGGCTACATCTACGAGGGGCTGCTGGGGTATACCGCCGAAGATGTCGACGAGATCGTTGTGGGTCTGGTCGGCAAGGACGGTGAAGAGCCTGAGATTCCGTTGCGGGTACTTGAGAAACTCGCCGAGGCCAACCCCGCCTCGGCGAAATTCGGTGCTGATGTTATCGCGTGGGTTAAGAAGAACCAGCCGGCGGCCACGACGAAGTCGGCCGCAGCGTTGCTGAAGTTGCTGGGCGAAAAGGTTGAGGACGGCGAACATGCCCTGCTGTCCGTGACGCGTGATGAGGCGCTGCTGGCACGGCTACGCCCGTTCTTGGGCATCATCCGCCGCGACCTGCGTGAGCGACCTGTGGTCATCCAGCCCGGCGGGCTCGCGGTTGTCGAGACCCCGTCACGCGCAAACTCAGGAGCACACTACACACCCAAGTCGCTCGCCCAGGAAGTCGTGCGCTACGCACTCGAGCCGTTGGTCTTCCAACCTGGCCCGCACCAGACAGCCGACGAATCCGGGTGGAAGCTGCTGGACTCCAACGAGATCCTTGACCTCAAGGTCGCAGACATTGCGTGTGGTTCCGGAGCCTTCCTCGTGGCGGCCGCCGAGTTCTTGGCGGCCAAGGTCCTTCAGGCCTGGCACGCCGAAGGTGTCACCGGATCCGCGCACGAGCTTGAGACCAAGGCCAGACGACAGGTAGTCGCCCAGTGCCTCTACGGAGCCGATATCAATGGTATGGCCGTGGAAATGTGCAAGATCTCTCTCTGGCTTGTGTCCCTGGATCCAAAGCTTCCGTTCTCCTTCGTCGACGATAAGGTGCTTCACGGAAACTCCTTGCTTGGCATCACCGACATTGCGCAACTTGAAGCTCTGCACATCTATCCTTCCCAGACCAGAAAACTCTGGGACAAGACTCAGTATTCCGCTGGCACATTGTTCGGTGAAGGGTCTGAAGCACAAGGTCTTGAAGTGCTCGATGTCCGGGCAGTGATCCAAAAGGCCGTTAAGCTACGGCAGCGTCTGGCCACAGAAGTTGATGAGAATGACCCGGCACGTTCGAGCAAGAGCAAGCGCAGGCTCTGGCACGAGTACCAGGAGCTCACCGCGCAGATGAGCTCCGTGGCCGACGGTATCATCGCCGTTAGCTTGGAGGAAGGCGGGAAGCCAGGAAAGAAGCTCAACCAGCGCTATGAAAACTTCAGGATCGCTGTGGACCGTGCGTTCGCAGCCAACGGTCTCGGAAGCCGAACGATGCTCGACGACATCATTGATCGAGGTTTGACCCCTAAGGCGAAGACCGACTATGGGCGTTGGAAACCGCTCCATTGGCTGCTTGCAGTGCCGGATGTGATGGAACGTGGGGGGTTCGATGGGTTAATCGGGAACCCTGCATTCCTCCACAGCAAGAAGATCACCACTGCATTCGGGAAGAACTACCGCGATGTGCTTCAGCAAGTTCTTGCTAACGGAGTCGTCGGTGACGCTGACCTTGCCGCCTATTTCCTCCTTCGCCAGTCGCAGCTAATTTCTCAAACAGGCGGAATTGGAATTGTTGTCACGAAATCGATCTTGCAGTCTCACACCAAGGTAGTTGGCCTCGATCAAGTTCTGGCTGGTGGCGCAAAGCTGGTCCGATTTTCCGAGCCCTTTGATTGGGGTCCCAGCGGGGCTTCTGTTTCGGTAGTCAAGATCTGGATTACGAGAGACGCCATCGCAGGAAACGCCGTAACGATACTCGATGAACCTCTACAGCCAGTGGGCGTGCTCCGAGTTCGCGCGTATCTGGGTACATATCCAAACGGAGATGGGTTCAGGGTAGGCCGGCAAAAGGCATCTTCCTGGATTCAGGAAGATCCAGGCTTAGCGCACGCTCTCTATCCATACATCCGTGCGGCAGACCTCTCGCAAGGACGCCCTTCGGAAGCGGAAGAGTACTTGATTGACCTTGATGGACGGCCCGAGAGCGAAGCGCGGGAGTTCGCAGTGTTATGGGACCACCTCGAGACGCACCAGCGTCCATGGCACGAGCGCCCGGATACAAATACGAAGAGAAAAGAGCGGTGGTGGAATTTCGAAAGATCCGCTGGCGCCCTTTATCGAGACTTAGATGAGATTGAGCGGGCGATAGCATTCCCGCGCACCAGCAATCTCGTCATGCCCCGATGGATTCCTGCAAATGTGCGTTATGACATGGGCGTAGTCGTATTCCCCTATAATGACTGGTCTGTCTTCGCGCAACTCGCGTCAAGTTTGCATTACCATTGGGTACTTGCCTTCGGGGCTACCACCCGCGACGACCCGAGCTACGCTCCAAAGCGGGTGGCGAACACATTCCCCTGGTTGCAAAGTGATATGGACGTTGCGGCTGTCAAAGAATTTGAAGAGTTACTCGAGAATTCTTGTGAGTCACGCCGCGGCCTTCGCTCTGTAATGAACGCTTTCAACGAGGAGAAATGCAGTGATGCTGATATTGTTCTATTGCGCGAGAAATTTGTGTTGCTTGATCGAGTAACGATCGATGCGTTTGGGTGGTCTGATCTCCGCCCTGTATACGGATTTTATGAGCACAAGAATCTCACTAGATTCTCGGTAGACGCTAATTCCCGGGACGAGATCCTCCGTCGTTTGCTCAAGGAGAACCACCTACGCGCCGCACTTCAAAGTAAGGAAGTTTCGTTGGGTAATTCAGAGGACGGCGACGAAGATTGATAGCTGAGACCGGGACCAGCGGCCCGCAACGTGTACCTTTCCCGGAGTACGTGTTGACGAACGTGCCTGACGGATCGTCGTGGATAGATCGTGAGAACCTGACCGACATCCTGGAACGGGAGCTGCTCGGCCCCGCCCATGGGGATGACGAGCTCCTCGACGCCCAACCGGATGCACTCTACCTCGTGGGCCGCATTGCTCCGGCGAAGCTCGTAGGGAAGGGCGGAGTGACTCTTGCCGAAGATGCCGAGGGTGTCGCCGACGAGGATATCGTCCCTGCGGGGGAGTCCGACCTCGGACGGGGTGTGCCGGCTGTGCAGGAAAATGAGATGGCTGGCTCGGACGACGAGGGCGCAGAGGATGTTCCGCTGCGTCGCGGGCTGATGATTCCAGCCTCGATGGGACTGCGTTTTCAGTTGGGCCTCGACGTCGAGCACGTCGTGATCCGTGCCGAGTGGGGTACGTACCGTTCGGAGGAGACCGACGAGGTCACGCCGTCGGGCCGGCAGAAGCGTAAGTTTCGTCGAACCCAGCACGCACACCCGGTGATCGTACCCGTCGGTACCTTGCAGGCGGGCAAGACGGAAGACTTTCCCCTCGAGGACTCCATCCTCGTCCGCGTGGATGTTATGGACTACGAGGGAAAACGGATCGTCGAAGCGGCGCTTTGCAACGACCGGGAAACCCCGCGCCAGATCCCCGTGGACGCCTGGCTCTATCAAACCAAGCTCTACGTCGAGGCAGACCCCAACAGGCCCCAGAAAGACGTCTTCCTCCCGGTGACAGACATCCTGGCGGAGCCGCGGCTGGACGGCGAGCCGGAGCTCGCCCGTCTTCAACTGCAGTACAGGGACCGGCTGGAGTTCGGCATCGGTCGCACCTGCTCGGTTGACTGGACCGTGGCCAAAGGGGCACGCCGGGCGACGCAGGTTCGGACCACCTGGCTGCCGGTGTCCGAGACGCCACAGACCAAGGCACGTGACATCGACGGCGCACTTCTCGACATGAAGAAGCTGGACATTGTAAGTATTCCGGAGTTAGACGCTGGGCTTCGACCGATTGTGGACGGCTATCAGAAATGGCTGGCGGGGCAGAAGTTGCGTGCCGCCGAGCTGCCCGCCCATCTCCAAGACGTCGCCGCCGAAGCAATCCAGGATGCTGGAGTGGTGGCCAAGCAGCTCGAACGCGGTCTGGACTTCCTGCTCGGCGATGCAGAGGCACTGCGCTGCTTCCGATTCATGAACCGGGTGATGGCCGACCAACGTGTACAGTCCCAGGTGGCCGAACTACGTGCCTCAAATCCCAAGCTCAGCCTGAATGCCGCAAAGTCCGAGGTGCTTGCTCTGGGCCCGCGTGCGCATTCATGGCGCACGTTCCAGCTGGCGTTCGTGCTTATGCAGTTAGAGGCACTTTCGCGCCCAGGGCTCAAGCGTCGCTCCTCTCCAATGGCCAAGGCCGAGCTGCTATTTTTCCCGACGGGTGGTGGCAAGACCGAGGCGTATCTCGGACTGGCTGCATTCACGTTCGCGATCCGGCGACGGCAGGGCGTCATTGACGGCGTGGACGGGCGGATCGACGGGAACTCCGGCGTCGCCGTCCTGATGCGGTACACGCTGCGCCTGCTGACGGCCCAGCAGTTCCAGCGCGCAACCGCCTTGGTCTGCGCGGCAGAGGTTGCAAGGCGCGAGGACGAGGCGACCTGGGGGGAAGAGCCGTTCCGCATCGGCCTGTGGGTCGGCACCGCGGTATCACCCAAGCGGTACGACGAGGCAGCCGAACAGCTCGCCGAGGCCAACGAGGGACGCAAGTACGGACTGACCGTCCTGCAGCTGCAGCGCTGTCCATGGTGCGGGACGCAGATCGAGCCGAAGAACGTCAAAGGCGATGACGCACGGCGGAGAATCCGTGTCTATTGTGGGGACGACTTTGGTGACTGCCCCTTCTCCGAGGGTGCGCAGGGCGGCAGCGAGGGCCTTCCGGTACTGACGGTCGACGAGGAAATCTACCGGTTGGCACCCTCGTTCGTCATCGCCACGGTGGACAAGTTCGCCCGGTTGGCCCGCGAAGGCGAGGCCGCGGCCCTCTTCGGGTACGTGCGCAAGTGGTGCGAGCGGCACGGGTATGTGCATGATGATCAACACAAGATCTGCGCGATCGATATCGGGGGCAAACACCCAGCGAGGAAAGGACTGCCGTCCGCTTCGGTACGAGCAACGGACAGGCTGCGTCCACCGGATTTGATCATCCAGGACGAGCTGCACCTGATTACCGGGGCCCTGGGCACCGCGGTTGGTGCATTCGAACTTGCGGTTGACGTGTTGACCACCTGGAAGGATGCTGCCGGAAATTCGATCCGTCCTCTGGTAGTGGCCTCGACTGCAACGGTGCGCAACGCGGCCGAACAGATCAAGGCGCTGTACGGGCGTCGCGTGACGATCTTCCCGCCACAGGTGCTGGGTGTCTCCGACACGTACTTTTCCAAGGAAGTTTCCGTTACGCCGCGAACTCCCGGACGCCGTTATATTGGGATCAGCACCACCGGTGTAAGACTGACCTCGGCCGAGATCGTGGTGGCCAGCACCCTTTTGTCTGCGGGCCAAGTGCTCATGGACCAAGCCCAGCCACCAGTGGAGGACAAACCAGCCTCCGCAGACCCATATATGACCCTGGTGGGCTACTTCAACGCCACCCGTGAGCTGGCCGGCATGGCCCGCTATATTGCAGATGATGTGCAGACAGCGGTCAAGAGACGGCGACCGGGAAAGCAGTTCCCTGCCCGGTACGGAACCGATCCTACCGGCTTGAACGTTGCAGAGCTGACTTCGCGAGTCTCATCTTCAGACATCACCGGAACCCTTGACCAAATGGGCGTTGCATTTGAGCACAAGTGGGACTCAACTGCGGGCGGCAAGGAACGGGCTGCTGAAGCCAAGGCCGCGCGTGAGGCAGGGAAGCGCTATGCGTACCGAAAGCGATTGCCGTACGATGTGGTGCTGGCCACCTCAATGCTCCAAGTGGGCGTGGACGTCACCCGTTTGGGGCTGATGCTGATGATCGGGCAGCCGAAAAACACCGCCGAGTACATCCAAGCCTCCTCCCGAGTCGGGCGCGACGCCTCCCGTCCTGGCCTAGTGGTCACGCTGGGTAACTGGGCGCGTCCAAGGGATTTGGCACACTTTGAACAGTTCCGCCACTACCACGAAACCTTCTATTCACAGGTGGAGCCGCTGTCGGTGACGCCGTATTCCTACACCTCTATCGACCGGTCCCTCGACGGAGTGCTCGTCAGCGCCGCCCGAGTATCCGACGCAACCCGAGCTGAAGGCCTCTCACCAGAACGAAGCGCTTGGCGCGTTGACGACACCCTAGACCGACTCAACCAGCTGATCGACCAGATCGTGGAGAGGGCCAAGATCGCCGGCGGCGAGGAAGCCGCGCACGTGGTCGAAGAACGGCTGAAAAACCGTCGTGACCAGTGGTCCAAGCGACGTGCGGTAGTCCAGAAGAAGCACCACCAACTTGTTTACGAGAAGATTCCAGATGGCAAGGCGGGCGAATTCAGCCCTCTGCTGCTCTCCCCAGAGAGCCAGCGCGCCGATGTGGGTATAGCGGACAGCCCCCCGTTCGTCGTCGCGAATTCGATGCGTGAAGTACAGCCAGAGATCAACCTGCTCGTTACGCCCAAAATGGAAAATCTTATGTCGTGGGAACTTCAGGATGAACCGGACTGGGTGCTTGCGCCCACACAGGACGGAGAATCTGATGACTGAATCACTCGAAGCTGTCGAGGTGTTAGATCCTCTTGGCGACTTGGACGCTGCTGACTCCCAATCGGCGACCAAGAACCGCGCCAAAGTAGGGTCCGCACGGCCGTCGTCGTTACTCTACACCTATGGTCCGGGAGCCACTATGGACCTCCCGTCCTTCACTATCATGCCCGCCGGCCTGGACGATTGGGAGCGTATTTGGGCTCGGCGAGGATCAGTGCCGACGGTGCATGCACCCCGACTATTGGACGCAGTCAAGGTTCATCTAGGTCCGCAGGTGTCTGAACTAAGGCCATTCCCATGGGCCCCAAAGCCGACGTCACACAGCAGGGAAGGCGACGATTTGGGCGTGCCTGCACGCGTGTTCCCGCAGTGGCTGCGCTGCACCAACTGCGACATTCTTGCACCTCTCACTCGGTACGCATATCGGAATACCAATCCCTTCCGACCCGACCAGGCACGATTTGAGCATGAGAAGTGTCCCGGTCGCAATGGACGGATCTCAAAAAGGCCGATGCCGGCTGTTCCTGCCCGCTATTTGCTTGCCTGCCAGGACGGTCACCTTGATGAGTTCCCCTATAGCTGGTGGGTGCATGAGGGGGCTAGGTGCGCGGCTGCAGACGTTCCCAGCCTGGCCATGCATGATCGGTCCCTGGGCAAAGGCGCGTCGGCAACGATCGAGTGCCGAGCGTGTGGGCTGAAACGCCCAATGAATCAGGCTCAGGGCGAAGCTGGCGCTGCCAAGATTCCTCGCTGCCGTGGACGGCATCCCCACCTTGGACTATTTGATAAGAATGGCTGCCCTAATGCCACCAAGCTGATGCTTCTTGGTGCCTCAAACCTGTGGTTCCCTGCCAGCCTATCGATCATAGTCATGCCCGAGTCCACCACCGAGACTCATGAGACGGTAGCCGCCGAACTCCTCAAAGCGGCCGGGCCCAAGCGTGTCGAGAAGTATGGGACCAATCTTGGAAAATGGCGCGAGTACCTGGACGAAGAGGAATCTCCTCTGGCTAGCCTGTCGGACGGAGACCTCGCCGCAGCGATCGCCCACCTATTGGAACCACCGCCGTCGGAGGAGGAACTGGCCGAACAACGGCGAACCTTCGATCCCGTCAGCCTGCTCGTCCCGGAATGGAATTTTCTCCAGCGTGACCCGCTTGGAAAATTGCACAAGGCAGATGGGAAGAGTGGCTTGGTGTTGTCGCCACCGGATGGGGGAGTGCACCCTGGTCTAACCGCCAAGCACGTCACCCGCGTTATGGCCATCGACAAACTACGCAAAGTCAATGCAGTCCTCGGTTTCACACGCATTGATGAGATGGAACGTGCAAACGACATCGGCCAACGTCTAGTCCATCTGAGCCGCAGTGGCCGCCCGGCCTGGACGGTTTCTACGGAGGATCGCGGAGAAGGCATATATCTGCAACTTGATGAAGAAGCCGTGGCCGCCTGGGAAGCGAAGGTTGAGAACCCGGATCCGAATAGTTTGTGGTCGGCCCATACGGCCGCCCACAAACGGAACTTCGACGCGCGCTTTTCCGACACCGCGAAGGACATTGATCATCTAAGTCGCTTCCGTCCTGCACGCTATTGGCTGATGCATACACTCGCCCACGTCCTCATCCGCGAAATGGCCATGTACTCCGGATACTCAGCGGCATCGCTATCCGAACGGATCTATGCCTGGAAGCACGAGGGGGAACGACCTCCAGCAGCTGGTTTGCTGATCGTGACGACAGCGTCAGACTCCGACGGTACGCTCGGTGGGCTGGTCCAACTTAGTGCTAGAGACAACCTCGAACGTGTGATGAATAAGGCGCTCGGACGGGCCCGACGCTGCTCATCTGACCCGGTTTGCGCGCATCGGACACCGAAGGACCCCGAAGAGTTCCTCCACGGAGCTGCATGCCACACTTGTGCCATGGCGTCCGAGACCTCGTGCGAACGAGCGAACCGCTTCCTCGATCGCCGGTTCCTCGTCGATTTGCCGGGGTCGGTGGGACTTGGCTTCTTCAACTGAGGGATCTCGGGTGCGGGCAGAGGCTCTACGGCAGCTCGGCGCCCTGCTCACGGGGACTGAGGCCGGCCTTGTTGCCGAGTCGCTAGAGGATGGAGAAAGCCTGACTTCGGCTGTCGGGGCGATCGACGTCGCCAAGCGGCCGGACGTCTCCCGGATCCTTGGAACGGCGGGCCTACGCTTCGAAGGGGACCTTGTCGCGGCGGTGCTGCGGGGTGTCGAGGGTGCCCGGTCCACGACGCGGGCGGTGGACACGCTGTGGACCTCGCCAGGGCACGTCTTTGGTTCTGGTGCCTTGACGACGTCTTTGGTATCGCTGGTCGACAACGCCCGCCAGTCAGTTGTGTGTTCGACTTTCAACTTCCAGAAGACCTCAGGCATGTGGACCGCGCTCCACGATGCGGCGAGTCGGCCTGGAGTCTCGGTCCGAGCCTATATCGATGCGGAAGCTAGCATCGGTGGACGAGGTCCGAGCGCCGACGACGTGGCAGAGTGGCTAGCTCCGGGGGTCGTGCTCCAAACGAAACGGTTCGATGGAAAGCCAGTCCGTAATCACGCGAAGTTTGTATCCATCGACCACCGTTTCCTCGTCATCACAAGCGCAAACTTCAGCTGGAGCGCCGAGTACGGCAACGTCGAACTGGGCGTTGTCGTCGACGACGGACAACTGGCCGAGCGCATCGAAAGTGAACTTCGCGTGGCCGAACCATACCTCTACGAGTGCCTGAAAGGGATATAGCGCTTGAGGTGCAAACGCGCAGTCCTCGGGAGCTTTTCGAAGGCAAGGAGCACTACGAAATCCCGGCGTTCCAGCGTCTTTACGCCTGGAACGAGGAGGACCGGATGTTCGCCACTGCCGGGAATCTCATCTCCCACGCCCGTGCCGAGACCATCGGCCATCATCGAGTTCGAAATCACGGAGCCGAATGAGCAGTAGCATCTACTAGACGAATGGACCAAAGAAGGGCCAATGGGGCCAGGACGGCACAAGTGACGACGGGCTCCCGGTTGCAGTGCCATTGGAGGCAGTGGGCAGGAAGCGCTATCTAGCCGATAGAATAACAATTCGTCCAGTTGGGACCAATGTGTACCGAAACTAGGAGTTGGCCGATTATACGGGATCCGAGATCGATTCCCATGGTGCTCAGGTTTGAATCTCAACATCCGGGGGCATGAACCTGTGTTTTCCTATTACCAGCCAAAAATTGTGTAAGATTGCAACAGATCATAAGTTGCACCATAGGGAAAGTATGAGATAGCTCCATATTCATGAGGGCTGTAGGGGGTAAGTTGTCGACTTCAGTGACTCGCGTAGTCAATTTGTACGCAATGCATGCGCGCTCGGGCAATGATGTATTGGATTACAAAGCATTCTTTGAACATCTAGCGCAATTACCTTCCACTTCAACGGCGATCAGAATCACTTCAGAAGTCAATTTCGCTATAGCCGATGCCAAGATGAACGGTGACCTTTTCACGGCAAAGATAGTCGCAGGGTCTCCAGATGAAGTTCCGCTGTACTTTGATTACATGACGGGCGTAACTGAGACCGGTTCAACACCGGATGGCAAGTGGCTTGCTCGCATCTCCAGGGTCGTGATTAAGACTAACCAAGACCATCGCGCCCTGGCTCTTGAGGCTAGTGGTAGCGGTGTCACGGCAAATCGCTTGGAGTTGTATTTTCGCCGTCTGGCCGCCGAAATTGGCTGGCTGGACGGACTGACATTTGACCTACCTCCCGTGCCTGCGCCGTCCCTTCGTGAGGAAATAGAGTCATTCGAAAGAATTCGCGAAGCATCCGCCGCTGTGACGAGACCAAATTTCGACTGGTCAGACTTCGATACAAAGCTTTCTGATTTGGCAGCTGAATCTGGCGGGCATGTTGCTGAGGCTGTCGTCAGGGCAGGTCGTGGGGAATCCCTGGCGAAGACGGGCGGAATAATTGGCATAATTCTGGGCTCTCTTAGCGTTCTGAACCCAAGCTTGAAGGGGTTTAGGATTATTGGCCGAAAGAGAGGGGCCAGTAAGGAGGTAACCGTTTCGTCAAAGAAGCATAATCAGCGTACATTCTTTGAATCGAATATCAGCGACAAATCCGTTGAATTCGACACGAAAATGCTTGCCGCCGCTGAAGATCTCATACAGTTGACTCCAAAGACGCTTTTGGATAGCCAGCAAGGCGAATAGATCGTGATTCATGATGGAGGCTGTTGATGAGCTTTCTGAAACTCGCAGTTCTACCGCGATGGCGAGCGATCCTTGTTCACAAGAATTTGTGGATTTCAGCAGTCTTCGGTATTCTTGTTTGGATTAGTCTCACCTTTTTGTCCATCCCTCCAATTGCGCAAAGCGTTCTGGTTCGCGATGCAACGCCTTTGGTCGTCGCTTTTACTTCTATGGGCTTTGGTGTGTCAATAACCGCTGTCGCACTTGTTCTAGCGCTTCCGTTGAATCGGGCCGTGGGGTTGACCATTGTAAATTCCGTTGGCGGGGAACCAGTGGGCATAGTGAAAGTCTCTGAGAGACTCATTGCCCGGAACCCGACCACAGGTGTTGTTTATGAAAAGATACCTGGAAATCGAAGCCAGACAGGTTACCTAAATTTGGTGTTTACCTTTGTTTGGACTGCAATGGCAAATGTCTGGGCAGCGTTGGCTGCAATCGTGGCGACTGTTTTGAATGGAAATTCTGAGCTGTTGACTTCGGGGTTTACTTTTGGTCATCTCTTGACGGCAATAGTGGCAGCTTTCTTGGTCTATGCCACGATGCAATTATTTTCCGCTCTATTGACGGTCTATCAGGTTGCCAAACTTTTTCAGAGTTTCTCAATTCTTGAGATTGAGGAAAACGGGCGGAATGGAAGTGTGAGCGGCGACTCAGTGTAATTGTTTGATTTAATGTATTTGTTTCTTTTGGGCTTCCGAGATTGGTCGAGCATCCGCCAACTCGGCCAGCCATACCGGGGACTCGCAATGCCGCATGGTGGCTGCAGGCCAAGATCGGTTTCCCTTTCAAGGTTAAATGGTTCCTCCCAGTCGTTCTTGTCTAAAGTGAATTTATGGTTGGGTTTTCGGAAAAGGGCGCATGGCCCGTCGTCCGACTCCCGCTCCGGTTGTTCGCGAGGTTGATTCCGGCGTCCTGTCACGGTGGTCGCGGTCGACGTGGAAGAGGGTCGTTCCCGGTGCGGTGGGACCGGATCATCCTGCTGGTTGGGCTCTACCGTGCCCCGCCGGAGAACGCGATCCTGCTTTGCGGTGACCACGAGTTCCAGATCCAGGCGCTGGACCGAACCGCTCCACTGCTGGCGATGCAGATAGGGGTGCCGGATAAGTGCACCCGCGGCAACGTCCGCCATGGCACCAGGGCTTTGTTCGCTGCCCTGGGTGGTGTCATTGGCTAGCTCACGGAACCTGCAAATCCGCCTGCACCCAGAAGGCGTTCTTGTCCGGCTCTTCGTAATTGGGCATGGTTGGCCGGCTTTTCCCGGTACGGCCGATGGCCTCCCGCACTGAGCAGATTGCGCAACCGGTAGTCCGGGAAGTTCCTGAAGCCCCGGGCAATCCGCCGCGTCGCGGGCTGTGCCGGCCGGCGCTCTGGCGGCGTGGCGTTGCCCCGGATAGGCGTCAGGGTCTCTTTGAATGGGTAGCGACCAAGCTTCCAATTCAATAAGAGACCCCGACATGAACAATGCTACGTGCTGCCCGGGCACGCGGTGGTGTCCGCGCGCCGACGCCCTTCTGGGCCTGGAAGGCATCCACGTCCTCGCCGTCAAGAGCACCGCCCGCGGGCAGGTCATCACCGTGGAGACCGGCCAGGATCTGGCGGCGTGCCCTGCCTGCGGTGTGGTGGCCATTGGCCACGGCCGCCGTGTCAGCCGCCTTCACGACACCCCCGCCCACGGCCGTCCGGTGCGCCTGGAGTGGGCCAAGCGGGTGTGGCGGTGCGCGGACCCCGACTGCCCGTACGGCACGTTCACCGAAACGCATCCACTGGCGCCGGCAAAGGCGAAACTCACCACCCGGGCCGTCAGCTGGGCCACGGACGCGCTGTCCCGGTACGACACATCGGTCTCGGCCCTGGCGCACCAGCTCGGCGTCTCCTGGCACACGCTCTGGAAACCCGTCAAGGCCGAGGCGGAACGGCGCACCACCACTGCCGGCCGGCTCGCCGGTGTTGACGCGCTGGGGGTTGATGAGCATGTCTGGACCCACACCGGGTTCCCTGGAGCCGGCATGGTCACCGGCATCATCGACCACACCCGCGATGAACACGGTGTCGTTCACGCCCGGCTGCTGGACCTGGTCGAAGGCCGCTCAGGGAAGACGTCCGCGGACTGGCTCAAGGCACAAACCCCGGAATTCCGGGCCGGCATCAAGACCGCCACCTTGGATCCGTTCCGCGGCTATGCCAACGCGATCCGCGACGAACTTCCCGACGCAGTGCAAGTCCTGGACGCGTTCCACGTCGTGAAGCTTGCCTCCACGATGGTTGATGAGGTCCGCCGCAGGGTGCAACAGGACACGATCGGCCACCGCGGCAGGAAGGGCGACCCGTTGTTCCAGATCCGGCGCTCACTACAGATCGGGGTCGAGCACCTCAGCGACAAACAGATCGCCCGGCTGGATGAGAAGCTCGAAGCCGGGGACCCGAACCATGAAGTCACCCTCGCCTGGCAGTGCTACCAACAAGTCCGCGCCGTCTACCACGCACCAGAGGAACGAGGCAGAGAACTCGTAGCCAAAGCCTTGGCCGGATTCCCGTCCTGCCCGATCCCGGAAATCGCCCGGCTCGGACGGACGCTGAAGTCCTGGAAGCAGGAGATCCTTGCCTACTTCCTTACCAAGGGTGCCTCCAACGGGCCCACCGAAGCCATCAACGGTGTCATTGAGACGACGCGGCGGATTGCCCGGGGCTTCCGCAACTTCCCGGACTACAGATTGCGCAATCTGCTCAGTGCCGGCGGCTACCGCCCATATCGGAACAAACCCGCCAGCCATGCCTAATTACGAAGAGCCTCTTGTCCTTCTTCAGGCACGTCGCCCGCGCCCCCAGCTTTGGAATGCACGTGGTGATGGACAACTGCGTCGCCACTGGAAAGCCGAGGCGAAGGCTTGGCTGGCGGAGAAGTCGCAGTTCCACGTCCACCCCACACCGATGTCGGGGTCGTGGCTGAACATGGTGGTGATCTGGTTTTGAATCATCGAGCGAAAGGCCATCCAGCACGGCACGTTCACCTCCAGCACTGATCTGATGTGCAAGATCCGGGCGTTCATCACTGGCGGGAACAAAAGCCCCACCCCTACCAAGCACTCCCAGGCGCCGCCGCTGCGTCGAGGGCACAGTCGACCACAATTGCGTACTTTCCCGCTCCGTTGCCAATGAGCGCCTCATCCTTGCTTCCTGCCGAATTGGACGGAGCTCGGAGGACAAAGGTGAGGGTGTGGACAATGTCCACACCCTTTGCCCTCTGACTCGTTCGTACTGGTGCCGGACTGGCCCGGATTCGGCATGTTTCCTCAACTGCCCAGTGTTTGCAAGGATTGGAAACCGGTTCGAGTCCCACCTCGGGCACAGTGTTTCCGCAGGTCAGGGGCCCTTTGGGCCTCTGACTGTGGACAAAACCCGCCAATCTGTGCATACGACGTGCACTTGGCGCGGCCAGTTGGCCCCGAATCTACGGGCCCATGGCGTGTGGGTTGCGCTGGCTGCTGACCATTGCGAGTCCTCGATTCCTGGTACTTGTGGTCTGGATCTGTGTCCTACATTCGTTCATCGGTGAAACGCCTGCCGGCGACATGACGTTGCCAAGCAAGTTTTGAGATCGCCGGTGAGCCCACCCACTACTGGGCATCGGGCTGTGAATTACGCAGATGTTGAGAACGTTGGGTTTTGGGTGCTTCCAATCATGCCCATCCTGGGCATTTTGCCCATTCGTGACGCATTGCCAGGTCAGCATCATGGTTTCTGACCATCGGCTCGGTAGGATAGGGAACTTTGCGTGATGCGGCGTGTTGTTCTGGTTCCCAAAACCCTACTCATCCAGTTGGGGTCTGGATCTCACAGGAATCCCACAGGCCTTTGTGCCTTGGCGTGGAGGCGCCGCTGGGTTGTGGCGGCGTTGACGTCTTCGGCCAATTCCAAGTCGATTCGATGAGCCGACGGCCGCCAATCAGTGGAGGATCAGAGCGCTTCCAGCGGATCCTCACCAACATAATGGCGGCACGATTCCTGGGACGGCTCAAACGGACAAAGGAGGGGTGATGAGACTGCCTCCCTATTTTTGGCGGGACGCGTTCCCTTTCGTGAATCACTGAGGCTTAGAATCACTCGTACCAGGACGATTCTTTACAGTTGATTGCCTATTCATTGGGGGTGCGAGTTGGGGTTCCGCTATCGCAAGTCGAAAAGCTTCGGGCCTGTGAGGATTACCGCGTCGAAGCGCGGGATGAGTGCGAGCATCGGGGCAGGCCCATTTCGAGTTACGAAGTCAACGAGGGGCCGTACAACGAGCACAGTGAGGATCCCCGGAACCGGCGTTTCCCATGTGACCACCAGCTCGAGCCGCCGCTCGACACGGCGGCCAACTGCCCAGGCGTCTCAACAGACCCGCCGCGAAGGTGCGCGTCAGATCATCAGCGACGAGACATGGCGGCAGCTTCTCGTATCTGATGGGACGGCCGTGACATCGAAGTTTCAGCGCAACTTCGTTCGCGCGGCCGTCGCACGCGCAACGGGAAAGCGTCCGAGTCTGATGCACCTAACATTGGGACAGGCGGCGCGCGTCTTGCAGTGTGTGGGCCAGAGTCCGGCGAAGCTGACCGCTGGCGGCCGCGGCGTTCCCGGGGTAGAAAAGGCTGGTGCGATTACCCAGTGGACCTTGTTCGGGTTGATCGTGCTGATTGCCACCGTATCCTCGCCCGCAGGATTCCTTCTGGCTGCGGGAATTGTTGGGTTGATGTTCTTCTTGCGGAAGCGGCGCCGTGACCGGCAGGCGTGGGAGGACGCCACTTGGGCACCGATTCCAGATCGAGCCGTCCAACGAATCGAAGTCCCAGATGTCCAGATTGAGGCAGAGGAGGGCAACGCCGCGCTGCAGCGGGTTGCCTTCGAGGGTGCCGAACCAATTTCGGCAGTCACTCCGCCCCTGTCCACAAGCCGGGAGCTGTACCGTATGTCGCTCGGCCGTTCGGAATGGCCGAACGTCGAGGTCGTGGGCGAGCACGCCTACGAGCAGGCGATTAGGGCCGCCCTGCGCGGCAGCGGTGCACCGATCGCGGTACGGAGCGACAGTGAAGTTGAAGGCCTCCAGGTGGAACTCACGCCCGAGCCGGACAACCCGTATGACTTGAATGCCATAAGCGTTCGTTGGCGGAACCTTGTTCTCGGCTATCTCAGTCGCGAAGACGCCATCCGCTACGCGCAACCTGTCAGGAGAATTCTTGCGAGTGGGCTCACTGCGGCTACGACGGCTCGCATCTGGGCGTTCGATGGCGGCAATCGGCTTCAAACACGGGTGACCGTCGCACTGCCCGAGCCAGGTCTGATCGCGCCGCTCAATGAGGCCCCGACCGGCGTCACCACTCTTGTACCGTGGGGATCCGCGATACAAGTCCTCAAGGAAGAGAACCATTTCGACATCCTCTTCAACCACGTGCCGCCGGATGGGGTCGGCCTACTGCTAGTAAGCCTCCACAAGGCGATCCACGCTCTTAAGAACGGGACTGAGCGTCCATTTGTCGAAGTCCGGCTCAATGGCGAACGCGTCGGTGAGCTTAGCAACGTCACCTCTGCACATTTGCTGCCGCTTCTCGAACACACCGAGACCGTCGGCGAAACTGCGCTCGCTTACGCAAAAATCACCGGCTCGGCTCTCGCTGCCCAGCTCGTTCTGCACGCCGCCAAGGCCACCGAGATCAGCAACGACTGGCTATCCGATGGGCCGCACCCCGCACCAAATCTGCTCCCGTGGGCTACGGGATATGAGGTACCACCCGCCTACGCCACATAAGAGACACTCCAGACGGATATCTTCGAGAACAATGACACGTGGCCTCTGGTGTCAGTGCAAAACTGTCTCGCTACCTTGTCGCGCCAAGAAGTTGGATATGGCCGTTGGGCAGTAGTGTCGTTTGACGCTGCCTATAGATCGATTAGCGCCCTCATGTCACGAGCCAGTTCGTCGAGACGTAGTTGGACCAATTCGGTGGGAATAGGACTAGCACTACTGACTGGCGCGATTGTCTCGAGATAGCACTTGAGCTTCGGCTCGGTTCCCGACGGTCGAACAATTATTCGGTCGTTGTCATTGGTTAGAAGAATCAATCCCTCACTCGGCGGAAGCTCAGGTTGGCCATGCGAAAGGTCTGTAACGGACCTCACAGGGGAACCGGCTAGGACCGTCGGAGGACTTGCCATGAATTTCTCGAATGCCCTGCGAGCCTGGTCCCGCTCCTCGGTATGGAATGACAACTGGCGGGTGGCGTGTAGACCATGCCGGCGGGCCAGGTCATCCAATACATCCAATATGGTGCGACCCTCTCTGCGGAGACTGTCGGCCATCAGCGCAATAAGGACAGCAGCGGAGATACCGTCCTTATCTCTTACCGCGGCGGGATCCGTGCAATATCCCAGAGCTTCTTCATAGCCGAAGATGAGGTTCTCAGTGCGGGCGATCCATTTGAACCCGGTAAGGGTGATGACATGCTGCAAACCGTGGAACTCTGCGATTTTTGACAGCAGTCGTGACGACACAATGGAGTTTGCCATCGTTGCACCGGCAGTGTGTCCATCCCTGCCGGCGATGAATTCCCCCAGCAGTGCACCGACTTCATCGCCGGTGAGCTGGCGCCACTCGCCGGGGCTTGTGGGCTCCGGGACAGCGATCGAGCAGCGATCGGCGTCTGGGTCAATGGCGATAAGCAGCTCCGCGTCGACGGCCCGTGCTAAGTCCGTGGCCATATCAAGCGAGCCTTGTTCCTCAGGGTTGGGGAAGGGGACGGTGGGGAAATCGGGGTCGGGATCGGCCTGTTCTGGCACCAGGCAAATATTCGCGAATCCGGCCTGGTTCAGGGCATGTTGACATAAGGAGCCGCCCACGCCATGCAGCGGGGTTACGACGATTCGCATTGGGCTCGTCGGTACGGGTCGAGACGTGACGGCGAGTCGCTTCAGGTAGGCGGCCCTCATTTCTGGCCCTATGACGACGACTCCAGCCGCGTCGTAGGGAACAAGATCAGCCGGCGGCGCGGTCGACACCCGGGCCGAGATTTCCCGGTCCGCGGGGGCGATGATCTGCACGCCCTTCCCTGATTCAGATGCAATGCGGCCGCCGAGGTAGACCTTGTAGCCGTTGTCCCGGGCCGGGTTGTGTGAGGCGGTGACCATGACGCCGGCGTCGGCATCGAGGTGACGGACTGCAAACGAAAGCACAGGTGTGGGCATGGCGGAGTCCATCAGGCTCGCCTGGCCGCCAGCCGCGACGACCACCGCCGCTGCATCGCGGGCAAACTGGGCGGACCCGTGGCGGGCATCGAAGCCGATGACAACATGGAAGCCTTCGCCCAACTGGTCCCGAAGATACCTTGACAGTCCTGCAGTAGTGCGAATGACAACAGCCCTGTTCATACGGGATGGACCGCCACCGAGCGCTGCGCGCAAGCCCGCGGTTCCGAACTGTAATGGAACGGCGAAGCGGTTTTCCAACTCCGTGAATGCCTTGCTGGCCCCCAATCCATCCCCGGACGATCGGTCTACCAGGGACTGCAGCTCATTCCGCGTCGTCTGGTCTGGATCGTGGAGAATCCAGTCCCTAACCCCGGCCATGAGTGCGGCGGAGTCAGCGGCTACACCCTCTGGTGGGGTCTCGTGGGCGGTGTTCCACGTTTGGATGGGCGAGTCCATGCGCTAGTTCTCAAGCCCGGCGAGGACCGCTTCAGATGCCGATAGCCCGAGCCGCGTGGCGCCGGCCCCGATCATTTCCAGCGCTGTGGCTGTATCGCGGATCCCACCGGAGGCCTTCACTCCGAGGCGTCCGCCAACTGTCTGGTGCATGAGCCTGACGGCATGCACTGATGCGCCACCGGCAGGGTGGAATCCCGTTGAGGTCTTGACGAAGTCAGCGCCGGCTCGTTCGGAGGCCTGACACAGCGCGACGATCTGGTCATCGTCCAGAATGGCTGATTCGATGATGACCTTGAGCACCACAGGTGCCGGAGCGGCTTCGCGGACGGCTCGGATCTCTGTTTCAACTTCGCGGTATTGGCCAGCGAGGGCAAACGCAAGGTTGATGACCATGTCTATCTCATCGGCACCGTGGGCAGCAGCATGCGCAGCTTCGGCTGCCTTGACCTCGGGACGGTGTGCACCGGAGGGGAAGCCGCAGACCACGGCTACCTTAACTCCCTTGGGAGCTTCCAAAGGCAGAAAGCTGGGTGAAACACAGACGGCGTAGGCACCCAAATTTGAGGCTTCCGAAATATGTACGGCAACTTGGCTCTCGGTGGTGTCGGCCTTCAGGATGGTGTGGTCGATCATTTTGGCTAGTGCATTGCGGGACGTCATGAGCTGGTGCTTCTTTCCTGGAAGTAAACAATGGGGGGGTGGGGAGGCAGGTGGGGGTGGGGGTCTAGCGTGAGATCCGCTCAAGTACGACGCTGCCTGTGGCGCCGGTTCCCTCTGCGGCTGCACCGTCCACTATGAGGCCGGTGGACAGTGCTTGGCGGGCCTGGGGGATGAGCTCAGGGGTGTCGGTGTGCAATGTCAGGATCTTCTGGCCCTTGCGGACTCGTTGTCCGGGCTTGGCATGGATTTCAATGCCCGCGGCAGCTTGAACCTGATCTTCCTTGCGAGCGCGCCCGGCGCCGAGGCGCCAACTGGCGACGCCCACAGTCAGGGCATCCATCGTGGTCAAGATGCCGTCGGTGTCAGCAGTGACATCTTCGGAATGCTTGGCAACCGGAAGGGCGGCGTCCGGGTCTCCGCCCTGGGCCTCGATCATCCGGCGCCAATGGTCCATGGCTTTGCCGTTCTTCAATGCTGCGTCCACGTCCTCGTGCGGCCGCCCTGCAAGTGCGAGCATTTCCCTGGCCAAAGTTAGGGTGAGTTCGACAACGTCGTGGGGACCGCCGCCTTCGAGGATCTCGAGCGTTTCACGGATCTCAAGGGCGTTCCCGACTGTCAGCCCCAGGGGAACATCCATCGCAGTCAACAATGCGATCGTCCTGACGCCGGAGTCTTCTCCCAGATCGACCATGGTTGAGGCCAATTCTCTGGCCTGGTCCTGGTTCTTCATGAAAGCACCCGAGCCGACCTTGACGTCTAGGACAAGAGCGGACGTGCCTTCGGCAATCTTCTTGCTCATGATCGAGGAGGCAATCAGTGGAATGGAATCGACGGTTCCGGTAATGTCGCGCAGCGCATACAGCTTCCGGTCGGCTGGGACCAGACCGGCACCGGGGGCGCAGACCACGGCGCCGACGTCGTCGAGGATGGATAGGATGTCGCGGGTGCTCAAATCCGGCTTCCATCCGGGAATCGCCTCTAGCTTGTCGAGGGTCCCTCCAGTGTGGCCCAAACCTCGGCCAGAGAGCTGGGGCACTGCCACGCCGAATGACGCGACCAACGGTGCCAGTGGCAAAGTTATTTTGTCTCCAACACCGCCTGTGGAGTGCTTGTCCACAGTTCGACGCGACAAACCAGAGAAATCCATCCGCTCGCCGGATTCAATCATGGCCTGGGTCCACGTGGCTATCTCTCGGCGGTCCATGCCCCTGAAGAAGATCGCCATGGACAGGGCTGCGAATTGTTCATCCCCCACCACCCCACGGGTGTATGCGTCGATGGCCCAGTTGATCTGCTCGTCGTCCAGTGTGCCGCCGTCACGCTTTTGGCGGATGATGTCGATGACGTTGAGGCTATTAATCATGAGAGGCGGTTTCCTAACGTATGTTTTGGGGCAATGTCTGCTGGCAGTCCAAACATCTCGGGGCCGGTTAGCAACGCCGGTGTGGACTCGCGGTCAATGTCGGACAGGGGCGCTGTCAGCATGAACGTGGGCTTCGCCAGTCGCCTGCGAAGGAGGACCGGTAGGCCTTGGAACTCCGAGGGAAGATCGAATCCAGCTTTCAGGGAAACTTGATTCAAGCAGTAAGAACAAGCTATGAGATCGATCTCATGAATGTCAAGGGCTCAGGACTTCTTGGAGCCATAATCGACATGGTGGTACTCGGAAGGCCGGTGGTTCCGCGACTACGATGGCCTGATTGACGGGAGCGAAACGTTCCAGCTGCTGAGGACGGCTCCAAAATCGGAAACGCTCGTTGAAGAATCGGACGCTGCCTTCGCCCCCATCCAGGCCACGCCGAACACGACTCCAAGTCTGTATGGATTTGAAGCTACGTTCGCCCCACTGCGGGCCTGAGGTCACCGGGCATGCAGGCGCTCGGGCAACCAGAGATCGCCAACGGAATCCGCTTTACGACAACGCGGAGGACTCCCGTACCGTCAGGTGCGGCACCAGCGCGCGTGCGGTGGCGGCTTGACCCTCGATCGCATCGATCAGGGCCAATGCCATGGCCTCGCCCTGGACGCCGATGTCGGTTCCTGCGGTGGTCAGGCCAGGCCTTAGCTGCTCCGCAAGCTGCACTTCCTCGCATGCCACCAGGGCCACCATGTCCGGAACGCTCAGACTCCTGTCCGCCAAGGCAGAGATGGCGCCGAGGGCAATCGGTATGTTTGCCGCGACGATTCCCCGCGGCATGGCTGCACCGTCCAACAGCTTTGCCGTCTCGCGCTGGGCCGACGTGCTGTTGAAGCCGGCATCGAGCACCATCGTTTCTTTTTCGCTGTGGCCAGCTTCCAAGCAAGCTCTCAGATAACCGGCTCGCAGCAAAGTGGAGACCACGGAGCCCTTGAACCCGCTGAGCAGGGCCACAGGCCACCGCTCCTGAGCCAGCAGGTGTTTCGTGGCGAGATAGCCAATCTCCTCAAAAGGGGGGCTGACAGTGAGTGCCATTGACGAGTCTGGCTGGGCCGAGCCCAGCAGGACGCGGGTGCCCTTGGCCTCGGCAGCATCGATGGCAGCCCGTATTCCAGGTGTTTCGATGGCATCGCCGGTGGCCAGCATGATGCCATCGACGCCCTGCAGTGGCAGCACAGTCAGGAGCCGCTGGAGCCTGTCCATGCTGTGGTCGAGGTCGCAAAGCAGCAGGCTGTAGCCGCGATCCTCGGCAACATGGGCCACTGATTTGGCCAATTGGCTGTGGAACGGTTGGGAAATGTCGCCAACCAGGAGCGCAACCGTGTTCGAACGTCCGCTGCGCAGGCTCCGCGCGGCGGCATTGGGACTGTAGGAAAGGTCCTCAACGGCTTTCAATACCCGCTCCAATGTGGCAGCGGCTACCGATTCCGGAGCCGTAAACACCCTGGACACGGTGGCCCGTGAGACTCCTGCATGAGCCGCGACGTCCAGCATGGTCGCGGGGCCCTGATGATCTGTTGCCATAACTCCTGATCGTATCGACTATCCCCGTCCCACAGCCAATGCACCGGGCGGCGCACCCTGAGGTTGCCACCCGGTGCCCGGCCTACGCACGCCTACTCCGTGGAGGCCATCAGATCCGCCAGGTCTTCCAGATCGGGTCCGGCATCGAAGCGAAGCACGACACGGTCCAAGATGCTGCCGGCCATCGCAAAGGGGGCCACGTAGTCCGGCGAGACGGTGCTTACGGGGTCGGCACCGACATCCATGCCCCAGAAGGACAGATGGCCGGAGACCTGCGGCACAACGGCCCGTCCCGTGACGGTTCCCTGCTGGACAAGCTCGACGATGGCCACCCTCCCTTCTTGCCGGGTGAGCCTGAAGCCCACTGTCGCATCGCCTTCAGGGACGGGGGCATCGGCTTTGAGCACCACCCTGGTACCCAGATGGTTGTGCTCAAAGGTTGCCGTCCCGTTGCGGATGTAAAGGGCATAGCCGCCCCGGACGTTTCCGCTGGACAACAGTGCACCCTCGGTTCCGGATTTGAATCCGGTTAGATAAGCGCTGACCTCCATGGATCGGTCGCTGCCGGCGATTGCGCTGGCGAAAGGGACATGGCTCTGCCCCGGGCGGAGTACGATCTCCTTCCGGTTGATGAGGCCCGACGGACCGCGCGCTGTCAGCAACTCGTAGAGGGTCCGGTCATCCAAGGGGAAGGCCCCGACGCTGTGCGCCTGGCTCCACCACATGGCCTTCAAATTCTCTACCTTTTCCGGGAAGTCCCCGGCCATGTCGATGGACTCGGAAAAGTCCACCGTGCCGTTGTAAAGGCGCCACTTGTCAGTATCGAAGGACTCTCCGCTGACGTGTTCCGTCACGGCCTTCCATCCCTTGTGCCAAATGGCCCGGTGACCCAGCATTTCCCAGAACTGGGTGTCGCGGCGGGCCGGTGCGGCGGCATCGGACAGAGAGTCGCGCAGGCTGGCGCCGTCGACGTCGTCGGGCATTTCGATCCCGGCGAGGTCCAGCAACGTGGGGGTGATGTCGATTGCGTGGACGAACTGGTTGCGCACACCACCGCCTTCCTTAATTCCGGCGGGCCAGGAAACGACTAGGGGGGAGCGGACGCCGCCGAGGTCTACAAATTGCTTGTACCGGCGGAACGGTGTGTTTCCTGCCATGGCCCAGCCCTCCGGGTAGTGGGCGGGCCCCATGGCGGTGCCTAGGTCGGGCAGCAGTTCGAGCTGCTCGGCGGCGGGGCGATGGATGCCCGAGTAGGGTGCGTTGCAGTCGACGTCGCCGGTCGGACCGCCCTCCCGCGAGGCGCCGTTGTCCGACATGACCAGCACAATGGTGTTTTCCTTCAGGCCCAGGGTCTCCAGAGTCTCCAGCAGGCGGCCGATTTGGGCGTCGGCGTGTTCCAGGAAACCGGCAAAGGCGGCCTGGAGGTGGGTGAAGACCTCGCGCTCGTCGGCGCTGAGCTCGTCCCAGCGGCGAACGCTGTCGCTTGGCTCCGTCAGGATCGTGTCGGCCGGGACGAGGCCCAGTGCCTTCTGCCGTTCCAGACGCTCTGCCCGGGTGGTGTCCCAGCCCTTGGCAAAGACCGGCAGGTACTTTTCGATGTACTCCCGCGGAGCCTGGAACGGGGCGTGTGTGGCGCCCAGTGCGAGCTGGAGGTAGAACGGTGCGTTGGGGCGGTAGGTGACGTGGTCCTTGATGAAGGTTGTTGCGTGGTCCGCCAGATCCTCGCTGAGGTGGTAGCCCGGGGTGGATGGCGGGGTGACCGAGTGATTGTCCTGGATGAGCTCGGGTGCGTATTGGTCTGTGCACCCATCCATGAACCCGTAGTACTTGTCGAATCCTCGGCTCAGCGGCCAATTCTGGAACGGGCCGGCGGGAGTGATCTCGTGCAGCGGGGCCAAGTGCCACTTCCCAGCGAGGTAGGTGCCGTAGCCTTCGTTGCGCAGGATTTGCGGCAGCATCGCTACGTCGGGGCGGATGGCGCCGCGGGAATTGGGGAATCCCGTGTCGGCGTCGGCAAGGAACCGCATGCCCACCGAGTGGTGGTTTCGGCCTGTCAGCAGGCTGGCCCGGGTGGGGGAGCAGAGGGGGGTGACATGGAAGTTGTTGTACCTTAGCCCGGTTTGGGCCAGTGAATCGATGGCGGGTGTATTGATCTCGGAGCCGAAGCAGCCAAAGTCCGACCACCCGGTGTCGTCCAGTATCACCATGACAACGTTGGGCTTCCCGGCCAAGTCGGCCGGTGCGGTGGGCCACCACGGCTGGGATTCTGCGACGGTGGTGCCGATGGTGCCCTGGAAATCATGGGCGTCTGTATTCACAACAATCAGCTTTCTGTAGTGCTAAAGGTTCGTGCCCGCAGGGAGGCCTGGCGGGAGGTCAGGTAGATGGCACTGACCAGGGCGATGATGGCCACGATGACCAAATATGTGGAGATCGACCAGGTCGCTCCTCCAGCGGAGTTCTGCAGCGCCTGGGCGATGAGTGGGCCGAAGCCGCCGCCGATGACCGTCGCAACCTGGAAGCCAACCGACATTCCGGTGTAGCGCACCTTGGGCTCCAGTACTGCTGCGAACAGCGTGGCCTGCTGGCTAAAGAGGGTGCCGACGATCATGCCGTTGCAGACCATGACGACGAACAAGGCCGTGACGCTCTTCGTCTCCATCAGCCAAAACATCGGGAATGCCCAGAGAGCCAGCACCGCGGTGGCCGTGACCAGGACCGGACGGGAACCGATGCGGTCCGAGATCAATCCGGCGAGCGGGGTCATGATGAGGTTCGCCAGCGACGCGGCAATGTTCGCGATGAGTGCCACCGTCGGGCTGATGCCCAGAGTCACCGTGGCGAATCCGAGGATGAAGACACCCTGGATAAAACCGAGGGTGGTATCGGAGACATGGAGGCCGATCATGGCCAGAATCTGCTTCGGATACTGGCGCAGTGCCACTGTCAGCGGGAGTTTGGTCTTGGCTGGCGCGGAGGCCACTGCCTTTTCGAAGTCGGGAGTTTCCGTCAGGCGGACACGCAGGATGAGTCCGAAAACCACCAGTAGGATGCTGATCAGGAAGGGAATGCGCCACCCCCAGGCCAACAGGTCTGCTTTGGACATGGTGCCCGTGATGATGGCGACGACTCCACTGGAGAGGATGACGCCGATTGGTGCGCCGGCCTGGACGAGGCTGCCGAAGAATCCACGCTTGCTCTCGGGCGCGTGTTCGACGGCGAGTAACGCCGCTCCACCCCACTCGCCGCCCAGGCCAAATCCCTGGATGAAACGCAGGAGCACCAGCAGGATTGGTGCCCAGACGCCCACCTGGTTGAAGGTCGGGAGGCAGCCGATTCCGACGGTTACGCCGCCGGTGAGGAAGAAGGTCAGCATCAGCATCCGCTTGCGGCCGAACTTGTCGCCCATGTGCCCGATGACGATTCCGCCCAGGGGCCGTGCAACAAATCCCACGGCGAAGGTGCTCAATGCGAGCAGGGTGGCCAACGCCGGATCGCCGGTGGGGAAGAAGATGGCGCCGAAGACCAAAGCTGCCATGGGGCCATACACAAAGAAGTCGTAGTACTCCAGAACGGATCCGACCATGCTTGCCATGGCTGCTGTCCAGGGCGTCGTCGGTGGCTTGGTGGCCACGGCCTGACGGGACTGAAGGTTTTGGGCGTTCATGCTGCTCCTCATTGAGTCACTCAAGAATAGGATCGATCCCATATCAAAACCAATGGTCAGAACCTGGAGTGTGAGATCGATCTCATAAACATAGATGTTGAGATCGATCCCGTCAATAGTCTTGAGTGTATTTTGGTTGCGGATGGCCGAGTCCGCAAATGCGGTTGGAGGCTGCGCCGCTCCGGCCTGAGTCGATGGGGAGAGTTGGTCGCGGACCTGAACCCATTGATGCAAACCGTCAGGGCCGTTCTGGGGCGCTGACGTCGACCGACTCCCGGTTCGCGACGCTGGCAACGAACAAGGACTGACTCATACTCCTTGGACATGGGCGGTGCGTTGAAGGGGTGTTGATGCGAATCGGTCCGGATTTGATCCTCCAACCAAATCTGAGTCGTGTGGTGCCCGGGTCCACGCCGCCTAATTTCGATGACCACGCCAGTGCACTCCGTAAGGTCATGACCAGCTGGCGAGGGGGTCGCCGCGACGGCGGGCTGACGGGTTCTATGGATCGGAAATAGATCAAATCCGTCCAGCGGGGAGATGAGGGCCAGGGTTTCGGGCCGAGATGGAGGACATGAAGAATTCAAGCGAGATCGGCGGCTCTCCGGAAAGACAGGCTTGCTGACATCCCATGGAAGGGTGGTGTGCAAGTTGCCGCATCCACCTGCTGGACCCGAGGAAGCGCATCCCGGAACCTGGCAGGATCGAGAATGCCCGAATCGCCGGTGCCGGGGCCCAGCGATGGAAGCCGATGCCGGCTCAAAGAGTATTTGGGGTTGTGGGAGACGCGTCAGTGTCTGCGCCCCAACAGTTCCCCGGGGTCGCCAAGCTCGCTGTGGTCAGGCTGGTCCCCTGCCGGCTTTGCCCCGGCGGCTGTGCGGGCGACATTGCCTTGGCTGCACAAGCAAATCCGAGTCCCAGCAGGTTCATTCCCAGACCGCATAGGAAAGCGGCAACAATACTGCCGGGCACGGGACCAAAATGTCCAAGGTGTGTTGCCAGCACCGTGGAAAAGCCGACAAACATCCCCGGGACCAGGGACAGTGCCCTGATTCTTCCCAGCAGCAACATGCCCGGGTTCATCACCAGAATGGCCGCCAGGCCAGGTGCCCAAGCTGGAATCGACGGCCCGGCGGTGGACGCCAGAAATCCCTGTAGCCAGAGCGTACCTAGCGCGAAGACCGCACCCACTGGCAGAGTCCGTCCCAACGCGGACAAGGATGAATGTGAAGGGCCGCCAGGCAGCGAGATGGCGGCCCAGCCCAAGAAGATCCCCCACGTCGGCAGATTCAGTGATGCGCCGCCGATAAAAATGGTGAAGGCGGCCAGCAGGGTTGCCGAGACTTCAATGGGCATCCGGATATGCATGTGATCAATTCCTTACGAAACGTCAAACGGCGCACCGACTCGGAATTCCAATGCGCGGCGGCCAATCATTAGAGGTCATCTTCAGCGTCTTGTGGCTTCGGAATGAGCAGGGGTATGAGGAATAATTGGGCTGTTTTGCCGACCGGCAGGGAGGGAGGGTATCCGCCCAGCAAGATGGCGGGGCTCAGCCCCGCCATAGCCGGCAAAGCGGTGATCTCCGTGAAGAAGTTGCACTTCGTCTCGCATGTCACTGGGCGTTGGCTGATTCAAGTAGGAGTGGCGTGAGAGGTATGAGATCGATCTCAATAGGCTAGGTCCTGTGATTGACCCCGTCAAGACTTGGCCGCCCGAAAGCCGCGGTTTCCACCACATCGGTGAGCTTGGGTGAGGCGCCGATTCGCTGGGGGATCCGAGGTGAGGGCTTTGTCCGCGATCTCGTCTCCCCGAACAGTGTTGCAGTTGCGGTACAACACCGTCCGCGTGGACCGCCCCCGATCCGGGCAAGCGACAGAGTGCTCGATGTTGAAGGCCGAATATTTCTCCATGGATTGATCAAGGGAGCCAATATCGGCGCCGAATCCAAAGCAGGCAACGTGCGGATAGGCCACGGCGACGATGAAGCATCGTCACTACGTGGGGCACTGGTCGCCCTCCCCGCCTTCCACACCCTGGGTTCAACAGCGCCCGGCAGCCAGCCATTTCGGCTGGAACCTACCAATTCCAATCGGGCGCGACTTGCACCCGACCATCCCCATGGCTCATCCCTGGGGTAGGACAGAAAGCCCGGTAGAACGGGCGCAGCCCAATACATAGAGGCCGGTCCAAGCGCTGTGGTCTGCTACGCCGGCGCCGGCGTACATGGTGCATATAGGGTGCATGCAAACTACCGGGCTTCGGCGAAACAGGGGCTGCCCCCGGTCTTGTTGACTCCTTGGCTTAGGGAGCCGGTTCTCGTGGATGCCTGTGGATCTTGTTGGCCAGTGCCAGCATGGTTGTCGCAGGGGACACTGGTGGGTTTTGACGAGTATTGGCATTCGAGATGTCCATGGCCTTCTCGACTGGCGCTGCTTGAAGAGACAGAAGAAGGGTGTGCACAATGGGCACACCCTTCGCCGTCGGACTCGTCCGTACCGGTGCCGGACTGGGCCGGATTCGGCATGTTTCCTGGATTTCCCAGTGTTTGCAAGGGCCGGAATCCGGTTCGAGTCCCACCTCGGGCACAGTGTTTCCGCAGGTCAGGGGCCCTTTGGGCCTCTGACTGTGGACAAAACCCGCCGAAGTGTTGACATGAAGTCCACTTGGCTAGGCTCTTGGCCGAGTTCTACGGGCTCATGGCGTGTGGGTTGCGCTGGATATTGAACATTGCGAGTCCCCGATTCCTGGTGTCTGCGGTCCGGTTTTCTGTCCTACACCTAATTCATCGGGGGATTCAGGGCTGGCGACATGAGGTAGGCGGAACTTTCGTGAGTTTCTTTCCCCGGGACGCCCAAGGCTTGGGTCACCTCTAAGGCTGGTTCCCTGCGTTGGTGTGATGGATATTGACCCTTTGAACCACCCATCAGGGAACGGCTCCGCGGCGGCATGCATGTCCAACTGAATCGGGTCGGATCCGTAACTAAGCTGCTGTGCGGTTGGGCCTTCCCTAGAGGCACCGCATCGGGGCCGGCGGCGCGGGCCTGTCTCGCCAGGTCCCCAGTAGCCCCGGAACAGCTGGCAGGCTCGAAAAACGGGTGGCCTTTGGCCATCGGTGCCGTGCAGCGGCTCGGCGACCTAAGCGGGACCATTTGCGGGTGGGCCACACGCGAATCCAGCAAGCCAATTGGTAGGTGGATCCTTGGCATCGGGGGACTGGCCAGGAGGGTGCGGCGGTGGGGGACCGGCGCACAGGACCCCGAAATCGCCAAACCGAGCCGTGGAAGGACCGCCATTTTGAACTAACAGCCGCACCCCGGGGCGGCCGCCTGGGTGCGCTCTGATTTGTCGCGGTGTTCGTGGGTTTCTCCGTAGGGGACGTCGCGGCTGACGGCGACGGTGTAGGTGGTGTGGTTGTGTTGGGTGACCAGGATGCCGTGCCGGCGCTCCTGCATTGCCCGGGTCCTGGCAATGTCCTCGGCGGTGTTGAGGTCGTTTTCGAGTGTTGCCCGGTCATGGGCGGTGATTTCCACGACGAGGCCGCAGTGGTGCTTGATCATCTTGGTCTCCATCGGGGATGTGTTGTCGGAAGCGGGGTCGACAGCAGGTGCCGGGCAGGGCAGACAGGGCGGGAGGGGAAGCGGTGGTTCGGTGGCGTGCCCTGCCTGCGGTGAGGGGGTGCTGGCATGCCGTGGTTTCCGGCGGCCTGATCGGGAGCGTGGCGCTCGTCCCGGATCTACAACCAGTCTGGTGGGCCCGCGGTACAGCGGGCAATCGATGACTGTTGACTTTGTGTGGCAGCTGGTTGACGTTGGGACTGGCGGTTCTTGGTTGCGCCTGCCAGGCGGCGCGAGTCCGGATTCGACGCCGCCAAGAACCACCATTCCCAGCCGACAATCCGCAGGCAGACGGGGGTGGATGGCCCCAGGTTTAGGCGTTCGGCTTCAAAGCCTTCCGCCCCCTTTCGGCCGTGGCGCGTGCAATTTCAGCGCTGAGTCCCAGATGGTGTGCTGGTTCGAGGAGCGCCCGGATCTGGGACGCCGTCAGAAGGGCGCTGATCTCTGGATTGCTGGAGAGCGCTTCCATGAATGTCGATTCACTCGTGGCGGCTTGATTGGCCGCCTGGTGCACGATCCCATGTGCTTTCTGGCGGCCCACGAGTCCGGCCAGATGCATCATGACGGCTTCGGCGGCAATGAGTCCACCGGTCAACTCAAGGTTGGACCTCATCCGTTCCGGAAATACTTCCAGATCGCCCAACAGCTTGTGGAGCATGTGCAGCGAATCGCCCGTGAAGACTGCCGCCTGCTCCACCGCACGGTCCATCATGGCGGATCGGGAGCCATCGACTTCGTGGGACTGAATCATGGCTTCCAACGCCAGTGGCACGAGCGCCCGGACGGTGGCGCCGGCCGTCGCTATGCCGGAGCACAGTTTGGGGTTCCGCTTCTGCGGCATGGTTGAGCTGCCGATGTCGCCGGTGGGAATTGACTCGCTGACTTCGCCGAATTCCGTGGCCATGAGCCGGGCGATTTCTTCTGCGATGGAGCTCGCCGTCGCGCTGATCATGCCGAGCGTGCAGACGAATTCGGCAAAGTGGTCCACGATGTTCCGGGATGGCACGTTCATGGCACGAAGGCCCAGGATGCGGGCGACGCCGTCCTGCACTGCGGGACCTCGTTCGCCGAGGGTCGCGAAGGTCCCGGCGGCACCGCCGCTCATCGAGACAAACAACCGGGGCTCAAGTTGTGTAAGACGCTCCAGATGCCGGGCCATGACATCAAGCCACGCCGCGACCTTGAACCCGAAGGTGATCGGTACCGCGTGTTGCCAGTGCGTGCGCCCGGCCATCTGATCATCGGCGTACGTCTCGGCCAAGCCGGCCAGCGTCTCGATGACCTGGCACAGGCTGTGGCGCAGATGGATGTGGGCATCCTTGACTCCGACGGTGTCACCGCTTTGCTGGATGTTCTGTGTTGTCGCACCCCAGTGCACCCATCCGCCATGCTCGGTGCCTACCACTCGGGAGAGTTCCGAAACCAAGGGCACCATGACATGCCCTGTCACGGCTTCTTCTGCAGCGATCCGGGCCTGGTCGAGTAGGTCAAGATGCGCGCATGCTGCGATCCTCGCTGCGGCGTCCTGCGGAATGATGCCCGTGTCTGCTTCGGCCTGGGCAAGGGCGGATTCGACATCAAGCCAGCGTTGGCGCTTAGCCGTCGACGAGAACACCTTCCGCAGAAAGGCGGGATCTTGGTCGGCAGGCGGCTGTCCCGGGTCTGCCTGGTTGGGGGTTTCGTCCCTGTGATCTGTTGTTTGCCTGCTACCGGTGGCGGTGGCTAGATCTGGCATGTCTTTCCTTTCAGGCCGTGCAAGTTCACGGTGGCTGTCTGCGTCGTTTCTCTGGACACGTGGGTTTAGGAGAGTGGCGCTGCGGCAAGAGCCGCGGATTTGGTCGTTCTGGGTTTAGTTGTGCGGCGACCGCGCTGCAGGGTGTTGGAAATGATGAGAACAATCAGAATGAGGATGATCTGAAGGCTTCCGTAGGCGGCGGCGGAGCCGAATTCAGCGGAGTAGATCCGGTTGTAGATCTCCACCGACATGGGTACGTACCCCGCCGGGTAGATCACCACGGAGGCCACGTATTCTCCGACGCCGTCGACGAAAGCGAGCAGAGCCCCGGCGAGGATTCCCTTGGCGATCAAGGGGACTGTGACGGTGCGCAGGACCCGCAAGGGCGTCGCACCGAGGTTGCGGGCGGCTTCCTCGAGGGAGGGGTCGATTTGGTCCAGCGATGCCCCGGTGGACCGGAAGATCAGTGGAACGTATCGGACAAAATAGGCTACCGGCAGGATCCAGAGGGTGCCGACGAGGGTCAGGCCGAGGTTGGTGGGGCTGGGTTCATTGAAGGCGGTGACCATGTTGACGCCGATGACGGTGCCCGGCAGTGCCCAGGGCAGCATGATGGCGATGTCCAAGACGGTTTTGCCGCCTAGCTTCCACCGTGCAACGATCCATGCCGCGGCCGCCCCGATGAGTGCGGCGGCAAGCGTTGCCAGCAGGCTCATTTGGACGCTGACGTTGATCGGGAGCAGGCTGCGCGGGTCGGTAAAGATCCGGATGTAATTCTGCAGCGTGTATTGGTCGGGGATGACCTGGGTGGTCCATGAGCTGTCAATGGAGAAGGAGACCAGAATGATGACCAGGACGGGGGCCAGGAGCACGGCGCTGACGACGGTGCTGCCGATCATTGCCACATACCGGACTGGCCCTGTGCTGACGGCGCGGTCGCGCTGGGTTCCTTTGGAGAGGCTCCGGTGGATCCGCCGGCCCTGGTACCAGCGCATCGACACCAGGAACAGAATGGAGACGATGGACAGGATTGTTGATTGCGCGGCAGCCAGTTCGTGGGCCCCGCTGGTGCGGGTGGACACGATCTGCATCGTGAGCGTTTGCACGTTGTATAGCTGGGGTGCGGTGAAGGAGGCCATAGAGATCATGAAGGTCAGCAGTGCCCCCGATACGAGCGCGGGAGTGAGCATGGGTAGGAGCACGGTCGCCCAGATGCGGATCTTGCCCGCGCCGAGGTTGGCCGCAGCAGATTCCAAGGAGGAGTCCAATCCCGCCAGGCCCGCCGAAACGGACAGGTAGAAGAACGGATACATGGTGAAGGTATGGACCAGCAGCACCCCGGCGATCCCCGTCACCGACGTGCTGGCGGCCGGAATTCCCAACCACAGGTGTAGGGCGCGGGGAACAATGCCGGTCTCGCTGTAGAGGAGAACGAAGGAGACGGCGCCGATCAGCGGGGGCAGCGCCATGGGCAGGAGGGCAAAGACCTCCAGCGCTTTGCGGCCGGGGAACTCAAATCGTGTCAGCAAGACTGCCAGCAGAGTCCCCAGAATGCCGCACAGCACGACTGAGGCCATCGAAATGCCCACGGACAGCAAAAGGGCCGAGGCCGAGGATCCGGAAAAGAAGGTCCCGTAGTTGCTGGCCAGGCCGTTTCCCTGGGTGGAGAAAAGCGCGGTTTGGGCCATGGGGATGACGACGAAGAACAAGATGATGACGAAGACGGGAGCCGCGAGCAGGTAGACGAAGCGGTCGCTGCCGATCTTCTCAGAGAGCGTGCCTGTTCTGCGTCGTCGGGGAGCAGAGGCTGAAGGTGGTTTCTTCTGTGAGGTTGTGGTCTTGGCGTCGAGAACGGTCATCGCTGCACCAGCCAGACTCGGTCCGGATCGCAGGTCATTCCCACGGAATCGCCGATCTGGGGCCCGTTGGCATGATCTGGAGCCGTGACGTTGACGGTGAGGTCCTCCATGGACACCTCGTAGGTGACGGACGCGCCGGTGAATTCCGCGGCTCGCACGGTTCCGCGCAGGAGGGGGCTGGGCCCATCGGTGAAGCGCAGCACCTCTGGGCGGATGGACAGCGCCGCTGGGTCCCCGGCGCTGGGTCGAAGATCCGGCGCCTTTGGAACGTCCATCCTTGAACCTCCCGGCAGGTCCACCGTGACGGTTGTTGCATCGCTGCCGAGAACGGTGACGGGGAGGACGTTGCTGCGCCCAATGAACCGGGCGACAAAGGCCGTGGCCGGGCGATGGTAGATCTCGCGGGGGGCCGCCACCTGGTGGACACGCCCGCCTTCGAGGACGGCGATCCGGTCGCTCATCGCCATGGCTTCGGCCTGGTCATGGGTGACATAGATCCCGGTGATGCCGGCAGCGCGCTGGACCTGACGGATCTGGACCCTGGTTTCCTCGCGCAGCTTTGCATCAAGGTTGGACAATGGCTCATCGAGAAGCAGGACTGAAGGTGAGATTACAACGGCCCGGGCCAGCGCGACTCGCTGCTGTTGGCCGCCGGAGAGTTCATCGATCCGCCGTCCCGCGTAGCCGGCCAGCCCGACCTGGGCGAGCGCATTGTCAATGCGGGCGGCCTTTTCCTTCTTGTCGACCTTGCGTACGTTGAGTCCGTAGGCCACATTTTGGGCCACGCTCATATGCGGGAACAGGGCATAGTTTTGGAACACCATGCCCGTGTCCCGGCGGTTGGGCGGGGTCCGCGTGACGTCGGAGTCGCCAAAGCGGATGATTCCGCTGGACGGCTGGATGAACCCGGCGATCATGCGCAGCATGGTCGATTTTCCGCAACCGGACGGGCCAAGAAGAGTGAAGAATTCACCAGACTCGATGGTGAGGTCCATGGTGATGGTGGGCGGGTTGTCGCCATAGGTTTTGCTGACGTTTTCGAGGCTAACGCTAATCATGTCAAGTGCTCCAAGTGGTGGGGGCCGGGCGGGGCTGCTCTAGCCGCGGTTCTTGATGTTCTGGACCCAGTAGCCGATCCACTCGGCGTCCTTGCTGCCGACGGTCTTCCAGTCGACGGGCATTTCCTTCAGGTTGAGCGTGCTCAGCCATTCCGGTTCCTGGGACAGGGCCACGGTGGGGATCTGGTAGTTCTGCTCTGCCAGGGACTGCTGGGTCTGTTCCTGCAGCAGGAAGGCGGCAAATTTGTCTGCTCCGGCGCTGTGGGGTGCGTTTTTGACCTTGCCGATGCCATCGAGCAGGATGGGCGCGCCGGAGGCGGGGACGACCGGGGTGAAGGGGACCCCGGCCTTGCTCTGAAGCATGATGTCCTGGAGGTTCCAGATGGTCAGCGGCGCTTCCTGGCGCTGGATGCGCAGGTAGAGGTCTGTCGGATTGGCCGTGTAGTCCTTGGTGTTCGCGTCAAGGCCCTTTAGCCACGCGTAGCCTTCATCGGGGGTTCCTGTCGTTTGGAAGGTGCGGTAGATCATCGAGGAGAAGATGCTGCGCATGGTGCCGGAGGCCGCGACATCGCGGATAAGGATCTTGTCCTTGAACTCGGGCTTGATCAGGTCGTCCCAGTCTTTGGGTGCCTGGTCGGGGTTGAGCAGGTCGTGGTTGTAGGCAATGATTTCGGCCAGCCGCTGTTCGGCGAGCCAGAGGTTGTCCTTGCCCCGGTATTTCTCGGGGACGCGGTCCACGACGTCGGTGGGGAAGGCCTCCAACAGGCCCGCTGCCGCTCCCTGGTCGAATTGTTGGGAGGTCCCGCCCCACCAGACGTCGGCCTGCGGCCGGCCGGATTCCGCACGGACCCGATCCGCCACTTCCTGGGCCCCCAAGGTCAGGAGCTGGATTTTGTAGGCGGGGTTGGCCGCCTCGAATTTCTTGACCACGCCTTCGGTGATGCCTTTCGGCCGGGACGTGTAGATGGTGATGGTTTCCCTGCCGGCGGTGGCGCTGCTGCCGGCGTCAAGTCCGCAAGCGGACAAAGCCAGGGTGGCCGTGGTGGCAAGAACCATCGAAGTGAATACGCGTCTGCGCATGATGCTGCTCCTTTACAGCGCCGCCTGCGGACAGGAACCGCGGCGGCGATAGACATTGCTTGTGGGTGGTCCGTGCTTCCACGACGAATGCCGGATCGATTCACCAAACAGGAAAAATATATATTGATGGCAAGGATTGGCTCTTCATGCTTTGCCGGATCGATTCACCATCAACAAATCCATGGTGACAGGTGATGCGAGTCACTGTCAAGGCGTTGCTGGGCAGCCGCAGGATTCCCTGACAATCAACTCCGGCAGGGCAATGGTCGATGCCATGTTCCCCTCCGCATCATTGAGTTGGTCGAGCAGGAGCCGCGCGGCGGTGCGTCCAAGATCTTCACCGTGGGTGGCGATGCTGGTCAGGGGTGGTTCCCACAATGCGGCGCCGCTGACGTCGTCGTAGCCTATGACACGGACATCGTTGGTGCGCCCATGCATACGCAAGGCGCGGTAGAGCCCAAACGCCACGCTATCGCTGTGGCAGATGATGGCGTCTGGAAGCGGCTCCGGGCGGGCGAGCAGCTGCTCACCCAGCGCGAGTCCGCCAGGTCCACTCGTCTCGCCGGGCATATCGAGCAGGGCGTCCGGGCCCAGCCCGTACTCGGCGAGGGCGCCGCGGGCCCCAGCGATCCGGTCCCGCCGCGACAGGACCTTGACCGGGCCACCAAGGTAGGCAAAGCTCTTGCAGCCATGGGCCAGGAGGTGTTCTGCGGCAAGCCGGCCGCCCAATACATCGTCGGCCCCCACATAGGGCGCGGTGATGCCATCGAGGTATCGGGTCATCAGGATGTGGGGGACGCCCCAATCCTTGAGGGAATGAAGGAATCCAGATCCGGTGCCGCTGGCGGGCACCAGGGCAAGCCCGGCGACCTGGTGTTCGCGCAAGGCCTTGACCAGCTCGTCCTGGCGCTGCGGGTCGTCAGCCGTTGCAACGATGAGCGACAGGAAACCGGCCTTGGACAGCTCGGATTCGAGCCCGACCAGCAGTTCGCCAAAGAATGGACTGGCGATGTTGGTGACGATGACGCCGATGGTGCCCGATCGCTGGGTCCGCAATGAGGCGGCGCCCCTGTTGTAGACATAGCCGAGCGTTCGGATCGATTGGTTGACCCGGTCACGGGTCTTTTGTGAAACCCGCCCGGTTCCCATAACGACATACGAAGCCGTGGTTCGTGACACGCCGGCATGTGCCGCGACGTCTTTGAGAGTAATCTGCCCAGTCATGTACCCAAAATAGCAGGATCGATTCACCTTGGGGCCGTCCCCGACCCGCCAGGCATGGCCAAGACCGGTTTTCCCCACCCAAAGGTTGGTTGGCAACGCCGCAACGAAGGATCCGGGCGGAAGGTATCGATTCCACGGTTGACTATCCTCCGACGCCTCAGGATCTCGCCCCATGTTTGGCTGGTTTGCGGTGATCGACGTGCTCGGCGTTGGCCCGGGCCAGCTTTGGCGGGGGAGAGGTGCTGGCATGCGGAGGATTACGGTGAGTCTCGTTGGCATCTGGCGAGCCGGTTGAGGTCTCGCGGTAGGTTGGCGACGGTGCTAGCGGTTTCTTTTGTGCGCTCTGTGCGCGGTGGTGCACGAAGGAGCAGCCACCTATAGCTGCCGCTATTCTGGATTGCCCACGGAGGGCAGAGAAGAGGGTGTTGACAATGTCAACACCCACCGCTGTCGGACTCGGCCGTATCGGTTCCGGACTGGCCCGGCTTCGGCATGTTTCCTGAACTTCCCTGTGTTTGCAGGGGTGAAAATCCGGTTCGAGTCCCGCCTCGGGCACAGCATACCCCCTTGTCAGAGGGGGTTTTTGCTTTAACGTGTGTACATTCTGGGTGGTCAGGTCCTCTGACACTGGCCGTGGGGTGTGCCTGGCGCCGCGGGTCGCCTGTGCAGTTGTGGGGGAGCGGGTTCAGGGTCTTGGCTGGTGGCCCCCCGCTTGCTCTGAACTGGGGCTATGCGTTCTCTCTTTGTATGTCTGGTAGGTCGTGGTTGACCTACACGTCTTCATAGGTAGCCGGACTAAGCGCAACATGACTTCGAGATCCTGCGTAAGAGATTCTGGTTTCGGTGCTTTCCGGGGCTGAGGCGACGTGGATGGTGGCTGCTTTGTCAGGCCAAAGGGGGTGTGGACATTGTCCACACTTGTATCTCCTTTATTGAGCCTGATCACAGCCGTACACTGTCCCTTGTTCGGCCTACATCTACTCGTTCCACGTAAATTGCCCGAGCGACATGACGCCGATTCGCAAGCACACCACCTGCAGGGCCACAGAGACGTGAAAGTTCAGCCGCCACAGTCGACCGAGTGCTGGGGGGAGGTCTCGTCGGCGTCGTCGCGGAACTATGAATGAGTAGGAGTCGACGAGCTCGTCGGTCCAAGTCGGCTTCCCACCGGTCATCGAACAGGGCCATCTCTTTGTCGGAGGTACAGCCGACGTGCGTTCTCATGCTGGCGGGTCCGTTCCCCGGCCGCACAATCAAGGGCGACGCACGATGACCGAAACCTACTTTGCTCGGGACTCACACGGCCCGATGCATCCGGCGGCGAGCACGGCACTTTGTGCGATCGAACCAAGCTGCATGCAAGTCTCGTCGTTTTCTACAATTTTTTGTGCAGCCGCATCGAATAGGCTCAGCGAATTCCCATTCTCAACGAGGAGAGACTTTTCATAGTGAATTCTCTGACACAGATCGGTGCTTGGGTCGAGGAAAAGCTGCCCGACCTCGTCGCCAACTACCAGATACCCGCCGCGTCCGTGGCGATTCTCAGTGATGGCGACGTGGTCCGGGCCGAGGCAGGCAAAATCTGGCCGCACCGCCTGTCGTCGGGATTCCCGAGCGATGTACTGATTGCCGCGAAGACGGGAACCGTGCCCGCAGTGCGCAATGAGGCGGGCGTCGTCACCTACCCGGACGGACGGCGGTATGCGGTCGCTGTCTTCACCAGGGCCGACTCGCTGGCAGACCGTTTGCCCGACGTCGACTCCTCCATAGGCGCGGCCGGTCACCGTGTGGTTGAGCACCTCCGGGCGCTTTCCTCACAACCCCACCCGCACACATCCCATCTCGCATGTGGCTCGCATCGGTGCCCAGCCGCCGAGCGGTTGCTGCTTCTACCCCCGTTGTCCGCTTGGGCCACTCGTCCACCCCGAGCGTGAGGTCTGCGTGCAGAACTCGCCAAGCGCCCGTGTACCCCAACCTTCGAGCCCGTTTGGTGACAGCATCCGCTCCACCTAAAACCCCGCACAACGTACCCATTGAACAGGAGACCCACACGATGGCACCACAACGTGTAAGCATTGACGACCTTATTGCCACGCAGCTTCCAGAGCAGCCCGCTCTGTCGCCGGACGGCAGCAGCATCGCTTATGTTCTCAAGACCACCAACCGCGCCGAAGACCGCGACGAACGCTCGCTGTGGGTCGTGGCCGCCCAGGGCGGCGAACCGCGCCGCTTGACCCGAGGAACCGGCGACTCAACACCAAGGTGGAGCCCGGATGGGACCCGTCTCGCCTTCCTACGCGCCCAGGATGGACCGCCTCAGATCTGGGTTCTGCCGATCAGCGGCGGCGAAGCCGAGCAGGTCACGACGCAGACTCTCGGTGCTGGCGCCCCCGTGTGGAGCGGCGACGGCAGACGCATCGCGTTCTCCGGCCCTATCGACTCTGCCGCGCTGCCCGGCGAAGGCAGCGATGACTTCGCTAAGCGCCGCACGGCACCAATCGTCATACACAGGCTCGGCTACAAGGCCGACGGTGCCGGTCTCCTTGGCGCGATGCGCAAGCACATCCACGTCGTGAGCCTCGGCAGCGGCGAGATCACCCAGCTGACCCGTGGCGACTGGCACGCTGGCGATCCGGTCTGGTCGCCGGACGGCGAAAGGATCGCCTTCTCTACTGGCAAAGAGGCCGATTCAGACCTCACCTTCGAGACGGCCGCTTATGTGATGTCCTCGAGCGATGGCAACGCCAGGCCACGCCTCGTGGGTGCCGCCGACGTGCAGCTCTCCGTTACCGGCTGGATGCCTGATGCCGCCAAACTCATCGCCGTCGGCCGCACCGATGCCGAGGTGGGAAACACAAGCGTGCTGCTCGTTCCCCTCGACGGCGAAGCGCCACGAGACATCACCTCGACTCTCGACCGCAATGTCATGCAGGGTGGCGCAGGCTACCCCGGTGCTCTCCCGCAACTGAGTGCCGATGGCCAGACCGTCATCTTCTGCCTGCGCGACGGTGGTTACACCCACCTCTACGCTACGAGCATCGACGGTGCGGTGCATCGTGTCATCGTCGGCGGAGCGGCCAACGTGTCCGGCGTTTCCGTCGTCGGCAACACCGCCGCGATCGTGCTCGCGACAGAAACGTCCTTCGGTGAAATCGCCACCGTCGATCTGCGCTCCGACACCGTTACGCCGCTCACTAGCTACTCGCCAGAGCACACCGGCCTCATCGTCGCCGAGCCGCGGAGCTTCACGATCTCGGATGGCGTCGTCGTGCACGGCTGGCTGCGGCGGGACCCACAACACACCGGCCCCCGCCCGCTCCTGCTCGATGTGCACGGCGGGCCGCACAATGCGTGGAACGGGGCGGCGGACCCCGTCCACGCCTACCACCACGAACTCGTTGCCCGCGGATGGGCCGTGCTCACGGTCAACCCACGCGGCAGCGACGGCTACGGCAACGACTTCTACCGCGGAGCTCTCGGCGGCTGGGGCACAAGCGACGCCAAGGACTTCCTCGAGCCGATCGACGAACTCATCGCCGAGGGTGTTGCCGACCCTGCACGCCTCGCCGTCACCGGCTACAGCTACGGCGGCTTCATGACCTGCTATCTCACCTCGCGCGAGAACCGCTTCGCCGCTGCCGTCGCCGGCGGTGTTGTCTCCGACCTCACGAGCGTCGCGGGCACGTCGGATGCCGGCCACTTCCTATCGCGCCTCGAGTACGGTGCCCTGCCGTGGAAGACCCCGGAACTCGTCGCCCCGCAATCGCCCTACGGCCAGGTGCACCAAGTTCGCACCCCGACCCTCATCGTGCACGGCGGCGAGGACCACCGCTGCCCAGTCGGCCAGGCCGAACAATGGTTCGCCGCTCTCCGCGAACGGGATGTGCCGAGTGAGCTCGTGCTTTACCCCGGCGGCTCACACCTGTTTATTCTCAACGGGGCGCCCTCGCACCGCATCGACTGGAACGAGCGCATTGTCGACTGGGTGGAGCGCTATGCCCCGGCCGCCGGCACCCCCGTTCGCAAGAAGGCTCTCAACGCCGCGCACTGGCAGCAGCGTCTGAGCGAGCTGGCGGCCGCCCACAAAGTTCCTGGAGCCACACTCGGCATCCTGCGCCTCGGCGAGGAGCCTGTCCTCGCGAGCCACGGCGTTCTCAACATCAACACCGGTGTCGAGACCACCGAGGACTCCGTCTTCCAGATTGGCTCGATCTCGAAGGTGTGGACGGCGACCGTCATCATGCAGCTCGTCGACGAGGGCAAGCTCGACCTTGATGCTCCGATCCTCGACGTGGTCCCCGAGTTCCGGGTTGCCGACGCCGAGGTGAGCAAGTCGGTGACAATGCGCCACCTGCTTACCCACACCAGCGGTATAGACGGTGACGTTTTCACCGACACCGGCCGTGGCGACGACTGCCTCGAAAAGTACGTCGATGCCCTCTCCAAGGTCAAGCAGAACCACCCCATTGGGGCGACCTTCTCGTACTGCAACTCCGGCTACGCACTCATGGGCCGCGTGATCGAGAAGCTCACCGGTCTCAGCTGGGATGACGCCCTTCGCGTCCGCCTGTTCACACCGCTCGGCCTCAAACACACAGTTACACTGCCAGAAGAGGCTCTGCTCCTCCGTGCCGCCGCCGGCCACGTGGGCGCCGATGAGAACGGCCCCCTTCTCGCGCCGATGTGGTCACTACCCCGTTCCCTTGGCCCCGCCGGCCTCATCGATGCCGCCGCGGCAGACGTGCTCGAGTTCGCCCGCATGCATCTCGAGGCCGGGCTCGCAGTCGACGGTACCCGCATTCTCTCTGCGGAGAGCGCCGAGCTCATGACCACGCACCAGGCCGACGTTCCGGACCCGTACGTGCTCGGCGATTCCTGGGGCCTCGGCTGGATGCGCTTCGACTGGGGCGGAAAGCGCCTTTACGGTCACGACGGCAACACGATCGGCCAGGCCGCCTTCCTGCGCATCCTGCCAGAAGACGGCATCGCCGTGACGCTGCTCACCAACGGCGGCAACACACGAGATCTGTACATCGAGCTCTACAACGAGATTTTCGGCGAGCTGGCCGAGATTTCAATTCCGGGATCGTTCGGCCCGCCAGCCAAGCCGTACACGGGCGACATGTCGGCGTACCTTGGTACCTACGAGCGCTCCGGCGTCCTCATGGAGATCTTTAAGGAGGAGGAGGCCATGCGTATGCGCACGACCATGAGCGGCGTCGTCGCCAAATCCTTGCCCAATCCCGTAGAAGAGTACGCCCTCACCCCGGTGAGTGATGGCCAATTCGCGCTGCGAGCGCCCGGCACCCAGGGGTGGCTCTCGCTGGTTTTCTACGCACTGCCGACGGGCGAGCAGTATGTGCATTTCGGTGCACGGGCCATGCCAAAGGTGGCGTTGTGAACTTCGACACCCAGCGCATGCTCGAGGACCTGCGTATGGTCACGGGGAACGGCTGCTCCCCGGAGCGAATCGTGATTGAGGCACACACCCACCTGTGTCGGCATACCGGTATCTGCACGATAACCACCTGAACACCATCGGCACAGTCGGCACTGACGCGGTCCTGACCCGGGCGCTCTGGCCGGCCGCGGAACACAGTCGGGCTGCACTCCGTAGCGCACGACGAAATCACGGTAAGATTTCGTCGTGCGCTACCATGTCGAGTCGTACCGTCTGCCCGTAGTATCTGAGGCGTGCTCAGTTCAGTGACGACACGTCCACGCTCAAGCCTTGGCCGGGTGCTTGAAGACCTCGGAACGACCCTCCTTGAGCTCGTCTGCGGAAACGCGGAGGGCCAACAGCAGATCGAGACGGTCATCATCCACGACTCCCTCGACGAAGCGATCCCCTCACACGGTGCGCTCGTGCTCGGCGTTGGGATGAGCGAGACCGAGGAGATCGTCGAGCTGCTCGCAACACTCGCCACGCAAGACGCCGCCGGCCTCGTGCTCCGTGCGCCGGTGAGCGCAGCCCCGGCGATCATACGGGCGTCCGAAGAATCCGGCATTCCCGTGCTCGCACTGACCCGCGGTGCATCCTGGGCTCAGCTCACTTCGATGCTGCGCTCGCTCATCGCGGAGGGCGATGTCGGCGAGAGCGGCCTCGGTGGTATGCCCGCCGGTGACCTCTTCTCGCTCGTCAACGCAATCTCGACACTTCTCAATGCTCCCGTCACGATAGAGGACCGCAACTCCCGAGTCGTCGCCTTCTCCGGAAAACAAGACGAAGCCGATCCCGCCCGCGTCGAGACAATCCTCGGCCGTCAGGTTCCCCAACGCTACTTGCGCCAGTTGGAGCAGCGCGGGGTGTTCCGCGAGCTGTACCGCAGCACCGACCCCATCCAGGTTGCTGCCGTCGACGTCGACGCCCACGTGGCCTCCTACCCCCGTGTGGCGCTCGCTGTGCGTGCGGGCGACGAAATTCTCGGCTCCATCTGGGTTTCGGTGCGCGAACCCATGCCGGAAGACCGGATCGGGGCGCTCAAGGACGCCGCGAAGCTCGTCGCGCTGCACATGCTGCGGATACGCGCCGGCGCCGACGTTGAGCGCAGGCTGCGGGCCGATCTACTAGCCACGCTGCTGGAGGGCGGAACGGGCGCGGCCGATGCCGCCTCACGGTTGCGCCTGACTGGTCACCGCTGTGTGGTGTTGGCGCTCGCTGCCGCAGACTCCGAAGAGGACGAGGAAGGCGGCGCCGCCCGTGCGCGTCTCCTCACCGCACGGCAACGCATCGCCGACGCTCTCTCGATGCACCTGGGCGCGGTATACCCCCGCTCCGCCGCCGCCCTCATCGGCAACATCGTCTACGGTGTCGTCTGCGTTCGCGCGGATCAAGCCGATGCCGACCGACGCGCCGCACGAGTTGCCAAAGAATTCCTTGCCCGCACAGGCGGCGACCGGCGCCTGCTCCTCGGTATCGGCACCATCGCCGAAGACCATGCGGCACTTCCCACCTCCCGCGTCAGCGCCGATCGCGCCCTTCGCGTGCTTCAACTCGGCCGGTCGCACGCTCAGCTCGTGATCTTCGACGACGTGCAGGTTGAGTCGCTTCTGGTCGAACTCGGAGATCTTGCCGCCGCCCGCGGCGACCGCCCGAGCGGCCCGGTCGCACGGCTGCTCGAGTATGACCGAGCACGCAACGCGCACCTTGTTGAAACTCTCCGCGCCTGGCTGGATGCCTTCGGCGACATTGGCGTGGCGTCCGCGCTCGTGTACACCCACCCGAACACCTTCCGCTACCGCCTGCGCCGGCTCTCCGCCATTGGAGAGATCGACCTGAACGACCCGGAAGCGCGCTTCGCAGCCATGATCCAGTTGCGCCTACTCAGCTGACGGCGAGCGCTCGCTCCCGCGCTCTGGGCTCACCGTGGGGCGACCGTCAGGGTCGCTGTCGTCGCCTCGGCGAGCACCGCAGGGATCGGTTCGACGCCGATGCCCCGCGCCGCTAGGGATCCGGATCTGGCCGTCTTCGATGCGGAAGGGTTCGGTGATTTCCTGCTTGTAGTAGCGGTCGGATGCCGAGATGTCTCCGGGCAAGGTGAATCCGGGCATGCCGGCGAGTGCCGCATTTGCCGCACGGCCGAGGCCGGTCTCGAGCATTCCGCCGCACCACACAGCGACCCCATGGGCGGCGGCGATGTCGTGAATGCGTTTGGCTTCGAGGTATCCGCCAACGCGTCCGGGCTTGATGTTGATAATTGCTGCGGCCCCAGGGCGATGGCGTCGACGGCGGAGGCGGCAGAGACAATCAACTCGTCCAGGCACATCGGCGTCGAGATTTCACGGGCGAGGAGGGCGTGCTGGCGAAGATCGTCCTCGGCGAGCGGCTGCTCGATCAGCAGCAGGTTGAAGGGGTCGAGCTTGCGCAGGTGCGGGGCGTCGACGAGCCGGTAGGCGGTGTTCGCGTCTACCTGCAACGGGATGTCGCCAAAGCGCTCTCGAACTGCGCGGACGGGCTCGATGCCCCAGCCCTGCTGGATCTTGAGCTTGATGCGCACGTAGCCTTGGTCGATGTAGCCGCCTACGGCGGAAAGCAGATCCGGGATTGACTTCTGGATTCCGACCAAAACGCCGGACGGAACCGTGTCGACGGTCGTGCCGAAATAGGAGGCGAAGGAGATGTCCGTCGCCCGCAGTTGGGCATCGAGGATCGCCATTTCGAGCGCAGCCTTGGCCATGCGGTGGCCCACGATGTGCTCAAGGACGTGGCCGACAAGCTTGGCGGTGAGTGCCTTGCCCGGATCCTGCCAGGTGTAGAGCGCTGGAATCAGGAAGCGCTGCAACACTTCGCGCGCGCCATCGAGGTACTCGGGCGAGTACACGGGCTCGTCGAGGACCACGCACTCGCCCCAGCCGGTCACCTCACGGCCGTTGTGCTCGGCCGTGACCTTGACGAGGAGCGGTGCGCGCGAGGTTTGGGTGCTGAACGAGGTGGTGAATGGGGACACGAGGGGCAGGGTGATATTGATGAGGTCAATGCTGAGAATGCGCTGGTGTGGGGTCCTTTCGAGACTGTAGTGGCCGCTGCGAGCGAAGTCGGTGACCTGCCAGCCGTCGTTCATGAGTGTTGCGAGGGCGTCACGGAGCGCGGGGCGCCAGCGGGCGGCTCGATCGGGATGCTCGATCCGCATTGTTTCGATGTCGGAGGGGATCTCGACCCGGACGCGCTGCGCTGAGCCCGGGGAGTCGTGGAAGAGGCGCGGCACACCGTCCTCGTTGTACAGGACACAGGCCTCCGGTTCCGGGGTGCCCGCCGCTATGCGGGTACCGGGCTCCCGCAGCAGATCCCAGGCCAGTAGCATCCGGTCGCTGTCCTGGCCGCGGTTGATGCTGTCGGTCATCTCTCCGTAGAAATTGGGCAGGTATTCCGTTGCGGCTGTCCCCAACCTGTGGATGTTGAAGTAGGCGTTGCGCGCAATGAGCGGATCAAAGGTCCACGTCATGGTGTCGGTCCCGCGGCGGAGGCGCCAGGCCCGCTCATGGTGTTTGAGTGCCTTGCCGACCCCGGCCCCGTCGCTCCCGCCGCGGACGCCCGCGATGTGTGAGTGCAGCGCCCGGTCCGGGGGCGGGTGGAAGAACCCGACGCACACGCCAATCAGTTCCGCGCCGCGGTATGCGCCCGCCACGTAGTTGTGCGTGTGGGCGAGCGCGACGAGGAGGCCCGGGTCGATGTGTGGCTCGTTTCCCTCGGCCTACCAGATCGTGGCGAGCAGGGCGGAGGCCAGCTCCATGTCGGCCGGGTCGTGCAGGGTGCGGACGCTGATCCCGCTGGCCGCAGCCAGTGCCTGGGCCTGGGCTTCGGCACGTGAGGCGATCTTGTCGCGCCTGGCCTCGCTCGTGAGGAAACCACTGATCACGAGGCATCACTGTGGGGCATGTAGCGGGACCCGAGATAGGCGCCCCGAGGGCGGGCCTCGGAGCCGTCGCTGACCGCCCAGAGTGAGCTGTGCGCGTTGCCGTTCAAGGTTTCCGTGCGTGTGAAGATCACGAGCGTGCCATCTGGCAAAATCGCGGTCTCGGCTGGCGCGCCGAAGCGCTCGATATCTTCGAGCTCATGCGGGCGGTTCGTAGAGGTGTTGGGCGTCACGGTGATCCCCTTCTCGTGGAGGTGAGTCCACTGGTGTCTTGTCCCTCTACATTCGAAGGAGAGCTCATGAGCGTCAAAACATTCATCTCGATCGACATGGAGGGCGTCGCCGGCGTCGCGACGTTTGACCAGGTCGCCGGCGGCTATGGCTATCCACGTGCGCAAGAATTGATGACCCTTGAGGTGAACGCCGCAATCGCGGGTGCCTTTGACGGGGTGCGGATGAGGTTGTCATCAACGATTCGCACGGCACGATGGACAACCTCAGCCCGGGTCCGGTTACTGATCAGATTGCGCTCAAATTCCGCAAGCGCGCCGAACACAGGCTGCGCTGACGCTGCCGGAGTTGGAAAAGTGGTTGGTGCTTGCAGTAGCCGCTTGCCTCCGTACCAGGTCCCCAGTGCGGCGTCCCGCATCCCAGCTTTGACAAGAGAGCTGTCCCTGACCTCGCTGGCCCAAAGACGCCAGTCAGCACAACTCGCGTTATCAAACGGCAATCAGCGATCACGGGGCCGAAGAAATGGTGCTGTGCGGCCGATCTTTGCTTCCCGACATCCCAAGACGCAGGTCACCGTTGGATCGCTGGCTCGCCCAGTTTCGCCGGCAAACATTGTGGGCGAGGTTCCTGCTGCTGAAACCAAGTCAAAGGTGATCGGAGGGGAAGAAGTGTGCCCGCTCATGGCGTGCCAGTGCGGGCCGCCTGCAGCATCCATGGGTGGCTTGACCGGCGGCGAGTTATGGGCAGCTTGCCGTCCGTGCGTGGATGTCCAGAACCGGGTCCAATTCGGGGCCCGGCAAGACTGCGTTTTTGCCGATGGAATCAGTTCAGCGCTAGTGCTCGACCGATGCCGCCATGGCGAAGAGTGGGTGCTTCCTCGACGTCGGTTGTCGGTTCGTCTTCCAGTTCGACGGAGCCTACCGGTGCACGAAGACCGGGGGGCGCTTCTCCATGAAAGCGCTCATACCTTCCGTCTGGTCGCTTGTGGCAAATAGCGAGTGGAAAACCCTGCGCTCGAACTGCAGGCCAGATTGCAGGTTCATTTGGAAGGCCGCGTTGACTGCCTCTTTTGCCAGCATCGCAACTGGCTTGGACATCGCAGCGATAGCAGCTGCCGTTTCGAGGGAAACTTCCAGAAGCTCATCGTTCGGAACGACGCGGGCGACAAGTCCGATTCGCTCGGCTTCGGATGCATCCACGGTCCGGCCGGTGAGGATCATCTCCATTGCTTTGGCTTTGCCTACCGCGAGCGTTAGCCTCTGGGATCCGCCCATTCCGGGAATCACGCCGACTTTGATTTCCGGCTGACCGAACGTGGCCCGTTCCGAAGCGATGATGAAGTCGCACATCATTGCGAGTTCGCAGCCGCCTCCAAGTGCGTATCCATCCACTGCAGCAATCACGGGTGTACGCACGGCCGCGAAAGCCTCCCATCCCTGGAACCAGTCAGCCAAGTACATGTCCATGAACGACCTCGATGACATTTCCTCGATGTCTGCCCCCGCTGCGAAGGCACGCCCAGAGCCAGTTAAGACGATTGCTCCAATGGTGTTGTCCTGGTCGAGCTCCTTTGTGGCCGCAACAACCTCGCGCATCACTTCAAGATTCAGCGCATTGAGTTTCTCCGGGCGATTTAGGGTTATCAGGCCCACCCGATCGTTCCGGAGAATCGAGATGCTTGCGGTGCTGCTCACTGCGTGGCCTCAATGTGTCGTTCTTCCACACCGTTGTAGGCGCTGAGGGGGCGGATCAGGGAATTGGCAGCCAGTTGTTCCATTGCATGGGCGGTCCATCCGGTGATCCGGCTGGCGACAAAGATGGGTGTGAACGTCGGGGTGTCGAAGCCCATGAGGTGGTACGTGGGCCCGGCGGGGTAGTCGAGGTTGGGCTTGATGGCTTTCGCTTCGTCCATGGCCTGCTCCAAACCGTTGTACAGACCCAGGAGTTCGGGCCGTCCGTAGTGGGCGATCATCTTGTCCAGAGCGGCCTTCATAGTGGGCACCCGGGAATCGCCGTGCTTGTAGACGCGGTGCCCGAAGCCCATCACCTTTTTCTTGTGGTCGACGGCGTCCTTCATCCATGCACGGGCGCGGGTGGCGGCTTCCTCAAGGGATTCTTCGCTGCGGATGCCGATCTCGTCGAAGGTGTGCATCACGGCTTCATTGGCACCACCGTGCAGCGGGCCCTTGAGGGCACCGATGGCTGCGGTCACGGCCGAGTGCAGGTCTGAGAGCGTGGAGGTGACCACGCGGGCCGTGAAGGTGGACGCGTTGAAGGAGTGCTCCGCGTACAGGATCGTGGAGACGTTGAAGGCCTCCACGACCTCCGGAACCTGCTCTTCGCCGAACGTCATCCACAGGAAGTTTGCCGAGTAGTCCAGGTCCTCGCGGGGTTCAATAGGCTCCTGGCCGCGGCGGCGGCGCTGGTCGTAGGCCACAACCGCTGGCATGGCCGCCCACAGGTCGATTGCCTTCTTCATGTTCGCCTCGGGGGTGGAATCCTCGGCCAACTCGTGCCGGGCACCGAGCACGGATGCTGCCGTCCGGCACACGTCCATGGGATGAGCGGTGGTGGGCAAGGTATCCACAACGGACTTGACCACGGGGTCCAAGGCGCGAGCGGAACGCTCGCGGGCAGTGAATTCCGCAAGCTCTGCGTCAGTGGGCAGTTCACCGTTCCACAGCAGGTAAGCGACCTCTTCGAAGCTGCATTTGGCGGCCAGTTCCTGGACCGGGTAGCCGCGGTACAGGAGCGAGTTTGTCTCAGGATTTACCTTTGAAATGGCGGTGTAATCGGCAATGACACCCGCAAGGCCCCTGTGAACCTGGGGGGCTTCTGTTGTCGTGGTCAGGGTCATGCTGACTCCTTGGATGCGGTTGATGCGTGGAGGGTGGGGATCGGAAAGTTGAAAACACTCGAGTCGAACTGGTTGTAGGCCTCGTAGTCGACGAGTTCATAGAGGCGCGCACGCGTGAGCATGTTATCCACTTGCCCCTGCTGGGTTCCATCGTTTTTCAGCTCATCAAGGACACGTTCCGCGGCTCCCATGGCACTGCGCAGGAGTGTGACGGGATAGATGACCATGTTCACGCCGACTGCCCGCAACTGCTCCACCGTGAAGAGGTCACTTTCGCCGAACTCGGTCATGTTGGCGAGGATCGGCACGTCGACGGCGTCGCGGATGGCACGGAATTCATGCAGCTCGCGCATGGCTTCGGGGAAGATCGCATCAGCGCCGGCGTCAACGAGGGCCCTGACCCGGTCCTTCGCTTCCTGAAGTCCTTCCACGGCGCGGATGTCGGTGCGGGCCATAATGAGGAAGTTCGGGTCCCTGCGGGCGTCGGCTGCTGCGCGGATGCGCTTGGTGGCCGTTTCCACGTCCACCACGTTTTTGCCGTCCAGGTGGCCGCAGCGTTTCGGGTTGAACTGGTCCTCGATGTGGCAGCCGGCCAGCCCGGCGTTCTCCAGTTCCTGGATGGACCGGGCCACGTTCATGGGTTCACCGAAGCCGGTGTCCGCGTCCACCAGCGAGGGCAGGTCCGTCATGCGGGCGATCTGCCCGGCGCGGGTGGCTACCTCGGTGAGGGTGGTCAGGCCGATGTCTGGTAGGCCGAGGTTGTTGGCCAGGACGGCACCGGAGATGTAGACACCGGCGAAGCCCCTTTCTTCGATGAGCCGTGCCGAGAGCGGGTTGAATGCTCCCGGAAACTGCTGCACGGTCCCGGAGGCGAGCAGCTCCCGTAGCTTGAGCCGCTTCTGCTCCGGGGTGACTTTTGAGTACAGCATTTAGAACAGTCCCTTTGGAGCGTTGTTGAGGTCGATCACGCCGGGGGCGGCGGTGATGTTGAGCTGGTCCAGTTCGCCTGCCCCCAGGTCGGTGACGCGTTCGACGGCGGCGAGGAACCGTTCTATTTCGGCTTCCTCCACGAGTCCGGCAGCGAGGGTGCGGAACTTGTTCACGTACTGTTCGCGGGCGAACGGCCGGGCACCGAGCGGGTGGGCGTCGGCGACGGCGATCTGATCGGTGATGACCGAGCCGTCGGTCAGGGTGATTTCCACGGATCCGCCGAATGCCTTCTCTGCAATGTCCAGGGAGTGGTAGCGGCGGGTCCATTCCGGGTCCTCCACTGTGGTGACCTTGTGCCACAGCTCCACGGTGTCCGGGCGTGCGGCCCGTTCCGGAGTGTAGGAATCCACGTGGTGCCATGCGCCGTCCTGCAGGGCGACGGTGAAGATGTACGGGATGGAATGGTCCAGGGTTTCCCGCGACGCCGTCGGGTCATACTTTTGGGGGTCGTTCGCACCGGAACCGATGACCAGATGCGTGTGATGACTCGTCTTGATCAGGACCGACACGACATTGTCCGGGTCCTTCAGCTCGGCATATTCCCCATGCAGCTTCCGGGCCAGATCGATCCAAGCCTGGGCCTGGTACTCGGCGGAGTGCTCCTTGGTGTACGTGTCCAGGATGGCACGCTTGGCCTCACCCTTCTCCGGAAGCGGCACCTCGTAGGCGGCGTCCGGACCATCGAGCAGCCAGGCGATCACACCATCCTCGCCCTCATAGATCGGCACCGGAGAGGTCTGCCCGCGCATGGACCTGTCCACCGCCTCGAGCGCCATCTTGCCCGCGAACGCCGGAGCGTGGGCCTTCCACGTGGAGATCTCGCCCTTGCGGGACTGCCTCGTGGCGGCGGTGGTGTGCAGCGCCTGGCCCACGGACTGGAAGATCGTCTCCACATCCAGGCCCAGGAGGGTCCCGATGCCGGCCGCCGCGGACGGCCCGAGGTGGGCCACATGGTCGATCTTGTGCTTGTGCAGGCAGATCGCCTTGACCAGGTTCACCTGGATTTCATAGCCGGTAGCGATGGCCCGGACCAAGTCGCGACCGTTGGAACCAACGTGCTGGGCGACGGCTAGGATCGGCGGGATGTTATCGCCCGGGTGCGAGTACTCCGCGGCCAGGAACGTGTCGTGGTAGTCCAGTTCACGCACGGCCACACCGTTCGCCCAGGCTGCCCACTCCGGGGAAACCCGCTCGCTGATGCCGAAGACGGAGGCGCCCTTGCCGTTCGTGGTCGGCGCGTGGGTCAGGGCCTGCGCACGGGCCGCGACGATCGGTGCCCGGTTCAACGACGCAATCGCCACGGAGGCGTTGTCGATGATCCGGTTGATCACCATGTCCGTCACCTCGGGCGTGACGTCCACCGGATCAGCAGCGACCACAGCGATCTTGTACGCGAGCTGGTCCTCACGGAGCAGGTTCTCTTCGCTCTTGGAAACGCGAACTATATTGGCAGCTGTCACGGACTGTCCTTTCAATGAGTTGGGAGGGGCGGGGTGGGCGTTGGGGATTTAGTTCCGGTACAGGAGCAGGGCTTCGCCCTGGCCGCCGCCTCCGCACAGCCCCACGGCAGCACGGCCTTCGCCTCTACGGTCGAGTTCGAAGGCCGCGTGGAGCGCGATCCGGGCACCGGATGCTCCGATCGGGTGCCCGAGTGCGATGGCACCACCATTGATGTTGCATCGCTCCAGGGGCAGGTGCAGCTCGTTGAGTGACTGGACGGCAACTGCTCCGAACGCTTCATTTATTTCGATGAAGTCCAAGTCCTGGGCGCACCACGAAGCCTTGGCCAGAGCTGATTTGATCGCGTGCGCAGGCTGCGCGTGGAGCGAGTTGTCGGGCCCAGCAACCTGCCCATAGGCTCCTACCACTGCGAGGATTTTTAGGCCCAGTCGTTCGGCGGTGGAGCGCCTGGCGAGGACGAGTGCGGCCGCCCCGTCGGAGAGGGGTGAGGAATTTCCGGCAGTTATCGAACCTCCTTCGACGAACGCGGAGCGAAGGGCCGCCAACGTCTCGGTCGAGGTTGCTGGGCGGATCCCTTCGTCCACTTCAACGAGGACCGTGTTGTTCTTCCTGGTTCGAACCTTGACGGGCACGATCTCCTGCGAAAGAACGCCGTCGGCTACAGCCTTGGCTGCCCGTTGGTGTGATGCGGCGGCAACTTCGTCCTGGTGCTCCCGAGTGATACCCAGAACAATGTTGCCGCGTTCTGTAAGGGCTCCCATTGAGATGCCTTCGTGCGCGTCCGTCAGGCCGTCATGTGCGATCGAATCCACGAGCGAGGATCCTCCGTAAGCCCATCCTTGCCGTGATCCGGGGAGAATATGGGGGCTTTGGCTCATTGACTCCTGTCCGCCGGCGACGACCACGTCGGCGTCTCCGCACCGGATCATTCGTGAGCCATCGACGATGGCCGCGAGTCCGGAGAGGCAGACCTTGTTGATGGTTATCGCCGGCACACTCCACCCGATGCCGGCTCTCGTGGCCGTCTGCCGCGCTGGATTCTGGCCGGCGCCGGCCTGGACGACCTGGCCCATGATGACAGCGTCAATCACGTTCGGATCGATATGGCCCTTTTCCAGTGCTCCTGCAACAGCAATGGCTCCCAGATCCGGGGCGCTGAGGGAAGAAAGCTGTCCGTTGATTCTCCCGTGAGGGGTCCGGGCACCGCTGACGATAACGACGTCATCATTAGCAGGGTCCGGGAGTGAAGTGCTGTCTGACATGTACCTATTCCTTCGGGCGGCTTTTTATGGGGGTGGGGCTGTGGCCTGAGGGGCTCAACGCGGTTGCATCCGCAGGGCCCCATCCATGCGAATTACTTCACCGTTGATGTAGTCGTGGTCGATGATGGACAGCGCAAGCTGGGCAAATTCTTCGGGGCGTGCGAGGCGCTGCGGGAATGGGACGCCGGCTGCGAGGCCTTCTCGGATTTCCGGTGTAACAGTGGCCATCATTGGTGTTTCGACCACCCCTGGGGCAATGGCGTTGACTCGAATACCGTGAGTGGCCAGGTCTCGGGCTGCGGGCAGGGTCATCCCGACGATGCCGGCTTTGGATGTCGCGTAGGCGACCTGACCTATTTGACCTTCGTAGGCGGCGATCGATGCGGTGTTGATGATGACGCCCCGTTGACCCTGGGCGTCCGGCTGTGTCTTCTGGATTTCGGCGGCGGCTATTGCCAAGACGTTGAAGGAGCCCATGAGGTTGACTTCGAGAACTTTTGCGAAGAGAGATGGGTCGTGTGGGCCATTCCGGCCAAGAACACGCGCCATAGGTAGAATCCCTGCACAGTTTATGACCACCCGCAGAGGGAGCTCTGCTGCGGCCCGCTGAACGGCCTGCCGCACAGCTTCGGGGTCTGTCACGTCGGCCGCCAGATAGGTAATGCCTTCGACCGGCTGCGCATCTGCCAGAGACTGTTCCAGATCAACGGCAAATACTTCAACATTCCGTGCTGCCAGGGCGCGGGCGGTAGCCGCTCCCAGCCCGGAAGCTCCGCCAGTTACGATGGCGGCTGTGCCCTGGATGTGCATGAGCTTTTTCCTCTCGACTACGTCTTGGTCCAAGGGGTAATTGGCCCAGACATGGGATAATCAGTGTTCGGGTTAGATGAATGCAGAAATACCGGTGACGGCTCGACCAACGAGCAAGCTGTTGATTTCATAGCTTCCCTCGTACGAGTAGATCGCCTCGGCATCTGCAAAAATTTTCGCTATTTCGAAGTCGGTGCTGATGCCGTTGCCACCGAGCATCGCCCTGCCCAGAGCGACAGACTCGCGCATTCTGTCGGTGCAGCTGGCTTTGGCAAGAGCCGCCTGGTCCATGGTGAGTTTTCCGCTGTCTTGAAGCCGGGCCATCTGAATCATCAGCGACAGGGACATTGTTGCGTTAGCCATCATCTTGGAGAGTTGGCTTTGGATGATCTGGAACGAGGCGATTGGCTTTCCGAACTGGTGCCGTTTAAGGGCGTACTCTCTGGCGACGTCAAATGCAGCAAACTGTTGTCCGACAGCCTGCCAACTGACCCAGACCCTCGAGTTGCGTAGCAGGACGTTGGTGTCCCTAAAAGATGTCGTTCCGGGCAGCCAGTTTGTGAACGGGATTCTGACGTCTTTGAGCACGATGTCAGCGTTCTGCACGATGCGCACAGCGGTCTTGTTCTCAATGGCTTGTGTCCGAAATCCTTCCCGGTCCTTCTCTACGAGGAAGCCCTTGATCTCGTTATCAGACACGTCTTTTGCCCAGACGAGAACATAATCGGCGATCGTGCCGTTCCCGATCCAACGCTTGGCACCGTTAAGGACCCACTCATCACCAACGCGTTCAGCGGTAGTACCGATGGATCGAGATATGTCCGACCCGTGCTCAGGCTCGGTCAGTGCAAAGGCGCCGATCTTCTTCAGTGCCAGGAGGTCTGGAAGGAGGTTCCGCCGTTGCTCGTCAGAGCCCAGATCTAGAATCGCCGTTGCGACGAGCTCGTGGTGGACGCCAAAAAAGGTGGAAATCGATGTGTCGGCCCGTGCGAACTCCATTTGAATAAGCCCGCTGAGGAGATGGCTGGAAGTGTTCAGGCCGGAGAGGTTCTGAGCTGCAAGTCTGGGCAGAAGCTCAAACGGGAACTCGGCACGGTTCCAGTAGTCCGTTGCAATGGGACGTACCTCACGCTGAAGAAAAGCGCGGGCTGCGTGGTATCGCTCGATCTCCTCATCGGTGAGGAGGTCCTCCAGCAACAATAAGTCCCCGTCCGGATAGGGTGCCCCGTGGCTAGTGTCTGTGACGGCGGGCAGGGCTTCTTCTTTAAGCGGTGTCATGACGTATGTCTCTTCTTGGCTTGTTAGGGCGAAACGGATTTGGCGGCGAGGGCTGCCCGGCGTCGACAGAAGATGGCGTACTGCTCAGCCTCCAAAAGCACCCGGTAGCCTGATCCTTGATCGATGAGCTGTCGACCGAACCCACCTTCGGGCGCAATCCATAGAGCACATCCGTCTCGCGTTACTTGCTCGACTTTCCCGGACCGGAGGTGAATGTGGTCCAGGGTTACGTGCACCTGGTAGCCCGTTAGCTGCGACCAGTCACGGAGGAGCGTCCCTGGGCCGCCGGAGTAGTTTCTTGCTGGCTTCATCGTCTTCTTTCGTGCCACACGGCTGCTGTCGATGCGGCGCCGCCCGTTTTCAGGGTTAACTGGTTGGCGCGAGATTGTGGCTGTATCTCGCTAGAGAAGTGACAGCCCCGGCTCGGTCAAGATTGCGGCTGTGTCAGCCAGCAGCCGAGACCCTTGCTGTCCATCCATCACACGGTGGTCGAACGAGAGAGCTAGCTGCAGAACCGACCGGATACCGAGCCGTTCACCCTCTTCGTCCTGTATCACCCAAGGCATCCGGCGGACGGTTCCCACCGCGAGAATGGCTGTTTCGCCGGGGTTGAGTATCGGTGTGCCGGTATCGATTCCGAACACGCCGATATTGGTAATGGTCACCGTCCCGCCGGCCATGGCAGTCTGGGGTGTTTTTCCCTCTCGTGCCGCGGAGCCGAGGGAATTGATTTCCTGGGCAAGTTCCTTCAGCGACAGGGTTTCTGCGCCCTTGATGTTCGGCACGACCAGCCCTCTGGGCGTAGCAGCTGCGATCCCGAGGTTTACCTTTCGCATTTGGACAATTTCCTGTGCCGCATCGTCCCAGCGCGAGTTGGCCTCCGGCGTGTCCCGGAGCGCCTTCAAGAATGCCTTGGCAACGAACGTCAGCGGGGTCAGTTTGACGTCCCTGAAATCCCTGCGTTGGCCTACCTGCCGAAGAAGGTCAAGAGACTTCGTCACGTCGACGCTGACGAACTCAGTAACGTGAGGCGCAGTGAATGCGGACTTAACCATGGCCGCCGCGGTGTGCTTGCGGACTCCCTTGATGGGGATCCGCAGTTCACCATTGTCTGCAACATCCGTCCCGGTTCCCGGGGCGTCTTGCCCAGCTGCAATGACCGCTGAACCTGCGGATGCCTTGAGGACGTCTGCGCGCGTCCTGACTCCGCCTTCCCCTGTAGGGGTGATGGCGGCCAAATCCAGGCCAAGATCTTTGGCCAGCTTGCGGACCGGTGGGGACGCTTTTGGCGGACCCCCCACGGGTGTCATGGGCGCAACAGAGGGTCGCTCCGCGGGCACTTCACCTTTCACTTTCCTTCGCCTCCGGTGCGTACCGATTTCCCGCGCACCGTACCCGACCAGGAGCTTGGGGTCTTCTCCTGTATCGGTGGCCGGTGGGGCTTCCTCTGCCGGTGTCGGTGAGGTGCCCGTCGACCCGGTTTCGCCTGTTTCGATGCTGATGATGGGGTTTCCAACGTCTACGGTCTCGCCAGCCACGGCATGAAGTTCGTGGACTTCCCCGGCAAACGGCGATGGAAGCTCAACCAAAGACTTAGCGGTCTCGATCTCGACGATGGCCTGGTTGACCTCGACAATATCGCCGCGCTTGACGAGCCAGGTGACAATTTCGGCCTCGGTAAGGCCTTCGCCGACATCCGGCAGGGAGAACTGTTTGATGCTCATGTTTGCGTCTTGTCTTCTAGTAGGTGAAGCTTCGGTCGATACCGTCGAGAATGCGGTCCAGCCCAGGGAGCCATTCCTCCTCGAGACGGCTGGCAGGATACGGCGTGTCGTATCCTGTTACGCGGATAACCGGCGAAATCAGCGAATGGAACGCTTCGTCCTGTATCCGTGCGGCCAATTCTGCTCCAAGGCCGGCGGATCGTGATGCTTCGTGGGCCACGACGAGACGGCCTGTCCTCTGGACGGAGGCAACGACTGCCTTGTCGTCGATGGGTGACAAGGATCGAAGGTCAATCACGTCAATGTTCCGGCCCTCTTCCTGACATACGTCGGCGGCCTTCATTGCGACCGGCACGAGCGCGCCGTAGGTCACGAGAGTCAGGTCGGTGCCCTTCCGGACCGTCACAGCTTTGTCGAGGTCTGCCGGAGTGGTGGTGCTGGTGCTTACGTCGCCCTTGAGCCAATAGTTGCGTTTGGGTTCCAGGAAGATGACCGGGTCATTGCTGCGAATGGCGAGCCTCATCATGTCGTAGGCATCCTGGGGGTTGGACGGGCTCACGACTTTGAGGCCGGCAGTGTGTGCGAAGTAGGCCTCGGGGGATTCGGAATGGTGTTCAATGGCCCCGATACCACCGCCGACTGGGATCCGAATGACCACAGGTAGGGTAACTGCGCCTTCCGAGCGGTGCCTGTATTTTGCCAGTTGCGTGATGATCTGGTTCATCGCTGGGAACACGAATCCGTCGAACTGGATTTCACAGACGGGGCGGTAGCCAGCCATGGCAAGCCCGATGGCGCTTCCCACAATGCCTGCCTCACCGAGCGGTGAGTCAACAACGCGATGGTCCCCGAAGGTCTTTTGGAGGCCGTCGGTCACACGGAAAACTCCGCCGAGTTGACCGATGTCTTGCCCGATAAGCGTCACTTTCTCGTCAGCCTCCATGGCGTGCCGCAGCCCGAGGTTCAGAGCGTGGGCAATGGGCATCCGGCTTGTTACTGCGGTCATTCCCCTGCCTCCACAAATTCCAGGTGTTCGTTCATCTGCCGCTCGAGCTCATCCGGCAAATCGGCGTAGGTGTTTTGAAATGGTGACGCGTGCCCAGGGAAGGGAAGTGCACGGCATCCTGCCCGAAGGTGTTCGGCCAGTGCTTTTCCCCGACGGGAAATGTCTTCGACGTTTGCGTCGTTGAGCAGCCCTGTGGACTGCAAGTAGGTCCGGAGGCGGTCGATGGGATCCAAAGCTGCCCACGCATCATTTTCGGCAAGGGTCCGGTAGCGGCCGTCGTCGTCTGAAGTGGTGTGCGGGTTCCTGCGGTATGTGAGGGCTTCGATCAAGGTTGGCCCTTGGCCGGCACGCGCGGCTGCCAGCGCTTCACGTGTTGCTGCCAGGCAGGCGAAGACGTCGTTGCCGTCGACACGAACGCCCTTGAATCCATATCCTTGGGCCCGTTGCGCGACAGATACCCTGCTTTGTACTGAGTAGGGCGCTGAAATAGCCCACTGATTGTTTTGGCAAAAGAAGACCACAGGGAGGTTCTGAGCTGCCGCCCAGACAAAGGCCTCATTGGTCTCGCCTTCACTGAGGGCGCCGTCGCCCAGGAACACCAGGACGGCCCGATCACGATCGGGGTCTCCGGTGCCGACGTCGCCATCTCTTAGGATGCCCATGGCATATCCGACGGCGTGAAGAGTTTGGGCGCCAATTACCAGCGTGTAGAGGTTGAAGTTGTTTTCGGTGGGGTTCCACCCGCCGAGGGTAGTTCCACGGAAGAGCCCCAAGAGATCGACCGGATCAACGCCTCTGCACCAGGCAACACCGTGTTCCCGGTAGGTGGGAAAGACGATATCTCGGGGGTTGAGTGCGTGAGCTGCCCCTATTTGTGCTGCTTCCTGTCCCAGCATTGAGGGCCAGAGGCCCAGTTCACCCTGTCGTTGAAGGGCGATAGCCTCCGTGTCGACTGTTCGGGCCATGAGCATGTCGTTGTACAGCGCAAGCACATCGGTCGAGTCCGTCTCGAACGGCAGTTCCGGGCTGGAGGTGAAGTTTCCTCCAGCGTTCAACAACGAGATAGGTTCGCCGTTCATGGTTATCCTTTCCTCCCGGCACCGAGACGGGTCCGGACCAGAGTGTCGGCAGCATTGCCGGGCGTGGTCGAGCGTTCTTGGGCAATTCGGAGGATCTCCGTGACGGTCAGTCCGATGTGACCGATGCGGATCCCGACTTCGTCGGGCTGGATCACGTCAATCTCGGATGCGACCTGAATCAGACCCCCGGCATTGGCTACATAGTCAGGCACCCACAGCACCTCCTGGGCTGCGAGCTGATTCTCCACATCTGCGTTCAGCAACTGGTTATTGGCTGCCCCGCACACCAGACGTGCTTGAATCGATGGGACAGTTTTTGGGTTTAGGGTGGCGCCCATGGCGCACGGCGCGTACACGTCGACTTCAGCGTCGATCACTGACGGTGCGATGCGGATGTCCGGGTGCTCTGTCAGCGCACGTTGCAACGACGCCGGATGGGATTCAGCGAGTACTACGTCAGCGCCGGTTTCCAGAAGCATATTGATTAGCTGCTTGCCGACCTTGCCGGCTCCTTCGACGCCAACTGAGCGGCCCTTGAGGCCTTCGCTGCCCCAAATGGTGCTCGCAGCGGCGGCCATCGCCGTGAAAACCCCGAGAGCGGTTGAGTACCCGCTGTCGCCAGACCCTCCTTTGGTTTCATTTCGCCCGACCACCCATTTGGTCGATTCACCGATGTGGTCCATGTCTGACGACGTGGTGCCCACGTCGCCAGCGGTTATATAGGAACCAGCGAAGGAGTCGACAAAACGCCCATAGGCCCTCAGCAATTCGGGCGTTTTAATGGTGGCCGGCTCTCCGACGATCACAGCTTTTCCGCCCCCCAGCGGCAATCCCGCTGCTGCTGCTTTGTAGGTCATGCCTTCGGAAAGCCGGAGTACATCGTTCAAGGCGGCGGCATCGCTTTCGAAGGCGAAGAACCTCGTTCCTCCGAGAGCTGGACCGCGGACCGTGTTGTGAAGGGCGACGATGGCATGCAGGCCTGTTGCCTTGTCCCTGAAGACTTTGACGCTTTCGTGGGTTCCTGACAGCTCACGTGACAGGTCGGCGACTACACCGCCTCCGAGATCTGTTGTCAAAGTGGAAGACATACTGGCTCCTCTGTCAGGTAGTCCAATGGAAACGAACGGATATGTTGGACTAACTGTCAATCTACGTCTTGATATGGTCAACTCAATTGTCTACAACTGAGCATCTCGCCAATGTGATTGATCCAACCAGGAAGGCTGCTTGACATTATGACCAGAATTGATCGCCTCGATTCAGAGCTGCTGAAGCGTCTTAACATCAACGCGCGGGCGGGGGTTGCCGAGCTGGCCGGGCAGCTAGGGATATCCCGGAATACCGTGGTTGCCCGTCTTCAGAGACTCGAGGACTTAGGGATATTGAAGGGCTACAAACCTGTCATCGATCTCGAAGCCGCCGGGCTTCCCGTCCAGGCTTTCGTGGGGCTGGAGCTGGATCAACGCCAACTCGCACAGGTAATCACCGCTCTAGGTGAAATCTCAGAAGTTCTCGAGGTGACAACGCAGGCCGGCAGGGAGGATCTCTTGGTCAAAGTAGCAGCCGCAACACTCACGCAGCTGCAGCAAGCCGTGGGGCGGATGATCGCGATCCGGGGAGTTCGGCATTCCAACACGACAATGTCAATCAGCACTCCTATGCCCTACCGTGTACAGCCTCTATTGGATGACTTGACCAGCGAAGCCGGGTGGGGACGATCTACTGCTCTACCGGGCTAAGTCATCGTCCGGCGGCTAACTCGTCGCTGCAGCGGAAGAAAGCCGGCGTTGCTGTTCCGGTTCGCTTGTCCCACTTACTTGGAAGCGGTAGGACTCTTGAAGGACGCTCCCTTTTGTCAGTTTCCGAAGGCGTCTGCACGGAATGTCCAAGGTCGTCTGCACTCGGCCACGGGGAAACGCTTCCTTGACAGGCCACCCTTTGGTTCGCCGCGCGGTCCGGTGGCCTGTCCATGGGTCGCAGGGTTGAGGGGTTTGGCAGGGGCCGGGTTCTTTTCACCCAGGTGCTGCTGAGTTCCCTCCGCCATTAAGATGGCGTGCGGTCCATCAGGCTCTCCCAATCCTGCCCCTCCGCCTTCAGCCGGCGGGATGTCTCTGCCAGTTCCCTCATAAGCAGTCCGAATCCGGCACGCGGGACCCGGCCACCTCCTTTGACGATGCGCCAGATGTCTGGCGGGCGGCCAAATCGCATTGGACTAGGTCCCGGCAGCGCCTTGGGACACAGCGGATCCGTTTTCTGCGGCGACCCCGGTTGTGGCAGGGAATTCATACCGTGGTCCGAGCCCTCGGTGCTCGACGTATCTGCGCACTCGAAACTATCTTGGTCAAAAAGGACTAAAGACGCTTCCAAAATTGATGCCAATTACCCACGCCGTGAGTCGGACCACACTGCAAAGATGGCTCTATGAAGAACATGATTTCATCGGCACCGCCCGATAGCCCAGACGCTGTGGCGGTTTCTGAGGGGCCTTTGCAGGTGGATGTAGTTGCACAGCCGGCAACGAAGGCCGCCAACACCAATCCCTGGGTGAGCTATCTGACCAGACGCCTCATTCGGCTAGTGATCTCAGTCGTTGTACTGGTCACGGCAGCGTATCTCATGGTGCGCTTGCTGCCGGGAGATCCCGCACGGCTTTCGCTTGGTCCTGAGGCCACAGCCGAGCAGATCGCCGTCCGGCGAGCCGAACTCGGACTGGACGCGTCAGTGGTCACGCAGTATTTCCACTTCTGGGAGAACCTATTCCACGGTGATCTCGGAAAGTCATACAGCACGCGTCTTCCCGTGTTTGATGTCATTACCCAGCGGCTGCCAGCAACGCTGGAAATCTCGGTTATGTCGATCATCGTGATTCTCTTGGTCGGCATTCCGTTGGGCATGGCAATGGGTGAAGCGACACGCGGCGGCCGCAACAGGTGGCTGGACGCGATTTTCTCTAGTGTCACCGGTTTCCTGACGGTCGCGCCGGTGTTCGTTATTGCGGCCATCTCGATATACATGTTCGCGATCTCCTCTCCGGTCTTCCCAGTGGCAGGACGTTCAGGTCCGTCGTCATACGTACTTCCCGTCCTGGCACTGTCGCTTAGCTCGACCTGTGCTCTGGCCCGAATTGTTCGTGCCGAAACATTTAACGTGCTTGAGGCTGACTACGTCAGGACTGCGAGGGCAAAACGAATGCGGAAGGCCCGACTCTTTTTTCACCATGTTCTGCCGAATCTGGTGACTCCGACTCTGACGTTCGCGGGCTTGCTGTTTGGCGGGCTGATTGCGGGCAGCGTCTTTGTCGAAACAGTGTTTGCCTGGCCGGGTATGGGGCCGGTGGTGGTTGGCTCCATCACGAATCGAGACTATCCCCTGGTACAGGGCATCGTTCTGGTTTATGGCGTCCTCATACTGCTGATCAATCTCGTAGTCGATCTCCTGATTGCGGCGTTTGACCCGCGCTCCCGAATCACAAAACTTTAGAGGACCCGATGACTATACTCACTACCGTCGCGCCGGCGACCCGGCGGATACGATCATTTGTTCACCAGATGCGAACACCGGCAGGAGCCATCGCCGCTATCGGCACGGTCCTCTTGGTCGGGCTGGCGATCTTCGCTCCCGTGCTTTGGGGCGCCGAAGCAGCTGAGGTCAATGTCGATGTGATTGCTCGCGGGCCAAGTGCCGAGCACCTTCTGGGAACCGATTCTGCTGGCCGCGACATCCTGCTCCGCACCCTAGTAGCCGCGCGTACATCATTGATGTACGGCATGCTTGCGACCCTTATCGGCGTGACACTCGGCGTGATTGTGGGCTGCCTTCCGAGCATCCTGCCGCCGTGGATCGGCCGGCTCGTGACCGCGGTCGTCAACATGCTCGTAGCGTTTCCCGCCCTGCTTCTGATTCTGTTCCTTGCGGTGTTTTTTGGGCAGGGTGCTACGGGGGCGGTCTTTGCGCTGGGATTGGCTATCGTGCCGAACATCGCAAGACTGTGCCAGACGATGACCGCGAGCGTCGTTGGACGGGATTTCGTTAGCGCTGCGAAAGTCCTCGGCGTGCCGCGGACAGCGATCCTGTTCCGGCACATCATCCCGAGCATCGCTGACGTTATTGTGGTCAACGCGACGATGGCGGCCGCCAGCAGCCTGACCGCGATGGCAGGATTGTCGTTCCTCGGAATAGGTCTGCAGGCTCCTGCGTACGATTGGGGCCGCCTTTTGTCCGAGGGTCTCGCCCGTATGTACGTGTCGCCCGCGGCCGCTTTGACGCCGGCAATTGCTGTCACCCTGGCCGGAATCGTGCTGACCATGCTCGGTGACACCATCGGCCGCGCAGTCGGTGTGACCCCGGTTATCTCGATGCGCAAGCTGGCCGGTTTGCCCACCCGCTCGGCAAAGCCCGAGCCGGATAGGGGGGAGGCGCCGCATCCCGAAGCCGTTCTGTCGGTTCGCGATCTTCACGTGTCGTTCCCGGCTTTAGGCAAGTGGGTAACGCCGGTTCGCGGGGTAAGTTTCGATATTGCACGCGGAGAGCGTGTGGGAATCGTCGGGGAGTCGGGTTCAGGCAAGAGCCTCACAGCCCTAGCTGTTGCTCAGCTCATCGAATACCCAGGAAGGGTCGAGGCAGACGCCATCGTCTTTGATGGGGTCGACTACGCCGGAATGAGTGAACGCGAAGTCACGTCCCATGCCGCTGACCTGGGTCTGAAGATGTCGATGGTGTTCCAAGACCCAATGTCCTCGCTCAATCCCTCGCTCCGCGTAGGTCCGCAAGTCGCTGAGACTGCCCTCCTCCACGGTGGAGGGATTCGAACACAGGCCAGCAATCAGGCCACAGATAGGCTAGCAGAAGTGGGCATCCAGAACCCCAAGATGCGAGCCCGCCAGTATCCGTTCCAATTCTCGGGTGGTATGCGGCAGCGCGCCATGATCGCCATGGGTTTGATGGGAACACCGAAGCTCATCATCGCCGATGAACCCACTACAGCATTGGACGCGACCGTTCAACGAACGGTGATGCAGGTCCTGGACCGCGTTGCCGTCGAACACGGGTCAGCGGTCATGTTCATCTCGCACGACATTGCACTCGTGACCGGATTCTGTGAACGGGTTCTGGTGATGTACCACGGTGAAATTGTGGAAGACATATCAAGCGCCGACCTGGTCGAGGGGAGCGCCGTTCACCCCTATACGAAGGCTTTGATGGCCTCGATTCCCACACTGACGACCGACCGTTCGCGCCCGATGGCTACCGTTGCCGACTTCATGAAGGAGGACAAGGCATGACTTCGCTCGAGTTTCGCAACCTGGTGGTCGATTTCGGGCGTGGACCCAAAACCGTCCATGCCGTCAAGAACGTAAGCTTCATCGTTCCCCAGGGAAGTACAGTCGGCGTTCTGGGCGAGTCAGGATCCGGAAAGTCCACAATAGCCCGTGTGGCAGTGGGGCTGGAGCACGCAACCTCCGGTGAGATCCTGCTCGATGGACATTCTCTGTTGCAGTCAAACCGGGCAGGACGGATGCATCGACGCCAGGTTCAAATGGTTTTTCAGGATCCATATTCGTCCCTAAACCCTCGGATGACCATCGGAGATTCAATCGCCGAGGGGCTGCATGCCAGCTACCGCAAATCCAAGCAACGAGTGCCCTCGCGTCGTCAGATAGAGGCAGAGACGCAGGAATTGCTCAGCCTTGTGGGCCTCGATTCTTCCTACGCCGCACACTACCCTCGGCGTTTGTCGGGGGGGCAGAGGCAACGGGTTGCACTGGCTCGGGCGCTTGGCGCAAAACCGTCCGTGTTGCTTGCTGACGAGATTACCTCTGCCCTGGATGTGTCGGTACAAGGAACGGTCCTCAACCTCTTTCGCAAACTCCAGTCCGAGCTTGGCTTCACGGCGTTGTTCATTTCGCACAACCTTGCTGTCGTCAGATATGTCTGTGACTACGTCGCAGTGATGGACAAGGGCGATCTGGTTGAGTTCGGGCCCGTCGATGAAATTCTCACTGCACCAAAGCACCCATCGACTCGTGCGCTGATCGAAGCGGTCCCCGAGATGGGCAAACCGTTGTTCGTCCCCGCTCATCGGGGAGTTGCCCGCTGAAGTGTCACCCGCGACGCACCTGGCTACACATACCCCACACCCCTCTCGAACGTCCTGCACAAACAAAGGAAATAGCACCATGAAGGTTAGATACCTACCCGTTCTCGCCGTTGCGGCCGCCGGAGCTCTTGTTCTGACGGCCTGCAGCCCCAGCAGCAGCCCAGGAACGGGCCAGTCAGCGGCTGCTGTGACGGATGGCACCCTTAAATGGGCACTGTCGACAGATCCAGGAAACCTGTTTCCGCAGACTACTTCCTATTCCGACACGCGCCAGCTAGTTGCTTTCGGATACGACAGCCTCATCGCTGTCGATGACAATGGCCAGCCCAAGCCGTGGTTGGCGGAGAAATGGGATGCGTCATCAACGGAAGTGACGTTTACGCTCAAAGAAGGAACAACGTGCGGAGACGGCTCGCCGCTGACCGCGCAGACTGTGGCAGACAACTTCACCTGGATCACAGATACCAAGAATTCTTCACCCGTGGTGGGTCTATTTGTGCCGTCCGGAACGACGGCCAAAGCGGACAACTCGGCAAGGACAGTCACGCTGACATCCCCGACACCGAATCCATTCTTGCTCGAATTGCTTGGACAAGTGTTCATCGCATGTGGCAAAGCGATCGCCAGCCCGGACAAGTACTCGTCCGCGTTTGACGGAACAGGGCCCTACACCCTGTCCGACGTGAGGCCAGGCGAGAGTTACACGCTGACGCGTCGGGACGACTACACCTGGGGCCCAGACGGGACCACGTCCAAGACTGCCGGTCTTCCCAAAACCGTCACGGTCTCCGTGGTGGGTGATGACACCACGCGTGCCAACCTGCTGTTGGCAGGCAGCATTGACGCCGCAACAGTCGTGGGACCGGATGCTGCCCGGCTCGATGCCCAAGGCATGTCAGCGTTGCCATTGAAGTCCGGCTCAACGGAGTTGTTCTTCAACCAAGCCGCTTCCCGACCAGCCTCTGACCCAGCTGTCCGCAAGGCCCTTGTGCAGAGCACCAACACCAAGGTAATGGCCGATATCTTGGCCGGCGGCCAGGGCGCACCATCGCAGTCGCTCCTAATCGGGAAACCGACGACCTGCGCCATCGATGACGTGTACAACTCCGCTCCAGCGTTTGATACCGCCGCAGCTGCGAAGACACTGGACGATGCAGGGTGGAAGGTCGGAGCAGGCGGCGTTCGAAGCAAGGACGGACAGGCGCTGTCCATCAAGCTCGTGTACCGAAACAGCACCGAAAAGGCCTCAGCATTCGAGGTCTTGGCCAGTGAGTGGAAGAAACTCGGCGTGGATGTAACTCTGAAGGGCGCCGATCAGGCTGTGCTCAACGATCTTCTGTCCTCAGGCACCGGAGACTGGGACGTCGTTGATTGGTACGTAGGGGCACCGTTCCCGACGATGTTGGTCCCGTTCTTCAGCGGCTCCACATCGAGCAACTTCTCGAAGATCAACAACGCCACCTACAACGAGCACGTCATTCTGGCCAGCAACAAGCTCGGCATCCAAGGATGCCCGGATTGGCAGATTGCGGAGCGCGCACTGGTATCGGACGCCGACATCCTCCCTATCGGATGGATCAACAACAGCACCTATACAAGAAAGTTCACCGCGAGTCGGTCATTCCAGATCGAACCTTGGTCGATTCGGCAGTCGGGCTAATCACGACGGCACCCTGACCCGGCACAGTCCGGGCCACGTTCTATGGCACCCACCCACGTAAGGATCAGCAATGACGTTCCAACTCCCCGACGATTTTCTTGCCTCGCAGGCATGGCAGAACCGGATCGATGCTCTGGCAAAAAAGCACTCCGTACCTGGTGTGCAGGTGGGGGTGATTGCATTGGACGGAGAGGGCCGACCAGACATGCGTGTCATGACCACGGGCGTGACGAGTCTCGCCACCGGAATTGAGGTAACTCCCGACACACTCTTCCAATACGGGTCCATCAGCAAAGTCTGGACAACTACGCTGATCATGCAGCTCGTCGATGAAGGCAAACTGACGCTGGAGACCCCTGTGGTGGAGATCCTGCCGGAGTTTTCCATCGCCGACATCGTGAACACCAAAGAGATCACAATCCGCCAACTCCTTACGCATACCAGCGGCATAGATGGAGATCTGTTCACCGATACCGGCGACAACGACGACTGCTTGGAGAAATATGTCGATGAACTGGCCACCGCCATCAGCGTCACTCCGCCCGGCGGTCATCTAAGCTACAGCAATTCGGCATTTGGAGTCGCCGGCCGGATCATCGAAGTCCTGCGTGGCAAGCCATGGGATGAAGTCGTCGTGGAGAGGCTTCTCCGGCCGCTGGGGCTAACGCACGTCATTACACGGACGAAGGAGGCACCGCTGTTCAGTACCGCCGTCGGCCACCTCGCCAATCCAGACACTGAATCAGCCGACAAGGTTATTCCCACGACCCGATGGATGCTGCCACGATCCCTAGGACCTGCCGGCAACGTCACCGGCTCCATGTCGTCGCTACTGACATTCGCGGCGGCGCATCTACGGGACGGCTTGGCGCCGAGCGATGAACGCATATTGTCCGTGGAGTCCGCGAGGCTCATGCGGACACCACAGTTTGATCTGACTGCGGACTCGACAGTGGACCAAGCCTGGGGGCTGGGCTGGGTTCTATCGGATTGGGGAACTGTGAGGTCGGCCTATCATGGCGGAGCGACGATCGGGCAGATCGCCCGGCTTCAGACGTTCCCGGAACTGCAAATGGCGATCGGTGTGCTGACGAACTCGCGCGGAGGCTCGGGACTAGCTGACGAGATCGAGACTGCAATCGGTGTCGAACTGGGGTTGCCCAGCCCCAAGCCTGTGGCCGAGTTGCCTCCCGAGTCATGCGACCTGACACAGATTCTGGGGGCGTATGAGTCGACATCCAACCGCTATGAGCTGGCCCTCGATGAAGAGGGGCGGTACTACCTCACCAGCATCGCCAAAGAGGATGTCAACGGTGAGCCGCAAGCTCCACCATTTCCTGTCGTTCCTTTGTCAAGCACCAGGTTCCTCATTGAAGTGGACGGAAAGTCACACGAATTCACGCATCTCCTGATCGACGGAAATCCTTACCTCTTCAGCACCCGCTTGTACAAACTCACGAGCGACTAGACGCTGTGCTGGGCAGGACCACATCAGTCGCCCTGCCCAGCACACATCCCAGGAGTCACATCCATGGCACAACCGAATCGTCTTGATGCCGCCAACGTTCGCCGGTCACAGCTGAATGGGGACTCGCTCGCCCTTGTCGCATGCGAGCCGCCGTCCGACGATGCCCCGGACCTGGCTGCCCCGACATGAAGGTGGGCATCGAACAAGCCCTCGCGGGCTGTTCCATCCTGAGAATGCACTGTGGTGTCGAGGCGTTGAAGGGCGTCTCTCGGCTCATCACGGAAGTTGAGCGGAGCTGCACGCCTACGTCGCGGCGCTCTCAAAGTCGCACGGGCCAGCCTTTCAATGCTTCAAATAAACAATCGAACCTCAATGAAACTGGAACACCACATGCAAACTTCCAACACTCGGCCCCCCGCACTACGCCATCCTGAGGCCATAAGGGCATTCGACCTCACCCCTCTAATCGATGGTCATAACGATCTCGCGCACGCAGCACGAGGCGCGGCAAACTACTCAGTCGAGGGGCTCGAGAAGGACTCCCATTTCCAAACCGACATCGGAAAGCTGCGCGGTGGCGGAGTCGGTGCGCAGTTCTGGTCCGTTTACGCTCCAGGGGAAATACCTGAAGCAGATGCCGTGCAATACACGTTTGAGCAAATCGACTTCATCTACCGGATGATCCGCCGGTATCCGCAGACCTTTGAGCTTGCCCGCACCGGAGACGATGTTCGACGTATCTGGCAGAAGGGAGGTATCGCGTCTTTGCTGGGAGCCGAAGGCGGACATAGCATCGGCAGTTCCCTGGGCGTTCTGCGAATGATGGCACGGGTCGGACTGAGATACATGACCTTGACACACAATTCAAATACGTCGTGGGCTGATTCCGCGACGGATAGCACGGTCCATGGTGGACTCACTGACTTTGGCCGGGAGGTCGTTAGGGAGATGAATGCCTTGGGAGTGCTGGTCGATCTTTCCCATGTCTCGCCTGACACGATGCGCGATGCGATAAGGACCTCTTCTGCACCGGTCATCTTCAGTCACTCCTCATGCAGGGCTCTCTGTGATCACCCGCGCAATGTGCCAGATGACGTTCTCCGTTCCTTGGCTGACAACGGCGGCGTCATTATGGTCGCCTTCGTGCCAATGTTCCTCGATGAGGAATACAAGAGCTGGTTTGACGGGGGGCGCAATGGTCCCCGCCCGCCAGTGACGGTCGAGCACGTGGTCAAGCATATTGAGCATGCCCGAAACATCGCTGGCATCGACCACATAGGTCTGGGAAGCGACTATGACGGTTTCGGTGATTTCCCTGACGGCTTGCACGACACTTCGGCTTTCGCAGTGCTCATTGACCGGCTTGCTGAGCGTGGTTGGACCTCAGCCGAACTCGCCAAATTGATGGGCGATAACCTGCTGCGCGTTCTGGACGCTACGAGCATGGAATCGGTTTCGTCGACGCAGTAGGTGGTACCCGGTTTTGTCCCCGGTTGGTGCAAGTCTGCCTGGAATTCGCTCGAACAAGAGAGGGTTGCGGGCACTTGCAAAACCGGCCGTTCTCATCAGCAATCCCACGATTTCCCGTCCGCAGGCAAGGCGTATCTTGAGGCCTGCGAGGTAACGTACAGGGATACAGTCACCTTGCGAACGCTTGCTCGCAGTCAGTCAACATCACGCCGCAGCCGACTAAGTCGAAATTCGAGCATGGCCGCGAACCGCTCGTCAGGGTCGTCAAGGTTCACCTGCGCAATATCGGCGGCGCGACGAAGCCGGTATCGGAAGGTATTGCGGTGCAAGTCCAGCGCCGCTGACGCGCCCAGGGCGTTTCCGAAACTGTCCAGCCACAGCTCGAGTGCTTCTTCCAGAGAGGTACCGTGTTGTTTGTCGTAGTGACGGATTCGGGCGACAGGGCCATCAACGAGGCCGCCCTCATTTCGCAATTGGTCACCAATGTCCAGTAGAAGCGCGTCCATTTGGAGATCGGTGAATAGTGCGACACGGCTCCCAGGGCCCCGTTTCAGGACGCGCAGACTTCTGTCCACATCATTGCGGGAGCGGGCAAGCTCCGTCGGATCAGCGGAGTCCGCAACGCGACCAAGCCCGATGACGGCGCCGCCGGCTCTGTCCGGTGTCCGGTCGAGGAAGTCTTTCGAAACCCTCAGTGCCATAGATATGAGGTTTGTGGCGCCCTGCCGTGTCATCGAAGGCATGATCGCGTAACACACGTCGCCGACAAGCGCGGCTACGGCCCCCGGAGCAGCCACCGAAAGATGAAATGCAAATGCATGAGCGGTCCGTTCCAGGATCTGTTGGCGTGTTTGATCAGACGACGCATCACCGGCCGTATCGCCAAGCAGGGACAGGCCAAGCACCACTACTGTTCGTTGCACGAGGCGCAGACGTTCAATGGCCCCTATCGCGGCCTGTCCGGACGCCAAAGCGGACGCGATGAGATCTGACCGAACCTGACGGTCAACATCCGAGCTCACCCTGTGACGCAACAGTTGAAGTGCAACGACCTTCGCGGCATCAACCAGAATCTGTTCCTTTTCGGGACTCAATGGCTCCCGAACAGCGACCCAAATGGAACCGAGTACTTGATTTCCGGCGCGTATTGCAATCGCAACCCGGGGGAGTCCGGCCTCTCCCAAAATTTGGGGGGTGTCGAAGAACACTGGTTTCTCACTGGAGTACAGTCGCTTGAAAACGCCGGCCCGTTCCTGGGCTTGCATGGCATATTGGGGAACTACACGCCCCAGAATTGTCTCAATGCGTGATTGGTCGGCTTCATTCTGGCGACCAGAGAATGCCAGGATTTGGGAGGAGCGGTCTTCGATAGTAATTGGCGCATCGAGGAGTGCTCCGATCGCGTTGGCTAGAGCGAACGTGTCCTCCGCAGGCAGCCCTGCCAGGAGTTCCTCCGCGCCGGCGCTGGAGGCCAGCAGGGATCGCAGAAGAACAACGAGTTGGGTCCATGTCGCACCAGTTGAAAGTCCGAGCAGGACGACGCCACTTCGTTCAATGGTGGCGCGCAGCTCGGCCGGAAGATTAAGTGGTGTACGAAGCACCAAGGCGGGGATCTGGTTCGCTACGGCGCGATCAATCAATCCCGGCAGATGTTCGACGTCAGCATAGATGCACAGAAGCATGACCCCGGGTCGCAGCTCCGCCTGTTCGCGCGGATCGTCGATGGCAACGTCAGTGACCAGAGTAGTCCGGTCCATGTTGCCGGCAACCATCTCCAGCAGGGTGCCTGCCAGGTTGCTCACGACACTATCAAGTCGGGTTCCGTGACTAATCATCATCGACCATTCGTTCGCTCCCTGCTTCCAATTATCAACTCTACATGCACCGTCTTCGTACTTCCGCACATGATCATCGAAGCAATTGGTGTTTTTTGACGGTGTTTTCACCGGGCATCTCCACCAAACTGGATCCATGAGCGGCATTCAGAATCGCAGACAGTTTTCCCCGCTTGATCCTTGGCGTTATCGCCTGGGGGTCGTCACCGCGCCGTAAACCAATCCATTTCTTCACCAGGCTCGTATGTCCACGACACCGTTCCATTCAGCGCGGACCGGCAATCTGGTGTACACATCCGGGCAAACTGTCGGTGGATCGAGGACCTATCGTCATCCCGGGCTAGTGGCTTCGCTACCTATGAGCTATCCCGTTGAAATTGATCTCATCATCGAAGTGATCTGATCTGACAAGGGCTCCTTCTCAACGTGATGCCGTCAATACCGAGCTTGTCGAATGGTTCGGGAATCATGTGCACTCCATCCCACGAATGAAAGGTCTCCGGTATGACAACAGAACGCCTTGACCACTTCCACGCTCTCACTGACCGAATGCTCCAAGACATCCGTATCCTCGTTGAAACCGAGTCGCCATCCGCTGATCTGAACGCCGTCGCCCATAGCGCAGACAAGGTGTTGTCTCTCGGCGAACGTGTCCTGGGTGTTGAAGGGGAACGAATCGTTATAGATGGCTGCACGCACCTTAAATGGAGGCTTGGTGAGGGGGAACGCCGAGTCCTGATCCTCGGGCATCACGACACCGTTTGGCCACTCGGAACGTTGGCGAAGCACCCCTACGCCCAAGAGGGAGGCGTCCTCCGTGGCCCGGGAAACTTCGACATGAAGGTTGGAGTTGCCATGGCCTTCTATGCCGTATCAACCCTGGACCCGGGATCCTCAGTGACGATCCTGATAACCGGCGACGAAGAAATTGGCTCACATACTTCGAGAAACCTTATTGAGTCCGCCGCGGCCGAATGTGCCGCTGTCTTTGTACTTGAGGCTTCGGCCGATGGTGGCGCCCTCAAAATCGGTCGCAAGGGAATGTCTGATTATCGTGTGAGCGTCTCGGGTAGGGCTGCCCACGCGGGGCTCGAACCCGAGAAAGGAATCAACGCGGCCGTAGAGATGTCCCATCAGGTACTGCGAATTGCGGCCCTGGCTTCGGAACCGCAAGGGACGAGTGCGGTCCCCACAGTGCTTTCGGCAGGGACCACGACAAATACCGTACCTGCAACCGCAGACATATCTGTGGACGTCCGGGCATGGACTCAGGAAGAGCAAGACAGGGTGGACATCGGAATGCGGTCCTTGACGGCCGTCTTGCCCGGCGCAGTTCTTAGTATCGCCGGCGGGGTAAACCGCCCTCCGATGGAAAAAACTATGTCGTCCTCGCTATTCGAGAGTGCCCGCGCTGTGGCTCTGACCCTTGGATTGGGAGAGCTCAGAGGCGCGAAAGTGGGAGGCGGCTCGGACGGCAACTTTACCGCCGGACTCGGAATACCCACTCTCGACGGGCTCGGTGCAGTTGGTGGCGGAGCCCATGCAGACAACGAACACTCAGTCGTAGCCGAAATTCCACGGAGAACTGCCCTCGTGGCCGGCCTGATCAAGCACACTCTTTTGCCGGTCGCTGAGACCAACGACGAGCCAATAACTAGTGCGATGGGACGGTGACTGACAACTCATGATCAACCAAGCTCGAGACATGTCGCAAATCATTTCAGACCCTTCAAATCATTCCTTGGGCCACACTTCGACCGCCCGTCAATCTGCATTGCGCGCAGCCTCGCTCGCCAATGTTGCGATACGCCCGTTGAGGCATCTGGATGACTTCATCGCTTGCGAAGCTCTCTTCGACTCCATTTGGCATCCGGAGCCCGGATCCTCACTAATGGCCAAAGAATTGCTACGAGGCATCAGCTCCGCCAACAGCTACGTATCGGGTGCATTCCAAACAGGGCAACTTGTTGGAGCCTGCGTCGGGTTCTGGGGGCCACCGGAATCACGGAGCATGCACAGCCACATCGCCGGAGTCAGCGGCAAAGCGCGCGGCGTCGGTTATGCGTTGAAGCTGGACCAGCGAGCCCATGCCCTGGAGAGCGAAGTGGACACCATCACGTGGACATTTGACCCTCTGGTTCGCCGGAACGCGTTCTTCAACTTCCACAAACTTGGCGGTATGGCGTCCCAGTATCTGGTCAACTACTACGGCTCCATGCTCGACGATATCAACGGAACCGACGAGTCAGACCGGCTCCTCCTTGAATGGAATCTTGCGAGCCCGGGCGTGATCCGGCGCTGCGATGCAACGCCGGGAACAAGTACGCCGCCCACGGCGGACCACAACGGCGTGGCCGCATTAACCATAGGCCGCGCTGGCCAACCCGTGGTGGCTGATACCAGCGCATCTACGTTGTTGGTCGGGGTTCCCGAAGACATCGAAAACCTTCGACACGTTGACCCAGGACTTGGACGAGAGTGGCGCACTGCAGTACGAGAAGTTCTGGCCGGCGCCCTGTCCCGTGGCGGACGTGTCGAAGGATTTGAGCCACAAACAGGCAGCTACATCGTGACGAGAGGAAAGTAATTCATGAAAATCGAGGCCATAGAAATCCGGCGTGTCAAGATGCCCTTGGTGGCACCGTTTCGCACGTCGTTCGGAACACAGCACGAGAGAGAGATGCTGCTCCTGCGCGTGCGAACCCCCGGTGCGGATGGTTGGGGCGAATGTGTCGCCATGTCCGATCCGCTGTACTCATCTGAATACGTCGACGGAGTCGAGGACGTCCTGCGACGATTCCTCATCCCGGACCTCCTTGCCATGGGGGACGTGACAGCCAACGCCGTCGGACCCAGGCTCCACAAATACAAGGGCCACCGCATGGCCAAGGCAGCGCTGGAAATGGCCGTCATGGACGCCGAGCTCCGGAACCAGAACATCTCGTTCGCGAATAGTCTCGGCGCACTCCGCACGCACGTCCCGAGCGGCGTCTCAGTTGGCATCATGGATTCGCTCCCGGAACTGCTTGAAGTCGTGGGCAAGTACCTGAGTGACGGCTACGCACGAATCAAACTCAAAATCGAACCAGGCTGGGACACCGCACCCGTCCGTGCTGTTCGGGAGAAGTTCGGAGATGACATCTTGCTTCAAGTGGATGCAAACACGGCGTACACGCTGCGTGACGCTCACCATTTGGCAAAGCTGGACGCCTTCGATCTGTTGCTGATCGAACAGCCACTCGACGAAGAAGATATGGTCGGGCACGCCGAGCTGGCCCGAAAGATCCGGACACCTATATGCCTGGACGAATCAATCGTGTCCGCCAGCACAGCGGCGGCAGCCATCAAGCTCGGTGCATGCGAGATCGTCAACATCAAACCGGGACGAGTGGGCGGATACCTTGAGGCTCGGCGCATCCATGACGTGTGCGTTGCCCTTGGCGTCCCGGTGTGGTGCGGTGGCATGCTCGAAACCGGCTTGGGCCGAGCCGCCAACGTGGCTCTTGCAGCGCTGCCCGGCTTTACGCTTCCCGGTGACGTATCCGCTTCAGATCGCTTCTACATCGAAGATGTGACCGAGCCTTTCATACTCGAGAATGGCGGCCTAACCGTTCCGAATGGCCCGGGCCTAGGCGTAACCCCCCTGGAGGATCGTCTTAAAGAGTTCACCCTGACAGCGGAAAACATCGGGGCATAGCCCCAGACCAGTCTCGCCTGCATCCTCAGCGATTTGGGAGACACGCTGCTAGAGAAGGTCGCTGGCCGCGCAAAACGCGGCCAGCGACCTGGGCGGCATCACGACCTATGGCCGAGCCGATGAGCTCACTCTGGCTCACGGGCAGTCGTAAGCGTAATGAAAGCTTGCGAAGGAGTGACACGATTTTCGTCGGGATAATGCACACCAACTCCCAATCTGGATCCACCAGCATCCGCCGGACGAAACTCGGAACGGTATCACTCACAACGATCCCAAGGCCGTGGAAGCATGCATGAGGTGCAGGAAACCTATCGCCGCAAGCGATCCGAGGGGAAATGCAATCACTGGCGTAAGGAACTCTCATGCCCAACAAGGCTGATTGACCTGCGGAAACGCCGGATTCGCCGGGGGACGGGACGGGAGTTCCCTTAGGTACCTCTACTCCCGTACTTTGCACGGCGATAACCGATTCTGTCTTCGCGCTGGCCAGAAGGGCCTGGTCATGTTCTTCGGTGCCGTCTCGGCCATGTACTTGATGAAGGAGGTACTCCCACTGTGTCGAGTAATTCATCGTTGTGTCGGGTAGTGTGCCGTCGCGTTTTGGGTTGTTCCACCAACCGGCGGGAGTCATGCCTGGTGGTCGGGGCCTCATCCTGACTGGAGGCTTCACGCGGACTGAAGAGGTGCCATCCAGCAGGCAACCTACGGAAGCGGCAACGCCGATTTCTGGCCCAGGCCATGAGTGCGCAGGGACGCGTCAAGTGGCCCTTTTTCGGTGTTCGATCGAGCAAAAAAGAAGTGTGGACAATGTCCACACTTTCCACCTCGGACTGCCGTGTACAGCCGCCGGACTGGCCCGGATTCCGCATGTTTCCGCCACTTCCCAGTGTTTCCCAGGCCTGGAATCCCGTTCGAGTCCCACCGCGGGCACAGCGTTTCCACAGTCAGAGCCCCTTTGGGCCCCGGCCTGTGAATAAACCCGCCACAGTGTTGACACGAAGTCCACTCGGCGAGGTTGGTTGCGTCCCGCTGCGTGGTGTAAATCTTGGCAGGCCCGCGTTGCTTCGTTAACGCAAAGAGCCATCGTGCGATGGTCAGTGAGTACCGATCAAAGTCACTCACAGAAAGACACAAACACACGATGGCCCTCGACCAGTCTGCCTTGCTCGACCTGCTTGGCCAACTCCAACAAACCGATGTTACTGACCGGATCCGTGCTGCAACGGAGATGCTCTATCAGGAACTGATCGACGCGGAAGCGACCGCGTTCATCGGCGCAGCCCCCTTCGAACGCTCCGAGGAGCGCACCACCCAACGCAACGGGGCCCGCTCGAGACTGCTCACCACGACCTCCGGGGACCTGAACCTGAAGATCCCGAAGCTGCGCCAGGGATCCTTCTTCCCGTCGCTCCTGGAGCGCCGCCGCCGCGTCGACCAGGCATTGTTCGCCGTCGTCATGGAGGCGTACCTGCATGGCGTCTCGACCCGGAAGGTCGAGATCAAAGTCAAGGCGCTCGGTGCCGATACCGGCATTTGGCAAGTCCGAGGTCTCCAGGAAATGCGCCGACCTCGACAAGGAGGTCGGCGCATTCCGTGACCGTGACCTGTCCGCTTTGGACTACCCGTATGTGTTCCTCGACGCGACCTATTGCAAGGCACGGGTGAACCACCGGGTCGTGTCCCAGGCTGTCGTTGTCGCGTTCGGTGTCGCCGCTGACGGTCGCCGGGAAGTCCTCGGCTTCGACGTCGGTGACAGTGAGAACGAAGGGTTCTGGACGGCATTCCTGCGCTCGTTGAAGGCCCGCGGATTAAAGGGAGTGAAGCTTGTCATCTCCGACGCCCACACCGGGCTGAAGAAGGCGATCAACGTCGTGTTCCAAGGCGCGGCGTGGCAGCGCTGCCGGGTGCACTTCATGCGCAACGTGCTCTCCACCGTGCCCAAAGCCTCCCAGGAGATGGTCGCCTCGATCATCCGCACCGCGTTCGCCCAGCCCGATGCCGGGCACGTGAACGCCCAGTTCAACGAGGTCGTCCGAATGCTCGGCAAGTCCCACCCCAAGGTCGCCGTGATGCTCGAGGAGGCCCGGACCGACGTGCTCGCGTTCGCCGGCTTCCCCGCGAAACACTGGCGGCAGATCTGGTCCGCGAACCCGATGGAACGGGTGAACAAGGAGATCAAACGACGTACCGACGTTGTGGGTGTTTTCCCGAACCCCGCAGCACTACTGCGGCTCGCCGGCGGGGTCCTCGTGGAGCAACACGACGAATGGGAGGCCGGCGACCGGCGTTACCTCTCAGAGGCTTCCATGGCCGCGCTCGGCACCATGAACACCCCATCGATTGAGCCGGTCGACGAGGTGATTTCACTCCCCGAACTCGCTGCGGCATAATCAAACCAGCTGACCCCGCACGGTGTTGAGAAACTCCACCACACAGCGGGACGCAACCGCCGTGGTGATCCCGGGAGCATGCACCGGATGGACCGTCACAGGCGGGGATTGCATGGACCCGTTGATTCCCTAACCACAAGGTGTGGAATCTCCGCGAGGTGCCGGCCCGTTGAAGATCCTTGGATCCTGTCCAGAAGGGTCCGGGCGGCCAATGCCCCGTAGGCAGCCAGATCACGGCTGAGGGCAGACAGCCCCGCCAGCTGGCAGCCCAGGGAATCATCCCAGGCCAGAAGGGAGATGTCTCCCGGTATGGAGCAACCGGCCTGGAGGAGGTGGCTGCGGCCCCCGAGCGCCATGAGGTCGTTGTCATAAATGATGGCCGTCGGCCGCAAGCCAAAGGGCTGTGCAAACAGTGTGGCCGTTTCCCGGGCCCCTCCGGCCTCCGTATAGTCTGCATGGGCCGCCTCGGCGGACATGCCGTATTCCTTGGCCGTCGCAAAGAATGCCGCATCGCGTTCCTGCGTGTGGAAAAGCTGCACGGGCCCACCCACATGGGCAATGTGCCGATGGCCGAGCACCGACAGATATGTGACAGCGTCACGCATCGCGGCGCCGTCGTTCGTCCAAACGGCCGGAAGCCCCTTGCCCAGACCAGGATTGCCCAGAATCACCGCGGGGAGCCCGAGCCCGCGCACGATGCCGGGGCGCGGGTCATCAGTCTGAAGGTCGACGACGAGGACGGCGCGCACGGCCCCGGTGCGTGCCCAGTGGTGGTATCGGGCGATTTCTTCCTCACTGGACCGGCAGATCTGCAACATGAGATTGAAGCCTGAATCCAGAAGGACCGATTCCATTCCCCGGATGAATTCCACATAGAAAGGGTCCAGATTTCCACGCCGCGGATGCCTCTGGACCACCACTCCAACGGCCTGGATGGAGATACCGTCACGATTCCGTTGGTCCGGACTCACAGACAATTTCCTCCATAGTGGGGCGGTCCCTTCCCGGCATACCAGTGCCAACCGTGGCACGGACGTGCTTGCGCGGGAAACTTCCGTCCATTCTTTCTTAAGGGACTTTATATTGCCAGTCAAGTTAGTCTGGGGTGATGGCTACAGCATCAAAACCTCCCCGATTTGGTGCCCGCGGACGGGTCCTTGAACTCATCCGGTCCACGGGCCCCACCAGCCGGACAGAATTGGCCGTCGCCTCCGGTTTGACACAGGCGACGATATCCAACGTCGTCAAGGAGCTCTTGCACGATGGATTGATCGGCGAGGTCGGCCAGGCAGCCTCCACCGGTGGCAAGCGCCGGACCCTTCTACGCCTGAGCCCCGATTCGCGGCTGGGAGTGGGAGTTCTTCTGGGGGCAGAAGCAATCACCTTGGTCGTATGCAACTTGGCCGGGGAGATGGTCTCCCGCATGAAGACCGTCGGGGCAAAAGGCATGACGCCCCAGGAAGCAGTCGCCGCCATAGCCAGATCGGTGGAATTCATCGTTGAGGACGCCGCGGACGATGCTGGTCGAATCGTCGGGATCGGATTGGCGGTACCTGGTCCGATTGATCGTGACAACGGGTTCATGACACGAGCCTTGAAGGGGGATCTGTGGGAGGCCTGGGCCGGGTTTCCGCTCCTTGCCGAGCTCGAGAAGGCGACAGGCATGTCCGTCGCCATCGACAACGACGCTACTGCCGCGGCCGTCGGGGAATACTGGCTGGGTGCGGCAGAGGAGGCCGCTGCGTACGCATGCGTCTACATGTCCGCGGGCATCGGAGCGGGCCTTGTCCTTGACGGCACGCCTTATCGGGGTGTCAGCTCCAATGCCGGCGAATTGGGGCACATCAGCGTGGATGCGTCCGGCCCCACCTGCCCCTGCGGCAACCGCGGATGTCTTGAGCTGTTTGCTTCTCCTTCGGCCATTGTTTCCAAGGCCAAGCTGGAGGCAGCGGCAGGCAACCTGGACATGGCATTCACCAGCAACATAGAAGAAGACCTAGGCCGGCTGGGAATGCTCGGCATGAGAGGCGATGCGGTGGCCCATGAGATTCTCCGGTCCGCGGCCGACCTCTTGGCGGTAGGCATCGTCAGCCTCGTCAATCTCTTCGATGTTGGACTCATTGTCCTGTCCGGACCAGCGTTTGTCTCAACAGGATCGATCTATCTGGAGCAGGTCGGCCAGGCCTTGGCCCGGGCGGCCTTGAGCCGTAGCGTCCACCCGGTCAAACTCGAGCTTTCGTTCAGCACCCGCGATTCAGCGGCACTGGGTGCGGCTGTCCTCGTGCTTCAGGAGGAACTGGATCCGCGCACCCGGCGCTCCGTGAGCGTTTCCGCAGGGTCCGGGATCCCATCCGTTTCCTGGGATCCCGGACCCTAGCGGTCCGGGACCTGCGGTTCCGGGCTAGGGCACGAAGGCCTGTGCCACCGTGCCCGCGCCCTCCACTGTTGCCGGGCCGTCGGCCGCGGGAACATAGACGGATTCCCCACGCTTCAACACCTGCCCCAGCGGCTCGGTCCGAGTCGACACTCGTACAGTCCCGTCCAAACATACGAGGATGCGCGGTCCATCCTCGGGCAGGGTGAGGGACATGTCCCCCGCACGGCCGGGATGGGTGATGGACAGCGCGAATTCGGGGACCGGGGGAGTGAACACATGGGTGACGGCATTGTTCGGAACGGATTCAAGGTTAAAGCCGGACGACGTGAAGTCAAGGGCCTCCAACATAGCGTCGCTGTCGACGTGTTTGGCCGTGAGACCAAGGCGGAGGACGTTGTCTGAATTTGCCATCAGCTCCAGCCCAAAGCCGCTGAGGTAGGCATGTGGAACTCCTGCACCGAGAAAGACGAGCTGGCCAGCCTGCAGGACAACACGGTTCAGCAGGAGAGAGATGACGGCTCCGACATCGCCGGGATAGAACCCGGCCAGCTCGGTGACGGTTTTATACGCACTGCGCATGGCGGGGTCGGAGACGATGTCTGCCTGCTCCCGGCATGTTGCCACGACCTGGCCAACGTCCGTAGCGGACAGGCCCAGCAGCGATTGAAGCGCGGCCTGCAGGCGGTCGGCGGAGGGGCCCGAGGTCAGCGCCTCGTAGGCAGGCTTGAGGGGACCGTTGAGGGATCCCAGCAGGCTGGCGGCTTCCGTGTGTGCACGGAAACCAACGAGTCCCTCGAACCGGGTCAGGGCGTAGACCATCTCGGGTTTGTGGTGCTGGTCCCGAAAGGTGCGGCCAGGATCTGTCAGGGGAACGCCGCGGTGCTGTTCGTCGTCGTACCCGGCCCGCGCCATGTCAGGGTTGGGGTGGACCTGCAGGGACAGGGGACGCGCCGGGGCCAGGAGTTTGAGCAGATAAGGGAGCCGCCCGAATGCAGAATGGACCCTTTGGCCCAGATGCGTCGCTGGCGCGGTGGCAATGGCCCGGTCCAGAAGCTCCCCGCCGCCAGGAGAGTGGATGGTGGACGGGCCGGTGGGATGCGCGCCCAGCCAGAGTTCGGCGAATGGCGCTCCATCGGCTTCGATGCCAAGAAAATCGGACATCGAGGAGGTCGATCCCCAGTCGTAGGAACGTCGGGATCCGGTCAGAGGGTACATTCTTTGGTCCTTAGTGTTTGGGGAGCATGCCCTTGCACCCGGTGGTGCGGGGCAAGGGGTGGTGGGTGGAGACGGGTTTCCAGCGGAGCCGTGGTGGCCCAACGAAAACGGTGGTGCGCCCTTCGGGATGGGCCCAGACCATCGGGTGGCCTGCCGTGGGGCTAGGCGTCCTGGAGCCGGTGCATGCGCGCATAGGCGCCGTGGAGCTCCAGTAGTTCGTGGTGGCTGCCGATTTCCACGATGCGTCCCCGCTCCAGCACGACGATCCGGGTGGCTGATCGAATGGTGGAGAGCCGGTGGGCCACCACCAAGGTGGTCCGTCCCTGCATGAGACGGGCAAGGGCATCGCGCACCTGGGCTTCGGCTTCTACGTCGAGCGCGCTGGTGGCCTCATCAAGGAACAGGACCCGTGGATCCCGGACAAGTGCCCGGGCAATGGCAATGCGTTGGCGCTGGCCGCCGGAGAGGCCTGTACCCCGTTCGCCCACCGGGGTGTGCCAGCCTCGGGGCAGCTCGTCGACAAAGCCGGCCGCGTTGGCGCCGACCAAAGCGGCGCGCACCTGGTCGTCCGGCACCCCTTCGCGGCCATACGTCACGTTGTCGCGGATGGAGCCTTCGAAGAGGACAGGTTCCTGGGGGACAATGGAGACACGGTTTCGATACGTCCGAAGGTCCAGCGACGCCATGTCCGCGCCGTCCAAAAGCACCCTGCCGGCACCGGGGCGGAGGAAACCCAACGCCACATTTAGAAGGGTTGACTTCCCGGACCCGGTCGGACCGACAAAAGCCACAGTCTCGCCGGGCCTGATGTGGACGCTGATTCCGTCCAGCGCCGGGGACTGGGAGGCCGGGAAGGAAAGGCGCACGTTTTCCAGGCGAAGATCGCCCAGGACGTCCTGGACGGGGGCTTTCCCGTGGTTGCGCTCAATGTCCGGATCCTGCATGACTTCGGCCATGGAGCGGATGGATTCGCCGCCGCGGGCAAGGATGGGCGCCAGTCCAAGCAGCGAAATGATGCCGCCGGTCAGGATGGCGAAGTAGCTGCTCAACAGGACCACCTCACCGGCGGTGACGGGGATGAATCCGGTCATCGAGACGGTGGCGGCAAGGACAAGGCAGCACAGCCCCAGCACCTGGTAGGCAATCCACGCCGCCGCATTGAATCGGCCGTTTAGGCGGTCCAGCTCCAGGCCGGCATGCCGGACGTCTTCCGCACTGCCAGCCACCCTGAGGGCGGCCACCTGCTCCAGCCCATGCGCACGGGTGATGGGCATCAGGGACGCCATTTCGCCCACTTTGGCGGACAGGTTTTCCACCTGTTTGCGGAACTGCTCGTTGCGGTCGGCGGAGCTTCGTTGCAGCATCCTGACGAGGACGACGCCGATGGGCACTGTCACTGCGAACACGAGGACAAAGGAAGGAACCCGGACGGCGGTGGTGGCCAGTGCGCCGATGAGGACCGTGATCGCGGACATGCCGGGGCCCACGCACTGCTGGAGCATCAGTTCCACGTTCTCGACGTCCCGGACCACTTTGGTCTGGATAACGGAGGAACTGCTGCGGTGGTGGAATCCGATGGACAGCTCCTGCAATCGTTGGGTGAGCATGTTTCGGAGTTCCGCTGCGGCACTGCGCACTATGGTGCTGAAACGGTGGACGAAGGCGAGGGACATCGGATAGTTCTGGGCAAGGATGGCTGCGGCTACCGCGAAATTGATCCATAAGCCCTCGATGCCCGCGCCCGAGACGACGATGTCGATGATGTTGCCCGTGAGGATCGGCAGGATCCATAGCGGGCTGTCTTTGAGGACAAAGAAGAAGATAGCAACGGATAGCTGGCGCCGGTGCGGGCGCAGGATCCCCAGTAGTACCCGGTAGGGGTGTTTGCCGCCGTCGGCGAATGCTGTCTCAAGCCTGGTTGATGTCAAGGCAATCCACACCCGGATGGGGATAGGTCGGCGAGCCAGGCCATCTGTGTTTGGCGCTGGTGGCCCTGGCCGCCTTCATGGTCATTGAACGGGTAGGTGATGACGTGTTTGATTTCACCTCGGTAGTGGTTGAACGCGGCGTACACGGTGGAGGGCGGGCAGATGGCGTCCATCAGGCCCACGGAGAAGAGGGCCGGAGCCGAGGCGCGTTTGGCGAGGTTGACGGCGTCAAAGTAGGAGAGCGTGTCGAAGATCTGCTCTATCTGGCCCCGGTGCACGGAGAGGTAGCGGGTGATCTCGGCGAAGGGATCGGTGGTGCAGATTTCCACGCCACGGGCGAAATGGCACAGGAACGGAACGTCGGCCATGACGGCGGTGAGGTCCGGGACCAGGCCGGCCACCGCGAGGGCAATCCCGCCGCCCTGGCTGATTCCGTGGACGGCTACGCGGCCGGGATCGACGCCGGGGAGGGCACGGGCTGCCTCCACGGCACGGACACCGTCGGTGAAGACCCGGCGGTAGTAGTAGTCCTGTGGATTGTTGATGCCCTTTGTCATGAATCCGGCCACGCTGGGGCCCGAACCGTGCGGGTCCGGCGTGGTTCCACCCGCGCCCCACCCGGAACCCTGGCCCCGGGTGTCGACGTGCAGGTGCGCATAGCCGGCACTGGCCCAGTACAGGCTCTCACCCGGCAGGTCCCTACCGCCGTTGTAGCCGATGAATTCGACGACGGCCGGCAGCGGCCCGGGGATGCCCCGGGGCCGGGTGAACCAGGCATTGATCCGGTCCCCGCCGAAACCGCTGAAGCTGACATCGACGATGTCGACGGTCACATAGGGCGTCGTGAGGGGTGTGGCCTGTACATCCAGGGCGTAGCTCCGGGCTTCGGTGAGCGTCGCCGTCCAGAAGGCGTCGAAGTCCTCCGGCTCGCGGACCGCGGGACGGTAGCCGACGAGCTCAGTGAGTGGCAAGTCATTGTGGGCCAAGTGAATCCTTTCCTATCCGGGCAGGGACATGCCGTGCAGGCTGGCTACGGTGGAGACATGGATCTGCGGGTGCAACGGGTGGCCTGGGCGAAGAGCGGGGATCTGCGCCACACCGTCTAGGGGCCCACCGCGCGGCGCCACCAGGTTGGCGTTGGGCCAGGCCTGGCGCAGCGTGTCCCGCAGCCGGTCCTCCATCCGTGGATTGGAGAGGATTTTTCCCACCCAGCTGATGTCCGGGCTGGATCCGGGCAACCATCCCACCCGGGCCAGGCTCGCGGTAATGGAGAGGGTGAGTTCATCTATTGCCTGCTCCACGATCCGGCGGGACACCAGGTCGTGGTCGGAAAGGTCGATGATCTGGCGGGCGTAGGAGGCCACCAACGCGATCCGCTCCGGATTGGATTGGATTTCAATGTAGGCGCTCTCCACGTCCGGGAAGTCCTGCTGGATCAGGCCCAGGATTTTGGTGGGTTCGCCCCGGCCATCATGGGCGCGCATGGCGGCGTCGAGTCCGGTCCGGCCGATCCAGTAGCCGCTGCCCGCATCGCCCATGATGTTGCCCCAGCCGTCCACCCGGGCGAAGCTGCTTTCGCCCGTGGCCAAGGTGACGACGCCGGTGCCGGCGGCCAGTGCCGAACCGAGCCGGTCTCCGAGGCAGCCGAGGTATCCGGAGATGGAATCGTGGGTCAGATAGACGGCGGTCACGCCACGGTCCTGGCAGGCCCGGAGGACTGCCTCCGGATCGGCGTCGGCGGGTGTCAGGCCGGACAGGGCCGCGGCGACCCGCACCGGGCCAGTGGGGCGTTCGGGCACAAGGGCCAGGACCACGTCCACCAGCTGGGGCAGCAGGGGCCTGTCCGTCAGGATCGGCGGGAAGTCCCACCGGCCTTCGACAATCTCACCCCTGAGAAGGCGGGCCCGGATCGAGGACTGGCCGGCGTCGATGGCCAAGATGGCAGCCGTGGCGGTCATGGCATGGATCCTTCCGAGGTTGAAGCGGTTGATTTGGCGTAGGCGTCGGCAACGAGGGCGGATGCAGACTTGCCGTATATGCAGTAGTCGGCATCGCGGGCGGCGAGTTCAACCGGGTAGAGCAGGGCCGGCCAGTCCCACAGCATGAACCCGCCCACCCAGGGGCGTTCAAGGGTGTGGGTCAACATGTCCTGGTAGTAGTCGAACTGGGCCTGTTCGGACGGTGCCCCCTCCAGGGACCAGTCATTGGGACGGGCCGGGGAACCTTGCCGTGCGGGGCAGCCGGCTTCCAGGAAGAGGAACGGTTTGTTGTGCTGGCGGACCACGGCCTCAATCCGGTCCAGATGCCCGGCCCAGCTGCCCATCGGGTAGTAGCCGCTGGAGGAGATCACATCCACGGCGTCCCACCAGGTCAGGCGGTCCTCCTGGTATTTGTCGCAGTTGTAGGTCACCGGGCCGCTAAACACTGCCCGGACGTTCCCGATGGCCTCGCGCCATTCGGTTTCGCGGTGGTCCGTCTGCACCATTTCACAGCCGATGCAGAACAGCTCGCAGCCCTCTTCCTCGGCGATTTTGGCGTAGTGGGCCAGGAACCGGGTGTAGTTTTCAAACCATTCCCGCCAGCTCGGTTCATTGGGCACGTCCTGGTCGAAGAAGCCGATGAACGCCCGCCAGGTGCCGTCGGCGCAATTGATGACCGGTTTGAGGCACACCTTCATGCCCAGTGCCTTGGCTTTCCGGATGGCCCACCGGACCTCGTTATCGCTCACGGTCTGGTCACTGGTGAAGTTGATGTCGGTGGTGTGGGCGGTGCTCTGGACGGCCTGGAAGGCAATGGTTGCCCAGTTGACGTTGAGGGCTGCCATGGCCTGCATGCTTTGCGCGGCTTCCGGTGTGGACCATGTTCCCCGGGTTCCCACCCAACCCCAGGTCATGCCGGCGGCAAACCCCTGTGGTTCAAAGATTCCGGCCATCTCAGGCCTCCGCCGTGGCCAGCTGGCCGGTGACGGCTGACGGGCCGGCCTTGACGAGTTGGTTGGCGCTGCGCAGGACATCGGGATCAATGAGGTCGGCCACGGTCATCTTGGATCCGGTGGTGATGTGGAATACCGCGGTTTCTCCGGGCAGAAGGTCCACCAGCATGGTGTTGACACGTGCCGCCGGGTCCACCTTGTCGATCAGCAGTGACAGGTCCCGGGTCAGGTCCGCTGCGGTCACGGCCAGCTCGTATCCCTCCGGCGTGCGTTGCAGGGTGTGGCTGAGCCGGGGCTGCACCAGTGCCGATTCCTTGTATTCGGCGAAGAACCACAAGGCCCGGGCCTCGCCCAGTGACACGGCAAGAACCTCGTTGTCCGCGGCGCCTGCCGTGGCCAGCAGCGCGGGCAGCTCAACGATGGTGTTTCCGCGGCGGTCCACGGCAATGGGGCGTCGTTCCTCGTGCAGGACGGTCCCGACAAAGTCCAGGCGCTGCATCAGCAGCTCTCCGGCCCATGGGGTGGGGCCGTCGTTGACCGCGGAGAGCACCAGCTGGTCTTTGCGGGGCTGAATGGTCAGCAGCCGGTCAGCATAGCTGGACTGGATGGCAAACAGGAGCGGCTTTTCGCGGCCGTAGCCGTCGATTGCCGCCCATGAGGTGACGGGCCAGCAGTCGTTGAGCTGCCACACCACGGCCCCCATGCAATGCGGGCTGAGGTGGCGCATGTGCTCCAGGCCCGTCTTGATGGCATTTGCCTGGTTCAGCTGCATGGCCCAGTGCCAGTCGGACATGTTGTTGGGCAACTCGAAGTGGTTGACCAGGCCGTCGTTGAGCTTGTCGTTGCCGAGCATCGCCTTCTGGTGGATGATCATGCCGGGTGATTCCGGGGTCAGGGGATTGTCAGACAGCGACTCGGTGAGCGTGGACCAAGCAGGGGGTGCCTGCCAGCCGAATTCTGCGACAAACCGGGGCGTGTAGTCCCTGTAGTGGGGGTAGTCCTTTTCGTTCCACAGGTCCCAGATGTGCATGGAGCCGTGGGCCGGATCATTGGGCGCGTGCGCCGGGTCCGGGGAGAACGGGCTGCCAGGGGTGTAGGGGCGGCCGGGATCGATTTCGGCCACGAGCGTAGGCAGCAGATCGTAGTAGTAGCCTGCACCCCAGGTCTTTCCTTGGAGGCGGGACTGCCAGTTCCAGTCGGCGAACCCCCAAATGTTCTCGTTGTTGCCGTTCCACAGCGCAAGGCTGGGATGCGGCATCAGGCGCAGGATGTTCTGCCGGGCCTCGGCTTCCACTTCCGCGAACATGGACTCGTCTTCGGAGTACGCTGCGCAGGCGAAGAGGAAATCCTGCCAGACCAGCAGACCCAATTCATCGCACAACTCGTAGAAGTCATCGCTTTCATAGATGCCGCCGCCCCAGATGCGGATGAGGTTGATGTTGGCCTTCTTGGCCTGGGTCAGGCGGTCACGCAGGCGTTCACGCGTGACCCGGTGGGGGAAGGCGTCATCGGGGATCCAGTTGACCCCGCGGATGAATACACGTTCGCCGTTGACTTCGAAGTACATGGCGGTGCCGTGCTCATCCTTGGGGGTCAGGACTTCGATGGTTCTGAAGCCGACCTTGGTGGACCACGAATCGGACAGGGCGGTGCCGTGCAGCAGTTCGACGTGGAGGTCGTAGAGGTGCGCCTCGCCATAGGTGTGGGGTGCCCAGATGCGGGGGTCTTCCACGCTCAGGTCAATCCGGAATTCGCCGTCGGCCGGGGAGTCGTCGATTCGTGCCGTCAGACCGCCAAGCCGGACCTCCAGGGCTACGTCGTCGCCGGTGTCGCCCTCAAGGCGGACGAAGATACTGGCCTTGCCGGAGGACCCGTCAACGGTGAGCACGGGACGGACGCTTTCGATCCGTGCACCCGACCATTCCTGCAGGTGCACCTCTTTCCAAATGCCGGCCGTGGCGGTGTCGATTCCCCAGTCCCAGCCGAAGCTGCAGGCCATCTTGCGGATCGCGTTGTAGGGGTGGTGGTTGACGTGCGGGCGGTAGCCCAGGTCCAGACTGGCCTGGTCCGCGTACTTGACCGCCGATCCGAAGGTGATGGTGAGGCTGTTGATGCCTTCCCGGAGCATGGGACCAACGTTGTAGGTGTACGTACGGTGCATGTTCCGGGTTTCGTCCAGTACCCGGCCATTGAGGTGGATGGTGCTGACCGTGTCCAGTCCCAGGAACACCAGTTCGGTGATTGACCTCCCGGTGTCGTGCCAGGGAAAGTCCAGGCTGTATTCCCAGCTGCACTGCCCGACCCAGGACAGGAGTCGTTCGTTGTCATCCAGATATGGATCGGGAATCAGGCCGGCAGCCAGAAGGTCGGTGTGGATGGACCCCGGGACGGTGGCCGGGATGGAGACGCCGGCAATGCCATGGGGTGCGGGCCCGGAGACGAGGCGGGCATGCCAGCCAGTGGAGAGGCTGCGGCGCAGGAGGCCGGTTTGGGTGTTTGCGTGGGCAAGGGATGTCATTTATTTCACCGATCCTGAGGCGAGGCCGCGGTATATGAAGCGTTGGAGGAACAGGAAGATCACGAGGGTGGGAATGATCACCAGGATGGCCCCGGCGGACAGGAGTTCCCAGTGGGCGCCGAACGGGCCCTTGAAGCGGAACAGCGAGGTGGAAATGACGCCGAGGTCCGGGTTGGGCATGTACAGGAACGGGATGTAGAACTCGTTGTAGACGGCGATGCCCTTGATGATGATGACGGTGGCGATGGCCGGTTTGAGCAGTGGAAGGATGATGCGGAAGTAGATCGTGAAGTGGTTGGCCCCGTCGATGCGGGCCGCTTCATCCAAGGCCTTGGGGATGGTCGCCATGAACTGCAGGAAAATGTAGATGGCAATGATGTCCGTGCCGGTGAAGAGTACGATGGCTGCCCACGGGCTGTTGAACAGGCCAAGGCCGTTGACGATCTGGAAGGTGGCCACCTGGGTGGTCACTCCCGGTACGAGGGTCGCGATGAGGAACAGCCCCAGAACCAGGGACTTGCCCCGGAAGTGAAAACGGTCAACAGCATAGGCTGCCATGGTGCCGATGAGGATGGTTCCGGCGAGGGAGACAATCATGATGAACGAGGTGTTGACGAAGCCCTGCAGCATGCTGCCCTTGTCAAAGGCCTCGAGATAGTTTTGGAAATTGAACCAGTTCTTCGGTGCCTCGAAGGCCGAAGTGGTGGCGTATTCCTCGCTGGTTTTGAAGGAGGCGAAGAGCAGGGCGGTCAAGGGAAGGAACACGGCAACGGAGGCAGCAACGAGGCTGGCGTACTTGCCGATGGTTGGGAGTGAAGTTTTCATGCCACATCCACATCGTCTTTGATCAGCCGGCGCTGGATCAGGGTCACGATGACCACGATCACCAGCAAAATGACAGCCATGGCCGAAGCGAGGCCGAACTTTCCATTCGAGAACGCCATCTTGACGGTCTTGATGACAAAGGTCTCGGTGCCGTTGGCGCCGCCGAGCATGATGTACGGGATCTCGAAGACCGACAGGCTTCCCGAGATCGCCAGAATTGCCGTCAGACCGGTGATCCGCTTAATGCTTGGCGCGATGATGAAGCGGAACTTCTGCCAGGCCGAGGCGCCGTCCAGGTCCGCCGCTTCGAAGATGTCCGGGCTGATGGACTGGATGGCGCCGATGTACAGCACCATGTTCAGGCCCAAGTAGCGCCAGACGGAAATCCCGGCGAGCGAGATGTTGGCTATCGCGGGGTCTCCCAGCCATTGGCGTGAAAGGTCACCCAGCCCCAGAAATTGGAGTGTCTGGTCCAGGGATCCGCCGGGCTGGAGGAAGAAGAGGAACACAAAGCCGATCGCCACGCCATTGATCAGGTAGGGGAAGAAGATGATGCCCTTGAAGAAGTTCCTGAATTTAAGGTTGAAGCTCAAAATGGTGGCGAAGTACAGGGCCAGTCCGAGCTGCAGGACGGCTCCGGCGAGGTAGTAGAGGCCAACAAAGAACACACCGAACAGTTCGGGCCGGGTGAAGATGGCAATGTAGTTGGTCAGGCCGACGAACTTCTTGTTCTGGTCGATGCCGTCCCAGGATGTGAAGCTGTACCAAACCATGTTGACCACCGGTACGTAGGTGAAAACCACGAGCAGTGCCAGGGGAAGCAGGAGGTACAGCCAAGGGATGAGCTTGGTCCGCAGCGGCGTTCGGCGGGTACGAACCGGCCGACGCACCACGGGTGGGGTTCTGGTCAGGGTCATTGATTGCACGTTTCTTGATGCTGACCGGGCGCGGGCGCGCACCCGGTCAAGTGGTTGATTTTGCACTACAGGCCGGCGGTGGCGATGCCGTCAGCCCACCGTTTGTTGAGCTCGGAGAAGTACGAGTCCTTGGTGCCGGGTGCAGCACCGCGGGCAATGTCCACAAGTTTCTGGCGGTAGGTGGCGTCATCGGTGAGGTTGATCTCGGCGGCCTTTTGAACGGCTGCGAGGGAGCCTTCCTTGCCTGCGGGGGCTGGCGCGAGCTCAAGGTAGGTCACGCCCAACTGGTCGAATGTGCCCAGAGTGTCGGGCTTGGGCCCGTCAAGGCGCGGGGACAGCCCGCCCTGGCTGGTGGCGTAGCCGGATGCGCCCGCGAAGTAGTCCAGCCATTTGCGGCTGGTTTCCTGGCACGAGGAGTTCTTATTGATGGCGACCTTGTAGTCTCCGTTGGCCACGGACTGGAACTTCCCCGCTTTTTGGACCGGCCACGGCCAGTAGTCGATGTCCGAGGCCGCGCCACCGGCCTTCGTTGCGGCGTCACGCAGCTGGGTCACGGCCCACGACCCCAGCACCATGGTGCCCACCTTTCCCGAACCCAGCAGCGTCTTGCTGTTCTCCCAGTTGGTGGTGGTGGGATCGCTTTCCGTCAGGCCCTCATGAACCGCATCGAACAGGAGGGAGTCGCCGACATAGTGCTCCTTGCCCTGGGCCCACGGTGTGCTGTCCTGGGCCAGCACATTCTTGGCGTCCGCGCCGTCAACGAGCCCCGTGACCTGGTCAAACTGGGTGAGGGGCCAGCCATCCTTGTAATTGGTGTACAGCGGTGTGGCTCCGGTGGCGTCCTTGATCTTCTTCAGGTCCGCCATGAAGTCGTCCGGGGTTGCGGGTGGGGTGGTGATCCCGGCAGCAGCCCAGACCTTCTTGTTGATGGCATAACCGGTGGCGTTGCCGGTCTGGGCGATGCCGTAGACCTGGCCGCCGGAGGCGCCTTCATTGATGAACCGGTAGGTTTTGCTGAGATCATCAGTGGTGCCCAGCGGCGTAAAGAACTGGCTGAACTGGTCCGGGGAGACGGTGCTGGGGATCAGGAGTACGTCGCCGTAGTCCTTGGTGTTCATACGGGTCTTCACTTCGTTGGCGTAGTCGGTGATGCCCTGGAATTTGACCGTCTTTCCCGGGTTTTGGGCACTGAAGGTCTTGGCATAGTCGGCAAACGTGGTGTCCACCAGATCCGTCCGATTGGTCAGGACCGTGATCTGCTCGCACTTCCCGCTGTCGCTGACGGGCCCGGCGGCGTTCGTCGAGGTTCCGGACCCGCCGGAGCACCCCGAGGCCAACAGGGCCACCGCCCCCACTGCGGCGCCTACGCCTGTCATCTTGAGTGATCGCATTACATTCCCTTCATTGCAAACGTGGTCATACGCGGAATCCGCCAAGCCTGGACCTCCACGATGCGGATCGTTGTGATGTGTAACACCGTAGCCCCAAGAATCCAGTATGACAACGATGAACATCTCGACAACCTGGGTTGAAATCACCAAAAATCCTAGTGTTTACAAGGGTTTTCTTAGTTACTTAATGTCCTAAAAAAAGTTTTGAAATGTCGTAATGTCCATCGATTACCCAATGCGGACGAGTGCTGGTTTAATGGACTGGACCCAAGAAGTCCGGAACCCGTGGAGGCCTCAATGAATGCACGCGCCCGTCTCGTCGATGTGGCCCGCCTCGCCGGAGTCAGCACCAAGACGGCATCGAGGGCCTTTGCCGACGATCCAAAGGTTGCAGCCAAAACCAGGGAAGCCGTGCGCGAAGCCGCTATGCGCCTGAGTTTCCGGCCCAACGTCCTGGCGAAGAACCTGCGTACCGGAGCCCTGACCAAGACGGTGGCGCTGGTCATCGGAGACTTGGCCAACCCGTTCTACTTCAAGCTGGCAGCCGGAATCGAGCGGGAGCTGGCCTTGCACGGCATGACACTGATTCTCGGGATCACCGAGGACTCGCCCGAATCGGAGGCCGACGTCGTGAACGCCATGCTCGAGCAGCAGGTCAGGGCCTTGATCGTTGCGCCCGTCGCGGCGGACCAATCCTATTTGGAGCGGGAGAGGCCCTTTGGACCCCCCATGGTCTTCGTGGACCGGCCACCTGCCAATCTCGTTGCCGATACGGTCCTGCTCCAGAACCGGAAGGGCATGGCCGAAGCCGTCCGTTCACTGATCGAGATGGGGCACCGGGACATCGCATTCGTCGCCAACCGCAGCTACCTGTTCACCATCAAGGAGCGTCTGGCAGGCTACCGGCAGGCGATGCTGGAGGCCGGCATCACGGACAGCGGACGGTGGGAGAGGCTCACGGACACGGCCGAGTCGTCCCTCGATGGGGCCATGGCGGAGCTGCTGCACCAAGACAACGGCCCCACCGCCATTGTGGCCGCGAACAACCGTGCATCACTTTCCTTCATCAAGGCCACCTATCGATCGCCCAGCGATGCGGCATTCATCGGCTTTGATGATTTTGAGCTCGCGGACACCTTTGGCATCACTGTGGTCGGCTTTGACGTCACTGAGATGGGCCGAGCGGCTGCCAGACTCGCCATTTCGCGGATCGACACGGTCGACAAGCAGCCCACCCATGTCGAGATCGAAACGCGGATGGTCCGACGGGGCTCGGGAGAGCGTCCCTACCCCCGGCCCTGAACTGTTTCGGGAACCATACTGCCGTCCTATAGGAGACGTCGCCGGATCGTTGGCTGATGATTCACGCGAAGTGTGTTCGCTCGAAATCCTGGCGCGTTTGACTGCGTGTCCCGTGGCAACCATCGGCTGCGTTGAGGGGCCTCTGGCTATTGGCCAGATTCGCGCCTGAGCGTTGCCGCTGCGTCGGCTGCCAGTGGGATGGAGTGTTCGCCGTACGTGTCGTAGGCGAGGTCGGCGGCGTCGGTGATGCCGGATTGCGCAGGAGCCGGGCGATACCGGGGTGTCCTTGTCCCGTTCGGCGGCGATCTTCCTGGCCAGAAGGGTTTCGGTGTCGGCTGCCTGGATGGTGAGCCCGTCGACGTGTTCGAGGCCGATCCACGTGGCGTTGTCCGGGACGAAGGCCGCGGCATTGGAGTTGAACCAGTCAGGGGCCAGATCGTAGTCGGACGCCATGCCGGCGACCACGGCGCTGACCGTGTCCCTGTTGGCGTAGCTGGCGTCGATGTCGGCGGTGGGGCGGTTGCCGATGCCCTACAGGATGAGGGCCGCACCGCCGACGAATTTGATGTCGCCGTGGGTGCTGCGGGTCTGGAGGCGCCGGCCCAGTTCGCGGAGGAGGGCGCGGATCTGGTCGGCGGTGAGCTCGCCGCTGCTCATGCGGTGGCCAGGCTGCGTTCGCGGATGAGCACGTTCATCGCGGCCAGCTCTGGTGGGGTTTCGGAGCGGGTGAGTTCCCTCATGGGGGCCCGGACGCTCCGGTAGGACTCGGCCGGCATCCATGCCTCATCGAGGGGTTTGGTGCGCCGTGCCCAAGGGGGTGTGGGTTGTCCGAGCCGGTGGGCGGTGTAGGCGGTGATCCCGGCCAGGGCCGCGGTCCAGTGCCGGTCCTTGAGGCGGGGGCTGCCTTGGAGCAGCGGCCTGCCCGCTGCCAGGGAGGCGGTGGCGTAGTCGGCGAGCATCTTGGTCGCGAACTCGAAGTCCCGCGCAGCGAGCAGTTGTGTGAAGGCGGCCGCATAGTCGTGCCGTGCCGTGCCGGGTCGTGGTCGCTGCCGCGGGGAGCGGATCGGTGGCGGCCAGGGACAATCGGAGGGCGGTGAGGACGGCGGGGGTCTTGCCGGGTTCGGCGTGGTCGTGGCCGGCTTCCAGGTCGATGAGGAACTTCCGCGAGACCCCGGCAGCGTCGGCGAGGGCCTGTTGCGACCGCCCGCGGTCGGTGCGCCGGGCACGGATCACGGCATGGTCCCTTGTGATGGTCGAAGCGGTCATGTCGGGATTTGTCGAACACCCGATGGATGGGTAGGACAGATTCTCTGTGGATGGAAGGAGGTGGGTAGGGATCATGAGTCTTGGACCGCTGCCCATCGCCCCTGAACCGCAGGTACCCGCCATAGTAGAAATGGCCGGGGTAGTGGTGCTGCACGAAGGATCCGTCACGGACATCTCCTGCTGGTCTGGCGCGCCCTCGAATGACAAAAAAGTGGGTGTTGACAATGTCAACACCCACTGCCGTCGGACTGGGTCGTACCGGTGCCGGACTGGCCCGGATTCAGCATGTTTCCTCAACGTCCCAGTGCTTGCAGGGGTGAAAATCCGGTTCGAGTCCCACCTCGGGCACAGTGTTTCCGCAGGTCAGAGGCCCTTTGGGCCTCGGCCTGTGGACAAAACCCGCCAAAGTGTTGACACGAAGTCCGCTTGGCGCGGCTTTTGGCCTAGTTCTACGGGCTCATGGCGTGTGGGTTGCGCTGGTTGCTGATCACTGCGAGTCCTCGATTTCTGGCATTTGCCGTCGGGTTTTCTGCCGTATACCTGTTCATCGGTGAAATGGCCGCCGACAACATGATCAGGCGGGAAGAATTTCGAGATTTCCTGGCTGTGGCGCGGTCACTGTGATCTGGTCATTCACTTCCTGATCACCGCCTCAGGTTGATCCCTCATGTTCGTCCATCGGGGGAGGTCCGCCCCGCGGCGTGACGTTCCGCGGCCTAAGCCGGTTGGGGCGCGGGCAAGACGCCTGCGTTGTTCCTCCTTCATGAAGATTTGATTTGAGGTACCGAATTGGTACCATTGGGTATGGCCATGAATTTGCGTGTTCCCGAAGACCTTGACCGCCGCCTTGAGCAGCTGGCCGCAGAAGAGCACACCTCCAAATCCGCGCTGCTGCTTCAGGGCGCCGAACTCGTCCTCCAGCGCCACAACCGCAGCCGCGACATCAGCGCGGGCATGGACTTCGTCATGAGCCATGACGGAGAACTGCTCAAACGCCTTGAGGATGCATGAGTTCGTACCTCGAAATTGAGGATGCGCTGCAGGTGGTCGACCGGTATGGCTTCCACATCCGGGACATTGGGCTCCTTGCATCGGCCCTGGCACGCCCCGCGACCACGGTCATGGGTGTGGAGGCATATCCCCAGCTGCCCATGAAGGCCGCGGCGCTGCTTGAATCCGTGGCACGGTTCCACCCGCTCATCGATGGCAACAAGCGCACTGCTTGGACGTTGATGGCCCTGATGCTCTGGATCAACGGCCACCGGCACAACTTCACCACGGACGAGGGGTTTGACCTCGTCGTCGGTGTGGCCGCCGGCAACGTCACCTTGGAGCGCAGTGCGGCCATGATCGCCGCGCATCTCATCCCGCGGTAGGCAGCGCCCGATTGTGTCCAGACCCTGGCCATATCTCAAGGTCCCACTCCGAGTGGACGTTCAAAGGCATCTCTTCACGTTGTACAAGCGAGCAAGGGGTGTTGACAGTGTCAACACCCCTTGCCGCCGGACTCGGCCGTACCGGTGCCGGACTGGCCCGGATTCGGCATGTTTGCTGAAGTTCCCAGTGTTTGCAGGGGCAGTCCCGTTCGAGTCCCACCTCGGGCACAGTGTTTCCGCAGGTCAGGGGCCCTTTGGGCCTCTGACTGTGGACAAAACCCGCCAAAGTGTTGACACGAAGTCCACTTGGCGAGGCCGGTCGGCCCTGTTTTACGGGCTCATGGCGTGTGGGTTGCGCTGGGTGCTGATCACTGCGGGTCCTCGATTCCTGGGGTTCTGGTTCGGTTTTCTGCCCGATACCTGTTCATCGTTCGAAGGGGCGCCAACAACATGATGTTGCGCGAACTTCTTTGAATTCCTTTCCACCCTGTTTGGGCCCCGCGGCCACGTTCGCCTTTTGGGTCCTGCTTGACTGTCGTACCCACTTCATCGGGTCAATTCCCCCACCCTGCATGACTGCCTGAATTTGGGCTCTTGCCGGGAGGGCGGATCCGGCGGTGTCCGGGGGAGTGGGCGAGGCAATCATTGTGGTCCGGTTGCCCACCGATCCGGCTGGCCGAAGTTGGGACATGCCGCCCACGCAACGCATATATGGCCGCGGCGCCGGAGAACCTGCCAGATGCTTCTCCGATACCGATCCACACAGAACGGGGAGCCCGGACTCTCGATCTCGATCGGCCGTGGATCAGCTCCCCACGAGGCGGCGGACACCCGCCGCCCTGGATTGGAGCAGAGACACCGAGGGCATACCGGAGTCGAGAGCACCGGTTTCAGGACGGACATCCGTGCACCGTCTGTACCAGCGAGCTCCCTGACGGGATCATATGCCGTTTCGAGACAAGCTTGGCATTAGAAAGAGCGAACGGGACCAGGCAATGGTCAATGGTATGGGCTGTCAGCGGCAGGCTGCCGGCCCGGTAGGGGCGCTGTCTATCAGTGGGAATCGCTCGAGGGGGCGGTTCGCACCTTGTGCTCGAAGGGGAGCGCGTTAAGCACCGTGTTGCGGACCGTGATGCCTGATCGGGTCTGGGGCACCAGAAGGCGCGATGCGATGGTGGCGCTACGTTGCAGCGGCCGGATGTGTTTGCGGTGGGTGTTTTCATAGCAGGCGAACGCGGCGGCGTGGTCGTTTGGGTGGGCGGCAAGCGCGTCGGTGAGGGTCTTGGCCCCGACGATTGCACTGCTGGAGCCTTCACCGAAGAGCGAGATGCAACTTGCTGCGTCACCGAGCAGCACCACGCGGCCGGCGGCCCACTGGGGCACGTCGATACGGGTGACGGCGTCGAAGTACCTGTCGTCGGACGCACCCCATTCCTTCAGTGCAAACGTGGTGAGCCATCCGCCTCCGGCATAGGTGGATTCGACGAGGCGCCTTCCTTGGTCCGCGTCGCGGTGGTCGAATGCGTGTTGCCCACGGAAGATGAACGCGAACCCGGGCTTCCCACCTGCCGGATGGATGGTCAGGGAGGTTCCCGGTTCGTTGTACAACAGCACGCTGCGGGGGTCCTCGATTGGGACAGGGGCGCGCACGGTGCCAACGAACATGCCCAATGGGCGGGAAAACTGTTCTTCGGGGCCGAATGCCAGGCGCCGAACGCCGGAGTGGAGTCCGTCGGCTCCGATGACCAGGTCGAAGCGGCCGGAAGGGCTCCGCTGAAACTCGACGTCGGTTCCGCCTTCGTCGTGGTGTAGGGCAGCGATTGAGTCGTCTCGGATGATGTGGCTGTTCTCTCTGGCTTTCTCGAGCAACAGACCGACGAGGTCATTGCGTGCGACCTCGACCTCCTCGTGGTGGTTGGCGCGTTGTCGGGTGCGGATCGTGGCCTGGGGTCGTCCGTCGGCGTTGACGAAGACCAGGCGTTCGACGCCTGTGGCAGCATCCTCCAGGCGCGGCCAGATGCCCATCTGCCGTGCAATGGCGACCGCTCCGGCGCGGACGTCGACAGGGCTGCCGCTAGATCGTGCGCCTGCTGCCCGTTCAACGATCGTGACCGACCAACCGGCCTTCGCCAGCCAGAACGCGGCGGTCAAGCCGGCAATGCCGGCGCCGGAGACGAGTACGCTGCGATCAGCCATGTGCCCATTCAAACACCCGACACCACAGCCACCCAACACCAGGGGTACGCCGGCCTCGCCGGGGCAATTCATGCCAAATATTCACGCGGCGAACCTGTAGACCACCAGTTAGGACCGCAGATCAAATCTGCGCGGGAAGGATTCCCTGGTGAGGGTCGTGTTCGTTGGTGCAGGCATTGCCAATCCGTCCCTGGCGTACTGGATTCGCAGGTCGGGGTATGAGGTTACGCTCGTGGAGCACTCATCCGAACTGCGCAGCGGCGGGTAGCCCATCGACTTTTGGTGTGCCGGCTGAGGAGCGACCACTCGCCGGCCGGTCAGTCGGCATTCCTGGGCCTGGCGTGCAGGCCGAACAACAGCGCTTCAGCGTTGAACCGACAATTGCAGGACTGGCTTCGGGAATGGAGGCTGAATCAGGACTTCTGACCCTTACCGGCATGGGCCGCGTGACAAAGACTGGAGGAACTAGAGCCACGACGGTGGCGTGTACTTCTGCAGGAAGACCAGGGATCGCCATGAAGGATCCAATTGTCGTCGGAATCAACGATTCCCGGGCCAGTGAGGAAGCCGTGGCGTGGGCCATGCGCCGGGCCGCAAGGCTAAAGACGCCGGTGCTGCTCGTGCACGTCCTCGATGACCGTTGGACGTACCAGTCCATCGAGTTCAGCGAGGTGCTCAGGAAGCACGGTCTGGACCTGCTCGAACGTGCCAAGGCCCGTGCCGCCGTCGTCGAGCCTTCCGTTGAGGTCAACGCGAAGCTGGTCTTTGGCAGCCCCGGCTACAGCCTGCGGCACTGGTCCAAGAAGGCTTCCATGGTGGTGGTTGGTTCGGGGCATGCGTGGCCGGAGGGGCCCGTGGCCGATCGTGCCCTGCAGATTGCCGCCGTGGCTGCGTGCCCGGTGGCCGTCGTCGGTGAACACGACGACAACGACAGACACGGGGTCGTGGTAGGGGTGGACGGCTCGGAAGAATCCACCCAGGCGGTGGCCTTCGCCGCCGCCGAAGCGGACCGCGGCGGCCAGGATTTAACGGTGCTGCACGCATTTCGAAGCCCGGCTCCCCGTGTGGAGAAGGGCATGCCGGAGAGCAACTTCGCCACCATCATCCAAGAGGAGGAGCGTCTGGTGTTGGCGGAAACCGCTGCCGGCCTACGCGACAAGTATCCCGACCTTGTGGTGCACCAGGTCCTGGAAACCGGCAACGAGCCGGCGGCGGCCCTGGCGCAGGCAGCCTCGAATGCCCAGCTGCTGGTCCTCGGCAGCCGGGGTCGAGGTAGTTTCAAGAGGCTCCTTCTCGGCTCAACTGCCCACACGGTCCTTGCCCATCTGCCTTGCCCCACGATCATCACGCGGATCCGCCCCATCACGCCGTCAACGTAACCGAATGGCGGGATCTCGATGCGAGAGGATAGTGGACAATGACGCACTCTCTGGACTGCCAGCGGGCAGACCACTCCATGATGAAAAATGCTTGAGCCTTGAAAGGACCAACGATGACACCCGATGCGCTGAACCCTACAGAAGTGCTTGACGAGGAAGAATGCTGGAATGTACTGCTTGGTGCGTCGCTGGGCAGGCTGGCCTTGAGTGTCAACAACCTGCCGGAGATCTATCCCGTCAACTTCCTCGCCCACGATGGCAGGATCCTATTTGCAACAAACCCCGGCGACAAGTTGTTCGGCCTCACCGTCAACGAGAATGTTGCGTTGGAAGCTGACGGCATCGGCATCAACTCCGTGTGGAGCGTGGTGGTCAAGGGCAAGGCCAGGTGGCTGGAATCAGCAGCTGACATCGAAGCTGCCGAAACCCTACACCGCAAACCGATGACAGCCATCAGAAAACGGGTTTTTGTGGAGATCATCCCTACGGCAATCACGGGCCGCCGAATTCATCGCGGCGTGGAAAACGATGAGCTGACGTCGGACGATTTGTACTAGGAACCCATCCCCGTCCCTGATGGTCAGGGTCGGTGAGCCGGCGACGTACGCGACCGGTCATGGTCAGGGATCCGGCCGCGTCGGTGCACACGGCGTCGATGTCCCAGGAATCGGTGGCATGGTTGAGCGTTTCAACACCACCGGCCAGAATCGCGGTGGCCAGCACATCGGCACTGACAATGTCCCGGGCCAGCACCGACACCTGCGAGAACCCGGTGGCGTGGGGCAGGCGCCAGATGTGGTCGCCTCGTTCCGACGTGCCCGATGTCGCGATGGCGGACCAGGGGCCGGTGAGTTCAACAGCGGCCAGCAGGGCCAAACGGTTTGACGGGTCCACGATCCCCACCCGCCAGGCCTGCCCTTTTGCCGAACCATGGGCCAGAATGTCTCCTCCGGCATTGATCATCCAGTCCGGCACGCCGGCGCGGAGCAGAACCCGCCCGGCGGCATCAATGGCGTGGGCTTTGACAAGGCCGGAGAGGTCAATGACGCCGTCGGGCCGGTGGGGAGTGAACGCGCCATGGGTCAAAGAACGCCAGTGCAGGGCCTGGGCATAGGCATCACGGAACGCTGGTCCTGTCTGTGGCACGGTTAATTCTCCGCGCGCCACCCGGCTGATCTCCGATAATGGCCGGTAGAGGCTGAACCTTTGATCCAAGCTCGAAAATGATCCGCGCACCTGTTCCATCACATCGGGCGTGGGAGGTGTGGCGGGGAAGGCGATGCTGACGACCGTCCCCATCGTTTCAAATGTCTCGGTGGCCATGAACGGCTACTTTTCCTGGTCGATGGCCGACTGCAACGATTGGACGTATCCGTCCGTGGTGTAGGTCGCCCCTGAAACCCCGTTGACATGCGCCGACTGGGCAGCCAGTACTTCTGCACGGAGGACCGGGGCTGCCCTGTTGCTGATCTGGCGGGACTTGCCGTCTGCGTCGGTTAGGTGGAGGGCTGTGACGTCGGTGATGGTTCCTGAGGACACAGTGATCTGGACCTGTACATTCCCAAACCGGGTGGGGATGCTCGCCCCCACATAGGTTCCCGAGGCGGCGGCTGCGACGGGAGGCAGAACAGCCGCGGACGGCGCCGTCGCGGCAGACGGCGGGGGTGTGGCCGCAGCAGCCCCGGGCGACCCGGTGGGCACCTGGACGGCCACCACGCCATTGGTTGAGGACAGGTGGGCCTGCTCGCCCAGCTGCCATGCCACCACCAAAACGACGGTGGATGACACCAGAGCCCCAAGGATGGCCCGTACTCTCACCAGTCAAATCTTTCGACGTGGATTCTGTGGGCGGGCAGACCCGCGTTCTTGGCGTCCCTGACCACCAGGTCGGCCCACGATTGCGGTCCGCAGACATAAAGGTCCGATTCTGCGAGCCGGGGAAACACGGACGCCAGAGTCACACCAGAGGCCAGCGCCTGTTCCGAGAGCCACGTCGCGAGGCCCGGAGGGCGCCGGCCAACCATGGAATATACGTGGCAATTGACCGACCGGGTCAGCGCGGCTACTTCGCCCCACAAGTAGTTCTGCGAATCGTCCGTGGCACGCAACAGCACCGTCGCCTCGCCGGGGCCCAGCCGGGAATCTTCCAGCATCGCCCGGATCGGGGTGGTTCCGATGCCGGCCGCCACGACGGCCAGATAGGGAGCGCTCCGCGCAGCTGTGGTGAAGAGTCCATAGGGTCCCTCGACGGAGACGCGGGTGCCAACACGAACCCGGGAGATGCCGGCGCTTCCGCGTCCCAGATCGCGAACAGTGATGCGCGCCGTCGACCGTGTGGGGACTGCTGAGAAGGAGATCGGGTGTGCATGCCACCAAGTCTGGGCGGTCCAGAATCGCCAAATGGCGTACTGCCCGCCCGCCGTACCAAGCCGGTCCAGAGCAATTCCGGTCAGGTGGATGGAGACAACGCCTGGCGCAATCCGTTCCACCGCGCTGACGCGGATCTGGTGGCGGTGCGACCGCCACATGGGCAGGGCAAAGCGGAACCAAAGGATGGAGCCAAAGGCCAGCACGTACAGGCCGATCCAATAGAGGCGTGCACCGGTGCCGTCGGCCAGGACACCGCCGATGCTGAGCTGGTGGGGTACAGCAACGAGGACCGCCACGTAGCTGACCATGTGGATCAGGTGCCATGCCTCATAGGGAAAGCGCAGCCGGACGGCAATGAGCGAGGACACCACCACCACAACGAGCAGCCCAAGCCCCAGATAGGCGATGGCCATGTCCGGGGTATTGAAGAGGACAACGGTTTCGTCCGCAACGGTGGAACCGTCGCCGAGCGCGTAGCCGGCCGTCAGCAGGACCACATGTGCCAGGATTAGATACAGGGCGGGTTTTCCGAGCCGACGGTGCCACGCCATCGCAATGTCCTGGCCGATGGCTCTATCCAGGAGCGGAATGCGCGCGGCAAGGACCAGCATGATCAGGATCAGGTCGGTCCCGGCCAAACCGGCAAGCACTCCCGCTGCGCTGACGGCAGCCCCGGGATCAGCGATGCCAGCCAGGCCGCCGTAGGCAATGTAGAGCGCCACCGCCACCGCAGCAGAGAGCCAGCAGAGAACGGCAATGCCGTCGGCCATCCGCAGCCTGCGCCTCAGGCGCACGCGCCGCTCGCGGTTCACCGCGTCGGCCAGGGGCCGCAATGCCGGCGCCTTCCGCGCCGTCACTACGGGATCTCCGGTGAGTAGGGTGCACCGGCGAGGCAGGGGCACGGTTTGCCTGCGCATGGATGCATTTCCTGCTCCTGCCTCCAGGTTCGACGACATCTTTCAGTCAATTGTGCGGGTGGTTCCTTGGAGGATTCTTTGAGAACACTGGGCGGAATCAATGCTTCGATGGTCCAGACAATTCCCGGCCAGCTGGCGGATCACGCGGTGGGCGGGGACCACGCCCAGCGGCGGACTTCAGGCATGTCTTGGAAGAATTCGTGGACGTAGGCCTCATGACGGGCGAGCATCAGTGTGCAGTACTGGGACAGTTCACCGGATCCATCAAAGCTGCCGTGCAGCCGATCAAGCGCCGCCAGGACGAGGTGGTAGCGGCTCATCCGGTTCAAGACCACCATGTCGAATGGCGTGGTGGTGGTGCCCTGCTCGGTGTAGCCGCGCACATGGAACCTCTGCGGGTTTGGTCTGCCGTGGAGGAGTTGGTGGAAGGCCCGGGCATAGCCGTGCCAAGCGACAACGACGTCAGTGTCTGCGGTGAACAACTTCTCGAAGGCCGCCGGCGACAGTCCGTGCGGGTGGGCGTCCGGCGGCACCAGCTTGAGCACATCCATGATGTTGACCACCCGGACCCGCAGGGCTGGCATGTATGTTTGCAGCAACCAGGCGGCCGCCAGGGTCTCCTCCGTTGGGACGTCCCCGGCACAGGCCAGGACGATGTCCGGAGCGCCGTCGCCGTCGTCGTTGCCGGCCCACTTCCAAACGGACGCGCCGGCTGCCGCATGGAGGCGTGCCTGGGCCAGATCGAGATATTGGGGGTGGGACTGCTTGTCGACAACGAGCAAATTGACATAGTCGTGGCTGGTCAAGCAGTGTTCAGCGGCGGCGAGGAGGGTGTTGGCATCCGGAGGCAGGTAGACGCGGATGACAGTGCCCGAGAGGGACAGGACGGTGTCGATCAGGCCCGGGCCTTGATGGCTGAACCCATTGTGGTCATTGCGCCAGCAGGTGGAGGTGAGGAGCATGTTCAAACTGGGCACCGGCCGGCGCCAAGGGACCTCTCTGGCATGTTGGAGCCACTTGGCATGCTGCACCGTCATCGAGGCGCTGACCATGGCGAAGGCCTCATAGCTGGCAAAGAGCCCGTACCTGCCGGTGAGCAGGTACCCCTCCAGCCAGCCCTGGCACAGGTGCTCGGAAAGAACCTCCATCACCCGGCCATCCGGCGACACCCTGTCACCGACGTCGCGCCCCGGTTCCATCAGGCACCGGTTGGTGGCTTCGAAGACGGCCCCCAGCCTGTTGCTGTTGGTTTCGTCGGGGCAGAACAGCCGGAACCGAGGGTCTGCCGCGGTGTCCAGATAGATGTCCCTTAACAGTTGGCCCAGGGGTCGGGTGGTTTCGGCCATAAGGGTGCCGGGGCTGGTGATGTGCAAGGCGTAGCTCTCCAGCGGGCGCAGGCCCAGGACACCGGCCGTGCTGCCGCCGTTGGCCGGTGGAGCTGACCCCATGCGCAGGTCACCTTCGGGCGCCAGCGCCGCCAGCTCCGGTGTCAATCGGCCTGCCTCATCGAACAATTCCTCCGGATGGTAGGAACGCATCCATTGTTCCAATTGGGCCAGATGCGCCGGGTTGTCCCGCACTCCCGACAGTGGAACCTGGTGGGAGCGGAAGGTTCCCTCGACCAACACCCCGTCGACGGTGTGGGGGCCGGTCCATCCCTTGGGTGTGCGGAGGATGATGGCCGGCCATAAGGGAATCGCATCGGTTTTGCTGATCCTTGCCTGGCGCTGGATCTGGCGGATGCGTGTGTAGGCGCCGTCGACGGCGGCAGCCATCGCCGCATGGACCCGGCGAGGGTCTTCGCCGGAAACGACCACCGGATCCCAGCCGTGCGCCCGCAGCAGCGCGGCAACGTCCTCGTCGCTCCGCCGGCCAAGCACCGTGGGGCCGGAAATTTTGTAGCCGTTCAAGTGCAGGACCGGCAGCACGGCACCGTCACGCACGGGGTTGAGGAAGGCGGGAGCCTTCCACGATCCCTCCAGTGGTGCGGTCTCCGCCTCTCCATCTCCGACTACGCAGACGGCGATCAGCTCCGGCGAGTCCATGACGGCGCCCGTGGCATGCATGAGCGAGTACCCTAGTTCGCCTCCCTCGTGGATGGATCCTGGCGTTGCCGGACCGACATGACTGGAAATGCCGCCCGGGGTGGAGAACTGCCGGGCGAGCTTTCGCAGCCCTTCGGTGTCGCGGGAGATCGAGGGGTAGATGTCTGTGTAGCTGCCCTCGAGATAGATGTTGGCCACCACGGCCGGACCCCCATGGCCGGGGCCGGCGACGAATAGCAGACGGGCTCCGGTGTTGCGGATGAGCCGGTTCAGGTGGACGTAGACGAGCGAGAGTCCGGGGCTGGTTCCCCAGTGGCCGAGCAGGCGGCTCTTGATGTCCCCCGGCTGGAGGGGATCGCGAAGCAGCACGTTCTCCTGAAGATAGATTTGTGCCACAGTGAGGTAGTTTGCCGCCTGCCAGTACCGGTTCATCAGCTCCAGTTCCGCCGTGGGCAGGGGGGCGCCCGTGCCTGCGGCGGCGGTGGCGGACAGGGCTGGATCGTTCATTGTTCTCTCCGATGGCTGGCCTGGTGGCGGATTTCTGCACAGGGATGCGCCTTCTCTCCTACGCTCGCACAGCGGATCCGGCAACGTTAGGGCCGTTGGGCCCTGTTGGTTCGCACCGCAGCCGGGAACCATGGGACAGATGATGGGTCTTCGTCGATGCCTGCGCGAGCGGACGGGCGGTGCTGCCCATGAGGGCATTCCGAACAGGTGCTGAGGCCGCCGCGATGCAGGCCCCTCCAGCCGATGCAGTCTTTGCCATGGCCCAGGCCAGTGTCCTGGACGTCCTGGCTACGCTGGAGGTCGGAATGCGTGGACTGAGCAGTGCTGAAGCGGCGGCCAGATTGGCGCAGTATGGGCCAAACGCTGTGCGCGGCCACAAGGCAAATGCCGCCAAGGTGCTCCTGCGGCAATGTGGCAGCCCTGTCTTGATCCTGCTGGCCGCTACAGCCTGCGTGTCGTTCCTGTTGGGGGACGCGACGAATTCCATCGTGATCGGAGTCATCCTGGTTGCCAGCATCGGTCTCGGGTTTGGGAACGAATACCGGGCCGAACGTGCCGCCGAAGCACTGCACTCACTGGTCAAACACCGGGTGGTAGTCTTGCGCGACGGCCGCACCCAGGACGTCGACGTTGTTGATCTGGTGCCCGGGGACATCGTGCAGCTGGGGTTGGGTTCCGTGGTCCCGGCGGACCTCCGGCTCTTGGAGGTCGATGGTCTCCTGTGCGATGAGAGCATCCTGACCGGCGAATCGATGCCGGCGCAAAAGGCCACGGAGCCGGTCACCGGGCCAACAGCCCTGGCCGACTTGGCATGCTGCGCCTTCATGGGCACCATCGTCCAAGCCGGAAACTGCACCGGCGTGGCGGTGGCAACCGGGGGGCAGGCAGAGTTTGGCAGGATAGCCCTGGGATTGGGGGAGCGGCAGCCACAGACCGAATTCCAGTTGGGGCTCAAACGGTTCTCCTACTTGTTGTTGCAGGTTGCCGCGGTGCTGACGACCCTGATCTTCGCGGCGAACCTGCTCCTGCACCGGCCGCTGATCGAGGCACTCCTGTTCTCCCTTGCCATTGCCGTGGGCATCACCCCCCAGCTGCTCCCCGCAGTGGTCAGCACCTGCCTCGCAGCCGGGACCCGGCAGCTGGCACTGCGGGGAGTCCTGGTCAAGCGCCTGGTCTGCATCGAGGACCTAGGGGACATGGATGTGCTTGTGACCGACAAGACCGGCACGCTGACCGAAGGCCGGATCAGTTTCATGGAGGCCATTCCCGCGGCGGAAGGCTGCGACGCAGCGGCCCTGACGGTACTTGGTCTGTTGGCCACCGAGGCCGACTACAACCACGGGGTCCCCACGGGTGTCGGACAGAATGCCCTGGACGCAGCCCTGTGGGAGTCGCCCGCAGGAGCAGTTCCCGCCGTGGCCGGCTACCGGAGGATCGGCCTGCTCCCGTTCGACCACCACCGCCGGATGACAAGTGTTCTGGTCCAAGACGCCACAGGCACGAGGCTGCTGATCACCAAAGGAGCGCCGGAGGACGTCATGGGCCGGTGCGCTGCACCGACGGCGGAGGTGCTGCGGGTACTCGACGCCCAGTTCGACGCCGGCTCACGGGTGGTTGCCGTGGCGTCCAGGGAATGTCCGGGCCAGGAAACCGTCACCGCCTTGGACGAACATGGTTTGGTGCTGGCCGGATTCCTGGTCTTCCTGGATAGTCCGAAATCCAGCGCCAGGGATTCCTTGGCGCAGCTGGCGTCACTCGGCGTCGCCGTCAAAGTGGCGACGGGAGACAACGCCAGGGTGGCTGCCAAGGTGTGCCATGATCTGGGGCTGCCGGCGGGGAAGGTGCTGGCAGGGGTGGACATTGACGCCATGGACGACGCCGACCTTGGCATGGCCGTCCGCGACGCAGTGGTCTTCGCCCGTGTTTCCCCGGAACAGAAGGCCCGGGTGGTCCGGCTCCTGCGCACCAACGGGCGGGCTGTTGGGTTTCTGGGCGATGGGGTCAACGATGCGCTGGCATTGCACAGCGCCGATGTAGGCATCTCTGTCGACAGCGCCACCGATGTGGCCAAAGACGCAGCGGACATTGTGTTGACGGATAAGGACCTGGCCGTCCTGGCGCAGGGGATTGTCGTGGGGCGGCAGATCTTTGCCAACACCATCAAATACGTCCTGATGGGAACGTCGAGCAACTTTGGCAACATGTTCAGTGCCGCGGCGGCCTCAGTTGCCCTGAGCTTCCTGCCCATGCTGCCGGGGCAGATTCTGCTCAACAACCTGCTCTATGACACAGGCCAGCTGGCGATTCCTGGCGACAAGGTTGATGCTGAGCAGCTCCAGGCACCCTCGCATTGGAACATTGCGACCATCCGCCACTTCATGCTGCTCTTTGGACCCATCAGCTCCTTGTTTGACTTTGCCACCTTCGCAATGATGATCTTCGTGTTCACTGCGGCACCGGGCGAATTCCGGACAGGCTGGTTCATTGAGTCGATTGCCACGCAGAGCTTGATCATTTTTGCCATCAGGACCCGGCGGGTGCCCTTCTTCCGCAGCCGTCCTTCAAGGGGGCTGGTGCTTGCCACGCTGGGAGTGGTGGCCGCGGGCATCTACCTCCCGTTGTCCCCATTGGGCGCAATTTTGGGATTTTCCCCGCTCCCGATGCCGTTCTTCCTCGCACTGCTGGCCATGACGGTGTTGTACCTGGTGTTGGTGGAGACGGCCAAGAAGCGCTTCTTTGCGCTGCCCGCAACACCATCCCGGGTCCCCGTGGTGCGTGGACGTGCCCACCACATCCACCGCCGTGCCGCCCGCTTCAGCATTCCGGCCAAGTCGGTGGGCGGCGGAGGTGCCCGGCACTAGGAGGCCCGGTGCCTACGGCGATCCGGCGGCTGTCCTGATCAGAACAGCGGTGGCCTCGGCGATGGCCCGCTCTTCATCCGTGGGCACCACCAGGACCGGAAAGGCTGAAGAAGAGGTGCTGATGGTGCGCGGTCCCGTGGAGCCGGGCAGGTTCGCCGAAGAGTCGATGGCCAGGCCCAAGGCTCCGAGCCGGCCGACCACGTTGGCACGGAACACCGCAGAGTGCTCCCCGATCCCGCCGGTGAAGACCAGCGCACGGGCCCCGCCAACGGCTACATGGTAGGCCCCGACATACTTTGCCAAACGGTAGGCAGCGATGTCGAGGGCAAGTTGGGCAGAGTCCAGGCCCGCGGCGGCCGACTCTTCGATGGAGCGGACATCAGTGGTCCCGGCCAAGGCTTTCAGCCCGCTGCCATGTTCGAGGATTGTCTCTAAAACCTGGGAATCCATGCCCTGCCGCAGGAGGAACAGCAGGATGCCCGCATCCAGATCACCGGCCCTGGTGCCCATGACCAATCCGGACATCGGCGTGAATCCCATGGACGTGTCAACGCTTGATCCGTTGCGGATGGCTGTCACAGAGGCCCCGTTGCCGACATGTGCAACGATCGCATTGAACCGGTCCACTGGAGTATCGAGATGCCTGGCCGCTGCAGCGGTAACAAAGCCCACAGAGATTCCATGGAAGCCATACCGGCGGATCCCGTACGTGCCATAAACCGGTTCCGGCAACGCATAGCGCCATGCTGACTCCGGCATGGTTCGGTGGAAGGCTGTATCGAAGACGGCCACCTGTGGGAGGTTGGGCCAGATCCCTTGGATGGCTCGGAAGGCAGCCAGACTCGCAGGATTGTGCAAGGGCGCCAGCGGGGTCAGTTCCAGCAACCGCTCCACGACCGCCTCCGTCAGCAGAACTGGTGTGGAGAAGTGCTGCCCGCCATGGACCACCCGGTGGCCGACGGCGTCGAGGTGCTTCTGACCGAGGACCGCGCCGGCCTGGGCGGCGATGGCGGCAACGGCCCCGGCGATGACACCGGAGGGGCTGGGAGCACCTCCGGCCTGCGAGGTGTCAACGGATCCGACCATCAACACCTGATCCGAGGCGGACCCACCGGAGGCAGCAACCAAACGGAGCTGGTACTTGAGGGTGGACGAGCCGCAGTTCAGGACCAGGATATGCATCATGCTCCGTTCGGGAGAGACGAGGCGGGCGGGGCCGGGCTTCTGCTGGACGGACCGGCTGATACGACCATGCACCGTGTTCAGGTTTGATGGCTAGGGCCAAAGGCCCCGGGGCAGGTCATGGTCCGGTGGGACTTTGGCCTCTATCGCCGACAGGCAACGACAGCTGAACTGGACGGTAGGAGCCAGCCCCCGTCCAGGGGGCGCCGAAGCAGCATAAGGAGCCGACATCATGGCCGGAACCGCCGCCAAGTCTGACCTGAAGGTCCAGTCGGATGTGATGGATGAGCTGAAATGGACTCCCGACGTCGACAGTGCCGGCATAGGTGTGTCCGTCCACGACGGGGCCGTCACGCTGTCAGGGTCAGTCGCCAGCCTTCCGGAGCGCATCGCCGCGGGAAAGGCCGCTCTGCGGGTCCGCGGAGTCGCGACGGTTGCCGATGACCTCGTCGTTGAAACTGCCGGCACGCCCGCCACTGATGCGCATATTGCCGACGCCGTCAGGTCAACTGTGGCATCCCTCGGCATCGAGCCGGCCGCACCCATCCAGGCCACGATTCGGGACGGCGCGGTCGAGCTGACAGGGACCTTGGAGTGGAACTATCAGCGTGGCGTGGTGGCACGTGCCGTGGCCAACATCGCCGGCGTCCGCCATGTGGAGGACCGTCTGGCTCTGACAGACCGGCCCTCGGCCGAGGACACGTCGGTGCGGATCCGGAACGCGCTGGCACGGAACGCCGCATTGGACGCAGAGAAGATTGCCGTCACCGTCAACGGCACCGAGGTCACGTTGACTGGCCGGGTGCCTTCGTGGACCGAGCGCAAACAGGCTGAACACGCTGCCTGGGCGTCGCCGGCCGTCACGGCCGTCCACAACAAGATCGGCATCGGCCTGGTGTCCTATGAATAGCGTGGACCGGGAGGCGCACCATGGCCATTGAAAGACATCCACGATTGCGCTTCCTGGGCGGAACGGAGACCGTGACGGGGTCGAAGTATCTGCTCGACGCCGGTGGGCGCAGGGTGCTGATCGACTGCGGCCTCTTTCAGGGCTACAAGCAGCTGCGTGAACGCAACCGTGCACCACTGCCGGTTCCGGCGTCTTCCATCGACGCCGTCGTCATCACCCACGCGCATCTGGACCACACCGGCTACCTGCCGATGCTGGTGAGGGATGGATTCAGGGGCCCCATCTATTCCACCGAGGGGACCGCCCAGTTGTGCACTCTGCTGCTGCCCGACAGCGGGCACCTCCTGGAGGAAGAGGCGCGCTATGCCCAGCGGCGCGGATCCTCGATCCACCAACCACCCACGGCACTGTACACGGCCGAAGATGCCGTGAAGTCGCTCAGGAGCTTCCGCCCCCGTGACTTCGATGCGCCCTTTGACGCCGCGCCCGGAATGCAGGCAACATTTGTTCCTGCCGGGCACATCCTGGGCGCCGCCCAGGTGCATCTGGACGTCGATGGGGTGGCAGTCCACTTCACTGGGGATCTGGGCCGGGCGGACGACCCGCTGATGTTTCCGCCGCGGGGTTTGGAATCTGTGGACGTCCTTGTCACTGAATCGACCTACGGCAACAGATCCCACCCGGACGAGGACCCCGGCGAGGCACTCGGGGAGCTTGTGAACACGGTGGCCAAACGCGGCGGCGTGGTCCTGATTGCCGCCTTCGCCGTCGGCCGCGCCGAGACGCTGCTGCTGCACCTCTCCCGGCTGCGCGCCAAGGGCAGACTGCCGGAGATTCCGATCTATCTCAACAGCCCCATGGCCATCGACGCCTCGCGAATGTACCAACAGCACCGCAACGAGCACCGGATCAGCGACAGGGAGTTCGCCCAGATGTACGGGCTGGCCACGATGACACGAACCGCCGATGATTCAAAGCTGCTCAATCTGCGCGGTGGACCGATGATCATCATTTCCGCCAGCGGCATGTTGACCGGTGGCAGGATCCTGCACCACATCGCGGCCTATGGCGGGGACCCGAAGAACGCCATCGTCTTGGCGGGCTACCAGGCCGGCGGAACGCGGGGTGCGGACTTGGTGGATGGACGCCGGATGCTTCGCATCTATGGTGAGGATGTGTCGATCCGTGCCGACGTCGTCGCGATCGACGGCTTCTCCGCCCACGCCGACGCTGACTTCCTGCTGCGCTGGATGAAGGCGGCCCCGACGGCGCCGCGCATGACCTACATCACCCACGGCGAACCCGCATCCTCCGACGCGCTCAGGCGGCGCATCAAGCATGAGCTGGGATGGAATGCGCGCGTCCCGGAACACTTGGAAACCATCAACCTCGCCAACCCGCGCTGACGGGGCGAAGCCGCAGCCCTGTCGAGAATCCACCGAAGGAGCAACGGAGATGACACGCTTGATCATCGTGGGCATAGATGGCTCGGCAACGGCCCAAGGCGCCGTGGATTGGGCCGCGCGCCGCGCGCAACGGCTCGGCAGCGACATGCTTCTTGTGCACAGTGTTCCCGAGTACTGGCTCCCGAGTGAGGACGAGTTCTTTCCGTCGGTCATGAAGGCCTTTGCCCATCTTCTGGAATCCGAGAGGCAGCGGATATCCGCTGTGGTTCCGGCATCATCCGTGCATACGCTGGTGCGGATGGGTGAGCCGGCGGCCGTGCTGAGTGAACTGTCGGCCAAGGCCGCCCTGGTGGTGGTGGGCACCGACAAACACCCGGGCCGCCACGGGGAGGGGTTCGGCGCCGTCAGCCTCCAAATCGCGACAGTGAGCAGGTGCACCGTTGCGGTGGTTCCCCGCCGGCCGGTGCTCCCTGGCACCGGAGTTGTGGTCGGTGTCGATGGTTCGCCGGAGTCGAATACGGCTCTGCGGATTGCCGCTGCGGAAGCCCACAGCCTCGGCCACGGCCTGACTGTCGTCCATGCCAACCCCATCCCCAACCCCTGGCTTCGCGGACACCTGCCGCAGGAATCCGTCCAGGCGAAGATCGAAGCGGACCAGCAAAGGATCCTCGGCGAAGCGGCAGAAACCCTTGCCACCCGCTATCCAGAGTTGGAGGTCCGCTATGTCTTTGAAAGCCGGCGCACCCCGGCTGAGGCGTTGGTCCGGGCCGCCGAGGGCGCTGAATTGCTGGTCGTCGGCAGCCGCGGCCGGGGGGCCCTGAAACAGGTGCTGATTGGCACCGTCGGCTCCGACATCCTCACCCACATCACCTGCCCGACTCTGGTGACCCGTGGTGGAGTGAAGGCGCAGCTGGCCGCTCCTGTTGCTGACCTGCCGGGGGCGGCCCGGGGCTAGGCGGGTGGTTGCCGGCCCCTTCGGCGCGTTCGCGCCACTTCAACGCACGCAGGGCGTTGAGGATGGTGGCCAAGTCGATCAGCTCCTGGCTCAGCGCCCCGGCGACGGCGGGGATGAAACCGGCAGCTGCCAACACCATCAGCCCCAGGCTGAGCCCGATGCCGATCCAAATGCTCTGTACGGCTATGCGGATGGTGTCCTGGCCGATTCGGACGGCTCTGGACACCTTGGCAAGGTTGTCCACCATCACCACCACATCCGCTGATTCGCTTGCAGCGGTGGATCCTTTGGCACCCATGGCGACGCCGACCTCCGCGGCGGCAAGTACGGGGGCGTCATTGACGCCGTCGCCGACCATCATGACCGGCCGCAGCTCCATGGAGCGGACAATGGCCACCTTGTCTTCGGGCCGGCACTCAGCCCGGACCTCGGAGATCCCGGCCAGAGCGGCGATGTGGTCGGCGGTGGCCTGGGCATCGCCGGTTACCATCCAGGCCTTCCGTACGCCAAGCCGCCGCAAGCTGGCCAGTGTCTCCAAAGCGTTTTCGCGCAGCGGGTCGCTCATGATCAGGGTTCCGGCAAAGCGGCCATCGATGCCGACATACACGGCAAGCTGTCCACTGGTGAGCTCCGTCCCAGGAACCGGCCCCGATGTTCGTGCCACGAAGGATTGCTTGCCGACGACAACGGTGTGGCCGCCCACGATGGCGGCCACACCGTCGGTGGCGTGCTCGGCGGCCTCGTCCGGCTGCCGCAGCTCCAATCCGCGGGCAAGTGCAGCCTTGACCACCGAAGCGGCCAGGACGTGGGAGGAATACTGCTCGGCCGACGCCGCCAGGGCCAGCAGTTCCGCGGGGCCAACCATGCCGGCAGGGGCGGGCATTGTCCTGACCTCCTCCAACGCCGGGCGACCCCTGGTCAGGGTGCCGGTCTTGTCGAAGACCACCGTCCTGATGCGGGCCAGCTGTTCCAACGTCCCGCCATTCTTGACGATAATTCCATTGCGTGCGGACCGGCTCATACCACCCAGGAAGGCCACCGGGGCGGCGATCAGCAGGGGGCAGGGCGTGGCAACCACCAACACCGCTGCAAACCTCACAGGGTCCCCGCTGGCCAACCAGGCCGCCACACCCAGCAACAGGGCCACAAGGGTGAAGGGGACGGCGTAGCGGTCGGCCAGACGGACCACCGGGGCGCGGCTGTTGGCCGCTTCCTGGACCAGCGCCACGATCCGGCTGTACTGGGAATCCTCCACCGTAGCGGTGGCTGCCAGCCTGACGGCCGCATCGCCGTTCACCGACCCGCTCAACACGGCGTCGCCCACGACATGGTCCACGGGAAGACTCTCACCGGTGATCGCTGATTCATCAAAGGCTGCAGAGGCAGACAACAGCCTGCCGTCGACGGGCACCACCTCCGAGGGGCGCAGTACAAGCACGTCGCCGGGGAGGACGTCGGCGACGACGATGTCCTCAAGAATGCCCCCCTCCGCCTCCCTGTGCGCGATCTGCGGGGCGCGGGCGAGCAGTGCGCCGAGTTCGGCCTGCGCCCGTCCCGAGGCGTAGTCCTCCAAAGCGGAGCCTCCAGCGAGCATCAGGACGACGATCAGTGCGGCAATGTACTCGCCCACGACCACGGTGCTGGCGATGGCCGTGATGGCCAGAATATCGACGCCCCACCGCCCGTGGGCGATGTCCTTGGCCATGGCGGCGCCGCGGAGAAGGGCAGCGGCCACGGCAAAGGTGCTGGCCACCCACCTGGCCGCAGACCCTTGGCCGAGCAGGAGCAAGGCCAGAACTACGGCCCCCACCACGATGGTGGCCGTGATCATTGGATATCGCCGGAGGAGGATCATGGCGCCATCCGTACAGTCCGTGGCGGGGTGCCTGATGGGGTCCTAGGCCTGTTCGTTGACGATGAGCACTGGGCAGTGGGCGTGTGCCGCGCAGGCGGCGGACACGGAGCCTATCCGGAGTCCGAGAAAGCCGCCCCGTCCGCGGCGGCCCAGCACCAGCAGACGGGCATTCCGGCTTTCCTCGATCAGGATCTGTGCGGGGTTGCCGTATCTGACGGTGACCACCAGGCCGGCGGGCCGCTCTGGGCCGAACGCACGTTCGACGGCCTGCTCCACCAGACGGGTGGCTTCATCCTCCAGGATGCCGGCTTCGGGGAATCCGCCGACCGGAATCTCTGCTGCGAAGTAGATGTCGGACCGGCTCCAGCAGCTGATGATCGCCAACGGCAGATTCATCGCGTTCGAGAACGTGGCTGCCGTGGTGAGGGTGTGCGTGGAGTAGTCGGATCCGTCGATGCCGACGACAATGCGGTTCGGATGGGTGGCTGTGGTGTCCATGACAGTCCTAGGGGAGGAGTTTGAGGGAGGTGTCCCAGTTGAAGTTGTTGTGGTTCGGGTTGACTTGAAGGCCCATGACCAGGAGCATCATGGCCTCCAGATCGCGTGCCCGCCGGAGCGGTCCGGCGTCGATGGGGCGCAGTCCGGAAGCGGCCACGACGGCGCTGACCTTGGTCTTGGCATCCTGGGAGTCGCCGGCGATGAAAACGTCCAGCGGCACGCCGGCCACCTGGCCGGCCGCCAGCGGCCCGGCGAAGCAGGTGTTGAAGGCCTTCACCACCAGGGCGTCCTTGGAGGCGTGCTTGGCGATCTCCTCGGCCGCGGAGGTGCCTGCGGGGATCCTCAATTGGTCGAAGGTGGCCAGGTCCACGGCATTGCTGATGTCGACAACAACGCGACCTGCCAGTGCCTCGCCATAGAAGATGACGGTGTTCTTGCCTTCCTCGTACGGGACGGCCAGGAAGACGATGCCGCCTTCGATGGCTGCCCCTTCGCCGCCGCCCTGGGCGCCGGCACCGAGGGATTCGACGAGTTCGCGGGTCTTTTCACCGTTGCGGCCCAGGATCTGCACGGAGTGCCGGCCCGCGAGCATGCGGACTGCGAGGGCCCGGGCCATGCTGCCGCTGCCGATGATGGTGATCTGTTCCATGGCTGATGCGCCTTTCACTCACTGCTGGGGGTTGGTGCGGGTGATAATGACCTTGAGCGCCTTGGTCTGCGCCGCCCGGGAGAAGGTGTCGTAGGCGTCGAGGATGTGCTCGAAGTCGAAGGTGTGGGTGGCAAACATGGCGGCCGGGAGCTTGTGTCCGGCGACGAGTTTGAGCAGCATGGGGGTGGTGTTCGTGTTCACCAGTCCCATGCTGATGTTGATGTTGCGGATCCACAGATCCTGTAGGGGAAGGTCCACACTGCGGCCGTGGACGCCGATGTTGGCGACGTTGCCGCCGGGGCGGACGATCCCGAGGGCCATGGTGAATGTTTGGGGGACCCCGACCGCTTCGATGGCTACGTCCACTCCGGCACCGTCGGTGTGGGCCAGGACCTGCTTCTCCCAATCCCCGGCCGAAGAGTCAACGGTGGCTGTGGCCCCGAACTCCAAAGCCTGCTCAAGCCTGTTCTGGTCGACGTCGACGGCGATGATGGCCGCGGCACCGTAGAGTCCGGCCGTGGCGATGGCGGCCAGCCCGACGGGGCCGGCCCCGATGACCGCCACCACATCACCGGGCTTGACGCGGCCCGCCTGGACACCGATTTCGAAGCCGGTGGGCAGGATGTCCGAAAGCATGGCGGCCTCGGCGTCGCTGACGCCGTCGGGCAGCTTGTACAAGGAGTTGTCGGCGTAGGGGATCCGCACGTACTCGGCCTGGGTGCCGTCGATCAGGTGGCCCAGGACCCAGCCGATGCCGGACTGCCCCTCCCCGCCGAGGCAGTGCGAGTACAGGCCGGTGCGGCAGTTGGGGCAGTGGCCGCACGATTTGATGCAGGAGATCAGGACACGGTCGCCGACGGCGACACCATGGACGGCGGAACCGGTTTCCACCACCGTGCCGACGCCCTCGTGGCCGAGGATGCGCCCCGGTTGGACGGCGGGGACGTCGCCCTTGAGGATGTGGAGGTCCGTGCCGCAGATGGTGGTGGTGTCAACGCGGATGATCGCGTCGCTTTGGCTGGCCAGTTGCGGATCCGGGGCGTCCGCCCAGGATTTGTCACCGGGGCCGTGGTAGATCAGCGCTTTCATGGTGGTCCTTTCCAGGGAGGGTGCCGGAGGCTATTCGAAGACCGCGCGCCTGGGGTCGTTGGCGGGGGCGGACCAGATGTCGGGCCGGGTGGCGGTGAACCGCCGCCCGCTCAGATTCAAGGTGGTGATGCGGACAATGTGGTTCTTTTCCCCTGCCTGCCACGGCAGGCTGGAAACCAGGGCGCTCTCGTACGGGCCGATGGGCCGGGTGTGCTCCTCAGCGACCCCCCGCAGCACCACGCTCCACGCCAGGTTCTCCGCCTTGTCGTAACCGTCGACTTCCAGTGCGACAGGGTTGCTGGTGTGGACGCCGTCCAGTTTTGTCCCTGGGGCGGTGCGGAAGACCACCGTGCGTTCATCCACGACGTAGTTCACGGGAAAGATGTCCGGATGTCCGTCGACAATGACCGCCAGGCGGCCCACGGACATCGATGCCAAGAGCTCCCAGCATTGGTCCGCTGTGAGCATTTCCACTGCTGAATTTCCATCGGTGTTCATGATTCTGACGCTACGGTCGCCAGAGGAAGCAGGTTAGAGGCTTAAGGCCCCTGCTGCTCATTCCGGCGAAGCCTGTGGGGCGTTGGCATGTGCCGTCCACCATTCGGCCGGCGGGGTGACCCTGAAACGGCGCCCGGTGACGGAGGTGGGGGAGATGCGGATGAAGGCGTCCTTGTGGCCGGACTGCCAGGGAAAGAGCATCAGCGAAAAACTGTCCAAGACCTCGTCAGTGGAGTTGATGGGCGCAGTGGATCCCTTCACCACGACGCTCCAGGCAATGCCCGTATCGGCGTCGACGCCGTCGGCCTCCAGCGCGACAGGCGTTTCATCCAGGGCGGCGGCAAGTTTGGTGCCTTCGCCCGTCCGGAACACCAGGGTGCCGTGGTCGACGGTGTAGTTGATGGGGAAGATGTCGGGGTGGTCGGCGACCCATACCGCCAGCCGCCCTACGGACACACCGCGCAGCAGTGCCCAGCATTCGTGGGCAGTCAGGGTTTCCGTTTCAGGGGTGGCTGGTTTGTTCGTCATGGGGCCGACACTAGGCGGGCTGGTTTGGTCGTGGTAGAGGACAAAGGCCCGCCACCGGCCGGCATGGCCTGTCATGGCTGGAAGACCTGGGGGTATCCTGTGCTCAAAGTGTCAGCCCATTCAGTCGCGCCCGTGGTCACCGGCCATCGTCACTATTCGGAGGTATCTGGTGGACAATGCGCAACACTCCGAGCGGGGAGGGATCCAGCCTTCCCCGGCACATGCTCAGTCCGACGAGGCGGCGGATCCTGCCCCCGCGGAGCGGGTGCCGCGGCACCCGCAGGAGAGGATGCAGGGGCTTCTGGACGCGGTGATGTCCATTGCCGAGGAGTTGAGCCTGGAGGAAGTGCTCAAACGTGTGGTGCACGCGGCCTGCCACCTGCTGGATGCCACCTATGGGGCATTGGGAGTCATCGGGGAGGGACAGCAGCTAAGCCACTTCGTCACCGAGGGCATCGACCCTGACGAGGCGGCACTAATCGGTCCGCTCCCCACCGGGCATGGGGTTCTTGGCCTGTTGATCAGGGAGCCACACCCGATCCGCCTGCCGAACCTCCACGACCATCCTGCCTCCTACGGATTTCCGGCCCACCACCCGCCCATGCGGACCTTTCTGGGCGTGCCGATCAGGGTCCGCAACGTTGTCTTCGGCAACCTCTATTTGACCGAAAAGCAAGGCGGCCAGCTGTTCACCGCCGAGGACGAAGATCTGGCCGGAGCTTTGGCGGCGGCGGCCGGATTCGCCATAGAAAACGCCAGGCTCTTTGATGACGCACAATTGCGTTCACGGTGGCTGGCGGCGGGCATGCAGGTCGCAGTGCAGATGATGAACGACGCCGGCGCCGCTGAATCCGGTCCGACATTGGTCGCCAAAGCGGCCATGGACGCCTCGGATTCGATCCTGGCCCTCATCGGTGTCCAACCCGATGCCGACGGTTTGATTTATGTATCCGCCGGCGCCGGCGACTTGGCGAACGAATTCATCGGCAGTTCGCTCCACATTGACCCTGACCTTGTGGGTGGTGTTTGGGCCACGCAGCAACCGGCCTCTTTTGACTCGGCATCGAGCCTGCTGGGTCCCCTGGCGGACACCGTGTCCGGATCAGCGCTCCTGGTGGCACTGGGATCGCACGCGACCAAAGGTGGCGTGCTGATCCTGGTCCGCGGACCTGGCCGGGGAACCTACTCCGCCCCCGCCACGGCCATGGCCGGCATTTATGGCGCCCAATCGGCACTGGCCCTGGAACTGGCACGGGCTCACAAGCTTCGCGAGCAGCTGGCGGTCTTCATGGACCGGGACCGCATCGCCAAGGACCTCCACGACGTCGTCATCCAACGGCTGTTTGCCGCCGGGCTGAGCGTTCAGAGCCTGGCCCGCTTTACCACCGACCCGCAGGCGGTTGAGCGGATCAGCGCCATCACCGACGAACTTGACGCCACCATCCGGGAACTGCGAGAAACCATCTACTCGCTGCGGGCCACCTCCGGAGAGGTCGATATGTTGAGCAGCAGAATTCTCCAGACAGTCCGGAAGGTGTCACGGCCGTTGCCTTTCACCCCGCGGCTCCACCTGTCCGGTCCCATCGATTCACAGATCCCCCATGATGTGGCGCTGCAGGTGCTTGCTGTGGTCTCCGAAGGGGTCAGCAACGCAGTCAGGCATGCCGAGGCCGGTAGCATCGACGTTTCCGTGGCCGCGGACGAAGGCAGGATCAGCGTCACGGTCGTCGACGACGGGTACGGCGTCGGCCGCCCAGCCAACCGCAGCGGTCTGGACAACATGGCCGCTCGTGCCCGGGACCTTGGGGGGACCTTCACCGTGGACGATGCAGACACCGGCGGAACCCATTTTGAATGGACGGTTCCACTGGCTGGCAGCGTCAGATCCACTCCCGGAAGCTAGCCGGAGCCTCTGCATAGGGTCCGCCCACTCTAGGTACGCGTGATGTAGACGGCGGCCTGGGTTCGCCGTTCAAAACCAAGCTTTGCCAGCAGGGACGAAACGTAGTTCTTCACGGTCTTTTCCGCGAGGAACAATTCGGCCCCGATTTGCCGGTTCGTCATGCCTTGTCCGATCAGCATCAGCACCCGGCGTTCCTGCGAGGTCAGCGAAGCCACGCGTGGATCTCCGTGCTCGGGCTCGGCCATTCCATGCACAATCCTCGACTTCAGGTCCGCGTCGAACAGGGACTCCCCACGCGCTGCGCGCCGGATGGCCGTGAGGAGGTCGGTGCCGCCGATCTCCTTGAGCAAATACCCTGCGGCACCGGCCAACACAGCCCCCCTCAGCGCCTGCTCATCGTCGTAGCTGGTGAGGATCAGGCATTTCAGCTGCGGATCGACCGATCGGACATCCCGGCAGACCTCAATGCCCGTCCCATCCGGGAGTCGGGCGTCGAGCACCGAAACGTCCGGTTGAAGTGCCGGAATCCGCCGTGCCGCCTCGACGGCTGATCCCGAAGATCCCACCACGGCGAACCCTTCGCCCTCCAACAGGTCCTGCAAACCACGCCGGACCAACTCGTGGTCATCGAGGATGAAGACACGGATGGCCGGCGCCACGTCGGGGGAGGGCCCGGAAGGTGAAGCCGAGATACCGTCCATCACTGTCCTCCTTGGACTGGTTGCCACTGGCGGTACTCTACCCCGACCAGCTGGCCGCGGATATGGTGGTCTGTGAGTCGGAACCCTCCATTCTCCGGCACTGGCAGATGGGTTGCCAGAGGCAAAGGTCACCGGTCCGGCAACGATCGGGCATTGCTGTCCAGGCCCGCCTGACCGTGGCGCCACCCGACGACCGCGGCCGGCAATGTTGCGGTGTAGAGCCCCGCAGCCATCACCAGAAAGGCGCCAACGCCCAGAGGGACTGATTCAACGAGCAGGGCGGCGACCATGGCCATGATGCCCAGGGCCACCATGGCAAGTCCAGTACCCGTCAAACGTCCCGACCGGCGCTGCATACCGTGCAGGCTGAGGGTCCTGGCGAGTCGTGGATCGGCTGCAGCCAGCTGTTCTTCGAGATCCTGAATGACCCGTTGTTCGTGGTCGGAGAGTGCCATGTCCCTAATCCTTCGCAGTTCGCCTTGCCGGTGGCTGGGTGATGTCTGTGGACTGCGTTCTTCGATCAATGATCCACCACAAGGATCCGCGGACGGCAGGGCCCTTGGACCCGAATACATCAGACGGCGGGGACCTGCCAGATGCGCCGTTCCCGCGTGGCCATGTCAGGCACAGAACGGATCCGCCGGCGATATGGAGTCCAAAGGCCCTAGCCACCCGGGGCCGGACGCTCAAGCATTGGTGCTACGAAGATGCCGACGAGGAAGGGACCGGGCCATGACCGAAGACAAGAGCGGAGGCCGGATAGTTGTGGGAATCGACGGTTCCGAATCCTCCATTGCCGCACTCCGCGAGGCCGCCCGCCTTGCCACAGCAACGGGTGCAGGAGTCGACGCCGTGGCCTGTTGGAGCGTGCCCAATGTTGCCGCACTGCCGTACGCATTCGGCGACATCGACTACGAAAGCGGGGCCCGACAGGTCCTCAACGAGACCATCGACAAGGCCTATCCCGAGGGCAAGCCGGAGAACGTATCCGCCCGCCTCATCCACGGCCACCCGCGGCCGGCGCTGATAGATGCAAGCGAAGGCGCAGACATGCTTGTGGTGGGCCGACGCGGACACGGCGGCTTCGTTGGACTTCTGCTGGGCTCCGTCAGCTCGGCCTGCGTGGCCCACGCCCGCTGCCCCGTCTTGGTCGTCCACGGCGCCGAAGACGCTGTAAAAGACGCACCCGACGATTAGCCAGAGAGCCTTGAGGATCTGCCCCACATCCACATCCACGCCTCGCCGGCGCCTGTTCCGTGGGTCGGCGACCGCTCCGCCATCCGTCCAAGTCTTCGCTACGGAGGATTCCCATGACCACAACCAGTCTTGCCGTCGACGTCGTCGGCCTGCGCAAGTCGTTCGGCCGCCAACGCGCCCTCGACGGCCTGGACCTGAGGGTCGAGACAGGCCAGATCGCCGGCTTCCTTGGCCCCAACGGCTCGGGCAAGTCCACCACCATCCGGATTCTGTTGGGGCTGCTGCGGGCGGAGGCGACCACGGTTCGCGTCCTGGGCGGCGATCCGTGGAACGACGCCGTCGCCCTGCACCGGCGGATCGCCTACGTTCCGGGCGACGTCAACCTCTGGCCAAACCTCACGGGCGGACAGGCCATCGACATCCTCAGCAGGCTCAGGGGCGGCGTGAACACCACGCGCCGGGACGAACTGCTTCAGCGGTTCGACCTCGACCCCTCGAAGAAGGCGCGCGCCTATTCCAAGGGCAACCGGCAGAAGGTGGCTTTGGTCGCCGCGCTGGCCTCGGATGCGGAACTGCTGATCCTCGACGAACCGACCTCGGGGCTTGACCCGATCATGGAGGCTGCATTCAGCGCCTGCATCCGCGAAGCCAGGACTGAGGGGCGGTCGGTGCTGCTGTCCAGCCACATCTTCGCGGAGGTTGAAAACCTTTGCGACACGGTGACCATCATCCGACTGGGCAAGACCGTCGAGTCGGGCACTCTGGCGGAACTGCGCCACCTGCGCCGCACCACCATTTCAGTCATCCTGGACGACACCACGGCCGACCTCTCGCCGGTGCCTGGCGTGAACGATCTTGCCATGGATGGGCAGCGGGCCACGTTCACGGTCGCGGATCCGGATCTGGGCCTTGTGCTGGCGGAGCTGGCCCACTTCAAGCCGCGGGCGCTTGTCTCCACGCCGCCGTCCCTGGAAGAACTCTTCCTGCGGCACTACGGCACCGAGCTGGCCGCAAATGGGGTGAGCGTCCCGTGACCACAGCAACCGCCCCGGCTGCGGCCGGACGGCCCCGTTCCTTTGCACACCGTGTGTCAATCACAGGAACCCTGCAGGGGTGTGTGTCCATGGTGCGTTTCATCCTGCGGCGCAACTGGCTGCGTCTTCTGATCTGGGCAGTGGTGCTAGTGGGCATGATCCCGCTGGTGTACGAATCCCAACGCGCCGCATTCCCCACCGAGGCGGACCGGGAGGCCTACGCATCCATCGCGAATACGCCGTCTGTCGCCGCCCTTACGGGGACCCCCTATGCGGCTGACACCCTGGGCGGGATTCTGGTGCTCAAGATCTGGATGACGCTCGCTGTCACCCTTGCCTTCGCCACATCGTTCCTGGTGACGCGCAATGGACGTGCCGACGAGGAGGACGGGCGTACGGAACTGCTGCGCTCCAACGTCCTGGGGCGCCACGCGTACACCGTTGCGAACTACCTGGTGGTGGGAGGCTTCGACATTCTGGTCGGTGCAGCGATCACCGCCGTTGCCGCCGCCATGCCGCTCCCCTTCGACGGCAGCCTGGTCCTTGGCGCCTCGCTGGCCGGGCTTGGCCTGTTCTTTCTGGGCGTTTCCGCAGCCTGCGGCCAGCTCACCTCTACTAGCCGCGGTGCGAATGGTTTGGCCGCGGTCGTGATCGGCACAGCATTTGTGGTCCGCGCCATCGGCGATCTGGATGGAACGGGGACCACTCCCGGCTGGATCTCGGGGCTGTCACCGATCGGTTGGGCGCAGCAGATGCGCGCCTTCGGGGAGAACCGTTGGTGGCCGTTGGCGCCATTGGTAGGTGGTGCCATCACCTTGTGTGCAATTGCCGTCAGGATTGAAGCCCGCCGTGACCTGGGCGCAGGGGTTCTGCCGGACCGTCCCGGTCCGTCCGCGGCCGGGCGGTTCATGATGACGCCGTTCGGCCTCGCTTTGCGGTTGCAGCGCGCGTCGATCGCAGGCTGGTTCGCCGCAGTGGTTGTGATGGCCCTGCTGTATGGATCGGTGGCTTCGGCCATGGCCAACCTGCTTGGATCGAACCCCGTGTTCGCTGCAGTGTTTGGCCCAAACGGTTCCTCGGCCACGAAAGGCGTCATTGCACTGCTGGTGATGCTGAACGCGATCGTCGCCAGCGCGTTCGTCGTTGAGAGTGCATTGCAGGTGCGTGTCGAGGAGGCGTCCGGCCGCGCCGAGCCGCAGCTCGCGGGCAGCATCTCCCGGATCCAGTGGGCTGGCGGACGGCTCCTGCTTCCCATCATCGGCTCGGCCCTTATGCTCGTTGTCGGCGGAGTTGTGATGGGGTCTGCGTACGGGGCTTCCCAGAACGACGCTGCGCAGGTGTGGGCGCTTTTGTGTGCGTCGGTCATCTACTGGCCAGGCGTTCTGGTCACGGCAGGTGTCACAGTCTTCATGATCGGTGTCGTTCCCCGGTTGGCCCCTTCGCTGTCGTGGGCGTTCTTTGCTGCAGTCGTCATCATCAGCGTCTTTGGCGAGCTGTTCAGCCTACCGACCCTCATAACGGGCAACACGCCGCTCACGGCAACACCCCGCCTGCCCGTCGGCCAGTTCACGATGCCTCCGATCCTGGTCCTGACCGCCGTGGCCGCCGTTCTGTGGGCGATCGGGCTCGTGCGGTTCGCCAGGCGGGACCTCGCACAGGATGCCTGAACACGGCTGGTGGGAACGAGGGCAGCTGCGTTATGGCCCTGGCCATCCACGGTTTGTGGTGCCAGCTGATGGTGCAAGGTCACCTGCGGCGTCAGCGGTGGGTATCTGGACTAGCCGAGACAGGTCCGGCACAGTGCCTCTTTGCACTGTGGAGTGAGCCAGATTGTGATCATGAGGGGGACCATCTCCAATTGGCAGATCGACCCTGCCATTTCATGCTGCATGGTTGGCAGTTGAAACACAAAAGAGGGTGTGGACAATGTCCACACCCTCCGCCGTCGGACTTGGCCGTACCGGTGCCGGACTGGGCCGGATTCGGCATGTTTTTTGAACTTCCCAGTGTTTGCAAGGGCTGGAATCCGGTTCGAGTCCCACCTCGGGCACAGTGTTTCCGCAGGTCGGGGGCCCATTGGGCCTCTGACTGTGGACAAAACCCGCCAAAGTGTTGACACGACGTGCACTTGGCGTGGCCTTTTTGGCTCGTATCTACGGTGCCATGGCGTGTGGGTTGCGCTGGTTGCTAATCATTGCGTGCCCCGGATTCGTGGCTTGTGTTCTGCCCGTCACCTGTTCATCGTTGAAATGTCTGACAGCGACATGAGGTGGCCCAAACATTTCGGGAATTCTTTGCGTGGCCAGTTCGAGGTCCAGTCCATGACAAACGCAGACATGATCCCTACATCTAGTTTGATGCCCGTACCTGTTCATCCTGGCGGATCGTCCAGCACCATGGCGGCCGCCTTGTAGTTTCGGCCCGGGCTGAGGCGATCCGGCTCAATTGCCCTCTTTTGCTGCCGGTCGCGGCAGCACTGGGTCTCTGCCCGGCCGAAGCTTCGCAGAATAATTGTCGTGCCAGGGCCGAGGCCGGGTGCCGGCTCCGAGGCCCCGCATGCTTTCCTATTGGTGGGGGATGCGGATCGTGAAGCCGTGGACGTCGTCTGAGCCGGATGCGCATCTTCGCGAGGGCATGCCGGAACGGCATTGCCAACAGGATCGACAGCAGCACTGGCAACGGAGGCGAAGCCGGTTGTTTCCCGCAGGAGTCTCAGATGAATCGGGGCATTGACGGTGACCGCCGCCGATCTGCCGTCCACCGCCCGTGCCCCCTCGGCGGTGTCCATCACCGACCCGCGGGTCCGAAAAGGCGCGTGATGTAGTCCGGCTCACAAAAAAGCTTGACTGTACAGGTTCAGTACAGGTACTGTACCTGTATGCAATCCAATGATTTGAAACGCCAAGAAGTTGCCCGGGTAATTCGCACAGACATCCAGTCGGGCACGCTGAAGCTGGGGTCGAGGCTGCCGGGGGAGAACTCCCTGGCCAAGCGGTTTTCCGTCAGCAGGGGAACGATTCGCGCGGCGTTGGAGGAATTGGCTCAGGAGCAGTTGATCTCGACCCAGGGCGGAGTGGGCTCGTTCGTCAGCTTTGACGGGCACAACCTGGACACCGCGACCGGGTGGGCCAGTGCACTGGCCTCGAGCGGAGTGCAGATGGAGACTGACATTCTCCGGCTCGAATGCATTGTCGACCCCGACCTGGCAGCCCAGGTCGGTACCGAATCAATGTCCTTCCTGGCGGTGGACCGTGTCCGGCACGTGGTGGACGGCCGCGCCGTTTCGCTGGAACGCAGCCGGGTTCCGGCAACCGGCTCCATTGTCGACGCTCCAAAGGCCGGTCTTGTCGGTGGCTCGCTGAGCGCCACCATGCGACAGGCCGGACTGGTGGCAAGCCGTGGCGAGCAGTGGGTCGCCGTGGCGCCGTTGGCTGCAACCGAGGCACTGATCCTTCAGCGTGAAGTGGGGGAGATGTTCATCCACAGCACTCGGCTGTCGTTTGATCCCGAGGGGCGGTTCGTGGAAAAGGTCGTCAGTTGGCTGGATCCCGAACGGTTCCGCCTCCACGTGAAATTTGGTGCCTGAGATGCAGTCGCACACCAACCACGAAGTCATTTCCCCCATCCCCTTGTCCATGCGCAGCGCCGCCGCCGGCGCCCTGTACGGCCTGGCAATCGGTGATGCGCTGGGCATGCCCACGCAATCGATGCCGAGGGAGTGGATCCTTCAGGACTATGGCCGCCTTGAGGGCTTCAGGGCTGCAGGTCCACGGCAGGCCATAGCCGCGGGCATGCCGGCCGGCACCGTCACCGACGACACGGAGCAGGCCGTCATGGTGGGCGAGCTGCTGGTGAGCGGGGACGGCCGCATTGAGCCACTGGTTTTCGCTTCCAGCCTCATGCGGTGGGAACAAAGCATGAAGGACCGCGGCTCCCTGGACCTGCTGGGCCCATCGACAAAGGCCGCAGTGGAAATCATCCGGCAGGGCGGGGACCCCGAAGACGCCGGACGGTACGGAACGACCAACGGGGCAGCCATGCGGATCGCGCCGGTCGGCATTGCCGTCGAATGTTTGGATATGGCCACCTTTCTGGACTCCGTGGTGAACGCCAGCATGGTCACCCACAACACGTCACTGGGCATCGCGGGCGCGGCGGCCGTGTCGGCCGCCGTCAGCGCCGGCGTGGCCGGGGCAAGGGTGCCGGAAGCCTTGGAGTACGCCCTTGCCGCGGCCCGTGAGGGATCCCTGCGGGGACATTGGATTGCCGGCGCCGACATTGCCGACCGCTCCATGTGGGCCATCAGCCATCTGAAATCACTGACTCCGTCGGCCCGAGCCGACGCCCTGTACAACGTCGTGGGCACATCGGTGGCTTCCCAGGAATCCGTGACGTGTGCGCTTGCCCTGGTGGCGCTGGATGAGGACCCCTTCCAGACACTGCTGGAGGCTGCAGGCCTCGGCGGCGACACGGACACCATCGCAGCCATGGCCGGTGCCATGCTGGGGGCCGTCCATGGCCTGGACGGCTGGCCCGCAGGGGCCGTTGAGACCATCCGGACCGTCAACGACCTTCACCTTGAGCCGCTGGCAAACGACCTCCTTCACCTCCGTCTGGGCACAGGCGCCTAACCAGACTCTGCACATCAGCACCCCCATTCTCATCAATGAAGATAAGGAACCCTCCATGAGCACACCCAAATCCGGGTCACTGACCCACGTTGAACAACGAGGCATAGAGCCGGTGCCCGGCAATGAGCGAACCGGCCATCCAGCCCAGCTGTTCTGGGTATGGTTTGCGGCGAACATCTCCATCCTTGGGCTGCCTCTGGGAGCAACGCTCGTCGCCTTTCAAATGCTGAACATTTGGCAGGCGATACTCGTCGCGGTTCTGGGCGCGGCAGGATCCTTCGCCGTGGTGGGCATCGTCTCGGTTGCCGGGCGCCGCGGAGGCGCCCCGGGTCTGACCCTATCCAGGGCCGTCTTCGGAAGCCGCGGCAACATGGGCCCGACGTTCATCACGCTGCTCTCACGGCTCGGCTGGGAGACCGTCAACACCGCGACGGCGGCCTTTGTCCTCCTGTCGCTGTTCGGCATCATCGCCGGAACGTCGTTCAGCGCCAAGGAAGTCCCCGGCCTGACCCTCCTGGGCATCGGCATTTTCATCCTCCTGACGGTGCTGGTCTCCTGGCTGGGCCACAGCGCAATTCTTGTGATCCAGAAGTGGGCCACCTGGATATTCGGTGCCTTGAACGTTGTCGTTTCCGTTTTCCTTATCACCCACGTGGACTGGACCGCCGTGGGCAGCGCACCTGCAGCACCCATGAGCGCCGTCGTCACCGGCATCGGTGTGATCGCGGCCGGCACGGGCATCGGCTGGGGCAGCACGGGCGCTGACATGGCCCGCTACCAGAAGAAGTCCTCGAAGGCCCTGCACCTGATTGCTTCAAGCGCGGCCGGGGCCGGGATACCGTTGGTGGTCCTGATCGCCCTGGGTGCACTTCTTGCCGCCGGTGACCCCAACCTGGCCTCTGCCGGAGACCCTGTGGGTGCAATCCGGGAGATGCTTCCCACGTGGATGGCTGTGCCCTACCTTATTGCAGCGTTCGGCGGCCTGCTGCTCTCGAACCACCTTTCGGTCTACGCCGCCGGCCTGACGACGCTGACGCTCGGACTGAGAACCAAACGTATCTACGCGGTGGGGGTCGACGTTGTCGTCACGTTCGTTGGTGCCGTCTACTTCATGCTCATCGCGGACAACTTCTACGGCCCGTTCATTACGTTCATTTCCTTGTTGGCCATCCCCATCACCGCATGGCTCTCGGTGTTTCTTGTCGACATGATCGGCCGCCGGACCTACGACCCGGCGGGCCTGATGGATCTGAGCCCCGCCGGACGCTACTGGTACAAGGCCGGCGTTTCCTGGCGTGCCATGGCCAGCTGGTTGGCCGCCATCATCGTGGGCCTGCTCTTCACCGTGGTCCACGGCAGTGGGTCGGACATCCTTTTCGCCGGGTGGCTCCATGACACCTGGATTGGAGAAAGCGGCGTGGCCTGGGTGGCGACCTTCACCGTCGGTGCTGTGACCTACGCGCTGCTCGGCGGCGCCAAATCCACCGGAACCGGATCCCGGGAATCGGTCGACAATGACCGTGCGGGCGTCTTGATCAAGGCGGGCCGCTGACATGGCCCGGCTGATCTATACAGGAAACGTCATTGTCGATCTGGTCCTGACGATTGGAGACATCCCCAGTCCCGGCGGTGACACGCTTGCGACGTCATCGCTGATCACCGCCGGTGGCGGATACAACACCATGACCGCCGCAGTCCGCGATGGCACGCCAGTGGTTTTCACCGGCCAGTACGGCACCGGCATGTTCGGCGACGTCGTTCGGAAAGCGCTGTACGAGGGGGGACTGGAAATTGTTCAGGACGGCATCCCCGACATGGACAACGGCTATTGCATGGCCCTCGTGGACAATTCCACCGAGCGAACCTTCATCACCCACCTGGGGGCGGAAGGAGAGCTGACGCGTGCCGATATGGACAAGGTGGAGGTCCGGCCAGACGATCTGATCTACATCAGCGGCTACAGTCTGGCACATCCCAAGAACGCCCAGGCCCTGGCCTCCTGGGTAACGGACCTGCCATCGTCGTGCCGGGTGCTTTTTGATCCTTCACCGCTGATCGCGGAACTGGATCCGGCCATTTTCCACACGATCATGGCCCGTACGGATGTCTTTAGTGCAAATGCCCGGGAGTCCTACCTCGGCTCCGGGCTCAGCGACCCCCAGCATGCCGCGGCCTGGTTCCGGGGACAGATACGCAGTGGTGGCATGGTGGTCGTCCGCGACGGTGCCGCAGGATGCTGGCTTACCGGGCACACCGAAACAGGCGATGTGGAGCACGTCCCTGGATTCGCCGTCGAGGCCGTTGATTCAAACGGTGCCGGCGATGCCCACGGCGGAGTGCTGGCCGGGGCATTGTTGCGCACGGTCCATCCCCTGGAAGCTGTCCGACGGGCCAACGCGGCGGCGGCATTGGCCGTCACCAAATTTGGCCCCGCCACGGCACCCGACACGGCCCAGATTGATGTTTTCATGGCGGCAGCCCTCGCCGCAGATGCGGTCCAGCCCATTCGGCTCTGACCATCTGGCTGGGCCACAGTGCGCGGTCGCAGCCATCCGCGGATGCCGCAACACGTTGTTGCGGCATCCGCCTCCCCGTTCCGGCGACCACCCGCGCCGGCGGTCTTACGATGAGGGAGGGGTGCAGACCCGGGGAAAGCCGGCAAAGATCAGCCGGGTCATTAATGGCCGCCCATCGGCGGTGGCTGCAGATTGAGGATGGCGGGTTCAGCGTCCCGTGTGGCAAACGTCGGCCCGTCTCCATACGGTGCATCGACACGGCACGCCAGGATGCCGTTTACGTTTTCGGATGCCATTGCCGCAGGCCTGCGAGATGGGTCGGTTGCCGTGCCCCCCAAATCCAAGACATGCCATAGCAATGGGTACCCAGCCGAGGTGTGCGGAAAGGTTTGGGGACGATTGTGGTCTCTGCTGAATACGAAGACGGTTCCTCTTCTGCGGACTATCCGGAGTGGCTTCCGCAGATAGTGACAAAGGCAAAAAGGAGGGTGTGCACAATGTGCACACCCTCCGCCGTCGGACTCGTCCGTACTGGTGCCGGACTGGCCCGGATTGGGGATGTTCCCTCCAGTTCCCAGTGTTTGCAGGGGTGAAAATCCGGTTCGAGTCTTGCCGTGGGCACAGTGTTTCCGCACGTCAGGGAGCCTTTGGGCCTCTGACTGTGCACAAAATCCGCCAATCTGTGCACGCGACATGCACTTGGCGCGGCCTAGCTGGCCCGAATCTGCGGGCCCACGGCTTGTGGGTTGCACTGGTTGGTGGTCATTGCGAGTCATCCCTTGCTTGATGCCGCAGTGCAGTTTGGCCTGTATGTATTCATCCCGGAAATCGGGGCTTCCATCATGACGCAGGGGGACCTTTGGTGGGTTTCCCTTTCTGCCATGCCCAAAGCCTGGGTCTGCATATGGCAGTGTATCTGCGAGCCCTTCTAGGGGTCGTTGGCCTCGGGGGGCGACTCGAAGGTGTCGCGGCGGGCGGCCCGCGGCGCCCACCAGAAGAGTCCACTGAGGTCGATCATTCACTCGGGCCGAGCCAGCCATGACTTCCTGCGACGAGGTCAGAACTTGGCGTCGCACGCCCAGACCACAAGCCTCCAGACCGGTGAGGATTCCGCCAATGCCTCTAATGACAACCTCGCCATCACCCACCCTGATGAACCGGCGTAGCCGTAGCCGCCCGTGGGATTCCGCGGGCCTCACTCCACGGCTTGCCAACTGTCGAACAGAGAGTCCGTCATTGCCCCTTCGCATTCCACTTGCGGGCACGGGAGGTGGCGCCGGCGACTTCGAACATTCCGTGCAACCGGCTTCGAGAAGCTGCAAACCCCGAGGTTTGATTCGCCTTCTTCGCACAGCTCCAAATGAAGAGCTCTTACGGAGACTGGCAGAGTCCGAAGGCAGGGTTCAATGCCACCGGCACGAGTTGATGCACGAGGAGGCGAAGGCGGGAGAAAATCCCGCTGCACCCTTTACTCTCGCGGGCCGGAGTATCTGGCGGCAAGGGCGGCCTGATTGCCTCCGTTGACCAGAGCAGTCTCCGCGGCCAGCAATGCATCAAGGGCGGCTGCCTGGCCCTCCAGCCCGGGGGTGCAGACCGACTCGTTCTGGCGCAGCCCGACAAGGCTGGCCGAGGCAACGTCCTCCGGGGTCATCGCCCAGGGGATATTGCGGCCCGCGCCGCTGTTCCAGTCAGTGGCCACGACGCCGGGGAGCAGCAGCTGCGTGCGGATGGGCGTGTTGGCAAGTTCGCCTGCGAGGGTCCGCGTGAAGGCGACTGTGGCGGCCTTCGCTGCGGCGTAGAGGGTGCGCCGGGGTGCGCGGGGGTCATCGAGGCCCGCGCTGAAGGCCAGCAGCGAGGCCACGGTGATGACTGTGCCTTCTCCGGCGTCGAGCATTCCGGGAAGCGCGGCGCGGACCAGCTGGACGGGGGCCACTGCGTTGAGGGTGAGCAGGCGGTCGATGTCCATGGGATCGACGTCGATGAGCGGAGCGTACCCGCTGGCGCCTGCGTTGCTGATCAACATGCGCACGTCCCCGGCGGCCAGACGACGGGAGACAGTGGCGATGCCCTCGTGGGTGCCGAGGTCCGCTGGCAGCACTTCGACGACTGCACCCCGGGAGCGGAGCTCTTCGGCCACATTGCTGAGACGCTCGGGGCGCCGGGCGACCAGGACGAGGTCGTGGTCGTCGGCCAGAAGGCGGGCGTAGCCGGCACCAATCCCTGAGGAGGCGCCAGTGATCAGGGCAGTGGTGTGGTGAGTCATGTAAACAAGTGTTGTTCAAATGGTTGTGTCATGTCAAACGTTTGATAGTAAGTAAGTGTCGTATTCTTTACCTGTGATAGGCAATCAGGAGGAACTCGTCGGGCCTGGCGCGCTGAGCCGGGTGACTTGGGCCCTGCGGCGCGCGGAGCTGGCAGTGCAGACGCTCAAGGAAAAGCGATTGCGCCCGCTGGGCATGGTTGCCGCTCACTACACACTCCTGATGTCCGTGCATTCGGAACCGGGGCTCATCGGTGCCGAACTGGCCCGCCGCCTCAACGTGACTCCCCAGGCCGTCGCATCGCTGGTGACACGTCTTGAGAGCCGCGGACAGTTGGAAAGACGCGAGCATCCGCGCCACCGGCACGTGCAGGAATTGCACCTCACCGATGCTGGGCGGGAGGCGATGCACGCGGCCGACGAAGTGATTGCCGACGTCGAACGCGTCATCACCGAGGCTCTGGGATCGGACGCGGCAGGCCACCTGCGGGCACTGCTCAACCAAGTGACCGACACGGTCCGCGACGCCTGAGGCCGACCCGCGGCCGGGCTGGCTTCAGACGGCGCGTCCCAGGCAGCCGCACGGTTGTTTCCAGCAGCCGGAGTCATCCCTCGTTCGGGGCCGTGAAGATGTTTTTGGCTACGCCCAGTGCGGACATTGCTTTGGGCCAGCCGGCATAGAACGCCAGATGGGTGATCGCTTCGATGATTTCCTGCTCGGTTACCCCGTTCTCGCGGGCGTAGGGCAGATGGAAGTTCAGCTGCTCGGTGTTGCCTCCGGCAATCAGCGCGGCGACGGTGACGAGGCTGCGGTCCCGCGGTGAAAGCTCGGCCCGTTTCCACGCGTCACCAAAGAGGACGTCATCGGTGTAGCCGACGAGGGCTGGTGCGAAGTCTCCGAACATTCGCTGCGCACCGGAAGGTTCAGGGGTGGCGTCGGACATGGTTTCTCCTTGATAGTTTGTGGATGGTTGTTGCCATCGGTTGTCAGCGCCCAACGAGGCCCATGTGCAATTCGTTGTAGCGATTGCCCTGCACTCCGATCCGGCTGGCGACAGCATCCAGGTCGGCAACCTCATCTGCCGATAGCGCGACAGTCGCCGAGCCCGCGTTTTCTTCGAGGCGCTCCCGGCGGCGGGTGCCGGGGATCGGAACAATCCATGGCTGCTGGGCCAAAAGCCACGCCAACGCGATTTGTCCAGGGGTGGCACCCTTGGCGGCGGCGAGTTTAGCGACGTGGTCCACCAAGGCCTGGTTCGCGGCCCGGTTTTCTGCTGTGAATCGCGGGATCGTACCCCGAACGTCACCGTCCGCGAATCGCGTGCCCATGTCGACAGTGCCGGTGAGGAAGCCTTTCCCGAGCGGGCTGAAGGGGACGAATCCAATGCCTAGTTCCGCCAGCGTTGGCAGCACTTCCGGTTCCGGATCCCGTGTCCACAGGGAGTATTCGCTTTGGACAGCCGTCACGGGGTGGATGGCATGGGCCGCGCGGATGGTGGCTGCTGAGGCTTCGGAGAGGCCGAAGTGGCGTACCTTGCCGGCCTGGACGAGTTCGCCCACGGCAGCCGCGACGTCTTCGATGGGGACGTCCGGGTCGACGCGGTGCTGGTAGAAGAGGTCCAGGGACTCCACGCCGAGCCGGCGCAGGGACTCGTCGGCGACCCGTCTGATCCGATCGGGGGAGCTGTCGAGCCCAACGGTTTTGCCATTCTCGATATGCCACCCGAACTTGGTCGCAATCACGACCTTGTCCCGGACCGGGGCCAGTGCCTCCCCGACCAGCTCCTCATTGACGAAGGGCCCATAGACTTCGGCGGTGTCGAAGAAGTTGATCCCGATGTCCACGGCATCGCGGAGCACTGCGATCATCGCCGTGCGGTCGCCGGGGTTCGGGCCGTAGCTTTGTGACATGCCCATGCACCCCAGGCCGACAGCCGAGACCTGCAGGCCTTGGCCAAGTGTTCGTGTATGCATGTTCTCTCCCTTGTCTCAAATTTCGTTCTCTCCCTTGCCCGCTTCCCGGGCTCTCCTCCAGTCAACGACTTCCCTGGCGTTTGGGGGAGTCCCTGCTGAAGGGTGTACTGGCAGAGGATCCCTCAGCAAGTCCTCGGGCAGGTAACGTCATCCCAATGGACAACCGAACCGAGATCCGCGACTTCCTCATCTCCCGGCGGGCCAAAGTAAGCCCGGAAGGGGCCGGGCTGCCCGTCAGCGGAGCCAAACGGCGGGTCGCCGGGCTGCGCCGGGCCGAGGTGGCGATGCTTGCTGACGTGAGCGTCGAATACTACGCAAAGCTCGAGCGCGGCAACATTGCGGGGGCATCAGACGCCGTCCTTCACGCGATCGCCGGTGCCTTGCAGCTCGATGACGCCGAACGCGCCCACCTGTTTGATCTTGCCCGCGCAGCCAACACGCTCACTGCCAAACCTAGACGCCGAACCGCCCCATCGAATTCGATCCGGCCGGGTCTGCAACGGGCTCTTGATGCGATCACTGCCGGCCCGGCCTTCGTCCGCAACGGCAGGATGGACATCCTGGCTGCGAACGAACTTGGCACGGCGTTCTACGCGGATGTTCTGGCAGCCCCGGGGCTTGGCAATCTGGCACGTTTCGCATTCCTTGATTTGAAACGTGCCAGGAACTTCTACCCCGATTGGGAAGCCGCCGCCGACGTCACTGTCGCGATACTGCGCAGCGAAGCGGGCCGCGACCCTTTCAACAGGGACCTGCAGGACTTGATTGGCGAGCTTTCCACGCGAAGCGACGAGTTCCGGACCCGCTGGGGTGCGCATAACGTGCGCCGCCACGGAGCGGGAGAGAAGACCTTCCACCACGACATCGTCGGGGACGTCACCCTGACCTATGAGGGGCTCGAACTCACCAGCGAACCGGACCTGTCCTTCCTGATTTACACAGCCGAGGCAGGCTCTCCGTCAGAAGAACGCCTCCGGCTCCTCGCCAGCTGGGCAGCCAGCCGTCTGCAGGGAGACTCGGCTCCTGCACCGGTGGCTGAGTCCTGACCGAAGCACGTCCTGACTGCCTCAGTCCCGTCGCCCACAGATCGTCCTTAGAAGCCGAGTTCTCCGAGCACGGGCAGTTTCGCGCGGACCCACTCGCGGGCTTCAACGGCGCTTGGCGCCGACAGGGCCAGATGGGCCAGGTCCTGGGCCTGCCCGAGGGTGACCGTTTTCAGCACGGTCGCGACGGCGGCCAAAGAGCGTGCGGTCATGGACAGGGTGGTGACGCCGAGGCCGGTGAGTACGACGGCAAGTGCCGGGTCCGCGGCTGCCTCACCGCATACGCCCACCGGTTTGTTGTTGCCCTCCAATGCTGAGCCTTCCACAGTGAGCTGGACGAGCCGGAGCACGGCGGGCTGCCAGGGGGTGTTGAGTTCGGCGAGGGGCCCGAGTTGGCGGTCGGCAGCCATCGCATACTGTGTGAGGTCGTTGGTGCCGAGGGAGGCGAATCCGACCTCGCGCAGCACTACTGCAGCGCTCAGGGCTGCAGATGGAACCTCCACCATCACACCTGGATTCGTCAGGCCAACTGCAGCACACAGGGAGGCAAAGCGTCTGGCCTCCGCCACTGTGGAGATCATGGGGGCCATGACCCAGACATCGGCCCCGGAGGCCGAATCTGCCCGGGCAATGGCTTCGAGCTGGCGTTCCAGGACACCCGGAGTCGTGGAGTCGGTGCGGTAGCCGCGAACACCCAGGGCAGGGTTGGGTTCGGTGGCGTCCGTGAGGAAGGGCAGGGGTTTGTCGGCGCCGGCGTCGAGGGTGCGAAGGACGACCTTCTTGCCAGGGAACGCATCAAATACGGCCTTGTACGCAGCGGCTTGCTCGCCCACGGAGGGCTCGGTGTCCCTCTCCAGGAAGCAGAATTCCGTGCGGAACAGACCCACGCCCTGGGCGCCCAAGGCGGCGGCGGCCACAGCGTCCTTGGCTCCACCGACGTTGGCCAGAAGTGGCACCAGGTGGCCGTCCGCCGTCGTGCCATTTCCGTCAAATCCGGCCAGGACGGCCGAATTCTCCTCCCATGCGGCCGCCGCAGCCCGCTGTTCGACCGTAGGCAAGGCCGCCATGTAGCCGGCCGCACCGTCGACATAGGCCTCGGTCCCATCGGCGACGGTATCCACACCATGTGCGGCGACCACCGCGGGCAGGCCGAGCGATCGGGCGATGATGGCCGTATGCGACTGCGGCCCGCCGCCCGAAGTCACCAGCGCGAGCACCGTTGCCGGATCCAGTGTTGCCGTATCGGCCGGGGCAAGGTCCTCGGCCACAAGGATGAAGGGGGCTGCGGCGGAGGGGATGCCGGGAGCGGGGACGCCTCGAAGCTCGGCAACGATGCGGGCCCGCACATCCAGGACGTCCATGGCGCGCTCGGCCATGTACCCGCCCAGATTGTGCAGCATTTCGGCAACGGACGCACCGGCTTCCCAAATGGCCCGTTCCGCCGAGCTCCCTGCCTTGATCAGTTTGGCAGCCGAATTCAGCAGCATGGTGTCCTTGGCCATGAGCGCCGTGGCTTCCAGAACGGCCCTGCCATCGCCGGAGGCGGTCCTTGCCCGCCCTTTGAGTTCGTCGTGGACGGCCTGCGCTGCGGTCCTCAGACTGGCGACGGCGTCGTCCTGGCTGGCACCAGCGTCGAGCCGTTCTCCCAACGGTGGCTCGTCCACGGGTTTGGGCATCTGGCGGATGGAAGCAACGATGCGTCCAGGGCTGACGCCAACTCCTTGGAAAGTCCGTGCCGTGATGGCTTGGGCAATCGTTGCTCCCGAGAGTGCGTGGGTGGTTGATGGTTGCGGGGGAATTGATCCGGGCATCGTGGTGGTTCCAATCTGGGCGGTCGTTGTGAGGGATTGGGGCAGCCCCGGTTCCAATCGGGCACCCCGGGTGTAGGCAGCGACGGGCAGCAGGAAGCCGGGTCTGGGAGACGTTCCTGGGCTGGGTGGACCGTCGAAGGAATGTTCGGCGTCATGCGGTGTTTGTGCACGACGCCGTTGCCGGTTCCTAGGCCCGGAGCTCCGCCGTGAGGCGGGCCACGTGCAGGCCAAGGTAGGCGACTTCGTCCTGCGTCAGGACTGCTGAAAGACCCATCTCCAGGCGGAACTGGATCTTTGCGGCGCACCCCCATGCTTCGGGGTGTGTTTCGGCGATCGCGTTGGAGAGCACCGTGTTGGGCTCGGTGATCTGCTTGCCGGAGGCGACCCGGATGAACAGGTACCGCAGGTGGGTGACAAACCGTGCGGCGTTCATGGATTGCTGGTCGACTGTGATGCCAAAGGCGTGGTCGATGATGTCGAAGATCTGGGTGATGATCTCGGTCATTTGGAACGTCTTGTTCAGCCCTGGGGAGGCGAACTGTGCGTTGACGAAGTGCAGTGCCAACGCCACGGCCTCGTCGGGCTGCAAGTCGATGCCCAAGGCACGGTTGGCGATCTGAACGGCGGCTCGCCCGGTTGCCAGTTCCTTGGGATAGAGCTGGGCTACCTCCCAGCCAAGCGGGAATTCCACGTTGATGCCTTCGCGGAGTCGCTGGGCGGCGAAGTGGAGGTGGTCGGCCAAGGGCAGAATCAGGCTTTGGCTGATGCGCAGTTCGAGCTGGTCCCGCGCCAGTTCGGCAACCTTGCCGGCTGCGCGGATGTACACCAGTGGAATGTCCGAGAGGAACTGGGCGAGCCGGTCGCTGCTTGCGTCTCCGCCGGCGATGAAGACCTGGTCGATGCTGGTGCCGTCCAGGCTGTCGTTGGGGCGTCGTCCGTGGCCGAGACCCCTGCCGATGGCTACGACTTCGTGGCCCTCGTCGTCGACGGCCAGAACCGCGTTGTTGTTGAGCACGCGCTTTACCCGCACGTGTTGTCCTTCCGTCGGAGCGAATGGGCCGTTGAAGCGGCGGACGCCAGGTGGGCGCCCGCCGCCGAATACCGTCGGTCCTACTGCCTCAAGGTGCCGCCGTTGCTGTCAATGAGCGCCCGGTACCAGAAGAAGCTGTCCTTCTTTGTCCGGGCCAGGTCCAGCAGGTCGAATTCGTCTCGGTTCACGTGGATAAAACCGTACCGCTTCGATGCCCCCTGATGGGTGGAAATGAGGTCGATCGCCGACCAAGGGCAGTAGCCGAAGACGTCGATGCCGTCGCTGAGTGCGTACTGGATCTGCTCTATGTGTTGGCGCAGGTAGTCGATGCGGTAGTCATCATAGACGTGTCCGTTGTCGAGCTTGTCGAAGGCGCCAAGTCCATTCTCGGTGATGATGAGCGGCAGCCTGTAGCGGTCCCAGATGGCACGCATGGTGGTGCGGAAGCCGGCTGGGTCAATGTCCCAGCCGAAGGCGTTCTTGGGCAGGTGGGGATTGTCTTCGCCGCGGTACAAGCCAATCTCACCGCGCACGATCTGCTGGTCTGACCCGCGGATCTTCAGATCCGTGGCGTCTCCGCGGGAAGCGGCGACTGTCTGGGTGGCGTAGTAGTTGAAGGCGATGAAGTCGGGCTGGCCCGCCTTCAGGACGTCAAGGTCGCCTTCGCGAATCGTAGGTTCGTAGCCCTTCTCGACCAGGTACGCCCATGCGAGCGGGTGGTATGTGCCGCGGACGGCGAGGTCCAGGTAGAGCCAGTTGCGGATCGCGTTCCAGTCATCGGCGGCAAGGACGTCCTCGGGGGAGCAGCTGGCAGCGTAGATGTAGGAGATGTTCGGGGCGGGGCCTATCTTGGCTTCCGGCAATTCGTCGTGGCACAGGGCCATGGCACGGGCCTGGGCGAGGAACATGTGGTGGTTCTGCTGGTAGAGGTCCCTCCTACCCTCAGCTCCCGCCATGCGGGTGGTTCCGATGGCATCGCCGTGCAGGATCATCATGTTCTGTTCGTTGATGGTCAGCCAGTACTTCACCTTGCCGCCATACTCGCGGTAGAGGACCCGTGAGTACTCGACGAACGCGTCGATGGTGGAGGGGTTGGCCCAGCCTCCCTTTTCGTGGAGTGCCTGGGGCAGGTCGAAGTGGTACATCGTAAGGATGGGTTCGATGCCCTTCTCCAACAGTTCGTCGATGAGATTGTGGTAGAAGTCCACGCCCTTCTGGTTCACGACGCCGTCGCCGTCCGGAATAATGCGTGTCCAGGCCACGGAGAAGCGGTACGCCTTCAGGCCCAGCTCCGAGAAGAGTACGACATCTTCAACGTAGCGGTTGTAGTGGTCCGAGGCGACCTTGAAGTCGGTCGTACCTGCGGCGAACTCGGTGCGGGCATCGATCACTGAGGGGCCTTTGCCGTCAGCGTCCCACGCGCCTTCGACTTGGTATGCGGAGGTGGATGCGCCCCAGAGGAAGTCGGACGGGAAGTCTGTGAGTTGCTTGAATTTCATGGTGTGCCTTCTTCGGATTAGCGGGTAACGGTGAGGACGCGTTCACCCTGGCTGAGAGGGCCCGCGTTGGCGGCAGTGACGTCCCCGACTTTGGCGTGGTTCGTGACAACCAAGATGACGGTGGTCGGATGGCCTGCTGCGGTGATGGCTTCCAGATCGGCCATGACAAGTAGGTCGCCCGCTTCAACGCGGGTGCCGCGGGCAACGGCAGCAGTGAAGCCTTCCCCATTCATGGCGACGGTGTCGATGCCGACATGGACCAGGACGTCGACCCCGTCGTCGCTGCGGATCCCGAAAGCATGCCCGGTGTCCATGGCAACGGTGACTGTGCCGCTGCAGGGTGAGACGATCCTGCCGTTGGCCGGTTCGATGCCGACGCCGGGGCCCATGGTTTTGGAGGAAAACACCGGGTCGGCGACGTTTGCCAACGGAATCAGCGTGCCAGTGCACGGGGCGGTGAATTCGATGACGTCGGTGCGCTCCAGGGTTGCTGTTGCACGGCGTCCGGCAGGTAGGTCGGCTCCGGTGGCTGAAGCGGTGGTCGCCGCAGCAGCTGGAGCACTACCTTCCCCAGAGGCGGTGTCTTCGGCTGCGGTGTCCTTTTCGTACTTCATCGACAAGGCAAAGGCTGTGACAGCGGTGACGACGATGCCGATCGCCAGCGAGATAAGGATGTTGAGGAAATGCTGCATGGTGCCGTCACCGATGTAGAGCAGGACTGCAGGAAGCCCGGAGGACCCCGTGGCGAAACGGTGCGTCTGCGTCAGTCCGGCGTAGAGGCCTGCGGAACCGCCGCCGATCATGGCAGCAACCAGTGGGTAGCGTTTGGGCAGGGCGACGCCGTAGAGGGCGGGTTCGGTGATGCCCATCAAGGCGGTGATGCCGCCGGCGGTGGCGATCTGCTTCATCTTCACGCCCTTGGTGCGGAAAGCGACAACGAGGGTTGCCACGCCCATGGCGATGTTGGAGCAGATTGCCCCTGGTCCAAAGATGCTGTCGTGCCCGGTCTGGGCCATCTGGACGATGCCCAGAGGTGCGACTCCGTTGTGCAGGCCGAACATGACCATGAGCGGCAGGAACGCGCCGATCAAGACGGCCGGCGCCCAGGCGGCGTTGGTGCTCAGGAAGCCGAAGAATGTGCCGAGGTAGCTGCCCAAGATGCTGCCGATCGGGCCGAGGACGGCCATGGCAAGTGTGCCCATGACCAAGAAGGTCAGCATGGGAACGAAGACGAGTTTCACGGCCGCCGGAATGATCTTGTCGAGCCATCGTTCGACGTGGGCTTGGACGAGGATGACCAGAATGATGGGGATGACTGTGGCAGCGTAGGACGTCAGCGGCAAGGGGATGACGTCGAAGAAGTTCACGGGGTTCTTGGCCTGGACCATGGCCAGCCAATTCGGGTGCATCATGATGGCAGCGACGCCGGCGGCGAGGATTGGGTTGCTCTTGAGCTTGTTTGCCGCGCAGAAGGCGATCAGGATCGGCATGAAGTAGAACACGGCGTCGGCGAAGAAGTTGATCACCATGAACGTCTGCGATGTCGGACTGACGACCTTCAGCAGCACCAGCAGGGCCAGGAGGGCTTTGACCATGCCTGCCCCCGAGAGCGCCGGAATCAAAGGCTGGAAGGTGCCGGCAACGAAGTCGATGATGACCGTGCCGATGTTCTTCTTGGTTTCGCCCTTCTTCACGCCACCGTCGTCCGCTGGAGTGTGGCCGGCTGCGGCTAGTTGCCTTTCGAGTTCATCATGGACCTCCTTGACGTGCATCCCGACTACAACCTGGAACTGGCCGCCGTTGATGAGAGTCTTGGCGACCCCATCTGTAGCGTTGAGGGCCACCTGGTCTGCTTTGCTGTCGTCGCGGAGTTCGAAGCGAAGGCGTGTCTGGCAGTGGTAGAACGAGTCGATGTTGCCTGCCCCGCCGACCAGATCGATGATCTGGGCTGCCAAGGGCTCGTATTTCTTGCTCATGGTTGTCTCTCTGGGGAATCCGAATGTGCGGCCGGGATGGTTCTGGCTCCGCGATCGATCGGGATGTCGGTTGTGGGGCAAGACTGTCTTGGACTAGTCCGGGGCTAGGCGGCGTCGTGGTCGGTTTCGAGGATCGCGGCCAGCTTCTCGAGGACTGCATCGGCCCCGGGCCCTTCGCTGCGGAGCACTACCCTGTCGCCGTGCTTGGCGCCCAGGCTCATCAGCGAGAGAATGCTGGCGGCATCCAGGGCCTCTGCGGCGGAGTCCTCCGCCCTGGAAATGGTCACTTCGAAGCCGTCTTGTCCCGCTGCTTCGGCGAAGAGGGCGGCAGGGCGGGCGTGAAGTCCCACTCGGCTGGCGATGGTGGCAGTGCGCTCAGGCATGGTTTGTCCTTTGGGTTCTGGGGTGTCCTATACCGGCTTGTTTTGAGGTCTGTCCACGGTGATCGGGACAGGGGCCGGGGTGGGTGCAGTTGCCCGTCGTCGCTGATTCCGGATTGCTCGGCTTGTGGCCGGAGACGAATGGAATCGTTGCCATGGATCCTCCTTGGTCAGTGGCAACCGCGACGAGGGCACAAAAAAAGACCCAAGCCGTGACACCGGTGAAGTGCCAGAGCTTGAGTCTTGCCTCGCTCGGAACGAGTTACATGCTCAGGTCTCAGCGAAAATATCGCTGAAGCAATGAAAGCACTATGATGCCCGTCACGTCAATTCGTAGCGTTGGGCCGACAGGTTGGCCCGAACCGCATGCGTAGTTCTGGCTGCACCTTGCCGCCTGGTGGCTGGATCCGCGGGCGGCGCGACGGTGGGGCGAGTGTGTTTCTGTGGTGCTGCTTCAGCGTCGATGGAGATCTTCGGGCATCCACCCAACCACACCCCAGCGCACGAGTCCTTGTCAGAGAACGGCGACAGGCTGGCGGATCCTGCCATGTCCGTGGCCGGCGTCCATCCCTTGACTGGACAGCCGCCTGCATCAACGACATAGGCCTCGGCCGAACGGCGGCACAGGCTACGGGGCGAGGAACTTCACGGCGATGGGGGCGAACTTCTCGTGGAACTGGAAGATGCTGCCGTGGCCGGAGTCGGGGTAGATGATCAGCTCACTGCCCTTGATGCGCCGGTGGAGGTCTTCGGAAAGGATCGAGGGAACCATGCGGTCGTTGTCGCCATTGGCGATGAGTGTCGGCTGGGTGAAAATCGACAGATCCGACGGCGTGGAGCGGCCGAACCGTTGGATCGCCTTCAGCTGGGTCCGGAATGCCTTGACCTTGATCGGCTTGTCCCGGTCGCCGATGCGTTCCTTGAGTCGTTCGATGAACGCCTTCCCCGCGGCTTTTCCGGTGGTGTTGCGGTTGAAGAACAGGAACTCCTTCGGGTCCGACCGGGTCGCAGTGGCGCGCAGTATGTCGTAGTAGGTGGCACGGACGACTTTGTCCATGTCCTTGCCTCCGCGCGGTCCGGTCCCGGTCAGGACGAGCCTGCGAACCAGCTCCGGGTGCTTGAGGACGAGGTCCTGCGCGATCATGCCGCCCATGGAGAAGGAGAAGATGTCGATCAGGTCGAATCCGAGGGCTGAGATGAATGTGAAGGCCTGGTCCGCGGCCAGCTCGAGCGTGCGGGGGAACGCGCCCGTCGAAGCGCCGACGCCGGGTTGGTCGAAGGTGATCACATGGCGGGTTTGTGCGATCGGGTCGATGATGCGGGGGTCCCAGTTGTCCAGAGTTGCGGCCAAGTGGACGAAGAAGATGACGGGGATGCCGCCTTTGGGTCCCAGCTCCCGATAGGCGTATGTGATGCCGCCGGTGGCGATGGTCTTGGCGGGTGCTTGCGCGTACGAGGTGATGATGGGGTCGGTGCTGGTGGTGCTCATGAGTCTTCTCCTCCTTGGTTGCTGCCGAGACTGGCAGTCCTGCTTGACGGCAGGGGCAGAATGATGACGGTTTTGCCGCGGAAGCCGCCATCGGTCATCGATGCCACAGCCTGCGGAGTTTCATTGAAGGGGAAGGCCTTCCCTACGATGGGACCCAGCGCGCCGCCGTCGACGAGCGCTGTCATCCGGCGGAGCTGGTCGCCGCTGGCGTGCATGAGCAGGAACTCGTAACCGACGCCGAGCTTCTTGGCGTGCCTGCGGATCTTGCTGCTCAGAGCAGTGATCGCCAGGCGCAGTACCGGGTTCAGGCCTGCCGCCCTGGCGAAGGCGGGGTCAGGCGGCCCGGAGATGCCGATTGCCTTCCCGCCCGGGCGCAGAACGCGAAGAGACTTTTCGAGGTTTTCACCGCCGAGGCTGTCGAGCACCAGGTCATAGCCGGACAGCTCCTTCTCGAAGTCCTGGGTGCGGTAGTCGATCACGACATCGGCCCCCAGCCCGCGGACGAAATCGGCATTTGATGCGCTGGCAGTGGTGGCGACGTGGGCGCCGAGGTGCTTGGCGAGCTGGATCGTGACAGAGCCGACTCCGCCGGCGCCGGCGTGGATGAGAACCTTCTGCCCGGGCTGAACGTTGCCGCACTCGACAAGCGCCTGCCATGCCGTCAGCGCGACCAAAGGAAGGGACGCGGCCTCGACGGCACTGATCGAGGCGGGCCGCAGGGCCAGATCGGACTGGTCGACCGCGATCCGCTCAGCGAACGTGCCGATGCGTCCGTCGCGGACCCGCCCGTAGACCTCGTCGCCCTTCTTGAAATCCCGCACCTTCGACCCGGTCCGGATGACGGTGCCTGCAACATCGTGACCGAGGGTCAGGGGGAGTGTGTAGGGCAGGATCTGCTTGAATTCCCCGGCCCGGATCTTCTCGTCCAGTTGGTTCAAGCCCGCGGCGGTGACCATCACGAGAACGTCCTGGTCGCCGACGGTGGGTTCGGGGACATCCGCTTCGTGCAGTGGATCCTTGTACTTGCTGACGACAAATGCTCGCACGGTGTTCATCTCCTTCAGTAGCAGTGATTGGTGATGGCGTCCGTGTGTCAGCGGCGCAGGACGTCACGGCCAACCCGAGAGCGCTCACTTATGAGTGTACTCAGAAATTTGGTCGAGGGAAGGTGGCATGAAGGAGATGCCGGTCTCACTCGGGGGAGGTGAGTGCGCCTATGCGGGGCTCTTCTCCCGCATTAGGCGCATTGGACCGCGAACTCGAACACCGCCCCACCGTCGACAGAAAGAGCTAAAAGACCGAGGCGAAATGGCCGGGCCGGACCGGCCTCCGAGCGCCGACGAGCGCCAACACCAGGCCTATGCCCCGAGCACAGCCTCCAGCAGTCCGGGGAATCGGGAATCCAGGTCGGAGCGCCGAAGTGTCAGCTGGCGCCGCCGCCCCCGCAACTCGCTGATGATGACACCTGCTTCGCGCAGCACCTTCACCTGGTGTGATCGCGAGGACTTGGGGGTGTTCACGCCAAGGGCCAAGCAATCGACCATATCCAGTGGTCCGTTTGAAAGTTGGCGCACCAACGCCAGCCGCGCCTCGTCGCTGAGCGCGAAGAGCACTGCCGTCAGTTCGATGGCATCACGTTCGGGATGGGGGAGGGGCGAAGGCTCGGTCATAGTTCGATGATAGTCGAACCAATTGAATAAATGCTGTACGCTCTCGTTATGGTTCCAAAATATTCGAACGTTCTGTTGTGCGATCCAACACCGCGCATCCAACTTTTGACACCCTCGGACATGAGTGGACCCCGCAAGCGCTGGGGCTTCCGTCTCGTACTGATTGCCACGACCGCGATGATGGCCGGCGCCAGTGCTCCATCACCGTTCTACCCCGTCCTCCAGGCCAGGTTTGGATTCGCTCCGGTCACGATCACGATGGTGTTCGCCGTCTACGCAGTGGCACTTCTCGCCCTGCTTCTCGTTGGGGGATCGTTGTCTGACCACGTGGGCAGGCGCCCCGTCCTTTCGGCAGGCTTCGGACTTTTGGCCATCAGCGTGTTTCTGTTCTGGCATGCAGACACTGCCCAGGCATTCATTGCCTCCCGCATATTGCAGGGCGGTGCCAGTGGACTGCTGCTTTCTGCTCTTTCGGCCACGGTGGTCGATTTGGAACCCAGCCACAAGCCCGGATCAGCTGCTGCCTGGAATTCGGTGTCGGCAATGGCCGGCTTGGCGGTTGGTGGGTTGATGGCTGGGTTCGTCCTGCTTGTGTTCGACGGTGGCGGGGCGCCACTGGTGTTCGGCACCCTGGTGGTGGTGTACCTGTCGATCGCGGGCGCCGTCTGGTTCCTTCCCGAGACATCCCCGCGGCATGAAGGAGTGTGGGCGTCGTTGCGGCCACGTGCGTCCCTTCCTCGCACTATGCGCAAGGCGTTCTGGTACGCGGCACCGGCCATCGTCGCCGGATGGGCGACAGGCGGGTTGTATCTCTCCCTCGGACCGGTGATCGTCGCAACGCAATTCCACGAAAGCTCCCACCTTGCCGGCGGTCTGGTGGTTGCGCTGCTGGCGGGGTCGGGTGCCATAGCGGGATTTTTGATGCGCAATCGTATGGGACGCGCCCTCACGTTGTACGGCACGATGTCCATTGCCATCGGGAGCGCCCTGGCGATTGGAGCGGTCGCCATGGGATCGCTGTGGCTGTACTACGTTGCGGTGGTGATTACGGGAACGGGCTTCGGCACCGCCTTTTCGGGTGCGCTGCAGTCTCTGTTGCCGCTTATTGGGCCTAGCCAACGTGCCCACGTGCTCGCATCGGTGTTCGTGGTCTGCTATTCCGCGTTCAGCGTGCCGGCCGTGGCGGCCGGACTGCTTGTGCCTGTCCTCGGGCTCTTTACCACTACATGCTGGTACGGGGCCGTCGTGGCGCTTATGGCCACAACCGCAGCGGTGCTTCGCCGGTTCGGCACCCGGGACTGACCGCAGCCCGTGAATTCCAGACCATGGTGGCCTCCCTGCCCTGAGGGCAGCCGCAAACTCGCTCCAGCCCAGGAGCTGCTGCGGTCAGCGCGGCAGGATTGCCTGGACCTGGTGCCTGATTGAACTGACGATCTCGTCAACGGTGCGCTCGGCGTTGGCCGTGGCCGCCATGCTGAGGAACATGATCGCGGAGATGACATGCGCAAGTGTGGCAGCGCTGCCGGCGTCGATGCGCCGGTCCCGCTGCAGGACCGCGGCGATGGCTTCTTCGGTCTCAGCGACGATGGCAAGCGCTTCACCATGGCGGGGTTCTTCGGGATCGCCGAAGACCATCTCCCGCAGGTAGGTCCGGCCGTTGTCGATCTGGGTTCGGTTGCACTCCACCACCGGGCGCACGATCGCCATCACCGCATCGGGCACGTCGGCAAGCGCCTCGGCATCCGCCCGGCCCCGCTCGAGTGATTCGGCGTAGTCGGTGTTCTGGACGAGCAGGAGGAGCTCACCCTTGGTCCTCGCATAGAGGAACAGGGTCCCGGTGCCGATGTCTGCCCTGTCGGCGATCTGCTGGGTGGTGACCTCTTCGACGCCGTGTTCGGCGAACAGTTCGCTGGCAGCGGCAGTGATGCGCTCGAGCTTTTCCTGCTTGTTCCGTTCACGCCGCCCGACCGGCTGCGGGGCAAGTGGCATAACGTGTCCTTCTGGAATAATGTCTGACTGCACTCAGTTATGAGGGTGGTCGGTACTGTGTGGGCTCGGGTATGTGTTTGTACATTCTCCCACGAAGGTCCGGAGCACCTGGCTCCGTCTTCTGCAGTCCCGGCGCCCGTGACCAACCAACGTGAAGGACCGTTCTCCCATGACCTCATCTTCCCTCTGGCAACCGTTCGCCCTTGGCCGTGTGGCCCTTCCGCACCGACTCGCCCTGGCACCCATGACCCGCAGCCGAGCCAACCTCGACGGCACCCTTGGCGATCACACCGCGACCTACTACGCGCAGCGGGCCTCCCTGGGTCTCGTCATCACCGAAGGCACCCAGCCCTCGGAGGATGGACAGGGCTACCTGAACACCCCCGGGATCTACACGCCGGAACATGTTGAGAGCTGGCGGAAGGTCGCCGACGCCGTCCACGCGGGGGGAGGGTCGCTGTTCATCCAGCTGATGCACGCAGGCCGGATGGCGCACCCGGACAACACTCCCCATCGGCGCCAGCCCGTGGCCCCGTCGGCGGTCTCCGCTGATCAGGACATCCGCACGGCGGCCGGGCTGCAGAAGGCCCCGGTGCCGCGCGAACTAAGTGCCCAGGACATCCAGGCCACCATCGCAGAGTTCCGCCACGCAGCAGCGTCTGCGATTGCCGCCGGCGCCGATGGAGTGGAGATCCATGGCGCCAATGGATACCTGCTGCACCAGTTCCTTTCCCCCAACGCCAACCACCGAAGCGACTCCTATGGCGGGTCGTTGGAGAACCGGTCCCGGTTCGTTCTCGAGGTCGCCCAGGCCGTCGCTGACGAGATCGGAGCGGACCGGGTCGGCATCCGCCTCTCCCCGGCCATGCCTCTGGGCGGCATCGACGAAGGCGGCACCGAGAGCGTACGCGCCCAATATCGCCACCTGGTCGGTGAGCTTGCGACCCTGAACCTGGCCTACCTGCACCTGCACCACGTGGGCGATGACGAACTGCTGCGCTCCTTCCGGGACGTGTGGCCGACGGCGGTGCTGGTGGTCCGCTATGGACGGACCCGCGGGCAGATCGCCGACGACATCGACGCGGGCCTTGCGGACATTGCCCCGCTGGGCCGTTTCGCGCTGGCGAACCCCGACGTCGTCGAGCGGCTGCGCACCGGGGCCTCACTGAATGAGATGGACCCGTCCACCATCTACGGCGGCGGCGAGGCCGGGTACACCGACTACCCGGCCCTGGCACACGCCTGATCGTGCCCTCGTGTACCGCCAGCCCCGGGGCTGGCGGTCCACGCCCATCCAGCCGCACCGTCCGGTGCGGCTATCGACTCATAGAAAGTCCGTGAACATGCCCACACTCAACGGAGCAATCGTCCTCGTCACCGGCGCCAACGGCGGCATCGGCACCCAGTTCGTACACGAAGCACTCGCCCGCGGCGCGGCAAAGGTCTACGCCACCGCCCGCAGCCCGCGTACCTGGGAGGATAAGCGGATCGTCCCGCTCACCCTCGATGTCACCGACCCTGCCTCCATCCGGGCGGCAGCCGAGGTCGCAACGGATGTGACGGTGTTGATCAACAATGCTGGCGCGTCCGTGTCCAGCCCGGGGATCCTTAGCCACTCCGACGAGGAAATCCGTGCCAACGTGGAGACGAACTTCCTCGGCCCGCTGTTTCTGGCGCGCGCCTTCGCCCCGATCCTGTCGGCCAAGGACGAGTCGGTGATCATCGACATCCACTCCGCACTGAGCTGGTACGCAACCTCCGGCATCTACAGCGCCACCAAGGCGGCGCTGTGGTCGGCAACCAACTCGCTGCGCCTGGAGCTCGCACCTGCAGGCGTCCACGTCGTCGGCGTCCACGTCGGCTATGTCGACACGGTGATGGCCGCGCGCCACACGGGTCCCAAAACGGCCCCTGCGGACCTCGTGAACCAGGTGTTCAACGCGGTCGAAGCCGGCGAATACGAAGTCCTCGCCGACGAGGCGTCCGTGAACCTCAAGGCCGGACTCAGCGGCCCCATCGAAGCGCTCTACCCGCAGCTGGCGGCAACGAACGCGTAAGCCGGCACCGAAATGGCACCGTGGCCTGGCCACATAAAGGCCGATTCTCAGGGTCGTTGCAACACCTGGTGGATAAGAGTTAGTTGCAAATAATGCAGACGCTCGGCTGAAGTATTCCAGCCGAGCGTTTTGCGTGGGTGGCCATTTCCGCGCCCTGGTCCCAGGTCAGGGAGCCTCGCAGGTGCGCGGTCCGGTCCAAGTTCGACGGTGGCCACGGTGACGTTGCGACCCCGGCCGCGCACGGTGGGGAATCCGTCCTTCTGGGCCTGCATGTAGTTCCGGCTGCCGACCGCAACAGCTGGCGGCAGCAGGAGGTTGAGGCGTCTCGTTCACAACCACGCCACCAGTGTGCTGTTCAGATTTGGGGCTGCAACTGCGGGTACGGCCCTGCGAGAGGTCCGCTGAGCGAGTCCCTGACGCTGCGTGCCACGTCATCCACGAGAAGCCAGAGCTCACCACGGTCCAGACCGTCGTAGGTAGAAGCAACAACGGTTTCTGCGCTGATTTTGGCTACGTCGAGGTTCGATGTCATCGGCGTAACATCGGTTTTTTGGAGTTGGCCAGGCAGGTCGAGCAAGGCAGACTGTTCGAGAGCCATCGTGTGTTTGTGTCTTTCCGTGAGTGACTTTGATCGGTACTCACTGACCATCGCACGATGGCTCTTTGCGTTAACGAAGCAACGTGGGCCGCCAGGATTTACACCACGCAGCGGGACGCAACCCTTCCGATTCTCAACCCGTTGAATCAACGTGTGTCGGGTGACCGACCCGTGCGATTGCATTCCTCCGTCAACTACCGGGTCCCGAAGAGTACGAGCAAACATACTATGTTTTTGGCTGCCGCTTGTTCCCGACACTGTCACCAAAAAGCGGGGGGCAGGACTCATGGGAAGCTTCATGCTCCCTTCTTTGCACAGCCAATCTCCCGAGGGACCAAGGACGAGGCTCTTGGGAGATTGGCTGGGCGCAAAGGCTCCGCAGGTTTCAGGCCAGCCAGACGGGAAGGCGGAGCTTCATCGCATCAATTGTTGCGGGCCTGCCAATCCGCTGATTCGGTGCCATTGAACAGCACTGCTTACGAACCGCACGTGAGCGCCTCATATGCGGCCGTTAGGGTCGTTGTCCGTGGCTGGCCGTCGACCGTTGCGGAGCTCTTCACAGTCACCTGCCCTCGGGGTAGATCCGCTACGCGGGTCGTAAACGCATGGAGCGCGTTTTTGCCCGAATCGATCGAGGCGAATGTCTTTGTGCCGTAGGGCGTGGTCAGTTCGATGGCTGTCGCAGCGTCATGGGTGTTAAGGGCGCGCACGGTTAGTATGGCTTTGCCGCCGACGCACCGACTCGTAACGGAGGCTTCCACCGTCGGACCCGCCGTCGGCAAGGCAGGTAGTTCGGGCAAGTCCGTGAAGAGGTCGAACTCTGCCACGGCGCTGAATGCGTTGGATGTGCCGTACTCGCTGAGGGCTGTGAAACGGACGTATCTCGCTGTCGTCGATTGCGTGAACGGGATGAGTTGTTCGCTCCATTCCGTGGTCGTCCCGGTGGAGGCGGGCGTGCCAGGGAACGTTCCTGCGGCGGAGACGGTCCAGGTCGTGCCGTTGGTCGAGGTTTCGACGCGGTAGTCCTTGATCCGGCCGTTTGTTCCGCCGGATTGCCGTGGCAGATATCGTGCAGCGCTCAATTCATGTGCCGTCCCGGTGTCGATTGTCAGCGACTGGGGTAGGGAGGCGGTGATGCCCGTGTATTGGCTGTGCCACATGGTGTAGGGGTTGTTGTCGATGGCGTTGTTCGCCGCATTTGAGTCTTGGCTGGTCTCCTCGCTCGTGGCGGTGATTGACCAGCCTGTCTTAGAAAGTCCGTGTCCTGCCGCTCCGATGTTGTTTCCCATGACTGGATCCCGGTCGGTTCGGGTCATGGGAGAGTCGCCGACCTGGACATAGCGGTCGAGCATGTCTGCGGACGTGGTGGGAGCGCCTGCCCAGGTGCGTTCGGCGACGACGGCAAGCGGGCGGCGGCCGATGTAATCGACGAAATCGAGGGAGAGGTGATAGCTGCGATCCATCCAGCGGCTCAGATTTAAGCCGTCGATGTTCGGTCCGGATGTGAAGGCGTAGTCGTCATATGTTGTGTTTACGTTGACGAAGCCGTAAGAGCCAGGCGTCGAGCCGAATCCTGCGCTGACATACAACGGCCCATCCTGCGAGCCGATCGTCGTGTATCCCTGAGCTGCACGATCGGCGGGGTCCGTCAGCCACTGCACGATGGTGATGTTCTTATTCGGCATAATGCTGGTGGTGGACTCGAAGTCCCACCATTGCCAGAGCTGTGCCGACTTCCCGAGGGAGCGGACGTAGTCGTTCATCTCGTTGATGAACTCGATGTTCACGTCGCCGACATAGGGGTAACCCTTCGCCTGCTGGTAGGTGACGAGTTCCGGGCACTGTTGCTGCGCGTTTTGCGTCGGAAGCTCGTCGCCGCCGATGTGGATGGACGGGCCGGAGAAGATGTCCGCGACCTCGCCGATCAGGTCTTTGGCCAAGGAACGCATTGCCGGGTTGGTGTAGTTAAGGGTCCAGCCGGATCGGTCCGAGCCTTCCCAGAACGTGTTGGGCTTGGACATGGATGGGCACGTGAAAGCGAGTTCGGGGTACGCGGTCGAGATCTGCACGGCATGCCCGGGGAGGTCGATCTCCGGAACGATGGTCACGCCGCGTGCGGCAGCATATTCATCCAAGCTCCTCAATTCGTCTGCGGTGTAGTGATCCGCCGAGACGACACGCGGATGTGCACTGCTTTCAATTCGATAGCCGTTCCAGTCGCTGAGGTGCAGGTGAAGGTTGTTCATCTTGTACCAGGCCATCTGGTCGATCTGCTGCCTCAGATATGGCAGCGACTCGAAACGCCGGCCGAGGTCGATCATCTGCCCGCGTGTGCCCTGGGTGGGTACGTCGCTCACGACGCCTCGCGGCAGCGTGAAAGCGGTGGGGGTGGTTCGCAGTGCCTGGGCGACGGTGACGGCTCCGTAGAAGGAACCGGATGCATCCGATCCTTCGATCACAACAGAATTGCCGATTGAAATGGTGTAGGCGCCCAGAGGCGCTGTATTCGCACGTCTTGCAAGTTGAATGTCTCCGGCGTCGACTGCTCCAGACGAACGGACTTGAGGTCGATGCCCGTAGTCGGCAGCGATATAGTCGGCGAGCTGATTTGCAGCGACTTGCGAAGCGTCATCAGTGACGATTTCAGTGTCACGGGTGAGAGTCCAGGCTTCCCCGCCGGCAGACTGCCAATTGGAAATCCGTGGAACGGTGACAGGAAATTCCGCCTCCGCCGCGGCTGCGGATTGCGCAGTGGATCCTAGTCCGGCCATCGCAATGGCAACAACACTGGCGGTAACGAGGACAGTGGTAATCCGGCGAAGCGGTGGTGCGAGGACACGTAGAGCGGACCCTGACATCGATTCATCTCCTTGATCGGCATTGCACTTAAATATCTACTTACAAGCAGGAAACCTCATATTGGCGCATGTTTACGTTATCATTGCACTTGAGATGAGATCAAGCACTGTTTTAAACTGCTGATCTCACGCTGATTCTGCGGTCTGCGGCTAAGGTGCCAAGCAAGTTCTGGCCAGCTACGAAGCATCGCGGTTGAGTCAATAATCTCGGAGGTCGTGAGATCTCCTGAGGGAATCCCGTGCGATTACCGAGCCCGTTCTGAGTTAGGTGCGCGCGGGAGAGTCAAGCAGGCTACCGCTAAATCCCATCGCCAGCCTCGACCCCCGGCGGTCCTTAGTGGCGGGGGTCGAGGGGCTTCGCGGAGGGGGCGGATTGCTCCTGTTGTTCCTTGGGTAGTAAATGCCGGTCAACCGCCGTGAGTTGAAACGCGGCAAGGGGCGATCGGCCACGAGTTGGACGGGGGTCTGTGCCGAGTCATCTGCGCCACTCGCTGGCCCCTTACGGGGTCATTCTCGACCTTTATCCGGAAGGATTTTACGCCAGATCGGGCACAATCCACTGCCCAGAGATTGAGGTTTTGGCTCTTGTCACACTCGTAGAAGCAGTCTAAGTTTACGTAAACAATGCAGGCGGCTTGCCCAGGTTTGGTCCGTGCGCCAGCTGTTCCCTGTCGCAAGGCCGCGCATGGGTCAGCTAATCACCCGGTCTCGAGGCAGCCCGTTTCTCGGTCGGTGGAATGCGGAACTTCATCGGACCGGATTCCGTCTACGGGCCAGAGCCCGCCTCGCAGCCTTCCATTACCCGACCCATTGATGCACCCCCGCACCCCACAGAAACAAGGAACAAGGAACAAGACGATGAGTAAAGCGCGCTTGATCGCGAGGATCGCGGCAGCTGCCGTAGTACGGCCCTGCTGGCCGGCGTCGCCGGAGCCGCGACGGCTGAGGAAAACCACGGCGACCAGGACGTCGATGTGCATGTCGAGATTGCCCAAATCGATGAGCCTGGAATCCTGGCCATGAGCGTGGCGGGGAGCACGGCTACGCTGACTGAAAACTGTTCCACCCCGACGGTCCGCCAGTTCACAGGGTTGCTTCCAACAGTGACGGTGACCGACGCTCGGCAGCCTGATCAGATCCAGGCCGGGGCAGGTTGGTACGTCCTTGGCTCGTCCACGGGCTTCGCCGGGGCCGCAGACCAGCCCGCGATCGGCGCTGGCCACCTGGGTTGGTCGCCGTCATTGATCGACGGCGGTGTATCCGGCCAGGTCTCCGAGGTTGACGTCGAGACAGTCAAGGATTCAGGTCTCGATGCTATGGGCCTGGCGGATCAGGAGCTGCTGGCCTTGGCCTTGGACTCTGCTGCCATTGCGCCTGAAGGCCAGTGGAGGGCCACCGCAGGTCCGTTCCTGCGCACGCCTGCGACCGTCACGCCCGGCGACTACACCGCAAACCTGACTCTGTCGCTGTTCGAGTAACGGCAGAATCGGTCCGGCTCGAGCCTCAGCTCTGCCTTCACTGCTCCCAGATCCTTCTCGCTGTCGGCGAGAGTCATGATCGTATCTCCCCGAACAACCTTCGACGCCGGCGTGCTGGCTTCGTGGGCGGACGCCCACCGTTGGGCCAGGCTCCGCTTCGAAATGCTCTCCGCAAGAGGAAGCTGTGGTGGTCAGCGTCGTGACGGCTCAATGTCATGAAAAATCCCCACTTCAACAATCGTAACCAGTACAGAAAGTTAGGCCCGAACCCATGGTTGAATACCCAGTCAAGGTGCTCGCGAGATCTCGCAAGCTCAAGGCAGTCGCCATTCTCGCCACGGCCGCCATGGGCCTGATGGCTGTTTCGAGCCCGGCCCTGGCCCAGGACGCAGCACCCACGTCCGAGTCCGTGGCAACGTCGGCCATGGCCGGGAACAAGGTCTTCTTCCCGGGCAATGACGGCAAGGCCCACACGGTCACCCAGGATGCCAAGTCGTTCATGGTGGACGGGGAACGTCTCAACGTGTGGAGCGGCGAGTTCCACTACTGGCGTCTGCCCGGAACTGACGACTGGCGTGACATGTTCCAGAAGATGCGGGCCAGCGGCTTCAACGCCGTCTCGCTGTACTTTTTCTGGGGCCTGCACTCCACCGAGCCCGGCAAGTTTGATTTCACCGGTATCAAGGACATAGGGCTGCTGTTGACCATGGCCGAGGAGGAGGGCCTGTATGTCATTGCCCGCCCGGGCCCCTACATCAACGCGGAAGTTTCCATGGGCGGCCTGCCGGCCTACTTGAGCAAGAACGGTGCGGGGTCCCTGCGTAGCACGGACCCCGAAGCGCTGCGCGAGTCCCTGAGCTGGATTGACGCGTTCAACAAGATCGCCAAGACACACCAGGTCACCGACGGCGGCGGCTCCATCGTCACCTATCAGGCGGAAAATGAGATGCTGAATGAAGGCGGGGACCGCCCGGCCTTCATGCGGGCACTGGTCACCAAGATCAAGGCTGACGGCATCACCGTCCCTGTCTTCCACAATGACTACAGCACGAACGGCGCTTACGTGCCCGGCAGCGGAACTGCCGGCGGCAACGTTGGCCTGGACTACTACGCTTTTGACAACTACCCATTCGGTTTCACCTGTTCCAATGGCCGTGGGCAGATTCCGGACATGGAATCGCAGCTGCGGGCGCTGACTACAACAAGTCCCGGTTTTATTGCCGAAGGCCAGGGCGGTGCGTATACGCCCTGGGGCGCCAGCTTCAACCCGGACCGTTGCGCGGAGTTCATTGACCCGGCCTTCACCCGGCAATACGGTGTGAATAACCTGAACAACGGCATCAACATGTTCAACTACTACATGCAGTATGGGGGCACCAACTGGGGTTGGACGGGATCGCCGTCGTCCGGCTTCACCTCCTATGACTATGGTGCCCCCATCAATGAGGATCGCCAGCTCACGCCCAAGGCCGCTGTGCAGAAGGAACTGGGCTACTTTCAAAAGGACTTCGGCCCCATCTCCAGCATGGTTCCCCAAGCCGGTGCCCCAGTCACTGTGGACGGCGGCAATGGCACCATCAAGTCCTACCAGCGCATCGCCACGGAGGATCTGGCAGCTGACTCCGTCACGGGCAACGGCTCCCGCTTCCTGGGCTTCCGCCAATCGGACAGCAACAGCACGGCCGAGTTGAAGTACTCCTTCCCGCTCACACTGGCCCCAAAGAAGGACGTGGTCGAGGCCAGCTACACCAATGACGACCGGGACACCGATGCGATCACGTACACCGGTACCTGGGGCAAGTCGAACGGCGAAGACTGGGCCGCCGGCAACCATAAGGGCACCGAAACGTTCAGCGACCGCACTGGCGATTCGGTCGAGTACAGGTTTAGCGGAAAAGGAATCCGCGTCATTTCCGCCCAGTCCACCAACCACGGCTACGGCGATGTCTACATTGATGGCGTAAAGGTGGGCCAGACCAACACCTACCGCGGCCAGAACGCCAGCTTCCAGTACGTTGCCTTCCAGAAGGACGGCCTGGACCCCAGCGTTGAGCACACCATCAAGATTGTGGTGACGGGCCAGAAGGATGCCGGCAGCTCGGGCACCTTCGTCAGCATCGACGCCTTTGACGTCATCGCTAGGGTGGATCAGGGCTCCATGGTCAAGTTTGACGACGTCGACGCGGCCATTCGCTACTCCGAGTCCGGCGGTGTCTCTCAATGGGAGCATGCCAAGGACAAGCCATACACAGTCAGTGACTACAAGGGCACAGAAACTTTCAGCGACATCAAGGACGCTTTCTACGAGTACACGTTCAAGGCTGCGAAGGTCAGGCTAATCTCCCCACGCGCCGACAACCATGCCAAGGCGGACGTCTTCATTGACGGCGTCAAGGCCGGCCAAACCAACACATTCTTGGACGGACACACGGGAGAGGCCGGATTCCTTGCTTTTGAAAAGCAAGGTCTGGACCCCGCCGTGGAGCACACCATCAAGGTGGTCAACACCGGCGTAAAAGGCGATCCCGCTGCGACAGGGACGTTTGTCTCCGTTGACGCCATTGAGACCTTCGCTCCTCCAACAACCACGCCCGAGGTTCCAGCGAACGGTATAACCTTCGACCGGATTCCGCAGAAGGCTGGCACGTTCCTGAGCATGCATGGCCGGGACGCGCAGATGGTCATTGCCGATTACGCCTTTGATGGTCAGAAGCTCATGTACTCCACCTCTGAGTTGTTCACCAAGATGCCCGTCGCCAACGGCACGCTGCTGGTGCTCAACGGCGCCAAGAACGACGCCGGTGAAACGGTTTTGAAGTACGCCTCCGAGCCCGTGGTCACCACCTTGGGCGGAACACCGGTGGAGTCCGTGTGGGATGCTGCCACCAAGACGCTGCGCCTGAACTATGTGCACGGCAACGGCACCGCGGTAAAGATCACCAGCGGCGGAGCTCCCGAGTTGCGCATTGTCACCACCGACCGCACGGCCACCGCCCTGCAGTGGACCATCGACGGCATCGTCAAGAGCGCCCCCACGAACAAGACCGTCATGGTCACAGGAGTTGACCTGCTCCGCTCCGCCGAGTTCGACGCCGACACCGTCAAGTTGGCGGGCGACACCAAGGCTGCACGGACCATCAACATCTACGTTCCGGCCGGCATCACCAAGGCCAGCTGGAACGGCCAGGCGTTAACTACAACGCCGGGTGCCAACGGCCAGCTCGTCGCCAACCTGGTGGGACCGGCCCCGGCCGTGCTGCCGGCTCTGGGCAACTGGAAAGTTTCGGGGGAGAACCCGGAATCGGCAGTGGCCTTTGATGACTCCACGTGGCTGGTGGCCACTGCCACCACTGCCGCCAACACCCGCCAAGGCCCCGGCCCCAACCAAGGCAAGGTGCTGGACACCGCCTACTACGGTTTCTACGAGGGCGACACCTGGTACCGAGCCCACTTCAAAGCTTCTTCGGCAGCCGCCAGCATCCAGCTGCGCGGACAGGGCGGAAACGCCGCCAACATGCTGGTCTGGGTTAACGGCACCTTCGTTGGCGCAGCAGCAGCCAATGGCACCATGCAGACCCTGCAGGTTCCTGCCGGCGTCATCAAGAACGGCCAGGACACACTGGTTTCGGCAGTTGTCCGCAACCACGGACAGCACCTTGACTGGTCCGACGACGGCCTGTCCCGCGAGAACCGCGGCCTCTTCGATGCCGTGCTGCCCAACAGCGGCGCCGTGACCTGGAAGATCCAGGGATCCAAGGACAAGGCCACTCCCGTGGACACTGCCCGCACCATGTACAACACAGGTGGCCTCTACGGCGAGCGTGCCGGCTGGTACCTCCCCGGTTACCCGGACGCACAGTGGGCCGACGCGAGCAACTTCAAGCCCGCCAAGGCCGGGGTCACCTGGTACCGGACCAGCTTTGCCCTGGCCATCCCGGCCGGCACCGACACCGCCGTTGGCCTGAAGGTCAACGACGCCAAATTCGAAAATGGCCGCAAGTCCTACGCCCGCGCCGTCATCTACGTCAATGGCTGGAACACCGGCACCTGGGTTGGCAACGTTGGCCCGCAAAGCACGTTCACCATCCCCAGCGGCTTCCTTAACAAGAACGGGAACAATACCCTGGCCATTGCCCTGACCACCGAGCGCGACGGCGAAGGACCGGATTCCTTCACCCTCCTTGACCGCGGCACCAGCCTGGGCGGCGTGCCCACCACGCTGAACACGGCCGCCAACTACGTGCCGGCCGTCATTACCGCCGGCGTGAATGTTCCGGAAGGAGATGCTGGGACCCGTGTTAGCGTCAGTGGTACCGTGACCCTGCCGGCCATCGGCGACGGCGCACTGAGCACGGCGGTGGTCGACTTTGGCGACGGCGGGAAAGTCACCGTGCCCGTCACGGACGGCAAGTACAGTGCAACACACGACTACGCCAAAGACGGTGCATACACGGCGTCCGTGACCGTGAAGGATGCCGTGTCGGGGGCGGTGCTGGGCACCAAAAATACGGCCGTAACAGTGGGCGAGGCGGTACCCACCGAACCGGCGGCACCGCCGGTCGAAGCATCGGTGACGAGTCGGTGCATCGCCGGCAAGGCAATCCTGACGGTGCGCGCTCTTAACACCCACAATGCGGCGACGACCATCAATATATCAACGGTATTCGGCGGTAAGACTTTCACGCCCGTCGCGCCAGGCAAGAACTCGACCCACGCGTTCACGACCCGTGTCGCGGAGCTGCCCAGCGGTCAGTTGACCGTGCAGAGCTCGACCATCGCCGACGGCGCACCAAAGACGACGACGGTGACGGTACCCTACGAGGCGCTCTCATGCAGTTCGTAATCGCCGCCGTCTCTGTCTGCACGCAGGCTCAGTCTCAGCGGGGGACTTCCGATACTGGGACGCTGCACTCCGGGGCGAAGGGTCCCTCAAGTCTCGGACACGGCCAGAGCAAAAGCCTCACAGCAGGTTCTCGCGGCGACGCGTGGCCATCCCGCATGTGCACGAATAGCCCGGGGCGATTCTGTGCTGCATCCAGGTGCAGGATGACGATCGCGTCGTAATGGTAGATCGGAACGCAAATCCAGACTCGCCACGTGGCACGTTCATCTTCAGCAAAGCCGGATTGACCTGCGAAACGCTCGATTCGTCATGAGACGGAAATTCTTGCAGCTACTGTCCCGTCTCATCGAAGTTGGCCCATAACGCAGAATCGCAGCAAGTGTGGATGACACCTGGAATGTTGGTTCGACGGCGGATCTTCTACCATGACGTTTCGTCCCCCGAGTTGCGGCTCATCGGTTGACGGCTCCGAGACATACCGATAGAGGCCAGTTATGCCTCGTGGGACGGCAAACCTCCTTGTTGTTTGACGATCCTCGCAAGGTTGCCATTGAAAACCTTAGTCACGTGGGCAGTGACGGTGGACTCATGATTGCGCAGTCTGAGGTCAGTGCCGACACGCAAGTCTGGGCTGCAGTCCTCGAGACTGAAGTAGAGGTCATCGCGGCCTAAGTCGTGCCAGACCACTGGTGGCGGTTGCCAAGGTAAGTCGGCATATCCCACACCTGTCAGGGGGAACTTCTGCGGGTAGGGATCGAAGGAACCAATTCCTACGGTGCAGGCTTGTGCCTTCATCTTCAGGCCCGGAACATTGATGTGGTGGAAGTGATCCGCCCGGCCAAGGTGGTGCGCCGTATGAAGGGCAAACATGATGCCATTGATGCCTATACCGCCGCGCACACTGCCTTGACGCATCAAGACGTCGTCACTCCAAAAGCCAGTATCAGCACGGTGGAGGCAATCAGGGTCGTGCATACTGGGCGTCGTTCGGCGGTAAAAGCGCACACCGAGGTTATTGCCCAGATCAAGAGTCTTCTCGTCACAGCAACTGGGAGGCTGTGCGCCCAGTACCGTGGCCTGTCATCGAAGAAGCTGGTCAGTCGACTCGCCGGCGGTCATGCCGTGGCCAAGCTGCGTTCACGAATAAAGACGTTCATGGCGGCGAGCTCGTGTGGTGTTTCAGACTGGGCAAGTTGCTTCATGGGTTCACGGACGATCCGGTGGGACTCGGCTGGCATCCAGGCTTCTTTGAGCGGTTTGATGCGTCTGGTCCAAGAGGGGGCGGTTTGGTTGAGACGGTGGGCGGTGTAGTCGGTGATTCCTGCCAGAGCGGCAGATCATTGTGGATCTTTGATTCTAGGGCTTCGCTGGAGGAGTGGCCGACCGGCGCTTAGCGATGCGCTGGCGTAGTCGGCGAGCATCTGATGGCGAATTCAAAGTCCTTCTTTGCCAGGAGGTCTGTGAAAGTGGCTGCGTAGTCGCGCCGTTCCGGATCGTGCTCGCTGCCGCGGCGGACAGGAGTGGTGGTGGAGAGGGAGAGTCCCAAGGCCGCTGGGACTGCCATGGGTTTTCCGAGTTCGGCACGGTCGTGGCCCGATTCGAGATCGATGAGGAATTTCCGTGAAACGCCGGCCGCATCCGCCAACGCCCGTTGCGTCCATCCATGTTCCAACCGCTGGGCGCGGATCAATGCCCCGGCCGCCGCTGGTGTGGCGATGTTGTTTCAAATGCCATGGCTCCGTCTCCTTCGTGGTCCATCGTGTCACCGAACGGTGACAATCTCATCTCTTGCGTAGGAAACGGCCGCGGATAGTGGGGCCAATGATGCCTGTTGACAGTGTCAACACATTTTCTTCCGGAATGGCCCGGATTGCGTCGTACTGGGCCGTACTGCCGCGGTGGTTCGCTACTTCCAAGTCTTTCCGCAGGTCTGAGGCCCTTTGGGCCTCTGACTGTGGACAAAACCCGCCGAAATGTTGACACGAAGTCCGCTTGGCGAGGCATTTTGGCCGGGCTCTACGGTCCCATGGCGTGTGGGTTGCGTTGGATGCTGATCATTGTGAGCCCTCGATTCCCTTTCCCCTGTTCCGAATTTCTGCCTTACACCTGTTCTTCGTTGGAATGGGCGTCACCAGCATGACGTGGGACGAAGCTCTATTACTGATTTGATGGCCCTTTTCGGGACCTCTTGACCAGACGACTCATGACGTCGTGCCTTCCGGCGACCATCCTTTCCTCTTCATCGGGGTGTTTCCCCGACGCAGCATGACCGTCCAAACTGGGTACCTACCGGCAGGACCGATCTGGCGGCGTTCGGGGGAGTATGCACAGGTGCCATTGCGGTACCGCCGCCCTGCGACGCCGTCTACGTGCAGTTCTGGAGGCTGCAGTGTCACCGCCCATCGAGATTGGGTATGCCATAGCACCGCACGGCGATGGTATCGAGTCATGGAACCAGTCCGCGCGCAGGATCGGATTCACCAAGCGTCGATTCAACCGAGGATGATTCGAAGTGGATCTGATCGCCGTGCACCAGAATCCGCTCTCGGCGCGCCAGCGCGGTTGTCCGCTGACATCCCAGATTCCAGTGGCGGGGCCGGCCCCTACATCCGTGCCCAGGACCGGGGCGGCCCGCAGCCCAATTTCCTCGATATGACCAGGTGGGTCCCACGTCGAGGAAGACACGCGCCCGTCGGCCAAGAAAAGCTCGACGCCATAGTCAACGCTGCCGAACTGCTGGCACAACCAGTGCGGATCCGCCCATTCATCAGGGGCGGTGATCGTTCGGGGACCTGTCATTTCCAGTTCTGGAAAGCGCTCAGGGCGTTCATAGTCCAGGGCCACGTAGCTCACGGATGACAGAACTGCCCCGACCATCAGCTCGGCGTGCCGTTGTCGCTCCTTGACCTCCGCCATCGATGCCGCCCACGACCATGTCCTGATGAGTCCGCTCATGGGATCGGCAGGATCGTTGTGCGGCAGTCAGCGGTGGCTCGCGGCAGGAATGTGCCGGCGAGTGTCAACCAGCGCTGTTGTTTCCCCATGGCGCCATCGTATCCAGTGGACGCAGGGCTGTGCTTATCCAGGGCGGAGTGAAGTCGTTGGCATGCTCCCGGCATGGCTGTGTCCGGTGCCGGTCACAGGCCCCTGGGAGGGCAGCTTCAAGAATGCCGTGTTGACGGCTTCTGTCGTCGACGGCATTGGTCGTGCGCTGGCTCAGGAATCAGATCCACGCAGGTGCTGTGGGCACATCCACTGCTTGTCCGGCAGCAGTGCTGGCGGTGACGCCGTCGGCGGCGCGGCCGGCGGCCCACTGGACGACGGCGGCAAAACCACCGGCGACGGTGGTGGCGCCGGGATTGCCTGTGTCCCCAAATGTGAGCGCGCCATTGGCACCTGATGGGCCCGTGGCTTGGACGATGAGCCCTGTGTCGGTGCCCCGGCTCGACCAGGCCCCGGTGATGTCCTTCAGGAGCCGGGACAGCACCGGTGCCGGGATGTCGGCAAAGGTGGCGCCGTTGTCCAGGTCGACGGCGTGGATCCAGACTTCGCGGGTGCGCATCCACACGGTCTCGGCGGCCGGGACCACACGGCCCTGGGCGGTCTTGACCTGGTGGTGCCAAGCGTCCGCGGGGAGGTCGCGCCATTCGACGTTCAGGTGCACGGCGGCGTGGTCGAAGAGGTTCCGCAGCGCGATCGGGGACAGCGTGGCACCGAAGTCGATCTCGTGGTTGCGGGCCTCGGGGGAGGGGTACATGGGGGTCTGAACCCCGGTGGCTGCCCACTCGATGAGGCGTGCGATGGCGCGGGCGTTGTAGCCAACATGCGCCACCACGTGCCGCCGCGACCAGCCCGTCAGCAGGGAGCCGCCGTCGAGCTCCGCGTCGGAGAGTTCGTTGAGTTTCCGGGCGAAGAACGCCGTGCCGCGCCGCGCCTGCAGCAGGGCCGCGAGCAGCTCCGGGTCGGTGGTCTGGTCGTAGCGGGCAACCATCAGGCTTCCTTGACCACGCGGTTGCTCAGCTGCCCCAGACCCTCGATGCTGGTGACCAGCAGCTGGCCCTCCTGCAGGTAGCGCTTGGGGTCCTGGGCGTGGCCCACACCTCCCGGGGTGCCGGTGGCGATCACGTCACCGGGGTTGAGCGTGATGATGGTGGAGATGTAGGAGACCAGGAACTCCGGGGTGAAGACGACGTCGTTGGTGGGCGTCTGCTGCTGGATCTCCCCGTCGACCGCGGAGGTCATGAGGCCGCCGCTGAACTCGTCCTTGGTGACCAGGGCCGGGCCGAACGGGGTGGACTTCTCCCAGGTCTTGCCCTGCAGCCACTGGATGGTGCGGAACTGGTAGTCGCGCATGGAGACGTCGTTGAGCACGGCGTAGCCGGCAATGTGGTCGGGCGCGTCGGCTTCGCTGATCCGGCGGCCCGTCTTGCCGATGATCACGGCAAGTTCGGCCTCCCAGTCCACGGTGTCGGATTCCTGCGGGAGGGCGAGGTCGTCGTTGGGGCCGATCAGGCATTCGGCGTACTTGGCGAACAGGGTGGGGTGTTCGGGAACGTCCCGGCCCATCTCCTTGATGTGGTTGCGGTAGTTGTGCCCGACGCAGATGATCTTGCCCGGGGCCGGGACGACGGCGTCCAGATCGGCACCCTCAAGCGGATGGGTCGCGCCGCTGGCAGCGGCAGCGATGGCTTCCCAGGCGGGATCGCGCAGGAGGGCGCCGACGTCGGCGAAGCCGTCGATCTCGGTCAGGGTGGCGCCGTCCTGGCGGACAGCTGTTGTTCCGGTTTCCGTGCGGAGGGTGAGGAGTCTCATTTGGTGGTGCGTCCTTCGGTGTAGGTGCGGTTGAAGTTCAACCGTTCGAAAATGGGGGCATCGCTGAAGCGGAAGAGGTCAAAGTCGGTCCCGGACTGCAGATCCGCCTGCAGGGACCACTGTGCCCAGGACGGGACAACGAAGAGGTCGCCCTTGGACAGGTTCTTGGTTTCGCCGTTCAGGGTGGCGGTGCCGGAGCCTTCGAAGACCTGCCAGACGCTGGAGCCGACCTCGTGCAGGGGTTCGGTGGTGGCGCCGGCGCGCAGGCGGTGGAATTCGGCCCGGATGGTCGGCATGACGTCGCCGCCAGTGGTGGGGTTGGTGAACCGGACCGCCGCGTGGCCCTGGGAGACGGTGGCCGGGTGTCCCTCGTCCTCCAGCAGCAGCTGCTCGGCCAGGGCTCGGTCGGTGTGTTCCCAGCGGTAGGCCGCGATGGGTGAGCTTGTGGTGTCGCCCAGGCCGGAGAGCGGGCGCAGGCCAGGGTGCGCCCAGAGGCGTTCGGAGCGGGAGATGTCCGGGGTGGATTCGTCGGTGACGCGTTCGGTGCCGAACTCGAAGAACCCGGCGTCGGCGTAGTGCACAAACGGGATGTCCAAGCCGTCGATCCAGGCCATCGGCTCGTCGGTGTCGTTGTGGTGGCCGTGGAAGTTCCAGCCCGGAGTCAACAGGAAGTCGCCGCGGGACATCCGCACCGGATCGCCGTTGACGACGGTCCAGACGCCTTCGCCCTCGACGACGAAGCGGAAGGCGTTTTGCGAGTGGCGGTGCTCGGGCGCGGTCTCGCGGGCGCCGAGGTACTGGATCGCGGCCCACAGGGTGGGTGTGGCGTACGGGGTGCCGGGCAGGCCGGGGTTGGCCAGGGCGATGGCACGGCGCTCCCCGCCGCGCCCCACCGGGACCAGGTCCCCGGCCCTCGCAGCCAGCGGATACAGGTCGGACCAGCGCCAGACATGTGGGATGGCCTTCGGTGAGGGGACCATCGGCATCAGGTCCGCGATCTCCGTCCAGAGCGGGATCAGGTTCTCGCTCTGGAAGTCGCGGTACAGCTCCTCAAGCTGGGCGGCGTCCTCCGGCGTGTGCTCCGGAACCGTGTGCGCGCTGGCAACTGATTCATGGGTCGTGTGCTCGGCGTTGATGGACACGGGGCCTCCTCGGTAGGTGTCGACACTTCTGCGGCGTGCCTCGACTCTACGGAGACCCGGATGTGACTTCCAACATATTCTGCTGGACAGAATCTATTCCCGATGCCGGCTCCAAGATCGGGATGTTGTCAATCGGTGTAGGCGGGATTGGCCGCAATATCGAGCTCGAGCTGGCGGCGGGTTTCCCGGATGGCCGGGACGAGCCCGGCATCGAACACCTTGCGAAAGCGGGATGCGGGGGTGGCGACGCTGAGCGCACCCACTACATGCCCGCGCCCATTGTGCAGGGCCACTCCGAGGGCGCTCACGCCGTCCTCCGTGCCTTCGAAATTGGCTGCGAAGCCGTTCCTGCGGACGGATTCAAGTTCGCGCAGAAAGGCCGGGTACTCAGCGGCCGAAATGGTGTCGCCGCCAATCTCGGCATTGTTGCTGCGGAAGAGCGCCTCGATCATGGTCGGTTCCAGTTCGGCGAGCATGGCCTTGCCACCTGATGCCTTGTCGGCCGGCATGACCGTCCCTTGCCTGTCGCCAACCCGCAGGACGTTCTCCCCTTCCACAGTGGAAAGGAACCGCACTTTGGTGCCAACCCGCACCATGAGGTTGACGGTCTCGTTCAGTTGCGCGGAGAGCAGCTCCATGTGCGGCGTGGCGATTGAGCGCAGCAGCCTGGTCCAGCTCAGCCCGGCCGGTCCGACGCCCATGGCCGGGCCCGGCACGTAGCGGCGGGTTTCGTCCTGCACGGCGAAACCCCGATACACCAGCATCGCCATCAGGCGGTGGGCGGTTGACGGCGCCACCGCCAGCTCTGCGGCGGCGTCCTTGAGGCGCAGGGCACCACCGTCGCGGAGCAACTGGACCAGTTGCAGCGCGTTGTCGACTGCTTCGATGGGATAGGTCGGCCGCTTTTGCGCGGGCTTCCGGGCTGACTTGGATTCCAGGTTGTTCTGCACATCAGAATTGTATTGTTGTTCACCTGCGACGGCTAGGACAGTAGTGGCATGAGTCACATACCTTCCCCTGTATCGCCGCCACGGGCCTCGCAAGGGACGCCCGGTCCGGTAGCCGCTGATGGGCCCGCACCACGGTTCTCCAAAGCCTCTGCCGCGGCCATCCTCGTTTGCTGGCTATTGGTGGTCTTCGATGGCTACGACCTGATCGTCTACGGCACCGTCCAGTCTTCGTTGATTGCCGAAGCAGGCTGGGGCCTGACAAAGGCCACCGCCGGAACCATTGGATCCATGGCCTTCGTTGGCATGATGATCGGTGCCATCTTCGCTGGCCGCATGGCCGATTCCTGGGGCCGCCGCCGCACCATCCTCTGGTGCGCCGTCATCTTTTCCATCTTCACCGTCCTCTGTGCCTTCGCTCCCAATGCTGCCGTCTTCGGCGCAGCGCGCCTTATCGCCGGCATCGGTCTCGGCGGCCTGGTTCCCTCGGCCAACGCACTCGTTGCTGAACTTGTCCCCGCCAAATGGCGGTCCATCGTTGCCACCTTGATGATGTCCGGTGTCCCGATCGGCGGATCCATTGCCGCCCTCGTCGGCATCGGGCTGATCCCCGCCTTTGGCTGGGAGTCAATGTTTCTGGTGGCCGCGATGGCCCTCGTGGTAGTGGTTCCGCTCGGCCTGAAATACCTCCCGGAGACGCTGGCTGCGGCCCTCGCCACGGGCAGTGCAGCAGACAAGGCCGCCCGCAAGGCGGCCGGTAAGGGCAGCGGGCAGGCTGGCTTCAAATCCCTGCTCCGCGCACCATACCTGGGGGTCAGTGTGCTGTTCGCACTGGCAACGATCGCCACCCTGTTCGCCTGGTACGGTCTGGGCACCTGGCTGCCCAACCTCATGCAATTGGCCGGCTACAACCTGGGCTCCGCCCTGACCTTCGCCCTGGCACTCAACCTGGGTGCCGTGGCCGGCTCGGTCATTACCGCCTGGGCCGGAACCCGCTTCGGGCCGGTCCCGACCGCCATCGCTGCGGCCGCCGTCGCCGCCGGGGCACTCATGGTCCTCGTCACGGGTCCGCCGGTCGCCGTCGTGTACCTCATGCTGGTCCTCGCCGGCGTCGGCACGCACGGCACGCAGTGCCTCATCATCGCCGCTGTCGCGAGCCACTATCCCGGGCACCTGCGGGGGACCGCGCTGGGCTGGGCGCTGGGGACGGGCCGCATTGGCGCCGTCGCCGCACCCCAGGTTGGCGGCCTCCTGCTGGCCGCCGGACTGGGTGTCAATTCCAATTTCCTCGCCTTCGCCGGTGCAGCGGCGGTTGCCGCGGTCCTGCTGGCCGCCGTCGGCCTCAAACTGAAGTCCAAACTTTCCATCTCCCAAGGAGCAAGCCATGTCTGAGCATGACAAATCCACCAATGTCCTCGTCATCGGAGGGGGAATGGCCGGACTGGCCGGAGCCCTGGCACTGCGTGAAAACGGAGCCAATGTCACCCTCGTGGAGCGGGCCCCCGAGTTCGGAGAGGTCGGCGCGGGTCTGCAGATGGCCCCCAACGCATCTCGCGTTCTGAAGCGCTGGGGTCTGCTGGAAAAGGCGCGGGAAATCGGCGTCCAGCCCAAACACCTGGTCTTCCGCGATGCCATCACCGGTGAGGAACTCACACGCCAGACGCTGGGCGGCGAATTCGAGGAACGCTACGGTGCGCCGTACATTGTGATCCACCGCAGCGACCTGCACCGGGTCCTGCTCGAAGGTTGCGCGGCGGCGGGCGTCACGCTGGTTAACGACGTGATGGTCGAAAGCGTTGAAACCGTCAATGGCCGCGGTATCGCCCACACGGCGGCCGGCGTAGACTACGAGGCCGACGTCGTCATCGGTGCCGACGGACTCAAGTCCACCCTGCGCCCGCTCGTGGCCAATGACGAACCGGTCCCCTCCGCCTACGTGGCCTACCGCGGCACCGTGCCGATCACCGAAGACACGCCCAAGGCTGACCTCGAGGACGTCATTGTGTACCTTGGGCCGAACTGCCACCTGGTGCAGTACCCGCTGCGCAAGGGTGAGCTGCTGAACACCGTGGCCGTGTTCAAGTCCGCCTCCTTCGAGCGCGGTGAAGAGCAGTACGGGGGAGTGGACGAGCTTGAGGCCGCCTACAAGGAGTGCGTCCCGGCCGTCCAGGAAGCGCTGAAGAACCTGGGCACCAGCATGCGCTGGCCCATGTACGACCGCGACCCGATCGAAAACTGGGTTGCCGGCCGGATGGTGCTGATGGGCGACGCCGCCCACCCGATGCTCCAGTACCTCGCCCAGGGTGCCTGCCAGGCGCTTGAGGATGCGGCGGTGCTGCAGGACGTCAGCAACGGCACCGTGTTCACCGCCGACGGCGTCCGCCCGGAAGCCTGGGACAGCGCCATCAGGGAATTCAACAATGTCCGTGCCGGCCGGACCGCCCGGGTCCAGCGCACCGCCCGCATCTGGGGCGAGTCCTGGCACGTCTCCGGACTGGCCCGGACACTGCGGAACCTGCTCTTCAAGAGCCGGAAGGACAACGACTTCCAGTACAACGACTGGCTGTACGGCCAGAGCGGCGACGGCGTCCCGAGCGTTGAAGCGGCCCACGCCCGCCAGGCCGAGAGGATTTCTGCCTGACCAGCCTTCCCTGCGGGGGCTCTGTTCCGTACCGCGCCAAGAGGCCAGGTCCCCTCGTCCAGAGGGGGACCTGGCCTCTTGGGCTGTGGACGTTGCCTGGCACTGGTTGCCGTGGTTGCAGTGGTTGTTTGCTTGGACAGCGACCGCTGCGGCGTGCGAGTGGACCTAGGGCGTGTCTTCTAATGCTGCGCTCCAGATGACGACGGCGTGCAGAACGGCGGCTGAACGGTAGGTGAGCGCCATTTTGTCGTAGCCGGTGGCCAGGGACCGCCATTCCTTGAGCGTGTTGAAGCTGCGCTCGACGACGTTGCGGCGTTTGTAGGCCTCCTTGTCGTAGGTGACGGGACGCCCGCCCGCGGAGCCCTTGCGTTGGCGGTTGGCCTTCTGGTCGTCCTTTTCGGGGATGACGCATTGGATGCCCCGCCCGCGCAGGTACGAACGGATCGCCCGGGAGGAATAGGCCTTGTCGGCCATGGCCCGCGCCGGGCGGGTGCGGGCCCGGCCGGGCCCCTCCCGCTCGACCGCAAGCGCCTCCATGAGGTTCTCGAACATGGGTGCATCCCCGCCCTGCCCCGGCCCCAGGAGCAGGACCAGGGGACGCTTGTTGCCGTCCACCAGGGCGTGGATCTTCGTGGTCAGCCCGCCGCGGGACCGGCCGATGGCATGGTCCTCAGGCTCGGTGAGCAGATTCTTGTGATTCGACAGGCCCCCCTGTGTGGCGGGGCAGGTTGGTGCCGTGCTGGTGGGCGCGGTTGACCGTGGAATCCACCGACACCTCCCAATTGATCAGCCCGGCGGCATCGGCACGGGTCAGCAACGCCGCGAGCGTCCGGTCCCAGGTCCCGTCCAGGCTGTAGCGGCGGTGGCGCTTCCATACGGACTGCCACGCCCCGAAGTGCGGGGGCAGGTCCCTCCAGGGGATCCCCGCCCGGTACCGGTAGATGATCCCCTCGGTCGTCAGCCGGTGGTCGTTGAACGGCCGGCCGGACCTGCCCGAGGAATTGGGCATCAGCGGGGCAATGAACTCCCACTGGGCATCGGACAACACGGAATAGCGAGAACTCACCCGTCAATCATGGCAAACCCGAATATCCGGGATAAGGAAACACGCCCTAGAACCCTGACGATCCAAACTGGCGGTCCTTGTTGGAGCGCTCTCGGTACAGGACCCCCACTTCCGGCAATGGTGGGCGGCGCACAATGTAGCCAGCCGAACCACCGGGACGAAGACCATGCACCATCCAGTGGCCGGCGAGCTCATCTTGGACTGGGACACGCTGACGGCCAGTACCGCTGTCGAACAGCGACTGGTGATCTGGACGGCCGCCCCGGAGACCCCACCCGCGAGCGGCTCCGTCTCCTTGCCACAGCCTCTACGGATAACCCCCAGCTAAGTGGCAAGCTTACGAACCGGTGGGAACTTCCGCACTGATCTTCAAGGTGGCAGCCCAGTTGGACAACAATTGAAGACCATCGTAGGATGCAGACCCTGGTTCGGCGCTGAAGACCACGAGCCGCAGGTGAGGGTCGCTGTCCAGACTCAGGACCTCGAAGTCGAGGCTCAGATCGCCCACGGCCCGGTGGTGGATCCGTTTTGAGCCGCTTCTGTGTTGATGGACGTTGTGGGCTGCCCAGCGGATGCGAAACTCGTCGCTGCGAGTGGATAGTTCCCCAATGAGATCGGTGAGTCGTCGATCGTGTAGATCGCGACCGGCTTCGGCCCGAAGAATGGCCACAATGTCGTTGGCGGCTTGGTCCCAGTTGGGGGCAAACAGCCGGCCGCGGGGATCCAGAAAGGTGAACCGGGCATGGTTCGCGGGCAGCTGAGGAGTGTCGAATTGGTCAACATACAGTGCCCGCCCCATGCGGTTGGCCGCAACAATATCAAGCCTGCCGTTCTGGATGACCGCCGGCAAGTCGCCAATCGCCTCAAGAATGCGCACGACCGCCGGGCTGATCTTCGGCTGGGCGGTCCGTGGCTTGGCCGGGCGAATGGTGGTGTCGCAGGCCCGGATCAGGTCGCGAAGATGCAGTTCTTCAACATCGTTGAGTTGTAGCGCACGGACGAGGGAGGCCAGTACGCTTTCCGAAACACCGGTGAGGTTTCCCCGTTCCAGCCGCCCATAGTAGTCAACGCTGACTTGGGTCAGCATCGCCACTTCCTCCCGGCGCAGACCAGGGACCCGCCGGCGGCCGTAGGACTGCAGGCCTACCTGTTCGGGCGTGATCCTGGCTCGTCTGGAGGTCAAGAATTGTTGAATATCGTCTCGGCTGTTCATATCGTTCAACGATAGTTCGAAGCCAGCAAGCCAACCATGCCCTGGCAGTACATGGTTGGGCAATGCATGGTTCAAGCGTGCCTGTTGCCTCGAAGTCGGAGCTGGTTTCGTAGATGGTGATGACCCTTTGCTGGTCAACCAGAATCGAATATCAACTCTTGAAGGACACTCATGACTTCCCCTACAGCGGTACGAAGTACTGCGGCGGACACGACCGCGGACAAATTTCCCTGGCTTCCCATCCTTGTTCTCGGCTTTGCCGGTTTCCTTGGGCTGACGGTGGAGCTCAGCCCGGCAGGTCTGCTCAATTCCATTGCCGCCGACCTTGATGTAAGCCTGGCCAGCGTCGGCACCCTGACCACCTTCTTTGCCTTGGGCAATGCACTACTTGTGCTCCCGCTGACTGCCTTTGTCATGCGTTTTAGCCGACGCACCGCGTTGGTGTCGATGATGACCGTTTTTGTCATCAGCAATGTGATTGTCGCTGTGGCACCTGCGATCTTCGCCGCTGACATTGGCCGTTTTCTTGGGGGTGCCGCCTTCGCCGTTCAATGCGCGCTAATCCCCGCTGTCGCCGTTCACATTGCTGGCCCACGCTATGCAGGAAGGGCCATGTCCATCGTCCTGGCAGCGAACGCCTTGGGCATGGCACTGGGAGCACCCATCGCCTCCCTGGTGGGTGTCGCAGTCGGGTGGCGAGTCACCTTCATTGCCGCCGCCGGCATCGCGTTGCTCGTCGGAGCCCTGCTCGCCCTCACCGTTCCACAGATTCGCAGCGCAGCAGACGGTCGCATGTCACTACTTGAAGCCACAAGGCTCCCAGGAGTGGTCCGTGTCTGCATCTTTTGGGCCCTCTTGATGCTGGGACACTTCGTCGTCCTGACCTACATTGACGGCTATTTCAAGCAGCTGGGAATCCCCGGCTTTGTGACAAGCCTGTCGTTGTTCCTGCTGGGTGCCGGCGGCATCCTGGGCGTCATCCTCATCGGACGGATCTCCCAACGATCTGCTCCTGCCGCGCTTGTCGTGGCACCCTCGGCTGTCGTGGTCGCCCTGGGCGTGCTAGCCACAAGGACCAACTCCCTGCTCTTGGTTCTGGTAGCCATGGCCATCTGGGGAATTGGATTCTCTGGCACCATCCTGGTCGCCCAACAGACGATTCTGCTGCTGGGGCGGCGGGCCCCGGAGACATCCATGAGCATCGGAATCCTGCTGGCCCAGGTCGGATTCGCCCTAGGCGCGACCATCGGAGGTCTGGTGGTCATCTACTGGGGCATCACCACGATCCCGATCGTTGCCGTTGTCTTTGTCCTAGGTGCCGTTGCGGTGGCTATCTCGCTGCGTCGACGGGTGAACCAGTCCACGCAGGAGCAGACCAACGAGCGGAACCTCGCAGATAACGCGGTAGCCACAGAAACAGCCGTCGCCGTATCCGCATAGAACTGCCTGGCCTGGCATGGAGCCCAAACAATTGAGAGAGCCCCTGCGGGCGGTTGAATGCCTCAGGGGATAAAAGCCTTCCCCGTTTTGCAGGCCGGTCGATACAGGTGCTGACAGCACCTGTATCGACCGGCCCTGTATGAATTCTCGAAAGCCAAGTTGAATGAATATCGGGCCGATTAGCACAGCATATCCGGACCCAGAGGGTGCCCTAGGGACCCCTTCATTCGACCAGCAGCCCTCCCCTAGGCTCCGGCTGTATCGATGGCAAGACCATCGTCGAGACGCAGAAAGAACTCATGTCAACCCTCATACCCATGGACAGTGGACCTGCTCGTAAAACCGCCATCCTGGCCATAATTCTCATCAGCTTCTTCATGGTGATCCTGGACAACTCGATCATCTTCACCGGACTGCCTGCCATCTAGGAGTCCATGCAATTCACGGAAACAGGACTGGCCTGGGTGCAGTATGCCCACACCCTCACCTTCGGAGGGTTCCTCCTCCTTGCCGCCCGCGCTGGCGACATCTTGGGACGTCGACGCCTGTTTATCGTCGGGCTCGTGATCTCTACTGTTGCTTCGATCCTTGTCGGGATTGCGGCGGAATCGACCTTCATGATTGCGGCGCGAGCATTCCAAGGCATTGGATCGGCCATCGTGGCACCCACGTCCCTTGCCCTGCTCCTGGCGACGTTCGACGAAGGCAAGGAACGTTCGCGTGCCGTCGCTCTCTACGCGGCGGTTGCCGGCATCGGCGCAAGCATTGGCCTGATCATTGGCGGGGCGTTCGCTGAGCTCATTTCTTGGCGCGCAGGATTTTTCCTCAACCTGCCTATCGGCATCGTGATGCTGATCCTCACCGCCCACTACGTCAATGAACTGCCGCGCAAAAAGGGACATTTTGATGTTTTCGGTGCAAACTCTTCGACGCTGGGACTCGGGGTGCTCATCTTTGGGATCGTCAATACGGCCGTGGAAGGCTGGGACGACCCTGCAACAATCATCGCTCTTGCAGTTGGAATGATTCTTCTGGTGATTTTCGTCGTGAACGAATGGCACGTCCCGCAACCGATCATGCCGCTGCGGCTTTTTGCCAGCCCCCTGCGGTCCGGGGCATTGGCCATCCGCCTGCTGTACATGGGTGCCTTTATTGGACTCTTCTACTTCACCACCCAATATTTCCAAGGTGTCCTCGGCTGGACCGCGCTCCAGGCCGGGCTGGGTTTCCTTCCCATGACCGTCGTCAATTTTGTAGTTGCCACGGCCGTCACCCCTGTGGTTCGCAAAGTTGGTCCACTCTGGACCCTGGCACTTGGAGTCGGGTCCACCCTTGCGGGAATGGCATGGCTGGGAACGCTTAATGCGGACACGGACTTCGTTGCCGGCCTGGCCATACCCATGATGCTCATTGGAGCAGGGCAGGGGCTCGCGCTTGCGCCGATGACTGATTACGGCTTGCACGGGATACACCCAGATGATGCGGGGGCCGCCTCCGGGCTGGTCAATACTGCACAGCAGCTCGGCCTGTCGATCGGGCTTGCAGTCCTAGGGCGTGTTTCCTTATCCCGGATATTCGGGTTTGCCATGATTGACGGGTGAGTTCTCGCTATTCCGTGTTGTCCGATGCCCAGTGGGAGTTCATTGCCCCGCTGATGCCCAATTCCTCGGGCAGGTCCGGCCGGCCGTTCAACGACCACCGGCTGACGACCGAGGGGATCATCTACCGGTACCGGGCGGGGATCCCCTGGAGGGACCTGCCCCCGCACTTCGGGGCGTGGCAGTCCGTATGGAAGCGCCACCGCCGCTACAGCCTGGACGGGACCTGGGACCGGACGCTCGCGGCGTTGCTGACCCGTGCCGATGCCGCCGGGCTGATCAATTGGGAGGTGTCGGTGGATTCCACGGTCAACCGCGCCCACCAGCACGGCACCAACCTGCCCCGCCACACAGGGGGGCCTGTCGAATCACAAGAATCTGCTCACCGAGCCTGAGGACCATGCCATCGGCCGGTCCCGCGGCGGGCTGACCACGAAGATCCACGCCCTGGTGGACGGCAACAAGCGTCCCCTGGTCCTGCTCCTGGGGCCGGGGCAGGGCGGGGATGCACCCATGTTCGAGAACCTCATGGAGGCGCTTGCGGTCGAGCGGGAGGGGCCCGGCCGGGCCCGCACCCGCCCGGCGCGGGCCATGGCCGACAAGGCCTATTCCTCCCGGGCGATCCGTTCGTACCTGCGCGGGCGGGGCATCCAATGCGTCATCCCCGAAAAGGACGACCAGAAGGCCAACCGCCAACGCAAGGGCTCCGCGGGCGGGCGTCCCGTCACCTACGACAAGGAGGCCTACAAACGCCGCAACGTCGTCGAGCGCAGCTTCAACACGCTCAAGGAATGGCGGTCCCTGGCCACCGGCTACGACAAAATGGCGCTCACCTACCGTTCAGCCGCCGTTCTGCACGCCGTCGTCATCTGGAGCGCAGCATTAGAAGACACGCCCTAGTAGTGCCTGGATACCCTGTTGGTTGAGCCGTCCGCGGGCCAATTGGACGGTATGCGCGACGATGAAATGGCCGCGATCAGCGGGTCTGCCCACGGTTGTGACTCGGTGGGCGGTTGGGCGGTCGCGCCGGGGTGGCACTGCGACACGAGGGGTTTGCAGCTGACATCTCCGGAGAGCCCATATGGCTGCCGGAAGCTCAAGAGGCGAGTGTGCATAATGTGCACACACTTTGCCGTCGGACTCGTCCGTACCGGTGCCGGACTGCCCCGGATTCGGCATGTTTCCTGAAGTCCCCAGCGTTTGCAGGGGCGGGAATCCGGTTCGAGTTACACCTCGGGCACAGTGTTTCCCCAGGTCAGGGGCCCTTTGGGCCTGGGCCTGTGGACAAAACCCGCCAAAGTGTTGACGCGAAGTCCGGTTGGCGAGGTCTATGGGACCGAATCTATGGACCCATAGCGTGTGGGATCCCTTGGCCGCTGATCATTGCGTCCCCTCGATTTCCGAGATCTGTGCTTCATATAGCTGCCCTACAACTGTTCATCGTCGAAATGGCCATGAGCAACATGATGTGGCACGAACCATTCACGACTACGTGTTCACCGGCGTTGACCTCCCGGTGGCGTCGGAGGCCCACAGTGTTCCTCGGACGCGGCCTGACGTAGTCAACTTCACTCGACCACCGAGCAACGACCTCGGAGCTGCCCAGCCCATCCGCACCTCTGCTGGCTATGGATTGCTGGCGCTCTGACCCAGATGCCCGAGCTGGCCGCTGCCATTCGGCTGACTCTAGCGCCAATAGTCCCCGGACTTTCGCGGCGCTCCAAGGACTATCAATGGCCACTGGAAGGCAAGTGCGCTCTCCTGGCTTTTGCCGGGCGCACGGTCGCGACGGCGCCCGAGTCGGCCAGTGTTGAAGAGGGCAATCCTAGGCCTGGAGAATCAGGGACGATCCGTGTCGGGCCGAGGCGTGCTCGCCAGCTTCTGGACCTGCCCGCGGAGCGGTTCGTAGCGGTCCAGAATGGCAGCCTGGTAGCGGCGGCCGCGCGAGTGGAGCGCCATCTCGTACATGGTCCTGTGCGTTTTGGCCGTCTCCAGCAGTTCCTCCTGGCTGGGGGTCCTGATGGTGTTGGCCACCGTGGAGTGGACCTCCCACAGGGCTGTTCCGAGCTGCTTTGCCAGCTTGTTGCCGGCGTGGCCCAGCAATTGCTGGTGGAAGCGCTTCTCAGCGGCGACCACGCCGGCCGGGTTGTTGGCAGCTGCATGGGTGTCCATTGCGGCCAGCGTTTCCTCAATGGCGGGGTCCGGAGTTTGGGCCAACCCGGCCATGACGTGGTCCGTCAGGGCAATGTCGAAGGCCTCGCGCAGGTCGATGAGGTCGTCGATGACTTCCAGATCACCCTGGCTGCTAAGTAGTCCCTTGAAGATCAAGCTCTCGATGGTGCCGGCAAATGACATCTGGCCGACAAATGTCCCGTGGCCATGGCGGATCTCGATGATGTCCAGGGCGGCCAAGGTCCTCAGAGCCTCGCGGACGCTCGAGCGGCTGGCGCTGAGGATCTCCGCCAGATCTGTCTCGCTGGGCAGTGGATCACCAGGGAGCATGCGCTTGTCGAGGATGTAGCGCTTCAGCCTGTCCGTGAGTGTCTCCCGCTCATTCGCGGGTGCAGCCCAGCCACCGGCGTCCGGGTGAGTGCTCATGGTGTCTTCTCCTCGCCTTGCATGTGTCCACCATCCGATGGGCATTCCTTCGATACAGCTAAGTACACCACTGTCCTACGTCTTCGAGCTAGTCCTCAGACGTACGAGGACCAATGATTGCCGAAAAATGGCCATTTTTCGGCAATTTCATGATTTGGCTTGACGTAGATCACGTTAATCATCAACGATAGGTCCTACGTCGTCAGACTTCTGGAAGTCAGTACCACCCACCCGACCTCAACCCGAAGGACTAGAGCATGCGTGACACAACCGAGCACCGCGGCCTCGACCGCCGTGCATTCTTGAAGTACACCGGCCTCATCGGCGCTGCGGCCACACTGACGGCAGGGGTGGCCGCATGCGGCGGCCCCAAGTCCAGTGGTTCCGTTGGCGGCAGCGCAGCGGCCCTGAGCCACATGGACGTGGCCATCGGCTACAACAACAACAGCAGCTGGGATCCGCTGAACACGGGATCGGCCTTTGCCATGGCAGCCCACAACCACATCTATGAAGGCCTTTGGGATGCCGAAGCCGTCACTCGCGCCCCCTACGCCGCCCTGGCCAGCGAGATGCCTTCCGATCCGAAGGCCACCGAATGGACGGTCAAGCTCCGTGCCGGTGCCACCTTCCATGATGGCAAGCCGGTCACCGCCGACGATGTTGTCTACTCCTTCGGTCGTGTACTGGACACAAGCAAGAAGGTCCTCACAAACGCCTTCTTTGCTTCGTGGCTGAACGGGGTCACCAAGGTCGATGACACCACGGTGAAGATCTCCATGAAGTTCCCGTTCGCGTCGGCCGTTCAGCGCTTCTCAATTGTCAAGGTCATGCCCAAGCACGTGTTCGAATCCAAGGACGCTGACTTCCTCAAGCAGGGCAAGAACGCGATCGGCTCCGGCCCCTTCAAGGTCAAGGCCCATCAGGACACCTCGTTCACCTCGTTTGAAAAGCATGAGGGCTACAACGGCGCCCTGAAGCCGACCTTCACGTCCATGCAGTGGAACGTTTCGGTTGACGCCGCTGCCAGGGTGGGGCTGCTGACCTCGGGCACCTCCGGAGTCCAGATTTCGGACAACATCCCCCAGGACAACATTGATTCCCTCAAGGGAAAGGGTCTGAGCGTTGAAGGCGTGGACAGCATGAACCTGCTGGGGTTGGTCTTCAATACCAACAAGGCACCGTTCAACGACAAGCGCGTACGCCAGGCGCTGCGCATGGCCATTGACACGCAAAAGCTGATTGACGTTGCCATCGCAGGGAAGGGCACGCCGTCGACGTCGTTCCTGCACACCAAGAGCCCGGAATACCACAAGGCGGCAACCCAGTACTCCTACAACCCCGACAAGGCCAAAGCACTGTTGGCGGAAGCCGGCGTCGCAAACCTCGCCGTGACACTGCTTTCCACCAACATCTCTTGGACCAAGGCGGCGGTGAACACCATCAAGGAAGGCTGGGACGCCGTGGGCGTGGCCACCACCCTCGATGTGCAGGAGACGGCGGCCTTCAATTCCAAGGTTGCTGCGGGCGAACCGGTGGATGCCTTGACGTTCGCGGGCAACCCCAACCAGTTTGGTGCCGACGCCGATCTGAACATCCGCTGGTTCTACTCGAACTCCAACACGTTCCTGCCCTGGAACAAATGGGGCGAGACGGCGGAGTTCAAGGCCCTGGACGCCCAGCTGAACGCGGCCATCCAGGCCACAGATCCGGCCGACCACACGGCAAAGACCAATGCCGCCCTGGACACCATCGCTGATGAAGCTGTGATCTACCCGGTGATGCACATGCAGCTGTTCACTGCCTGGGACCCCAAGAAGATCGACGGCGTCAAGGCATTGGACATTCCCGGAGTGAACCTTCTCAAGGCCACCCGCACGGCCTAACACGTCGCCCCCTCATCGTTTGCCGGGGTCTTGGTAGGACAGGGCTCCGGCAAACAACGAGTGTTTGCCGGGGCCCCGGTGGGACTGGGCCCCGGCAAACACCTCCTTCGCACCCCAACCCTAAGGATTCCGCAGTGGTAATGGTTCTACGGCTGCTTGGACGACGTGTCATCTCGCTGGTGCCGCTGGTTCTGGGCATCATCCTCTTCGTCTTCACCGTCATGCAGTTCTCCAAGACAGACCCGGCTGTTGCCGTCTTTGCCGATGCGCCGGTGTCGGCAGACCAGCTGGACCAATTCCGCGAAGAACACGGTCTCAACCAACCCTTTTTCGTGAAGTACTTCGTCTTCGTGGGGTTGATCATCCAGGGCCAGCTGGGCAAGAGCCTGGCCACCGGAGAGACTGTCGTCAACATGATTTCCACGGCCCTGCCGTTGACACTCCAGCTGACCTTTCTTGGTCTGGTCATTGCGCTCGTGCTGGCGTTCATTCTCGGCACCGTTTCGGCCATCTACCGCGACCGCGCCCCAGACCAGATCATCCGCGTCATCACCCTGCTGGGCGTGGCCGCACCATCGTTCTGGATCGCGCTTCTGCTAGTCCAGTGGCTGGCCATCGAGAACCCAATCTTTCCCTCCAGCCGCTACATCAACCCCGGCGACTCGTTCACCGGCTGGCTGCAGAGCATGACACTGCCGGCACTGTCCCTGGCATTTCCCATCGCCGCCCAAATGACCCGCATCATCCGCACTTCCATGGTGGAGGAACTCGACCGGGACTATGTCCGCACTGCCCGCGGTGGGGGACTGCACCCCGTCGTGGTGGTGGGCCGCAACGTCCTGCGCAACGCCTTGATCAACCCCCTCAATGTCCTGGGACTGCGCGTTGGGTACCTGATGGGAGGAGCCGTAGTGATCGAGCAGATGTTCAACCTGCCGGGCATGGGCCAGATCATGATCGACGCGGTGAAGAACAATGAGCCGGCCATCGTCCAAGGCGCGGTCCTGACCATCGCATTGGGCTTTGTCGTCATCAACCTTGTCGTCGACATTCTCTCCATGATCGCCAACCCCCGTCTGAGGAGCCACACATCATGAGAAAGCAGCTCACCAAGCGCCTTTCGCAGCCCGGGTTCAAGCTCGGCAGACTCACCGTCTCGGGCTGGATCGCCGTCGTCGTCATCACGCTGGTGGCGCTGGGCGCCATCTTTGGGCCCATGATCATCACAGCCGATCCGAACCTGCAATCGGTGGCGCCTGACAAGGCCCCCAGCTGGGCACACCCCCTGGGACTGGACGGCCAGGGCCGCGACCTGCTGGCCCGGTTGGCCACAGGGGCGCGCTGGTCGCTGGCCATCGGCCTCGGCTCGACACTGCTGGCGTTGGTGGCCGGCGCCGTCATTGGTTCTATCGCCGCCACCAGCCGCAAGGTGGTCGATGAAGTCATCATGCGGGTTCTGGACATCATCATGGCGTTTCCGGGCATTGCCCTCGCCGCCGTTCTGGTGGCCGTCTTTGGCCGTGACCTTCCGGTCCTGATCGCTGCAATTGGCTTCCTCTACACGCCCATGGTGGCGCGCATTGTCCGGGCCAACGTGCTGGACCAGTACGGTGAAGACTACGTAGCGGCCGAGAAGATCATCGGCGCCAGACGGCTCTTCATCATCACCCGGCATGTGGCCATCAACTGCGCCGCACCAATTCTGGTGTTCTGCACCGTCCTGGTGGCGGACGCAATCGTCTTTGAAGCTTCCCTGTCCTTCATCGGAGCAGGCGTGCAGCAGCCCTACGCCTCCTGGGGCAGCGTCATCGCCGACGGCAAGGAACTGCTGATGCTCGGCGGCTGGTGGGCCACCACCTTCCCCGGCATCCTGATCTTCCTCACAGTGGTATCCCTCAACATCCTCTCCGAAGGCATCTCCGACGCCCTGGCCGCACCCACGGCCAAGGCCTCAAAGGCCGCGGTGACGGCACACAAGGCCGAAGAGTCGGAGGCCAAGGAAGCGCAGGCCGCCGCAGAGGTGGTGGATCTTCCAGGCTTGGTGGCCGCCGCCGCGCGGATCAAGGGCCGGCTCAAGGACTTCTCAGCATTGGAACCCGTCCTGAAGGTGCAGGACCTCACCATTTCCTTCCGCGACCGCCACAACGGCGTCAACGTGGTCAACGGAGTCAACTTCGAGGTCAGGCCCGGCGAAGTCCTGGGCTTGATCGGCGAATCCGGCTGCGGCAAATCCCTCACCTCCCTGGCCATCATGGGGCTGGAGCCGCGTGGGGCACAGATCGGCGGTTCCATCCTGTTCCAGGGACAGAACCTGCTTCAGATGAAGGCATCCCAGCGCCGGGCTCAAATGGGCCACGGCATCTCGATGATCTACCAGGACGCGCTCTCGTCGCTCAACCCGGCCATGACCGTCCGCGCCCAGCTGGGCCAGTTTGTCCGGCGTGGCGGGAAGCGCAGCTGCGAAGAACTGCTGGAACTGGTCAATCTGGACCCGCAGCGAACCCTCAAGGCGTACCCCCACGAGCTCTCCGGTGGACAGCGCCAGCGCGTGTTGATTGCCATGGCCTTGTCCCGGGAACCCAAGCTGATCGTTGCCGACGAACCCACGACGGCGCTGGACGTGACGGTCCAGGCCCAGGTCATGAAGCTCCTGCTGCGGCTCAAGGACGAGTTGGGCTTCGCACTCGTGCTCGTCTCGCACGATCTGGCGCTGGTCTCCGACATTGCCGACCGCGTTGTGGTCATGTACGGCGGCCAAGTGGCCGAGGCGGGCTCCATTGACGCCGTCGTCGGCCAACCGGCCCACCACTACACCCGAGGACTGCTTTCCGCCGTCCTGTCCCTGGAAGCAGGGGACGAATCGCTTACACAAATTAAGGGGGTCGTTCCGTCGCCGGCGAATTTCCCCGCCGGATGCCGGTTTGCCGACCGCTGCCCACTGGCCACGGCCCTCTGCCGGACCGTGGAGCCACCAGTGAGCAGGACCCCGGAAGATCATCTGGTGGCATGCCACCATCCGGCCATTGACCTGGCGGAATCTTTGAAAGAGAAGGCACTGATATGACCGAGCCGCTCACCCGCACACCACCGACGTCGGTGTCGTCACCAACGCAAACGCCCGTCCTCGAATTGACGGACATCCATGTCCGGCACCAGATCAAGGGATCAAGTTTGCTGGGCAAGGAAACGGTGTACGCACTCACCGGGGCCAACCTGAGCGTCGCCGCCGGCGAAACGGTGGGCATCGTGGGCGAATCCGGTTGTGGAAAGTCCACCCTGGCGAAAACCATCGTCGGCCTGCAAAAGCCGTCCGAGGGTGAGGTCCTGTTCAACGGTGCCCCGCTGTGGCAAATGACCGATGCGCACCGCCGGACGGAGTTTGGCCGCAATGTGGGCATGATCTTTCAAGATCCATCGACGGCCCTCAACCGCCGTCTGCCCATCCGCCGGATTCTGCGGGACCCGTTGGATGTCCACGGCATCGGAAGCGGCAGCAGCCGCGAGGAGCGCGTGCGGGAACTGATGGACCTTGTTGGCCTGCCAACCAGCGCCGCGGATGCCCTTCCCACGCAGTTGTCCGGCGGCCAGCGCCAGCGCGTGGCCATCGGACGGGCGCTCGCGCTTGGACCGTCGCTGCTGGTGGCGGACGAGCCCACCTCGGCCCTGGACGTCTCGGTGCGCGCCCAGATTCTGAACCTGCTGCTGCGCCTGAAGGCGGAGATGAATCTGGCGATGATCTTCATCTCCCATGACATCCAAACCGTGCGGCGCATGAGCGACCGCATCGTCACCATGTATCTGGGCAGGATTGTCGAGGAGGTGCCGTCGGCGCTGACGCCTGGGGGAGTGGCACATCCATACACCAAGGCCCTGCTCTCGGCCACGCCCAGCATCCTCGACGAGATCAACCCGATCAGCCTTGAGGGCCCCGTTCCTTCAGCGGTCCGGCCGCCATCCGGCTGCCCCTTCCGCACGCGCTGCTGGAAGGCGAGTGCGGAATGCGCCGGGGAGATGCCGCCACTGTCCATCCTCAGCCGGGAGCCGCTGCATACGCTGCGGTGCTACCACCCGGTGGGGGACGGCGCCTCCGCCGCCGGCCCGGCGTCCGGGTAGCAGCACCCTCCCCACTTGAATCCTTGAAACTTTCCCACCTTCTTGAAGAGGCACACCATGAGTCTTCCTCCCATCCGCATTGCCGTGCTTGGATCCGGGTTCTTCGGCACCACCCTGGCCGTCGCCTGCACCTCGCACGACGCCTTCGACGTTGTCGCCATCTGCGACCTTGACCTTGCTTCGGCAATCGAACTGGCCGCGCGTGTGGACGCCAGGGCGCTCGGCCATCCCGATGAGTTGGCCGTGGCCGACGACGTCGATCTGGTCATGATCGCCACACCGAACCACACCCATGCCGCAGCGGCCATTTCCTTGCTCAAGGCCGGCAAGAGCGTCTTCGTTGAGAAACCGTTGGCCATCACGGGCCTGGACGCACTGGCCGTGGTTGATGCCGCCAGGGAAAGCAGCGGCAAACTCATCGTGGGCCATGTGGAACGGACGATGCCCGGCATCAAGAGGATGTTCCACGCCGCGCGCTCCGGCTCGCTCGGCACCCTGCTGGAGGGGTATGGCAGCCGCGCCCGGCTGGTCCACGTCCCCGACGGAACGGAGAGCTGGTGGAAGCTTGACCGCAGCCGCAGCGGTGGCGAGATGCTCCACGAGATTCATGAACTCGACCTGCTGACCTGGATCTTTGGCGAACCGGTGGACATCCGCGCGACGGTGGGCGCACCCCAGCGCGCCGGTGCGCACCTTGAGGACAGTGTCCACAAGACCACCTTGAAGTTTGCCTCCGGCGCCGTGGCCCACCACGAATTGTCGACGTCGGCCCACGTGCCGGACTGGCGTCTGCGCGTCTCCGGATCGGCGGCTGCACTGGAGGCAAACCTGCGCACCGGCGTCGTCAGCCAGTTCACCGATGGCCGGTTGACAGACCGCTGGGGCATCTTTGATTCCGAACCGGCCAACGCGTCGCTGAAGGAGTCGGCAGAGCAGCCCCAGGCCTACGGCCTCCCCGGGGCGGACAGCCCGCTCTGGATGCAGGCGGCCGTTGACTGTGAATTGGCGGAAATCGCCGCCGCGATGCGCGGAGAGGACAGCGTGCTCGTTGATTCCCCCGCAAGGGCGGTCCTGGCAGCCACCGAGGCCATATCCCAGGCCGAAGCCGCCCGGTCCGGCGCCGCAGCCGTCTCCTTGGCCGGAGTCTAGGGATGGCCAGCACAGTAGCCATCATCGGCAGCGGCAACATCGCACGGGACCATCTGGCAGCGCTGCGGCAGAATCCGGAGGTGGAAGTAGCCTACGTCTACGGCTCGAACTTGGACCGCGCGGCGTCGCTTGCCGCCCTGTATCCAGGCGCCAGGGCCACAACGGACATCCGGCAGATCCTCAACGATCCGGCCATCACGGCCGTCGACATCACCAACGCGACCCCGGACCACGCCCGTTTCACCATTGCTGCCGGCATGGCGGGCAAGCACGTTCATGTGGAAAAGCCCGCCGCGCTGAACCTTGAGGATCTTGATTCCATGGTGGCCGCCACCGAGGGCCGCGGGCTGAGCCTGATGGTCGGCCAAACCGTCCGGTTCCAGCCCTCCATCGACACAATCGCCCAAGCCATCCAGAGCGGCGACATCGGCACCCCCCGACTCACCCACGTCAGCTGGTACACCGGGTACGTATGGCCCGGTGGCTGGCGCGGATGGCAACTCGACGCCGCAAAGTCGGGCGGCCATCCGGTGCACAATGGCAGCCACTGCATCGACCTGGCCGTGTGGCTGCTGCAGCGGACCCCGGTACGGGTCTTTGCCCGTTCGTTTCCCAGCTACGCCGCCCACATGCCTGTCCACGACAGCTTCCAGCTCACGGTGAAGTTCGACGACGGTTCCCTCGCCTTGCTTGAGATCTCCTACTCGCTGCGCAAACACGCGGATGTGCTGCGCCGGATCGTGGTGGCCGGCTCGGGCGGCACACTGGCCCACAGCACAACCGACGATCCCGGACTCACCAGTGATGGGGCGCGGCCGGCGCCGAGTTCTGTCGAAAATGCGATGACTGCGCAACTGCGCCATTGGGTGGATGTGGTTGAAGGGCGCGCCGAGCCCATCGTCAAGACGGCCGAGGTTCGTGCTGCGCTCGCCACCGGGTTGGCCGCGCAGGAGTCTCTGGACACAGGCCGGGCCATCAATCTGTCCATTCCGTCCATCCACGAGAAAGCGATGAACCGATGACCAGTCACGAACCGGCCCAGGCTGTCCGGCCCAAGCTCCGTGTGGGCTTCCTGTCGGGCGTCCGCCATGCCGTGCCCTATGCGGAGATTCTGGTCGAACTTGCCGATGCCGAATTGGTGGGCATTGCCGAAGCCCAGGATGCACCGGCGTGGATGCATGAGGACTCTGCCGCAGCTGCCAAAAGTGTGGGGATCCCGTACTTTGATTCGCTGGAGCCACTTCTTGATGCCCAAACTGTTGACGCAGTGATCATCTGCAGCGAACCCACCCGCCATGCGGCACTTGCAGCCCGCGCGCTGGCTGCCGGTTTGCATGTGCTCGTCGACAAGCCCATTGGCGCCAGCAGCGTGGACATCGCCGGCCTCGCTGCGGCCGAGGCCAATTCCTCCGGATCCTTGAGCGTCATCAACCGATTGCAGTCACCGGCCGTCCAGCGACTGCGGCGTTGGGTGGATGCCGGCAGCATGGGGCTGCCACTGCATGTGGATGTCGAGTGGTTTGCCAGTGGCGCGCATTTCGCCACGTCGGTGGAACGTCCGGAACTGGTGGTAGACCCGCACCTGTCCGGCGGTGGAGAAATCCTGAACTTCCTGCTGTACCCCGTGGACTACATCCGCTTCCTGACTGGGCTCGAGGTGCTGGAAGTCCATTGCGAGGCGGCAACCCTTTTCAGTGAGCTGCACCAAGACGGCGGCGTCGAGGACTGTGCCATTGCCTCGCTGCTGCTGGAGAACGGCGTAACCGCCACAGTCACCATGGGCCGTGTTCCTGCGGCACCGGGGCTCGGTCCGGTGTCCTCCACCATCAGGATTCTTGGCTCCCACGGCAATGCCAGCTCCGACGACGACAAGCCGCAAGTCAGTCGGTTTGACACCTCCGGCGGGGTTTCGGCTCTGCCGGTTGAGGGGCCGAGTTCGGTTGCCATCCTGCGCCGCATGCTCAGTGGGTATGTGCAGGATCTGCGCACCGGCACACGTCCCGCCTACGGTCTCCGGGAGGCCGCAGCGAGTCTTGCCGTCATCGACGCTGCCTATGCTTCCGTCGCACAGGGGCAGCCCGTCCGTATCAACAATGGGGCCTAGCCGGCGGCTTCCGGCAGTCTCCCGAATACCCAACACTTTCAACTTCTCCACGCATTCACCTGAAAGGAATCTCCCATGTCTGAGGTCCGCTACGGACTTGTCGGTGCCGGCTACTTCGGCCTGGCCATCGGCCGAGCCTTGCTCAAACTTCCCTCGGCTTCCATCAGTTATGTCTTCGATCCCAACAACTCCGCGAAGGCTGCCCTTGACCTGGGCGCCCGGGAAGCGTCTTCCATTGAGGATCTCTGCTCAAGCGATGACGTTGACGCCGTGATTGTCGCCTCTCCCAACTGGGCCCATGCCGAAGCAGCGATCGCAGCGGCGGGCCACGGCAAACACGTTTTCTGCGAGAAGCCGATTGCCCTGAACTACGCGGACTGCGAACGCATGATCGCCGCATCGTCAGATGCCGGCGTCGTATTCATGGCTGGGCACGCCATGAACTTCATGAGCGGAGTGCGGCGAGCGAAGGCGCTTATTGCCGACGGCGCCATCGGGGATGTCGTTTTCACCCGAGCCGTGCGGAACAACTGGGAAGGCGTCCAAGGGGATGTCACGTGGAAGAAGCGGCGTGACCTTTCCGGCGGACACCTTTACCACCACATCCATGAACTGGATTTCGTGCAGTCCATCATGGGACCCGCCGTCGTGGCCACGATGACCGGCGGCAATGTTGCACACCAGGGAGCCGGATCCGGTGACGAAGACGACCTTCTGCTCATGACGTTGGAGTTTGGCAACAACACCTTCGCGGCCCTCGAGTACGGTTCGGCCTTCCGTTGGCCCGAACACTACGTGCTCATTGAAGGCACCCAGGGTGCCATCCGCATCGACCTTCAGGACACCGGTGTCGAGCTGCGCACGCCGGAGTCGACGGAGACGTTTCTCCTGCACCGCACCCTCGAGGAAGACGAAGACCGGACGGCCTTCTACAATCGGGGTGCTGTCGACGGCGGCGTCCTGTTCGGCAACCCGTCGATCGAACCGCCGCTCTGGCTGTGCGGGGTCATCGAAGAGGAGCTCGCCTATTTCCATGGACTGATGTGCGGTGGGGCGGCCGTTGCCGAGTTTTCCGCGCTGACCGATGGCACCGCTGCCGCCGCGTCCATTGCTACAGCAGATGCCCTGAGCTTGTCGCTGCGGGAGGGGCGCAAGGTCCTGGTTTCAGAGATCACCGGCCGAGGGTTGTTATCCCGCAGCCGGAGCTGATTACCTCGACTTCCTCGGAGGGTGTTGACAATGTCAACGCCCTCCGCCGTCGGACCCGGCCGAACCGGTGCCGGACTGGCCCGGATTCGGCATGTATCCGTGACTTTCCTGTGTTTGCAAGGCTTGGAATCCTGTTCGAGTCCCACCTCGGGTATAGTGTTTCCGCAGGTCGGGGTCTTTTGAACATGACCTGTGCATAAAACCCGCCAAAGCGTTGACACGCAGTCCGCTTGGCAAGGTTTTTGGCCCGGTTAAAGGGTTCTTGGCGTTTGGGTTGCGATGGTTGCTGATCATTGTGAATCCTCGATTCCTAAGGCCCGGGTTCGGTTTTCTGCCGGATACCTATGCATCCTGGAATCCGGGGCTTGCGGCATGATGCAGGGGCAACGTTTGTATGCTTCTTTTCCTGCGCTGCCGAGGGCGGTTCCCATCTGGGCTCAATTCACGTTGACCGTTGATGCCTGATCTTCAGTGGGCGGCGCCGCCGCAGCGTTTGGGCGACCTGAGCGGGACCATTTTGCCGTCGGGCCGCACTCGAAGTCCACCAAGCCAATAGCCAGGTGGATCCATGGCATCGGGGGAGTGGCCAACATGGGGGCGGGGTGGGAGGGCTTGTGTGATGGCCAGCAGACATGTCCAGAAGGCGTCGTCGGGTCGAGGTTCGCTACCTCGTTATGGTCATTGGGTTTCGCTACAAAATCGCAGTTGCATCAGATCGTTGAAACGGGCCGAGTGGTCTGTATCAGAAACGAACGATATCTTTAGTCGGCGCCAATCAGGGCCCTAACGACGGGGGTGAATCCGACCTGGACATGTCTGAGACGCGCTTTCACCGCACCTTGCCGCCGAACGAACTGGGAGCGACATCGTGATGCATTCGATACGACGTTGAAAACTCAAGTCGCGTTCTCAGAGATCGACAGCGTGCGATTGGCTAGTCTGAGGTCGTGAATGACTATCGGGAGCACCCAAGCGTCGTTGCTCATTGGAGCGACAATCAGCTCAAGCCCTTGAACGAGGCCAGCACTGCAGATACCACTGTGTGGTTTCCCCTGCCGGAGGAGAACAGCGGCGCTCGAATCTGGGAAGGCATCAACGGTCGTACCGAGCCGGGCGGCGAAGTAACTGTTTTGGGAGTACCCGCTTACGTCTACGATCTGAATTTTGGCGACACGGTTAACGTCGTTCGCTCCCAGGAGGGCCCCTTAGTGGCAACGGGGATTCTGCTCGACGGTGGCAACTTCACCTTCAGGGTGCTGCTGACGGATCCGCCGGAACCGGACGACCGATGGCGCATCATTGCCGAGGAGTTTGCCCGCATGGGCTGTTTGGTGGATGCCATCTCAGAACGATTCATAGCGCTCTCTTGCGCTCCGGGCTTAGCGCAGCGAGCGGCCGACAGGCTGCAGGATCTCAACGCCGACGGAGCCCTCGACTACGAGACGGGACGGACGAGAGATCCGAATCGGTCTTGAGCGACGAGGGCTGACTACGGCCGAACTTCAGCTCAGGGGCAGCTGCATTTTCTGTCGCATGTGTCCAAGTGCGATGGCAAGCTGATGCCTTAGGTTCTTGTTTTCAAGGGCCAGTTCACGGTTGCGGTCCAAGGACGCGTTGAGGCGTGTGCGGAGGGACTCCATGCTGGCGCTGTTTCGGCTCCTGGGTCGTTGGTCTGGGCGCCCACCTCCGCGCAGGCGAATGATGTCCGCACGTAGGTCGGTTTGTGTGTAGAGCCAAGACCTCGATACGCCTGCGGCGGCGGCTACCGATTCGAAGGTGACGACACCGCCCTGGTTCTGTAGTTCACGCAGCGCAGCGACGGCTTTGGATCGGGTGAGTTCGTGCCGGCGCTCCGCGGCCAGACGGATGTGGCGACTGTTATCTGCCCGCACGGCTGTCCTCCTCGTGCTGGTGGTCAGGGTTTCTGTGCTCTTCGTTGTTGAGTGTTTGGATGATGCAGTCCAGGTTGTAGAGTACCCGCGTGTTCATTTCTGACAGCCGTTGCTGGCCCCGGGCTTCGGCTGCGGAGATGATCTGCACGATCTGGGTCCGGTGTTCGCGGTGTTGCGGGAGGAAGTCGGCGGTGGTGATGAACATGGGACAGGTCAGGCACGCGTTGGCGTGTGGGCAGGTTTTCTGGACCGGGAGGCCGCAGTAGCCGTTGGGCAGCGCTTGGGTCGCCCTGCCGAGGCGCTGTTTGGACCAGGCGGCCTCGGCCAGGGGCCCGTCGGGATCAAGCTCGACGACGCTGCCGGATGCGTTGACTTTCCGTGCGGCTTCCCAGTGCCTCCGGATGGTTGTGTCGCTGAGTCGGGCATAGTGGGCCGTCATCTGATGGGAGTCGTGGTCCAGGATTCGGCGTACGACCTCCTGCGGGACGTCGAGGTTGATCAGTCTGGTGCCCAGCGTGTGGCGGAAACGGTGTGGGCTGACCACCGCAGGGGTGCCGTTTTCGTCGGTGACGTTGCAGTCCTTGACCCATCGCCGAAGGGCGGTGCTGTATGAGCTTGCGCTGATGTGTCCGGCGCCGTAAACGTCCACCCGGTCATGGGCGAAAAGGAGATGTGTCCCGGAGTCACACATGCCGTTGACGTAGATGATTTGTTCCGCGATGGCCCGTTCAAGTTCCTCATCGATGGGAACGAGCGCCTCGCGCTTCATCTTGTGGTTCAGATACCGCAGATACGGGGCGCCGTCCTTGTCCTTGGCAATGCAGTCCTGGGCCAGTGCCACCGTGTCGCTGATCCGCAGCCCGCACCGAATCAAAATCAAGGTGATCAGCCGGTGATGCGGGTTGGTCATTTTGGCGAGGCTTCCGGGATTTTCCAGCTGGGCCATGACGTGCTCGCTCAGTGCCCGGGGTTGCCGGACCGTTTCTTTGGGATAGTCCTCGGTGTAGATCTGGGCCGTACTGGGGAGATCGGTTACCCATCCGTGACGGCGCATGGTGAGGAGAAACGTGTTGAACTGGCCGATCCGCATCCGGTGCGTCGTCGTCCCGGCGGTATGGGTGTGTAGATAGGCCAGAAACCCTTCGATCACCTCCCGGTCTATGTCGGCGGTACCGGTGACTGGAATCCTCGTTGAATCCAGAAAGGCGTTGAAGCTCTCCACGGCTTTGGTTCCCAGCACCGCGGATTCGACCGTTAATCCGGTCGTCAGCCGCCAGCGGGCCCATCGTTTGGCCAGCTGCTTCAACCAGGGCCGGGTGATGTTTTCGAAGTGGACCGTGACTTGGCTGCGGGCGGCGATACCAAGGGCCCTGGCATGCCAGACGTCCTTAGGGAACTCGGTCTCCCACGGCGCGGCATCCAGGTAAGCCATCCCCCGGGGGCCCGTCCGGACCGGCAGCTGGTCGCTTCGTGAGGGCAGGGGATGCAGGGTTGTCATATCGTCACCGTCCTGGAAGCGAACCAGCCCGCATCGGCCAGTGCGCGGCGGGCGTCATCGCTGGAGATATGGGCATAGATTTTGACCGTCGTCGTCAGGCTCGCATGGCCCAACAGTTTGGAGACCACTTCGACCGGGACGTTCTCCCGCAGCAGCCGGGTGGCATAGGTGTGTCGGAACCAGTGCGGATCAAACCCGATGCCCGTCTGACGCCGGAGCCGCCGCACCAGGTCATGGACGGCGGCATAAGTCATTGCCTGCCCGTAGGGCCGGCCCCACAGGTTGACGAACACGTAGTCGGAATCCAGGTCACCGTATTCGATGTCGAGGTAGTGGGCATACAGCCGGACCAGTTCGGCGGTGACGGGGACGGTTCGCGAATGGGGCGACTTTGCGCGGGCATCATTGGTGTTGTCGCGCCGGCGGACAGTGATTTCCCGTTCGGCAACGGCGATGTCCTCATGCCGGAGCCCCAAGGCCTCACCGATCCGGATACCCGCGTCATGGAGCAGTGCGAACAGCAACCGGTCCCGGAGATGTCCGCACGAATCGAGGATGCTTTGGACCTCGTCGGGGGCCAGTAGGCGGGGAATCCTTGCCGTCACGGGAAGTTTCACCACCCGGCGCTGTTTCGCCGCGCCCTTGCTGATGTGGTGCAGGAAGGGTTTCCAGCCACCCTGGCGGGCGGATGGGTCCCAGCACGTGATCAGCTCGCCGAGGTCAAGGCCATGGCGGGCGGCGTGCTGATAGAAGACCGACACGGTGGAAAGCTTCCGGTTCACCGTCGCCTCGCCGCAATGGTGCCCGATCGACGGAAGAACTGAAAAGACCTGCCCGCGCATGTCCGGCGGCCGCCGCAACCACCGGATGAACGCCCCCACGTCTTCCAGCTTCACCGACTGCCAGTCGAGCCCGTATTCGTCCAGGAAAACGAACCAGTCCTTCAAATCGTGGGCATGGGCCTTGATAGTGTTTGGTGACCGCTCGGTCTTCGCCAGATACCGCAGATACAGCTCCGCCGGTCCCACAACACCGGCCACGCCTACCACTGTGTACGACACCGCATCGCTTGCCGGATCCAACACCTTCGATACCCGCATCGCCGCTCCCGTCAGCTGCCTCGTGGACGGACACGACGCTAACCCATCCACAACGAAGCAACCAGAGCCCCAAACCCCCGTGAACTACATGACGGACAGCGGATGGAGGGCTAAAGATATCGAACGATTTTGACCCTACATCTGCTGGCGTCGACTGGCCTTGTAGGGGATATATCGCCTTTACGAGCTGCTTACTGGCACCATGACACTGGGGCAGCAATCGATGCCGTCAAGACCATTCGGGGGAAGCAATGAACGCACGTCCAATCGACCGCGCTGGAAAACCATCGGTATCCTCCGTCGTTTCCTTTGTCCTCAGCCTTTGCGCACTGGTGGCGACAAGCCTCACGGCTATCCTGTGGAATCCGATTGACCAAGACATTCTCAACCGCGCGGACACCGCCGGGTGGGACACCCGCATACTTCTACCGCACCAAACAGAACTCTCGATCCTGATCGGTGCTTCAGTTTTGGCAACGGTTGTCGTTGTCGTGGCCGCGTTCATTGGCATGATGGCCTCACGTCGAAGGACCAAAGTGTCCGCGACAGGACACCCTCAATTCCGCGCTTGACCCGGTCTGCTCGACGGACCGCTCATTCCTCTACTTCTGATTCCCCTGCAGGAGCAGAGGCTCCAGATTCCCATTCTGGCCTCCTGCCGACAAGTGTCCCCGTTTGGGATCCACAACGGGATGCGGACGACGAGCACGCCAAATAACGCGGCGAAAAACGCGCGAGATAACCCTGAAACTCACGCAGCATCCATGAGGGATTCTTTGCCGGGAGGAGCGACCCGAAGGCGTCGCCAGGGGCACCGTATTATGGGAGGCCATGCGGCGGTCAGCTAGGACGGTTGGTCTCGGAACCGCTAATGAAGGCGTCTAGGCGCCGTCCCGCTTCCGTGGAATTGAAACAAGTGGACAATCCATTGGCAGTCTGCGCGGTCAGGTCCGAACTCCACTAAAGTGCAGGTCGTTGCGGTGCCACTCGGGATTACCTCCGCAAGAGAGGGGCCCTCAATGGAGCAGCTTCGAAAGCTGTTGACTGGCAGAAATGCACCGCCGGCCACCAAGGGTGGAGTGTCCGGCGAAGCAACGATGTGTCCCCCCACTTTCGGTGGGGGGACACTATTTGTCAGACCGCTGCGGGTCCTTTCGGTGGCCGGTGGAAAGGTGCACGTTTCCGTGACCAGACGTAGCAAGCAGCAGCTAGGGCAACTGCTAGAACTGGTACCAGGTAGCCTGCGATGTCGGTGTCGCGAAGGAAGATCGCAATGTTGAAAGCCACGATGGCACACAAGACGGGGAACACTGCGGCTTGGGTTCCGCCTCGGATAGCGTCACGCTGCCATTGCCCGTACAGCAAGCCTGTGGCGGTGAACGCTGCAACCAAGAGCGCCACGAGGACGATGAGAAGCGGAGTGGGCGCGAAACCTATGGCCAGCACTCCGGCGCCAAGGAGGGAGCTGAGAGTTAGCCAGTATCGAGATTTGATTGCCATGTTGGTTGAAATCCTTTCGCTAGCAGCCCCTGTTGAAGTCGATGATAGCTCCGCCAACCGCAAAGGCTGCCGCGCAAGCAAAGGCCGCCGGCGGAAATGGGGTGAATGCTCCGCAAGTAGCGGCGTTCACGGCAAACCACGCCCAGAATGCTCCAGGCTGACGGGCACTGCGGCAGAGACCCGAATCCTCGGGCTTGGATCTGCTCTTGTTTGTGAATGGTCACCTCGCTGCTGAAACCGCCATTGTCGAGCACCTGAACGTTGAACTCGATCACGCCTTGATCGAGCATCTGAGTGAAGCCAGCCAGGGCCTCGGTGGGCATCGTGGCGGCCAGGCCCTCAGCCTGTCCAAGGGCGTCAAGGCAGGGGAAGCTCTGCAAATATGCGGTGGTCTCAGGTGAGGCCGAAATAAGTTTGATTCGGTCGGCAAAGCCCTGGGGATCTGCCGCCTTGGCGTCGTTGACCACTTGCCTGCCCAGCTCCCGGGCGGTGGCTCTCAATAAGCCCGCCATCCGTGGAGCGTAGGGTTCCTGACAAAGTTCGGCGCTGTGACGACACCGCTGATCGGCGGTGTCGTGTCTCTAGGGTTTCGCCAGGCGGCCGAGGGCAGCCGCGGTTCGTAGAAGGTGCCGTACGTTCGCTTTGCGAAAAAGGTGTCGCAGCGGCGGCGCGTCAGGACGACAGGTGCCGCGTCGGGACCTTTCCTTCGGCACGCTTCCACTGTCTGTAGTAGACCCTCGATGGTAGGTCCTTGAGAGCGGCAAAGACCTAGAGGAACAGGTACCTTGTCAGGACGTTGCCGCGGTCCTGACGCCCACCGCCGGCAGTGACGTCAGAACGCGATGTTGAGGTGTGCCTCCATGAGGGCTTCGACCTGAACGACAACGGTGGCCGGAATTCGTGGATGTCGGCGAGCATCCGTGCCAGCTGTGGGAGCGCGATTGGGGCAGCGTTCGTCCCTGTCCCCGTGTCCGTGTGCTGGTCCAGAGCTTCGATGGTCTCGCCGGCGAGGCGTTCACCCATCTTGGGGGTGCGAACTTTGTCAGCCAGTTCCCGGTCCCGTATCGGTTGGGCCCCGGTGACAACATCCTCCTGATCATTGACGGCTGGGGTCGGAGATAATGCCGGGGCAGGCAGCGCCCCATTGTCCTGCTACAGGAACGGGCCACGAAAAGTGTAACGTGGTGCGCAAATCTACTGGATCAAGGACGTCTGGCACACTTGAACCCAGCTACGTACTTGACGTACGCGGCGTACCTGCGGATGATGGATGGCATGAGCACCCCCACACACGAGGCCGCCGCAGGGCGCACCTATGGGTTTACGCAGGCCCGGGATTCGTTGAAGGCGATTCTGGATTCCAGCGAGCGGGGAGGCCTGTCCACCATCCGGCGTCCCGACCGCACCCCGGCCGCCGTGGTCAATGGTGAGAGCCTGCGCCGGTACCTGGAACTGACGGTCGTGGCGGACGTCCAGGTGGTGCACGAAGACGGTGCCTGGGTCGTGTTCATGCCGGGGCAGCCCTTCGCCGCAGAGGCCACGGACCTGGGGGAGGCGCTGGCAGACTTCGTTGACGCGTTGCGCGACTATGCCGAGGACTGGGAAGACCACCTCCATGCAGCGCCCAACCACCGGGAGAACTGGGCTCTGGTCCAGCTCATCGACCTCTCCACCGATGAGCAGCTGAGCACCTGGCTCACCGGTTCGGCGGCGTGAGCACCCGCCGCCTGGGTGGCCGGGACGACCACGAGAAGTTCTGCCTGAGCGAGCACTGGGAACTGGTGGCCAACGCCCGCGGGAAGCCGGTGCGGCACCATGCCACGTACCGGCTGGCCCTGCCTGACGGGCGGATCCTGAGGACCCGCATTTCACGGCCCGTGGACCGAACCACATACTCGCCGTCCATCTGGAACCACATCCTTGCCGACCAGCTCCTGGTCGGCGACGACGAGTTCTGGAACTGCGTCGAGCACGGGGTCCTCCCGGCCCGTGGGGCGGCGCCGTTGCCTGCCGCGGCACTTCCGCTGGCGTTGGTCTGGCAGCTCACCCACACCGTTGGCCTGGACGAGGCTGTCGTCGCGCGGATGAGCAAGGTGCAGGCCGTGCAGGCCATCAACGACTACTGGATGTCCCAAGGCGGCGGAGCGGACGGGTGAACCTTCGACCCGGCAGGTCAGGCGGGCTGCCTGCAGAGTGCAAGAGCCGAGGTGTGGACAATGTCCACACCCTTCGCCGTAGGACTCGGCCGTTCCGGTGCCGGACCGGGCCGGATTCGGCATGTTTTCTGGACTTCCGAGTGTTTGCGGGGGTTGGAATCCGGTTGCCAACCCGCTTCAGGCACGAGACTCGATCACACCGGAAACGACCCCTTTTGACAGTGTGCAAAAGGCCCACTGAACTGCTGGTTTTCAACGCCACGTGTCGCAACCCAAACCCCGAGAACGCGGAATTCGGTAGGTTCCCGACTTCCCGGGCATGGAAAGACCTCTGGCCCAGACAGAAACCGTTGTCGGACGTTTGCTGCTTGGTTCGCTCGGAGCATTCGGACTGAACGCACGTCGTCTTTGATTCCCACTGTCCCGTCGTTGTTAAAGCCATTCTTTCGATAGAAGGCTTGGGCGCGCGGGTTAGGGTCGGCGACCCAAAGTGAAGCGGGCGCGGTCGGGTCGATAACGGCATCGAGTAGCGCGGCGCCTACACCCGAACCGTGGAACGCGGCGTACACGTAGAGGACGAACAACTGTTGTGGTGTGTCTGCGTCTTCACTGGCGGGGCCCGACATGGCAATACCGACCAGTGTGCCTTCTGTCGAAGCGACAGCGATGGTGTTCTGACTGTACTTTGGATCGGTTAAGGCTGCCTCCCAGAACTTTTCGCGCCAATTCAAGAGTGAGGGATCGTCCAATGCGGCATTGCTCATCAGTCCCCGGTAGGTTTCGCGCCAGGTGTCCACGTGGACTCTCGCCAGCCCTCGAACATCCCCTAGCTCAGCGCTACGCACGTCAAGACCGATCGTCATTGCCCAACTGTAGCTGCGCCGGCTCCATATCAATCAAGGGTGTTGTGGAGTGCGGCGCGCAGGCGACAGCCATGTCCCGTAAGGCGGTCGCTCACTGGTCAGCGACTTGGCTATGAAAATTGATGAGAGAACGTCCGTAAGGGGGGTCCCGTGGCGGGCACTTGGTCGTGGACAGCCAGCAGATGCCCCGAAGGCGAACATCGACCGTGCGTAGGCGCTTAACGGCATCTCGTGGCCTATAGGCTACATGCCATGATGACCAACCAGCGCCTCAAGCCACTGCTCGAACAATACGACTGGGCGACGGAACGACTTCTCACTCGCCTCGCCGGTCCCACCAGCAACTCGGGTGATGGCAGCGACGTCGACGTACCGGTACTGACGGACGCCGAGTACCTCTGGGAACCGGTCGACGCGTGCTGGTCGGTGCGCAGGCGCGCCGATGGGCCCGGACCGGGCGCCATCAAGCTCATCGGTGCGGGTGAGTGGGGGCGAGACGGTGCTCCCGAAAGTCCGTGGCCTCCGCCCCTCACGACGATCGCCTGGCGGCTTGACCACATCTCCGAAACGCTGTTGGGCCGGGCCAACCACCTCGGGGGCGACCGGACGTTCGATCGAGCGACGTACGAATCACTACCAGATGCAGCCGGCGCTATCGAGAGGTTCCGTCAGGCCGCAGCCGACTGGCGCCGGGTACTACTCGGTATCGATGAGTGCGACTATGACCGGACCGGGCTAAGCAGCTACCCGTACGGCAGCGATGCCGAGGAGACGTTTCCGTCGATCGTGTGGTGGGAGAACCAGGAGATCCTGCACCACGGAGCCGAGATCTCGCTGCTCCGCGACCTCTACGTTCACCGCGCTCAATAGCGACGAGCGCGCACCGGGACAATACTGTCCCGTAAGACCCGTCCGGTGAAGGGGCGCTATGTGACACACAATTTATCTTGTCCAAAATTCTGATCGGCTATGCCAGGGACTCCACCGCGGCGCAAGACCTCACTGCCCAACGCGATGCCTTGGCCAACCTCGGGGTTGAGTTTGAACGAATTTGGGTTGATCACGGATTTACCAGCACCAACAAGAACCGCGCCAGGCTCCGTGAGGCCTTGGCCACCTGCCGGGCCGGGATTATTTTCGTCGTGGCCAAGCTTGACCGCCTGGCCCGTTCCGTCCTGGACGCCCATGAACTTGCAGACGACCTCATTCGAATGCGCACCCGCGAAGGAACGAAAGGTGCCAAGGCCAAGGGCCGATTTCGAGGGAAGCACCCCCAAGCTTTCAGCCAAGTAGGAAAAACACCTTCTCGAACTACATGCAGCCGGCGAACATACCAAAGCCGAGCTATTTAGCATCGGTCGCACCACCGTCTACCGCGCCATTGAACGCGGGCAACGCAGCGGCAATGGCGAGAACCAATAGTCAACTGAGAAAGGCCTTGCCGGGAGATGGTCAAGATTTCGGGCTCAATTCTGACCTGCACAAGTTCGCAAGTAAGTAGGCTGGGCTCTGAAGAAAACTAAACATGCCAAGACCCGCCAATTGGCAGATCGCACGTCCATTCCCAGCTCTTGAAGATGCGACTCCAAGAACTTGACCTGCACTCATGCAGCGCACCGAGTTCTGGCTACGGATAAGCCGGAGATGGAATCATGGGTTCCATCCCTCTGGCGTACATGGCGGTTGGTCTTACCCTGCCAACCATTGCTGTCTTTTGCGCAGTTGGTGGCGACGCTGCCCAGAACCAAGGAACTTCGTGACGATGTGCCCCAAAGAGGGTGCCGCGGAAGGGCCAGAGTGAACAACGTCGACAGAAGAAGTCCTAGAATTCCTGACCGGTGGCCCTGATGCTGACCTCGGAGACATCAACGCCTGGCGGCTGGGCCAGTGCCCACAGCATCGCCCCGGCCACCGATTCAGGCGCGATGGCGGCGTCGGGGGCTTCCTTCCACAACGGCGTGTCAACATGTCCGGGGGCAATGTGGAGGACCCGGACCCCGGTCCCGACCACCTGCTGGCGCAGCGATTCCGCATAGCCCGTGACCGCCCACTTGGTGGCCGTATACAGATTGCCCGGATACACCTTCCTCCCGGCCGTGCTCCCGATGAGGACCATGTGCCCACGGTTGGCCGTGAGCTGCGGGAGGGTCGCCTTGGCCAGGATTGCGGGACCATAGACGTTGGTGAGGACCATGTCCCGCCACACCTGGGGATCGCCGTCCGCGAGATCCCCGGCGGCCGAGAACCCGGCGTTGGCAACCGCCACGTCGATGCCGCCCATGGCATCGACAGCGGCAGCGGCGGCCGTGCGGGTCTGGTCCCAGTCTCCGGCGTTGGCCACCATGCCGTGGACATCGCCCAGGTCAGAACACGAGCCGAGGAACGCCGCGAGTCGGCCGGCGTCGCGCCCGGTGGTGAAGACTGTGTGGCCGGCGCGCAGCGACTCCCGGACCAGGGCGGCACCAATTCCGCTGGTGCCGCCCGTGACAAGGATGCGCATCAGTATGGATCCGGGATGCCGATGTAGCGCGTTTCCAGGTATTCCTCGATCCCTTCGCTGCCGCCCTCGCGGCCCATGCCCGATTGCTTGACGCCACCAAAGGGGGCCGCCGGGTTGGACACGATGCCGGTGTTCAGGCCAAACATGCCCACGTCGACCTGCTCGGAGAGGCGGATCCCGCGGTTGAGGTCGCGGGTGTAGCCGTAGGCGACAAGACCAAACTCGGTGTCGTTGGCCAGGGCGATGGCTTCCTCCTCGGTGCTGAAGCTGACCACCGGGGCGACGGGCCCGAAGACCTCCTCCTGCAGGATGCGGGCGGTGGCCGGCACATTGGTAAGCACGGTGGGCGGGTAGAAGTGGCCCTCGCCGTCCGACGGCGAGCCCCCGGTGAGCGCCGTGGCACCCTGGGCAACGGCATCCTGGACGAGTTCATCCACCTTGGCGCGGCTCTTGGCATCGATCAGGGGGCCGATGTTGGTGCCCTCGGCCGAACCGCGGCCAAGCCGAAGGGCGCCCATCCGGTCCGCAAGCCGTTGGCTGAATTCACCGGAGAGGGACTCATGCACGATGAACCGGTTGGCCGCGGTGCAGGCCTCGCCCATGTTCCGCAGTTTGGCCAGCATGGCGCCGTCCAGGGCGGCCTCCAGGTCCGCATCTTCGAATACCAGGAACGGGGCGTTGCCGCCCAGTTCCATCGAAGTCCGCAGCACCTGGTGGGCGGAATCGGCAATCAGCTGCCGCCCCACGCCCGTGGAGCCGGTGAAGGAAAGCTTGCGCAGCCGGCTGTCACGGATCAGCGGCCCTGTCACCTCTGCCGGGCGGGTGGTGGGGATGACGTTCAGGACTCCGGCGGGCAGACCTGCCTCCTGGAACACCTGGGTCAGCAGCAGCGCCGTCAGCGGGGTCAGGTTGGCCGGCTTGAGGACCATGGTGCAGCCTGCGGCGATGGCGGGCGCGATCTTGCGGGTGGCCATCGCCAGCGGGAAGTTCCACGGCGTAATGAACAGGCACGGGCCCACCGCGCGTTTGGTGACCAGAAGCCGGGACTTGCCATCCGGGGCGGTGGAGTAGCGGCCGGAGATCCGAACGGCCTCCTCCGAGAACCAGCGCAGGAACTCGGCCCCGTAGGCGACCTCACCGCGGGATTCGGCCAGCGGCTTGCCCATTTCCAGGGTCATGGCCAGGGCGAAGTCATCCGCCCGGGCTGTGACCAGCTCGAAGGCGCGGCGCAGGATCTCGGCGCGTTCGCGTGGCGCTGTCGCGGCCCAGGCGTCCTGGACATGGGCGGCGGCGGCAAGGGCCCGTTTGCCGTCGGCCGGGGAGGCATCAGCGATCCTGGCCAGCACAGCACCGGTGGAGGGGTCCTCGACGTCGGACGTGGCGCCGTCGGACGCGTCGGTCCATTCGCCGTCGATGAACAATTGCGTGGGGAGCGTGGCAATGAAGGCCAGTTCGGAGGCTGTCGCACCGGTCGTCGGTGCTGCGGGGTCGATGTTCAGCGTGGTGTCCACTTAGAGCGCTTTCTCGAGGATGGTGCGGATTTCGGCAGCCGTGGGCGGCACGGGCGTGTTGTTGATGACGGCATCCGCCAGTGTGTCTTCGACGAGCGAGTCGAGGTCCGCGGCGGTCACGCCGAAGTCGACGAGCCGGCCGGTCATGCCCACTTCGCGGGCCAGGGTGGCGACGGCGGCCACGGCCGCCTCGGCGTTGTCCTCAGCGGTGGCAGCGGTGTCGCCAACGCCCAGGGCAAAGGCAAGGCGTGCGGTCCGCTCGAGCCGGTTGCGCAGGTTGAGGCGAAGCACGTCCTCGATGACCAGGCACAGGGCCAGGCCGTGTGGGATGTTGAAACGGCCGCCCAGTGGGTGGGCGATGGCGTGCACCAGACCGAGCCCGGTGTGGGAGAACCCGACGCCGGCGATGTGGGAGGCCAGCAGCAGCTGGGAGCGGGCCTCGAGATCCGTGCCGTCGGCCACGGCGCGCGGCAGGAATTCGGCCACCATGGACACCACCTGCAGGGCGATGCCGTCGGAGAACGGGTTGGGCCGGACGGAGGAGTAGGACTCGACGGCGTGGGTCAGTGCATCCATGCCGGTGGCAGCGGTGGCTTTGGGCGGCAAGCCCAGGGTCAGCTCCGGGTCCAGAACGGCGGCTTTGGGCAATGCGGATTCGTGGCCGACATAGAACTTGCGGTGGGCCTCGACGTCGGTGATGACGCCGAAGGCGTTGACCTCGGCGCCCGTGCCGGCCGTCGTCGGCACGGCCACGATGGGCAGTGCCGGGTTGGCAAAGTGGTTGCTGTAGTCCAGCCCGGCACCGCGGGCCGGGTTGACGGCGCCCAGGGAGATGCCCTTGGCGGCGTCCATGGAGGAGCCACCGCCCACGGCCACCAGCACGTCCACGGCGGAGGACGCGGCGAGGTCCGAGCCCGCGTCCACGCAGGTGGTGGTGGGGTTGGGGGTGACGCCGTCGAACACCGTGACTGCCAGGCCGGACGCCTCGAGGGAGGCGCAGACGGCGGAGACGACGCCGGTGGTGGCGAGGAACGGGTCGGTGACGATCAGCGCTGATGTGGCCCCGAGGGCGGCAACGATTCCGCCGACCTCGGCCACGCGGCCACGGCCGAAATAGGCTGTCGGCTTGGGGTCCAGGGTCAGTTCGGTGGAGGCCAGCTCCGCGTGGATCTGCATCTGGGTGTGCATGTCAGGCTCCTTCCGCTGCGGTGCGCAGCTGCATGCCGATGGCGTCTTCGTAGAGTTTCACGGGGGTCATTTCGCCCGCCGTGTCGCCGTAGAGTGCCTTGGCCCGGCGGTAGAGCTGCTCCACCAGGGAGGACAGCTCAACGGGAACGCCCACGGATCGGGCCAGGTCCACGGAGAGGCCTAGGTCTTTGCAGGCCAGGGCAATGGCGAATCCTTCGTCGTAGTCACCGTGGTTGAGAATGGACAGGACATCGTTCTGGACGAAGTTGGAGTTGGCGGGGCTGGCGATCAATGCCTGCCGCAGGACCTCCAGATCCACACCTGCCTTCACACCCGTGCTGAGCACTTCGGCGGTGGCGACAAGGTGGGAGAACCACAGCTGGTTGATCATGAGCTTGACGGCGTAGCCTGCGCCATGGCCGCCGACGTGCAGGATCCGTTCCGGATCGCCCATGGCTTCGAACACCGGGCGGAGCCGGGCGACGTCGCCGGTGTCGCCGCCGACGAAGATCTGCAGCATGCCGCTCGCTGCACCGACGGACATGCCGCTCACAGGGGCGTCCAGAACGCGGATCCCGCGGGCGGCGCCGGCCTCGCGGACCCTGTTGGCGACCTCCGGGACGGACGTGGACATGTCCACCCAGGTCCCGCCGTCGGACAGTCCCTCCAGAATGCCGCCCGGCCCCATCGCCACGGCCTCCACGTGTTTGGGTGTGGGCAGCATGGTGATGACGACGTCGGAGCTGGCGGCGACTGCTGCGGCGTTGGCTGCCCACTCGGCGCCGTTGGCGATGAGATCGGCGGCGGATTCCTGCCGGACGTCGTTGACGACCAGCTGGTAGCCGGCGGCCTGCAGGTTCCGGGTCATGCCCGAGCCCATGTTGCCCAGGCCGATGAACCCGATGCGGGCGGTTCCGGGGGCCAGCGGCGCCTCGGTGGAAGCGGGGGAGTGCGTTGTTGCTGTCATTGCGTCAAGTCTCGTTTCCAAGGAACTAGTCCTCATCCAGGGGGTCGTCACCCAGGTTGATCCAGGTGGTCTTTAGGGCGGAGTAGGCGTCCAGGGCGTGCAGGGAACGGTCCCGGCCGAAGCCGGATTCCTTGAACCCTCCGAAGGGTGTGATGATGTCTGCAACGTCAAAGGTGTTCACCCAGACGGTCCCGGCGCGCAGTTCCCGCGCCGCGGTGTGGGCAGTGGTGATGTTCTGGGTCCAGACGCTCGCGGCGAGGCCGTACTTGGAGTCGTTCGCCATGCGGACGCCCTCGGCGGCGCCGCGGAACGTGCTCACCGCCAGGACGGGGCCAAAGATTTCCTCCTGGCCGATGCGCCCGGAGTTGTTGACCCGGTCCAGGACCGTGGGCTCCAGGTAGCAGCCGCTTTCGACGCCGGCCGGCCGCACCCGGGTGCCGCCGGAGGCAATGGTGATCCCTTCCGACTCGGCGATCTCGAAGTAGCCCAGGATGTTGTGCAGCTGCTGATCGTCGATGATGGTGCCGATCTGCGTTCCAGGGTCCAGTGTGTCGCCGAGCGCCAGCGAGCGGCCCACCTTGATAACCTCCTCGACCAGTTCGTCGTGGACCCGTTCGTCCACCAGCAGCCGGGAGCCGCCGTGGCAGGTTTGGCCGGCGTTGTAGAAGATGCCCCAGGCGACGGCGGACGCACAGGCGGCGATGTCGCCGACGTCTTTCAGCACCACCTGGGGGGACTTGCCGCCCAGCTCAAGGGCCACCTGCTTGCCGTTGGATTCGGAGGCGTAGCGCTGGAAGTACCTGCCGACTTCCGGTGATCCGGTGAAGGTGATCTTGTCCACCAGCGGGTGGCGGCCCAGCGCGGCGCCGGCCACGTGGCCCAGTCCTGGGACGACGTTGAAGACACCGTCCGGCAGGCCGGCCTCGGTGGCCAGTTCGGCCAGGCGGAGGGCGCTCAGACTCGTCTGTTCGGAGGGTTTGAGGACCACGGAGTTGCCTGCCGCCAAGGCCGGCGCGACCTTCCACGCGGAGATGATCAGTGGATAGTTCCACGGGACGACGGCGCCGATCACACCGAGCGGTTCCCTGGAGATGAGGGCCAATGCGTTGCGCGGGGTGGGTGCCACGTCGTCGTAGACTTTGTCCAGAGCCTCGGCGTACCAGCGGAACGTGCGGGCGCAGCTGGGGACGTCGACGGCGAGGGCATCGCCGATCGGGTGTCCGCTGTCCGTTGATTCCAGCAGCGCGAGTTCCTCCGCGTTGGCCAGGATGAGGTCAGCCAGGCGGGTCAAGACCTGCTGGCGGTGCCGCCGGTCGGTCCGGGACCAGACGCCCGCCTCAAATGACCGGTGGGCGGCGGTGACGGCGTCGTCCACGTCAGCCTCGCCGGCGGAAGCGACCTGGGCGGTCATCGAACCGTCCCGGGGTGAGACGGTGGGGAACGTTTCACCGCTGCGGGCGGTCCGGAAACCGCCGTCAATGTAGAGGCCCGTGGACGGTTCCTGGGCGGCGGCCCGCTGGATCCAGTCGTGCTTGGTTGTCATGGCAGGTGCTCCTAGACCGTGTACTTCTTGACGGCGTCGTAGTCAATGACGGCGCCCAGTCCGGGGAGGTCGGGGACGCGGAGCGTACCGTCGGGGTCAATGGTGAGCGGCTCCATGAAGAAGTCCCGACGCTCGGGGGTCCATCCCGGCGGGTCGTAGGGGAATTCCAGATACGGTCCCGCGTCCACACCGGCGGCCACGTGCAGGTTGGCGAGCAGGCCCAACCCGTTGCTCCAGGTGTGCGGGGTGAAGGCGCGGTGCTTGAGGTTGGCCGTTTCGGCCACCTGGCGGGCCCGGTACATGCCCACGGACAACGCCACATCCGGCTGGTAGATGTCGTAGGCGTCGGCCTCGATCAGGGCCATCATTTCGGGCATGCTGCGAACCATTTCGCCGCCGGAGACCTGGATGCCCGTCTGCTCGCGCACCCGCTGGGCGCCTTTGATGTCGGCCTGCGGCAGCGGTTCCTCGAGCCAGCGGACATCAAGTTCGGCCAGCTGGCTGGCAAGGCGGTGGACCTTGGCCAGCTCCAGGGCCGGTTCAATGTCACCGCTCATGCGCCACATCTGGTTCAGGTCCACCATGAGGTCAAAGCCGGAGCCCACTGCCTCGCGGGCGGCACGGACTGAGGCGACGCCTTCCTCCAGCTGGTCGCGGGCGATGCGGATCTTCATAGCCTTGAAGCCTTGGTCCTTGGCGGCCAGGGCTGATTCCGCCCGGGCGGCGGGGGATTTCAGCTCGCCGGAGGAGGCATAGGCCACGAGGCGGTCCCGTGCCCCGCCGAAGAGGGTTGCGACCGGGAGTCCGGCCACTTGGCCAATGATGTCCCAGAGGGCCGCCTCGAGTGGCCAGTAGCGGCCGCCGTGGAAGTTGATGGTTTCGATCCTGCGGACCTGGTTGAGGATGGCCAGCGGGTCGGTGCCGATGAACAGGTGCTCAAAGGCCTCGAAGCCGTCCATGGTGTCCCCGGATCCGACGCCGGTGATTCCCTCATCTGTTTCCACCTCCACCAATGTGGCAGCGAAGGAGGTCCGCGGTACCGGATCCCAGGCGGCGTTGAAGGGTGGGGACAGGGGGAGGACCATGCGTGTCAGCCGGATGGTGGTGATCTTCATTGTTGTCAGCCTCGCGGGGTGAAGAAGGGATTTGACGGTGTGTTGCGTGCCTCGATGACGGCTGCCGTGTCCGGGAGCTGCCGCGCGCCGTTCTCAAGGGCGGTGCGGGCGGATTCCCGGTTGTTGCTGTAGACGGCCTCGTCGTCGTCGGCGTCGGGGTTGACCCAGACGGCGGCGATGATGGCGTGCGAGTCCGCCAGCTCCACCGAGATGGTGCCGTTGGCGAGGGCGTCAGCGACGCCGGCCGCAATTCCAGCCTGCGCCGCACCCCAGATGAGGTTGCCGTGGCGGTCATTGGCCGGAGCCGCTTTGGTGACAAACAGCGTGAGCGGCTTGACCGGAAGGGACGGCCGCAGCACGGTGACGAAGGGGACGTGGCCGGCACTCGGTGTTGCCAGGGCCGTGGCCCATGCGGTGCCCACCGGCCCGTCCCGGTGGCCCAGGACGGTGTTGACGTGGGCGGCATTGACGCCTGCCCCGATAAAGGACTCACCAATCTGCACTGTCTGTGCTTCGGGTGCCATGGTTAGACCAGGCCTTCGGACTTGAGCCATTCGGCGGCAATGTCGGCAGGGTCGTCGCCGTCGACGTCGGCCTTGGCGTTGAGCTGCTGCATGACGGCGGTGGTCAGCTTGGGGGAGACCTGGGCCATGACCTCGGCAATGGCCGGGTACTTGGCGAGCACGTCGGATTTGATGGTGAGTGCACCCTGGTAGATGGGGAAGAACTGCTTGTCGTCCTCCATGACCTGCAGCTTCAGGGCGGAAATGCGGCCGTCGGTTTCAAAGACCTCGCCGAAGTTGCAGTCCTGGCCCTTCTGGGTGGCCGTGTAGATGACACCGGTGTCCAGCATGGAGATCTTCGCGTCCGGGCTCAGACCGTATTCCTTCTTCAGCCCGGGCCATCCATCGTCACGGGTGGAGAATTCACTTTCCATGCAGAATGTCTGCTCGCTGGCCGGCAGCTTGGCCACATCGGAGAGCGACTTGATGCCCAATTCCTTGGCCTTGTCCTCGCGGATGGCGAAGGCGTAGGTGTTGTTCAGCGGTGCAGGGTCAAGCCAGGCAATGCCCTTCTTGGCGTCGGCATCCTTGACGGCATCAAACATCGCCGTCTTGTCCTTTATGGGTGTCGTCTGCTTGTTGTAGGTGATCCAGGACGTGCCGGTGTATTCCCAGTAGCCGGCGAACTGGCCGGACTCGAAGGCGGTGCGGACGTTGGCCGAGCCGACGACGCTGGTGTTGGTGGTGGTCTTTGCGCCGTGGGCATTGAGGACCTGGCTGGTGATGTTGGCGAGGATGAACTGCTCGGAAAAGTCCTTGGCGCCGAAGACGCCTGTCAATCCGTCCAGTTCGGTGCCCTTGGCGTCTGTCGTTGCCGAGGTGGAGCCGCCGCAGGCGGTGAGCGCCAACGTGGCGGCAATGCCGGTGGCCATGAGGGCGAGCAATGGCTTCTTCATTGTGGATCCTTTGCTGGGAGTGGGCAGGCGCCGCCGCGGGGCTTCGCTGCGGTTCAATGGCGACGGGAGGTGGGGTGGAGCATTTCAGGGCTAAGAGCCAGGGTTAGAGGCCCTTGGGTTTGAGGAGGTCTTCGGCCAGCCCGGCGAGCCAGTCGATGGTCAGAGCGATGCAGGAGACCACAACGGCGCCGGTGATCAATACAGGCCAGCGTTGGAGCTTGAGGCCGTTGACGATCATGTCGCCGAGGCCGCCGGCGTTGATAAAGGTTGCCACTGTGGCCACACCGACGCAGAACACCAGTGCAGTTCGAAGCCCGGCAACGATTACGGGGATGGCCAAGGGGAGTTCGATTTGGGCCAGCACCTGCAGGGGGCGCATGCCCATTCCGCGCGCAGCTTCGGTCAAGTTCGAATCAACCTGTTGAAGGCCGACCAGGGTGTTCCGCAGGACGGGCAGGATCGAGTAGGCGACCAGGCCCACCAGCGCGACCTCAAAGCCGAGTTTCCAGACGATGGCCAGCAGAATCACCAAGCCGATGGCGGGGGTGGACTGGCCGACATTCGCAATGCCGAAGACGATGGCGTGGACGGCGCGGGAATGGATCCTGCTCAGGGCGATGCCTGCCGGAATGGCCAGCACGGCAACGATGGCGGACGCCACAACCGTCAACCGCAGATGTTCAAAGGTCCGCTCCAGGAGGTAGTCCCAGTTGAGCGTCCGCAGCTCGATCGAGTCCAGGGCAAGTGTGGAGAGCCACCAGTACAACGCGAGCAGGACGACGACTATCACCACAGGGGTGCCGATGCGCTTGAACGAGAAATAGCGGCCGCGGCGGTTTGAGGCGGTGCCAAACGCGGTGGCGAGGTCCCGGCTGGCTTGGACGGTCATGGCCGGGCTCCAGTCAGGGCACTGGGGACGATCTCAGCACCCAAGACTGCAGAGATCCGCTCAATGTCGATCGAGCCGACGACCCTGCCGTGCGCATCCACCACTGCCACGGGTGTTCCGCCGGAGAGGACCAGTAGATCGAGCGCATTGCGGAGGGAGTCGTTGATGCCGACCTCGATGGCACCGCGGACGGGGACGGCCGGGCCGAGGGTTGCCTGGTTCACGGGGATCAGGCCCAGCCGCTTGAGCGCGGCGCCGTGGCCGACGAACTGTGAGACATAGTCATTGGCCGGGTTGGCCAGGATGTTGGCCGGGGTGTCGAACTGCTCGATCTGGGACCGTTCCGACAGGACGGCGATGCGGTCCCCGAGCCTGACGGCCTCGTCGAAGTCGTGCGTGACGAAAACGATGGTCTTGCTCAGCTTTTCCTGCAGCCGAAGGAACTCGGTCTGCAGCTTTTCGCGGGTGATTGGATCGGTGGCGCCGAACGGCTCGTCCATCAGCATGACGGGCGGATCGGCCGCCAGAGCGCGGGCCACGCCGACGCGCTGCTGCTGGCCGCCGGAAAGCTGCCGCGGGTAGCGCGCGGCGTACGTCTTGGGGTCCAGCTCGACGACGGCGAGCAGCTCTTCGACGCGGTCCCGGGTGCGCTTCTTGTCCCAGCTCAGCAGCTTGGGAACCACCGAGATGTTCTCGGCAATGGTCATATGCGGGAAGAGGCCGATCTGCTGGATGACGTAGCCGATGCGGCGCCGCAGCTCGTTCGGGTCCAGGGACAGCACGTCCTCACCGTCGATGGTGATGGATCCGGATGTCGGCTCGATGATGCGATTGATCATCTTCATGGTGGTGGTCTTGCCGCAGCCAGAGGGGCCCACGAACATGATCAGCTCACCGGGGGCGATGTCCATGGAGAAGGAGTCGACGGCGGGGCCGGCCTGGCCGGGGTAGGTCTTGGTGACGTCCCGGAGGACAATCCGGGCGCCAGCGGCCGGACGGGAATTTGTTTCAGACACGAAGTCCCCTTGAGGTTGTGAGACGGCGGATGAGGACGAATGCAGCATCCAGCAGCAGGGCGAGAAGGATGACGCCTACGGTTCCGACGAGGGCGTAATTCAGGGCGTTCTTGGAACCGAGGCTGGAGAGGCCTTTGAAAATCATTTCGCCCAAGCCAGGACCGCCCACATAGGCCGCGATCGCGGCGATGCCCATGGACAGCTGGGCCGATACCCGGACGCCGGTGAGGACAACGGGCCAGGCCATCGGCAGCTGCACGCGGAAGAGCGTTCTGACCGGGCCCATGCCCATGCCCTGGGCCGATTCCGATACGGCCGGCGGGACTTCGCTCAGCCCAACGACGGTGTTGCGGATGATCGGCAGCAGGGCATAGAACGCGAGTCCAGCGATCGTTGGGACCCAGCCCAGTCCCAGCACCGGGATCAGCAGGGCCAGCAGGGCCATGGACGGGATGGTGAGGCCGACGCCGGCACCGGCGATGGACAGCGACCGTGCAATCGGGCGGTTCCAGACGAGCACCCCGATGCCCACGCCGACGACGGTGGCGATCAGCAGGGACACCAAAACAACCACAAGATGCTCGGCTGCCGACTCGGCGATGTCCGCCGATCTCTTCGTGAGGAACAAACCGAAGTCCGAGAAGAACGAGTTGTTCAACGTGATCCTCCTTTTCACTTCGTCGGGTCAAGGACAGGCTCCACATCTGCGTGAGCCACATCACCAACGTACGGCTCTGGTTCCCGTATGCGCAATATGAGTTGTTGATATGTCAACACGAGATTGCTATGGTCGTCTTGTGACCGACCTAACAGCTTCCACCACATCCGGCTCCGCACGGCGCAATTCATCGGGACTGCGGCGAGACCTTGAGCTCCTTGAAATCCTGGGTTCACCCCAAGCCGCAGCCGCGTCAGGTTTGGGCGTGAGCAAAGTGGCGGAGATCGCCGGCCGGGACAAGGCGCAGGTTTCGCGCACTCTGGCCACCCTTGCCGAGGTTGGCCTGGTGAGCCGGGATCCTGACACGCTCCAGTACAGCCTTGGCTATGGGTTGTACGCTCTTGCGGCCAGGACTGCAGAAGCGAGGATGGTCAGCGCCTCGACGCCGTTCCTCAAGCGAGTCTCGGCGGCCACGCACGAGACGACGCACCTTTGCGTTCTGCGTGGAGGAACGGTCCTGACTCTGAAGAGCGAAATGTCCAACCACACCTATCGCGCCCTGGGCTGGGAAGGTGTCAGTGTGGATGCGTGGGGTACATCGTCCGGCCGGGTGCTGGTCAGCGACTGGGACAGTGCCGCACTGCGGGGGTGGTACGACGCCAACGTTGCCAACGCCACCGCACTGCAGGCAATTTCCCCGCTGGCCTTGGAAACCGGGCAGCCGCAGCCGGCAGGCCACAGGCCCAACAAGATCCAAACGTTTGATGACCTTCGCGCCGAGATTTCGCTCATCCGCCGCCGCGGCTACGCGGTGGTGGACGAGGAATTCGAGTCGGGCGTGGTTGGCGTCTCGGCTCCGGTGTACGACTTCAAACAGCGGATCGTGGCCGCTATCAACGTCAGCGCACCCAAACAACGCTTTGGCCGGCATCTGGAACAAGCCGGCGCCCTTGCGGCGACAGTGGCCTTGGACTTTTCGGCTGCCCTTGGGGCGGACCTCAAAGGCAGGCCATTGAACGGCGGCAAGGGTTAGAGAACCGGCGTTGCCGCTGCCGCCCTCGTGCAGTCGCCGACGGCGGTGAGCCGCTGGGATACGCCCTCCAGACGTGCGGCGGTTCCCTTCTCGGGGTCGACGGCGGATTGTCCGCGGTGCCAGGCACGGCGTTTGTGGAGGGAACTCGGCCGTCTCGTTGGCTGCACGATGCAAGGACGGGAGCAGGCCGGCATGGCGGCAAGACGCTGGTAGGAGACTATGGGCCGTGCTCGGGAAGGGGCCAGGGAAACATCTCAGCCCGCGCCTTGACGGCATTGACATACTCAGTGCAGAAGTGGCCCTGACCTGACGTGGTCTTCCGGACCAGCGGCAGGAGCAGGCCACTGAAGTCCTCCCGTACGTGAAGGTGTGTCATCCGGTCCTGGGCGGTGATCGTAAAGGTGCGCACCCCGGTGAACAGCCCCAAGGGCATGCCGCCGGTCCAGATCATCTCCTGGCCGGGGATTTGGTGGACGTGCACTCGAAGGGTCCGACGGCCGCCGTTGGCCGTGCGGATCCTAATCGTGGAGCCATGACCGATCTCGCCCTCGATCCACACAATGCCGGAGGGCCAGAGGGTATAGTTCCCTTCGTCCGTGATGATGTCCCAAACGGTCGAGCAATCGGCATTGATCAGGGCTTCTGCGGCGAAGGACTCCATATTGAAAAGTGTAGCCAGCGGTCCGCGCGGTGCCGACAGAACTCCAAGGATTCTTTTAGACCTCGGATGAACAACTGCCCGGTGCCAAGACTGGTCCGCACAGTGGAGCGAGGCTGTGGCACTGGCCCGGGTCATGCGGCACCGCCGCTCCTAAAGATGAAGCCGAAGACACCCTGCACAAAGCCGTCTGCGACCACAGGGTGACGTTGGTGGCCGCGCGGCAGGTGATTGCCCGCGACTGGGTGGCGGCTCCGAAGGACCCGGGCCTTTGACGAGTTCACTGTGGCAGTGGGCTCGAGGCTGCACTCTTCGACGACAGTGGGCCAACCCCTGGGAGCGGCGGCAATCCCGGCTGGGCCACTAGGGAGTCTCTTCCTCGGGTACGCCAGCGTCGCCAACCGCCTCGGCCACGGTAGCGGCCGGTCCCCTCAGGGTCTTGATGACTGTCCACCCCACCGCGGTCAAAGGTACGGCAAGGAGTGCGCCGACGACGCCGGCCAGGAAGGTTCCCGCGGCGAGGGCCAACAGGATGGCAAGGCCGTGGATGTTCAGGACACGGCCCATCAGGACCGGCTGCAAAAAGTGGTGCTCGAGCTGGTTTGCCGCAATGACCACGGCCAGGACCACCAACGCCGGCACCGGACCGTTGGAGACCAGAGCCACGCCCACAGCCAGCGTTCCGGCCGCTGTGGCGCCAATGATCGGGATGAAGCCGCCAATGAAAACAAACACGCCCAGCGGCAGGGCCAGGGGCACGCCCATGATGGCCAGGACGACGCCGACAACGAGGCCGTCGATGGCGGCAACGATGGCGGTGCCGCGGACGTAGCCACCCAGAACGGCGGCACTGCGTTCAGCCGCCAGATGTGCCTTGGGGCGGTGGGCGGCGGGCAGGAACGCGATGAGAAAGGCCCGGATCTTCTCACCATCCTTGAGGAAGAAGAACAATGTCACGGCCATCAGCACTATGCCCGCAAGGATTTCTCCGATGGTTCTGGCTCCGGTGAGCGCCTGGGTTCCGAAGTCGCTGCTGGTGAAGAACTTCTGAAGCGATTCGCGAATGGTGTTGAGTTGTTGGTCGCTGACCGGGAACGGGCCGGTATTGAGGAAATGATGGAGCTGGTCGACCCCGGAAAGCACCCGGGATGCCAGTTCCTTCCATTGGCTCCGGATCAGGGCGACGATGCCCGTGACGATCCCGCCGAACACGGCCAGGATGCCCACGAAGGAAACGACTGTTGCCACTGAACGGGGCAATCCTTTCTCGGCCAGCCAGGCCACAAGGGGTGCGATGGCGGCCGCGAGGATGAGCGCGATGGTGGCCGGGATCACGACCAAAGGGACCCTGGTGATGGACCAAAGGACGACCCAGGAAAGCGCGATGACGAGAAGGGTTTGCGCTGACCTGATGCCTGCCCGGCCGAGGCCGTCGGCCCATATGGCCGGCAGGCCGTTTCGGTTTTCTGACATGGTTCATCTCCCTGTAGAACTCCAGCCCCTGGCGGGGAGCCTGGTGACCATTCTTGCCTGTCCGAGGCTGTTCACCTGCTGGAAACCGCAAGTTGATACGGTCACGTCATGATAGATACCATCCAGGCCGCCATTCTCGGCCTGCTTCAGGGGATCACGGAACTTTTCCCCATCTCCAGCCTTGGACACAGTGTCATTCTGCCGCGGCTGTTCGGCTGGAATCTGGATCAGAATGCCCCTTCCTTCCTGACGTTCCTCATCGCCACCCATCTGGCCACTGCCATTGTCCTGTTCGTGTTCTTCCTCAGGGACTGGATCGAAATCTTCAAAGGTTTGGGCCGTTCCCTCCGGGACCGGAAGATCGGCTCGTCGGACACCTACGCGAAACTTGGCTGGCTGCTCGTTCTGGGCACCGTCCCGGCCGGGATTCTGGGCCTGGTGTTGGAGAAGCCGATCCGTACGCTGTTCGCATCCCCGCTCATCGCCGCAGCATTTCTGGTGGTCAATGGCCTGGTGCTTTTCGCCGCCGAACGATTGCGTTCGAGGGACCAGCCGAAGGCCGCGGTGCAGCCTGCCGACGCTTCGGCGTCGGACGCGCAGATTGCCACACTGTCTTGGAAGCAGGCCCTGGGCATCGGAGCGGCCCAGGCTGCGGCACTGGTGCCCGGCATTTCCCGATCAGGGTCCTCGATGGTTGGAGGCCTGCTGTCAGGGTTGACCAATGAAAATGCAGCCCGCTTCAGCTTTCTGCTGGCGACCCCGATCATCGGCGCCGCCGCGTTGCTGAAATTGCCGGCGGTCTTCGGTCCCGACATGGCCGATGAACGCGGTGCCTTCTTGGTCGGGGCCGTCGCCGCGGCGGTTGCCGCCTGGTTTTCCACCAAGTTCCTGCTCCGGTTCTTTGAAACCCGGACGTTGATGCCGTTCGCCATCTATTGCCTGGTAGGTGGAGTGGTCTATTTCGCGCTGTTGCTCTTCATTGGCTGAGGATGCGGTGGCGACCATGACCAATGTGGGGATCTGGACCTTCCCCGACGAATCGTAGGTGGATTCAAGCCAGAATCCGCGGGCGAAGGGGAGTCCCGCCAGCGCATCGAGTTCTGCCCGGCGCACCGACATGGGACAGGGACAGGACGGGGGCTGGCTTCTGGAGAGCCGGTCAGCCGCCAATGCGGAGGGTGACGACGAGGCCGATCAGCGCGGCGACGCCGGCCAGAATCATGGCTGCCCTGGGATTGCCGAAGTTGAGCGTCCATCCCAGACCGTACCGGCGTGGAACCAGCAGTGAGTGGTCCTCCCGGTTGATGTAGAACAGGCCACCGCGCCAGTACTTGTCATCGTCCCGGTGGGTCAACCCGGTGTCCTCCTCGCCGTCGTCCCCGGTGCGGTTGTGCCGGGCCAGAACTACGACGGCCACGGCTGCGGCGGCAAGGATCGGCAGCACAACCAGCAGCCTCGACCACAACGCAGCCGTCCCGGTCCACATCAACAGCGACGCACCGAACATCCCCAGATCGATCAAGGCGAGCAAGCCGAGCAAGGCCTTCGCCCCGAGTGACATGTACTGGCGGTACCAGTTTGCCCAAACCATCGGGCTCGCCGGGTCGATGTCGGGCCTGCTGCGGAGGATGGCCGCCGCGAGGCCTGCCAGCAGCGCCGTCACCCCGATTTGGACGAACACGAGCGAGAACGCGGTGCCCACCGATTTTTCGGCAAACCGGGTGGGCGCCCCGCCGGTGCCGTAATGCACGGCCAGCATCGCGGGCATCGACGGGTACATGATGACGCCGATCGCCGCCGTCACGGCCGTGATGACCACGGCCGGTGCCAGCCAGAGCCAGGGGAACCGCGGTGGGTCGGTCCGCAGCGAGGTGTCCACCGCGATGCCTTGGTGCAACCCCTCGTACCAGCCCCCGGCGGCCTTGGCGGCCCGGATCTCGTGGTTGGCCAGAACGAAGCAGCCCCACCAGAGGCCATTGAGCACGAGGACCGACAATGGCAGCAGCAGCACTTCACCCGTGGCGGCGAAGATTGCCACGCAGATTCCGGCCGCCAGAACGCCGCCGGCGAGAACCCGCCATCGGTAGATGCGGGTCTGCCGGGCCACCACCGGGTCAGCGGCGTGCTGTGCCGGCACACGGACCCCGAAGGGCACAGTCGGGCTGCCTATCGATGGCAGCACCAGGGCGAGGGCGAGCACCATGGCTGACAACGCGGCGCTCAGGGCTATGGCCACGGTCATCGGGCGTCCTCAGGCTGCGTGGTAGCAAATGAATTGAGGATGGACTGGCAGGTCTTGAGAACCTCGTCGGCCGGCAGCCCTCTCGCGACGGCCTCGGCCAGCAGGGTCCGGGCCCGCAGGGTCCACTCAGCCGGGAATGGCGGGCCGGCGACCGTGCGGGTCACCACCGCGCCGGTCTTGCGGTTGAGCTGGATCAGGCCTTCCCGGCGCAGGAGGTCGTAGGCCTTGTTCACAGTGTGGAAGTTGATTCCAAAGTCTGCAGCGAGCGTTCGGGTGGCCGGCAATGGACTACCGGCGGCCAGCGCGCCGTCGGCGATCGCCTCCACAACCTGGTCCCGCAGCTGCTGGTAGATCGCAACCTCGCTGGCCAGATCGACGTTGAGGATCATCACTCCCACCTCCCGCCACTTGTTCTATTAGGTATAGAACAAGTGGCGGAAGCCGGCAATACCCAGCCCTCGGGGATTCATCCGAAATGTGCGGCGAGGGGGTGCCTTCGAGGCGTCATCGAAGCGGCGGCACACCGGGACCTCACAGATTGTCAGGGTATGCACCCCGTCCTGCCGTCGCCATCACCAGGGCGTGGGATGACGGCGCTGTGATAGGCCGCAGCAACCCATGTTCCGGTGGTTGGACCGGGCACTAGACTGGGCCTCGTTCCGAATGAACGTGGAAGCAGCTACCGGTTAGAGCCAAGGAGAGCATCGATGAAGATCAGCGCCCGCAACCGCCTCAAGGGCACCATTGTTGAGATCACCCAGGGGGCGACGACCGCGCACGTCCGCATCCAGATTGAAGGATCTGTCATCACAGCATCCATCACCAACGAAGCCGTCGACGAACTTGAGCTCACGGTCGGTGGTGAGGCCTACGCTGTCGTCAAGGCCTCAGACGTCATGATCGCGATCGACTAGCGCTATTGTCTTTGGCTCCTGGCTGCCCTCGCGCCAGAAGCCGGTCACGTTTTCGAGAGCGCTGCGTCCCGGGGCGCCAGCGGACCGACCTCGGGCCGAATAGTTCAGCAGTCTCCTAGTGGTCGACTTCGGAGGTGAAGTTGGCCGCGGCGTTGGTGTTGAACTAGTCAGGGGCCAGATCGTAGTCGCCGGCCACGACGGCGTGGCTGGCGTCGATGGTTGTTTCCGGTGGCATGTTGGGGCTCCCCTCCGTTCGCCATGGTGTCACCGAATGGTGACAAGTGCATTGTTTTGATCCGTTGACCTTGTGGTGGGGGAGCGGCACCGGCCGCCGGGGTGGTTGCGGCATTTTCTGGGCCTCTGGCCCGCGGACAAAACCCGCCAAAGTGTTGACACGAAATCCCCATGGCGCGGTGGACATCCATTTCCTTTTTGTCGCGCTCATCATCCATGCTCGTCCATCGCGTGAAGCCCGACGTCCATCGAAGCCTGTTTCCATCTGGATTCGTGCCAAGTCCTGAGTTCCGCTGGATTGGCCGCCTGCCAGCGCGCAGTGTGCGCATGCAGAATGCCTGGCCTGGATGGTGCCAGTGCCGAGTTGGCCCGGATGACCGCGCCTGATGAGGCGGTAGGCCGCCGCGTTGCGGCAGCATCGTTGTCGCGCAATACTGGGGACCGTTAGGGCGCACCGCACTGATCGTCGGTCGGCGGTGTCGTCGCGACCGAGACCAGGAGCCGGCCATGGGGGATGAGGGCGAGGCCACGTCAGTGGACCAGTCTGCCCAGTCGGTTCTGGCCCGCCGGTTGAATCTACTGCTGGACGTCGTCGTGGCCGAGCGTGGAACTCCAGTGACTTTCCGTGAGGTGCAGGACCAGCTGGCAGCGCAGGGCATCAGCCTGTCGCGGGCCCGCTGGTTCTATATGAAGGACGGCACCGGCCGCCTGGTCTCGGATCCCCGGCTGCTGTCCGCGATCTGCAGGATCTTCGATGTCGACCCCGCCTACCTTTTAGGCGAATCAGATTCCGAGCTGCCGCATCGCATTGATTCGCAGCTCGCGTTCGTGAAGTCTCTGCGCGCGGCCCGGGTCAAGTCCTTCGCGGCACGCACGCTCGGCGACGTCTCGCCGGAAACACTTCGCGCCATCACCGAGTACCTGGACAAGGACATCCAGCTCCGTCCCGAGGGTGAGCAGGCCGCGGCTATTCCTCCAGCAGGCAGCGAAGGTGAGCTGCCAGCAGTTCCTTGATCCGTTCCTGGTTGGCTGAGCAGCACGGGACCGGCCATGGCGCCGGCCGGGTTCGACGTCGGCGGCGGAGCCTACCCGCGTGGCAGCATGGAGCGCCGCGAGCCACTGGCCGCGCCGCATTCCGGCTCAGGCATACTCGGGGCGGTCGCCCACGCGGTAGGTGAGCGCAACGATGCCGGTGCTGAACACAGTTGAATCAAGGAGCTTTAGCCCGAAGTCCAGGCCGTTCTGCGGGAGGAACCGCTTGCCCTCGCCGACGATCACGGGGAACTGGACGAGGTTCAGCTCATCCACCAGCTGGTTCTGGAGGAGCCAGCGGGCGAGCGCCGCACTGCCCACCACGAGCAGCTCGCCGCCGGGCTGCGCCTTGAGCTCGCGCACACGGGCCGCGACATCGCCGGAGATGACAGTTGTCTGCGCCCACGTCGGATCGGTCACGGTGGTGGAGACAAGGTACTTCGGTTTCGAGCTGATCGCCGTGCCGAAGCCGCCGTCGTCGCTTCGGGCACCCCAGAACGTCTCGAACAGCCCGTACGTTTTGCGGCCGAGCAGGAACGCGTCCGGTCTCTGCCATGTGTCGAGGATGTACTGCACGGCCTCGCCGTCGTTGAGCGGGAGCGCCCAGCCGCCTCGCGTGAATCCGGGGTCCATCTCTTCGTTGTTGCCGCCGTTCGCCTGAGCAACTCCGTCCAGGGTGACCTGCATGCTGACGGTGAGTTTCACGGTGAGTTCCCTTCTTGTTCGAGTGGCTTGGGAAAAGTGAAATCTCGGGCGATCAGGTTCTGCGGGGTTCCTCGCCGGCGTCCTTGACTAGGTGGTCGCCCACGTCGAGTAGCTCGCGCGGCTTCTTCACCACCGTTCCGCTCCGAGTGTTCATTTGAGACATCGTTGCACTCTTCGCCTCGATGACCTGAAGGCTATCAGTGATAACTTTGCCCTTCAAGAGGGTAATCTGAGGCAATGCCCTATCCGCGACGTATGACCAGGCCGTCAATCATCGCCGCGGCAATTGCCGTACTGGACGAGCACGGGCTGGAGGGGGTCTCGCTCCGCGCGATAGCGGCGCACCTTGCTGTGCGGCAGCCGGGTCTTTACCGCCACTTTGCCAGCAAAGCTGAACTGCTCGACGCTGTTGCGGAGGAGATTCTCGATCGAGGGCACACGGACCGTCTTCCGGTGGCGGGGGAGCGCTGGGATGAGTTCGTTGCCAGGAACGCTCGGAGCCTGCGCCGGGCCATGCTGAGTGTTCGCGACGGTGCCAGGCTGATCGCTTCCACGGGCTCAAGAAGCCCCGGTCTGGACAATGCGATCGCCCAGGTCGCCCACCTGGAGAAGGCGGGTTTTAGCGGGACGGACTCAATATTGGCCCTGATCGCGGTCTCGCGGTACACGATCGGTTCCGCCATCGAACAGCAGACTGCCCGCGACGGCGGAGAAATCGCCATCACTACCGATCGCACCGACGCAGCAGCACGGCACTTCATCGATACGGCGCAGCGAGTTGCCGCTCTCGGCCCAGACCACGAGTTCGAGGCCGGCCTCCGTGCGCTCCTAGGAGGGCTCAGCGCCACCGCGCCCCAAGCCGAGTGATAGTAGTGCGAACGGCGGTTGAGAAACGAACGTTTACGGCGCGCACCCCGGCGGTGATAATGAGGTGGGATCGGGCGTCGGTGAAGAATGGCGCGCATCGAGGGAGAGCAGCGAGATGAGACCACTTCGATATTCCATCAACGTCACACTCGACGGCTGCTGCCACCACGAGGCAGGCCTTGCTCCGGACGAGGAATCGATGGGCTATTGGACCGCGGAGATGGCGCGGGCGGATGCTCTGTTATTCGGTCGTACGACATACGAGATGATGGAGTCGGCGTGGCGGAAGCCGGCCACGGGTATGTGGCCTGACTGGATGGATGAGTGGGAGATCCCGTTCGCCGAGACCATCGACCAGGCGAAGAAGTACGTCGTGTCGAGCACGCTGAGCGAGGTCGATTGGAACGCCGAGCTGGTGAAAGGAGAGTTGGGGCCAGCGGTTGAACGGCTCAAGCAGGCGCCAGGCGAAGGGCTCTTCGTGGGTGGAGTGAAGCTCCCGCTGGCGTTGGCAGATCTGGGACTGATCGACGAGTACGTGTTCCTTGTGCAGCCCGTCCTCGCCGGACACGGGCCTTCGCTGCTCGCCGGTTTGCGCGAGCGCATTCGGCTCGAGCTTGTGGATCGCCATGACTTCCGGTCGGGGGTGGCCGCCCTACGATTCCGGCCCCTGCGAGTGACGGCTCGACCAGAGTTGCCATGACATTCCCGACGTATTGGGGGACCCTTGTGCCAACCCTCACCGAGCACGAGACGCGATCACACCGGAAACGACCCCTTTTGACAGTGTGCAAAAGGCCCACTGAACTGCTGGTTTTCAACGCCACGTGTCGCAACCCAAACCCCGAGAACGCGGAATTCGGTAGGTTCCCGACTTTCCGGGCATGGAAAGACCTCTGTCCCAGACAGAAACCGTTGTCGGACGTTTGCTGCTTGGTTCGCTCGGAGCATTCGGACTGAACGCACGTCGTCTTTGATTCCCACTGTCCCGTCGTTGTTAAAGCCATTCTTTCGATAGAAGGCTTGGGCGCGCGGGTTAGGGTCGGCGACCCAAAGTGAAGCGGGCGCGGTCGGGTCGATAACGGCATCGAGTAGCGCGGCGCCTACACCCGAACCGTGGAACGCGGCGTACACGTAGAGGACGAACAACTGTTGTGGTGTGTCTGCGTCTTCACTGGCGGGGCCCGACATGGCAATACCGACCAGTGTGCCTTCTGTCGAAGCGACAGCGATGGTGTTCTGACTGTACTTTGGATCGGTTAAGGCTGCCTCCCAGAACTTTTCGCGCCAATTCAAGAGTGAGGGATCGTCCAATGCGGCATTGCTCATCAGTCCCCGGTAGGTTTCGCGCCAGGTGTCCACGTGGACTCTCGCCAGCCCTCGAACATCCCCTAGCTCAGCGCTACGCACTCTAAGGTCGGTCGTCATTGCTCAAATGTACCTGCGTGAACCGTCTGTAAGTGTTGGTGGTGGCTGGCTTGGGGCCAGCTGAGCAGGAAGGTCAGCGACGTCCAGAACATGGTGAAGGCCGCGAAGCCGGTCGCTGCGAGGGCGAGGGTCCAGCGGACGGCGCGCTCGCGGCGGACGGCAAGGAAGACGGATGCGATCAGGGACGGATACGCGATGCTCGCCTTGGCCGGCATGGTGGGGATGCGCCGGCTGAGGATGATGGCGAAGACGGCGGCGGCAATCGCCGCGGCTGCGAAGATCGCCCGCCAGCCTGCCAGATCGGCGACGAGGCCGCTGATGGTGCGGGAGAGCAGAATTCCGGTGAGCATCCCGGAGGCGACGGTGCCGATGACCCGGCCCCGCGTGGCGTCGTCGGCGAGGTCTCCGGCGAGAGGCGTGAGCAGCTGGCCGGACACCGTCGTCAATCCAATCAGTGCGTTCGCGGCCAGAAGGACGCCGAAATTCGGTGCCAGGGCACTGGCCGTCAGGGCAACCACCGCCGCACCGAGGACGGCGGGCACAAGCTTGCGGCGGTCGAGGACATCGCCGAGTGGGACCACCAGGAGGATGCCGAGGGCATAGCCGAGTTGGGTGGCGGTGACCAGCCACCCGGCGGCCGCGGTGCCCACGCCGAGGTCCTCACCGATGAAACCGAGCAAGGGCTGGGTCCAGTAGAGGTTGCCGGCGGCAGCACCCCCGGCAATGGCGAACAGAAGAGTCAACACCCGCGTCATCATGCTGCGCCCAGCACTGGCCGGTCCCGGCGGGCCTCTTTCGCGGCGAGGACAGCCAGCGGGACCAGGCCGAGGACGACCATGGCAACGCTGACCGCGGCAGGGCCGACGCTGCCGAGACCGGACTTGAGCGCCTCACCGGCGGCGACGGATCCAATGGCGGTGCCGGCGTTGAATGCGGAGACCGCCAGAGCGGCTGCGAGGGTTGGTGCGTTCCGGGCGAAGTCCACGGCCATTCCGGTTGCGATCGCCATGCCGGAGATCCCGAGCAAGAACACGAGCACGACAGTGGCCGCCGCGAACGCCGACAGGGGGATCAGCAGGAGCAGCACCACACCGGCAATGAGCGCTGCGACCACGAATGTCCTCACCGGGTGCCGGTCGCCGAACCGGCCGCCGGCGTTCGTGCCGATCAGCGCCCCGACGCCGAAGCCGGCAAGCACCAGTGGCACCGCCCAGACCGGAATCCCGGTCCGGTCGGTGAGCAGGGGGGAGATGAAGCTGAACGTCGCCATCACCGCTCCGCTGATCAGCGCTGTGGCCCCGAGCAGCAGCCAGGTACGGCCATCGCGCAGCGCGTTCAGCTCCGAACGAATGGATGCGGTCTCGCCCTTCACATCCGCGGGGGCAAGCCGGCCGATGACGATGGCCGCGACGGTGGCCAGCACCGCGATGGCCCAAAACGCGCCCCGCCAGCCGATCGACTGCCCCAGCCAGGACCCCAATGGCACACCGGCGATGGTGGCCAAGCCTACGCCGCCCATCATCACGCCCAGCGCACGCGAGCCTGCCGCTGGACCAGCCGCCTTCGTCGCGACAAGGGATGCGACAGCCCAGAACGCGCCGGTGACCAGGGCCGTCAGCACCCGCGCGGCCAGGACGACGTCGAACGAGGAGCTCAGCGCGGCAACCACGTGCCCCAGCGCGAACACGGCCAATGCCGCGACCAGCGTCGCCCGCCGCGGCAGCCGCAACGTCAGGACCGCCATCCCGGGCGCTCCCACGATCATCCCGACGGCGAACGCCGTGATCAGCAGGCCGATCTGCGCCACCCCCACACCAAGATCGGATGCCATCGGCTGGATCAGACCCTCGACGATGAACTCCGTCGTGATCATCAGGAAGGTCCCGACCGCCAGCAGCGGTACCACGAGGGGCAGCCGGGTGCTTACAGCACGAGTGGTCGGGGAATCGGTCAACGTCATGGTGGAGCGCCTTTCAGACAGGTGCGTTCGGAGGAACCCTAACGCGGCATGGTGACCATGCAACCAGTCGGTGCCGGCCCGCGGCAGACCCGCTGCCACCCGGGTTCCGTGGGAACCGGGGTGGCAGGGCACCCCTCGTGCGTTGCCAACGCCGTACCGTAGATGCATTGACAACAAGGCAGACATCCGCGACTTCCTCGTCAGCCGGCGTGCCCGCCTCACCCCGGAACAGGCCAGTGTCCCGACCTTTGGCGGCATCCGGCGCGTCCCCGGACTGCGCCGCGAAGAGGTTGCCCACCTCGCCGGGGTCAGCGTTGACTACTACAACCGGCTCGAGCGGGGCAAAGCCACGGGCATCTCGCCGGAAGTGCTCAACGCCGTCGCCCGGGCCCTGCAGCTCGACGACGTCGAACGCGAGCACCTGCGCAACCTGTTCGAAGCCGTCCGCCCCGCACCGATGCGGCCACCGAGGCCACGCACACGCCAGGGAATCCGGCCCACCGTTCAGATGGTTGTCAACGCGATCACGATTCCGGCGTTCGTTCAAAACAGCAGGCTGGAGATCCTTGCCGCCAATGCTCTCGGACATGCCCTCTACGCCGAAGGCACCGAGAAACTGGTGCTGCCGTTCCGCATGCCGCGGTTCCTCATCCTGGACCCGCGCACCCCTGAGTTCTTCGGCGACTGGTCGAAAGCCGCCCGGAACCAGGTAGCGCTGCTTCGCGCGGCCGCGGGACGGGCACCCGACGACAGCGAACTGATGACTCTCATCGGCGAGTTGTCGACCCGGTCTGCGCAGTTCCGGGACCTTTGGGCATCGCATGACGTCCAGAAGTACCGCGAAGGTCCCAAGCACTACCACCACCCATTCGTCGGTGATCTTCGGTTCATCGGGGAATCCTTCGACCTTTCCAACGACGAAGGTCTCGCGCTGCTGACCTACCCTACGAACCGAACTCTCCGACGGCTCAAGCTATGACCCTGCTGGCGAGCTGGGTCGCACCAGCCAACGATGCCTCTTCGACCCGCCACGACAGCCGGATGGGCCACGGCGACTGAGCCGGCTCCGCGCAGAAGAGAGCGTGTCGGTGGTGGTGTCCGTGTCCGCCATAGAATGTTGGTCATCGCCTTGTCCTGCCACTGAAAGGGTCCCACGCATGGCTAGCAGCACTGACCGGCGCTTGCCACGCCTCGAGGATGTGGCCGACCGGGCCAACGTCTCCCACCAGACGGTCTCCCGTGTCATCAACAACCACCCCAACGTCAGCCGGGCCACCAAGGAAAAGGTGGAGGCGGCCATTGCCGAACTCGGCTACCGGCGCAATACGGCTGCCAGGAATCTGGTCACCCGGCGCACGCAAACCATTGGCGTGCTGGCGGCTGAACTGGGCCAGTACGGCCCAGCCAACACCCTTCTGGGCGTACAGCAGGCGGCCCGGGAGGCTGGCTACTTCGTGAGCATCACGGCCATCAAAGAGGCTGGGGCGGATGCCATCTCGGATGCCATCCGCCATCTCACGGACCAGGGCCTGGATGGAATCATCGTCGTTGTTCCCCACAACGGCATCGTTGAGACTTTGGCGGGTTTGACCCTCGACGTTCCCGTGGTCATTGTCGGAGCTGATGGTGGAGGTCTCTTCAGCAGTGCCATGGTGGACCAAGGGCTGGGGGCGCGTCTGGCAGTCTCCCACCTGATCGACTTGGGCCACCGGCGGATCGGCCATGTTTCCGGGCCCCGGGACTGGACCGACGGCCGGTCGCGCGCCGAGGGGTGGGGTGGCCGGCTCCGCGAAGCCGGGCTGTCCGAGGACCTCTTGTTTGAAGGCGACTGGAGCGCTGGCAGTGGCTACGAGATCGGCCGGCAGCTGGCCGCCGAATGTGCTGCCACAGCCCTTTTTGTCGGCAACGACCAGATGGCACTGGGGCTGCTGCGTGCGTTCGACGAAGCAGGTGTCCGCGTGCCCGAGGACGTATCCGTCGTGGGCTTCGACGACCAGCCTGAATCCGGCTACTTCATTCCGCCGCTCACCACTGTGCGCCAGGATTTCGAAGAACTCGGCCGCCGTTGCATGAAGGTCATGCTGGGCGCCATCGAGGACGACGCCGGCGCGGGCACCACCGTTGTGGAGCCGGTGCTCGTGGTCCGCAGGAGCACGGCCGCCCCCGCCTGATCCTTCACGGACCCTTCCAGTTGTTGCAAATGGAGGCCGGGTGGTTGACATCCCAATTGTTAGCGCTCACAATTATTTCAATCCGCACACCGTCGAACCAGCTATTGGAGGACTTTCATGGACGCCGCAACGCACGGGCGAGAAAACTTTGTCATCGGGGTGGACTACGGCACCCTGTCCGGCCGCGCCGTGGTGGTGCGCGTATCCGATGGCAGGGAACTCGGCAGCGCCGCCTTTGACTACCCGCACGCAGTGATCACCGGCGCCCTCCCTGCGGACACCGCAGGCGGGGACACCGTGCGGCTTCCGGGGGAGTGGGCGCTGCAGGTGCCCAACGACTACCGCGATGTCCTGCGCTACGCGGTGCCCGCGGCGATTGCCGACGCCGGAATCGACGCCTCCGCCGTCGTCGGCATCGCCACCGACTTCACGGCCTGCACCATGGTCCCGGTCAAGACGGACGGGACTCCGCTCAATGAGGTGCCGAGCTTTGCCAACCGCCCGCATGCCTATGTGAAACTGTGGCGGCACCACGCGGCCCAGCCGCAGGCGGACCGCATCAACGACCTTGCCCGGGAGCGTGGCGAGGCCTGGCTGCCGCGCTATGGCGGTCTCATTTCCTCCGAATGGGAATTCGCCAAGGGCCTGCAGCTGCTGGAAGAGGACCCCCAAACGTATGCGGCCATGGACCAGTGGGTGGAAGCCGCCGACTGGATCGTCTGGCAGCTGAGCGGCACCTACGTCCGCAACGCCTGCACCGCCGGCTACAAGGGCATCTACCAGGACGGGCAATACCCCTCCGAGGACTTCCTCGCCGCGCTGAACCCGGAGTTCAAGGACTTCGTCAGCACCAAACTCGATCACACCATAGGCCGCCTCGGCGACGCCGCGGGATACCTCACGGCCGAAGCCGCTGAATGGACCGGGCTGCCCGAGGGCATCGCCGTCGCCGTGGGCAACGTGGACGCGCATGTCACTGCCCCGGCCGCCCGGGCCGTGGAGCCGGGGCAGCTCGTCGCCATCATGGGGACCTCCACCTGCCACGTCATGAATGGCACCGAACTGCGCGAAGTGCCGGGCATGTGCGGCGTAGTGGACGGCGGCATCGTGGACGGGCTGTGGGGCTACGAAGCCGGCCAGTCCGGCGTGGGGGACATCTTCGGCTGGTTCACCAAGAACTGCGTCCCGCCCGCCTACCACGAGGCCGCCGCGTCGGCAGGGCTGGGCATCCACGAATACCTGACCGGCCTCGCCGCGGAACAACGCATCGGCGAACACGGACTCATCGCCCTCGATTGGCACTCCGGCAACCGCTCGGTCCTAGTGGACCACGAGCTGTCCGGCATCGTTGTCGGCCAGAGCCTTGCCACCCGGCCGGAGGATGTCTACCGGGCCCTGCTGGAAGCCACGGCGTTCGGCACCCGCACCATCGTTGACGCCTTCCGGGACTCCGGGGTTCCGGTGAAGGAATTCATCGTGGCCGGAGGCCTGCTGAAGAATGAGCTGCTGATGCAGATCTACGCTGACATCACCGGCTTGCAGCTGTCCACCATTGGCTCCACCCAGGGCCCCGCGCTCGGTTCGGCCATCCACGCCGCCGTGGCGGCGGGATGCTACCCGGACATCCGGGCCGCGGCGGCCGCCATGGGATCGGAACCAGGGGCCGTCTATGCGCCCATCCCCGAGAACGTCGCAGCCTATGAGGAACTCTTCGTCGAGTACCGGACGCTGCACGACTACTTCGGCAGGGGAGCCAACGAGGTCATGCACCGGCTCAAGTCAATCCAGCGCAACGCCGCCAGGACGCTGGCCGCCGCCGGAGTCCGGGCATGAGCGCGCTGGTAGACGCCATTGCCCGGATCCGCCGCGACGTGTGCACCCTGCACGCCGAACTCACCCGCTATGAACTGGTGGTGTGGACGGCCGGCAATGTATCCGCCCGCGTACCCGGCCACGACCTGATGGTCATCAAACCGTCCGGGGTCTCCTATGACGACTTGGTCCCGGAGCTGATGGTGGTCACCGACCTCGATGGCGTGCCGGTGGACGGCGACGCAGACGGTGAGTGGGGAAACCCGCCCCTGGCGCCCTCGTCGGACACCGCGGCCCACGCCTACGTGTACCGGCACATGCCCGAGGTGGGCGGGGTTGTCCACACGCACTCCACCTACGCCACGGCATGGGCCACCCGCGGCGAAGCCATTCCCTGCGTGCTGACCATGATGGGGGACGAATTTGGCGGCGAGATCCCGGTGGGTCCGTTCGCCCTGATTGGTGATGAATCGATCGGCCGCGGCATTGTGGCAACGCTGCGGGGCTCGAACTCCCCGGCCGTGCTGATGCAGAACCACGGCCCCTTCACCATCGGGCCCGACGCCCGGTCCGCTGTCAAGGCTGCCGTGATGTGCGAGGAAGTGGCGCGCACCGTGCACATTGCCCGCCAACTCGGTGAGCCGGTGCCCATGGATCCGGGTCTGGTCGCCGCCCTGTACGACCGCTACCAAAACGTCTACGGCCAATAGCCGCCCACCCCCAAGACCTTCAGGAGAAAACCAATGTCAAACGCCCACAACACCTCCCTTGACCACTATGAGGTCTGGTTCCTCACCGGCAGCCAGCACCTCTACGGTGAGGACGTCCTCAAACAGGTCGCCGCGCAGTCCCAGGAGATTGCCCAGCAGCTCAACGAATCCTCCGACGTTCCCGTAACGATCGTCTGGAAGCCGGTGCTGACTGATGCGGAGTCGATCCGGCGCACGGCGCTGGAGGCCAACGCCGCCGACCACGTGGTCGGTGTGACCGCGTGGATGCACACCTTCTCACCGGCCAAGATGTGGATCCAGGGCCTGGACCTGCTGCGCAAGCCGCTGCTGCACCTGCACACCCAGGCGAACGTGGAACTGCCGTGGGAGGACATCGATTTCGACTTCATGAACCTCAACCAGGCGGCCCACGGCGACCGTGAGTTCGGGTACATCCAGTCCCGTCTGGGCATTCCGCGCAAGACGGTGGTGGGGCACGTGTCCAACCCGGAGGTCTCCCGCCAGGTCGGCGTCTGGCAGCGGGCAGCCGCCGGCTGGGCGGCCGTGCGCACCCTGAAGCTGACCCGCTTTGGCGACAATATGCGCAACGTCGCCGTCACCGAGGGGGACAAGACCGAAGCCGAGCTCCGTTTCGGCGTCTCGGTGAACACCTGGTCCGTCAACGAGCTCGCCGACGCCGTGCACGGTGCCGAGGAGTCCGACGTCGACGCCCTCGTTGCCGAGTACGAGCGGCTCTACGACGTCGCCCCGGAACTGCGCGCCGGAGCCCACCGCCACGAATCGCTGCGTTACAGTGCCCGGATCGAACTGGGCCTGCGCAGCGTCCTTGAGGCGAACGGTTCCGCCGCCTTCACCACCTCGTTCGAGGATCTGGGCGCGCTGCGCCAGCTCCCGGGCATGGCCGTGCAGCGTTTGATGGCCGATGGGTACGGCTTCGGCGCCGAGGGCGATTGGAAGACGGCCATTCTGGTCCGGGCCGCCAAGGTCATGGGCGCCGGACTGCCGGGGGGTGCCTCCCTGATGGAGGACTACACCTACCATCTGGCACCCGGTGCGGAGAAGATCCTGGGCGCCCACATGCTCGAGGTCTGCCCGTCCCTGACCGCCGCGAAACCACGCGTGGAGATCCACCCGCTGGGCATCGGCGGCCGGGAGGACCCGGTCCGCATGGTCTTCGACACCGACGCCGGCCCGGGTGTGGTGGTGGCGCTCTCTGACATGCGGGACCGCTTCCGCCTGGTCGCGAACGCCGTCGACGTCGTGGACCTTGACGAGCCGCTGCCGAACCTGCCCGTGGCGCGTGCGCTGTGGTCCCCGAAACCGGACTTCGCGACGTCCGCCGCCGCCTGGCTGACCGCCGGTGCCGCGCACCACACCGTCCTGTCCACCGCCGTGGGCATGGACGTCTTCGAGGACTTTGCCGAGATCTCCCAGACGGAGCTCCTCACCATCGACGAAGGCACCACCATCAAGGCGTTCAAGAAGGAACTGGCCTGGAACGCGGCCTATTACAAGCTGGCCGGCGGGCTGTGAACGGCGACGAGTTCCGGCTGGTCTCAGGGGACTATTCCGCCTCGGTCGTCCAGCGCGGCGGTGCCCTGCGGCAGCTGACGTTCCAGGACCGGGACCTGGTGGTTCCCTTCGACGCCGCGGAGCCCATCCCGGACTTCCGCGGCATCATTGCGGCCCCGTGGCCCAACCGGATCGCGGACGGACGCTACCGGCACGGCGGCAGCGTCCTGCACGTGCCGCTCAACGAAACCGAACGAAAGACCGCCCTGCACGGCCTCGCCTTCGAGAAGCTGTGGACTGTTGACCGCCACGGTGCCAACGAACTCAGCCTCACGTGCGAGATCCCTGAGAGCCCTGGGTACCCGTTCCGGCTGTCGCTGCGAGCCGACTACCGGCTGGATGATGACGGGCTCCACACGAGGGTCACGGCACAGAACCTGGGGGATATGGCAGCGCCGTATGGCGTGTGCCCGCACCCCTATCTGCTGGCCGGACCCGCGCCGCTGGATGAGTGGACCGTCCACATACCAGCGGCATCCTTTCTCGAGGTCACGCCGGACCGGCTGCTGCCGGTCGCCACGCGTACGGTGGAGGACCACCCGTTCGACTTCCGTGTGCCACGGGCGATCGGCACAACGATGATCGACCACGCCTTCACGGACATTGAGTTCGACGGCGGAGGCCGGGCGCAGCTGGTTGTCCGGGACCCTGGTGGAACCGGAGTGGGCATGGCATGGGACCGGGCCTGTCCGTGGCTGCAGATACACACGGCGGACAAGCCCGCACCGGCAGCCAGCAGGTTGGGCCTGGCCGTTGAGCCGATGACGTGTCCGCCCGATGCCTTCAACAGCGTCCAGGACTTGGTGCAGCTTCTGCCAGGCGCCAGCCATCAGGCCGCCTGGAGCATTTTCGCTGCCTGAATCTTCAGATGCCCATTCCCGCTCAAAGCTATATTGCGTTCGCAAATGAGAAGTATTTCTTGACTCTGGTCCGTCGGAGTTCTACGCTCGAGATCAGGGCCACGGTGGCCCTCGCGCCGGACTTCGACGGCCCGGAACGCAACGCGAAAGAGACGACGCATGGACGCATCCATCTTTGATTTGACCGGGCGGGTTGCCTTGGTCACCGGGTCCAGCCGTGGCATCGGCAATTCGCTTGCCGCCGGACTCGCCACCGCCGGCGCCACGATAGTCCTCCATGGCATGGACGAGGATCGGCTGGAGAAGGCCCGCGCGACGCTTGCCGGCCGCTTCGGCGGCGGGCAGGTGGCTGCCGTTGCCTTCGACATCACGGATGAGGCGGCCGTCGCTGCCGGCATCGCCCACGTTGAGGAGCAAGTCGGCCCGCTGGAGATTCTGGTGAACAATGCCGGAATCCAGCACCGGGTTGCCCTGACCGAATTGGACCTTGCCGACTGGAACAGGGTGCTGGCGGCGGATTTGACCGGCGCCTTCCTGGTGGGGCGCGAAGCGGCCAAGAGGATGCTTCCGCGCGGCCGCGGCAAAATCATCAACATCGGCTCGGTTCAGGCTGAGCTGGCACGGCCGACCATCGGTGCCTATACGGCAGCGAAGGGCGGTCTGCGGAACCTCACGCGCGCCATGGCTGCCGAATGGGCCTCCCGCGGACTTCAGATCAATGGTGTGGCCCCCGGGTACATCCACACGGAAATGACCCAGAAGCTGGTGGATGACCCGGACTTCAACTCATGGATCACCGGCCGGACTCCCGCCGGGCGGTGGGGTTCTGTTGAGGACCTGGCCGGACCGGTGCGCTGGCTGGCCTCCGATGCGGCCAACTTCGTCAACGGCCAGACGATCTTCATCGACGGCGGCATGACGGTGGTGGTCTGAGCCATGACTGACCATTCCCTTCAGAGCGGCGCTGCGGCGGTTGTAGTCCACGGGGTGGGAGATCTGCGGGTTGAGACCCGCGGGCTTCCGCAGGCCCGCGGCGACGAGGCCATCATTGAGGTGGCGTACGGCGGAATCTGCGGCTCCGACCTTCACTACTGGCTCCATGGAGCTGCCGGGGAATCAGTCCTCCGGGAGCCCATGGTGCTCGGCCATGAAGTAGTGGGCACTGTTGTCCACGGTGCGGCCGATGGCTCGGGGCCAGGGGCGGGGACCCGGGTGGCCGTCCATCCGGCGAGCCCGGCAGATGGACCGGCCCGCTACCCCCTTGAGCGGCCAAACCTTTCCCCTGGCTGCACGTATCTTGGGAGTGCCGCGCGATATCCACACACTCAGGGCGCTTTCAGCCGGTTTGCTGTGCTGCCCTCAAGGATGCTCCGCACTCTGCCCTCCGGACTGTCCCTGCGCACGGCGGCACTGGCGGAGCCGGCCAGCGTTGCCTGGCATGCAGTTGCCCGGGCCGGCGATGTCAGGGGCAAGCGGATCCTCGTCGTTGGAAGCGGTCCCATCGGCTGCCTCATTGTCGCCGTCCTGAAACGGGCGGGTGCGGCCGAGATCATCGCTGTGGATGTCCATGAGGGCCCGTTGGCGACGGCCCGGGCGCTGGGTGCGACATCCACCCTCTTCGCCTCCGACGCCGAGGCCATCGCGCAGGTCGAGGCCGACGTCGTGCTTGAGTCATCCGGCAGCCACCGCGGCCTTGCCTCGGCCATGCAGGGTGCCATGCGGGGAGCAAGGATTGTGATGGTTGGTCTGCTGCCCAGTGGCGACCAGCCGGTTCCCATCTCCCTGGCCATTTCCCGTGAGCTTGAGCTGGTCGGTTCGTTCAGGTTCAACGATGAGATGACGGATGTGCTCAACGCCCTGGCGGACGGATCGCTGCATGTCGACCCCGTTGTCACCCATGAATACTCCATTGGCCAGGCGCTCGAAGCGTTCGAGACGGCCAGGGATTCGGGACGTTCCGGCAAGGTCCTGCTCAATTTTGCCGACACGGCCGCCGGCAGCCGGCCGGCCGGATAGGGGGCCCAATGACTGGGATAAACGTGGGGGAACGAGCCGCAGACCCCTACCGGCAGCGCTGCACGGCAGCGACGGGAAGCCATTGCCCCGCCAGCGGGCTGTGGGGCCCGGACAATGGAGATGGCCCCGTACTGCGCCTGTATGAGGGAAGCATAATGCCAGCCTTTGGCGGCTCGAGCGCACTGTGGACGCTTGTTGAACCCAGAGGTTGGGTCGATGCACCGGATCACTAGGGCCCGCCCCTTGCCGGCTGGCCGGGTGGGAGCCCAGTGCCCGGACCAGGGCGCCCGGCCGCCGGGCGAGGTTGCCGCGGCCCGCATCCATCGGGACCTGTCCCGAGTGCAGTTGATGCTGGCAACCGTCGACAGCCAGATACGCAGTCTGCTGATGCTGCGCAGCGACACTACGGCGCGCGCGCTCGCAGACCGTGTGCCAGTGGCGGCCATTGCAAAGGCAGCCAGCGCCAGTCCGTCCGAGGTGAGGATTGCCGGCTGTGGGCACATCGATCTCGACTATGCGGGGCGGCCCAAGGCCCATCATCTGGCCGAGGTTGCAGGAATTGCCAGTGAACTAACGTCGGCCCTGGAGCGGAAGGCCGGCATCGAGCGCGGCCGCCGCACCCTCATCATCAAAGCGCTGCGTTCCGGCCAGCTGGACATCCACCAAATCGCCGCCATGGCGGGATTGGCCACGGAGCGCGTGCAAACGATTGTCCGAGGGGCCGCCGTACGCGGCGGCCGGACGGCCTAGCCGCGCAGGAACGCCACACCTGGCGGTGTGGACGGGATTGCATCCTTCCCATGGATGGCTGGAGCCACGCATCCACAACATCCAAGTCGGAACTCTTGACTCGGACCGCATAAGTGAGAAAATATTCTCATTCGACCAATGTGCCGAAATCCACCGGCCGCCACCGTGCGGCCCCCATGAAGAACGGGTCTACCCATGCAGATAGTCCGCACTGTTTCCTTCCCGGACCAGGACCTCTTGTCCAAGCTTCAGCCACTGCCACAGGGGTTGAACGCGGTGGTGTGGGACCTCAAGGCCGAGCCGCAGGGTGCCGATCTGGGCGCGATCGACGCCGTCGTCCTGCCGTACATTGACGCGGCGGCCGTGATGGGCTCCCTGGCCCGGGCCGAGAACCTCAAGTTTGTCCAGACTCAGTCCACCGGTTACGACGGCGTCGCAGAGGCGGCCGGACCGGGCGCGGGCGTGTCCACCGCCGCGGGGGTGCACGCTGCCGCAACGGCAGAGTTGGCCATCGGGCTCATTCTGGCCAAGCTCCGGGGCATTGATGCCGCTGTCCGGGACCAGCAGTCAGCCTTGTGGCGGCCGCAACGGCGGCAGTCGCTGGCGGACAGGCGCGTGTTGCTGGTCGGAGTTGGTGGGATCGGGCAGGAGATCGCCCGCAGGCTGGCGCCCTTTGAGGTGGAGCTCACGCGTGTGGGCAGCACGGCGCGCAGAGACGAATTCGGCGCTGTGCATGCCATTGAAGACCTGGTGGACCTCGCCGCGGCCCACGATGTCCTGATCACTGTGACGCCGCTGACTCCGAGCACCCATCATCTGATCGGACCCCGGGTTCTGGCTGCACTGCCCGACGGCGCCCTCGTGGTCAATGTGGGCCGCGGGGCCGTCGTTGATACGGCTGCGCTCACCGCGGAGGTGGTCTCCGGGAGGCTGGCCTGCGCCCTTGATGTGGTTGACCCCGAACCCCTTCCGGCCGACCACCCCCTGTGGTCCACTGAGAATGCCCTGATCACGCCGCACGTGGGCGGAAACGCATCGGCATTTGAGCCCAGGATCATCAAACTTCTGGACCGCCAACTACAGGCGCTGGCCGCAGGTGCCCGGCCGGCAAACCTGGTCCAGAACGGGCCCTTCTAGCATCGCTTGATCCCTAGACTCCACTAGCCAGAGGACCAGACATGACATCGCACGGGCGGACGGGCGCTCCAGCCCCACTGGAGCAGTTCATCCACGACTACCTGCAGGACGTACCTGCGGAAGACCGGGAGCCCTACGGTCCGGGTGGGCTTGAAGTCCGGGCCGCGGCCCACTACCGGGCGGCGGCCAACCGGGGGAGCGGCGAAACGCTGGTCGGATTGATCGATGGCGGTCCACGCTCGGTCCTCTACGTGGTGGCCGATGACAAGCCGTTCCTCGTGGATTCCCTGTTGGCGGAATGCACCCGCCGGTTGCTGGGCATCCAGCTCGTCATCCACCCCATATTCGCTGTGGACAGGGATGGGAACGGCGCCCTCACCGGCCTGCACCGCCCACGGCAGGCGCATCCCGCGGAGAGTGCGGAGCCGGTGCATCGGGAATCGTGGATCACCGTGGAATTCCAGGGCCGTCTGGCCGAGGACGATGCGCAGGCACTGGTTGCAGGGGTGGAGCGTGTCCTTGCCGATGTCGATGCTGCCGTTGCGGACTGGCACGCCATGCGGCGCACGGCAACCGAGCTTGCCGACGGCCTCCCTCAAGGCGTGCCCGCGTCCGAGAGCGCGGGGGAGCTGCTTCGGTGGCTGGCCAGGGACAACTTCGTCTTTGTCGGGTACCGCGAATACAGCCTGGTCCGCGGAGCCAGCGTGGACAGTCTTGAAGCGGTGGAGGGGACCGGCCTCGGGGTGCTGCGGGCCGGAGGCAGGCCGCGGCGGCGGATCGAAGGAGCCGCCCGGACGGCGGCCCGGGAGGCGGTTCCCGTCACCGTCACGAAGGCCAATGCGCGGTCCACTGTGCACCGGGATGCGCACCTTGACTACATCTCCATCAAGGCTTTTGACGGACACGGCAACGTGGCCGGTGAACACCGCTTCCTTGGCCTGTTTACGGCCAGTGTCTACAACGGGCCAGCCCGGGGGATTCCCGTGGTGGCGGACAAGATCCAGGCTGTCGTCGACGGCGGCGGATTGGATGCTGACAGCCATTCGGGCCGGCGGTTGATGTCGATCCTGGAGGGCTACCCACGCGACGAGCTGTTCCAGATTGGCCTTGCGGATCTGGCCGGAAAGGCGCGGGGGATCCTCGCCCTACAGGAACGCCGGCGTTCCCATGTCTTCCTGCGCGAAGACAGCTATGGACGATTCGTCACGGCGCTCGTCTACATCCCCACCGACCGGGACAACTCTGATGTGCGGGCACGGATCCAGCGTGAGCTGGGCCGGGCCTACGATGCGCTGGCGGTGGACTGCGAAGCTGGTGGGCCGGTGTCGGCGCTGGCCAGGATCCTTTTCACGATTTGGCTGCCACTGCATGGCCCGAAGCGCCCCAGCGAAGCGGACCTTCGGCAACGTGTGGCGCATGCGGCGCGTTCCTGGTCCGAGGGCATCCTCGATGCGCTGCGCGAAGCCCTCCCGGAGCAGGAGGCCGAGCCGCGGTTCCAGCGGTGGGCGGAGGCGTTCCCTGCCGAATACCGGATCAAGTTTGACGTCGAAGAGGCGCGGGAGGACATTAACCGGTTCGAGCGGTTGGAACAGCACGGCCCCGCGTCCGGAGCGCTGCTCCGGGTGGATCCACAGTCCGGGGGAGATCGGGCAGGCAGGGTCAGGTTGTATGTTCGAAGCCCCCAGAGCCTGACGAAGATCCTGCCCTACTTTGAGCATCTGGGGCTGGAGGTGCTCAACGAACGCCCCTACGAGATCGTCGACGCGGACTCGCTGGAGTTCTTCATCTACGACCTGTCGGTGGTCCAGCCGGCCGGAGCCATCGACGTCGAAACGCTGCTTCCCGCCGCGTTCGACGCCGTGCTGGCCGGGGAGGCCGAATCGGATGTCCTCAATGGCCTGGTGCTGCGCCAGGGCATTGGGTGGCGGCTGGTCGCCGTGCTGCGATGCTACGCCAGGTACTGGCGGCAGCTGGGTGTTTCGCACTCCTATGAGTTTGTCGCGGCAACGCTGCAGGCCTACCCCGCAGCCACGGCGGCCCTGCTGGACCTGTTCGCGGCAAAGTTCGATCCAGGCCTGGATGCGCGGGACCGTGCGGGTTGGACGGCCCAGGCCGACCAGCGGCTGTCCACGTCGATCGAGGACGTTTCGACCTTGGATGCAGCCTTCGTCCTGGATACCTTCGCGTCCTTGGTCAGAGCCACCGTCAGGACAAACTTCTACCAGGGCAAGCCACACATCAGCGTGAAGTTTGATCCCTCCGGCATCGACGCCATGCCCTTGCCCCGCCCCGCCCATGAAGCATGGGTCTACTCACCGATGGTCGAGGGTGTCCACCTGCGGTATGGCAAGACCGCCCGCGGTGGCCTTCGCTGGTCCGACAGGCAGGAGGACTTCAGGACGGAGGTGCTAGGGCTCGTCAAGGCCCAGGCGGTGAAGAATGCCGTCATCATTCCCGACGGCGCGAAGGGCGGCTTCTTCGCGAAGAACCTGCCCGATGCCTCGGACCGCGCGGGGCGTCTGGCGGCAGGGCAGGAGTGCTATCGGACCTTCATCAGGGGTTTGCTCGACATTACCGACAACCTGGAGTTCGACGGCGACAGGCCATCCGTGGTGGCACCCCCTCGCGTGGTACGCCATGACGACGATGACAGCTACCTCGTTGTTGCAGCGGACAAGGGCACGGCGCCGTTCTCCGACATCGCCAACGAGGTAGCCCAGGGCTACGGGTTTTGGCTCGGTGATGCGTTTGCCTCGGGTGGCTCGGTGGGCTACGACCACAAGCAGATGGGGATTACGGCCCGGGGCGCATGGGAATCGGTCAAGGTCCACTTCAGCGAGTTGAAAATCGACCCACAGACCGCCGACTTCACCGCCATCGGGATCGGCGACATGAGCGGGGATGTCTTCGGCAACGGCATGCTGCAATCCAGGCACACCCGCTTGGTTGCCGCCTTCGACCACCGCCACATCTTCCTGGACCCCGACCCCGACGCCCGTGGATCGTACGAGGAGCGGGAGCGGCTGTTCGCCCTGCCCCGGTCAAGCTGGGCCGACTACGACAGCAGCCTCATGAGTGCTGGTGGCGGCGTGTGGCCCAGGGATGCCCGGTCGGTGCCCCTGAGCCCGGAGGTGCGCAAGGCCCTCGGTGTGGACCCTGCCATCGAATCCATGTCCCCGCCCCGGCTGCTCCAAGCAATTCTGTGTGCCCCCGTGGACCTGCTCTACAACGGCGGCATTGGAACCTATGTCAAGGCGGCCGCCGAAAGCCACAGCGACATTGGAGACAGGGCAAACGACGCGATCAGAGTCAATGGCTCTGCGCTGCGGGCCCGGATTGTTGCCGAGGGCGGCAATCTCGGACTCAGCCAGGCAGGCCGGATTGAAGCGGCGCTGAACGGTGTCCTGATCAACACAGATGCCATTGACAACTCGGCCGGCGTGGATTGTTCCGACCACGAGGTCAACATCAAGATCCTGGTTGACCAGCAAATTCGGGCCGGCCGCCTCGCTGCCTCCGAGCGGGCGGCATTTCTTCACAGCCTGACGGATGAGGTTGCAGGACTCGTCCTGGCGGACAATGTTGCCCAGAACGTCCTCCTTCTGACCGACCGACGGTTCTCGGCCGCATCGTTCCCCAACTATGAACGATTGATGCAGTTCCTTGAAGAACGCGGCCAGCTGGACCGGGGCATAGAGTTCCTGCCCAGCAGCGAAGCCCTGAGGGAAAGGATCGAACAGGGCCACGGCCTCACGTCGCCCGAGCTGTCCATTCTTGCCGCCTACGCGAAGAACACCCTGGCGGACAGCATCCGGAGCAGCCCACTGGTCCAGGACGCCTACTTCGAGTCCGCGCTGCGGGGCTACTTCCCCCAGGCCGTCGTCTCCCGTTTTGGGACAGCGCTGGACCGGCACCCGCTGCGCGATGACATCGTCGCCACCACCCTGGCCAACGATGCCATCAACATTGGCGGCACCACCGCCATCTTCAGACTGATGGAGGAAACCTCGGCCACCGAGGCCGAGGCCATCAAGTCCTTCGCCATCGCCAGCGAACTCTTTGGACTTCGGGAGCTGTCCAACCGGCTGGTCCATTTGCCGACGGACATGCCTGCGGAGAAATGGAGCCGGATCCATTTGGACATCCGGCGCGTGCTTGACCGGGCCATGCGGTGGTTCATCCAACACGACCACGGGCTGCCCATTGCCGATTCCGTCGCCTTGTATCGGCCCGTCGTCGATGGCTTGCTGTCCCACCTCCCCGAACTGTTGACCGGAAATGACCGGGAGGAGACCACCCACCTGTTGTCGTCGGCCAAAGACTGGGGATTGCCGGAGACTTTGGCCAGGACGTGGGCGGAACTGCGTGAAGCCTTCACGCTCTTGGACATTGCGCGGGTCAACCAGCTCACGGGTGCACCGCTGGCGGCGATTGCACCCGTCTACTATGCCGTGCACGAACGGTTCCAGATCGAAAACCTGCTCACCCTGATCGACCGGCTGCCCAGATCCAGCAAGTGGCAGGCCATGGCCCGGGCCTCGCTGCGGGACGATCTCTCCGACGTCGCTCCGCAACTGACCATCGCCGTACTTGGTGGCGGCGCTTCGGCTGCGGCCGGCGACCAGTTGTCGCGGTGGGAGGCATTGCACCACAAGCGCCTGGCTGAAGCCGAACGATTGCTGCAGTCGGCTCCCGAGAATAGTTTTGAAGCTCTGGCAGCGTTCATCAGTACGCTCCGGAAGTCTGCCCAAGCGTAGGCATGGTGGGGATGTGGGTCCATGGGGCGGGCGGACGGCCTGTCCCATGGACCCAGGGGCTACTGGGTCTTCTTCCCAGCGGACCAGCCGCCGAGCGCGCCCTGGAAGGTAGACATCAGCCGGGCACTGGCCTCCTTCGGGCTAAGGCCCAAAGTACCAATCACGTCAAAGATTTCACGGGGATCGAAGAGGATGTTCCACAGGAACATTGCTTCGTCGCCCAGGTCCTCAAGGCCAAGCTCGCCGGTGGCCTCGCGGAGGGGACGCTCCAGTGCGTCGGCCTGGACCTGCAGGTAGTCGGCACCCGTCCGAAGGCGGGCCAAATACCCCTCCGAGGAGCGCGTGTGGACCATGGCCGCGCCATTCTTGACGACCAGCAGCACCCACTTCTGGCTCACGGCCTCCAGCAGAGCCAAGCCGCCCATGGACTGCTTCTGGCTGAACTCGTTGAGCTGGAGTCCTACGTCATAGCGGTACGCCGTGAGCACATCTGCCACCGAGTTGAAATGCCTGTACGCGGTCGCCGTTGATATCTCGGCGTGGTTGGCGAGGTCGACCATGTTGATCGGACCATCGGAAGCCGCGAAAAGCTCCCCTGCAGCACGGATGAGGTGCTTGCGGTTGCGCCTGGTGTCGCTTCTCATCTTGCCAGTCTCCGATGGTGTGGTCATAAGTTTTGTCCCCGTTGGATTCGTCGGATCGCTGCGGTCCAACCAGGATGCAGCGCGCTGTTCCCCGATCCCTGGATCGTGGTCATTTGAGAATACGTTCGCAAGTATAGGGCGTCAACATTCCCGCGGCGGGAGGAGTCCGGGTCACGTTAAATCCGTGTTTCGGATCACAAAAGGCATTGACTTCACCACAGCAATACGCAACACTCTTCTCATACGCGAACTAGTTCTCATTTCGAGACATTGGGTCACGTAGCGAACCTCTGGAATCGCCTTTCAATGCCTGGTCATCCCGCACTCAAGGAGCTTTGAATGAATACTGCACGTTCCGTCCTGTCCGCCTCTGCGGTGGCAGCGGCTTTGCTGCTCACCAGCTGTACAACCGGCACCACGCCGAGCGCCGGCGGGAGCACCGGCCCGTCAACCGACACCGTCCGGACCGCCCTCAATTCGGACCCCACAACGTTCAACGCGGCCAAGGCCAACGCGAAGGACGACTACGAGGTGGCCCGCTTCCTCTATGACACGGTGGTGAGGCGCGACGCCGATGGGAAGTTCGTCGGCGGCCTCGCGACAGACTGGTCGGCAACGCCCACCGAGGCCTCGCTGACCATCCGCAGCGACGCCACCTGCGCCGACGGGACGGCGATCACGCCCAGCATCGTGGCGCAATCGCTGAACTACTTCGCCGATCCGGCGACGAAAAACAACTTCGGCAAGCTCGTCTTTGGCCCCGGGCAGCCGACCATCACTGCCGACGACGCCGCCGGCAAGGTCAACATCAAGCTCGCCCAGCCCTGGAGTGAGCTCGTTGGCGGGCTGACCCTGGCCCAGACAGGCATCATCTGCCCGGCCGGACTGGCTGATCTGGACGGGCTGGCCAAGGGCTCTGTCCCCGCCGCATTCTCCGGGCCTTACACGCTGACCAAGGCTAGCCACGGCGTCACCTACGAGATGACCCTGCGCAGCGACTACAAGGCCTGGCCGAAATACGCCAAAGCCTTGGACGGCGTCCCGGCGAAAACCGTGAAGCTCTTCCCCGGCGTGAACAAGACCACCGTCGCCAACCAGCTGCTCACCAGCGAAATGGATGTCTCCGACATCGCACCGGCCGATACCCAACGGTTCGACGGCAACAAGGACTACACGGTGTCCACCGTGCCCTTCGCCGGCATCTTCGTCCTCTTCAACCAGCGTCCCGGCAGCCCCTTCACCGACCCCGCACTGCGCAAGGCTGTGGCACAGGTGGTGAACCAGCAGGCCTTCAACGCAGCCGCCTACGCCGGCAAGGGAATTGCTTACAACTCCATCGTGGCTCCGACCGTTGCCTGTGCCCTTCCGGACAATTCAAAGCTGACCAAGGAAGACACCGCGGCGGCCAAAGCGGTCCTTGAGGGCAAGTCCTTCAAGATGGTCGGCACCACCAGCATCGGCCCCAATGGGGCCGGAAGCACCTACCTCCAGGAGGCACTCCGCGCGGCAGGGGCAACCCTTGATCTGAAGCTCGTGGACAACGGCACCTGGGCCACCATGACCCAGACGAAGCCGGAAACCTGGGATCTCACGATCCAGGGCGATGCGAACTTTGTTGGCACGGTGGCTGCATCGTTGACCCGCATCGCGGGCGTCCCCACCGAAAAGGGTGGCCGCAACATCGGCGGCGCCGAAAACGCCGAGGTGCTGGCCGACATCAGCACCGCACAGAATGCCAGCGACAATGCCGCCCGCTGCGCCGCCTACACCGACGCGCAGACGTCGATCCTTGCCGACAATGACATTGTTCCCCTGGTTGGCGAGCCCCAGATCGTCGTCCAGCGCGCAGGCTTCTCGATCCAGGCACCGTCGGGGATTGTCGACTACGGCACCCTGCGCATCACCAAGTAAGGAACCACTATGTCTGAGCCCGTCGCGTTGTCCAGGGCAACTGCCCTGGACAACAACCCCCGGAGCCGCGGTCCGCGGCTCCGGGGTGGTGCCCGAAACCTCTCGCCATGGACCGAATACGCCATCAGGCGGGGCGGGGGAGTCCTGCTGTCCCTGGCCATCCTGGTGGTGGTCACCTTCTTCATGGTGCCGCTGATCCCCGGCGACCCGGCGGTGGCCGTCGCGGGGGCGGATGCCACTTCCGAACAGATCGACGCCATCAGGCACAGCCTGGGGTTGAACGATCCGCTGTGGCTGCGTTTTCTGAACTACGTTGGCGATCTGGCCACCGGCAATCTGGGCAATTCCTTCGCCTACAGCACCTCCGTCACCACGATCATTGCCACCAAGCTGCCCTACACCGCAGAACTTGCCTTATTGGGCATCACCGCCGTGCTGCTGATTTCCATTCCGGCGGGCATGTCCGTGGGCATCCTCACCCGCGGAAACCGGCGCAAGTGGCTGGATGTCGCCTTTGGCATGGTCACGGGCTTCTTCCAGGCGGTTCCGCAGTATGTCCTGGCGACCATTCTGGTGGTGCTCTTTGCCATCACCTGGCGGATTCTGCCGGCGGCGGGTGCCGCAACACTGACGGCCCTGATCCTTCCGGTGGTCGGCCTGTCGGTCGGTCCCATCTGTTCCATTTCCCGTGTGGTCCGCCGGGAAACCTCCACGGTTCTCGAACAGGACTACCTCAGAACGGCCCGTGGCTGGCGCCTTCCGGCTCTGCGCCTGTACGCCCGCCACACGCTGCCCAACCTCCTCACGACGGCGTTGACGCTGGCCGGGCTGATCCTCTCAGGGATGCTTGGCGGCGCCATCATCATCGAGAACGTCTTCAACTGGCCTGGTGTCGGAAAAGAGATCGTGACTGCCATCGTCAACAAGGACTACCCCGTCATCCAGGGGATCATTCTGGTGCTCGGTTTTCTGGCCATCGTCCTGAACCTTTTGGTTGACGTCATCCTCGGTCTCATCGACCCCCGAACCTTGGGAGGCAAGCGCTCCAATGGCTAAGACACCACGCACCCCCGGACGCCGGTTCCGCTGGACCCCAGGCCTGCTCATCGGCGTCGTCATGATGTCCGTGATGGTGGCCATCGCCGTCGTCGCACCGCTCTTCCTGACCAGCTCCGCTGAAACACTCACGGCCAACCCATCCCAGGGCCCAAGTGCCGAGCACTGGCTGGGGACTGACGACTTTGGCCGCGACGTGTTAGCACGCTCGCTGGTGGCCACCCGGCTCACCCTGCTCATGACCGTCTCGACCACGATCATGGCGGTGGTGGGTGGCATCGCCATTGGCACGGCCGTATGGCTGGCCCCCGCCAAGGTCCGCAACGGCGCACTGCGGCTGATCGAGGCGGCCGTGGCGTACCCGAGCCTCATCTTCGCACTCCTGATCGCTGCCATCCTCGGCCAGGGCACCTGGTCTGCCGTGCTGGCCATCGCCATTGCCAGCATTCCGGCCTTCTCCCGTCTGACGGCCAACATGGCAGCATCCATCTCGCAGCGGAACTACGTGTCCACCGCCAGATTGCTGGGGGTGCCCGGACCGCGGATCATCACCCGCCACCTTCTGCCCAACATGGCGGAGCCGCTGCTGATTCTCACGGCGACGGTGTTCGCCACCACCTTGATCGAATTGTCCAGCCTGTCCTTCATTGGCCTGGGCGTGCAGAACCCCGAGTACGATTTCGGCCGGCTGCTCAATGAAGCGCTGGTCAACATCTACTCGCAGCCTTTGCAGGCGGTGATGCCGTCGATCATGATCACCGTGACAGGCCTCAGCGCGATGCTGATCGGCGACGGCCTGGCTGCCGCGTCGGACCCGCGCGGCGGGCGCAGGCACCGCACCCGCAGGCAGGCCTCCGAGCTGCCGGCCTCGCTGCGCAGCAGCGCCGATGCCCTCGTTGAGGTCGACAATCTGACCATCACGGCACCGACGGGCAAGGAACTGGTCAAGGGGCTGTCGTTGAGCATCAGGGCCGGCGAGGTCGTTGGACTCGTCGGCGAGTCAGGGTCCGGGAAGTCGCTGACAGCCATGTCCATTGCCGGACTGCTGCCTGAGGAGCTCACCGTCAGCGCCCGGACGCTGAGGGTCGGTGACCTGGACCTGCTGGGGCGCAACGATCCGCGGCGCATGGCCACGGAGATCGGGCTGGTCTACCAGGACCCCGGAACGACGTTCAACCCGGCGCTGCGGATGGGCTCCCAGCTGACGGAAGTCAGCCGTGTCCATTTGAAGGAATCCCGCACCACGGCCGTGGCCAAGATGGTCAAGGCGCTGGCCGACATCCGCATCACCCGGCCGGAGTCGCGCATGAAGCAGTATCCGCACCAGCTCTCGGGCGGTATGCTCCAGCGGGCCATGATCGCCACGTCCCTGGTGTCGGATCCCAAGCTGATCATCGCCGACGAACCCACCACCGCACTGGACGTCACCGTCCAGGCCGATGTCCTGCGGCAGTTCCGCTCCATCAACCGCGAACGGGGCACGGCGATGCTGTTCATCTCCCACGACATCGGTGTGGTCCAGGCATTGTGCGACACCGTCATAGTGATGAACGGCGGCAAGGTGCTGGAAAGGCTCACGGGAGCGGATCTGGCCAAGGGCAACGTCAAGCACCCGTACACCAAGGCACTGCTGGCGGCGACGCCCAGCATGTCCGAACGCAAGACCGAGCTTGTGGCACTGCGCTCGGACGCATTCAACCTGGATGAAGAGATTGAGGAGGTATCACCGTGACGGACAGCAATTCGGCCCAGGCGGCAGGATCTGCGCCGGTGCTTGAGGTCAAGGACCTCGTGGTCACCTTTGGCGCCGGGTCCTCGGCAGTGACGGTCCTCAAGGGTGTGAACGCCAGCATTTCCCGCGGCCAAACGCTGGGCATCGTCGGCGAATCAGGCTCGGGGAAATCAACGCTGGCCAAGGCGATTGTGGGGCTGGTGCACGCCAGCTCCGGCAGCATTCTGGTTGACGGCATCGACGTCGGGCGGATGACCGGCCCCCAGCGCCGGGACATGCGCCGCAAGGTGCAGATGATTCCGCAGGATCCCTATTCCTCGCTGAATCCGCGCCGGACCATCGGCCAGACCTTGGCCGAGGCGATCGACCCGGTGCGTTCCAGCCCCATGCTGCACCGGGAGAAGATTGAGTACTGGCTCTCCACCATCCGGCTCGACGCAGATGTAGCCAGCCGCTATCCCCACGAGTTCTCCGGAGGCCAGCGCCAGCGCATTGCCGTCGCCCGGGCCCTCGCGGTGGAACCTCGGTTGATCATTGCCGATGAAATCACCTCGGCGCTTGACCTGTCGGTCCAGGCCGAGCTGCTGAATCTGGTGGGCCGGCTTCGCCGGGAGCTGGACCTGACCATGGCATTCATCTCCCATGATTTGGATGTGGTGCACCACGTCAGCGACTCCATCATGGTCCTCTACAACGGCGACGTCGTCGAGGCGGGCTCGGTGGATGCTGTCTACCAGAACCCGCAGGATCCCTACACCCGAAAGTTGATCGATTCCGTCCCCGGCGGACCGGGGTTCGACATCGGCTAGCCGCACCCTGCGGCGCTGGGGAACAGAAATGCCGTCCGGCCACCAGATCATCTGGTGGCCGGACGGCATTTTTCGTCCCTGCGGTGGACGGGGTGGGTCAGGGCGTCCCCTGGCTCCAGCCCCGCAGCGCCCCCTGCAGGGCGCCGACAAGCCGGTTCCCAATCTGGTGCCGGTCAAGTCCTGCAGTCTGGGCGAGGTCCATGATCTCGCGGGGATCGAACAGGTGGTTCCACAAGAACATGGCCTCATCGCCGGCAACGGAGAGGCCAAGGTCCAGGCAGGCCTGGGCCAATGGCCGTTTCAGGGCCAGCGCCTGGTCCATGAGGTGGGGCGTTTCGTCCTTGAGCCGGGCGAGATAGCCGTGCCGTGAGCGCGACTGGATCATGGCCGGTCCGTGGAGGAGCACCAAGTCGATCCATTGCCTGCAGACGGCATCAAGGAGCACCACTCCGGTGCCGGGGGCGTGCACGCTGAAATGGCGCAGCCGCCTACCGACGTCAAGACGGTAGGCGGCCAGGACCGCGTCGAGGGAGCGGAAATGGCGGTAGGCGGTGGCAACAGACATGCCCGCGTGGAGGGCGGCGTCGGCCATCTTCACGTCGCGGCCGGAGGCTGCCACCAGTTCGCCAGCGGCGGCAATGAGCAGGGCACGCTTGTCTGTGCCCTTGCCCACGGAGTGGGTCACAGTGGGCTGGCTGATTCGGACAGCGGAAGGCCTGCGGCCGTGAAGGCACTGTGGACGGCGTCCTCCAGAACATTCAACTCGTGTTCGCGGTAGCGCAGGTGCCGGACGGCGTCCGCCGCCGCGACCCAGTTGAACGTTATCCGGCGCCCGGGTCCGGCCTGGCCGAGCATGGACTGTGCCGCCGTGGTGGCAAAGGCCACGATGGGGTAGCCGGCCGTCAGGGTTCGGTAGCGGCCCAGGATGATCAGCTCATCGGAATGCGGTATCTCGATCGCTCCAACGGGCACTCCATGGGAAGTGATTTCCCCCAGGCCTTCGGGGTGCAGGACAGGGCCGTCGAGCCGAAGGCCAACGTGGTCGGACCTGCCGCCGACGGTGTACAGGGACGAGGTCATGAGCTCCCTGATCCCTGGCGTGGCATTCATTTCGGGGCCATCAACGACGTCGACCGTCCAGATGCCGCCACCGTAGGTCGGAATCGGAACGGGGAGCCGGAAGAGCATGTTGTCGAAGTAGGGATGCGAATAGCCGCTGTTGGCCGTGAGGACACTGATCTGGTCCCCGGCCGAGAGCTTTTGGGCGAAGCCCATCCGGGCGTCGGGTGCGCAGCTGCCCATGAAATGCGCAGTATGGATTGCTCCGGCGATGCACAGATAGGAGCGGACCCCCTCGGTGGCTCTTGCGATGGTGACCTTGGCGCCGGCCGGGACGCGGGTGGGCGTCCACAGGGGAGCGGTGCAGCCGCCGATGGTGAGCTCCGCAGGGGTTCCGGTGACGGCGATGAGGATGTCGTTGGACGGCGTGAAGGAAAACCGCCCGCCCATGATCTCGATGCATGCCCCGGTGCGGGGATTGCCGACAAGGATGTTGCCGACGGCTGCCGAGTGCTGGTCGGCCGCGCCTCCGCTGGGAACGCCCATGGCCTCGGCATTGGTCCTTCCAAGGTCCTGGTAGGTGCTCAGCCAGCCGGCCTCGGCGACATCAAGGGTTACCAGTCTTTTCACGGGGTTTCGACTTTCGTGGAGCGGAGGAACTGGCCCTCAAGATCTGGCCATTGGCCGTCCTCGAGTGCCATGAATCTGACGTTGTCGCCCGCGGTGTAGGACGTTGCCGGCTGTTCTGCGATGTCGCAGATCCGCAAGGGGGTCCGGCCGATGACCTTCCACCCGGTGGGGCCGGGGAACGGCTGGATGATGGCATTGAGTCCTGCGACCATGATGGAACCTGCTGCCACATCGGTGCGGGGGATGGCGCACCTGCTCACCGGCGCCGGAAACTGAACGCCGTCCATCATGGGTGCCATGGCCGCGGCGAGGAGATTGATCCGCAGGGAGGAGCCCGTGAACGCTTCGATGACCTGCGCCGGGGTGAGGCCGAGCTCGCTGGCCACATCGTCCAGATCGGGCGCAAACTCCCTGCGGAAATCCACCGGGATGAGGAATTGCTGTGGTGCGGTGCCGCCGCCCCCGGCGTCGTGCTGGTGGACATTGATGATCAACTCCAACACCTGGGCGAGCTGGCGCGGAGCCACCACCAGGGGGTCGAATTCGACGAGCAGCGACTCCAAGCCGGCGACGGCGTCGCGCGCTCCATAGGGGAGGCGGGGCAGCAGGATGGAGCGCACGTCCGCGATGACGCCACGGCGCACGGCCGGGTCGTCATCGCGGACGCTGAGCATCAATGCGGAGTCGCCAAACTCGTGCATGGCGATCTTGTCTGCAAGGTTTTCGAAAGCAGCCATGGGAGGCGGACCTATCGTCGACCGGGGATCAGGCCGACGCCGCCGCAGCGGCCTTTTCGGCGAGCACTTCGCGCAGGCCGGTGGCTGCAATACCGGCTTCCGCCAGTGCCTTGCGCAGGGCCGTGCCATTGGCCAGGACATCGGGGTGGTCGCCGTGGAGCAGCACCACATCGCAGTCGTGGCCCAGGGGCACAACCTTTCCGGAGACGGCCCGGACGGTGCCATCCTGGACCACCTGGACCACGCGGCGGCCGATTTCCGCCGGGTCGTACAGGAGTCCACCCTCCGCCGAGCGGGGGACAGGCATGCCGTCTTCGCCGTAGCCGCGGTCCGCCAGGAAGACATAGCCCACCTGCAGGCCCCGGGCCCGCGACTCGTCCGCCAGGACGCCATTTTGGCAGATCACCACATAGGAGGAGTCGTAGGCGGCCACGGCGTCGGCAATGGCACGGGCGTGCTTGGGGTCGGTCTGCGCGATGCTGCCCATCCGGCCGTGCGGTGCCACATGGCTGATCGTGCCGCCGTGGATGCGGGCGAATGCGTCAAGGGCGCCGATCTGGTAGAGCACATCGGTCCGGATCTCCTCCTCCGATGCTTCGATGAGCCGGCGGCCGAATCCCACGAGGTCCGGATAGCCCGGGTGCGCTCCGAGTTCGATGCCGCGCTCCACGCACTCCTTGACGGTGGCGTCCATGACGCGGGGGTCGCCGGCATGGAAGCCGCAGGCAATGTTGGATGCGGTGACGAGGCCGAGCAGGGCCGCGTCGTCGCCGATGGTGTAGTTTCCGTAGCTCTCGCCGAGGTCGGCGACGACGGCTACTGAGTTGATTCCCACTGTGTCTCCCAGATGGTTGGTGGTGGCTGCTTGGGGGGCTAGGTTCATGGTGGTGTGTTGCGGTGCCGTGCGCCGGGGGTGTCGGCAGGCGGGGCTCCTCTAGTGGGAGCGTAGCTGCTGGCCCTTGGTTTCCTTCAGGAAGAAGATGGTGGTCAGCGTGATGACTGCGGTGATGATGGACGCCCAGGCGGGGACCATGGGGTTGCCCGTGGCCTTGATCAGTTCCGTCATGACCAGCGGAGCGCTTCCACCAAAGATGATGGTGCTGATGCTGAACCCAATGCTGTAGGCGCTGTACCGCACAGTGGTGGGGAAGATCTCCGTCAGGACGGTGTGCACGACGGCGGCGTGGCCGGCGAAGGCTACGGCCATCACGGCGGCGCCGGCCATGGCCGGGCCCATTTGACCGGTGGCGATGAAGGCGAACATTGGGTAGGACACGGCTGCCATGGCGATGGCGGAGATGGCCAGAACGGGCTTGCGGCCGATGCGGTCGGACAGGCGGGCCATGAGCGGGATGGCGATGATGATGGCCACGAGGCCGACGGCGGTGACCATGAGGGCCTGTGCGCTGCTGAAGTTGTGCTCCTTGCCCAGAGAGGTCTTCAGGTAGGTGGGCATGTAGGCAAACAGCAGGTAGTAGCCGGGGCCGTTGACGGCCGGCAGGAAGATGGTGATCGCGATGGCCTGCAGGTGCTTCTTGGAGGTGAAGACGGCGCGCAGCGGGTTGCGCTCCACGTGGTTGGCGGCGCGCAGGGCTGCGAAGTGCGGAGTGTCTTCCATGCGGCTGCGGATGTAGAACCCCACGTAACCCAGCGGTACAGCAACCAGGAACGGGATGCGCCAGGCCCACGCCTCCATGGTGGCGTCACCCAGCGTGACGATCAGCACGGTGGAGAGCAGACTGCCGAAGAGCAGGGCGAGGAAGGACCCGACGGCGATGAAGCTCATGGCGAAGTTGCGGGTGCGGTTGGGTGCGTACTCGCCCACGAAGGACATGGCGCCGGCAACTTCTCCACCGGCCGAGAAGCCCTGGAGGATTCGAAGCAGGATCAGCAGGATGGGTGCGGCCACACCGATGGCAGCATGCGAGGGAATCAGGCCGATTGCCGCTGTAGCGCCGCTGATGAGCAGCAGCAAGGTGGACAGCAGCGTCTTGCGCCCCATCTTGTCGCCCAGATAGCCGCAGATGACGCTGCCAAAGGGGCGGGCCAGGAAGCTGACCAAGAAGCCGACGTTGGTGAGCAGGAGCGATCCGACGTCCTTGGAGCCCATGACGTTGATTGCCAGATAGGTCGTCAGGAGTCCGTAGATTCCGTAGTCGTACCATTCGACGAACGAGCCCATGGCTCCGGCGACGGTTGCCCTGCGGACGACCTTGCCGTCGGCGGTGGCTACCTGAATCTGCTGCGTGTCCAGGGTGCCGTTCCCGGGTTTGGTGCTGGTCATGGCGGCCTTTCGAAGAAGAGTGTGCTGTGATCAAAGCGGCTGAGATGCCAATCACATATGAGAAGTCTGTCTCGTTTTTGCTGTGGCGTCAAGCACGTTTCTTCATTGTTCTGTTAACTCTGAGTTAACTCGTTTCATGGGGGTTGGCAAGCACGCGTCCGGCGGCCCACCCGCGCAGGGTGGACCGCCGGACGCGTGTCGATGCGGGGTCGCCTGGATCAGGCCGGCTGGTGCCGCATGGCCTGGACCTCGGCGTCCTTGCTTGCCTCAAGCTCGACGATTTTCGTGACTTCGGCAAGGACCTCGGCGGCGCGGTCGATGGGGATGAAGATGATGCCGTCGTCGTCGGCGGCAACGATGTCGCCAGGGTTGACGACCACGCCGCCAATCGCCACAGCCTCGCCAATCGTGCCGGGGCCGTTCTTGAACGGCCCCGCAGGTGTCAGCCCACGGGCAAAGACGGGGAACTTGAGTTCTTCGATGATGGAGCGGTCGCGGACGTAGCCATCGACGACGGCGCCGACGGCGCCGTGGAACTCGAACCGCTGGGCCAGGTTGTCGCCCATGATGGCGCGGCCGTTGTAGCCGAAGGCGTTGATGACCAGCATGTCGCCGGGTTGGATGTGGTCAAGTGCGTCAATGACCGACTTGTTGTCGCCGGCCACGGTGAGCACGGGCAGTGCTGAGCCGACGGCGCTCGCGCCGGCCCAAATGGGCACGATCCCACCATCGGGGATTCCCAGCCGGCCTACGGCGTCGCCCAGGTTGGCCACGGAGTAGGCGCGGAACGCTTCGAGCAGCAAGGGTGCGGGGCGCGTCCAGGCCGGGCTCACGCGGATGTTCTCTGATGACACGTCGGTCTCTCTTTCCAAGTGGTTGTTGATTCTGAAATGAGATGAAATTCGCATTTCACTGATCCAAGTGTGACCCCCTGCCGCCAATCAGGCAAGAGGTGGTGCGGGGAGTTCGCGGCCGTCGGTGCAATGATCATCCCGGGATCATTGACTGGGCGTGGAATAGATGAGAAAGTATTCTCATCTTAGAGATGTGTATCACTACCTAATGCAGAAAGCAGGAACCACCGTGGGAGCTCTAGACGGCAAAGTCGCCATTGTCACCGGCGCCGGGTCGGGAATTGGCCGTGAGAGCGCAACGCAGCTTGCCAGCGAAGGCGCCACGGTGGTGCTGGTGGGGCGCAGGCCGGGGATTCTTGAACTGCTGGCCGAAAAGATCAAGCGTGCCGGCGGTGATGCCGTTGCCCGGACGGCCCACATCGAATCCAAGGCCGAAGTTGATGACCTGGTTGCCTGGGTCAAGGCCAATCTGGGTCCGGTGGACATTCTGGTCAACAATGCCGGCAGCGCCAGCAAGGTGCTTAACGTTCGATGGATCAGCCAGGAGGAATGGCAGCAGGTGATGGACGTCAACCTCAATGCCGTCTATCTGCTGACGCAGGCCGTACTGCCCGACATGCTCGAGCGCCGCACCGGCACCATCATCACCATCTCGTCCCTGGCTGCCGTCAACCCCAATCTGCTGGGCGGGGCAGCGTACGGTGCGGCCAAGGCCGGGGTGCGCAATTTCATGACCTATCTGCACAATACGTTCCGCAATGACGGGCTGAGGGCCATCACCATCCTTCCTGGTGAGACCAGCACTCCCATCATGGACAACCGGGCGAGGCCGCCGCGCGACGACGAGCGCGCAGCCATGGTCCAGCCGGAGGACATTGGAAGGGCTGTGCACCTGGTGGCCACCCTGCCGCAGCGCACCGTCATCCAGGAACTGATCATTGCCCCGACGTTCCAGCGCGATGTTTCCGGCGACCTTGAGATCAGCAGGTGGGCCGGGGCGCCGGAATCACTGGTGCCCGGCAACCCCGCCGACAGCTGACATCCACCTTCCACCATCAGATAGCAGGATCCATATGACCAACATTCCAGCGCCCGTCCAGATCCCCTTCGCTGCTGCGGAGGCCGTCCAACGTGTGCAGCGCACCTCGCGCCGTGTCCAGCAGCCCCAGTCCAGCCCGGACCTCGTCTCCTTGGCCGTAGGCGAGCCCAATTTCGACACCCCGGAGCAGGTGCGGGCCGCAGCGACAGCGGCCCTGGCTGCAGGGCACACCCACTATTCCCCGGCGCAGGGAGAGCCCGTCCTCCGCGAGGCTCTGGCAGGCAGGCTATCGGAGCTGACGCGCGAACCCGTTTCCAGTGCCGACATCCTCATCACCCACGGGGGCACGGCCGGCCTGGCCGCGGCGATCCTGGGCATCGTCAATCCGGGGGACCGCGTGGTGGTCCCGGACCCGACCTACTCGCTGTACGCCGACCTTGTCAGCATGGCGGGCGGTGTGTTGGTTCCCGTGCCGCTGGCGGCCGACCTCCACTGGGATCTCGAGGCGCTGTCCTCGGCCCTGGACGGGGCAAAGCTCTTCGTCTTCTGCAACCCCTCCAACCCGACCGGCATTGTCCACAGCCGTGCTGAGCTGGAGGCGTTGGCGGACCTACTGGCGGGCACCGACACTCTGGTGCTCACCGATGAGGCCTACAGTGATCTCGTCTACACGGCGGAGCCCTTCACGTCCGCCCTGCAGATCGAGGCCCTTGAAGGACGGACCATCTACTGCCAGACCTTCTCCAAGAGCTACGCCATGACCGGGTGGCGCGTTGGCTACTTGTGGGGACCGTCCTCCGTCATCGCAGCGGCAGCCCGCGTGCATGCCACGTTCAATGGCTCCGTCAACACCGCCAACCAGTTGGCGGCCCTGACGGCGTTGGAAACCTGCGGTCCGGACATTGAGCGGATGCACGAGGCCTACACCCGTCGACGCGCCCTGATGCTTGAGGGTCTCGCGGGCATTGACGGCCTGCATGTCGGCACACCCGAGGGAGCCTTCTACCTCTTCCCGAAGTACGACGCATCCCTGTCGTCGGAGGAGATGGTCGCCCATCTGCGCAAGCACGGTGTGGCCGTGCGCCCCGGTGGCGAGTTTGGACAGTACGGCGAGCAGCACATCCGGCTTTCCTATGCTGCCAGCGAGGAGGCCATCGTGGAGGGCGTGAAGCGGATTGCGGCCGGCATGGCCGCATTGAGGGCCACTGCCGCGCAGTAGGAGCCGGATGACAAGGAAAGGGAGGTGCGCACTGTGCACCTCCCTTTCCTCGTTGGGCCCCGCAGTTCCCGATTCCGCGTGGGCGGCGACAGCCGCTTGGCAGCCGGTTGCCATCCCGTTAGGGTTGGTCTGGGGTGGCTGCGTCCACAAGGCTCGAGAGCAAGGAATGCTGGCATGGCAGAGACATTTTTCCAGGTTGTTGTCCGCTACACGGTGAAACCCGGGGAAACGGACGACGTCCTGCGGCTCCTGGGCGAGATGGCCGCCGCCACGCGCGGGGAAGAGGCGAATCTGGCCTACGACTTTTTCCAGGGCGTCGACAACGCGGCGGAGATCGTGATCCTCGAACGCTACCGGGATGCGGCCGGCTTTGCCGCACACCGTGAGTACGAGCATTTCGAGCGCATTGGCGTTTCGCAGATCATCCCGCGCCTGGCGGGCCGCGCCGTCCAAACCTTTGAGAACGCCACTGCCTCCTAGCGTCCAAGCGGCCCGGCTCTGGGTTGCCTAGTGGATGGTTTGGCTGGCTTTGATGCCCGCCGGGCGGAGGACGACGAAGGCCGCGGCCGCGGTGATGAGCAGCAGGGATGCGGCGATGATGAAGCTGAGCTGCATTCCGTGGACGAAATTGGCGCCGTCAGCGACGAGGGCCCCGAAAACGGCAATGGCGACGGCGCCGCCGACCTGCCGGAAGGTGTTGAACACGGCACTTGCGGTTCCGGCCCGCTCGCCGGATGTGCTGGCGAGGACGACGGCGGCGACCTGCGGCATGGCGATGGATCCGCCGGCTCCGGTGAGGACCAGGAGGCCTCCCATGAGGACCGGTGACCCCAGTGGTGCCGTGATGACCATGGCGGTGAGCCCGACGACCATGGAAGCCAACCCGAGGACTATGGGCGCCCGCGGCCCGAAGCGGTTTGCGAGGGTCCCGCTGGCAATGTTCCCGAGGATGCTGAAGGCCGCCGAGGGCAGGAACACGAGTCCGGCGTGGAGCGGTGTCAGGCCAAGGTGTTGTTGGAGAAAGAGGCTGAGCACGAACACGGTGCCGAAATGGCTCGCCATGAACGCGAACCCGACGGCGAGGGAAACCCGCATACCCAGCGAGCGGAACAACTCCAAGGGCATCATCGGGTGCCGCCCGTGGGCTTGGATCAGCAGAAACCCCGTGATGCCCGCGGCTGCCACTGCCAGGCTCAGCACGACGTGCATCGAGCCGAAGCCCTCCGCTCCTCCCGTGATGAGTCCGTACATCAGCGCCGTCAGAGCGACGATGGCCGTGCTCTGGCCGGCCCAGTCGAAGGGCGCGGGCCGCCGCGGCGAGGCGGCAATCGGAATCAGCAGCACCAGCATCGCGATGCAGACGGGCAGGTTGATGGCGAACACGAGCCGCCAGTTGATGGTCGTGAGCAGGCCTCCGACCAGTGGGCCCACGGCGCCGGCGACAGCGCCGCCGACGGCCCAGATCCCCAAGGAGTGCGCCCGCCGTCGCGGGTCCGGGAAGGCATGCCGGATCAAGGCCATCGAAGCTGGCAGCATGAGGGCCGCCGCACTGCCTTGGAAGGCGCGGGCTGCGATCAGGAACCCTGCGGTTGGTGCGATGGCGCAGGCGATCGAGGCCGCCAGGAACAGTGCGATGCCGAGGCCGAAGGCCCGCTTGGCGCCGATCCGATCCGAGAGGTTCCCCGCGAACAGCAGCAGGGCGGCGAACATCAGGGTGTAGCCGTCGATGACCCACTGCTGGCTGGTGGTTCCGCCGCCAAGCTCCCTGCCGATGCTGGGCAGTGCGAGGTTGACGATCAGAATGTCGAGGGTGATGAGGAAGAAGCCGAGCGAGGCCAGCACCAGGGTGGCCCGTGCCCGCGGGGCTTCGGCGGGGACAGGTACTGGGGCGGGCAGGGGATGTGTTGCTTGGCGTTGGGACACGGTTTTCCTTTGGCGGGAGGGCCGGTGGTGGCTTGGGGACGGCGCGGGGCCGTCTTCACCATCAAACCTGCCCATCCGCGGGCGCGGGGTGCCCTGCTGCGGGGTGTACTGGCAGGGAACCCCACGCGAGGCAAACCGCTCGTAGTGTGGTGTCATGACTGAGCTGAATCGAGATGGCATTCGGGAATTTCTCACGACGCGGCGGGCCAGGGTCCAGCCGGTCGAGGTTGGCTTGGCTCCGGGGCTGAACAGGCGCGTCCCCGGGCTCCGCCGGACCGAGGTCGCGCTGCTGGCCGGGATGAGTGTGGAGTACTACTCCCGTTTGGAGCGTGGCGAACTTTCCAGGGCGTCGGATGCGGTCCTGCACGGCATCGCGGGTGCCCTGCTGCTTGACGACGCCGAACGTCAGCACCTTTTCGATCTGGCACGGGCCGCCACGACGCCGCCGGCCCGCCGCCAGCGGCGATCGCCGCGCAACGCCGTCGTCCGCCCCGGCCTTCAGCTCGCCCTCGATGCGGTCACGGGCGGCCCGGCCCTGGTCCGGAACGGACGGATGGACATCATCGCGGCGAATACCCTCGGGAGAGCGCTGCACATGGACGTCTATGGTTCCGGGGAACGGCCCGTCAACCTGGCCCGGCACGCTTTCCTGGACCGGGAAAGGGCCGAGCTCTTCTACCCCGACTGGGACGCCGCGGCAGATGCGATTGTGGCGATCCTGAGGACGGAGGCCGGCCGGGATCCCTACGACAAGGACCTCCAGGACCTCATCGGTGAACTCTCCACCCGGAGCGAGGAGTTTCGCAGGAAATGGGGCGACCACAACGTCCGGCGCCACGCGAGGGGCGTCAAACACTTCCGCCACCCCATCGTCGGCACCCTGGATCTTCTGTTTGAGGCCAGCGAGCTGATGGCAGACCCCGGCTGGAACCTGCTGATCTACACGGCGGAACCAGGAACACCGACGGCGGATGCCCTCCGGCTCCTGGCAAGCTGGGCCGCCACCCAGGACCAAGAGCCGGCCGCTCCTAGTCCAGGTGGGTTCGCAGCTCCTGAAGGGTGGGCGGATTGGCGCCCGGGCGCCGCACGGTGATGGCTGCGGCCATGGATGCCATGCGGCCCAGCTGCTCCAGTACGGCGGGTGCGAAGCCGTCGGTCCCGCGGGTGAGCAGTCCCATGATCAGGGCCGACATGTATGAGTCGCCTGCTCCAATGGTGTCCGCGACCTCGGACTCCACCGACGGCACGAGCAGCTGTGCCGAACTGGTGGCCAGCAGCGAACCGAGGGACCCCTTCGTGATGACCGCCAGGCGGGAACCAAGATCCAGGATGCGTGCGGCAACGTCCTCCAGCTCTTTGCCGGGGTACAGCCACTGGGCGTCCTCGTCGCTGAGTTTGACGACGTCGGTCAGGTGGAGAAGGTCTTCGAACGTTGACAGGGCCTCGGCATGGCTGCCGAGCAGGGCGGGCCTGATGTTGGGGTCGTACGTCACCAGGCATTCACGGTGGGCCTGGCACAGAAGCTCCTTGACGGCGGCGGCGCCCGGTGCGAGGAAGGTCGCGATCGATCCGGTGTGGAGCACCTTGGGAATATGGGCCGGAGCGACCGGTTCCAGATCCCAGACAATGTCAAAGTCATAGTTGGCCGAGCCATCCGCGGAAAGTGTGGCCGTGGCCGATGCAGTCCTCGCCAGGGACCGCGACCCCGGCAGGAGGAGCACACCAGCGCTGTGCAGGTGCGTCCCGATGGCCGCGCCGCGTTCGTCGTCGCCGATGGCTGTCAGCAGCCCGGTGGTGACGCCGAGCCGGCCCAGTCCATAGGCCACGTTTGCCGGTGAACCGCCGGGGTGTTCACTCGTGCCCACCGGCGTGGTGACCACGTCGATGAGGGCTTCGCCGATGACGACGACGTCCAGAATGGTTCCGGGCGTGGGGGTGGAGCTGTGCATAGTGCGTCTCTTTCCGAGGGTGCCGTCAGGCCCAGCGCTTGATGCTGAGGCTGTCAAAGGTTGCCGTGCCGCCGGCGGCATAGAGCGATACGTCGGTGCTGGTGGCGGCGGGGAAGACCAATTCCGTCAGGGTGAGAAGCCCGCCCTGGGCGAAGACCTCGACGGAGCAGTGGTCCACGTAGATGGTGAGCTCATAGGAACCGTCACTGGTCTCGATCGGGGCAGAGTCGATCGATGCGAACGATTCGTGGAAGTCCACCTGCCCCGAGTTCCGCCGGTCGATGAAGATCCGGCCCTGCGCGGGCAGAATGCCGATGCGGGTGCCCTCTATGCCGTTGCCGCGCACGACCAGCCCAACCTCGTCCGCCGATCCCGGGGTGAGGGTGAGGTGGATGCATTGAACGCTGCCGGAGGCGCCGTCCAGAACCAGCGCCTCGTTAGATACGACTACCGCCTCGAGGTCGAACAATGTCGAGGGGACGGTGGTCGTGGACAGGTCTGCGGCAACCTGCTGCACCAGACGCGGGCCGCCGTCGGTGGTGCGCAGAGACACCTCACGGGCCAGGGACATCGGGCTGCGCCACGGCGCCGTGGGAATCTCGTTGGCATACTGCCAGTTGTTCATCCAGCCGATCATGAGCCTGCGGTTGTCGGGGGCGTCGCTGAAGGACACGGCGGCGTAGTAGTCCCGGCCCCAATCCAGCCACCGGTATTCCTCCAGCCGGGCCGGATCCTGCAGGCCCTCGGTGACGGTGGTGGATGAAGTGAACGTGGTCCCGTCGAAATCGCCAACGAAGTACTGCCCGGCCGATCCACCGTTGGGACCGCCCGGATTGAGGTTCACGACCAGGACCCACTTGAGGTTCTCCGGATCGCCGTCGACGGGCAGTGGGAAGAGGTCCGGGCACTCCCAGACGCCGCCGGTCCCGTTGGCAGGGCCGAAGCTGCTCAGCAGCTCCCAGGTTTTCAGATCATCGGACCTGTAGAGGACGACCTGGAAGTCGGCCGCCTCCACGGCCGCCATGACCCAGTAGCTGCCGGCGTCACCGTCATAGCGGAACACCTTCGGGTCGCGGAATTCGGCCGAGCCACGGCTGAGCACCGGGTTGCCGGCGTGCTTGATCCACGTGTAGCCGCCGTCCAGGCTGTAGGCCAGCGACTGGGCCTGGATGCCGTGGTGCTCGGAGGCCGCCTTGTAGGCGCTGGTGTAGACGGCAACGAGCGGCGGCGTCTGCGCTGTACCAAATCCGCTGGTGTTGTGCCGGTCAAAGACGATGCTGCCGGAGAAGATGTCCTCCCGCTCATCGCAGGCAATGGCGACCGGGTGCTCGGTCCAGGCCAGCAGGTCCGTGGAGGTGGCGTGCCCCCACGACATATTGCCCCACACAGTGCCCGTCGGGTTGTTCTGGTAGTAGAGGTGGTAGATGCCCTCATGGAAAATCAGGCCGTTGGGATCGTTGAGCCAGGTGTTGCTGGCCGCATAGTGCAGGGCCGGCCGGAAGGTGTCGAGCGACGTGTCGTTCGGGGTGGTCATGGGTCTAGGTCTCGCTTCTCTTCAATCGTCGGAACGCTGTTCAAGTGGAGCCAGCGTGTCTAGCCTTTGACGCCGCTGGAGGCGATGCTGTTCACAAAAGAGCGTTGGAACGCGATGAACAGTGCGACGACGGGCAGGGTGATCATTGACGAATAGGCCATGACCTCGCCCCAGGAGACATTGAGCTGGAAGAAGTACTGCACGCCGATCATGACGGGACGCAGTTCCTCGCTCTGGACGACCATGAGCGGCCAGAGGTAGGAGTTCCAGGCCGGGAGGAAGGTCAGGATCGACACCGTGGCGATGGCCGGTCCAGACAGCGGCATGACAATCTTGCGGTAGATCTTGAACCAGCTGGCCCCATCCACTCGTGCGGCTTCGTCCAGTTCCTTGGGGATGGATTCGAAGTACTGGTGGAAGAGGTAGATGGAGAAGGCGTTGGCCACGAACGGGAGGATCTGCACTTGGTAGGTGTCCAGCCACCCCGTGGTCAGTGACAACGAGAACCCGTTGAGATCCAGCCAGGGAAGCTGGTTGACCCACCAGACCAGGGGCAATGCCAGTGTTTCGAAGGGCACAATCAGGGTGGCGATGATCAGCGTCAGGATGACTCCCTTGCCGCGGACCTTCATCCGTGACAGGGCGAATGCAGCGAGGCTGTTGATCAGGACGCCCAGAACGACGGTCACCGCCGAGATGCCAATGGAATTGACCAGGAAGCGGGCGGCCGGGACCCGGTCAAAGACGGCACCGTAGTTGTCCAGCGACAGGTTGCCGACCGGCAGGAACGCGGCAATGGAGGACAGGTCGCCGAAGATCTGCTGGTCCGGCTTCAACGAGGACACGAACATGAACAGCAGGGGGAAGGCAAAGACGACGCCCAGCAGGATTCGTACGATCCAGCCGCCGATGCCACGGACCCGGCGCGGGCTGGGGGAGGATGAACGGACGCGTGTGCGCGGGCGGGCGCTTTCGAGGGTGGTGGCCATGTCAGGACTTCTCTCGGGTGAGGTATCGCTGTACTGCGGAGACGATGAGGACCAGCGCGAAGAAGACGAGCGAAATCGCGGAGGCATAGGAGGTTTCCTGCTGCTTGAAGCCGGCTCGGACGGCCTGGTAGACGATCGTCGTCGTCGAATCCAGCGGCCCGCCCTGGGTCATCACGCTGACCTGGGTAAACAGGCTCAATGCCTGGATGGTGATGGTGATCAGGATTAGGCTGCGGGTGGCGGACAGCCCGGGCCAGGTGATGTACCTGAACCGTTGCCACCGGCTGACCCCGTCGATGTCAGCGGCTTCATACAGATCCGCCGAGATGGTCTGCAGCCCCGAGAGCCAGATGATCATGTGGAATCCGGCACCCTGCCAGACGGACATGAGGATGATGGCCGGCATTGCCGTCGCCGTGTTGTTCAGCCAGTCCGGTCCATGGACTGCTCCGAATGTCACTCTGGTGATGATTTCGTTGAGCAGGCCGTCCTGGCGGTACATGAACAACCACAGCAGGGAGACGACCACCATGGACGTCACCACGGGCAGGAAGTAGATGGTGCGGAAGAAGTTGACCCCGCGGACCTTGCCGTTGACCAGCAGTGCCATCAGCAGCGCGACGCCGGCCTGGAGTGGCACGACGACGACGGCGAAGTACGCCACGTTCAGCAGGGCCCGGTAGAACCCGTCATCGGCGAACAAGCGGACGAAATTGTCCACCCCGACGAAGACGGGCGGGTTCGGGGAGATCAGGCGGGCGTTGGTGAAGGCAAGCCCGAAGGCGAGCACGGCCGGCACGAACACGAAGAGCAGTAGAAGGATTACGGCCGGGCTCAGCATGGCCCATCCGGCGCGCTGTTCGCGCCGGTGGTACTTCTTGAGCTGGCGCGGCTTCTGTGCTGAAGAGGTTGCAGGGACGGCACGGTCTGTGGCCGGCAGGGATGCCGGAGCTGGAGAGGAATTCATCGTTTCTGGTCCTGACTGGATCCCGGGCCGGGGTGCCGCGACAGTTCAATCGCGGCGCGGCACCCCGGAGGCGGACTAGTTCTTGTAGCCGTTGTTGGACTTGATGTTGGCGTCAATGTTCTTGACGGCCTTGTCCAAGGCCTGCTTGGGGTCGGCGCCGGAAATGATGTCCTGGGCGGCCTTGCCGAATTCGGTGGCGATGAACGGGTAGGCCGGTGTCTCGGGGCGCAGCACGGCGGACTTCTTGGAGAAGTCGAGGAAGGGGCGGTTCTTGCCCGTGGGTTCATAGCCGGGCACCAGCGCGGCGGCAGCGTCTGTGGCGGGGATCGTGCCGGTTGCCTTGGCGACGGCGGCAATGTTCTCCGGCTTCAGGGAGAAGGAAAGGTAGTCCATCGCGGCCTCGGGGTTCTTGCAGCCGGTGGTCACGCCCCACTGCCAGGATCCGCCGCCGATCTTCGGGCCATTGCCCAGGTCCACGGATGGCATGACGACCAGGTCGTCGCCGAGCGCCGTGCGTGCCTTGTCAGCCGCCCAGCTGCCGGTGTAGACGATGGCGCTCTTGTTGTTCAGGAAATCCGCGGTGGAGTCCTTGCCGCTCTTCTGCGCGGCATAGCCGTCGGCGATGAGGCCATGGAACCAGTTGGCCCACTCGACAGCCTTGTCGCCGTTGAGGGCGCCGTCCGCGCTCTGGAAGTCGCTGCGGTTGATCAGATCTCCGCCGAAGGACTGCAGGAAAGGGGAGTACGCGTAGGGCAGCCACTCACCAGTACCGGCCGTGCCGAGGTCCAGTGGCGCGTCCCATTTGCCCAGCTTCTTCAATGCCGCCAGTGCGCCATTGAATTCGTCCTTGGTCCACGGATTGTCCGCGGTGGCAATCCGTACGCCGGCCGCCTTCAGGTCCGAAGCGCGGGCCAGCATGGCCAGGGCCACGTCGTAGTAGCCTACCGAGTAGGTCTGGCCATTCCACTTGCCCAGGGTGCTGGGCAGGTTCGCGGACAGATCAACCGAGAGGTTCAACGGCGCCAGATACTTTGACCAGGCCCAGTTCGGGACGTTCGGTCCGTCGATGTCGACGATGCACGGCAGCTTGTTCGCCGAGGCCGCCGCGACAACGGAATCGTTGTACGAGTCCTGCGGGAAGGCCTGGACCTTGATCTTCACCTTGCTCTGGCTCTGGTTGTAGGCGTCCACAATGGACTGGATGGCCCCGAGCTCGTCCGGATTTCCAGCGTTGTGCGTCCAGAGTGTGAGTTCGCCGTTGGCTCCGTCCTTGGAGTTTCCGGCGCCCGTCCCGCAGGCTGCCAGGCTGCCGACCAAAGTGGCGGCGGTTAGACTTGCGGCTAGGAGCCGCTTGAAGCGAGTGTTCATTGCTGTTGAATCTTTCTACTGGGTTCTTGTGCTGATGGTTCCGCCCGGGGGCGTGGCTGTTAGAGCAGCCACGTCCCCATTTTTTGTGCGTACCAGGTGTTGCTTGCGGTGTGCCGTTGCGTTAGATGTGCAGTGGCGGAGCGACCGACCCGCGCTGGACCAGCGGGCAGTCAAAGATCATGTGGACGGGTTCCTCATCCCCAGAGGCCTCGATCTCGTCCAGGAGCTGCGTCACAGCCCAGCGGCCCATGCCGTAGTGGGGGAGTGCCACTGTTGTCAGGCCAGGCCACAGGCCCTCCGCGATCAGTTCGAGATTGTCGATCCCGATGACGGACAGGTCGTGTGGGATGGTCATGCCGAGGGAGCCGGCCGCCTGGTAGGCGCCCATGGCCATCCTGTCGCTGAAGCAGAACAGGGCCGTCGGCCGCGTGGGCAGGGAGAGCAAGTGTTGGGCAGCGATTCGGCCCCCCTCGGCCCTGGATTCAGCTGTGGCGACGAGGGCGGGATCGAAGTCGATGCCAGCTTCCCCCAGCGCCTCCACGTACCCCTGGAACCGTCCGTGCGTGGCGGGAATGTCATCAATGTTGTTGATGAAGCCGATGGTCCTGTGCCCCGCGTCGATCAGGGTGCGGACGGCGGTCCGTGCTGCCGCCACCTCATCCGGCACGACGGAGGAGATGCTCCCTAGATCCGACGTGGCGTCCAGCAGGACTGTCGGCACTCCCGCCAGTTCGGTGGGGGTTGCAATCCGCTGGTGGTACATCTTGGCGTAGACAATGCCATCGACCTGGTGCTGGAGCAGAGTATTGATCTGCTTCTTCTCCAGTTCCGGATCGCTGGCGGTGTCCAGCATCATCAGGAGCCATCCGCGCTCATAGGCGGCATCCTGGGCCCCCAGGATCATCTCGCCGGCAAAAGGAGTGGTTGCGATTTGATCGTTCACCATGCCGAGCAGGTACGAGCGCTGGTTGCGCAGTCCGCTCGCCAATCTATTGGGCGCGTAGCCGAGTTCTTCGGCGACCGCCCGGACGTGGTCCCTCGTCGCGGCGTTGACGCGGGAACCGTGGGCATCACTGAGCGCGTGCGACACGGTCGTCACGGAAACCTGGGCAGCTTTCGCCACATCCCGGATGCCTACTTTTGCCACGAACCTGCTCCTTTGCAAAACGTTTTGTATGTCGCTCAAGTCACAGTAGCCAAAACGGTTTGCACTGTCAATGGTTTGGTTCTGTTTGGTGGAACGATGCATCGCAGGCCGTACAGGCTGGCTGCCTATGCCACAGTCCATTTGGGGGACTGCGGGGCCGGTCAACGTGGGAGTCCTCAGTCCTCAGTCCTCGACGACGGCGCAGCCGCGTAGAAGCTCCTGTCGGCGGGAGGGGCCACCGAGGTCGTCTCTGACATCAACCTCGAAGCGCAGAGCGTCTGGTTGAGGGGATTCGAGCAGTAGGGGGGAACCGCCGCGGCAATCAAGCACAACACCGCCGCCTATGTCGTCTCTTCCAAGCACGCCGTTGCCGGGCTGACGAGGTCGGCCGCGCTGGAAGTCTCGCCCCACGGAATCCGGGTCAATGCCGTCGGCCCGGGCTGCATCCACACGCCACGGCTGGCCGACGCCCCCGTCCTCGATTGACCACCTGGTGGATGGAGCGTATTCGGCGCGCTAGCTGCACGGGGCCATCGCGTTGGTGACACCCGGCTGAGGGGTGTGGTCTTGTAGCATCGGACGTGTCCGGTGGAAAGCCACGCTGACTGCAGGGGAGAGGTAGGGAACTGTGCGCGCCACAGTCAAGGATGTTGCCGCGCGCGCGGGGGTGTCGCCAAAGACCGTGTCCAATGTGGTCAACGGTCTGGTTCCAGTGAGTGAGCGGACCCGGAGCAAGGTCGAGGCGGCCCTCGCGGAGCTGGACTATGTCCCGAACTTGTCCGCCCGGGGCCTGCGCAACGGCCGCTCAGGTGTGATTGGCCTGGCGCTGCCGGATTTGAGCACCCCGTATTCGGCCGAAGTGGCCCACCACATTGTGGAGGCGGCCCACGACCAAGGCTGGAGTGTCCAGATCGAGGAGACGGGGTTTGACCCCCAACGGGAACACGACCTGCTGTCGAAGGCGCGCACCAATCTCATTGACGGGCTGATCCTCAATCCGGTGGTCCTGGACGAGAGTGCCATCCGGGTGGGCGGCACTCTTCCCCCCGTGGTCCTGCTGGGCGACGTGGTCCAGCATCTGGCGGACCGCGTGTGGGTGGACAGCCTGGCGGCGGCCAAGGACATGACCCTGGCCTTGGCTCGCAACGGCCGGCGGCGGATTGCCGTGGTGGGTGCGGACCAGGGTCGGGGATCGGCCACGTCCCTGCTGCGCTCCCGCGGGTACCGGGAGGCCCTGTCGGAAATGGGCATCCCCCATGACCCGCGGCTGGAGATCGGCTGCGACTATTGGACGCCGAGGGGAAGCGCCGAGGCGCTGCGGGCATTTCTGGCGGACAACGAGCTGCCGGACGCCTTCTTCTGCTTCACAGATTCGCTGGCCATCGGTGCCCTGAGCGTACTGGCCGACGCCGGGCACCGGGTGCCCGAGGATGTGGTGGTGGCCGGTTTTGATGACATTGAAGACGGGCAGTTTGCCGTTCCGGCACTTACCACCGTGTCCTTCGACAAAAAGGCACTCGCCGTCAATGCCCTCCGCCTGCTGACGGAGCGGATGGGCAGCCCCAAGCGGGCGGTGGTGGACGTATCGCTGCCCTACCGGATCGTGGAGCGGGGCAGCACAGGCCCAGGCGGAAGCCGGGGCTAGCCCGGGCGGACCCAGACCGCCGAAAAGAATTGTGCGCGCTAACAAAAATCCCTTGCCGTCATCATTACAACGATGTAATCTGTGAGGCAGGTCATAAAAACCGCAGGTTCTCAGAGCATCAAGCCTGGTTTCGCACCGACCACTGGATTCCAGTGTCCGGTGCCAACGCGTCCAAAGGAGTGACGGGTGAATCGAGTCAACGGCTACAACAGCAGCAACACGCATGGAATGTCCCGCCGGCAATTGATGATGGGTGGGGGAGCACTACTGGGCGGATTGCTGGGCGCAGGAGCCCTGTCCGGCTGCGGCGGTCCGGCAGCGGCCGCCACTGCGGAGCAGCTGAAATTCTGGCATCTGCTCTCCGGCGGCGACGGAATCAAGATGCAGGGGATGATCGACAAGGTCAACGCCGCACAGCACGAATTCCACGTCGATCCCACCGTCCTGGCCTGGGGCGCCCCGTACTACACAAAGCTGGCCATGGCGTCCGCCGGCGGGCGTCCGCCGGAGGTGGCCATTATGCACGCGGCCAGGATGCCGGGCTACGCCCCCGGTGGACTGCTGGACCCCTGGGACCTGTCCCTGCTGGCCGAGAACGGCATCCGGCCCACCGACTTTGCGCCGCGGGTGTGGAAAGGTGGCGAACTGGACGGCAAGGTCTACTCCCTTGCCCTGGATTCGCATCCGTTCATCCTGATGTACAACACCGAGATCGCCCAAAAGGCCGGTGTCCTGGCATCCAATGGGCAGCTGCAGCCCGTGGACAGCCCGGCCGGATTTCTGGACGTGGCCAGGGAACTGCAGAAGGCGACGGGGAAGCACGGTCTGTCCTACGGCTACCTGGGCGACGGCGCGCAGATGTGGCGCATGTTCTACACGTTCTACAAGCAGCACGGCGCCGACATGGTGCTGGCCCAGGGGCAGCCGGCGCAGGTGGACCGGGATGTGGCCATCACTGTCCTGGAATTCATCACCTCGATGCTGGACGACACCATTGCCACGCGCAGCGGCGACGGCGGCACTGCGATCGCCGAGTTTGCCGGGGGAGGCTCGGGCATGCTCTTCTCAGGCGTCTGGGAGCTGCCGACCATGAAGACGGCGGGCATCCCCTTGGAGGCCATGCCCATCCCAACACTGTTTGGCACTCCTGCTGCATACGCGGATTCGCACGCCTTTGTGCTGCCGCACCAGTCGTCGCTGGACGAGGCCAAGCGCCGGGATGTGTACAAATTTGTCAGCGACATCCTCAAGGGGTCCCTGGCGTGGGCGGAGGCCGGCCACATCCCGGCCTACCAGCCGGTGGTCACGTCGGCCGAGTACGAGGCTCTGATGCCGCAGGCCCACTACGCCGGCGCAGCCGACATCATCAACTACGATCCGCAGGCCTGGTTCACCGGGTCGGGCTCGGATTTCCAGTCCTATTTTGCCGAGAACGTGCAGAACGTTTTCCTGGGCCGCGACAAGGCCTCGGTGGGCTGGGACGCCTTCATCAAGCGGTTGGACACCCTGCTGTCCAAGCCGAACCCGGTGTAGCCCCATGGCACTGAACCCACCAACCACGGGAAAGAACCCAACTTTCGGGACAAGGGAGTCCATCGCATGAGCACTTCTGCCATCCAACGCCGGACCGAGGTCCGGGCCCACGACGCCGGAGCCCCGCCGCTGCGGCGGGCCGCCGGGAAGCGGCGCGATACGCTGCACGGCTGGGGCTTCGCTGCACCCTTCCTGGCCTTCTTTCTGGTCTTTCTGGTGTGGCCGCTGGTCTACGGCGCCTACATGAGCCTGACCGGAAAGTCGCTGACGGGAGCCAACGGCACCCTGATCGGGCTGGCCAACTATGCGGAGGCCTTTGGCGACGCCGATATGTGGCGTTCCATGGGCAACACGGTGTACTTCACAGTGATCAGCACCGTCCCGCTGGTCTTGGTGGCCCTGGCCCTTGCCGCGCTGGTCAATCTTGGCCTGCCGGCGCAGTGGCTCTGGCGGCTGTCCTTCTTCGCCCCGTACCTGCTGGCCTCCACGGTGGTGTCGCTCTTCTTCACTTGGATGTTCAACCCACAGCTGGGTCTGATCAATGACTTCCTGGCCGCGTTCTCCATCGCACCGGTGGCCTGGCTGAATGATCCGAACGTGGCGATGTGGTCCATTGTGATCGCTACGCTCTGGTGGACGGTGGGCTTCAACTTCCTGCTGTACCTGGCCGCCATGCAGAACATTCCGCAGCAGCACTATGAGGCGGCTTCCCTGGATGGGGCCGGCAGCTGGCGGAAGTTCTTCTCGATCACTCTGCCGCAGCTGAACCCGACCACTGCACTGATCGTAATGCTGCAGATCCTGGCATCGCTGAAGGTCTTTGACCAGATCTACCAAATGACGGCTGGCGGACCCGCCGGGTCCACACGCTCCATCGTCCAGTACATCTTCGAGACGGGCTTCACCGGTTACCGGCTGGGCTATTCCTCGGCCATTTCCTTCATCTTCTTCGGTCTCATCGTGGTCCTCTCGATCGGACAGTTCTTCGTTACCCGCAAAAGGAGCGCATGACATGGCCACGCAGACTCTTGCCCGACCCAGCCGGACCACCCCGGCTGCGCCGGCCCGCCGGTCCCGGAAGAAGTTCCCGGTGGCGCGCGTTGCCGCCACCGCCGTCGTCGCCGTCTTTGCCGTCATCTGGCTGGTCCCCTTTGCCTGGGCGACGGCCACGGCCCTGAAGAGCGAAACGGAGGCCGCGGCCACCCCCATCAGCTGGGTTCCGGCGTCGGGCTTCACCTTCGACGCCTTCGCCAAGGTGCTCTCGGAGGGAAACATTCCGCTGTGGACCTGGAACTCGCTCTTTACCTCGGCGGCGATCACCGCCATCACCCTGGCGATCTCGGCGCTTGCGGCCTATGCGCTGTCGCGGATCGAGTTCCGGGGCAAGAAGCTGCTGATGGGGGCGATCATTGGCTCCATCATCATTCCGCCGCCGGTGCTGATGATCCCGCTCTTCTACCAAATGCTGTCACTGCACCTGATCGACACCTATTGGGCCATCATCCTGCCCCAGGTGATTGCCCCGGCGATGGTCTTTGTGCTCAAGAAGTTCTTCGACCAGATTCCCCGCGAGCTGGAGGATGCGGCCCGCGTGGACGGTGCCGGCCGGCTGCGGATCTTCTGGCTGATTGTGCTTCCGCTGTCCCGCCCCATTCTGGCCGCCGTTGCCATTTTCGTTTTCATCGGTGCCTGGAACAACTTCCTCTGGCCCTTCATCGCCACCAATGACAGCTCTCTGCTGACGCTGCCGGTGGGCCTGCAGACCATCAAGAGCGCCTACGGCATCCAATACGCCCAGAACATGGCCTCGGCACTGCTGGCAGCCCTGCCCCTGATTGTGGTGTTCCTGTTCTTCCAGCGGCAGATCGTCAAGGGCATCTCCACTACCGGGCTCGCCGGCACCTGAACCAGCTCCACCCACCAGATCGACACGACCAACAACCCTCGAGGAGACCCCGCACCATGTCCCGCGCAAAGATCAGCATTGACCGCGATTTCACCATCTCTGAGGTGCCCCGGCGCCTGTTCGGCTCCTTCGTGGAGCACATGGGCCGCTGCGTCTACACAGGAATCTACGAGCCCGGCCACCCCGAAGCGGACGAGCAGGGCTTCCGCAAGGATGTTCTGGCACTCACCAAGGAACTGGGCGCCACTGTCATCAGGTACCCCGGCGGCAACTTCGTCTCTGGCTACAACTGGGAGGACGGCATCGGGCCGGTGGCCAACCGCCCGCGCCGCCTCGACGGCGCCTGGCACACCCTGGAAACCAATGCCTTCGGGCTGCATGAATTCGTGGACTGGTCCCGCAAGGCCGGTACGGAGATCATGGAAGCCATCAACCTCGGCACCCGGGGCGTGGACGCCGCGCGGGAAATCGTGGAGTACGCCAATCATCCCGGCGGCACCTACCTCTCGGATCTGCGCGCCAAAAACGGGCACAAGGATCCGTTCGACATCAAGCTCTGGTGCCTGGGCAATGAGATGGACGGGCCGTGGCAGATTGGCCACAAGACGGCCGAGGAGTACGGCCGGCTGGCCCAGGAGGCCGGCAAGGCCATGCGCTTTGTCGATCCGGACATCGAGCTGGTGGCCTGCGGCAGTTCCAGCTCCCAGATGGACACCTTTGGCTCGTGGGAGCAGACGGTGCTCACCCACGCCTACAACGAGGTGGACTACGTCTCCCTGCACGCCTACTACCAGGAGCACGACGGCGACGCCGGCAGCTTCCTGGCCAGCGCCGTTGACATGGACTACTTCATTGAATCTGTGGTGGCCACGGCGGATTCGGTCCGGGCCAAAGGCAAGCACAAGAAGCACATCAACCTCTCCTTCGACGAGTGGAACGTCTGGTACCAGAGCGGCCTGGACACCGAGGACCAGCCGCACCGGGTCAACGCCTCGGGTTGGCGCGAACACCCCCGGGTGATCGAGGACCACTACAACGTGACAGACGCCGTCGTCGTCGGAACGCTGCTGAACTCGCTGCTGCGCCACGGCGACCGCGTCAAGATCGCCAACCAGGCGCAGCTGGTCAACGTCATTGCCCCCATCCTGTCCGAGGAAAACGGTCCGGCGTGGCGGCAGAGCATCTTCTACCCGTTTGCCCGGATGGCGGAGCTGGCCAAGGGGCTGATCCTGCGCACCGAAGTGGATTCCGACAAGTATGAGAACGCGCGCTTTGGCGGCACGGACCTGGTTGACGTCAGTGCCACCTGGGATGAGGAAAGCGGCAGGATCGCGCTGTTCTTCGCCAACCGCGGCCTGGAGGAGGCGGCCGATGTTGAGGTGGCGCTGCGCGGGTTCGACGCCGGACGGATCACCCGGGCCGAGGTGCTTGAGATCCCCGAGGGCAAGGACCGGTTCGCCAAGAACGAGCTCGACACCCGCGGGCAGGTGGGCCTGACAGCGCTGGCGGGGGTCAAGGCCTCCGGCGATGAACTGCGCCTTACCCTGCCGGCCCTGTCCTGGGCAGTGGTTGAGCTCGAGGTCGCCAAAAACTAGCCTGAGGTGCAGGGACGATGCAGGTGCCGAACCTTGGCCCCCGCATCGTCCCTGCGCCAGCGTGCAGTGGCCGCGATTCCCCACGCCGTGTCCCACCCAGGAATTTCGATCGTTCACGCCACCAAAGGAGCAGTCATGCCCGTGCAGCAGAGGACCGTTGAATCCAACTGGGCCGGCAACCACCACTACGGGGCCGCGGGGATCCACCACCCGGAATCCGAGGACGAGCTGGCGGCGCTGGTGGCCGGTTCGGCGAGGGTCCGGGCGCTGGGGTCGCGCCACTCGTTCAACGCCATCGCCGACACCGCCGGCACGCTGGTGTGCCTGGACCGGCTGCCGGCCGCCATCACCATCGACGAGGAGTCCCTGACGGCCACGGTCGGTGCCGGCGCCACGTACGGGACGGTGGCCACGGAGCTGGCCGGGCGCGGTTTTGCCCTGCACAACCTGGCCTCCCTGCCGCACATCTCCGTGGGCGGGGCCATTGCCACGGCGACGCACGGCTCCGGGGACGGAAATGGGAACCTGGCCACCGCCGTCGTGGGCCTGCGCTTCGTTGACGCCGCCGGCCGCGTCCGCACCGTCGGCCGCAGTACGACGGCGGACTTCCCGGCCTATGTGGTGGGCCTGGGCGCCCTGGGCGTCGTCACGGAGGTGACCCTGCGCATCGAGCCGCTGTTCACGGTGGCCCAGCACGTCTACCTGGACCTGCCGTGGGACCAGGTGCTGGCGGACCTGGACAGCGTGACCTCCGCCGCCTATTCCGTCAGCCTGTTCACGGACTGGCGCGGCGAGACGGTCGGCCAGGCGTGGTTCAAGGAGCGCGTGGGCGGCGCCGGCCCCGCCGCGTGGCCGGCGCCGCTCTTTGGCGGCACGGCGGCAGGGCAGCCGATGCACCCGCTGCCGGGCGTGTCGGCGGAGAACTGCACCGAGCAGCGCGGCGTCGAAGGCCCGTGGTCCGACAGGCTGGCGCACTTCCGGATGGACTACCTGCCCAGCAACGGCGATGAAATCCAGTCCGAGTACCTGGTGGGACGCGGGCATGCCGTGGCGGCGATCACGGCGATGCGCGCCCTCTCGGACACCATCTCCCCGCTGCTGCTCGTGTCCGAGATCCGCACCATTGCCGCGGACGACCTCTGGTTGAGCGGCAACTACGGCCGTGACGGCATCGGCCTGCACCTGACCTGGAAGCGGGACCAGGGCGCGGTCGAGGCGGTGCTTCCGGCCATCGAGGCGGCCCTGGCGCCGTTTGCCGCCCGCCCGCACTGGGGCAAGGTGTTTGCCGCCGGGGCCGCCGAGCTGGCTCCGCTCTACCCGAAGTTTGCCGACTTCAAGGCATTGGCGGCACGGTTGGATCCGGCCGGAAAGTTCCGCAACGACTTCCTGGACCGCACCGTCTTCGCCGAATGAGGGGAAGCACTGACACGTCCGCCAGCGTCGCGGGCACGCCTGGGGGTGTTCCGTGCCAGCCGGACCCGGAATACTGTGGTCGTATCGACAAGGGGATGGATTCCGCACCAACGTAGCCAAGCTTGACCTGCGCGAGGGCGGCGAACTCATCTATACGATGACCGCCGTCGCACCCGAACAGATCGCGTTCATGGAGCAGCAGGGGATGCCGCTGGCCACAGAATCGAAGAAGACGTTCACCGAGATTGCCGGACCGGAACGGCTGGCCTACAGCTCGCTCATCGACTTCGTTCCGGACCATGGGCCCTATGCGCACCTCACCGTCGTCGAGCTTGCCGAGGTCGACGGCGGCACTGAGGTGACTATCCGGGTCGAACAGCTGCACGACGAGGTGTGGACCGGGCGCCTCTTGGCCGGCCGGGCCAATGAGCTCGACAATCTCGCCAAGCTGGTGTCCTGAACCGTATTCGCAAAGGAGCGCAAACATGCTGCCACTGGCCGTAGTCACCGGAGCATCATCGGGGACAGGGAAGGCTTTCGCCGAACGCCTCGCCGCGGACGGCTACGATCTGCTCGTTGTCGGCCGCCGCCGGGAGCGTCTGGAAGTCCTGGCTGAGTCCCTGCCGTCCGCGGACGTCCAGGTTGTCGCAGCAGACTCAACTACGTCAAGGCCCTCGCACCCACCCTGCTCACCCGCACCGTCCTCCCTGGGATGCTAGAGCGGGGCTCGGGAACGATCATCAACGTCGCTGGCATGATCGCCTTCTCGGGCGCCTCCCCAGCGGCACCACCACAAGGCCAGCGTGCCGTGTACGCGGGAAGTCTGGCCGGCACGGTTGCCATGTCACAAACGCTGCATGCCGAACTTGAAGGAAGCGGCGTAAGCGTGCACGTTGTGTGCCCGGGCATCGTGGCAACCGAGTTCCACGCAGTCCAAGGCATGGATCTATCCGCGGTGCCCCGCATGCGCCCCGAAGACGTCGTCACCGCAGCCTTGGCCGGAATTGAGCTCGGTGAGGTCGTCATCGCACCCGGGGTGCAAGAGGCTGGCCTCCTCGAGACCGTGTTCGTGGCGGACCGGGCCGCCTTCCAAGGCCAGAGCCCACAGATCGCCTCCCGATACACGAAAAGTCGAGAAGCCGCCGGCTGATGTCCGAGCCCGGTCCCTCGCCCTGGCTGCGTAGATGTGCAGGGGGCCAAGAATGAGGCTCGGCAGCACCGCGGCCAGCGTCGTGTGCGCAGGTTGGCGGCTTCCCTTGATGCGTAGGGAATAATGCTCTCCATGACCAGCAGGGAGAGCGGTAAGAAGGATATTCCCAAGACGGACGCCCGCACCTCAGCGCAAGCCGCCGCCTTTGCACTTCCGGAAGCCATGACCGGCAGGGCAAGCCCCGCGAAGGCGGCGGTCGGCGACAAGCCTGTCTTCGACTACATCGCCAGCCTGCCGCAGCCGCAGCGCGGCATCGCCGAAGCGATCGATGCGCTGGCGGCCACGACGCTGCCCAGCCTCCAGCGCTCCGTGAAGTGGGGCATGGCGTACTACGGCGTCGGCGACGGGTGGTGTTTCAGCTGCGGCGGCTTTGCCCGCCATGTCAAGCTCATGTTCATCAATGGCGCGGCGCTCGAGCCGGTGCCGCCGGTGGCACCGGTGGGGATGGGCAAATCGACCCGGGGTGTGGAGCTGGAATCCGTGGACGACATCAACGAAGTCGAGATTGTGGCGTGGATGACACAGGTCACGTCCGTGCCGGGTGTTGGCGGCAGGAAACACTGACCCGAGCTTGCCTGCGCTGCCACCCCTTCGAATCAATCATCCAGGGCCAGGCGTGGCTCGGCCGCGCCGTGCGAAGACAAGATGGATGACACCGCTGGGGGAGGGTGCGGCTTCTATGTGGAATCGTTCCTCGAGTCCTTCGAGGCTGTCCCACAGTCGTTCGCCGCGGCCAAGAATGATTGGCACTAGAACGATGTGCATCTGGTCGATCAGGTCGGCCTCGAGGAACTGGCGGATGGTGTCGACGCCGCCGCCGATCCGCACATCCAGGCCGCCCGCGAGGATGCGTGCCTGTTCGAGGGCCTCAGCCGGTTCGGCGTCCACAAAGTGGAAAGAGGTGCCACCGTCCATGGTCAGCGGGGGGCGCGGATGGTGCGTGAGGACGATCACCGGGGTGTGGAACGGCGGGTTGTTGCCCCACCAGCCCCGCCAGTCCTCGTCGGCCCACGGGCCGCGCTGGGGGCCGAACTTGTTGCGGCCCATAATCTCCACGCCGATGCCGGAGCCCCAACGGCTTGCGAAAGTTTCATCAATTCCATTGGAGCCGGCCTCATCGCCATGGAAGCCCATCTGCTGAAAAGTGTGCGTCGGAAAAGCCCACTCGAGCAGGCGAGTCCCGGCATGCCCGAAAGGTGCATTGAGCTCCTGCCCCTGACCGGTGCCGAAGCCATCGAGGGAGATGGAGAAGTTGTGAACGCGGACGAGGGGCATCGAACTCCGTTTGGTGGCCATGCGATGAAAGCTACCAAGGGAGATCGATTACCTCCAGTGCGGAGATGCCCTGATTGCCGCAGGATCCCAGAAATTACCGTTCTGTATACCGAACCTGGATGGTTGGGCTCTAGTTTCAGCCCAACCAAGCCATTGACTGTGGTGCGGGACACTTCTAAATTTGAATTTGGGATCCCAAGCTGGGATCCCAAACAAAAACTTTCGTGAACCTCCTGCCGCAGGACCACCCGCAGAACCCACGCCAGCCGTCCAACGGGCCCCGATCTCGATGGCTGTGGTTCCTGGCAGGCCACGCTCCAGTCCCTCACCCTCCATGTAAAGGAGCAGCTATGTCTCTCCCAAGTACCGAATCGGTGGCACCCGCAGGCGCCAACGAGGACACCACGCCCGGCAAGGACGCAGTGCAACGTCGCACCAACGTCCGCTGGAAGCTTTTTGTCCTGCTCTTGATCCTCGTTGCCGTCAACTACATTGACCGCGGTTCCATCTCCGTGGCGCTGCCCATCATCCAAAAGGATTTCAATCTCCCGCCGGAGCTCGTCGGTCTCCTGTTGTCGGCCTTCTTCTGGACCTACGCACTGATGCAGATTCCCGTTGGACTGTTGATCGACAAGTTCGGACCCCGCAAAATCATCACGGCGTCGTGCTTCGGTTGGGGCGCCGCAACAGCTGTCTCCGGCCTGGCTGGCGGCTTCCTGACCATGTTCATTGCCCGTCTGGGCATCGGGGTGACGGAGGCCGGCGTCATGCCCGCCGGCGGCAAACTCAACGCCATCTGGATGCACAAGAAGGAACGCGGCCGCGGTGCCACCATCCTCGACGCCGGCGCCCCGCTGGGTGCCGGAATCGGCGGCATCCTGATCACCTGGCTCATTGCCGTCACGGGCAGCTGGCGGTACTCGTTCATCATCGCCGGTGCGGCGACGATTCTCATGGGCCTGGCCGTCTGGTGGTATGTCCGCGACAACCCCCGCCAGCACCGTGCCGTCAATGAAGCCGAGGCCGCCTACATCGAGGCCTCCCACGCGGAGGAAGACGCGGCCGCCGAAATGGTCGGCAGCAAGGGCAGGCGAGCCCTCCTCCCGTATCTCAAGTTCCGCTCCTTCTGGGCCATGTGCCTGGGTTGGCTGGGCTTCAACGGCGTGTTCTACGGCCTGCTGACCTGGGGCCCGCTGTACTTGGCCCAGGCCAAGCATTTCAACCTGAACACCATCGGCTGGTCAACCTTCGTGATCTTCGGAGCCGGCTTCGTGGGCGAAATCCTGGGCGGCACCCTTGCCGACAAATGGCGTGAGTCAGGTGCATCGGCAAACCGGGTGATGCGCACCCTGCTGGGCGTTTCCAGCGCTGTAGTGGTTGCCGGCCTGGTGGGCGTCACCATCGTGGCGGATCCGACGACGGCGGTGGTCCTGCTGTCCGTGGTCATGTTCTTCCTGCGCTGGGTGGGCCTCTTCTGGAGCATCCCCTCGATCCTCGGTGGCCGGACCAACGCCGGCGTCCTCGGAGGTGCCATGAACCTCAGCGGCAACATCTCAGGCTTTGTCACGCCGATTGTTGTGGGACTGATCGTCGGCGCAACCGGTTCCTACACCTGGGCCCTGCTGTACTTCGTTGGCGCCGCCGTCATCATGGGCGTCTCGGTGCTGGTCCTGGACTACAGCAAGCGCCTGGCCGTCTAGCCACATGTAAACGGATGCAGCCATCCCGGGAGCATCAACCGCCGTCAAGAATCCGAATGGAGAAACCATGCGCACCCCCGACGCACCCCGCGACAAGGACCGCCCCCTGCGCGAAACCGTCCGCGACACCATCCGTGTGAGGATCTTTGAGGGCCACTATGCTCCCGGGACCCGGCTGGTTGAACGCGACCTTGCCGCCGAATTCCATGTCTCCCGGCTCCCCGTCCGCGAAGCCTTGCGGATGCTGCGCCAGGAAGGAATCATCAGCGACCGCGGCGGCAGGGGCGCCGAGGTCAGTGCCCTGAGCGCCAAGGACGTTGCAGACCTCTTTGACGTCCGGAACTCCCTGGAAGTCCTGGCGTGCCGCCTGGCCGCGGCGCGGGCGGACGCCGACGACCTTCGGACGCTTGAAGGCCTGCTGGAGGCCGCCGAGGAGTTCCTCGCCAAGGGATCGCTGCTGGAGGCGCATCGGGCCAACAGCGAATTCCATGACGCGATCACCCGGATCGCGGACAACGATTTCCTCCGGTCGGCCTTGGAACCATTGCAGGGGCGGATGCACTGGCTGTTCAGGCATGTTGACGATCTGCCCGAATTGCTCCGGGAGCACCGCGCCCTCTACCTGGCAATTGCCAGTGGCGATCCAGAACGGGCGGCCGCCCGATCGGCCTCCCACATCGATAAATACCGTGAACAGTTCCCGTCGGACACCGCGCCGTCAGCACTGTCCCAGCCCGTCCCGTAACGGAAGAAGCCATGAAACTGCTAGTCATCAACCCCAACATCAGCGAGGACGTTACAGCCCTCATCGAGGCCGAGGCCCTGCGCTCGGCCGCCCCCGGCACCGAGCTTGTCATTAGGACGGCCGGCCACGGTGTCGAATACATCGAGACCCGGTTCGAGGCGCTCATCGCCGCCGGGGCGGTGGCTGAGACCATCGCCCAGCACTGCGGCGGTCCGTCCGCGGGGCGGGTGGACGGCGTCGTGGTGGCCGCCTTCGGCGATCCGGGCATGCCGGCGCTCAAGGAGCTCGCCGACGTCCCCGTCATTGGAATCACCGAAGCCGCCCTGTGCGCCGCGGCCCTGCAGGGCCAGCGCTTCGCCATCATCGCCATTTCGGACCGCATTAAGGCGTGGTACCGGGAGTGCGTGGACAGGTTCGGCCTTGCCAGCCGGCTGGTCTCCATCCGGTCCATCAACGAGGCGCTCAATGGCATCGGCTCGGTGCAATCGGATTTCAAAGACACCCTGCTGGCCCTGAGCCGGCAGGCAGTGGAGGAAGACGGCGCCGACGTCGTCATTCTGGCCGGAGCGCCGCTGGCCGGGCTCGCCCGGGAACTGGCGGGGCAAATCCCCGTACCCGTTGTCGACGGCATCTCGGCCGGCATCCGCATGACCGAGGCAGTGGTGGCGCTGGCGTCCGGACCGCACCGGGCCGGCTCGTTTGCCCCGCCGCCCCTCAAGGCCCGCAAGGGCCTCTCCCCATCCCTCGATGCAGCCCTGGCCGACGTGCAGTCGGCACAGGCCGCTGCCGCAGCACGTTAGGAAGAACAATGTCCGACAGAGCAGAACTTGTCATCGCCAACGGGACCATCGTCAATGCAAGCGGCCGGAGCCAGGGGCACATTGTTGTGCGCTCGGGAAAGATCGAGCAGGTGGTGGATGCAACGCAGCCCATTCCGGCGGCACTGCGCACCATCGACGCCACGGGGCAACTGGTGATTCCCGGCGGCGTGGACGGGCATTGCCACGTCGACCAGACCACCGGCCGGTACTCGACGCTGGATGACTACGCGACGACGTCGACGGCGGCCCTGTGGGGCGGAACCACCACCATCATCGACTTCGGCATCCCGCGCGATGCCACCGAATCCCCGCTTGAGGCAGTCCGCATCAAGAAGGAGCTCGCCACGCAGTCCCGCTGCGACGTGGCACTGCACGGTTCAGTGGTTGCCTGGGACGAGAGCATTCCGTGGCAGTTGGAGCAGCTGGCGGCCGAGGGGGTGCGCTCGGTGAAGATGTACACCACCAACCGCGGCAGCACCATGGCGGATGGAGACACCCTCCTGAAGGTGATGCGTGAGATGGTGCGGCTGGACGGGCTGACCTACATCCATGCCGAACACGATCCGATCATCGCCGACTGCACCGAGCAGCACGCCGCGGCGGGCACCATCGGCATTGAACACCTGCACCTGACCCGCCCGGAACTCGCCGAGGAAATCTCCGTCAAGGAAGTGCTGGCGATGGCCGAGTACACCGGCGCACCTGTCTATTTCGTCCACCAAACGACGCCGGGTGCCGTTGATTTGGTCACCGAGGCGCGCCGCCGCGGACTACAGGCGTTCTCCGAGACCTGCCCGCACTACGTCACCCTGGACGAGGGCGTGTACGGTTCCCGCTTTCCCGAGTGGTTCGCCTGCTGCCCGCCGATGCGCAGCGCGCGCACGGTTGCCGCGCTGCGGGACCGTCTGGCCGCCGGTGCCATCCACACCGTCGCCTCGGACCACTCCTGCTACGACCTGTCGCAGAAGCTCGAGCGAACGGACGACGTCCGCGCCATGCCGCATGGCCTCCCGGGCGTGGAAACGCGGATGCCCGTGACCTTCACGGCCATGATGGGGGAGCCGGGCAGCCGGGTGGAGGACTTCGTGGAGGTCTTCGCCGCGGGCCCCGCCCGGATCAACGCCGTTCCCGGCAAGGGGATCATTGCCGAAGGCTACGACGCGGACCTGGTGGTCTTTGACCCGGCCGAGGAGCGCACCGTCGCGGGCGACCACCTGCACATGGGGACGGACTTCTCCCCGTTCGACGGCCACACACTGTCCGGCTGGCCCGCCGTCGTTGTCTCTGCCGGCCAGGTGGTGGTCAGCAATGGGGGCTTCCACGACCCCGGCCCCGTCGGACGCTTTCTTGCCCGCCATGGCTTCCGCAGCCATCACAACACCGTCGAGGACAGCGCCGTCCTCGCCCACGCCTAGGAGCCCACATGTCCGCAGCACCACCCACCACCCGCATTGGCATGATTGTGCCCTCGTCCAACACGTGCCTCGAGCCGCAAAGCTACAGAATCCTCGGCGACCGCACCGACGTGACGATCCATTACACCCGCATTCCTGTCACCAGGATTGCGCTCGACGATTCCTCGGACAAGCAGTTCGACGCCGAGGTGATGCGCGGCGCCGCGCGCCTGCTGGCCACCTCCGACGTCGACGTTATTGCCTGGAACGGTACATCGGGCTCCTGGCTGGGAGTGGAGCATGACCGCGAACTGGTGGCCCAAATCCACGACGCCACCGGCATTCCCGCCACCACGTCGACCCTGGCCTATATGGACGCGTTCGCGTCCTTTGGCACGGAACGGATCGGGCTGTTCACCCCGTACACCGCGGACGTGAACCGGGCGATCATTGGCTCGTACGCCGGCAACGGCATCACCACGGTTGGCGACGTGGCCCTGGGCCTGAGCGACAATGAATCGTTCGCGCGTGTTTCATGTGATGACATGCTGCCCGGTTCCCTGGGGCTGGCAGCATCCAAGCCCGACGCCGTCGTCTACCTGTGCACCAACCTGTACGGTGCCAACATGGCCGCGGCAATCGAGGAAAAGATGGACGTGCCGGTGCTGGACTCGGTGGCTGTCACACTGTGGCATTGCCTGAAGCTGGCCGGGGCGCCATTGCTTGCTCCCCAATGGGGCCGGCTCCTTGCCGGGTCCTAGAGTACAGGCGCGGAATCCGCGGAGACCGTCCAACGTCCAGCGCCATGGGTCTGGACGCCGTGGACGTAGGTTGCCACGACCTGGATGTCCTGGATGGCCTCCGCCGGAATGCCCAACGGGTCGGCATCAAGCACCACGAAGTCCGCTTGCTTGCCCACCTCCAGGGATCCGATCTCGTCCTCGGACTGCAGCTGCCAGGCCGCGTCGATCGTCACTGCCCGAAGGGCTTCCTCCACCGTGATGCGTTGGCGCGGGCCAACCACCCTGCCGCTGCCAACGGTGCGGCGGGTCACGGCGGCATGGATGTTCCGCAGCGGCTCGCTCGGTGTCACCGGAACGTCGTTGTGCAGCGATATCCGCACTCCTGCGTCAAGGGCGCTCCGTGCAGCCGTCCAGTTTTCGGCTCGGCTGCCGAAGAGATCTGCCAGCATGACGTCGCCCCAGTACCGCACGTGGGATAGGAACAGGCTGCAGGTGACACCGAGGCCGGCTGCCCGCTCGAACTGGTGGGCAGTCATCAGGCAGCAGTGTTCGAGGCGGGTCCGGTGGTTCTCGGTGGGCTGCTGCTTCAGGGCGGCTTCGATCGCATCGAGGACCATGTCGATGGCGGCATCCCCCTGGGCGTGGATGGCGATTTGCTCTCCTTTGGCCAGAGCCGACAGGCAGAGTTCATACACCTGGTTTTGGGTGTATTTGCAACACCCCTTGGTGCCGGCAAACCCGAGCTTTTGGGTGGTTTCGGTGTCGAGGTAGGGAAACGAGGCGGCAAAACTGCCGACCCACGGTGAACCGTCCGCCCAGAGCTTGACCCCAACTTCGCGGAAGAATCCGTCGTCGGATCCTTCCTCGGCGGGGACAGCAGGACGATTGGACATCCGGTAGGCCCGGATCCGGATCGATCGTTGCTTCCCAGACACCGCTCGAAGCAGTCCGCGGTCCTTTGGATCGAACGCCAGCTCGCCTACGGTTGTCACTCCAGCTGCCGAGTACGCCGCGTATTCGGCAGCCAGGAGTCCAGGGGCCGATTCGTGGGTGGCGCGCAGCGGCGAGCCGGCCATGATCAGGGTGGCCGGCAGCTCCTCGGCCCGTCCCGTCAGATTTCCCGAACCGTCCCTGACGAACCGGGAGCCTTTCGGGTCCGGGGTGTCGTTTCCAAGCCCCGCGGCCTTCATGGCCAGGCTGTTCCCCCAGGCGGAATGGGCGCTGTTGTGGAGGACGGCCAGCGGATTCGCCGGCGCGAGCAGGTCAAGGAACTCCCGCGTTGGTTCGGGCAGATCAGGGCGGAGCAGCTCCTCCCAGCCAACAACTGTCAATGCTTCGCCGGGGAGGGCTTCAGCGATGGCCGCCGTGATCGTTGCCATCACCTGCCCGGAGGTCGGGCAGATGGGTGCTCTGACGTCAATGACTCCTTTGCCGCGGAAGGCCATTCCCAAGGTCGGGTGTCCATGCGCTTCAACAAAGCCCGGCAGGAGCGCTTTCCCCTCAAGGCGGACAATCGTGGTGTGCGGCTCCGCGAGGGCCAGTACGTCACCCGCCGTACCGGCGGCGGTGATCCTGCCGTTGGACACCGCGATTGCCTCCGCCGTCGGGTTCAATCTGTCCATGGTGTGGATCGGTCCGCCGGTAAAGATGAGATCTGTCATTCCGTGCTCCTGCTCTGGGTCCTACGCTGGGTGCGCTGCTGCCACTGATTTCCTGAGGTGGTGCCCCTGCGGCGGTGCCATGTGGGAGGCCAGATCCGCCAGCGGCCGTGGCGGTTCCACCAGTGCATCCCAATCACAGCTGTCCTTGGTTTCCACGAGGAAGTCCACCGCCTGCTGAAGGTGCGCCGGTTCGTAGTTGTGCACACCCGTGACGGTCAGCAGGGACCGGACCATGCGCTCCGGATCCACCGCGACGGCGGGTCCCGGGGACACGGAGCCGGCGAGAACGAGGCGGCCACCCGTATCGAGTGCGGCCAGCGCCGAGGCGACGGCCGGTTGCGCACCGGATAGTTCGACGGCGACGTCGAAGGCAGCGCCGCCATCGCCCCCGCCCGCCGTCGTGGTCTTAGTGGCGCCGAAGCGGCGGGCCAGCTCAAGACGTTCCGGGTTGAGATCGCGGACCTCGATCGATGCTGCGCCCCGGGAGCGGGCCACGGCGCAGGCGACGATCCCCAGCATCCCGGCGCCGCTGATGAGCACACGGCGGCTTTTCAGGGGCCCCGCCGCCTCCAGCACGGCCATGACGGTGGCCGTGGCGCAGGCCGACGGCGCGGCTGCCCGGTCGGAGAGTTCGTCCGGAACCGACACCAGGGTGACGCCGCGGGGGAGGTGGATGTGCGAGGCATAGCCGCCGGACAGGCCCCACTCGCCGCCAAGTGGTTCATGGCCGGTCTTGAGCAGGCTGCGGCATTTGGCCGTCAGTCCTGCGGCACAGCGGTCACAGCTGCCACAGGCCACCGTGACGCTCCAGACCACCCGGTCGCCCACGGACAGTTCCCTGCCGTGGAAGTCACGGACGCCGCCGTCGCCGGTGGCAACGATCCGGCCCACGGCCTCGTGGCCGAGGATCCCGGGGAAGGGGCCGGGCCGGCGGCCCGAGAACGTGTGGATGTCCGAGCCGCAGATGGTGGCCAGATCGATGGCGGCCAGGGCCTCGCCTGGTCCCAGATCCGGTGCCGGCAGATCCCGCAGTTCGAGTTCCTGCCCGCCGCTCCAGACCTGCGCGGAGATGGTCGGCGGGCGTGTGTGCATGTCCATAGGATGGGCCTTTCGATGGCGGAGGCGGTGACGACAATGGCCGGGACGAGAAGTCCCGGCCATTGTCACAGCAATTGGCTAGTAGGAGAGGAGCTTGCGGAGGAACACCGCGATGCCTTCGATGATGAGGACGACGCCGATCACCAGCAGCGTGAATGTCGCCACGACGTTGTACTGGCTCAGCTGGGCAGCATTGAACATCGCCTGCCCCACACCACCGGCACCAACAACCGCCAGAACAGTCGCGGCGCGGACGTTGGCGTCCAGTGCGTAGAAGATGTGCCCGATGAACGCCGGCGACGCCTGCGGAAGCGTGGAGGAGAAGTAGACCTGCGGCCGGGAGGCTCCGACTGCCTTCAGTGCTCGCTCGGGGCCCGGGTCAACTTCCTCGATGGAGTCGGCCAGGAGCTTGCCGAGCATGCCCACCGTGCCGATTCCCAGGGCCAGCGCAGCTGCGCTGCCGCCGAGGCCCGTCACCAGGATCAGGACAATGGCGAGGATCAGCTCCGGGATGCCGCGCACTGCCAACAGCCCCAGCCGGGCCCACGAACGGGCGGCGCGGCTGACGGCGACGTTCTCCGCCGCGAGGGAGCCGATGATGCTGGAGAGGACGACGCCGATCAGCGTACCGGCCAGTGCGATCGAGATGGTGTCCCACAGCATCTTCAGGGCCTGGGCCCAGGTGTAGTCGCCGGTGGACAGCGGGAAGAAGCTGGCGATGCGCTCCGGCAGGACTGTCCAGATGGTGAGGAAGTCGCCCCACGCCGGCTGGGCAATGAAGGTCGATACGACAACCACGACAAGTGCCGTCCAGCCCATGACCGCTCCGCGGCTGCGTTCCCACACGGAGGGCTTGGCGGAGGCGGTGTGCCCGCTGCGCAGGACCATCTTGCGGATGACCATGGAGATGATCTCCATGGCAACACAGAGCAGGAACAGGATCAGGGCAATCGCCATGGCCCGCTTGTAGTCGAGCCGTTGGATGCTGGCGGAGAGCTCGTAGCCAAGCCCGGGCATGCCGACGTAGCCGAGGATCGCCGATGCCCGCAGGTTGATGTCGTTGCGGTGCAGGATGGTGGCGATCCAGCTGGGGGTCACCTGCGGGAGGATGCCGGAGGCGAACTGCTGGAACTTTGTCCCACCTGCCGCGCGGATCGCCGTCCGCGGTCCCTCGTCGATCTGTTCGATGGCATCGGCGAACAGCTTCCCGACCATACCGATGGAGTGCAGGCCGATGGCCAGGATGCCCGGCAGGGAGCCGAGGCTGAACATCGTCGCCAAGATGATGATGAGGATGAGTTCGGGGAAGGACCGCGCCAGTACGGTGATGGCCCGCCCGACCCACTGCAGGCTCGGGTGCGGGCTGGTGTTGCGTGCGGCCCAGTAGGCGACCGGCACAGAGAGGATGCCCGCGACGACGGTTCCGCAGATGACGATCGCGAGCGTCAGCAGCGTGAGCCAGACCAGTTCCCCGGGGTCGGAGAAGTCCAGGGGGACCATCCGTGCGAAAAAACGCTGCGCGGAGACGATGCTCTTCTGGAAGCCGACGCCTGAAAAGTCCAGGGTGATGAAGGCGATGATTGCCGCGATGACGAAGACGCCAAGGACTCCCGCGATCGCGAACGAGGCCGCCCGGCGCCGGCCCGCTCCGCCCCTGGCCCGCGGCGTGGCGGTCTGGACCGGGGGTGTGGCCAATGCAGTCACGATGCCGCCGCCCGGATGGACCCAACCGACGCATGCTGGAGGGCTTCGAGCTCGGACTCGAGCGACGCTGCGGGCGCGACGGCGCTGTAGATCTTCATGACAGAGGCCTTGTCGATGCCCGAGGTGGGCGTGTCGAGGACAACCTTGCCGGCCCGCAGGCCCACCAGACGGTCGCCCCAGGACATGGCAAGCTCGATCTGGTGGAGGCTGCAGATGACCGTCAGGCCCCGCTCGCGGCCGATCTCACGGATGAGGTCCATGACCTGCTGCGAGGATTCGGGATCGAGGGACGCAACGGGCTCGTCTGCGAGGAGGATCTCCGGAGACTGCATCAGCGCCCGTGCGATCGCGACGCGCTGCTGCTGGCCGCCCGAGAGGGTGTCGGCCCGCTGGTGCTCGCGTCCAGCGAGGCCGACGCGCTCAAGGTGGCCCAGCGCCGTCGTACGAAGTTCCCTGGGGTACATCCAGGTGCCCAGGCGCGGCCCGCGGAGGCGGGCCAGGGAGCCCGTAAGGACGTTCTCCAGCACCGACAGCGAGCCGACGAGCTCGAACTGTTGGAACACGACCCCAACGCGGGACCGAAGGCTGCGCAGGCCCTTGCCGCGGAGTGTGGCGACGTCCTCGCCAAGGACTCGGACACTTCCCTCGGTGGGGAGGTCAAGCTGGTTGATGTGGCGCAGAAGTGTTGATTTGCCGGATCCCGACAGGCCGAGGAGGACGACGATCTCGCCCTCCTCGACCGTGAGGCTCACACCATCGAGGGCGCGGGTTCCGCCGTAGAGCTTGGTCAATCCGCCGATTTCGACGGCGTGAGCGTTTGCCATGAGTCAGATGCCTTCGCAGGTCTTGACGTCGGGGAGGGTCTTGCAGAGGTCGCGCAGGTCGTTGTAGTACGCGTCGTCAACGGGCTTGTAGCCCTCGGCAAAGAACTTCTCGAAGGCCGGCGTGGTAGCGATGCCGGCAGTCTTCAGGTCGGCGATGGTGACCGTGGAGATCTTGTCCTTCAGCACGGACTTGACGTCGGCGGGGAGGGTGTCGGCAACGGCGAAGGGCGGGCCGGGGACGAAGGCCTTCTCGACAACCTTCAGGTCCTCGCTCTTGAACAGACCAGCGGCGGGGCCGGTGCTGGTGACGGTGGTCTCCTGGGCGAAGCCAGCCTCGCACTCGGTGCCCTGGGCGGTCTTCTGGGCCGAGACGTCGTGCTTGCCGGCGAAGACGGGGGTGTAGTCGGTCTTGGACAGGCCTGCCTTCTTGAGCAGGTATTGCGGGAACAGGTAGCCGGAGGTCGAGTTCTCGTTGACGAAGCAGACCTTCTTGCCCTTGAATCCGGCAATGTCCTTGATGTTCGAGGAGGCCGGCACGATGGCGTCGGAGTAGTAGCCGGGCTTGTGGGTGCTGGCGTCCACGGTGGCGCCTACGGGCGTGAACTCGGCGCCCTTGGCCTTGGCCTGGAGGTAGGTGAAGGCCGAGAACGAGACGACGTCAACCTGGCCGGCAACGCTGGCTTCGATGAGCGCGGCGTAGTTCGAGGATTCCTTGACCTCAACCTTCTTGCCGGTGACCTTGGCAACGTAGTCGGCAAGGGGCTGCCAGGTCGACGTTGCGGAGCTCTCGTCGGGAACCATGCCGATGATCAGGGTGCTGGAGTCCTTGGCGAAGGTGCCGGCGTCGGCCGACGGCGTGCTGGCGGCGGAGGCGCCACAGGCGCTGAGAGCGAGGACTGCGGTAAGAGCGATGGCCGAGACCTTGGCGGCGCGGCTCACGGAGGCGAGTGACATGGGGGTGCCTTTCGGAATGCGAACGGGATACATCTCATTGTGTGGGCCCGATTGGTACTTGTGATGACAAGTTTGGGAGCCAAAAGATGAACAAGACTTGAACAGTTCGCGCGCAACACGTGACACCCGACACATGGCGTACCGGGTGCCGAATGGCCCTGTTCCGGGGAATTTGTGCCGCATGGCTGAATGGCCCAAATTTCCGGCAGGGGTTCCGGCAGGCAGAGAAGTGAATACAACACTAGGTGGGCGTTTTGGCAATCGGTTGCCAGGCGATTAGGCTCGCTCTGACATGGTTGTACCCACACGAGCCACGGCAAGGAATGTTGATATGGCAGGAACGTTCTTCCAGGTTGTCGTCCGCTACACCGTGAAGCCCGGGGAAGCGGACGCGGTTTTGCGGCTGCTCGGCGAGATGGCCGCCGCCACCCGTTCCGAAGAAGCGAATCTCGCCTACGACTTCGTCCAGGGGGCCGCCGACCCTGCGCAGATCGTGATCCTGGAGCGGTACAACGATGCCGCCGGCTTTGCCGCCCACCGCGCGTACGAGCATTTCGACCGCATCGGCGTTGCGCAGATCATTCCTCGGTTGGCGGGCCGCGCTATCCAGACGTTCGAGAACGCCGCGGACTCCTAACCTCCTTGGCCCCTGCACCATGTGGGGTACGCAGGATCTCGGCGATGTCCAGGCCCCAAGGGGCCGCAAACTCGCTCCAGACCTGTTCGACAACGGGCGTGGAATCCACCAGCGTGCCGTCCATGTGATCCGCCGAGTCAGTGCGAGAGCAGCGCTGACCGCCTGTCGGCGTGCGGGGCGAGAATTTCCTGGATTGCCGGGGCGGTGATGCGGACAATCGTCTCGGCGTCGGCTCCGGTCAGGAGGGGGACGCCGATGATGCGTCGGCTGGTAACGAGGCCCACGAGCATCGCTGAGGCGAGGCCGGCCCGAAGCGAGGTCTCGGAATCGTCGGCAGTACGGCCAGTTGCTCCGTCGACCAGTCTGGATTGGATGAAGTCTGCAAGCTGTCTGCTGGCGTTCTCGTTGACAATTGCTCCGCGCAGCATCGCCATCAGGGGTTCCGACTCCTCCGGGGATCCTTCCCATGCCTGGAGGTAGGCGCGGACGACGCGTTCCCCGAGATGCTCATCGGGGCCCTGAAAGGCAGTGTCGAAAAGATCAAGGACCGTCGGCGGAATGGACATGACGGCTGCGAACAGCTCGTCCTTTGAGCGAAAGAACTGCATGACTTGTGAAGCATCGACGTTGGCATCGGCGGCGATGCCTCGAATCGTCGTCGCAGTGAAGCCGTCGTCGGCAAACCGTTTGCGCGCCGCTTCGAGGACGGCTTTTCGTGTGCTTTCGGTCCCTGGGGGACGCCCTCGGCGTCGTCCAGGTGGGGCCTTTTCCTGTGCAGTCATGGGATCAGCCTACCCTTCACTCCAATTATATAAACATCTGTTGATTTATTTCCCTGTGGGCCATACGCTGGGCTCGGCACACGAATCCGTGCCTCGATCCAGAGACGTGAGGAGCCCGCCATGGGCATTGACCAGCAGATGTTCGCACCCTCCCAGCCGTTGCCCGCTGACAGGATTGGCATTTTGACAGCGTTCGATCCCGGTGCCCGCACGTTAAGGGCGGGGTACCGGGTTGCCCCTCAGTTCCGCGCACTGCCAGTGGACATCCTGTTCGAGAAGGACGTGCCCGTGATGCTGCGCGACGGCGTGACGATCCACGTTGATCTGTTCCGGCCCGTCGGCGTGGAAGAGGTTCCGGTCATCGTTGCGTGGAGCCCATATGGCAAGGGCCAGGGAACCTCCGCCAGCGTCATGGGCATCTTTGGGCTTGTCGGGCTTGGCAACGACATCGTTTCTGGCCTGGAGAAGTTTGAGGGGCCGGATCCGGCGTATTGGTGTGCGCAGGGCTACGCAATCTGCAACCCGGACATCCGGGGTGTCGTCGATTCCGAAGGTGACAGCGTCCTCTGGGACCGGCAGGAAGGCAGGGATTGCCACGATCTGATCGAATGGCTGGCCGGGCAGGAATGGTGCTCAGGCAAGGTCGGCATGAGCGGAACCTCCTACCTCGCCGTCTCGCAGTGGTTCACTGCGGCCGAGCAACCTCCCCACCTGGCCGCGATCAATCCCTGGGAAGGAGTCAGCGACGTCTACCGGGATCTGGTGATGCGAGGCGGCATGCCGGACACCGGATTTGCCGCGACACTGCAAAACGGCAGCTTCTGGGGCAAGAATCGAAAGGAAGACATCCTCGCAGAGTCCGAGCGGTACCCCCTGATGACCGATCTGTGGGAGAACAAAATCCCGGACTTCGACCGGATCACCGTGCCGGCCTACGTCGTTGCCAGCTACTCGAACACGCTACACACCGCGGGGACCTTCCGGGCCTGGCGCCGGATGGCGTCGTCGCAGAAGTGGCTTCGAATCCACAACAGTCAGGAATGGCCCGACTACTACGAGCAAAAGAATGTCGAGGACCTGCTGCAGTTCTTCGATCGCTACCTTAAGGGCAAGGACAACGGGTGGGAGGCGACCCCGCCCGTACGCTACTCCCTGCTCGACCTCGAAGGCGGAGACCAGATCGACATCGGCGCGGAGGCATTTCCTCCATCAGATGTCACCTCCACCAAGTACTACCTCGAGGGTCGCCCTCGGACACTGGGACTGACGCCTCCGGAGGCCCAGGCCATGGTCACGTACTCAATCGGGGCCAACCCGGACTCCGCATCCTTCGTGGCGCGCTTTGACCGAGAGACCGTGATGGTTGGCTACCCCAAGGCCCACTTGTGGGTCGAGGCCCGGGGCTCGGAGGACATGGACCTGTTTGTCCTGGTGCAGAAGCTCGACAGGTTCGGTACGCCTTTGCAGCAGTTCACGGTTCCCAACCAGGGTGCGATGATCCACGACCTCACTGAACGCGGAGGCTCGATCCTCCGCTACAAGGGTTCCGACGGCCGGCTGCGTGTTTCTCTGCGGAACCTTGACGAGGCACTGTCGACCCATGATGTCCCAGTGCATAGCTTCAACCGGGTTCAAAAGCTTACGCCTGGCCAGGTCGTGGGCATCGAGATTGACTTGCTCCCGATCGGGCTTGTTTTCCACCCGGGTGAGCAGCTCCGCTTCATCGTCAGCGGCCGCAGCCTTTTGGGGCCCATGATGCCCGGAGCTGCAGACTATGCTCCCGCGAACAAGGGGCAGCATGTCATCCACACCGGTGGGAACAGCGCTTCCTACCTGCAGCTACCGATCAAGGCCGGCTGAACCACCGGGCTAAGCTGGCCCCATATATCGAGGGATGCGTTCTCCGCCCCACGCCGGAGAACGCATCCGTGGCCGAGGCGCTTGACGTCGCCGACGCGGCGCCCCACCGGATGGCCTTGAGCCTTTTCCCCGCACCAACAGGCCGGGACATCGAGGACGTCGACTTCTCCGAGTTCCATGTCCTGGTCCGCCGCACGCCATCGCGGTGCTCTGCCAAGATAAACGGTGGATCGACGGGACGGATGAGGCAGCAATCTCTGGCGATCCGTCCGATATTGCGGACCTCGGCGGGCGGACGCTACTGGATGACGAACACCTTCTCAGCCTGGGTCCGGAGGCCGTTGCCTAACGGCTCCTGGATGCAATCGTTGACGGATACACGCCGGTGCTCCGAGGTTCCTGAACCCCTTCAGGCGTACTTGCAAAATGTTGCCGATCACGTCGCCCACGCCAGCGTCCGCGTTTCCGAGCTGCGCGACGCGCTTTCACAGATCCTCAGCGTGAACTCGACCCTCGTCGCGCAACGGCAAAACGAGGACATGAAGAAGATCTCGGGATGGGCGGCCATCCTCTTCGAACCCACGCTCATCGGCGCCATCTACGGCATGAACTTCGATAACATGCCCGAGTTGCACTGGGCGTTCGGCTACCCGTTGGCTTTGGGCTCGATGGTCGCCTTCGGCCTGGTGCTCTACGCGGTTTTCAGATTCAAGAAGTGGATGTAGGGGGACCCGTCCCACAGCAGGAGAGTTTTGGATTTCGACAGCACTGTTGGAGGATGCCGGGGCCGGCAGCTGCCGTGCCGGCCCCGGAACTACCCGCCGTTTCTCCGTACTCCCGCGGTGTGGTCCCGGTCGCCTAGGCTCTGGACCTGTTGCGGCCGGTGATGGCTCCGTAGACGCCTGCAACGACGAGCCCGCCGACGATGGCGAGGATCCAGGACCCGAGGTTCCAGAACTCCATCCTGCCGGAGCCGAAGAGCAGGTCGCCGATCCAGCCGCCGACGATCGCGCCGATGACGCCCAGAACCAGGCTGGTCAGCCACCCGCCGCCGACCCTGCCCGGCATGATCGCCTTGACGATCGCACCGACGATAAGGCCGAGAATGATCCATCCGATGAAACCCATGATTTCTCCTTTGCTCCATGTACCACTGATACCGTTGCCAAGCGCGGTTTACTACTTCACCTTCTGTGCCGCGCTTTTCTCCGTCATGGCGCCGGCGTTGGCCAGGGCACCTGAATCACTTTCAAGGTGGGCCCTCATGAACCACTGGAACAGCTCCAGCTTGCCGGTTTGGCCAATGAGCATGTCCTCGGTGATGGGGTCCAGATCGCCGGTTGCCTCAATGGCCTTTCGGTGGCTCGCGATGACGCCGGTGTAGACCAAGTCCAAAGCGGCCAGATGTTCGTTGGTCCCGGCCCGGCCGATCGAGTGTCGTCCCAGTCCCGTGCCTTGACCAGCGCCCCGGCCAAGCCGTTGGGTGATACGCCGAGTGTGGCCATGCGTTCGGCCGTCTCGTCGATCATGGCCCGAACGAGGTCTATCTGCGGGTCGAGCATTTCGTGGACGCCAATGAAGTCCCGGCCAACAACATTCCAGTGCGCGTGTTTGAGCGTGAGCTGGAGATCATTGAGGGCATGCAGCCGGCTCTGCAGGGTTGCCGCCACTGCGTGGCCGTCTTTGAGTTCCAAACCCGGAACGGTGAATCCGGCCTGCGAATTGTTCTTGGTAACCATTAACAACTCCTCAACTTCTGCGGCCGCCGGCGTTCGACGGCAGCTGCTTCACCGTAACCATGCATGGAGCCAAAGTTCAACCTTTGCCATCGTCTGCCCTGTTAGCTGAATTGGCAAAGAAGCGACCCGTGGAGGCGCGGCAGGTGCCCGGCGGACAACCCTTCACAAATGAAAAGGCTGGCTTTGCATCCCCAGTCGAAGGTCCCTGCCGGGGCCGAGGGGAGGTATTGAATTGGGTTTGCTGCATGTTTCGGTAGGTGTGCCACACTACGCTTTTGCACTGAGGATTTCCATGGAATTGTGGCAGTGATCTGTGGGGCTGTCGAATGCCATGGATGGCATAGGTTCGCTCCTGATGCGAGGTGGGGCCCAACCTCGAAGCGGGCGGGGGCTTCCGTGAGGGCGGTGCTGGGTGGCATTGCCCGAAGGAAAAGGTGTGGCTTTCCGGCGGCTATGTGGCTAACATCTTGGGGTAGGGGTGAAGCCAACGCCCGAAGGGACATGTCTACGTCCCGGGCGCCGTACTCAGCGCGTGGAGAGCCCGTTCAACATGCTTTCCGCGGCATCAGCCCACTTCACCTGCCTCCAGGGCCAAACGCCGGCCAAAGGGGAAATGATCGTCAATGACAGAACATTTCATTAGTCCTCGGGCGATTCCTTGTCAAAACGGACAACCATGCGGCGAGGTCCCGCAGGTAGAATGTGGGATAAAAAATCCTCAATAGGCTGTCGAAATGACGAGCCGAGGAACCTAGCAATCCATTAGTAGTTGGGTGGATTGTCCTTAACCATGGGCTTCGTTAACGAGAGGATTAAATGCAACGACTTAGGAATCATTTGCCCTTGAACTTCGGGTGACCAGTTGACCCCGTTTGAGGCATTTCCACACCCTATTTTGGGAGTAGTGGCTGTGGACCAGATTGACGGTGCCACACTCCATTTGGAGACAAATGCCATTGGTGCCAAGCGGTGTTGCGATGCAGCGACCCGGCCAGCTCCCGGTGGAGCTTTTCCGTTGCGGAACGGATCCGGTCGGTAGGATCGGCTTGTCGGTACTTGACCCGATATTCGAGGGAGCATAGATGAGAATTGCAGTGACGGGTGGAAGTGGGAAGCTGGGGCGCCACGTGGTGCGTCGGCTCACCGAGGACGGGCACCAGGTGCTCAATCTTGACCGGGCGGGGGAGCGGAGTCCGGGATTGGCCCTCGTGGATCTGCGCAACTACGGACAGGTTCTGGACGTGTTTTTGGGTCTGGATGACAGGCACAGCGGCTTCGACGCTGTGGTCCACCTGGGGGCCATTCCCGCACCGGGCCTGCTGCCGGATGCTGCCACCTTCGAGAACAACATGCTCTCCACCTACAACGTGTTCCAAGCTGCCCGAAGGGCGGGGATCAAGAAGGTGGTGTACGCGTCCAGCGAGACGGTGCTCGGGCTGCCGTTCGACGTCGACCCGCCCTACATCCCCGTTGATGAGGAGTATCCGGCCCGGCCGGAAAGCACCTATTCGCTCGTCAAGCATTTGGAGGAGCAGATGGCCGTGGAGATGACGCGTTGGGATCCGGAGTTGAGCATCGTGGGGCTTCGGTTTTCCAATGTCATGGATGTGGCGGACTACGCCGACTTTCCGTCCTTTGACGCCGATGCGAGACTGCGCAAGTGGAACCTGTGGGCGTACATTGACGGCCGGGATGGTGCGCAGGCCGTGGTCCGTGCACTGGAAAACGGCCGGCCGGGGTTTGAAGCCTTCATCATTGCGAACGCGGACACGGTCATGGACCGGCCCAGTGCCGAACTGGCCGCCGAGGTGTTCCCCCATGTGAAGGTGTCGAAGGAGCTCGGCGAGCACGAGACCATGCTGTCGATCGACAAGGCGAAGCGGATGCTCGGGTTCGCCCCCGAGCACAGCTGGCGGAACCACATTCCCAACGGCAAGACCCCCACCGAGGGCTGAGGAGCATCATGCAATACCGCACATTGGGCAACAGTGGTGCCGTGGTTTCCAGCTTTGCGCTTGGCACCATGACCTTTGGCGCGGAGGCCACCGAGGAAACGTCCCATGCCATCCTTGACCGCTACGCCGCCGCCGGCGGCAACTTCATCGACACGGCCGACGTGTACAGCGCCGGAGCGTCGGAGGAGATCATCGGCCGGTGGCTTGCCGCCCGCCCGGACGTCCGGGAGACGATGGTGGTCGCCACCAAGGGCCGCTTTCCGATGGGGGCCGGCCCAAACGACGTCGGAACCTCCCGCCGCCACCTCACGCGTGCGTTGGATGATTCACTGCGCCGCCTGGGTGTGGACCAGATCGACCTGTACCAGATGCACGCGTGGGATCCCATCACACCCCTTGAAGAGACCCTGCGGTTCCTCAACGATGCCGTCAGCCGGGGCAAGATTGCCTACTACGGGTTTTCAAATTTCCTGGGCTGGCAGCTGACCAAGGCCGTCCATCTGGCCAAGGCACATGGCTGGAGCGTCCCGGCAACGCTGCAGCCCCAGTACAACCTGTTGGTCCGCGAGATCGAGTCCGAGATTGTCCCGGCGTCCCTCGACGCCGGGATCGGTCTGCTGCCGTGGTCGCCGCTGGGTGGCGGCTGGCTGTCAGGCAAGTACACGCGGGACGCACCACCCGCCGGTGCCACGCGGCTGGGCGAGAACCCCCAGCGCGGGATGGAAGCCTGGCAGCAACGAAACGACGATCCCCGGACCTGGGATGTAGTTGCTGCCGTAGAGGGCATCGCAGCCAACCATGGCGTGGAAGCATCCCAGGTGGCGCTGGCCTGGCTGGCCGCCCGCCCCGCCGTCACGTCCGTGATTCTTGGCGTCCGCACTGTCGAACAATTGGCGGACAACCTCGCCGCGGCGGATCTGGAACTGCTCGATGACGAGGTCCAGCGGCTCACGGACGTCAGCGCGCCCCGGGTGGGCGTATACCCTTACGGCCCGAAGGCCCAGGAGCAGCGCAGCCGAAGGATCGAGGGCGGACGGGGCTGACGCAAACATCCACGGCACCTTGCAACCCACATGGGTGCACGGTGCCGTGGACGGCGGGGGCTATTTTTTCCCGAGGAAGATCGGGTTGGTGAGTGCCGCCATGGGACCGAGCAGGAGGGTGGTCCCCATGGCAGTGCCGTTGCTGGGCGTCCCATCGGCCATCGGGTGGCGGACTTCGACGCGCACATAGGCGGACAGCTGCGGCGTCGTCACCCAGGTGACGGTGCCCTGGCCTGAGGCCGGGAGGCTGCTCTGGCGGATCTGGCCCTCATCGGTGATGAAACGGACGACGGCGTTGGGGACGCCGGAAATCTCTGCCGTCACCGTGACGGGGGCGTCTTCGGCGGCGTCGAGGCGCTCGCCGACTCCAGCGCTGCGGCCACCGGAAGTGGCATTGAAGGCCAGGGCTACGTCCGCAGACTCCGCGATCCAGCTCCGACCGTTCTTGATGCCCTCAAGCACGGCGTCCCGGGAAAGTGCCGAAGCGTTGACGACGTTGTGAGGGAAGCCGATGACCTGCGGGGCACTGTGTGCGTCGCTGTTGCCCATCGCAGGAAGCCAGCGGCCGCCGCCGCGGACGGACTGGGACAACATGGAATCCCACGTATTGATGGCGTACTCGTCGTCGGCGGTCCACGGCCCGGTCCAGACCTCAACGGCGTCGGCGTTGTCGTAGCCGAACTTCCAACGGCAGGCGACGTAGGGGCAGTACGGGTGTGCCGGAACTACGATTCCACCCGAGGAGTGGATCCGCTGCGCCTCCTGCTCGAATCCCTTCTCGCGCGCCCGGTAGCGCCAGTCGATCCAGTCTCCCGGCTCCAGTCCGAGGGCGAGGTAGTGGCCGTTGCGGGTCGTGACTTCCTCGCCCGTGAGAATGAGCAGGTCCTCGCCCGCCAGCGGCCCCCACGCGCCGTGCGACGCGGGGGTGTTGTGGTCGGTGCTGATCATGAAGTCCAGGCGCGCGGCACGGGCGCCGGCAGCGACCTCCGCGGGCGTGCGCTTCCCGTCGGAATACACCGTGTGGAGGTGGGCGTCGCCGCGGTACCAGCCGGCGCCGCGGCCGGCAACCTGCTGCGCCGCGTACTGCGGGCGGTAGGGGGCGCCGTCGGCTCCGTGGTCCAAGGTGACATTGACGGTGTAGTCCATGCCCTGCTCGGCCACTTGGTACGGGCCGAGGACGATGTTCCACGTGCCCTTGCCGACCGGGCCGGGCAGGTACCCGGGGGTTGCTTCTGCGGCGCTGATGAAGAACTCGGTGCGGAAGCCGCCGGACCAGCCACGGAAACCCTTGCCCGCTAGCTTGGTGCCCTTGTCATCAAAGATGCCGATGTCGCAGGCGTTGTTCATCAGCCCTGATGCGACCGAGGGCTTGCTGTAGCTGTAGGAAACGCTGATCTTGTTGACACCGGCGGGAACTTCGACGGGAAGATAGACGAAGTCTGCGGCACCGGGCTCCAGATGCCCGGTGATTGTTTTGGTGTTGCTGGCTCCGGTGTCGGCGGCGGCGAACTGCATCGGGGCCAGCGTCAGTGCGGCTCCGGTCAGTGCGGCGGCCAGGAAACCGCGCCGCGAGGGGGAAAGGATAACGTTGTCGCCCGCATGGGCTTTGCATGGTGAACTCACCGACCCTATGTTTGTCCTGGGTGCTTAACAAATGGCAACATTGCTGGAAACGCAGGCTTAAGGTCGGCTCCGTGTAGTAGTGAACGGGCTCTGCAGCCTCCCAGCACCAACCAACCACCAAGACAGGTCGATCACATGAGCACGCTGAAGGAACGGCTGAAGGGCGACGTCGTCGTCCATTTGAAGGCGCACAACGAACTGGAGCTGACGACTGTCCGCAATGTTTTGGGCGAGATTGAGACCCGCGAGAAGGGTGGGAAGACGCCCGTTGATCTGAACGATGCCGAGGTGACTGCGCTGCTGCAGAAGGAGGCGGCCAAACGCCGCGACACGGCAGCGATCTATGCCGAGGCCGGCCATGGCGACCGTGCGGCCCGGGAGATCGCCGAGGCAGAGGTGATTGAGGCCTACCTGCCGGAGCCACTCAGCGAGGCGGGCGTGGCGGCGATCATCGACACTGCGTTTGCGGCCCTGGAAGCAGAAGGCATTGAGCCGTCGATGCGCCAGATGGGGACCATCATGAAGGAGGTCACCGCCGAGGTGGCCGGCCGGTTCAATGGCAAAGCCGTCAGCGACATGGTCCGCCAGCGCCTGGGCTAGGAACTCCTCCGGCTAGTCCACGTCGACGGGCTCATCGTCGACGGCTGCGCCAAGGGCGGCTTCGGCCTCGGATTCGCTGTCGTCGGCCTGCAGCCTCAAGGCCTCCTTGAGTTCATCCTCGGTGGCGCGGTCCCTGGGGTTGGTGTGCGGATGGGGTTTGGTCATGCTCATCGCCTCCTCGCAACGTGATTCGACGCTAACCCCGCCTGCAGATTTAGTCCACCCCCGGGCAGAGGGAAATGTGGCATGCCTGCCGGCGGGGTGCCCGCCCCGGCCTCACAAGGCGGTCAGGCCGCCGTCGACGGTGAACAGGCCGCCCGTCGCATACGCCGAGTCGTCGCTGGCGAGGAACACCATGATGCCCTCGACGTCGGCGGCCGTCCCGGCGCGGCCCAGCATGGTTGAGTCCACCAGGCCGGCCCGGCTGACAGGGTCTGCGGCGATGGTCCGCACCAACGGGGTCTCCGTGTAGCCCGGAACAACAGTGTTGACCCGGATGCCTTCCCCGGCATAGTCGGCGGCCACCACACGGGCCAGGCCATGGACGCCGGCCTTGGAACTGGAATAGGCGGTGAAGGTTTGTCCGCAGGCAACGACGGCGGTGGGGCTGCCGGTGCAGATGATGGAGCCGCCCAGGCCCGCCATGGCCCGGACGGCGTGCTTGAGGGTCAGGAAGGCCCCGCGCTGGTTGATGGCGACCGTCTTTTCCCAGACCTCCAGGTCCAGGTCGCCCACCCGGGCGTCCTGCCCGAAGAGCTGGACGCCGGCGTTGGCCACGACGATGTCCAGGGGCCCCTCGGCGGCGATGGTGGCGTAGGCCGCCGCGACGCTGGCCTCGTCGGAGATGTCCATGGCGAGTGCTGTGGACGTGCCGCCAGCGGCATCCGAGGCTGCAGCTGCAGCGGCGCCATGGTTGATGTCAGCGAAGTAGACACGGGCACCTTCGGCGGCAAAACGCTGTGCCACGGCCAGGCCGATGCCTGAGCCGGCGCCAGTGACGAGGGCGGATTTTCCTGCAAGTTTGGAAGACATCGGTGGTTCTCTTTCGTGGTGGGTGGGTCAGCCGAGGCGGACGGCCGTGGCCGAGAAGGCGGGAAGGGACAGGATGTGGCGCCGGCCGTTGTCGAGGTCGACGGCGGACGTGACCGGAGCAGCGGTGAGGTTGGCCGCGAACAGCACGACGGCGCCGTCGCCGGCGCGGACGGGGTAGAGGACAAGGCCCGGCACGCCGCCGTCGACGGCCAACACCACGGCGCCGCGCAGGGAGGCGAGGTGGGTGAACAGGCGCCCCGCGGGGGTTTCGGTGCCTGCCTCGTCCAGCAGGCCGCGGGCGCCGGCGGCCTCGAAGCAGCTCATGGTCTCCACGCCCGGCAGGGTCAGTGCCGCGATGCTGCCCAGCAGCCAGGCCGCCGTGAAGTCCTCGCCCTGGAGGGGATCGGTGGCTGCCGCACTGTCACTGGTTCCATCGGTGGCGACGGCATTGAACCGGGCCCGCAGCGTCACGGGGCCGATGTGCAGCGGCCTTCCAGATCCGAGCCGGAGGGCGTTGAGCGCCGTCTGGCGCTGGATGGGCAGCGTCTCGATGATGTGGGCCACCTCTGTGGAATGCATCTGCGGGGTGATGCTGTAGACCAGCGCCGGCGCATCCGCGGGCAGCCGGTCGGAGGCCCTGTTGAGTTCCGTGAAGTGCGATCGGGCGCCCGCCAGCAGCGTCCCGGTGAAGCCGCGGCGCCCCGCCTGCTCGTTCAGTTCCTGCCACAGTGCCGGTTCCGTGACGTGGGTGGCCGAATCGAACACGCCCAGCCGGGTGGTCCGCGCCAGCGGCACCAGATCCAGCAGGCCCGGCAGATCGTCGGGACCGCCGACGGCGAGGCGCACGTCCAGCGGCACGCCCAGAGCTGCCGCCTGCTCCTGCGCCTGGTGGAGGGCGTCCGCGGCCCCCACCAGGTTGCTTCCGCCAAGTTCCACGAGGAGCGCGTCCATGCCGGGAATCCGCTGCAGGGGGGCGGCCGAGGTGGACGCCGACGTCGACAGCCCCGGAACGATCCCGGCGCCGTGGCTGCGTACGACCGGGACGCCGGGGTTGAGCGCCCCGGCGGCGGGGGCCGACCCGGCCGCGGCAGGCACCGCGGCGAGGCGGATGGACTGGTGCACCCTGTCCCCGGCGGCGACGGCCACCGGGAACGGGCGGGACAAGGGGGTGCTGTAGGTCTTGAAGGAGGCATCGGTCCAGTTCCGCTGGTCCTCCGTCTCGAACGTGTCGCCGTTGAACTCGAGGGAAAAGGCTGTGCCATCGCGCTTCCAGGCCATCGAGGAGACATCCAGAAATGGCTGGTGCGGGCTGATGTCGGAAGGGAAGCACTGGTCCGCGGCGGAGCCATCCGGCGAGCCGACCGTGATGGCCCGTCCGGTGTCGTCGGGCCGGTGCAGCACCACCAGCCCGATCCTGTTGCTGGCGAACGCGGCCGGGGCCTCGCCGTCGAACGCGACGCTCAGCCCGGCGGCATCGACCGATACGGTGAGAACGGCCCGGTAGGCGGCACCCGTTCCCGCGTAGTCGATGTCCAACGCCAGAACGGCGGCGCCGTGCTCCTCCCGGGTGGCCACGGCCGCCACCGAGGGCGCCAGCGTGCTCCAATTGTGGTCCCGGACCACTGCCCGGATGGCCCGCAGCACAGGACGGCCCCGGTATTCGATGTCCGCCAACTCATCCCCGCGGAGCTGGAACCGCCAGGGACCGGAGGCGATGGTTTCAGTGGCGGGGAAGAGCCGGGAGTGGTTCTCCTCAGTGGTCACTGGCCGTCCCGGACGGCGCGCAGGCGGACGGCGATGAACTGCCGTCCGGGCAGCTCAAGCCGGAACCGTCCCTCATACGTCCCCGGCAGTGTCTCGATGGTCATGTTCCAGGTATCGATGATGTCCACCTCGTACGTCGTTCCGGCGGGCACCACGAAGTGGCGGTAGGTGGGCTGGTTGAAGCCGAAGTAGCTGATCTCGTACTCGCCGGCCAGTCCGGCGGTGGGAACATCCCAGGGGCTGGGCAGCGGGTCAAGGAATCCGCCCGGCGTCTGCTCCAGGATGTCGCGGAGGAAGCCGATCCGGTCCGGGCTGGTGCCGTGCAGTTCCCCACCCTTGGCCCACCACAGGATGTCGTCCGGGTGCATATAAGTTTCGCCGTGGCCCACGTAGCCGCCGCGGATGGCGCCCTCCCAGAAGCGGCGGACCATCTCCTCGCCGGTGATGTTGCCCCAGCCCTGGTCGATGTTGCCCTCGTAGGCGCACTCGTCAATCACCACGGGCTTGCGCCAGCGGTCGCGCCACTCGCCGGTGAACTCGGCAGTCTTGTGGACATCCTGGCGCTGGATGCTGCTGTGTGTGATCCACGGCCGGCTGTAGTCGTAGAAGTCCTGGCAGTTGTGGATGGAGAGCAGGTGGCCGCTGGGGTCGTTCTCCTGGACGATGCCTCCGAAGCGCTCCCAGTCCTCGGTGGTCTTGCGGAACAGGAGGTCGTACTCGTTGGCCAGGGACCACCAGATGTTGCGGTGCGCGGCGAGGCGCGCCACGACGTATTTCAGGTAGCGGTCGTCCTGGGCCGGTCCCATGGTGGAGAAGCCCCAGCGGTCGTAGGCGTGGAACAGGATCAGGTCCGCCTCGATGCCGAGTGCGTCCAGCTGGTCGATGCGCAGTTCAAGGTGCCGGTAGAAGGCCGGGTTGGGGCTGTCGTAGTCGAAGCCCGCCTCGAGGGAACCCTCAAAGGGGTACAGGGCCGGCTCGTTTTCATTGAACAGGTAGGACTTGGGGAAGACGCACATGCGCATCTTGTTGAAGGGGCCGGCGGCGAGCGTGTCCAGCGTCGCCTGTTCCAGCGCGTCGCCCTGGTGGGTCCAGACGTAGGAGGTGGTGCCGATGGGCAGGTAGGGGGTGCCGTCCGCATAGGTGAAGTGGAAGGTGCTGGCCACCTGGACCACGCCCTTGGCGCCGGCGGCGGCTTCGGCAGCGGTGAAGGAACCGGTGATGGAATCCAGCGAGCGGGCGTTGCTGGTGGTGGTGAACGTCCAGTCCCCGGCGGCCGGAACCAGAAGCCGGACCCGGTAGCTGCCGTTGCCGTCGTAGAAGCCCGGAACGCTCAGACGGATCCCCGTGGGCGAGGTGAACTCGGCCTTCAGCTCGACGTCGGTGAACGGATTGCCGTGCGAGGGGCCGGCCAGGAACAGTTCGAAACGCTCCAGCGCAGCGACGGACGCCGGATGTGAGGCCGCCGCGCTGCCGCATTCCACCGTGGCCGGCTCGTAGCCGGCATCCGGGGCCGCGACGCCGAGGGCGGCCGCCGCGGCGCGCTGGGCATGCGGGTCCTCGGGCTCCAGCTCGCCGAGCAGACGCAGGATGTCCGCCGTCTCCTCCGGCTTGCCGGCGAGGGCGGCCTCCGTGCCCAGGATGGTGCCCACACCATGGAAATACAGGGTGTGCAGCTGCGGGTTGCTGGTCAGGGTGGGGACGCGTTCGCTGAGCAGGCGGTTGCCCTCGGCATGGCGCATCACAAAGTACAGGGGGCTTTCAGCGGTGAAAGTAGTCATCAAGGCCTTCTTGGTTGGCGTTGGGGTGGTGGCTGTTAGTTGGGTTCGCGGCCGGTGCTGCGGAACCACTCGAAGGCGACGCTGCCCCGGGTGGCGAAGACGCCGGCGACCCGTCCGGTGAAGGAGGCGGCGGTTTCGGCCGAGAGGTAGCGTCCGTCCAGTTCGGCAAGTGTCAGGGCCTCGCCGTCAATGACGGCCTGCAGCGCGATGGTGTCCGAACTCAAGTGGCCGAAGCCGGTGCCGTGGCCGGGCTGGCGGGTTTCGATGCGCAGTTCCACGGGGGAGTCCGGCACGGGGTGCGTCCAGGTCTGTTCGATCGAGGCGATCCGCGCCCGGGCCGTGACGGTGGTCCCGCTGAGCTCGATGGAATAGTGGTGCGCCTCGTCGTAGCGGACGGCCAGGCCACCGGCACTGCCCGGGTGCGCGGTGGATCCGGCGTCCACCAGGGCTGAGATGGTCTCCACCTGGTACTGCTGGCGGCGGCCGAGGAAGGCCGGGCGGGGATCGTCCAGCCCCGAACCGTCGCCGGCAAGGGTGAGAACGCCGGGGTTCTTCGCCGTCGACGCGAACGTGCCGGGGAAGCGCCGCACGGCGATCCAGCCGCCGTCGAGCTCGTCGGTGGCGAAGCCGTCCTCGAAACTGCCGCCCCCGGGCCGCGGGTTCAGGATGACGGGCTCGACGACGGGCCAGCCGTCCTCCCACGTGACAGGGGTGATGAAGGTTTCACGGCCCAGGGCGGAGAAGGCCCGGGTCATGCCCCTGGGCCGCATGCCCAGCAGCACCATGGCCCAGCCGCCGTCGGGCGTCTGCACGAGGTCCCCATGCCCGGTGTTCTGGATGGGCCGCTCGGTGCTGCGGGCGCTGAGGATGGGATTGGCCGGGTTGCCCTCGAAAGGTCCGGCGGGGGAGGTGCCGCGGGCGATGCTGACGCTGTGGCCGCGCTCGGTGCCGCCCTCGGCGATCATCAGGTACCAGTACCCGCCGTGCTGGTAGAGGTGCGGGGCCTCGGGGAACATCAGCCCGGTGCCGGACCAGATGCTGCGCGGTTCCTCCAGGGCCTTGCCCGTGGCCAGATCGACGCGGACCTGGAGGATGCCGCCGTGTTCCGCGGCGTTCCCGGTGACGGTGTCCAGCCCTGAGTACGTCAGGTACGTGGTGCCGTCCCCATCCCAGGCCAGATCCTGGTCGATGCCCACGGCGCCCTCGATGGCCAGTCCGTCGCTCCACGGACCCGCCGGATTGGTGGCGGTGAACACCAGGGTTCCCCGGCCCATGGCGTCGGTGACGGCAACGTAGAACAGCCCATCGTGGAAGCGGATGGTGGGTGCCCAGGCGCCGCCGAGCGTGGGCACGTCCCGGGAATCGAGCTGGCCTTCACGGTCCACCACGTGGCCGATCCTGCTCCAGGAGTGCAGGTCGGTGCTGTGGTAGACGGGGATGCCGGGCAGGTATTCGAAAGTCGAGGTGGCCAGGTAGTAGTCCGCTCCCACCTTGACGATGCTGGGGTCCGGGTTGAAGCCGGGGATCAGGGGGTTGGGCAGGCTCATAGGGTTCCTTCCTGGGTGGAGATGCTGATGGTGGTCTTCAGCGGCAGTTCCGTGACGGAGGTGCCGATGCGAAGGGTGTAGCCGCCGGGTTCGTAGACCCACCCGTTGTCCCAGTAGGCCAGCAGCCGGGTGGGGATGTCCAGCACGGCCGTGGTGGTTTCGCCGGCCGCCGCCCAGACGGGCGTGGAGGCAACGAGCCAGCGGACGGGGCGGTCGACGGCGGAGTCGGCGCGTTCGGCGTAGACCTGGACCACCGTCTTGCCGGAACGGGCGCCGGTGTTGGCCAGGGCCACCACCACGGCGGAGGTGCCGCCGGGTTCCGCCACCGCCGGGGCGTCCACGGAATCAAGCGTCCACTGCGTGTAGCCGAGTCCGAAGCCGAATTCATAGGCCGGTGTTGCCCCGGCCTTCAGCCAGGCGCGGTAGCCGATGTGGATCCCCTCGTCATAGACCAGCGTGCCGTCGGCGGCGGGGGTGACGTTGATGACCGGGACGTCCTCCTGGGTGGCCGGCCAGGTGGTGGGCAGCCGCCCGCCGGGCTCGACGGCGCCGGTAAGGATGTCGGTGAGGGCGCGGCCAAATTCCTGCCCGCCGAAGTAGCCAATCAGGGTCGCGGCCACCTCGCCGCGCCAGGGCATCAGGACCGGGGCGCCGGAGTTCACGACGACGATGGTGCGCGGGTTGGCCGCGGCAACGGCGTGGACCAGCCGGTCCTGCAGTCCGGGCAGGTCCAGGGAGGTCCTGTCGTAGCCTTCGGATTCCACCCGGGAATTGGTCCCCACGACCACGACGGCAACATCGGCGCCGCGGGCCGCCGCAACGGCCTCGGCGATGAGTGCCTCGGGGCTGCTGTTGTCCGCCTCGATGCCGATGGTGATGCTCAGGGCGTTGGCAAGGGCGCCGGTGCGGTCGCTGGTGTCGAGTTCGACGACGACGTCCAGCGGGACGCCGGCCACGGCCGCCACCTCCACGGAGGCCGAGGGTGGTGCCAGGAACGCCGCGCCCAGATCGGTGCCGGTGGCCACGATGGTGGCTTCGCGCCGCAGGACGCCGTCGACGAAGATCCGCCCGGTGCCCACGGTGGAGAAGCCCAGACGGATGGTCCCGGTTTCCTCAGGGGTGTAGATGGTGCGGAATTGGACCAGGGCCGAGGACAGGATGGGTGCGTCCCCGCCAAACCAGACCAGTGCTGTGGAGCGGCGGTCTTCGGCGAAGAGCTCCTCGCCCCCCGCGCCAAGGAACCGAACGCGCAGTCCGGGGCCGCCGGAGACGGGGTTGGCCAGCTGCTCCAGGGGGAGTTCGGCAATGCCTTCCTGGACCACGGCCCCCACGCTGTAGGAGACCTTGTCAACGCCAAAGGCGGAGCGGATGCCATCAAGGGGGGTGACGATCCGTTCGGGGACGACCGTTGCGGATCCGCCGCCCTGGGTGCGGGCGTACCGGGCGTTGTGCCCGATGACGGCAATGCGGGGGGCCGCTGCCGGATCCAGCGGCAGCACGCCGTCGTTCTTGACCATCACGGTCCCGGCGGCCGAGGCCTCGCGGGCGAAGGCGATGGGGTCCTCGCGGTCCAGCGGCTCGGCCTGGACGGCGTCGAAGCCCTCCAATGCACCGACCCGCGCGGCGAGCTGCAGGATGCGCAGCACCTTGCGGTCGATGCTGGCCTCGGCCACCTCGCCGGCGGTGACGGCTGCGACCAGCGCCTCGCCCCACGGCCCTGCCGGGCCCGGCATGACCAGATCCTGGGAGTGGTTGGCGCTGTTGATGCTGCGCACGGCCGTCCAGTCGCTGATGACGACGCCGTCGAAACCCCACTCGGAGTTCAAGGGCGTTTCCAGCAGTTCGTTTTCGGTGGCGGTGGCTCCGTTGATCGAGTTGTAGGCGCTCATGACCAGCCACGCCTTGGACTCGACAATGGCCTTTTCAAAGGCGAGCAGGTACAGCTCGCGCAGCGGCCGCTCGCCGACCCGGACATCCACTGTGAAACGGTCGGTCTCGGAATCGTTGGCCACGTAGTGCTTCGGGGTGGCGCCCACGCCGTTGCGCTGCACGCCGGAGACGTAGGCGGCGGCGAGTTCGGCCGTCAGGACGGGATCCTCGCTGAAGGCCTCGAAGTGCCGCCCGCCCAGCGGGGAGCGGTGCAGGTTGATGGTGGGGCCCAGGACGACGTCGACGCCCTTGCGCCGCGCCTCGACGGCGGACGCGGCACCGAGGCGGTCCGCCATGGCAGGATCCCAGCTCGAGCTGATGGCAGCCGCGGAGGGGAAGTTCATGGAGGGGTGGCGTTCGTCCCAGACCTCCCCGCGGACCCCGGTGGGGCCGTCCGAGACCAGCATGCGGCGAAGGCCGATCTTCGCCATGGGCCACGTGGTCCAGAAGTCGCGGCCGGTCAGCAGCTGCACCTTCTCCTGGAGGGTGAGCTCGGCCAGCAGCGAGGCCAAGCGCGCTTCGGTGGAGAGGTGCTCGGCGGTGGTGGTGTTCAAGGCGGTGGTCCCGTCGGTGGTGGAAGGAGAAGTTGCGATGCTCATGCGGTGGCCCCCGCGGTGGAGCGGGCCGGGCGGACGCCGTCCTGCTGGGCGGCGATCATGCCGCCGTACCAGTGGGCGCTCTGTTTGGGGATGCGCCGCTGGGTGCCGTAGTCGACAAACACCAGGCCAAAGCGCTTGTCGTACCCCTCGGCCCACTCGAAGTTGTCCATGAAGGACCAGGCGAAGTAGCCGCGGACGTCAACGCCGTCGGCGATGGCCTCGCCCACGGCGGAGATGTAGCCGCGCAGGTAGTGGATGCGCTCCGTGTCGCGGACCTCGCCGTTCGGATCGACGTAGTCGTGCAGGGTGATGCCGTTTTCCGTCACGTACAGGGGGAGGCTGGTGTACTCGGACGCCACGCGCTTCAGCACTGTCTTCAGTGCCTCGGGCGTATCGGACCAGCCGAACGAGGACGGCGTAGGGCGGACATGCTGCCAATTGGGGGTGCCGGTGTCGTCCCCGGCGGCGACCAGCATATTGGTGTAGTGGTTGATGCCGGCAAAATCACCGGGCGCGGAGATCAATGCCAGATCCCCGGGTTGGACGAGGTCGCCTCCGCCGGCACCCTCGCCCGTGGCGGTCAGCCCGTACTGGCCGTAGGCGGCAACGGTGGAGTCCGCGTAGCGGCCCCGGTAGACGGGGTCCAGGAAGATCCTGTTGCTGACGGCGTCCCAATGCTCGGTGGCCAGCCGGTCTGCCTCGGACTGTGTGGCAGGGTTCAGATTGCCAATGATGTTGGTGATGCCCACCTTGGCCTCCGGCCGGCGCTCCCGGAACGCGGCCAGGGCCAGCCCGTGGGCGAGCAGCAGGTGGTGCGCTGCGCGGACGGCCAGCCTGTCGTCCTTGCTGCCCGGTGCCTGCATGCCCCAGGAGTGGCCCAGGAAGGCCGCGCACATCGGCTCGTTGATGGTGATCCAGTGCTCCGCCAGATGGCCCAGGGCATCGGCGACGAGCCCGGCATAGTCGCCAAAACGGGAGGCCGTGTGCCGTGCCGGCCAGCCGCCGTCGTCCTGCAGCGGCTGCGGCAGGTCCCAGTGGTACAGCGTGACGTAGGGGGTGATGCCCCGGGCGGCGCAGCCGGCCAGCAGGTTCCGGTAGAAGGCGACGCCCTCGGGATTGAGCGGGCCGGTGCCGGTGGGCTGCAGGCGCGACCAGGACAGGGACAACCGGTAGGAGGGGATGCCGAGCTCTGCCATGAGGTCGAGGTCCCCCTCCCAGCGGTGGTAGTGGTCGCAGGCAATGTCCCCGGTGTCGCCGTGGATGGTGGTTCCGCTCTGGTGGGAGAAGCTGTCCCAGATGCTGGGCCCGCGGCCGCCCTCGGCGACGGCGCCTTCGATCTGGTACGCCGCAGTGGCGACGCCCCAGGCAAAGCCGGCGGGGAAGGTGGCACGGGCGGAGAGTTCTGGATGTGCTGTGGTGGAGGCCTGCGTCATGCGCTCGCCTTTCGTGTGGTGGGAAGCTGGGGGCCGGGCGGGGGAGTGCTAGGCCACGCCGGCCTGGAGGTCCTGCTGGTGCTGCAGGTCAAGGAGCCGGAGCCTGTCGGCCCGGTGCCTGGCCTGCCGGTCCGGATCCGGGATCGGCGCAGCCATGAAGAGCCGCTGCGTGTAAGGGTGCTCGGGGGAGCCGGTGACCTGGTCGCCGTCGCCCCATTCCACGATCTCGCCGTGGTACATCACCGCCACACGGTGGCTGAGGTGCCGGACGACGGCGAGGTCGTGCGAGACGAAGAGGTAGGCGACGCCCGTCCGCTCCTGGATCTCGATGAACAGGTCCATGACCCGGGCCTGGGTGGAAAGGTCCAACGCCGAGACGGGCTCGTCGCAGACGATCAGCTTCGGGTCCAGGGCCAGGGCGCGCGCGATGGCGACACGCTGGCGCTGTCCGCCGGAGAACTCCCGGGGCAGGCGCTGGGCCGCGTCCTGCGGCAGCCGCACCTGGTCCAGCAGCTCGGCAACGCGCCTGTTGGCCGCCTGGCGCTCCACCTTGCGGACGGTCAGCGGCTCAACCAGGATCTGCTCGATGGTCATGGAGGGGTTCAGCGAGGTGTAGGGATCCTGGAAAACCACCTGGATTTCATGGCTGAGCTCCCGGCGTTGGGCCCGGGTGGCCTGGGAGATCTCCTGGCCGCGGTACTTGATGCTGCCGCCGGTGACGGGGGCCAGCCCCAGCACGGCCCGGCCCAGGGTGGTCTTGCCGGACCCTGATTCACCCACCAGGCCCACAGTTTCGCCCGGACGGATGTCCAGCGATACACCCTTCAGTGCCTTGAACGGCTCCTTGCGGAACCCTTTCAGCGGATATTCGACGACGACGTCCCTGACGTCCAGCAGTGTGTCGTTCACAGCGTCACTCCTGAGAGGGTGTTGGGGGTTCCGGTGTTCAGCGGACTGTTCTTGAGAGCTCCACGCGGGGCAGTGTCCTCCAGGATCGCGTCGAGCAGTTGGCGGGTGTAGGGGTGGCCGGCATTGTTGAAGATGGCCCGGACGGGACCGGTCTCCACCACGCGGCCCGTCTGCATCACAGTCACGCTGTCGCACAGATCCGCCACGACACCGAAGTTGTGCGTCACCAGGATCACGCCCATCTGCAGCTCGTCCTGGAGTTCACGCAGCAGGTTCAGAACCTCGGCCTGCACCGTGACATCCAGGGCCGTGGTGGGCTCGTCAGCAATGAGCAGATCCGGCTGGCAGGACACGGCGCCGGCAATCAACACACGCTGGGCCATGCCGCCGGAGATTTCATGCGGATAGGCGTTGAAGGTGCGTTCCGGGTTGGGGATGCCCACCTTCGCCAGCAGGGCCAGCGCACGCTCGCGGGCCTCGGCCTTGGAGATGCCCAGGCACACCCGCATCGGTTCCATGAGCTGGCTGCCGATGGTGAACGCGGCGTCCAGGTTGGACATCGGTTCCTGGGGGATGTAGGCGATCCGCTTGCCGCGGACCTTCGTCATCTCCTTCTCGCTCAGCTGGGCCAGGTCCTCGTCGTCGAAGATGATCGAGCCGCCGGTGACACGCCCGCCCTGCGGCAGGAGGCGCAGGATGGAGAAGGCAGTCTGGGTCTTGCCGGAGCCCGATTCACCGACCAGGCCATGGACCTCGCCGCGGCGGACCCGCAGGTTCACGTGGTTGACCACATGCGAGGTGGAGCCGTCCGCCTGGTCGTAGCCGACGCCCAGTCCGATGACCTCCAGCAGGATGCCGCCGGCTGAACCTGTGGTCTCCTCGGGGTGGATGACGGCGGCGTCGCCGCGCTTGGCGGTTGCCTCCGCCTCGTCGGCGGCCGCCGAGGAGGCACGCTTGCGGCGTTTGGCCGGCCCGCGGCTGCGCTCGAGTTCATCACGCATGGCGTTGGCCAGCAGGGTCAGGGCAACGCAGACGGCGCCGATCACTAGTGCGGGCCAGAGGACCAGGGTGGGGGACTTGTACAGGTTGATGAAGCCTTCGTTGAGCATGCTGCCCCAGGTGGGGATGTTCATGTCGCCCAGGCCCAGGAATTCCAGGCCGGCCTGGATCGCGATGGCAATGCCCAGGACCATGGCGGACTGGATGATGACGGGCGCCCGCACCACGGTGAGGATGTGCCGGCCGATGATCCGGACGTCGCTGAGACCCGAGACCCGTGCAGCGTCAACGTAGAGCTCGTTGTGGACGGCCGTGACGGAGGCGTACACCAGCCGGAAAAAGGCGGGCGAGAGCAGGATGCCGAAGATCATCATGGACAGCCACATCGACGGGCCCAGGACGGCGCGGGCCGCCAGCAGCACCACCATGCCCGGCAGTGCCATCAGCAGGCCGGTGAGCCAGGAGGACACGGAATCAAACCAGCCGCCGTAGTAGCCGGCGACCAGCCCGCCCGTGACACCCAGCAGCACTGCCACGGCGAGGGCCACCAGGGCGCCGGCAAGGCTGAACTGGCCGGCAAACAGCAGCCGGCTGAAGACGTCGCGTCCGGCACTGTCCGCCCCGAGCAGGTGCTCGGATCCGGCCTTGGCCAGCACCGACTGCAGATCGGCCGTGTTGGGATCGTGGGAGGCAAGCAGCGGTGCCAGCACCGAGGCGAGGGCCACGAGGAACAGGACCAGCAGGGAGGCCGCACCGGTGGGGTGCGCGAGGAGCCTGCGGAACAGGGGGACCTTGGCCGCCGGGGTGGGCAGCGCTGTGGGGGTATCGATCATGACAAGCGAACTTTCGGATTGAGCCAGCCCTGGGCCAGGTCGATGATGAGGTTGACGGTGACGACGAGGGCGGCGGTGGCCACGACGACGCCCATCACCACCGGGATGTCGCCCTGGCCGGTGGCGGCTACGGTGATCTGCCCCAGGCCAGGCAGGGCGAAGATCTGTTCAACGATGACGGCGCCGCCGAGCAGGCCTATGAACTGCACGGCTAGGACAGCCAGTGCGGGGCCGCCGGCATTGCGCAGCACGTGCTTGTAGACAACGCGGTTGAAGGACAGCCCCCTGGCGCGGAGCGTGCGGACGTAGTCCTGGCGGAGCGCATCGATCAGGGATCCGCGGACCTGCTGGACAACGGCGGCAATGGCGCCGATGGAGAGGGCGATGATCGGCAGCGTGACTGTCGACGCCCAGCCGGCGAACGACGTCGTGATGGGGATGTAGCCGGTGGCCTTGAACCACTTCAGGTTCAGCGCAAACAGCGACACGAGCCCGAGCGCAATGAGGAATCCCGGGATGGCGAAGCCCAGGACGCCGACAAACTGGACCACGCGGTCCACCCAGCCGCGGCGGACGGCGGCCCAGACGGCGATGACAACGGAGACCACTGCCGAGATGATGGTGGCCCCGAGGACCAGGGAGATGGTCACCGACATCCGGGTGCTGACGCCGGTGCTGACCAGCTGGCCATTGAACCAGGACCGGCCAAGGTCCCCGGTGACGGCATGGGTGAGCCAGCTCCAGTACTGCAGGACCAGCGGCCGGTCCAGGCCCAGCTCGTGGGCCTTCAGCGCCACCTGGGCTTCGCTGGCCGTGGGGCCCACGATGCGGCGGGCGATGTCGCCGCCGCCTGCATAGAGCAGCAGGTAGGCAACGGTGGTAATAACGAACAAAAGGAGGACGCCGGAGAGCAGGCGCCGCAGCACGAATCGGTACATCGACAATTCCTTAGGGAGTTCCTGAAGCTGCGGGGCGGGGCCGCTGGTGTGCGGCCCCGCCCCGCAGCTGTCCGCTAGGAGGCGGGGGAGAAGGACCAGATGAACGGGTAGGCGTTGCCCGTCTGGACCTCGACGTTGGTCTTGGCGTCGGTGACGTAGCTGGACTGCGGGCGGTACCAGGGAGCGAACCAGGCCTGCTCCACGATGTACTTGTTCAGCTCCTTGGCTGCGCTCTTCTGCTCATCAGCCGAACCGAGGTGGACGGTGTTGATGAGCTCATCAACCTTCGGGTCCTCGTACTTGTACGGGTTCCACGGGGCGGTCGGTGCCAGCATCATGTTGATCAGCTGCCAGTCGGACTGCTGCTCCAGGATCATGTAGGTCACGCCGTACTTGGGGGCCAGCAGATCGGCGATGAAGTTGTTGCCCGTATCGGTGAACTCGACGGTAATGCCGACGTCCTTGAGCTGCTGGGTGATCAGTGCCGGCAGCGAGGTGCCGAAGAGCGTGGACGAGGGCAGCTTCAGCGTCAGGCCGCTGGCGTAGCCAGCCTCGGCCAGCAGCGACTTGGCCTTGGCGGGGTCATAGGCGTACCGGGAGTCCAAGGACTTGTCGAAGGCGTCCGACGACGGCGGGAAGACCTGCGCTGTCAGCTCACCGTAGCCCTGGCCCAGGGACTGGAGCAGCGACTTGGTGTCGAAGGCGTAGTTGATGGCCTGGCGGACGCGGACGTCCTTCAGGGCCGGGTTGGTGGTGCCGGCCCGGTCGAAGAGCAGCAGCCCGGCGTAGTTCAGCTGAAGCGGGTTGACCTTGTAGCCAGCTGCTTCGATCTCGGTGAGCGTGTTGTTGTCGGCGGTGTTGGCACCGTTGAGGGTGCCGGACTTGATGGCGTTCAGCAGCGAGGTCTGGTCGCTGTAGACGTTCAGCACCAGGTTGTCGTAGTGGACCAGGTCCTTGTCCCAGTAGTCCGGGTTGCGCTTGTAGACATAGGAGGTTCCCGTCACCGTTGCGGCGGTGTCCAGCAGGTACGGGCCGGAGCCGACGGGCTTGGTGGCAATGTCCGCAGCGGTGAACGATGCGGGGCTCTGCATGAAGGACGCGTCCTTGGACAGGTAGTTCAAGAAGGCCGGGTCCGGGGCCGAGAGGGTGAGCTCCAGCGTCGCTGCGTCCACGGCCTTCGCCGAGGCCAGGGCGGCCATGAACTGGGCGTCCGGCGAGGTGCCGGCCTTGAACCGCTCGAGGTTCGCCGCGGCGGCGGCGGCGTCAAAGGCGGTGCCGTCGGTGAACTTCACGTCGCTGCGCAGCTTGAGCGTCAGGACTGTCTTGTCCGAGTTGTAGGTCCACTCCGTGGCCAGCATTGGCACCAGTGATCCATCCGGCTTCATCCGGATCAGGGTGTCGTACACGGCTTGGTAGTACGGGGACAGGTTGGCGAACTCGGACTGGTTCGCGGCAAACGTCTTGGGCGCCTGGAGGGTGCCGAGGGTGAGGGTTTGGGAGGTTTGTGCTTGGGAGGCGTCGCCGCCGGCTGAGCAGCCGGCGAGGCCCAAAGCAACGGCGGCAAGAACTGCGGCCATTCGCCTAGGTCGGAACATCTTCGGTCCCCTTCAGGGTTAGTGGCGTCCACCGTGGACGGCCATTGGAAATGACCGTAACAGCAAAAACCAACCAGGTACTAGGTTTTCAACGAAGAGATTGAATCGTTATGAATTGTGACGTCCCGCACAGAGGTTGACCAATTCTGTCAAGAATGGCCAGTCCGCTAGGGTGTTATCCATGACACAGACGACGGGCGACACTACTGTGCCTCCTTCACGCCGGAGCGGGCCCAGGGGCGCCTATGCGAAGACCGAAGCGCGCCGCGCGGAAATTCTGAAGGCCGCCTTCGAAGTTTTTGCCGTGTCCGGCTACCGGTCCGGGTCCCTGAAGGACGTTGCCGAGAAGGTGGGGCTGAGCCAGGCCGGGCTGCTGCACCATTTTGCGTCCAAAGAGGCGCTGCTGGAATCAGTCCTCACGCTGCGGGATGAGGAATCCGTCGCCCTGACCAATTCGTTGTCGGCCAGGGGTGCAGAGCTGCTGGGCGGCATGGTGGATCTAGCCCGCTACAACACCACGGTTCCCGGTCTGGTGGCGCTCTATTGCGTGTTGTCGGCCGAGGCCACCGCTGAGGAGCACCCGGCGCACCAGTATTTTAAGAACCGCTACAACTGGACGCGGGCCACGCTGACGCGGGCCTTCTCAGACATGGACGATTTGGGCCAGCTCAGGGCTGGACTGCCGCCGGGGGCGGCCGCGCGCCAACTCATTGCGCTGATGGACGGACTTCAGGTCCAGTGGCTGCTCGACAATGATTCCGTGGACATGCCGGCGGAGATCGCGGCGTTCCTGAGGGTCGTCACCACGGAGGATTTCCGCGGCTGACGGCCGCCTACTGGGCCGCTTCGAAGCCCGTCAACAGGCGGCCGGATGCGGTTTCCATGTGGGACTGCATGGTTGCCGTGACAGCTGATGGGTCGCGGGCTTCGAGCGCGGCAAAGATCGCGCGGTGTTCCTTCAGGGCCGCCTCGGCATGGCCTTCGTCCGTCAGGGCCCTGTCGACCCAAATCCGCAGCAGCGACCTGATGCTTTGCAGCAGCTCCTGGAGGACCTGGTTTCCCGAGCCCTCGGCGATTTCGCGGTGGAAGGCGGCGTCGGCGTCAACGAAGGCGGCAAGATCGCCAAGGCTGTCCGCCATGGCCTGCAGATGCTCCCGCATCCTCTCCAATGCCGCGTCATCAATCCGCTCGGCGGCAAGCTGCGCCGCCTGGACCTCCAGTCCGCTGCGCAGTTCAACAAGCTCCCTGGTCCGGGGGGCGCCGAGCATCATTCCCCAGCTGAGGGTGCGGGGGAGCAGCTCCGAGATGCCTCCGCGCAGGTAGGTGCCGGATCCCGGTCGGACGATCACGATGCCCATGATTTCCAGTGCGGCCAGCGCCTCGCGCACGGCCGAACGGCCGACGCCCAGGGATGCGGCCAGTTGGCGCTCGGCGGGCAGTCTCGTACCGATGGCGATGTCACCGCTGGTGAAGTAGGCCAACAGCCGCTCCGCCACTTCGGAAACCACTGAGCCGTGCCCCACGGAGCCGAGGGCGGAGCTGATTTTTGCTGCCGAATCGGCGGAGTATGTTGACACACTCACAGCGTAGCAATTGGTGGACCAATTCCCTGAAGGTCGTCGGAGCGGCGGATGACGGCCTTCAAATATGACGGTTTGAAAATCAAACACGTCAACCGGTTGACCAATTTGGATTCCGGATCTATGGTTTAGATCACAACACTTAGCCACCGGGGATCCCGCCGGATGGCCTTGGGAATCAGTCCCCGCATCCACCGCTGCATGTGGCCGGGACACCAACCTTCTAGGAGTCAATGTGGACACCGCTCAATCGGTGGTCGAGAAATCCGCGATCAGAAAAGTCGCGGTGCGGCTGGTGCCGTTCGTGGCCCTCATGTTCTTTATCAACTACCTGGACCGCACGGCCATCTCCTTCGCCGGCCCCAATGGCATGAACGCGGACCTTGGCCTGTCGGCGGCGCAGTTCGGCTTCGCCTCCGGCGTCTTCTTCATCGGCTACATCCTGCTGGAGGTGCCCAGCAACCTGGCCCTGCACAAATTCGGCGCCCGCCGCTGGCTCGCCCGCATCATGGTCAGCTGGGGGATCGTGTCCCTGCTCTTCACCTGGGTGGGCAGCGTCGAACACCTCTATGTACTGCGGTTCATCCTGGGTGTGGCCGAGGCCGGATTCTTCCCCGGCGCCATCCTCTTCCTCAGCCTCTGGGTTCCGTCCCGGCACCGCAGCAAGATCCTGGCGCTGTTCTACCTGGCCCAGCCCCTGACCACAGTCATCGGCGCACCGCTGGCCGGTGCCTTGATCCAGCAGCACGGCGTCTTCTTCGGCCTTGAGGGCTGGCGTTTCATGTTCCTCGGCGTGGCCATCCCCGCCATCGTCATCGGCGTGGTGGCCTGGTTCTACCTGGCCGATTCCCCGGCAAAGGCCAAGTGGCTCAGCGCCGAGGAGAAGGTCTGGCTGACCGGCGCACTGGCGGCGGAAAAGAAGGAAACGGCCGCCGCCAACAAGCACGCCAGCGTCCTGACGGTCTTTGGCAACGGCAAGGTCTGGATGCTCTCGGCCATCTATTTCGGTTTCATCTATGGCCTGTATGCGCTGGCGTTCTTCCTGCCCACCATCATCGCCGGCTTCGAGGGCCTCTACGGCACCAAGTTTGATGTCTTCCAAAAGGGCCTGATCACAGCCATTCCCTACATCCCCGCCGCCGTCGCCCTGTACTTTTGGTCCAAGGACGCCACCAAGCGCGGCGTCAAGACCTGGCACATCGCACTGCCGGCGCTGGTTGGCGCCCTGAGCATCCCGCTGGCATTGTTCGCCGGATCGCCCGCCGCCACGATTGTCGTCATCACCATCACGGCCATGTCCATCTTTGCCGCACTGCCGAACTTCTGGACCGTACCCACGCGGTTCCTCACCGGCGCCGCTGCCGCGGCGGGGATCGCCCTGATCAACACCGTTGGCAACCTCGCCGGATTCAGTGCCGGCTACATCACCGGTTGGCTGAAGGACTGGACGGGCGGCTACACGGTGCCAATGTTCGTCGTCGGCGGCTTCATGCTCATCTCCGCCATCCTCATGGTGGTCCTCAGCCGCAGCGGAATGGCCTCCCCGGCCGAGCCCGCCAAGGACTTAGCCAACGCCGGCCGCCGCAGCAAGGCATGAACGGCCGCGCGGCACCCGCCGGCTCCACCCTCCCAAAGATGAATTCCGCTACGACTAGTCCAGGAAACTCCTCATGACCCGACTCTTCAATGAACCCACAGCCTTCGCCGACGAAATGATTGACGGCTTTGTGGCCTCCCACGGCCGCTGGGTCAAGCGCGTCGCCGGGGGAGTGGTCCGCAGCACGCGGAGCACTCCGGGCACGGCCGCGCTGGTGATCGGCGGCGGCTCCGGCCACTACCCGGCCTTCGCCGGACTCGTCGGCCAGGGGCTGGCCCACGGAGCCGCGATGGGCAATCTCTTCGCCTCGCCGTCGGCCCAGCAGGTGTACACGGTGGCCAAGGCGGCCAGCAATGGCGGGGGAGTTCTGCTTGGCTATGGCAACTACGCCGGCGATGTGCTCAACTTCAACCAGGCCCAGGACCGCCTGCACGCCGAGGGCATCGACTGCCGCAGCATTGCCGTCACCGACGATGTCTCCAGCGCCCCTGTGCAGGAACGGTCCAAGCGCCGCGGCATTGCCGGCGACTTGACCGTCTTCAAGGTGGCCGCCGCTGCCGCCGAGGCGGGCCTCTCCCTGGACGAGACGGTCATCATCGCCGAGCGCGCCAACGAGCGCACCCGCTCCTTCGGCGTCGCCTTCACCGGCTGCACCCTGCCGGGCGCCGAGAATCCGCTCTTCTCCGTCCCCGAGGGCCGCATGGCCGTGGGCATGGGCATCCATGGCGAACCAGGCATTGGGGAGTCTGGGATCCCGACGGCGGATGGACTGGCCGAGCTCTTGGTGGCCCGCCTCCTTCAGGAGGTCCCCGAGGATCTGGTCCAGGCTTCCCCCGCCGGCCGGCGCGTGGTGCCCATCCTCAACGGACTGGGCAGCGTGAAGTACGAGGAACTCTTCGTCGTCTACCGCCGGGTGGCCCAGCTGCTTGCCGACGCGGGCCTGGAAACCGTGGATCCGCAGGTTGGCGAACTAGTGACCAGCTTTGACATGGCCGGCGTTTCGCTGACCCTGTTCTGGCTCGATGATGAACTTGAAACGCTGTGGCACGCGCCCGTCGACGCGCCCGCCTTCCGCCGCGGTGCCGTCACAGCGGCTCCGCTGGACACCGTGGTGGACGACGCCGTGCCGGCCGAAGCCGTGGCAGCCATCCCGGAGGCCAGCGAGGCCTCCCGGGCCGGCGCCATCCGGGTCCTGGCCGCACTCGGTGCAGCGAAGGACGTCGTCGACGCCAACGCCGGTGAGCTGGGCCGCATCGATGCCATCGCCGGCGACGGCGACCACGGGATCGGCATGGAACGCGGCGTCCGTGCCGCCGTCGGCGCCGCAGCCGACGCCGTCGCCCGCGGGGCCGGTGCTGCCACAACCCTTCACCTGGCCGCCGATGCCTGGGCCGACAAGGCCGGCGGTACGTCCGGCGTGTTGTGGGGCCTGGCCCTGCGGGCCGTCGGTGATGCGCTCGGCAACACTGACGCCCCGAGCGCTGGCACCGTCTCGGCCGGTGTGGCCGATGCCGCCGCGGCCATCATGGAGTTCGGCAAGGCCAAGCCCGGGGACAAGACCCTCGTGGACGTCCTGGTTCCGTTCCGCGACGCCCTTGCCTCCGCTGTGGATGCCGGGCAGCCACTCACCAGCGCCTGGGGCTCTGCCGCCATCGCCGCCCAGCAGGCGGCCGACGACACCGCCGGGATGCTGCCCCTTATGGGCCGCGCCCGCCCCCACGCCGAGAAGAGCCTCGGCACCCCCGATGCCGGTGCCGTGTCCATGGCGCTGATCGTCCACGCAATCCACACCACCCTCACCGAGGGCACCAAAATCAAGGAGACAGCATGAGCGCCAAACTGCGCCTGGTCATCGGGTCCGATGACGCCGGGTTCACCTACAAGGAGGCACTGAAGGCGGATCTTCTGGCCAGCGGCCTCGTCGAATCCGTTGTTGATGTCGGTGTGGATGCCAGCGCCCACACCCCATATCCGTCGGTCGCCATCGCCGCCGCCGAGCTCATTGCCGCCGGCAAGGCCGACCGCGCCCTGCTGGTCTGCGGAACGGGGCTGGGCGTGGCTATCGCGGCCAACAAGGTTCCCGGCATCCGCGCGGTCACGGCCCACGACAGCTTCTCCGTGGAGCGCTCCGTCCTAAGCAACAATGCCCAGGTTCTGACGTTCGGCGAGCGGGTGGTCGGCCTGGAGCTGGCCCGCCGGCTCGCCCGGGAATGGCTCACCTACACCTTTGACGAGACGTCCGCCTCGGCGGACAAGGTCACACTGATTAAGGACTACGAGGGTGTCACTTCCTGCTAAGCCTGCCGCCATCGTCGGCGTCAGCCTGAAGATGTACTTCGGCCATGCGCGCACACTGGACTATTGCCGGGCGGTGGCCGCCCTCGCCGCCGCACACCCTGCCGTCCAGCGCGGCGACATCGAACTGTTCATCCTGCCCAGCTTCACCGCGCTGCCGGAATCGGCCGCGCTGCTGGCCGGCTCCGGCGCTGCAGCCGGAGCCCAGGACATCTTCTGGGAGGACGAGGGCGCCTACACCGGCGAGGTCAGCGGCACGACGATCGCCGAACTCGGTGGCCGGTATGTGGAGGTGGGCCATGCCGAGCGCCGGCGGATCTTCGGCGAGGACGATGACGTCGTCGGGCTGAAGACAGCTGCCGCCTACCGCAACGGGCTCGTCCCGGTCCTGTGTGTGGGCGAACCGCAGCAGGGATCGGCGGTCCAGGCCATCGCGCACTGTGTCAGGGAGATCGATTCGGCCTTGACCCGCGCCGCCAGCCTTGGGCTGGCCGGCCGGACCATCGTCGCCTATGAACCCCAGTGGGCCATCGGCGCCGCAGAGCCGGCAACCCCAGCCTTCATCGGCGAGGTGGTCCGCGGCATCGATGCGCACCTGCAAACCCTTCCCGGACAGGCCGCCAGCCGTGTCATCTACGGCGGCAGCGCGGGACCCGGGCTCATCGACCAGCTGGACACCGCCGTCGCCGGGCTCTTTCTGGGGCGCTTCGCCCACGATCCACAGGCCCTGACGGCCATTCTCGACGAGACCACCGAGCGCCTGGCGCTGCACTTTGGAGCGGGGGTGGCCTCATGGGCTCAACCATCGGCCTGAGCAGCTACGCCTTCTTCTGGCAGCTCTCGGAGCACGTGTCCCAGCCGCTGAGCATCCACCAGGCCCTGGAACGGTCCGCAGCTCTAGGCGTGGAGTTGTTCCAGATCTGCGACTACGCTCCGCTTGAATCGATGACTGATGCGGAACTGGCCCAGGTGCGGGCCACAGCGGATTCGCTGGGTATCGGGCTGGAACTGGGCACCAAGGGCATCGCGCCGGAGCATCTGCGCAGGTTCCTGCGGATCGCCGGGATCCTCGGTGCGCCGCTGCTGCGGACCATGTTCAACGTCCCGGGCCATGCGCCGTCGGCGGATGAGGCCGTGGAGATCTTCACCGAGGTCCTGCCGGAATTCGAGGCAGCCGGGGTCAAGATCGCCGTCGAAACCTACGAGCAGGTGCCAACCTCCCGGATTCTGGAGGTCATCCGCCGCGTGGGCGACCCATCCCTGGGCATTTGCGCCGACCCTGCCAACACGGTCGCGGCCCTGGAGCTGCCGAACCCGGTGATCGACGCCGTCGCGCCCTATGTCCTGAACATGCACATCAAAGACTTTGCGTTCAGCCGCAAGGAGGGGTGGGTCGGATTTACGTATTCCGGCGCGCCGCTCGGGGAGGGGCTTCTCGACTATGACTACATGGCCGGGATGTTCCGCCCCCACGAAAGAAACATCAACCAGATCGTCGAACACTGGCTGCCGTGGCAGGACTCGGAGGCGGAGACCATCCGCCTCGAAAACCAGTGGACCCAGCAAAGCCTCGATTTCCTAAGGAGCAAGTGAAATGTCAGCAGCAGAATTGACCGTCGCAGTCGTCGGAGCCGGTGGAAAAATGGGCATGCGCGTGTCCGCCAACCTCCAAAAGAGCGCCCACACCGTCTACTACAGTGAAAACTCGCCCGCCGGCCAGGACCGGGTCCGCGCCGAAGGCCGCGAGATCACAGCCACGGACGACGCCGTCAAGGGCGCCGACGTCGTGATCCTCGCCGTGCCCGACACCCTTCTAGGCATCATCTCCGAAGGCGTCGTTCCCCAGATGAAGCCCGGCGCCATCCTCTTGACGCTGGACCCGGCCGCCGCCTACGCGGGGCTGCTGGCCAAGCGCGATGACGTGGTCCAGGCCGTAGCCCACCCGTGCCACCCGTCTGTGTTCCTGGAGCGCACCACCAAGGAGGAATGGGCCGACACCTTTGGCGGCCAGGGCGCCCCGCAGAACGTCGTTGCCGCCATTGATGAAGATGCCTCCGAGGCCGCCCGTGCCGCGGCCGAGGCCACCATCAAGGTCATCTACGCCCCCGTGATCGACGTCCACTGGGTCACCGTGAAGCAGCTGGCCATCCTGGAGCCCACGCTCGTGGAGACTGTCGCCTGCATGATCGGCACCCTGCTGAACGAGGCCCTCCACGAGACCATCCACACCGCCGGAGTTCCGGAGGCGGCCGCCAAGGCCATGCTGTTCGGCCACGTGCAGATCGCCCTGACCAACGCCCTGCGCGGCTCCAACCCGTTCTCCGAGGCCTGCGAAATCGCCATCCAGTACGGGCGGGACACCATCATCAAGGACGACTGGAAGAAGATCTTCGACGATTCCGAGCTCGACGGCGTGATCGCCAAGATGCTCAAGCTGGAGACCATCAACCGGTAGATTCCGGCCTCCCGGCCGCTGCGCCGGGCGGATTCGGAACGGAGGAGGGAGTGCGGGAGCCCTCCCTCCTCCGCCGACTAAGGTCCTACCTCATGTGTTTACGCCGCCGTCTCCTGCCGTTCACGACGGCCTCGTAGCGTCGCAGGCATGTCAACCACACTCTCACGACGTTCCATGCTTGCCGGCGGCCTGGCCGGAGTCGGCGCCGCCGCGGCCGGGCCCTTTCTGCTTCCCACGGCGGCATCCGCCGCCGTGCCGGCGGCCCCCTCGGGCGGCTCTTCGCGCGTGTTTACGCTCGCCATCATCCCCGACACGCAGTACCTGTTCGACGGCGAGGCGCTCCACCCGGAGCCGCTCGCGGAAACCATGAAGTACCTCGCGGGCATCAAGGACCTCGCCTTCGCCGCCCACCTCGGCGACGTCACCCAGAATGGGCGCGCCACGGAAATCGAGGCCGCCAAGGGACCCTTCGGCATCCTTGCCAAGAAGAAGATTCCGTTCTCCGTGCTCGCGGGAAACCACGATCTCCCGAACTCGGGCACGGATGACCAGCGGGGGCGGACCCCATTCCTCGACACCCTGCCTCCGCTCGCCGGCCGCCAGCGCATCGCCCAGGACGCAGGTGGCTACAACTCCGCCTACAGTTTCGATGGCGCGGGGACGACGTTCCTGCTGCTGGCATTGGACTGGAGGTTGTCCGCTGCGGGCATCGCCTGGGCGCGGTCCGTGCTCGAAGCCAATGCACAGACTCCCACCATCATCACCGTCCACGACGCCCTCTCCGCCGACGGCGGGACGCCGGTCCTGAGCAGCCACGGCAAGCTTGTCTGGGACAACCTCATCAAGGACCACGAGCAGGTGTTCCTCAGCATCAACGGCCACTTCTGGCCCTCGGGCCGCCTCACCCAGACCAACGCCGCGGGCAACCCCGTAGAACTCCACCTCGCGAACTACCAGGAGCTCTACTATGGCGGAGCGGCGGCGGTGCGCCTCTACCGCTTCGACTTGGACCGCGGCGTGGTGGACGTGTCCACGGAGGTACCGTACATCAGTGGACACGGCCTCAACCAGCTCGAGCGCGAAGAACTGCAGCTCACGGCCGGAACCGACCGCTTCTCCTTTGCCCTTCCAGCGGCCTTGCGGGCTCCGACGCCCCGGGACCCCCGCCCGGCGTCGGCGATGGTCACCGCTGGGACCGAGGCGTACTGGCGCTTCGAGGGATCCGGCTCCCTGGCCGCTGGCCGCACGGTGGAGGACGCCTCCGGCCGCGGGAACACGCTCGTTGCCACCGGGCCCTCGACGGTGCCGCTGGCCTTCACCGTGGACTCCCACCCCTCCCAGCCGGCCCGGGGCTCGGTGCGCTTCACCGGGACCAAGGACACCGGAGCCTACCTGCGCACCGTTGACGCGGCGCCGCTCAACAAGGCTTCCTTCGACAAGGGATACACCTTCGAGGCGTTCTTCAAGCTGCCCGAACCGTTCACAGGCGATTCTGCCTGGAGCGCCCTCATCTCCCGCTGGGTGTCGGCCAAGACGGCCGGCCGCGCGATTGGCGACGTCGATGAACCCACCGCCACATTGTCCATCAGTGGTGGCCGCGAGCTGCAGTGGTGCGTCTACCCGACGAACCTGGACCGCTCGACGACGAATTGGGGGCACGAGCTGCGGACCACCCGCTGGTGGCACGTGGCAGTCGTCAACGACGGCCGCAACACGACGATGTACATCGACGGCTGCGCGGTGGTCCGCAATCCCTCGACCGTCAACAAGGGTCTGGCCGGAGCCGAATCCGGGGCTCCTTGGGCCGTTGGCGCCTACTCCTGGGCGGGCGAGCTGGACAAGACCTGGATCGGCACGATCGGCGACATCAGAATCGTCTCGCGTCCGCTGGATCCGCGGGAGTTCATGATCGCCTGACAGGGGGTGCTACCCGTCCCGGCTTGAATCTCAGGGTGCGGAGACGTCGACCAGGACCTTTCCGACGAAGCCGGCCTCCACGGCGTCGTGCGCCAGTGCCGTGTCCTCAAGGCGGAAGCGGGATACGGGCAGGCCGTGGTCGTCACCGACCCGCAGGACCCCCGCCTTCAGCGCCTCGCCGACGTCGGCCACGGCCGCCGCCTTCTGCTGCTCCGTCACCGTGTACGTGAGGATGAACTGGTAGTTGACGTTTTTGGCCATGCTCTCCCGGATGGGAATGGCCAGGGATTCACCGGGCGCAGCGGCATAGATGGCAATGGTTCCGCCGGGCTTAAGCACCTCGATGTCGGTGCCGATGTTGGCGGGGGCGTTGACGTCGATGACCACATCAACGCCTCCGGGGGCGGCCTGGCGTATGGCGTCCGCGACGTCGTCCACGCGGTAGTTGACCACGGCATGGGCGCCGGCGCGGCGGGCAAGTCCACCCTTCTCGTCCCCGCTCACGGTGGTGATGACTGTTGCGCCTGACCACCGGGCAAGTTGGATGGCCGCATGCCCGACGGCGCCGGCGCCCCCGGTAACCAACACGACGCGCCCTGCCAAGGATCCCGGGGAAAGCCTGGCCGGCCCGCCCGCATATGAGGCCAGCGCACGATGGGCTGTCAACGCCGGGATGCCCAGCGATGCACCGGTGTCGAAGGATTCGGTGTCCGGAAGTGCAACGACCTGCGCGGCCGGCACCACCACAAACTCCTGGGCTGTTCCCTCATTGCCGCCCCAGGCAACATCCCACAGCCACACGCGGTCCCCGACGGACAGCCCCGCCACGCCGGGTCCGAGCTCGTCCACGACGCCGGCCCCATCCTGATTGGGCACCTTGGCTGCCTCCAACATCGCTTCGGAACCGGTGCCGGCACGGGCCTTCCAATCGGTGGGATTGACGCCGGAGACCACCACCTTGACCCTGGCCTGGCCCGGACCGGGTGCCACCAGCGGTTTGTCGTGGAGGACCATCACCGACGACGGCCCTGTCTTCTCGTACACGATGGCCTTCACTGGTGCTCCTGTTCTTCGGATTTCTCCTGGGGGACGGACGGGTGCCGCCTCGATGCGTGTCCAGTCAGAATGCACTCCCCGTGCCATGTGCGGCTACCTCGATCCATGCTACGTTCCATACAACCTGTGATGCCCGTCAGGGTGCCCAACGCCTGCCATTGGAGACTCCCATGCCGACGATCGATGTCTACGCCGCGGCCGGAACCTTTCCGGACACAGCCCAGCTCGCCAGGGACCTGGCCGCCGCCGTGATGGCCGTCGAGGGAGTTCCCAACATTCCCATGTTCCGCAAGAACACCGCCGCGTTCGTGCACGAAATGCCGGGAGATGCACTGGCGAACGTCGATGGCGACAGCACGTACGTCCGCGTGCAGGTCCTCACCAACGCCGGCGCCCTGGACCGTGGAAAGCAGATCGCCGTGGTTGCCAAGCTGACGGATCTTGTTGCGGCGGCCGCCGGCGACCCGTCGTTGAGCGAACGTACTTGGGTGCTGCTGACCGAGGCCCCCGAGGGCGGATGGGGCCTGTGGGGCCACGCCCACACCAACGAGGAGCTCGTCGCCGCCGCACGTGCCCAGATCGCCAAGCTCAGCAGCGGGGCCGCGGGGGACTGAGGAAAGGGGGCTGTGCCCAACGGGGTTCCGGCAGGCCCTCCCTGAATGTCCGTGGCGGGCCTAGGCTCGAACTCCCGGGTGGAAAATCCCTGGGACATTCCACGGCAGGAGAAGACCAGCATGAGCCTTAGCGACGAAGCACGGAAAAACCGTGACGAACTGTTCCCGGCAGGTGTCGCGACACTGGCACACACCGATCCGGAATTCATCGAGTATTTCGGCAACTTCGCCTTCGGCGATGTTGTGCGCGGATCGGCATTGCGACCGACAACCCGCCTGATGGTCCAACTCGCCGCTGTGATTGCTGCGCAGGCGCTGACCGAGTTCCGTGCCATGGTTGGCGCCGCCCTCACCATCGGCGTCACGCCTGTGGAAATCAAGGAGGTCGTCTACCAGTCTGTGCCCTATGTCGGCATGGCGAAGGCGTTGGACTTTCTCCGCGTGGCCAACGACGTCCTCACGGAGCGCGGGATCGACCTTCCGCTGCCTGGCCAGTCGACGACGACGCCCGAAACGCGGGCGGCGGCGGGCCTGGCCGTCCAGAAGCTGATTGTCGGCCATGACCGGGTTGAGCGCATGTATGCCGGGGCGCCGGAGGACCAGGCGCACATCCAACAGTTCCTGTCGGGAAACTGCTTTGGCGACCACTACACCCGCACCGGAATCGACGTCCCCACCCGCGAGCTCCTGACCTTCTCGATGCTCGTATCCCTGGGCGGATGCGACCCGCAGGTCGCCGGCCACGTCGCGGCGAACCTCAACGTCGGCAACAGCCGCGGCGTGCTGGTCGACGTCCTGACACAGCTCCTCCCATACATCGGCTACCCGCGCACCCTCAACGGGCTGCGCATCGTCAATGAAGGCACCTCTGACTAGACGAAGGGCGCCCGGCACCGGAAGGGGGTGCTGCCATTACCTGCAAGGGCAGGCACTCCCACAACGGGCGCCGTGGATGTTGACTGGACTCTGGACCACCACCGAGCAAGGACCACCACTATGCGAGCAACACTGATGTACGGCGCCGGAGATGTGCGCGTTGAAACAGTCCCCAACCCCACCCTTCAGGAACCCACGGACGCGATCGTGCGGATCGTTGCCGGCTGCATCTGCGGCAGCGACCTGTGGCCCTACGCCTCCATGCCGAAATCCGACGTCGGCTCCCGCAAGGGCCACGAGTTTGTTGGCATCGTTGAAGAACTCGGCACCGAGGTGACAGGTCTGGCAGTGGGTGATTTCGTGATTGCCCCGTTCGTCGCCTCGGATGGCACCTGCGACTTCTGCCGGGAAGGGCTCCAGACCTCCTGCCGCCACGGCGCCCATTGGGGCGGTCACGACGACGGCGGCCAGGGCGAGTTCGCCCGCGTTCCCCAGGCGTCGGGAACCCTCGTCGTGGTCCCGGCCGGATTCGATGAGGAGCTGGTCCCCTCGCTGCTCAGCCTTTCCGACGTCATGTCCACGGGATACCACGCGGCCAAGAAGGCCCGCATCGCACCCGGGCAGAGTGTCACGGTGATCGGCGACGGCGCAGTGGGCCTGTGCGCGGTGCTTTCCGCCAAGCTCATGGGCGCCTCCCGCATCATCCTCATGGGCCGCCATGCGGCACGCACGGACCTCGGCCGGGAGTTCGGTGCCACGGACGTCGTCGCCGAACGCGGCGAGGCGGGCATTGCCAGGGTCAAGGAGCTCACGAACGGGGACGGGACACATGTCGTGCTGGAGGCTGTCGGCCTCAAGACCGCCATCGAGACGGCCATCGCCGTCGTCCGCGACGGCGGCGTCATCAGCCGCGTTGGCGCCCCGCAGTTTTCCGAGGTGCCGCTGGGATTCCGCGAGTTCCTGCGCAACATCACGCTCACGGGCGGAGTGGCGCCGGCCCGCGCCTACATCGAGGAACTGCTGCCGCTGGTGCTCGACCGGACCATCGAACCGGGCAAGGTCTTCGACCGCACCATCGGTCTTGACGATGTCCCCGCCGGCTACCAGGCCATGGCCGACCGCGAAGCACTCAAAGTGCTTGTCCGCCCCTAACCCAAAGGAACACCCGCACCATGAACATCACACTCAACAACGGCGTCGCCATGCCCGCCATCGGCCTCGGCGTCTTCCAGACTTCACCCAAGGACACCGTGGATGCCGTCGCTGCGGCGCTGCAGACCGGCTACCGGCACATCGATACGGCCGCCGCCTACGCCAATGAACGCGAGGTGGGGGAGGGCATCCGCCGCTCCGGCATCGACCGTTCGGACATCTTTATCGAGACCAAGGTCTGGATCAGCGACTACGGCTACGATGCGACGCTGCATGCGTTCGAGAAGAGCGCCGCCAAGCTCGGCGTCGACCAGCTGGACCTGTTCATTCTGCACCAGCCGCTCCCCACTGCGTTCGAGAAGACCATCGATGCCTACCTGGGCCTTGAGCAGCTGCTGGCTGATGGCCGCGTGCAGGCGATCGGCGTCAGCAATTTCATGCCGGAGCATCTGGCCACGCTGCGCGAGCGGACCTCCATCGTCCCGGCGGTCAACCAGATCGAGGTCCACCCCTACTTCACCCAGCCCGCGGTGAGGCAGGCCAACGCAGACCTTGGCATCCTCACGCAGGCGTGGTCGCCGATCGGCGGCATCACCTCCTACCGCGGCGACGGCGCCAGGAGCACTTTCACCGACCCGGTGATCCTCGCCATCGCCGCGCTGCACGGCAAGAGCGCCGCCCAGGTGATGCTGCGGTGGCAGCTGCAGCTCGGGCACTCCGTGATCCCCAAGTCCGTCCGTGCGGAGCGCATTGCGGAGAACTTCGACGTCTTCGACTTTGAGCTCACGCCGGAGCAGATGGGCGCCCTCGACGCCCTCGACACGGGGGTCCGCGGCGGACCGGAACCCGACTCGATCACGCTGGCCGCCTTTGGCCGCGAGATCCCGGAGGCATGACGATGGCCCACAAACCTGGCACCGTCCTCGTTGTCGGTGCAACCGGCAGCGTCGGGCGCCTCGTCGTCACCGAAGGCGTCCGGCAGGGCTACGAGACCCGGGCCCTCGTGCGTGGCTCTTCCCGTGCAGGGCGCCTCGACACGGCTGCGTCCATGGTCGTGGGGGAGCTGACTCGGGCTCAGACCCTCGCCGAGGCTGTCGCCGGCATCGACGCCGTCATCTTCACCCAGGGCTCCTCCTACGGCGACGCCGCGGCAGCGGAGGCTGTGGACTACGGAGCGGTGAAGAACGTGCTCCAGGCACTGAACGGCAGGCCCGTGCGCATAGCGCTCATGACGGCCATTGGTGTGACCCGGCGCGGCGGCACCCACGACTGGAAGCGCCGCAGTGAACGCCTCGTCCGCGCCAGCGGCAATGCCTACACGATCGTCCGCCCCGGCTGGTTCGACTACAACGACGAGAACCAGTTGGCCATCACCTTGCTGCAGGGCGACACCCGCCATGCCGGCAGCCCAGCCGACGGTGTCATCGCCCGGCACCAGATCGCCCGTGTACTGGTTGACAGCCTCGCCTCCGACGCTGCCGACCGCCTGACGTTCGAACTGGTGGCCGAGCGGGGCCCAGCCCAGGAGGATCTGGAGCCGGTCTTTGGCGCGCTGGACAAGGATCCCCGTGGTTCCGTGGACGGTGTCCGGGACCAGCCAAACATGCCCGCCGACGCCGAGCCGGCGCGCGTCCGCGCGGACCTCGACGCGCTGGGGGATACCGATCAGGCATAGGGCTCGGAGGCTGCGAAGCATTAGGCTTCGCGTGTGAGCACGAGTTCTGATCCCGGCCCGTTGGCGGCCGGCTCCCGGCGCACCCAGTTGGCAGGGGTTGCCGGCATGGCCGGGGCCGCCCTGTTTGTCGCCGTTTTTACGATTCTGGGCTGGGTGCAGCCGGGCTACTCCTGGACGTCGATGTTCGTCAGCGAATTGTCGCTCGGCCCCTTCGGCTGGATCCAGATCCTCAGCTTCCTGCTGACCGGCGCCCTGGTGCTGGTGTTCGGCAGGGGTCTTGCCGCACAGTTCAGCACCGGTGCTGCGTCCCGGGTGGGGCCGCTGCTGGTGCAGGGCATCGGCGTCAGTTTGACGGCGTCAGGTCCCTTCACCACCGACCCGTCGGCGATGTTCGAGCAAACAAGTGCGCATGGGCTGGTCCACGGCATCTTCGGTGCCATCGTGTTCACCTTCGCGCCGATCAGCTGCCTGGTGTTCTACAGGCGTTTCCGCCGCGATCCGAACTGGCGGCGCCTTGCGGGGTGGACGCTGGCCGCAGGCATTGTCCTGGCGCTGGGGATCGTCGTGCTCAAGATCAGCCAGCAGCCTGGGAGCGGACTCTTTGAGTGGAAGGGACTCGTGCAACGCGTCATCCTGGTGGCATTCATGGCGTGGATCTTCGCGTTTGCATTCCGTCTGCGCCGCCTCTCCCATGTCCGGCGGCACGGCCCGCCGGCGCAGACGTAGTCCATGGGTCCGCCGGACCTACGGTGCGTGGCTCGTCACGATGTCGTGGGAAGCCGCCCATTCTCCGACGTCCCGGCGTTCGATCGCCGCGGCCATCAGGTCTGGAAACAAATCCGGCGTACACGCGAAGGCCGGGACACCGATTCCGGCAAGGGCACCGGCATGGGTTGAGTCGAACGAGGGCTGGCCTGCGTCGCTGAGCGCCAGCAAGGCAATCATCGTGGTGCCAGCGCCCACGATCGTGGCAGCCCGTCGAAGCATCTCCTCGGCGATTCCACCCTCGTAGAGATCGCTGATCAGCACCAGAATGGTTTCGGCCGGCCGCGTGATGTGGCTCTGGCAATAGGCCAGCGCGCGGTTGATGTCGGTGCCGCCACCTAGTTGAACTCCAAACAACACATCAACAGGGTCGCTCAGCTCGTCGGTCAGATCGACAACTTCGGTGTCAAAAACCACCAGCCGGGTTGCCACCGACCGCAGCGAGCTGAGCACTGCGCCGAAGACACTTGAATACACCACAGATTCGGCCATGGAGCCGGACTGGTCGATGCACAGAATGATCTCGCGTTGAATCTCGGTGCTGCGCCGGGCGTGCCCGAGCAGCCGCTCGGGCACGACTGTGTGATGTTCCGGTTGGTAATGCTTGAGGTTGGCGGCAATCGTCCTGTTCCAGTCGATGTCCCGGTGCCGTGGGCGTCTGGTGCGGGCGGCCCGGTTCAGTGCCCCAGAGATCGATTGGACCATCGTGGACCGCAGCCGTGATTCCAGTTCGCTGGTCACCTGCCGAACGACGGCCCGGGCCGTTTCCCGCGAATGTTCGGGAATTACGCGCCCGAGGCCGATGAGCGTGCTCACGAGGCTGACATCGGGCTGGACCGTACGCAACATCTCTGGTTCGAGCAGGAGCTGGCGCAATCCGAGCCGGTCCATGGCGTCAGCCTGCATCACTTGGACAACGGAGGACGGAAAGTACCCGCGAATGTCGCCCAGCCACCGGGCCACGCGCGGGCTCGAGGCACCGAGGCCGCCTTGCCGGTTTTCGCGTTCCTCGTACAGGTCGTCCAAGGCCTGGTCGCGCCGCGCATCAAGGGCAGAGAGAGCCACCCTGTGGCCATCGGCTGTAGTAATGCCATCGGCGTCGTTTCCACCCAAAAGGAGGCGCCATCGGCCCAGCCTGCCGTGGCCATCAGGGATTGTGCCGGTCACGCAATTGCCTCCCATCCGATGTAGCGGGCCATCGTTAGAATTGCTGGCCCCGCGGCCGCCAGATCCATGTCAATCAGCTCCTCCATCTCTACGTCCTTGTCCGGCCGGCTCACTTGCTCGCCGATCTCGCGCCGCTCCGGCCTGCTGAATGACGAAAAGGTTCTGCGCAGCAGAGGCAGGACATCGTCGAAGACATCGCTGTGGACGCCATCCACCCAGTCGTCCACTATCTGCAGGATGCGTCGGTCATGGATCAACAGCATGGCGTCTCCTGAGAGTAGGCCGTCCAACCAGGCAGCAGCCTCCGGGGCTGGCGAGGCGATGGACAATCGGCGGCTGAGCCGTGCGGCAACGTCATCCCTGTCCACTAGACCGGCGTCAAGCAGCAGCCGGGTGGCCCGCCCGGCGACGGCGCCGTGCATCCTGTCGGAACCTGCGACGGCTGCCAATGCCTGGTGCCAGTCGTCCATGGGCAGACCTGGCAGCAGGGTGAGTCCATCCTGCGCGGTGTCGACCGCGCGCCGCATGGCCGCTGCTGCCTCATCGTCCAGTCCGGCGCAGGCGGTGGGCAGCCCCACACAAACCCGCACCACTGTGGCATCAAGAATCTTCCGCACTTCGGTGATGTCTACACCGCGGACATTGCCATATCGGCAGGTGCGGGCAAGTGGTGAAATGGTTTCCAACAGGGCGGGGACGTCGTGCTGCAGAGCGGTTCGCTCTGCCAGCACGGACACCACGGCGCCTACTCCATCCGGCAGGTCCGCAAGCAGGCACATGGCCAGCAATTCACTGAGCTCCGACAGGCTGCCGGCATCGCGCGCTTGTTCAGACACGCGTGTTGCCGCGGCTGAGGCGACGGTGGTGCCGTATCGGCTGGCCTCCACCACGGCGATGGCCAGATCCGGCTTCCACTGCAGAGCCCATACCTCCTTGAACGTGCCCGTGGTGCGGCCGGCGCGGTCTGGCCTGCCCCACTCGACACCGAGGAGGCCCAACCGGTGCAGCAGAACAGAACGGGCCAGGTGGTTCGGCTTGCGCAGATCAAGAACCAGGGTGTCTTCGGCAGCGCTGGTTTTGAGCCGCAGCCGGCGCTGGCTTGCAGCGAGATCGGCGGCGAGCGGGACTGTGGGCACAGTGTCCGGCACGTTGCCCATCCCATGCCCAACAGTGAGTTCGCGGTGGACAAACGCCAGCGGCAGGGGCGAGCCGTCGCAAAGCACCGTCTGAATGGCATCGTCCAATTCCGCCAGCCCGGGGCTCGGCCGTCCTCGAACCGAGGCCAGCGCTGCCGCCATCCGGCTCGCCTCCACCACGGAGGCCGTCGATGCGTCCAGATCTTCCCGACGCAGGGCATGGGCAACCCGGACGAGCCAGGTGCTGGACAGATCGTTGCCGGGGTTTTGGGCCATCCGGTGGGCAAACAGATGCTGGTACCAACCGGGAGCCGCAATGCCCGCACCGTAGCCGCTTTCCCGGCTGAGACGGTCAGAGGTCCATGGCACCCAAGTGACGGCGGCCTTGGTCTTGGGCAAGCCTGAGAGTATTTTGTTGTCGACGGAAGCAGGAGGGAAACCAGCGGGCACGAGGGCTGGGACGTGGTAGGCGCCGCAGACCACAACGATCCCTTCGTGTCCTTCACGCATGGCGGCGCGGATCAGACGCCGCATTGCGGCTTCCCGTCTGGTGTTCTCCACAACGTCGGGGTGGTTGTGTGGCCGGTCGTCCACGGCGCGGATCTCTGACATGGCCTCGCCGATGGCCGCGAACCTGTCCAAGGGACTGCCATGCCTGTGTTCGATGGCATCTTCCCACCAGCGCTCCGCATCGCTGTACCCGGCGGCCGAAGCAAGCATGCCGATTGCGTCCGGACGGTACGGGTCTTGCAGCTGGGCAGGGGGCCCGGCGTCCCCGGGTTCAGGGCCGCAGTCGTCCTCGGCTGCCGATGATGCCGCAGGCTCGGAGTCCATGCGAAGTGCGAAGGCATGGGCCGCGGGCAGGTCGATGGCCCGCACGAGGCTTCGATTCGACAGTGCCCAGCGGATGGCAACCCACTCAGGGGAGAATTCCGCCATCGGGTAGAAGGATGCGATGCGGGGCTCGTCGGTGGCGTAGATCAGCCCGGCAACGGGCGGTGCCATCTCCGGGTCGGAGACCAGTCCAATGATTTCATCGAGCTCCGGGGGTCCTTCCACCAACACCAGGTCCGGGCGAATGATTTCCAAGGCCTCCGCGATCGAGTGCGCGGAGCCGGGCCCGTGGTGGCGGATCCCGAGGACATGGACGTCGGCCATTGATCAGTTCGATGTTTCAAGGTCGCGGCAGGCCCGGTAGAGGTCCTTCCATTCCGGGCGGTTGCGGACAACGGTTTCCAGGTACTCCTGCCAGACAACGCGGTCCTGGACCGGGTCTTTGATCACCGCGCCGACCAGGCTGGCAGCCACGTCCTCGGCACCGACGGTTCCGTCGCCAAAGTGGGCCGCTAGGGACAGACCGTTTGTCATCACCGAGATCGCCTCGGCGGTGGAAAGGGTGGCGGAGGGGGACTTGATGGTGGTCCGTTGGTCCGCGGTAACGCCGGACCGGAGTTCGCGCATGACGGTAACCACCCGGCGGATCTCGGAAAGGGCGGCCAGATCAGCGGGGAGCTCCAAGGCTTCGCCCAGGCTGCGGACGCGGGTGGCAACGATCTCGACCTCCTGGTCGAGGCTGTCTGGAAGGGGCAGGACCACGGTGTTGAAGCGGCGGCGCAGTGCCGATGAGAGGTCGTTGACGCCTTTGTCGCGGTTGTTGGCCGTGGCGATGACGTTGAATCCCTTGCGCGCCTGCACCTCGGTGTTCAGCTCGGGGATGGGCAGGGTCTTTTCACTAAGGATGGTGATCAGGGAATCCTGTACGTCCGAGGGAATCCGCGTGAGTTCCTCCACCCGCACCAGGCTTCCTGCCTCCATGGCGCGCATGACTGGCCCGGGAACCATTGCACCCCGCGACGGTCCTTCGGCGAGCAAACGGGCGTAGTTCCAGCCATACCGCAAGGCCTCCTCAGGAGTGCCGGCAGTACCCTGGACAACGAGTGTCGATGATCCGGAAATGGCGGCGGACAAATGTTCGCTGAGCCAGGTCTTCGCAGTGCCAGGCACCCCCAGCAAGAGGAGGGCGCGGTCTGTGGCCAACGATGCAACAGCGATTTCCACCAGGCGCTCCGAGCCGAGGTACTTCGGCGTGATGTCGACGCCATTCGCGAGGGTGCCGCCGAGAATGTATTTCGTGACGGCCCAGGGCGACAATCGCCAGCTGGGTGGACGGGGACGGTCGTCAACGGTTGCCAAGGCGGTGAGCTCCTCGGCGTAGGAATGTTCGGCATGAGCGCGGACAACGTCCGGAAAGGTCTGGATATCGGTCATCGAAAGGCCTCTGTCAGGGATTGTAGGAATGATCGGTATTGCACGACATCGCGAAGTGCACGACGCCGTGCATCATCCTCCAGGCGCTCCATGAGGAGCCGGCAGTGGTCTGCGGCCTCGGGCGGGAGCGCCGTCGGCAGGACGGAGGACAGTACGACGGCGAACTGGGCACCATCCGTGCTGGCGATCAGTTCCAGCACCGCGTCCGCCAGCGGCGGCCCCCATGGTCGTGGCATGTCCAGCAGCAGTTGAACCAATGCCATTGGCTGTGTGGTGCCGCCCTTGATGTGCCGAACAAGCTCCTGCCCGCGTTCTGCCGCGGGCAGGCAGTTCAAGAGGCGCAGGTCGGTGTGTACATGGAGCAGGGCGCGCACCCAATCCAGCTCAGGGCGCAACGCAGCGGCGGTGGTCATCGCCTCGAGGACACGTGATTCGCCCTCGAGCAGCGCCAAGGTTGACGCCGGGCTGCGGCCCGTCACCGATGTCCAGACATCGAGAGGGGCCCCTCGGACGATGGCATCCAAGCGACCAAGCCGGTCGGGTTCACCTTGGCGCGGAGCCGGCGCGATCCCGTCGCGCACTGCGGCCGCATCGGGTTCAGGCGGTAGATCGATTTCGATCCGCTTGCCGAGCAGCCCCTTGAAGTGAACCAGCGGATGGAGTCTGGCTGCCATTCTGCCGGCGCGGGCGCTGGTTGGGAGCCGGTCGAGCAGGCCCGCAGCCACGTCCCGCACACTCTTGGCCTTGTCGTCGAGGGCCCTTTCCAACAGCTGCTCGTCGTCGCCGTGCAGGTTTGTCGAGAATTTTGCCAGAAGCACCGCGCGTTCCCGGGCGCTGAGTGTGGTCCAGTGCGTGTCCAGTTGCCCGCGGGCGGCCGCAGGGTCACTGCCTCGAAGCAGCTCAAGCGCCGAAGCGGCGTCGGCACCTTGAAGTTCGGCCCAGTTGGCAGTGGTCGCGGGGCGCTGTCCCTTGGCCGTGGGCATGAGTCCTAGCAGCCACTGGCCGCGGATCCCGATGGCCGGACGCAAATGCGGCGCCACACTCGGGTTCGCGTTGGCAAACGAGAGCAGTCTGGCAAGCAGCTGGTGGGGCACCCGCTGGCTCGACGCCTCGGCGAGCTGCAGCCAATCGACCACCAGCTGGGTGCGCACCACCAAACCACCCGGAGGTTGGGAGAGCAAGAGGTCGAGCATCCGGGCGGCCTCATCGGAGACCTCCGGTGCCGTGTCGTGCGGCGCAGGTTCTGGGAGATCGGTGGCCTGGCGTTTCATGGGCGTCCGGGAAGCCCGAGAGAGGACATCGGCCAGTGCCGCTTGGCCGAGCAGCATCTCCTCGTGGGCCCGGCCATCAGGCGGCCGAACACCCAACTCGGTGGGTGCAGGGGGCACCGTGTGGCGTCCAGTGCCAACGAGCGCGGCAGTGCGGAGGTGGGCAAGCCAGGTCATAGTGCCACCACGGAGCCGTTCACGACGATGGACAATGGACGCACCCGTCCGTCCTCAAGTTCTCCGAACACGTCCACGGGGTGGCCGCCGGCGAGGGCCAGCAGGGACATCACGGGGACGTCGACCATCGGGAGGGTGCTTCCTGCTGCATCCTGCAGCCAACCCTGATCGTCAAGTCCGACCCGCACCCCTCCCAACAGGACGGGATGGCGTCCGCGCCATGGTGAGCCCGCAACAGCAGCTGATTCCAGTTTGAGCGCATTGTCGATGCTGCAGCCTTCACCGAGATTGGCGGCCAATCCCTGCGCTGCGACGTGGCTTGTGAACATGGCTCTCTGCGGCCCAGTGCCGGGATACCGCGCCATCGTGGCGTCCAACATCGAACCCGCCAATTGCGGCGTCGCCAATCCTTCGCTTTGCGCTGCGAAATCGAGCACGACGACGACCATTCCGTTGGGTGAGCGAAGCCACGTCCGCTGTTGTTGAAGCCGCCCGTCATCACTTCGGTGCGCTCCCAGAACGAGCCATGGGCCGGACAGCGCCTCGGTGCCTTGGACATCAGCTGCAGCGGTCGGCCACCCCAGCGCGGCACGGAGATCACCGAATTCTTCGGCTGTCAGATTGCCCCGCCCGCCCCATGCCTGGGTCATCGCCCACCAGCGGCCCGCGCGCAGGAAGAGGTGGTCTGCCCAATCACCGCGGACATGGACCTCGGAACCCATGTCCCTGACCTGTTCGGCCAAACCGGGAAGCTGGGCGTCGACAAGGCGGGCAGCGACGCCATCCCACCACGAGTACGGGTGGCTCCGTGCCGCAGCCAGTCCGGTCCTCACCAAATCCTGCAGCCACAGGGAAAAATCGGCGATCCCGGCATCCATGAGCGCCAGTCGGTCGGCCAGCCGCTTGGCCTGGGCCACCGGATCCGCTGGCTGCTCAGCCTGGCGGCGCTCCCGTACGGTTGCCCGTTCCGTCCGCTGGGCCGCCCACTCCTGTGCGAAGTCGGCTGTCACTGCGGCGGAATCGGCGGCCTCGCCCCGTGCCCAGAGCAGCAGCAGCGCCAGGGCGTGCTTGCAGGGGAATTTCCGGCTGGGGCACGAACACCTGTAGGCCGGTGCGGCGACGTCCACGCTCACCTGATAGGGCGTTTTACCGCTGCCTTGGCATTTGCCCCACACCAGGACGTCGTTGCTGCCGGTATCTGACCATGGACCCGGCTGCGCCAGAGTCCGGGCGGCTTTTAGGGACGAGGCGTCGGGTGCAGCACTGACCACCATCTGCTCGCTCCACCGCCCCATATCGGACATTCTGCCCGAAGCTTTGGGCGTCCGCAGAAATGTACTCCGGCGTGGCGGCCGTGGGTCTTCATATGTCAACCGGAGACAGTGTCAGCCGCGCTGGCACAGGACCCGTCGCCAAAGGGGGATCAGGCCGGGGCCACTGTGAAACCCACCGTCTCCTCCAGCCAGGCGAGGATCGTCGCCAGGCTTTCGGGGTCCAGACGGGTGTCCGGCGCGTTGTAGCCATTGCCGGGGGATGCAGCAACCTCTGCCGGGGTGCGGAAGTCTTCCTTGAAAACATGGTTCGCATTCGGCGGGAAGGAGAACGACACGTTTGCCATCCCCGCCGCGGCCAACTGCAGCGGACCGCCGTCGGCGTGGACATCGATCTGCACATCCCTCCCGCCAATCAGCACCAGCGTGGGGATCTGCACCTTGCCCAGTGGGTCGCACGTGGACTCGACCCACAATTCGCGGGCAAATGGGAGATTGGCCGGTGTCTCGAAACTGGCGAGCACCATCCTCACACTGTCGGGCAGGTCCGGATCCGGATCCATCGGCTCTCCGGCAGCGTAGCGCGCCGCAGCCTCCTCCACCTTGGACATCAAGGCGGCTGCGCCGGGAATCTGGGCAGACTGGAGTGCCAGCTGGGACAGCAGCACATCCTGGATCGGCCGGCCCGGCGGTGCAGCGAGAACCAGCCCGGCAAAGCGGACATCCTGCTCACTGGTGGCGTAGTGCAGCACGTGAAGGGCTCCCTCGCTGTTGCCGAGCCCAACAATCCGTGAGGGGTCAACGAAGTCCAGTCCGGCCAGCATTTGAACGGCTGCGACGAGCTCCTCCAAATGCGAGCGCATGCTCATCTTCCCGATGAACTTGGGGAAGTTTTCCATCGCGTGGGGGCCGGAGGCCCGCTTGTCATAGCGCAGCGAGGCAATTCCGGACCGGGCAAAATCCTCCGCGAAGAGGCGCCCGCTCCCGTTGGTGCCAGGAAGAAGGGGCGAACACCAGTCCCGGTCCGTCGGGCCGCTGCCGGCGACGAGGACCACCGCCGGGAACGGCCCATCGCCGTCGGGCCGGACCACCGTGCCCTCCATCGTGATGCCATCAAGGTCCCAGGACACATCGATAGAACTCGCCATGCGCACAGTCTCACAGCGAACCAGGGACACGGCAACATCCTCCACATCTGAGCGCGGAGATTCAACGGTCCCGACCAGTCATTGGCGCCCGCGATGGCCGTGGACCGGCCGCCGTCGGCCCTCAGCGACCCCTTTAGCTTCCGGTGGTCCTGGACAGTACAGCGATCTTCTGTCCGGAGGCATCGCGGATCTCGATGCTTGCCATGTCCTCGATGGGGACAGGCGTTGCGCCCGTAACGTTGGCCTTGCCAGCCGCTGTGGCATTCCAGCTGGCCGCCCTGTCGTAGTTGCCAGAGGTGTCCTTGACCCACAGGGACAGGATGCCGGAGGCTGGCAGGCTAGTGCCGTCCAGTGCCAGCTCCGTGCCCCAGGCCTTCTTGAGCAGACCCAGCTGCACCTGGGGTCCCGAGGTGGCGCTGATGGTGTAGCTTTCCTCAGGCTTGGGAGGGCCGGTGAGGACCGGCCCGGCCACCAATCCGATGGCAAGAAAGGCCGCGGCCACGCCGGAAACCAGCGCCGCAGCACGCCAATGGCTCCGCCGCCGCCGGGCAGCCAGCTTGTCCAAGAGATTCCCGACGCCGGCTGCCTCCACAGGCCGCTGGGCACCGTCCCGATCGCTTGATCCGCCGTCGGCCGCGGTGGCCCGCCCACTCGGGGTGCCGGGGGAGGCAAGGGCGATGGCCGACTCGGCCGGAATGGCGTCAAGGAACCCGGACAGGGATTGCAGGGAGTCCACCTCGCCCGTGCAGGCCGGGCACAGTGCCAGATGCTGCTCGAACAGCACCCGCTCCTGCGATTCCAGGCCGCCAAGGATGTAGGCCCCCACCAGGTGCTGCAGGGCTGCGTGGTCTGCCGGGTCGGTGTTCACGGCGTTGCTCCCATCTCATCCAGAACGGCGCGGAGGGCCTTGAGGGCGTAGAAGGCCCGGGATTTGACCGTTCCCGCTGGGACGTTGAGCTCCCCGGCGGCTTGGACCGCTGTCAGGCGGCGGTAGTGCAGGGCGATGACGACGTCGCGGTGCTCGGCACTGAGCCGGCCCAGTGCTTCCTCCATCAAGATCTTTGTCAGCAATCCATCCACGTGCTCAACGGTAACCGCCATCTGTTCCAGCTCCTCGGTCTGTGTCTGCTGTGGCCTGCGCTGCTGCCAGCGGAAGTTGTCGATGACGATGTTTCTGGCCGTCCGGAACAGATAGCTGCGCATGCTGGTGGTGATCCCGGGGGCCTGTTGCCAGACGCGGAGGATCGTTTCCTGGACAACGTCCTCGGCCGCATCGGGGCTTGAGGTTATGCCCACGACAAAGCGCCGCAGCACCGGGGCGTGCTCCCGGTAGATCTCTGCGACCAACTCGTCATCCAATGGCATGGACACCCCCGGCATCATCGTGGACAAGGCTTACCCACCATAAGACGCCGGTTGGCTGCAAATGGTTCACCGCAGAAGTCTTCAGCACCGGGTGAACCATTCCCACCATTCCCGTCGTCGTACTGCACATCGGCCCATTCGCGCCGTGCAGACCCACCGCATCGCCCGGCTGATGGCCGGCCGGCGTCGTTGCCACATTGAGGAGCCACATTTCATGAACCTGGACAAGCGTTTGAGCACAGCAATGGCGGTCCTGTCCCTTGCCGCCCTGGCCCTGACCGGCTGCAGTGGATCGGCGGCGACCGCCCCGTCGGCAACATCTTCCCCGGCTGCCACTGCCGCACCGGCGGACCTCAAGACGGCGTCGACGGCGCTCGGCAGCATCGTCGTCGACGGCAAGGGCATGGCCGTCTACATCTTCGACAAGGACGTCAAAGACCCGGGCAAGAGCGCCTGTGCCGGGCCCTGCGTGGGGATCTGGCCTGCCCTGACCACCACCACCGCCACCCCGGTGGTGGACGGCGTGGCGGGAACCGTCGGCGTCATCACAACCGACACCGGGGCCAAGCAGGTCACGCTCAACGGAATGCCCCTCTACCGCTACTCCAAGGACTCCGCCCCTGGCGATGTGGCAGGCCAGGGCTTCAACAACATCTGGTGGGTTCTCAGCCCGGCGGGGGCGAAGATCGGCACCCCCGCCCCGTAGGTGCTCCGTGGAGCATCGCGGACTTCCTCTGGTGCGATGAGGCCGGGGGTGGCACACTCGTCCAATGGCCGATCCGTTTGCTGCCCCCACCCGCCACCCCGGTGCGCGCGCTGCGATGTTTGTTGATTTCGACAACGTGTACACCGGGCTTCAGTCGCTGGACCCGTCCGCTGCCGAGCGGTTCGCCACCGATCCAGGGGCATGGGTGGCGGCCATCGCGGCGGCGGACGGCGGAGCAGGCGGCGGCCGCCGGTTCCTGATCAGGAATTGCTACCTGAACCCATCCGTCTACTCCAAGTACAGACTGTTCTGGACGCGCGCCGGGTTCCGGGTCATGGACTGCCCCTCGCTGACCCAGCAGGGAAAGAGCAGCACCGACATCAACCTCGTTTTGGACGCGATGGACGTGCTCGGTGGCAGGACGGATATCGACGAGTTCTTCATCGCGTCCGCCGACGCCGACTTCACCTCCCTGGTCCAGCGGTTCCGGGCTGCAGACCGCAGGACGACGGTGATCGTTGCCGGTGCGGTTGCGGCTGCCTACCGCGAGATGGCAGACACCGTCATCCAGTCATTTGAGCTGCTCGCCATGCTGGCCGGGGCGGCGAGTGCCGCCGCGCCGCCAGCCAACGTTCCGGGGCCGATTGCCCTGGTGCCCGGAGGGGTGGGCATGCACTCGGCGGGCGTGCTTGCCGTCCTGGATTTCGTCGTGAACGCGCCGGGGCCCGTCAAAGGTGCCCTCGTGGCCCACCGCGCTCTGGTGGCCGAGCCCTCTTTGGGCAACGACTGGGCCGGGCACGGAAAGTTCGGCGCGTGGATATCCCAGATTGGCGAACGCATCCAGTATTCGTCCCGGCCGGCTCCCGGCTGGGTGTGGGATGCGAAGCGGTTCTCCCAGCAAGACCTTCCGCTGGAGGCGGCCGCCGTCCCCGCCGTCGAAGAACAGGTCCCGAGGGTGACGGACGTTCCTGCGTTGTCCACCGCGCAGTACAGGCAAGTGTTCCTGGCCATGGAGTCGAAGCTTCGACTGACAACCAATCGCAACGAGCTCGCAAAGATGGTCAGGGACGCATGCGTTGCATCGGGCGCGGCCGTCTCCCGAAGTGCCGTCAATTTTGTCATCCAGGGCTTGATCTACGTGGCGGGAGCGCTGAACGGAGAGGCGACGGCGCGGGAATTGGCCACCGCCTGGACGCAGAATGTTGAGGCGATCTGCAGCGTGACCGGCATGGAGTTCAACGACGAGGAACTCAGTGCTCTGCGGCATTGGGCGGGCGGCGGCCTGCTTGACGCTGAACCGTCCGGCACCTAGCGTCCGCCTAGGTCCCCAAGCAAACGATCCGTTCGGGTCAGTTGCGAGGAGGCGCGGCCGACTTCCGACACCGTCAGTTCGTGGCTGCCGCTGGATTGGCGCCCAGGGATGGGACGGATCACTGCGCGGTGCACGAAGGGCCCCCACACCGGGAGCAGTAGCGCATCCTCGACGGGAATCCGCTCGAAGCTGGCCTCCCAGCCGTCCGAGTGGCCAATGACAGCGCCACCCACGCTGAAGCCGGCCGCCGAGATCCGGTGCGGTTCCTGGGCCAGCATCAGGACGATTTCGGGATTGACGTTGGGTCCCTGCCAGGAATCGGCGATCCGGATCTGGGCGCGGACACGGTCCAAGTGGGCAATGCGGTGCCAGGAATCCAGTCCTGCAACGTCCCCATAGGCCTGCTCGAGGTTCATGGACAGCCCGGTGGAATCCGCCGGTTCGCCGTGGCCAATGCCCCAAGCGTCCACTTCGGTTGCGGCGAAGGCATGGCCGGGCTGCTGCTCGTGGCCGTTGATGATCGGAACATTGTGGAACGAGCTGCGCATGGTCCAAATGGAGTAGCGCCTGTCGGGCTCGAAGGTCTCCTTCCGATACGTCTCCACGCCGATGTCAATGATGACTGGCATACCGTTGGCGAACACGGTGAAGGAACCGGCGTCGTTGTGGTTGTGGCTGACGCCGTTGTCTCCGCCCTTGACGGCCAGGAAGAGGCCCTCGCTGCTTCCAGCCCGTTCACGGGCGCAGAGCACACCGGTGCTGGGCAGGTAGGTGGCGGCCGGATAGGGGAGGTCCGGGGCAGTAGGGGACCCGGGTGCCATCCACTCGGGATCCAGCAGTTCCAGGACCATCCGGTGGAAGTTGCGCCCGCTGGGTGCCGGCAGCGTCCAGCGCTCCGGATCGCGTTGGCCAGCCACGCTCCCCATGGACCAGGCGAAGAGGGCGGCGTCGCCGTCGCCCACGGCCGCCGCGTAGCGCAGGGCCGTGTGGAAACGCACGGCCGTTTCGATGTGCGGGGAGGCATCACCAAAGTTGACCTGCCAGTGTTCGTGGATCTGCATCTGGTGCGGGTACTTGCCCATGGCCGCGACCAGGGGTGCCGCCAGCCGGTCCACCGCTGCACCGGTGAGGGCGCCGGCGAAGTCCAGTGCCTCATAGAGGGTCAGTGCGGCAACCCACCAATACGTCGCACCCTCCTCGCAGGCGCCGTCCGGCCCATAGCCGGCGCAGAAGTTGTCCAGAACGGGCAGCGCCGTTTCCACTGCTGCCGCCTGCTCTTCAGCGGTGCCGACCACCAGAAAGCAGGCCAGCGCGTTGGCCGTGATCCATGGAGCCCAGTTGTTGGGCGGGGCAGCGGGGGAGCCAAACCAGTAGTGGGTCCTGCCGGTGAAGGGTGCCAGGACGCGCCGCCGGACCTCCCGGTGGACCCTCTGCAGCACGCTGGGCTGGGATGCCTGCCAGCGCTCCGCCAGCAGGGAGGCGGACCAGGCAAGAAGCGCACCTGTGACTCCGGCGTCAAGGTCCAGGACCGGGGCGTCGGCGTCGGGCAGCTCGCGGGAATTGTCGACGGCGCCGCTGGGGTAGTGGGCCGGCAGGCACCACGACGTGAGCTCGCAGAGCGTCCAGGCATCGTCGGCGGCAATCCGCGCCCACTGCGCTGTTTCGCCGTCATCCTGCGACAGGCAGGCGGCCAGCGCCGACGTCGACAGGCGGTCCTGCAGGGCCGTGAGCCGTGATTCCCAGCCGATGCGGTTGCCGGTGAGGCCGTACTGCATCCATTCACCGGCCGTCGGCAGAACGGCGGGAGCGGCATGGAGGCGCTCAGCCTCGTGCAATACGGTGGCGGCGACCCTAGGGTCCACACTCTGCCATGCGGAATCTTTAGCGGGCGGCAGGCCTGGAGATATGGTCACGAGGGGAGCTCCTTGGGGAGGGACGGGGCGCAGGGCGGAACTGCCCACAGAGTACCGATGTGATTCTTCGTGGTCGAAATAGGTCCGAAATACTCACTGATAGATCATCCAAGGAACGCTTGCTGTGCTGTCGCTCACAGTAGGCCCAGTCCGGGGTGCATCGTCGCATAGGGTGGATGCCGCTGCCCCAATGACGAGGTGGCTGGGAAACACTCAAAGAAAGCAATGGCGCATGAACTTTGAATCGCACTCAATGACCCTGAAGATCTGGGACCACTCCACGATCGACCACACCTTGGAAACTGCCATCACCCAGGTGGCCTCCCGGACCAATGCCGCCAAAGAGCACGTCAGGGTCACCCGAAGTGGACCGAATGTGTTTACGGTCAGCGTGGCCGACGAGGGCCTGGCCCACCTCGGCTAGAACTTCCACCCGAACGCGTGGCCAAAGTGCCGCTGCAACTGTCGTTGCGGCGGCACTTTCATATTTCCCGGCTTTCACAGGCCATGGACAGACTCCGGACAGGCCGCACCTATCTTGATCCTGAAATGTTGTCGATGAAGCTGGTGAAAACCGCCGGCCGAAACGCGAGGAGACGATACGTTGCCAATCAAGAGGAACATCACACTCGGAATTTCAGCCACAGTGGTGGCTCTGGGCATTGGTCTGGGCGCCACGAGCATGGCCTCCGCGGCCACCACACCAGCCCCCACGCCAAGCGCCAGCTCCACCGCGGCCACTGATGCGCCCGGCAGCCATGGCAAGCGCGGCGGCGAGCGTGGCGACATCGCTGCCGACCTTGCCACGAAGCTCGGCGTCGACGAAGCCCAGGTCACAGCGGCATTGAAGACCTTCCGTGACGCCAACAAGCCCACCGAGAAGCCTGCGGAAGGCACCAAGCCGGACCGTGCCGCCATGGAGGCGGCGCTGGCCAAGTCCCTGGCGGCCACACTGGGCATTGACGAAGCCAAGGTCACAGCGGCCTTGGCGGAGATCCACACGGCGGAGCAGGCCGACCGCGCCGCCGAGCTGAAGACCAGGCTGGACAAGGCCGTGTCCGCCGGCACGCTGACGCAGGCCGAGGCCGACGCCGTGGCGAAGGCCGCAGAGAGGGGCGTGATTAGTGGCCGCTGACATTTGATGTGACAGCCCCACTGCGGGGGCGCAATGGGAGAGGATCCCCGGGGCATTGCCCCGGGGATCCTCTGCTGTGCGGGTGCAGCGGTACGATCTCCCTTAGTCGAAAGGGGCCGCCATGGCAGGGACAGTATTGGTGACGGGAGGCACGGGCTTCGTCGCCGGCTGGTGCATCGTCGAGCTCCTGAACCGGGGCTATCAGGTGCGCACCACCATCCGCAGCCCCGGCCGCATCCAGGCCGTCACTGCAGCCGTTGCGGCGGAGGCACAGACGGACCGGATGGGCTTTGCCACTGCGGATCTGACCTCCGACGACGGCTGGGCCGAGGCGGTGGCGGGTTGCGACTACGTGTTGCATGTTGCCTCCCCGCTGGGTGAAGAAAACCCGCGCAATGCCGATGATTTGATCATTCCCGCCCGGGATGGGGCACTGAGGGTGCTCCGGGCTGCCACGTCAGCTGGGGTCAAGCGCGTGGTGGTGACCTCTGCGGCCAACGCGGCAAGTCCAAATTCGTACACCGACGAGGGGGTCACGGACGAGACGCTGTGGACCATTGACAGCCCCTCGCTGCCGGCCTATCGGCGGTCGAAGACCCTTGCGGAGAGGGCAGCATGGGACTTCATGAAGGAGTACGAGGGATCCACCACCCTGGCAACGGTGCTGCCGGGTGCTGTGTTCGGTCCGATCCTCTCGCCGGAGAACCTTGGCTCGGTGCGCATCATCGCCAGAATGATGGAAGGAAGGATGCCCGGGCTGCCGAAGATCGGCCTGGAGGTTGTCGATGTCCGGGACCTCGCGGACCTGCACATCCGCGCGATGACCTCGCCCGAGGCTGGTGGTGAACGCTTTCTGGGAACCGGCGAGTTTGTCTGGATGCGCGACATTGCCGAGGCGCTGCGGTCGTCACTGGGCGACCGCGCAGCCAAGGTGCCCACCCGTGAACTGCCCAATCTGGTGGTGCGCGCCGCGGCGCTCTTCGATCCGGGGCTGCGCGCCATCGCCGTCTCGCTGGGCCGGCGGAACCGGCACACCACCGACAAGGCGCAGCGGATCCTCGGCTGGACGCCGCGGCCAGCGGCCGAGACTGTTGCCGGCTGCGCCGCCAGCCTTCTTGAACGCGGCGTTCTGTAGACCTCTGCGGCATTCATTCACAACCCCGAAGCCGACGACCGCAAAGACGTTTCACCGTGGATGGTTGGGGTACTGCCGCCCGCCCCCGGGCTATTGTGGTGCCATGCCGAGCAGAATATCGTCGATTGCCATCGACGCCATCGAGCCGCGGGTGGTTGCCGACTTCTGGTGCGCGGTCCTTGGCTGGCGCATCATCGAGGAAGACGGCGATGGGATCAGCATTGCCCCGCCCGACGGCGACTGGCCGACGATCGACGTCTTCGCCGTGCCCGAGCGCAAGACCGTCAAGAACCGGCTGCACTTCGACGTGCGGGCGGACGGCGTGTCCACCTCCGAGGAGCTCGAGCGCCTGCTCGCCCTGGGTGCGCGGCGCACGGACGTGGGCCAGGGTGAGGACGCCAGCTGGGTGGTCCTCAGCGATCCAGAGGGCAACGAGTTCTGCCTGCTCTCCCGCACAGTCCAGGTGGTGGAGGCCGAGGAACGGGCGCAGCTGGGGCCTGCAGGCCCCGCGCCAGCCTAAACCTTCGATAATTCGATGATGATTGTTTAGTGCGCTAAACCTTCGTTGTCCGGCGCGATGCGTGTCCCGGCTTTGAATTCCCATGCCTCTGCGCATGCGGCGCCGAGACCCGCTGGTAGACCGGCGCCAGGAAGGACAGCGGTGCCCGCAATGAAACCTGTGTCGCCTACCTGGCGAAGAGTCCTGAAATCACCGCAAGGGACCATTTGCGCCGCCGCTATTCAGTGCTACTATCTAGTGGTAGTCAGCAACACTGACTAGCGAAAGGAGAGGTTCCATGGGCAAGCAGATGACCGAGATGCTTAAGGGCACGCTCGAGGGAATCGTCCTTGCAACGCTGGCCGTCCAGCCGGCCTACGGGTACGAGATCACAGCGCGGCTGCGGGAACAGGGCTTCTCCGACATAGTCGAAGGCACTGTCTATGCCCTGTTGATCAGGATCGAGCAGCGCGGACTCGTCGACGTCGAAAAGGTCCCCTCGGAGAAGGGGCCGCCGCGCAAGGTCTACTCGCTGAACGCGCAGGGTGGCGACTACCTCGAGGAGTTCTGGAAGTCGTGGGGCTTCCTCGCGGAACGGATTGAACAGCTCCACCACCAGCTGGAACAGCCTGGACACAGCAACAACACACCAAACGAAGGAGAGTAGCCATGGCAGCAAAGTGGATCGAGGCCCTTACGGGTTCACTCGAGCAGAAGAAGCAGTACAAGGCGTACAAGGCGCGCATCGAGGCCCTCCCCGAGCCGTACCGTGCCGCCGCGAAGGCCTTCGAGCGGTACTTCATGTACTACGGAGGCATCACTGACGGGGACACCCTCGTCACCATGTTCAGCGACTTCGCCGACCTGTGGGAGCGTGCCGCAATCGACGGGACGCCGATCCGCGCCATCGCCGGCGGCAATCCGGTGGAGTTCGCCGAGGACTTTGCCCGGGCCTACGACGGCAAGCAGTGGATCGACAAGGAGCGCAAGCGCCTCGCCGACGCCATTGACGAAGCCGCCGCGGGCCAGGCGTGACAACGACGGAACGGAGAAACGTAGATGACCATCAACCAGGCCCTCGAACCCGCCATCCGGGTGCTGGGCATCGAGAAGTCCTTCAAAGACCTCCATGTGCTGCGGGGCGTCGACCTTGAGGTGAAGGTCGGCAGCATTTTTGCACTGCTCGGCTCGAACGGCGCGGGAAAGACCACGCTGGTGAAGATCCTGTCGACGCTGCTGAAGGCCGATGCGGGCACCGCCACGGTCCACGGCATCGACGTCGCGGCGAACCCTGGCGGCGTGCGCGAGGCCATCAGCCTGACCGGCCAGTTCGCCGCTGTCGATGAGGTGCTCACCGGCCGCGAGAATCTGCTGCTGATCGCCAGGCTGCGCCATCTGGCAAATCCAGGCGAGATAGCGGACGAACTGCTCAACCGCTTCTCTCTCACCGAGGCGGGGGACCGCCCTGCGTCGAAGTACTCCGGCGGCATGCGCCGTCGGCTGGACATCGCGATGAGTCTGATCGGCAGCCCGCCGATCATCTTCCTCGACGAGCCGACCACCGGCCTCGACCCCCAGGCGCGCATCGAGGTCTGGCAGACCGTCAAGCAGCTCGCCGACGGTGGCACGACAGTGCTGCTGACCACGCAGTATCTGGATGAGGCCGAGCAGCTGGCCGACCGGATTGCGATCCTGCACCAGGGCACGATCATCCAAAACGGCACCCTCGCCGAACTTAAACGACTCCTCCCGGCCGCCACGGTCGAGTATGTCGAGAAGCAGCCCTCCCTGGAGGACGTCTTCCTCGCCCTCGTCGGCGGCGATGCCGCCGGCGGCACGGCCCCAGCAGGAAGGGAACTGACATGAGCACCCACGTCCTGGGCGACACCGGCGTCCTCACCGGACGCTCGCTGCGCCACATCCTCCGCAGCCCCGACACGATCATCACCACCGTTGTCACACCGATCGCGTTGATGCTGCTGTTTGTCTACGTGCTCGGCGGCGCCATTAAGACCGGATCCGACCAGTCGTACGTCAACTACATGCTCCCCGGCATCCTGCTGATCACGATCGCCTCCGGCGTCGCCTATACGGCGTACCGGCTGTTCCTCGATCTGCAGGGCGGCATCTTTGAACGCTTTCAGTCCATGCCCATCGCACGCTCCAGCGTGCTCTGGGCGCACGTCCTTACCTCCCTGGCCGCAAACCTCGTCTCGGTCGCCGTCGTCATCGGCGTCGCCCTGCTCATGGGGTTCCGGACGGGAGCCTCGGTGGCGTCATGGCTGGCGATTGCCGGAGTGTTGGTGCTGTTCACCCTCGCGCTGACCTGGATCGCAGTCATTGCCGGGCTCTCGGCGAAGACCGTCGACGGCGCCAGCGCCTTCAGCTACCCCCTGATCTTCCTGCCGTTCATCAGTTCGGCGTTCGTCCCCACTGATTCGATGCCCGGCCCCGTGGCGTGGTTTGCCGAGAACCAGCCCGTGACAGCCATCGTGGACGCCATCCGGGACCTGTTCGCGCAGCAACCCACCGGCGGTGGCATCTGGACGGCGCTGGCATGGCTCGTGGCCATCCTCGCCGTCGCCTACGCCTGGGCCGCCACCGTCTACCGCCGCAAGATCAGCTGAGGCAGGGCCGGCACGACCCGTGGGATGCACCGCGGGTGGTGCCGCCGGCATATGGACCGCAGGTGGTGGCCGGCGTAGCGTTTGTCGCATCCACGGCCGGGTTTTCCGCAACGAGAGTCGGTCCCACAAAGGAGAGTGTCATGGGTGAATCAAGTGCAGAGCTGATGGTCGATCTGATCATTTCCCTTGATGGCTACGCCTCGGCGGATGGATGGCCCGGCTGGTGGGGACTGGAGGGACCCGAATACCTCGCGTGGCTCGCGCAGGAGGGGGAGAAGGACTACACCTTCCTTATGGGTGCCAACACCTATCGGCTCATGTCCGCCATGTCGACCGAGGCCGAGGCGGATGCCTCGGGATTTTCTGCGGACGAGGGTGCCAGCCTGAGCGGCCTGGCCGCTGTCCCCAAGATCATCTTCTCCTCCACCCTGAAGGAACCCTTGGCTTGGCCGAACGCGGAGCTGGTGGCCGGGGACGCGGTTGCCGCCGTGGCTGAGCTGAAGCGTACCCGGACGGGGACCCTGAGCACCCTCGGCAGCCTCAGCCTCGCCCGGTCGCTGCTGACTGCCGGTCTCGTGGACAGGTTCCGTTTGGTGGTGTTCCCGGTGATCACGGGCCGCACCGGGCAGGAGCGGATCTATGACGGCTATCCCGACGTCGCGCTGGAGATGGTGGGCAGCAGGCTCTTCGACGGACGGCTGCAACTCCTTGAGTACGTCCCCACAGTGATCACTGGTCCACCGCCGGCCAGGAGCTGATTTAGTTGAAGCTCTAAGTAATTGCTATAGTGGAGGAATCGGTCGACTCTCGGCCCGGATTCCCACAAGCCAAGGAGCTGGTCCTTCGAATGGACACCACACTGCGCGACGTACGCTCACACGACTGGACCACTCCTGGGGTTCCCCCCGCCGTCGCACTCTTCTTCCACGGGTTCGGCTCCAACGAACTCGACCTGGCCACTCTGGCACCGGCGCTGGGACTGGCCACGCCGTGGGCATCCCTGCGGGCACCGATTGACCTCGGCAACGGCGCGGCGGCATGGTTCTCGATCACCACACCGGGAAACCCTGAGGCCGGCCCCGTGGAGGCGGCCACCAATGCCATCTGGGACTGGGTTGAGGAGAATGTGGACCCGGACACCCGCATCGTCCCCATCGGATTCTCCCAGGGCGGGCTCATGGCCAGCCAGCTGCTGCGCTCCCGGCCTGAACGAGTGCTGGCCCCGGTAGTGCTGGGTGGATTCGTCCTGGGCGCACCGCAGCCGGGCGACGAGACGCTGCGCGCGAGCCGTCCGGCACTCTTCTGGGGCCGCGGTGCCGTGGACCGCGTTATCGCACCCGTGGCAATCACCCGCAGCAGCAGATTCCTGCCGGAGCACACCTCTCTGGTTGAGCGCATCTATCCGGGGTTGGCCCATGGCATCAACGCCGCCGAGCTCGACGACGTCCGCGGCTTCCTCGAAGCCGAGGTCGGTGCCCGTGCGGTGGCCCGCGCATGAGCGGTGCCTCCCCGTTTGAAATCGGCATCTTCACCTTTGGCGAACTGACCCGCGGCGCCGATGGGCAGCCGATGGACGCCGCGGTGCGCACCCGCGACATCCTTGAATGGGCGCGGGTGGCCGACGAGGCGGGGCTGGATGTCTTTGGCGTCGGGGAGCACCACCGGGAGGACTTTGCCGTGGCCTCGCCCGCTGTGCTGCTGGCCGCGGCGGCCGCGCAAACCGAACGGATCCGCCTTACCAGCACCGTCACGGTGCTCTCCAGCGCGGATCCCGTCCGCGTCTTCGAGGATTTTGCCATGCTGGACCTCATCAGTGCCGGGCGGGCGGAAATCACTGCCGGACGTGGGGCGTACCTGGAGTCCTTTCCGCTCTTTGGCCAGCAGTTGGAGCGCTACGACGAGTACTTTGAGGACCGGCTCGAGCTGCTGCTGCGGATCCGCGGCGAGAACCCCGTGACCTGGACCGGCACCACCCGTCCGCCGCTGGTGGACGCGGGGATCTGGCCCCGCCCGGTTCAGGATGTGCTGCCGATCTGGGCGGCGGTTGGCGGGACGCCGGCCTCCGTGGTCCGCGCCGGCCGGCTGGGGCTGCCGTTGTACCTGGCGATCCTCGGGGGCCCGGAGCGGTTTCCCCCGTTGGCCGAACTGTATCGACACTCTGCGGCCGAGGCCGGGAAGGCTCCGGGGCGGATCGGCGTGACCTCCCACTTCTACGTGGAGCAAACCTCGCAGGGGGCCAGGGACACCTTCTTCCCGCACTATTCCGCCTACATCTCCCAGAACATGCCGCGCGCCGGACGGCTGGACCGCGCCGGCTTTGACTCCTGGGCGGGGCCGCGCGGCGCACTGTTCGCCGGCAGCCCGGCCGAGATCGTCGACAAGATTCTGTGGGAGCACGAACTCCTGGGCCACAGCCGCTTCCTCGCCCAGGTGGGTCTGGGCGGGCTGTCGCAGGCGCAGACCCTGCGCTCCATCGAGCTCCTTGCGACCGAGGTCCTCCCGGTGGTCCGGGCGGCGCTGACGCAGTAGGGTGGCAGCACGACGACGCCCACATGTCCAGACCGCGAGGGAAGGATGCCCGTGAATAGTTCAACAATGGTCCTTGCAGGACTTGAAGCCGAGCTCGGCTGGGTGGCGGACACCTACATGCAGCTGCACCGGCGCCCCGAACTGAGCTTCCAGGAGCAAGAGACCTCCAAGCTGGTGGATGAAAAGCTCACGTCGTTCGGCTACTCGACCATCCGCCTTGGCACCACCGGCGTTGTCGGCATTTTCAGCAACGGAAGCGGTCCCACCGTGATGTCGAGGGCTGATATGGATGCTTTGCCCGTCACGGAGGCTACCGGCCTGAACTATGCCTCCGAGGTGGACGGCGTGATGCATGCCTGCGGCCATGACGTTCATGTCAGCGCCCTGCTCGGTGCCGCGAAGCTGATGGCGGACGGGCGCGGTGCGTGGTCCGGCACCTACATCGCTCTCTTCCAGCCGGCCGAAGAGATAGGCGGAGGCTCCAAAGCCATGGTCGACGACGGACTTGCCGCCAAGGTGCCGCGGCCCGACGTCGTCCTGGCACAGCATGTGATGCTGCTGCCGGCGGGGACCCTCGCGACGACCGCCGGTCCGGTCCTTTCGGCGGCCGACTCGCTGAGGATCACGGTGCACGGGCGGGGCGCCCACGGGTCGATGCCGCATATGTCCGTCGATCCGGTGGTGCTGGCCGCCTCAATCGTGCTCAAATTGCAGACCGTCGTCGCGCGAGAGACAAAGCCGGGGGAGTTCGCGGTGGTTACCGTGGGGGCGCTGAATGCGGGAACCACGTCCAACATCATTCCCGACCGGGCCACCATGCTTGTCAACGTCCGCAGCTACAACGGGCAGGTCCGGGCCGGCGTCCTGGCCGCCATTGAACGGATTGCCAGGGGAGAGTGCGCCGCCTCGGGATCGCCCCGGGAACCGGACTTCGAGTACTTTGACCAATTCCCACTAACGGACAATGACGCGGCCGTGACGGCACGGGTCAGTGCTGCGTTTACCGCACACTTTGCCCCGGAAGCAGTGACAACGGCAGAGAGGCAAACGGCCTCGGAGGACTTCGGCAGGATCCCGGAAGCCTTTGGCGCGCCGTACACCTATTGGCTGCTGGGCGGCTGCGACCCGCAGGCCTATGCCACTGCGGCAGCGAACGGCACTACGTCGAGGGACATTCCAGCAAATCATTCGCCGTTCTTCGCCCCTCTGGTCGAACCGACCCTGTCCACCGGCGTCCAGGCCCTCGTTGTGGCTGCAATGGCGTACCTGGGCACGCACGCCTGACGCGGCTGCCGCCGGGCTGCGCGGAATGGGGCCCGCGCCGCCCCGGCGGTGCCGTTCTGGCCTCAGAGGGTGGCTGCGTCGATCACGAAGCGGTAGCGGACGTCGGAGGCCAGGACTCGCTCATAGGCGTCGTTGATCTTCTCCGCCGGAATGACTTCGATCTCCGCGCCAATGCCGTGCTCGGCGCAGAAATTGAGCATTTCCTGGGTTTCACGGATGCCGCCGATGGCCGATCCCGCGAAGGACCGGCGCCCCATGATGAGCGAGAACACCTGGACTGGGAGCGGTTCGGCCGGGGCACCCACGTTGACCAGGGCGCCGTCGAGGGTGAGAAGCCGCAGGTAGGCGTTGATGTCGATGGCGGCGCTCACCGTGTTGATGATCAGATCGAAGCTGCCGGCGAGCAGTTCAAAGGTGGCCGGATCGCTGGTGGCGTGGAAGAAGTCGGCACCCAGCTCGAGGCCATCCTCGAGCTTCTTCAGCGACTGGGACAGCACCGTGACCTCGGCACCCATGGCGTGGGCGATCTTGACGGCCATGTGGCCCAGACCGCCCAGCCCGACGACGGCGACCTTCTTGCCGGGACCGGCGCCCCAGTGGTGCAGGGGCGAATAGGTGGTGATGCCGGCACAGAGCAGTGGCGCCGCGACGTCGAGCCCGAGACCGTCGGGGATGGTGACCACGAAGTTCTCGGCGACAACGACGTGGGTGGAGTAGCCGCCCTGGGTGATGGTCCCGTCGCGGTCGACGGCGCCGTAGGTGCCGGTGTTGCCGGCCAGGCAGTACTGTTCCTCGCCGGCTTGGCAGTTGGCGCACTCACCGCAGGAATTGACCATGCAGCCGACGCCCACGCGGTCGCCGACGGCATGTTTGGTGACGGCGGCGCCGATCCCGGTGACGATGCCGGCAATCTCATGGCCCGGTGCCAGCGGATAGGTTTGCGGGCCCCAGTCGCCGCGGACGGTGTGGATGTCCGAGTGGCAGATGCCGGCGTACTTGATCTCGATCAGGACATCGTGGTCTCCGACATCACGGCGTTCGATGGTGGTGGGGACGAGGCCGCCGGTGGCTGACGGCGCGGCGTAGGCGTTCACGGTGAACATGGTTTCTCCTGGTGGTTCTGTAGAGGCTGTTGGTAGGGGAAAGCGGGGGGTCCGAAGGATTAGCTCCGGGCGGGGAATGCGTTGCGGCGGGCGGTGGCGGCGATCGCCAAGGCTAGGACGGCGAGGGCGGCCATGAGGGCGGGTAGGGCCGTTCCGTCATAGCTGCCGATGAGTACGGCGCCGACGACTCCGGCGGAGAATATGGCGACGTTGAAGGCTACACCGAGAAGCGAGTTCGCGGCGTCGGCGTTCTCGCCACTCGCCTCACTGACGGCCGTTTGGAGCTGTGGCGCGGCACCGCCGAAAGCGATGCCCCACAGCACCAGGGCGGTGAGCACCGCGGGGGCTGATGCATGCCCCAGAAAAAAGACGATCCCGGCCAGGGTGCACAGGGACAGGCTGGCGAGCACCAGCAGCCTCGGGGCGCGGTCGATGAGCGCCCCGGTGATGCCGAGGCCGACCAGGGCGGAGACCCCGAACACGACGAGCGCCACGTCGACCGTCAGCGGGATGGTTGCCGACCGAAGGTAGATTCCGATGTAGGTGTACAAGGTGTTGTGGCCGAGCATCCAGACGAAGATGACAACGAGGATTATCGTGACGCCGGGGATGGCAAAGACCCGTGCCAGGGGGAGCCGGGATTCCGCCCGCTGCCCGGGGGCATCCGGGACGATCGCCAGGGCCAGAACCGCCGTGAGGACGGCCAGCAGGGAGAGCGTTCCGAAGGACCAACGCCAGCCCAGGGTGGTGCCCAGCCACGATCCCAGCGGTGTCCCGATGGCCAGTCCGAGCGGTGTGCCGAGGGAGGCGATGGCCAGGGCGCGCCCGGCCAGTTCCGGCGCCGTGATGCGGCGGGCGTACCCGGCAAGCATGCCCCACAGCAGGCCCGAGAACGCGCCGGCGGCGAAGCGGGCGCCCAGGGTCAGGGCGATGTCAGGGGACACGGCTGCGACGGAGTTTGCGAGCAGGAAACCGAGCACCCCGGCCAGGAACACGGGTTTTCGCCGCATGCCGCGGGTGAGTGCGACGGCGGGGATGGTGAGCACCACTGTGCCCAGGGCATAGGCGCTGACGAGCTGCCCCGCCGTCCCTTCGGTGGCGTCCAGGCCCTGCGCGATCTGCGGCAGCAGGCCCGCCGGCATGGTTTCGGTGGCGATCAGGATGAATCCCATCAAGGCCATGACCAGCAGGGCCGGCAATGGCAGGCGTCTGCCCGGTGCCGTCGGCGGTTTCTCCGCGAGGCCGACGGCGGACCCGGAGGCATCGAGTGTGCGCTCGCTGTCATCCGTGGTCGTTGCTGAAGTCACGATGGGTGTCCTCCTGTTGGCCGGGGCGTGCGGTGTCCCCGATGGTTGGCTTTCCTTCAACCACTCAACACCGCCTGCCGCCGATGAGGGAGTCCCTGTTGTAGGGGGTACTGGCAGGGACTCCCACCCCGGAGCAGCCCTGGCTAGGGTTAAGAACATGAACAATGGAGCTGAGGTGCGTGAGTTCCTCACGTCGCGCCGGGCCAAGGTGGCACCGGAGCAGGTGGGCCTGCCCTCCGGCACCAATCGTCGGGTCAAGGGGCTGCGCCGCAGCGAAGTGGCCACCCTGGCCGGGGTGAGCATCGAGTACTACACCCGCATGGAGCGCGGTGCCATCAGCGGGGCCTCCCCGGAGGTCCTCGACAGCCTTGCCAGGGCACTGCGGCTGGACGAGGCCGAACGCGCCCACCTTTTCGATCTGGCCCATGCGGCAAGCCCGGTGGCAAGGCCGCCGCGGCGGAGGAGCCCACAGACATGGGCGGCGCACCAGAGTCTGCAATGGGTCCTCGACGCCGTCACGGCCGGCCCCGCCTTCGTCCGCAACGGCCGCATGGATCTCATCGCCGTCAATGCCTTGGCGCGTGCGTTCTACAAGGACGTCTACGACATGCCGGGGCAGCCGCCGAACATTGCCCGGTTCACCTTCCTTGATCCCCGGGCACGTGCGTTCTACCCGGACTGGGACCTCTTTGCCGAGATGACCGTCGGCATCCTGCGCAGCGAGGCCGCCCGCGACCCGCACAACAAGGAACTCCACGACCTCATCGGTGAGCTCAGCACCCGCAGCGAAGACTTTCGGCGCCGCTGGAGTGCGCACAACGTACGCCACCATGGTGCAGGGTTGAAAACCTTCCACCACCCGGTCGTCGGCGACCTCACCCTGGCCTACGAAGGCCTGGAAATGGCGGCAGAGCCCGGCCTGACCCTCACCATCTATGCCGCCGAACCCGGGTCTGCCTCGGAACAGGCCCTCCAGTTGCTTGCCTCGTGGGCGGCCACCGAGAACGACACCCCGGCCCCTGGGGCTAGGGTGGTGCCATGACCAGCAGAATTGCAACGATTGCCCTTGATGCCATCGCCCCGCGCGTGGTGGCCGATTTCTGGTGCGCCGTTCTCGACTGGCACATTGTCGAAGAGGATGACGGATTCATCAGCATCGCCCCCAGCAATGGTTCCGGGCCCTCCATCGACATATGCCCCGTGCCCGAGCGAAAGACCGCAAAGAACCGGCTGCACTTGGATCTGCGGGCCGACGGGGCGTCCACCACGGCTGAACTTGAACGCCTGCTCGCCCTGGGTGCGCGGCGTACGGACGTGGGCCAGGGGCCCGACGTCAGCTGGGTGGTGCTGAGTGATCCGGAAGGCAACGAGTTCTGCCTGCTGGACCGATCGGTCCAGACTGTCGAACAGGAAGCCGCAAACCAGGCATAGGTCCGGCAGCGGCTGTCCCATTCACTCGTTGATCGCCTCGATGCCCTGCCTGTTTAGCTCGCCCCAGGTGTTCGCGCATGGGCGCCTGGGCCGGTCCTATGCGCCCAGGAAGCCCAGCAACACCTCGTTGACTTCGTCGGCATGGGTCCACAGCAGCCCATGCGGAGCACCCTCAATTTCAATGTACCGGGCCGAGGGAAGCGCCTGGTGGAAGGGGCGCCCAGTGGCGTCGATTGGCAGTATCCGGTCGGCCGTTCCGTGCACGATCAGTGCAGGAACATCGATGCTGGGGATGTCGGTACGGAAGTCGGTTGGCCATGTTGGCACCGCGGCGCTGGAGGCAAACCACGAGGAGCCGGCCGCCACATTCCAACTGTTGCGCAGCGCCTCCTCAGAGATCCGGGTGCCAAGGGTTTCATCTGTGTTGTAGAAGTTGTCGAAGAAGTCGGTGAAGTACGCATATCTGTCGGCGGTGACGGCGGCCAGGATGTCATCGAACACGTCTTGCGGGACGCCGGTGGGGTTGTCGTCGGTCTTCAGCAGGAACGGTTGGAGGGAACCGATGAATACCGCCTTTGCGATGCGCTCGGATCCGTAGGTGCCCAGGTAGCGGGCCACCTCTCCGGTGCCCATGGAGAACCCGGCGAGGACGGCCCCACGGACATCGAGGGTGTCGAGCAGCGACTTCAAATCCGCGGCGAAGGTGTCATAGTTGTACCCCGCCGTGGGTTGGCTGGAGCGTCCGAACCCCCGCCGGTCGTAGGTGATGACCCGGTACCCCGCCGTGAGCAGGGCGGTGCCCTGCCGCTCCCAGGAATGGCCGTCCAGCGGGTAGCCATGGATCAGGACAACGGGCTGGCCGGTGCCGTGGTCCTCATAGTAGATCTCGATGTCCGTGCCGTTTTCTACTCCGACGGTGATGAAAGCCATGCGATGGATCCTTCCGGTTTCTACTGCTTCGGCGGCGAACAAGCGTCCACAGCCGTACGTACCACTAGACGGAATATCTCGATCCGGCGCAAGGGGGTGTGCTGCCAATACCCCGATCAACAGCACTGCCACGAAGCACGTCGCCGGTGGACGGCGCCGTCTATTGCGCCGGGGCTGCAACGGTCCTAGCGTGGGGATTGTGGCAGGCGGGGCGGCATAGTCCCAGGCACTGCCCCACCGAGGAAGGGTCGACCGTGGCGAATTCACATCCAGCAGCACGGCGTGCGCCAAGCCGCCCCGGAAGGGATGCCACCGCCGACATCGACCCGCACGACAACGACATTCCCTATCCACTGTCGACGCCCACAACCCTCAGGTCCGACCGAGCGCATGATCACGAGCAACCCCCAGCCGGACGGAGTGGAACCATGCCTGCAAAGAAGAATCCCTCGCTGAAGGACCCCGAGATGTATGAGGCCCTGCGGGATGATGGCGCGTCGAAGCGGAAGGCGGCACGAATTTCCAATGCGGCCGCCAAGGAGGGCCGCAGCACCATCGGCCGCAGGGGCGGAAAATCCGGTGACTATGAGGATTGGACCGTTGACCAGCTCAAGAAGAAGGCCAAAGACATTGGACTCACTGGCTACTCCCGCAAGCGCAAGAGTGAGCTGATCGATTCTCTGCGGAACTCCTAGGGCGGGACGGGCCCGCAGATGCGGATCAGTAGTGGGCCACCGGCTGGTGATGGCCGCAACGAGACAGCTGAGGAGAGGATGGATCGGAACTGGGGTGATCTCCTTCAGGAATTGCGTGTCATGCAAACCGGCACCCAGATCATCGCCGGATTCCTGCTGACACTCCCGTTCCAGCAGCGCTTTGCCACACTGGACGATTTTCAAAAGTGGGGGCCTTTCTGGCCCTTGTCGTGCTGGCGGCGTTGGCCACGGCCGTCATGCTGATTCCCGTGGCACTCCACCGCCGCTTGTTCGGCCACAGAATCAAGGCGCGTCTGGTGGACGACGGCGACAGGATCGTCAAGGTGGCGCTGGCCTTGGTCGCGCTTCTGGTGGCCGGGACCACGGCGTTCATCGTCTACGTTGTCACGGGTGCTCCCGCGGGCATTGCAACAGCCCTAGTGGGCCTCATCATCCTCGTGGCCTCTCTGGTCATCTTTCCGCTGGCCGTCGACCGGCGCGCCCATTAGAACCTACGACGCATTGAAGGAAAGTCCAGTGGCACACAACAAGGACGAGCCCGACATTTTCACGCGATTCACCACCAAGGTGGCCACGGTTCTGGGACACCCATGGGTCTTCGCCATCGCCGTTGGCGCGTTGGTGGTGTGGGCGTTCACGGGGCCGCTGCTTGGTTTCTCCGATACCTGGCAGCTCATCATCAATACCAGCACGACTATCATCACGTTTCTGATGGTCTTCATCATTCAAAACACGCAAAACCGTGACAGCGAGGCGCTGCATGTGAAGCTCGATGCCATCATGTTGGAGCTCAAGGTCAGCAACAGCAAGCTATACGATGCCGAACACGAGGGCGAGAAGGAACTAGAACGCCAGCGGCAGCGTCTGGAGGCTGAAGGGGAGGACCAGGCGCCAGCTGCGGTTGAGTAGGCGCCGGGGCCGGCAGCGGTGCTGCCGGCCCCTAGACCACATAGGGTTCTTGGCCTAAGCGGCCATGAGACGGTCGGGCCGCCTAGGCACTGGACTTGTTGCGGCCGGTGATGGCTCCGTAGGCCCCGGCAACGACGATGGCAAGGACCCAGGAGCCCAGGAGCCCGAATTCCATCTTGCCCGACCCGAAGACTAGGTCACCGATCCAGCCACCGTCGATGGCTCAGACCACGCCCAGTACCAGACTTGTCAGCCAGCCTCCGCCAACCCTGCCCGGCATGATCGCCTTGACGATCACACCCACGATGAGGCCGAGAATGATCCATCCGATGAAACCCATGATTGCTACTTAGTCCTGCGTTTTCCCGCATAGTGGATGCGGCTGCCTACTTGGCCTTTTGTGCGGTGCCCCTTTCGGTGTCTGTACCGTGGTCGGCGAGTTCTCCGGAATCTCTTTCAAGATGGCCCTCATGAACCACTGGAACAATTCCAATTTTTCGGTCGGCCCAATATTCATGTCCTCGGCGCGGGATCCAAATCTCCGGTTTCCTCGATGGCTTTGCGGCGGCTAGCAACCACTGCGTTGCAGAGGATGAACAATGAAATCCCGCCCGACGGCCGTTGCCGCACCGTAACCATCTCCGCACCAAATAATCAACCCTTGCTGCTGCCCAGCGGAAAAATCGGATCAAATAGTGAAATGGTTTTGGTTTAGAAAATGTGCACAATTATTGATATGCGTGGGAAGTAGATTCTGAAAATCCCCAGCTGGGGTCCACCTGTGGGAGGAGAGGAGCGGCATGCAGCGGCTACAGCAAAGCGATCCCGACGGTCCCGGCATCAGCCGGCGCCGGGCGGGCAGAGGCTTCATCTACCTGACGCCCTCAAACCGTCCCGTGGCGCCGAAGGAGAAGCTGCGCATCACGGCTCTCGCCATTCCGCCGGCCTGGCGGAATGTGTGGATCTGCCCCCGGCCAAATGGCCACATTCAGGCGACGGGCACCGACGACGCCGGCCGGCGGCAGTACATCTACCATCAAGCGTGGACCGAGGCCCAGGCGAAGGAGAAGTTCATCCGGGCCGCGGAACTCGGGGCCAGGCTGCCACAGGTCCGCCGCCGGGTGGCGAGGCATCTTCGGGAATCCACATCCCCAAGAACGCGCACCTTGGCCGCGGCGCTGCGGCTCATGGACCTCGGAGCTCTGCGCATCGGGTCCGAGGAGTATGCCGCGGAGAACGGGTCCTTCGGCCTCTCTACGCTGGAATCCCGGCATGCCTCCGTGTCCGGGACGGAAGTCCACCTGTCGTTCCCCGGCAAGAGCGGCCAGCCATGGGACCTCCGTCTTGATGACAAATTGCTTGCGGACTTCCTCAAACCCCTGGCCGCACAGTCCGGGAGATCCGCGCTGCTGGCCTACAAGGTGGGGGAAGCGTGGCAGTCCGTGGACGCACAGGCCGTCAATGAGTACATCTCCCGGGTGGCCGGCGCTGGCTGCTCCGCCAAGGATTTCAGGACCTGGAAGGGCACCATGACGGCCGCCGCGGAATTGGCCCGAACCGGGGGCGCTCCGACCGGTGAAGCGGTTTCGGCGGCGATCGTGGTTGCCGCCGAGGTGCTGGGAAACACCGTCGCCGTTGCGCGGGGATCATATGTCGACCCACGGCTCCTCGACATCTACCTGAAGGGTGGTTTGGCGGGGGTGCGGCCCACCGATGCCGCCGTGTCCAGGCTGCTGGGCGGTGCTGTGGGCGCGTAGCCATCAAACCACGACGGGGCTATCGTCAAGAGTGGGTGCCGCTTTGCAGACGGAGGAACCGGGTCCGCGGCGCGCGGCATCCAGACCATGGAGTGGTCGCGATGACGGAAGAACCAGCAGTGCGGGACGTACGGGCAACCACCCCGGTTAACGTCCCCCTGCGCATGGCCTACAACCAATGGACGCAGTTCGAGGTGTTTCCACGCTTCATGTCCGGCGTCGTGGCTGTGACACAGCTTGACGACACTAGGCTGCATTTCCAAACCAGCGTGAAGGGTGTCAAGCGCGACTTCGATGCCGCGATCACCCGCCAACGGCCCGATAAGAGCACCGCCTGGGCCAGCCTTGACGGCCCGAGCAATGAGGGCAGTGCGGTCTTTGAGCGGGCGTCCGAGACGGAAACCATCGTGACCGTCCAACTCACGTGGCAGCCGGTCACGGGCCTTGAAATTATCGGCGCCGTATTTGGCCTGGACGCCTCTCAAATCCGAGGCGACCTGGAGCGCTTCAAACAGCTCGTGGAGGGCCGCGGACAAGAAACCGGCCTGTGGCGTTCCAGCGTCACCCGGGGCGGCGTCCATGACGACGTGGTGGCGGTGGCCGGCGCGAAAGGCATCAAGCGTGGGAACCCGGAGGCACCCGCTGACGGTGGCGAAGAAGCGGATCCCAGAACGCCCGGAGAACCGGCAGTTGAAGAGGGCTAGAGCCGACACTCCTGATGCAGTGCCCGGCGCGGGGACGATTGCCGAATAGTGGATCCAGGCCCGTCCTCGACATCGCACCAGAGCTGGCCTAGCGTGAAGGCATGAGTGAACTCCCCAGCACCAGCGGCAGTGACGGCTCCGATGGACCAGTGCGTGATGGTGTGCAAGAAGGCCACATCCCAGTGCCTCGCGATCCGCAGGAGCCCCACGCCGGAGGCGGTGCAGGGGCAGCTGGAACGCCGGACGAAGCGAGTACGGCCGTGCCCCATGAGGAGAATGAGAGTCAGCGTGACGCCGCTGGCGGACCGGCGGGGCCGGCGGAGCACAAGGATGACGCTGAACCCGACGACCAGGGGCTGGCCACAGAGTTGAATCCCAGCTGAGGCGGCCGGCGGACCCCTCATCCGCCCAGTTCCCAGGAATGGCCGTCCAGAGGGTAGCCATGGATCAGGACCACGGGCTGGCCCGCACCGTGGTCCTCGTAGCAGAGCTCAATGTCCGTGCTGTTTTCCGTGCCGACGGCGATGAAAGCCACGGGATGGTTCCTTTCGGTGCATCATTGCTATGGCACCAACCATAACTAATATGGTGTACATCACATAGCGTGGGTTGGTTCGAGGAACGAGGGACATGTCGGGAACATTCGAATTGGTGGACACATCCGACGGCGCCTACCGGGTGCATTTGGTTGATGGCGATGGGCAATTGATGGCGGTGTCCGTGGCGTTTGAGACCAAGGAGGCAGCAGTCCAAGGCATTGCCAGGGCCCGGGAGATTGCGGGTACGGCATTTATCAAGGACTGGACCCATTCCGCGGGGATCGATGCCCATCTGCCGCACGGCAGCCCCGGATGTGCCGTTGAGGCCGGAGCATTGGCGCTCAGATGACCGGCAGCGGACGGGTGCAGGGCAGGGGGCCGGGTGGGCTCGTGGATCCGGCCAACATCCCTGCCGGGCGCGGCGTCTACGGGATCACCGTTGCTGCGGAGCTGACGGCCACGCCGGTGCAGACGCTACGCCTGTTTGAACGGCGTGGGCTGGTGGATCCTGCACGCACCACCGGGGGCAGCCGCCTGTACAGCCGGGACGATCTTGCCCGGGTGGTCCACATCAACGAATTGCTGGAATCAGGGATGAATCTGGCCGGGGCGGCGGCTGTGCTGGTCCTGGAGGCCGAGGTCTCCTCGCTCAAGGAGCGCGGCCCCCAGCCCCGGGACGCTCGGGAGGAACGGCCCTGACCGGTGGGCTAGGCGGCCTTTCGTGGACGATCATGGTGGAGGGGGTCCCGCCGTTGCACGGGCGGCTGCGCCAGTGGTTTCCATCGGGTTGGCTGCCGTGCGAGGCCGCGCAGGAGCCAGGGAATGAAGTAGTCGCGGGTCCAGGCGAGATCCTGGATGCGTGCCTCGCGCCAGGAGGGATCGGGGGCTTCGACCTCGTCCGCGGGTTCGAGGCCATGGGGAACGCCCAAGGTGTCCAGCACCAGGGCCGCCACGGCAAGGTGGCCCGGCGGTGAGAGGTGGAGGCGGTCCGGGCCCCACATCTGCCGGTCCTTCAACCGCTCCAACGACCACAGATCCACCACCACGGCGTTGTGGTGGGCCGCGGCAGAACGTACATTCTCGTTGTACACCGCAATCTTTGCCCGCACCCGGCCGAGCACGGTACCGGAACCGGAATCCGGGCCCACGAAGATGGCGACAGTGGCTCCTGTGGCCGTGAGGGAGGCGAGGGCAGCATCCACCAGCGTGGCCAGCTGGTCGGGGTCGGCCCCGGGGAGGATGAGATCGTTCCCGCCCGCTTGGAAGGTGACCAGGTCGGGGGCCAGAGCGACGGCGGCGGGCACCTGCTCGCTGGCAACCTGCCGGAGCCTCAGCCCGGGGACGGCCAGATTGGCGTAGGCGAAGTCCGTCGAAGAGCGGCTGAGCTCGCCGGCCACCCACCCTGCCCAGCCCCGGAACTCCTTGGGGCTGCGTGGATCCGGATCGCCGAAGCCCGCGGTGAAGGAGTCGCCCACCGCCACATACCGCCGCCAGGGTGGCCCGTCCACGTTGCGGGTGCGCAGCAAACCACCCTCTGCCAGAACTTTGTTCTCATGCTCCGGGAGCAGCACCGGCCCATCCCTTCCGTCTCGGATCCATCGATGAGATGCGGCGATTGGACCTTCAGTGCCAGCCCTGGAAGGGGTCTGCGGACCGGTTCCGGGAACTGCCTTCAGTCTAGATCCGGCTGCCAGCCGCCGCCATGGGAACGTCCGGAGCTCTGACGGCCTCCGCCGGCGCGGCCGGCGCAACTGCCAGTACCACCAGGGAGAGGCCAATGATGCCCAGCCCAATCCAGCCGGTGGTGCTGAGGTGCTCGCCGACAACGGCGACGGCCAGAACCGCCGCGACCGCCGGCTCACTCAGGGTGATGGTGGTGGCCGTGCTGGCGGTGAGGCGGGCCAGGCCATAGCCGAAGAGCAGGTACCCCAGGAACATCGGCACCAGCGCCATGTAGGCCGCTACGGCACAGGCCTGTCCACTGGCCAGAAGCGGGGCGCCAGTTGCCAGAAGTACGGGCAGAAGCAGAATGCCGCCGGCGCCAAACACGGCCCCCATCGATGCCGCACGGCCGATGCCCTGGCTCATGAGGCGCCTGGCGGACCATGAGTAGGTGGCGTAGGTGGCACCGGCAACAAGGCCTAGTGCGATGCCGGCGAGGCTGGAACCGGCGCCGCCGGCGTCGCTGGCCATCTTTGCAAGGCAGAGCACGGCGCTGCCGATGACGCCGAGCCCCGCAGCGAGCATCCACCACCGGCCCAGCGCAGTGCGGTGGAGAAGCAGTTCCAGCATCCCCGAGGCCAGCGGCGCGGAGGCCAGTGACACGACGGTGCCGAGGGCGACGCCGGCCAGATGCATCGAGCTGTAGAACGCCAGCGGGTAGGCGGCCACGGCAAGTGCGCCGACGGCGGCTGTGGGCCAGTTCGCACGCAGCTGTGCTGAACCTGCGCGCAGCGCTCGGACAGCGATGAGGGCCTGGAGGATGCCGCCGATGCCCAGGGCGGCCGCGCCGATTGCCAGCGGGCCGGCCCCGGGGGCGAACGTTGCGGCGGTCCCGGTGGTGCCCCACAGGATCGAGGTGATGGTGATGGCGCCCATGGCCATCATCCGCTGGCGCTTCATGCCCCCTCCACGGCCCTGTCCAGCAGTGACGAGGCGATCTTCCGGGCATGGACCAGCCGCTCGGGGGTGCCCTCCAGGCCGGCGCGGGCCACCGCACCCTCGAGCACGAAAGACAGCTGTTCCGCAAGCTCCGCGGCCCGGCCGGCGTCGAGGATCTCTGCCAGGGCCGTGGTGAGGATGGACTCGACCTCTTCCTTGTGTTCGCGGACCGCTGTACGCCCGGGCGCACCGGCGGGCAGCTCGGCCGCTGCATTGAGCAGCCCGCACCCGCGGAACCCGTGGACGTAGGCGGCGCCGGCGTGGTCGATGTAGGCATCGAACACAGCCAACACCGCCTCCCGTGGCCCCGACGCCTGGGCGGCGCGCCTCTCGTAGAGCTCCAGCCATTCCTGGTGGCGGGCCTGGATGTACGCGAGCACCAAAGCATCCTTGGAGGCGAAGTTGTTGTAGAGGCTTTTGCGTGCCACGCCGGCCCGCTCGGTGATGGCATCAATGCCTGTGGCGGACATCCCGTTGGCGTAGAACATCTCCGCCGCCGCCTTCAGCAGCCTCTCACGGGCCGGGCGTTCCCTCGTGGACCCACCAACCATTGCAGACTCCTTAAGTAGGTAGCCCAGTCTACCTACTTAACCCGGTCCGCCGCCATCACAGATTTCGCAAAGGCGTCCAGCCCACGGGGCGGGGGCCGCGGATGTCGGCCCGGCGCCGATCGGCCGCCGCCGACCAACCCTGTGCGGCCTGGACGCCCAATGCGCCGACGGCGCCGCGGGCAACCCGGAATCCGACATCCTCCAGCACGGCATCCGGGGCGCTGCCGCGGCGCACCGACGCCCGGCAGCTCCACTGCTCATCGGCCCACCCGCCGCCGCGCAGGCTGCGGTAGTCGCCGTAGCGTGCCGTGTCGGCGTAGTCCCAGCACCACTCCCAGACATTGCCGATCATGTCGAAGGCCCCAAAATCATTCGCCGGCTTCCCGGCCACCGGCTGGGGCCCGTAGACGCCGTCGGCCGCCGACCAGGCGATGTCCTCCAGCGGTCCGTAGCGTGCCCCGGAGGTGCCGGCCCGGGCGGCCCATTCCCATTCGGCCTCCGTCGGGAGGCGGTAGCCGTCGGCGCCGGCATCCCAGGAGACGTCCCGTCCGTGGACCTCATAGGCAGGCTGAAGGCCGGCGATCGCAGATGCCTCGTTGCACCAGTGGATGGCATCGAACCACGTCACGGGATGCACCGGAGAATCCGCTGCTGCGCCGGACGTGTCGCCAGTCCGCACGGCGGACCACTGGGCAAAGGTGGTCTGGGTGCGTCCAAGGTGGAACGGCTGCAGGACAACGTGTCTGGACGACTCGGAGCGGGCGTCGCGCATGGCCAGGGATCCGGCGGGGATGGGAACGGTGGGCACCACGTCCCGGGTGGTGCCCACACCGTCGTCAGAATTCATGTTCTGCACTGTAGTTCGCCCGGCTGCGGCACCGCCACCGCCGCGCTTAGTGGGACGGCCTCGACGTCGAACGGGCGGTGCAGGTCCACGCGCCTGGCACCGCACGGCGAAGGACACATCATGTACAGCACCCGGCCCGCAGACGTCCGGTGGGCGGACTCGATCCGCCAGTCGTGTTGGTGCTGCTCGTCCGTGCCGGCCGTGCTGGGATTCTCGGAAGCGATGGAAAGCGTCATGCCATCCACTCTGGTGTAATGGTCTTATGCATCTCAACCCTTACGGAGAATACGCGGTCCTCCTGGCTGCATCGCTGGCCAACGATTTTCCACCGGACGCCCCCGGCATCATTGCCCGCACGCGTGAGCTGGGCATGACGATGGAGTTCGCCCAGGCGTCCGACGACCACGCACAGGTGCGCCGCGTCGTGAACGACTGGCTGGTCGTTGTGGACGCGCCCGGCCCACAGGAGCGGGCCGCCCTGCTCAATGCGCAGATGGCCGCGGCGGCGGCATACCCACGGCTGACGGACCACAATGGCGAGGGCTGGCATCTGCACTACCGGGACCAGAGCGACACCCTTCCCCATGTCCTGCGCGCCGTCATCAGCGTGGGCACGGCCCTGCACCTGACCACCCGCGGCATGCATCGCCTGGGGCGGTGCGCCGCCGGGCAGGCGCCGGGGGATCCCTGTCGGAACGTCGTCGTCGACACCACCCGCAACGGCCGCCAACAGTATTGTTCCGTGCGCTGCGCCAACCGCGCCGCCGTCCGGCGCCACCGCGCCCGGACGGCACGCAGCTCCTAGCGGCAGGCGCGGGCCGTGAGCCGCTACTCGGCCGAGGGCCGCTGCCGCTGCCGTTTGGTCGCCGAGCGCTGCACCTTTGCGGCCTGGTGCCGCCGGCCCGAGGCCCGGGTGGGTTTGGTCGGGCGGCGCTGGGCGGCATCGGGGGCCAGCCCGGTGGTGATGAGGCCGGCCAGTTTGGCCAGGGCAATCTCGCGGTTCCGCAGCTGCGAACGCTGCTCGGAGGCAGCCACGGTGAGGACTCCGGCAACGAGCCGGCGGCCAAGGCGTGTGGTCAGCAGCGCCCGCTGCTCATCGGAGAGAGCCGATGAGTCCGCGACGCTCCAGGACAGTTCGACGCGGCTGTCGGAGGTGTTGACATGCTGCCCGCCGGGACCCGAGGAGCGGGAGAAGCGCCAGCGGAGTTCCGATGCGGGAATGGTGAGCGCGGGGAACACCTCCAGATCCATGCACCAAGCATTGCACGAAGCGGTGGCGGGGGAGCGCGCCCCCGCCGTGGTCAGGCGGCGGCGACGGCTTCCTTGAGGGCACCCAGCACGAGCGTCACCGACGCGGGGTTGGCATTGGGGCCCATCATGCCGATCCGCCAGACGCTGGAGGCAAAGCTGCCGGACCCGGAGCCGATCTCGATGCTGAAGTTCTCCAGCAGGTAGCGGCGCACGGCCGCGGAGTCGACGCCGTCGGGCACCTTGACGGAGGTGAGGCTGGGAAGGCGGTGGCCCTCGGCCGCGAACAGCTCAAGGCCCATCTCCACCAGCCCGGCCTGCAACGCGGCGCCCGCGGCGCGGTGCCGGGCCTGGACCGCAGCAAGTCCCTCGGCCAGGATCCTGTTCAAGCCCGCTTGGAGACCAGTGATCATGCTCACGGGTGCCGTGTGGTGGTAGGTGCGGGTGCTGCCGCCGGCGGCTCCGGCATAGCCGCCCAGCAGGCCGATGTCCAGGTACCAGGAGCGGGGGTTCTCGATCCGCCGCTCGAAGGCCTTGTCGGAGACGGTGAAGGGTGACAGCCCGGGAGGCACGCCAAGGCATTTCTGGGTGCAGGAATATCCGATGTCGATGCCCCACTCGTCCGCCAGCACTTCCAGTCCGCCGAGGGATGTGACGGCATCCACGATCAGCAGCGCATCGCCCTTGTTCTGCCCCAGCGGTGCGATGTCGGAGAGCACCCCGGTGGAGGTTTCGGCGTGGACGGCGCCAATCACCTTTGGATGCGGATGGGCGGCCAGCACGCGCTCGACGTCGATGGGGGAGCCCCAGTCGTGGTCCACCCGGACCACCGTTGCGCCGCAGCGCCGGGCCACCTCGCACATGCGCTCACCGAAGAGGCCGTTTACAGCGATCACCGCCACGTCGCCGTCGGCCACCGTATTCACAAAGGCCGCCTCCATGCCGCCGGACCCCGTGGCGCTCAAGGGCAGCGTCCGGGCATTCTTCGTTCCCCATACGGTGCGGAGCCCCTCGCAGGTGTTGTCCAGGCGCTCGATGAAGACCGGATCCAAATGCCCAATCACCGGATGCGCCAGCGCGGCTGTCACCTCGGGATAGCAGTTGCTCGGCCCGGGACCGAACAGGAACCGCGACGGCAGAATCTCTGGCATTGGAACTCCTTCGTTGCAGCCGACCTTCCGGCTTCCCAATCCGCCGTTCTAACAACGGTCGATGAACGTCACCACTGGTTCCTGATGATGCCATTCCCGGCGGGCCCGCGCTAGGAATTTGGGCGGACCGAGCCACTTCACACAATTTTGATACGTTTCAAGTACGATATGGAGCAGAGACCGCAGGCTTGTCCGGCCCCCTGAAAGGACCATGCACATGATGCACCCCCGCTACGCGGTGCTTGAGCTCTTATTCACCGGCCCAGTCGAGCCCATACCCACGGACCGGGTGCCACTTACCGTCGCCTTTGAGCATGAGTCGGGCCGCACGAGGCTGGTGCCTGGATTCTGGGACGGCGGCGACCGCTACCTCGCCCGGTTCACCCCGGAGCATGAAGGGCGGTGGACGTGGGCAACAATTTCCGATGTTGACGAGCTGTCAGGTGTGGCGGGCATCATCGACGTGGGTGGACCAGTCATGGGGGAGCACGGCCCTGTCAGGGTGGCCGGCACCTTCCACTTCGCCCATGACGACGGCACACCGTTTCGGCCCGTTGGTGCAACCGTGTACAACTGGCTGCACCAACCGCACGGACGCTTCGTGGAGACCGTCGCCTCGCTGGTCGATGCCGGATTCAACAAGCTGCGGTTCTTGGTCTTCCCGCAGGCTGGCGGCTATGTGGAACACTTCCCCGAGCTGTTGCCTTTTGCGCGCGGCAGTGATGGGCGCTACGACATCTCACGGCCTGTCATAGAGTTCTTCCGGCGGCTCGATGACGCCGTCGTTCTCCTGCAATCCCGGGGAATCCAGGCCGATGTACTGATCTTCAACGCGTACGACAATGGACGATTCGGCCTTGAAGGCTTGACCGAAGCTGAGGACGCCGCCTATCTGCGCTACCTCGCCGCACGGCTGTCCGCGTTCCCGAATGTGTGGTGGTCGCTGTGCAACGAGTTCGACATCCTGGACCGCCCAACGGAGCGGTGGGACGCCGCCGGTGAGCTGCTCGCGGCCATTGATCCCCATCAGCACTTGAGGTCCATCCACAACTGGGTTCGCTTCTACAACCACAACCAGCCGTGGGTAACCCATGCCTCCATCCAGCTCGGCCAGGCCACCGAGGATTTCGGGCGGGCGTCGCTGTTTCGCGACGCCTATCTCAAGCCGATCGTGTTTGATGAGATCAAATATGAAGGTGACATACCCGAGCGGTGGGGCCGCCTCACGGGCCAGGAGCTGGTGCACCAGTTCTGGATTGCAACAGTCTCGGGATGCTACGCCTCCCATGGCGAGTCCTTTGCGCTCGGCGGCGGCAGCCTCCACATCGTTGAGGGCGGCCGGCTGACGGGCCAGAGTCCAGCCAGGCTTGGCTTCCTACGGGGCCTGCTGGACAACGTCAATGGAGTTGGCCTGGACCCCATCGACAATTGGTGGGACGCAGGATTTGTCGCGGGCATCCCACGCGGGATCTACTTCCAGTATCTTGGCCGCTCAGCTCCCGAAACGTGGACTTTCCGGCTTCCGCAGGACGGAATGGGCATCGAGCTGAGGGCTGGCGACCGCTTCCAGGTCGACGTCATTGACACCTGGAATATGACCGTTGAGACGGTCGAGACGATCTTCGAACTGACGGATGTGGACAAGAACGAGGCCTTCGCCGCTGGGACCAATCCGGTCATGTTGCCGGCGGGCGAGGCACTCGCACTTCGCATCCGCCGCGTCAGCTGACGGGGCGCGGGCCCTGGTTTGTGTCCGACCGACTGGTGGTCCGACACAAACCATTACCGCGTCAGCGCCGATCGCGCCAGGCAACGGCGATGCCACGAAGTTCCGGCTGCACCGTCTCGCCGATCACCACTGGCCGGACCAGCCGGTGCACGGCACAATAGTAGTGGTCGAGGCGTTCGCCGTCCGCGATCACCGACGGCTTGTGGGCATGCACATCATCAATCGAACCGGCCGGGCCGACATCGAGAATCGTGCCCGGCACCTTGGTCCAGGCCAACAGATCGGGGGACAGCGCCAGAAGCTCCCGGGCGTGGCCGTCGGCGCCCAGCCCAAAGTAGAACATCAGCCACGTACCGTCGTCAGCCTGGAGGACGCACGGATCCGAGGCAAACCGCTCATCGAACGATCCGGGTGCACCGGCGGGTAGAAGTGGTTGATCGGAGATCCGGCGCCAGGTCAACAAATCCTCCGAAACTGCTGCCCCCGTCTGTTCAATCCAACGCCCGGTGGACCGGTCCTTCGCGTTGTAGAACAGCCAGTACCTGCCGTCGTGCTGCATAAGCCAAGACTTGTACAGTCCCCCGCGTTCCCAGGTCCCGCCGTCCTCTGGGCGGAGAAGGGACCCCCACTCCTCCCAGGCCAGCAGATCACGGCTGCGGACAATGCCGATGACGGCAGAGCCCTCTTCGTAGCCCGCCTCGGGGTAGGCATGGAAGGTCCCGTAGTACCAGCCGTCCACTGTCAGGAGTTCACCTGACCCGTAGAGCGAACTGTCGCGAAGGATGGACGTCAACGCGGCATTGTGCCTCCGGTGCGGAACGCTGGCATCGCGACCGAACACGAGTTGCGGTTGTGACCATGCAGTTCCGTCCCACCAGCTAAGCCCCGTCTGGTAGCCGATGCCGTCCCACCCGACCACCGTCATCCCGCGCCTGCCGCCCACCCGGAAGACGAACGGGCAGTCAACCCCGTGGCTGTTCCAATCACCTGGCCGGTGGCTCGGTGCGAGGAGGAGTTGCGTGCCGCGCTGGTCCGGCCGGACGTGATCGGCCAGGGAAATGGATGCATTCATCGGGGTTCCTTTCGAGATTTGGGGATGTGTCAACGGGTCAAGGCCGCGGTGCGAAGCCTTCGAAGCGCACATCCCAGCCCTGGGGGAGCGGACGGGCAGTGGTGCCGTCGCCTTCGGTGAGCAGCTTGGCGACGGCGGCGAGGAGCCCCCCGTTCCCCGGCAGATAGAGCGGCAGCCGGTTCGCAACCTGGAAGTTGTGGCCATTGGAGAGCACCCGGTTTCTCGGCAGGGGGGACAGCAGCATTTCCAAAGCAGCGTCCGGGCGGTCGAGTTCCGTGGCGCACATGGCGACAAGCGGGAAGTCCCACCCCCAGGTGGACCTCCACTCCCACGATTCCAGCACCCAGTCGAGGGTCCGACCCATCGTTTCGAGGTCGATTCTGCCCGTCTGCGGCACGAAGCCGACGGCGCCCAGGAGCGACGGGTGGTCTATCAACTGGCTCGCGCCGCGCACAGCCTCGTACCGGCCCTCGGACACCGGGGGATCAACCAGCCGCTGCGCCGCAAGCTGCCACGAATCCGGTACGTGGTGCCCACGGCGCCGGCGCCACTGGCAGGCGACGTCCAGCGCCCAGCCGATGTAGGCAAGCTCAAATGTTGGATCCCACGTGGTCGATGAGTCGTACCGCTCTTGGGCAGGCATGAGGGGCGGCGCCAGGTGGGCGGTTCCGTCCTGCCACCACAAAACGCTGACCAGGAATTCGGCGGATTCTTCCACGAGATCCGCGTAGCGCTCAAGAACGGCAGGGTCTTCCAGCCGGGCCTTATAGATGAGTTCGGCAAAGTGGATGGGGTGGGGCTGCTGCCACAGCAGGAGCGGTCCAATGTCGTTAGGGCTGTCGATGCCCTCGGGACCGGTGTGTTTGGGCCAACGCGCTCCGGCGTAGCCGTTCCGCGCCGCGTTCTGGCGTGCTGTCGGCAGGATGCGGCGGTACCATTCGAGGCTGCGCTCCAGCAGTCCAGGGCGCCCCCACATGGCGAAGTGCGCCGCGTGCCACCAATGCATTTCGAGGTGGAACGTTCCGCCCCAGGAATTGCAGACCAGCCCGCTCTCCTGCGGAGGAAGCGATCCCGCGCACTGGATGGCTGTCAGGTATTGGGACAGGACGATCCTGCGTTCCAGCTCGGCAGCCCGTACATCGGAAGACCGGGCAAAGTCCACCGCGGCGCCGCTCTGCCAGAAGGCCCCCCAGTGCTCGGCAGCACTGGCAAAGGCCTCGGCAGCAGAGGGGAGCGGCCGGGCACAAGGATCAGGAGTGAATTCCACGATGAGGTCCACGGCGTCGCCGTTCGGAACGATGTCTATTCCGTGCTGCCCCGCAGCCTCTATGGCGGCGCCTTCCGCCCGCACACGGACTGAGTAGGTGGATGCGTCGACAGTCCTGGTGATGTGGGCGGCCCCGTCGTCAGCAATGACAACCTTGGTGGCATGCGAGTCCGGCCGGCCCCAGTCTTCGTCGGCCTCCCACGAATCATGCACTGTTGCAAAGGAGAGACGGATCCGCGCGTTCCCGGTCGCAAACAGCTCGGACGAAGCCGACACGGCCAGGATGTCGCGGCGGGGATGCACGACGGTTCTTGTCCAGGTGCGGCGCCCGCCCAGGGAAAACGCGCTGGAAATCTGTCCACCCCAGAGGTCGAGGCACTGGTCGATGTCCTCTAGCTCTGTGGGGTCAACGACGTCGGCGCCACTGTCTGGATGGCGCAAAACGTAGGCGATCCGACCCAAATGCAGTCGCTGTGGGTTGACCCAAAAGTAGTGTCCGGCCGGCTGGTCACGCCGTGCGTCATCATCGCTGAGCCGCCAATCGTACGCGGTGGGGTACCTGCGGGACATGCCGTCGGGTGTCGGGAATTCCTCCATGGTGTCCTCAAGGTCGAGGCCATGGGGGTTGGGTGCCCAATGGTACGCCCACTGTGCCTGGGTTCCCAGCGGCATGCCGCTGCGGTTTCCAGCCCGTGAGGCCGAGCGGCTGTGCCAGTCCGCGAAAGTCTGCAGGCCCGTCGCATCGGCGGTGAAACAAAACTCTCCGTTGCCAACACTCAATGGCGATTCGACGTCGACGGTGGATCGGCTGATCCGGTGGCGGTTGACGACTGATTTGCGGTCGATTCCGTCCATGGTCAGCCCTTCACCGCCCCTGAGTTCACACTGCTCATGACCTGGCGGCGGAAGAGGAGGAACAAAACGATCAGGGGGATGGTGGCCAGCAGTGTCGCGACCATGACCACGGGGTAGTCGCTGGTTCCATACGAGCCGTTGAGCTGCTGGAGGGCGACGGGCAGCGTATACAGGTTGGAATCATTGAGGACAAGCAAGGGCCAAAGGTATTCGTTCCAATTCCACATGAACTGGAATACTGTGAAGCCCGCGATGGCCGGCCGAAGGGCGGGCAGGCCGACGTGCCAGAAGACCCGAAGGAAGCTGGCACCATCGACGCGAGCGGCTTCGATCACCTCATACTGCACGGATTCCCGCGCCGCCTGCCGCATCCAAAAGATGCCGAAAGCGCTGGCGGCTCCCGGAACCAGGAGCGGCAGATAGGTGTTGATCCAGCCCAGATCCACGTAGATCTGCAGGGTGGGCACCAGCATCACACCGGTCGGCAGAGTCATGGTGGCGAGCAGTATCCCGAACAACCAATTGCGGCCCGGGAAACGGAACGTGGCAAAGACGAAACCGGACAGGGCGGCGACTGCAACCGTCAGCAGCGTCGCCGAGATGGAGACGACGGCGGAGTTTGCAAAGGCCTGAAGGAAATTGACGCTCTCAAGCAGGCGGCCGAGGTTTGCGAAGAATTCAGTACCGGGGATGAGCCGTGGTGGGCTACCGAAGATGTCCGATGTGCGCCCAGTCGACATGACCAGAAGCCAATAGAAGGGAAAGGCAAATAGGCCCGCAAGAGGCAAGAGGACAAGATGTTTCAGCCATGCCAGACGACCCTGTTTCATGATGCTTCCTTTCGTCGTTTGCCCATGACGCGTGCATTGATGGCGGCCAGAAGTATCAGTACCGCGAAAATTCCCCACCCGATGGCCGTCGCAAAGCCGAGATCGGTGGGGACCGTTTGAGTAGTCCCGCCCATGTAGCGGACCTGGAGGAACATCATGGTCACTACCGAATCGTTCGGACCACCGAGACCGTTGGTGAGGACCTGCGGCTCGGTGAAGATCTGGAATCCGCTAATGGTCCCCGTTACTGCCACGAACAGAATCGTGGGCCAGATCATGGGAATGGTGATTGATCGGAAGATTCTCAATGATCCTGCGCCGTCCAACCGTGCCGCCTCGTAGAGGGATGGCGGAATTGAGGACATGCCGGACAGGAAGATGACCACGAAATAGCCGAAGCTGCGCCAGAAGATCATGATCGAAACCACCAGCCGTGTTCCCCACTCCGTGCTCAACCAGGGCACCTTGTCCAGGCCAACAGCCTGGAGGCCGCTGTTGATGATGCCGTACTCGTTGGAGAAGAGTGACTGGAACACGATGGCCACGGCAACGATGGATGTCACCTGGGGCAGGAAGAACAGCGTCTGGTACAGACCCTTGGCCGCAAGCCGACGGGAGCTGAGCAGCGCCGCCGCGCCGAGGGCAGCGACCACCACAGGCACCTGTGCCGTGAGAAAAATGACCACCGTGTTGCTGAGTGCACTCTGGAACTCGCCGGAGGTAAACAGCCGGATGAATTGGTCGAATCCAACAGGCGTCATCTTCCCCAGTCCGTCCCACGAGACCGTGGACAGATACAAGGCGTAGACCAGGGGAAACAGGCCGAAAACGGCAAATAGAATGAAAAAGGGCGAAATGGCAAGGTACTCACGCCAGTACGTCCACACGGATCGTTGCTTCAATGTCTGCCGGGCGCTCGGGCGGGTACGTGGTCGAGTCATAAGGGTCATGGTGGGTCCTGCGGCGCGTGGCGGCACGGTCCGTAGGACGGACCGTGCCGCCACCGCCATCCTTACTTTGAGGCGGTGGTCTTGAGGAGGTCCTGGTACACGGTCGCCGGGTCTGCGCCGGTATTTGCGATGTCGGTCATGGCGACAAAGAACTGGGTGCTGACTACGGTGCTGTTGCTGCCCTGGTAGACGGAAGGTGCGTCCGTGGCCGACTTCGCCAGCATGCCAAGAGTGTCCTGACCGTTGTAGAACGGCACCGGCTTTGCTGCTTCAGGATCGGCGAAGACCCCTTTGGAAGAAGGGAACAGGCCCTTGTCCAGGTAGCCGGCCTTCTGGAACTCACTGCCGCCCATGTAGGCCGCAAGCTGGCGCGCAGCGTCAGGAAACTTGGAGGCAGCCAATCCGGTCACGAACGAGCCGGCCGTGGCCACGGGGCCGCCCGGAACAGTGGCAACGCGCCAGGCTCCCGATTGCTTCTCCGCCGCCTTCTTCAGGATTCCGTCTTCCCAGGCAGGTCCGACGAACGCAATGAGGTTTTCCTGGGTCGTTGCGGCGTTCCACTCGGGTGTGTACGGCTTAACGTTGGCGCAGGTCTTGTCCTTGGCGAGCTTGCCTGCATAGAGGAAGGCATCTCGGGAAATGGGGGAGTCCGCAATGTTGACTTCCTTCCCGTCCTTCAGCTGTACATATGCGTAGCCTTTCTGGGCGAGCCGTGCCTGGTACACCTGGGCTGCAGTATCGCAGGCATGCTTCCCGCTCGCGGCCGCGGCTTCGGCGAGCTTGCTGTAGGCCTCCCATGAGTCAAGTTTGGCCGCAACTTGTTCGGGATCCGAGGGATAACCCAATGCCTCGAATGCATCGGCCCGGTAGAACAGGCCCCACGGTCCGATGTCCGTTGGCAGTGCCATCTGCTTGCCGTCGAGGGTCACGCCCGCTTTGAGTGATGCGGCGGTTGCGTCGCTTGCTTTCGCCTCCGCGCTTAGATCAAGGAACTGGTCTGAAACCTGGAAAAAGGAGGGGAGGCTGCCGCCCATGATGACAACGTCGGGAAGTCCGCTCTTGGATCGCAGGGCGGCGCGGAGTTTGTCCTCCACATCAGGGATGTTCTGGAACTTGATGGTCCACTCAGGGAACTTCTTCGCCAATATGGTTTCGACGTCGTTGGGTACGGAATTGCCGCGTGCCCAGACTGTCAGGGTTGTGTCTTGGCTCGTGGCCGCTGTGTTGTTGCTGCCGCATCCGGCAAGAGCACTGGTGGCCAGCAGTGCCGCGCCCAGGACGAGGGATTGGAATCGTTTCATAGTGCGTTCTCCACTGTTATTAACGTCGTTGTCGTGTGGTGCCTTGCTTGCTGCCTACGAAGCGTTAGCGCTAACAATGCATATAAATTCGTCATGAGAAGACTATGCACATAGTATTAGAACGTTTCAATCGGCGCAAGAGACGGCCCTCGATCGACAAGGAAGTGAGCTCCAATGCGTGCCACAGGACAGAATTCATCCGGCAGACCGCGGCTCCTGGCCCGGGATCCGCAGCTGGGTGCGGCCTACTACAACGAGTATCTTCCGGACCCGGGCCGGTTGGCCCGCGACATGGAACTCATGCGGGAGGCGGGGATCACCCTCATCCGCGTTGGTGAATCCGTGTGGTCAACTTGGGAGCCGACGGATGGCCGCTTTGATCTCGAGTGGCTGCAACCTGTGTTGGACGCCGCGGCGGGAAATTCCATCGACGTCATCCTGGGCACGCCCACCTACGCGGTTCCGCCGTGGTTGGCGAACAAGCACCCGGAGCTGGCCATTGAGCGCGTCGATGGAGCATCGGTGCGCTGGGGTGCGCGGCAGGAGGTTGACTTTACCTCGCCGGTGTTTCGCACGTACGCCGAGCGTCTGATCAGAAACGTGCTGGCGCGCTATGGCCGCCATGAGGCAGTGGTCGGGATCCAGGTGGACAATGAACCAGGGCTGCACCTCATCGCCAACAGTGCGGTGGTCGCCCGGTTCGTGGAGCGGTTGCGCGGGGATTACGATTCCGTGGAGCACCTGAACGAAGCCTGGGGGCTTGCGTACTGGTCGCACCGGATATCCACCTGGGATGAACTCTGGCATCCCGGGGGCAACACGACTCCAGCGTACGATCTGGCGTGGCGCAGATTCCAGGCGGACCTGACCACTGAATTCATTGCGTGGCAGGCGGACATTGCCCGCCAGCTGGTGCCGGAGGACCGCTTCATCACCACGTGCATCGCCTACAACCGGGCCGCCGTGGATGACGTCGGGCTGGGGCGGGTCCTGGATGTCGTTTCAGGCAATGCCTATCTCGAGATGCAGGACGCGCTCGGCGCTGACGCATCGGCGTCGTACGGTGCGGACTACTGGTTTACGACGTCGCCGGCGGGTCTGATCCAACAGGCCGACAGGATGAGGTCCTCCCAGGGCGCCTCCTTCCTGGTGACGGAGACCGGGGCTACCTCGATTGCGGGAAGCCATCTGAACTTCCCTCCCTATGACGGCCAGCTGGCGCAGGTCGCATGGGCTCTCATCGCCCGTGGTGCCACGTTGGTGGAGTACTGGCACTGGCATACGCTGCACCACGGAGCCGAGCAGGCCTGGGGCGGCATTCTTGGCCACGACCTCGAGCCTGGCCGCACATATCGGGAGATTGCCGCCATCGGCGCGGGCCTGGCCGCCGCAGGCGAATCCCTGCGTGGGCTCCAACCGCAGGAGGATGTCGGATTCCTGTTCAGCCGCGAGAGCCGATGGGCGATGCAGTTCCAGCCGCCGCTCGCAGTGGACGGCTCACGTGCACCGGACCGGTGGAGCTATGACCGCATCGTTGGAAGGTTTGTAGAAGCGGCGTTTGACGCCGGTTTGCAGACTGGGGTTCTCGCCGTGGAGCAGCTGCCTTCCGCGTGTGAATTGCTCGACCGTTTCCCCATCCTTGTCGTGGCAGGCGCTTCTGTGTTGTCGGACGACGCCGCGGACGTGCTCTGCGCCTATGCGGAGATGGGTGGCACGCTTGTTCTGGGGATCCGCAGTGGCGCCGGGGACCAGTTGGGGCGGGCGCGCGTCTCGGCGCTCCCGGGCCCCTTCCGTTCCGCCGCGGGGGTAAGTGCCCGCGAGTCGTCCAACCTTCGCGGACTCGTGCCCTTGCTCCGGCCGGGGTCCGAGGCTCCCAGCGATGATGCAGACGGCGCCGCAAGGCAGGGCACGGCCGAGGCATGGGCGGACGCCCTTGAACTTGAAGGTGCGCAGGCGCTGCTCGGATATGACGATCCCCACCTTGGCCGGTGGGCAGCAGTAGCCGAGAATTCCTTCGGTGCCGGGCGGGTGGTGTCGGTGGGCACATTGCCGGACCGGGCCACTCTCGCCAATCTCTTGCGCTCCATCGCCGAAGGCACTGGAGCCGACGGCATTCTGGCCTCCACGGTGGTTCCGCAGAAGCCCGGGCATGTGACGGTTCATGGGGCGGTGAACGCAGCCATGGAGACCATCTGGTTCCTCCACAACTGGAGTGCTGCTCCGGTTGACGTCCCCCTTGCCGCGCCCTTGATGGACCTTCTGGACCCTGCCCGGCTGGTCCACACGGGATCCGTTCAGCTCGCCCCATGGGGAGTGCGCGTCTTCATTGGAAGGCCCGGCTAGAGGCCCGTCGGCGGATGCGGGGCGGTCGTCAGCGTCCTTAGGCGGTAGAGCGACGACGAGGCGGTGATGAACAGATCGCTGCCATCGTCGCCGCCAAAACAGACGTTCGACACTGTCTCCGGGATGGGCACATGGCCGAGGAGTCCGCCGTCGGGCGCGTAGACATAGACTCCGTCACCCGCGGAACTCCAGAGCCGGCCTTCGCGGTCAATGGCGAATCCATCGGAGGCGCCGTGGGGGACCGTTGCGAAGACGCGGCCGGCAGCGGCGTGGCCGCCGTCGACGTCGAACGCGAGGATGTGCTTGGCCTCCGGATGGGGGCCGTAGAATCCGGTGTCGGAGACGTAAAGGGTGCCTCCGTCGGGCGAAAAGGCGATCCCGTTTGGATGGGTCATCGAGGTGACAACGGGGGAGGCAACGCCCGTGCCGGGGTCGAAGCGAAAGACATAGCAGCCCTCGTAGTCCTGGGGCCCCGGCCGCCCCTCGCGCCCACTGGGGTGGAGGCCGTAGGGGGGATCGGTGAACCAGATGGACCCGTCGGCGGCCACCGCGACGTCATTGGGGGAGTTGAAGCGGCCACCCTCCCACCGATCCACGAGGATCTCGGTCCCGCCGTCGGCCCCTTCGCGTTCGATGGCGCGGCGGCCGTGGCTGCACTGCACGATCCTGCCCTGCTGGTCGAGGGTTCGGCCGTTGGCGAACTCGGCCTCCGCGTGGGCCACTGTTGTTTCTCCGCTCGCCTGGTCCCAGTCAAGAATCCGGTTGTTGGGGATGTCGCTGAAGCGCAGCCGTCCGGTGCGCGGCAGCCAGGCCGGCCCCTCTGTCCATGCGGCGCCCGTGTAGAGGAGTTCAGCCGAGGTGCCGGGGGGAATGAGTGCATCCATGGTCAGACCTTTCGTCATGAATCGTTTCAATGATACTATCGTCCCGCGCCCGCCTTTGCGAGGCCTGGACTCCACCGAGAGTCCTCCCATCCGTGCGGGGTAGATGCACTGCGTGTCCGATGATGCAGCCCCGAACGTCCCGCCCCCCTGCCGCACCCCCCCCATTGAACAGGACCACCGATGCCCCACTATTGGGAAGACCACACCCCCGGATCGGGCCGCCGCGAGCCCCGCGCGGACGCGCTCAGCAATGCCCGCAGACTCAGCCTCAACGGCGACTGGCGGTTCCGGCTCTCGCCCACGGCGGCGGGCACGGGGGCCGGCTTTGTCCACGCTGGCTTTGACGATAGTGGATGGGATGCCATCCGGGTGCCTTCCCACTGGGTTTTGGAACCCGTCACGCCACTGGCAGGCGGCCCCGCACGCTCTTTGCGCGGCACCGCCGAGGGCCCGCTGTACACCAACACGGCACTCCCGATTCCCCTGGACCCCCCTCGCGTACCCACGGAAAACCCCACCGGGGACTACCGTCTGGTCTTCGACGCCGGCGAGGGCTGGGAAGCGGCGGTGCTGCGGTTCCAGGGCGTGGACTCCTGCGCGAAGGTGTGGCTCAACGGCAAGGAGCTGGGCTACTCCACGGGCAGCCGGTCGCCGTTCGAGTTTGACGCCACGGTGGCCCCAGGCGAGAACGTGCTGGCCGTGCGGGTCCACCGCTGGTCTTCGGGCACCTACCTCGAAGACCAGGACATGTGGTGGCTGCCGGGGATCTTCCGCGATGTCGAGCTGATCGAACGGCCTGTCGGGGCCATCGACGACTTCTTCGTCCATGCCGGCTACGACCATCGAACAGGCCAGGGCACGCTGAGCATCGACGCCTCAACGCCGGCCCTCGTGGAGATCCCGGACCTGGGCATCAGCATGGCGGCAGGGGCGACCTCCACCGTGCCCGTGGAACCCTGGAGCGCCGAATCCCCCAGGTTGTACCGGGGCACACTCACCTCCGCCGGCGAAACGATTGAGCTCCGCATTGGATTCCGCACCATTGGGATCCACGACGGCGTGCTCCTTGCCAATGGCCGGCCGGTGTTCTTCCGCGGGGTGAACCGCCACGAACACCATCCGGACACGGGGCGAACCCTGGACCGCGAGACGATGGTCCAGGACATCGTGGCGATGAAGCAAAACAACATCAACGCCGTGCGCACCAGCCACTATCCACCGCACCCGGAGTTCATCCGGCTGTGCGACGAGTACGGGCTCTGGGTGGTGGAGGAAGCGGACCTTGAGACCCATGGCTTCATCTACGCCGGATGGGAGGGCAATCCGCCGGCCGATCCGCAGTGGCTGCCGGCCATGATGGACCGCACCCGGCGCATGGTGGAGCGCGACAAGAACAGTCCCAGCGTGGTGGTGTGGTCCATGGCGAACGAGAGCTGGGTGGGCGGAAACTTCGATGCCCTCGAGTCCTGGATCCGCGACCGCGACCCTTCGCGACCGATCCACTACGAGCGTGATCCGAGCTACCACAACTCGGACTTCGCCTCGCTGATGTACCCATCGTTGGAGCTTTTAGAGCAGATCGGCCGCCGCGAGGATCCCCGCCCCGAGGGAATCAGCGACGGCGAGGACGACCGCCGTCGTTCACTGCCGTTCCTGCTCTGCGAGTACGCCCACGCCATGGGCAACGGTCCCGGATCGTTGGCCGACTACCACCGCATCATGAGATCGCACGAGCGGTTCTGCGGTGGTTTTGTGTGGGAATGGATCGACCATGGCTTCCGGAACCGGAATGCTTCGGGCCAGGAGTTCATCATGCATGGCTCCGATGTCGCCTACCGTCCAAATGGTGGCCGGTACTGCCTTGACGGCCTGGTCTTCTCGGACCGCACGCCCTCGCCGGGACTTGCCGAACTCAAAAAGGTCATCCAGCCCGTGGAGATTTCCGTGGGTGAAAGGATCCTCATCCGCAACGGCTACGACGCACTGGCGCTGGACCACCTGGTCTTCCGGTGGCGTTTGGAGGTCGATGGCGTGCTTGAATCCAGTGGCGTCCTGGACGTCCCGCCGACGGCCGCAGGGGAGGGTGCCACGCTGGCCATCCCGGCGGAACCCGGACTTGATCCGGGGGAGTGGTGGCTGACGGTGGAGGCCGTCCTCGCCGACGATGCCGCGTGGGCGCCGGCGGGTCACCTTGTTGCCTGGTCCCAGGGGCTGCTCGCCGCCCGCCCCGCGCGTCAAACTCCCGGGCCGCTGCGGCGGGTGTCGTCGTCCAACGACGTGCTCCAGCTCGGTGATGCGCTCTTTGACGCCACCTCCGGAAGGCTCACCCGGCTCGGACGCCTGGAACTCGACGGTCCGCGCCTGGACGTGCACCGTGCACCCACTGAGAACGACCGCGGGCAGGGCGGCAGCAACAATCTCGCCGCCGTGTGGCTCGCCGTCGGAATCGACAGGATGCAGCACCGCGTCGACAGCGTCGAAACAGACGGCGACAGCATCAGGGTGGCAGGGCGCTGTGCCGCGGCCACGCACCCCCATGCCATCGAGTACACCTTCGACTGGAGCGCCGACGATGCAGGGCTGCGGTTGGAGTCCTCCGTGGAATTCACGGGACCGTGGGCAGACACGCCGTACCAGCACCGCGACATCGTCCTGCCCCGGCTGGGCCTTCGGCTCGGCCTTCCCGGCGCCTACACCGACGCCAGATGGTTTGGCCGGGGGCCGGGGGAGTCCTACGTGGATTCCAGGGAGGCCGCGGGCATCGGAATCCACGCCTCAAGCATTGATGCCCTGCAGACTGCGTATCCGGTCCCCCAGGAGAATGGCAACCATGTCGACACCCGGTGGCTGGAATTGGCGGGCCGTGGACTGCCCACCCTGCGCGTTGACGGTGGACCGGCATTCGACTTCACCGCGCGGCGCTGGTCTAGCGAGGCCCTCGAGACGGCCAGGCATCCCCACGACCTGGTCGATTCGGGCACGGTGTTCTTGAACGTGGACCACGCCCAGATGGGGCTGGGGTCGGCGGCCTGCGGACCAGCGTTGCCCGATCAGTACCGGATTCCCCGCGAACGCACCACCTGGAGCGTCCGCTTCCGGGCCTGAGGACTTAAAAGCTGCTGGCGGGGAGTGCGGAGTTCCGCACTCCCCGCCAGCAGCGGGGCCAGCGTAAAGGCTCAGTTGATGGATGCAGCGCTCTGCCGGGAGCCCAGTGTGCGGATGGTCTCGAAGAGGTCCACCGGCCCCACCTGGCCGCCCTTGAGCAGCATCTCGACGCCGTCCACCCAGCCCTTGGCCGAACCAACCGTGCACAGGACGACGTTGCCCACCGGGTTTGACGCGATCGACAGCGAGCGGGCGCCCAGCCGGACGAGGACGTGGCTGGAGGTGTCCCCGCCGCACACAATCACCCGCCGGGTTGCGCCGCGGTGGAGTGCTGCCTCAACAACCGCCGAGAGCCTGGCGGCGAGCGTCTCGACAAGGCTCAGGCCCGCACAGGCTTCCGCCGCGTCGGCGCCGGTGGTGACCACCACGCTTCGCCCCGCTGAAAGCTCGGCAAGGACGCGCTCCAGAAGTGGCGCGTCATCCCGCCCCGAGAGCTCGAGGACGGTCCAGCCCTGGCGCCGGGCGTCCTGGACCTGGCGCGCCGTCTGGTGCGATTGGGAGCCCGAGACGGCAAGCACAGGTCCATCCGGGTTCAGCTGGCCACTGCCGGCCCCCAGGGTTTCAGCGCCCTGGGAGAGGGCCGCCGCCAGGCCCCGCGTAAATCCGCCAGAACCAAGGACAAACTGCGGGGTGTGCGGCTGTGCTGCCGCAACCACGGCTTCCCCGACCATGTCGACGTGCCCGTCCGTGATGGCATCGAGCACTGTGGCCGCCTCGCTGCGCTGTGCCAGATTGGCGGCAATGGACTGGGCATCGGTGTACTCGGTGAGGTGGAGGCTGCCGATGGCCAAGTGGGTCTGCCGCGACAGATGCCTGGCAAGGTCCGACTCGTCCATCGGCGTCGTGGGGTGCGCGGACATGGTCGGTTGGCGGTCGAGGCGGTGGACAGTTCCCTGCTCGGCCGCGAAATGATGGCCAAACGCTGTATATCGGCCGAAGTCGGGCTGCGCGAAGAGCATGGGCACCGTGGCCGGTCCGAACACCCCCTGCGCGATCTCCAGCACGCGGCCAAGGCTGCCAATGCTGGGGGAGGAGTCGGCGGTTGAGCAGGCCTTGTACTGCAGGATCCGCGGCCCCAGGGCAGCCAGCGCCTCGAGCGCGGGTTGGACCTCCGCCGCCAACGTGCCGGTGGGCAGCGAGCGGGCGACGCCGGCAATTCCGACGGCATCCACCTCCCCGGCCGCGGCCTTCAACTCCTCGGGATCCGGAAGGCCGAGGAAGAGCCTGCTCGTCCACCCTGCGCGCCGCAATTGGAGAAGGACATCGACGCTGCCGGTGAAATCATCTCCGTAAAAGGCGAACCGCAGGCTATCCACGTGGTGCTCCAAACATTTCGGTGGCCCGCCGCAGGTCGACCGATGCGGCGAGGGCCGTTGCGGTGGTTTCGCCGCGCGCGGCAGAATCCCAGGCCGCGCGCATGCTCCGCACCCCGGCGGCCGGCCCATCGGGATGGCCATGGATCCCACCGCCGGCGAGGACCAACAGATCATCGGTGCCCGTGGCCGCGTAGGTTGCGTGGGCAAGGCCTGCCCACTGTCCGGACGATAGTACAGGCAAGGTCGCCGTCTGCCCCAGCAGGGGTTCGCGCACCGCGGCAATCGAGTCCAGCACCTCGGCGTCGCTCTCGTAGAACTTGTTGCTGATGCCGTTCGTGTGGAGGTGGTCGACGCCGGAGAGCCTGGCCATCTTCTGCCAGGCCCGGAAGGAGAAGCCCAACTGGTCCGATCGGCTGATGGAGCCGAACATGGCCCGGTGTCCATGGATGGGGACCGTTGCATGGCGGCGCAGGAATTCAACCCCCGCCAGCCCGACCATGTTGATGCAGGCCATGACGCAGGTGCCGCCGGCCTCGACGACGAGATCATGGTTGGCTTCGAGCCGGCCGATGTCGTCGGTGATGTTGAAGGCATACATCGGCATCACGCCTGTGCGGTCGGCATGCCGGCGAAGCACGGGCATCACGGCGCGGACCCGCTCAGCCAGGGGGGCCGATGGGCCATTGCCCTGCAGCTCGTCGTCCTTGATGAAGTCCACTCCGGCGCCTGCCAGTTCCGCGACCACCTCGGCGAGGTCCGCCGGCGACAGCCCGATGCTCGGCTTGACGATGGTCCCCAGCAGCGCACCGGAGGGTCGGGACATGAGCCTTCTGGTTCCTTCAATGCCGAAGGCCGGCCCCGGATAGCGCTCCGCGAAGGCCGGGGGAAGGTCCAGATCCATGAGCTTGATGGCGGCGAGCTCTTTGATCTCGAACAGATTGCCGGCCACGGCGGCCTGAAGGTTTGGCAGCGAGGGCCCGAAGTTGGCCAGCGGGAAACGGATCCGCAGCTTCGCCCGGCGGCGTTTGGCCGGATCGCCGACGGCGCCGGGAAGCGGCGAGGAGCCCGTCAGGGGAATCTCCTCGAGGTCCACCACCTGGGCTGCGAAGCGGGAACGCAGCTCATCGGACTCCCGGGCGACCCGGACAAACGTCCCGGTCGACTGTTCGCCGGCAAGCACAGCGGCGGCCCGCTGGAGGTCCAGGGAGGTTTCGATATGGTACGTCGCCACCACGTATTGTGGGTCTGCTTCGGCCACAGCGCCGGCGGACGTGGCCGGCGCCTGATGAGGAAGTGTCGTTTCAGTCATTGGTGTCACCATGCCAACGGGAGCCAGACGGACATTTCGGAGGGCCCGCGGTTGCCCCAGGCAAAGTAGGGGATCAGCCTCACGGGAGCGGTGCGCAGCTCGGCGTCGTCAACCTCGGCATAGAGCCCCTGTTCCTGGACCTGCGGGAGAATGACTGCCTCGCATTCGAGCACCACCATCGGCCGTCCTTCGACGTCGCGCTCCACGGGTGTGAAGGTGGTGCCGCGGCGCAGCGCAACCTGCTCCATCCTCACGCCATCGGGCAGATCCTGGCTTTCGACGCAGTAGACGACAGGACCACGGGTCACGGCAACCTGGTTGGAGATTTCCTCGGCCAGACGGTGCCCGCGGACCATTCTCACCGGCATGGGCAGCACCAGGGAGATGGTGTCGCCCACCTGCCACGGCCGGTCAAGGGTGGCGTACGTCCCTGGCGCGCCGACGGCAACCTGTTCGCCGTTGACGGCGATGGTGCTGCCTTCACTCCAGCCGGGAATGCGCAGTTTCAGCGGCAGCCCGCCGTCCGCCACCGAGGTTACGGTGAAGTCGACATTCTCACCCCAGGGCTGGGCGGAGGTTTCCTGCAGCCCGATGCCACGGCCGTCGACTTCGACCTGGACCTGTGCGCTTCCATAGAGGTGGACCCAAAGGCCGTCGTCCGAGGTGGACATGGCCCGCTCGTGGAACTGGGCCAGCGTGCGTGCGATGTTGGGTGGGCAGCAGAAGCAGCTCATGTATTCCGCACGCAGGCGGGCGTCCGACGGCGGCGGGGTGGGAATCGGGCGCTGGGCCGTATCGCCGGGCATGCGGAGGTCGAACGGGAGCCCACGCACCTGGCGCAGGGGGTTCGTATAGAAGTAGCGCGTTCCATCGAGGCTGATGCTGGCCAGCAGGCTGTTGTAGGCAATCCGTTCAATGACGTCGGCATACGCCGCGTCACCGGTGAGTGCCAGCATCCGCTCGCTCCAAAAGATCATGCCGATGTTGGCGCAGGATTCGTTGTGTGCCGTGGTGTTGGGCAGCTGGAACGCCCGCCCGTACGCCTGGTGCACGCGGCTGATGTCGCTTTGCATGGGGTTGCCGTCCGGAGAGGCGCCGTCGTACAAGGCACCGCACCCTCCGGTGATGTAGAGCTTGGTGTCAACCACGTCCTTCCAGAGGCGGTCGAGCACGGTGGCGAGCTCATCGTCGCCGGTCTCGGCGACGATGTCCGCAAGCCCCGCGTACAGATAGTTGGCCCGGACCGCGTGGCCCGCGGCGACCTTCTGGTCCCGGACCCGCACACGGTCCTGGTTGTCATCGCCCCCCTCGAAGTCGTCACGCACGGTGACAAAGGATTCGGCCAAACGGAGGTAGCGTTCGTTGCCGGTCTCCCTGTACAGCTCAATGACGGCCATGTAGTGGGACGGGCAGATTGCACTGCGTGCCAGCTGGTCCGTGTGGTTTGTGGCCAGATCCTCCAGGAACCCGGCAGCCCTTTCCGCGGCGTCCAACAGAACCGTGCTGCCGGTGACGCGGTGGTGGCGCACGCCGGCAGTGATCAGGTGGCCCAGGTTGTACGTTTCGAAGTTGAACCTGTCGGCAAGGGCCTGGGCCGTTTCGCTGTTGCGCTCGGCAATGCGGGTGGGCGTGTGGAGGTAGCCGTCCTCACGCTGGACCGAGGCGATCTTGGCGGCGATCTGGTTGATCTCCTCTGCCAGCTCTGGATCGGGTGTGGTCTCCAGCAGGCTGATGGCCGCCTCGAGCCACTTGTAGAAATCACCGTCCAGGAACGGAGGGCCCTGGTGCCTGCCCTGGGCATCGCCGGCCGCGATGAGGAAATTCCGCCACCCGGGACTCACCGCCGGATCACTGAGCGAGTTCCACATGCTTGGCACAGTGACTGTGCGGGTGCGTTCAAGTTGATCTCCCCAGAAGCCGCCGTCCCACGTGATATTGGCTGCGGCAAGTGCGGAGAGCGGAGCATGCTGGCGCTTCGCTGTACTGCTGTTCATGGTGTCGTCCTCGTTGTCGATTCCCTCATCAGGCGGGCGCCTGCATGCGTTGGTGACTATTCTCGCAAACTCGAATGAATATTCACAATAGCCGAGCGCAGTGATATGCTCAACGCGAACGAGGGGGTGAATATTCTCTCGAAGATGACTGAACACGCACGAACGGACAACGAAATGAATGAAACCCCCAGGATCGCGTTGCTGCACACGGGCGCGGTCGTGATCGGTCCCGTCATGGACATCGTGAAACGGGAGCTGCCGGGCGTTACGGCCATCAACTACCTGGACGATCGCATTGTCGCCGACCTCAGCGACCCCGAGCTGTTCGATTCGGTGCCCCGCCGTGTTGGCGCACTGGCAAGGGCAGCAGCGGACGCCGGTGCAGTTGCCGTCATGTTGACGTGCTCGTCCATTTCAGAATTGGCGGCGCCCATTTCGGCCGAGGTGGGGATTCCGATCCTCAGGATCGATGAGGCCATGGCCGATGAGGCTGTTGCGGCTGGGGACCGGATCACGGTGCTGGCAACCCTGGCGACAACCTGCGCGCCGACGACCCGGCTCATTGCCGAGCGGGCCAAGGCGGCCGGGCGCACGCCATCCATCAACAGTGTGGTTGTTGAAGGCGCCTTCGCCGCAGTATCGTCCGGCGATCGTGCCAGGCACGATGTCCTGGTGGCCGCCGCGATCCAAAAGGCCTCGGAGTCCTCCGATGTGGTGGTGCTGGCGCAGGCCTCGATGGCAAGCGCCGCCCAGATCTGCGACGTGGCGGTGCCGGTGTTGACGAGCATGGAATCAGGCGTGAAGCGTCTCCACCAGCTGCTCGCGGCGCTCCCCGCTAAGGGGTGAGCCCAACGGGCAGCGGATCCGCGGCGGAACTGTCCGGAGCCACCAGTGCTTCAGCGGTGTGGATGTCGGTAACGAGCACGTTGACCCAGCCCCCGGCCAAGGCCCCGCGGATGGGTTCACGTTTGCGCCGGCCGCCGGCGACGCCCATGCGGCGGGGGATCGACAGGAAGTTCTCAACGGGTATGGAAATGGTGCGTGAGGCGAGGTCGCCCGTGACGGAGGTTCCATCCGCGGTGAAGACATGGTGACAAATGTCGCCGACGGCTCCCGCCGCCAGCAGCCGCTCAAGATCCTGCGGGGAGAAGGCATTCCCGCTTTCGGCAAGCAAGTCAGAGGGTTCAATGCTGCCGATGCCCACCACGGCCATGGTGAGTTCGCTCCATCGCCGCGTCACCTCGGTCAGGGCGACATCCTGCAGCAGGCTGTCGCGGGTGGCCCGGTCCGCGACCACGCCGGGGGCCGGCACGTAGACCGGTTTGGCGCCGAGCATCCGGGCGAACTCGCCCGCGAGCCGCTGCGCCTGGTTCTGGACCTCGGGTGTTCCGATGCCACCCAGAAGCTGCACCACTTCGGCGGCGCCGCCAACGGTGAAGGGGCGCATCCTGTCGACCAGGGCCAGCAGCGTCTGGCTCCACGAGGAGATGCCGATGCGGTCGCCGCCGCCCAGTGTGGCCTCAAGGTAGCTCCCGGCCGCCGCGCCGAGCGCAGAGTGGACGGCGAGTTCGTCGTCGTCGTTCTCGATATCGACGACGACGGCTTCCAGCAGGCCGAATTTCGCTTCGAGCTGCTCTTCCAGGTCCGAATACAGGCCCGGAGAGACCATGACAGTGGTGCGGACGATTCCCTGGGCGGCGGCCCGCTTGAGGAGGCGGGAGACCTTCGCCTGGGAGATGTTCAGGGCCGTGGCGATGTCTGCCTGGCGGATGCCACGCTCATGGTACATGCGGGCAACTTTTGTCAGGAGCCGTACTTGCCCGTCAACTACAGTGTGGCGGCCGCTGGGCATGGGGGTCTCCGATCGGGGTGGCGAAACTGCAGGATGCATCCCGTGGATGTCCAGCCGTGGAACCGTCCATGCATGCTTGCCACAATTGTATCAGTATTCGTTATTGACAGATTATTCAATTGGTGGAAGGTCCAGACAACCACCATGCACACAGAGAAGAGCAACGCATGCGCATTGCAGTAACCGGCAGCTCAGGGAAGCTGGGTCGGGCCACGGTTGACCGGCTGCGCCAGGACGGGCATGACGTCGTTGGGCTGGACCTCGCGGGAGCCCCCGGCGTTGGATTCACCCGGGTGGACCTTGCCGACTACGGCCAGACGATCGACAGCCTGCTCGGCGTCACGGCACGGCATGAAGGGCTGGATGCGGTGGTCCACCTCGCAGCCATACCCGTCAACGGGCTGGTGCCCGATGCCGCGACGTTCCAGAACAACATCACCGTCAGCTTCAATGTTGTCCACGCTGCCATGCGGGCCGGCGTCCGCAGGATTGTCACGGCATCCAGCATCACGGCCATGGGATTCCCCTTCGACGAACCGCCGGCGGCCCTGCCCATCGACGAATCCACCACCGCCGCCAACAACACCTACGCTTTGGGCAAAGTGGCGGAAGAGGCCATGTGGCGCGAGCTTGTCCGGTGGGAGGAGGGCTTGAGCATCAGCTCGCTGCGGTTCACCAACGTCGTTGCTCCCGGCGAGTATGGAAGCTTTGCCCGGGCCTCCAATCCCGACTACAGGCGCGACCTGATGTTCAGCTACGTTGACTCACGCGATGGTGCCCTAGCGGTGTCACTCGCGCTGGAGCACGCGTCGCCCGGCTTTGACGTGTACGACGTCGCAGCGTCGGACACCGGAAGTGCCATTCCCACGGCGGAGCTCGCCACACTCCACTTTCCCGGCGTCCCGCTGCGGAAGGGTCTGGGCGAGTTTGAAACGCTCATGTCCATCGACAAGGCGCGGAGCCGCTGGGGATTTGAACCGGAGCACCTGTGGCGCGGCGAATACGCGGCGCACCTGGCATCGCTCCCAGCCGGCCCCTCTCCCACCTGAGGCGTCCACGCACCGGCCGGTGCCTCCGCAGTGCGGAGGCACCGGCCGGTGGCTGGTCAGCGGTGCTGGTCCACAATGATCGGATTGCCGTCCGGATCTTGCAGCATGAAGCTGGCCGGTCCCGTCGATTCCTCATCCGCCTCCGAGAGGAACTGCACGCCCTGGGCCTTCAAGTCCCGCTGGAGGTCGCGGACATCGGTGAAGGAGCCGAGCTCCTGCGCATTCTGGTTCCAACCGGGGTTGAACGTCAGGGCGTTCTGCTCGAACATTCCCTGGAAGAGCCCAATGACGGTCTCGCCATTCTTCAGAATCAGCCAGTTTTGGGCGATGTCGCCACCGTGCTTGGTAAAGCCGAGCTTCCCGTAGAAGGCCGCCGAGGCCTCGATGTCCTTCACGGTGAGGCTGATCGAAAAGGCGCCCAGTTCCATGTTCCCTGCTCCGCTCTGAGTGGTGGATTCCCTACGATGATGGTCGGAGACCATCTGGGCGGAGCCTAGCACCGTGGCAGTGCACGCGGCCCCTGTCACGCACAAAACTGAGTGACAGCTATCGCACACTCCACGCTCTGGAACGTGCGATAACTGTCACTCAGTTGGGTGGATCAGGGGATGGCGGCGACGACGTCGATCTCGACCAGGAAGTCGCCCAGGAACGAGCCCACGGTGGTGCGCGCCGGGAAGGGTGCCTCGATGTACTTGGCGTAGATGCTGTTGAAGCCGTTGAAGTCGCGGCCCGGGTGGTGCAGGTGCACGGTGGCCTTGACGACGTGGGAGAAGTCCAGCCCGTGCGCGGCCAGGACGGCGGAGAGGTTCTTCATGGCCTGCACGCTCTGCTCTTCGATGGTGGTGCCCACCGTGTCCCCGGTCACCGGGTCATGCGGCGTCTGCCCCGCCGTGTAGAGGAAGCCGTTGGCGGCGATGGCCTGGGAGTACGGGCCCGCGGGGACGGGGGCAAGCGTGGTGGTGATCTGCTCTCGGAGCATGGGGTGGTTCCTTTCTGGATGCCGGCCGGCGGGCCGGCCAACGGGTGGGACGGTGGTGGTCAGAGGACCTTGGAGAGGAAGGCCTGGGTGCGTTCGTGCTTCGGGTTGCCCAGGACCTCGGCGGGCGGGCCGCTTTCGACGACGACGCCCTGGTCCATGAAGACCACCTGGTCGGCGACCTGGCGGGCGAAGGCGAGCTCGTGGGTGACCACGACCATCGTCATCCCGGCCTCGGCGAGGGACTTCATGACGTCGAGCACCTCGCCGACGAGCTCGGGGTCCAGGGCCGACGTCGGCTCATCGAAGAGCATGAGCTTGGGCTTCATGGCCAGCGCCCGGGCGATGGCCACCCGCTGCTGCTGCCCGCCGGAGAGCTCCTGGGGGTAGGCGCCGCCGCGGTTGCCGAGCCCGACCCGGTCCAGCAGCGTCTGCGCCTCGACGGTGACCTCGCTGCGCGGGCGGCCCAGGACCCGGATGGGCGCTTCGACAATGTTCTCCAGCACCGTCATGTGCGGGAAGAGGTTGAAGCGTTGGAAGACCATCCCGGCGGCCCGCCGTGAGCGCGCCGTTTGGCGTTCCTTCATTTCGTAGAGCTTGCCGTTGCGTTCGGCGTAGCCCACCAGCTGCTGGTCCACGTACAGGCGTCCGGCGTCGACCTTTTCCAGGTGGTTGATGCAGCGCAGGAAGGTCGTCTTTCCGGAACCGGACGGGCCGATCAGGCAGGTAACCGAGCCGCGGTCGATCTTCAGAGTGATGCCCTTGAGGATCTCCGTGGAGCCGAAGCTCTTGCGGACGCCCTGGGCTTCCACCATGGCGGTGTTCATGATGCTGTCCTTGTCTTTGCGCGGCGGGCGGCCTTCGGAGCGGTCTCGAAGCCGCGGCCGTAGCGCCGTTCAAGTTTGGTTTGGAAGAAGCTCAGGATGGTGGTCATCAGCAGGTACCAGAGGCTGGCCACGATGAGCAGCGGGATGGTTTGGTAGTTGTTGGAGTAGATGATCTGCGCCGAGTACAGCAGGTCCGAGATGGCGAGCACACTGACCAGGGACGTGCCCTTGAGCATCGAGATCACCTGGTTGCCGGTCGGCGGGAGGACGACCCGCATGGCCTGGGGCAGGATGACCCGGCGCATGAGCAGGCCGCCGTTCATGCCCAGAGCCCTGGCGGCGTCGTACTGGCCCTTGTCCACGGAGCGGATGCCGCCGCGGATGATCTCCGCCATGTAGGCGGCCTCGTTCAGGGACAGGCCCAGCAGTGCGGCGCCCAGCGGGGTGATGAGCACATTGGCCGAACCCAGGGCCAGCGCGGGGCCGCCGAAGGGAAGGCCGAAGGCGATCACCGGGTAGAGGGCGGCGATGTTGTACCAAAAGATCAGCTGCACCAGCAGGGGGGTGCCGCGGAAGAACCAGATGTAGCCGCGCGCGATGGTGCTGACAATCGGGTTGGCCGAGAGCCGCATGATCGCCAGGACCGTGCCGAGTGCGATGCCCACGCTCATGGACACCACCGTCAGCACAATGGTCAGCACGGCGCCGGTGAGGATCTGTGGGGCGAAGAGGTAGGAGATGACGACGTCCCAGTGGTAGCGCTGGTTCACCGCGATGTCCCACGCTCCGCCGAGTGCCAGAACGATGAGGACGATGGCAAGGGCCATGCGGACCGGGTGCCTCAGCGGCACCACCGGGATGGAACCACTGGCGGGGGCAGGTGCCTCCGGCGCGTCCTGGCTGGTGCCAGGGAGGGAATGTTGCTGCTGCATGGTAGCCATCTCCTATTGGGCGAAGTTGACGCGGGCGTCGGTGATGGCGCTTGAATCAAGGCCGTACTTGCCGAGCACCTTGCGGTAGGAATCGCTGGTGACGACGGTGGCAAGTGCTGCACCGACGGACTTCACCAGCCCGGAGTCCTTGGGCATGCCGACCCCAACTGCTGCGAAGTCATAGGCCGCTGCGACCACAACCTGGGGATTCTGCGAGGACGCAAAGTTCAGGATGGGCTGGTCTGCCAGCACCGCGTCCAGGCGTCCGCTGGTTAGGGCCGAGATGGCCTGGCGGGTGTCCTGGAACTCGTTGGTGTGGATGACGTCCTTGCCGGCTGCCGTGCAGGCGGCGTTGGTGGCGGGAACGTTGACGGTGAGCTGGTAGGAGCCGGTCAACAGACCGACGTTCTTTCCACACAGGGCCGCTTCACTGTCAATGCCGTGGGGGTTGCCGCTTTGCACGGCGATGGCGGTGCCCATCTGCATGTAGTCAACGAAGTCCAGCACCTGCATGCGCTTCTCGGTGGGCGTCATGGAGGAGACGGTCATGTCGTACCGGCCGGCCGCGATCCCGGGAATGATCGAATCGAAGTTGGCGACCTGGATTTCAACGCTCACACCCAGCGCCTGGCCGATCAGCCGGGCAATGTCCGGGTTGGCCCCTGTCATCTCCTGGGTGCCCTCACGGTAGAACTGCGTGGGCGGCTCATTGGTGGGGATGGCAACGCGCAGGACCTTGGAGGACTTGATCGACTCCGGGAGCAGCTGCACTGCCGCATCGTTCGCGGCCAGGGCGGGGACGCCGGTGTCCCCTCCAGCCGATCCGCCGGTGGTGGCCGGGCCGGCGGACGATGCGCTCGGTCCACAGGCGGTGACTGCGAACAGCAGTGCCGCTGCAGCAAGTGCGGCCGGGACGGTGCGCTTGAAGATTTTCACGGGCGGTGCGGTGAGGGTGTTCATCAGGGGGTCCTCATCTCTGCAAAGGCCAACTCGGCCAGGGGGGTTTCGGTGGGGTGGGTCGGGGTGAAGGCCTCGCTGCGGTGCCGGACCAGGTCGCGGCCCTCTTCGCGCAGCTCGGCGATGGTGGAGACGCCGAGCAGCATCATGGTTCGGGTCATCTCGGCGGACAGGAGATCCAGGACGTGGGTGACGCCGGCCTGGCTGGCGGCAGCAAGTCCGTACAGGTACGGCCGGCCGATGGAACAGGCGTCGGCGCCGAGGGCCAGGGCCTTGATGACGTCCGAACCGCGGCGGACGCCGCCGTCGACGATGATTTCCATGCGCCCGGCCGTCTTGTCGACGATCTCGGGCAGCACATCCAGAGGCGAGGCCATGTGGTCCAGCTGCCGTCCACCGTGGTTGCTGACCTGGATGGCATCGATGCCCATCTCGGCCGCAAGAACGGCGTCCCGCGGGTTGACGAGGCCCTTGAGGATGATCGGACCATTCCAGCGTGCCCGCAGATCGCGGATGTCGTCCCAGTCCGTCGGCTCGTACGAGCCGGCCAGCAGAGTCCGCCACATGTCCGGGGTGCTGGACAGCGGTCCCTCGGGGATCTCGGCGTCCAGGTTCGGGAAGGCGATCGCATCGTTCGCCAGGAAACCCAGGGCCCAGCGCGGGTGCAGGGCGCCCTCGATGACCGTCTTGGGCTTGATCGACGGCGGAGCGGTGAAGCCGTTGCGGTAGTCGCGCTCGCGGTGGCCGATGGCCCGGCAGTCGACATTGACCATCAGGGCCTCGTAGCCGGCGTTGGACACCCTGTCGAGCACGGCCTGCAGCAGGCCCTTGTCGGCGGTGGGCTCCAGGTTGAACCAGCGGCGCAGTCCGGGGGCGGCGGCGCTGACCGCTTCCATCGTCGTCGTGCTCAGGTGGGCCAGCCCGTAGGGGATGCCGGCCGCAAGGGCCGCACGGGCGACGGCGGACTCGCCGTCGGGGTGGAACAACCTGGTGCCACCGGTGGGGGAGAGCGTCAGCGGCATCGCGACCGGACCGCCCAGCAGGGTCGAGCCGAGGGTCTGGTGCTCGACGGACCCCCACTTCGGCAGGAACGACCAGTCATCGAAGGAGGAGAGGTTGCGGCGCAGGGACGCCTCGTCCTCGCCGCCGCCCTCAATGTAGTCGAACACACTGCCGGGAAGGCGCTTCGCGGCCAATTTCCGCATGTCTTCGATGCTGTAGCAACGCCGCGACAGCCGCTCCGACACGGACCGGGCCGGCCCCTGCACTGATGCCAGTGCCTTGATGTCTGTGAATTTCATTTCGCATCCTCTTGTTTCCTGCGTGGAACCCTGATCGGCGCCTTTCGTCAATAGTGACCCACGCCACAGGGCATCTATATGGAAATTCCTACAGAAGATATGCAGAACATTTGTGATATCGTCCACGCATGGATGCCATGGAGCAGGATCATTCGGAGCGCGAGAAGAATGCCGCAGTGGTGCGGTTGGCGGATTGCATCCAGCTGATGCAGGCTGATCTGGTCCACGCCAATCCCACGCCGGAAAACCTGGGGCGCCCCGTCTCGGACGTCCTGATGTACGACCCCAGGGATGAATGGACAAGCATTGACGGCCGGATCATTCTGGCCGTGGGGATGGTTTGTGGTTCACCGGATTTCGACCAGCTGCTGCACCGGGCCGCGAACAGCAACGCCGCGGCCGTCATCGTCAAGGCCCATGGTGCAACGCTGGAACAGCTGCGGGCCGCTGCGGTCCGGCATGATCTTGCGGTGCTTGTCGCCCCGGGCGGCGCGGACTGGACCCGCCTGGTGGCGCTGGCCAGGACCTCCGTCATGGGTGCCGCGGTGGACGCCGTCTCGGGGATCCGGCTCGGGGACCTTTACGCCTTCGCCAACGCTGCCGCCTCGATCACCAATGGTGCGGCCAGCATCGTTGACCCTTTGGGCAGGGTGCTGGGGTACTCCACCCTGCCCGGCCAGCCCATCGACGAGCTGCGCCGTGCCACCACCTTGTCCCTGCAGGAGGTCGATCCGCCGGCGTTCGACGCGGACTTCAAGACCGTCTACGCCTCGCCGCGGGCCGTGCTGATCCCCGGCGAGGACGATGAACTGGCCCGCCTTGGCCTGGCTGTGCGGGCCGGCGGAGAGCTGCTGGGCTCGATCTGGATCATCGATCCGGGGGAGGACCGGCGTGAAGCTGCCCTGGATGCGCTCACGAGGATGGCGCCGCTGGCCGGGCTGCACATGCTCCATGCCCGCTCGGCGTCGGACTTTGGGGAGCGCCGCAACGGGGACTTGATCCGCACCCTTGTGGACGACCCGGCGCATGCCTCCTTCGCGGCCGCCCAGCTGGGCCTTGACCCAACCCGCGGGCTCGCCGTCGCAGCCTTCTCCATCATCCGCCCGGAAGCCGGGAGCCTGGAATCCGTACGCGACATCCACAGGCTCCTGCACCTTGTCACCACCGTGTGCAACCTCCAATTCGCCACGAGCCACAGCGCCCTGATCGGCTCCGTGGTTTATGCCCTCCTGCCCTGCGAGGGGGCGGCCCCGCGGTCCGTGCACCGGCGGGTGCTGGCGGACATCGGCGCCTACTCGCACACCATCAGTGCCTTCCCGGTCGCCGCAGCGGTTGGCGGAATCGCCTCCCGGGTGGAGGATCTGCCGGGATCCAGAACGGAGGCGCTGGAAACCCTGGCGTACCTGCTGCAACGGCAGGCGGGCCCACCGGCCGCCGGGGGAGGCCGGGCCTCCGCCGTCGGACTCGTTGAAGACCACCGGGTGCCGCTGAATCTGCTGAAGATCGGGGCCTTCATCGCGGAGAAGGGCTTGGGCGACCATGATGACTTTGCCAGGATCCGGGCCAATGATGCCCAGCAGCAGACCGAGTATCTTGACACCCTGCGAGAGTACCTGGCCTCGAACGGCAGCATCTCCACGATGGCGGCACGGCTCCACGTGCACAACAACACCGTCCGCTACCGGGTGGCCCGTCTGGCCAAGGACTTTGACCTCGATCTGGACGATCCGCAGAAACGGCTCTGGCTCTGGCTGCGTCTGGCCACCATGGACCTTGCAGCCGGGGCGGAGCCGGCGGCGGCGCGGTAGGCGCGCTGCGCCGGGCGGCCCCGGCTACAGACGGTCCGGGTTGTTGGCCGTCAATGTCCGTACGACGCGCGGGTGTGCGTGGGCATCGGAACAGAGCAGCAGATCCGCCCGCAGACCCGGTGCCAGCCGGCCGCGGTCGTGGAGCCCGACGGCGGCGGCCGGGTTCGCGCTGATCATCGCGATGGCTTCCGGGAGAGTGGCGTGGCCCAGACGGGCCAGGTCAAAGGCCGCTGCCAGCAGGCTCGAGGGCAGGTAGTCCGAGGCGAGCACGTTCAGGGCCCCGTGCCGGGCCATTTCCATGGCCGAAACGTTTCCGGAGTGGGAGCCGCCGAGCAGGATGTTGGGAGCTCCCGCAACGGTGGCGACGCCACGCTCCGTCGCGTGGCGTGCGGCCTCCAGTGTCGTGGGGAATTCGGCGATGGTGGCGTGGCGGGCCAGAAGCTCGTCAATCTCCGCCGGGGAGGTGGGGTCGTGGCCCATGAGCGTGATGGATTTCGCCGCGGCCAGTCCGCCCAGCCAGGCGAGCGTCTGCTCCTTGAGGTCCAGCTGTTCGTCCCGTTCGGCAATCAACAGGTCAACATGGTCAACGGCCTGGTCCGCCGTCATGCGTTCAGCTTCCCGCAGCCACCGTTCCATGACCTGCCGGTCCTGGTACTGGCCCTGGCCAGGCGTGTGGTCCTCGTAGGAGACCAGCGGCATCCCGCTCTGCCCCTGCAGGTGCACGCGGAACGAGTCGATGCCGCCGGGGCAGCGCACGTCCAACCGGTGCAGGACCCGGTGGTCGAGACGGGGTGAGGGGTGGGAGCGCAGGGCGTGGTGGATCTCCGGGGCCCGGGGCGATCCGATCGGAACGCCCACCGCCGACTTCAGCTGGAACGAGACCGCATGGAACGCCGTCGTGACGCCTGCGGCCAGCAGATTGTTCTCGGCCGATTGGACGGCAAGCTGCACCGGCATGGCAGCGCCCGGCCGTGGCCGGTGCTCCTTCGCCAGGGCATCGCTGTGGAGGTCCACCAGCCCGGGGAGGCAGAGGTGCCCCCGGCCATCGATGCTGGCCGCAACGCCCTTGGGGTGCGGATGGATGTCCTCGATGACGCCGCCGGCCACGCTGATGAGCTGGTCCTCCAGAATGCCACCCGGCACCACGGCGCGGACGTGGCCGATCGTGTAGCGGCCCATCATGCGCGCAGTTCGGTGACGACGTCGAAAACGTCCGGGCGAAGGTAGCTCTCGACGTATTCAAGCTTGTGCCCCGTCAGGGTGCAGGAGATCAGCCCACGGAGCAGAATCTGCGGCGGCTGCCCCCGCAATCCCAGTGTGGCGGCAATGTCACTGGGCGGGGACGAGAGCCGGCTTTGGCTCCACTGCCGGTGCGGGGCATAGCCGTAGTGCCTGCGCAGAATGCCATCCAGCGATCCATCCTCGGTGAGCACGCTGGCCAGGCGGGGGACCAGGGCCGATGGGAGGATCGACACTGCCGTACTGACAGGCAGCTCATCCAGAAAGCGGACGCGCTCCAGCACCGTGACCTTCGCACCAAGTTCAAGCCCGAGGATGTCCCGTTCACCCTCGGTGGCGGGGCGGACCACCGGTTTTCCATTGCGGGTCCGGGGATCGGCGCCGGCCTCGCGCACGGTCTGGGTGAACGAGGGGGCAAGGTCCCGGCTGATGCGGTATTCGTAGCGCTGGGTGCGGAAGGTGCCGCTGCCCTTTACCCTGCGCACCAGCCAGCGCCGCTCCAGTTCCTCCAAGGCTGCCCGGATCGTCTGGCGGTTGACACCGAAGATCTCGCCCAGATCATGCTCGGACGGCAGCGGGCGGTTGACCGGTACATCGGAGAATTGTTCCAAAATCTGATGGGACAACTTCAGGTATATCGGCTCAGTCTGCATGCACCAACTATAGCGGGTTTGTGGCAGAAGAGTCCCGGAAAAGCTGGGGAAAAGGGTTGGTGAACAGTGGGCAAACTGCCCTAAATCTGTCTATACAGATTCCTTTTTACGGGCATGCTGGATGCCGTTCACACTCTCACCTTCGACTTCGCCCCCCCCCACGATCAACACCAAGGAGCATGACATGAGCACCCCCAAATCCCTCGGCCGACGAGGATTCCTCGGCGGCGGCATCGCCACGGCGGGCCTGTCCATCGCTGCGGCGATGCCTGCCCAGGCGGCCCAAGGCGCCCCGATCCGTGCGGCCGTCCTTGAGTTCAAAGACCCGTGGACCAAGGCCACCGGCCTGGCGGAGCTGCTGCGCCGCGCCGGAGCCACGGTGGTGGCCTTCGACCCCACCCTTCCCGCCACCGCCCAGGGCGTTGACCTGATCGCCTTTGGCACCTTCACGAACAATGCCCCCGCCTACATCGACTACGTCAAGAACCAGGCAGCATCGCTGCGTGACTTCGCCGCCGCCGGCGGTGTGGTCCTGGACATGGCCCAGTCGGACCAGTACTCGCCCAAGGCCAGCTACCTGCCCGCCCCGCTCAGTGCCACCCGGGCCGATCCCGACCACGACACGATCTACCCGATGGCGCCCGAGCACCCGCTGGTTGCCGCGCTTCGCACGGGAGTGGACGGCCGTGTCTTCACCGACCGCGCCGCCGCCATTCGGGTCAGCTGGGAGACGCTGGTTGATTGGGAGTCCATGCGGGTGCTGCTCTCCTGCGCCCCGGCCGGCAAGCCCACGCCGCCGGCGCTGCTCGAGGGCGCCCACGGCAAGGGCCGGTTCCTGGTGACAAGCCTGACGGTGGACAAGTGCTTTGACGGCACCGGTGCCCCCATCCAGCCGGCCGTGGCCGTCTCCGACAGCGAGGCATTCTTCGCGGCCATTGCAGGCTACGTCGCCGCCGTCAAGGCGGGCACCGCGCCCGCCGTCGTGCCGACGCCCAAACCCAAGGATCCGGCCGCCGGTCCGATGGTGGGCCACACCACCTCGGAGAGCACACGCATCTGGCTGCGCCCGGGCCGCGACCACCACGCGATTCCCCGTTGGGAATGCACCCTCACCAGCGAAAGGGGCAAGGTGGAAAAGGTCGAGGCGACACTGACCGACGCCAACGACCACTCCCTCATCTTCGAGGTGGACAAGCTGAAGGCCGAATCGCGCTACACCTTCTCGATCGTCCCCACGGCGGGCGACCCGGCGTTCACGCCCCTCATTGGCGCGTTCACCACGGCGCCGAAGGACAATTCGAAGTCCAGGGTGGTGATGGGCGTGGGCTCGTGCGCCCCGTCCGCCTCCGATTCCGTCTGGGACCGCATCCTTGCCGAGGGCTGCGACAGCTTCGTCTTCATGGGCGACACCCCCTACATCGACTCGGTCGACCTGCAGTTTGCCCGCCAGCGCCACCGTGAGTTCCTGCAGGTCCCCGAGGTCGCCAGGCTCGTCCGTTCGGTTCCGACCTGGGGCACCTGGGACGACCACGACTTCGCCTTCAACGCCAGCCTGGGCGATGTCAAGGGCAAGGAAAACACCCGCAGCGCCTTTGTCGACTACCGCGCCAATGCCTCCTACGGCCACACCAGCGCCGGCGAGCTGCAGACGGACCGCGACGCCGGCGAGGGCGTGTACACCTCCTTCCGCCGGGGGCCGGTGGAGGTCTTCCTGCTGGATCCGCGCTGGTTCAGCCGCACCGAGGCCAGCTGGGCCGACATCGGCCAGCCGACCTGCCTCGGTGCCCGGCAGTGGGCATGGTTCCAGGACGGCCTGCGCAACAGCGATGCGACGTTCAAACTGGTCGTCAGCGGCATGATCTGGGACGACAAGCAGAATGCCGAGTCCGACGACTGGGGGACCTTCCCCCACGAGCGCGAGGCCATGTTCGACTTCATCAAGGACGAGGAGATCCCGGGTGTGGTGCTGCTCAGCGGAGACATCCACGTCTCCCGGGCCCTGAACTACGGCCCGCGCGTGGGCTACGACCTGTGGCAGTGGATCGTCAGCCCGCTGCACGACCGCACCATCGCCAGCCTGAATGTACCCCACCCGGCCCTGGTGCACAGCGCCGTGGAGCCGAATGTGTTCGCCCGGATCGAGGCGGACACCACCGTGAAGCCGGCGACGCTGAAGGCGACCTGGATCAACCGTTCCGGCCGGCGCATCTTCGAGGTCAACACCACGTCCACGGAACTGGGCCACCGCCACTAGGCCGCCGATTGCGGCCCGCGGTGTGGGCAGAACAGCCCACACCGCGGCCGGCCCTTGACTCCGTCCGGCATCTCCGGTCTAGTTCATAGTGAACAAGTGAACAACTGAACAGATCTAAACAATGCTGATCCAAACAATGGGGGCTGGATACATGTTGACCGAGGACCGTCGTGGACTGATCCTGCGCGAGCTGCGGCTGCGTGGGTCGTTGAATGTTGCCGAGTTCGCACAGCGGATGGGGATTTCGGGGATGACAGTCCGGCGGGACCTTGCACTGCTGGAAGAGCAGGGCCGGTTGCAGCGGGTCCACGGCGGCGCCGTGGCGAATCCGGAGCCAGGTCCGGCCGGGATCGACCACAGATCCCCGGCCGGCGCGGCCGGCGGACACAGGGCGCCCCTGCCCGCCGGCAGGGTGAGGCCGGCATCCACCACCCAGGTTCCCTTGGCCACCATTGGCATGGTGATGCCGTCCGCGGCCTACTACTTTCCCACCGTCATCCGCGGAGCCGAGGCCGCCGCCCGGGATCTCGGTGTCCGGCTGGTGCTGGGCGTGTCCAACTATTCCGCCACCGAGGAACACCGGCAGATCGAACGGCTGCTCGCCAGCGGCGTGGACGGATTGTTGGTGACGACCAGTGCCGAATCCCTGGCGGACAACCCCGCCCTTGAGCTGCTGGCGGCGGCCGAAGTGCCCATCGTCATTGCCGAACGTTCCATTGACGATGTCGTGGACCGCGCCCGGCTGGAGTCCGTCCGCAGCGACCATGTGCGCGGGGCTGAAATCGCCATGAACCACCTGTTGGACCTCGGCCACCAGCGGATCGCCTTGTGCCTGCGAGAAAGCAGCCCGACGGCCTCGCGGGTGCGGGAAGGCTACCGCATCGCATTGGGCAGGGTCGGCCTGATGCCAGATCCCACCATGGACTACGCCATCACGGATGCCCGGAGCGCGCCGGAGGTGCTGCGTGGGCAGATTGAGAAGATCCTGGATGGGATCATGGACGCCGGATTGACGGCGGCGATTGTCCACAACGATGAGGACGCGCTGATGTTCGCCGACTGCTGTCTGGCCCGCGGCATCCGGATCCCTGAGGATTTCGCCCTGGTGGCCTACGACGACGAAATCGCCTCGCTGGGTGCCGTGCCCCTCACGGCTGTCGCTCCGCCCAAGTACGACGTCGGCTACCAGGCCCTGCAGATGTGCCTGAACCGCGTGGGCTCCTGGCGCGGTACATCGGCGGCGCTGCAGCAGGTCAGCCTGTCGCCGACGCTGGTCGTCCGGAGTTCAACAGTGCGCTAGAACGGCCGCGTTCACCCCGATTGTTCATTTGTGTTCATTTGATTGTTGTTGTTCATTCCGAAGTGTTTGATGGATGTAACCGATGTGGCCCCGGCCACACACCCAAACATCGTGGAATTCGAAGGAGAACACAATGAAGCGTCGCACTCTACTGATCGGGGCGGCCGGCCTGTTTGGCAGCGGCATGCTGATGGCCGCCTGCGGAGCCGAGCCCACGCCGGCCAGCAGCCCCAAACCCACCACGGTGCCCACCGGCACGCTCACCTTCTGGTCCGCGCTGGCCGGCATGGACAAGGTGGCTGCGGCATTCAACGCAAGCCAGAGCAACATCAAGGTCACCTTCGAGACCATTCCGGACGGATCCAACGGCGGCTACGCCAAGTTGTCCACGGCCATCACCGCCGGCAACGGTCCGGACGTAGCCACCATCGAATATCCGCAGCTGCCGCAGTTTGTCAGCAACGGCCAGGTCCAGGCGCTGGACGGTTTGATTGACAACGCAGCCACCGTGGACCAGCTCTCCCAGGAGATCCGCGCGTTGGTCCAGTTTGGCGGGAAGACCTACGCACTGCCCTACGATGCCGCTCCGCTGATCATGTGGTACCGCAAGGACATGCTGGACAAGGCCGGCGTGTCCGTGCCGACCACGTGGGAGGAGTTCGAGGCGGCCGGGCGCAAGCTCAAGGCCGTCGCACCGGATTCCTACCTGGCCAGCTTCAACCCCAACGAGGTTGCCGTGACGGCCGCACTGGCGTGGCAGGCCGGCGGCAAGTGGTTTGGCACCGCGGGGGACAGCTGGAAGGTGGGCGTGAACGACGCCGCCACCCAGAAGGTCGCCGACTACTGGCAGAAACTGATCGACGACAAAATCGTCAAGGTGGAGCAGGCGTTCAGTGACGAGTGGAGCCTGGACATGGCCAACGGCACCGTCGTGGGCGTGCTGGGCGCCAACTGGAGCGCCACGGGCATCCAAAAGCGCACCCAGGCCAGCGGCCAGCAGGGCCAGTGGATCGCTGCCGTGGTGCCCAACTGGGGCAGGCCCGCCGGTTCCTTCTACGGCGGATCCAGCTTCAACATCACCAAGAGCAGCAAGAACCCCGCGGCGGCCGCCAAGTTCATCGAATTCCTCACCACCGATCCGGCCGCCATCACGGCACGGGGCAACACCGGCTCGGCGTTCCTGGCCTTCCCGAGCCTGACGCCCGTGGCACAGAAGGCCTACGATGCCAGCTACTTCGGCAATGACATCTACTCCGTGTTCAACAAGGCCTATGCGTCCGTGACGCCCGGCTGGCAGTGGGGCCCCAACTGGGACATCACCAACACGGCCTTCAAGGACGCCTACGGAAAGCTGAGCACCGGCGGCACCGTGCGTGCGGCCGTTGATTCGGCCCAGCAGGCAACAGTGTCCGGCCTCAAGCAAACCGGCCTGTCCGTCAGCCAGTAGCCACCCGGGGTCCGCATCGAAGGGTGCGGACCCCAGCTAGGAGAACCCCATGGCCACTTCGGCAATCACCACTACTGTTCGTACGCGGCGGCGTACGTCCTCGGGCACCGGCGGCAAGTCCGCGGCGCTTTTCCTGACCCCCTTCTTCGCTGTCTTCGCCGTCGCCATGGTCGCTCCGGTGGTGTATTCGATAGTGCTCAGCTTCTACTCCCAGCAGAAGTCGGGACTGGGCTTTGGCGAAGCCAAGACGACGTTTGTCGGCATCGAGAACTACCTGCAGGTCCTTGCCTCGGAGTCGTTTGTTGGCGGCATCGTCAGGCTGCTGGTCTACTGCATCATCTACATCCCGGCCATGGTGGGCGCCGCCGTCGTCTTCGCCCTGCTCCTGGACGCGGGCGTGGCCCGGGCCCGCAAGCTGTTCCAGCTGCTGGTGTTCCTGCCCCACGCCGTTCCCGGCGTCATCGCTGCCCTCATCTGGTCCTATCTCTACACGCCCGGCATCAGCCCGCTGGTGCAGGCCCTGGCCAGCGGAGGCATCCAGATCAACTTCCTGGACGCCCACTGGGTGCTGCCTTCCATCGTGAACATCGGGGTCTGGGAATGGACCGGCTACAACGTCATCATCTTGTTCACGGCCCTGCAGGCCGTGCCGCGGGAGGTGCTGGAAGCGGCCCGTGTGGATGGTGCCAGTGAGATCCGCCTGTCGCTGAGCATCAAGTTCCCGCTGATCCTGCCGGCGCTGAGTGTCATCATGCTCTTCACCATCATCGGAACCCTGCAGCTGTTCACCGAGCCGACCATCATCGGCAAGGCCACGTCAGCTGTCACCAGCACCTGGGTCCCGAACATGTGGGCCTATGACGCAGCCTTCATTCGGCACAACCTCAACCAGGCCGCGGCGGCATCGATCATCATCGCCGCCTTGGCAGCGATCCTGTCCCTGGCCGTCACCCGATTCAATTCCAGGATGAACAAAGCATGAGCACCAAGATCCTTTCCCGCCCGCCGGCAGCGACCCGCGCCGTCGAGCCTCTTCCCACAAGGCCGAGGAAGTCGGCCGTCGGCGGCGGCCTGGGCAGCAAACTGACTGTCAACGGCCTCCTGATCCTTGGCTCGGCGTACATGATTGTGCCAGTGCTCTGGCTGCTGTTTGCGTCCACAAAGAATGCGGCGGACCTCTACGGCACCGGCGCCTACTCCCTGGGCACCTTCGCCCTCTTCGACAACATCAAGCACGTGGCCTCCCAAGACGGCGGAATCTTCTTCCGCTGGATGGCCAACTCGGTGATGTACGCCGGATTCGGTGCGGTGTTCGGCGGGCTGATCTCCGTGATGGCCGGCTACGCCTTCGACAAGTTCCAGTTCAAGGGCAAGGACTCCTTCTACGGCATCGTGCTGGTGGGCGTGCTGATCCCCAACACGGCCACGGTGCTGCCGATGTACCTGCTGGCCTCCCAGCTCGGCATCACGAACACCATGTGGGCTGTCCTGATTCCGGTGCTGTGCAATCCCTTCGGCGTCTACCTGGCCAGGGTCTACAGCGCATCCTATGTTCCGGCGGAAACGCTGGAGGCGGCCCGCATGGACGGTGCCGGGCCCATCCGGTCCTTCTTCTCCCTGGGCCTGCCGATGATGATGCCGGGCTATGTCACCATCGGGCTCTTCCAATTCGTGGGCGTGTGGAACAACTTCATGCTCCCGCTGGTCATGCTGCAGAACCAGCAGCTGCTGCCCGTCAGCGTCGGCATCTCGATCTGGCAGGGCTACTCGGTGCCGCTGCCGGAGTTCACGCCGATGGTGATCACCGGGTCCCTGCTCTCCATCATTCCGCTGCTCGTGGCGTTCATTCTGCTGCAGCGCTTCTGGAAGTCCGGGCTGACCTCGGGGAGCGTCAAGTGAGCGCCCCTGCACCGGCGGTGGACAAGGGGCTGAACGTGGCATTGGCCATGCCAGCGGCGACGGCGGAGCGGTTGTTCCCGCCCAGCCTGCTGGACACGCTGGAGACGGAGGCCAACCTGCTCAGCCGCCGGCCGCTGGAGGAGTTCTCCTCGGCGGATGCGCTGGCCGTGCTCGCCCAGGCGGACGTCCTCATCACCGGCTGGGGGTGTGCGATGATCGACGGCGTGGTGCTCGACGCAGCACCACGGCTGCGCTACATCCTGCATTCGGCCGGCACTGTACGCAACCATGTGGGCGAGGCCTGCTGGGAGCGCGGCATCCAGATCAGCACTGCCGCGGATGCCAACGCCATCCCCGTTGCCGAGTACACGGTGGCGATGATCCTGCTGGCCAACAAGCGGGTGCTGCAGATAGCCAGGACCATGCATGCACTGCGCACTCCCGTGGAACCGGAGGATGAATTCCCGGATCTGGGCAACTACCGCAAGCGCGTCGGGATCATCGGAGCCTCAAAGATCGGCCGGCATGTTCTCCGCCTGCTGCAGCCGTACGACGTCGAGGTGGTGGTCTCGGATCCATTCCTCAGTGAGGCAGAGGCCGAGTCCCTGGGCGTGAAGTCTGTTGGCCTGGACGAGCTCGTGGCCAGCAGCGACGTCGTCTCGCTGCACGCGCCGTCCCTGCCCTCCACGCTCAACCTCGTCGACGCCCGCCAGATTGCCAATCTCCGTCCCGGAGCCACGTTCATCAACACCGCCCGGGGCGAGCTGGTGGACCAGGATGCTCTGCTGCGCCGGTTGGAGACGGGCGACATCTATGCGGTGCTGGACGTGACCACACCGTGGGTGCTTCCCCAGGACTCGGGCTTCTATACGAACGCCAATGTCCTGCTGACGCCGCACATGGCGGGGTCCTTCGGCACCGAACTGGCACGGATGGCGGACAGCACGGTGGCAGAGGCGCACAGGATTGCGCGCGGAGAGCCGCTGCGCTTCCCCCTGCGGGCGCGGGATCTGGAGTTCACCGCCTAGCTAGCGGCCGGCGGCCTTCGCCAGTTCGCCGTCGTCGGACACGTCCTGGTCCTGGGGCCGGGCGCCGCCGGCCGGATCCTTCACCGGGGGAGCGGAGAGGCTGCCGCGGCGCCGAAGCCACATCTCCACGGGAATGGTCGCCAGCGGCGGGACGGCGGCGGCCAGCGCAGCGAGGGCAACCCACCACGTCCAGCGCAGCCGGATGGCCGCGAGGATCGTCACTGCGACGTAGATGAGGAACGCGGCACCGTGCAGGGCGCCGAAGATCCTGACGCCAACTTCAGTCGTTTCCGTGCCGTACTTCAGGAACATGCCCACCAGCAGCCCCGCCCAGGTGAAGGCCTCGATAATGGCAATGGCTTTGAAGATGCGGCCGACGGCGCTGATGCCGGGATTGGTCACGGTGGGTTGTCCTTCTACACGGGGCGGGCCAGGCGTTCTGCTGTCCCCGGCAATCCGTCCCATGCTAGTGGAGCCGTCTGGGAGGAACCTTGGGACGTGGTGGCTGGCGATAGTGTAGTCAGCAACCGTTGCCGGCGCCGCGCCGTGCGGGTGGCCCAGCCCAACAGATGGAGAGACGATGAGCATTGCCACGAGTGGCCAGAAGAAATCCTCTGATGGGTCAGTTGCCGACAGCCATGATCTGATCCGCGTGCAGGGCGCCCGCGAGAACAACCTCAAGGACATCAGCGTTGAGCTGCCCAAGCGCCGGCTGACGGTGTTCACCGGCGTCTCCGGCTCAGGCAAGAGCTCGCTCGTCTTCGCCACCATCGCCGCGGAATCGCAGCGGATGATCAACGAGACCTACAGCGCCTTCGTCCAGGGCTTCATGCCCTCCCTGGCCCGGCCCGAGGTGGACCATCTGGAGGGGCTGACGACGGCGATCATCGTGGACCAGGAGCGGATGGGTGCCAACCCCCGCTCGACGGTGGGCACGGCCACCGACGCGAACGCCATGCTCAGAATCCTCTTCAGCCGGCTTGGTTCCCCCTATGTGGGCCCGCCGACGGCGTTCTCCTTCAACGTCCCCACCCGCAAGGCCAGCGGTGTGATGAGCACCGAGAAGGCCGGCCGGGTGGAGAAGAGTGTGGTGAAGGGTGCCGTCTATCTGGGCGGCATGTGCCCGCGCTGCGAGGGCATGGGCTCGGTCTCCGATTTCGACCTCACGGCCCTGTACGACGACAGCAAGTCCCTCGGCGGCGGCGCGTTGACGGTCCCCGGCTACAGCATGGACGGCTGGTACGGCCGCATTTTCGCCGGCGCTGGCTTCGACATGGACAAGCCGATCGCTGAGTACTCCAAGAAGGAGTTGGACGACCTCCTCTACAAGGAGCCGACCAAGATCAAGGTCGAAGGCATCAACCTCACCTATGAGGGATTGATTCCGAAGATCCAGAAGTCCATCCTGTCCAAGGATGTGGACGCCATGCAGCCGCACATCCGGGCCTTCGTGGAGCGTGCCATCACCTTCCAGCCGTGCCCCGAATGCGAGGGGACCCGCTTAAGCCCGGAGGCACGGTCCTCGAGGATCCAGGGCAGGAACATCGCCGATCTGTGCACGATGCAGATCAGTGACTTGGCCGAGTGGGTCCGCGCCCTCGATGAGCCCACTGTCGAGCCGCTCCTGAAGGGCCTGCGCCACCTGCTGGACTCGTTCGCGGAGATCGGCCTGGGCTACCTCTCCCTGGACCGGCCGGCCGGCACGCTCTCCGGGGGAGAGGCCCAGCGCACCAAGATGATCCGCCACCTCGGCTCGTCCCTCACCGACATCACCTATGTGTTTGACGAGCCGACCATCGGTCTGCACCCCCACGACATCGAGCGGATGAACCAGCTGCTGCTGCAGCTGCGCGACAAGGGCAACACGGTGCTCGTGGTCGAGCACAAACCCGAGACCATCGCCATCGCGGACCACGTCGTCGACCTCGGTCCCGGCGCCGGCACCGACGGCGGCACAGTGTGCTTTGAGGGCAGCGTTGAGGCACTGCGCGCCAGCGGCACCATCACCGGCCGCCATCTGGACGACAGGGCCGCGGTGAAGGACAGTGTGCGGTCAACCAAGGGCACGATGGAGGTCCGTTCGGCGTCCTCGCACAACCTGAAGGACGTCGACGTCGACATCCCCCTGGGCGTGCTCTGCGTCGTCACGGGTGTCGCCGGTTCGGGCAAGAGTTCGCTGATCCACGGTTCGGTGGCCGGGCGCGAGGGCGTGGTGGTCATCGACCAGGGTGCCATCAAGGGCTCCCGGCGCAGCAACCCGGCTACGTACACCGGGCTGCTCGAGCCGATCCGCAAGGCCTTCGCGAAGGCCAACGGTGTCAAGCCGGCACTGTTCAGCTCCAATTCAGAAGGCGCCTGCCCCAGCTGCAACGGTGCCGGCGTGATCTTCACCGAGCTGGGCGTCATGGCCACCGTTGAATCCACCTGCGAGGAGTGCGAGGGCCGGCGCTTCCAGGCGTCCGTGCTGGAATACACCCTGGGCGGGCGCAACATCGCCGAGGTGCTGGCGATGTCGATGATTGAGGCAGAGGAATTCTTCGGCAGCGGCGAGGCCAAAACCCCCGCGGCACACAAGATCCTGGACCGGCTCGTCGACGTCGGACTCGGCTACCTCACCCTCGGACAGCCGCTCACCACGCTCTCCGGCGGCGAACGGCAGCGCGTGAAGCTGGCCACCCAGATGGCGGACAAGGGCGATGTCTACGTCCTGGACGAGCCCACCACCGGTCTGCACCTGGCCGATGTCGAGAACCTCCTGGGCCTGCTGGACCGGCTTGTCGATTCCGGCAAGTCGGTGATCGTGATCGAGCACCACCAGGCGGTCATGGCGCATGCGGACTGGATCGTCGACCTCGGCCCCGGGGCCGGCCACGAGGGCGGGCGGATTGTCTTCGAAGGCACCCCGGCGGACCTTGTGGCACAGCAGGCCACGCTGACCGGCCGGCACCTGGCAGCGTACGTCGGCGCCTAGGAACAGCACTGCCGAAGCTGCGGCGGACCGGCACTGGCCCCGGGGCCGTGCCGGTCCTAGACTGGGCCCGTGAACATCGGACCGGCCCCACGCCACGCACGGATTGGCTATCCGATAGCTGCTTGACGCACTCTGCCCGCGGCCCGCCGCCTCTTTTGCTGGACATCGATCCAGTCTGCGAGAGGAGGTGAAATACATGACTGGACAACACAACACCGCACTTGCTGCGGGTGACGTCGTCACCGCAACCGTTGCCAAGGTGCTGCCCTTCGGCGTCCTCATCGAGGGTCCCGACGGCATGCCGGGGCTCGCCACCGGCCTCCGCGGCGCCGCCGAGGGCCAGCGGCTCACCGTCCGCGTTGACGACGTCGACGCTGCCAAGGGCCGCTTCAGCGCCAGCGCCGGGTAGGCGCAGCCCCGCCCCACGCGGACGGCGGTGGTTCCCAGCCGCCGCCGTCCCGGGGTTCCTTCCCCGTGCGGCCGCCCTCTGGTTGAATGGGGATTTGGTGGATGTCCGACCGGAATGTCGGTGCCCCTGGCGATACTGGTAGTCACTTGCTGCGCGCACCACGGTGGCGGAATTCTGCGCAGATCCGTTGGCCGCCACCACCTCGTGAAAAGTCTTTGTGCTCGTTCCACAACCCTGGAGAAACAATGCTCGGAAAGCTCCTCATTCGCTATCTCAGGCCCTATCGCTGGCTGCTCGCGGGGGTGCTGGTCTTCCAGTTCGCGTCGGTCATGGCGTCGCTGTACCTGCCCAGCCTCAACGCCGACATCATCAACAAGGGCGTGGCCCTGGGCGACACCGGCTACATCTGGTCCTCCGGAACCGTGATGCTGGCCATCTCCATCGGACAGATCGCCTGCTCCATCGTGGCCACCTACTTTGCGGCGAAGGCGGCCATGCAAATGGGCCGCGACATCCGCGATGGCGTCTTTGAACGCGTCAGCGCCTTCTCCGAGCGGGAGGTGTCGCACTTCGGTGCAGGATCGCTGATCACCCGCAACACCAACGACGTGCAGCAGGTCCAGATGCTCGCCATGATGGCCGCCACCATGCTGGTGTCCGCGCCCCTGCTGGCGATCGGCGGCATCATCATGGCACTGCGCCAGGATGTCGGTCTGAGCTGGCTGATCGCCGTCGCGGTTCCGGTGCTGCTGGTGATGGTGGGCTTCATCATCGGCGGCATGGTGCCGCTGTTCCGCCGGTACCAGCACAAGCTCGACGCCGTGAACCGCGTCATGCGTGAGCAGCTGACGGGCATCCGCGTGGTGCGGGCGTTCGTCCGCGAGGACATCGAGGCCGCCCGCTTCCGCGAGGCGAACTACGACATCATGGCGGTCGGCCGCAAGGTCGGCGAGCTGTTTGTCCTGCTCTTCCCGCTGGCCATGCTGGTTCTGAACGTCACAGTTGTCGGCGTGATCTGGTTCGGCGGCATCCGCGTCAACGACGGCGACATGGAGATCGGCACGCTGTTCGCCTTCATGGCCTACATCATGCAAATCCTCATGGGCGTGCTCATGGCCAGCTTCATGACCATCATGATTCCGCGCGCAGCGGTCAGTGCCGAACGCATCAGCGAGGTCCTGGCCAGCGAATCGACCCTGGCCAGGCCGAAGGATGCCGTCCTCCGCCTGCCGAACCCGGGCGCCGTCGAACTGCGCAATGCCACCTTCAGCTACCCGGGCGCCGAACGGCCGGTGCTTGACGGCGTCACCTTCGCCGCAGCCCCGGGCGAAACTGTGGCCATTGTCGGCTCCACCGGTGCCGGCAAGACGACGCTGGTGTCCCTGATCCCGCGCCTGTTTGATGCGAGCGGGGGCAGCGTCCGGGTGGGCGGCGTCGACGTCCGCGAGGTTGAACTCGATCTGCTGTGGCGCAGCATTGGCCTGGTGCCGCAGCGCCCCTTCCTCTTCTCCGGCACCGTGGCTTCCAACCTGCGCTTTGGCCGGGAGGAGGCAACCGACGAGGAGCTCTGGCACGCCCTGGAGATCGCCCAGGGCCGGGACTTTGTGGCAGAGATGGAAGGCGGCCTGGACGCACGCATCGCCCAAGGCGGCACCAATCTCTCCGGCGGCCAGCGGCAGCGGCTCGCCATTGCCCGCGCCATCGTGCACAACCCGGACATTCTCATCTTCGACGACTCGTTCTCCGCGCTTGATCTCACGACTGACGCACGGCTGCGGCAGGCACTCTGGCGGGAGCTTCCCACGGTGACCAAGATCGTCGTCGCCCAGCGCGTGTCCACCATCGCCGATGCAGACCGCATCGTCGTCCTGGACGACGGCGCGATGGTCGGCATCGGAACCCACGGGGAACTCCTCGAAAGCTGCACCACCTACCAGGAAATCGTCCAATCCCAGCTCAGCGTGGAGACACCAGCATGACGACCACTACTCCCACCCCGCTCTCCGAAGAGGAGCAGCTAGAACTCGAACTGGCCGAGCAGGCGCGCGTCGCCTCCGACGACTGGTCCAGCGTCAAACCCGGCAAAGCGGAGAACTTCGGCACGAGCTTTAAACGCTTGCTGGGGCTGCTGAAGCCGCACGCCTGGGCATTCGGCTTCGTCTCCCTCCTGGGTGCCATCGGCGTCGTGCTGGCCGTCATTGCCCCCAAGGTCCTCGGTGAAGCCACCAACATCATCTTTGAGGGTGTGATCTCCAAGAACCTCCCCAGCGGTGTCACCCAGGAACAGGCCGTGGAGCAGCTGCGTGCCGCGGGACAGACGGATCTGGCCAACATGGTCTCGGCCATGCATCTGACCCCCGGCCTGGGCGTCGACTTCCTGCGGCTGAGCCAGGTCCTCATTCTGGTGCTGGCACTGTACTTTGTCGCCTCGGTGCTGGGCTGGCTGCAGGGCTACGTGATCAACAAGATCATGATGACCACCATGTTCCGCCTGCGCGAAGAGGTGGAGGCGAAGATCAACCGGATGCCGCTGCGCTACTTCGACAAGGTGCAGCGCGGCGAGCTGATCTCCCGCGTCACGAACGACATCGACAACATCACCCAGACCATGCAGCAGTCGCTGTCGACGGTGGTCACCAGCGTGCTGACGGTGGTCGGCGTGCTCATCATGATGTTCTCCATCTCCTGGCAGCTGGCCCTGGTGGCGTTGGTGAGCATGCCCTTGATGGGCGTGATCTTCGGCGTGATCGGCCCGAAGTCGCAGAAGGCCTTCGGCCTGCAGTGGCGCAAGGTGGGGCGTCTGAACGCCCGTGTCGAGGAATCGTTCTCGGGCCACGCTCTGGTGAAGGTGTTCGGCAAGGAGCAGGATGCCCTGGCCAAGTTCAAGGAAGAGAACCAGGAGCTCTACGAGGCCTCCTTCAAGGCGCAGTTCCTCTCCGGCATCATGATGCCGGCCATGATGTTCGTGGGAAACCTGACGTACGTGGGCATTGCCGTGCTGGGCGGTCTCATGGTCGCCGGCGGCCAGCTCCGCCTCGGCGACGTGCAGGCCTTCATCCAGTACTCGCAGCAGTTCACCCAGCCGCTGTCCGAGCTGGGCGGCATGGCCGCCGTCGTGCAGTCCGGCACGGCATCGGCCGAGCGCGTGTTCGAACTCCTTGACGCCGAGGAGCAGGAGCCCGACGACGTCGATGCCCCCGCCCCGGTGGATGGCGATGGGACCATCGTCTTCGAGAACGTGGCCTTTGCCTACACGCCCGAGCGCCCCCTCATCCGGGATCTGTCCTTCAAGGTCAAGCCCGGGCAGACTGTCGCCATCGTGGGGCCGACGGGTGCGGGCAAGACCACGCTGGTGAACCTCATCATGCGCTTCTACGAGCTCAATGGTGGGCGGATCCTGATCGATGGCCAGAACATCGCGGATCTGCGCCGCCACGACGTCCGTGCCCGCACCGGCATGGTCCTGCAGGATCCGTGGCTCTTCGCCGGGAGCATCAAGGAGAACATCCGCTACGGCCGGCAGGACGCCACCGACGCAGAGGTTCTGGAGGCGGCCAAGGCCACCTACGTCGACCGCTTCGTTCATTCGCTGCCCGAGGGCTATGACACAGTTCTGGATGAGGATGCCTCGAATGTCTCGGCCGGTGAGAAGCAGCTCATCACCATCGCCCGGGCGTTCGTGTCCCAACCGTCGGTGCTGATCCTCGATGAGGCAACGTCCTCGGTGGACACGCGCACTGAGCTGCTCTTGCAGCACGCCATGGCGGCGCTGCGTTCCGGGCGGACGTCGTTCGTCATTGCCCACCGGCTCTCCACCATCCGGGACGCGGATCTGATCCTGGTGATGGAACACGGTGACATTGTGGAGCAGGGCACGCACCAGTCCCTGCTCAGTGCGCGCGGCGCCTACTGGCGGCTCTACAACTCCCAGTTCGAACAGGCCGCCACGGACCTGGACGCCGAGCTGCCGGCGGACCAGGGCTCCCAGACGGCATCGGAGGATGCCCCCGAGGAGGTGCTGGAGTCCGACGCCGCCCCGGCGTAGGTTCCAGGCCGGCCTGGTTTCCCGCCGGGGGAGGGGTGCAGTCCACTGGACTGCACCCCTCCCTTTGTGGCGGTGGCCAGCTTTAGCCGCTGCCCGCCCTCAGCCTCGGCCTTGGGCCGGCCGGCGGTGGATCTCAGCCGGGCGCAGCCCCGGATAGGATCCTGCAATCCGCCCGACGGCCTCGCCGGGGGAGGGCGGCGTTAGACCGGCCACGTGCCAGAGCCGGCCCGAACGGTACCAGTGGTCCACGGCCACCATGTCGACCTGGTGGGGGCTGAAGCCGGCCCGTCCAAGTTCCGGGCCCGCGGGCTGCCCCTGGCCGGCGAACGCCGGCATGGGGGCATTGGATGCCATGGCGATGGCCCGCAGCAGATCGGCTGTGGCAACGGGCTCCGGGTTCGCCGCATGGAACACCGACCTCTCCTGCCGTCCGGCGAGGGCGAAGCTGCCGACGAGCCTGCCCAGATCCGCCACATCAACGATCGACAGCAGGGCGGAGCCGTTCCCGGGCCACGCGCCGCCACTGGCCATCATTTTCACCAGCCCCGGCACCACCCAGCGGTCGCCGCTGCCAAGAACGAGGTTGGGGCGCACCACGTCCCCACCGTGCTCGAGCACCAGCTGCTCGGCGGCCGCCCGGCTGTCGCTGGTGGCGGATGCAGGATTGTAGCCAAGCACTTCCTCCCTGACGCCGCGGTGTGGGCCCATGCCGTAGACGGCTGCAGTGCTGACGTAGATGATCCGGGGCACGCCGGCGCGGGCACAGGCCGCAAGGACGTTGCACGTTCCGTCCACATTCGTTGACTGTGCCAGCTGCGGATCGCGCCCAACATAGGACGCGGAGTGGACCACCACATCCACTGCTTCCATGACTGGATCGAGGCTGTCGGGGATCTCAATATCACCCGCAACGACGCTGGTGCTGCCCGTTCCGGGGCCCTGAGGCCGCCGGGACAGCGCTACCACGCGGGCAGCCCCTGAGTCCGCCAGCGCTGCGGCAATCCTGCTGCCGATGAATCCCGAGCCGCCCAGCACCAGCACCCTGGGTCTGCCGTCCACTCCGCCACGCGCCGCCGCCGTTGGCTGGGTGCCCGCGAAGTGGCGCTGTGTCAACGGATCGGGGGCTGCCATGCAGACGCACCTTCCATGGAGGTGATGGGCGTCGGCGTGCGGGGCCGCCCGGTCGCCATGCCGCCCTTGAGGGACATCAGCACGGAACCGCCGGAGACAATGTCCACGGCCACCGCATCCATTGCCTGCCCCGGGCCGGGCAGGGAAACCGTGACTTCGACGGGCTGGTTGAACTCGACCATGCGGAAGAAGTCCGCACGGAAGCCGGAGAAGTCGGCATCGGGTGCACCGGAGGCTGCGCGCAGGGCCTGCCGGGCGGCTTCCAGCAACAACATCCCGGGGGCATGGTCCAGTGGATGGTCAAAGAAGATCGGATGTGATTGGTCGATGTGCAGCGGCCACGCCAAGGGCCGCACAGCGGCGCCCAGCACCACGTTCCGGATGCTGTGGTGGCCCACGATCCCGGGTTCCAGCAATCGTCCAGCGCCCGGGATGGAGGATGGCGCACGGGGTTGGCGGTAGCGCTCATACGCTGCGGCGCTGAGCATCCGCGCCGAAGCGGTTCCGGTGCCAATCTCCGTGCCGTCGTGGAGGAAGCGCGCGGCGACGGTGAGGCTTGACGGCGCATCCGCCGGGCCGGCGCTGTCCACAACGTCCAGCTCAACAACGACCTCCACGGGTTCACGTCCATCGAAGTCTGCTGTGCCGACCGACAGCTCCATGTGGGGCAGGAGGAACTTGTGGGTCAAAGGCACGCCACGCTGGTGGGCCACCACGATGACGGCCTGCCGCAGCGTTTCAGCCACCAGGGCCGAATCCACGCCCGGAAGGTTTGAGCCATAGAAGACATGCCAGCGGGGCCATTGCGCGCCAGCCAGGGAGCGCCCGTTGCCGCAGTGGACGAAGTCGGTGATGAACACTTCCGAGACAGCCCGCCGGTGGACCAGCTCACGGGGCAGGGAGGCCTCGAACGATAAAATTCTCATTTCACTTCCAGAATTGCTGCCACGCGCGTCCAACCCGTCCATGCCCACGACCCTCCTGCTGCAGAATGCCTAAATTCTAGCTACAGGGGAGGGACATTGGCTGGGCCAAAATCTGCAGTGCCTGCGCCGGCTTGATCCGGCCGGTGGGCATGTCTTCGGCGTGTTGCCATTTGACGCCGGCGGCATTGAGTCATATTCTCATTGGAGATGGCCCCACCAGTTGTCCCCCAATAAACTGGTGGGGCCATTGTCATGCCCGGAACCGGGCAACGGCCAGATCAGGCCAAATTCTCCTTGAGCAGCGCCCGGTGTTCGACGGCCGCATCGCGGTGCAGTGCACATCCGGCGTCGGTGAGTTCCAGAAACAAGGACCGCCGGTCATCTTCGCAGGAGTGCCGCGAAATGAGACCGGCCTTCTCAAGCCTGTCCACCACCTTTGACATGGCGCTTTGGGTCATGGGCGTACGCTCACCCAGCTGCTTCATTCGGCAGGCGGCATCAGCGCTCTCTGCAATGAGATCGAGAATCTCAAACTCCGTGAGGCCGATGCTGAACTTGGATTCCAGGGCGCGGTCGATTGCCGCCGCGGTGCGGAAGTACGTGGTTTGGATGCCGCGCCATTGCTCAACCAGCGCCCGATCCTGCAGTGTTGCCATGCGTCGATTCTAGTTCATGACGAATTAATAGTCCATGGAATAAGATTCCTTGTCATTCAATGACGCGTCATATAAATTGATGCCATGACCTCACCTTCGACACTTGAAAGAACCGCAGTGGAGCAGCTTGGCCCCCTCCGCTGGAGCCGGGCGCAGTGGATGCTGCTGCTCGTCTTATGCACTGTCCTGGCGCTTGATGCGTTGGACGTCTCCATGGTGGGTGTGGCACTGCCCTCCATCGGCGCTGAACTCCACCTTGGAACCGAATCGCTCCAATGGATTGTTTCGGCCTATGTCCTGGGCTATGGCAGTCTGCTCCTGCTGGGTGGCCGCATGGCTGATCTGCTCGGCCGCCGGCGCATCTTCCTGATTGCCCTCAGTGTCTTCGCCGCGGCGTCACTGTTGGGCGGCCTGGTGGACGATCCGGCCATCTTGATCGCCACCCGGTTTGTCAAAGGACTGGCCGCGGCGTTCACCGCACCCGCCGCCTTCTCCATCATCACCACCAACTTTGCCGAAGGCCGTGAGCGCAACCGGGCCCTCTCCATCTTCACCACCTTTGGTGCCAGCGGCTTCTCGCTTGGCCTTGTTGTCGGAGGGTTGATGACCGCCATGAGCTGGCGCTGGACCTTCCTGGTCTCCGTACCGGTGGCCGTCGCCGTCGTCCTTCTCGGCTTGAAATTCGTTCCGCGGGACAGCGTGGCCGACCGGAGCGAAGCAGGCGGACATGACATCTGGGGCGCCGCCACGCTTGCCGCAGGCATGCTGGGGCTGGTCTATACGCTCGTCGCGGCACCGGGACATGGGTGGGCATCCATAGCGACCATCGGCGGATTTGCCGGATCCGGAGCACTGCTGGCGGCGTTTGCCGTGATCGAAAACCGCGTCCGCCACCCCCTTATCAGGTTCAGCATCTTGAAGGAAGGCTGGGTGGCCCGGGCAAACCTCAGCGCCGTCGGGCTCTTTGGCTCCTATCTGAGCTTCCAGTTCATCCTGACGATGTACCTGCAGTCAGTACTGGGCTGGTCGCCGCTGGGCATGGCGATGGCGTTGCTGCCAACGGGTCTGCTCGTGGCCTCCAGCGCGCCCTTCGCCGACAGGTTGATTGACAAGTTCGGTGCCCAGCGGCTGATCGTGACAGGCCTGGCGTCCCTGGCGCTCGGCTACGTCCTGTTCCTGCGCGTGGGAACGTCGCCCAACTATCTGATGGACATTCTGCCATCGGTGCTGCTGCTGGGCGTGGGGTTTGCCCTGGCCTTCCCCTCCATCAATGTGCAGGCCACCACGGGCATCCGCGACTCCGAGCAGGGTCTGGCCGCAGGCCTGATCCAGACCAGCACGCAGGTGGGCGCAGCCTTGGTCCTGGCTGTCACGACGGCCATGGTCAGCGGCCACGACGGCGGAACGCAGAGCGGTGCCACCGTGGACGCGGCGGCCATGCTGGAGCAATATCGTCCGGGATTGATCCTGAGCGCTGCCGTGGCCATCGCGGCCCTGGTGATTGCCGTCTCGCCCTCCCGGCGGTCGAAGCCGGCCGCCATCGAGCCCGCCGCCTGATGCTCTTTCCTGCGCCCGCCCGGCGCAGGAAAGAGCATCTATCCTGCCACGCACAACACCGATAGGGTGTTGGATATCACAGGTAGGTTCGCGCTCGGGAAACGGGAGAACTATGGCTGGCAGATTTGAATTGGTTGAGGCATCAGATGGCTCCTACCGGGTGCTGCTCATTGATGCCGATGGGGCGTTGATGGCGGTGTCCGTCGAATTCGACACCAAGACCGAGGCGGTGCAAGGCATCGAGAGGGCCCGGGAAATCGCCGGCACGGCCTTCATCACCGACCTCACACGTTCCCGGGCTGTTGCCCCACCCCACAGCAGGCGCCAGGTACTGGCCGCCGCCGGTGGCAGGACCTAGCCGGCCAGCAGTTCTGCGACATACTCCAATTGGCGGACCCAGTGGTGCTCCTGTCCGCCCTCGTGGTTGTTGAAGCGGTAGACCGCCATGTCCTTCGCCGGCGCTGTCCGGGGCGACGACGGGGCGCCGGTTCCGTACGCGTTGTAGGCAGCGAAGACCGTCGACGGCGGGCAGACATCATCCATCTGCGCCACCGAGAACAGTGCAGGCGCCGTGGCGCGGCGGCCCAGGTGCACGCCATCGAAGTAGTTCAGCACCTCCAGAACTGCCTCGTAGCTATGCCGGTGGCGGTTGAGGAAGTTGGCAATCTCCGGGTAGGGCCCCCGCGGCGCAATGTCGATGGCGCGCGGGAAATCCTGCAGGAACGGCACGTCGGCCAGGGTGGCGAGCACGCCGTCGAGCCGCCCGGCCGCCAGGGCCGCCGCGGCAATGGCCAGGCCACCGCCCTGGCTCAGGCCAACCAGGACCACCTTGGCCGCATCCACCGCGGGGTGGCTCTGCGCGGCTTCGATGGCCCGGAACGCATCGACATACACGCGCCGGTAGTAGTAGTCCTCGCGGGAGGCAATGCCCCGTGTCATCAGCCCGGCGTAGGCCACTCCGCCGGCCGAGGGGTGGGGGTCGGCGGTCTCTCCGACGATGCCGCCGTAGCCCTGGCCCCGGGTGTCCATGATGAAATGCGCGTATCCGGCCTGGGCCCATTTGGTGTCCTGCTGGACCAGCCCCCGTCCGCCCGAATAGCCGATGTACTGCACCACCACGGGCAGGGTGCTTCCGGGCGTCCGGGTCGCGGGCAGATGCAGCCAGCCCTTGATGGGGTCGCCGCCGAAACCCGAGAATGAGACATCAAAGCTGTCGATGACGGCCAGATGGTTGTCCACCGGCGTGTAGACCGCCTTGAGGGGCAGCTCCTGGGCCTCGGCCAGGGTCTGGCTCCAAAAGGCGTCGAGGTCGCCGGGTTCGACGGCGGTGGTGGCGTAGCTGCGCAGCTGGTCCAGTGGCATGTCAAAGAGGGGCATGGAGGTCTCCTGGATCTGGGGCAAGGGTTCTGTAGGTGATCCTACGTCCGATCTTGTACGGGCGGTACTGGAAGGTGGGTTCCCAGCCACACGCGGTGCGGGCGCCCCGCACCGCCATCGATGATTGAATGTGCCAAGCAATAGCGGCTAAAAGTCACAATCCTTCGCCAATGGCTGGCAGGATGGTGGTGATGACACACCAAAGCCATGACACCCGGACCCTGCAGCAGTCACTGACGATGCCTGCCAACCTGCCACCGAAATCCGCGGACAATCTGCGCCTGGCGGCTCCCATCACCTCGTGGGACGACGCGATTCCGCTGGGCAACGGTCTGATGGGCGGCCTGCTGTGGGGTGGCGGCAACACCTTGCGCCTGTCCCTGGACCGGGGCGACCTCTGGGATGAGCGGACCACGGGAGAGGCCGAATGGTGGAAGAAGAATCCGTGGCAGGACCTCCAGGACGAGGCGGACCCCTGGGGCAAGTACTACGGGGGGCTGACGCCGACCAAGCTACCCGCTGGACGGCTGGAACTGGCACTGGATCCGGGACAGAGCATCGAATCCTTCGAGCTGGACCTCGCCACCGCGGAGGGAACCGCCGCGCTTGGCGGCGGCTCGGCCTGCACGGCCTTCTTCAGTGCCGCAGCGCCGGTGGCCATGCTGCGCCTTCCCGGCGCGGTGGCTCCCGCCGCCAGGCTGGTGCCGGCCGGAACCGACATGGCGGGATCCGACGTCGACACCCACGCCGGCGGCGCCGTGGCGGCGCTGGGCTGTCCGCCGGCAGTCTGTGGCGCAGAGGCGGGCATGCAGTGGTACGTCCAGGACGCCGCCGACGGCTTCTCCTACTGCGTCTGCGTCGCGGCGCAGCACTCGGAGCTGGAGACCCTTCTTGCGGTGGCCATCACCACCAGTGCGGACTGCGCACCGGGCGAGGATCTGCTGGATCTGGCCCAATCGCGGTGCAGCGCCGCCCTGGCCATGGGCTACGAGAACATGCTGGCCAACCATGTTGCGTGGTGGCATGGCTTTTGGGCGCAGTCCGCCGTTGAGGTCCCCGAGGCCCACATCCAGCGCAGCTACCAATTCACCCGGTACCTCTACGGCGCAGGCTCCCGCACCGGGGCCCCGCCCATGCCCCTGCAGGGCGTGTGGACGGCCGACAATGGTGGGCTGCCGCCGTGGAAGGGCGACTACCACAACGACCTGAACACCCAGCTGACCTACAGCGCCTACCAGGCATCCGGCGATTTCGACTCCGGTGCGAGCTACCTGGACCTCCTATGGAAGCTGGCGCCTCAGTTCCGTGACTTCGCACGGGATTTCTACGGCACGCACGGCCTGGCCTCCCCGGGCGTCATGTCACTGGCCGGCCAGCCTCTGGGCGGCTGGAGCCAGTACTCGATGTCGCCGACCATGAGCGCCTGGAATGCCCACCTGTTCTATCTGCACTGGCGCTACACGGGCGATGACCAGTTCCTGGCCGATCGTGCCTACCCGTGGTGCAGCGAGGTGGGCCGGTGCATGGCGGAGCTGCTCACCGAGAACGGCGACGGCGTCCTGGTGCTGGCGAAGTCATCCTCGCCGGAGATCTTCGACAACCGCCCAGAGGCCTGGCTGAAGCCCAACAGCAACTACGACCTGATGTGCCTGAAGATGCTCTTTCTGGCCCTGGCCGAAATGGCCGATGCGCAGGATCTGGCCGCGGAGGCCGACCGCTGGGCGTCGTTGGCGGCCAGACTGGGGGACTTCCACACCGCCGTCGACGGCGAACTGCTGCTGGATGCCGACACTCCACTGCGGAAAAGCCACCGCCACCTGTCCCATTTGATGGGCATCCACCCCTTCAACCTCATCACCGTGGACGGTGGGGACGAGGACAGGAAGCGCATCGTTGCCTCGCTGGCCGCGTGGGAGGAGCTGGGCACGGGGCAGTGGACCGGTTATTCGTGGTCGTGGATGGCGTGCCTGCGGGCCCGCGTCGGGGACGGCGAGCAGGCCTTCCGCCATCTGAATGTCTTCACGCGTGCCTTCGTCTCCCGCAATGGCTTCCACGTCAACGGCGACCAGTCCGGGCGCGGGTTCTCCGACTTCACCTACCGCCCGTTCACGCTCGAAGGAAACTTTGCGGCGATGCAGGCCGTCCAGGAAATGCTGCTGCAGAGCTGGAGCCCGACGCCGGGGCGCCACGGCAGCGAGGTCATCAGAGTGTTCGCGGCCATGCCGGAGCACTGGCACAACGCAGGATTTTCGGACCTGCGCGTCGAAGGCGGGCACCGGGTGTCGGCCCGGTGGGAGGGCAACGCCACCACGGAGCTGACGGTGGTGGCCGGCCGTGATGGTGTGGTGCGGATCCGCGACAACTTCGACGGGCGGGAACCGGAATGGTCCCTGCCGGAGGTGGTGAAGGTGGGTGCCAACTTCGAGGTGCGCCTGTCGGCAGGGCAGGCCGTGGCGGCCACCTTTGCGGTGCCCGTGGGCTAGGGCGAGCGATCTGCCAACGGGGTGGGCCCGGGTGGGGGAGACTGGAGGTAATCAATCGCAAAGGCGGAACCCCATGATCAATCTCCAGCAAGATGCCGACGGCAACATTCGCATGAGCCGGCACTTTCCGGCCTCGGTGGACGTGTCCATCACCTTCACCGATGGATCGCAGGAAGTGTTCACAGGCCAGCAGGTGAACGAGCTCTACGACGCCGCCCTGGCCGTGTACCGCGAAAAGAACCATCTGGATGCGAAGGGCTTCATCCGCCATCCCGTAAAGACCGGCCACCAGCGCAACGGCGTCGGCTTTGTGCCTGTCCAGGCGGGGATGGCCAAGTAGCCAACCGTTCTGGCAGGGCCCGTCCACCGCGGCGCCCTGCCAGAGCCGGGCCTGGGGTGCTGGATCAGTTCTCCAGGATCCCGGCGGGCAGCATCGAGAGGGCTATCCGCCGTGCCGCGTCAAGGATTTCTTCGTCCGTGGCGTCCACGCCTTCGGAGACCATGCCGACCATCGTGACGGACATCAGGGCCATCTTGACGCGGAGCTTGTCTTCGATGCTGGCATGCGGCGGGGTGATGATCCGGGTCAGGATGTCCACCTGGGCGGACATGCCCGCCTTGTCCGGCCGGATGCTGCGGATCAGTGCCTTGTTGGCCATCATGAAGCGGAACATCGCCACCCCATGTGCCTGGAGGATGATGCCCCAGCGCTCCAGGATGTCCCGGCGCAGTGCCGGTGTGACCTCCTGGTCCGCGGCCCATTGGGCCAGTGCGGTGATTTGGTCCATGGTGGATTCCACCACGGCCCGGACAATGTCTTCCTTGCTGCTGAAGTGGTAGTAGAGCGCGGCCTTGGTGATGTTCAGCTGTTCGGCAATTTCGCGCATGGACGTGGCCTCGTAGCCGCGCGCGGCAAACAGCTCCAACGCCACCAGCGGGATCCGCTCTTTGGTGCTCAGGCCTTCGGCGCGGCCCTGCGTGACGCTCATGGTGGCCCGTTCTTTCCGGATTCCAGTAGGGGATTCCAGCATACCCGATTGCTTACTTACCGGTAGGTAAGTAGACTGCTAACCGATCGGTAAGTGCTCTGAGCAATAATTCCAGAAAGACTCCCATGACAAGCAATGCACCACAGCCGCCGGCGCAGGCGGCCCCCGACGTGGACAAGCGCAGCATCCTGCTGGTGTTTGCCGGACTGTTGGTGGCCATGCTGCTGGCCTCGCTGGACCAGACCATCTTCAGCACCGCACTGCCCACCATCGTGGGCGAGCTCAACGGCGTCGAGCACATGCTGTGGGTGACGACGTCGTACATCCTGGCCGCCACCATCATGCTGCCCATTTACGGCAAGCTCGGCGACCTGATCGGCCGCAAGGGCCTGTTCATCTTTGCCATCAGCATCTTCCTGGTGGGCTCCGTCATCGGCGGCCTGTCCCAGAACATGACCGAGCTGATCATCGGCCGCGCGGTCCAGGGGCTGGGCGGCGGCGGGCTGATGCTGCTCTCGCAGGCCATCATTGCCGACGTCATTCCGGCCCGGCAGCGTGGGAAGTACATGGGCGTCATGGGTGGCGTCTTTGCACTGTCCTCGGTGGCCGGCCCGCTGCTGGGCGGCTGGTTCACCGAAAGCATCGGCTGGCGCTGGGCCTTCTGGATGAACCTTCCGCTGGGTGCGCTGGCCATCCTGGCTGCCGTGTTGTTCCTGCACCTGCCCAAGGGCACCAACTCCAAGCCCCGCATCGACGTGGCCGGGATGGGGCTGCTGGCCATCGCCACAACCTGTCTGGTGCTGTTCACCACCTGGGGCGGAACGCAGTATGCCTGGGATTCGATGCAGATCATCGCGCTGATTGCCGGCACCGTTGTGGCGGGCGTGCTCTTCGTCCTGGTGGAACGCCGGGCCGCCGAGCCGATCATGCCGCTGCACCTGTTCAAAGACCGCAACTTCAACCTGGCCACGCTGGCCGGCCTGATCACCGGTGTGGCCATGTTCGGCGCCATCGGCTACCTGCCCACCTATCTGCAGATGGTTACGGGCGTCAACGCCACCCTGGCCGGGTTCATGATGATCCCGATGATGGCGGCCCTGCTTGTCACCTCCATCGTCTCGGGCATCCTGGTGAGCAGGACCGGGCGGTACAAGTGGCTGCCCATCACCGGCACCACCATCGTGGCCGGCGCTCTGGCGCTGCTGTCCACGATGACCCCCGACACCCCGGTCTGGATCCTCTGCTCCTACCTGGCGCTGATGGGCCTGGGGCTGGGCATGACCATGCAGATCTTCATCCTGATCGTGCAGAACTCGTTCCCCATCGCCCAGGTGGGCACTGCCACGGCGGGCAACAACTTCTTCCGCCAGGTGGGCGCGTCGCTGGGCTCGGCCATTGTGGGCTCGCTGTTCGTCTCGCGGCTGACCACGCTGCTGGCCGAGCGGCTGCCGCAGGCACCGGGTGCGCCGTCGTCGGGCGGGTTGAACTCGCTCACGCCGTCCCTGGTGAAGGACATGCCCGACGCCGTGCGGATGCCCATCATCTCCTCCTACAACGACGCCCTGGTGCCGGTGTTCCTGTACATGGTGCCGCTGGTGCTCATCGCCGTCGTGCTCCTGTGCTTCCTGGTGGAGAAGCCACTGGCCACGCGCATCGAGCGGGACATCCTGCCCGAGTCCATCGCCGAGGGTGAGCTGCTCATCACCGGCGGCCGCGAAGCCGTGGGCCCGGACGGTGCGCCCATCGCTGACGACGGCGGCGCCCCGGCCGCCCGGCGGACCCTCTAGGGTCTCGTGAGGCGGCCCGGCAGGAAGGGCAGCCACGGCGCGCGGTAGAGCAGCGGCCCCGGGTGTACGGCATCAACGGTGAACTCGACGACGCCGAACTTCCACAGCCTGTTGAACAGGAAGATGGTGACGTGCGCAGGGCCGCCGTCCGGCAGCTTCCAGTTCCGGTACCCCCACTGTGCCGGCTGCCCCAGGCCGTTGACGACGACGGTTGGCTTGGGGAACCAGCCAAGCAGCGGTTTTCGCAGCGTGAGGTCGAAGGTGAGCGGGGCGGCGGGGGGAGAGGTCACCGTGCCAGACTACCGCGCTGCGGCCCGGCGCCCGCGCCGCGCCGGGGCGGGCGCCGGGCAGAATGGAGACGTGACTTTCCCTCTGGACCACTCCTCCACAGCCGGACCCTTCGACCTGGCGGCCATCGGCGCCGGGCTCGTCTTCGCGGCGGCGCTGGGGGACCTTGCCGCGGCCCTGGCTTCTTCCGGCGGTTCGGGCACCGCCGTCGTCCAGGCCCCGCCCGGTACGGGCAAGACGACACTGGTGCCGCCACTGGTGGCGAACCTGGCCGCGGCGCAGGGGAGCGGCACACCGGGGCGCATCATCGTGACCCAGCCGCGCCGCGTTGCCGCCCGCTCGGCCGCGCGTCGGCTGGCCCACCTGGACGGGAGCGCACTGGGCGGCCGCGTTGGCTTCACCGTCCGCGGGGAGCGCCGCGCCGGGCCGGACACCCTGATCGAATTCGTGACGCCGGGGATCCTGCTGCGGCGCCTGCTCGCGGACCCCGGGCTGGAAACCACCTCCGCCGTCATCCTCGATGAGGTCCACGAACGCAGTCTGGAGACCGATCTGCTGCTCGGCATGCTCGCCGAGGTCCGTCAATTGCGCGGAGACCTCACACTGATCGCCATGTCGGCGACACTCGATGCACCGCGCTTTGCGGCACTGATTGGAGACCCCGACGGCGGCGGGCCGGCCCCCGTGGTGGACTGCCCCTCGGCGCTGCACGCGCTGGCAGTGGACTGGGTTCCGGCGCCGGCACCCCGGATCGACGGCCGCGGCGTGTCCCGGAGCTTCCTTGACCATGTGGCCGACACGGCCGCCGCCGAACACGCTGCGGCGCTGGCCCAGGGCCACGACATCGACGCCCTCGTGTTCCTGCCTGGTGCCTGGGAAGTGGGGTACGCCGCCGGCCGGCTCCGCGGCCGCGTGGGGGCTGGCGTCGAGGTGCTTGAGCTGCACGGCCAGGTGTCCCCGGCACAGCAGGACCGTGCCGTCTCCGGACGGGAGCCCGGGGGTGCACCCCGGATCATCGTCTCCACCACGCTGGCGGAATCCTCGCTGACGGTTCCCGGTGTCCGGCTGGTGATTGATTCCGGCCTCTCCCGCGAACCGCGGCGCGACGCCGGCCGTGGCATGACGGGGCTCGTCACGGTGTCCTGCTCCCGGGCCTCGGCCGAGCAGCGCGCCGGACGTGCCGCCCGGCAGGGGCCGGGACGAGTGGTGCGCTGCTACGACCAAAAGACGTACGGGGCGGCCCCAGCCCACCAGACGCCGGAAATCGCGGCGGCGGATCTGACCGCCGCGGCCCTGGTGCTGGCCTGCTGGGGCGCACCCGGCGGGCAGGGTCTGGCCCTGGTGGATGCGCCGCCGCAGGCTGCCATGGCCGACGCCGGGGAGGTGCTGTGGGATCTTGGTGCGGTGGGGCGCGACGGCCTGGCCACCAGCCTGGGCAGGACGCTCGCACGAGTTCCCGCCGATCCGCGCCTGGCCCGCGCCCTCCTGGATGGCATGGGCGTGGTGGGACGCCGTGCGGCTGCGGAGGCGGTGGCCATGGTCTCCGGCGATGCACGCGCCCCCGGCGCCGACCTCACCCGGCTGCTGGGTGGATTGCGAAATGGCAGCGAGCCCTCGGCCAGGCGCTGGGCCGAGGACGTGAGGCGGATGGAGGAGATAGCCCGCCGGGAGGGGCCCGGCGGCGCAGCTGGCACCCTCGGTGGTGCCTCCGCAGCAGGCGTTCCTGCGGCCGAGGCCATTGGCTACGTGGTTGCCCTGGCCTTCCCGGACCGGGTGGCCCGCCGCGTCCCCGGCACCCAGAGCTACCTGCTGTCCTCCGGGACGAGGGCGGGGCTGCCGGCCGGCAGCCCCCTCGCTGGACAGGAATGGCTGGCAGTGGCCGAGGTGTCGCGCGCCCAGGGCCGGGACGCGGCGGGGACCGGCGCCCTCATCCGGGCTGCAGCGCCGCTGTCCCAGGCGACCGCAGAGGCCGCCGCCGCACAATTGCTGACGGAAACCGTGGCCGCCCAGTTCAACCAGGGACGCATCACCGCCCGGCGCGAACGCCGGCTGGGATCGATAGTGCTCTCCTCGACGCCGGTCCGTCCGGCTCCTGGCGAGGGCCGCGCGGCGGTGGCCGAGGCGCTCGGGAAGGGCGGGCTGGCTCTGATCGGCTTTTCCGCCGCAGCCGATGGCCTGCGCCGGCGGCTGGCCCTGCTGCACCGGGAACTGGGTGCGCCGTGGCCGGATGTATCCGAACCCGCCCTGCTGGCCCGGCTGGATGAGTGGCTGGCACCCGAGCTTGAGGCCCTGGCCGGCGGTGCCTCGGCGGCCGGCATCGATCTGGTGGAACCGCTGCGGCGGCTGCTGCCGTGGCCCGAGGCGGCCAGACTGGGGGAGCTGGCCCCGGAGCGGTTGGCGGTGCCCAGCGGCTCGGCGGTGGCTATCGACTACCCGGAGGTGGACGACGACGGAGGCCGCCCGGTGGTGGCGGTGAAGCTGCAGGAGTGCTTTGGCTGGGCGCAGACGCCGCGGGTGGCCGGTGGACGGGTCGCCGTGCTGTTCCACCTGCTCTCCCCGGCCCGGCGGCCTCTCGCGGTGACCGACGATCTTGCCTCCTTCTGGTCGGGCCCCTATGCCCAGGTCCGGGCCGAAATGCGCGGGCGCTACCCGAAGCACCCGTGGCCGGAGGATCCGTGGACCGCTCCTGCCACCGCCCGGACCAAGAACCGGATGTAGCCGGTGCCGGGGACGGTGTGCCCATCCCGGGCACCGGCTGCGGCACCGGTGCGGTCAATCGGCGGTGCGCTGGATCCAGGCCGCGTTGTTGGGCTCGAGCCAGCCGGCGGTGGGCTGCGGGGCCGCCGTGAGAATCACGGTTCCCTCCGGCAGCCGGACAGCGTCCGTTCCCATGGCGATGGCCACCAGGAAGCCCCGGCCGCGGTCGCAGAGGAGCAGTCCACCAGTCTCGGTCCGCCAGCGCCCGCCGTCGTCGTCGGCCAGCACCCCTTCCGCCAGCAGCCGGCGGCGCAGCGCCAGAGCCCGCACCACCAATTGCTGCGTTGAGCCCGGATCCTTGAGCTGCTGTTCAATCGCGTGCGAACCCCAGCCGGTGGGCTGGGGGAGCCATGGCTGCGCTGCGGTATCGGCCAGGGAAAAGCCGTGGTTGAACGCCGGGTCCGCGGTCCAGGGCAGCGGCACGCGGGCGCCGTCGCGGCAGACTCCGCCGCGCGCCCACATGGGATCTACCCGGGCGTCGAGCGGGACGTCCACCTCGGGGAGGGCCAGTTCCTGGCCCTGGTGGAGATAGGCTGCCCCGGGCAGTCCCAGCAGCGCCAGCAGGGCGGCCCGGGCCCGGGCCGCGCCGAGCTCCCCGCCGCCAAAGCGTGTGGCGGATCGGACGAGGTCGTGGTTTTCCAACGCCCACGTCGGCGCCGCGCCGTGGAGCTGCCGCACGGACTCCAGCTCGTTGCCCACGGCCGCCCAGCCCTGCGGGTCCCAGCCGAGGTTCACAAAGGAGAACGCGAAGGCCTGGTGCATCTCGTCGGCACGCGTGTAGCGCCCCGCCCGGTCCGGGTCGAGGTTGACCTCGCCCACCAGGACCCGCTGGGGCTGGTAGCCGTCGGCGATGGTGCGCCAGCGGCGGTAGACCTCGTGGACCTCCTCCTGGTCGGAGACGAGCGGGTTGGAGCGGAGCCCGTCCACAACGGGGGCGCTGTTCGGCGCATTGGGAAGGCCCTCCGCCTTGAACAGGGCGTGGGCGACGTCGATCCGCAGCCCGTCCACCCCCTTGTTGAACCAAAAGCACAGCACATCTTCGAAGTAGCCACCCACCGCAGGGTTGCGCCAGTTCCAATCCGGCTGGCCGGGGGAGAAGAGGTGCAGGTACCAATCGAGGTCCGTGTCCGAGTCCGGCGCGGCGCGGCTCCACGCCGGTCCGCCAAAGACGCTCTGCCAATTGTTCGGCGGAGTGCCGGCACCGTGCGGGGATTCGACGAAGTGGAACATCCCGCGTTCGACGGTCCCAGGCCCGGCGGCCAGCGCCTGGATGAAGGACGGGTGCTCGCTGGAGCAGTGGTTGGGCACCACGTCGAGGAAGACCCGCAGACCCAGGCCATGGGCCTGTGCCAGCAGCTGGTCGAAATCCGCCATGGTGCCGAACAGCGGGTCCACGCCGCAGTAGTCGCTGACGTCGTAGCCCTGGTCGACCTGCGGGGAGGGCTGGAACGGAGTCAACCAGATCCCGTCCACGCCAAGGGAGGCGATGTAGCCCAGCCGGGCGGCGAGCCCGGCCAGGTCCCCGACGCCGTCGCCGTTTCCATCCGCAAAAGAGCGCGGATACACCTGGTAGATGACGGCGGAGTCCCACCAATTCTGCTGGAGGTGGCTCTGCTGGAGACGCTGCTGCGCCAGGGCGGCGCTCATTTGCCCGCTCCCGCGGTGAGTCCCTCAACGATGCGGCGCTGGAAGAACAGCACCATGATGACCAGCGGAACGGTGACGATCACGCCGGCGGCCATCTGCTCGCCGAAGGGGGCCTGGAATTCGGTGGCACCGGTGAACTTCGAAATCGCCACGGTGGCGGTCTGCACCTGGGGGTCGTTGACCATGGACAGCGCGATGATGAACTCGTTCCAGCTGTGGATGAACGTCAGGATGGCGGTGGTGAAGACGCCCGGCGCCGCCAGCGGGAGCAGAACCTTGCGGAACGCCTGCCACTTGGTGCAGCCGTCAATCATCGCCGCCTCCTCGAGGTCGAAGGGCAGGGACTTCATGAAGGTGGTGAGGTTCCAGACGGCCAGCGGGATCGCGAAGGACAGATTGGGGACGATCATCGCCTGGTAGGTGTTGATCCAGCCAATGTCGGAGAAGAACCGCAGCAGCGGAACCACTACCGAGATGCCCGGGAACATGGACGTGGCAATGATGACGCCCAGGATCACCGACTTGAAGCGGAAATTGAGCCGGGAGATGGCGTAGGCGGCGAAGATGCCCATCACGAGTGCGGCAACCGTGGTCACCCCGGCCACGATCAGGCTGTTCAGCAGCGCCTGGCCAAACATGGTGGAGCCATCGAACACCTTGACGTAGTTCTCCACCGAGAACGGCGCCGGCAGCGGGCTGTTGTCGAAGATGTCGGCCGTCCGGCGCAGGCTGGAGACGATCATCCAGTAGAACGGCGAGAGGCAGTAGATGAAGATCAGGGCCAGTCCGGCATAGACGGAGTAGGAGCGCCAGGAGCGCTTGCGGCGCGCCGGGACGGGGGTGCCGGCGGCGGGGGCCGTGCGGGGTTTCAATGCTGTGGTTGTCATCGGGTGGCCTCGGCCTTCTGGATGCGGTTGGCCTTGCGGGCCAGACGGAGGTGCTTGGCGCCTGTGACATCGGCGCCCAGCACCTTGACGAAGACAATGGCGACGGCGGCGACATAGAGGAAAAGGACGACGGCGAACGCGGAGGCCGAGCCATAGCGCAGCTGGTTGGACTCATCCCACGCGAGCATGGAGAGCGTCTCCACCGACTCCTTGCCGGGGCCGATGAGCACGAACGGCAGATCGAACATCCGCAGGGCATCGAGCATCCGGAACAGCACTGCCACCAACAGGGTCGGCTTCACCAGGGGGAGGGTGATGTAGGCCAACTGCCGCCACCAGCCCGCCCCATCGATCCTTGCTGCCTCGTAGACCTCCTCGGGAATGACCTGCATGCCGGCCAGCACCAACAGACCGATGAACGGCGCCGTCTTCCAGACCTCGGCCACGATCACCGCCACCTTGGACGCCACGCCCTCGGCCGTCCAGAGGATCTCGGAGCCGATCAGCGTGTTGGCGATGCCATCGGATTGGAAGATCCAGCGCCACAGCAGACCCGAGACGGCCGTGGGCACTGCCCATGGCACCAGAATGCTGGCCCGCAGGAACGCCCGCCCCCGGAAGGCCCGGTTCATGGCCAAGGCAAGGGCCAGGCCCAGCACCGTTTCCAGCAGAACCGTGGTGACGGTGAAGAAGGTGGTGTTGGAGAACGCGTTGAGGAAGCGCTCGCCGGAGTCGCCGACAAAGAGGTCGACGTAGTTGGCCAGGCCCACAAAACTCTCACCCTCCGCCACGAAGCCGTTGGCGTCGAGCCCGGATTCGGTGCGGTAGAGGGACTGGTGGACGGCCGAGATCAGCGGGTACACGATTACCAGGGCCAGCACCAGAAGGGTGGGGGATAGCAGCAGGGCGGCCATGCGGCCCTCGCCGGTGCCACGCAGGGACCGGTTGCGAGGCCTGGCCTGCTTCCGCGCGGCTGGCGGGCGGGCCGGCGCCGGGGCGGCTGGCCCTGCGCGGTGGGGTGAAGCTGTGGAGGTCATGCGGTTCTACCTAACGTCGTGGCGTCTTGGGTGGTGCCGGGCCGGCGGGGCTGCCCCGCCGGCCCGGCATCGAATCACTTGGCGGCGAGCTCGGTGAGCTTGGCCTGCATGTCGGCCAGGGCCGTGTCGGTGTCCTTCTTGCCCGTCAGTGCGGCGTAGGCCTCCTCCTGGATCGCTTTGGTGGTGGCGCCGTACTGCACCACCTTCGGGCGGGGCTGGGCGTTGTTCACGGACTGCAGCAGCGCCGGGAAGAACGGGCGCTTGGCGACGACGGCGGGGTCCTCGTACAGGGCCGCGTAGACGGGGGCGCGGGAGCTGAGCGCGAGGCGCTTGAGCGCCTGCTCCTGGGAGGTGAAGAAGGTGATGAACTCCAGCGCCGTGGCCTTGTTGGCGGTGAAGGGAGAGACGGCGAGGCTGCGGCCGCCCAGCGTGGAGACGCCCTGGCCGGAGGTGCCGGGAATCGAGGCCACGTTGAACTTTCCGGCCACCTGGCTGGAGCCGTCCGTGGCGCTCAGGGAGGAGTAGAGGAAGGGCCAGTTGCGCAGGAAGACCACCTTGCCGTCCTGGAAGGCGCGGCGGCCCTGCTCCTCCTGGTAGGTGATGGCGTCGCTGGGGAAGAGCCCGTCCTTGAATCCGTCCACCAACGTCGACAGCCCGGCCTTCGCCTCGGCGGTGTCGACGGTGGGCTTGCCCTCGGCGTCGACGACGGTCCCCCCGGCCGAGGCCACGGCCTCGGTGAAGTTGACCGTCAGGCCCTCGTTCTTGTCGAATTGGCCCGCATAGCAGGACATGCCCGCCGCCTCGGGCAGGGCAAGGACCGCCTTGCAGGCGCTCTTCATCTCGTCCCAGGTCTTGGGCGGCGCGGCAACGCCCGCGGCAGCCAGCAGATCGGTCCGGTAGTAGAACAGGGCGCCATCGGTGTAGTACGGCGCCCCGTAGAGGGTGTCGCGGTAGGTGGCGGCGCCCACCGTTGCCGGAATCATCTTGTCCACGGACAGCTTGTCGCCCGGAAGAGGCAGGATCCACTTGTTCGCGGCAAACTCGCTGGTCCACACGACGTCGAGGTTGAGCACGCCGAAGGTGTCCGACTTGATCTGGGCGTTTTGGATCAATTGCTGGCGCTGCTGGTCCGCCGAATCCGGCAGTTCAATGAAGGTGACCAGCTCATCGGGATGCGTGGCGTTCCACTCGTCAATGCTCTTCTGCGCCGCCCCGGAGGCATCCCGCGAGGAGACGTAGTTGATGGGGCCCTTGCCCTCAAACGACGCGGCGGCGTTGACACTGGGCTTGGACGCCGGTGCAGCACCGCCGCAGGCCGTCAGGGTTGCGGCCGCAAGGACCAGCGCTGTGGAGGTGGTGATGACTGTCTGCCAGGATGGGCGGCGTTGCCTCATGAGGGGTTTCTCCTTTGGGGGAATCTGGTGGATTGCAGGTTTGTGGCATGGCGGAGCGGGCGCCGGGGCACGCAAGAGTACCGGCCGGCGCCGTGGGTGGAGGGGTGGAGCTTTGGTTCCGGCGCTGGAGGCCGGTCGGGGGGTGGACTACGACGGCGGGGGTGCCGTGGAACCCCGTTCTATGAGCTGGTGCGGGACGATCTTGGGTCCCAGATCCCGGGAGCGCAGCAGCTTGGCCACGGCCATCCGCCCCATCTCCTCCAGCGGCTGGGCCATGGTGCTCAGCGCGGGGTGGACATGGACGGCTGTCGAGGTGTTGTCGAAGCCGAGCACCGAGACGTCCTCGGGCACCCGGCGTCCGCGTTTCTGCAGCTCATTGACCACCGCGGCACCCATTTCGTCGCTCATGGCAAAGATGGCCGTGAGCTGCGGATCCTGGGCCAGCAGCTGGTCCAGGCCGGCGGCGCCGCTTTCGTAGAAGAAGCTGCCGGTGGCCGTGGCGGGTGGACAGTTTGCCTCGGCCATTGCCCGCACGTAGCCGCGCTCGCGAGGCAGCGAGACGTACACCGATGCTGGATCGCCGGTGAGCAGTCCAATGCGGCGGTGGCCCAGCTGCAGCAAATGGCGGGTGGCGTCATAGGCTGCCTTCTCGTCATCGATGGCGACGCTTGGCGACCCGGACTTGTCGCTGATGGCGACGGAGATGACGGGGATGTTCGGTCCGAGCAGCTGGCGCGTCCCGGGGGTGATGACGGCGGAGATGAGGATGACTCCGGCCGCCCGGTAGGTGCGCAGCGTCCTGAGGTAGCCGGCGATGAACGTTGATTTGGGCCCGGTGCGGCCCAACATCACTGCGTAGCCGCGTTCCTGGGCGGCCGCTTCAACACCCTGCATGACCTGGGAGGCCAGGGCATCGGACACCATGGGCGCCAGCAGCCCGATCACCGACGTTTGCCGGGTCTTGAGCCCGCGGGCCAGGTAGTCGGTTTCGTAGTTGAGGGCGTTGACGGCGTCCTCAACACGGGCCCGGGTCTCGTCCGAATACCCGACGAGACCGTTGACAACCCGGGAAACCGTGGCGGGGGATACGCCGGCACGCTGGGCTACGTCCCTGATGGTTGCCATGGTTCCTCCTTGTCTGCTGCCACTGCCGTCGGGTGCCGCTTCTATTTAGTGCCGCTTCTGTCCTGTGCCACTGCGGTCCACTGTCATTGCGCAAACGGTTTACGTAAACGGTTTCGTGAGCCGCGTTACCCACTATAGGCACGCCCCTGATGGAACCGGGTGCGTTTCGTAAACGGCAGAGTCCACGGGCATGGCGAAGGGCCTGCAGGGCGCCGCCACAGAATGGCGGCACCCTGCAGGCCCTCGTCGTTGGGATGGTTGCTAGGTGGCGGCGGCCCAGCCGTCGCCGGGGCGGGCCGTGAGGCTCTGGAGCCAGCGGACCAGCGCGGTGGACTGGCTCTGCCGGGCCGCTTCCAGTGCACCCGTGGTGCTCCAGGAGGGAATCCAATCCGGATTTGCCCCGAGGCCGCGGAAGTAGGCCGCGACGCTCAGCTGTCCGCCATGGCAGGCGTACCAGAAGGCGTCGTTGAGCTCCTCGACGGCGGCGATTCCCCTGGAATATTCAACAATGCGCTGGCGCAGCCCCATGGCAGCGGCCTGGCCCAGGGTGGTGCGCGCACCCCGGTCGATGAGGCGCCGGGCAGCCGCCCACTGGCGAAAGCCCACAGCATCCGCCAAGGGGGTGCCGCCGTCGAACGAGGCCCCGGGAGCCTCGATGTCCGCGCCGGCATCAAGCAGCGCATCGAGGGCCTCGACGTCATTGCTGCTCGCGGCCCAGTGCAGGGCGGTTTCGGGAAACGGCCCCGTGCACGGTACATTCAGCTCCGCGCCCGCTGCGGCAAGGACGGCTATCGTCTCGGCCGCGTGCGGGTAGTGGCCCGGTGGGTCCGTGGCCACATGCATCAACGTTCTTGCCACCTCGTGGCGGTCCTTGGCGCAGAATCTGGCGGTGGCCATGCCGGGATTGTCATGCAGAAGATTTCGCACCACCGGAATTTGGCCGGTGTGGATTGCCTGGACGATGTCGTCAACGGGCGGGTCGGCAATGTCGATCATGTCTGAACCCCATTGTGTTTGAAATGCCTTTTTCACGCGAGACCTGCGGCTCCGCCGACCCGACGGCGCCGGATCTGGAATGACCGGAGCTGCGGCACGGGCAAAGCTGCGACGAAAAGACCTTCATCCTGCCCACCTGGTGAGCAGGTCCTGCTGCCGGCGCCTCTCGTGGATGGCCGGAGATGCCGATCCCGGATGTTTTCCGCCGGATTAGCGCTGCGGAAACATCCTGCCGGTGGATCTCCCCAGAAGATCCAGGGCAATGCTTCAAAGCGAAGCCGAAATGTGCATCAAGAGCAGTATACTCCTGGCCCCGGCGCACGTCCTGTGGCTGGACCATGCGGCACGGAACACCGGAATACCCGCCGTCAGCAGCGGGTTGCACCCATCATGAAAGCTATCTCCTACGCCAGCTACGGCGATCCCAGTGTGCTCGAATATGGCGACCTCCCGATGCCCAAGGTTGGCCCCGGTTCCGTCCTGATCAGGGTCAAGGCGGCCGCCGTGAACCCCGTGGACTGGAAGATCATGGGCGGATACCTGGACCCGCTGATGGACATCAGCTTCCCGGCCGTCCCCGGCTGGGATGTCTCGGGGATCATCGAACGGGTGGGCATCGACGTGCCGGAGTTCGCGCCGGGGGACGAGGTGATCGCCTACGGCCGCACCGACACGGTGCGCGGTGGCAGCTTTGCCGAGTACATGGCCCTGCCGGCCTCCATCGTGGCCCGGAAGCCCCAGTCCCTGGATTGGGAGCAGGCCGCCGGGCTGCCGCTGGCCGGGCTGACGGCCTACCAGGTCCTGAACAGGCTCGAACTCCACGCGGGTGAAACCGTCCTGATCCACGGCGGCGCCGGCGGCGTGGGAACCCTTGGCATCCAGGTGGCGAAGGCCAAGGGGGCGCGCGTGATTGCCACCGCCAGCCCCCGGAACCATGAGCTGCTGCGGTCCCTCGGGGCCGAGCCCGTGGCCTATGGCGAAGGCCTGCCGGCGCGGGTGCTGGAGCTGGCGCCGGATGGTGTGGATGTCGTGGCGGACTTTGTCGGCGGCGTCGTGGCCGACACCGTTGCAGTGCTGAAGGATGGCGGACGCCACGCCTCGATCGCCGACGCCTCCGTGGAGGAGCATGGCGGGACCTGGATGTGGGCGCGGCCCGTTGGCGCGGACCTGCAGGAATTGGCGGACCTGGCGGATGCTGGGAAGGTGACGGTCAACGTCGCGAAGGTCTTCCCCCTGCAGGAAGCTGCGGCGGCCTTTGCCCTGAACATGGAAGGCCACACCGCCGGCAAGATCGCTCTCCGCATCGAGTAGTCGAGTAGACGACGCCGGGCAGGAAGCGCCGCGCGGACACAGCCACCGGTGGTGGCTGCGTCCGCCTTGTTCAGGTGCGCAGCCGGGGGTAGAGATCCTCGGTGAGGACATCGGCCGCGATGTACAGGGGTGCGCCCCGGTCCAGGTGGTGCAGAGCCTCAACGATGGCGGCGTGCAGGCCGTCCCAGGTCAGCGGCTGCGGCCCCGGCGAGGGTGCACCTGCGTGCAGCTGCACGGAGGCCGGCGGATTCGATGCTGGGCGGATGTCCATGATTCTCTCCTTACACCTGCCATGCTACGAGCGGGGTGCGACATTCCAAGGCACCCCGACATTGCCGCAGGCATGGGCGCGGAGGATGATCCATGCATGTGGATTGGCTGGATTGAATTCGATCTTCTGCTCGGCAGCACGCATTCCCTGAAGGACAAACGGTCCGTGGTGCGCCCCCTGGTCAACGAGCTGCGGCGGCGCTTTGAGCTGTCCGCCGCGGAGACAGGCGCCCAGGATTTGCTGCGGCGGGCGCAGATCGGTGTCGCCGTGGCCGCCGGAGACCGCGCCCACGTGGTGGACGTGTTGGATGCCGCGGAGCGGATGGTGGCGGCGCATCCGGAGGTCGAGCTGCTCAGCGCACGGCGGCGCCTGGCCAGCGGAGACGACCTCTAGGAACCGCCCCATATTGGCTCTTGACCCGGGCGCCCAACGGTGCCGTAATGAGATTGTCCGGGCGTGCAGGCGCCGTTGGGCTCAGTGGAGGAGGACGATCGTGGACGTATTGGCATCAGTGTCGAAAGGCATGAGGGTTGTTGATGTCTCGGGGGAAGAGCTCGGCCGGGTTGAACACGTCGTTGCGCCCAACGCCAAGGCCGAGGAGTTTGAGGAGGCCGTGACCTCCTCCCCACAGGATGTGATCAACCTTGGGCTGAACTCCCTCTTCGGGCGCGAGCCCAAGGTTCCCGAGATCATGGCACGCCGCCTCTTCCATTCCGGGTACATCAAGATCGATGCCCACCGGCTGTTCTCATCCGGTGCCTACGCCGCCGCCGACACCATCGCCCGGGTGGAGGACGGCACCGTCTATCTGGGCCTGACCAGGCACGAGCTGGCCGCGCAGGTGTAGCTCGATGGGGGCCGTGTTTGACGATGGGAAGGGAGGGGCAATCGCCCCTCCCTTCCCATCTGCCACGTCCACATGCAGTGTTTGCTATGTGTCAGCGCTCCAAGCGGAAGCCAATCTTGATGGTGACCTGCCAGTCGGCAACTCCGCCGTCGCTGATGTGGCCGCGGACCTCCTTCACCTCAAACCAGTCCAGGTTCCGCAGCGTTTTTGAAGCGGCGGCAATGCCATTGCGCACCGCCGCGTCGACTCCCTCGGTTGAGGTCCCAACAATTTCCGAAATGCTGTAGGTGTGGTCTGCCATGTCCGCTCCTGGTGATCGTCATTGATGCCTGAACAGCCGGCCGCCTGGCGCGGTCGTGATTGCAGACTAGCCCACGACCCCCTGCCGGAGAAGAGCGGCGCCGTGACGCCGTGTGTCGCCATCGCGGCCCCTGCCACGCAACGATGGCCGCTCCGGTGACCTCCTGTGACTCTCCACGTCGATTCGTTGAGCCGTGTTTCCCCCGGCGTACATGTGCCTTGAGCCTGCCCGTGGGGCGTGATTGATTGGGGTCTCCAGACACGGAAGGAGACCCGCCATGACGCTTCACACCAGTGCAGCCCACCGGCTCATGCCCAGCTTTCCGCGGTTGTCCCCGTGGGCCGGCCAGGCGGGCGCCTGCACCGCACCCCGGTGTCCGGCCGCCGGCTGACACGGCCCGCAGCACCGAGCCTCCGGCCCCCCTTCCACACCTGGTCCTCTGCACTCTGGTCCTCCGCTTTCTGATCCTCTGGATCGATCCATGGATTTTTGCCTGCCATGCTCCCGTGGCAGGCCATGCCCTTTGAAAGGAACACCCCTTGAGAATTTCCCGACGCCTGAGATCCATCTCCGCCGCGGTGGCGGCGCTCGCCTTGACGACGACGCTGGCCGCCTGCGCCGGATCGGCGGGCACAGGCCCAACGGCAGCCGCCACCTCGGACACCCCCGTTGCCGGTGGCACGCTGGTGTATCTGGAACAGCAGGCGCACACCAACCTGTATCCGCCGTCGGGCGGCTTCTACCCCAATGGCGGCGTGCTGAACCAGATCACGGACAAGCTGACCTACCAGAACCCCCAGACGCTCGCAATTGAGCCGTGGATCGCCGAGTCCTGGACCAGCAATGCCGCATTGACCGAGTACACCTTCAAGATCCGCCCGGGGGTCACGTTCTCCGATGGCACGCCGCTGGATGCGGCGGCCGTGGCGAAGAACTACGACACCTACGGGCTGGGCAACAAGGAGCTCAAGCAGCCCGTGTCCGAGGTCATCAACAACTACGACCACAGCGAAGTCATCGACCCGCTGACGGTGAAGTTTGTCTTCAAGAAGTCCTCTCCCGGATTCCTGCAGGGGACCTCCACCATCGGATCGGGCCTGGTGTCCCTGGCCACGCTGGCGAAGAGCTACGACGAGCTGGGTTCCGCCACCAACATCATCGGTTCCGGCCCATTTGTGGTGAAGAACGAGGTGCTGGGCAAGGAAGTGGACCTCAGTGCCCGTTCCGACTACAAGTGGGCGCCGAAGAATGCCGCCAACCAGGGCCGCGCCTACCTTGATGGCATCAAGATTGTCGTCACGGCCGAGGACAGCGTGCGGATCGGTTCGCTGCTGGCCGGGCAGGGGGATCTGATCCGCCAGGTCCAGGCCTATGACGAGGACCAGGTCACGGCGCAGAACTACCAGGTGCATGCGGCGCCCACCAAGGGTGTCAACGACAGCATCGCCTTCCGGCCGGACAATCCGCTCGTGTCCGATGTCCGGGTGCGGCAGGCGCTGCTGAAGGCCACCGACTCGGCCGAGATCGTCAGCACGCTGTTCTCCGAGAACTACCCGGTGGCCAAGTCGGTGGTGGCCCAGACCGCCGTCGGCTATGTGGACCTGTCCGCGAAGCTGAAGGCGGATCCCAGCGAATCCAAAAAGCTGCTCGACGCCGCCGGCTGGACGCTGGGCGCCGACGGCGTGCGGGAAAAGGACGGCGTGAAGCTGTCCCTGACCATCTATGAGTCCCTGCCGCAGCCGCAGAACAAGCAGGTGCTCCAGCTGGTGGCCCAGCAGTGGGCCAAGGTGGGCGTGAAGCTGAACATTCTGGCCGGTGACGCCGGAAGCCGGACGGTGGACAACCTGGACCCGGAAAAGACGCCGCTGACGGTGGCGGAGGTGGGCCGGGCGGACCCCGATGTGCTCAAGAGCCAGTTCTACCCGGCCAACCGCGACGCGCTGCTTCAAAAGGGTGGCAGCAGCACCAAGGTCAAGAGCTTCTCGGACACCACACTGAACGCCCTGCTGGAGGCCGAGACCAGCCAGACGGACCTGGCCCAGCGGCTGAAGGATGTGGCCGACATCCAGAACCACCTGATCGACCAGGCCCTGGTCATCCCGATCTTCGAGGAGCCGCAGGTCTTCGCGGCGGCGCCGTACCTGAAGGGCCTGGCCTTTGAGGCCGTGGGGCGCCCCAGCCTCTACGGTGTCTGGCTCGAAAAGAAGTAGCCGCGTGTGGGGCCCCGGCGCTCGCCGGGGCCCCACAGCCACCCGCCCCATCTGCACCAAGGAAGCACGATGCCCTCATATCTCGCCGGCCGCATCGGCCAGGCCCTGCTGGTCCTCTGGGCCGCGTTCACGCTCTCGTTCATCCTGCTGCAGGCGCTGCCCGGGGATGCGCTGCTGATCAAGTACCAAAACCCCGACATGGGCCTGAGCCCGGAGCAGATTGCCGAGATCCGGGCCTCCTATGGTGCGGACCAGTCGCTGGTTCTCCAGTACCTGCACACCCTGGGCAACTTCCTCACGGGCAATCTGGGCTACTCCGTCTCGGCCAGCGTGCCGGTGCTGGACCAGCTGGCCACCAATCTGCCGGCCACGGCGCGTCTGGCCGGGCTGGGGTTTGCCGCGGCCGTTCTGCTGGCCGTGGGCATCGCCGTGCTGGCCAACCTCGCCCGCTTCGCGTGGCTGCGGACGGCCATCGCCTCGCTGCCCTCCCTGTTCATCTCGGTGCCGGTGTTCTGGCTGGGCATCGTGCTGATCCAGGTTTTTTCGTTCCGGCTCAAGCTCATCCCGGTGATCAACCCGCCGGAGTGGCAGGGGCTGATTCTGCCGGTGCTCACCCTGGCCATCCCCATTTCGGCGCCGCTGGCCCAGGTGCTGCTGCGCAGCATGGACGATGTGCTCACCCAACCCTTCATCTCCGTGGCGAGGGCGCGCGGCGCATCGTTGCCGTGGATCCTCTGGCACCACGTGGCACGGAACGCGCTGCTGCCCACCTTGACCATCGCCGGCATCCTGTTCGGTGAACTGATTGGCGGTGCGGTGGTCACCGAGACGGTCTTTGGCCGCAGCGGACTGGGCCAGTTGACCCAGCAGGCCGTGGACAACCAGGACGCCTCCGTGCTTCAGGCCATCGTGGTGCTGGCAGCCGCCGTGTTTGTGGTGGTCAACCTCATCATTGACCTGATCTACCCCCTGGTGGACCCCCGCCTGAAGAAATCCTTGGGAGCGAACGCATGAGTGCCTCGACCACAACCCTGGACAGCCCACCCCCGGTCGTTGAATCCGGTGGGCGGGATGTGCGCCCGCTGTTGAGCCGGCTCCAGCCCGGACTCCTCATTGCCTGGCTGGTGGTGGCAGTGGTGCTGCTGTGGACGGTGCTGCCCGGCTGGTTCACCCAGTACAGCGGCACGGCCGGGATGGCGCGGGAGAAGCTGCTGCCCCCGGGCGGGGTGCATCTGCTGGGGACCGACGAGCTGGGCCGGGACCTGCTGGCCCGGATCATCCACGGCTCGGCCCAGTCCGTCACGGGTGCCTTCGTGGCCGTGGCCGTTGGACTGCTGCTCGGCACACTGCTGGGCCTGCTCGCCGGATCCCTTGGAGGAAGGGTCGACGCCGTGCTCATGCGCGGTGTGGACGTGCTGTTGTCCATTCCGGGGCTGCTGCTGTCGCTGAGCATCATCATCATTCTTGGCTTCGGCACCGTGAACGCCGCCATCGCCGTCGGAGTGGGGTCCGTGGCCGGCTTTGCCCGGCTGAGCCGCTCCGAGGTGATGCGGGTGCGCCGCAGCGACTATGTGGAGGCCGCCTTCGGCAGCGGCGGCACCTTCTCAAAGGTCTTGTGGCGGCATGTGCTGCCCAACTCGGCGGGGCCTGTCCTCGCCTTGGCGGCGCTGCAGTTCGGCACCGCCATCATGGCCATCTCCACCCTGGGCTTCCTGGGCTATGGGGCTCCGCCGCCCACGCCGGAATGGGGGCTGCTCATTGCGGAGGGGCGCAAGTACATCGCCACCTCCTGGTGGCTGACCACCTTCCCCGGCGCCGTCGTCGTCGTGGTGGTCCTGGCCGCCAACCGCATCAGCCGCTCGATTCGAAAGGGCTCATCGTGAGCATCATTGCACCTCCGCTTCCAACCCTTGGGGGGATCGGCGCGGCCACGGCCACGCCGGTGCTGGAACTGGAGAACCTCTCCGTGTCCTACCGGGACCACAGGCACCACTACAGCCGCGCCGTCCACGACGTGTCCCTGAGCATCGGCGCCGGGGAGGTGCTGGCGCTGGTGGGCGAATCCGGCTCCGGCAAATCCACCACGGCCCAGGCGGTGATCGGGCTGCTGGCCGGCAACGGGCGCGTCGACGGCGGAGCCATCCGCCTGCAGGGCACTGACATTGCCGGGTGGAGCCAGAAACGGCTGGAATCCGTCCGCGGGTCCAGGATCGGCCTGATTCCCCAGGACCCCACCAGCTCGTTGAACCCGGTCAAGACCATCGGAGCACAGGTGGGAGAGGCCCTGCGGCTGCACGGGAGGTTCAGCCGGAAGGAGCGACTCGAACATATATTCGAATTGCTCGCCAGGGTGGGACTGTCGCAGCCGGCACTGCGGGCGCGGCAGTATCCGCATGAACTCTCCGGCGGCATGAGGCAGCGCGCCCTGATTGCCGCAGCCATTGCACTGCGGCCCCAGCTGATCATTGCCGATGAGGCCACGAGCGCCCTGGATGTCACGGTGCAGAAGCGCATTCTGGACCTGATCGATGAGCTGCGCCGCGAGGAGGGCACGGCGGTGCTGTTTGTCACCCACGACCTGGGCGTTGCCGCGGACCGCTCCGACCGGCTGGTGGTGCTCCAAGGAGGAAGGATCCAGGAGGCGGGCAGAACCTCCGAGGTGCTGGCCAACCCGCGCAGCAGCTACACCCGGGCCCTGCTGGCCGACGCACCCTCGCTGGCGCTCGCCGCCAACGGCCCCTGGCGCTCGCCGGTGCAGTCTGCGACGGTCCACCCTGCGGGCGCCGCGCCGGCAGAGGCAGGAATTGTGGTGCGGGACCTGGTGCAGGAGTTCCGCACCGGCCCCCGCAACGCGCCGGTCTTCAAGGCCTTGGACAGCGTCAGCTTTGACGTGCCCGCCGGCACCACCCATGCGCTGGTGGGGGAGTCGGGATCCGGCAAGACCACCACGGTGCGGGCCCTCGTAGGCTTCCACAAGGCCACCTCGGGCAGCATCTCCATCGCCGGCACTGACGTGGGTTCCCTCGCCGGGGAGGAGCTGCGCCAGTTCCGCCGCACTGTCCAGCTGGTCCACCAAAACCCCTTCACCTCGCTGGACCCGCGGCAGAGCATCCGGCAGATCATCGAGGAACCGCTGCTGAACTTCGGCACCAGCGACCGCGCCGGACGGGCGGCCAGGATCGAGGGCCTGCTGGAGCGCGTCCGGCTGCCGCACGCGGTGTTGGCACGAAGCCCGCGCGAACTCTCCGGTGGGCAGCGCCAACGTGTGGCCATCGCCCGTGCCCTCGCACTGGATCCGAAGGTGCTGGTCCTTGACGAGGCGGTGTCGGCCCTGGACGTCACTGTGCAGGCACAGATCCTGGCCCTGTTGGAGGAACTCCAGCGTGAACTCGCCCTGACCTACGTCTTCATTTCCCACGACCTCGCCGTGGTGGCGCAGATTGCCGACACCGTATCGGTGATGAGCGCCGGCAGGGTGGTGGAGAGCGGCACCGTCAAGGATGTGTTCCTGTCCCCGCGGCACGAGTACACGCGTGAATTGATCGCCGCCATTCCGGGACAGCGCGGCGCCGTCGGCGTCCCGAAGGCCGAACGGCCGCCAGCCACGCACGCCACAGCACGCATCTCTCCAGCGATTCCCACGACAGCAAAGGCAGGACGCCGATGAGCGGCACGACGACGGGCAAGGGGATCGGCTTCTTCAGCCGCCTCTTGGACAACACGACACCCGGGGAACGGTATGCACTGGCCGCGGAACAGATCCGCCTCGCCGAGGACGTGGGCTTCGACGCCGCCTGGGTGGCGCAGCACCACTTCCACGGCAGCGAGGGCGGGCTCCCCTCGCCGCTGGTGTTCCTCGCCCATGTGGCGGCATCAACCTCCACCATCCGACTGGGGACAGGCATCATCACCCTGCCCCTGGAGGATCCGCTCCGTGTGGCGGAGGACGCCGCCGTGCTGGACCTGCTCTCCGGCGGACGGTTGGAGGTTGGCGTCGGCAGCGGAGGCACGCCGTCATCGTTCCTCGCCTTCGGGCTCGACGCCTCCGCGCGCCATGACGTCTACAACAGGCACCTGCAGGTGCTCAGGGACGCCTGGAGTGGCAAGACCCTTGGCTCCGCTGCCAACCAGCTCTATCCCGCGGCGCCCCAGCTGCTGGACCGGCTGTGGCAGGCGACCTTCTCCGCCGACGGCGGCCGGCGCGCAGGGGAGGCCGGGGACGGGCTGATGCTCTCACGCACACAGCCACGGCCGCCGGCCCGGCCGGACGCAACACTGGCCCAGCTGCAGGACCCCATCGTGGATGCCTACCTTGACGCACTGCCCCCGGGGAGGACCCCAAGGATCCTCGCCTCACGCACGCTGTTCGTTGCCCAGGACAGGCGCCAGGCCCTGCGCCTGGCCGGCCAAGGGCTGCGCCGGCAGGTGAAGGCCTTCGAGCGCCAGGGGCACGTCTTTACCGGGACCACCGTAGAGGAGCTGATGACAGCCTTCGACGCCCATGTGGGCACACCAGCGGACGTAGTGGAGTCCCTGGGGCGGGACACCGTGCTGGAGCGCGCCACCGACGTGTCCTTCCAGGTGCACTCCATCGACCCACCGCACGCGGACATCCTCCGCTCCATCGAACTGACGGCCGCCTCGGTGCTGCCCCAGCTGGGCTGGAACCACATCCCCGCGGCCGCCTAACACACCTCTTGCCATCAACCCTAAGGAACGCCATGACAACCACCATCGTCCACGACGCCGTCGACACGGCACTGGGCATCGAACCCGGCTCATACCTGGACAAACTCCGGAACAGACGCCCCACCACCCGGGAGAACGCCCAGGCCAGCCACGAGGCACTCTTCAACCCGGAGGATGACAGCGAAGTGACCCGCACCGAACGCCACGCACTCGCCGCCTTCATCGCACGGCTGCACGGTGACACCGCACTGGCCTCCCTCCACCGGGAGGGACTGCTGGCCTCCGACAGCGGCCCAGCCACCGGCACCGCGCTCGCCGACGCCATCGACCAGGCCGCCACGGCGGGAGCCACCAGCGGCCCCTACGGCCACTACAGGGAGGAGGGACCCCTGCAAGGGGAGAACACCCCCGGGCTGCGGTACGTGGTCCCCACGCCACTGGCGGCGGAGCTTGGCCCGCGCCTCACCGCAGCGCTGGAACACGCCCACCTGCTGGTCTTCCGCCCACGGGAGGCCTCACCCGAAGCCCTGGCCACCCTGCACAGGGCCGGCTGGAGCACGGACGCCATCGTGACCCTGTCCCAACTGGTCGCCTTCCTGGCCTTCCAACTGCGGGTGGCCGCCGGCCTGCGCGTGCTCTCCGACGTACAGGGGCAGACAAGCACTCACGACAAAGCCACAACAACCACAGGGGAGAACCACTCATGAGCGAAACCATCCTGACCTACCCCGGCCACGACCACCCCGCCGTCTTCACCCAGGCGGAACTGGACTGGCACCCCTGGCTGGCCCCACCCACAGAGGAAGACCTCACCGAACGGCAGCACGCCGGCCTCGTCGACAAGGGACGGGCAAAGAGCCCCTACTTCCGCCTGCTCGCCCGCGACCCAGACATCCTCGCCGCACGCACACGCACCGACAAGGACATCTTCTACAACGCCAAGGACGGCCTGCCCCGCGCCGAACGCGAGCTCGCCGCCGCGGCCACCTCCCGCATCAACGGCTGCATCTTCTGCGCCTCCGTCCACGCCCGCTTCGCCACCCACTACTCCGGCCGCGGCGAAGACATCGACACCCTCCTCGCCAAAGGAGCACAGGCGGACCTCGGCGGACGCTGGAACGCCATCGTCGACGCCTCAGCAGCGCTCGCAGCTACGCCGTCCCAGTTCTCCGCTGCCCATGTTGGGGCGCTGCGGGCGGAGGGGCTCGACGACGACGCCGTCTCGGACGTCATCCACGGCGCGGCCTTCTTCAATTGGGCCAACCGGCTGATGCTCTCGCTGGGGGAGCCGGAACTGCCGTCCGCCGCCTAGGCACGGATGCCCGCGGGGCCGGCCGGTGTGGCAGGCCCCGCGGGCATCCGTCTGTTCCTCCTACGCGAGCCCCTCGTCGGCCCTGCGCAGCGGGACGTCGTGGGCCTTTGCGGCTCCGGATTTCTGGGGCCGGGCCCCGCTGCGGGCGGCGCCGATGCCGGCCGCGACAACGAGCAGGATTCCTGCCACCGCACTGAAGCGGGGGACCTGGCCCAGAACCAAAAGACCAATGACGACGGCGATGGCCGGTTCCAGGCTCATCAGGGTTCCGAAGGCAGCCGCTGTCAGCCGGCGCAGCGCCAGCATTTCGAGGCTGAAGGGAACCACCGGCAGCAGCAGCGCCAGGCCGATGCCGGCCAGGAGCAGCTGCCAGTCGATGTGGGCGATGACGGCGGGCCCGGCCGCGAACGTGGCGACGACGGCGGCGACGGGAATCGAGACAGCCAGGGCCTGAAGGCCGGCCAGCTGGTCGCCGGCGCGCTGGGTCAGCAGGATGTAGCCCGCCCAGCAGGCCCCGGCGCCCAGCGCCATGAGCACCCCCAGGGGATCGGCCGCGCCATGCCAGGGCTCGGTGAGCAGCAGCACGCCCGCCGCGGCGGCGAAGGCCCACAACCGGGTCCGTCCCCGGCCGCGGACCACGGCCACCGTCAGCGGACCGAGGAATTCCAGGGCGCTGGCGGTTCCCAGGGGGATCCGCATGGACGAGGCCATGAAGAGCAGCGTCATGCCGCCGGTGGCGATCCCCAGCAGTACGCAGGTCACCAGGGCGGACCGGGTGAACTTGGTCCGCCAGGGGCGGGCAATGGCCACCAGGATGATGGCGGCCCACGCCAGACGGAGCCAGGCAGACCCCGCGGGGCCGATGGTCCCGGCCAGCCCCACGGACGCCGCCAGACCCACCTGGACGCACAGCATCGACGTAAGGGCCATGAAGGTGCCGGCGCGGGCGGGGTGGAGGGCTGAAGTCATAGTGCCAGTAGACAGGATCGGCGCTGTTCACGTCCACGTGACAATCCACAACAATTCGTTTAGGAATCCTGCACAATGGACTCCATGGAAACCCGAAGACTGGAGCTGCTGCTCGAGCTGTCCCGCGTTGGCTCGATGCGCGGTGCCGCCGAGGTGCTGGGCACCACCACCTCCACTGTGTCCCAGCAGATTGCCATGCTCACCCGGGAGATCGGCACACCGGTGGTGGAACCGGCCGGCAGGGGTGTTCGGCTGACACCCGCCGGACGCCGTCTGGCGGAGCATGCGCGGACCATCCTCGCGGCCGTCGAGGCCGCCCGTGCGGATCTGGACCCCGACGGCGAACCCGCCGGCACCGTCCGCGTGGCCGGCTTCGCCACGGCGATCCGGCGCAATCTGATGCCCATCGTGGCCGAGCTCGCCACCAGCCATCCCGAGGTGCAGGTCGTCGTCAATGAGCACGAGCCGGCCGAAGCCCTGGCCCAGTTGGCCGATGGCAGGATCGACCTCGCCCTGACTTACGACTACAACCTGGCACCCGCAGCATCTGACGCGGGTCTGGACTCCCTGCCGCTGTGGTCGACGCCGTGGAGCGTGGCGGTGCCGTCACATCAGGACGGCATTGCCCGCGGGGACGCCCTGACGGTGTTTAACGGCTTTCGCGGCCACGACTGGATTGGCAATTCCCGCAACCGCGCTGACGAGGATGTTCTGCGCGTCATTGGGTCCATGGCCGGCTATGAGCCGCACGTTCGACACCAGGCCGACAGCCTCGACCTCGTCGAGGACCTGATCCTCGCCGGAATGGGCATCGGCCTGCTCCCGGCGGACAGGCCAACCCAGCCCGGCATCACCCTGGTGCCCCTGACGAAGCCCGATGTACGGCTGCGGGCCTATGCCTGCACCCGCCGCGGCCGCGGCACCTGGCCCCCGCTGCAGCTGGTGCTGGACCGGCTCGCTGCCGGGAGCGGACGCTCTCCCTACCCTCCGGTCTGAGCCTTACACTCCACCTGCCTGTTCAGTCTGCCCGCACCGCGGACCAGGCGGAGAACGATCCCACATAGAGCGCGGATTCGATGCCCAGTGTGGCCAACGTGAGCACCTTGTGGGCGGCCAGCACCCCGGCGCCGCAGTACGCACCCACCGCTGCGGAACCATCGATCCCGGCCGCCGCCGCCCGCGCCCGGAGCGTAGGTTCCGGCAGCAGCAGCCCCTGGTCGCCGACGTCGGCGCTGCTGGGCAGGTTCAGTGCGCCGGGGATGTGGGCCGCCGGCCCCGCACCGAAGTGCGGCTCCTCCCGGGCGTCGAGCAGGATGCCGGCATCAGGCAGCGCGCCGGCCTGTGCGGTGGTGATGGTGGGCAGCTGCCCCGGCACCACTACGACGCTGCCCCGCGGGGAAGTGGGCGTCGGCTCCACGGTGGTGGGCAGGCCCTGGCGCACCCAGTGGGCGTAGCCGCCGTCGAGCACACGGACGCTGGCGACGCCGGCCCAGCGGAGCACCCACCAGCCGCGGGCCGCGGAGAGGCCGTTCCTGTTGTCGTAGACCACGACTGTGGAATCATCGTCCACGCCCAGAGCGCGCAACGAGGACTGCAGTGCGGCCGGAGCCGGCAGCGGCAGGGCGCCGTCGGCGGCCGGACGGTTGGCGCCCGGACCGGCGTCTGCCAACACCGAGGGCAGATGGACGTAGTGCGCGCCGGGGAGGTGCCCGGCGTCGAACTCCTGCCGCGGATCCGCCAACTGCGGGTGGAAGCGGATGTCGAGCACCAGCGGCGGGGCATCGCCGGTGAGCAGCCGGGCCAGTTCACCCGAGCCGATGATGTGCTGCCGGCGCAGCGAAGCGTCCGCAGGCGAGTTGCCTGCGGTGTCTGCCGGCCGGGCCTGGGCGGCCGTCACAGCGCCGCCACCCGTGCCTCGAACAGGTTCTCCGGCACGGGGAGCCGCAGGTGATCCCGCAGCGTGGTTCCCGTGTAGTACGGGCGGAACAGGCCGCGCGCCTTGAGCAGCGGGACCACGCCGCGGGTGAAGCGTTCAAACTGCTCGCCCAGATAGGGGGTGAGGATGTTGAAGCCGTCCACACCGCCGAGCTGGTGCCAGTTTTGGAGGTGGTTGGCCACGGTTTCAACGGTGCCCACGACGACGGCGTAGGGCACCAGATGGTTGACCAGCAGATCCCGCCACCGCACGGGGCGGCTCCCGCCGGGCGTCCGGCCCGAACGCTGCGCCGCCAGGTCCACCAGCCGCGCCCCGGCGTCGTTGAACCGGGCGGCAACCTCCGGGTCCACGTCGTCGTCCAGCCCGAACCGGCCCACCGGAAGGCCGACGACGTCCTCCAGCGCCGCCAGGGAGCGCCTAGCTGAGTCAAAGCCCTCGCGGCCGTCGGAGGGGCCGGGGGAGACAGACACCAGGGACAGCAGGGTGTCATGGATACTCCAGGCGTCCTCGAGGGTGTCACCGAGAATGGGCAGGACGGGCGTGACGATCCGCAAGGGTCCGCGGCCCTGTGCCGCCGCCCCCACCCGCAGGGCGTCTGTTGCCTGCCGGGCGGAGGCCAGCGGGCCCAGCCCCACCAGCGCGACATCGGCCCGGGACTGGACCAGTGCACGGGACCGCTCGGAGGTGCCGGCGTGCACCACCGGAACATGCCCCTGGAGCGGGCGCAGGACGTTCAGCGGGCCGGCCACGGGATGGTGGCGGCCTACAAAGTCCGCCTGGTGGAGCCGGGCAGGGTCGAGGTAGACCCCGCTGGCCTGGTCCGCCACGAGGGCGCCCTCACCCCAGCTGTCCCAGAGCAGCCGCAGGGCATCGATGAGCTCCTCGGCGGAGTCATAGCGCTGTTCATTGCCCCAATGCGCCTCACGGCCGTGGTTGGCGGCGGCCCGCGGCTCCGCACCCGTGACGATGTTCAGGCCCAGCCGGCCACCGCTCAGCCTGTCCACCGAGGCACTGATCCGCGCCAACGTGTACGCATCGGAGTAGGTGGCGTTCACTGTGGCAATGAGGCCGATGCGGGAGGTGACGCCGGCCAGAAAGGCCACGGCGCTCAGCGGTTCGATCCGCGCGGCCAGATAGGGATCCCGGAACTCCAGATCGGGCCCCGTGGCCAGCCAGTCGCCGAAGAAGATGTAGTCCAGGCCGGCGCGTTCGGCCTCAAGCGCCGTGGCCTTGATGACCTCCGTGTCATCGCGCGGGTCGTGGTGGGCGCCGGGATAGCGCCAGCCCGAGGGGTAGGCGCCCACCGCCCGGAACATCGCCCCGAGCACCATGGTGCCGGAGGTCTGCGTTGTCGAAGCATCGTGGATGGTCATGGTGTCCGCCGTGCGGAAGTGCTGGTCATGGTGCGAATCTAGGGGAGCCCGGGCGCCTTGTTCGAACCGGCCGTAGCGTGCTGTCACCGGGCTTCACCCGGCTTCACTGGACTTCACCCGGCGCAACACGGGCCGCCGTTCAGCGGCTGTGCCGCGTCCTGTGTCCCAGCACGGCGACGGCGGCTGTCAGCGCGGCGCCCAGCGCGATGGCGATGCTCATATGCGCCTGCATCAGCAGCGCACCGGCAGCTGCTCCGGCAAGGATGGCCGCTATGGCACCCGCCCGGCGGTTCCACAGCCGGTGGAAGAACCGGCCCTCGCCTGCCCCCAGAAAGGATTCCCCAGCGAGCGAGGTCAATGTGGACGTGACCACCACGGTGGTCATGTCCTTGACCCCCACCTTGCGGGCGATGCAGGCCTGGGAGCCCATCTGGGCGGCGATGAGGGCGGCCAGGGCCACAGCAAACGGCCCCTTGGGATGTCCTCCCGCCAGCGGCACGGCGGCGGCGATGCCGGCCAGGACGACGGCGCCGGCGGCCAGCAGCGCCGTCGTCCGCCGGGACCAGCCGTCCGGGGTGCCGCGCAGCAGCAGGCCGGCCAGCAGCGCGCCGCCGGCGAAGGCGAACAGGGCCAGCAGCGGACCTGCCACGGGCAGCCCGGTGCCACCCACCAGGCCCATGGCCAGGATGACGATGTTGCCCGTCATGTTCCCCGTGAAGACCTTGTCCAGGCCCAGGTAGCCGACGGCGTCCACCACTCCCGTGACAAAGGTCAGGGCCATCATGAGCCACAGCTGGAGGCTGGCGGCGTCGGGACTGAAGCGCCGGGCCCGCCCAGAGGACGGTTGAGCGGACGGCCCAACGGGGCCCTTCACGGTGTTGGTGGACATGGCGTGCCCCCCCCTTCTGCGGCCTTTGGCCGGCTCAACCCACCTGCCAGCCGCCGTCGAGAATGATGTGCTGGCCGGTGACATAGGAGCTCTGGTCGCTGGAGAGGTAGACGAACGCCTTGGCGACGTCGTCCACGGTGCCCAGGCTTCCCGAGGGGATGCGGGCGGTGAAGGCATCCTCCTCCTCGCCGACGCTGCGCCCGCTGGCGGCGGCCCGGTCCGCCAGCAGGCTCTCGATCATCGCGGTGCGGATCTGTCCCGGCGCGACGGCGTTGACCCGGATGCCATGTTCGGCCAGCTCCGCGGCCAGGCTCTGGGACAGGCCGATGATGCCGAACTTGGAGGCCGAATAGGCGGCATTGGTCCGCCCGCCCCGAACGCCGAACAGCGAAGAGGAGAAGACGATGGTGCCCTGGGCGCCGGAGTCCACCAGCCGCCGTCCAAAGGTGGCGGCGGTGTTGAACGCGCCGGACAGGTTCACGGAGATGACCGCATTCCATTCCGCAGCCGCCAGTTCCAGGGCGGGTTTGAGGACGAGGATGCCGGCATTGGCCACAATGGCATCGCAGACACCGAATGCGGCCCCCACCTCATCCGCCGCCCGTTCAACATCCGCGGGATCGGCCACGTTCATGGCGATGCCCAGGGTGCCGACGCCGTGCTCCGCGGCAATGTCCCCCGCCAGCCTCTGGGAGGCCGCCAGGTCCAGATCAGCAACCACCACGCGGGCCCCCTCCGCGGCGAAGCGGTGGGCGATGGCGGCACCGATGGCACCCACGGCCCCGGTGACCAGCGCCGTCCGCCCGGCGAGGACGCCGGCCGGCGCGCCAGCCTGCACGCTTGGGCGGCCCACGGGTGCCGGCGTCATCGGTGGCCCCCGCGGGGATGGCGGGCGGTGTTGGCGATGACCTGGTCGTGGCCGGGGACCAGCCGTACACCCCCGGCCGCCAGCGACACCAGGCGGTCCAGCGAGGATGACGCAGCGGCGGCATCCTCATCGGTGCCGCCGGCCCAGGACCCGCAGGGCACATGGTCAAGGAAGTTCTGCGCCAGGTCCGTCGCATCGGCAGTGAACAGCCAGCTGCCGGAATCCTCCAGATCAACCCGGAAGGACATGTGGCCCGGAGTGTGGCCGGGCGTGGCCACCGCGTGGACGCCCGGCGCCAGCTCCGCATCGCCGTCGAGCTCGCGCCAGACGGTCCCCGGCTCCGTCCAATCGGGTTCGAAGAACCCCTCGGCCACCCCCACGGCGCCGCTGCGGGCGAAGGCCAGCTCCCGGCGCTGGATGGCGACGGGCACCCCCGCCCGGGCCAAGGTGGGGATGCCGCCGGAATGGTCGATGTGCAGGTGGCTGACGGCGGCCAGGTGCAGATCCTCCGGTGCGAGGCCGTGCTCCGCCAGCGCCGTCGCCACGGGATCGCCGTCGAGGATCCAATTCCAGCCGGCCGCATCGGGGGGACGCGGCGCCAGCCGCCATTCGTGGTCCAGATTCGGTGCATCCCGGCCGGCGAGTTCATAGGCGGCCGTCGCTTCCGCGTCCTCGTGGGCGGCGCGGGACATCCCCGTGTCCAGCAGGACCCAGCCGGCGCTGGTCTCCACCAGGGCCCCCGTGAGGGGTTCCCAGTAGAGCTCCGGCGGGCCGCCGGCCAGGGACAGTGCCTTGGGCACGCGCTCGGCGCCGAACTGGAGCAGGAAGAGCCGCTTCGCGGTGCTCACCGGGCCTCTTCCACCACGAGTTCGGCGGGCTGGCTGCGCTTGGCGAGGACCAGGTAGACAGCGCCGGTGGCGAGCAGCCCGGGGATCCAGGAGAGGTCCGCGCCGCCAAACCAGGCGGCACCGGGGCCCTGGAACACGGCGTTGCTGACGAAGGGCAGGCAGACCAGCACCCCTGCGGCGTAGGCGGTCAGTGCCTTGTAGTTGACGCCGGCAATGGTCCAGGACGTGGCGTCGGAGTAGTAGACACCGCGCTTGTTGAAGAACCCTGCGACGTCGTAGTCGCCGTGCCGGACCCAGTAGTAGTCGATCAGGTTGATGGCACCCCAGGGCACGAAGGCGATCAGCAGGAAGGACAGGAAGATGCCGACGTTGGTGCTGAAATCGGCCGAGGCCGTCAGGGCGATCCAGAGGCCGATGGCGAAGGTGGGGATCAGCATCACGATGCGGACCACCACGGAGGCCGGGACCGGCCGGAAGGTGGTGATGGCGGTGATGAGGTTCAGCATGCCGCCGTAGAGGTTCAGGGCGTTGTTGCCGCCGATGGCGACGGCCGTGACGAGCAGGACGATGGCCACCACGGGACCGCCGCCGAAGAGCTGGCTGATCGAGGCGGAGATGTCGTTGGCATCGAACTGGACGGCGAGCATCACGCCGACCAGCTCGGTCCAGGTGGTCCCCAGAAAGGCGCCGGTGAAGGTCCAGCGGAAGGCATCGCGGGCCGGGGTGTCCTGGGGCAGGTAGCGGGAGTAGTCGGAGACATAGGGTGCATAGGTCAGCAGGAAGGTGGCCAGCAGGCCGAAGGCGGCGAAGAACGGCGCCGGCTCGAAGCCGGACATGGTCAGGTCAAAGCCGCCGTGCGCCAGGGAGGCGATGGTGACGATGACGACGGCGATGGCCAGCGGCCAAGCGCCCCACTTGGCGGCCGTGTGGATGGCCCGGTAGCCCACCAGCGCCAGCACGAGGCTCAGGAGCGCGATGAGGGCGATGGACAGCCCCAGGTCCAGGCCCGGGATGGCGGCGCTGACATACTGCCCGCCAATGACGGCGGTGGTGGCGAAGAAGCCCAGGAAGAGGAAGGCGGCCAGGGCCACGGGCAGGAGCGCACCGTAGAAGCCGAACTGGCCCCGGCTCTGGATCAGCTGCGGCACACCGAGGCGGGAGCCTTGGACCGAGTGGAGGGCCATGAACGCCCCGCCGGCAACATTGGCCAGCACCACCGCCACGATCGACCAGAACAGATTGTTGCCCAAGACCACGGCCAGGGCGCCGAAGAACGCGTTGCCCACGTTGAGGTTGGCGCTGAACCAGACGGGGAAGAGGTCGCGGGCCTTGCCATGCCGGTGTGCGGGGTCAATCACGTCCACGTGGTGGCTTTCCACGGCGGGCGCTGAAGTATCTCTAGACATTTCTTGGATCCTTTCGTCGCAGCAATCGGGATGAAATGAACGGGTAGAACAAGCGGGCCACCCCAACGGCGCCGTCCAGCATCTGAAACAGGAACACTAGTGCAGGCATTTGCCCGGAGCGGCTACATTGCGGCCACCCCCGCGGCGGACCGGCGGGCGGCGGCGCCGGCGAGGACGTCGTCGGCGCTGGAGCCGACCTGGGCCAGATAATTGACCGGGTCGGTGGCACCTTCGGTGTTGACCAGCAGCACCGTGGCGTCCGCCCGCAGCCCCAGCGCTTCGCGGTCCTGCGGATCCACGACGGCGAGCAGGGCGCCCAAGGCGGCGGCCCCGGACTCCCCGGCGGCGATCCCGCTGCCGGCCAGCAGGCGCATGGCCGCGTAGGCGGGCTCGTCATCGATGGCCAGGTAGTGGTCGGCGGCATTGGCCACGGTGGGCCAGGCCAGCATCGAGGGCAGGCCGCAGTTCAGGCCCGCCATGGTGGAGCGGTGCGGGCCGGGGGCCTCCGTGATGCCGCCGGACTGGGCCGAGCGCATCAGGCAGTTCGCCGCCACCGGTTCGACCACCACCGTCCGCGGCCGCTGGGCAGTTGTCCGCCGTGCACTCGTCCGCAGGGCACTGCCGGGGGAGCCGTAGTGGGCCAGGCCGGCGGCGGCAAAGGAGCCGACGCCGGCCTGCAGGGCCAGCACGCCGGGGCTGGGGCGGCTACTGCGCGCCAGCGCCTGGTCGATTTCCAGGAACAGGGTGGAGTAGCCGTGGACCACGTCCGACGGCGTCTGCACGTACCCCTCCCACGAGGTGTCGGAGATGACGAGCGAATCCCCGTCGGCCTCCTGGGCGGAGCGGGCGATGGCGTCGTCGTAGCTGCCCTCGACCACCTCCACTGTGGCACCTTCGGATTCGATGCTCCGGATCCTGGCCCCCGCCGTCCCGGCCGGGACGAAGATGGCACAGCCTAGGCCGAGCATGGCGGCCATCCGGGCCACGCCGCGGCCGTGGTTGCCGTCGGTGGCGGCGACGAGCCGGCGCCCGGAGGAGGCGGCGAGGTCCGTGCGCAGCTGGTTCAGCTGGGGTGCACCAGCTTCACCGTCCAGCCCGCCGTCCAGCCAATGCCGCTGGATGGCCCGCGCAGTGGCCCAGGAGGCGCCGAGCATCTTGAAGGAGGGCAGTCCCAGCCGGGAGGACTCATCCTTGACCAGCACCCTCGCCACGCCCAGGGCCTCGGCCACGGCGGGGCAGTCCCACAGGGGAGTGGGGCCGTAGCCGGGCAGCTGGGCATGGAAGGCCTGCGGGTTGCCGCCGCCGTGCAGCTGCGAGGGCAGCGTGGCCCGGGCCGGGTTGGGGGTGAACAAGGTGTAGGTCATGGTGTTTCCTTTCAGACGGCGGTGTAGCCGCCGTCGATGACCAGGGACTGTCCGGTGATGTAGGCCGCGGCGGGGGAGGCCAGGAAGAGCACGGCACCGGCGACATCCAGCGGGGCGCCCTGGCGGCCCAGCGGAATCCTGGACACCAGGGAGGCCAGGGCCTCCTTCGGGTTGGTCTGGTGCTCCCAGAAGGTGTCATTGAAGGGGGTGTCGATCCACCCCGGGCAGATGGCATTGACGGTGGTTCCGCCGGGGGCCAGCTCGTCGGCCAGGGCCCGCACCAGCCCCAGCAGGCCGGCCTTGGTCGCGTGGTAGGCGGGCATGCCCGCGTGGCCGCGCAGCGCTCCGGTGGAGGCGGTGACGATGATCCGGCCCCGGCCCGAGGCCCGCAGCGGCTCCGCTGCCGCCTGGGCTGCGAGGAAGGCGCCGCGGAGGTTGACCGCCGTGCTGCGGTCCCAGTCCGCCAGCGTCCACTCGGCCAGGGGTTTGGCGGTGAGAATGCCGGCGTTGTAGAAGAGCGTGTGCAGCTTGCCGCCGCCGAACCGGATGGCAGCCTCCACGGCCAGGGCCGGCCCGTCGGCGGTGGCCAGATCGCAGTCAAAGAACTCGGCACGGCCGGGCAGCTGCTCATCCACCAGCGCCTTGCCACCGCGCACATTGTGGTCGGCCACCAGCACGCCGTCGCCCTGCTGGCGCAGGGCCCGCACCACCGCGGCACCGATGCCACTGGCGCCGCCCAGGACGATGGCCGTGCTCACGGCGCCACCGCCAGACCGAGTGCGGCGGCAGCGGCCAGGGCCAGCTCTTCGTCCACGGTGGAGACCGTGCCGTTGACGCCCAGGGCGCCCAGCAGGGCGCCGTCGTCGTAGAGCGGCACACCTCCCGGGAAGACCACGGCCCGCCCGCCCAGCATTCCTGCGAGCCCCCAGTCGCTGCCGTCGGGGCGGGAGCTGGCTGCCCAGGCGCTGGTCGGGTGGCCGAAGGAAACGGCGGTGAAGGCCTTGTCCGTGGCCAGGGACAAGGCGCCCAGCTGCGCGCCGTCCATCCGGCCGGCGGCCACCAGATTCCCACCGCGGTCGACGACGGCGGCCGCCAGCTGCAGACCCCGCGCCCGGCAGTCCTCGTGGACCATGGCGATGAGGTCCAGGGCCGTCCGGGCGGACATGTCCGGCCCGTGGAGCAGGCTCACGACAGCCGCGCAATGGCGGTTCCGACGTCGACGGATTCTCCGGCGTCGACCAGCAGCTCGGCCACCAGGCCGCTGGCAGGAGCCTCGATCTCGGCGTCGACCTTTTCCGTTTCCACGGTGGCCACGGCCTGCCCCTCGGTGACGTGGTCTCCGACGGCGACGAGCCATTGAAGCAGCACGCCCTCCTGCATGGTCATGCCCCACTTCGGCATTGTGATGTCCATGGTTGTTCCCTTCTTGCTGACGTTGCTAGGAGAGTGTCTTGAGGATGGCGTTGAGGATGTCTGGTTCCTGCACCAGCACCCGCTTTTCCAGGGGCGGCGAGAAGGGGACCGGAACGTCCTCCCAGGCCACCCGCTGGGGTGCGGCCTTGAGCGTGTCGAAGCCGTTTTCGACCACCATCGCAGTGATCTCGCTGGCGGCCGAGCAGGTCAGCCGGGCGCTGTCCACCACCACCAGCCGGCCCGTCCGGCCGACGGATTCCAGGATCAGGCCCTTGTCCAGCGGCACCAGCGTGCGCGGGTCGAGAACCTCGACGGAGATGCCGTCCTTCTCCAGCGCCCGGGCCACCTTCAGCGCCTTGGGCACAGTGGCGCCGATGGCCACCACCGTCACATCAGTGCCGTGCTTCTTGATGTCGCCCACCCCCAGCGGGATGGCGTACGGCGCCTCGGGGACGTTCCCCTTGGTGCCGCCGAGGACAAAGTCCTGCAGATAGACCACCGGGTTCGGGTCCCGGATGGCGGAGAGCATCAGGCCCTTGGCGTCATAGGGGGTGGACGGCATGACGATCTTCAACCCGGCCACGTTCATCAGCATCGGGTGCAGATTTTCCGAGTGCTGGGCGGCGCCGGAGCCGCTGGGGCCGGTGGCGGCGAAGTAGACGATCGGCAGATCCACCTGGCCGCCGGACATGTAGCGCAGCTTCGCGGCCTGGTCGGCCAGCTGGTCCATGGCCACATAGAAGAAGGAGCCCACCATGAGGTCGACAACGGGCCGGAGCCCGACGGCGGCCGCCCCGACGCAGGCACCGACGAAGGTGGCCTCGGAGATGGGGGTGTTGCGGACCCTGTCGCGGCCAAAGTCCGCCGACAGCCCGCGGGTGGCGCCGATGACCGAGCGGTCAACGTCCTCCCCGATCACCACCACCCGCTCGTCCTCGGCCATGGCCGCGTGCAGGCCCTCCTTCATCGCGTTGATGAAGTAGGTGGGGCGTTCGATTGTCGCATTCATCGCATGCTTCCCTTCGGTGTGGCGGCAAAGAGGTCCTGGAGCGCTTCCTCTGGATCGGGGAAGGGGCTGGCCGCGGCGAACTCGACGGCGGCCTCGACGCCGGCGCTCTCCTCGGCGTCGATGGCGTCCCAGTCCGCCTGGCTGAGCACACCCTCCTCGACGAGGGTCCTGCCGTAGGCGGCAATCGGGTCCCGGCCACGCCATTCGTCCTGTTCGCTTTGCGGGCGGTAGTCGCCGGCAAAGGCCTCCTCGCCCTCGTTGTGGCCGTGCCAGCGGTAGGTGCGGGCCTCGATCAACGTGGGTCCGCCACCGGCCCGGGCCCGGGCGACGGCGCGGGCCGTCGCATCCCGCATGGCCTCGACGTCGTTGCCGTCCACCTGCTCGCCGGGGATCCCCATGGGGGTGCCGCGGTCCACAATCCGCCCCGCCGTCAGCTCGTGGGTGGGCGTCCACTCCGTGTAGCCGTTGTTCTCGCAGACAAACACCACCGGCAGATTCCAGATGGCGGCCAGGTTCATGGACTCGAAGAACACGCCCTGGTTGGAGGCGCCGTCGCCGAAGAAGACCACCGTCACCGAATCCCGGCCCAGCTGCTTGTCGCCCCACGCCGAGCCGGTCCCGATCGGGATGCCGCCGCCCACGATGCCGTTGGTGCCCATGATGCCCAGCTCGAAGCTGACGATGTGCATCGAGCCGCCCTTGCCCCGGCAGTAGCCATCGACGCGGCCGTAGAGCTCGGCCATCATCTTGTCGATGGAGGCGCCCTTGGCAATCAGGTGGCCATGTCCGCGGTGGGTGGAGGTGATCCGATCATCGGGGCGCAGGGCCGCGCAGACGCCCACGGCCACGGCCTCCTCGCCGAGATAGAGATGGACGAAGCCGGGCAGCTGCCCGCGTTTGAACAGCCAGGCCAGCTTTTCCTCGAAGCGGCGGATGCGGATCATCGTCCGAAGCATCGCCGTCTTTGCGGCGTCGGGGCCGGTTTGGTTCTCCACTTGCACTGGCTGAGTCGTCATTGGCTCGTCCTCACGTTGTCCCCGGGCTGCGGGGGTGGTGGCTGCTTGGACTTATGTATATTGTATAAAATATGAACATGTCAACGGGTGGGGAAGGAATTCCGGCCAGGGGGCACCACGGTGCGGCAGCCACGGGGCATCCACTGGCCACGCGCTCGGCACTGCGGATCCTCGCCGCGGGCGGAAGCGCCGTGGACGCGGCGATTGCGGCCCAGGCCGTGATTGCGGTGGTCATGCCGCACGCGGCCGGCCTCGGCGGCGACCTGCTGGCGCTGGTGCGCCAGGGCGATGGCAGCGTGCATGCGGTCAATGGCACCGGGTGCACCCCCGCCACGGCCCCCGGCCTCTATGCCACGGATGGTGGATCGTCGGTGACGGTGCCGGGCATCGTGGATGGCTGGTTTGTGCTGCACCGCCGCTGGGGGCGCCTGCCCCTGGAGGAGGTGTTCGGGGATGCGATTGCCTGCGCGGACACCGGATACGTGGTCGACGCCGGCCTGGCCGCGGCGGTCCGGGCCCAGCGGCACCGCATCACCCGGTACGGCGGGGCTGACTGGCCGCTGCTGGCAACGTCCGACGGCGGCCTGTGGCGCCAGCACGAGCTGGCCCGCCTGCTGGCCACACTGGCCGCGGACGGCCCCGGGGCGTTCTACGCGGGGCCCGCGGCGCAGGCGCTGGTCGACGCCGTCGGGCGCACCGGCGGCACCCTGGCGCTGAGTGATCTGGCCTCGCACCGCAGCGAGGAACCCGGCCCCGTCGAGACGCCGTGGAACGGTGGCAGGCTGCTGGTCCAGCCGCCTGCCTCCCAGGGCATCCTGCTGGCGATGGCGGCACGCTGGGTCGAGGACGCGTCTCCACTGCCAGCGGCGGGGCTGGACCACCTGCTGGTCGAGGCGACCGAGGCCGCCTTCGCCCACCGCTCGGACGCCGGAGGCGACCCCGCCGCCCTGCTGGATCGTGGGCTGGACGTGGACAGGGTCCGGGCCGGCGGGAGGGGCGGACCCCGGGCCTATCTACACACGGCAGGCGTCGCCGTCGCCGACAGCGGCGGCATGGTGGTCTCGTCGTTGGTCAGCGTCTTCGATGATTTCGGCTCGGCGGTCTTCGTCCCCGAGCTGGGCATCGTGCTGAACAACCGCGCGGCCGGATTCACGGACGGAGCCAATGCCGCCGGACCGGGACGGCGCCCCGTGCACACCCTGGCTCCGGCGATGCTGCTGGACGCCGGCGGGCACCCCCTGGCCCTGGCGACGCCGGGCGCCGATGGGCAGGTGCAGACAATCCTGCAGGTGCTGGCACGGATGCGCTGCGGCGGACTCAGCCTCCATGACGCGGTGGCCGCCCTGCGCTGGCGCAGCGAGGGTGGCCGGCTGTTGATCGAGGAGGGCCATCCTGCCACAGCCGACCTGGCCGGCCGCGGGCACGATGTGGTGCCCCGCACCGCCGGGGATGATGTGTTCGGCGCCGTCGTGGCGGCCGGACTGGATGCCGCCGGCCCCTATGCGGTGGGGGACTGGCGCCGCAATGTGGCGGAGGGAGCAGCATGAGAAGCATCGATGAAACAGAACACATCGGCACGGCGAAGACGGCGGCCGGTGAGGCCCCGGACGGCGGCGAAGACGTCTCTGCGTGGATCCGCGCCCAGGCGCAGGCGCGGCGCGAAGACCTCGTCCGGCTCTGCGCCGAGCTGGTCGCCGCGCGCAGCGTCAACCCCGACGGGGACACCCGCGCCGCCGCCGAGGTGGTCCGCGGATTCCTCGCCTCCCGCGGGCTCAACCCCCGGCTCGAGCGGCAGCTGGAGCACATGCCGTCGGTGCTGGCGGAGCTGGATTCCGGCCAGCCCGGCCCCCATCTTGTCCTCAACGTCCACCTGGACACGATGCCGCCGGGGGATGAATCCACCTGGTCGGTGCCCGTCTGGGACATGATCCGCCGGGACGGGCGGCTGTACGGCCTGGGCATGGGCAATATGAAGGGCGCCGTGGCGGCGATGCTGCACGCGGTGGACCTGCTGGCCCAGCTGCGCCACCACTGGAGCGGACGGATCACCTTCACCGCCGTCAGCGACGAGGTGGTGTTTGGCGACAATGGCGCGGCCTTCCTGCTGCGCCAGCATCCCGGACTCACCGGCAACGCGCTGCTCTGCGGCGAGGGTCCCGGCTACCGCCGCCTCGCCGTGGGCGAGAAGGGTGTGCTGTGGCTGGAGGTGGCGGCCACGGGGGAGGCGGGGCATTCCTCCGCGGTGCGCCAGGGCCGGTCCGCCGCGGCACGGATCGCCCGCGCCGCCACGGCCATCGACGGCCTCACGGGCCTGCGCGGCACCCTGCCTCCCGAACTGCAGGGCCTCGCCGGCGCCGGCCTGGAACTCACCGCCAACGTCGGCGTCCTGGCGGCCGGCAGCTTCATCGGCCAGATTGCCACCAGCGGCCGGCTCGAGGTGGACCTGCGCCTCCCACCGGGGATCACCGCCGACGCGGCCGAGGATCTGGTGCGGGCGGCCATCGGCGGCGACGGCCTGACCCTGCGGCGCATCAAGGGCTGGGACGCCAATGTGACGGACCCCGGGGACAGCCTGGTGCAGGCCTGGCGCCGCGGAGAGGTCCTGGCCGGACTGCCGGCGGCGGATCTGGCCATCCGGCTCCCCGCCAGCGACGCGAGCCGCTGGCGCCAACGCGGCATTCCAGCCCTCTGCTACGGCCCGCAGCCCACCCTCTCGGCGGGCATCGACGACTACGCCGTCGAAGATGAGGTGGTCAACTGTGCGGCCCTCTACGCCCTGGCCGCGTTATCCTACCTCCAGGGGAATCCGCCCCAGCGACCATCCATTCCCGCACCGCCCTTGATCGGAGACCTCCCATGACAACGTCCGGTGCACTGGGTGGACCATCGACCCTTCGGGCGGCTGTGGATTCAAGTTCGCTGCCCGCGCAGATCCACGAGGCCCTCGAGGAAGCCATCATCCACGGCGATCTGCCGCCCGGATCCAGGATCCGCCCCGACGACATCGCGGCGGCCCATGGGGTGAGCCGCATCCCCGTCCGCGAGGCCCTCAGCTCCCTTCACGAGGCAGGCTGGGTGGAGATGCGGCCGCGCTACGGCGTGTACGTGAAGGAACGCAACCACACCGAGCTGCAGGAGCTTTTTGAGGCGCGGGCCGCTCTTGAGGCCGAGATCGCCCGGCTGGCCGCCCTGCGCCACGACGCCGGGGATGCGGCAGCCCTGGGCCGGATTGTCGAGGCCACCAAGAAGGCGGCGGCCGACGGCGATGTGGAGGGATTGTCGCGGGCCAGCGTCGAGTTCAACGCGGCACTGCGTACGGCGGCCCGCAACTCCGTGCTCGCCGCCCTGTCGCTGGGCCTGGAGAAGCGTGCGCGTTTCTACTTCTTCCCGGTCTCGGGGATGCTGGGCAGCGAGTGGGGGCAGAAGCAGGCCCACCTCGCCGATGCAGTGGCCTCCGGGGATGGCGCCGAGGCCGCCGGTTCCGCACACCGCTACATGATCGAAACCGGCGAGGCCGTCTTCAAGCTGCTCGGACCGGAGTCGTTCAGCAGCTGAGGCTGCCTGCCGTCGAGTCGTTCGGCAGCGCGGGCGTTCTCAGCGGTGGTGCTGCTGCCGAAAGTGCGACGGCGGCAGGCCGACCCGCCGGGCGAACAGCCGGCTGAAGTAGGCGCCGTCGTCGTAGCCCACCAGCCGGGCGATGCGCTCGATGGGGTAGGCGGTGCCGGCCAGCAGCGCCTGCGCGCGGGACATCCGCAGCTGCAGGACAAATTCCTTGGGCCCCACTCCAGCGCCCGCCTGGACCGCCTCGCGCAGGGCCGAGGGTGTGAGCCCCAGCCTCGCCGCCTGCTGCGCCGCACTGAGCGACAGATAGGCCAGTTCCCGCAGCCGGCCCAGCAGGGCATCGGCGGCATCGATGGCCGGCTGGTGGCTGTGTCGGCCGGCGTCGAGCATGATCTGCTGGGCCGCGACGGAGGATTCCAGATCGCCTCTGGGCCCTTCCAGTGCCAGCGTCCGCCGCAATTCGGCAAAGCCCGACGGCGGGCGGTACCCGGCGGAGAGCGCTGCCAGGGGTTGGCTGCGGCTGAAGCAGCCCAGCTCCTCAAAGGCCCGGGCGCCCGGACCGGTGAAGAGCAGCCAGTGTTCCCGCCAGCCTTCCGGGCCCGGACCATAGCCGTGTTCGACGCCGGGAAAAATCCAAATCACCGCAGGAGCGGTTACAGTGTGGCGGACCCCGCCATAGAGGAGCCAGCCGCTCCCTTCCGAGACAATGACCAGGGCATGGCTGGGCAGCGTTCTGCGGGAAAACGAGGGCAACCGCCCCTCCTGCTCGCCGGCGCCCAGGGCCGCGACGCCCAATTCGTGCAGCGTCCGGGCGGGATTGCGGTACAGCGCCCACGGTTCCATTGCCGCTCCATCATGTCGAAGAAAAGTCCAAGCCAACGATACCGAAGTCCATTGGCCAGCGCCGCGGGGCACGGCAGTCTTGAACAATGATCACTTCCAATGGCTACGTCCTTGATGAATCCGAGCACCGGATGGGTGCCCTTGAGCCCGTCCCGGCGGCCGCGCGGGGAGACCGCGATGCCCTGTGGGGCCGGCTCCGGCGGGACGGCTACCTCTACCTCAAGGGCCAGCTGGCTGCGTCGATGGTCAACGAGTTCCGCCGCTACTACTTCCAGGCGCTGGAGGGGACCAATGTGACAGCCGCAGGGACGGACCCGGCCCTCGGGCTGGGGGCTCAGGAGGATGTGGACCGGGCCGCTCTGCGCCGGATCCTCTTCGAGACCATCGTCCCCGGCACGGAGTACCAGGCGCTGTGCGCCCATGAGGACATCGCGGGCTGGTTCGAGTGGTTCCTGGGCGACGATGTCCACCTGCACCGCCGCAAGATCATCCGGCACACCAAGGCGGGGGAGTCAGGCATCGGCACGGCAACCCAGGCCCACTACGACCTGGTCTACCTGCGCGACGGCAGCGACAGAGTGCTGTCCATGTGGATACCGCTGGGGGACTGCGCCGTGGAGCGCGGAGGCCTGGCCTACCTTGAGGGCAGCCACCACTGGGTGATGGCGCAGGAACGGAACGGGGAATTGGCCCGGCCGGCCGCCTCCATCACCGCCGATCTGCCGGGGCTGGCCGAGGAGCACGACGCGCGGTGGCTGGTCACGGACTACGAGGCCGGCGACGTCGTCGTCCATTCGGCGCACATCGTCCATGCCTCCACCGACAACCTGGATCAGGCCGGGGCGATGCGCCTGTCCACGGACATCCGCTACCAGCGGGCCAGCGAGCCCATCGACTGGCGCTGGCAGGAACATTGGCGGTACGACGACGGGCTCTAGGCCCGGGTGGTAGTCTCGGCCCCATACGGCTTGGTTGGAACTGGCTGAAGGTTGGGGTGCGTCATGTCGAATCTCCCACTATCGAAGCGGCGGAATACACCGTTGGTTCTCGGCGTCTGGCTGGCGGCCGCGCTGGCACTGGGCGGGTGCATCCCCGAAGATTCCGGCAGCCAGGGTCCGGCCAGTACCACCGGCGCAACCACGGCGCCCCTCATCACGGGGAACCCCGGGCTGGTGGCAGGTGTGCCCATTCCGGATGGCCAGATCGACGCGGCCGTCGCGAAGCTTCCCGACCTGGTGAAGTCCATCATGGCCTCCACCAACATCCCCGGGCTGTCGGTCGCCGTCGTCCACGAGGGGAAGACGGTGGCCGCCGCCGGCTACGGCGTCCGCAAGGTGGGGGAGGATGCCGCGGTGGATGCCGACACGGTGTTCCAGCTGGCCTCGCTCTCCAAATCCGTGGGGTCTACGGTGGTGGCCAGCGAGGTCGCGAAGGGCGCCGTCGCCTGGAACACTCCGCTGCAGGCCAACCTGCCCGGTTTCACCCTCTCGGATCCCTGGATCGGATCCCACGTGACCATTGCCGATATGTACACCCACCGCTCAGGACTCGGCGACCACGTGGGCGATGATCTGGAAGAGGTTGGCTTCGACCAGAGCCAGATCCTTTCCCGCCTGCAGTATGCGCCGCTGGATGGCTTCCGCACCATCGACCACTACACCAACTTCGGCCTCACCGCCGCGGCGGAATCGGTGGCGGCAGCCGCGAAGACGGATTGGGCCACCCTCTCCGAGCGCGACATCTACGCGCCGCTCGGCATGGCATCCACGAGTTCGCGCTTTGCCGATTTCATGGCCAGGCCCAACCGCGCCTCGGGGCACGTGCTGGTCGACGGCGCCTACCAGGCCAGGTACCAGCGCCAGCCGGATGCCCAATCACCTGCCGGCGGCGTGAGCTCCTCGGCCAACGACATGGCCAAATGGATGTCCATGGTGCTGGACGGCGGCAGTTTCAACGGCCAGCCGGTGGTGGATCCGGCGGCGCTGTCGCCGGCCTTGACCTCGCAGTTTGTCTCATCTCCGGCAACGTCACCCGACGCGCGGGCCAGTTACACCGGCTACGGCTTCAATGTCAGCAACCAGCCCACCGGCCGCACGATGCTCAGCCATTCGGGGGCCTTTGCCCTCGGCGCAGGGACCACCTTTGCGATGCTGCCCTCGGAAAAGCTGGGCATCGTGGTGCTCACCAATGCCGCGCCGCTGGGCGCGGCCGAGACCGTGGCGGCCAGCTTCATGGACCTGGTCCAGTACGGCGAGCCGCGCTTCGATTGGTTTGCCCTCTACAAGCCGGGCTTCGCAGCGATGGCGGCCCCCTTCGGCTCGCTGGTGGGCCAGACGGCACCCACGGCTCCGGCACCGGCCCTGCCCGATGCCGAGCTGGTGGGCAGCTACGCCAACAGCTACTTTGGCACCGCCGAGGTCACGGTGCGCGACGGCGGCCTGGCCGTGGTGCTGGGGCCGGCCGGCGTCGTCTATCCGCTGACCCACTGGGACGGCAACACCTTCAGCACTCCGCTGGCCAGTGAGAATGCCGAGCCCGGCTCCATCTCCAAGGTGGAGTTCACCGCCGGGGCGGACGGCCGCGCGTCGTCCCTGGTCTTTGAGTACTTCGACAAGGGCGGCCTCGGCACCTTCACCCGGTAGGGCCGCACGCTATTCGGTGGCGGCCCGCGGGGCGGCCGATTCGGCGGTCCACCAGCGGGCCGGGGCGCTCACAGTGAAACGGCGGCCCGTGACGGAGGTGGGCACTATCCGGATGAAGGCATCCTTGGAGCCGTCCTGCCAGGGGAACAGCATCAGCGAGAAGCTCTCGAGCACGTCATCGGTGGCGGTGATGGCGGAAGCGGTTCCCTTCACCACGACGCTCCAGGCGATGCCACTGTCGGCATCCACGCCGTCGGCCTCCAAGGCGACAGGTGCCTCGCCCAGGGCGGCGGCCAGTTTGGTCCCCTCGCCCGTCCGGAACACAAGGGTGCCATGGTCAACGGCGTAGTTGAGGGGGAAGATGTCCGGGTGGTCCTCCACCCACAGTGCCAAGCGCCCCACGGACACGGTCCGAAGCAGGGCCCAGCAGTCGGAGGAGGACAGGACGTCAGTGGCCGTGACGGTCGGTTTTGTGCTCATACTGCCGACGATAGGCCCGCGCGATGGACAACGGAAGAGGCCTCCGGCGCCCGCATCCTTGCGGACGTCCGGCACCGGAGGCCTCATGCCACGATGTTGGTGTGGTGGAGCGTCTCAGCCCTTGACGGAGCCTGCCGTCAGGCCCTGGACGATGAACTTGCTCGCGAAGGCGAAGATCACCAGCGTGGGTACCACGGTCAGCACGGCGGCCGCGGACATGGAGCCCCAATCGATGTTGAAGCTGGAGATGAACCCGGCCAGCGCCGTCGGAATCGTCTTGTTGGCATCGCTGTTCATCAGCGTCACCGACAGGAAGAGCTCGTTCCAGCAGTTCACAAAGTTGAAGATGAAGCTCGCCGCGACGCCCGGCAGCATCACGGGAACCAGCACCCGGAACAGCGCACCGAGGCGGGAGCAGCCATCGATCATGGCCGCCTCCTCCAGCGCGTCGGGGACGTTTTCGAAGAAGCCGCGGAGCATGATGGTGCAGAACGGGATGCAGATGGCGATGTAGATCAGGATCAGCCCGGTCTTGGAATCCACCAGGCCAAAATCGCTCATCATCAGGTACAGCGGCCCCAGAGCGATGAACCCCGGGATCATCTGAGTCACGAGGAAGGCGCCCATCACCGCGCCGCGGCCGGCGAACTGGAAGCGGGCCAGCACGTATGCGGACAGCAGCGAAATCACCGTCGCGACAGTGGAGGCCACCGTCGCGACAATCAGCGAGTTCACCATGTACTGGCCGAAATCCGACTTGGTGAAGAGCCCGATGTAATTCTCCAGGGACAACTGGCGCGGCCAGTAGTCCAGCGGGAGGGAGTAGATGGCGCCCGGTTCCTTCAGCGAGGTGATGATGATCCAGTACAGCGGGAACACTGTGGCCAGCAGGCACAGCGCCAGGAAGACGACCTTGCTGACGCGCCCGGCGATGCTCACTTTGTTGATCATCTCTGCGCCTTTCGGGGTCGGACCGCCATGAGGTAGAAGGCGGCGAAGAGCATGAGGGTGACGACGACGATCAGGCCCAGGGCCGATGCCTTGCCGTAGTCGCCCTCCTGCGTAATTTTGATCATGTACGTGGTGATGATGTGCGTCTGGTCCGCGGGTCCACCGCCGGTCATCGCGAAGATGATGTCGGGGAAGTTGAAGATCCAGATCACGCGCAGCAGGATGGTCAACGCCAGGGTGGTGGCGATGCTGGGCAGGGTGATGTTGAAGAAGGTCCGCACCTTTCCGGCGCCGTCCAGGGCCGCGGCCTCGTACATCTCATCCGATACAGACTGCAGCGCCGCGAGGATCATGATGGCGAAGAACGTCACGCCGTACCAAATGTTGGCGATGATGATGGCCGTCATGGCAAAGCCTGGTTCGGCCAGCCACGGGATGGGTGAGTCGATCACGCCGGCCTTCATCAGCAGATCATTCACCACGCCGAACTCCGCATTGAACATCCAGCGGAACAGCATGCCGATCAGGAATCCTGACACGGCCCAGGGGAAGAAGAGGAACGCCTGGTAGGCGCCGCGCATCCGGAACCGCCGCTTCAGGTAGAGGGCGACGGCGAAGCCGATCACCACCTGCGGGACGAGCGAGCCGACCACCCAGACCACCGTGTTGCGGACGATGCCCCAGAACTCGGGGGCCTCGAACAGGCTCTGGAAGTTGCCGAACCCGACCCACGAGGTGTCGGAGAGATCATTCAGGTTCCAGTTGCGGAAGGCCATCTGGCTGCCGGAGATCATCGGATAGTAGGTGAAGATCCCCACGAAGATGGCTGCCGGAGCCAGAAAGGCCAGCAGCGTGAGGGCGGTTCTGGCATTGAACCGACGCTTGGTGCCGCTGCTCCTGCGCTCCCCGCCCGGTGCGTCCCTCCGGGGAGAGGGACGCACCGGCGCGTTCTTGGTTTCGACGCTCACGCTGGACTAGCCTGCCATTTTCTGGGACCAGTAGCTGTCCCAGCCGGCCAACAGCTCGGTGGTGGACATCTGGCCGGTCAGCACGCGCTGCAGTTCGCCGTCGGACTTCTTGATCCATTCGGTCCACCAGGAAACGCCGCGCGGCTGGACGGCGGAGATGTACGTGTCGGGGTGCTCCGTCATCGTCACGTAGGCGGCCCAGGGGCCGGTGCTGTAGAAGCTGTCCTGGGCGGCCGACTTCAGGATCGGAACCAGGCTGTTGTCCTTCGTGAAGGTGGTGGCGGCATCGCCCTGGGCCAGGTACTTGATGAGCTTGACGGCCTCGGGCTTGGCCTTGCTGCTCTCGGCAATGCCCCAGCCGGCGGAGGCGACGGGCTGGATGGCCTTGCCCGAGGGGCCGGTGAGCAGCGGAGCCACGTTCCACTGCTCAGAGGTGATCGACTTGGACTCCTTGACTGTGGCGATGACCTCCGGGTCCTGGAGCAGGAACGACGTCGAGCCGTTGGTGAAGCCCTGGACCATTTCCGGGTAGCCCCACGCCACCGAGGAGGGCGGGGAGCCCTTCTTGAAGAGGTCGATGTAGAGGTCCATGGCCTCCTGTGCCTTGGGCGAGGAGAAGATCGTCTTGCCGCTGGTCAGCTTGAAGGCGTTCTCCTTGTCGATCTCATCTGCCACATAGGCCTCGATGATGGCGACGGCGTTGGAGTTGGCGTTGGCACCGCCGCGGAAGGCGTAGCCGAACTTGTTCTCGGCGGGCTTGTTCATGGCCGTGGACTGCTCCAACAGGTCGGACCAGCTGGCGGGCGGGCCGGAGAAGCCGGCGGCCTTGACCACATCGGTGCGGTAGAAGAGCGACAGGCCGTAGAAGCCGTAGGGGATGTAGTAGGTCTTGCCGTCCTGCTTGGAGTAGTTCACGGCGTTGTCGGTCAGGTTGTTCCAGCCGTCCCAGCCCTTCAGATCAGCGCTCATGTCGTAGAGCCACTTGTTGGCGCCGAAGGAGCCCACCGTGATGTCGCGGGCCTCGACGACGTCGATCCCCTTGCCGGACTGGAGCATCTGCTGGATCTTCTGGTCCGCCTGGTCGGTGGGCGGGGAGATCAGCTCCACCTTGATCTTCGGATTCTCCTTTTCGAAGCCCGCAATGAGCTTCTCAATGGTGTCTGTCCGGGTGGGGTTGGTGAGGCTTTCCACCATCTTCAGGGTGACTTGCCCATCGGCGGCGGGAGCGGAGCTGCCGCAGCCGGCCAGGGCAAGGACGGCCGCGAGGCCAACTGCGGCGGACGTGATGAATCTGGATTTCATGGGGGATCCTCCGTTGAACGTGCGGGGCTGGTGTCGACCGCGCCCGGGGGCGGGTGCGGTGGTGGTGTTTTAGCGGGTGCGGGCCAGATGGGCCAGCTGTGGGACGGCCTTCTCGGCGAATTCCTCGTAGTCCGACGGCGAGTTGTACAGGTGGGCGGAAATCCGCAGGAAGCCCTCGCCGTCGAAGGTGGTGATGGCCGTTTCAATGTCCAACTCGTCCGAAATCCAGGCGCGGATGGCGTGCGAGTCTTCATGGGTGGTGGCCAGGCCGCGGGGCAGTCGGATCAGGCGCAGCGGCCCCACCGGCATGCCGACGTCGGCAGTGGCGTCCTCGCCGGTGGCCGCGGTGAAGGCGGCGCCGATCAGGGCCTGGCCATAGTCGGCCAGCTCCGCCGAGTAGCTGCGGAAGCCATCCCAGCCGTAGCGGCGCTCGATGGCCTCAAACGAGGTCCCGGCAGCCAGCCACGAGGTGATGTCCTGCGTGCCCACGTGGTCGAAGCTCTCGGGGAAGGAGTGCGGGAACCCCCATGAATCGATCAGCGGATCCAGCACCTCCTTGAAGGCGCCGCGGGCCACCAGTGCTGCGGTTCCGCGGGGAGCGCAGGCGGCCTTGTGCAGATTGCCCACCCAATACCCGTCGAACTCCGGCACCGGGAACTCCAGGACCCCCGGCGCGTGGGCGCCGTCCACAAGCAGCGGGATGCCGCGGGCCTTGGCCGCCGCCGCGATGGCCTCGACAGGGAAGCTGCGTGCCGTGGCAGAGGTGATCTGGTCCAGCACGATCAACGCCGTGCGGTCATTGGCCTCGGCCATGACCAGCTCGCAGACGGCCTCCGCATCGGCGTTCAGCGGAACGTCGGCGATGCGGACGCTGCCGCCGCAGCGGCGGGCGACGCGGCGGGCGCCCTCCAGGACGGCACCGTAGGCGTGGCTGCTCGTGACGATCTCGGCACCGGGGGCGAACGAGAGGGAGTTGTAGACCGTGCTGACTCCGGCGCTGGCGTTGTGCACCAGGGCGAGGTCATCGGCGTCGACCTTCAGGAACTCCGCGATGCCCACGCGTGCGGCACCCACGGCGGCAGCCTGTCCCATGAACCAGATGCAGGGATTTTCATCCATGCGGGCCTTGAGCTCCAGCTGGTGCTGCTGCGCGATCCGGGGGACCGAACCGTAGGAGCCGTGGTTGAGGTGGATCTTGGTGGGAGTCAGCGTCCAATCGGTTATGGACGGCTTGCCTTCCGGCGTCAGCATCGGATGCGGTGCTGTGAGGGAGGGTGATGTCACTGGGTGCCTTCTCGATGGAGGTGCGGGCTGGTTTCTCAGTAAGTTACATCACATTTCGGAGCAAGACAACGGACAATCACCAATAGTTGTCTGATGACTTCTATTTAACTTCGTAGAAACAGTCGAAATCGTCCACATAAGACCAAGATAGGTACGATGACTTTCCATATACGTTGGACAATCGAACTCGTAGACTGGTAGGTGCCAAGGGTGCGGTAGCGTGGCCCTGCAATCGATAGGAGAACAGCCACATGGGTGCAGTCGAAACGGCGATGCAGGGCCTGCGGAACAAGATCGCGTCCGGGGAACTGGCCGCTGGCCAGAAGTGCCCTCCCGAGGGCGAGCTGTCCGCCGAGCTGGGCGTGTCCCGAAGTTCACTGCGCGAAGCCGTGCGCGCCCTGTCCGCGCTGGGGGTGATGGAATCCCGCCACGGCTCGGGGACCTATGTTTCCTCGCTGGAGCCCGCCGTGATTCTGCAAAGCTTCGCATTGCTGGTGGACCTGCTGCCGCTGGATGGCCTGTTGGAGCTCTTCGAAGTCCGCCGGCTGCTGGAGGCCCATGCCGCAGCTGCCGCGGCGGCCAATGCCACTCCGGAAACCCTGGCTGAGCTGGCGGACCTGGTCGAGCAGATGGAGGCCACCGATGGCGTGGCCTCCATCCCGGAACTCGATTCCAGATTCCACGGTGCCATCTGCGATGCCAGCGGAAACTCCACACTGGCGGCCCTGGTGAAGCTCTTCCGCTCCCGCGGCGACCATTTCCACATCATGGACGGCCCCGAAGCCGAGGCCGTGCGCACCGGCAGCAACGCCGGCCACCGCGCCATCGTCGAGGCCATCACCAACCGGGATCCGTCCTCGGCCGCCACGGCCGCCGCCGCCCACATCGCCCAGACGGAGTTCTGGCTGAAGAAACTCCGGCCGGAACCGCGGCTGGCGGACACTAGGTGACTTGTTCCAAACGGCGCTGAGGGGCGCCTGGACGGGCCGCCGATCCCTCCACAGGCCCCGCAGGCGGGCGCCTTGTTCGATACCGTATTCGATCAACTATCGGCATGCTTGCCAATAACTAGAATATATGTATGAGTACGACGGCGTATTCCCCCGACGCTTCGGGGCGCAGGGCCGGTGGGCACGCCCGCCGGATCATCGCCCTGGCCTACCTCGCCGCGACAGTGGGGGACCTGAATTTAGCTCCCGACGATGCTGACGACGGCGTGGCGGAAGGCCCGCCCAGCGGTTCGGCGGGCGCGGATGGCGGCGCCGGCTGGGTGGGGTTCGAGGCCGAGCCGGGCAGTGCCCACGCGCCACTCGCAGAGCCCCACTCCACCAGCACCACGTCCGGCGCCACGGATGCCACGTTTGCCGGCGGCGTGGGGGATTCTTCCTGCGGCCCGGACGTCCTCGGCCTGGAGGCCCTGGGCGACCACGGCCTGGTCGAACTCGCCGGCCAGCTGGAAACCCTCTCCCGCCGCCTGGACGCCTTCAAGGTCCAGTGCGCCGGCGAAATCTCCACCCGCACCCTGGCGGGCCGGTACCGGGAGGCCGGGGCCGCGACCCCGGTGGCGATGCTCCGCCAGGTCCTGCAGCTCTCCGCGGCCGAGGCGGCCAAACGCCTCGTCCTCGCCACGGCGTTCCTGCCCGCCACGGATCCGATCACGCTGGCCCAGGCCCCGGCCCGCCAGCCCGTGCTGGGCGCCGCGTTCCTGTCCGGGGCGTGTTCGGCCGAGGCCGCCCTGGCCGCCTCGCGGGCCGTCACCGACGCCGCCCACCTGGCCGCCGGCGGGCGGATCACGGCTTCGGAGCTGGAGGAGGTCGAGGCCCGCCTGGCCGCGGTGGCAGTGGTGGAGTCCCCGGACTTTTTGGCCCGGTGTGCCCGGCGGATCCTGGCCCATCTGGACCCGGACGGGTCCGAGCCCACCGAGGCGGAGCTGCTGGCCAAGGAGGGCATCCACTTCGGACATCCCCGCCGGGGCCTGGTCCGGTTCGAGGGGCATTTGACCCAGCTCTCGTATGAGGAGTTGATGGCCGCGATCGGCACGGGCACGAACCCGCGCACCCTGGCCGGCATCGTGGCCGAGGCCGGCGGTGCCGGTGGCGTGGTGGCGGTGCCGGGGCAGGGCGCACCCCCGGCCTGGGCCGTCGGAACCCCAGACGGCGGAGGTGCGGATGCCGGCGCCCCGAACGCCACCGGGGGTGGCGGTGCTGGAGTTGCTGGAGGCGGTGCGCCCGGCATGGGTGGGCCAGGACTGGACGCCCCGGCCAAGGGCCGTCCGGACCGGGCCCGTGCCGCAGCTGGTGGCGGGCCGCCGTCAGCCGCGGGCACGCGCGGCGCCCCTGACGCGCGGCACGGCGGGTCGCATGCATCCGGCACGGGTGCGGGCGCCGGCGGACCGGACGAATCCGGACCGGAGGGCCGGGGCGCAGGGACCGCGGCCGGGGACTGCCCCGGGTTCATTGACGCCATGGACCACTCCGGGCTGGACCCGGACGTGGCGAGGCGGCTGCTGGCCGCCCAACGCCCCCGCCCGCAGCTGCTCCTGCACGCCCTGCTGGACTGCGTCCGCCTGGCCTCGCGCACGGACACGCTCCCGGACAACGGGGGCCTGCGCCCGCAGCTGTTCATCACCATGACCCTGGCAGAGCTCACGGCCGGGTCCGGGTCCGCCGCCGTGCCCCACACCGGGCCGATCCCCATCACCGCGGTCCGCCGGGCGGCCTGCGACGCCGGCATCATCCCCGCCGTCCTGGGCGCCGACGGGGAGGTGTTGGACGTGGGCCGGTCCCAGCGCCTGGTCACCCCCGCGATCCGCAGGGCCCTGCTGGTCAGGGACCGGGGGTGCGCGTTTCCGGGCTGCGACAGGCCCGTGCAGTGGACCGACGCGCACCACATCATCCCCTGGTCCGAGGGCGGGGACACCTCGGTGGAGAACTGTGTGCTGTTGTGCACGTACCACCACCATCTGGTGCACCACACCGGCTGGGAGGTCGAAGCCGTGGCCGGCATACCGTGGTTTCTGCCACCGTTGTCGATCGATCCGCTCCGGCGGCCGCTGCGCAACACCTTCCACCACGCCGGCGCAGGGTGAGCACGATCCGCGGCGACCGCCGGGCGGGCAGGATCCACTCGGCCCGGCGGACCCAGGCAGCAGGCGGCGGGTGAAGGCCCGGCGGCCGGCAGCGGAACATGCGCGACAGGTGGCCTCGACGGTCTCGGCCAGCGGATCGGTGCAGGGTCTCGACTTGACCGCCTTGGCAGGCCCGGCCAGCGGCACGGGACGGCGCTCAGGTCTCGACTGGCCCGACCAGCGGCGCGATCGGGCAGCGGGGCCTCGACGGGCCCGACCAGCGGCGCGAGCAGGCCGCGGGGGCCTCGACGGGCCCGACCACCGGATCGGTGCGGGGTCTCGACGGGCCCGGCCAGCGGCACGGGAGGGCAGGCGGGGTTTCGGCTTCGCTCAACCGCCGGAGCCGTTCCCCAACTCATCAAGCAGTGGCTTGATCCGGTAGTCCACCAACTTGCGCATTACCAGGGCCGTATTGGAGCGCTTGACGCCCTTGATGTCCAAGATCCGCCCGGCCGTCCGGTAGAGGTCGTCGGCGTCCTTGGCGACGACGTGGATCAGCAGATCCGCCACGCCGCTGAGGCCATGGACCTCCAGAACCTCCGGGATGCCGGCCAGGGCCTCGGCGACGTCGTCCAGCCGCCGCTGCTTGACGTTGGCGAGCATGTACGCCGCCAGTGGGTAGCCCAGGGCCGCGGGGGAGACCCTGCGCTCGAACGATTTCAGCATGCCGTTGTCATCAAGCCTGTTCAGCCGTGCCTGCACGGTGTTGCGGGAGAGTCCGGCCTTGTCGGCGAGGGCAATGGTGGTGGCCCGTGGCTCGTCGGTGAGCGCCAGCAGGAGCCGGGCATCAATCTCGTCGGCGTGTCGTTTGGTGGTCAAAACTGCTGCCTTTCCGGGTTGGGCCCTGGCGTCTGCTGTGCAGATTGCACAATTTCTGAGCCTAGTATTGCGCACATCTTAACCTGCTGATGCACTGTCTGCACGTCCCGCACACTTGGGCCACGATCAGGGCACGCATCCCGGTGCCCACCACTCCGGCCGCCGCCGCTGGCGATACCCATCGCGGCGGCCGGACTCCGTAGCCGAACCAGGGAGAGAAGCCATGACTGCCATCAGCGTAGAAACCACGTCCAGCGATGCCTCTAGCGAAGAACCGATGGCCGTTCTCGAGCAGATCCAGGACCAGGTACTGTGGCTGGCCACCTCGATGATCCACCACGCGAACCGCGTGCGCCCCAATCCCTCAGGCATGAAGGTCGGCGGCCACCAGGCTTCCTGCGCTTCAATGGTGTCGATCATGACGTCGCTATGGTTCTGCCAGCTGGCCCCCGGGGACCGGGTGTCGGTCAAACCCCACGCGTCGCCGGTGCTGCATGGCATCAACCATCTGCTCGGTGGGCTCGATGAGTCCTACCTGGGCACGCTGCGGGAGTTCGGCGGACTGCAGCCCTACCCCAGCCGTTCCAAGGATCCGGACCAGGTGGACTACTCCACCGGGTCCGTAGGCATTGGCGCCACGGCCCCCATTTGGGGTGCAATGGCACGGCGCTACGTGGATGCCCTGGGCGCTGGGACGGGCAGCGGACGCCAGTATTCCCTGGTTGGCGACGCCGAGCTGGATGAGGGCGCCGTCTGGGAGGCCGTGTTGGATCCGGCAGTCGCCGAGATGGGGGAGATCGTCTGGATCGTGGATCTGAACCGCCAGTCCCTGGACCGGGTGATCCCGCACCAGGCTGGCGCACGGCTGGAACGGCTCTTCGATGCCGCGGGCTGGCAGGTCATCACCGTCAAGTTTGGTGCACTGCTGGAGGAGTTCTTCGCCAGGCCCGGGGGCGAGAGCCTCCGGGCGCGGATCGTGGACATGTCCAATGCCGAATACCAGCGCCTGCTGCGCTGCACTCCCGCGCAACTGCGCCGCAGGCTGCCCGGCGACGGGCCGGACGCCGTCGTCCTCGGCCAGCTGCTGGCTGGCTGCGACGATGACACGCTGATGCGCCTGGTGCGCAATTTGGGCGGCCACGACCTGTCCGCTCTGGCAAACGCGTACCGCCGGATCGACGACACGCGGCCCACCGTCATCATCGCGTACACGATCAAGGGCTTCGGGCTGCCCACGCAAGGGCACCCGCAGAACCATTCGTCGTTGCTGAGCATGCAGGAGTACGAGCAGCTGGCCGCCGGCCTCGGCAGGGATCCGCAAAACCCGTGGGCAGGGTTCACCCCGGACGGCCCTGCGGCCCGGCTCTGCGCCGCCACGGCCGAGCGTCTCCGGCGGGACCCGGTGCCGAATGCCCCCACCTTGGCCATTCCGACCGACTTTGGCCGCACCGCCAAGGGCACGGCCACCACGCAGGCGGCGCTGGGACGCACCCTCTTGGATCTGACCCGCGAGGCGCCCGAGGCGGCGCGGCGGGTGGTCACTGTCAGCCCGGATGTCAGCTCCAGCACCAATCTGGGCGGCTGGGTCAACAAGGTGGGCGTGTTCTCACCCACCGAGCGGCGGGACTGGTTCGACGACGACGCCCAAACCATCCTGCACTGGCGCGAACGGCCCACTGGCCAGCACATGGAGCTGGGCATCGCGGAGACCAACCTGGTGGGCCTGCTGGGTGAGCTTGGTGCCACGTGGAGCCGCTGGGGCGAGCCGCTGCTGCCCATTGGCGTGATGTACGACCCCTTCGTGGAACGGGCTCTGGAGCCGTGGTCCTTCGGGATCTACGCCGGCGGCCAGTCGATCCTGGTGGGCACGCCGTCGGGCGTCACCCTGGCGGCGGAGGGCGGTGCCCACCAATCCATCACCACCCCCTCCATCGGCATCGAGCAGCCAGGCTGCACCACTTACGAGCCCGCCTTCGCGATCGACGTGGAATGGACGCTGTTGGCGAGCATGGCCAGGCTGGGCCGGGTCGACGGAACCTCTGCGTATCTGCGCCTCTCGACCCGGGGTGTGGACCAGTCCCTGGCCGGGGTGCCCGCCGACGCTGCTGCACGGGAGCGACGGCGCCGGCAGGTGGTCGCTGGGGCCTACTCACTGGTGCGCCGCGAGAGTCCCGTGGCCACCATTGTGGGCATGGGGGCGATGGTGACGGAGGCCGTCGCGGCGGGCGAGCGGCTGGCCGGCGCGGGAATCGCCGTCGACGTCGTCTGCGTGACCAGCCCGGGGCTGCTTTTTGAGGCGATGCAGGCCCGGGCGGGCCGGGGTGGCGGCGAGAGCTGGATCCTGGACCAGGTGTTCCCGGCCGACCGTTCGGCACCGATGGTGACGGTGCTCGATGGGCACCCGCATACGCTGGCCTTCCTGGCCGGGATCAACCAGGTGCCCAGCGCCACCCTGGGAGTCAGCCGCTTTGGGCAGACGGGATCACTGGAGGAGACCTACCGCCACCACGGGATCGACACCGACAGCATCGTGATGGCGGTGCTGGACCTCATCGCGTAAGGCTGCCAGCTAGCCTTCCGGGGACTCCTCGCGCAGCACATCCAGATTGCGGAAGATGGGCGGGCCGTCGCACAGGGCCGCCATGGCCGCGGCAAACTCGCCCGTCTCCGGACGGTTCGAGTTCTCCATGGCCGAGTCGAAGGAATCAAAGGAGACGAGGGTCAGGTAGGTGTTGGGCCTGTCCCTGTCCGCAGTCACCTGGATGTAGCGGAACGTGGGGGCAGGACCTCCCTCGGGTGCGGTGGGCCTGCCCATGGCCAGAACCTCGTCAATGCGGGATGTCTGGAACTCAATGATCTGCACAAATCCGGCCATGACAACTCCAATGGTGTTTGCGGAATCCTATGGGTTCCACGCTAGGCCGGGGTGCGGCATGGGGCAAGGGGGGCCTGGAACGGGCTGCCCCAAAGCCGGTTCCCACGGGCCCGCAACAGTGCAAAACTGGAGCCACGTGTGGGCCGGCTCCAGAGGTTGGGCGGGCCCGGGAGCCGATGGCTGGAAGGGTGTGCCGGCATGGCGTTCATCAGGGAATTTGGGGACATCTCCCGCTCGGATGTGGAGCTGGCGGGTGGCAAGGGCGCCAACTTGGGCGACCTGGTGCAGGCGGGGCTGCCGGTGCCGCCGGGGTTTGTGCTCACCACGGCCGCCTACACGGAATTCGTGGAGGCCAATGGCCTTGGCGAGGCCATCCTCGAGGCTGCCGCCGTCGATCCTGCAGCCGGGCCCGAGGTGTTTGACGCGGCGTCGGCGCAGATCCGTGCGCTCTTCGCCGCAGGCGAGCTGCCGGGGGTTGTGGCCCTGGAACTGCGCGCTGCCTATCAGAACTTGTGCGACGCCGACGGCGGCGGCGATGTGGCGGTGGCCGTGCGGTCCTCCGCCACGGCCGAGGACCTGGCATCGGCCAGTTTTGCTGGCCAGCAGGATACCTACCTCAACATTGCCGGCGCCCACGCCCTGCTCGAGGCGGTGGTGGACTGCTGGGCGTCGCTGTGGACTGGACGGGCGATGGCCTATCGTTCCCGCGAGGGCCTGGACCCGGCCACGGTGCGTCTGGCCGTGGTGGTCCAGAAAATGGTGGCGGCAGAAGCCTCCGGGGTGATGTTCACCGCCAACCCCGCCAACGGCCGGCGCAATGAGCTGGTGGTCTCCGCGGCCTGGGGGCTGGGGGAGTCGGTGGTGGGCGGCACCGTCAGCACCGACGACGTCGTCGTCGAGGCCGAGAGCGGGAACGTCCTGTCCCGCCGGACGGGCGACAAGACGGTGATGACCGTCTACGCGGCCACCGGAACCGAGGAGGTGGCGGTGGCCGGCGCCAAGCGTTGGCAGCGCGTGCTCGACGACGGTGCCGCCGCCAGGCTGGCGGCCCTGGGGACGCAGATTGCCGGCCACTTTGGGTCGCCGCAGGACATCGAATGGGCCATGGCCGGTGGCAGCTTCTTCATCGTCCAGGCCCGGCCCATCACGGCGCTGCCGGAGCCCACGGGGGAGATCCCCACGCAGTGGCCCGTGCCGCGGCCCAAGGGAATGTACTTCAGGGCCAGCATCGTGGAGCAGTTGCCGGATCCATTGTCGCCGCTCTTTGCGGACCTGATCGACGGTTCGGTGACGAGGTCGCTGAACGCCTTGCTGGAGCAGGCCTTCGGCACCTCAACCCTGCACGAGGGGGATCTGGGCCTGCCCACCATCAACGGCTACGCGTACTACTACTACCGCACGGCAGGATTGTGGCGCCTGATGGGCAAATCGCTCGGGGGACTGCGGGCACTGGCGACCGGCAAGTCCCATATGGGGATCAAGGGCTGGCGGGACTATTCGCACCCCCGCTATGTCCAGTTGGTTCAAGAGTGGGGACGCGAGCCCGTGGCCGTACGCAGCGGTGCGGCCCTGCTGGACGGCATCTCCGCCCTGCTGGATGGCGGCACCCAGTACTACACCGCCGTACAGTCGGTGGTCCCCATCGCGGCCTCCAGCGAGCTGTCGTTCCAGGCGTTCTATGACAAGGCGGTGCGCCGGGCCGGGGACCCGCCGGCACTGGACTTCCTGCTGGGTTTTGAGAGCGCGCCCATCCGGGCGGAGCAATCCCTTTACGACCTCGCGGCGTGGACGCGGGAACGTCCGCAACTGTCCGCGGCGATCCTCAGCGCCGACGCCGCCGATGTGGCGGCAGCCGTGGCCAATGGTTCTCCCCTGGCCGGCGCCGATGCGGGCGAGTGGGACCAGTGGCGTGGGCGGTTCCAGCAGCATCTGGACGACTTTGGGCATGCCGTCTACAACCTGGATTTCCTCAGCCCGGTGCCTGCCGACGACCCCATGCCGCTGCTGGGAACCCTGAAGTACTACCTGCATGGGGAGGGCGTCGATCCGGCGCTGCGGCAGAAGACCTCGTCGGACAGGCGGGCAGCAGCGACCGAGGCCGTGGTTGCCCGGCTCGATCCGGTGCGCCGGAAGACCTTCACCCGGCTGCTGGAGTGGGCCCAGCAGGCTGCGCCCATCCGCGAGGACGCCCTGGCGGACATCGGCCTGGCCTGGCCCCTGATGCGGCGGATGCTGCTCGAACTGGGCCGGCGGCTCGCCACATCGGGCCTGCTGGCAGCGGCGGAGGACGTTTTCTGGCTCCGCCTCAGCGAAGCGCGCAGCGCCGTGGACTTTGGCCTGGCCGAGCCTGCCGCCGGGGCGCACCGGACGGCCCCGGTGGCCATCACCGGGGTGCCGCATCCGGTGCTGGCCGCCGCCGTCGAGGACCGCAGGATGACCTGGCGCGGGCAGCGGCTGGCCACGGCACCACAGCTGCTGCCCGAGACCGGCTGGGCCGAGAAGATTTTCGGCGCCATGATGCCCGCGGGCAACCAGCGCCAGACCGGCGGCACCATCACGGGCATTGGCGCGAGCGGTGGCAAGGCCACGGCGCCGGTGCGGGTGCTGAACGGGCCGGAGGACTTCCACCTGATGCGCCCGGGCGAGGTGCTGGTGGCGCGGATGACGACGCCGGCCTGGACGTCGCTGTTCGTGATGGCCGCCGCCGTCGTCACGGATGTGGGCGGCCCGCTGAGCCACAGCTCCATCGTGGCCCGGGAGTACCGCATTCCGGCGGTGCTGGGCACCGGCGTAGCGACGTCGCAGTTGAAGAGCGGCCAGTTGGTGGTGGTGGACGGCGACGCCGGCACCGTCACCCTTGTGGATGCCGATCAAGGGCTGCGGAAATGAGGACACCGAACTTCTGTGCCAGATAGCGCTGGCCGGCGGCCGTGGGGTGGGCGCCGTCCTCGCCAATGAAGCCGCCCAGATCGTCCATGAACCAGCGCTGTGCAATCGGGTCGACAAACTCCAGCCCGGCAGCGGCCGCAGCGGATTCCAGTGCATCGCGCACGGCCAGCCTGGCTGGCTCCGGTGCCAGCGAGTTCGGCGTGGGGCCGACGACGACGACGGCCGCACCGGGGGCCGCCCGTCTGGCCTGGGCATAGACCTCTGCGGCGGCCCGCACCAGCGCCGCATCATCGGCGCCCCTGTCGTTCTCCGAGCCGAAGATGACCACAAGATCCGTGGCGGCCGTGGCGCCGGCGGCAAGCTGCGATCCGAAGGTCTCCCCGCGGACACCGACACTGAGGTAGCCGCTGCCGACATCCGCCAGGCTCGTGACGTCCAGGCCTCCGACGGGTCCGGGATTCTCTTGCTGCACCAGCGCCGGCCAGCCGACCTCGGGATTGGCCCTGTAGCCCGTGCTGATCGAATCGCCCACCACCAGCGCCTGGGCGGGGTCCGGGGCAGTGGCGGTTGCTGAAGCTGACACTGACGCTGACGGTGCCGCCTGTGGGGCAGAGCCGCAGGCGGAAACCAGCAGAACTGCACCAACCGCCGCCGACAGTGCCCGCGCCGCGGCACTGCTTCGATGCAAACCCATGCCAAACCCCTTTCCGCCGCCGAACGGCATCCGGCATAGGGACCATTCTGCCCCACGTGGACCTCCGCGCCCGGCTGGTGAAGCCATCTTTTGACCCAGAAAGCAAGAGCCTGTGGAACATTGCTGTCCAAAAACTCTTGCCATCTAGTGAAATACGTATTTTACTGAATGGAACGCAAGATGTGTTTTGCACCACATGCCACCACCATCCAGGGACGGGAAACCCACCATGGCTGAATCTTCGACCCGCACCGTTGAACGTGCGCTGTCACTGCTGGCGATTGTCTGCGACCAGGGCAGTGCCACGCTGGGACACTGCGCCCGTGCTGCCGATCTTCCGGCCAGCACCGCGCTGCGGCTGCTGCGCACGCTGGAGGGCAGCGGGTTTGTCCGCAAGGACGACGACGGCAACTACCGCCCCGGCAGCCGCATCATCCAGCTCGGTGCGCAGTCGCTGAGCAATGAATCACTCGTGTCGCTGTCGCGCGAGTCCATGGAGGCCCTGGTGGCCGAGACAGGTGAATCCGTGTACCTCAGCGTTGAGGGCCACGGCGGCACTGCCATCTATATCGCCATGATCGAGGGAACCCACTCGGTCCGGCACACCAATTGGGTGGGGCGGACCATCCCGCTCTCCGAGTCGGCGGCCGGCCGCGTGCTGCACAACGACGTTCCGGCTGCCGGGTACGTCGTCGTCGAACGCGGCATTGAAGCGGATGTGACGGCCATCGCCGCACCCATCCGCTCCGAAACCAAGGTTGTGGCTGCCCTCAGCCTGGTCATCCCGAGCTATCGGGTGGCCGAACACGATATTGACCGCTACGGCCACCAGCTCGCCCTGGCCGCCGAGGTCGTTTCATCCGGACTTGGTCGCTCGACCATTTCGGCCTAAACAGGAGACCCGCCCCATGATCAACTTCGACAATGTTTCAAAGGTCTACCCCGACGGCACTGTCGCCGTCGACGGTCTGACGCTCCAGGCGCCCACCGGGAAGCTCACCATCCTCATCGGCCCCTCCGGCTGCGGCAAGACCACCTCGATGCGGATGATCAACCGCCTGATCGAGCCGTCCTCGGGGGTCATCTCCCTGGATGGGACCGACACGCAGAGCCTCAACCGGGTGGACCTGCGCCGCCGCATTGGCTACGTCATCCAGAACGCCGGACTGTTCCCGCACCGCACCATCGTGGACAACGTCGCCGCCATGCCGCGCCTGCTCGGCACCCCCAAACGCGAGGCGCGGGCCAACGCCATGGAGCTGCTGGAGCGCGTGGGGCTGAATGAAAAGTTTGCCAACCGCTACCCCTGGCAGCTCTCCGGCGGCCAGCAGCAGCGCGTGGGTGTGGCCCGCGCGCTGGCCACGGACCCGCCCTTCCTGCTGATGGATGAGCCGTTCAGCGCCGTGGACCCGATTGTCCGGGCGCAGCTGCAGGAGGAGTTCCTGCGGCTGCAGCGCGAGATCGGCAAGACCATTGTGATGGTCACCCATGACATCGACGAGGCCCTGAAGCTGGGCGACCAGGTCGCTGTGCTGCGCGAGGGCGGGCACCTGGCCCAGGTGGCCTCGCCGGCCCATCTGCTGGCGCACCCCGCCGATGCCTTCGTGGCCGACTTCGTCGGCACGGCGCGCGGCTACCGTGCGCTCGGTTTTGTCACGGCCGACGGAACGCTCGGTGTCGACCGCGAGCCGACGGTCCGGGTGGGCGACGACGCCGCCACCGCCACCGTGGGTGCCGACGGCTGGGCCCTGGCCGTCGATGAATCCAACATCCCCCAGGGCTGGGTGCAGCTGGGCCGCCTCAATGGGGCACAGATCACCGAATCGGACATCAACATCAGCGGCACCGTGGCCAAGGAGTTCGGCAATCTGCGCGACATGCTCAACTCCGCACTCTCCAGCCCCAGCGGCCGGGGTGTGGTGGTGGACGAGCGCGGTGTGCTGGTGGGCACCGTCAGTGCCGAAGCCATCGTCGCCGCCATCCGGACGGCCAAACAGGAGGTGCTGGCGTCATGACCATTGATTGGATCTTCGCCAACATTGGGCGGATCAGCGAGCTGACAGCCTCGCACATCTTCCTCACCCTCGTGCCCACCCTGCTGGGCCTGATCGTGGCCCTGCCGCTGGGCTGGTGGGCCCACCGCCGCCGCGGTGCCTACCCGGTGATCGTCGGAGCGGCCGGACTGCTCTACACCATCCCTTCATTGGCCCTCTTCGTCCTGCTGCCGCAGGTGCTGGGCACCAAGATCCTTGATCCGCTCAATGTGGTGGTGGCCCTGACCGTCTACACGGTGGCCCTGCTGGTCCGCGTGGTGGCCGATGGCCTCTCCTCGGTGCCGATTGAGACGGTCCAGGCCGCAACGGCCATGGGCTACCGCGGTTGGCAGCGCCTGTGGCTGGTGGAACTGCCGGTGGCGGTTCCGGTGATCGCTTCGGGCATGCGCGTGGCCGTGGTGGCCAACGTCAGCATCGTGACGATGGCGGCCCTGCTGGGCATTCCCCAGCTGGGCTCCCTCTTCACCCAGGGGTTCCAGCTGCGGCTCTTCGTGCCGATCATCACCGGCATCGTGCTCTGCCTGGTGCTGGCCGTGCTGCTGGACCTCCTTCTGGTGTGGCTCAACCGGGCACTCACTCCGTGGCGACAGAAGACGGTGACGTCATGAACATCTTTGACTTCTTCACACAACCCGCCAACTGGGTCGGCTCCGAGGGCATCCCCGGCGCCATCGGCCTCCACCTGATGTACTCCGGCATCTCCTTGCTGATTGCCCTCGCGATCGCCGTGCCGCTGGGCGTCTATGTGGGCTACACCGGCCGCGGCGAGGCGGTGGTGGCTGGTCTGGCAAATGCCCTGCGCGCCCTGCCGACGCTGGGCCTGCTGATCCTGGTGGTCATGATCCTTGCCCCGGTCTTCGGCTCGTCCCTGGCCTTTGTCCTCCCCACCATCGTGGTCCTGGTGCTGCTGGCGGTGCCGCCGATCTTGACCGGCACCTACTCCGGCATCCAGGCCGCGGACCCCGACGCCGTCGGTGCCGCCCGGGGGATGGGCTACACCAAGGCCCAGATCCTCTGGCACATCCAACTGCCCTGCGCCCTGCCGCTGCTGCTCTCGGGCATCCGCGGGGCCACCCTGCAGATCGTCTCCACGGCCACCGTGGCGGCGTACGTGGGCCTGGGCGGACTGGGCCGGTTCATCATCGACGGCCGCGCCCAGGGCGACTACTCCAAGATGGCCGCAGGTGCCATCCTGGTGGCCCTGCTGGCCCTGGTCCTAGAACTGGCCTTCATTGCCATTGGGCGGCTCGTGATCTCACCCGGTCTGCAGCGGACCACCCGCCGCAGCCGGAAAACCCCGGCGCCACCGCAGCCACAGCCCCCGGCCCCGGCGCAGGTGCTTGCCTCCTCCGCCACTTAGCACCACGTACAAATCCCTTCAGCCCACCCCACCTCCACCCTCTGGGAGACAACCATGAAAAAAGCAGCACTCTTCGCGGCCGTGGCCGCAGCCTCCGCCCTGGCCCTCAGCGCCTGCGGTGGCAGCCCGCTCAGCAGCTCCGACGGCGGCAATACCGGCGGCGCCAGTGGATCAGTGATCATTGGCTCGGCGGATTTCGCCGAAAGCCAGTTGGTTGCCAGCATCTACTCCCAGGCCCTGCAGAAGGCCGGCGTCAGCGTCAAGGAACAGTTCAACATTGGCAGCCGCGAGGTTTACATGGCGGCCCTGAAGGACGGCTCGGTGGACGTTGTGCCGGAGTACTCCGGAGCCCTGTTGAAGTACCTTGACCAGGCGTCCACGGCCAGTACGACGGCGGACGTCACCAAGGAGCTCACCGCCAAGCTGCCCTCCGATCTCAGCCTGCTGGCCGCCTCGCCGGCCGAGGACAAGGATGTCCTGGCCGTAACCAAGGCGACGGCTGAGAAGTACAACCTGAAGTCCATCGGCGACCTGGCGGCCGTGGGCGGCGAGATCACCCTGGGCGGTCCGCCGGAGTGGAAGACCCGCGTCAACGGCGTGCTGGGCCTGAAGGATCTCTACGGAATCACCTTCAAGGACTTCGTCACGTTGGATGCCGGCGGACCGCTGACCATGACGGCGCTGACGTCCGGCCAGATCCAGGCCGGGGACCTCTTCAGTACGGACCCCGGCCTGAAGACCAACAACCTGGTGGCACTGACTGATGACAAGTCCCTGTTTGCCGCCGAGAACGTGGTGCCGGTGGTCAAGACATCCAAGTCGTCGGACACCATCAAGACCACACTCGACGCCGTCTCGGCCAAGCTCACCACCGAGGATCTGATCGAGATGAACACCAAGGCGGCCACGGGCACCAACCTGTCCGACATCGCCAAGGAATGGCTCGGCAAGGCTGGGCTGGGATAGCAGCACCCGCCGCCACCGGCGCATGGCGCCGGTGGGCACCGCAGAGTGGCAAGCAGCCGGGGCCGTCCGACACCAGTCGGGCGGCCCCGGCTGCTTGATTTCGACAGGCTCAATCAGCACAGCCGTTCGTCGAGTGCCTGTCGAGACGCCGTGACCGGCCAGCGGTTGGGTCTCGAGGCTGGACGACCGGTCCGCGGCAGCCGCCCTATCTGAATCCAGCCGACGAGTGTAGGTTGTGGATCAGTGGCCCCTTCGCGTTGGACTCGAGGAGTTGGTGGCAGTGAAAGAACTTCGAAACATTCCCCGGTGGGCGGCCGTACTCTCCCTGTGCGTGGCGGCCGCGGCTGCTGCTTTTCTCGTCATCGGGGTTCTCCACGCGGCAACTGGTGCCGGTGCGACCCAAGTCCTCTTTGACGCTTTAATGGCCGGTGCGCTGGCGCTAGGTGGGTGGTCGATAGCAGTCAAGGGAAACCCCGCGCTGTCGAGGCGCGGGGGCACCCCGCCCAACCGCCGGAGCCCCCTCGGCTGGTAACGCCGGCTGGTGACGTCGGCCGGGCGTTCAAGGTTCCAACCAGGTGTCGCTGAAGGGCTACTGCGGAGGCCGGAACGCAGCTTCGATGACGGCGGCGAGGTCAGAGCCGGCCCGAAGCAGGGACACTGTCCCTGAGGAAATGGTGTCGAGGAGTCCCTGCAGAATCTGCTGGACACCACCGATGCCCTCAAACCGGCGCAGGGCGTTCATGACGTCTCGAACCGCCGGAATTCCGTACCCGGCGCCGCGCAGCGCCACGACGATGCGTGCCTCTCTGACCACTGCGGGCACGTAGGAGCGGGCATGGAGGGCTGTTACACGCTCCGGCACGGCGAGTCCCTCGGCTTCCCAGTACCGCAGCGTTGACGGCCGAACTCCAAGTGCTGAGGCAAGCCCGGAAATGGTCATCGCATCGGATTCCGTGTCCTCCTCTAGATCCGTGGCCTCCGATGCGATGGCGTGGAGTGCGTCTTGGGCGTACAGGACGTCGCTGCGCTCTTGCGCGAGGCCAACGTACACCTCACAGATGGCTGCTGCGGCAGACTCGACGGACCCCGCCAGAAGCTGGGGGAGCAGTCGGCGCGCTGCCACGGGGCCGGCAGCTCCCGCCAGGCCGCGGTAGGCGCGGACGGCGTGCACGTGGATCGGGGCAAACGAGCGATATCCGGTGGCGCTTCGTAGACCCGGCGGTATGACGCCCAGCCGCTCAAGATCGCGGATGTGCTGGACCGAGTACCCCGTTGCGCGGGCAACATCGATGGTGCGCAGAACAGGTGGGTTGAGACCGGTCATGCGCCATCCCTGCCTTCCTGTCCATCAACCCCACACAAGCACTTGAATGCCATGGTTGAGGTATGAGTATGGAAGAGATCATAGAGTTGGCACAAGGCTTCGAAGGGGTGCTCGTAGTGGCCCCGGGCCCGGGCGGCAACGCGCCGGCCATTGCCTGGGGCGACTCGTTCTTCTACTACGCCCCGGACGGGCAGATGCCGGCGAATGTCCAGCCCTACGCAACGATCGTCACGAAGAACTACCCGGACGACACCACATCCGGCCTCGATCCTGACGGTCGTTGGCGGCTGAACATCCATGTCGACCCAGCCACGTTTCTGCAGCTGACGGGCGATGCCCCGCGCACCATCCACCAGATGTGGAACTACGCGGCTGCCGATGTCGTGATGCCGCACCCTGTGTACGGCCCGCTCGGGTGGATCGCCGTCGTCAATCCGGCAGACGCGACGATCGAAACCGTCAGAGGGCTCCTCCGCACGGCACATGCCGCGGCCCGTGCCCGCTGGGAGCGGCGCCACGAGAAGAACTGAACGGTCCATGGCCGTTGCCATGGCACCATGGATGCCATGACTACAGAACCGACAGCGCCGCTGACCATCACCAATGCCCTGATCTTCGACGGAACATCGGCCGATCTGGTCGAAGGATCCATCGTCTTCAACGGTGGTCTGGTGGCCGAGGTGGGGGATGTTGAACCCCAGGGTCAGGTGGTGGACGCCGCCGGCAAGGTGGTGGTTCCCGGACTCATTGATGCGCATTTCCACGCCTATGCCGTGGGCCTGGGCGGCATGGAGGTGGAACGCAGTCCGCTGAGCTACTCCGCCCTGGTGGGCGCACAGCGACTGGGCCTGGCCCTGGGCCGGGGATTCACCACAGTCCGCGACGTCGCCGGCGGTGACATCGGACTGTCCAAGGCGATCGAGAAGGGGCTGTTCGCCTCACCGCGCTACTACTACACCGGCCCGGCTTTCAGCCAGACGGGTGGACACGGGGACCCGCGGGCCGCCGACGTCGATGTTTGCTTCAGCCATGGCCACATGTGCGCGGTGGTGGACGGCGTGGACCAGCTGCGCCAGGCGGTGCGGGAACGTTTCCGCACCGGCAGCCACGCAATCAAGATCATGACCTCCGGGGGAGTGGTGTCCCTGACCGACCCCATCCGCGTCCCGCAGTACTCGGGCGAGGAGATCCGCGCAGTGGTGGACGAGGCCACGCGCCGCGGCAGCTACGTGGCCGCCCATGCCTACTCTCCCGAGGCGATCCGGCACTCCGTGGAAAACGGCGTCAGGTCCATCGAGCACGGCAATCTGCTCGACGAGGCGACGGCGGAGCTGATGGCCGAGCATGGGGCGTTCCTGGTGCCGACCCTTGCCGCCTACGACGCCATGAACCGCCGCGGCGAGGCCGCGGGACTGAACCCCGTATCCCAGGCCAAGAACGCCGAGGTGCTCTCCGCGGGCAAGGATGCCATCGGCATGGCCCTGCGTGCCGGCGTCCGCGTGGGCTTCGGCTCGGACCTGATGGGGGAGCTGGAGGACGACCAGCTGCAGGGGGTCAGGTTGCAGATCGAGGCCGTTGGCGTGCTGGAGACGCTGCGGTCCATGACCAGCGTCAACGCCGAGCTGCTGCAGAACCCCAGCCTGGGCAGCCTGCGGGCGGGCGCCGTCGGCGACGCCGTACTGCTGGACGGGAACCCCTTCGAGGACCCGGCCGTGCTGTGGGACGAGTCCCGGCCGCGGACAGTGCTCCAGGCCGGACGCGTCACCGCCTGAGTCCGGGTGCCGGGCATGGGTGGCGCAGCGGGCGGCGCCACCCGGCCGGGGCCCATCGGTTGTGACGGCGGTCATGGGCTGGTAAATTGAACGTTCATATCCACCCTCCCGTGCAGCACCGATTCGAAGTGGTAGAAATTTGAACGTTCATATTGCCAATCCAGCCCTGTCGATGGACGCCTACCTCGGGCAGTTCGCCGAGCCCGAGGGCTATCTGGACTTTGCCCGCTTCGGTCCCGTGTCGGCTGCAGTCTCCGAGCGGATGGCCCTTTCGGCCCGCATGGTGCACAGCGAGGGCGGCAGGGGCCTGGCCACCCTGGAGGGCCTGCATGTGCCGTCCCGTGCTGCTGCCGCCCGGCTGCTGGCCGCCGAAGAGCACGAGGTGGCGTTCGTCGGCTCCACCAGCCATGGACTCTTTGCGGCAGCCCAGGCGCTGAGCCGCAGATCCGGCGTCATCCTGGTGCCGCGGAACGACTTTCCCTCCAACGTCTACCCGTGGCTGCGGGCTGCCGAACGCGGGGGCCTGCAGGTGCGGTGGATGGACGGTCCTGTGACACCCGACTCCATTCGCCCGCTGCTGGACGACACCGTGAAGGCTGTGGCGGTCAGCGCCGTCGATTCCTTCACCGGAGCACTGGCACCGCTGGCGGCGATCAAGGAACTCATCGGCTCCCAGCGGGTGCTGGTGGTCGACGCGGTGCAGGCCTTCGGAGCCGTGGAGTTCGATGTCGACGCCGCCGACGTGCTGGCCTCGGGCGGGCAGAAGTGGCTCCGTGCCGGTTGGGGCGCCGCCGCCCTGCTCGTCAGGGACCGCGTGGCTGACATGCTCGAACCCGGTCTGGGCGGCTGGTCCGGCGTGCAGAATCCGTTGAATGGTGAACCCCATCCGCACGAGCCCCTGCGCGGTGCCGCCGCCCATACTCTGACCAACCCGGACCCGGCAGCGGTGGCCGCCTACGGCGTCGCCGCCGGCCTCGTGCTGCAGGTGGGCCTGCGGCAGATCCACGGACGGATCACCGAGACGCTGGCGGCGTTGCTGGATGCTGCCGCAGGGCAGGGAGCGCAGCTGCGCTATCCGCGGCCGGGTGGTGGCATCGGCTCCTTCACCATGCCCGGCGCCGACCCGGTGGCCCTGAACGCGGCCCTGGCCCAGGCCGGGGTGACCACCACGATGCGCGACGGCTGGCACCGGCTCGCCCCGCATGCCTCCACCGACGCACAGATTGCCGATGCCCTGGCCGGCGTACTGGCCCGCCATGCCCACGCGGCCTGAGCACCGGGGGCGGCCCCAGCGCGGAGTGACGATCGAGGACGTGGCCAGGGGTGCCGGCGTTTCGCGGCAGACCGTGTCCAATGCCCTCAATGCGCCGCACCGGGTTCGCGGAGAGACCCTGGAGAGGGTCAAGACGGTCATCGAGGAACTGGGCTACCGGCCGGACCAGTCAGCGCGCAGCCTCAAGACCGGGCTGCGGTACACCATCGGCTACCAGGCGCCGGATGACGATCCCTTCAACCCGAATCCGGTGATGGGCGGGTTCCTGACGGCCCTGTGCGATGCCGCAGCCGCCTCGGGGTACCGGCTGCTGTTGTTCCGGCCCAGGCCGGGCGCCTCGGATCCGCGTGCGGCCTACGAGGATCTCATTGCCGCGCGTCAGGTGGATGGGTTCATCCTTTCCGACGTCCTGGCCGATGACCCACGGGTGGACCACCTGGGTGGACTGGGGTTCCCCTTTGTCGCCTTTGGACAGACGGGTCCTGGCCGGCCGCAGGATTGGGTGGATGTGGACAATGCGCGGGGGATGCACGACGTCGCCGCCCTGCTGGCGGCCAGGGGCCACCGGCGGGTGGGGTACATCGAATCCGCCACCAACGTGCCATGGTTCGCGCAACGGTACAGCGGGTTCACCCGCGGGGCCGCGGAGCATGGACTGGACGTTGCCACGGTCCTTGAGCCGCGGGCGGCCGGTGCAGCCGGGGAATCCCGCGGCGGGCTCACGATGGCGATCCAGTTGCTGCTGCGCTCACCCCAGCGTCCCAGCGCCCTGGTCGCCTCCGCCGATCCACTGGCGCTGGCGGCCTACGATGCCATCCGCGCCGAGGGACTCACCGTTGGTGCGGACATCGCCGTCGTGGGGTTCAACGACCTGCCGCTGTCCGGATTGCTGGCCCCACAGCTGGCCTCCGTGCGGATGCCGCTGCCCGCCATTGCCCAGGAACTGGTGGCCAGGCTGCTGGCGCAGGTCCACGGCGGAGAGCCGGCCGCGGCAGGCTCGCTGCTGCCGCCGGAGGTCATCATCCGGGGCAGCATCCAGCCGCGCTGAAGCCTGGAAATGCACCCCCTGGAGGTCCGATGACGACGGACCTCCAGGGGGTGTCTTGCATGCCGGACGACATTTTTCGGCAATTCCATGCGGGGGTGTTCAAGATCACAATTCATACTGTACGGTGTGTACTGTATACAGCAGACACACGCCGGAAACATGGAAGGTCGGTCGAGGATGACCCGCACTGTAAGGCTCAACGGCATTGCGTTTGGGGGCGACTACAACCCCGAGCAGTGGCCGCGCGAGGTGTGGCAGGAGGACGTGCGCCTCATGCAGAAGGCCGGTGTCAACTTCATCACCGTCTCGGTGTTCTCCTGGCCGCTGCTGGAACCGGAGGAGGGCCGCTTCGACTTCGGCTGGCTGGATGAAGTCATCGAACTGCTCCACAGCGCCGGGATCGCCGTCGACCTCGCCACGGCAACGGCCACCCCGCCGGCCTGGCTGATCCGCAAGCACCCCGAGGTTCTGCCGGTGACGGCCGACGGCGTGCGGCTGGCCTTCGGCTCCCGCCAGGCCTACTGCTTCAGTTCCCCGGTGTTTCGGGCCTACGCCCTCAAGCTCACCCGGGCCATGGCCGAACGCTACGGCAACCACCCGGCAGTGCGGCTGTGGCACGTCTCCAACGAGTACGGCGACCATGTGGCCCGCTGCTGGTGCGATGCCTCCGGGATGCACTTCCGCGGCTGGCTGAAGTCCAAGTACTCCAGCATCGAGGCGCTGAACGAGGCCTGGGGGACCAGCTGCTGGGGGCAGCACTACCTGGACTTCGAGGCCATCGAGCCGCCGCGCACGGCCACAGGCCCCATCAACTCCACCCAGCGGCTGGACTTTGAACGCTTCTCCTCCGACGCCATGCTGGAGCTTTTCACCGCGGAGGTCCAGGTGCTCCGCGAGGTGACGCCGGAGCTGCCGGTGACCACCAACTTCATGTCCATCCTGCACGAGCTGGACTACTTCAAGTTCGCAGACGCCGAGGACATCGTCACCGACGACGCCTATCCGGACCCGGCCGACCCCCGCTCCCATGTGGATGCGGCGCTGAACTACGCGCTGATGCGCGGCGCCAAGGGCGGAGCCCCGTGGCTGCTGCTGGAGCAGTCCGCCAGCGCCGTCAGCTGGCGCGAGGTCAACGTGCCCAAGGCGCCCGGCGTCATGCGTCTGGACAGCTACCAGGCCATGGCCCACGGCGCGGACGGCATCATGTACTTCCAGTGGCGCGCGGCCAAGTTCGGCCCGGAGAAGTTCCACGCCGCCATCCTGGGGCACCGCGGGGAGCGCAGCCGCACCTTCGCCGAATGCAGCGTCCTGGGCGCTGAACTGGCGGGACTCGCCGCCGTGAAGGGCAGCCGGGTGGTGGCCCAGGTGGCCATGCTCTGCGATTGGGATTCCAATTGGGCCCTCGCCGCCCCGGATTCGCTGCCGACCGACCGCCTGCCCTGGATCAAGGCCGCCCGGGCCTGGCACCGCGCCACCTTCGGGCTGGGCGCCACGGTGGACCTGGTCCGGGCCGGGGCAGACCTCACCAGCTACAAGGTGCTGCTGCTCCCCAACCTCTACCTGGTCCAGCCGGAGCTGGCGGCGCAGCTTGAGGCCTTCGCGGCTGCCGGCGGCACTGTCGTCGTCGGGCCGTTCTCCGGCGTTGTCGACGCCAACGACCACATGCACGACGGCGGCGCCCCGGGCCCGCTGCGCCCGCTGCTGGGGGTGGAGGTTGACGAGGTGTGGCCGCTGCCCGACGGCACCGCGGGGGAGATCCTGCTGGCCGGGGAGCCGCGCGGAGTGCACACCATCACCGAATGGATCGATGCCGTGGATGCCCGGATCGTGGCCCGCTACAGCGGCGGCGAGCTGGACGGGCGGGCGGCTGTGACGGTGCGCGAGCACGGCGCCGGCAGCGCCTGGTACCTCAGCGCCGCACTGGCCGAGGACGGCATGTCGGTGCTGATGGCGGAGATCCTGGACGAGGCCGGCGTGGCCCGGCGCCCGCTGCCCGCCAGCGCGGAGGCCGGCGACGCCGTCGAACTCGTGGTGCGCCGCGGACCCGACTCCTCCTTCAGCTTTGTGCTCAACCGCGGCACGGACCACGTCCCCGTGGACCTTCCCTCCAGTGCGACGGTTCTGGTGGGCGGCAGCGCTGCCTCCACCGTGCCGCCCCGCGGCGTGCTGGTGGTCCAGCACGACCACGCCGACGCCGTCGTTCTCGCGGCGGAGCCCGGCGCAGCAACAGACTTTTCGACCCCCCTTTCCACTCCAACAGCAGAGGTGACCCCATGACGGAACAAGCCGTCCACCCGTACATCCCCAACACCGCCCCCGATTCCCGGGCCGCCATGCTGGCAGCCACCGGCGCGGCAAGCATCGAGGAGTTCTACGCGGACATCCCCGCCGAGCTGCGCGTCAAGGGCCTGCTCAACCTGCCAGAGCCCTTCACGGCCGAGGCGGACCTCGAGCGGCACGTCAGCTCGCTGCTGGCGAAGAACACCAGCACCCGCGAATACCTCACCTTCCTGGGCGCCGGCGTCTACAACCACTACGTCCCCGCGGTTGTCGAGGACGTCATTGGCCGCAGCGAGTTCCTCACCGCCTACGCCGGAGAGCCCTACGAGGACCACGGCCGCTTCCAGGCCCTGTTCGAGTATCAGTCGCTGATGGCCGAGCTGCTGAACATGGACGTCGTGAACGTCCCCACCTACGACGGCTACCAGGCCACCGCGACGTCGCTGGCCATGGCCGGGCGCATCACCGGCCGCCGCACGGTGATTGTGGCCTCCGACGTGCACCCGGACAAGATGTCCAAGGTCCGCGACTACGTGCGCCCCTTCCTGGACCTCGTGGTGGTCCCCACCGTCGACGGTGTGGCCGATCTGGCCGCCGTCCGCAGCCTGGTCACCGACGAGACTGCCGCCGTCTGGCTGGAGACCCCGAGCTACTTCGGTGCCCTGGAGGCCGCCGGCGCCGAGCTGGCCGCCACGGCGCATGACCGCGGCGCCCTGCTGGTGGTCGGCACCGATCCCATCGGCTGTGGTGTGCTGGCCCCGCCGGCCGACTGGGGAGCCGACATTGTCTGCGGCGACATCCAGTCCCTGGGCGTGCGCCAGTGGTTTGGCGGCGGACGCGGCGGCTTCATCTCCGTCCACGACGACCCGGCCTTTGTGCTGGAAATGCCCTCGCGGCTGTTCGGCATCGAAAGCACCACCGTGGAGGGCGAATACGGCTTCGGCGACGTGGCCTGGGACCGCACCTCCTTCGCCCTGCGCGAAGAGGGCAAGGAATGGGTGGGCACGGCCGCAGCACTCTGGGGCATTGCCGCCGGCGTGTACCTCTCCGTGATGGGGCCGGCCGGCATGGCCGAGCTGGGCGAGACCCTGCTGGCCCGCACCGCCTACGCCCGCCAGACGCTGGCGGCCTTGGACGGCGTCGAGCTCACCGACACGGCACTGCACCTGCGCGAGTTCACCATCGACGTCGCCGGCACCGGGATGACGGCCCGGCGCCTGGTTGAACTGATGCGCTCGAAGAACATCGACGCCGGCGTGGTGGCCGGCGAGCACCGCCTGCTGGTGTGCGTCACCGAACTGACCAACACCGCCGACATCGACACACTGGCCGCCGCACTGGCCACGACCTTCCAGGAGAACTGAGATGAGCCTTCCCGTAGCACCCAAGCCGGCCCTGCGGCGTTTCCACCAGGCCAGCTGGGATGAGCCGATCATCTTCGAGCTGAGCACCCCGGGGGAGCGCGGCGTGCTGGTCCAGCGCCCCGCAGCTGTGGAGTCCGAGGCCCTCTCGCGCCGCGCCGGCCAGGTGGCCGCCGTCCGCCGCAGCACCGCCCCGGCTCTGCCCGAGCTGGCCCAGATGCGCGTGGTGCGCCACTTCCTGCGCCTGAGCCAGGAGAACCTGGGCGCCGATTTCAACGTGGACATCGGCCAGGGCACCTGCACCATGAAGTACAGCCCCAAGATCAACGAGGCCCTCCTGCGCACCACCAAGGCCATGGATCTGCACCCGCTGCAGGATGAATCCAAGGTCCAAGGCATCCTGGAGATCTTCTGGCGGACCGAGCAGCTGCTGGCGGAGATCTCCGGCCTGGAGCGCGTGAGCCTGCAGACCCAGGGCGGTTCCGCCGCAATCTGGTCCAACATCGCCATGATCCGCGCCTACCACGAGTCCAATGGCGAGGGCGAAAGCCGCGATGAGGTCATCACCACGATCTTCTCCCACCCCTCCAACGCCGCCTGCGCCAAGGCCGCCGGCTACAAGGTGATCACCCTGATGCCCGACGCCGATGGCTACCCGGACATCGAGGCCCTCAAGGCAGCCGTCTCCCCGCGCACCGCAGCACTGATGATCACCAACCCGGAGGACACCGGCATCTACAACGCCAGGATCCGCGAGTTTGTCGATCTGGTGCACGGAGTCGGCGGCCTGGCAGCCTACGACCAGGCCAACGCCAACGGCATCCTGGGCATCACCCGGGCCCGCGAGGCCGGCTTCGACCTGTGCCACTTCAACCTGCACAAGACCTTCAGCACCCCGCACGCCAGCGGCGGCCCGGGTGCCGGTGCCAGCGCCGTCTCGGCGAAGCTGGTCCCGTTCCTGCCCGGCCCCACCATCGACAAGGTGGGGGACAGGTTCGTGATCAATGGCGACCACCCGCAGTCGGTCGGCAAGATCGCCCCGTTCTACGGTGTGACCCCGAACATCATCCGCGCCTACGCCTGGATCATGGCGCTCGGCGCCGAGGGTCTGCGCCAGGTGGCCGAGATCGCGGTACTGAACAACAACTACCTGCTCAGCCAGGTGCTGGCCATCCCCGGCGCCAGCGCCCCCTACGCCGAGGGCAAGCGCCGCATCGAACAGGTCCGCTACTCCTGGGAGGAATTGTTCGAGGAAACGGGCATCTCCTCGGAGGAGATCGGCATCCGCCTCTCCGACTTCGGGATGCACTACTGGACCAGCCACCACCCGTATCTGGTGGCCCAGCCGTTCACCCTGGAGCCCACCGAGTCCTACTCCAAGACGGAGATCGACGAGTACGTCGCGGCCCTGGCCGAAGTGGTCCGCGAATGCCGCGAGGAGCCGGAGACGGTGCGCACCGCCCCGCACAACCAGACGGTGCACCACATCCACCACGATGACTTCGATGCGCCCGAGCGCTGGGCCATCACCTGGCGCGCCTACCAGCGCAAGTACTTCGGGGCCGTCCCGGCATCGGAGGCCACCCCGGCCGCCGTCGCCGATCCGGCCGTCCGCTGACACACCGCCCCACAGACACTGTTACAGACACTGCTTAGGAGAAATCAATGACGAACTCCCTTTTCACCCGACGCACCTTCTTTGCCGGTTCGCTGGGGGCGGCCGCACTGCTGGCCATCTCCGCCTGCGGCGGCGGCGCAGCCAGCGGCGGCAAGGACGCCAAGATTACCTGGTCCACCTGGGGCACTCCGGAGGAAGGCCAGCGCTTCAAGAAGTTCAACGAGCAGTTCAAGAAGGACCATGCCTCCATCGCCGCCACGCTGCAGATGGTGCCCTCCTACTCGGAGTACCACTCCAAGCTGCTCACCCAGCTGACCAGCGGCACGGCACCTGATGTGTTCTATGTGGGCGATGACTACATGGGCAAGTTTGTCGATGCCGGTGTGCTGATGAACCTGGACTCGGTGGTCAATGGCGGCGGCTTGAAGGCCTCCGACTTCAACGAGGCGCTCTTCGGTGCGGCCAAGACGGACAAGGGCCTCTTTGCCCTGCCAAACGACTGCAACCCGGACGTGATGTGGTTCGACAAGAAGTCGCTGGCCGCAGCCGGCATCACCGAGAACCCGGCCGAGCTCGCCGCGGCGGGCAAGTGGACCGTGGACACCTTCCTGGACATGTGCCGCAAGCTGGCCGGCGCCGGCATGCACGGTGCGCTGTTCTGGAACTACTGGGCCACGCACTGGAGCTGGGTTGCTGCCAACGGAGGCAAGGTCTTCGATGCGGCAGGCACCTTTGTGCTCCCCAACGACGCCGCTGGCAAGGCCGCCCTGAAGCAGTTGGGCGACGCCTTCCAGCAGAAGCTTTTCACCGTGGCCGACACCCTCCCGGAGGGCTCGGGCGGCGACAGCCTCTTCGCCTCCCACAAGGCCGGCTTCTACGTCCAGGGCCGCTACGGCATCGCGACGGCGGAGCAGTCAGGCAGCAAGGACGACTACGACATCGCGCCGTGGCCCTCCGCCTCCGGCAAGCCCGATGCCAGCGGCGTCGCCGCGTCCTACCTGGTGATCAATGCCAAGACGAAGGCGCCCGAGGCGGCCACTACCTTCCTGACGGAGTTCCTCAGCGCCAATGGCCAGACCCTGCGCCTGGCCGACGGCGGCAACGCCGTTCCGTCGATCAAGGGGGCCGACGCCGTCGTCCTGGACGGTTCCTACCCGGCCCACGCCCAGACGTTCCTTGACCTGCGTGATGCCGGTTTCTCCGACTACGCCAAGGAGGCAAAGGTCCCGGGGCTGTCCTCGGACGTCAGCGAACTCATGCTCTCCCTGTACGAGGGCAAGACCAGCGCCGACGACGTGGTGGCGCAGCTGTCCACCATGATGGCCAAGGCGGCCTAACGCCGTGGCAACTACCTTGCATGGCAGCCGCCGGAGCGGCAACCCGGGTGGCCGCTCCGGCGGCCGCCCGGACGGCGGGGCCCAAAATGGCAGCGGCACAGCCATCGTGGAGCGCAGGGAGGCCGGCTGGCGGCGGCGCGACCGATGGATGGGCCTGGTGTTCGTCGGTCCGCAGCTGCTGGGCATGTGCGTCTTCGTCCTGCTGCCGTTCGCCGTCGGCATGGTCCTGGCCTTTGCCAAGTGGGACGGCCTCACGGCCCTGGAATGGGTGGGCACCGACAACTTCGCCGCCCAGATGGCCAACCCGGAATTCCTGCGGGCCATCATCAACACCGTGGCGATCGCCCTCATCACCGTGCCGATCGGCCTGGCACTGTCCCTGCTGATCGCCGTCGGCCTGGACAGGCTGCGGGCGCGCACGGGCTACCTGATCATGTACTTCGCCCCCGTAATGACCAGCTCCATCGCCATTTCCCTGGTGTGGCAGCAGATCCTGCGGGCGGACGGCCCGTTGAACTCCTCCTTCGCCAAGGTGTTCGGCATCCCGGGGCCGGATTGGCTGGGGGATCCGCGCTTTGTGCTGCCGGCCGTGTGCATCGTGACCATCTGGTCCTCGCTGGGGCTGAACGTGATCATCTTCCTGGCCGGCCTGCAGGGCATCTCGCCCTCGATTCTGGAGGCCGCCAAGGTCGACGGCGCAGGCCCGCTGCGGACCATGCTGCGGATCCGGCTGCCGCTGCTGTCCCCGGTGGTGTTCTTCTCCACCGTGGTGGCCGTCATCAGCTCCTTCCAGACATTCGACGTCGTCTTCATCCTCACCAAGGGCGGCGGGCCGGACGATTCCGCACGGACCATCGTGTACCAGATCTATGAGGACGGCTTCAAGAACTTCGAGTTCGGCATGGCAAGCGCCGCCTCGATCATCCTGCTGCTCCTCACCCTCCTCGTCACGGCCGTGCAGCTGATGCTGCAGCGCCGGTTTGTCCACTACGAAAGCTGACCACCGTGGCAACAACTCTGATCCAAGATTCGAAGGTCCGGGTGCGCGCCGCCGGGCGTCCGGCGCGCCGGCACGCCACCGGCAGCCGCGCCTCCCGGGTGCTGCTGCACGTGTTCCTGGGCGTCGGCGGCTTCCTGATGGTGGCGCCGTTCCTGTGGATGCTGCTGACCTCCTTCAAATCCCTGCCGCAGATCATTGCGGATCCGCTGGGCCTGTTCCCAGCGCCGTGGAACTTCGCCAACTACGCGGATGCCTGGAATGCGGCGCCGTTTGGGCTGGCCTATTGGAACAGCATCTACATCTGCGTGCTCACCGTGGCCGGCACCATTCTGACGGCCTCCATGGCGGCCTACGCCTTTGCCCGGATTGATTTCAAGGGCAGCAAGTTCCTCTTCGTGCTGTTCCTGGCCACGCAGATGGTGCCCCAGCAGGTGACCATTGTGCCGCTGTACATGATCTTCTCCGCCCTGGGCTGGGTGGATACGCATCTGGCCCTGATCATTCCGGCCGTGCTCTGCAACCCGTTTGCCGTGTTCCTGGTCCGCCAGTTCATCCGCTCGCTGCCCGTTGAGCTGGAAGAGGCGGCACGGCTGGACGGTGCCGGACGTTGGCGCATCCTGTTCAGCGTGGTGCTGCCGAACATCAAGCCCGGGCTGGCCGCGCTGTCGATCGTGGTGGCACTGAGCGCCTGGAACAACTTCTTCCTGCCGCTCATCGTGCTCAACAGCGAGGAACAGTTCACTGTGCCCCTGCTGCTTTCCCAGTTCACCGGCCAGTATGGCGGCATCAACTACTCGTTGGTCATGGCCGCCTCGGCCATCTCCATCGTGCCGATGCTGATCGCCTTCCTGATCGGCAACCGCAAGATCCTCAACTCCATGGCCATGTCCGGCATGGGCGGCTCCTGATGGGTTCATGGGCCGGTGCAGGGGAGTTTCTGGACCTGTGCGAGGTGCCACTGACGGACCGCGGATCGCGGCTGCTGGTGTTCAGGAACGACGGCGGGCCCGGAACCGAGGGGGCGGCCGCGGGCGGCCTGCGGGTTGCCGGCGCCATCTACGAGCGCAGCCCACAGAAGTCCACGCATCTGCGCCGGATCGCCGTGTTCGACGGTGCTGGCCGGCCGCTGGATGTCACAGTTGTGGAACCCGAAGGTATCACCTTCGGCACCTCGGAGGCCTCGCTGGTCCTCGTGGGCGCGGATGCCCTGAGCATCGGCGCCCTGGGGCAGCCGGTGTCTGTGGTGCTGGAGCCCTTCGGTATCGGTGCCGAGGGGCAGCCGGTGTCCGAGGTGGAGGGAACCGGGATCCACTGGTCCGCCACAGCCGGATCCGTCCCCTCCGCCGGCGATGACGGCGTCGTCCGCCTATGGCTTGAACCCGGCGCCAGTGTGCTGGTGCGGATCGGGCAGCCCGTGGACGAGGCTCCGGAACCGGACAGCCATGCCGAGGTTGCGGCGTCGGCCTCGGCGCGGTGGAGCGAGTGGTTCGCCCGGCTTCCCGCCGTCCGCGCCACCAATCTGGAGCTCGTGCGCTACGCCTGGTGGATCCTGGCGAGCAACATCGTCCAGCTGGACACACACCCCGGCATTGACGCCGTCGTGCCCTCAAAGCAGGGCTACGTTGCGGCCTGGCAGTGGGATTCCTACTTCATCAGCATAGGTCTGCGCCACGGCGACGCCGAGCTGGCGGGGGACCAGCTGCGGCTGTTCTTCGCCGAGCAGGCGCCCGACGGCGGCCTTCCGGACGTCGTCCACGACCACGGCACGCTGGCCTGCGTCGGGGACATGCCGCCCGGGGATCTGGCCACCCTGGCCCGGATCCACGGGGCGGATTCTCCGATGGTCACCCAGGGCGACATGCCCATCACCAAACCGCCGCTGGCCGCCTGGGCGGCGCGCGCCGTCGACGCCGTGGCCGGAACCCAACTCCAAAGCGAGCTGCGGGACGGGCTGGACCGGCTGCACGCCTGGTGGTTTGCCCGGCCCACGCCGGACGGCCTGCCGGGCTACGAACACGTCTACTCCTCCGGACTGGATGATTCGCCGCTGTTCGACGACGGTGGCCCGGTGTTCGCGCCGGACCTGCCCAGCTACCTGGTGGTCGCGTTGGATGCCATGGCGGATCTGGCCGAGGAATCCGGCGACCCCGAGACCGCCGCACGGCACCGTGCCCTCGCGGAGTCGACGGCTGCAGCCTTGGTGGAGCGTCGCTTCGATTCCGAGGTGGGGCGATTTGTGGCACTGACCCCGGCAGGACGGCGGGGGACTGTGACGCCCTTTGGCCTGATGCCGCTGCTGACCGGCCGGCTCCCGGCTCCCGTGAAGGCCGCGCTGACGGCCCAGCTGGCGGACCCCACACTATTGGGGGCACCGTACGGTCTGCCCACGGTGGGCCTGTCCGAGCCCGAGTTCAACCAGGACCGCATGTGGCGCGGCCCGGTGTGGCTGAACGTCAACTGGCTGATCGTCCAGGGCCTGCTCCGCAGCGGGCTGGAGGCCGACGCTGCCGCCCTGGCCGAGCAGACCGTGGCGATGGTCGTCGCCAGCGGGGGGCTGCACGAGTACTGGAACCCGCTCACGGGCACCCGTGCGGTCGGCGCTACCACCGGCTTTGGCTGGTCCGCGGCGCTTTTTCTGGACCTGGCCGTCTGGCTCGCCGCCTCCGACGCCGGACGCTGACCCAGTTCCGGCACCCGCCTGAATCGAGGTTGCAGTTGTGGCGGGGTCCGTGCCGCGGAAGCCGCCACAACTGCAAGGTCGATTCCTGGTTCCACCAGAAGTTGCCCGTCCCGGATGCCGGGGCGGTCTACTTTTGCTGGGAAGTTGGCATCACAACTGGATTACCGACTTCAACGCGGGAACTGCATCCTTTGTCGAGGTAAAGTCATCCATCGGCTCCCGGTCCTTTGACTTCCCGTCGCGAGTGTCGGCCTGCCTAGACCAATAGCAGGAATGCGACCAGAAGGGAACGCGTTTCATGACCCTGGCCCGGCCTGGCCGGTAGCTCAGCCGCACAGGCACGTCCCTGACGCCTGATCCGAACACGGGAGCAAGCGGCCCTCCTGCAGGGTCGCCCTCCAGGAGCCTTCGGCTGGGGAAATAGAGATTTGTCCACCGCGTAGGTCCAAATACGGCCGAGGAATTTCCCACGAGATAGGAGCGACGGGGGTTCTCCGGCCGTTTGTATTCGTAGAAAGCGCCTTTGTCCCCAGGTGCGAACGATGGTGGACACGTTGGCAGTTCCAGCTCTGCGAACTTTTTTGCAAGGACATGCCGTTTGTTGGACAGAATGGTTTCGGCATGAGTGAGCGGCGACCCCAAGGTTACAAAGTCACTGACTTTCCATGGAATCCCTGCAGTGGCGTTCTCCCTGTGCAGCCGGTATTGCTGTTGTTGAAACAGGTGGACACTGGTCGTTCCGGTGGACTCCAGCTGTTCTGCACTGGACTGCTTAATGGGAGATCCAGAATCATCATCAGGCAGCCGCAGCGCGTCCCACGCAATCCGCAGAATATCGTAGCCAATGGCGGACCCCAGGCTGTGGCCCACGACAATGATCCGCGTGTACTCGTCCCCACTGTGAAGCTTCTTTATGAGCTCCACCCCACGCCGGCGAATTCGATCGCGGGCGGGAATATCGCGTGGCAAAGGCGAGAAATAGCGTAAAACATCCGATAGGAAATGTCCCATGAAGTACCACGCCCACACGGCGGCGGACAGAGCCACCGCCAGAAGGGGAATCCAGACGATCGGCATGGTGTCCAGATTCCATTGGTGAAATAACCAACCAAGAAAATAGAGAATCGCTGCAGCTAGTACCGTCAGTATTTGAAACCACATGATCATGGTCCGTGTGGTGTGGTTCTTGTACAGGAAGAAGGGCCTCGCGGCATACTTGACCGTCCACCGCACGACGCCAAGGGTGCGGCCTGGCGTGAACTCCGGTGTCCAGTAGAAGTCAAGGAAATCGGCGGTAGGCCTAGGGCGTTTCCCGGGGAGTGTCAGCCTGCGCAGATCTGTTCCATCCGAGAGCCTGTCCGGTTTGTTAAACAGACTGGGTGGCGGAGTCTCGTCATCCGCTGGCATGGTGACCGCAGCCACGAAGTCCCTGAGAGTATCCATGGGGAGCTGTTCGCCCATCCCTTGGATGAACAAAACGGCGATGCGTTCCTCCGGTGGCTCTTCCTTTGGCCCTTCTGCGTGGTCGGCGTCCATGGGCTATTCTCCCTGACCTTTCCCTGGCGACGCAGGCCACGTCCGCGGTGGTCCAGCGAAAACTGTTTGCACCTACCGCGAGTTTGGACACCTTTTGAAGGCGAGTCAAGGGTGCGGCACGGCAGAGGCCCGCCCCGGAATCCGGGACGGGCCTCATGCCATTAGGCGCTTAGGCGATGCCGCCGCCGTCGACCACCAGCGCAGCGCCGGTGACGTAGGAGCTGGCGTCGCTGGCCAGCCACACCACTGCCTCGGCGATTTCGTCAGGGGTGCCCATGCGCTTGAGCGGGCGGTCGTTGGACTCGTCCAGGAAGCTCTGCTCTTCCTGGGAGAGCTGGCGGGCCTCCTCGCGCAGCATCGGTGTGTTCGTGTCGCCCGGGTTGACGGAGTTGACGCGGATGTTGTCCGGGCCGTGGTCGATCGCCAGGGCGCGGGTCATGTTGACCACCGCCGCCTTGGAGGCGCAGTAGGACAGCGCGGTGCCGCCGCCCTTCAGTCCCCAGCCGGAGCCGGTGTTCACGATCGCGCCGCCGCCATTGGCGATCATCAGCGGCACCACAAACTTGCACATCAGGAACACGCCGCGGACGTTGACGGCCATGACCTGGTCCCACTCGGCGGTGGTGGTGTCGATGACGTTGGCGCGGCGGATGATGCCGGCGTTGTTGAAGAGGACGTTGATGGTGCCCAGGGCGGCCACAGCCTGCTCCACCGCCGCTTTCACGGAGGTCTCGTCGGCGACGTCGGCGGCAATGGCGACGGCGTTGACGCCCAGTGCCTGGATCTCCGCCGCCACGGCCTCGGCCGCTGCGTGGTTGATGTCGACGACGGCGACGTCGGCGCCTGCCGCAGCCATGGCCAAGGCCGTGGCCCGGCCGATGCCGGAACCGCCGCCGGTGACAAGGGCCTTCTTATCCTGCAAACGCATGGTGTTCTCCATATCGGGTGTCGCTTCCTTGAGTGGGTGATGATCGATGGGTCGGGGGGAAATGCTGGTGGAAAGTTGTTAGGGGCGCCTAGTCCAAAGTGCCGACGGGGTAGACGGTTTCAGTGCCGGGGCCGGTGAAAACCTTGGTGTAGCCGCTCAGGGCGGCGTCGGCCTCTGCACTGCCGGTGTCCACGCGCAGGGCGCGGGTTCCCAGCGAGGCCAGCTTCGCCGGCGTCGCGATCACCAGCAGTTCAGTGCCCCTAACGAGTTCTGCGGTGAGCTGCTGGTTTCCACGGCCCACAATGAAGCCCTGGCCGCCCAGGGGCGTGACCACGATGGTAGCCGTGACGCCGGACAACAATTCTTCCAGCTCTGCGGCCGTGGCATCCTTGGCCAGCAGCACGCCGTCGCGCACCACATCCACACCCAGCCTGGTCAGCTTCAGGCCGAGGGAGCAGCCGACGGCGAGGGTGGTGCCGCCGGGGCCGAGCACATAGGCGTGGCCTGCCCGCATTGACGCGGCAAAGGCATCGGCCAATGCGCCGACGGCCGTGGCGTCGGAGGCGGGGGTGGGGGTCTTGCGGTCCTGGAGCCGGGTGGGGTCGACGGGCACCCGAAGGGACCCGTAGTACGCGGGGGAGGCCGCACCGGCCCGCAGCGCGTCCTCGTCAATGTCCACCACATCGCGTTCGGTGGTGGCGCGGGCGGGGGAGAGCAGCCATGCCGCCGCCGCGGACCCGGCCGCAACGGGCGTCAGCGCAAAGGCCGCGGAATAGATCTTGACGCCGGCCGGAATGCCCAGCACGGGCAGGGCGCCGTCGACGGCGTCGAGAATGTCGCGGGCGGTGCCGTCGCCGCCGGCAAAGAGCAGCAGGTCCACACCGGAGTCCCGGAGGGCCAGCGCAAGGGTGCGCGTGCTGGCGGCCGTTGTTGCCCCATGTGACGCGGACTGCGCGCCATCTGGCTCGGCCCAGGGGGAGGCCAGCCGCACGCTGCACAGGCCTGCCGCGGCGTCTTCGCCGAGTTCGCCGGGCCCGGTGAGCACAACGACGTCGCGGCCCTGGTGGGCCAGCCTGTCGACCAGCTGCCGGAGGGCGCGCCGGGTCCGCAGCGCCGATTGGGGTTCCACTCCTGCTGCCCGGGCGAGCTCGCGGATGTCGGGAGCGTCGCTGCCCTTGTGGGCGCACGGGCCGCCGAGGCCGGCAACGGGATTGACGATCAGTCCTACAACAAATGGCTGTGGCATGGGACCCCTTTCTCCTGTATACAGTATACTGCATGTAGAACGCGGGCAAGAGATTGCTTCAGCTAGGATGCGATGAACAGTCTGCGGTGGGGGACTGGACCGCAGAGTGAGGAGAACGGCATGTCAATACAGCGTCAAACCCTGCGCGAGCAGATCGAAACCGAAATCATGGAACGTGTGGGCGCGGGTGATTTCGACATGGGATCGGCCATCAATGAGGTGGCCCTGTCCGTGGAGCTGGGCGTCAGCCGCACGCCGCTGCGCGAGGCCCTGATATCCCTCACGCAGCAGGGTGTCATAGACCGAGAATCCGGCAAGGGGTTCCGTTGGGCACCTGTCAGCGCGGCGGATTTCGCGGAGATGGTGCAGATCATCGCGGCCCTGGAATCCCTGGCCGTCTCCCTCACCGCGCCGGAGGCATTGGCCAAGATCGCGCCCGAGCTGCTGGCCCAGGCCCGCGGATTCACGGATTCGATCGGCTCCTCGGCGGAGCTGGACCTCCACGACGACCAGTTCCATGAGCTGCTGCTCTCCGGCAATCCCAACCGGCGCCTGGCGGAAAGCATCGCGTCCATGAAGCTGGCCCTGCGCCGCTATGAGCGGCTGCTGGTCTCCAGCACGGATCTGATTGAGCGCTCCGCCTCCGAACATGAGGCGATCGCCACGGCCCTGCTGGCCGGCGATGTCCCGGCCGCTGTGGCAGCGCTGAGCGCCAATTGGAACAACGGAACCAACCGGCTCATCGAGGTTGCCGAGGCCAAGCGGCCGGCCTAGCCTGCCACTGGAGCCGGCAGCCTGGCCGAGACCATCGAGTCGAAAAGACCCGCGAGGTAGTACTGCCCGGCCTCGCTGGGATGGTCCCCGTCGGGCCCGATCAGCTCATCGGCGCGTCCCATGATCCAGTGCTCGGCAATGGGATCGACAAAGGCCACTCCGGCAGCCTGGGCCTCGGATGCCACCGCGTCCCGGACCTGCAGTCGCTCAGGCTCGGGATCGTCGGTGTAGGAGGGCGGGCCAACGACGACGACGGCGGCCGTTGGCGCCGCGGCCTTGATGCCGGCATAGGTTTGGGCGGCAGCTTCCCGCAGCTCACCGTCGTCGTACCCCATGTCGTTTTCCGATCCGAACACCACCACCAATGACGTGTCGGAGGGGATCTCCGCCGCCTCGTCCACGAACGTCTCATCATCGTCGCCGATGCTGACGTAGCCGCTGCCGTTCCGTGCGGCGTTGATGATCTGCACCGCTGCACCGCGGGTGTCGAAATCATCCTGCAGCAGCGCCGGCCACGCCAACTCGGGGCTGGTGCCGTACCCGGTGGACAGCGAATCGCCCAGCACGACAACTGTGCTCAGCAAGGAATCGGCGGAGGGGGCGGCGGCCGGGCCCGGCGACGGCCCGACGGGCAGCCCACCAGGCGAAACCGTCGAAGCGGAGCTGCTGCATCCGGCCAGCACCAGAGCCCCCGCCGCAGCCAGGACCAGCACGGTGGACTTCATGACACACTCCCTTCCGGCCGGCCGCGGCGGCATGCCAGAGTCCAGTGTGCAACGTCTTGCTGTGAAAGACCTTTGATTCGCCCCGGCACGCGGCACCGAGGCACCTTTCAGGAACTTCCCAGCCTTATGGGCCCAGAATGGTCTTTGGCAAGCTGTGAAGGGATGCGTGGTCCATGGTCGGAAGTCTGGGGCGAGAGGTGGTGGTCCGTGCTGGCGGGCATCACCTCCCTTGACCTGCTGGCGGGGCCGGTGCCACTGGTCGTGGGCGCGCTGGCCTGTTTGGCGGGCATCTACCTGCTGGCCCGCAACCGCCGCCGGTGGCTGCTGTGGGTGGCGGGCGCCGTGCTCGCATCGGCCATTGCTGCCGTCGGCATCAATTGGTGGGCCGTGCACGCTGCGCAGCTCAGTGCCTACGATCTGCCGCTGGCCGTGCAGGGCTGGTGCGCCGTCGCCGTCCTTGGCCTGGTGCTGGCGGTGCTCAATCTGGTGGGTGCCACGTGGCGCCGGCGGCTGCTGGCCCCGGTGGCCATGCTGGTGGTGATCCTCTGCGCGGCGCTGCAGATCAACGCCTACTTCGGCCAATACCGCACGATTGACGACATCACCGGCGCCGCCGCCTCGGGCATCGCGCCCCTGCCGACGTCGGCCAAACCCGCGTCGCCCGACGTTGGAACCAGCGCCGGCGGTGGGGCGGCATCCGGCTGGGAGCCGCCGGCGCAGATGCCGGGGCGCGGCAGCGTGTACTCGGTGGACATTCCGGGGACGGTGTCGGGCTTCAGCCCCCGCACGGGGTACGTCTACCTGCCGCCGGCCTACAACGCCGCCAACGGTCCACGGCTGCCGGTGCTGGTGCTCATCGCCGGGCAGCCCGGCTCCCCGCAGGACTGGCTCGGCGGCGGACAACTGTCAACGTTGATGGACTCCTACGCAGGTGCCCACCGGGGGCTGGCCCCTGTGGTGGTTGTGGTCGATGCCAACGGATCAACCGACGGCAACACCATGTGCATGGACTCAAACCTGGCCAAGGCGGACACCTACCTGACCCAGGACGTCCCCGCGTGGATCAAGGCGTCCCTGATGGTGGATGCCAATCCGCAGCGCTGGGCCATGGGCGGGTTCTCCTTTGGCGGCACCTGTTCCATCCAAATGGCAGCGCTGCACCCGGACATCTACCCCAATGCCTTGGACTTCAGTGGCGAGAAGGAGCCGGCCCTGAGCGCTGACCGCGCCACGACAGTCAAGACAGCCTTTGGCGGCGACACGGCGGCCTTCGATGCCCTCACCCCGTTGAATGTCCTCGCGAAAGGGCAGTACAGCGACAGCTGGGCCTACTTCGCCGCCGGAGCCCAAGACTCCGAATTCGGCGCGAATATGGCCATAGTTTCAGCCGCGGCATCCACCGCCGGCATGAAGGTGCGCACCCAGCTCGTGGCCGGCGCCGGGCATGCATGGGCCGTGCCCATTGCGGCGATGGGGCCCGCCCTGGACTGGCTGGCCCCGCGGATGGGGCTGGCCAGCTAGGGCGAATCGGCACCTGTGCGATTAATGTCCCGTGCTGGCCCTGGCCACCAGTTCGGGGGTGAAGACCACCGAGCGGGGCGCTGGCGGCTCGTCCGCCGTCTGTTCGAGGAGAAGTTCGACGGCGGTGCGGCCGATCAGCTCGGCGGGCTGGCGGATGGAGGACAGCGGGACCACCGCGGAGGCGGCGAAGTCGATGTCGTCGTAGCCAATCAGGGCGATGTCCTCTGGAATCCGCAGGCCGCCGAGCATGGCCAGTGACTGGATGACGCCCAGCGCCAGCAGGTCATTGGCGCAGAACAGGGCGTCCGGAGCGGTGCCGGGTGTCCGCCTGCGCAGGTCGTCACCGACCCCGCGGCCGCCCAGCACGGTCAGGTCGGCGGCGGTCAGAACCTCCAGAGTGGCACCGGGCACCTCCGCCACAGCCCGGCGGGCACCCGCCAACCTGTCCTGGACCTGGCGGAGTGTGGCATTGCCGCCCACGAATGCTATCCGGCGTCGGCCGGCGTCGAGCAGATGGCGCACCGCCACGTAGCCTCCGGCGGCATTGTCCACGGCCACTGAGCTGAACCGCTGCCCGTCGGATGGGGCGTCGACCAGGACAATCTTCAACCCCGCGGCCTCGGCTGCCGCCAGCCTGGCGGAGACGTCACCCGTGGGGGAGATGAGGATGCCCTGCATCCGCTGCTCCTCGAACAGCTCGATGTAGTGCCGTTCGCGTCTGGGATCGTGGCTGCTGTTGCCCAGCAGGACGGCGCTGCCGGCCCGGGCTGCGGCCTCCTCGGCGGCGCGTGCCACCGAGCTGAAGAAGGGGTTGCCGGCATCCAGCACAATCATGCCCATGGTTCTGCTGCGTCCGGCGCGCAGCTGGCGGGCCGCGTCATTGCGGACAAACCCCAGCTCGGCGATGGCTGCCAGAACGCGGTCCCGCGTTGTCGAGGAAACCCGGTCGGGATAGTTCAGCACATTCGACACCGTGCCGACGGCCACCCCGGCCTGGTTGGCCACATCCTTAATGCTTGCCGCGCGGACCACCGCAGGCTCCCGTCTCCCCGGCAGGAGGACCGGGGGATTTCAGTTTGATCTTGACACTGCTTCGCTCCCAAGGGTACTTTGAATCGACACAATGAAACGATTCAACTCGAGAGTGGCGCAGGATGAAACTGTGTTTTCGGTCATCGGTCCGGCCCGGGCTGGTTGATGGGCACCGGCGGCGCCACGCCGCACCTTGGCCGGCGGAAACGGCCATCCTGTTCCCCACCTCGGAACAATACCCCGACGAGGGGTTTGTCGTACTCGAAGAAGTTTCCACCCTCGAAGACCAGCTGGCCCGCGCGGCCGGCAGCAACTAGAAGGATCCGAACATGACTGACATGGCTATGGCGCTGGACCGGCTCGATGAGCTGGCCATTGAGGTTCCCTCGTGGGCCTATGGGAATTCCGGTACGCGCTTCAAGGTGTTTGGCACCCCGGGCACACCGCGGACCATCCAGGAGAAGCTGGCCGACGCCGCCAAGGTGAACGAGCTGACGGGGCTGGCCCCGACGGTGGCCCTGCACATCCCGTGGGACAAGGTCGATGACTACGCCGCGCTGCGCAGCCACGCTGCCGATCTGGGCGTGGGCCTGGGCACCATCAACTCCAACACCTTCCAGGACGATGAGTACAAGTTCGGCTCGCTGACCTCCTCCAACGAGGCCGTCCGCCGCCGTGCCATCAACCACCACCTCGAATGCATCGAGATCATGGATGCCACCGGCTCCAAGGATCTGAAGATCTGGCTGGCCGACGGCACCAACTACCCGGGCCAGGACGACATCCGGGGACGGCAGGACCGGCTCGCCGAATCCCTGCAGGAGATCTACGCCGGCCTGGGTGCGGAGCACCGGCTGGTGCTGGAGTACAAGTTCTTCGAGCCGGCCTTCTACCACACCGATGTGCCGGACTGGGGCACCGCCTACGCCCAGACGCTGGCCCTGGGGGAGAAGGCGATGGTCTGCCTGGACACCGGCCACCACGCCCCGGGCACCAACATCGAGTTCATCGTGGCCCAGCTGCTGCGCCTGGGCAAGCTGGGGTCCTTCGACTTCAATTCCCGCTTCTACGCCGACGACGATCTGATCGTGGGCGCGGCGGACCCGTTCCAGCTGTTCCGCATCATGCACGAAGTGATCCGCGGCGGCGGCTATGGCAAGGAGTCCGGCGTCGCGCTGATGCTGGACCAGTGCCACAACCTGGAGGAGAAGATTCCGGGCCAGATCCGCTCCGTGCTGAACGTGCAGGAGATGACGGCGCGAGCCTTGCTGCTGGACACCGCGGCACTGGCCGAGGCCCAGCGCGCCGGCGATGTGCTAGGCGCCAACGGCATCTTCAACGATGCCTTCTACACCGACGTCCGCCCTGCCCTGGCCGCGTGGCGCGAATCCCGCGGGCTGCCCGGGGACCCGATGGCCGCCTACAAGGCCAGCGGCTACCAGAAGAAGATCAACGAGGACCGCGCCGGCGGTACCCAGTCCGGATGGGGAGCATAACCGCCATGAGCATCGACACGACAACCACCACCGGCACCACAGCCGTGGCGGACCTGGTTTCCCGCTCCAACCGCCTCGGCGCGGACAAGCGCAACACCAACTACGCCGGCGGCAACACCTCCGCCAAGGGCACCGCCACGGACCCGGCCACCGGGGAGGACGTGGAGCTGCTCTGGGTCAAGGGCTCCGGCGGCGACCTGGGCACTCTGTCCGAGGACGGCCTGGCCGTGCTCCGCCTGGACAGGTTGCGCGCCCTGAAGAACGTCTACCCCGGAGTGGAGCGCGAGGACGAGATGGTGGCAGCGTTCGATTACTGCCTGCACGGGCGCGGCGGCGCCGCCCCGTCGATCGACACCGCCATGCACGGACTCGTGGACGCTGCCCACGTGGACCACCTGCACCCGGACTCCGGCATCGCCATCGCCACTGCCGCGGACGGCGAGGCCCTGACCGCGAAGATCTTCGGCTCCAAGGTGGCCTGGGTGCCGTGGCGGCGCCCCGGCTTCCAGCTCGGCCTGGACATCGCCGCCATCAAGGACGCCAACCCCGAGGCCGTCGGCACCATCCTGGGCGGCCACGGCATCACCGCCTGGGGCGCCACCAGCGAGGAGGCCGAGGCCAACTCACGCTGGATCATCGACACCGCCGAGCAGTTCATCGCCGAGAACGGCCGCCCGGAACCCTTCGGACCCGCACTGGATGGCTACGCCGCCCTGCCCGGGGCCGAGCGCCGGGCCAAGGCCGCCGCGCTGGCCCCCGTTCTCCGCGGCCTGGCCTCCACGGACAAGCCGATGGTGGGCCACTTCAGCGACGACGCCGCCGTGCTGGAGTTCCTGGCCTCCGCCGAACACCCCCGCCTGGGCGCGCTGGGCACCAGCTGCCCGGACCACTTCCTGCGCACCAAGGTGAAACCGCTCGTCCTGGACCTGCCGGCCGGCGCCTCCATCGGGGAGTCCATCGACCGGTTGAAGGAACTGCACGCCGGCTACCGCGAGGACTACGCGGCCTACTACAACCGCCACGCGGTCTCGGAGTCGCCGGCGATGCGCGGCGCGGATCCGGCCATCGTGCTGGTGCCGGGCGTGGGCATGTTCTCCTACGGCGCCACCAAGGCCACCGCCCGCGTGGCCGGGGAGTTCTACCTGAATGCCATCAACGTCATGCGCGGTGCCGAGGCGCTCTCCACCTATGCCCCCATCGAGGAGAGCGAGAAGTTCCGGATCGAGTACTGGGCGCTGGAGGAGGCCAAACTGGCCCGCCTGCCCAAGCCCAAGTCCCATGCCACCCGCATCGCCCTGGTGACGGGTGCGGCGTCGGGCATCGGCAAGGCGATCGCCACCAAGCTGGCCGCCGAGGGCGCCTGCGTAGTCATCGCGGATCTGGACCTGGCCAACGCCCAGGCCGTGGCCGCGGAACTGGGCGGTGGCGACGTCGCCGTCGGCGTCCAGGCGGACGTGACCGACGCCGCGGCCGTGGCAGCAGCCGTCGACGCGGCAGTGCTGGCCTTTGGCGGGCTGGACCTGGTGGTCAACAACGCCGGGCTGTCCATCTCCAAGCCGCTGCTGGAGACCACCGAGAAGGATTGGGACCTGCAGCACGATGTGATGGCCAAGGGCTCCTTCCTGGTGTCCCAGGCCGCGGCCCGCGTGCTGATCGCCCAGGGCATGGGTGGGGACATCCTGTACATCTCCTCCAAGAACTCCGTCTTTGCCGGCCCCAACAACATCGCCTACTCCGCCACGAAGGCCGACCAGGCGCACCAGGTGCGCCTGCTGGCCGCCGAGCTGGGGGAGTACGGCGTGCGGGTCAACGGCATCAACCCCGACGGCGTGGTCCGCGGCTCCGGCATCTTCGCTGGCGGCTGGGGTGCCAAGCGCGCCGCCGTATACGGGGTGGATGAGGAGAAGCTGGGCGAGTACTACGCCCAGCGCACCCTGCTCAAGCGCGAGGTCCTGCCGGAAAACGTGGCCAACGCCGCGGCCGTGCTGACCAGTGCGGAGCTCTCCCACACCACCGGACTGCACGTGCCGGTGGATGCGGGTGTGGCGGCGGCATTCCTGCGATGACCACCGCCCAACAGACCGAACGCCTCCCCGCAGCTGCCCGCGGTGGGGAGGCGTTCATTGCCGTGGACATTGGCGCCTCCTCCGGCCGGGTGATCCTGGGCCGGGTGGGCGCCGATGGCGCGGACCTTGAGGTGGTCCACCGCTTCCCCAACGGCGTCCGGGAGATCGACGGCGCGCTGCGCTGGGACGTCCCGGCCCTCTTCGAGGAGGTGCTCGGCGGCCTGGCGCAGGCGGCCGCCCTGGCCGGCGGGACCGGCGAACGGATCACGAGCATTGGGATCGACACCTGGGCCGTGGACTACGGATTGCTCGATGCCGCCGGAGAGCTGGTCGCGCTGCCACACAGCTACCGGGATCCGCGCGGTGCCACGGCCGTTCCCCAGGTCCACGCGGCCGTGGGCGAGGCCGAGCTCTACGGCACCACCGGGCTGCAGTTCCTGCCGTTCAACACCATCTACCAGCTCGCCACCGAGCCGGACCTGGCGGGCAGAACCGCCCTGCTGATTCCGGATCTGCTGGCCTACTGGCTGACGGGCGTGCAGCGGACCGAGTCCACCAACGCCTCCACCACCGGCCTCTACGACGCCGTGGCGGGGGAGTGGGCCACCGAATTCTTCACGTCCCTGGGCCTGCCGGCGGGGCTGTTCCCGCCGCTGGTGGAACCCGGCGCCGCGGTGGGCACACTGCTGCCCGCCGTGGCGGACCGCACCGGCCTGCCGGCGGACACGACAGTGGTGGCGGTGGGCTCGCACGACACCGCTTCGGCGGTGCTGGCCGTCCCCGCCACCTCGGCGGATTTCGCCTACATCTCCTCGGGCACCTGGTCGCTGGTGGGGTTGGAACTGGAGCACCCCGTGCTCACCGAAGCCAGCCGTGCGGCGAACTTCACCAATGAACGCGGTGTGGACTCCAGCATCAGGTACCTGCGCAATGTGGGCGGGCTCTGGCTGCTCAGCGAGTCTCTGCGCAGCTGGGCCGACGCCGGTCTGGAACGGGTGTTGGAGGAGCTGCTGGCCGGCGCCGCGGAGCTGCCCGCCGGCGGCCCTGTCATCGATCCGGATTCGCCGGACTTCATCGCGCCCGGCGGCATGCCGGAGCGGATCCGGGCCGCCGTGGCGGCCGCGGGCGGCCACCTCCCGCCGGAGCCGTCCGCCGTCGTCCGCTGCATTCTGGACAGTCTGGCGGCGGCCTACGCACGCACCCTTGGCGATGCCGTTCGGCTGTCCGGGGCGGCGGTGGAGCGGGTGCACATTGTCGGCGGCGGTTCGCAGAATGCGCTGCTGTGCCAGTTGACGGCAGATGCCACCGGTCTGGAGGTCCTCGCCGGCCCGGTGGAGGCGACCGCGCTGGGGAACGTCCTCATCCAGGCGCGGGCGGCGGGTTCGGCCCCGGCCACCCGGTCCGGCATGCGCGCCCTGCTGGCGCAGGGCCAAACGCTTCGCAGCTACCTGCCGCGGTAGCCGGCGGCATCAGGGGCGCGGGGCCAGCGCCGCCCGTTCGTCCTCGCGGGGTGCATGGACGACGGCGTTGGCCGCGCCGTCGAACAGCCTCACCGGCCGCTGCGGCGTCCAGGCCTCCCAGCCGGGATCCCCTGTCCTGGCGAAGGCCACCCAGGCGGCATGCATGGCATCCGCCAGCGGCTGCGGGGTGTTGGGGTCTTGGTAGTAATGGGGACGGATTGAGCGCTAAGCCCTACGAAGCTGCAGGGTAGTGTGGTGGCGTGCCGGCCGATCACTTTTTGACTGAGGACCAAGCGGGGGCGTTCGGGCGGTTCGTGGGCGATCCATCGCGTGCGGAGCTGGACCAGTTCTTCTACCTTGATGCAGCTGATCTGGAGAGGATTGCTGAGCATCGTGGTGAGCACAATCGGCTCGGGTTTGCGCTCCAGTTAGGGACAGCGCGGTTTTTGGGGGCGTTCCTGTCGGATCCGCTTGACGTGCCGTGGGTTGTTGTGGACTATTTGGCCGCGCAGCTCGGCGTCGCTGATCCGACAGTCATCAAGCAGTACGCGGAGCGCGTCGCGACGTCGAACACTCACGCGCGCGAGATCCGCCGGTTCTACGGCTACCGGGACTTTACCGGTGGTGCGGTCGATGATTTGGATGTGTTCATCTACTCGCGGGCCTGGACACATGGTGAGGGACCGACCGCGTTGTTCGAGCATGCCGTGGCCTGGTTACGTCGGAGACGGATCCTGCTACCTGGCGTGACGCGGCTGTCGAAGACTGTTCAGGGTGCCCGTGAACGTGCAGCGTCGGATTTGCACGAGCGGCTGACGGGGGCAGCAAAGGCCACCGATCCACTGTTGCCGGGCCGTTTGCGTGGGTTGCTGTCGGTTGATGAGGGAGCCCGCGAGTCCAGGCTGGAGTTGCTGCGTGCCGGGCCGGTGCGGCTCTCTGGTCCGGCAATGAACAAGGCCCTGGCCCGTGTCGGGCAGGTTCACGCTCTGGGTGTTGGCGCGGTTGACACGTCGGGCGTTCCGGCGGCCCGGTTGCGGGCGCTGGCCCGGTATGGGTTGGAGGCCAAGGCGCAATCGCTGCGCCGGTTGGCGGAGCCTCGCCGCACAGCCACCTTGATCGCAACGGTGGACGAGTTGTCTGCGGCCGCGGTCGATGACGCTTTGGACTTGTTCGACGCGCTGATGGCTTCGCGGGTGTTGGGGCCTTCGAAGCGGGCAGCTGCCATGGCCCGGTTGGAGACCCTGCCGGAGTTGGAGAAGGCCTCGACCGTTCTTGCCCGTGTCGGGCACGAACTGGTGTGCCTGCTGGAAGAATCCGGCACCCAGGTCGATGTGGAGACGGTGTGGGCCCGGTTGGAGAGAATCGCCGCACGCGAGCAGATCACCCGGTACGCCGAGAAGGTCGGAGAGCTTGTCCCGGACGCTTCGGGGCTGGAAGGTGCCATGCGCGTGCAGGTAGCCCGCCGCTACCGGACGGTTGCCCCGTTCCTTGGACTCCTGGCTACTGCCTTGCCGCTGCGGGCAACGACGGCAGGACAGCCTGTGCTTGATGCCCTGGCCGGGCTCGCGGACCTACGCGGTCGACGGCAACTTCGGCGCGAGGACGTGAACGAGGCTCTGGTCTCCGCCGCGTGGCAGGCCGCGGTGTTTGGCCGTGACGGGGTGGAGGTTGACCGGGAGGCCTGGGTTTTATGCGTGCTGGAGCAGCTGCGCATTTACCTGCGCCGCCGGGACGTGTTCGCCTCGCCCTCGTCCCGGTGGTGCGACCCACGGGCCCAGCTCCTGGACGGCGAGCAATGGCAACAGGTACGTGATCGGGCCTTGACCGGCCTTGGCCTGGAAGGGCCGGTTGCTGAACACCTGTCTAGTCGTCTTGAGATGCTGGACACGGCCTGGCGGGCCTTGGCCGTGGAGCTCGAGGAATCCGGGTCTGAAGGGCCTGTGCGGCTGGAACCGTCCGGCAAGGACGGGCGCATACGTCTGGCCGTTGACCGTTTGGACGCTTTGGATATTCCGGATTCGCTGCGGGAACTGCGTGAGCAGGTTGCCGGGATGCTGCCGAGGGTGGACCTGCCCGAGCTGCTGTTGGAGGTCCATTCCTGGACCGGGTTCCTGGATGCCTATACCCATATCGGGCAGTCAAAGGCCCGCATGGAAGACCTGCCGCGCTCGGTTGCGGCGTTGCTGGTCGCTGAGGCCTGCAATGTCGGCCTGACACCGGTGATTGCCGAGGGGCACCCGGCGCTGACCCGGGACAGGCTCGGGCATGTGGACGCCAACTACCTGCGCACCGAGACCCACGCGGCTGCGAATGCGACCCTGATCCAGGCCCAAGGCGGGATCCCGGTCGCCCAGGTGTGGGGCGGCGGGCTGCTGGCATCTGTTGACGGGCTGCGTTTCGTTGTTCCCGTGCGCACGATCAACGCGGCCCCGAACCCGAAATACTTCGGCCAAAAGCATGGGCTGACATGGTTCAACGCGGTCAACGACCAGGTCGCCGGCATCGGTGCGACCGTCGTGCCCGGCACCGTGCGGGACTCGCTCTATGTGCTGGATACGATACTGAACCTCGACGGCGGTCCCAGACCGGAAATGATCACCTCGGACACGGCTTCCTACTCCGACATGGTCTTCGGGATCTTCGCCCTGCTCGGCTACCGGTTCTCACCACGGATCGCGGCCCTGTCCGACCAACGCCTCTGGCGTGCAGCGCTGCCCGGCGCCGCGGAGAACGACTACGGGCCGCTGAACGAGGTTGCCCGTAACCGGATCAACCCGTCCAGGATCACCACGCACTGGGAGGACATGACCCGCGTCGCCGCGTCCCTGGCGACCGGGACCGTGCGCGCCTACGACCTGCTGCGCATGCTTTCCCGTGACGGCAACCCTTCCCCGCTCGGTGCGGCGATCACCGAATACGGGCGCATCGACAAGACCATCCACCTGCTCGCTCTCATCAACCCTGCCGACGAGACCTACCGTCGAACGACCAACACGCAGCTGACCGTCCAGGAATCCCGCCACCGGCTGGCCCGCACGATCTTCCACGGCCGGCGCGGACAAATCCACCAGCGCTACCGCGAAGGCCAGGAAGACCAGCTCGGTGCACTCGGCCTTGTCCTGAACGCCGTCGTGCTCTGGAACACCCGCTACACCGACGCCGCCGTCACCGCTCTGCGGGAGGCCGGCCACCAGGTTCGCGACACCGATATCGCCCGGCTGTCCCCGCTCGGTGACCAACACATTAACATGCTCGGCCGCTACGCCTTCACCACAACCACCCCGACCGGGCTCCGCCCCCTGCGTGCAGTTCGCGATGATCACTGACGCTGATCCTCTTGTTGGGCTGGTGGAAACGGATCAGGGGAGGGAGGGTGTCAGGGGCGGTCGAGGGTGAGTTGGCGGGTGTGGAAGTCGAAGTGGCGCGTGGGGTAGGCGTAGACGTCCGCCAGGGACATGCGCTGGGCAAAGAAGGGGTCCCAGCGGGTGGGGAAGTCCATCGCCCGTTCCAACGACGCCGGCGTCTCCCGGGCCAGGCGTCTGGCCAGGGCATGGGTTGTCTTCTCGAGTTTTCGGTCCATCCTGTGCCGGTTGAAGACCAGGGCGGCGGCCCGGGAGCCCCAATAGTTCACGACATCGAACGGCCCCGTCGCAGCGTCCAGCCCACGCGCAAAGGCTCGGCCCCAGGACCGTGGGAGCCGGCTCATGATTCGGACCAGGGGCAGCAGCGCCCGGACGACCATGTAGCCGAAGACCATGTGGAAGAGCAGTTCCTCGTTGGTCCATTTCGTGCCGGCGCTGCGGCCCCGCAGCTGGGCGGTCGTGGCATTGGCCAAATAGCCGTCCAGCTGACTGCAGGCGCGCCCGTAGCCGGCGATGATCCCCTCCCGCTGTGCATCCACCAGATGCCTTCCTGCCGGTTCAGGCCGTGCGGCCGCTGCGTGCCAGCGCGGCCCGGACGGCGGCGCGCAGGGATTCCCGGGCCGGCTGCCCGGCCAGGCCCTGCGGTGTCGGGTACACACGCCACGTCAGGGCAGGGTCGGTGTCCGCAGGGAACAGGTCCGCCCCATCGATGGTGAACGTGGGTGAGCCGTGGAAGCCCAGGGCCTCGGCGTCGGCGTCGGTGCTGATTTCCCTGACGGCCAGCGCTGCAGGGTCGAGGCCTTCCAGGTCGAGGGCGCGGGTGAACAGCTCACCGGCGGAGGTTGCGTGGGGGCAGTCGGGAATGGTGCGCAGCTCGAGGTCCATGCCCCCATTCTGCCCCCGGCGCCCGGAATCCGTGCCTCTAGATTTTGGGTGCCCCGAGTTCGGCCGCCAGGGCCTGGACCCGGTTCTGGATGTCGTCGCGGACCAGGCGCATCCGCTCCATCCCGTTGATCCCGCGTTCGGAGGGTTCATCGGTGTCCCAGTTGCGGATCTCGACCCCCGGGACCGGGTCGACGACGGCCTCCTTGCCCAGGGTGATGATCAGGGAGACGTCGGCGAGCAGGGCCGCGGTGATGGGTTTGGTGTGTTCGGTGCTGATGTCGATGCCCAGCTCAGCCAACGACTCGACGGATTGGGCGTTGAGGTCCTTGCCGGGTTGGGTGCCGGCCGTGTGGACGGTGACGGCATCTCCGGCGCGGTGGCGCATGAGGCCGCCGGCCATCTGGGATTTGCCGCCGTTCTTGACGCAGACGAACAGGACACCTGGTGTGGTGGTCATCTCTGTGGTTTCTCTTTCAGCCGTGGGAGTGGAAACGGGGGTGGGTGTCCCGAGAGGGGACCCCGAGCACGGGGGTGTGCTGTGTGGTGAGGAGGCGGTGGACCAGGGAGCCGGAGACGAGTTCGTCGACCTTGGCCAGAAACCCGTGGTGGCGGGTCCCGACAACGATCATGGAGGCGCCGACGGCAGTGGCGAGGCGGCCCAGGGCCAGGGCCGGGTCGCCGCCGACCACCCGGAACGACCAGGAGGTGGCGTATCCGGCGGCGGCCTCTGCGAGGTCGACTTTCAGCTCGGCCGCGGCGTCGACGGTTTCATCGTCCGGGTCAAGGTCTGGGGCCAGCGAGGCGGGCAGGACGTCATGGCCGGGGGTCCATTCGATCAGGTAGCTGGCCGGGTCCACGAACGCTGCGATCAGCGGCACCGACAACCCGGCCGCCAGTTCCAACGCCCGTTCCCACACGGCCGGGTCCTGTCCCGGGATGACCCCGGCAATGATCGGGGCACCGGTGAAGGGTGTGCTGGCTTCGGAACCGTCCATGGTGGCCCCTACTGGTTTTCCGGCTGGGTGGCGGTGAGTTCGGTGAGGAGTTCGCGGACGAGCAGGTCGATGTCGTCGCGGATCTTCCGGGCCCCGGCCAGGTCCGCTCCTGCCGGGTCCTGGATCGTCCAGTCAAGATACTGCTTGCCGGGGTAGATCGGGCAGGAATCCCCGCATCCCATCGTGACCACCACGTCCGCGGCGCGGACGACGTCATCGGTGAGGGGCTTGGGGAACTCCAAGGAGAGGTCCACGCCGGCCTCGGCCAGTGCCGCCACGATGGAGGGTTCCAGTTCGGAGGCGGGTTGGGAGCCGGCGGAACGGACATTCACGGCACCGCGGGCATGTTTGGCCAGCAGGGCCGCGGCCAGTTGGGAGCGGCCGGCGTTGTGGACGCAGACGAAGAGGACTTCGGGCACGTCGTGGGCGATGGCGCCCTTGGCCTGGGCCAGGGCCTTGAGCCGGTCGGCGGCGAACCGGGCCGTGGTGGCGGCCAGGTAGGTGTGGATCCGGGAGGTGCGGGCCAGGGCGGTGTAGGACTCGAAGACGTAGCGTTCGACGGTTTCGGCGGCGAAGATGCCGGTGAACTTGGTGGTGAGGTCTTCGCTGATGCGGTGCAGGACGGCGGTGTCGTCGTCCAGCCCGGTCAGCACGGTGTCGCGGTGCTCGGTCATGGCGGGTTCTCCTCGTGCTCGGTGGTCGTGGAGGTTTAGTCGGTGAGGGTGGCGGTACGGCCGTGGGCCAGGCCGGTGGGGAAGCCGATCAGCACCGGTTCCGGTGCCGCGCAGCAGGATGTTTCCTCCACTGCTGCCGGGGCGGCGCAGCAGGATTCGGCGGTTTCATCGGACTCTGCTGCCTGGGTTGCCGGGGTGTCGCAGCTTCCGCCCAGGTCCGTGGAGCAGACACCGGTTTCGGGCAATTCGAGGTGGACGGTGTTGGCCGCCTCGTGGTCTCCGGCCAGGGCGGCGGCGATGGAGCGGACCTGCTCGTAGCCGGTGGCCAGCAGGAAGGTTGGGGCGCGGCCGTAGGACTTCATTCCGGCGATGTAGAAGTCCTTCTCCGGGTGGGCGAGCAGCTTGGCTCCGTGGGGCGGGACGGTGCCGCAGGAGTGGAACTCCGGATCGATCAGGGGCCCCAGCTCCCGTGGCGCCTCCACGGCCGGGTCGAGGTCGAGGCGGAGTTCGCGCAGGATGTCCAGGTCGGGGCGGAACCCGGTGGCCGGGATCAGCAGATCCACCTCCAGGGTCACGGGCCCGTCCGGGGTGGAGCCGGTAACCAGCAGTGCCCCGCCGGTAGTGGACGCAGCGGTGGTGAAGGAGGTGGTGGTGAAGGAGGTGTGCAGCTCGATGTGCCCGTCCTCGACGAGCCGGCGCAGCCGGGTGCCGAGCTGGCCGCGGGCCGGCAGGCCGTCAAGGTCGCCGCCGCCGTAGAGGCGGGTGGTGTCGGCGCCCCTGACGGCCCAGCTGATCCGGGTTCCGGGCTCGTTCTTGGCCAGCTGTCCCAAGGAGAGCAGCGTGTTGGCGGCGGAGTGCCCGGCGCCGATGACCAGGACGTGCTTGCCGGCGAACCGGTCCCGGTCCGCCCCGGTGACATCGGGCAGCGGTTCGGTGATGAACCCGGCGGCGATGGCGTCGGCTTCGCCGGGGGCGGGGAGGCCGGCCTGGCCGAGCGGGTTGGGCTGGGCCCAGGTGCCGGAGGCATCGATGACGGCCCGCACGTGGTGGTTAGTGGTGGTGCCGCCGGTGATTTCGACGCGGACCAGGAAGGGGCGCTCGTCCCTTCCTCTGGAGTGGGTCTTGTCCATCCCGGCCCGGCTGACCGCGGTCACGGTGGTGGAGGTGTGCAGGGCCGCCGCGATGGCCGGGACGGCGGCCAGGGGTTCCAGGTACGCCTCCACGAGCTCGGACCCGTAGGGCAGGGAGGTCAGGCGCGGCTCGGCCCAACCGGTGGGTTCGAGCAGGCGGCGGGCGGCGGGGTCGATGTTGTGCCGCCACGGGGAGAACAGGCGGATGTGCCCCCACTTTCGGATGGCCGCACCCACTTCTTGGCCCTGCTCGAAGATGAGAGGTGTGATGCCGCGTTCGATCAGGTGCGCGGCAGTGGCCAGACCGACGGGGCCGGCCCCGATGATGGCGACCGGGAGATCGTTGCGCTCTTCGGTCATGTTTCGGTCCGTCATGGCTGTGTCCGTCATGTCCTGGGGTTCTCCTTCGGGTCGTTCAACACCTGGTGGGTGTCGGGTGCTTGGGTGCCCTGCCGGGTGGTGGCCCGGCAGGGCAATCGTGGGGTTAGCAGCAGCCGCATCCGCAGTCCTGTCCGTCGCCGGTGTGTCCGGTGCAGCAGTTCTCCTCCATGGCATTCACCTCCCTCCACCGTGGTGGGTCAGGCGTGGCTGGGTTCTTCCAGTAAAGCGGTGGCAATGCTGTCCGCATCTTCAAGGGCGGCAAGGTACCGTTCGGCGTCCAGGGCCGCGGCGCAGCCGGTGCCGGCGGCGGTGATCGCCTGCCGGTAGCGGTGGTCCACCGCATCCCCACAGGCAAAGACCCCGGTCAGGTTGGTCACCGTGGTCGGGGCCTCGACCCGGATGTAGCCTTCCCCGTCGAGGTCGACCTGGCCGGCGACGAGATCGGTGCGGGGCACATGTCCGATGGCGACGAAGATCCCGGTGGCCTCCAGCTCCCTGGTGGCACCGGTGGCGGTGTCGGTCAGCGTGACGCCGGTGACTTTGGTGTCGCCGTGGATGGCGCTGATCGCCGAATTCCAGGCAAAGCGGATCTTGGGGTTGTCCTTGGCCCGCTGGGCCATGATCTTGGAGGCGCGCAGCTCGCCACGGCGCACGATCACGGTGACGGACTTGGCGAATCGGGTCAGGAAGGTGGCTTCCTCCATGGCCGAGTCCCCGCCGCCGACGACGATGATGTCCTGCTCGCGGAAGAAGAACCCGTCACAGGTCGCGCACCAGGAGACCCCGTGGCCGCTGAACTTCTTCTCCTCGGCCAAGCCCAGTTCCTTATAGGCGGAGCCGGTGGCCAGAATGACGGCGGGGGCTTCGTGCCGGTCCCCGGCCCCTGTCACCACGGACTTGATGTGCCCCGTCAGTTGGGCCGATACGACGTCGTCGAAGATGACCGTGGCGCCGAACTTCTCGGCCTGCTCCTGCAGCCCTTCCATCAGGTCCGGGCCCTGGATGCCGGCGGGGAAGCCGGGGAAGTTCTCCACCTCGGTGGTGTTCATCAGCGCACCCCCGGCGGTGACGGCTCCGGCGATGACGAGCGGGGCCAGGCCGGCACGGGCGGCGTAGATCGCGGCGGTGTAGCCGGCGGGGCCGGAACCGATGATGATGAGCTGTTCAGTCATGGTGGTTTTCCTTCGCCGGTGGGGCTAGTTGGTGGCCGGGACCAGGCCGGCGATCAGGGCCTGGATGCGGGCCTTGATCTCGTCGCGGATCGGACGCACGGAGTCCACGCCCTGCCCGGCGGGGTCTTCGAGTTCCCAGTCCTCGTACCGCTTGCCCGGGAAGATCGGGCAGGTGTCTCCGCAGCCCATGGTGATGACGACGTCGGACTCCTTGACAGCCTCAACGGTGAGGACCTTGGGGATCTCGGCGGACATGTCGATGCCCTCTTCCGCCATGGCAGCCACGGCGGCGGGGTTGACCGAATCGGCCGGGGCGGAGCCGGCGGAGCGGACCTCGATCGCGCCGCCGGAGAGGGCGGTGAGGTAGGCGGCGGCCATCTGGGAGCGGCCGGCGTTGTGGACGCAGACGAACAGGACGGAGGGCTTCTTGGCGGTTTCGGTACTCACGGGGTTCTCCTGGAATCGGTTAAGTGGTGGGATTCGGTCTGGTTGGGGTGATCGTGTCCGCGCCCTTGCCGCACAGCCTTGATATTGATGGTTGTCGATATATGGAGTATCGATCAATTCATTGATGGTTGTCAATATTTACGCGGGCGGGTCCGCGGCCCGGTGGAGCACCTGCCGGTGCGGGCGGCGTCAGGCGGCGTGGAGGCGGGGCGCGAGGTCGTTGATGCGGTGGGAGATGTCGATGAAGGCGTCCTCGAAGGCCTCCTGGGTGTTCAGGCGGAGGGGGTCCGGGATGGACCAGTGGATGCCTCGGAGGCCCGGGAGTTCCTCGTGGGCGTTGTCGCACACGGTGACGACGAGGTCTTCGCCCGCGGCCTCCCGGTCCAGCTGGCGGGGTGCCAGTTCGGCCAGTTCGAGTCCGTGGCGGCGGGCGACGTCGATGGCGCCTTGGGCGATGCGCGGCGCGGGGTGCGTCCCCGCCGACGATGCCGGGATGTCGCTGGCCCGCTGCCAGAGTGCCGCGGCCAGTTGCGACCGGGCGCTGTTGCGCGTGCAGACGAACAGGATGCGGCGCGCCCCGTGCTCGTGCCCGGGCACCAATCCGTCCAGTGCGCCGGGGGCGAGCCGGAAGTAGCTTCGGCGCCTGTCGGCTTCCGAGCGGTGCCGGGTCGCCAGCCCGGCATCTTCGAGCGTGCGCAGATGGTGGGAGAGCAGGTTGGAGGGCATGCCGAGTTCGGACTGCAGCTCCGTCGGGGACAGATCCCCGAGGGTCAGCAGGTCCACGATGCGCAGCCGTGCAGGATCAGCGAGGGCGGCATGCTTGGCGACCCGCGCCTGAAAGTCGTCAGTTTGCTCAATATTCATTGGTTCAATTTTGACTGAAGCAATTTCATCCGTCAAGCTGGTTCCCATGACTTCACACCAGCCGCCGTTGTGGCGCCGCGCCGTCGCAGAACTGATCGGCACCGCCCTGCTTGTTTCCATCGTCGTCGGCTCAGGAATCGCCGCACAGCAGCTCTCCCCCCACGACGTCGGCCTGGCGCTGCTGGAGAACAGCACCGCAACGGTGCTTGGCCTGGCGGTGCTGATCCTCGTCTTCGGACCCGTGAGCGGCGCGCACTTCAACCCGGTGGTCTCGGCCGTGGACTGGATCCTGGGCCGGCGCACCGGATCCGGGCTGAGCCTGCCCGAGCTGGGCACCTATGTGGCGGCACAGACCGTGGGCGCGGTCGGCGGCAGCGTGCTCGCGAATGCCATGTTCGAGGTGGGCACCTCCATCTCGGGCAAGGACCGCGCCAGCGGTGGGCACCTGCTGGGCGAGGTCGTCGCCACCGCGGGGCTCATCGTGCTGATCTTCGCCCTGGCCGCCACCAAGCGGGGCGTCCTCGCGGCCCCGGCCGTGGGTGCCTACATCGGAGCCGCGTACTGGTTCACGTCCTCGACATCGTTCGCGAACCCCGCCGTGACGGTCGGCCGCATCTTCAGCGACACGTTCGCCGGCATCGCGCCGACCTCCGTCCCTCCCTACGTGCTCGCGCAGGTGGTCGGCGCGGCGGTGGGGCTGGGCCTCCTTGTCCTGCTGTTCCCGTCCGCGGCGCGTGCCGCGGACGATGTCGTCCTCCCGCACAGCATCGAGGCCACCAACCCCTAGCCTGTGCCCGCACCAGGGGCCGTCCAGGCTCGGCCTTGGGGATTCATTGATGATGGTCAATATTCGGGCATAATGGGTAGATGAACGCCGTGCAAGCCCTCGAAACAGCCACCGCCGATGCCTGCTGCGCACCGGCGGCCCGCCCTCTGCTTGGCGCCGAGGATGCCCAGGACAGGGCGCGGATCCTCAAGGCGCTCTCGGACCCGAACCGGCTGCGGCTGCTCTCCATCGTCAAGTCCGGTGACGGCGGCGAGGCCTGCGTCTGCGACCTCACCGAGCCCCTGGACCTGGGCCAGCCCACCGTCTCCCACCACCTGAAGATCCTCGTGGACGCCGGGCTGCTGTCGCGGGAGAAGCGCGGCACCTGGGCGTACTACTCCCTGGTGCCCGGCGCGTTGGAGGCCGCCTCCGAGAGCATCCTGGCCCTGTGAACGCCGGCCTCCGGGACATGGTGCCCGCCGACTGGGCAGCCGTGGAGCGGATCTACGCCGCCGGGATTGCCGGCGGCAACGCCACCTTCGCCGACGCACCGCCCACAATGGAGGAGTTCTTCGTCTCCCGGATTCCGGGGCTGAGCCTCGTCGCCACCGATGATGGCGGTGCGGTACAGGGCTGGGCGGCAGCAACGCCCACCTCCTCCCGCGAGGTGTACCGGGGCGTCATCGAGCATTCCGTCTACGTCGACCCCGCCGCCGCTGGCCAAGGCCTCGGCCTCCTACTGCTGCACGGCCTGGCCGGGCGGGCGCGGGACCTCGGCTATTGGACCATCCAGTCATCGATCTTCCCCGAGAACCTCCCCAGCCTGGCCCTGCATGCGAAGGCCGGATTCCGGCGGATCGGCCGCCGCGAACGCATCGCCCACATGGGCTACGGCCCCCACGCCGGAACCTGGCGGGACACGATCCTGATGGAACAACGCCTGTAGTGCGGGAGCGTGCCGTCGGGCACGTTGATGACCGGCGGAACCGCCAACCGAACCTTCGAAAAAGCCGCCAAACGAAGTTAGTGGTTACGCCACAGGGGACGTGACCACACGTGTAGGTAACCGACTGAAGCCGGACATTCGACATGTCGTCAAACGATCATTTGCCGACACCTCGAACCCGGCCGCGACACGCCGCGAAAACCTTGTCGAAAACCCGTGCCGGAAATCAATGTCGGCAAACCTTGGCTTCAAGGTATTGTCGACATATGTTGATCGGATATGCGCGAGTCTCCACCGCCGACCAGAACCCCGACCACCAGATGGATGCCCTCGTCCGCGCTGGCGTCGACCCGGCCAACATCTACCTCGACCACGCCAGCGGCGCCAAGGCCAGCAGGCCCGAGCTCGACAAGGCTCTCGCCTCCGCCAATCGGGCCGGTGACCAGCTCGTCATCACCCGCCTCGACAGACTCGGGCGCTCAGTCCTGCACCTCGTCATCCTCGGCGCAGACCTCCGGGAACGTGGTGTGGGACTGCGCGTCCTGGAGCAAGGCATCGACACCACAACCGCGGAAGGACGGGCAATGTTCGGAATGCTCTCCGTCCTCGCTGAATTCCAACGCGAACTCATCATCGCCAACACCCGTGACGGCCTCGCGGCTGCCCGCGCCCGCGGTCGAACCGGAGGAAGACGCCCGAAACTCACCCCGGACCAGGCGCGCCATGCCCAAGAGCTCTACGACGCAGGGAACCACACAGTCCAACGCATCGCCGACCTGCTCCAGGTCCAGCGCTCCACGATCTACGGCCACCTCAACAAAGCAAGCATCGGACGACGCCCCACCCCACGTACGACCCAATCGGCTTAGCGCTCAATCCGTCCCCATTACTACCAAGACCCCGTGTTGGGGCCGGCCAGCGAACGGGCATCCGGGGTGTCCACGGTGTCGAAGACGAAGCCAAGCTCCAGGGCGTGGGCCGCGCCGAGATCGTCCACCGGGCTGCGCCAGCCAAACTCGTAGAGGTAGGTGGGTGCAGCCTGCCCCAGGCGGGCGTCCGCCACCCGGTTGGCCGGCTCGCGCAGCAGCAGGTCGGTGGCGATGGCCCCCAGCAGGATGCCGGGGGAGGCTCCCGGCCGGTTTCGTTTGAAAACCCGCACGGCGGCCCCGGACACCCCCGCCTTGCGGCGGCCGATGGCCAGATGCAGCCTGCCCAGCTTGTTGACCAGGCCCGAAGGCAGGAACCAAAGCCGGTACTCCTCGGTGGTGGTGCCGATCAGCAGCGGGACGCCGGCCGCCGCCCCCTGGGTGAGCGCGTCCAGCGGTGCCTGGGGAATAGTGCCGCCGTCTATGGCCAGGGAGTAGCCCAGCCCCCCGGTGATGGGGGTGGTGCCGGCCGTGACAGTGTCCTGCGCCGCCACCAGGGCCGCCGGCTCGACGGCGGCGAAGGCCTCGCGGGTGGCGGGAATGCCCAGGTGTTTGGCGATGGACGCCGTGATCCGGGCCGCGGCGGCCGGGGGTGCGGCCACCAGCGGACCGCTCTGGATAATGGCCCGGGCAAACAGCCCTTGGGCGGCCGGTGCACCCAGCAGGGCGGCGACGGTGTTGCCGCCAGCGGACTCGCCGAAGATCACCACCTGTGCCGGGTCGCCGCCAAAGGCGGCAATTTCGCGCTGGACCCATTCCAGAGCGGCGATCTGGTCCAATAAACCCAGGTTCAGCGGGGCGCCGTCGAGCACGGAGAACCCCTCGGCCCCCAGCCGGTAGTTCACGGCGACCAGTACCACGCCGTCGCGGGCAAAGGCCGTGCCATCGTAGACGGGCAGGGCGTTGGCGCCGCGGGACAGCGACCCGCCGTGGAACCAAACCATCACCGGAAGCGGTGCGGCCGCTTTGACGGGCGCCCAGATGGCCACATTGAGGATCTCCTCCCCGGGGATGCTGATCGAGGGCATCAACTCGCCCAACCGGCCCGGATAGGGGCTTTGCGGGGAGGTGGGCCCATGGCGCGTCGCGTCCCTGGGGCCCTCCCACGACGGCGCCGGCGCCGGCCGGGCGAAGCGGTGCGCGCCGAAAGGTGCGGCCGCGTAGGGGACGCCGAGGAAGCGCTGCACGCCGTCCTCCGCCACCCCCTCCAGGACCCCGCCGGACACTGTGGCCCGGACTGACACGGTGGTGGTGTTCTCGCTCATCGCGTCCCCCTGCGTTGTGTGCGGACCTATTCGAAGCGGGACGGATCGCCCATGCCGCGGCGGACCACCTCGGCCGCGCCGGAGGAGAAGTCAACAACCGTGGTGGGCTCGGCGCCGCAGTCGCCGGAGTCGATCACGGCGTCCACCTCGTGCTCCAGGCGTTCCTTGATTTCCCAGCCCTGGGTCAGCGGATCCTCCTGGTCGGGCAGCAGCAGCGTGCTGGAGAGCAGCGGCTCGCCCAGCTCCGCCAGCAGTGCCTGCACCACCGCGTTGTCCGGGATGCGAACACCCACCGTCTTCTTCTTGGGGTGCAGCAGCCGGCGCGGCACCTCCTTGGTGGCGGGCAGGATGAAGGTGTACGGGCCGGGCGTGACTGCCTTGAGGCTGCGGAACACATCGTTGCCAATGTTCACGAACTGCCCCAGCTGGGCGAAGTCCTTGCAGACCAGCGTGAAGTGGTGCTTGTCGTCCAGTTTGCGGATGGTGCGGATCCGGTCCAGAGCATCCTTGTTGCCGAGCTGGGCGCCCAGCGCGTAGCAGGAGTCGGTCGGGTAGGCGATCAGGCCGCCGTCGCGGATGATCGCCACGGCCTGGCCTATCGCGCGCGGCTGGGGATCCTGCGGGTGTACGTCAAAGTATCGTGCCATGCGATGAGCTTACGCCCGGGCCGGACCCATGCGCCGTCAGCGCGGCGCGAGCAGCACGTCGACAAGGTCGCGCAGCGACTGCGCCATGTCCACAGTCTTGTCGTAGAGCCACTGCATCTGGATCCCGTCAAAGGTGGCGATGACGAGGCGCGCCAACGCTTCGGCCGAGAGATCCGTCCGCACAGTGCCCGCCGCCTGGTGGGCGGCGATGTCCACACCAAGGACCTCCACCAGCCAGGCGTAGCGGTCGCGGAAATACTCATGGGAGTCGTGGCCGGGGGAGTTGGCCGTGGCAGACGCGACGGCGTACAGCGTGGTCAGGCCGGGCTGGGTCCGGTTTTGATCGGCCACCTGGTGCAGGTGTTCCAGTTTCGGCTGGTCCTCACTCGCCATTTCCAAGCCACGCTTGTCGCGTTCGGCCAGTACAGCGGTGAGGAGTTCCTGCTTGCCGCGGAAGTAGTGGAACAGCGTCGCTTCCTTGACACCAACCAGTTCCGCCACACGCTTGAGCGCCGTGCCCTCGAAGCCTTCGGTGGCGAAGACATCGGTGGCCGTCTTGATGATTTGTTCACGGCGTTCGGTGCCCTTGGTGTAGGGGCCGCGGGTCTTGGCAGGTGGCATGGGGAACAGTCTAGGCCAGCTTGACGAGGCCGGGTTCCGTCATCTTCACACAAAAACCTAGTCAGACTTGGTTTTTGACTATAGGATCTTCTCCGAGGCCCAAAGGAGGGTCCCTTTCCCAGGAGGCAATGTGGCCACTTCAATGAGCAGTACCAAGGAATTCACCGGGACGGCACTGTCCCACCCCGGCATGGACGCCCCGCAGCGGGCACCGCGCAGCTATGTCATCGGCATGCCCATCGCCAGTGCCGGACTCTGGATGGCGGTGCTGGCGCCGGCCATCGTGGTTTTGGCCATCAAGGTCTCGGAGATCACGACGCCGGAAACGCGTGCCGGGGCGCTCAGCCTCGTGGCCGGCGTCGGCGCCGTCATCGCACTGCTCGCCAACCCGCTGTTCGGCCGGTTGAGCGACCGCACCACCTCCCGCCTGGGCATGCGCAAGCCGTGGATCGTCGGCGGATCGCTGGTCGGCCTCGGTGCCCTGTTCATCCTTGGCTCGGCGACAGGCGTCCCCGGCGTCCTGGTGGGGTGGATCCTCGCCCAGCTCGGCTTCAACGCCGCCCTCTCGGCCCTGGTGGCCACGCTTCCCGACCAGGCCGGACCGCAGGAACGCGGCCGCCTGTCGGGGCTGATCGGCATGACCCTTCCCGTCGGCCTGGTCGCCGCCACCTTCTTCGCCCAGCTCTTTGACAGCGCGATGATGATGGCCGTGGTGCCCGGCGTCGTCGGCGTAGCGGTGGCTCTGGGCTTCGTCTTCACCTTCAAGGACCGCGTGCTGGACGCCAAGCCCGCACCGCTGGACCTGAAGGAGATCCTGGGGTCCTTCTACTTCAACCCCCGCGAGCTTCCCGGGCTGGGCTGGGCCTGGCTGACCAAGTTCATGGTCTACATCGGCTACTGCGCCGCCCTGCTGTACCTGCCCTATTTCTTCACCGACCACCTCCAGGTCCCCACCGCGGATGTACCCAATCTGGTCTTCCGCGCCACGCTCATCAGCGCCTTTGGCACCGTGGCCTCCAGCCTGCTGGGTGGCTGGATCAGCGATCGGATCGGCCGCCGCAAGGCGCTGGTCATCGCCTCCGCCATGATCATGATGGCCGGCCTGATCGTGATCGCCACCAGCGCCGACACCGGCCAGGTGCTGCTGGGCCAGGCCATCGTGGGCATCGGGCTGGGCTGCTTCACCGCCGTCGACGTCGCCCTGATCACCGACCTGCTGCCCGCCGGCGCGGGCGAGAACGCCAAGACCTTCGGCGTCTTCAACATCGCCCAGGCGCTGCCGCAGTCCCTGGTGCCCGCCCTGGCCTTCCCGGTGATTGCCCTCGGCGGCTACCCCGCACTCTTCATCGGCGGGGCCGTCATCGGCCTCATCGGTGCCGCACTTGTCACCCGCATCAAAGGAGTTAAGTAGATGACCACTACCAGTCAAACCACAGCTAGCGTTGCCGATATCGATGTCGACGCCCGGATCCGCGACCTGGCCCAGCAGCTTCCCCTCGAACAGCAGGTGCAGCTCCTCACCGGCGCGGACGTCTGGTCCACGCACGCCATCGAGGAGATCGGCCTGGGCCGCATCGTGCTCTCCGACGGTCCGGCAGGCGTCCGCGGTGAGGACTTCGACGAGCGCCACGACTCCATCTCCCTGCCCTCGGGCTCGGCCCTGGCCGCCACCTGGAGCCCGGAACTTGCCCGGCGCTATGGCATGGTGCTGGGCCAGGAGGCACGCCGCAAGGGTGTCCACGTGGTGCTCGGACCCACCATCAACCTGCACCGTTCACCGCTGGGCGGGCGCCACTTCGAGTGCATGAGCGAGGACCCCCGGCTGACCGCCACCCTCGCGGCAGCCTATGTAGACGGCGTCCAGTCCATGGGCGTCGGTGCCACCCCGAAGCACTTTGTGGCCAACGACGCCGAGACGGACCGGTTCACCGCCGATTCCGTGGTGGCCGAGCGCCCGCTGCGCGAGCTGTACCTGGCGGCCTTCGAGGACGCCGTCACCGAGGCCAAGGCCTGGCTGGTGATGAGCGCCTACAACTCGATCAATGGCACCACGGCCAGTGAGAACCCGCTGCTGGAGACCCCGCTGTCCACCGAATGGGGCTTCGACGGCGTCGTCGTCTCCGACTGGACAGGCGTCCGCTCGGTGGAGGCCGCCAACGCACACCAGGACCTGGAAATGCCCGGCCCGGTGGGCCACTGGGGCGCTGCCCTGCTGGCCGCCGTCGAGGGCGGCCGGGTCTCCCGGGCGGCCATCCTGGAGAAGGTCATCCGCATTCTGCGCCTGGCCGCCCGCGTGGGCGTGCTGGATGGTTTCGAGCCCGCCGTGGCCGAGCTTCCGGTGGAGCTCGACGGTGCTGCCGTGGCCCGCGAGGTGGCCGTGCGCAGTGCCGTGCTGCTGCGCAATGAGAACAAGCTGCTCCCACTGCAGGCCGCCGCGCTGAAGCGCGTGGCGGTGATCGGCCACAACGCCGCCGAGGCCCGCATCCAGGGCGGCGGCAGTGCCACGGTGATGCCGAAGTACACCGTCTCGCCGCTGGACGGGCTGCGCTCGGCACTGCCGGCATCGGTGGCCGTGGACTACGCCCGCGGCGCCAAGGTGGCCGAGGGGCTGCAGGAATTCCGCCGCTCCGACCTCGCCAACCCCGTCTCCGGCGTGCCCGGCATGAACGTGGCCTTCTTCGACGCCGCCGGTGCACAGATCTCCGCCGAGGACCGCTGGTCCTCCCACCTGATCTGGTTCGGTGCCGGCATCCCGGAGGGCACGGCATCCATCCGCACCACCGCCGACTGGACGGCCCGCACGGCCGGCGTGCACCACGTGGGCATTGGCACCGTGGGCCGGGCCTCCCTGTCCATCGACGGCGTCGAAGTCTTCAACGATGAACTGGTCGATGACACGGACGTGCTGGGTGCGGCGCTCTTCTCGCCGCCGCAGACCATCCACCCGATCACGGCCACCGCGGGCCAGGTCTTTCGGATCGAGGCCGAGTACACCATGCCGCAGTCCCTGGCCATCCCGCTGACGGCCATCCTGCTGGGCGAAGAGGTGGTGGTGGACGACGCCGAGGCGGAGATCGCCGCAGCCGTCGAGGCAGCCCGCGCCGCCGACGTCGCCGTCGTCGTGGTGGGCACCAGCTCGGCCATCGAGTCGGAGGGCTTCGACAGGACGGATCTGGACCTGCCCGGCCACCAGGATGCCCTGGTCGCCGCCGTGGCCGCGGCCAATCCGCGCACCATCGTGGTGGTCAACTCGGGCTCGCCCGTGGTGATGCCGTGGCGGAATTCCGTGGATGCGATTCTGGTGGGGTGGTTTGGCGGTCAGGAATTTGGCGCCGCGCTGGCGGACATCCTCCTGGGCGTCCAGGAGCCGGGCGGGCGCCTGCCCACCTCCTGGCCGTCCGTGCTGGCCGACGTTCCGGTGCTCAACACGACGCCGGTGGACGGGAAGCTGGTCTACGCCGAGGGAATCAACATCGGCTACCGCGCCTGGCTGAAGCAGTCCGCCACCGGTGGCGCGGCCCCGGCCTATCCCTTTGGCCACGGGCTGGGCTACACCACATTCAGCCTCGGCACGGCCCACCTGCCGGTCTCCGTCCGCTCTGGCAGCGACGTCGTCGTCCATGTCCCCGTGGCCAACACCGGGTCCCGGGCCGGGCGCCAGGTGGTGCAGGTCTATCTGGCCCGCGCCGAGTCCGCCGTCGAACGCCCCGTGCGCTGGCTGGCCGGCTACGCCACGGCCCATCTGGCCGAGGGCGGCGCCACCACGCTCGAGGCGCGGATTCCGGCCCGCTCCTTCGCCCACTACGACGGCGGCTGGCAGGTTGAGCCGGGCCGCTTCCAGGTGCTGGTCGGCACCAGCGCGGAGGATGTCCAGTCCGCCGGCGAGGTGGCCATCGCCTAGCTCCTGCGCCTCCCATACCTAGATCTGCTATGTTTAATACCCTTCAGCTCTAGGTATGGGAGGCGCAATGCGCATTGACAAGGACCTGGTGGCCGCCTCGGCCACCCCGCTGGTGCTGGGCATCCTGACGGAGGGGGAGTTGTACGGCTATGCCATCCTCAAACGGGTTGGTGAGCTTTCCGGCGGTGGCATGCAGTGGACCGACGGGATGCTCTACCCGCTGCTGCACCGGCTCGAGCGGCTCGGCTACGTATCGTCGTCGTGGGGCACCTCAGACGCCGGGCGCAAGCGCAAGCACTACGCCATCACGCCGGCGGGCCGGGAGGCACTGGCCGAGAGGCAGGAGCAGTGGACGGTCGTCGCCGACGCGCTGCGCCAGGTGTGGCAGAGTGCGCCGCGGTTCCCTGATGCCATTCAGGGGTTGGCGTAATGGAACCGCACGCTGGACTGGAGGCCCAGATCGAGAGGTGGCGCGGATATGTGCAGCGTCACCAGGCGATCTCCGCTGCGGACGTTGACGAGCTGGAGGACCACCTGCGCGGGCAGATTTCCGACCGGCAGGCGACGGGCCTGGATGATGAAGAGGCCTTCCTCGTCGCCATCAAGCGCCTCGGCAACCTGGATGCCGTCTCCCACGAGTTTGCCCGCGAACACTCCGACCGACTGTGGAAGCAGCTCGTCCTGGTTCCGGAAGGTTCCGACGACGCCGGCGCGCCGCCCTGGCGCGAACTGGCGGTCGTCCTTGCCCTGGCTGTCGGAGCGGGTGTGGCGGTCAAGGCTGGCCTTGCCTGGATCAACGACGGCGACGCGCTGGTGCGCAACGCCGGCCTGCTTGTCTTCCCCTTCCTGGCCGGGTACTTCGCGTTCAAGCGCCGGGTTTCCGTGCCGGTGGCGGTGGGGCTCATCGTCCCCTTCGCCGTTCTGGCGGCCACCCTAAACCTGTACCCGTTCATGGCAGGCGGTTCCACGGGGATGCTCGCCGCCCTCCACGCCCTGGTGGTCCTCTGGCTGCTGGTGGGAGTGGCCTACGCCGGAGGGCGGTGGCGCTCCGACAGGCGGCGCATGGACTTCGTCCGCTTTACCGGTGAGCTCGCAATCTACTTCACCCTGCTGGCGCTCGGGGGAGCCGTCCTGATCGCGCTCACAGCCGCCACCCTCCGGACCATTGGCATCGACTTCGAGCCGGTCCTGGAGGAGTGGATCCTGCCGTTCGCCGTGCCCGGAGCCCTTGTTGTCGCGGCCTGGCTCGTCGAAGCCAAGCAGCAGGTCGTCGAAAACATCGCTCCGGTCCTTACACGCGTGTTCACGCCTCTGACGATTGCCATGCTGCTCGTGCTTTTGCCCGTGCTGGCCACCGCGGGCGGCCTCGCCGGCATCGACAGGAACCTGCTCATCCTCATGGACGCAATCCTCATCCTCGTGCTGTGCCTGCTGCTGTACTCGATTTCAGCCCGCGATGCACTCGCGCCTCCCGGGCTGTTTGATGCCCTGCAGCTGGTCCTGGTGGCCGCGGCCCTTGCCGTCGATGCCCTGATGTTGACGGCGATGCTGACGCGCATCGCCGAGTTCGGCTCCAGCCCCAACAAGATCGCCGCACTTGGCCTCAACGTGGTCCTTCTGGTCCACCTGCTCGGGGCCGCCTGGCTCGCCATAGGGTTCCTGCGCGGCCGGCGCCCGTTCACCGCCGTCGAACGCTGGCAGACACGGTACCTTCCGGTCTACGGCGTCTGGGCCGCCGCCGTCGTTCTGCTCTTCCCGCCCCTGTTCGGGTTCGCCTAGCAGTACAGACCCAGGCGCTTGCCTAGGCCTGCACCAGCAGGCCGGTCCCAAACATCACGGCAAGCCCGGCGATGATGCCGGCGATGGTCAACGGCGTCAACGTCCTGCCCGAGGAATCCTTGAGCATGGGGACGAGTTTGACGGCGACCTGGGCCACGGCCCCGGCCCCGACCCCCAGCAGGAAGGCCGAGAGCGCCGGCTGGTAGACGGTGGCACCCACCAGGGCGCCGAGCACCGCCGGCGCACCGGCGATGAGACCGAGCGCGGCCAGCCAGCCCAGCCTGGGCGGTTCCTTGGCCAGCGGCGTGACAATCGCCAGCCCCTCGGTGGTGTTGTGGATGGCAAAGCCGACAATCAGCGACGCGCCCAGCGCCAGCGAGCCCACGGCATAGGCGGAGCCGATGGCCAGCCCCTCGCCGAGGTTGTGGAGCCCGATGCCGATGGCAATCAGCAGCGCCAGCCGCCGCGGCGGGAGCACAGGGGCACGCCCCAGGCCGCCGCCGTCGTCGTTGCGGCGCATCCATGCATCCGTTCCCTCCAAAATGAGGTACGCGGCACCCGCGCCCAGGAAGACCACCAGCGGACCGCCGAAGGCCCCGCTGCCGCCCAGGACGTCGACAGCTTCCATGATCGCGTCCATCGCCAGGAACGCGAGCAGGCCCACGGTGACGCCGAGCAGCACGCGGATCCATGCCGCCGAGGAACGGCGGATGAACGGCATCCACAGCATGCCCAGCGCCACCGGAATGACGCCCACGTAGATGCCCATCAATGTCATCAGCCCAAAGAACTGGTGCCCGCGCTCCGGACTCAGCGCCGCCGCCTCAATGTCGGCGGGGATCTTGGCCCCCGCAGAGGTCACGAGTGCCACCTCGTAGGGGTCCCCGTCCACCCACATGTAGTAGATGCTCAGCGTGGAGGATTCCAGCGGTCCCATTGTGGCCCGCGTCTGGGTGAACGTGGCGTAGTAGTCCGAGACGTTCACCTGGGCGATCGACACCGGGTCCGGCCCCTCGTTGCGGACGGTGATGTCGATCTGGCCGGGCGTGAGGCGGATGTTCTCAATGGCCACCTCTTCCTTGGGCGGGACGCCTTCGGAGAGCGTGGCCAGACCCGGGGCGTTGACCAGCCAAAACAGGCCCAGCACGACGGCGATGAGCACCAGGGGACCCAGGCCCAGCAGCCACCGCGGCGCCAGCGGCCGGTGCGGACGCGGCGCCGCGGAGGTGTCCGCGTGCGTGTCTTCATGGATGCTCATGCTGCGCTCACCTCGAAGAATCCCATCCAGCCCAGCTCGGCGAACTCGGTCTTGTGGGCATGGAACATGTACTTGCCCGGATAGGGGAAGCGCAGCTCCACGATGCCCCGCTGCCCCTGGACCTGGGAGATGGTGTCGGTGTACTCGCTGGGGGTCAGCATGGTGCCGGTGGGGTAGTAGTGGAAGAAGTTTCCATGCACATGGAAGGAGTTGATCGGATCATACTCAAGGATGTTGATCAGGTGGATCCGCACCAGCGCGTTCTGCTTCACCTGGACGGGGAAATCCATGTAGTGGAACGGCAGTCCATTGACCGAGTAGAACTCGTTGTCGTCCCCGCCGTCGGTGTTGTAACCGTTCATCACCATCACCATTTCGTCGTCGGCCTTGGGCCGGCCCTCCCTGGGCTCGATGATGAAGGCTCCGTAGAGGCCCTTGGCGATGTGCGGTGCCAGCGGCGACTGGTGGCAGTGGTACAGATGCGTGCCAAATGGTGCCGCATCGAATTCGTAGGTGAAGCTCTGGCCGGGGCCAATCGACCCGGGGCCGATGCCGGCGGTGCCGTCCATGGTGGCCCGGTGGATGCCGTGGAAGTGGATGGTGTGCGGGTGCGAGCCGGCGTTGGTGAAGTGGATGCGCAGCGCGTCGCCCTCCTGCGCCCAGATCGTGGGACCGGGGATCCGCCCGTTGTAGCTCCATCCTTTGAAGATGACGCCCGGAGCGATCTCGAAATCCTTGTCGACCGCGACGATGTCCCACTCGCGCAGCGTCCGTCCATCCGGCAAGGTACTGGTGCGACCGCGGTCGAAATCGCGCAGGATGGCCGTGGGGTCGATGCCCGCGCGCTCCGGCGGGACGGAGCCACCGGCAAATCCCGCGTGCCCGGCGTGGCTGCCCATGGCATCGTGGCCGGCGGCGTCCATGCCTGCCGCGCCGGCGTTGTTGGAGGTCGCCAGGGGTGCGGACGGCAGCCCGCCGTCCGATGAGCCGGTGCCCCCGTGGTGGCCGCTGCCGTCCAAGGGCTGCGGCGCCAGCACCGAAGCGAACGGGACGGCGGCGAGGACAGCCGCCCCGGACAGCATGGACCGCCTGCTCGGAAGCTTCTCAGGCAGTATTTTCGGCATGCCATTCCCTTACTTTTAGGTGTGCCTATATTTTAGTGCCTCCAGATTAGCATTCGGCCACGGCAAGCCACCATGGATGTCCCGGGACCAATAGTCCCCACAGGCGTCACGCCTGCATGAAAGCGCTACCGCGCAGCCGCAGAACGGCTGGCCTCCGCGCCAATTCCCGCGGCAGCTTCAAGCTCCTGGATAGCACTCAGGGCCATAGCGTAAGAATTCTGCAGAGAGTCCAACGCCTTATGGTGCTCGTCGGCCAGCCTCTCAACCTCGCTGTCGAGCATTCCAAGGGTGGCCGGCAGAGATGCAGGGACCGCATGTGCGAGGAAGCTGCCGAGGACCGACAAGGCGGCCAGCATGAGGTTTCCCGCAGCCCGGGCGTCGCTGGGCCGGTGCTGCGTCATCAAGACCTCGCGGGCCCGTTCAATCCGGCCCACCAGTCCAGCGGCCAATTCCGCGTCCTCGGCCCCCATGTTCCCGCAATAGAGCAACTTCCCGGGATGGGTCGAAGCCAGCTTCCGGGCCCGCTCCAGCGCGCGGCGATAGCGCCCGCCTCGGATTCGAGCCAGGACCATGCCGGAGATGCCGAACGCGGGGACAAGCCCGAAGATGTAGGCGAATCCAACCCAAAGGGGGATCTTGTCCACCAGTCCGGGCGAGACTTTCGACGCCGCGAAATTGCCCACGGGAATGAGAATGAACAGGCCAACGGCGGTCGTGGTGCCCCAGTTCCAGCCGCCGTCGTCCCGGACCGCGACGTCGGAACCAGCAGCCTCGGCTGCCGTCAATCCGATGTTCAGGTGCTCTGCCACCATGGTGTCTGCGATCCTTGCCTCAGGATTCAGTGCCGCGAATACAGTGACAGGTGGCAGCAGGTCATGGGCGGGTGCTGTGGATGCCAAGGGTTCCCCTTTATGTTCGAAGCCTCGGGGCGCGGCATGGGACCAACACAACCCCCAACGTGTATTGACGCCATGATTCTAGGGATGCAAGGTGGGTACGGCCCGCCGACCCGCCGCACGATTCCGCTAGCGGCGGCGGGCGGCCCAGGCTGTCCGGCTGCCGACCACGTGAAGGTCCCCGCGGACCAGCAGTTGGCGGGGATCCTTGCCCGCGAGGAGGCTGTCGAGGGCGCCGGCGTCTTCAGCGGAAAGCCGCCCATCAAGGGCTGAGCGAATGCGGCCCAGGAAGCCCTGGGCGTACCGCACTGCAATCGTCGGCTCCGGATTCACCCGGATGGGAAAGCTGCGGCGTTCGACACCGTCGAACCCGGCCCGTTCCATCGGGAGGCTCCAGTCCTCATAGCCGTTCCAGCCGGCCTGCGCCAGGGCCTCGTGGCAGCGCGCCTCAAGCCCGGGCCGGCCCAGCCCGACGTCGTCGGGAAGAAAGCGCGGCAGCGCATCCATCTCCACGGCCAGCATCAGTCCGCCCGGCACCAGGGCGGAGCAGGCATCGCGCAACACCCGCTGGGGGTCGGCGACTTCGTGCAGGGAGGACGATGCCCAGATGACGTCGACGGCGCCAAGGGCGGGCCAGGCCTCGTCGACGTCTGCCTGCACCGTGGCGACGCGGTCGCCCAGCCCCGCCGCGCCGGCAGCGGCTCTGACGCGCTCGAGCATCACGGTGGATTTGTCGACGGCCACCACATGGGCCGTCGGGAACGCTTCGGCCAGCGCCAAGGACCCGGTGCCGGTGCCGGCGCCGAGATCCACGATGGTTCGCGGCGACGCCGGCACAAGCCGCCGCGCCCATGCTGTGACGTCCGCCAGATAGGAGCCGAAGACGGCGGCATCCAAGTCCAGCTGCTCGGGCAGACCCGAGGCGTGGTCGTGTCCGTGGCGTTGTCCTTGGCCGTGGTGGTGGCCGGTGTGGGATTCATGTGTCATGTCTTCAAGGCTAACCACATTCTGCGCCAATGGCATAGAGTCTTGCGCATGACGCAAGAACTCGAATTGGATGCCCTCATCCGTGGACGCATCCGCGCCCTGCGGCTGGCCCGCGGCTGGTCACTGGATTCGCTGGCCGCCCGCTGCTCCATCAGTCCCTCCACCATGAGCCGCATTGAAACGGGCCACCGCCGCATCGCCCTCGACCAGCTGGTGCCCATAGCGCGAGCCCTGGGCACCACGCTGGACCAGCTCGTCGAAGCCGCCGAGGACCAGGACGTCGTCATCCGCCCACAGGCGCAGCATGCGCCGGGGCAGACAACCTGGCTGTTGTCCCGTGAGGAGACCCTCCATGGTGCGACGGTGGCAAAGATGCGGATCACCGCCGAGTGGCCGGCCGGCCCGGAGCATCGGCGCGTGCACCCCGGCCGCGAGTGGTTCGCCGTCCTATCCGGCACCGCCCGCCTCCAGTTGGGGGAGCGGACCATCCTCGTCCAGGCGGGGGACGCTGCGGAATTCTCCACCATGGTTCCGCACGTGATCGGAGCCCACAACGGGCCGGTGGAAATCCTCACCATCTTCGACCACGACGGCGAACGGGCCCACATGCACGATATGCACGGGGGAGAGCAGCTCACCCAGTCATAGACCGCTAATAATTGTTTAGCTGCCTAAAGTTTCTTGATCGATTGCCACTCCTGCTCGTGCCAGCGTCTGGGCGGATGGAGCAGTCCTTGGGAAGCCGATGCCACAGCCACTTCCCAACATTTGGATGGTCACCATCAGACAGCGCCGGGGAACGGGCGGCGATGGAGGAACGGGACCAGGAAGTCACGACGACAACGCGGTGGCAATCTGGCCTGCCGCCGCGGCTGCCAGCCCGCCGGTGTGTTCACTCCGGCAGCAGGACGCGGACCTGGTTCCTGATGTCCTGCGTTACTTCATCGACGGTGCTGGCGATGTTGATCGTGGCAGCCATGCTCAGGAACATGATCGCGGAGACGATGTGCGCGAGCGTGGCGGCACCGCCTGACTCGATGCGCTGGTCCCGCCGCAGCACGACGGCGATGGCCTCCTCCGTCTGAAAGGCGAGGCCGAGCGCATCGCGGTGGTGGGGTTCCCCGGGGTCGCCGAAGACCATTTCACGCAGGTAGGTCCTGCCATTGTCGATCTGGGTTCGGTTGCACTCCACCACTTGACGGACAAGTGCCATCACAGCGTCGAGCACGTCGGGAATTGCCTCAGCGGCAGCCCTGCCCCTGGCGAGTGCATCGGCATAGCTGGAGTTCTGCACCAGCAGGAGCAGCTCGCCCTTGGTCTTGGCGTAGAGGAACAGGGTGCCGGTGCCAATGTCGGCCTTGTCGGCGATTTGCTGGGTGGTGACGTCGTCGACACCATGCTCCGCAAAGAGCTCGTGTGCGGCCGCCATGATGCGGTCGAGTTTGGCCTGCTTGTTCCGCTCACGCCGTCCGGCCGGTTGAGGAGCTGCTGGCATAACGTTCCCTCCGGGAATAATGTCTGACTGCACTCAGTTATGACGATAGTCGGTACTGTGTGGGCTCGGATATGTGTGTGTTCATTCTCCCACGAAGGTCCGGAGCGTCCAGCTCCGCCCCCCGCAGTCCCGGCGTTCATGACCGACCGACATGAAGGACCAATCTCCCCATGACTTTGTCTTCTCTTTGGCAGCCGTTCACCCTTGGCGGCGTGGAACTTCCGCACCGGCTCGCATTGGCCCCGATGACCCGCAACCGCGCCAATCCGGATGGCACCCCTGGCGACCGTGCCGCGACGTACTACGGGCAGCGGGCATCCCTCGGCTTGATCATCACCGAAGGCACCCAGCCTTCGGCGGACGGGCAGGGGTACCCCAACACCCCCGGGATCTATGCACCCGAGCACGTCGAAGGTTGGCGGAAAGTCGCCGACGCGGTGCATGCCGGCGGCGGGCTGCTCTTCATCCAGTTGATGCATGCCGGCCGGATGTCACACCCGGACAACACGCCACACCAGCGCCAGCCGGTGGCGCCGTCGGCGGTCTCCGCCATTCAGGACATAGCCACCGCGGCCGGCCCCCAAAAGACGCCGGTGCCGCGCGAACTCAGCCCAGAGGACATCGAGACCACGATCGCCGACTTTCGCCATGCCGCAGCATCGGCGATCGCCGCAGGCGCAGACGGAGTCGAGATCCATGGTGCGAACGGGTACCTGCTGCACCAGTTCCTTTCCCCCAACTCCAACCACCGCACCGACTCCTACGGCGGGTCGGTGGAAAATCGGTCACGGTTCGTTTTCGAGGTGGCGCGGGCCGTCGCCGACGAGATTGGAGCGGACCGGGTTGGCATTCGCCTCTCGCCCGCCATGCCGTTGGGCGGAATCGACGAGGGTGGCGCCGTGAGCGTGCGCGAGCAGTACCTGCATCTGGTGGGTGAGCTTGCGAGCCTCAACCTCGCCTACCTGCACCTGCACCACGTCGGCAACGACGAATTGCTGCGCACCCTCCGCCAGTTGTGGCCGACCGCGGTGTTGGTGGTCCGCGACGGCCGGACCCGCGAGCAGATCGCCGACGACATCGACGCGGGCCTTGCCGACATCGCGCCGCTGGGCCGGTTCGCACTGGCCAATCCAGACGTCGTCGAACGCCTGCGCACCGAGGCCCCGCTGAATGAGATGGACCCGGCGACCATCTACGGCGGCGGCAACGCAGGGTACATCGACTACCCCGTCCTGGCACGCGCCTGATCGTGCGCCCCTGGGCCACCCCTCCCGAACGCACCGAATGGTGCAGCCAGTCAACACAAGAAGGATCATGGAAATGCCCACACTCAATGGAGCAGTTGTCCTCGTCACCGGAGCAAACGGTGGCATCGGAACCCATTTCGTCCACGAGGCTCTGGCCCGTGGTGCGAGCAAGGTCTATGCAAGCGCACGCACCCCCCGCACCTGGGACGACGATCGCATCGTGCCCCTGGCCCTCGACGTCACCGATCCCGCTGCGATCCAAAAGGCGGTGGAAGCCGCCTCGGATGTGACGGTGTTGATCAACAACGCCGGCGCCTCCGTGCCCAGCGCCGGCATCCTCAGCCACACGGACGAGGAAATCCGGACCAATGTGGAAACCAATTTCCTGGGCCCGCTCTTCCTGGCCCGTGCGTTCGCACCAATCCTGTCCGCGAAGGACGAGTCGGTGCTCATTGACATCCACTCAGCACTGAGCTGGTACGCGGTCGCCGGAATCTACAGTGCCACCAAGGCAGCGCTGTGGTCGGCCACAAACTCGCTGCGCCTTGAGCTTGCCCCCGACGGCGTCCATGTCGTTGGTGTGCATGTAGGGTACGTCGACACACCCATGGCTGAGCACGCCACCGGCCCGAAGACGGACCCCGCGGACCTCGTGAGCGCCGTGTTCGATGCCGTCCAGACCGGCCAGTACGAGGTCCTGGCCGATGCGACATCGGTGCAGCTCAAGGCCGGGCTCAGCGCACCCCTGGAAGCGGTCTACCCGCAACTGGGCGGTGTCACCGTCTAGCGGCGAATCTGGGGCACCGCTGGTCAATCAACTGCACACCAGCGGTGCCCCGCCTGGGACGACGGACCCGTGGTCAGGCGTTGCTGATGACCGCCTTGCCGCGAAGGCCACCCTTCTCCAGTTCCTGGAGAGCCTGGACGGTCTGATCGAAGGGGAGGATTCGTCCAACGATCGGACGCAGCGCACCGCCGTCGATGAGGGAGGTGATCTGGCGCAGCTGGTCGCCGTTGGCGCGCATGAACAGGAACTCATAGCTGACGCCAAGCTTCTTGGCCCGACGTCGGATGCCGGCACTGAGCGCGGTGATCCCCAGACGCAGCACCGGATTCAGGCCAATCTCGCGGGCGAAGGCCGGGTCCGGTGGCCCGGCGATCCCGATGGCCTTGCCGCCAGGCTTGAGTACACGCAGGGACTTCTGGAGGTTCTCGCCCCCGAGGCTGTCAAGCACCAGGTCGTAACCGGAGAGCACCTGCTCGAAGTCCTGGCTGCGGTAGTCGATGATGGTGTCGGCGCCGAGCTCGCGCACGAAGTCTGCGTTGGATGCGCTGGCCGTGGTGGCAACGCGCGCCCCGAGGTGCTTGGCCAGCTGGATCGCTATCGACCCCACCCCGCCGGCGCCGGCGTGGATGAGGACCTTGCGCCCCGGCCGCAAATTGCCCCGTTCGACGAGCGCCTGCCATGCGGTCAAGGCCACCAGCGGCAGCGAGCCCGCTTCCTCGAAGCTGATTGATGCCGGCTTGAGTGCCAGATCGGCCTCGGCGACCGCGATACGCTCTGCAAACGTCCCGATGCGGTCCTTGTCCGGCCGGCCGTATACCTCGTCGCCAGGCTTGAACGCCTGCACTCTTGCGCCGACGCGGACCACGACGCCGGCAAAATCGTTGCCGAGGATCAACGGCAGTTTGTAGGGCAGTATCTGCCTGAACTCGCCGGCCCTGATCTTCTCGTCTAGTTGATTGAGTCCAGCGGCCCGTACCTGCACGAGCACGTCGCGCTCTCCAACGACGGGCTCGGGTACGTCCACTTGCTCCAGCGGTCCCTTGTACCGGTTGATCACGAACGCCTTCATGGGAGCCTCCTGCTCGGTGAGATGGCACTTGCGCATCTTTGAGTACATTCAATTATGAGTGCGCTCATAATTGAATGTCAACGGAGGACTCGTGAATGGCGGTCGCATGCCGGGTGTCGGCCAAGCGAAGCCGGCAATTGGTGCGTCCGGCTATGCGGCGGGTGCGGTGTCGCGCCGCTCGTGGGTCTCGCCATAGGGGACGTCGCGGCTGACGGTGACGGTGTACGTGGTGGTGCCGTGCCGGGTGACTAGGATGCCGTATTGGCGGTCCTGCATGGCACGCGTGCGGGCGATTGCCTCGGCCGCGTTGAGGTCATTTTCGAGGGTGTCCGGATCGTGGGCGGTGATTTCCAGAACCAGGTCGGAATGGTGTTTGATCATCGGGGTCTCCATTGGTGGCGTGCTGCCGGATGTGCCGGCGTCGAAATGGGGTTGGGTGACGGGTGCCCTGTTGGGGCGCGCAGTGTCTATGGGGGAGTCTGTGGCTCATTGGTGTGCCCGGCATGCTGTGATGGGGCGGGCCGGCGGTTGTGTCCGGCGCATTGGATCGGGGAGTGTTGTACGTCTCGCGGATCCATACTCAGTGTGGGTGATCGGCAGACCTGAGGCAATACGTTCCCGCATATTTGTTCCGGCGGTGGTGCAGATCGCTGGACGGGCCGAAGGTGGACTGTCCAGCGCTGGTTGCCGAGGGGGCGGTTCCCGGCGGCCTCTTCAGCAGCCGCAGGACCGGCGGATGATGAGTTCTGTTGCCAGGAGTTGGACCCTGCCGTCCGGCTCGGCGGGGGAGAGGGCTGCCTCAACCGCTGCTTCGGCGATCTGGCTGATGGGCTGCCGCACGGTGGTGAGCTGCGGCCAGCTGAATTCCGATTCGGAGGTTCCGTCGAAGGAGACGACAGCAATGTCGTCGGGGATGGATAGCTTGGCTTCGTGGATGGCGCGGAGGGCGCCCACGGCCAGCAGGTCGGAGCTGGCAAAGAGGGCCGTCGGGGGCTTTGGCCGTTGCAGCAGGCGAAGGGCCGCTTCATACCCGCCCTGTCTGCTGAAGTCGGTGTATTCCACGGGCCCCTCGGCCAGGCCCGCCTCGTGGAGTGCCTTCCTCCAGCCATTGTGCCGGGGATCCACGCGGGAGGGGTCAATGTCTTTGCCGACCAGCAGGGCAATATCGCGGTGGCCGTGGCCGATAAGGTGCTCCACCCCCGTGACGGCACCCTGTTCATAGTCGGTGCTGACCGTAGGAACGCCGTGCACGCTACCGGACTGGTCGATGAGCACGCGGGGAATCCCCTGGACCGGCATGGCGGCCACCTCGCTTGGACTGAGCACTGTAGCGAGGATAATCGCGTCAACCTGTCGTGACACGAGATTGAGGGTGTTCTTCCGCTCGGTGTCTGCATCCGTGCGGGAGTTGGCGGCGAGGAGGGCATACCCCCGGGCGGCGGCGGCCAGAGCCATGGAGTCCGTGAGTTCGGCGAAGTAGGGATTGGTGCTGTCGGGGACGATCATGCCCAACAGCCGCGCAGATCCCATCGTCAACGCCCGGGCCGTGGCATTGGGCTGGTACTGCAGCGCCTTGATGGCGTCACGCACCCGCGCCGCAGTCGCTGCGGCGACCGGCTTGGGGCCGCCGTTGATGACGTAGCTGACGACTGCCGTGCTGACCCCGGCGTAGCGGGCAACATCGGTCCGCGTGACCTTTCCGGATCCGGACTGTATCTGCAGACTTGCCATGACGACCAACCTTCCATTCACTGGTTCACACCACTCTACCCGGGTGGAACGCGTGAAACGGGAACTCGTGGAGCAATTTCTTGTACCGATCAACTGCTTGCGGGAACGAGTCTACCCGCGTAGACTCTTTCCAGAACCGCCGAGCAGTGACCCTCCTCACGTTCTTCTCCTGCTGATATCCAGGCAACCTGAACACTTTCCAGAACACTTCAGATTCTCCGAAGGGATCAATGATGATGACCATTCCAAAGACCCGTGGCACGGCGCGGATCCTCACCGCGGCTGCCGCCCTTTCCGTCGCAGCCCTGGCACTCACCGGCTGCGGGGGCTCGGGAACGGGCGGCACCGACACCGCCGTTGAAGCGGGGTCCGGCGAGGGCACCATTAATGTCTGGGCCGTTGACGGCCAGGCGGCCGAGAACGACGCGCTGCAGAAGATCATCTCGAACTTCGAGAGTTCGCAGAGCAAGATCAAAGTGGATCTCAAACTCTTTCCCTCCGATCAGTACACCAAGGCCGTGAACTCAGCCGCGCCGGGTGACTTGCCCGACGTTCTTGATTTTGACGGGCCGACCTTGGCCAGCTTTGTCTACAACGGCAAGATGGCCCCATTGGAAGGCTTCGTGTCCGAGGAGACGCTGTCGAACCAGACGGACTCCATCAAGGCGCAGAACACAGTTGATAATGCCGTCTATGGCGTGGGCATGATGAATGCCGGACTTGCGCTCTGGGGCAACAAGCACCTCCTTGATGCCGCAGGCGTCGCCTACCCGACCACGCCGGAGAAGGCCTGGACGGCAGATGAGTTCACAGGCGTCCTGGACAAGCTTGCCGCCGTGGTCCCGGGCGGCAAGCCGCTGGATCTGTCCGAACAGTACGGCTTTGCCGGCGAATGGGGGACCTGCTGCTCGGCAGGTCCGGTCATCTGGTCCGGCGGCGGCACCATGCTCAAGGACAACAAGGCCTCCGGGGCATTGGACTCCGAGGCCAACGTGAAGGCTCTGACGACGTTTGCCAGTTGGAAGAAATACGCCGATCCAAACGCAGATGGGCTGGCATTCACGAACGGACGCGTCGCGCTGAGCTGGGTGGGGCACTGGACCTACCCGACATACAAGGCCCTGGGTGCTGATCTGGTATCGATCCCGCTGCCGAACTTCGGCAAGGGAACCAAGACTGCCTCCGGCACCTTTGCCTGGGGCATGGGCGCCAAGTCGAAGAACGGCTCGGCCGCCGGGAAGTTCCTGGACTTCCTGATGACTGACCAAAGCGTTCACACGTACACCGACGCCAACGGCGCCCCGCCCGCCACCAAGACGGCACTGGCCTCATCCAGCCTTTACGGGCCGGGGAAGCAGTTGGCACTTCTCGGAGATCAGCTGGGCAAGGCCTGCGGCACCGAGGACAAGATCACCGACAGTTGCGTCAGCGTCACCAGGCCGGTGACGGCGGGCTACCCCATCGTCACGGACCAGGTCGGCAAAGCCGAGGCAGCCATCTACGCAGGCAAGGACGCCAAGGAAGCCCTCAGCGCCGCTGCCCGCGCCATCGACCAGAACTTCGCCGACAACGACGGATACAAGAAGTAGAGCTTGTCCATCATGACCACCCACATGCAACAGACCAAGACCACCAAGGTGCCCTCAAGGCGCCGGTCGACCGCCGGCCTTTCCGGACATCGTTTCGCGGGCCCGCTCTTTGCCAGCCCGGCCCTGCTCGGACTCGCCATCTTCCTTGTCGCACCATTCGTGCTCGCCCTCGTGCTGTCCTTCTACCGCGTGCAACTCAATAGCCCGCGTCCGGCGCGGTTCGTCGGCTTCGAGCAGTACACCCGATTGTTCACCGATCCCGATCTCTCCGCCGCCTTTGGCCATGCACTGCTGAACAACTTCACCTTCGCCCTCATCGTCGTTCCCGTGCAGACGGTGCTCGCCCTTGCCTTGGCCACACTCGTCAATCGCAAACTGCGCGGCATGGTTATCTTCCGGACCTTCATCTTCATGCCTCTGGTCTTCCCGCTTGCCCTGACGGCTGTCATCTGGCGGCTCATCTACTCCAGGGGCGACCAAGGACTCCTCAACGCGATTCTCGGGTTCTTCAGTGGCGGCGCGTTCACCAGCCACGACTGGCTCGGCGCCCCCTCCACGGCCCTCGGATCAATCATTGTCATGTCGATCTGGCAGAGCGTGAGCTTCCAGATGATCATCGTTCTCGCGGCGCTGCAAAGCGTACCGACCGAACTCTATGAGGCGGCATCACTGGACCGTGCCAGCAAGTGGGCCCAGTTCATCCACGTCACGGTGCCCGGCATCAGAAACACGCTGATCTTCGTCGCCCTCATCACCACCATCTTCTCCTTCAGGCTCTTCGACCAGGTGTATCTGCTGAGCCGTTCCGGCAGCGTCGACAGGGAGTCGACAGAGACCGTGATGACCCAAATCATCAACATCGGGTTCGACAACAACAACGTGGGCCAGGCCGCCGCCATGACAGTCATTTTCATGCTGATCATCACAGTGATCGCAATCATTCAACGCGCCGCGGCGCGCCAGCGAGGAGGCATCTGATGTTGATGTCAAAGACCGTGACCCCACACCGGAGGGGTGGAAGCATGAAACGCACCCGACGCTGGCAATCCGGCGCCCACTACCTGCTGCTGGGCGTGGTCTCACTGTTCTTCTTCCTGCCCGTCTACTACCTCATCGTCGGCAGCTTCCGCCCCACCGACGAGGTTCTCAGTGGCATCAGCGGCTTCGTCCCCACGAACCTTTCCTTCGACAACTACACCGGCGTCTTCGACCACCTCAGTTCTGACGCCACCGGATACTTCGGACAGTTCGCGGCCGTCTCAATCCTGGTCACCACGGTGGTCGTCGCGGGCAGCCTGGTGGTGAACTCAATGGCGGCCTACTCCTTCGCCAGAATGCAATGGCGCGGGAAGAAGGTCCTCTTCCTGCTGGTCATTGTCCTGACCATCATCCCGTTTGAAGCCGTTGCCCTGCCGTTGTACTACATGTTCTCCGGCCAGCGGGACACCATCTACATCCAGGCAATTCCGTTCATCGCCAATGCGTTCTCGATCTTCCTGTTCTACACCTTCTTTCTCGACGTTCCGGGCGAGATCGAAGAGGCAGCGCGGCTGGACGGTGCCGGGCCATTCCGGACCTTCTTCCAGATCGTTGTGCCCATCACCAAGCCGGCGTTCGCCACCGTCGCCATCCTGACCTTCCTGGCCCAGTGGGGATCGTACCTATGGCCGGTCCTCATGGTCTCGGACCCCACCGTCCGGCCGCTCCCGTTGGCTATTAGCATCTTCCAGAACCAGCAGCCACCGGAGTGGGGCCAGGTGTTGGCCTTCGGCACGATGTTCATCGTCCCGGTCCTGGCCGTCTTCCTGGTTTTCCAGCGCTGGTTTGTCGCCAGCATCAGCAGCTCCGCGGTAAAGGGCTAGCACTTACCGATCCGGCCCCGCGCGAGCGGACGGCCCGTACTAGAAGATGGGTGTTTTCAATTGGTTTTCAGTCTCAAGGACTCCTGGGTGTGGGACTTCTGGCTTGCCGACGACGGCTCCACGTTCCACATGTATTTTCTCCACGCACCAAAAAGCCTGGGTGACCCTGCGCTCCGGCACCGCAATGCCCGGATCGGGCATGCCACCTCGCAGGACCTGAGCAGCTGGGTCGCCCACGGCGTCGTCCTTCAGCCCGATGACCCGGACGCTTTTGACGCAACCTCGACCTGGACCGGCAGCGTCCTCCAAGGCCCGGACGGAATCTGGCGGATGTTCTACACGGGGGCCCGATTCTACGAATCACACAACATTGAAGCCATCGGCCTCGCAACGTCCCCGGACCTCCACACGTGGACCAAGCACCCGGCCCTCGTGATTGAAGCCGACGGTCGCTGGTATGAAAAATACGGCGATTCGACCTGGCCCGAAGAGGCCTGGCGGGACCCCTGGGTGTTTGCCGACCCGGCCGGTGACGGGTGGCACATGCTGATCACCGCCAGAGCCAACACCGGAGACACCGACAACCGCGGCGTCATCGGCCACGCGGTGTCGCCGGACCTGGAAACCTGGGAGGTAGGGCCGCCCCTGAGCCAGCCCGGATCCGGCTTCGGGCACCTCGAAGTTCCCCAAACCGCGGTCATGGGGGACAGCACCGTCCTGTTGTTCTCCTGCGGGGTGGACACGCTCTCAGCCCAGAAGGCAGCAGGATTCGGCGGCGGCGGGATCTGGAGCCTGGAAACCGGCCAAACCAACGGACCCTACAATGTCTCATCAGCGGCGGTCGTCACCACGTCGCCCCTCTACAGCGGGCGCCTCATCCAGGACCGGGCCGGTCAATGGATGTTGATGGCCTGCCATGACGCCAACAGCGACGGTTCGTTCGACGGCATCATATCGGATCCATTGCCCGTCCACTGGGACCCAGAGCGCCGCAGCCTGGCCACCGTGGCACCACCCACCAACGCATGAGGAGTCCCATGCCAACCGACAACCAGGGCGCAGTCCTGCAGCTGACCGCAGCCGGAGTCACCGTGCTCATAGACGCCACGGATGGCCAGCTGCCCGCGATCATCCACTGGGGGCCCGAAATTCCGGCTTTGACCGCCGACCAAGCCCAGACGATGGTCCAGGCCAGCGTCCCGGTGGCCGGTTCCAACACCGTCGACCTGCCACCCCGGCCCAGCCTGCTTCCCGGGCAGCACAGTGGCTGGACAGGCCGGCCAGGATTGCGCGGTTCCTTCAACGGCATCGGATGGTCGCCTAAGTTCCGCACCCGCACCCTGGCCCTCAACGGCACCCCCGCCACGGGATTCATCTCTTCCGGCGCCGGTGTTCTTGAGTTCAGCGCCGTCGACGACGCTGAACGGTTGCGGCTGGACTTGGTTCTGGAGCTGCTCCCGGGCGGCCTTCTGCGGAGCCGGGCACGGTTGACCAACCTGTGCGACATGGCGTACGCCGTCGAAGATCTGGCCTTGTCCTTCCCGATTCCTGCTGAGGCTTCGGAATTGCTCGACTTCGCCGGCAACCACAACTACGAACGGGTTCCCCAGCGCGGCACGCTGCGGACCGGCACGCATCTGCGTGAGAACCGCAAGGGCCGGACCGGTGCCGACAGCGCATACATCCTGCACGCAGGAACCCCCGGATTCGGATTCGGCCATGGCGACGTCTGGGCCGTCCACACCGCCTGGAGCGGAAACCACCAGCACTACGCCGAGCATGTCTTCACCGGCGAGCAGCTCCTCGGCGGTGGTGAGCTGCTCCTGCCCGGTGAAGTCCTCCTGGGACGCCATGACAGCTATTCAAGCCCCTGGATCTACGCCTCCTTCGGGGCCGGGCTGGATGAGGTTGCACACCGCTTCCATGCCCATGTGCGCAGCCGCAGCCCACGGCTCTCCGCAGACCGGCCGGTGACCCTCAATGTCTGGGAAGCCGTCTATTTCGAGCACGACGCGGACAAACTCATCGATCTGGCCGAGCGGGCTGCCGCCGTCGGTGTTGAGCGGTACGTGCTCGACGACGGGTGGTTCGGTTCGCGCCGCGACGACACCTCCGGGCTGGGCGATTGGGTGGTCTCTGCGGACGTGTGGCCGACAGGGCTCCACCCCCTGGTGGACCGTGTCCACGCTCTCGGCATGCAATTCGGCCTTTGGTTCGAACCCGAGATGGTCAACCCCGACAGCGACGTCGCCCGTGCGCACCCCGAATGGATCATGGCCGCCCGCACCGATTTGCCCGTGGAGTCGCGCCACCAGCAGGTTCTCAACCTGGGCATCCCCGAGGCCTACGAACACGTGAAAGAGCAGATCCTCGCACTTCTGGCGGAGTACCGGATCGACTACATCAAATGGGACCACAACCGCGACCTCATCGAGGCCGGGAACCAGCTCGACGGCGGACGCCCCGGCGTCCACGAACAGACCCTCGCGTTCTACGCCATGCTGGGGGAGATCCGGTCGCTGCACCCGGGACTGGAAGTTGAATCGTGCTCTTCAGGCGGCGCCCGCATTGATCTGGGCGTCCTGGAACACACCGACCGGGTCTGGGTATCGGACAACATCGACCCGCATGACCGGCAGAACATGCTGCGCTGGACCACGCAGCTGCTGCCGCCCGAATACCTGGGCTCCCACATCGCCTCTGGACGCTCCCACACCACCGGCCGCCAGCACGGCCTGGCATTCCGGGCCGGCACCGCCGTCTTCGGGCATCTCGGCGTCGAGTGGGACCTGGCCAAGGCCCCCGCCGAGGACATCTCGGCCCTGCACCGGTGGATCGCGTTCTACAAGCAGGAACGATGCCTGCTGCTCACCGGCGACGTCGTCCGAATGGACGGGCACGATTCCAACGTCTTGGTCCACGGCGTCGTCAGCGGGGACCGTTCGGGGGCGATTTTCGCCGCCGCGGCGCTGGACAGTCTCTACCCCGATCCTGCCGGCCGCCTGAAGCTCCGCGGACTCGATCCGGAGGCAACGTACCGGGTGGAACCCGTCTTCCCCGGGGCCACACCCTCCGGGCTGCTGCCACCCGCATGGTGGGGCCAACCGACAGCCGCGGGCCAGACCGTCGAAAGCACGTCCCTGCGCGGCACGGCACAGGACGGCGTGGTCTTTCCGGGCGCCAACTTTCCCGGCGGTGTGCTGGCAACTGTCGGTGTCGCTTCCCCCAGAATCCACCCCGACCAGGTGGTTCTCTACCGCATCACCAGGGCCGGCTGACGTCAATCAGGAGGCGTCTACGCCTGTTTATCCAGCTGCGTGAGAATGCCGGCAAGAGCTTTGGCATGCGTCACTGGGGTGTGGGCCTTGAGCAGAGGCAGGATGAGCGCGTACCGTTCGGTTCGACCGAGACGCTCGAAGGCAGTACGGGCGGGCGGGTGGTCCGCCAGCGCCGCCGCCAGCTCGGAGGGGACGTCCGCTGTGCGTTGGGATTCGTACGCAGCCGACCACCGCCCGTCCGCCTTGGCGTCGTCGACCTCCTTGATCGCGGCCGGCCGCATGCGTCCGGCCGCGATCAGTGATTCTGCCCGTGCCACATTGATCTTCGACCACGGGCTCCTTGGCCTGCGGCGGGAGTACCGCTGAAGGAAGGACTCCGCATCGCAGGCCTTGCGCAGACCGTCGATCCACCCGAAGCACAGGGCCACATCTCCCGCCTCGGCAATCGTGATCAGGGCGGCATTGGAGTTCCGCTTCCCGATCCTCAGCCAGGCTTCGGACTGGGTCTCGTGGTGGTCGGCCAGCCAGGCCTCCCAGGCGGCCGCCTCGATGAAATCCATGGCCTCCACGCCTAAGCGTCCTTTGCTGATCCGAGCACATCCAGATAGTGCGGGTTCGTCATGACCCCCAGCACGTTGCCGAAGGGATCGACCACCGAGGCGGTGACGAAACCGGAGTCGCCGCGCGCCGTGATGGGCTGGTACTCCGTTGCGCCCATCGACAACAGCCGCTCCACGGTTTCGGCCAGATCATCAACATGCCAGTACATCACCGCGCCGGCGGGCTTGATCGCTGCCAGTCCAGCCGGGTCGGCAGCGGTCTGAGACGGACTGTACCGGCCGTCGATGATGCCCAGCTCGTGCTGGTGGTCACCGATGCGAAACTCGGCATAGGCCAGCTTCCCGTCCGGCCCGGACCGAATGAAATAGGGTTCAAAGCCCAGGAACTTCGCATACCAATCGGCGGCAGCCTGAACATCCGTGGCCCAGAAGCTGATGGTGCTGAATCCTCGCAGGCTCATTGCGCCTTACCTTCCACTGGCTGGTCGATCCTACTCGCCACCATATTGGCTATTGCCCGGTGCCGGCCAGCCCTTAGGCAGAGGTAGGCACGGTGTGGCGATCTGCTTTGTTCGACAACGTTGGATGGCGGGCGGATACTGAAGAATCATGAAGCCTTCCCACAGTGGGCTGCGCATTCAGCTCCTCGGCTCGTTTGTCGTGTACGTCAACGGCACCGCTGTCGAGAACAGCCACTGGCGGCTGCAAAAGGCAAGGGCCGTGGTCGCGATGCTGGCCTTGGCGTCTGGACAGCGCGGCCGCCGCGACCAGGTGCTGGACCGCCTGTGGCCCGACTTGGAGCCAGTGGCCGCCGCACGGAATCTGCATCAGACCCTGTACGTCGCCCGCCGCACTCTCGCCGGTTCTGGAACCGGGAGCACCGGGCTGCTTGCCATCCGCGGTGATGTCGTCGTCCTCGATGACACGGGACCTGTCGCAGTTGATGTGCTGCAGTTTGAGCGCTCGGCCGCGGCAGCGTTGGCTGCCGGTGCCGAGGCAAGCCTGCGCGAAGCGGCAGGCTTGTACAGCGGCGATCTTCTGCCAGATCTGCCGGATGCGGAGTGGCTCACGATGCGCCGCGGCGAACTCCGGGAGACCCATCGCGAGGTCCTGGTGAAACTGGCGTCCGTGGTGGCGCAGCGCGCACCGGAGGAAGCCTTGGCCATCCTCACCCGTGCCCTCGAATCCGACCCCGTCCATGAGGGCGCCGTGCGGGCCCAGATGACGGCGCTGGCCGCACTGGGCCGGCGTTCGGAGGCCCTGGCCCGCTATGAGCGCCTGGTTGATGACCTCCTCGATACGTTCGGGACCGACCCGGACCCCCGGACTGCCGGACTCTTCCGGGAGTTGTTGACGGGATCGCCGCCCGAAGAACGCCGCCGCCGGCCCGACGGCGTGGCCGGCATCGACGACGTCGTCGGCCATCTCCCATCCCCATTGACGAGCTTCATCGGGCGCGAGCGTGAGCTCGTTGACGTCGAACGGTTGATCAGCCGTGCCCGCCTGCTCACCCTTACCGGTGCCGGCGGCAGCGGCAAGACCAGGCTCGCGCTGGAAGCCGCGAAGCGAGCCCGCCCCGGATACGTGGACGGAGTCTGGTTCGTCGACCTCGCGGGCGTGGGGGAGCCGCTGCTGGTCGCTGACGCTGTAGCCGAGGCCCTGGACTTGGATTCCGGGGCGGCGCCAAACCGCATGCGCGCACTGGTGGACCAACTGCGGCGGCACTCGCTGCTCCTGGTGCTGGACAACTGCGAACACCTCCTGTCGGCCTGCGCGCAGCTCGTCGTCGCGCTGCTGGCCGGAGCCCCGGATGTCAAAGTCCTGGCCACCAGCCGGGAGCCGCTCCATGTCGACGGGGAGTACACCTTCCGGGTGCCGTCACTGCCCCTGCCATCGCCCGTTGGCGCCGATGCCCCCGATCTGGCCGAGATTGGCCTCTTGCCATCCGTCCGGCTTTTCGTGGAGCGGTCGGCCCAGGTTCGTCCGGGCTTCACCCTCGACGCCGGCAATGCGCAGGAGGTGGTCGAGTTGTGCCGCCGCCTCGACGGGATGCCTCTGGCTCTGGAATTGGCAGCGGCCAGAACCGCCGTTCTTGAGCCCGGTGAGATCGTCCAGCGGTTGGACGATGCCTTGTCCATGCTCAGTGGTGGAAGCAACGTTGCCACGCGGCGACAGACCCTGCGGGGCACTCTGGAATGGAGCCACGACCTGCTCGCCGAACACGAGCAGGTTTTGCTGCGCCGATTGTCGGTGTTCGCGGGTGGCTTCACCCTCGACGCCGTCGAGGCCGTCTGTCCTGCCGCAACCCTGAACGAAACTGAGCTTTTCGACCTGTTGGCCAAGCTGGTGGACAAGTCCTTGGTGGTCACCGAAAGAACGGCGGCCGGGACGAGATACCGGCAATTGGAAACGGTCCGCCTGTTTTGCCAGGAGAATCTCGACCGTGCAGGCGAAACATCACAGTTGGCTCAGGCGCATTGTGCCCATTTCCTTGCCTTCGCCGTCGCCCACAACCCCGAGCGGGCCATCGGAATTGTCATAGAGCAGCCGACGCTGCTTGACCGTGAGCACGACAATCTGCGGGCGGCACTGCGCTGGTCGTGTGCCCACGAGCCCGATACCGCACTGCGGCTCGCCGCCAGCCTGTGGCGCTACTGGTTCGTCCGCGGCCATGCTGTCGAAGGCGCACGCTGGGTCGAGCGGGCCTTGGCCGTGGCATCTGGCCCGACCCGGCCGCGCGCGGCTGCCCTCATTGGTCTGACCGGGCTGTACAGCAGGCAAGGTCGCAGTGATCGGCACCGGGCGCTGGGTGCTGAGGCCTTGGAGATCGTGCGGCAGATCGGCGAACCCCATGAGGTGGTGATGGCCCGCCTCGTTGAGACCTCGCTCGCCTGGAGCACTTTCGACCTGGACGAGGCCGAACAGCTGGCGGTCGATGTGCACACCGAAGCCGTCGATGCGGGCAGGGCCGAATATGCCGCTGCCAGCAGCTGGCTGCTCGGGCAGTGCGCGCTGTCCCGGGAGGACGGACCCCGTGCCGCCGGCCACCTCGAGACCTGCCTGCGCGAACTCGGCCAGTCAGACACCAGCGCTCCGCCATTCCTCCCGGTGATCACACCGAGCCTGCAACTGGTTCCGATCGTGGGACGTTTGGTCCCCTGCCTCGAGGAGACCTTGTTGTTGGGCCGGCGGGTCGGTGCCATCCAAGCCACAGGCTATGTACTGTCCGCGCTCGGTTATGCGGCCCGCTTGTCGGCAGACCCGACGTCTGCACTTGCGCTCATTGAGGATGCGGCCGAACTCTTCGCGGAGTTGGGGGACGATCTGGCCAGGGCGCAGACTCTCCACCAGCTTGGCTGCATCCTGCGCGACACCGGCGAGAACAGCGCGGCCGCGCAGGCCCTGTCCCAGGCCTGGGAGCTCCGGCACGGTTTGGGGGATCGTCGGGGGGAGCTGCTGACGGAGATCAACACCGCCCTGCTTCACGCCATGGATGGTGAGATCTACAGCGGCCTGGCCGACGCGCGGCGCTGCCTTTCCGGGTTCGACTCCGCGGGGGACCAGGTGGGGGTGGGTGCCACCTTGACCATTCTGGGGGCCATCGAGCTGATGTCCGGGGAGGTCCGCGCTGCCCGGGAAATGTACAGGCGGGCAGCGGAAAGGGTCGACCCGTGGCGCCGGCATGCCGGCTGGCAACGGTTGATGGTGGCGGAGCTGTCCAACGACCTCGGAGACCGGCAGCGGGCAGGGCGCGAGATGGAGAAGGCCGCGGCGATTTTCGACCAAACCAGGTGCGTCATCGCCTCCCAGCGGTTGGCCGTGCTGCGCAGTCAGTACCCAGGCGGAGATGGCGGAATCCTGTTGAGTTCTCGTTGAGGACCGGTCATTAGCGTTGCTTTTGGATCCGACAAATGGATCAGACAAGACAAACAGCAATCAGGAGCATCGCATCATGACAACTACGCAGACAGGGCAGACCCGCATTGGGGAGCCCACCATCGCCGAGTTCGCCGCTGGCCTGCGCGGCACGGTCGTCCGGCCGGGCGACGCTGACTACGATCAGGAACGCAGCATCTGGAATGGGGCCCACGACCGCCGCCCGCTGCTCATCGCACGCTGTGCGGGCGTGGCCGATGTGGTCCGCACTGTCGATCTCGCACGCAGCGAGGGGCTGCCGTTGGCCGTCCGCGGCGGTGGCCACTCGATCCCCGGGTTTTCCACCGTCGACGACGGCATTGTGCTGGACCTTTCGCTGATGAAGGGCGTCCAGGTGGACCCTGCCCGCCGCCGCGTGTTGGCGCAGGCCGGATGCACCTGGAAGGACGTGGATGCGGAGACCCAGCAATTTGGGCTTGCCGTGACCGGCGGCCTGGTGTCGTCAACCGGCCTTGCCGGCTTCACCACCGGCGGTGGCATCGGCTGGCTCGTCCGCAAGCACGGGCTGGCCAGCGACAACCTGATCGGAGCCGACGTCGTCACCGCCGACGGGCAGTTTGTCCACGCCAGCGCCGAGGAGCACGCTGATCTGTTCTGGGGGCTGCGCGGCGGCGGCGGCAATTTCGGTGTGGTGACGTCCTTCGAGTACCAACTGCACGAGGTGGGGCCCACCGTTTTCTCCGGTCTGGTGTTCTACCCCGCAGAAGAGGCCGAGCAGGTGTTGCGCGGATTCCGTGCGGCCTGCGCTGAGGCACCCGATGAGCTGACGACGCTGGTCAACATGACCACAGCCCCGCCCGTCCCGTTCCTGCCGGAATCCGTGCACGGCAAGCCTGTCATCGCCGTGGGAGGGTGCTGGTCCGGAGATTCCGATGCCGGCGAGGCCGCCACGGCGCCGTTCCGGTCATTGGGGACGGTCATCGCCGATGTGTTCGGTGCCAACCCGTATGCAGGGTGGCAGCAGGCACTCGATCCGCTGTACCCAAGGGGCATGCACAACTACTTCCGCTCGGCCTTTCTGCGCACCGCTGACGACGCATCCGTGCGCGTACTGCTGGACTCGTTTGCCGCATTCCCCAATGCCATGTCGGAGATCCACGTGCACCACCTTGGCGGTGCCGTGGCCCGGGTTCCGGCCGACGCAACGGCCTTCGCGGTCCGCGACCGGGACTTCATCGTCAACGTCATTGCGCGCACGCCAGCGGCGGAAGGCTTCGCGGATGCCGTCGAATGGGCCCGCGGTGTGACGTCCGCGCTCGGTCCGGACGCCGGGGTCTACGTGAATTTCACCGGCGAATCGGACGCGGCGCTGGTCCGGGCGTCGTACCCGGACGACACCTACCGGAGGCTCGTGGAACTGAAGAACGAATATGATCCAACCAATCTGTTCCGGTTGAACCAGAACATCGCCCCCACTGTCTGACGGCAGCACCTGGCTGGGAAGCCGCGTCGGCTGGGACAGGAAGATCCCCGGGATTGCCGGGGGTCTTCCTGTGTTTGGGGCCCGGGGCAAGCGTGGGCTGGACGGAAGGATGGCTCTGAACTGTCCTCGTTCGAGGTAGTGCGCTCCCCATCGGCGGATGACCCTGCCAAGGTAGGGATCCCGTTGCTCCAGCTCCCTGTCACCACGCAGCAAGGTGGTGTAGCCGGCCTTACTTTCCGCCCGCTCTCGAAAATCTGACCGTCCCATCAACACGACAACGACCATTGCGCTAAGGACCACGGCGGCCACCGCTGGATTCGTAAGCCACGATTGCGGCATTCCTAAAACGCAGATGCTTAGTCTCGGGCGGTCAGCATTGATTCAATAGCCTGTGCGGCATTAGTTAGCTCTTCGCCGGGGTCAATGACAAGTTCGCCGGTTAGGCTCCATCCTTGCCGCTCCGATGCTTGCAGAAGCTCGATTGAGAACCTGACATGGCCGTCATGCTTTGCAGTTAACCGCAGATCGTCTTCAAGGGATTCGTATGTTTTGGTATTTGACCAGCCGCGCCAATTGAGGGACAGATCATTGAAGAATCGCAGCAGATCGTCGAATCCATTGATAGTTACTACACGCCGGCTTGCACGCAACCCCAGGAGATCTACAGTCACCAATATGCTCTCGACCATCCCGGCTGGACTTCGTTCGGGGTGTTCAAAGATGAGCGAGCCTGAGTTGCCAATCCTCACCGATTCCATGAAACATCCTCCTTCCTTTTTCTTATGTCGGCCCGTTCGTGTGCGCGCTTATCGGCGTCGTTCTTGGCGGCTCGGAGGACTTCCAGAAACTCTTCCCGTGAGAGGTAGTTCTCGCCGGGGCGGCGGATTGCCTTTCCAAGGTAGGGATCCCGCTGCTCCAATGTCCGGTCTCCGTGCAGCAAGGTGGTGTAGCCAGTCCTGGTTTCCGCCCACTCTTTCGATGCAACCCGGCCGATAAGCGTTGATACGAACATCACACTAATGAACATTGCAATCACCATGGAATTTGTCAGCCACGACTGTGGCACACCCGAAACGCTAAGCACAAAGGTACCGAAGCAAATCACTACAGCGACGGTTGTGCATCTGATACGCCACAGCCGGAGGGTAAAGGCGGTGGGACCTGCAATGAGGTGGCGGTCAGGGTCGTAGGCTGCCAAGCAAATGGTCCAATTCTGTAGGTTGAAAGGTCGGCGCTGGTGCTGGGATTCGCTTGTCAGACCCAGCCCATTGACCCTGGCCCTCCGCTCCAAGCCAGCCTAGATGGCAGGTCCAGCGGAAACGACGCTCGACCGAGGTGTGTTGCGCCAGCTCGGGAGCCCCCGACGAGCTTTGCTGGGAACAGTGGGCATATGCTTCGCCACCACTGCGCCGCTAACGTTGGTCCATAGTCGATCGAGCCGTCCCCAACCTGCCGTCGCGAGACTTCGCGGTGACCTCGGAGGGTTACGTCCCGTGGAGTGGTGTAGTTCCTCCCTGGCTGCGCGTTGCCCCGGGCAACGTAGTGAGCCACCGTGCGATGGTCAGTGAGTACCGACTAAAGAACTCACAAAGGACACCACACGATGGCTCTTGACCAGTCTGCCCTGCTCGACCTCATCGCTCAACTGAAGCTGACCGATGTCACCGACCGCGTCCGGTCCGCGACCGAGTCGCTGTAGCAGGAACTGATCGATGCGGAAGCGACCGCGTTGATCGGCGCCGCTCCGTTCGACCGCACCGGCGACCGCAACGGGACGAGGCCCCGAACCCTGACCACGACGGCCGGTGACCATCATCTGAGGATCCCAAAGCTGCGTCAGGGGTCCTTCTTCCCGGCGTTGCTGGAGCCGCGGCGCCGCGTGGACCAGGCGTTGTTCGCGGTCGTGATGGAAGCGTACGTGCACGGCGTCTCGACCCGGAAAGTCGACGATCTCGTCAAAGCGCTCGGCGCCGACACCGGGAAATCAAAGTCCGAAGTGTCCCGCATCTGCACCGGTCTGGATGCCGAAGTCGCCCAGTTCCGCGACCGCACCCTGGACAGCCAGCATTACCCCTATGTGTTCCTCGACGCGACCTACTGCAAGGCCCGTGTCGGGCACCGCATCGTCTCCCAGGCCATGGTCGTCGCCGTCGGGGTGGCTGCGGACGGGCGCCGGGAGGTCCTCGGGTTCGACGTCGGAGACAGCGAGAACGAGGGGTTCTGGACCTCGTTCCCCAGGCCGCTGAAAACCCGCGGCCTGGACGGGGTAAACCTCGTGATGTCCAACGCCCACACCGGGCTGAAGAAGGCGATCGGCACCGTTTTCCAGGGTGCCGGCTGGCAAAGATGCCGGGTGCATTTCATGCGCAACGTGCTCTCCACCGTGCCCAAAGGATCGCAGGAAATGGTGGCCTCGATCATCCGCACAATCTTCGCCCACCCCGACAGTGACCACATCGTGAAGCAATTCGGTGAAGTCACCACCATGCTTGGCCGGTCGCATCCATGGGTCGCCGAAATGCTCACCAACGCCCAATCTGACCTGCTCGCCTTTGCCGATTTCCCACAGCGCCACTGGCACCAGAGTTAGTCCACGAACCCGCTGGAGCGCCTCAACCAGGAAATCAAACGCCGAACAGACGTCGTCGGCGTGTTCCCCAACGCTGCGGCGCTCCTGCGCCTGGCCGGGGCCGTCCTGATCGAACAGCACGACGAATGGGAGGCGGCGGACCGACGCTACTCATCCGAGGCCTCCATGCTCGAGCTGACCACGATGAACAACCCCGTCGAGGCCATCGAAGAGATCGTGCCCCTTCCGGAACTCACCGCCGCCTAAACTAGAACAACTGACCTGCACGGTGTCGAGAAACTCCACCACTCCGCGGGACGTGACCAAGTCGTCTGCACTCGCTCCGGTGGTGGACCCTTCATCGGGCATCAAGTCTGGCGAGGTATTTAGGAGGCTGTGACTTTTGACGATCCGCGGCGGCTCTCTTTGGGCGCTAAATGGCGGCATCAGTGAATGCGGCTATCGCTCTCAGGCCCTGTCGAGCCAAAGAGCCAGCTCACCAGCTGCGATCCAGCTCTGAATTTTGCGCTGCTGGTATCGTGGCCCAATGGTAAAGAGCAGCCGGATGAGTGTTCTCACTTCCCAGCAGGATGATTTTCCCCGCTGGTATCAGGACGTCTTGGAGAAGGCCGAGCTGGCCGAGAATGGTCCGGTGCGCGGCACGATGGTGATCCGACCGTATGCTTACAGTCTCTGGGAGCGGATGCAGGCAGAGGTCGACGGGCGCATTAAGGCGACCGGCGCTGAAAACGTCTATCTGCCCATGTTCATTCCACAGTCATACCTCGAACGAGAAGCCGAGCATGTCGAAGGTTTCAGCCCCGAGCTTGCCGTAGTCACGCACGCGGGTGGCAAAGAGTTGCCGGAGCCTGTCATTGTTAGGCCAACGAGCGAAACCTTGTTCGGCGAATTGATGTCCAAGTGGATCCAGTCGCATCGAGACCTGCCCATGCTGCTGAACCAATGGGCCAATGTTGTGCGGTGGGAAATGCGGCCTCGCCTGTTCCTGCGTACGTCGGAGTTCCTCTGGCAGGAAGGCCATACCGCGCATGCCACCCGTGAAGATGCGAACGCTTACGCGCTGCGAATCCACCTGGACGTGTATCGCGATTTCTTGCAAAACGTTCTCGCAATTCCTGTACTTGTAGGCGTCAAATCCCGGCGCGAGCGATTCGCGGGTGCAATCAACACGATGACCTGCGAGGCCATGATGGGCGATGGCAAGGCACTCCAGATGGCTACCAGTCATGAGTTGGGGCAGAACTTCGCGAAGGCATTCGACATCACCTTTGCCAGCAGCTCAGGACAGGTCGAAACGTGCTGGACCACGTCATGGGGCTCAAGCACGCGGATGGTCGGTGGGCTGATCATGGCGCACGGTGATAACCAAGGAATCCGCATACCGCCCCGCATCGCGCCAGTGCAGGTCGTGGTCCTCGCGGTGAAAGACGATGAACGGACCATGACGACTGCCTCTTCGCTCGTCGACGAACTGATCGCGGCAGGAGTGCGTGCCCGGCTCGACAATCGGACAACACAGAGCTTCGGCCGGCGTGCCACAGAGTGGGAGCTTAAGGGCGTCCCGGTCCGCCTGGAGGTTGGTCCCCGAGATCTCGAGTCGCGCCAAGCAACGATCGTGAGACGCGACACGGGCACTAAGGAATCGATCACGCTCGACACGATCAGCACAACCATTGTCGCTCTCCTGGAGGGTATGCACACCGAGATGATCGCAGCCGCCCGCCAGCGACTGACGGACCGCACGGTGGAGGCTGCGTCCGTGGTTGAGGCCCTCGAAGCGGCCAAGACAGGATTTGCCCGAATCCCATGGGATCAACTCGGCGAGGAAGGCGAGGAAGCACTCAACCGCGAGGCTGTTAGCGTCCGCTGCCTGCAAACCCGCGAAGGAACAGTGCCAAGCAGCGGTGACCTCGACTCCGACCTCATGGCGATTGTCGGCAGGAGTTACTAACGATTCCCGACGTGAGTATGAATTGACGCCTGCCAGCACACTGACTGCTGGCCACGGTTCGCAGCTCTGAAGAATCAACCAGTGCTTGCAGGTATCCACGTCTTTCTAGCTAGCCAGGTAGGGACATGAGCCGTCCCACTGAAGGTTCCCTGTCTGACGCTCGGCCGCACATCTTTAACGTCTCGGAGTATTAGGTGTTCTGCCGATCGCCGACGGATCGCTGGGTCAATCGTGGACGATCGCTGCATCGAACCAAATGTCTTCATAGTCAGGTGCAAGCAGAAACCGTGAACCCGGAGGCAGGGCCAGGTAGTCAATCACTTGCGGACACCAATTCACCAAGTGGGAGACGTGCAAGGGAACAAAGAAGTCGCTGTCTTCTGATAGTTCCTCCCCTGCCCAGATGTACCAACTCGTCGTATCTCCCACCGGAGCATGTCGCAGGCCGTTGATCGGCACTACGCCGTCTTGAACATTCCGGGAAATCCCGACTTTCATGTCCGCAGGACTAGCCAAGGGTTCAGCTCCGAAACGTAGACAAACATCGAGCTGCTGGTTGGATATGCCGTTCGTCTGATCCCCACGTTTCGATACAAATTCTCGTTTGTATTCCCAAGCTTGCCACGGTGATCTCGATGAGAGGCAGACTGTGTCCGATCCCGGACAGGAAGCAGTATCCAGACTGACCACCGGCTACCTAGACCGTTCTGTTCGGCCAGCTGCGGACGGCCCCGAATTTAACTGGCTTGTCGGCACTGCAATGTGGGGCCGTCCCGCAGGAGGTTCCGCTTGCGGGCGGGGATATGCTCAGGGCAACGTTGCCACATTTAGGTCTCCAGGTCCTCGTCGGGGTTCCTCAATGGCCGAAGTTCCGTGCCTGTGGCACCGGTCGTGAAAGAGTAGCGGCCCAGCATGTTGATGTGTTCCGAAACCAGCGGAGACAGGCGTTGCATGTCCTCGTCGGCAATGTTGACACCCCGGTCCCGCAGCCCAGTCAGCGGGTCGTCCAGGTAGCGGGTGTTCCACAGGATGACCGCGTTCAGGACCAGGCCAAGGGCTCCGAGCTGGTCTTCCTGGCCCTCCCGGTAGGACTGGCGTATCTGGCCTCTCCTGCCATGAAAGACGAGTCTGGCCAGCGCATGTCTGGATTCCTGCACAGTCAGCTGGGTATGAATCTGCCGGCGGTATCCCTCGTCAACATCGATGAAATCCAGCAGATGCTCGGTCTTGGCTATTCTGCCGTACTCCGCCAACGCCTTTCCGAGCAGGCTTGGTGTCCCACCGCCCTGGGTAACCCGCAGGATTTCCGAGGCGCGCACGGTCCCGGCAATCAAGGACCCAGCAAAGCGAAGCATGTCCGGCCAGCTCGCCGTAATGAGCTCCATATTGATTCGGTTGCGGCCGGCCACCGCGTTCAGCTTCCCATAGTCCGCCGTGGCGTCGATGCGCCAGAACCGTTGGTCCGGCAACCCGGCCAGACGGGGCGAGAACCGGTATCCGAGCAGGGTGAAAAGCCCGAAGACCTGGTCCGAGTAGGAGGCCGTATCGCTGGCGACCATTTCGGGGCGTTGGCCGCCATCAAGATCGAACAGCCCATCCAAAATATGCAGGGAATCGCGGACCGTCCCCGGAACCACGACGGCACCCAGCCCGGAGTCTTGGTCGTTGAGATAGTTCAGCCAGGTCAATCCACGACCGTGGCCAAAGTACCGGGGATTTGCCCCGGAATTGACGGTGGCCACCGGCACCACGAACCGCATTCCATCGACGGACGCCAACAAGCCTGTGCCCCAGCGTTGCGCGAGTCCAAGACCGGACTGGGCCTGGATTAGACGGGCGTTGGCCGCTCGAAGCGTATCGGCGCGTACATAGTTCTGGTCGACGTGCGTCAGGCGTCCACGCGTCAGGGCGGGGTGGCCGTCCTTGACCACCGGTGTCAGGCCGACGTTGCATGCCTCGGCAACCAGGATAGCGGCGACCGAAACACCGAGCTGGCCCATCCTTGCGGAGGCCTCCGAGACGTGGCTAAATTCCGAGAGGAACCCCGTCCAGGAATGCACTTCCAGCAGCACATCGGGCAGATCCACCCGCGGCAGCATCCCGGAGACCAACCCCCGCAACTGCGTCAAGGACTCAGGGACCGTCTTGGCCTCCAAGGGTGAAAGGTGGACCTTGCCGGAATCATCAATGCGTACCGCGGGATTGTCGGCCAGTTGCTCGGCCGCCGCAAGATAACGGGCATCAAGGCGGTGGCGAACATCGGCCAGGTGGTCCGCTGGCTCTTCCGGCAGCTGGAGCGCCCTCAAGGTCTCAGTCTTGGTTTTCTGCCACGCCGGATCGGTGAGCAACCGCGCCCGGGGATCTCCCCAGCGACGCCCACCCACCACGAAAATGTCCCTACGCCGCAGCGCCTTATGGACGGCCTCCATCACGGCCACCGTGTAGGCCTTGCGATCGATCTCCTCCGCAACCGTGACCAGGCGCTGCCAAGCCGGCGAGAGCACGGACAGATCAACCTCGGCCGGGTCCTTCTTAAGGCCGTCCAGAACCTCCGGCAGCGCCGTCAGCGCCGCCAACGTTGGTGCTCCGCACGCGGTGGCCCCGAAGGGTGCCGCCGCGGCCAACGCCGGCAGGAACGAGCGCACGGTGGCGAACCGCCGCATCATCTCGGCTGCGGTGTCAGCCTCGGCTCCGTCGGGATTCACCACTTCGTTCACCACCTCCAGCGCGGCGCGCAGCTCGGGCAAGGACACCTGATCGGCCAGCACCGAGGCGGCCCCTGCGCCGGAATATTCCGTATTGCACAGGACCTCGACCAGTGTTTTCGCGGCCTTCGCCAATTGCAGTGAGGCCTTGGACAAGCGGGGCAGGGACTTCAACCGGGCCGCACTGGATTCCCTGGCCGCCTTGCGCAGAACGCGTTCGGTGACAATGGCATCCAGAGCATCACACAAATCATCGGCAATCTCCGACGTCAAGGCGCGCACGGCACAAAGCAATGTCGCACCCCGGCGCCGGCCCGATAGTCCTCGAAGCGATGAGGCCTTGCCCGCCAACCCGTAGCGGGCCAAGGCATTCATCCGGCCCTCGGGGATCATCTCCACGTCGATGGACTCGGCACCCAGCGCCCGCAAGCGGCCCAGCCGCTCCAACTGCCGCAACTACTCCGGCACCGACACCCGCGAGGGCCCGGTCCGCAGTCTTTCCCACGCGGTCAGCCGTGACCCCTCCCCAACGCGAAGCAGACCTTCCAATTCCAGAATCAAGGCGGGGCCGGCAGCGTCAACCAGCATGGAATGGAGGCGGTCATTTGCTCCGGCACAGACCTCTATAACCAGTCGTGTCAACGTAGAGACGCCGGGGAGAAGGACCTTGCGCTCACGCAGCCAGAGCACCGCCCGTTCAAACAGACGCACCGGTCCCTCCGACGACGTCCAGGCCCGGGCCTCCAGAAACAGCCTCAGCTCTTCGTACCGGGCCGGATCAGAGAAATCCGCATACCCGTAAACGGTGGAGATTTCCGCGGCGTGCTCATAACCGGTCTGTCCCCGCTGCGCGTACAGCTTGAGCACGGAAGCATCCGCAATACCCAACTGCCCGGCCAGGGATTCCACCAACGGCCACGGAACAGCCAATGGATCCGTCAGGAACCGCCCTGCCACCCGCACCGTGATCAGTTGGACAGCGAATCCCAGGCGGTTGTGCATTCCCCGACGGCGACCAACTACCGACAGGTCTGCATCGTCCAACCAACAGAAACGTTCCAGGTCCTCCGTCGATACCTCGTCGGGGAATCCGCCGAACCCTGCGGCCTGCTCATCACTTAGAAAATCGACCGCCACGGAACCCATTCAACAGGCCTCTGACTCCTTAGCGTGAATTTCCGGGCGCTTCTTCCCCAGACCCGGTCTCGTCGACGAGATCCGGCTGCTCGTCTGCCCGGCGTCGCGCGGCAGGGGAACGCGCATCTTCGAGGGCCAGCAGGACCTGCAGCTGCTTGAGGCCACCCCATTCGACAACGGTGTGGTGCTTCTGCGCTACGCCATCGTGAAATAAGCGGCGAGGTTCCGCATCGCGGTCGCGGACGGACCGATAGTCTCCCTGCCTAGCGTTCGTACAGTGCAGCCGTGGCGGTGGCAACTTCGCGCATCACGGCTTGCACCTCGGGTGGCCCAGTGACGCGGAGGTGGGTGCCGAATTGTAGGAGCTGACGCGCGGCCTCCGCCCGGTCATAGACGATGGTGATCTCTGCACGGTCGGGGTCAAGAGGATTGCTGCTGGTGAGCCGTGATCCCAGGATTCGTCGTGCGAGGTCAAGCCTGTCCGCCGCAAGCGTTGCAGTGACAGTGATTCCATTGCGGCTCCCGACAGATGTGCTGAGTTGCCGGCTCACGCTGGCCAGCGACTCACCCCGGCGCAGGGATCGGGCAGTTGGCAGGGTCTCCCAGCGCAGGAGCCTTTCCAGCGAATACAGCCGCGGCGTGGTGTTGATGTCTGCCACCAGGTACCAACGGCCTGCCTTCGCGAGGAGTCCATACGGGTCAACGGTGCGCCAAGACGCATCCTTCTCGGCACTGCTGCGGTAGTGGATCCGCAATCGCCGGCCCGTTTGGAGGTCTTTGGCGAGATCAGCGACGTCGGCCCCGGGTGTCCCGGGGCTGAACCAGGGCATATTGTCGATGACGACCAGCCCGGACAACGGCAGCAGGGAGTGGCCGGGCACGGGATGGCGCGAAGCCAGCTTCCGGTGGGCTGTGCGCGTTGGTGCTTCAACGCCGAGCTGCCGCGCTTGCCCAGGGTCCAGACCCAGAAGCTGCAGGGCATCGATCTCGGCGGGGCTGAGTCGGGATACATCAAGTTGCGAGCCTGGCAGCAGAACGACGCCTCCGTAGCGGCCTCGTTCAGCAAAAACCGGCACGTCGGCGTCGGTCAGGGTCGCCACGTCCCGCAGAACCGTCCGGACCGATACCTGCAACTCTTCAGCCAATTCAGGGGCGGTCATGCGGTGCCGCGTCTGGAGCAGCAACATCATCGAGAGCAGGCGTTGGGACTTCATTTCCCCATTATCGATCCATACCAGACAAGAACTGTCATGTATTGCTGTCAGGCTGGCTGTGGCCAGAAAACCACTACGCAGGAGCTTTGAAATGACTACACCGAACCTCTTTCTCATCTACGTCACAGACGTCGAGCGCGCCACTGCTTTCTACAGCGATTTGTTTGGGATGGAACCCGTCGTCACCACACCCCGCTACGTCCCGTTCGAGGTCGCCCCGGGTGTGCTGTTCGCCCTGTGGTCCGGTCGCGCCGACGCGGCCACGGCGGCCACACACCGAACCAGCGAGGTCGGGCTCATGCTCCCGGGCTCGACGGCGGCCGTGGACGACTGCTTCACCATCTGGGTGGCCAAGGGAGTCACCGTGATCGAAGAACCGTACGAGGAGGTCTTCGGACGCACCTTCGTGGTCGCCGATCCCGACGGAAACCTCATCCGCGTTTCCCCCATGGACTGACGCGCTCCCAATCGACCCGAAGGTCAGCGACTCTGGGCGTCGGACCGAACGACGGCGTTGATCACCTCGGCCGCTGTAGGCGCCGAGAGGTCTGGGGCAGCCATCCCGCTGGGCCATTCCTTGCCGCGCGATACCCAGCCTGTCCTCAGACCTGCCGCACGGCCGCCGGCGATGTCTGCGGTTGGGTGGTCACCGACCATCCAACCGTCGGCAGGATCGGCAAGGAGGCGCTTCGCGGCAATTGCGAAGATCCCGGGGTCGGGCTTCTTTACCTGCTCGGCCTCGGAAATGACAACGGCATCCACATACGGCTCCAGGCCGGCCACCTGGATCTTCAGCGTTTGTTGCGCCGTCGATCCATTGGTCACGACGCCAATTTTCCAACCGCTGCTGCGGGCACGGCGGAGAGCAGAGATTGTCCCAGGGTCTATGGTCAGCAAGTCCACGTGCTCCAAGAGAAGTGCATGAGCGAGATCCTCAATGCCCAGACCGGTGTCGAATCGATCCTTGATGGCACGCGCCAGAGATTCCCGCGGTTCGTAGCCATCGCGGTCGGCAGCAATGAGCCACTCGTCGTCCAGATCGGAACCCCCGAGTGACCGCACAAAAGTGGTGGCCCATAGGTTGAATGCCGATGCTCTATCAACCAACGTGTTGTCCAAATCCACGAGCAGCAGCATTCGTCCAGACTACCCATCCTCGGCTCGGCATTCACTGCCAGTGACTATCGATGGGTGTTTGTGGGCAATTGGCGGGACGGATTCAGCGAACCGAACTACCTTGGATGAATGGAGGAGTGGGGCAACCAAACAGGGGTCGTGATGTTCCCCGATGGGCGGCGGGTCCGGGGGACCGGACGCCGTCGTTCCCGTGGAACTGCCGAGCCGCCCGATTTCGCCGTCTACCTCCTTGGCCGCGCCCCGGGGGACCAGCCGTGGGAGCACCGCTGGGTCAAGTGGCGGGATTTCGGCCTGCCGGCTTCCACCCCTGAAGCAGTTGGGGTGCTGCGGGAGGCGTTCGAGAGATCGACGGCGGAGCGGGTTGAGATCTCCTGCAATGGCGGCGTTGGGCGGACGGGCACCGCTCTTGCCCTGATGGCGGTCATGTCAGGAATTCCAGCCTCCGACGCCGCAGCGTGGGTGCGCAGGAACTACCACCCACGCGCCGTCGAGACCCACCGCCAACGTCGGTGGATAATCGAGGCAGCAGCGTTGCTCTAGGACGGGTCGAGTTGCGTGCGCGATCGTGTACAGGCTGCGACTGCTGGCCGCGCCACGGATTCGCCGATGGAAAGGGGCGTGTCCTACGTGCCCGGAATTGTTCCGATGCAGCGCCCCTGGCTCCACCTGCTCTGGGCACTTCCGATTCCAGTGATTGTGGGTTTGGTGCTGCTGGTCAGCGCGCTCTGGGAATTCTGCGGAATCAACGGGAGCACAGGTGCCGGATACGGAATCAGCCGGAATCTCGGCGGCACAATCGGCAACCTTGCGCCAATACCTTTTCTGATTGGACTACCCGTCTTCCTCGTGCCTTGGGCACCCAACCACGCGTTCAGGGCAGTTGTCGCACTCGTAGTCGGATTCGCGTTCGCGGGACTGGGGTTCGCACTTCTCGTGTCGATGGCCTCGTAAATCAGCGACACAGAAAGCTTCGGGCCATAGCCAGTGCCACCGGTCCCGGCGCCCGATTCCTCCATGGGACGTGGTTGCTACGCCGTAGGTGTCATGACCTGGCTGACTGCCATCGGCTGCCCCGCAAGCACGCCTTGCGGTGCAGCCGTGGACCCTGTGGGTTGGCATTGCAGGCCATATGGGGATGATTCGGGCGTCAGCCCTTCTTCAGTTCCTGGGCGAGCATCACGAGGATTCCGCTGGGGCCGCGGAGGTAGGTGAGTTTGTAGACGTCGGAGTAGGTCGCCACGCCGCGTAGTGGATGGCACCCGTGCTTTGCGGCTATCTCAAGGGCCTTGTCGATGTCGTCCACGGAGAAAGCCACGCGGTGCATACCGATGTCGTTCGGTTGGGTTGGGTTCGTCTCGATCGCTGTGGGATGGATGTACTCGAATAGCTCAAGCCGGCCCTGACCGTCTGGGGTTTGGAGCATCGCGATGTTGGCGTGGTTTCCATCGAGTCCGACGGCGGTGTCGGTCCACTCGCCACTGACCGTGTCACGACCCATGACCGTCAGACCTAGGTCAGTGAAAAAGGCGATTGCTGCTTCGAGGTCGCGGACGGCGATGCCGACATTCTCAAGTTTGATGGCCATGCGTTGAAGCTACCAAGGCGGACCGACTATCTCCAGTGTTGAGGCACCATCGACGGCCGTGCGTGGTGTGGGTTGATAGGCGGACATGCGGGCCAGGTTGTTGAGGAAGCCGCCGCGCGTCGCAAGCAGCGAGGGAAGAAGCGCGTGGGCAAGCTGCACGGGCACCCGAACGGACCTGCCTAGCGTCCACCGCTTGCCAGGTAGTCGGCCGGGGCGTAGTGGATGCGGAGTTCTCGAATTTTGTCGCCGTCAAGCTGGAAGAATTCGGAGAATCGGACTGTTCCATGGGGGAGCTCTGCGTCGTACAGCACTGCCGCTCCGGCTGATGTGACAACGGCCTGAAGGATCGTGATGTCGCGAACCGTTTCGATGAAACCTCGTACGCCGTGGGTGAACCGGGTCCCGCCCGCAATCCGGCCGGCGATCGGACCGTCGAACACGAAGTCGTCTGTCAGCAGGGGGAGAAGGCCGCGGCCGTCCTCGTACGACTGGGCACCTGCAGTGAGGATGCCGTAGTAGCGGCGAAGCGTGGGGGATCCCTCGATGGGGGCCAGCGTTGACATGGTTCCTCCTGAATATGAGAGGTGCTTTATGCTCGATATTTTCACGTGCGCGAGCTGCTGTCACTCGGAGAATGCCGCTGCGTGGATTTGCAAGGAGGACTCCCGGGGATCGCAACGAACCTGCTCGCTTGGCCGGAAGGTTGGGGTCCTCCTATTCCCGGACGGCTCGCCGACGGTGCCTTTCGAATAGAGCCGAGAAAGTTGGGGGTTCCGGTGAGGGATCCTTTACCGGACGCCGGCATGGTCTTCTCTGTCTAGATCCCGGGCGAGCCTGGTTCCCTCGCTGCGGGTGAATCCGAAACCCGATGGACATGCTTCAGCCCACATCTAGGTGGTGCGGTTTGCGGATCCAGCGGGTGCCCAGTCGAAAGTTTCAAGGAGTGGGTTCATCCGAAGTTCGTTGATGAGCTCGGTGCTGCCGCTGACTTTTGTCGCCCAGAGGTCGTAGTCGGTATAGACGAGCCATGATCTATCGGATGGCCAAATGTTCGAGGGCGTGAAGACTTGGCCATCTTCGCTGGCCTCTCTCAGAAGCGGCGGGAGATTCAGCAGGCTCGCGTCGTATACCGGATTTTCGGGTGAGTCAGGGAAAGTGCTGGTCAGGCCAGCGAAGTACATGGAGCAGGCAGCTGCGGGTGTGCGGCGGGAGAGGACGTTGATAAGTTCGGTGAAGTCTTCTTCAGACATGGAACCTTCAGTGGGCAGTTCGATGTTCGCGGGGAAGTCTGTTGCGGGGAACCAGCGGTAGCAGGGCGGGGGTCCGTCCGCTGGGCGGGGGTGAGGGAACCGGACCAGCATCTCCGCCCAGGTGCGTCGCTGCCAATCCACTGGTGGCCTTTTTTCGTAGCCAAGCCCGCCGCCTGTAGCAGTTGTCATCTCATCAAGGTTGACCCCGTTGATGATCAGGGGTTCTTCATCTCCGGATCCGATGCGGGACTTATGCAACTCATCGTGCGTCGGAACTGGTCCTTTCGACGGGAGTTCGTAGAAGGCGTTGAGGATCCAGGTACTGTCCTCCCACCCTGAGGCGTCTATCCCTGTGAAGCCGCGGAGGTCGTCTCCGTTCCGGGAAATGAGCCAGCCCAAGTCGTCCCGGCTGGGAGCGAAGCCGCTGTTGGTTTCGTACCAATTCATGGGGACTCCTGTCAGTTTGAGCTATCCAATCACGGCAACGGGCTGGCGCAAAACGGTCGAAGTAGTCCTGCAGGTTCGTTCACAAGCCGATCCGCGACAGCTCACTTCGTGCACCCCCTGCCTATAATTCAGCATGGGCAGCAGAAACTTCCTCATCGAGGGCGGTTCCGGAACCGGGAAGACGTCGGTGTGCGAGGAGTTGGCGCGGCGCGGCTACCACGCCATCCACGGCGACCGGGAACTGGCCTACCAGGGCGACCCGAACACGGGTGAGCCCGTCAACGTCACGGGGCTCGCGGTCCACGACCATCACATTTGGCGCATTGACGAGGTCAGGACGCTCATCGAGGATCAGCGCGAGGAGGTGACCTTCTTCTGCGGAGGCTCCCGCAATTTCGGAAAGTTCGTGGACCTGTTCGACGGCGTCTTCGTGCTCCAGGTCGACCTCGAGACCCTGGCCCGGCGGCTTCACGAGCGTCCGGAGGACGAGTGGGGTGGGCGACAGGCAGAACGAGACCTCATACTCCAGCTCCATCGCACCAAAGAGGACGTTCCACCCCATGGCATCATCATCGATGCCACCGCCCCACTCACACATGTCGTCGACGAGATCCTCGCGAAGAGCCGAGCGGCCGGAAACACGGCCCAATAACCGGTTCTACGCAGCGCGAGCCCCACTGGAATTCCCGGATTTGGAAATCAGCACGTTGCCACGGCCACATGATTCCCCTAAAACCCGCCTGCGAAAATGTCCGGTGCAGGACTGTATGTGGAACAGGGATCCGAGTCCCGGGTGCTGGTGCTTTCGGAATGGGTCGAAGCCTCCGTTGGGCTGCCATCCTTCGGTGACGTCATCACTGATCCACTCAAGGAAGATGTCCAGCACATGTGAACGCTGGGGGAGTGAGGCGGACAATGCGACCGGGAAGGCGTGGGACGCGGTCCCGGTGTCGCTGGGACGCAGTCCAGCTGCATCAAATTGTCGCGTTCGCACCAGGATTCGAAGCCGGCGTGGCGCTGGTTCGTGGCGCACCACCGGAGGCAGGCAAAATTGCGTTGCCCTTTGGGGGCTGCCGGGCGCCGGAGCCGCAGAGGGTTCTCAAACGGGGCTGCGGGCCGCAAGTACCCAAACCTGCCAGATCAGCCGTTGAGGAGCCCCTTCCGGGCTTTACTTGACATAATGTAGATTATCGGCGCGATATCAGGGTCTGGAATAATGCTGATTTCCAGCCTGTCATCTGTACGTCGATTTGGCGGTTCTGGACCTCAATTCCTGGCTCGGCCACCCCGTTCCCAAGTTCGCGCCCGGCCGACCGACTGGGGCCAAACTGCCTTCAAACCGAAAATCCGGCCAAAATCTCAGACATATGTCTCGTTTTTGCCGAAGTTTATGCCTGCGTATAAACTCTCCATCTGGTCACATAAACTCGCCGAAACCATAAACTTTGACCAAAGTTTATGGAAGTTTATCGGTGCGGACAATTACAGTCTTTGACAAGCCGTAAAGCCGTGTTGGCCAGTTGCCGCTGTATCACTTGTAACAACGACAACGGCCAGGATGCCGGTGGACCAGCCCGGACAACCGTCGGAGCAGCCGGCGTCGACGATTCCAATCTGAAGTGCGGGCCGCCACTCCAGAAGAGACTCTGCAGGGGGGCCGAAAGGGCCGCCACTCCCCCGGTATTCATGAATTGAAATCCAATTCCGACAATTCAGAGACAATTCAATAGCCATTGAATGTGGAGCCGCGCCGAGGTTGGCAGCCTCGTTCCATGTCCACAGCCCGCCAACGCCTGGAAGACGTGCTGCCCGCGGCGGGTTTGTCCCTTGCAGACGATTCTGTACTACTTGAGAGCAACTCCAATGACGTTTGGGCCATCACGGACCCCGACCGCGGCACCGTCGTTCTCCGGATCTGCTGGCGGGGCGACAGGCAGCGGATGCTTCGCGAAGCCGCCGTTGGTCGTGAGCTGTCCAGGGTGGTTGGCTACCCTGAGGTGCTGGCCGCCGGCGCCGTTCCCGCCCCTGCGGGTCTGACCTAGATGGTCTGCCACCGGCTGCCCGGACAATCGCTTGGGATGGCATGGCCAGGGCTGCCCGAGGCCGTACAACAGACGTGCCTGGAGGATGCCGTCGCCCTGCTCAAGTCGCTCCATGCTTGGCGGCCGTCGGATGCCGCTTCCGCAATGATCGCCTCCATTGCACGGCCCCGGGAGAACGACGCCGGCATCGCCGGAGCCTCGATCCTGCCGCTGCCACTGGACCGGGCGCTGGCGCTCCTGGCGGCCGCGGCGGAAGCGGATCCGTCCAATGCCGCCGGCTTTGCGAGGGAACGGCTGTTTCTCAGCGGGCGCGCCGGTCTGGTCTCCGGCTTTGACTCCCCCGGCTCCCCTGTTGTGCACGGCGATTTCACTGCGTCAAACCTATGGTTTGACGGCGGCAGAGTTGTTGGACTGTTGGATTTTGAATGGTGCAGATTCGCGCCGGCCTGCGTTGAACTCGACCGCATCGACGAAGCCGCTGCGGAAGAAGGGGCCGCGGGACAGCCGGCCGGTTTCCATATGCGGCTGCGCCGTCGGCTGGAAGCAGACTATCCGCAGCTGTTCGACGTCGAAGACCTCGCGGAGCGCCTCCAAGTGCTGCAAACGGCGCATCAAATCCGCGAACGGCAGCTGGCGCGATGGTCCCGTGCCACGGGAATCCACTGAACCCCACAGTTGAGGGGTGGAAGCCTGCGCCTCCACCCCTCAACCCTCCCATTGGGTGTCCCGGGCTAGCCTTGGGGCAGCTGCAGGATCCGTGCGTTGGCCCAGTCAGCGTGGTCGCTGTTGTTTCCGTCGCCGGCGTCGGTCACCCGGAGAACGAGCTTTTCAACTCCGAAGACGTCCACGGACACGTCCTGGGGTGTGGAATAGGGCGCCGCCCGCATCACGCCACTGTCAAAGAGCACCTGGCCGTCGCCGATCACCTGGAAGGTGATCGAAGAGTACTGTGAGGTGCGCTGCGCGTCATCGATGCCAACTGTTGCCTTGAAAGTGCGGTCCGTGGGCTTGAGCGCATAGACGATCTCGGAATTGGCGTGCGCGCCCAGTCCCTTGGCGTAGGTGGTGCCGTTGATCCTCAGCGCGCCACCGGAGACGGCACGGTCCTTCACCACGGACTGCCAGCCGGAGACTGCGCTGACCCAGTCCCGATCGCTGAGGAACACTTCCTCGCCGCCGTCGGGGATTGCTTCCTCGGTGACGGTGGTGGCTGAACTTTCGCCTCGTTCGTTGCTCGATGTCACGCGGTAGGTGAACGGTCCCCCAGCGGCCGTCTTGTCCAGGTACATGCCGGAGGTGAGTCCGCCCGCGAGCAGCGTGAAGTCCTGGGTGCCGGCCGGCGCCCGGTAGACGGTGGAGGTGATGGTCTCCGACGACGTTTTCCACGACAGCCCCACCTGCGCCCCGTTGCGGTAGGCGTGCACATTCTGCGGTGCGGTGGGAACGGCTGTAGAGCTGGTGTGGAAGCGCTGCGTCCCGCCGGGAACCACGAGGCGCTGCCCGGTGGACGTGTTGACGGCCGTGACTTCCCAGTAGTAGTCACGTGCCGGATCCAGGCCGGAAACGGTGGCCTTCAAGCCACTGACGGTTGTCCGAGACACAACATCAACCATGGCGGGGCTCTTCGCCACCACCAGTTCATACTCCGAGGCGTTGGTCGACTTGGACCAGGTGAACTTCGCCTGCTGGGTGTCGACTCCCACGGCCGCCTCAGCCGGGCTCTTCAACGTGAAGTCCTCCGGGTGGGTGAGGATGGTGTCACCGTGGATGTTGGGATTGTCCTTCCCCAGGGTCTCCACGGTCATGGCGGCGCCCACGGGCACAGTGATCTCGACCTGGGTGACGGCGCGGCCATTGACGTATTCATAAGTTGGCTTGACGGGCTTGTTGTCGACCTTGACCATCGGGAATCCGCCGTCGAACTGCACCTTCCACGTCAGCGGCTGCGGGCCGGTTTCATGGCGCACCACGGTGCGGGTGGTTCCCTCGTGCGATACGCCCAGCTCGTGCTGGCCCATCTGGATGTGGTTAAGGGACAGCGAGCCAATCTCACGGGGAAGGTGGGACAGTGTGGACACCTCGTGCTTGGCCGCGTTGGGGCTGACTCCAGCCAACCCCTCGACGGTCTGGGACAGCAAGGTATAGCTGACCTCCGGGTAGTCCCCGTTGAGGCCTTGGGCGCGCACTTCGTGCGGTTCGTTGCGCGTCTCGATGATCTGCTTCATCCAGCCCCATGCCTCCTCGTTTTCACCGTAGTTGAACAGAGCATCGGGGACGTAGGACAGAGACTCAACGTTGGGAGGACCGTCCACCTTGTACATCTCGTTGAGGTAGTCGAGGAAGTCGTAGGTCTTCTTGGAATTGGGGTCCGGCAGTTCCTTCAGTGCCAGGAACACCGAGGGTTCGCGGCCGAAACCGGTGAACGCCTTGTTGTCTGGGTTGCGGCCGCGGATGTACTCCGACACCCCATGCTCCACTCCCCAGCTGGTGGAGAAGAGTTTCTGGAGATCCTTCGCCTTCTGGGCGAATTGCTGGGCTATTGCCGTGTCGCCCTTGGCCTGGGCCATGTCAGCGTACGCAAGGAACGCTTGGTACTGGGAGCCGATGCTGTCGCCGGATTCGACCACCACCTCGCCGCCGCGCTCGTCGTAGCTTGCGGATCCCTGGAAGATGCCCTTTCCGGTTCCCTCGGCAACCCCGTTGGGGATGACCGAGTCGTGAAGGGCGATGAAGTCCGTCACGGCCTTGGTGTAGTACTGCCACAGGACCGGGTCGTTCAGATAGTCGGCGTCGCCGGTCCAGCGGTACTGTTCGTTGGCCTTCGACACCAGTTCGAACACGGCGGGGACCTCGCGGACGAAGTTCGTGTCGCTCTTGTAGTCGATGGTGTAGGTGCTGCCGTCGAAGTTCAGCGCCCAGAGGGGATACCACTTGCGCGACTCGTTGGCCGTGCCGGCAAACAGTTTGATCATGGACTTGTTCTCGGCGTCGAGCCCCGCGAGGTGGGCACCATTGGCCTGGTGGACGAAGTCCCGTGAATAGAACGCGGTGCGGTGCGCATAGCCGGCCCAGTAGGAGGGAACGTAGTCAACCCGTTCGGGGCCGGCTGTGCCGCCGTTGACGTTGATGGGACCGTTCTTGCCCGTCTGGACGTAGCTGCGAGCCTTGGCCTTTGACCAGTTGAAGGCTTCGACCAGCGGTGCGTAGGAGCTGTCGATGGTGATGGATTTGGGTTCGGTGGCTACCGCGGCGGTCCAGACGACGGCGGATCCGGCGGCGTCCGTGACGGTGAAGGAGACGGGGGCCCTGTAGTCGCGCGGCTGCGCGGGATCGGGGCTGATGCTGCTCCCTGGGGGCAGTGTTGCCGCGGCCGACAGGGCGGAGAGGTCGGTCTCGTAGGGCATTTGCAGCGCAATGGTGTGGTCGTTTTCGTCCAGGACGGCATCACCCTGCTGGCCAGCGATGGCGAAGTCCGCCACCGTGCGGGCGCGCGCCATCTCGACGTCGTCGATGTTGAGCCATCCGGCGCCGCCGGTGAAGAACACTTCGAGCTGGGTGTTGGCGTCGATGCGGACGGGTGCAAGGGAGTAGCGCTTGTACGAGCCGTTGGCCGGAATGTCGACCTGGGCGAGCATCTCTCCCCCGCTGGTGCGGATTCCAAAGGTGCCTCCGGCACGTTCACTGGCGATCCACGCTGCGGCGGCAAAGTTCCCCGCGGCATTGACGGTGTACCGCTGCGTGAGCGAGTTGGACGCGCCGCCGTCAAGGTAGGCCAGCTTTGCCCCGGAGTGGGGAGAATTCGATGCTATGCCGCCATTGCCTGCAAAGGTCCAGCCCGCTCCTGCCGACTCAAAGCCTCCGTTGGTGAAGGTGCTCTCGGAAACCGCCGTGGCACCGGTGTTGGCTTTCAGCTGGGCTCCAAAGGTGCCTTGCTGGGCCATTGCCGCCGTTGGCGCGGCCGTTGCAGGTGTGACGGCACTGCCCAGCAGTCCGGCGGTCAAAAGAATGGTTGTGGCGATCGGAATCGCTCGTGGGTGGTTCATACAGCCTCCTCGCTGTGAGCCGGAGCACAAACTTTGGACCCGGCTCGCGAACAGACTATGGGGCTGAATTTAATTTTGCAAAGGACCTTTGTAAATTTAACAAGAAGCCGAGCATGAGGGATCCCGGTGTGGTAGGGACTCGGTTGACCTGCCGCCAGTGGCGGAAATCTAGCGGCGCCGGGGCTTCCGCGATGCCTGCAGCCAGGGCCGCAGTAGCCGGGTGCTGGCCGGAAGGAAGATGTACGTCATCAGGGGTGTCAGCAGGCAGACGTTGAGGAGCACGGCCAGCGGCAGCGGCCAGTTGCTGGTGAGCGGGTGCAGCAGGAAGTTGGCCAGCAGGCTCAGCGGGAAGAACGGCAGGAAGATGCTCACGGCCTGCTTCCACCGAGGCGGCACCACTGTCTCCGGGACGCTGACGTTCACATCCCCCGGTTGTTCAAACCAGCCCTCAATGCCGGTCCGGTGCTCCACGCGGGTGATTTCCATCAGCTCCGCGGCGCTTTCAATCCACCAGCGGCGCTCGGGCGATTCATCCCACGCATGCAAGGACTCGGCGTCGGCGAAACGGTAGAGCATGTGCCATTCGGGGGAATCCGGCCCGGTCCGCACCCAGCCGGAACCGAGGTAGCCGGGCCATTCGCGGGCAAGTTCCTGTCCGGCGTGCGCCCATGCCGCAAATTGGCGGTGGTAGCCCGGCAGAACGGTTCGAGCGATGGAAACTGTCACAGGCTGGGCATTTGGCACCCATCCAATTTATCGCCTCCACCACGGCCAAGGGCCGCGGCTGCGGCGTACCGGCCTGTGATCCCGGACAAGTGCCATCCCCGGGGCCGAGGCAACCGGGCGGAGTTTGTGACTAGATGCTGACATTCACGACTTTTCCGCCATTCCAGATCGACGATTCTGTCAAACAGCCACCCAGTGGATGAATTGAAGGGTAAAGTATCGAGAGTGATCCACGGCACAGTCATGCTGGCGGGGTGGTAGAAGCTGGCGTAGAGGGTGGGGACTGGAAAACTATGGGAAATGGCTCCACTAGTCGTGCCGCCACTGGGGACGGCCATGACGACTGAGGCCACAGCAGCCGCAGACAAGCCGGAACGAGCGCCCAGCATCTTCCGCGACCGCGGCTATCTGAGCTTGTGGCTGGCCAATGTCGGCAGCGGTCTGGGTCAGCAATTCTCCGCCCTGGCGCTAAGTGTCACAGCCGTGCTGCTGCTGCACGCCACACCGTTCCAAATTGGCGTCATCACCGCCCTGGGAAATGCCGGCAACCTCATCCTCGGCATCCCCGTCGGCGTCTGGGTGGACCGCTGGCAGAAGAAGTCAGTACTGGTGTCCGCCGAACTCGTCCGCTTCGTGGCGGTGGCCAGCATTCCCGCCACGTGGCTGCTGGGTGCCCTCAGCATTTGGCAGATCATGGTGGTTGCGGCCATTACGGGCACAGCCGGCGTGTTCTTTGACACCGCCCACACCAGCGTCCTCCCTGTGCTGGTGGGCAGGGACAGGGTGTCGGAAGCCAATGCCAGGCTGCAAACCTCCACCACCACCTTGTCGATTGTCGGGCCCGGGCTGGCCGGCCAACTGCTCCGGGTCATGGCCGGCCCGGTGCTGTTCCTGTTCACCGCCGCCGCCCATCTGCTCTCCGCCGCCCTGCTGGCGCTGATGCCCGTACGGGAGGTGCCGGTCCCAAAGTCCGACAGGGAACCCTTTGGCACCTCGCTCGCCACGGGTTGGCGGTTTGTGCTGGAGCACCCCGTGCTGCGCACCTTCATGCTGACGGCAGCGGCAAACAATCTGGGCGCCGGCGTGCTCACGGCAATCGTCCCGATCTTCGTGCTGCGGCAATTGGGCGTAGCGCCGGAAACCTACGGCCTGCTCATCGCGATCGGCGCCGTGGGAGGCATTGTCGGATCGCTGGTGGGCCTGAAGATCAAAGACGTGCTGGGAGAGGTGCGCACCGTTGTCACAGCCAACGTCACTCTGCCGGCGGCCTTTGCACTGCTGCCGCTGGTGACGGTGGTGCCGATCCCTCCAGTGGTCGCGATCGCGGGCAGCGAGTTCCTCTTCGGCGTCATCATTGTGGTGGGCACCGTGAGCTCCTCGGGCATCCGGGCCAAGATCACACCGGCCCGGATGATGGGCCGGGTGGCCTCGGCCAGCCGCTTTGTCAGTCTGGGCGCCATTCCGCTCGGCGCGCTGTTGGGCGGCGCCGTCGCCGGCTGGCTGGGCAATGTGCCGGGCCTGTGGCTTTCGGCCGCTCTGGCCGCTACCGCCGCCATCATCTCGCTCACCTCACCCCTGCGCCCGATGCGCGATCTTCCGCATGCCATGGAGTACGACGGCGAAGACTAGCCAGGCCATAAACTTGGCCCATGACTTTCAGCAGTGCACAGATCCAGGACCAGGTTGACGCCGTGATGGCCATCGTCGGCACGGGTGTTCTGCCGCCCATCGTCCAGGCCGGCCACCCGGTGCTCCGCGCCGAGGCTGCGGAGTTCACCGGCCAGCTGGCAGACGCGGAGCTGGCCGTGCTGATCGAAGTGATGCAGAAAGTGATGCATGCGGCGCCCGGGGTGGGACTGGCTGCACCGCAGCTCGGGATCGGCCTGCAGCTGGCGGTTCTGGAGGACCTCTACCCGGTGGCCGAAACCGTCGCCGACATCAGAAGCCGGGAGCCGCTGGAGTTCCTGGCCATCATCAACCCGCGCTACACAGCCCTGGGCTCGGAGACCGCCGCTTTCTATGAGGGCTGCCTGTCGATGACGGGATGGCAGGCAGTGGTGGAACGCCCGGCACGGGTGCAGCTGGACTACACCGACGCCGCCGGTTCGGCCCGCGCCGCCCAGTACGCGGGCTGGCAGGCACGGATCGTCCAGCATGAAACCGACCATTTGGGCGGCATCCTGTACATCGACAAGGCCCACACCCGCTCGCTGGCTGACGGCGCCGAATACGCCGCCCGCTGGGCGCAGCCCGGAATCGAGCTGGCCCAGCAGGGTCTGCGCTTCTAGCGCGGCGCGTTCGCCGCGGTGGGCAGGTGCTGGGCCCACCACGCCAGGATGTGTTCAAAGCGCTGCCGCCGGTGGTGCGGCCTGCCGCTGCGGGACAACTCGTGGTTCTCCCCGGGGAACAGCAGCAGCTGCGTGGGGACGCCCTGCATCTTCAGAGCCGTGTAGTAGCGCTGCGCCTGTTCCACCGGGCAGCGCAGATCCTCCTCGGAGTGGACCACCAGCGTGGGCGTCCGGACGGAGCCGATCTGCGCCATGGGGCTCTGCGCCGCCACGGCGTCCGGATCCGTTCCGGTGTATTCCCCGCCAAAGAACCAGCCGATGTCGCTGGAGCCGGCAAAGCTGGCCGGATCCAGGAAGCCGCGCTCCACGATGGCCGCCGCGAACCGGTGGTCCTGGGCGATGGTCCACGCAGTGAGGTAGCCGCCGTAGGAGCCGCCCATGATGCCCACGCGCTCCGCATCCAATGCCGGGTTGGCAGCCAGGACGCCGTCGAGGAACGCCAGTACATCGGACATGTCCACGGTGCCCATGGCATCCTTGATCGCGCGGCCGTGCTCGAAGCCATAGCTCGCCGAGCCCCGCGGGTTGCACATCAGGACGGCGTAGCCGGCCGCCGCGTAGACCTGGGCCTCATCGAAGAGCCCCCAGCCGTACTGGCTGAAGGGCCCGCCGTGGATGTTCAACAGCACCGGATGGGGTCCCTCACCCTCGGGGAGCAGCAGCCAGCCGTGCACGGGATAGCCGTCGGCGCCGTCGTACTCCACCTCGTGCAGCGGCACCACGCCGGCCGCCGCCCGGAAGCCGGCGGAGAAATCGGTCAGCGCGGCCAGAGTCCCATCGCCGCCCAGTACTGCCACATCGCCGGCGGTGGTTGGATCGGTGTAGCTGACGACGGCGGTGGTGCCGGCGGTGCCGATGCCCGCCACCACGTGGTGGCCGGTGGACAGTGCCTCGATGCTGCCGTCGGGACCGACCTTGTGGACGTGGGAGGCGCCGCGGCTGCGCACCAGGCCCAGCACCGAGTCAGCGCCGAACGCCACGAGGTCCGCGCCGGCGTCGCCGAAGTCCACGGTGGCGGCGTCGGTGAGGCGCAGTGCCTCCCCCGCCCCCGAAGCGGCGTCGAACGGTGCCACATAGACACCCTCGTGGGCGGCGACGAAGTCGGTGCCTGTGGAACCCATGTCCGAGGCAAGGAAGTACAGCCAGCAGCCGTCGTTGGACACCACGGGTGAATGGGCGGACAGCCGTTCGCCGCCGCCAGGCTGGCCAACCCTTTTCAGGCCGCTGCCATCGGTGCCGATGGCGTAGATGTCCTGGCACAGGTCCGCGTCGGCGCCCTCGTGCAGGGCTGCACTGAAGAGGATGCGGGAGCCGTCCGGGCTGAACACCGGCGAGCCATGGTCCACCGGCGCCTCGGTCAGCTGGGTGGCCACGGGCATGCCGGCCGGCGATGCGGCCGCTCCACCGGGCTGCTGCTGCGCAGCGGCGGCCTTGGCCCTGCCCACGGGTTCAACGGCGGGCTCGGCATCCACGGCGGGCACCGTGAGCAGGAAGAGCTGCTTGGGCTTGTCCTCGGTGTAGCCCAGGCCGTTGCCGCGGTACTGGTAGGAGTCGATGAGGCGGGCATCTTCGGCACCGGGCCCGACGCCGTCCACTGTCCCGTAGCGCCCCGGCTGCGGCACGCGGGCCGCGAAGGCGATGCTGGCGGAATCCGGCGACCAGGCAAAGGAGGCCACGCCCAGGGGCTGGTTGGTGAGAACGGTGGGCTCGCCGCCGCCGGCGTCGACGATGCACAACTGCGGACGACCGGCGGGCTCCGAGCGCAGGAAGGCCAGCACGGTGCCGTCGGGGGAAAAACTCGGCGCCGCGTCGCGGAAGCCGCGGGTGATGCGCCTGGGCGAACCGGCACCGCCGCCCTTCAGGGGAATGTTCCACAATTGGCCGACATAGCCATCGGCGTCGAAGTCGGCGCGGGACACCGCCACCACGGCACGGTGGGCCGAGGGATGGACGGTGGGTTTGGATACGGATGGAAGCAGGGGTAGGTGTTCAATCTTCACCCCGCGAGCCTAGTGCGGCGTGGCCGCTGTCACAACGCGCCGCGCAGGTGGACGCTGCGGCACCGGAAGAGGAGTGCGGAAGTGGAGTGCGGAAGTGGAGCCTAGGATGGATGGATGGAACCAGCCGCCGTTGCCGCCCTCATTTGCCCCGTCTGCGCGGAGGAATTTGCCCCGCCCGCCGTTGGTGGCTCGGCCCTGGTTTGTGGGGACGGCCACTCCTTTGACGTGGCCCGCCAGGGCTATGTCAATCTGCTCAGCGGGGCTGGCACACACTTCCTTCCGGACACGGCGGCCATGGTCGCAGCGCGGGACGAGTTCCTGGCGGCGGGCCACTATGCGCCCCTCGCGGCCAAGCTGTCCGACGTCGTTGTGGCGCGGCTGGAGAAGACCGGGCCCGGCCACGATCCCCTGGTGGTGGATGCCGGCACCGGCACGGGCTACTACCTGCACGAGCTGGCAGCGCAGTCCGCGGCCAGGGGCCTGGATCTGCGCGCCGTGGCCATGGACATCTCCAAGTTCGCCCTGCGCCGCGCTGCCCGCGCCAATCCTGCGGCGGCAAATGTCGTTTGGGACCTCTGGAAGCCGCTGCCCCTCGCTGCCGGCTGCGCCGACGCCGTCATGGTGGTGTTCGCCCCGCGCAATGCAGCGGAATTTGCCCGGATCCTCCGCCCGGGCGGCACGGTGGTGGTGGTGACGCCGCTGCCGGGACACCTCGCTGCGGTGGCCTCCGCCACGGGCATGCTGGGTGTGCAGCCGGACAAGGAGGAGGCGCTGGTGGCGGCCATGTCCGGCTGGTTCCGGCCCGGGCCGGTCCACACCCTGGAGTACCAAGTGGAATTGGACCGCGCCGATGTGGCGCGGGTGGCCCTGATGGGGCCGGCCGGACACCACCTCGACGCCGATGCCGTGGCCCACAAGGTGGCGGAACTGCCGGCGGCCTCCGAGGTGGAGGCCGCCTTCAGGATCAGCGAGTTTGAACTGCTCCCGCCGCAGGAATGGGTGAAGGGCTAGGCTCCACGGCCTGGGCCTGCTTGCCGTGCAGGTCCACGTGCAGCCAGCGCAGTGTCAGCTGGGTCAGGGGGCCGACGCCGGCGGCGAAGACTGCGGTGCCGATCCCCACCACGCCGCCGAGCAGGAATCCGGCAATCACCACCGTCAGTTCGATGCCGGTGCGGATCATCCAGACCGGCCGTCCCGTGGCCCGGACCAGGCCCGTCATGAGCCCATCGCGGGGGCCGGGGCCCATGCCGGCACCGATGTACAGCGCCGTCGCAAAGGCCAGCAGCACCAGACCTGCGGCAAACATGGCCCCCTGGCCCACCCAGAAAGTGGCCTCGGGCAGCAGGGCCAATCCGATGTCGGCGAACACGCCAATCAGCAGCGTGTTGGCCACGGTGCCCATGCCGGGGCGCTGGCGCAGTGGAATCCACAGCAGCAGGACGCCCACACTGATGATGGTGGTGCAGATCCCGAAGCTCAGACCGGTGGTGTGGGCCAGTCCCTGGCTGAAGACATCCCACGGCGAGGCGCCAATGTTGGCGCGGATCATCAGGGCGATGGCGATGCCGTAGGCAAAGAGGCCGACGAGAAGCCGAGTGGTGCGCAGTGCGAGGTTTCTGGAGGTCAGGAGGTTTGGCATGATTCCAGTTTTACCCAAACTGGCCTTCCCTGATAGTGCCAATTCGCCTAATGTGGCCTTATGAGTTCCTTGGTGACTGCCCGACGATTGGCCCGCGACCTCGGCGAGTGGCGCACCGCGGGGCCCGCCTACCGCACCCTCGCAGACAGGGTCCGCGTGCTGTTGATGGACGGCCGGCTCTCCAGTGGGCACCGCCTCCCGGCTGAACGGGAGCTGAGCCAGGCGCTGGGCGTCAGCCGCACCACTGTGGCCGCGGCCTATGCCAAACTCCGCGACGATGGCTATCTGCTCAGTGTGCGCGGTTCCGGCAGCACGCTGGCCCTGCCCGGCGGCCAACGCGGCAGCCAACCGCTGGAGACCGGGCTGGCGCTGGATTTCACCAAGGCCACGGCCCCCGCCTACCCGGGGCTGGCCGCCGCCTACCAACAGGCCGCCGAGCAGCTGCCGCGCTATCTGGGCCACGACGGCTTCGACATGACGGGGCTGCCGGAGCTGCGCGAGGCCATCGCTGCCAGCTATGACGCCCGCGGACTGCGGACCTCCCCGGACCAGATCATGGTCACCATTGGCGCCCAGCATGCACTGTCGCTGTTGACGGCCACGCTGTACTCCCCCGGTGAGCGGATTCTGGTGGAGCAGCCCACCTACCCGCACGCCCTCGACACCTTCTCGGCCGCCGGGGCCCGGCTGCTGGCGCTGCCGGTCAGCGCCGAATCCGGCTGGGACATGGCGGCTGCGCAATTGCAGATCCGCCGCTCCGCCCCGAGCATGGCGTTTCTGATGCCGGACTTCCACAACCCCACGGGTTTGTCGCTGGACGTCGAGGACAGGGCCCGGCTCACCGCCGCCGCCCAGCGCGAGGGGACGGTGCTGGTGGCCGATGAGACCACCGCGTGGCTGGACATCGACCGCGGCCCGCTCCCGCCGTTGGCTTCATTCTCGGGACAGGTGGTCACCCTCGGCTCCTTGGGCAAGCTGGCCTGGGGAGGACTGCGCATCGGCTGGATCCGGGCCCCGCGGGAGCTCCTGGCCCGCGTGCTGCGCAACCGCCCGTCCATGGATCTGGGCACACCCTTGTTCGAGCAGCTGGTGGCGACCATCCTGATGCGGGACCTGCCTGCCATGATGGCCAACCGCGCCCTGGGCCTGCGCCGGGGCCGGGACACGCTGGTGGGCCTGTTGGCCGAACACATCCCGCAGTGGGAGGTGCACGTGCCCGATGGCGGGCTGTCGCTGTGGATCAACACCGGCACCGTCTCGACGTCGGCCCTTGCCCTGGCGGCGCGGGCGGAGGGCCTGGCAATCGTCCCCGGCCCCCGGTTTGGCCTGGACGGCGCCTTTGAACGCTACCTGCGGCTGCCCTTTGCCTATCAGAGCGACCAGTTGGCCGAGGGTGTCCAGATCCTGGCCGACGTGGCCACCAGAGTGGGCTCCAGTCCCCTGCGGATGCCTCTCCAGGCCGTTATCTGAGGCACCGGCGGGGATGCGTAGTAGGCTGAAAGCACATTCAGTTTCTAGGGGGAACAATGTACGAATGGTTGGTTCAGAACGCGTGGATCCTCTGGCTCTCGCTCTTCCTGCTGCTGGCAGTGATCGAGATGCTGACGTTGGATCTGTACTTCATTCTGATGTCCGCCGGCGCACTTGCCGCTGCCATCGCCTTCCTGCTTGGCGCCCCTTTCTGGTTGCAGATCGTCGTCTTCTCCGTCGTGGCCATCGCGATGACCATCTTCGTGCGCCCGGTTGCGATAGCCCACCTGCGCAAGGGCCCGCGTGAGCAGCGCACCAACATCGACAGGCTGATCGGGCACAGCGCCGTCGTCGTCTCCCCCGTGAGCGCCGACGGCGGTCTGGTCAAGATCGGCGGCGACACCTGGACGGCACGGATCCGCACCGGCGAACTCCTGCCCGTGGGCCAGGACGTGGAGGTGGCTGCCATCGAGGGCGCGACGGCGATCGTTGTGCTGCGCGGCACCTCCGCATCGCCGGACTCCTCCGCAACAGCCGCCGGCCACTAGCCTCCGCCGCCGCGGACCATCCGGCGGCAGTGGCCATCGGGGCACCACCCTTTACGACTTGTGCCGGCGGAACCCGCCCGCGCGTAGCTCCAACTCTAGGAAACGAGGCGAAATATGGACCCCAACGCAGGGGGCGTGGCACTGACCATAGTGCTGCTGGTCCTGGTCATCTTTGTGGTGATCGTTCTTGTCAGATCCGTGCGGATCATTCCGCAGGCGCGGGCCGGCGTGGTGGAGCGGCTGGGCAAGTACCAGCGCACGCTCAGCCCCGGGTTGACGGTGCTGATCCCCTTCGTGGACCGGCTGCTGCCGCTGTTGGATCTGCGCGAACAGGTGGTGTCCTTTCCGCCGCAGCCGGTGATCACTGAGGACAACCTGGTGGTCTCCATCGATACGGTGGTGTACTTCCAGGTCACGGATCCGCGGGCGGCCACCTATGAAATCGCCAACTACATCCAGGCCGTCGAGCAGCTCACCACCACCACCCTGCGCAACGTGGTCGGTGGCCTGAACCTCGAAGAGGCACTGACCTCCCGCGACCAGATCAACGGCCAGCTGCGCGGCGTGCTTGACGAGGCCACGGGCCGCTGGGGCATCCGTGTCAGCCGCGTGGAGCTGAAGGCCATTGACCCGCCCCTGTCCATCCAGGATTCCATGGAGAAGCAGATGCGTGCCGAGCGCGACCGCCGCGCCGCGATCCTCACGGCCGAAGGCACCAAGCAGTCCGCCATTCTGACCGCCGAGGGTGAGCGCCAGTCCGCGATCCTCAAGGCCGAGGGTGATGCCAAGGCTGCGATCCTGCGGGCCGACGGCGAATCCCAGGCCATCCAAAAGGTCTTCGGTGCCATCCACAAGGGCAATCCGACGCAGAAGCTGCTGGCCTACCAGTATCTGCAGACGCTGCCGAAGATCGCCAATGGAACGGCCAACAAGCTCTGGATCATCCCCTCCGAGGTTGGCGAAGCCTTGAAGGGCATCGGCTCCGTGCTGGGCACGGCGACCGCGGACGCTCCGTTCACCCCGGGGGAAGACGCCGCGGCGCCGGCGGAACCGTCGTCGGAACCCACTCTGGGCAAGCCGGCTGCAGCGCCGGACTACCCGCAGGCTCCCCCGGTCGAACCCGGACAGTAGCAGCCCCGAACAGCCCAGCGGACGGCCACCAAGGCCGTCCGCTGGGCTGTCCTGCGGGCCGGGCGTCGTATAATGGATAACCGCGCCCATTGAACGGTTGCCGGCCCCAGAGGCCGGCCCGGCTGGCCGCGCAAAGAGTTCAGGAACAAGGCGACGCAGACATGCGTTGAACCAATTGACGTTAGTGGCTCCAGGGGCGGACAACCGCCGCCCCGGGGCCGTCACTGCAGCGGCCGCATCCGCGGACGCTGCGAATGAAAGAGGGAGAAGTCATGAGCGATCGCAGCCTTCGGGGTATGCGTTTGGGCGCCCAGAGCATGGAGACCGAATCCGGCGTTGAGCCGGCGCCCCGCCAGCGGGTCGAGTACCGCTGCGCCGACGGCGAGCAGGTCTTTGTCACGTTCTCGTCCGAGGCCGAGATCCCCCCGGTCTGGGTATCCAAGACCGGCAAGGAAGCCCTCCTGGTCAACGGCGAAAAGCCGGTGGACTCCAACGAGAAGCCGGTGCGTACGCACTGGGACATGCTGCTGGAACGCCGCAGCGTGCCCGAGCTGGAGCAGATCCTCGCGGATCGGCTGACGATTCTGCGCGAACGCCGCGGCCAGGCCGCCAAGGCCTAGGTCATTGAACGAAGGAAGGGCCCGGGAACCACATGGTTCCCGGGCCCTTCCTTCGTTCAAGGCCTTATCCTGCCGGAGTGCTACGCGGACTTCTTGCCGAAGAGCTTGTTCCAGCGCGCCGTCAGACCCCACTTGGTGACGTTGACGATGGCTTCCTGGACGATGTTGCCGCTCATCTTCGACGCACCGAACTCGCGCTCCACAAAGGTGATCGGCACCTCCACGATGCGCAGGCCCAGCTGGGCGACGCGCCAGAGCATGTCCACCTGGAAGCCGTAGCCAACGGAGTCCACCTTGGCCAGGTCCAGAGCCTCAAGGGTGCTGCGGCGGAAGGCTCGGTAGCCACCGGTGATGTCGCGGACGCTGACGCCCAGCAGAATGCGGGAGTACAGGCTGCCGCCGCGGGAGAGCACCTTGCGGTGCAGCGGCCAGTTGACCACCTTGCCGCCCGGAACCCAGCGGGAGCCGAGCACCAAATCGGCGCCCTGCTCGATGGCGTCCAGCAGAAGGGGCAGCTGCTCGGGCTTGTGTGAGCCGTCGGCATCCATCTCAACGAGTACGTCGTAGCCCGCGTCCAGACCCCACGCGAAGCCGGCCAGATAGGCGGCGCCGAGGCCTTCCTTGCCCTTGCGGTGCAGGACGTGGACGTTGGGGTCCGAGGCGGCAAACTCGTCGGCCAGGGCCCCGGTGCCGTCCGGGCTGTTGTCATCTGCGATCAAGACGTCCGAATCGGGGACTGCTGCACGCAGCCGGGCCAAGGTCTTGGGCAGCGACTCGAGCTCGTTGTAGGTGGGGATGATGGTGAGGACACGCACGTATGGGTGCCTTTCATTGCTGGTGACGTGGCGGCTTGGCCAGCCACGTGAGGACTGTTGCACGGTCTACGGCGCATCGCTGGAGTGCGGCACGGGCCAAGGAACCATTATACGGGGAATGGGGGGACGGGTTCACGCGCCTTCGGGCCACCCGCGGACGCCCAGTGGGCGGCCGCGGCTGTTTTCTACTGACGCGTGAACCAATCCAGGTGCCAGGCTGGGCCCAGCACAACTCCCCCACGTCCATGGTGGTCCGCTGGCCGCACTGGTGCGGGCGGGCGGGGAAGGCGGTGCCTGCTCTGGCCGGGTCCGGGGATTGGTTCATCCATCCGAGCCCGTTGAAGTACGATCCTGCCGCTCCGGCGTGGTGCTGTCAACGAGCCCCTGACCTGCGGCGATGTGCATTGGCGCAGGTCAGCGGCCAGGTGGTGCCGGCAGAATTTTGCGTAACTATTTGCTGCCGGTCTCCGCTGCGGCCCCGCCCACGGCGTCGCGCACAGTGTAGCCCTCGGTGGCGAAGAGGCTCCGGCCCCGGTGCACGGTGGCCAGTGCCCGCGGGTCGTTCTCCGTGTCCAGGGCAGGCAGCAGCGGCGTCCGGGCGCGCGGATCGGTGCTCCAGGACTGCACGCGCTCATCGGCAACCTGCACCATGAGCTCCTCCACCTCCCACACGGCGAAGCTCGCCGGCGCCCCCGGGGCCAGCTGGCCCATCATGGGGTTGCGTTCACGCGCGGCCCGCCACCCTGCTCTGGTGTGTCCGATGAAGGCGGCACGGGCCGAGATGCGCTGGGCACCGTTGTGGTGCATCAGGGCCGCACGCACGCTGGCCCAAGGGTTCAGCGGCGTCACCGGGGCATCGGAGCCGAAGCAGATGGGGACGCCGGCCGCGAAGTAGGACGCGATGGGGTTCAGGGCCTGGGCGCGTTCGGCACCCAGACGGCGCTCGTAGAGGGCACCGGGGCCGCCCCAAAGCGCGTCGAACATGGGCTGGACGGAGACGGTGACGGAGTGCGCCGCGAGGGCCGCAATGGCGCCGGCATCGGCCATCTCGGCGTGTTCGATCCGGTGGCCGGCAGCCCGCACCTTGTCCAGGCCAACCCGGGCCGCCGCCAACTCCAGGCCGCGGACAACGACGTCCATGGCGGCGTCGCCGATGACGTGGAAGCCTGCCTGCAGACCCAGCTCGGAGGTGGCCGCCAAGTGGTCGGCGACGGCGTCCAGGTCCAGGTAGGCGGTGCCGTGCACACCGGGCGCGTCGGCGTACGGGCTGCGCAGCAGGGCCGAACGGGAGCCGATGGAGCCGTCAATGTTCAGATCGCCGGCCAGCCCAAGAACGGGCGTGCCGAGCTCGGCCAGCAGCGTGCGGGCCTCGTCGGTGCTGCGGACGGCCTGCCCCCAATAGGGCAGCACCTCAACGCTCGCATGCTCCGTTGAGGAGGAAATGGCGGCCAGCGATGCCAGATCCGCTGCGGAACCCACATGCGGGGCGGCCATCTCGGCCAGCGCCACGTAGCCTGCTGCGGCCGCGGCATCGAGGGCGCGGCGCTGCACGCGGCTGCGCTCTGCCGGGTCGAGGCGGCGGGCCTGGGCGCGGGCGGCGTGGTGGGCCTCCCGGACCACCAGCCCGTCCCCCAGCCAGCCGTCCAGGGCCGCCAGGCCGCCCTGCTCGGCGAGGGTTCCCGAGACGACGGCGGAGTGCACATCCACCCGGGCCAGGTAGACGGCGCGTCCGGGTGCGGCACGCTCCAGCTCCGCGGACGTCGGCGGGCGGCCCTCGGGCCAGGTCGACTCGTCCCAGCCGTGGCCAAGGATGATGCCGGCATCGACGTCGGCAGCCGCGGCCACCAGGTCCAACGCCTGGGCGAGGGTGCTGGTGACGGAGAGGTCAAGCGATTCCAGGGCCAGCCCGGTTTCGGTGACATGGACGTGGGAGTCAACGAAACCGGGCGTGATCAGGGCGCCGGCGAGATCGATGATCTGCATGCGCGAATCTGCCAGCGAGGTGGCGGCGTGCTCGCCGCCCACCCACGCCACAGTGTCCCCATCCACCAGCATGGCGGTGGCGAGGGGGTCGGCCGCGCTGTAGACGGAACCGTTGCGGTAAAGGGTCAATGACATGGTGGTGCTGTCCTTTCACATGCTGAAAATCTGGGGCTGGCCTGAAGGCCTGGCTATTCGCCCACGGAGGAGTAGGCCACCACGCCGCGGCGCACTGTGTCGATGGCCTGCACGCAGAGCCGGCCGAAGCCCGGGGCCATGCCGGGGACCTTCGCCAGCTGGTCCAGCAGGTCGATCACCTGCTTGGCCCAGCGCACAAAGTCGCCCGCGGCCAGATCGGTGCCCTCCAGAACCTGCTGGAGGTGCTTGCCGCGGGCCCACTTGTACATCGGCCAGACCAGGCCCAGCTCCGGCTCGCCTGTCAGGGGCAGCTTGTGCGCCTCCTCGACGTCCTGCAGCACCGACCATTGGCGGACCACCGTGTCCACGGCGGTCTCCAGTGAGACACTGGGCATCCGGGGGCGCAGACCGCGTTCCTCGCGCTTGGCCTGGTAGACCAGGGTGGCGGCGGCGCAGGCAAGTTCAACGGCGTCGAGGTCGTCAAAGGCGCCCTCGCGCAGGCACAGGGCCACCAGCAGATCCTTCTCGCCGTACACGCGCCGCAGCCGCTGGCCGTCGGCGCTGGGCCGCAGCGACCCGGCGTCGTCCATTTCGGCAAACCCGAAGGAGGAGAGCACCTCGCACACGCGGTCGAACGTCTTGGCAATGGTGTTGGTGCGGCCCTGGATCTGCCGCACCAGGGCGTCCGTCTCCCGGCGCAGCTTCCACCAGCGCTCCGACCAACGGGCGTGGTTCTCCCTGTCGCTGCAGCCGTGGCAGGGGTGGGACCGCAGCTCGCGCCGGAGAGCGGCGATGGCCTCTTCCTGCTCGGCCGTGGACGTGCGCAGCACGAAGCCGCCGGTCCGCTTGGCGCCGGCCCGCTCGCCAGGCTCGGCGCGCAGCGCATGCACCACCGCAGCCAGCAGATCCCGGCGGTCCTTGGCAACCTTGGCGTTGAAGGCCTTGGGGACCCGGACCTTGACCAGCGTCGACACCGGGCCGTCGAGGTCGTGGATGCTCAGCCGGCGGACCTGCTTGTCCATGGTCAGGATGGTGGGCCGCGGCTCGTGGGCGTACTCATCCGCGGCCAGCACCACGGCGTGGCCTGGCGCACGCCCGGCGGGGACGTCGACGACGTCGCCGGGGCGCAGGCTGGCCAGCGAGTCCTCCACGGCGGAGCGGAGCTGGCGGGACTTCTGCCGCGAGGCGGCGTCCTCCAGGTCGCTGATGCTGCGCCGCAGATTGGCGTATTCGGTGAAGTCCCCCAGGTGGCAGGTCATCGACTTCTCGTAGCCGGCCAGGGATTCCTCACGGGAGCGCACCTGCCTGGCCAGCCCCACCACGGAGCGGTCCGCCTGGAACTGGGCAAAGGAGGATTCAAGGATGTCGCGGGAGCGGGCGCGGCCGAACTGCGCCATGAGGTTGATGCTCATGTTGTAGGTGGGCCGGAAGCTGGAATTCAGCGGGTAGGTCCGGCGCGAGGCCAGGCCGGCGACGGCGGCCGGATCCGTGCCGGGCTGCCACAGGACGACGGCGTGGCCCTCGACGTCGATGCCGCGCCGTCCCGCACGTCCCGTCAACTGGGTGTACTCCCCCGCCGTGATGTCCACGTGGGCCTCGCCATTGTACTTCTCCAGCTTTTCCAGCACCACCGAGCGGGCCGGCATGTTGACGCCCAGGGCCAGGGTTTCGGTGGCGAAGACGGCACGGACCAGACCGTCGGCAAAGAGCTTCTCCACCACTTCCTTGAACGTGGGCAGCATGCCGGCGTGGTGGGCGGCCAGGCCGCGCAGCAGTCCGTCGCGCCAGCCCCAATAGCCCAGCACCTCGCGGTCGTCCACGGGCAGATCGGCGCAGGCCTCGTCCACCCGGCGCGCAATCTCGTGCTGCTCATCGTCGGTGGTCAGCCACAGGCCGGCGTCGGCGCACTGCTTCACGGCGGCATCGCAGCCGGCGCGGGAAAAGATGAAGGTGATGGCCGGCAGCAGATCCGCCCGTTCCAGGGCGGTGATGACCTGGGCGCGGGTGGCCTTGCGGACCACGCTGCGGTTCTGCGCGGGCGCGTCGTTGCGGGAGTTGCGGGAGGCCTTGTCCCGGCGCACCTGGCGTCCACCGTGGCCGTAGCGGCCGCGGTAGTTGGAGGTGGACTCGGAGCGGGCCAGGCGCAGCAGCTCGGGGTTGACGTCCCATTCGCGCCCTGACGGCACGGCTTCAAACGGCGCGGCATCCTGTGCAGGCTCCCCCGCGGCATCCGTGGCTGCGCGGTCCTGCGCCAGCGGGAGCTGGTCGAAGGACGTGTCCGAGGCGAAGAGGTCCACGATGTCGCGCGAAACCATCACATGCTGCCACAGCGGCACAGGGCGGTGCTCCGAGACGATCACATCCGTGTCGCCGCGGACGGTGTCCAGCCACGCACCAAATTCCTCGGCGTTGGAGACTGTGGCGCTCAGGGAGGCCAGCTGCACCTCGCTGGGCAGGTGGATGATGACCTCTTCCCAGACGGCGCCGCGGAACCTGTCCGCAAGGTAGTGGACCTCGTCCATCACTACGAAGGCGAGGTCGTCCAGGGCCTCAGAGTCCGCGTAGAGCATGTTCCGCAGGACCTCGGTGGTCATGACCACGATGGAGGCATCGCCGTTGATGTTGGTGTCGCCGGTCAGCAGGCCGACATTCTCGTGGCCGTACTTGTCCGCCAATTCGGCATACTTCTGATTGCTCAGGGCCTTGATGGGGGTGGTGTAGAACGCCTTGCGTCCCTTGGCAAGGGCCAGATAGACGGCAAACTCGCCAACGATGGTTTTCCCTGCCCCCGTGGGAGCGGCCACCAGAACTCCGCGCCCGGCCTCCAGCGAGGCACAGGCGCGGGCCTGGAAATCATCCAACTCGAAACCGAAGGTTTCCTTGAACGCGCCATAGCGCGTCCGGGCCTCGGCGCTGCGGGTCTTTGCCGCACGGTAGCGGTCAGATGGTGAGGGCTGTGCGGGCTCAGACATGCTCCAAGCCTACGTTAGCTAGAGCTGCCCAAGTTCCGTCAACGGTGTTGCGTGGTCGGCTGTGGCGCCCGTCTCCTCGGCCGTCTTGGCGATCTTCCGATCGCGGCGCTTGTCATTGAGCATGCACAGCCCAATGGCGCCGAAATACAGTGCCAGCAGCGGTGCCGCCAGGAAGAACATCGAGAAGGCATCGGCGCCCGGTGCGGCCATGGCCGAGACAAGGGTGACGGCCAGGATGGTGATGCGCCAGGCCTTGAGCATGGTCCGTCCGCGGACCAGCCCCATGGCGTTGACGCCAACCAGCACCACGGGCACCAGGAACGAGATGCCCATGAACAGCATCAGCTGCATCACGAACTGCATGTAGTCCGTGGCGTGGATGATGTTGGAGCCGCCGGTGGGGGTGAAGGAGGTCAGGGCATGCACGATGTTGGGCATGATCAGCCAACCGGTCCAGATGCCTGCGGCAAAGAGCGGGATGGCGGCGAACATGTACGCCAGCGTGTAGCCGCGTTCCTTCTTGGTCAGACCGGGGGTGATGAACGCCCACAGCTGGTAGATCCACACGGGCGAGGAGAAGATGGCACCCAGGAAGATGGAGGCCTGGATCTTCAGATCGAACGAGGTGGAGACGCCATCAAAGTTCAGGGAGGCGACAACGCCGCGGTCCCTGCTGATGGCCATGATGGGCTCGGCGACGTCGGTGAACAGGCGGTCATACATGATCCAGCCTGCGACGGCGCCGAGCACCAAGGCGATGGCACATTTGAAGAGCCTGTTGCGCAGCTCAATCAGGTGGTCCTTGAGGGCCATCCGACCCTCAGGGTTGGCTTTGCGGCCCTTCGAAGTGCTCACTGTGCCTAGGCGGGGTTGTTCGTGCCGTTGGTGGTACCTTCACCGGGGTTGCTGGTACCGGCCTGCGGCGGGTTGTTGACGATCTTGCCCTCTACGGGGGCCTCGGTGGAGGCGGTCGGAGCGTCCGGCGTCTTGCCGTCGTTCTTCATTTCCTTCACCTCGGACTTGATGATGCGCATGGACTGGCCCAGGCTGCGCGCCATTCCGGGGAGTTTGGGGGCTGCGAACAGCAAAACGACCACAATGATAATGATCAAGAGCACCCAGGGGTTCTCAAATACACGACCCACGATAAGTCCTTTCCTTTTGGTTCATCCTACGTCTTTTAAAGCATTGATGTCGCGCAAGGATTGGAGCTGTCCACGCTCACTCCTGCGGGCGACGCGCCGAAGCCGTCGCGCGGAGATCCGGGCGTCCTTGGCAGCAACGTAATCATCCTTCATTTGCTCAGGCGACGCAAAAACCGCCGAGCCAGGTGACGGTGTCCCGCCATGTTCGGCAGCGGTTTTCTCCGCCGCACGCCGCAGGGCTTCAAGTTCCCCTGCCCTGGCCCGTTGATAGGCGCCCAATTGCGCACCAGCGTCCTCGAACGCCGAGAGTGTGCGCATCATGCGCCGCCACAGCCAGAGCCCCAGCAGGGCGATGTAGACCAGGGACAGCGCTGTGAGTGCTATCCAAATGACTATCCACGACCACCAAGGCATTGTGACAGTCTAACTGCCGGTTCCTGGTGCGGCGTCCTGGCCCGCCGTGCCCTCTGTGCCGGCATCCAGTGGCCGCGCGGCGTAGCCGGCAAGCGCTTCCCCAAGCCACGCGTCCACCGCATCCACGACGGCCGGCGGAGAGGCCACACGGCCGCCGCCGCCGAGCTGGGCCACGAGGGCGGCTATCACGGGCGGACGCGAGGTGCGGATGCGCACGGCCGTGCCGCCGCCGGCCAACGGCGCGACGGCGTCCGCCGAATAGGCGTCGGCCACCCAGGCTGCGCGCCGGGCCAGGACCAACACCACCTCGACATCGTCGCTGGAGGGCGTGAACAGCCGCGAGGGCACCGGGCCGTCCAGGGCCACACCGCGGTCCGGTGCCTGCTCCCCCGTGGCCGCCAGCGCCGTGATGCCGCTGAGCCGGAAGGTCCGCTGGCCCTCGGCCAGGCGGCACCAGGCCTGGACGTACCAGCGCGAGTCCACGGAGAACACCCGCAGCGGCTCGATGGTGCGCTCGGTGGGCGCCGCGCCGTCGTCCTTCACGTAGGTGATGTGGGCGCAGCCGTGCGTGCGCACCAGCTCCTGCAGCGTGGTGATGGTCTCCAGCGGCGCATCCGCGGTGATCCGGGCCTCAACGGCGTTGGCCAGCCAGGCCTGGTCGCCGGCTATCGCCAGGACGTCCGCCTGCACCTTGTCCAGCACGGCGCCGCCGTCGGCGCTGGGCAGGGACCGCAGGGCCGCCAGCCCCACCAGCACCGCGCACGCTTCCTCCTGGGTGAGCCGCAGCGGCCGCGTCAGTTCCTGGGGGTCGAGGATGAAGACCACCCCGTCCTCCCAGCCGACGTCGATCAGATCGCCGTGGTAGCCGCCGGGCAGCCCGCAGACCGAGAGCAGGCCGAGGTCCGCCTCCAGCTCCGCGGCGGTGATGCCGAATTCGGTGGCCACGGAAGCGGCCTCGATGCCCGGGTTCTGCAGCAAGTACGGGACCATGTCCAGCAGTCTGCGCAGGCGGTCCTCGGTGCTCGCCCGGGATCTGGCCGGCGCCGGCTTGCCGGGAAACGCGAAGTCCACCAGCGCACCTGCTGCGGCCTCGGCCGCGCCCGTGAGCCGGTCCAGAACATCGCTGCGGAGCTGTTCCGGCGCGACGACGACGGCGGCCGGCCCCAACGCGGCGAGGGTCGCTGCCATCAGCTCCGGCTCGCGGTAGTGCAGTGTCAACCGGTCCCAGCCCGGCGCCGGGGCGGGCGCCACAACGGCGTCTTCACGAAGCCGTGCGGCGGTGCCCTCGGCAACGTCCACGATGGCCGTGGATTCGGTGCCGGTGCCCAGCGCGTCAAGGACCGTGGCAATGTCAAAGTCCTCGGGGCGGGCAAAGGTGGTCTTGGCGTCGACCTCGACGTCGCTGGTGATCCGCGAGAGGCGGAAGAGGCGCTGGCCGCCCGTGGGGATGTCGCGGCCGCTCAGGTACCACTGGCCGTACTTGTTGCCCAGGCCCCACGGCTGGACGTGGCGGGCCGAGTCCTCGCTGCGGTGCGGGCCGCGGTAGTTGAAGCGGACCGGATGCTGGCCGCGCAGGGCCTCCCACAAGCCGTCAAAGGCCGGCTCCTCGGTGCGGATGCGGGATTGGACGGCCCCGCCGTCGCCGGCCGGGAGGCCGCCGCTGACGGTCTCCAGCTTGCGCAGCGCGCGGACGGCGGCAGAGCCCAGGGAGGCCTGCTCCCAGACCTGGGCGGCCAGCTGGACGACGGCGAGCCCGGCGGCATCCAACCGGATCTCCGGCAGCCGGTATTCCTTGGGGTCGATGCGGTAGAGCCAGGAATTCACATCATCGGCCAGCGGATCCGGGGCCGAGCTGATGGGGATGCCAAGCTTCTTCAGGTAGACCTTGTCGCGCTCAAACATGCGGCCGAAGGCCTCGTTGGAGGCGTTGGCATCGTAGCCGCGGATGTTTTCACGCAGGTAGTCCCTGTCCCGGCCGCGGCGGGTGCCCAGCAGGGCAAGGACCAGATTCAAATACCGCTCGGTAGTCGTATTGGCAGACACTTGGCCAGCGTACTAGAGGCGGTGCATTAAGACGCAAGGGCGCCCCGGACCATGGTCCGGGGCGCCCTTGCTGGTGGTTCAATGGCGCTAGGCGCGCACGCCCACCAGGTCAACGACGAAGATCAGTGCCTCGTTGGGGCCGATGGCTCCACCGGCACCGCGCGGGCCGTAGGCCAGCTCGGAGGGGATCTCCAGGCGGCGGCGGCCGCCAACCTTCATGCCCAGCAGGCCCTGGTCCCAGCCTTGGATGACCTGGCCGACGCCCACGCGGAAGTCCAGCGGCGCGCCGCGGCCCCAGGAGGAGTCGAATTCTTCACCGGTGGAGAAGGCAACGCCCACGTAGTGGGTGGACACGGTGTTGCCGGGCTGGGCCTCGGCGCCGGTGCCCTCGATGAGGTCCTCGATGACCAGTTCGGTCGGGACGCCGTGGCTGGGGAATTCGATCTCCGGCTTCTGGCGGTCGTATTCACGTGCTCCGAAAGACATGTTGCTCCTTAGTGCTGGATTGTGCTGGTCGTGCAGATGCTGTTGAAAAAGCGGGTGCTACTGGATACCGAGGATATCAACCACGAAGACCAGGTCGCCGGAGGCCTTGCCGCTGCCGGCGTCGCCGTAGGCCAGGTCCTTGGGGATGACCAGCAGGACGCGGGAACCGACGGTCTTGCCCTCCAGGCCCTGGGTCCAGCCCTTGATGACACCCGTCAGCGGGAAGGTGGCCGGCTTGCCGGAAGCAAAGCTGGAGTCGAAGATCTCCCCGCCCACGAAGTTCACGCCCACGTAGTTGGCGACGATGGAATCGCTGGTCTTCAGCGCTTCGCCCTTGCCCTTGATCAGGTCCTGGGACACCAGGGCGGTGGGGGCTGCTGCGTCGCCAATGGTGATGACCGGAACGCCCTTGTCATCTTCCTTGACGGTCGGCAGGCCGGCCGGCGGGGTGACGACGTCGCCCTCGGGCTTGGTCAGCGGGGCGGCGATGTCCTTGGCGGACTCGATGTAGAAGACGCTCAGGGTGCCGGGCTGGGCGGCCTGGCTCGGAGCGGCGGTGCTGCCCTCGACGGCGGGGCTGCCGGGGGTGGCGTAGCCAACGTAGGAGCCAACCTTGGCACCCACGAACGTGCCGTAGACCAGCGGGTACTGGCTCTTGAAGTCGGCGTTGAAAATCAGGGTCTGGCCGGCCGCGGCAGTGAAGTTCTCACCCAGGGCGGTGCCGTCGTCGGCCTGCACCGCGATCTGGCGCAGCACGACGGACTGCCCGTCCTTGACGACGTCGCCGTCGCCGCTGGTGAGGACCTTGATCGACTCCGCCTCGATGGCCAGCGGCTTGTCGAAGTCAACTGCCGGAGCCTTGCCGGCCTCGCCGGGGGTGGCCTTGACCGAGTCGAAGACCTCGGCGTGGGCGGACGGCAGGCTGGCGGTGGACGAGGACGACGCGGCGTCCGGAGAGCCGCTGCAGGCGGTGAGCAACAGCAGCGCGGGAAGAACGATGGCAAGAATGCGGCGCACAGTGACACTTTCGTTGGCGAAGATGGAGTGGCCGTGCCGGCAGCGAAGTGCGCAGGGCCGCGTCCAGCTTAGCCATGGAACCTGAAAGTTGCCTGTTTGTGAGTGACCGTGACCAATATTCAGGCCGAATTGCTAGCCAGGTCGAATCGCTACTCGATTGAGCGGATGAGGGCATCCACGCGCTCATCCTCGTTGGCGAAGGGATCCTTGCACAGAATGGTCTGGTGCGATCTGTCGTTGAGCTTCAGGTGCACCCAGTCCACGGTGTAGTCCCGGCCGGCCTCCTGGGCGCGGCGCACAAAGTCGCCGCGCAGCTTGGCCCGGGTGCTCTGCGGCGGCATATCCACGGCGGCCTTGATGTCGACGTCGGTGCTGACCCGCGCCGTCGAGCCGCGCATCTCCAGCAGGTTGAACAGGCCCCGCGCCGGGGAGATGTCGTGGTAGGTCAAATCCAGCTGGGCGATCCTGGCGCTGCCGTAGTCCAGCCCGTTCCGGGCGGCATAGCCGTCCAGCAGCTTCTTCTTGATGGCCCAGTCGATCTCCGTGTCGATGCCGGAGATGTCCTGGCTCTCGATCGCATCCAGCGTCCGCGCCCACAGATCCAGGATCCTGGGGACCAGATCGTTGTGTGCACCCTCGCGCGCCACGAAGGCCGTGGCCTTCTCCAGGTACTCGCGCTGGATCTCCAACGCCGTCATGGTGCGCCCGTTGGCCATTTTCACCAGGCACCGGCCGGTGAGGTCGTGGGAGACCTCGCGGATGGTCCGGATGGGGTTCTCCATGCGCATGTCGCGCATGATGGCCCCGGACTCCACCATCCGCAGGATGAGGTCCACGGTGCCGACCTTGAGCATGGTGGTGGTCTCGGACATGTTGGAATCGCCCACAATCACATGCAGGCGGCGGAAGTACTCGGCGTCGGCGTGCGGCTCGTCGCGGGTGTTGATGATCGGCCGCGACCGGGTCGTCGCCGAGGACACGCCCTCCCAGATGTGGTCGGCCCGCTGGGAAAACGAGTAGCCGGCGCCCTGGGCCGCCGGCTGCACCTTGCCGGCGCCGGCAATCATCTGCCGGGTCACCAGGAATGGGATGAGGATCTCGGCCAGCCGGGTGAACTCGCCCCTCCGCGGGATCAGGTAGTTCTCGTGGCTGCCGTAGGAGTTGCCGGCGGAGTCCGTGTTGTTTTTGAACAGGTAGACCCGGCCGTCGAAACCCTCCTGGTGCAGGCGCGTCTCGGCCTCCTGGACCAGGTCATTGAGGATCAGCTCGCCGGCCCGGTCGTGCGCGATGAGCTGGGCGATGCCGTCGCACTCGGCCGTGGCATACTCCGGGTGCGAGCCCACGTCCAGATACAGCCGGGAACCGTTGGTGAGGAACACATTGGAGGAACGGCCCCAGCTGACCACCTTGCGGAACAGGTAGCGGGCCACCTCCTCCGGCGACAACGGGCGCGACGCCGGGCTGGAGTACGCGATGCCGAATTCGGTTTCGATGCCAAAGATTCTGCGGTCCATGCTCAATCCCCTTCCCGGGTTGTGAGGATCTCGTCGACTTCCGGATCGCTGAGCCGGCGGAAGGCCCGTGCGATGCCCCTGTTGGTCTCCGAATTGCGCTCCAGCAGGGCCACCTCGAGGTTGGCAGCGGCCAAGACGCCGTCTCCTCCGCGGGGGGCCACAGCCCGTCCTGCGGCCAGGGCCGCGACGGCGAGACGGACGCTCTGGGCGAAGGTGGCACCGGCCGCCCAGCCGGCCGCCACGGTGTCCTGGACGGCTTCGGCCTGGCCGCCCATGGCGATGAATCCGGGTTCGTCGGCAATGGAGCCATCAAAGGTGAGGCGGTAGATGTGGTCGCCGTCCTGGTGCGGAGCCACCTCGGCGACGGCCAGCTCCACCTCGAAGGGCTTCTGCTCGGCCGTGAAGACGGCGCCCAGGCTCTGGGCGTAGACGCTGGCCAGACCGCGGGCCGTGACGTCCTCACGGTCGTAGGAGTAGCCGCGGACGTCGGCGTAGCGCACGCCGGCCTGGCGCAGGCTCTCGAATTCGTTGTACTTGCCCACCGCGGCGAAGGCGATCTTGTCGTAGATCTCACCGATCTTGTGCAGCGATGGGGAGGGGTTCTCGGCCACCAGGGCGATGCCGTCGGCGGCACTGATGACCACCACCGAACGGCCGCGGGCAATGCCCTTGCGCGCAAAGTCCGCGCGGTCCTTCATGACCTGTTCGGGCGAGACGTAGAACTGCTGGGTCATCTCAGGCCTCCCGTGCCAGGATGGCGCGTTGGGCCACCACTGCTTCGACGACGGCGGCCAGCTCGCGTTCGCTGACCTTCCGGGCTCCAACGCGTGTCACCGAGTAGACCACCGGCCACAGGCGGCGGACCATGTCCGGCCCACCCGTCGCGGAGTCGTCGTCGGAGGCGTCGAAGAGTGATTCCACGGCCACGGCCAGTGCCGCATCCTCCGTGAGGTTTGGCTTCCACAGCTTTTTCAGCGCCCCGCGGGCGAAGACGGAACCGGACCCCACGGTGTGGTGCTCCAGCTCCTCGTATCGCCCGCCGGTGACGTCGTAGGAAAACACCCGGCCCACCGACCGAACAGTGTCGAAGCCGGCGAAGAGCGGCACCACCGCCAGGCCCTGCAGGGCCATGGGCAGATTGCCGCGCACCATGGCGCCGAGCCGGTTGGCCTTGCCGTCAAGGCTGAGGAGGGTGCCCTCGATCTTCTCGTAGTGCTCCAGCTCGACCTGGAACAGTTTGGTGATGTCCAGGGCGATGCCGGCCGTGCCGGCAATGCCCAGCACCGAGTACTGGTCCGCCGGGAACACCTTTTCGATGTGCCGGCTGGCAATCATGGTGCCCATCGTGGCGCGCCTGTCGCCGGCCATCAGCACGCCGCCGGCAAAGGTCACCGCCACGATGGTGGTGGCATGGGGAACCTCCGGCATGGCGCCCCCGACAGGGAGAGCGCGTCCGTAGGGCAGCAGATCCGGCCGCTGCTGGGCCAGATGCTCGCTGAAGGAAGCCGTTGCGGCGGCGGCTACGGCCGCCGGCGTGTCCACATGCCTGTGCTCCCCCATGGCTGGACCTACTGTCCGCCCTTTTGGATGAAGCCGCGGACAAACTCCTCCGCGTTGGACTCCAGCACGCCGTCGATCTCATCCAGCAGATCATCCAGCCCGGCGGTGGCCGCCTGGGACTGGCCGCTGGGGGCGGCGGGTGCCGGCGCCGCAGCGTCGGGGGCTTCCGTTTCCTCGGCCCGTTGGGGTGCGTTGTGTTGCTCTTGAGCGGCCATGATACTTCCCTTCCGACAAGCCTGATATTCGGCTTCTGGTCCCATCCTGCCACGAGCGGGCAGGATCACTGGCCTTTGAGTGCTGGCAAATCCAACAGCTCCGCCAGGAATGATTCTGCGTCCGGATGGGCGGCGAAAAGCCGCCCCGTGAGAGCCTGGGTGCCCCGCAGCGGTTCCCGTGTGGGCACCCGCCGCAGCCTGCGCTGGCCGGGCAGTTCGAAGATCACCGAGTCCCAGCTGGCCCCCACGATGCTGGCACCGTAGCGCTGGATGCACTGGCCGCGGAAGTACGCCCGCGTGTCGGACGGCGGCTGCCGCACCGCCGCGGCGATGTCAGCATCGCTGACGAGTCGCTCCATCCGGCCGTGGGCCAGCAGGCGGTGGTAGAGTCCCTTTTCCGGGCGCACGTCGCTCCACTGCAGATCGATCAGGCCAAGCCGCGGGTTGTCCCAGCCGAGCGAATCCCGCTGGCGGTACTGCTCCAGCAGACCCAGCTTGGCGGCCCATTCCACCTGGCCGGCCACTGCCTCGGGTCCGCCGGCCAAGCCGGTCAGGACCTGCTCCCAGCGGGCCAGCACCTGGGAGGTGTGTCCGTCGCCGGTCACCGAATCCGAGGCCCCTGTGGCGGCGGCCCGTTTGGCTGCGGCCTCCAGGTACATCCACTGGATGTCCAGCGCCGTCGCCCGGCGGCCGTCGGCCAGCCGGTGCAGCCCGCGCAGCGTCGTGTCGTGGCTGACGGCCCGCAGCGCCTCCACGGGGCCCTGGACCTCCACCTGGGGTGCTTCGCCGTTCTCGATGAGATCCAGCACCAGGGAGGTGGTGCCGAATTTGAGGTAGTTGGAGACGTGGCTGAAATTCGCGTCGCCGATGATCACGTGCAGCCGGCGGTACTTCTCCGCCGTCGCGTGGGGCTCGTCGCGGGTGTTGATGATGGGCCGGCGGATGGTGGTTTCCAGCCCCACCTCGGCCTCGAAGAAGTCCGCCCGCTGGCTGAGTTGGAAGCCCGGCACGGAGCCGTCCTGCCCCTTGCCCACGCGTCCCGCCCCGCAGATCAGGGCACGGGTGGTGAAGAACGGCGTCAGCCCGCGCACAATGTGCGAGAACGGCACCGAGCGCGGCATCAGGTAGTTCTCGTGGCTGCCATAGGACACGGCCTTGTTGTCCGTGTTGTTCTTGTAGAGGTTCACCTCCGGCAGCGCCGGATTGGCCGCGATCTGGCGCACGGCCGCCAGCGCCACCTGGTCCCCGGCGGCGTCCCAACGGACGGCGTCGTACGGGTTGGTGACCTCCGGGGAGGAATACTCCGGATGGGCGTGGTCCACATAGAGCCGCGCACCATTGCCAAGCACCATGTTCATCATCAGCGGACCGGTGCTGCCGTCGTCGTCCAGTTCGCCGCCCTCCAGGGCGATCTGGGCGGCCGTCAGCTCCGGCGGAACGTCGGTGAGCTGGGACGGGTGGGCCGTGTGGCGCGGCACCGTCCAGCCGCGGGCATCTGCGAGGGGATCCTCGTCCGTGTAGTCCCAGCGCGCCTCGCTGCCCCCGGCGGCACGGTCGCCGCTGACCAGAGCATAGGCGTGCACCACCTGGGTGGACAGCCAGGTGGCGTTGCTGCCCGGGGCCGAGGGGGCATGGATCCCGTACTCGGTCTCCGAGCCCATCACGCGCACGGCGGTCACAGGTACTGCCCCGTGTTGGACATGGTCTCCAGCGTCTTGCCCGGCTCCTGTCCGGCCTTGCCCTGCACGATGGTGCGGATGTAGGTGATCCGCTCGCCCTTCTTGCCGGAGATGCGCGCCCAATCGTCGGGATTGGTGGTGTTGGGCATGTCCTCGTGTTCGCGGAATTCATCCACCACTGCGCGGAGCAGGTGGTCGATCCGGATGCCCTTCTCCCCCAGCGTCAGCAGATCCTTGATGGCATACTTCTTGGCCCTGTCGACCACATTCTGGATCACGGCACCGGAGTTGAAGTCCTTGAAGTAGAGCATCTCCGTGTCGCCGTTGGCGTAGGTGACCTCCAGGTACTCATTGGACTTCTCCGTGGAGTACATGGCCTCCACCGTGCGCTGGATCATCGCAGCCACGGTCGCCATCGCATCCCCGCCGTTGGCGGCAATGTCGTCGGCGTGGAAGGGCAGATCCGTGCTGATGTACTTGGCGAAAATGTCAGCTGCGGCCTCGGCGTCGGGGCGCTGGATCTTGACCTTCACATCCAACCGGCCCGGGCGCAGGATGGCCGGGTCGATCATGTCCTCGCGGTTGGAGGCACCGATGACAATCACGTTGTCCAGCCGCTCCACGCCGTCGATCTCGCTCAGCAGCTGGGGCACGATGGTGGTTTCCACATCCGAGGAGATGCCTGTGCCGCGGGTGCGGAACAGCGAGTCCATCTCGTCGAAGAAGACGACGACGGCGCTGCCGTCCGCGGCCTTCTCCCGGGCGCGGGAGAAGATCAGCCGGATCTGGCGCTCCGTCTCGCCCACGTACTTGTCCAGCAGCTCCGGGCCCTTGATGTTCAGGAAGTAGCTCTTCTGGTCGCGCACGCCGGAGCGCTCGGCGGCCCGGGCCGCGAGGGAGTTGGCCACGGCCTTGGCGATAAGGGTCTTGCCACAGCCGGGCGGGCCGTAGAGCAGGATGCCCTTGGGCGGCTTGAGCCCGTGCTCGCGGTAGAGGTCCGGGTGCAGGAAGGGAAGTTCGACGGCGTCGCGGATCTGTTCGATCTGCGGGCCCAGTCCACCGATGTCGGCGTAGGAAATGTCGGGCACTTCCTCCAGGATCAGATTCTCCACCTCGGAGCGCGGAATCTTCTCCAGCCCGTAGCCGGTGCGCGTGTCGACGCTGAGGGCATCGCCCACGCGCAGCTTGATGGCCTGCAGCGCACCGGAGAGGCGGATGACCTTCTCCTCATCGGCACGGCCGGTGACCAGCGCACGGTCCGAGCCCAGCAGCTCCTTGACCGTGACAAGTTCACCCACCCGGTCGAAGCCCAGGGCGGCCACCACCGTGAAGGATTCGTTCAGCAGCACCTCCTGGCCCACGCTGACCTGGCGGATGTTCACCAGCGGGCTGAGCCCCACGCGCATCTTGCGGCCGGAGGTGAAGACGTCAACGCTTTCCTCGGTGGCGGCCATCCCCGATGCACCCGCCGAGGGGTGGCGGCGGGGATTGATCTGCATCAGGGTGCCGAAGCTGTACGGCGCCTGGCCGTCGTTCTCCAGTGCCGTGCGGAGCTTGAGGATCTCTGATTTGGCCGTCTCGAGCATGCTGACCAGCCGGGTGTTGTTCCCGGTGGCGGCGGCCAATTGGCGGTCCAGATTGCGCAGCTTGTCGCGGAGCACATTCAGCGCCCGCTCCGCCGCGGCCTGTTGGGCCGGGCCCGTCGGATAGACGGGACCCGATGGTGCTGGCCCCAAGGGCACAGGCGCCTGCGGTGTGGTCTCCTCGATGCCCATGGCATCCTCTGGGGAGTGTCCGGTTGTCGGTTCGCTCATGATCCTGGTGTCCTTCCCGCTTAGCGCCCTGCGGCACAACGGCCGGCGGTCAAGAAGACCGCCGCCGTTGCTCTAGACCATAGTCCTCTTGGCCCGCATTAGTCCTCTTTTACAGCTTCAACGCTTTCTTCGCCGCGAGTGTTTCGCTGCGTCCGCTTGGTCTGCACCGTGGAGGCGGCGTCGCGGGCGGCGCGGCGGAGCTTGCGGTCCGAGACGGCACGCTCCCCCACGGCCTCGGGGGTCCAGGCGTTCAGATCCTCTTCGCTGAACTCGGCCTTGACCTTCTTCTTCAGGTTCAGGCCGGTGACGCCGTCGGCGAGGCGGCGGGTGACCATCAGGAAGCCGGTGTGGGCCACCATGCGGTGGTCCGGGCGCACGGCCAGGCCCTCCAGGTGCCAGCCGCGGACCATGGATTCCCAGGCGTCGGGCTCGGTGAAGCGGCCGTCGGCGCGGATGGCCTCGGCGGTGCGGGACAGCTGGGTGACGGTGGCAACGTAGTTGATCCACACGCCGCCGGGGGCAAGCACGGTGGCTACAGCGTCGATGCACTCCCAGGGTGCCAGCATGTCCAGGACCACGCGGTCCACGCTGCCGGGGGCCTCCTGGGCCACCACTTCGTCCTGGAAGTCGCCCAGGGAGATCTTCCACGCCGGGTGCGGACCGCCGAAGATGGTTTCCACGTTGCCGCGGGCGATGTCGGCGAACTCCTCACGGCGTTCGAAGGAGTGCAGGTAGCCGCCGTCGCCCACTGCACGCAGCAGCGAGATGGACAGGGCGCCGGAGCCCACGCCGGCCTCAACCACGCGGGCGCCGGGGTAGATGTCCGCCATGGTGACAATCTGGCCGGCATCCTTGGGGTAGACGACGGCGGCACCGCGGGGCATGGAGAGGACGAAGTCGCTCAGCAGCGGGCGCAGGGCCTGGTAGATCTGGCCAACGTTGCTCTCCACCATGGAGCCCTCGGGCTTGCCGATCAGCTCATCGTGGTTCAGGAAGCCCTTGTGCGTGTGGTACGCCGTACCCGGGGTCAGGGTGATGGTGTTCATGCGGCCGCGCTCGTCGGTCAACTGCACGCGTTCGCCCGCCCGGAAGGGACCCCGCCTCACTGCGGCGCCATGAGGTTCCGGCCCCTGCACGGGAGGGGTCGTGGGGGTGTTCTGGCTCATAACTGTTGGATCCGTTCCTGGCGTTGGGTCATTGCGTAGCGGCCGTGGGGGCCGGTGATTCAAGCGTGGGGTGCGCGGGCCGGGCCCGTGCGGGGTGCGCTCAGCGCGGTTTTCTCGGGTCCGGCCTTCCGGTGATGGCAGCGACCACCACTTCCTGGCTGAGGATGCCCGTCACCTGGCCGCGGAGGTCGATCACCACATATTCGCCGCCGCCGAGCTGGGCAAGATACTGTACCAGTTCCGTTCCGGCGGCGCTTTGGGGCACATAGGCTCCGGGCGCCAGATTGCGCGCCACGGCCGTTGCCGGCGTCGTCGTGGCTGCGGCGGGAGGCACGCTGGCGAGCACTTGCTCATCCACCACTGCCACCGGCCGGCCCTCGGGGCTGCACAACACCAGAACCTCCACCGGGTGGCTGGCACGCAGGGTCCACAGGCTGGCGACGGTGGAGGCGGCCGGCACACCGATGGCCGGCGAGGCCAGGGCTCCGGCGCTGATGGCCGGCAGGCGCAGGCGCATCCTGGCGTTGGTGATGGCGGCGCTGGCCCCCAGCCACAGGAAGCCGGCGATGAACAGGGTCAGCAGAATGGTGGTGGTGCTGGGCTCGCTGCCCTGCACCAGCGGCAGCCCGATGCCGGCGACCACCAGCAGAACGACGACGACGCGCCCGGCCCAGCCTGCGGCAACGGTGCCCTTCTCCTGGCTGCCCGTGACCTTCCAGACGATGGTCTCCACCAGGCGTCCGCCGTCCAGCGGCAGGCCCGGCAGGATGTTGAAGGCCCCGATGAGGAAATTGGCCCAGACAAAGATGTTGGCCAGCGTGGTCAGCACCGCCGCTTCCATCGTGCTGGGCTCAGGGGCGGCGAGCAGCAGGACCCAGGCGGCACCGGCCAGCACAAAGTTGGCCACCGGCCCGGCGAAGGCCACCACGAGGGAGCGGCCCGGCGTCGCCGTGAAGTTTTCAAATTGGGTGTGCCCGCCCCAGAGGTTGAGCACGATCTTTTCGGTGGGCCACTTGTAGACCTTGGCGGCCAGCGCATGCGCCAGCTCGTGCACCAGCACGGAGAAGAGCAGCAGCAGGGCGTAGACGAACGCCACAACATAGGACCAATTGCCCAGCCCGCGGTACACGCTGCCCAGTTGTGGGCCGAAGACCAGCACGGTGAAGGCGGCAATGATGAACCACGAGTAGGCCAGGATGATCGGGATGCCGGCAATGCGGCCCAGGGGTATGCCTTCCCGGCGCGTCTTGGTGCCGTTGGGGGCCGAGCTCACGCGAGACCGCCGTCGGCGTGCTGTGCCACCACCAGCCGCAGATCCAACGCGCCGCGTCCGGCCAGCGTGGTCCACGTGGCGCGGCCTGCGGCGGGAGCCATCGGAACAGCGTGCGGGATGGCAATCGTCGCCACCCCGGAGGCCATGGCGCTGGCGACGCCGGGGACGGAATCCTCAAGGGCCACACAGTTGGAGATGCCAAGGTCCGGGTCCGTCGCCTGGAGCCGTTCGACGGCGGCCAGGTACGGCTCCGGATGGGGTTTGCCGTTGGCCACCATGTCGCCGGTGATCAGGAATTCAAAGTAGGGGTGGTCCAGTGCGTCGACGATTTCGCGGGCCATCGGGCCCTCGCTCATCGTCACCAGGGCGCAGCGGACATCGTTCTGCCACAGATCGTGCAGCAGCTCCCGCGCGCCCGGGCGCCAGGGCACGTCCTGCCGGACGCGGTCCATGACCTGGCCGGAGAGGAAATCGATGATCTCGCGGACGGAGAGGTCGACGCCGGCCTCTTGGAGGATTCCGGCGGAGGTCCCCAGGGCCTGACCGACCAAGGTCATGGCGTGCTCGTCCGTCCACGTGCCGCCGTGGGCCTTGACCAGGTCCTTTTCGGCTTGGATCCAATACGGTTCCGTATCCACCAGGGTGCCGTCCATGTCCCACAGGGCGGCCTTGAGCTGCCCCTTCGCGGGGATGGCACCGGATGCGGTGCCGGCGGCGGAGGCGGCCACGGGCAGGGCGGACGGATGATCGGGCGCGGCGGTGGAATGCATACGGCCAGTCTACGTGGCCAAGCGGACAGCCCTTTCACGCCTCCCCCGCGGGTCCGGGGCCCCAGCGGGCGTCCTGGGGCGGGTTGGTGCCGCCCGGCGCGCCGCCGGAGCCACGCCGTGGGCGAAGAGGATATCGGCACCGGGCTCGGCGTCGTAGGGTGGAGAGGTGATGAGCTTCAACGAAGGTGAGCAGACCCCGCAGCCACGGCTGATTGAGCCGGTGGAGCCAAACCGGCGCGCCACTGTGATGTTGGCGGCCTTTGAGGGCTGGAACGACGCCGGCGAGGCGGCCAGCGACGCCCTGAAGTATCTGCACAGGCTCTGGGATGCCAAGAAGCTGGCCACCATCGACCCCGATGAGTACTACGACTTCCAGTTCACGCGTCCCACGGTGCGCCGGACGGCCGACGGTGGACGCCGGATCAAATGGCCCGCCACGAAGATTGCCAAGGCCTCCATCCCCGGCACCTCGATCGACGTCATCTTTGTCCACGGCATCGAGCCGTCCTACAAGTGGCGGACCTACACCGCCGAGCTGCTGGCCCACGCCGCCGCACTGAACGTGAACTATGTGGTGCTGGTGGGTGCCCTGCTGGCGGATGTTCCGCACAGCCGCCCCATCCCGGTGACCACCACGAGCGATGACGACGAACTGCGTGAGCGGCTGAACCTGGAGGCCTCCCAATACGAGGGCCCCATCGGCATTGTCGGCGTGCTGGGCGAACTGGCCCTGCTGGCCGGCCTGCCCACCGTATCCCTGTGGGCGGCGGTGCCGCACTATGTGGCCCAGGCCCCCTCGCCGAAGGCCCAGCTGGCGCTGCTGCACCAGATCGAGGATCTGCTCCAGGTGCCGCTGGACGTCGACGACCTTGCCGAGGACGCCCAGGCCTGGGAACGCGGCGTGGATGAACTCGCCACCGAGGACGCCGAGATTGCCGCCTATGTGCACCAGCTCGAGGAAGCCAAGGACACGGCCGACCTGCCGGAGGCCAGCGGCGAGTCCATCGCCAAGGAATTCGAGCGCTACCTCAAGCGCCGCGGCCGCGACCTGCCGTAGGCATTAAGCAACTGGGTGGGCCCACGGTTGCGAGGCCCCCACGGCGAGCCTGCGAGCCGCGGGAGCAACTGGGGCGCAGCAACTGTCGAAAACATCGTGTTTTCGTGCAGTTGCTGCGCCCCAGTTTTGCGTTTTGCTAGAGAACGACGCCGAGGAGGGATTCCACGGTGTCGGCGAAGATGGCCGCATCGAGCTCCGACGGCGTGTCGGCCGGTGCCGTCGCGTCCAGCCAGGCATCGATGGCGGCGAGGGCGCGCGGCGCGTCCAAGTCCGCGGCGATCGCCGCACGGATGTCGCCAAGCACCAGCATCGCCGAACCACCCGGCAGCGTGGGCATGCGCTCACGCCAGCGGGCCAGACGGGTCTGGGCCTGCTCCAGCAGTTCGCCCGTCCAGAACCAATCACTGCGGTAGTGGTTGGCGAGGATGGCCAGACGGATGGCCGCCGGGTCGACGCCGTCGGCGCGCAGCTTGGAGACGAGCACCAGGTTTCCCTTGGACTTGCTCATCTTCTCGCCGTCCAGGCCCACCATGCCGGTGTGCGTGTAGTGCTGGGCCATCTGCACCTCGGCGAGGGCAAAGGCGTGGCCGGCACCCATCTCGTGGTGCGGGAAGACCAGGTCCGATCCCCCGCCCTGGACGGTGAAGGGCTCCGGCAGGAAGCGCTGGGCGATCACCGTGCATTCGATGTGCCAGCCGGGCCGGCCGGCGCCAAGGCTGCCGCCCTCCCAGCTGGGCTCGCCCTCGCGGGCCACACGCCACAGCAGGGCGTCCAGCGGGTGCCGCTTGCCGGGGCGCTGCGGGTCTCCGCCGCGCTCGGCGAACACCGGGAGCATTTCCTCTTCGGTCAGTCCGGAGATCTGCCCCAGCCACCACGGACCCTCGTAGCCTTCGCCGTGGGCCGAGGCCGAGGCGGCCTCGACGCTGAAGTAGATGTCGCCGTCGGGCTCTCCGGATTTGCCAGCATCGCCGGCGGCGCCGGCAACTGCATAGGCAAGGCCCTTGGCCATGAGCTTTTCAATCTCCGGCACAATCCACTCGATGGCCTCGACGGCGCCGATGTAGCGCTCGGGCCCGACGACGTTCAACGCCTCCATGTCGGAGCGGAAGAGGGCCGTCTGCTCCAGGGCCAGCTCGCGCCAGTCCACGCCGTCGCGGATGGCCCGCTCCAGCAGCGGATCGTCGACGTCGGTGACGTTCTGCACATAGGACACCGTGGCCCCTGCGTCGCGCCAGGCGCGGTTGAGCAGGTCGAAGCCAACATAGGTGGCAGCGTGGCCCATGTGGGTGGCGTCATACGGGGTAATGCCGCAGACGTAGAGGCTCGCGGCATCCTGGACGGGAAGCGGAACCACTTTGCCCGCTCCGGTCTCAAACAATTGCAGGGCAGGCATGGTGCCGGGGAGCTCGGGCACGGGACGGGACTTCCAACTTTTCACGTCTCTAGCCTACTGTCCGGGGGTAATGACGTTGAATCCAAGCAGCAGGAACAGCAGCAGACCCAAGGCAATCCGGTACCAGACAAAGATGCTGTAGCTCTTGGACGAGATGTACTTCAAGAACCAGCCGATGATCAGGTAGCCGACCACGAACGCCACCACCGTGGCCAGGATGGTCTCCGGGATGCCGAAGGGACCCTGCGCCCCCTCGTGCTGGGCAAAGATCTTGTACAGCTCATAAAGGCCGGCACCGAAGACGGCGGGGATGGCCAGCAGGAATGAATACCGGGCCGCGGCCTGGCGGGTGTAGCCCATCAGTAGACCCGCGGTGATGGTGCCCCCGGAGCGGGACACGCCGGGGATGAGCGCCAGGGCCTGGGCGAAGCCATAGAGAATGCCGTGCTTGTAGCTCAGGTCCTTGAGTTCGCGCTGGTGCTTGCCGACGGCGTCGGCCACGGCCAGGATCAGGCCGAAGACAATCAGCGTTGTCGCAACGATCCACAAGTTACGCAATGTGTTCTCAATGGCATGCTGGAACAGCACTCCCAGGGCCACAATGGGCAGGCTGCCCAGAATCACCAGCCAGCCCATCCGGACGTCGGGGTCATTCTTGGGCAGGCGGCCGCGCAGCGAGCCAAACCAGGCCGTGATGATCCGCACGATGTCCCGCCAGAAATAGACGATGACGGCGGTCTCCGTGCCAAGCTGCGTCACAGCGGTAAAGGCGGCACCGGGGTCCGCACCACTGGGCAGAAACTTGCCCACCACAAAGAGGTGGGCGCTAGAGGAGATGGGCAGGAATTCGGTCAATCCTTGGATCAGACCAAGCAGGGCAGCTTCAAACCAGTTCACCCATTGAGCCTATGGCATCGCAGGAACCGGTCCGTTCCAGTGGTGTGCCACGTGGCACGTAAACTGGCACAATGCAGCAACGATTCGTCGGAACCAGTGGATTGCGCGTCTCAGCGCTGGCTTTGGGCACCATGGGATGGGGGGTGGAGACGGATGCAGACACCGCCCGCGCCCAGCTCGGTGCCTTCCTGGATGCCGGCGGCACCACCGTGGACACCGCCGTCAGCTACGGCGAGGGCCGCAGCGAGGCGATCCTGGGTTCCATGATCGGAGACGTCGTGGCGCGCAGCGAAGTGGTGCTGGTCTCCAAGGCCGGCATCAGCCACCGGCGCGGACGGCGCATGGTGGATACATCCCGGCGCGCGATGCTGGCGGGGTTGGACGCGACGCTGGCCAGGCTGCGGACCGACCATCTTGACCTGTGGCTGACCCACGTCTGGGACGACAACGTGCCGCTGGATGAAACCCTCAGCGCCCTCGAATTGGCCGTCACCACCGGGCGTGTGCGCTACGCCGGTGTGTCCAACTACAACGGCTGGCAGCTGGCACGGGCCGCGACACTGTGCGACGCCGCCCTCGTCGCAAACCAGGTGGAATACTCCCTGCTGCAGCGCGGCGTCGAACATGAAGTGGTCCCCGCGGCAGAGCACATGGGCTCCGGCCTGCTGGCCTGGGCACCGCTGGGCCGCGGCGTGCTGACCGGAAAGTACCGCCGTTCGGTGCCAACCGATTCCCGCGGCGCCAGCAAGACCATGGCGGGCTACGTAGAGCCTTATCTGGGCGCCTCCGCAGCCAGCATCACCGAGGCGCTGGCAACGGCAGCCAAGGGCCTGGACCGGCAGCCGCTGGATGTCGCCTTGAGCTGGCTGTTGGCCCAGAACAACGTCGCAGGCGCCATCGTCGGGCCGCGCACCATCGAGCAGCTGGAACAGATCCTCGCCTCGTCACTGGAACCATTGCCTGAGCAGATTGCCGAAGTGCTTGAGGAAGTTTCGGCCACCAGGCGTTAGTCGTCGATCGGCTCCAGGTCATCCTCGGCGTCGTCGAGCTCGTCCAGGTCCTCATCCTCTTCGTCTTCATCGCTCTCGTAGATGACAAGGGGCGTCACCTCGTTGAAACTGTCAAAGAGGGCCTCTTCGTAGACCTCAAAGGCGTCCACGACCGCCAGGTAGGCGTTCTCCACGGCCGGATCATCGTCCCCACGGCGGCTTGCGGCCGCTGCCAGATGTTCCTCGAGAGCGGATGTAAGGGACTGCAATGCGGCACGCGGATCAATGCTCATGTTTAGAAGCTACCAGCGTGCCGGGCAATGCGTAACCCCACCTCTTTCCCGACTGTTTCACCACTCGTTGGCCACTCGGGAGCGGATGAAGAGAAGGCGCCGGGGTGGTTGCCCGACGGCGGAAACGGTGCACAATGGAGGGCAATGAAGGAATCAATGACATCAGCGCCCGGCTTCCGGCAACGCGACTTTGCCCGTCAGTACGAGTACCTCGTCCTGACGGTCAGCCCCACGGAATCACTGCCCCTGGCCCACCAGCGGCTGCGTGAGCACGCCGAGTACGGCAAGTGGGAATTGGAGCGCAGCCGCCTCTACATGGGCGGCGGACGGCAGTATTGGCTCCGCCGGCGGGTGTTCCGCGTGGAGCGCACCGTTTAGGGCGGCAGACGCGCCCAGCGCAGGCCTGCCGCTTCTGTTAGGCCTGCCTGCCGGCGTGGCTCCCGCGTTTGAACTTGGCCAGGAAACGCCGAACACCCACGCACTCCTCTTGGATCGAAACACCTGAAATCGGTGTGCCAACGTGCAGGTCCTTCGTGGCCATCCTCAGCTGCCCCATCAGGGGCCAATAGACTTCCAGGTCGCTCAGCTCAAGGTTTGCCACGCTGTCCTCGCCACCCTGGAACAGTAGGATCTTGAACCCCACACACTCGCGGAACGCCGGCCCAGTGCCGGCAGCGGAAATCCACTCGGAGAAGCGGGGCAAGTCCAGACAAAGGTCGGCATTGTCGGGCAGACCCAGGTCATGGAAATCCGAGAAGGACACGCGGAAGAGGGTAACCTCTCCGGTTCCGGGGTTCAACATCAGGACTTGGGGATCCTCCAGCGGCCCGTGGCGGGGGCTGAGCGCAAGCTGGCGCCCCAACCAATCGAAGCCAAAGCATGCCAGCTGGCCCTGCTCGGGAAAGGCCTCGGCAAGAGATCGAATTCACCCTACTGCACGTGGGGCCTACTCGATCGGCCCCAGCCAGGCGTTGGCGATGGTGCTGTGCGCCGATTCGCCGTCGGAGGGGTGGAAGATGCCCGCCAGGACATCGCGGTAGAGGCGCCCGAGTTCATTGCCGGCAAAGTAGCTGCCGCCGCCGGAGCAGCGGATGGCCAGGTCCACCACCTCGCGGGCGGTTTCGGTGGCTCGGATCTTCAGCCCCACCAGCTTCGGGAACCACATCGGCCCGTGGTTGACCAGGGCGTCGACGTCCCGGGCCACGGCATCCAGCTGCGGGTACAGCCCGTCCATGGCCATGGCGGCGTCGGCCACCTTCCAGCGGATGTCCGGATCCTGCGCGTAGGTCCTGCCCTCGAACTTCTTGGACGTGCGGCGCTTGGCATTCTCCACGGCCAGCTGGACGGCGCGTTCGCCGATGCCGGTGTAGACGGCCGCCAGCAGCGTTTCAAAGCAGGCAAAGATCGCGAAGATCAACGGGTCCGCATTCGGCCCCACCGGAAGGTTGCGGAAGATGCGCTCGGCCGGGGCAATCGCGCCCTCCAGCACGGTGGTGCAGGACTGGCTGGCCCGCATGCCCACGGTGTTCCAATCATCCTTGATCCGGTAGCCAGGGGTGTCGCGGGTGATGAACCCGTGGATGAGCCGCGGCTCCTCCCCTGTGCCGTCCTTGCCGAAGATCCCCAGCCGTGTCCACGCCGGGCTCAGGCTGGTGAAGATCTTGGTGCCGGTGAACGCGTAGGAGCCGTCGCCCTGCGGTGCGGCCTCGGTGAAGGAATCGAAGAGCACCTGGTCGTTGCCGGCCTCGGAATTTCCAAAGGCAAAAACCTCCCCCGCCACGGCCTCGGTCAAGACGTAGTGCAGGGAATCGTCGCCACGCTCCGACAGGACATGCGCGACGCCGGTCCAGACCAGGTGCATATTGATCGCCAGCGCGGTGGCCGGGGCGGCCGTGGCCAGCCGGCGCTGCGCGGCGGCAACCTGTTCCAGCCCAAAGCCGGCCCCGCCGTCGTCGATGGACGCGAACAGGCCCAGGTAGCCCTGCGCCTTCAGCTCGGCCAGATCCTCGAAAAAGAACCCATTGCGCTCGTCGTAGCCTCCGGCGCGGGAGCGGAAGCGCTCCAGCAGCTCGTCCGGCAGGATGTCCTCAATGGTGCGTGCACTCACGGCCGGCTCCTAGTAACTGCTGAGCAGGCGGTCCAGCACTCGCGCACCGAACTTCAACGATTCCGTGGGGACGCGCTCGTCGACGCCGTGGAACATGCCGGTGAAGTCCAGCTCCGGCGGCAGTTGCAGCGGGGCGAAGCCGTAGCCGGTGATGCCCAGGCGGCTGAGCGACTTGTTGTCCGTGCCGCCGGAGAGCGTGTACGGCAGCACCGCGGCGCCGGGATCCTCCGCATGCAGGGCATCGATCATGGAATCCACCAGATTGCCGGAGAACGGCGTCTCCAGCGATACATCGTTGTGGATGGTGCTGACGTCCACGCCGGCACCGGCCAGGTCGCGGATGATCTCCAGCACCTGCTCGTGCTGGCCCGGCAGCGTGCGGACGTCCACGTAGGCCTCGGCCTCGGCCGGGATCACATTGGCCTTGTACCCACCCTTGACGAAGGTGGGGTTGGAGGTGTTCTGCAGCGTGGCGCCGACAAAGCGGGCCACGGTGCCCAGCTGGTCCAGCAGGGTCTGCGGGTTCGACTCGTCAAATTCGACGCCGGTGAGCTCGGAGACGCCCTCCAGGAACTGGCGGGTGGTGGCCGTGTACTCGATGGGCCACTGGTACTCGCCGATGCGGGTGACGGCGCGGGCCAGCCGGGTGACGGCGTTGTCCGTGTTGATCTGCGAACCGTGGCCGGCCCGGCCGTGGGCCGTCAGCCGCAGCCAGGCAATGCCCTTCTCGGCCGTCTGCAGCAGGTAGGCACGCTTGCCGCCGATCTCTGCGGAGAAGCCGCCCACCTCCGAGATGGACTCGGTGGCACCGGCAAAGAGCTCGGGCCTGTTGTCCACGGCCCAGGAGGCGCCATAGGTGCCGCCGGCCTCCTCATCGGCAAACATGGCAAAGATGATGTCGCGCTTGGGCTTGCGGCCCTCTCGGGCCATGCCACGCAGCACGGAAAGGATCATGGCGTCCATATCCTTCATGTCCACGGCGCCGCGGCCCCAGATCAGGCCGTCCTTCTCCTCGGCACCGAACGGGTCGACGCTCCACTCGTGCTTGAGGGCGGGAACGACGTCGAGGTGGCCGTGCACCACCAGCGCGCCGAGGGAGGAATCCTCACCCTCCATGCGGGCGACGACGTTCGCCCGGCCCGGAGCCGATTCGAACAAGGTTGCCTCCAGGCCGACGTCTTCGATCAGCGCCGCCGTGTACTCCGCGGCCTTGCGCTCCCCCGGCCCCTCGTTGTCGCCAAAATTGGTGGTGTCGATGCGGATGAGGTCCTGGCAAATGCGGACAACTTCATCTTCCGGCCGGAGGGATTCCACGGGTGCTCCTTCATCAATGCTGCGGTGTTTCTTCAGCCTACATCGCAGCCATTTGGGCCCGTGATTCCGCCGATTGGTGTTTGCCGCAAAAGTCGTGCTAGAGTCTTTCTCGCTGCTTCGGCCGCTAGAGAAACAAACCGAAAGGCGAGTTCCTCGGTGTTCGAATGCCCACTCTGCGCGGGTGGCGGAATGGCAGACGCGCTAGCTTGAGGTGCTAGTCCTGGAAACGGGGTGGGGGTTCAAGTCCCCCTCCGCGCACAAATGAGGCCCTTCGGATGTTGAAAAACGTCCGGAGGGCTTTTTTGCGCCCTCTTTGCCTTCCCCCTGCCGGCAGACAATCTGAGGCAGCGTGTCGTAGGCTCGCCCCAGTACCCCTCACAGGAGAAGGAGCAGACGACATGACAAGTGTTCCCCCTCGGCCCGAGAACCCCTGGACCTCCGACACACCGCAGATGTTTGATCTGGAGGCATCCGTCAAAGCGCGCCCGGCATTCAGCAAGGCCGCCATCGCAGGGTTCACCATCAGCTGCATCGGACTTTTTGTCTTTGCGATGCTAGGCCCACTCGGGGCCGCCATCTCGGGCATCGGTCTCCGGAGGATCAAGGAGCAAGGATTGCGCGGCCGTGGTCTCGCCATTGCGGGCATCATCATTGGTGCCGCCGATCTTGCGTTCTACCTCGCAGCCCGATTCCTGATCCCGTCCTGAGGTTGGGGATTTCCTAGCCATCTGATCCCGGCCGGCAATGGGCACGTGGCCCGCTGGCGGCATGGCCGCTCGCCTTGTCGGTGGCCTCCCTTAGAGTGGCAACGTGAATTTCCTCCCCGAATGGGTCCTGTGGATCCAAGCCCTGGCGCCGGCTGCCGCGTCCATGGCCGCCCTCGTGGCCGGTTCGCTGGCGTGGGCAACGTACAGCCAGCGCAGGACGGCGGATAGGCGCGACCAATGGTGGAAGCGGGCCCAGTGGGCCATCGACGCCTCCATGGACGCCGAGGACAATGAGCGCCAGGTGGTGGGAGCGGCCATTCTGGTGCATCTGGCCGAAAGCGATCTCTGCATGGCCGACGACAGGGCGCTGCTGCTGCAGGTTCTCGTGTCAGCGCGGGACGCTGTACTGGACACCGAAGATGCCAACGGGGAAACTGGAGAAGAAGGAGGTGGCGATGATGGCGAACCATCTGAAGACGAAGCCCAAGCCGGCTAGTGCCAATGGAACGGACCACGATCGCAGCTACGAGGTTGCGCTGCCATCCAAGGGTGTCACCGTCACCGTGTCCACGCTGGCCAAGGCCCGGGCGCTGCGGCAGATCGAGAAGGGCATCGCGGCACTGAGCAAGCCCGCCGAGCGGTAGCCCCCCAAGAATTCCGAAAAGAACCTAATGTGGCCCGGTCCAAGTTGGACCGGGCCACAGTATTTTCTCTGCGTGTTGTTGAGAGTGCCGCCTACCGCACCAGATCCGAGGGATCCGTGTTGGCCCCGCACACCACGACAACCGTCTTTGAGCCCGGCTGCGGCACGTAGACGCCGCTGAGCACGGCCGCCAAGGCCGCCGCACCGCCCGGTTCGGCCACAATGCGCAGCTGGTCCCAGAGGAACTTCCGCGCGGCAAGGATGTCCTCCGGGGTGACCAGCACGGAGGTGGCCGCAGCGTTGACGGCCGCGGCGAAACCGCCGGTGCCAATCCGCTTGGCGCCAAGCGAGTCCGCGGCCAGGCCGGACACGGCAATGTCCACCGGCTCCCCCGCCGCCAGGGCGGAGTGCAGCGTGGGGCAGCCCACGGGCTCGACGGCGATGATGTCAGCCCGGCCGGCCCACCAGGACGCGATGCCGCCCATGAGTCCGCCGCCGCCGACGGCCACTACGATGGCGTCCGCATCCGGGACCTGCTGCTCAATCTCCCGGCCCAGGGTGCCCTGGCCCGTCAGCGTGGGCAGACCGTCATAGGCGTGGATCTGGAAGCCCCCGGTCTCTGCGGCGCGGGCCATGCTGGCCTGGTGCGCCTCGGCAAAGGTGGCGCCCACCAGGGTGACGGTGGCGCCCCGGCTGCGGATGCCGTCGACCTTCACCTGTGGCGCGGTTTCCGGGACAAAGATCTCTGTGGGAATGCCCAGGGCCGCTCCGACGTGGGCGACGGCGAGACCGTGGTTGCCACCGGAGGCGGCGATCAGCAGCTCCGGACGCTGGGCGGCCGAGAGCACGGAATTGAACGCACCCCGCGGCTTGAAGGAGCCGGTGTGCTGGAGCTGCTCAAGTTTGAGGGTGACGGTGCGCCCGGGGGCGTACTCGACGTCGATGACGGGCGTCTGCCGCACCCGGCCGCCGATCAGCGCCGCGGCCGCTTCGATGTCATCCCGCGAGGGGAAGAGCGCGCCGCTCATGCGCCCAGCTCCACGGCTGAGCCCGTGACGAGGATTCCGCCGTGTTCGGGGATGTGCACCTCGATGGTCGATGGGCGGCCCATATGCCGGCCCTGGGCCACCATCACGGTGGCCGGGACCTCGACGATGCGCAGGTGGCGCAGATAGGCCCCCAGCGACGCGGCGGCGGAGCCGGTGGCCGAATCCTCCCGCATGCCACCGGGCGGGAACGGATTGCGGGCCTCAAAGCTGGCCGCGCCGGTGCGGAGCACCACGTCCACCGTCGCCTGCCAGCCCTGCTCGGCCATGAGGGTGCGCAGCGCCTCGTAGTCGTAGTCGAAGCCATCGAGGACATCGACCGTGGCCACCGGGATGATGGGGTGCCAGTTGCCGGCGAAGGCCAGCAGCGTGGGCAGCTCCGGATCAAGGTCAGCCTCGGCCAGGTTCAGAATAGCCAGCAATTCGGTGCGCACGGCGGCCTCCAGGCCGCGGATCTGGGGCTCCACGGAGGTCAGCGTCGCCCTAAACCCCTGGGACGTGGCCTCGGTGTCCACGGCGATGTCCCCCACGGGCGTGGCGAAGACATAGGCACCGGCCCCATGGCGTTCGGCCAGGGCAACACCCGTGGCGATGGTGGCGTGGCCGCAGAACGGCACCTCGGCGGCGGGGGCAAAGTAGCGCACCGAGGCCCGCCGATCCGTGAGCTCCGAGACGAAGGCCGTCTCCGAGAATCCGAGCTCTGCGGCGATCTCCTGCATCCGGGTGTCACTGAGGCCATCGGCGGGGAGCACGACGCCGGCCGGGTTGCCGCCGGCCGGGTCCGAGGTGAACGCTGTGTATCGAAGTATCTCCATCCCCCTAGGCTAGCGGCGCGCGCGGCGCCAGGGGTGGACCGCGAGGAGGCCAACCGGAGCATAGTGGCCTGAACAGCTGACGCTGGGCTGAAGGCTGCACTATGGGCGCGCTGGCCACACGGTGGCAGAATGAGGTGCGGGCCCTGGTGGACATGCCTCCGATCGACGGCGCCAAGGGCGGCGTTTTCCTCGCCACGGCCGCGGCAATGGCCGCCGTCGTCCTGGTGGCCGCATGGGGCCTGAGGATTGTGGGCCGGCGCGCTGGGATGCTGGCCCGACGGCGCGGCCTGGGCAGGGTGGAAAGCCGCGCCGTTGGGGCCGCCGCCGGTTTCACGGCCCTGCTGGTGGGCCTGGCGCTCGTCGTCGGCGCCGGCGTGGTGGGCGTGGACAGGGTCTATGCCCCCCTCAATGCCGAGACCCCGGAGGGAGCCACCGAGCCGGTGTCCACCCACCGTTCCGCAGGAGTGGGGTCGGCCGTGGAGTGGGAGGCCCTGGGCATGCAGGGCAGGGCCTTTGTGGGCGGCGGCCCCAGCTCCGCCCAGATTTCGGCAGTGACCGGCTCCCCCGCCATGGAGCCGGTGCACGTGTATGTGGGTCTGGGCCAGGGCGCGACCCTGGCCGAGCGCGCCGAATTGGCCGTTGGCGAGTTGGAACGCACCGGGGGTTTCTCCCGTGGCACCCTGGTGGTGGCCACGCCCACCGGATCCGGATGGCTGGAACCGCAGGCCATGGACGCCGTCGAGTACCTGCATTGCGGAGACACCGCCATTGCCTCCCTGCAGTACTCCTACCAACCCAGCTGGGTGTCCTTCGTCTTCGACCAGGAGCTGCCCCGGGAGGCGGGGCGCGCCCTGTACGCGGCCGTGCGCTCACATTGGCTGGCGCTGCCGGCCGATTCCAGACCCACTCTGCTGGCCTACGGCCTTAGCCTGGGTGCACTGGGCATGCAGTCTGCCTTCCCCACGGCTGCAGACCTGCTGTCCGGCACCGAAGGCGCCGTCTTTGCGGGCCCGCCCAACGCCTCCCAGCCCTGGCACTCCCTGGTGGCGGAGCGCCCCCCCGGGACACCGGTGTGGCTGCCCGTGCTCAACGGCGGCCGCCACATCCGCTGGATATCCAATCCGGGCGGCCTGGCCGAGCCGAAGGCGCCGTGGGAGGCCACCCGGGTGGCCTATCTGCAGCATGCCACCGATCCCGTCACCTGGCTGAGCACCGACTTGATACTGCAGCGGCCCGAATGGCTCTCCGGGCCGTCCTCGACGGGCGGCCGCTCCCCTGGTGTCAGCGATGCCATGGTGTGGCTCCCCCTGGTGACCTATCTGCAGGTGGCCGTGGACATGGTGATGGGTGAGGCAGTGCCGGCCGGCCATGGCCACAACTACGGCAATGTGGCAGTGGATGCGTTCAACGGCGTCTCCCCCTCAACGCTGGACGAGGCGGCGCTGGCCCGCGTGCGTGCGGTGGTTGACGGCCATGCCGGTGAGGCGTCGACGTCAAACTAGGGCATGGCCCGCGTCGATGCCTGGTGCCCCCACCGGGCCATTGAAAACTGTTGCCCCGCCGCGGAATTGGTGCCAGCCTCGAAGTAGTCCTGCCGCCGGGGCGGCGGTGGGCGCTGACACAAGGAGCACGGCATGGGACTGATCCACATCGACCTGTTCACCACCCTCGACGGCGTCGCCCAGGCGCCCGGCGGGCCAGAGGAGGACTCCTCGGATGGTTTCGCCTTCGGCGGCTGGCAGGCGCCGCTCTGGGACGAGGTTGTCGACGCGCAGATCGAGTCCGGGATGGCGGATCTGGACGCGCTGCTGCTGGGGAGGCGGACCTACGATATTTTTGCCTCGTACTGGCCAACCGCGAAGGGAGACATCGCGGAGCTGTTCAACCGCGTCCCGAAGTACGTGGCCTCGCACCAAACGCCCGCCCTCGAGTGGGCCAATTCCACACTGCTGGGCCCCGACATTGCCGACGCTGTACAGAGGCTGCGCGAGCGGCACGAGCACACCCACGTGATCGGCAGCCTGGACTTCGTGCAGACCCTGTTCGCCCAGCGGCTCTTTGACCAGCTCACACTCTGGGTGTACCCGATCCTCTTGGGCAGTGGAAAGAAGGTCTTCGCCGACGGCGTGGTCCCGGCCAACCTGCGGCTCATCGAGCCGGTCGTCGCCTCACCGAGCGGTGCAGTGTTTCAACGCTACGAGCTTGCAGAGGGCACCCCCGCGACCGGCGACATGTCAGCCATCGACCAGGAGGCCCATCAAGGCTAGAAACCGCAAAACGTCAGCGGGCCACCGGCGTCGGGCTGAAGACGCCCTCCCACACGGCCCGGGAGCCGGCGTCGCCGATCAGGACCACCTCCACCACGGCTGCTCCGCAGACGAACAGCACAGCAAGGACCGCGAGCGCTGTGGCCACTTTGGTGCCGGTGGTGCCGATGCGTGCGGCGAGCGCTGTGCCGATGGAGAACCGGTGCCAGAGCCAGGGTGCGATGGCTGCGGCGGCGAGCGCCCAGGCCCAGGGGAGCAGTCCGAGGCCGAGGGCGGCGTGGTGGGCGATGGCTGGTGTCTGGCCTACCCGCAGGAGGAGCCATTCGCCGGCCAGTTGGGCGATGTAGACCACGATGAGGGAGAACAGTCCCAGGATGGGTGTGAGCAGGCCCAGGCGGCGTCGTGCGGCGGGCCAGAGGACTGCGAGCGCTGTGCAGAGGGCTGTGATGGGTACGAAGACCACTACTGCGTGGACGAGCAGTATGTGCAGTGGTAGTCCGTTGATGGCGTAGTCCATGTTGTCCTCCGGGTGGTGGTGCCACGATGGTGCTGTTGGTTGTATGACGGAGCCGGGCCGCGTTGGGTTCATTCTTGGTGAACCATACCGGCTTGTGTGTCGTCTAAGGCCTAGGAGGTGGTGATGCGGCCCTTGGAGCAGGAGGCGTTGCGTGCTCTGCATGCTGAGCATGCTGCGGCGTTGTGGCGTTTTGCCACCCGGTTGACCAGTGATAGTGCGTTTGCCGAGGATGTGGTGCAGGAGACGTTGTTGCGGGCGTGGCGCCACCCTGAGGTGTTGGAGCGTGGGGAGCCTGCCGTGCGGGCGTGGTTGTTCACCGTGGCCCGGAATTTGGTGATTGATGATTGGCGCAGTGCCAGGCATCGGTTTGAGGTGGGCGCCGAGGTGGTGCCCGACGTGTTGTCCCAGTCGGGGGGTGTGGATGCAACTGACAGGTTGTTGGATGGCTGGTTGGTGGCGGATGCCTTGGAGACCCTCTCGGTGGAGCATCGTGAGGTGATCCGTTTGGCGTACTACTCGGGTGCCGATACCGCGTCGATGGCTGCGGCGTTGGGGATTCCGCCGGGGACTGTGAAGTCTCGGCTGCATTATGGGCTTCGTGCCCTACGGTTGGCCTTGCAGGAGAGGGGTGTGGTGCGGTGATGTCTCCTACCCCATGTCCCTATGCCTTGTGGGATGCCTCCTATGTGCTGGGGTCCCTGGTGCCGGCGGAGCGGCGCGAGTATGAGGCGCATCTGTCCGGCTGCGAGCGCTGCAGCGCCCAGGTGGCTGAGCTGGCCGGCATTGGACCGTTGTTGTCGCTGGTCCCTGCCGGGGAGGACGGGTCTGTGTCTTCCCCTGTGCCTGGTGACTCTGAGACCGCCGTTGCCTCCCTGGTGGGGCGGGTTCGACGGCGGCGGGTGGCGTGGGTTGCTGCGGCGGCTGCGGCCGCTGTGGTTCTGGCCGGTGGTACGGCGGCAGTGACGGCCTCCGTGGTTGGTTCCTCCCCGCCGTCGGCGGTCCAGGCTGCCACGGACCTCCCCGGTGCCGTCCCCCTGTCCTTTGCCGCCCAGGGGCCGGCGGGCATTGTTGCCACAGGCGCTTTGGTGCCCAGGGCGTGGGGCACTGACATTTCGTGGGAGTGCAGCTATGCCGCCGGTCCCGGCGACTATGTGGTGCCGGGTGCATCCTGGGGCTATGTGCTGGTGGTGGTCTCCCATGAGGGCGAGCAGATCCAGGTGGCGAGTTGGAGCGCCTCTGCCGGGAGCGTGGTGTCCCCCGGCGCCACCACGTCCCTGGCCTTGGGTGCCATTGCCTCTGTGGACATCCGCAGGAGCCTGGATTCACCCACGCTCCTGCGTGCCACACCCTAGGGAACCGCCCAGCGGGTGTTCCCCAGGGGGAGGCTGCTAGTACCCGGAGGAGGTGCCTGTGACCTTGTCGCCGTCGGGGGCGATGACCCACCAGATGCCGCCGAAGCCCTGGCCCTTCACGTCACCGGCGTTGGCATCGGGGGTGTAGGTGTAGATGGGCAGTCCGTTCAGTGTCACCTGCTTGGTGCCGTCGTTGCGGGTGATGGTGCCCACCGTGGCGGTGACTCCGTCCACGGCCGGGGCATCGGAGGGTGCCACGACGGCGGGCCAGGCGGCCAGGCAGGCGCCGTTGCAGGCGCTGGCCCCTGAGCCGGCAGTGTCCTTGTCGAAGTAGTAGACGGTCTTGCCGGCGGCGTCCACCACGATGCTGCCCAGCGAGGAGGTGGCGGTCTTCAGCACCGCGGACCCGGCCATGGGTTCGGTGGTTGATCCGCCCGGGCTGGTGGTGGCGGGTGCGGCAGTGGTGGCCTGCGAGGTGCTGGGTGCTGCGGAACTGGTGCCCCCAGTGCCCGGCGTTGTCGAGGAGCAGCCGCCGAGGGCTGCCGCGGCGAGGACGACCACCGCGAGGGTGGGCCAGCTGTGCTTGTACATGAGCGTGTCCTTTGCATCTGGTTCGACTGTCTTTTTCAACTGTCCAAAGCAGCGGGGCTGCGGAAGCAGTCCACACTTCCAAGACGAGACAGGACTGGCCCTGGTTCACCCCTTTGTGGATTTCCCATCCGGATCCGGCGCCAGCTCGCGGGTCAGGCCCAGGTCCCCGCTGAGCAGTCCGCCCTCCACAGGCAGGGTGATGCCATTGATCCACGCCGCCTCATGGGAGGCCAGGAACAGCAGGGCGCTGGCGACGTCGTCGGTGCTGCCCACCCGGCCGGTGGGATACCAGCGGGCGGCGCGTTCGAAGAGATCCGGCTCCAGGGCCAGGCGGGGTGCCCAATGTTCGGTGTCGATCGTTCCGGGGGCGACGGCGTTGCATCTGATGCCCCGGCCGCCGAACTCGAATGCCAGCGAGCGCGTGAGGCTGATGAGCGCCGCCTTGGCCGCCGAATACGCCGGATTGCCGTAGGTGGACAGCGCGTTGACCGAGGCCACGTTCAGGATGACTCCGCCGCCGCGGGCCAGCATGGACGGGATGACCTCCTGGCAGGCCATGAACGGGCCGATGGCATTCACCGCGAAGTCCGCCTGGATCTGGGCGTCGCTCAGCTCCAGGAAGGGCGGCAGACTGCAGGAGAGCGCGTTGTTGACCAGCACGTCAATGCCGCCATGCTCCGCCGCCACCGCGTCGGCGAGCGCGCGCAGGCTCGCCCGCCGGGTCACGTCCACATGGCGGGCCAGTGCGCCGGGGATCCCGGCGGCGACGTGCTGTGCCGCGGCGAGGTTGATGTCTGCGACGACGACGACGGCGCCCTCGGCGGCGAACCGGCGCACCGTCTGTGCGCCGATGCCGCTGCCCGAGCCCGTCACCACCACAGTTGTTCCGGCGAAACGTCCGGCAAATCCCCCACTGGAAGCGTCCATCTCAGAGGCCCAGCTGGGTTTGGGCGGCCAACAGGGTCTGGGCCGAGTGGTCCAGCAGCGCGCGCTCGCCGTCGTCCAGGGGCTGCTCAAGCACCCGGCCGACACCCCCTGCCCCGATGACACTGGGCAGGGACAGGGCCACGCCCGTGAGTCCGTGCTGGCCGTTGAGCACCGTGGACACCGGCAGCACGGCGTGTTCGTGGTGCAGCAGGGCCTCCACGATGCGGGCGCCGGCCAGTCCGATGGCGTAGTTGGTGGCGCCCTTGCCCTCGATCACCGTGTAGGCGGCCGTCACCACGCTGTGCGCCAGCTGGGCCAGATGTTCGCCGGTGAAGATGCGCCGCCCCTGCACCGTCCACTCTCGGATGGGCACCGGGCCGATGGAGGCCTGGGACCACACGGGAAACTCCGTGTCCCCGTGCTCGCCGATCATGGCGGCGTGCACACTGTCGGTGGACACCCCCGCCTCACGGGCCAGCAGCCAGCGCAGCCTCGAGGTGTCCAGCACGGTGCCGGAGGAGAGGATGCGCCCAGTGGGCAGTCCGGTGATCTGCTGGGCGGCCACGGTCAGCACATCACAGGGGTTGGTCACCAGAACGAACACGGCATCCGGAGCCACCTTGAGCAGCGCCGGCATCAGATTCTCCAGGATGCGGATGTTGGTGCCGGCGAGGTCCAGCCGGGTCTGCCCGGGATCCTGCTTGGCCCCGGCGGTGATGACGACGACGTCGGAACCGGCCAAAGCCTCGATGTCCCCGCCGCCGGTGATGGCCGACGATGCGGTGAACTGGGTGCCATGCGCCAGATCCAGCACCTCGGCCCCGGCCTTGGCCGCATTGAGGTCGTAGATGGCGATATGGTCCGCGGAGCCGCGGACGAGGGCGGCATAGGCCAGCGAGGTGCCGACGCTGCCGGCCCCCACAATGCCCAGCTTCGTCCCCGTGGTTCTGTGGTGGATGGCGGGTGCAAACAGATCAGCGGTGCCCATGGGTCCCCCAGGAGGTTGGTCCGGCGTGTGTGCCGATCCTAACCCGGAGGGTGCCCTGGGCACCGCTGTCAGATGCTGTTTTTCAGTTTTCGAACATATATTCGAATATTGGTCTTTTGCGGAGTCTAGGCCCAGGGAATGGCGCCCAGAATGATGCCTACGGCCAGCATCACCAGCGAGACCACCAGGGCCCGCCACAGCACCTTCTTGTGGTGGTCGCCCAGCTCCACCTTGGCGAGGGAGACCAGCAGCAGGATGGCCGGCACCAGCGGGCTTTGCATGTGCACCGGCTGGCCGGCGATCGAGGCGCGGGCCATCTCGGCGGCGCTGATGCCGTAGTGGCCCGCAGTTTCGCTGAGCACGGGCAAGACACCGAAGTAGAACGCATCGTTGCTCATGAAGAAGGTCATGGGGATGCTGAGCAGTCCAGTGATGACGGCCATGAACGGGCCCATGCTGGCGGGGATGATGCTGACCAGCCAGGCGGACATGGCATCGACCATGCCGGTGCCGCTGAGCACGCCGGTCAACACGCCGGCCGCCATCACCATGGAGACCACAGCGACAATCGAGGGCGCGTGCGCCGTGAGGGCCTTGGCCTGGTCCTTCAAACGGGGGAAGTTGGCCACCAGTGCGATGGCTGAGCCGACCATGAAGACATAGGCCAGGGGCAGGATGTCCAGCACCAGGACCACCATCACGGCAACGGTCAGGACCAGGTTGAACCAGAACAGCTTCGGGCGCAGGGTGGAGCGGTTCGGATCCAGGGCCCCGGCCATCAGGCCGTCCTTATCGTCCGCGGTCTCATGGACCAGAACCGGCGCCTCCAGCAGGGCCACGCCTCCGCCACCCTTCGGCGCGGAACCCTGCACGGCGGAACCCTTGCCGCCGCGGGGGCCGGAACCCTTGCGCCCCGCCGGCGCACCGCCGTCGGCGCTTCCCCAGAACTTGGCGTCCAGTCCACCGGAGAGGCGGCGGCGCTCACGCAGGCCCAGGAACCAGGCGAACACCAGCACGGTGGCCATGCCGGCCAGCAGCGAGGGGATCATCGGGACAAAGACCTCGGTGGGCGACACCTTCAGCGCGGCCGCGGCACGGGCAGTGGGGCCGCCCCAGGGCACGATGTTCATGGTGCCATTGGCCAGCCCGGCCACACAGGTCAGCACCACCGGACTCAGGCCCAGGCGCAGGTAGATGGGCAGCATGGCGGCCGTGGTCAGGATGAAGGTGGTGGAGCCGTCCCCGTCCAGGGAGACGACGGCGGCCAGCACGGCGGTGCCCAGCACCACCTTGGCGGGGTCGTTGCCCAGGGTGCGCAGGATGAACTTCACCAGCGGGTCGAACAGGCCGACGTCGATCATCAACCCAAAGAAAATGATGGCGAACATCAGCAGGGCCGCCGTGGAGGTGAGCGACTTCATGGAATCCATGACCATGTCGCCCAGTCCGAGGCCCGCGCCGGCAAAGAGTCCGAAGACTGTGGGGACGATGATCAAGGCCAGGACCGGGGTGAGCTTCTTGGTCATGATCAGGGCCATGAACACCGCGATCATGGCAAATCCGAGGACTACCAGCACGAGTTTCTCCTTCTTCTGTGACGGCCCGTCATTGTGACCGACACAACAGAACCTATAGTGGCCCGGATCACTGCTGGCACTTTGGGGCGCTTGAGGTGCATACTGCTTATTGCGCAGCTTTTGCGCATAAAACTCACAGCTCTGGAGGGCGACGGTGGCCCCACGGCGTGCAACGCCCCGGATCAGCTTCAGCGCCCGCATTCTGCTGGCCCAGCTGGCCGTCCTGACCGTGGTGGTGGTCCTCTGCGCCGCGGTCTTCACCAACCTCGCCTACCAGCGCCTCGGTGTGGAGGCCGAGCAAAAGGCGCTCGCCGTTGCACGGACCGTGGCAGCCTTGGACGATGTGCGCGCGGAGGCTGCGCAGCTGGCCGCCGCCCCGCTGGAGCAGCTCACCGAAGCAAACCTTGCCGCAGGGCCCCTCCAACGCACGGCCGAAGAGGTCCGGGTGCGCACCGACGCCCTCTTTGTGGTCGTCACCGACGAGCAGGGCCTGCGCCTGGCCCACCCCAATCCCGCCCTGCTGGGCAAAATGGTCAGCACCGATCCCAGCGAGGCTCTGGCCGGGCGCGAAACCACTGCCCAGGAGCAGGGCACCCTGGGCCACTCGGCGCGGGCCAAGGTGCCCGTCTTCGCCCCCGGAACGGCCACGGTGGTGGGCGAGGTCAGCGTGGGCATCTCGAGCGAGGATGTGCTCGACAGCCTGGCCGGGAGCGTGCTGCCGATCGTGGGCGCGGCCGCACTGGCCCTGGGCCTGGGCGCCCTGGCCTCCTACCTGCTGGGGCGGCGGCTGAAGTCGCTCACCCTGGGGCTGGAGCCCGAGGAGATGGCGGCGCTGGCCCAGGACCAGGAGGCGGTGCTCCGCGGTGTGGACGAGGGCGTCATCGGCGTCTCCGCCGGGCAGCGGATCACCGTGTTCAACCGCGAGGCCAAGCGGCTGCTGGGGCTCGATGCCGCCACGGAAATGGTGGGCACCGAACTGGAGTCGGCACCCCTGTCGGATTCCTTGGCCGCCCTGCTGCCGTCGCTGCTGGCCGAGGCCACGCCCGCATCCGGCCCGGTGGAAACGCTGGTGGGCTCGAGGATGCTGATCGTCTCCGCCCGGGCTGTACAGCCCAGCCGGCGCCCGGGCACGGACCTGAACCGCAAGCTCGGCTGGGTCGTGATGCTGCGCGACCGCACCGAGCTGGCCTCCCTGACCCGCCAGCTGGACGCCGTCGGCGCCCTCTCCACGGCCCTGCGGGCCCAGCGGCACGAGTTCGCCAACCGCCTGCACACCGTCTCGGGGCTGCTGGCTCTGGGCGACTACAGCGAGGCCACCGGCTATGTGCACACACTCATCGACCAGGGGCCGCTGCGCTATCCGGCCGAAGGTGCCACGCTGCTTCAGGATCCCTACCTGCAGGCGTTCGTGGGGGCCAAGAGCGTCCAGGCCCAGGAGCGGGGCGTCAGCGTGCGGATCGGCCCCGAAACCCTGCTGCGCGGGCGCATCACCGACCCGCAGGACGCCACCACCGTGATCGGCAACCTGCTGGACAACGCCGTCCGCGCGGCCGTGCAGGGCAGCGCCGAGCCGCGCTGGGTGGAGATCGAATTGTTGGATGACTACGCCGACGGCGTGGGGACCCTGCACGTGGTGGTGGCGGACTCCGGCGACGGCATGGATGCCGGTGCTGTGGAGACCGCCGCCAACGATGATGGCCCCGTTGACGGCGACGGCGGTCCGGCGGGTCCGGTCCACGGCGGCGGATTCGGCCTGCCCCTGGTGCGCTCGGTGGCCCGGCGCCGCGGCGGAGACGTATGGATTGCCGAGACCGGCACCCGCGGCGGCCCCGGCGCCGTCGTCTGCGCCAGGCTCCCCGGCGTCGTCGAACCCCTCAGCGGCGAGGCCCGGACCACCGACGACCGGACCACAGAAGACGCGAACCCCCAGGAGGACAACCGTGGCCAATGACCTCACGGTGCTCATCGTTGACGACGACTTCCACGTGGGGCGATTGCACGCCAGCTATGTGGACCAAGTGCCCGGCTTCAAGGCGCTGCCGCCGGTGGGGTCGGCCGCCCTGGCCATGCGGGCGGTGCACAGCCAGTCCCCGGACCTGGTGCTGCTGGACGTGTTCCTCCCCGATGCACTGGGGCTTGACCTGCTGCGCAGCCTGGATGTGGACGTCATGATGCTGACGGCCGCCGCCGATGCGGCCTCCATCCGGCGTGCCGTGCGCCGCGGCGCCATCGGCTATCTGATCAAACCCTTCGGACCCGAGGCGCTCGCCGCCCGCCTCAAGGCCTATGCACGCTACCGAAGGCTGCTCACCGGCACCACCACCGTGACCCAGGAGGTGGTCGAGCGCGCGCTCGCAGCCCTGCATCCGGTGGAGGGCGCCTCGGCGGGGCGGACCCGCAGCGCCACCGAGGCGGCGGTGCTGGCCGCCCTGGCCGGAGCCGGGCCGCAGTCGGCGGCCGATGTAGCCCAGGTGGTGGGCGTGTCGCGTGCGACTGCGCAGCGGTACCTGTCGGCGCTGGCCGACGACGGCGCCGTCGAAATCAATCTGCGCTACGGCAGCACCGGCCGCCCCGAGCACCGCTACGGGGCGACCGGCCGCTGATTCCGCTACGCCTTGGCCGGCACCGGGGCCGTCTGCACGACGTCGATGGTGCGGCGCAGCGGGATCTCCTTGATGAAGAGCACTGCGATCAACGCCACCACCGAGATGACGGCAGAGACCATGAAGATCATGGCCGCGCCGTCGCCGTAGGCAGCCCGGACGATCATCGCGATCGGTGCGGGCATCGAGGCGATGTCCAGCGTGCCGGCGCTGTTGCCACCGGCCACGGGGACCCCGGCGGCGGCCAGGCCGTCGGTGATCAGCTGCGTGACATGCGAGCCCATGATGGCGCCCAGCACTGACACACCGGCCGCGCCGCCGACGGTGCGGAAGAAGGCGACGGAACCGCTGGCGGAGCCGATGTCCTTGGCGGCCACGGTGTTCTGGACGGCCAGCACCAGGTTCTGCATCATCATGCCCAGACCCAGGCCAAAGACGAAGGTGTAGATGCCCACCAGGACGAAGGAGGTCTGGTGGTCCATGGTGCCGGCAAACCCGAGGCCGGCAATCAGCAAGATGGCGCCGCCCACCAGGAACCGCTTCCACTTGCCGTAGCGGCTGACGAGCAGGCCGGAGACCACAGAACCGAGCAGGTTTCCGACGATCATGGGCAGGGTCAGCAGACCGGCCTCGGTGGGCGTGGCCCCACGGGCCACCTGGTAGTACTGGCCCAGGAAGGTGGAGGAGGCAAACATGGCGATGCCGACGGCGACCGAAGCCACGATGGCCAGTGCCGTGGTGCGCTGGCTGATGATCTTCAGCGGGATGATCGGGTCGGACACCTTGGTCTCCACCCAGATCAGGGCGGCCAGAAGCAGTACCGAGCCGCCGACCATCAGGGCCGAAACGCCGGAGATCCAGTCGTAGTAGCCGGCCTTGCCGGCAAAGGAGACCCAGATCAGCAGCAGGGAGACGCCGGCGGTGAGCAGTACGGAGCCGGCCCAGTCCACCTTGGCGGGGCGGCGGACATGCGGCAGCTTCAGGGTGATCTGGAGCAGGATCAGGGACACAATGGCCAGCGGCACGCAGATGTAGAAGGTCCAGCGCCAGCCCAGCGGGCTGTCCACGATGAAGCCGCCCAGCAGCGGCCCGCCGGCGGTGCCGACGGCCATGACGGCGCCCATGTAGCCGGAGTACTTGCCGCGGTCGCGGGGCGGGATGATGGTGCCGATGATGGCCTGGGCCAGGGCGGTGAGGCCACCCATCGCGATGCCCTGGATGACGCGTGCGGTCAACAGGGTGGGCATGTTCTCGGACAGACCGGCCAGCACCGAGCCGGCCACGAAGATCACGATGCTCAGTTGGACCAGCAGCTTCTTGTCAAAAAGGTCCGCGAGCTTTCCCCAGATGGGGGTGGTGGCGGCATTGGCCAGCAGGGCGGCAGTGATGACCCAGGCAAAGTCCGTCTGGGAACCGTGCAGATCACTCATGATGGTCGGCAGTGCGTTGGCCACAATGGTGCTGGAAAGGATGGCGGTGAAGAAGGCCGCCAGCAGGCCGGTGAGGGCCTCCAGGATCTGGCGGTGGGTCATCACCGACGGTGCAGCGTGGGGCGGCGCTGCTGCCGGCGTTGTTTTGGTGGATGTCACGAGGCGGCTCCTGCGGACACTGCGGTGTCCAGGGTGGTGGTGATGGTGGTGCCCGGCTGTGCTGCCGGGGTGGTGCGGAAAACTGTGGAGAGCTTGGCGATGATGGCCGTTGCAGCGGCGGCCTCCGCCTCGCTCCAACCGGCGAGCATGCGCTCAAGCGTCGCAGCACGGCGCCGGCCGGTGGCGGCGAGATAGTCCTGCCCCGCCTGGCTGAGGGCCAGCAGCTGGGCGCGCCCGTCCGCCGGGTCGGGCCGGCGCTCGATCATGCCCAGCTCCGCCAGATCCGCCACGTGGCGGCTCAGGGCGGAGGCGCCAATGCCCAGCGAGCAGGCGATGTCTGTGGCCCGGCATTCGCTCTTCTCCCCCACCAGGCGCAGCACGCCTTCGACGGCGATGCCGAGGTCGGCGGTGGAGTCAGCGTTGGCGACGACCACGCGGATGGCGCGGTTGAGGTCGAAGATACTGTGCACCAGCTCTGACGCAGTGTTGGGGGCGACGGACATGACGGCCTTTCTTTGGTTGCCTCAAACAACTATAAATCAAATGGTTGGTTAGGACAACTAAATAAGCCAGTGTCGCGTGTCACCCTCCGCCCGCCAAGCACTCCGCGAACGAGCATGTGGGGGCAGTCCCCTCGTCGGACGCCGTCCCCACATGCTTGTTCTTGGAAGGAAGAGCTCAGATGCCCGTGGTGGCGCGGATCCACTCCCGGCTCGCGGTGAGGTTGGCGTAGTTGGAGCCGGCGTTGATGTTGGCTCCAGGGTCGGAGTCGTCGCCCGTGGAGCAGACAGCGACGATTTCATCGTCGATGATCAGGGGCCCGCCCGAATCGCCGTGGTTTGCGGCACCGTTGATGCCGCGGATGTGGACGGCAGCGCCGCCGTAGGCGTCGATGGAGGAACCGACGACGGCGACGTCGGCCTGGTACAGGCCCTTCGCGCCGCGTTGGTCGGCCCGCAGCCCGTAGCCCATGATGGTGCCGTTGTCGTGGCGGCTTGGCTCATAGCCCTCGGCCAGATCCGGATAGGACCGCAGACCGTGGGGGGCCGCAAGGTGTACCAGCCCCACATCCCCGGCAGGCGATCCATAGACATGGTCCGCCGGCTCGGCCGTGCCCCGCTCCAGCGTGCTGTTGCTGTAGTAGACATCCATGGCGGTGATTTCGGCAACGCAGTGCTGGGCCGTCAGAATCCACGCATCGTCGATGGCCACGCCCGTGCAGGCGTAGAGCGCCCCGTGCTGGGCGAAGATCAGCTGCACGGCCCAACTGGTGCGGTCCGCCCGCTCCCCGCCAATAACGTAGGTGGAATCGCCGGGCGGCGGAAGGGGAACGGCCGCCGTGGCGGCCGATGAACCGGCCGCGGCAAAGACGACGGCGACGGCTGTTGCGAGGAGGGACCGCAGGATTCGTGGCATGGCACTAGGCTTCCGTTCGGGGGCGCACCGCCCCGCGCCGCATTGCCCAGACCCCGGCGCTGCTGCCGCACGCCACGGACCCCTCCCCCAGCCCTGGGCATGCCTCAAGCGACAGTATGGACCTCCCGCCGCCGCCCGTCCAGTACTTCCTCCCCCACCCCAACTAGGTGACAGTTATCTCACAGAATCCGGCCGAAAATGTGCGATAAGTGTCACTCAGTTGGGCAGCTCCGCGCGGATGGCGTCGATGCCCAGCCACACTTCGGAGAAGGAGGTGGACAGCGGCGAGAGGCCCAGCCGGATCCCGTTGGGATTGCGGAAGTCCGGGATGACGCCCTCGCCCCACAGCTTGGCCGTGGCCTCGCGGAAGGAGGGGTGGTCGATGGTGATGTGCCCGCCGCGCCAGGCCGCGTCGCGGGGTGAGGAAAGTTCGACGCCGAGCGGGGCCAGCACGCCGTCGTACAGGGCCACGGCGTAGTCGGTCAGGGCCACCGACTTGGCCCGGACGGCCTCGATCGAGGCCTCGCCGATGAGGGCGATCATGTCCTGCAGGGCCAGCATGCCCAGGATCGGCGGCGTGCCGCTGGTGAAGGAGCGGATGCCGGCGGCCGGCTGGTAGCCCTCACCCATGCCGAAGGGATCGGCGGTGCCCAGCCAACCCTGGATGGGCTGGCGCAGGTGCGGCTGGTGCTCGGCACGGACGTAGGCGAAGGCCGGCGATCCAGGGCCGCCATTGAGGTACTTGTAGGTGCAGCCCACGGCCAGGTCCGCCCCGCTGGCGTCCAGTTCCACCGGCACCGAGCCCGCGGAATGGCACAGGTCCCACAGAATCAGCGCGCCGGCGTCGTGCGCGGCGGCGGTCAGGGCGGGCATGTCGGCCAGGTAGCCGGAGCGGTAGGCCACATGCGAGAGCACCACCAGCGCAGTCTTGGGGCCCAGCACGGCGGCCAGATCATCCACGGTGACGCCGGCCGCCGGGTCCGGCGTGATCCAGCGCAGGGTCATGCCGCACTCGTCCGCGATGCCCTCCAGGACGAAGCGGTCCGTCGGGAAGTTCTCGGTGTCCACCACGATCTCGGTGCGGGCAGCATCCGCAGACACGGCACCTGCCACGGCGGCGCGGCAGAGTTTGTAGAGCAGCACGGTGGTTGAGTCGCCAATGGTCGTCTGCCCCGGGGCCGCGCCCACGGCCACCCGGCCCAGCTCGTCCCCAATGGCCGCGGGCATCTCCAGCCAGCCCTCGTCCCAGCCGCGGATCAGCCGGCCGCCCCACTGCTCCGTGATGAACTCCGCGATCCGCGCGGCGCTGGCGGCCAGCGGCCGGCCCAGGGAGTTGCCGTCCAGGTATGCGCGGACACCCGGATCGTCACTGCCGATGAAGGCGCTGCGGTGGGCCGCCAGTGGATCGGCCAGGTCCAATTCCCGGGCGAAATCAAGGGTGAGCGGTGTTGAAGGGTTTTCATGGTGGGCCGTCATGAGCACATCCTACGCGCCGCGGCCCACCAGAAAACGCTAGGAAACCAGCGTGGCCACACTCCCCGAAAAGTGCTTGCGGCCCGTGCGGGCATTCCACCCGGCAAAGGTCGACGACGCCCAGGACCCGTCCGCAGCGGTGGTGTCCGCAATCCGCACCGCCACCGTCCCCGGCAGAAACACCGGGGCGGCAAAGCTGATGTCCCAGCTGAACCCCTCCGGCTTGGGCGAGCCCACATCGGCCAGCACGCGCGCGGCCAGGTACATGCCGTGCGCGATCGAGCGCCGCATGCCCAGCGCCTTGGCGGTGAAGACGCTCAGGTGGATGGGGTTGAAGTCGCCGGAGACGGCGGCGTAGGCCCGGCCGGCATCGACGCCCAGGGACCAGATGCCGGTGGGGTTGGGGGCCTGGAAGTCCTCCCGGATGTCCGGGGCCGACGCCGGCTTGTCCAGGCCGGGCAGGTAGACGCCCTTGGCCAGGTAGGTGGAGACGCCGCGCCACAGCACGTCGGTGCCGCCGTCGCCCCGGATTTCCACCACCAGCTCCACCTGCGTGCCCGCGCGGTGGCCGGCCAGGTTGCGCGCCCACGACCTGATGGACAGCGGCATGCTGAACTGCACCGGTGCAAGGTGCTCCACCTGGTTGCGCAGGTGGATCATGCCCAGCAGCGGCAGCGGGAAGTCCTCGCGCACCATGACGCTCATGGCCACCGGAAACGCCATGGAATGCAGGTACCCGGAGGGAATGATGTCCCGGGCGGCCTTGCCCACCAGGTGCTGGTATTCGGTCATCTTCGCGATGTCCGCCAGGACGCCGTGGACCTCCGTGGCCCGCGGCGGCAGGTCCACCGACGGCGTGCTGCCCAGCACGCGGGTGCGGGCGGCGGTGGCCGCAGCGTTCAGGTACAGCTTGGCCAGGGAGGGCATCTCCGCCAGTTGGTAGTCGTCCCGGGTCACTGGCCCACCAGATTCTGTCCACAGACGCGCAGCACATTGCCGTTGATCCCGGCGGCCGCCTCGGAGGCGAAGAAGGCGATCGCCTCGGCGACGTCCTCCGGGCGCCCGCCCTGGGAGAGGCTGTTGAGCCGGCGCGCCACCTCGCGGGTGGCGAAGGGGATCTTGGCCGTCATCTCGGTCTCAATGAAGCCGGGCGCGACGGCGTTGATGGCGCCGCCGGACGGTGCCAGCAGCGGCGCCGTGGCATGGACCATGCCGATCACCCCGGCCTTGGAGGCGGCGTAGTTGCTCTGGCCGCGGTTGCCGGCGATGCCGCTGGTGGAGGCCACCGAAACGATCCGGGGCCCCTTGGCAAAGCGCCCATCGGCCAGGAACGCTGCGTTCATGCGCAGCTGCGAGGCGATGTTGACGGCGATGACGGAGTCCCAGCGGGCGGCGTCCATGTTGGCCAGCAATTTGTCGCGGGTGATTCCGGCGTTGTGCACCACGATGTCCAGCCGGCCGTACCGGGAGAAGCCGAGGTCCAGGATCCGCTGGCCGGCGTCCACGGCGGTGATGTCCAGCTGCAGGGCTGTGCCGTGGATCTCGTTGGCGACGGCGGCCAGATGGTCGCCGGCGGCGGGCACGTCAACGGCGACCACCTGGGCGCCATCGCGGGCCAGGGTGCGGGCAATGGCGGCGCCGATGCCGCGGGCCGCACCCGTCACCACCGCCACCGTTCCGGCCAGGGGGCGCTCCCAGTCAACCGCATCCAAGGTGCCCGGCGTGCCGGCCGTCAGGAACTGGCCGTCCACAAAGGCCGAGCGGCCGGAGAGGAAGAACCGCAGGGCCGCCATGGCACTGGCCGAGGCGGGCTCGACGCCCCCGCCCAGCAGGATGCCGTTGGCGGTGGCGCCGGCGCGCAGTTCCTTGGCCACGGAGCGGACGATGCCGTCCACACCGTGCCGGGCCGCGGCCACGGCAGGCTCCAGCCCGTCGACGGCGGGGCGCGAGATGGTGACGATGCGTCCGCTGGGCAGCAGATCCCGCAGCGATGCGCCCACGGAGCGGACGGGGGCGGAGAGCTCGTCCGGGTGGGCCAGTTCGTCCAGCACGATGATGATGGCGCCGAGCTTTTCCTTGGGCGTGGCATGGCGGCGGACATCCAGCCCCCAGCCCAGCAGCTTCGCGGCCAGCTCCTCGGCCCCGTGGCTGGAGCCCTCCACGAGGACGGGCCCGGTCAGCAGCGCAGCCGTGGGTTCGTAGCGGCGCAGGATGGCCGGCTGCGGCAGCCCCAGCTTCTTGGCCAGGTCCTTGCCGAGGCCGCGGCTGACAAACTGCGTGTACTTGTCGGTGGAGGCGTGTGCAGATGCTCCCATGGGGCTAGCGTCCTTCCAGGATCGCGACGACGCCCTGGCCGCCGGCGGCGCAGACGGAGATCAGGCCGCGGGCCGGACGGTCGTTGGTGCTCCCCTTCTCATGCAGCATCTTGGCCAGCGTGGCCACCAAACGTCCGCCGGTGGCGGCGAAGGGGTGCCCGGCGGCCAGCGAGGAACCGTTGACGTTCAGCTTGCTGCGGTCAATGCTGCCGAAGGCGCCGTCCAGGCCCAGGCGGGCGCGGCCAAACTCCTCGTCCTCCCAGGCGGCGAGAGTGGAGAGCACGGTGCCGGCGAAGGCCTCGTGGATCTCGAAGAAGTCGAAGTCCCCAAGGGTGAGCCCGTTGCGGGCCAGCAGGCGCGGGACGGCGAACACGGGGGCCATCAGCAGCCCGTCCTTGCCATGGACGAAGTCCACAGCGGCGGCCTCACCGTCGATGACGTTGGCCAGCATGGGCAGGTCGTGGGCCGCGGCCCATTCCTCGGAGGCCAGCAGCACCGTGGAGGCGCCGTCGGTCAGCGGCGTGGAGTTGCCCGCCGTCATGGTGGCCTCGGCACCGAGGCGCTTGCCGAAGACCGGAGCCAGCGAGGCCAGCTTCTCCAGCGAGGTGTCGGCCCGCAGGTTGGAGTCCTTGGCCAGGCCGCGGTACGGCGTCATAAGGTCGTCGAAGAAGCCCCGGCCGTAGGCAGCGGCAAGGTTCTGGTGGCTGGCCAGGGCCAGCTTGTCCTGGGCCTCGCGGCTGATCTTCCACTGCGCGGTCGTCAGCGCCTGGTGCTCGCCCATGGAGAGCCCGGTGCGGGGCTCGCCGGTGGAGGGCGCATCGGGGGCCAGATCCTTGGGGCGGATGCGCGCCAGAATGGAGAGCTTTTGGCCGATCGTCTTGGCCCGGTTGAGGTCCAGCAGGATCTCCCGCAGGCCCTCGCTGACGGCGATCGGCGCATCGGAGGCGGAATCCACGCCGCCGGCGATGGCGGAGTCGATCTGCCCCAGCTTGATCTTGTTGGCCAGTCCGATGACCGTTTCCAGTCCTGTGGCGCAGGCCTGCTGGAGGTCGTAGGCAGGCGTCTGGGGGGCCAGGGCGGAGCCCAGCACCGCCTCGCGGGTGAGATTGAAGTCCCGCGAGTGCTTGAGCACCGCGCCGGCTGCCACCTCGCCGATGAGTTCGTCGGCCAGGCCGAAGCGGGCCACCAGCCCGTCCAGGGCCGCCGTGAGCATGTCCTGGTTGGAGGCCTTCGCGTAGGCGCCGCCCGCACGGGAGAACGGAATCCTGTTGCCGCCGACGACGACGGCGGGTCGGATGGTGCGCGGTGTCAGGGCGGGGCTCTGCTCGTTGCTGGCAGTCATGCTGGGGCTCCTAGGATGTGACAGACGTTACTGATACCTAGCGTACCTGATACGCTGGGTATCGTGAACACGCTCGACCCCCTCCCCCGGCCCGCCGCCACGGCCTCCGGCACAGCCCCCGCCGACGCCGGCACGGCCCCCTCGGCAGACAGCGCCGCGCCGGCCGCCGTCGATGGCCGCTCCGCACGCTGGGAGGCCCACCGCGGGGAGCGCCGCAGGGAACTCATCCGCGCGGCGCGGCGTGCCGTCCACGAGCTGGGGCCGGACGCGTCGATGGAGGACATCGCCACCGCCGCGGGGACCTCGAAGTCCGTGTTCTACAGGTACTTTGGCGACAAGGCCGGTCTGCAGCAGGCCGTGGGCGAACTGGCCATCACGCTCATGCAGCAAAAGGTCCTGGCGGCCGCGCAGGCCGCCGCCACACCCCGGCAGGGGCTCTGCAACATGGTCTCCGCCTATCTGCAGATGGCCCAGACCTCCCCCAATGTGTACGCCTTCGCCACCACCGGCCACCCCTCCGCCGCCGGACCGCTGGGCCACTTCTTCGACGAGGTGGTGGCCATGATGGCCGACACCATCCGCACCCATGCCCGCGGCGCCGGCTCCCCGCTGCTGGCCTATTGGCCGACGGCGGCACTGGGCCTGGTGCGCAACGCCGGGGAGCTCTGGCTCATGGCTCCGGCCAGCCCCGGCAAACCCGACCACGGCGAGTTGGCGGAGCAGCTCACCACCTGGCTCTTCAGCGGCATCGCCGCCGACGTCGGCCCGCAGGCCACCTGACCCTGGCTCTATCCACCACCGACCCGAAGGAACCACATGACTGATGTACTTGCACCCACAGCGGCCACCGGCAATGATGCCGTGCAGGTTGACGTCGCCGCGCTCGGCGAGCTCCTGCTCGGCCGATGGGCCCAGGCCCGCCGCCACGCCCGTGCCCTGGCCGCCCTGCCCGAAATGCACAAGATCGAGGGGCTGACCCACACCGAGCACCGCAAGCGCGCCTTCGGCCAGCTCGGCCTGCTGGTGGAGAACAACGGTGTGCACCGCGCCTTCCCGGCACGGTTGGGCGGCTCGGACGACCATGGCGGCAATGTGGCCGGCTTCGAGGAACTCGTCACGGCGGACCCGTCGGTGCAGATCAAGGCCGGCGTGCAGTGGGGCCTCTTCGGCTCCGCGGTGATGCATCTGGGCAACGAAGAGCACCAGGACAAGTGGCTGCCGGGCATCATGAGCCTGGCGATCCCCGGCTGCTTTGCCATGACGGAGGTCGGCCATGGCTCCGATGTGGCCTCGATTGCCACCACCGCCACCTACGATCCGGCCACCGAAGAGTTCACCATCCACACGCCGTTCCGTGCGGCCTGGAAGGAGTTCATCGGCAACGCGGCGGTCGACGGGCTGGCCGCCGTCGTCTTCGCGCAGCTCATCACCAAGGGCGTCAACCACGGCGTGCACGCCTTCTACGTGGAGCTGCGCGACCCGGCCACCAAGGAGTTCCTGCCCGGCATCGGCGGCCTGGACGACGGCGTCAAGGGTGGCCTGAACGGCATCGACAACGGACGCCTGCACTTCACCCAGGTGCGGATCCCCCGGACGAACCTGCTCAACCGCTATGGCGATGTCGCCGTCGACGGCAGCTACTCCTCCCCCATCGCCAGCCCCGGCCGGCGCTTCTTCACCATGCTGGGCACGCTGGTGCAGGGCCGCGTCTCGCTCGACGGCGCCGCCGTCGCCGCCTCCAAGGTGGCGTTGAAGATCGCCATCCAGTACGCCACCGAGCGCCGCCAGTTCAACGGCCCCTCGGACACCGAGGAAATGGTGCTGCTGGACTACCAGCGCCACCAGCGCCGGCTGCTGCCGCGCCTGGCCACCACCTACGCCGCCTCCTTTGCCCATGAGCAGCTGTTGAAGAAGTTCGACGGCGTGTTCTCCGGCGAGCTGGACAGCGATGCGGACCGCGAGGACCTGGAGACGCTGGCTGCGGCGCTGAAGTCGCTCTCCACCTGGCACGCGCTGGACACCCTGCAGGAGTGCCGCGAAGCCTGCGGCGGCTCCGGCTTTATGGCAGAGAACCGCTTCACCTCGCTGCGGGCGGATTTGGACGTCTACGCCACCTTCGAGGGTGACAACACGGTGCTCCTGCAGCTGGTGGCCAAGCGCCTGCTGGCGGACTACGCCAAGGAGTTCCGCACCATGGGCTTTGGCGTGCTGGCCCGCTTCGCCGTCAACCAGGCCGCGGACCTGACCCTGCACAAGACCGGGCTGCGCCAGGTGGCCCAGTTTGTGGCCGACACGGGATCGGTGCAGAAATCGGTGCTGGCCGTGCGCGGCGAGGACGGCCAGCGGGCCCTGCTCACCGAGCGCGTCCAAGCCATGGTGGCAGAGGTGGGCGGGGCGCTGAAGGAGGCGGGCCGGCTGCCCAAGCACCAGGCCGCCGCGCTGTTCAACTCGCACCAGAACGAGCTCATCGAGGCCGCCACGGCCCACGCCGAGCTGCTGCAGTGGGAGGCATTCACCGAGGCTCTGGCCACGGTGGAGGATGCCGGAACAAAGAAGGTCCTGACGTGGCTGCGCGACCTCTTCGGCCTGGGCCTGATCGAGAAGCACCTGTCCTGGTATCTGATGAACGGCCGCATCTCCATGCAGCGCGCCCGGACGGTGGGCGGATACATCAACCGCCTGCTGGCCAAGCTGCGCCCACACGCACTGGACCTGGTGGACGCCTTCGGCTACGGCCCCGAGCACCTGCGCGCCACCATCGCCAGCGGCATTGAGCGGGAGCGCCAGGACGAGGCCGCGGAGTACTTCCGCATCCTGCGTGCCAGCGCCCACGGTCCGATCGATGAGAAGGTGCTGCTGCACCGGGCCAAGGCCGCAGCAAAGAAGGACTAGCGGCCGCTGGTCGAGCCGCAAAGGGCTCGACCAGCGGACCGGCTACAGCACCGAGCGGTATACGTCCAGTGTCTGGGCGGCGATGGACTCCCAGGAGAAGTGCTCGGTGGCGCGGACACGGCCGGCCTCGCCCATGGCCTTGGCTCGGGCCGGGTCGCTGACGACGGCGGTGAGCGCGTGGGCGAAGTCGTGGACGAACTTGTCCGGATCCAGCGGCGTCCCGGTGCCGTCCGAAACCTGGGCCAGCGGAACCAGCAGGCCCGTCACGCCGTCCTCGACCACCTCGGGGATGCCGCCGGTGGCGCTGGCGACAACGGCCGCCCCGCAGGCCATGGCCTCCAGGTTCACGATGCCCAGTGGCTCGTAGATGGAGGGGCAGGCGAAGACGGTGGCATGGCTGAGCACCTGGATGAGCTCGGCACGCGGGAGCATCCGTTCGATGACGACGACGCCGCTGCGCTGGGCCTTGAGCCCGTCAATGAGCGCGTTGACCTCGGCACCCAGCTCCGGGGTGTCCGCCGCACCGGCGCAGAGCACCAGCTGGACCTCCGGGGGAAGCAGTGCCGCTGCCTTGAGCAGATAGGGCACACCCTTCTGCCGGGTCACCCGGCCCACCCAGACCACGCTGGGGCGGGTGGGGTCGATGCCCAGGCTGCGGACGACGTCGTCGTTGGAGTCCTGCTGCCACATGGCGGCATCGATGCCGTTGTGGACCACCTTGACCTTCGCCGGATCCACGTTGGGGTAGCTGCGCAGGATGTCCTGGCGCATGCCGTCCGAGACGGCGATGATTGCCGCGGCCGCCTCGTAGGAGGTCTTCTCGGCCCAGGAGGACAGCGCGTAGCCGCCGCCGAGCTGCTCCGCCTTCCACGGACGCAGCGGCTCCAGGGAGTGGGCGCTGAGCACATGGGGGATCCCGTGCAGCATCGAGGCGAGGTGTCCGGCCATGTTCGCGTACCAGGTGTGGGAGTGCACCAGGTCGGCTCCGGCGATGTCCGGCACGATGGACAAATCCACACCCAGCGTCTGCAGCGCCGGGTTGGCCGAGGCCAGCGCATCTAGGGTTTTGTACGAGGACACGGTGGCCCCGTGGAAGTCCTCCGGTCGCGGTTCTCCGAAGGCGCGAACCCTCAAATCAACCTGGTGGGCCAGGACGCGGCTGAGCTCGGCGACATGCACGCCGGCCCCTCCATAGATCTCCGGCGGGAATTCTTTAGTCACAATGTCAATACGCACGATCTCAAGGTAGCTGGTGGCGGCGTATCTGATCTAGTGTGAAGCAGACGGGGCCACCCGGAGTGGCCAGCCTGCATCAATATAAGCAAGGGGTACGTGGAGATGGCATTCAAGAAGGTTCTGGCAATTGTGTTGGCGGGCGGAGAGGGCAAGCGTCTGATGCCCCTCACGGCGGACCGGGCCAAACCTGCAGTGCCGTTCGCCGGCGGATACCGTCTGGTGGACTTTGCGCTGTCGAATCTGGCCAATTCCGGCTACTTGAAAATGGTCGTGCTGACCCAGTACAAGTCCCACAGCCTTGACCGACATATATCGGAGACCTGGCGGATGTCCACCCAGCTGGGCAACTACGTTGCCTCGGTGCCCGCGCAGCAGCGCATGGGCAAGAGCTGGTTCCTGGGCAGCGCCAACGCGATATACCAGTCCCTGAACTTGATCAACGATGCCCAGCCCGACATTGTCGTCGTGGTCGGCGCGGACCACGTCTACCGCATGGACTTCGCACAGATGGTCGAGAGCCACATCGCCTCCGGCGCCAAGGCCACCGTCGCGGCGGTCCGGCAGCCACTGTCCCTGGCCGACCAGTTCGGTGTCATCGAGGTGGACACCAACGTCGAGTCCCCGGCCGTGGGCGCGCACAAGATTGCCGCCTTCGTGGAGAAGCCGGCATCCACCCCCGGCCTGGCCGAGGACCCTGGCTCCTTCCTGGCGTCGATGGGCAACTACGTGTTTGACACCGATGCGCTGGTGGAGGCACTGAAGAACGACGCCGAGCGGCTGGACACCCAGCACGACATGGGCGGGGACATCATCCCCTACTTCGTGGGACGCGATGAGGCGTACGTCTACGACTTCACCACCAACGACATCCCCGGCGCCACGGACCGCGACCGCAACTACTGGCGCGATGTAGGGACCATCGATTCCTACTACGAGGCGCAGATGGACCTCATCTCCCCGATGCCGGTGTTCAACCTGTACAACTCGGCATGGCCCATGTTCACCCGCCACAACACGGCCCCGCCGGCCAAGTTTGTGCGCGGCGAGATGAACACCGTGGGCACGGCCCTGGACTCCATCGTCTCCAGCGGTGTCGTGGTCTCCGGCGGCGTGGTGGAGAACTCGATCATTTCCCACGATGTGTTCGTTGGCACCGGCGCCCGCGTCATGGATTCGGTCATCATGGACTATGTGACCATCGGCAGCGGGGCCGTGGTGCGCCGGGCCATCCTGGACAAGAATGTCCGCGTCCCCGCCGGCGCCACCATCGGCGTCGACCTTGACCTGGACCGCAGCCGCGGCTACACCGTCACCGAATCGGGCATCACCGTGCTCAGCAAGGGACAGGTCGTCCCGGAGCCGGATGCGGCGGAGCTGGAGCTGTCCCAGTCCATCGTCGGAGTCCTGCCGGAGGCCGTCCAGGCCGCCGTCGGCGATTGCGAGGAAAGCCGGGACATCATGGCGAAGCTGGCCGCGAAGACGGTGGACGCCACCGACGCGCGGCGCCGTGCCGTAGTGCCGTAAAATTGCCGGGTGACTGACCAAGAACTGACCCCCGAGGAAATCCAGACCTGCCTGAAGGTTCTGGACACCATCCACGTCTACGACGAAGAAGATCCGGACTACGTTGCCGTCCGGCGCGCCACGGGGAAGATGTTCAAGGCAGTCAAGCGCTTCCGGCGCACGTCCAAGCGGGACGCCATCAACGAGGCCGACAAGGCCGTGCTGGCCCAGACCGCGACGGCGGCGCCGGACCGGATCGACGACGAGACGCGGGGCAACAAGCTTGCCTCCTCCAGCACCGGTGAGATTGCCGGTACGTTGATCCGTTCGCGCCCCTGCTACATCTGCAAGCAGCACTACACGCAGGTGGATGCCTTCTACCACCAGCTCTGCCCGGAATGCGCAGCATTCAACCACAGCAAGCGGGATGCGCGCACCGACCTCACCGGTCGGCGCGCGCTCCTGACGGGCGGGCGTGCCAAGATCGGCATGTACATCGCGCTGCGCCTGCTGCGCGACGGTGCCCACACCACCATCACCACCCGCTTCCCCAAGGATGCGGCACGGCGCTACGCCGCGATGGAGGACAGCGCCGAATGGCTGCACCGGCTGCGGATTGTGGGCATCGACCTGCGCGATCCGGCGCAGGTGATGGCCCTGACGGACTCCCTGGACGAGGCCGGCCCGCTGGACATCATCATCAACAACGCCGCGCAGACCGTGCGCCGCTCCGGCAACGCCTACAAGCCGCTGGTCGACGCCGAGCTGGAGCCGCTGCCCAGCGATGTGCCCATGCCCGAGCTCGTCACCTTCGGCCACGCCCACGACAAGCACCCCCTGGCCCTGGCCAGCCAGATGATGGAGCACCCGCGGATGGCCGGCGACGAGATCGCCGCCCTGGCCTTGTCCATGGGTTCCGCCTCGCTGGAGCGCATCGAGGCGGGCACCGCCATCGACGCCGGCGGCCTGGTGCCAGATGTGGCCTCCGTGAACAGCTGGACCCAGGTGGTGGACCAGGTGGATCCGCTGGAAATGCTGGAGGTGCAGCTGTGCAACGTCACGGCCCCCTTCCTGCTGGTCTCCCGGCTGCGCGAGGCCATGCGCCGCTCCGACGCCCGGCGCAAGTACATCGTCAATGTCTCCGCGATGGAGGGCCAGTTCAGCCGCGCCTACAAGGGCCCGGGACACCCGCACACCAATATGGCCAAGGCCGCGCTGAACATGATGACCCGCACCAGCGCCAAGGAAATGCTCGACGCCGATGGCATCCTGATGACGGCCGTGGACACCGGCTGGATCACCGATGAGCGCCCGCACTACACCAAGATCCGCCTGGCCGAGGAGGGCTTCCACGCCCCGCTGGACCTGGTGGACGGTGCGGCCCGCGTGTACGACCCCATCGTGATGGGCGAGTCCGGCGAGGACCAGTTCGGCGTGTTCCTGAAGGACTACAAGCCCAGCCCCTGGTAGACCCGTGCCTCCCTTTCTGGCGCGGCTGCGCATCCTGTCCCCCGGCCTTGCCGCCTGTGCCGTGGCTGTGGCCCTGGCGCTGGCGGTCCATGCCCTGGTGCCGGCCCTGCCGGCCATGACGGCCGCCGTCGTGCTCGGGATCCTGGCGGCCAACCTGCCGGTGGCCTCGCGGCTGTCGGTAGGCAGCTGGCGGCCGGGGCTGAATTTTGCTGGCAAGCATTTGATGCGCGTTGGCATTGTGCTGCTCGGGCTCAAGCTCAGCCTGGGCGACATTGCCGCCCTCGGCTGGCGCGCGGCCGCCCTGGTCGTGAGCGTCGTCCTGCTGTCCTTTGCCGGGACGTATCTGCTTGGGCGCCTGTTCAAACTGCCCGGGGATGCGCCGCTGCTGATCGCCACCGGCTTCTCCATCTGCGGCGCCTCGGCGATCGGGGCGATGGCCGCCGTGAAGGGGACCAAGCACCAGGAGACGGTGCTGCCGGTGGCCCTGGTGACGCTGTGCGGAACGCTGGCCATTGGCGTGCTCCCGCTGCTGATGCATCCGCTGGGCCTGTCCCCGCTGATGTTCGGCCAATGGGTGGGCGCCTCCGTGCACGACGTGGGGCAGGTGGTGGCAACGGCCCAGACCGCCGGGGCCACGGCGCTGGCCGCCGCCATCGTCATCAAGCTGACCCGTGTGGTGCTGCTGGCACCGATGGTTGCCGCCGTGGGCGTGCAGGAACGACGGCGGCACCGCCGCCGCGCGGCCGCGGCCGCCGGTGGGCCCGGGGCCACCGAGGCCGCGGCCAGGTTCCCGCCGATTGTGCCGCTCTTTGTGCTGGGCTTCCTGGCCATGATCGGCGTGCGCACCCTGGGCTGGACGACGCCGGAGATCCTCGAGGTGGGCAACACCCTGCAGGATGTTGCCCTGGGCGCCGCGCTCTTCGGGCTGGGTTCCTCGGTGCACATCCGGGTGCTGCTGCACACCGGCGCCCGGGCCAGCGTCATGGCCCTGTGCGCGTGGGCGCTTATTGCGGCGCTGGGTCTGGCCGCCGTGCACCTGATGGCCTGACGCTCCGGCAGCGCCCTCGGCACGTCCCCATCCACCCACCGGCCGCCCAGCCTTCTCCCGGACTTCGGTCAGAAACCGTGGGTACGGTGGATCGAATGGTTTCCATCATCTCGCCTCCGCGTCGAGCGGCCTCCGGGAATTCGATCGCAGGAAGTGCCGCGACGGAGCTGCAGCGGTCCCGGCCCGACATTGGGACGCTCACCGCACTGCGGTTCGTTGCGGCCCTGTGGGTGGTGCTCTTCCACCTCCAGGCCATGCAGCACACCTTCCTGGCCCCGCTCTATGGGCTGTTCCGGCCGGTCATTGCCAACGGTGACCTGGGCGTGGACGTGTTCTTTGTGCTCAGCGGCTTCATCATCACCTACACCTATTTGGACCGGTTGGGCCCCCGGTTCCGCTGGCGTGCCGCCGGGGACTTTGTCTGGGCCCGGTTCGCCCGGATGTGGCCCGCGTTCGCGCTGGTGGTGGGGGTGCTGGGCCTGTGGTTCGCCTACGGGGCTGGACAGGAATCTGTCCAAGCCTGGTCGCTGCAGACCCAGGCGCCGGACCTATCGCCGTGGGGGCTGGCCAAACAGCTGCTGATGGTCCATCTCTGGTTCCAGCCCGGCACCGACGGCGCCAGCTGGTTCGGCCCTGGCTGGACGGTCAGCGCCGAATGGCTGGCCTACCTGGCATTTCCACTCCTGGCGCTGGTCCTGTTCCGGCTGCGCCGGCTGCATCCGCTGGCGGCGCTGGCCGCCTCGGTGCTGGTCCTGCTGCCGACGGCAGCCTGGGGTCTGGACCTGCCCATCGCCACCGGCGGGCCCCAGCCGTATGAGTGGCTGCTGCGGATCGCCTGCTGCTTCACGGCCGGCGCTTTCGCATGCATCGCGGCGCAGAACGCGGACCGCATGAACATCAACACAGCCCTGGCCGGGCCGGGTGCTGTGCTGGCCGGAGCCGCCGTCGCGGCCTTCCTGGCCGCGGCCGGGAAACCGGGCCCGGGACGGCTGGCCGTGCTGGCCTTCCCGCTGCTGATCGTCCTGCTCAGCCTGGCCCGCGGACGGGTCCGCGCGGCACTGGGCGCACGCTGGCTGCAGTACGGCGGGCGCAGCTCCTACAGCCTGTACTTGGTCCACATGTTTTTCATCTACCTCTTCTACTGGCTGGACAGGGATTGGCTGCAGGGCGCCGGTCCGCTGGCCGCGAATCTGCTGGCGGCGGCGTGTCTGGCCGGCATTGCCGTGGCCACGCATCTGCTGTACAGATATGTCGAAGAACCGGCCCGGCACCGGCTGCGCGCCCTGGTCCCACGGGACCGGGTGCGTTGATCCAGATCCGCTGGCGGCAGGCCAACGTGGCCCCGCACACATGATTGAATGTTGTGGTGTCAAATGAGAATCTGCGCCGCGGCGAAGCCGCCGCCCGCGCCGCCCTGGTCACCGTCCACAGCTACGACGTCAGCGTTGATGTCACCAACGCACAAGATCCGCAGGCCGCCACCTTCGCCAGCCGCAGCGAGATCCGCTTCGCCGCCGCCGAGGCGGGCAGCAGCACCTTCCTGGACTTCATCGGCCCCGCCGTGCTCGGCGTCGAGCTCAACGGCCGCGCCCTGGATCCCACCGACGTCGTTGACGGTGCCCGGATCCAGCTGTCCGGGCTCCAGCTCGAGAACACGGTGGTGGTCGCAGCGGCCGCAGCCTATTCGCGCAGCGGAGAAGGCCTGCACCGTTTTGTAGACCCCGCCGACGGCAAGACCTACCTCTACACGCAGTATGAACCCGCCGATTCCCGCCGCGTCTTTGCCAACTTTGAACAGCCGGATCTGAAGGCCCCCTTCACCTTCCACGTCACGGCACCCTCCGGCTGGGAGGTGGCTTCCAACGCCGTCACCGCGTCCAGCACGCCCGCACCGGGCGGCACACGCTGGGACTTCGCCGCCACCTTGCCGATGTCCACCTACATCACCACCATCCTGGCCGGCCCGTACTTCAAGGCCACGGACCACTACCACCACGACGGCTACGATCTGGATGTGCCGCTGGCCGCCTACTGCCGCGCCTCCATCGCCGGCCACTTCGACGCGGACGCCATCTTCACCGTCACCAAGGACGGGCTGGACTACTTCAATGAGCTCTTCGACTACCCCTACCCCTGGGGCAAGTACGACCAGGCGTTCGTGCCGGAGTACAACCTGGGCGCCATGGAAAACCCCGGACTGGTGACGTTCACCGAGAACTATGTGTTCACCTCCCGCGCCACGGACAGCCAGTTCCAGGGCCGGGCCAACACCATCCTGCACGAAATGGCCCACATGTGGTTTGGCGATCTGGTCACCATGACCTGGTGGGACGATCTGTGGCTGAAGGAATCCTTCGCGGACTACATGGGCCACCTGGGCGTTGCCGAGGCCACCGAATGGGGCGCGAAGTCTTGGACGCTGTTTGCCGCGCGCCGCAAGAGCTGGGCCTACGTCCAGGACCAGCTGCCCACCACGCACCCGATCGTGGCGGACATCAAGGACCTCGAGGCCGCGAAGGGCAACTTCGACGGCATCACCTATGCCAAGGGCGCCTCCGTGCTCAAGCAGCTGGTGGCCTATGTGGGCTTTGAGGCGTTCACGGCCGGCACCCGCGAGTACTTCCGCACGCACGAGTACTCCAACACCTCCCTGGCCGATCTGCTCGCGCCACTGGGCGCCGCCTCGGGCCGCGATCTGGGCGCCTGGGCGCAGGCCTGGCTGCAGACCTCCGGCCCGTCGACGCTGACGCCCGAGGTCCAGGAGGCCGACGGCGTGATCACCACTGTTCTTCTCCGCCAGGACGCCGTGGACCCTGTCACCGGACTGTCCGCGCTGCGCCCGCACCGGTTGAAGGTGGGCCTGTATTCTTTCGACGACGACGGCGCCCTGGTGCGCACCGGGCAGGCCACGACGGATGTCACAGGCGTCCTCACGGAGATCGATGGCCTGGCCGGACAGCCGGTGCCGGATCTGCTGCTGGTCAACGATGAGGATCTGACCTACGCCAAGATCCGCCTCGATGGACGCAGCCAGGCCACAGCCCTGGCCGGCCTGGACAAGCTCGCCGATCCGCTGGCCCGTGGCCTGGTGTTCTCCGCGCTGTGGGGTGCCGTCCGGGACGCGCTGCTGCCTGCCTCGGACTACGTTGAGGCCGTGCTGCGGCTGGCGCCGGCGGAGACCGATCTGGTGCTGCTGCAAACGCTGGTGGACAACGCCCTGTACGCCGTCGAGCACTTCTGCCCGGCCACACAGCGTGAAGCTCTGGCCGCCGCCGCCGCCGAAGCCTTCGCCGGATTTGTGGACGCGGCCGAGGCCGGCTCGGACACGCAGCTGGTCTGGGCACGCGCCCTGGCCCAGCTGGGCCGGCGCACCGATGCCTCCTTGGCACGGATCCGCGCGCTGGTCGATGCCACGGCGGTGCCGGCCGGGCTGGTGGTGGATTCCGCCCTGCGCTGGCAGCTCCTGCAGGCGCTGGCCAGCCGGGGACAGGCAGAACTTGCCGAGCTCGACGCGGCGTTGGCCGCGGACAACACGGCCTCGGCCCGTGCCGGGCACACCGTCGCGTCCACGGCACGGCCGCTGGCCCAGGTGAAGGAACGCGCGTGGGAGATGGCAGTGGTGGGCACCGCGTTGTCCAACGAGTTGCTGGGCGCCACCATCGAGGGATTCATGCTGGGCGGCAGCGATCTGCTGGCCCCCTACGTTGGCTCGTACTTCGACGCCCTGGACGGCATCTGGGCCGGGCGGAGCATCGAGATTGCCAGCCGCCTGGTGCGCGGCCTCTACCCGGCCACGGCAGACTTGGCACCTGGGCAGGACCCCGCCGGACACCCCGTGGTGGTCCGCACCGACGAGTGGCTGGCTGGCCATGCCCAGGCCCCCGCCGGGCTGCGCCGCATCGTCCTGGAGCAGCGCGAACACCTGCTGCGTGCGCTGCTGGCCCAGGAATTTGGCATGGCCCAGCAGACCGCAAACGAAGGCACTGTGGCGGTTCACTGAGGGCGTACCGGGACGTGGATTAGCCCGGAGGCCGGCGTCGTTTCATAGACAGGTGCTTTAGAGGGCGACGCCGGCCCGGGGAGGTGCGCCATGGACAGCGCAGCAGAACACGACCTGGCCGGGCAGGACAGTGCCCGGGATCCACTGGACTCCTATTCACAGACGGTCATCCGCGTGGCCGAGGCCGTCATCCCGCATGTGGCGGCCATTGAAACCTCGGGCACCAGCCCCGATGGCCGGCGCATCGCGGGCAGCGGCTCCGCCGTCGTCTTCACCGAGGACGGCTACATGCTCACCAACGCGCATGTGGTGGCCGGCGCCTATGCCGGCCGTGCCATCTTTGCCGACGGCACGGCCACAGAGATCGACATCATCGGCTCCGACGTCCTTTCGGATCTGGCAGTGGTCCGCGCCCGCACGGCGGCCCCGGCCCCGGCCGTCCTCGGCGACGCCGGGTCGCTGCGCGTGGGCCAGCTGGTCATCGCCGTGGGCAACCCCCTCGGGCTGGCCGGCTCAGTCTCCGCCGGCGTCGTCAGCGGTCTGGGGCGGTCCATCCCCACCCGGGCCGGGCACGCGGGGCGCGTCATTGACGACGTCATCCAAACCGACGCCGCCCTGAACCCGGGCAGCTCCGGCGGCGCCCTCGCCGACAGCCGGGCACAGGTGGTGGGCATCAGCACCGCCGTCGCCGGCGTGGGTCTGGGTCTGGCGGTGCCGATCAATGCCACCTCGCGCCGCATCATCGCCGCGCTGCTGAACGATGGCCGCTTCAGGCGTGCCTATCTGGGCGTGGTCAGCACACCCATGGTGCTGAACCCGGTCCTGGCCCGCAGCACCGGCCAGCGGCAGGCACTGCGCGTGGTGGATGTGATTGCCGGCTCCCCCGCGGACCGGGCCGGGTTGAAGGCCGGGGACGTGGTGCTCACCGCCGGACGCCAGCCCGTTGCCAGCGCCCAAAGCCTGCAAAAACTCCTGGTCGACGGCGCCATCGGAGCGCCGCTGCCGATCACCGTACTGCGGTCCGGAGCAGCGGTGGATGTGGTCGCTTTTCCGGAGGAAATGGCGCAGCCCGCCTGACCCGCGCCCCATGTCTTGACTTGCCTTCCGGCCGGGCCTCTACTGGAGCTGTCAGGCACTTTCCTGCCATCCAAGGAGCAGTCATGGGCGCGAAGCCATACGGAGTTGTGCACTTCTTTGCCGGGGGGACCCAGGAGCAATACGATGCATCCATTGCCGCCGTCCACCCGGGCGACGGCCTGTTGCCCGAGGGCCAGATCTTCCACGCCGGAGGCGCCTCGGAGGGCGGCTGGACCATCATGGCCGTCCACGAGTCGAAGGAGAGCTGGGAGAAGTTCCGGGACGAGATCCTGATGCCCCGGATGCAGGCGGGCATTGACGGCGGGTTCACGGCACCGCCGGCGGAGACCGTCGTCGACCTCTACAAGGTTCTTCCCTAACCACCTCCGGCCAGGTGGCTGGACCGCATCAGGGGATGCGGTCCAGCCACTCCCCGGTGGCGAACTTCCCCTCCACACGGCGGGCGGCCTCGGCCAGTTCATCCTCGGTAAGCACCGACTCGGTGGCCCCGTAGCGGTCCTTGAACGTCGTGGCCATGACCGCCAGAATCTCCGCCCGGGACAGCCCGGTCTGCCGGCGCAGCGGGTCCACCCGCTTCTTGGCGGAGGTGGTGCCCTTGTCGGAAAGCTTCTCCTTGCCGATGCGCAGCACCTGGACCATCTTCTCGGCGTCAATGTCGTAGGACATGGTGACGTGGTGGAGCATGCCGCCATTGCCCAGTCGCTTCTGGGCGGCGCCGCCGATCTTGCCCTGGTCGGTGGCAATGTCGTTCAGCGGCACATAGAAGGCCGACACGCCGATGGATTCCAGCGCCGCCATCACCCACCCGTCAAGGAAGGAATAGGAATCGGCAAAGCTCAGCCCGTCCACCAGCGACTGGGGCAGGTAGAGCGAGTAAGTGATGCAGTTGCCCGCCTCCATGAACATCGCACCTCCCCCGCTGATCCGCCGCACCACGGTGATGCCGTGCCGTGCCACACCCTCGGGGTCCAGCTCATTGCGAACCGATTGGAAGCTGCCGATCACTACGGAGGGCTCCTGCCAGTCCCAGAAGCGCAGTGTCGGATTCCGCCGGCCGGCCCCCACCTCCTCGGTCAGCACCTCGTCCAGGGCGACGTTCATGTGGGTCGGCAGCACTGTGGGGCCGATGATGTCCCACTGGTGGTCGCTCCAGCTCGTTGCCTTGGCCAGCGCCCGCCGGACAGCGACGGCCACAGCCTGGGCCGAGAAGCCAAAGAGGACTACGCCGGCCGGCAGGGCGGCGTCGATGGCCGCGGCGAGCTCTGCGGCCGGAGCCTCGGCTGGCTGCCCCTCAAGGGCCGCGTTGATGTCCGCCAGAGCCTCATCGGGTTCAAGGAAGAAATCGCCGCTGATGGAGACCTGCGCCAGCCGGCCCTCCACCACACTCAGATCGGCCACCACCAGCTTGCCGCCGTGGACCTTGTACTCGCCGTGAAGCGCCGCCGGGAAATCATTTTCTGCCATGATTCCATCCTAAGGTGGTCTTAAACGCGGAATGCCCGCACCAATCGGTGCGGGCATTCCTGCAAAAGCAAAGGAAAGAAGTGTATTACTTCTTGCCGAAGCCAGCGAAGCGGGCGTTGAAGCGCTCGACGCGGCCGGCGGAGTCCATGATGCGCTGCTTGCCCGTGTAGAACGGGTGCGACTCGGAGGAGATTTCGACATCGATGACCGGGTAGGTGTTGCCGTCTTCCCACTCGATGGTCTTGTTCGAGGTCGCCGTGGAACGGGTCAGGAACTTCGTGTCGGAGGCCAGGTCGTTGAAGACAACGGCTTCGTACTTCGGGTGGGTGTTGCTCTTCACGGTAATACCTCTTTTGTAATCGCCTGGATTTTGCCAGACGGACGGGTTCAAATGGCCACGTGGGCCAGCTGTCAATCCTAGCGTGGATTGTGCCATTCTCCCAACACAGGCGGGATTCGGACAGTGGGCCTCAACGTCCATCGGCTCGCGGGCGGGCCAGCAGCATTTCGGGAAGGATGCCGCAGAGCCATTCCATGATGCGGTCATGGCTCCAGCCCCGCTCAACAGCGAGGAGGTTGTAGGTGCTGTCACCGTAGACAGTCATGAAAGCATCGGTGAGCTCATCGACTGTCTGGCCAGCCCGGAGCGGCCCCTTCTCCGCCAGCATCTTCAGGACCTGGCCGAACCCGTCCCGGCGAAGATTCTCGTGGTACCGGTGCGTCCGGCGTACTTCGTCATCAGTCAGGGCAGCTGCTCGGAGAACTTCGGAGATGGCCGCCGCGCGCGCAAAGACGCCGCCCGCGCCGCGGATGAAGATTCGCAAGGCCTCTGCAGCATCGGGCTCTGCCATCATGACTGTCCACCACGGCTGGGCCTGCGGCGGACGGGGATGCTCTTCGCCCAGGACTGCCACATCAATCACGGCACTGATGAGCTCTGGTTTGGTGTGGAACACGAAATACACCGTCTGCGAAGCCACTCCCGCACGGACCCCAATGCCCGCCATGGTGGCCCCGTGGAATCCCCGGGCGATGAATTCCTCGTGTGCAGCTTGAATGATCCTGCGCCTGGTGGCGTCCGCCTTCTTCCTGCGGATGCCCTTGACGGGTGGTGTCTCCGGGTTCATATTTAGAGTATGACACTAGAGTGTAGCTCTAGTGAAATTCATGAGCTAGGAGCGTATCGTGAACGCGCACTTCTTTGGCACTCGAAGTGCCACTCTGGCAGCGGTGGGCGCGACGTGCGGGATTGCTTGGGCCGCAGGCTTCCGCGGCTACATGGTGGAGCTCGCCGGCCCGTCATCCACTGTCGATTGGTGGAGGACGTTTGCCGGGCTCATCCTGCCTGGCGCCGTTGCGGGCGGACTCCTGGGGTGGGCGGAAGCTCTGCGGCGCAGCGGCGGCCGCCGGCACTGGCGCTTGCTTGCACTGGCGCCCCTGGCCTTCGCCGCCGCTCCGATGTTCCTGCCCGGGGCGGTCCCCGCTCTGCTCACCACGGGCCTCGGCGGAGGAGCCATCGCCGTCCCCCTGATGGCGATGGGCGGCGGCTACGCCCTGTCGCACCGGGGCCCGCTCTGGAGCAGGCTGGCCTGTGGCATCACCAGTGCAGCCCTCCTCACGGCACTTGCCTTGACCGGCCCCGCCATCGGCGGCCCAATGCTCGCCCTGACGGAACCGCGCGGCGCCTGGGTGGCACTTCTGGTCTCGTCGTTCGTGGTTGTCCTTGCCCTCGCCTCATCGATCCCGCATCGGCCACTGGATGTGGCCGCAGACGGCGCCCCGTCCACGAGCCTCCCCAGCCGGGTCAGAGGGCCATGGCCGGCATCACCGCGGGCGAGAGGGCAACAACCACCGCTATGACGGCCAGTGCCACCGCAACCGAGCGGTTCGCCAGCCGCTTCCACGGGAGCATCTTTTCAACGGCAATGAATGCGCCGACGACGGCCATCCACCCCACACTCATCACCCCAAGGGCGAACAGCGCCGCCATGAGCGCCCAGCAGCATCCGACACACCACGCACCGTGCTCCACCCCCATGCGCAGCGCCCCGCCGTAGCCGCTGCGCAGGCGGTGCAGGATGAAGTCCATCGGCGTCCGGCACTTCGACAGGCAGACGTCCTTGGCTGAGGTGAGCTGGTACAGGGCAGCAGCCAGGATCACGCCGGCTGCCACGTAGCGGCCGCCCTCGCCCGGGGACAGTGCCGTGGGAAAGAGTCCTGCCGCCGCCACGTACAGGCCGTAGGACAACAGCCCGAAGGCAGTCCATGTGGCCAGATAGCCGGCCACAAAAACGGCCGTGCTTCCCGGCCTCGCCTCACGTCCAGTTTCCCGGCGGTGCCGGTGGATCCGTGCGTAGGCAATGACCATGGGGGCAACAGAGGGAAACATCATGGCCGCCAGCATCACCACCCACGTTGTCGTGAAGAACCCCAACGACCCCGGATCCGTCCAGCTCCCCATGTCCATGCCGTCCATCCGCGCCGCCGTGAACAACCAACTGATGGCGGCAAGGACCAGCAGGACCACCACCAGGGTGGCCTCGCGCAGATCAACCCCAGCCAGTGTGGCCCGCGGCCGCGGGCCTCCACTGGTAGTCAGCCGCGGCCGGGCCACGATCCGCCGCCGGTCATGCGCGCCCCTTGGGGGCGGTCTCGGCCATTTCGCTCGCATAGGAGAAGTCCGCGCTTTCGGCGTAGATGCCGTCGAACTCGATGCCCATCAGCATCTGGTGGCCGGATGCCCTCCCCACCATGTATTCGGGGCCAAAGGCGAACATGGCGTTCTTGACGGTGGTGGGTCCGCCGTCGGCGCCCAGGGCGGGCTCAAAGGTGTAGTTGACGCCGTCACCGGCCACGGCGGTGGGATTCCCGCCATTCGTGATGGCAACACGGGCGCGCTCGACACCGAGCCATTCGCCGTACAGCGCTGCAAAATCGGCGAACGGGCCGCCTTCATCGCCATGGAGGATGCGCCCCACGGCGTCCGCCTGGCCGTCCGAGGCTCCATCGTCGACGACGGCACCGACCTTCCAATTGCCCGCAGTCAGGTTGGCGGGGAACACATTGCAGAAGGCGAAATCGACGCCCGACAGATCCGTGCCGTCGAGCCGGCCGTTCTCGATGTGGAAGACGGCGACGCCGCGGCACTCGCCATCGGGTCCGTTGGGCGGACCATCAACCGGACACGGGCAGAGCAGTGCACAGCTGCAATTTGCTACATACGTACCAGACATTTCCCACGACATGAGATTCTCCTAGCTGGCGGCCTCGCCGAGGCGCCTTGCGCCTTCGGCGCGCGGGGAGATTCGTTGGGAACCACACGAAGGCCCCGTTAAACCGAGGGTATTCCCGCTTCCTGACACTGTCAACGGGAATCCACACAGACCTCTTGACATGATGCGCGGAGCATGGTTCGGACGGAACCTACATCGTGCGGAGGGCCGCCAGGGCGCCGTCGGCGTGGGCCGCCATGTCCAGTTCGTTGGCGATGATCTCCCGCACGATGCCGTCCGTGCCGATGACAAAGGTGGCCCGGCGAGGCGGCAGTTTCTTGGCCAGGAGCCGCCGGCGCACGCCAAAGGCATCGGCGACGGCGCCGTCGAGGTCGCTGAGCAGCGGGTAGCCCAGCCGGTTGGCCTGGGCGAAGGCCAGCTGGCGGTCCACGGTGTCCGCGCTGATGCCCAGAATCGTGGCGCCGGCGGCGGCGAACTCTGCGCCAAGGTCGCGGAAACGGCAGGCCTGCTGTGTGCAGCCGGGGGTGCCTGCCACGGGGTAGAAGAACAGCACCACCGGACCGGAGGCCAGCGCAGCAACGAGCGAACGCCGCACGCCGTGCTGGTCCGGCAGCTCGAAGTCCTTCACCTGATCGCCAATGTCCATGACTGGAGCCTACTCCGGGGCGCGGCAGGCCCAGAACGCGACGGCGCTGGCGGCCGCCACATTGAGCGAGTCGACGCCGCGGCGCATGGGGATCTTCACCGTGCAGCGGGCGGCCTGAAGCGTCGCATCGCTCAGCCCCTCCCCCTCGGTGCCCAGGATCAGCGCCAGCTTGTCATCCTTGCGGGCGGCCAGCCCATCGATGGTGAGCGAGTCATCCGTCAGGGCCAGTGCCGCCGTGGTGAAGCCGGCCGCGTGGAGCAGCTCCATGTCCGCCGGCCAGTCCTCCAGCCGCGCCCAGGGGATCTGGAACACGGTGCCCATGCTGACGCGGATGCTGCGGCGGTACAGCGGGTCCCCGCAGCGCGGGGTGACCAGCACGGCGTCGACGTCCAATGCGGCGGCAGAGCGGAAGATGGCACCCAGATTGGTGTGGTCGACAATGTCCTCCAGCACGGCGATACGCCGGGCGCCGGCCAGCAGCTCCGCCACGGGGACGGGCTCCGGGCGGTGCATGGCGGCCATGGCGCCGCGGTGCAGGTGGAAGCCGGTGATCTCTTCCAGGATGCCGGGACTGCCCACAAAGGCGGGCACGTCGGGGTAATCTGCCAGCACATCTGCCAGATCGTCCAGCCATTTGGCGGCCAGGAAGAAGGAGCGCGGCCGGTGGCCGGCCTCCAGAGCCCGGCGGAGCACCCGCGAGCTTTCGGCGATGTAGAGGCCCTCGGCGGGCTCACGGACCCGGCGGAGCTGGACGTCTGTCAGCTGGGTGTAGTCGGCCACCCGGGGGTCGGCGGCATCCGTCAGTTCGATGATCACGCTGCGGCCACCAATTTCGCCACCATGAAGTACAGGGCCACCAAGCCGAGGAGGACGATCACCGTACGCAGCACCACCGGAGAGAGGCGCCGGCCGATCTTCGAGCCAACCACTCCGCCCACCAGTGAACTGACGGCGATGAGGCCCACCACGGCCCAGATGATCTTGTCGCCGGCGAAGAGCAGATAGGACACCGCCGCCACACAGTTGACGGCCAGCGAGAGCACGTTCTTGACGGCATTGGCGTTCTGCAGAGTTCCGGACATGAAGATGCCCAGGATGCCCACCAGCAGGATGCCCTGGGCTGCCACAAAGTAGCCGCCGTAGACGCCGGCCAGGAACACCAGCAGCACCATCACGATGTTGTGCGAGGGGTGCGGGACGCCGTCGTTCGCCGCGGCCCGGGCCTTGAGGGCCCGCTGCAGCCGCGGCTGCAGGACGACCATCAGCAGGGCCAGCACAATCAGCACCGGCGCCACCTGGCCGAAGACCTTCTCGGGCAGGTGGAGCAGCAGCCAGGCGCCGGTGATGCCGCCAAGCACGGACGCCGGCAGCAGACGCACCAGATTGGCACGCATGCCCACCAGCTCGCGCCGGTAGCCCCAGACGCCCGACACGCCGCCGGCGATCAGACCCATGGCATTGGAGATGGTGGCCATCACTGGGGCGTAGCCCAGCGCGATCAGGATGGGGAAGGTGACAAGCGTCCCCGACCCCACCACAGAGTTGATGGTGCCGGCCCAGAGCCCGCCCAGGAGAATGAAAACGGCGTGCAACGGCTCCATGGCGTCGGCGCTCCGGACTAGTGCCGGGCTGTGGCGGTGAAGCGGCCCGCGTTGGTGCTCACGGACAGCGGCAGGCCGAAGGTGGCGCTGAGGTGTTCCTCGGTGAGGACCTCCTCCACCGGGCCCTTGGCGACGACGGCACCGTCGCGCAGCAGGAGGGCGTGGGTGAATCCCGGAGGGACCTCTTCGAGGTGGTGGGTGACGAGCACCATGGCGGGGGCGTCCTCGTCCTGGGCCAGCTCGCTCAGGCGGCGGACCAGGTCCTCGCGGCCGCCCAGATCCAGGCCGGCGCCGGGCTCATCGAGCAGCAGCAGCTCCGGGTCGCTCATCAGGGCGCGGGCAATCTGGACGCGCTTGCGCTCCCCCTCGCTGAGCGAGGCAAAGGAACGGTTCATGAAAGTGGACATGCCCCAGTCCTCAAGCAGATTGAAGGCACGGCGCTCGTCGGCGCGGTCGTAGGCCTCGCGCCAGCGGCCGGTGAAGCCATAGGCGGCGGTGACCACCACGTTGAGCACTTTCTCGTGCTCGGGGATCTGGTTGGCCAGGGATGCGGAGGCCAGGCCGATGCGGGGGCGCAGTTCAAAGACGTCAACGGCGCCCATGACCTCGTCCAGGATGCCTGCCACGCCGCGTGTGGGGTGCATCCGGGCGCCGGCAATCTGCAGCAGAGTGGTCTTTCCGGCACCGTTGGGGCCAAGAACCACCCAACGCTCGCCTTCCTTGACTTCCCAGTCGACGGAATCCAACAGGGTCTTTGTGCCGCGGACTACGCTGACGCCGGCCAAGCCAAGAACTTCACTCATAGACAAAGACACTAGGGCACGCGGGCGGGCTAATGCGAACTGTGGCGGCGGGCGGCGCCTGTGGGCCTGGACACGGTGCCGTTTGGCTAGAATGGGGCCATGCCTTCCACCTTTGCCGCGGTCAGCTATGGCCGCTCCCTGTCCCCGGAAATCCTTGAGCAGCTGCGCACCGTGCTCGCCGACGGCGGAGCCCGCGTGCTCTCCGAACACCGGCGGCAGGATCCTGCCTTTGAGGCCTACGTGATGGACGTGGAGCTCGACGGCGATGCCGCCTCAACTGGTGCCGGCGACGACACTGCGCTGGGCCGGGTGCGGGCCGCCCTGGCCGCCGCCGCCGTCGACGGCGTGGACACGGCAGTGGTGCCGGCCCCCCTGCGCGGCGCCGAGCGGAAGCTCATCATCATGGATGTTGACTCCACACTGATCCAGCAGGAGGTCATCGAGCTGCTGGCAGCCCATGCCGGCACCGAGGCCCTGGTGGCCGAGGTGACCGCCGCGGCCATGCGGGGTGAACTGGACTTCGCCCAGAGCCTGCACTCCCGCGTGGCCACGCTGGCCGGCCTGCCCGAAAGCGTACTGGCCGAGGTCGGTGCCAAGGTGAAGCTCTCCCTCGGGGCCGAGCGCCTCGTGCGCGAAGCCAAGGCCGCGGGCCACGTCGTCGCCGCCGTCTCGGGCGGGTTCAGCCAGATCCTGGCACCTCTCGCCGCCGAGCTGCAGCTGGATTTTGCGCTGGCCAACGATCTGGAGATCGTCGACGGCGTGCTCACCGGCAAGGTGGTCGGCGACGTCGTCGACCGCGCCGCCAAGGCCACGGCGCTGCGCCGCTGGGCCGGCGAGTCCGGCATCGATCTGGCCCACACGATCGCCATCGGCGACGGCGCCAACGATCTGGACATGATGGCCGTGGCCGCCCTGGGCGTGGCGTTCAACGCCAAGCCCGCCGTGCGCGCCGCCGCCGATGCGCAGATCAACCTGCCGCAGCTCGATGTGGCGCTGGCCCTGGCCGGCATCTAACCTGCATCGAACAAAAGACAGGAAGGGCCCGTCCACCGGACGGGCCCTTCCTGTTCATTGCAGGAATACTGCTGCGCAGGTGGCTAGCTCTTGAACGTCTCTGCGCCGCCCACGTACTCGGTGTGGCCGCTCTCGACGTCGGCGGTGGCCATGGCGGCCACCTCGGCGCCGAACTCCACCACGGAGTACAGCTTGCCGGCCTCGGCGCGGCGGGCCTCGATGGCGCCCGGGTTGGCGCGGTCCAGCAGGGTCGCCGTAACGGTGCCCTCGATCATGTCACCGGAGACGACAACCAGCTTGATGCCGTGGTCGGCCAGGTTCGGGATGAGCGCACGCAGCGCGTCCTCGCCGGCACGCTTGCTCTTGGCCACGGGCAGGTACTCCGCCATGGTCTCCGCCGTGTCGACGAAGTGGGCCTGGTGGCTGGTGACGAACACCACGCGCGAGCCCTCGGGCATCAGCGGCAGTGCGGAGTTGAGCATGTTGACCTGCGCGTCGCGGTTGAGCTTGAGCGCGTAGTCCTCCTCCATGCCGGACTCCATGCCGCCGGAAGCGTTGAGCACCAGCACGTCGAGGGAACCGAAATTCTCCATCGCGGCGCTGACCAGCGACTGCACACCCTCCTGGGTGGTCAGATCGGCGCCCACGGCCACGGCGCGGCCGCCGGCGGCCTCGATCTCGGCCACCACCTTGTTGGCGCGCGGCGCCTTCTGGCGGTAGTTGACGACGATGGCAGCGCCCTCGGCGGCCAGGTTCTTGGCCACCTCCGCGCCGATGCCGCGGGAGGACCCCGTCACAATTGCTGTCTTGCCTTCAAGCTGACCCATTACATACCTCCATGGTGTCGGTTCTACTTACGGTTCAAGGACGGGCCGCCCAGCGGGCGGCCCGGATGCTGCTGGGAACTAGTGGCCCATGCCCAATCCGCCATCCACGGGGATGACGGCGCCGGAGATGTAGCCGGCCTCGTCGCTGGAGATCCAGCGGACCACCTTGGCCACTTCATCGGCCGAGCCAAAGCGGGCGGCAGGCACGGAAGCCAGGTACTGCTTCTGCGTCTCCGCGGGGAGCTCGGCAGTCATGTCGGTGGTGATGAACCCCGGGGCCACCACATTGGCGGTGATGCCGCGGGAGCCCAGCTCACGGGTCAGCGAGCGGGCGATGCCCACCATGCCGGCCTTGGAGGCGGAGTAGTTGACCTGCCCGGGGGCGCCGTAAAGGCCCGAGACCGAGGAGATCAAGACGACGCGGCCCTTGCGCAGGCGGATCATGCCCTTGGACGCGCGTTTGATGACGCGGAACGCGCCGGTGAGGTTGGTGTCGATCACCGAGGTGAAATCGTCTTCGCTCATGCGCATCAGCAGCGTGTCCTTGGTGATGCCGGCGTTGGCCACCAGAACCTCCACGGGACCGTGTGCGGCTTCAACCGCGGTGAACGCGGCGTCGACAGATGCCTGGTCGGTGACGTCGGCCTGGACGCCCAGAACGCCGTCGGGCAGTTCCGACTCGCTGCGGTAGGTGACAGCAACCTTGTCGCCGTTGGCTAGGAAGGCCTTTGCAATGGCCAAACCGATCCCGCGGTTTCCGCCCGTGATCAGGACGCTGCGTCCGGTGGACGGCGCAGGTGTTGCTTCACTCATAAGTTCCTCAATTGCTTTCTGTCCGTGACACCGCTGCTTAAAGCGGGGGATATCACGGCTCAAGGGAGATATCTCGGTTTGAATCCTACGGTGTAGCGGCGCGCGGCACACAGTTTGCTTTTGGAGCTTCCCTCCTCCAGTGGGAGAATGGGAGGGTCCTTTGGAGCGTGATGAAACACAATATTGCACCGCAGCCAACCGGCCCGGCCGGCGATGCGCCGCACGATGCTGGGTCCTCTCACGCGCCCGTGGCGGATGTCCACAACATCACCGATGCCCGCACCGGGCACAGTGACGAGATGCGTTCGCGGATGATCAAATACGCCACGGCCATGGGCATCCGCATGGTCTGCCTGGTGCTGATCTTCGTCTTTGACGGCTGGTTCAAACTGATCCCCGTGGTCGGGGCCGTGCTGCTGCCATGGATAGCCGTGGTCATCGCCAATGGTGGCAGCGACACAGTACAGATGCACTCGACGGCGCTGCTGGATGAGGCTCCGCTGGCGGAGTTGGAGGGATCGGACGACGGCGCTGCCGGGGACGACGAGGGCCCCGTGGTGCTGCAGGGCGAAATCATTGATGACGAGGAAGCGTAAGTGAATCTGATCGACATGCTCTCCGGGCAGGACGTCCCGGTCGAGACGGTGTGCTCGCGCAAAGGCTGCCGCACGGCGGCCACCACGGCATTGCTGTGGAACAACCCCAAGATCCACACGCCGGAGCGCCGCAAGACCTGGCTCGCCTGTGATGAACATGCTCAGTGGCTCGAGGACTACCTGCGCAGCCGCGACCTGTGGCGTGAAACCCGGCCGCTGTCCGAGGCTGCCAGCGCTGACGACGGCGCCGTTGCCGGCAATGTGCGGGACGCCCTCTGATGGCCCGCTACAAGTTCCTATTGACCAGCAAATGGCTGGGCTACTTTGTGCTCGCTTGCTTCTTCGCCGCCGTGTGCGCCTCGCTGGGCCTGTGGCAGATGGACCGCCGCACGGCCGTCGTGGCCAACATCAACACCATCACCACCAACTACTCCGCCGCGCCCGTGGACTTTGCCGTGGCCAAGGATCAGTTTGAGTCCCTGGATTCTTCACGCGAGTGGAGCCAGGTGACGCTGCACGGCAGCTACGACCTCGCCGGCCAGCGCATTGTCCGCAACCGCCCGCTCAATGGCCAACCCGGCTATGAGGTGGTGGTTCCTTTCCGCCTGGACAGCGGCGAAACCGTCATCGTGGACCGCGGCTGGCTGCCCATCGGCAACAAAGAGGCCGGCTACCCGGATTCCATCCCGGAGCCCGTCCCGGGCCCCGTCACCGCCGTCGTCCGGCTCAAGCCCGCCGAGCCGAAGCTGCAGCGCGGCGCCCCCGAGGGGCAGTTGGCCTCGATTGACCTGGCCAGCTATGCGCAGACTCTCCCCTACCCGGTGCTGACGGGCGCCTATGGACAGCTGGCCTCGGAGTCCCCCTCGGCGGCCACAACGCCCGTCGCATTCCCCATGCCTTCCGTGGATGAGGGCTCGCACCTAAGCTACTCGATGCAGTGGTTCTGCTTTGGGCTGCTGATCTTTGTCGGCTTTGGCTACGCAGCCCGCCAGCAGGCCCTCAACGATGCGTTCGCCGCCGAGGAGGCTGCCAACGGCATCGATCCCGAGGAATTGCTGGGCCGCGGCTCGGCGTTCGTGGCCAAGCGGCCCAAGACCCGCAAGGCCGGTGCAAAACCGACCGCCGAGGAAGAAGAGGACGCACTCCTGGACGCCCAGGGCTTCTAGCGGTCCACGGCGGCCAGAATGGCCTCTCCCAGCTCCGCCGCGCGGGTAAACTGCGGCCAGTGCCCGGTGGGCAGGTCGATGTACTCCACGTCCTTGATCCGTCCCAGTTCCGCCACATAGGGGTGGCCGTCGGCGATCATCTTGGTGAGCATGGCGGAGGGGAATTCGCAGGCAATCACGGTGGCCGGAACGTCGTAGCGCCGTTCATCGTGCAGGTGCTGCTGGTCCTGGGCCACGGCGCGCGGCTGCGGAATGGCCCGGGCCCGGAACACCGCCTTGAGGTCGTCGTCGAGATCCACCAGGTCCTCATCGTCGAAGACTTCCCATGCCGGGAGGGGGATCTCGTCGCCCTCCACCGGCAGCTCATCGTTGATCACGCCGCCTTCGCCGAGGGGCCCGCTGTCCACGTAGACGGCGCGGAGCACCCGGTCCGGGCGTGCGTCAACAACACCGTGGATGATGGCGCCACCGCCGGAATGCCCCACGAGAACCACCTTCCCCTCAAGGGAGTCGACGACGGCCGTGACGGCATCGATGTGGTCCTTCAGCCCAATGCCGGCCCTCGGAGCATCGACGGACTCAAGGCCCGGCAGCGTGAGAGGGTGGAGCCGGTGGCCGGCGGCAGCCAGCGGCGGTGCCACCTCCGACCACGAGGACGCATCCAACCAAAAACCGGGAACCAGAATAATATCCATGGCGGTAGCCTACGACGTGGCTGCGACAAGGGGACCGATGGGGGCAGGCGCCCGGCGGCTAAAATGGCTCCATGACCCACGAGCCCTCCGCCACCCTTGACCCTGCAGCCGTAAACGCCGTCCGCCAAGCACTGCTGGCCGCCGGCGCAGCGGACACTGTTGCCATCTTCGACGACAGCGTGCCAACGGCAGAGGCCGCGGCTGCCGCCCTGGGCTGTGAGGTGGGTGCCATTGCGAACAGCCTCGTCTTTGTCTGTGGTGGAGAGCCCTTGTTGATTCTGGCCAGCGGTGCCGCCCGGGTGGATGTACGGCTTACCGCACGGTTGAACGGGCTGCCGCCCATCAAGCGCGCCTCGCCGGACTTCGTTCTGGAACACACCGGCCAGGAGGTGGGCGGAGTGGCTCCGGTGGGGCATCCGCAGCCCATCAAGACACTGCTGGATCAGAGCCTCGCGGAATATCCGATCCTGTGGGCGGGCGCCGGGCACCACAGCGCCATGTTCTCCATCAACTATGGCGAACTGGCCCGCATTTCCGGAGCCACCCCGACGCAGGTGCGCTGACGCTGCCATCACTGTCTGGCGCTGTCTTCACTGCCGGACGCCGGGCTGGCACGCGCACTGGGACCAGGCCTTCTTGTGGACCCAGCACTCATCATGGCGCCGGGTGGCCGGCTCTGCAGGCCAGGCCCATGGCGGGCAGCCCAATCATTGACGTAGTGCCGTCGAAGTGGCCGGCCTGCCGCACGCCCCGTCGTGGCCAGAAGCCATGATCCCGCTGATATGGCGTCGACAGCATCGGTGGTTGCTGTTGGGCCCTTTGGTGATTCCTCCGCAATGGCGGCTTCGGCCGGCAAACGGACTGTCAGAGCCCGTGCGTGCTCCCGCGGCATCGGATATGCCACATCCGTTTCCGCGCGCAGGCCTCCGTCTAATGCGGCATCTCCATCCGAGGTGCCGGGCAGTGGCGGTGCCATGCCCAGGTAGACGTGGCCCGTCGGCGTGGTTGTCTCAACCGTGTGCCGCAGACCGGACACGGTCTCGGACGACCAACCGGCAAGTTCCTTGGTCTGGTTGCAGCGTTCGCACAGGCCCTGCGCATTGGCGGCACTCGTTGGCCCACCTGAGGCCCACGATTTCACATGGTCGGCGTGCCTGATGGGCGCGCCGCACCACGGTGTTCGGCAGACCTGGTCCCGGGCGCGGACGAGCCGCTGCAGGGACTCGGGGAACAACCGTGAACGCGCCTCCATGCCAACGAGTTCACCCGTGCCGGGGTACGTAAAGAGCCGCCGGATCCGAACGCGGTCCTTTGCTTCCAGCCCGTGTTGGTCGGACGTTGCGAGGGCGCGGGCATCGGGGGCTGGGATCACCCCGTAGCCCGGAAGGTAGGCGGGCTCCGCGCCATTGTCGAAGAGCGCACGATCCGTCATAACCAGTTGGATCTCGACAGATGCATTGCGTGCATCCACCGCTCCGGTGAGTCGTTCAATCATGGCATCTGCCATGATTTGGCCCCGGCTTCTGGAATCCCCCCGGGCTCGCAGCAGCGTGGCCTCGCTGTCAAGCGCCGCCAGCGCAGAAACCCCGCCCTTCAGTGTCAGCAGCCCCGAGAGGAAGACCATGCCGCCGGGTGCCGGTCGGCAGGTGACGTTGCGTTCCGTCTCGGAGCGTTCGCGGAGCTTTACGAAGGCGGCGGCGTCCAATCTGTAGGCGGCCTGCTTTGCACGGGCCACGATGGCCTTGTCGTTCAAGGCTTCGAGGGATTCCAGGTTGCCGGCAAGGTCCTCGTCGACAGCCATCCTGTCTTCCAACGACAGGCACGCCGTCTCGCGCACCAGCAAGGTGGCCCGCCATTCGGAAATTCTGCCCCGCTGAAGCGCGCGGAGAGTGTGCGGCATTTCCCGGACGAGTGCCTTGGCCAATCCGAGGTGCCGTGCGCCCTTGGCAGGTGGGTCCCGCCGGGCCAGAGCTATCTGTGCGCCCACCCCCTTGCCCATATCCTTCACGGGCACTCCGCGGGATTCCTGGTCTCGGCGCTGCAGGGCATCAAAGGCTGCAGCGAGGACCGCCTGCCGCCCGGCCGCGGCGCCCTTGAGCTCCTCCAGCGCGCGGATCTGGTCGATCAGCACTGAACTTGCCTGCGGAATGCGTGCGGCGGACCGCGCTGGCGAAGACAGTCCGTCGATTCCTCCGGCCAAGGCCAAGGGCGCGTCATTGGTTCCAGGGCAACCGGCAGGGTCCGCCAACTGCGAAGAACTCTTGGTGGCAGGCGCCATCGGTGCGGCCAGGGCGGCCACCCATGCGGCGACGTCCAAGGCCTCCGGCACCGGGCCCGCCGTCGTACGAGGGCCTGTCGATTCCGAGCCATCGGCGTGCAGGGCAAAGCGGCTGGCAACAGCTCCCGCATAACCGTCCACCATGGTCCCCGTCTCAATTGACGCTGAACTGACTGAATGCTCCGTCCACGGGTGTGAACGTCTAGTCGCTATTGTACACTTCCAGATTCTAGTATGCTAGACTGTACTCGAATATACCTTCTATAAAGTTGCCTCAAGGCCGGCCAATGTAGGGCCACGCCCGGCCCGCCTATCCCTCCACAGACGATCCCATTAGAACACTTGTCCCCCACGACCATCCTCCCCCCAACGCAAACTGCCCCGCAGTTGCTGCCGGCTTGAAAGCTCGGGAGCATTCAAGGGGGGCAGCAACTGCGGGGCAGCAGCCGGAAGTGCTAGGCCAGGGTGATCAGGTCCAGGTAGTCCTGGTTCCAGATGTCCTCGACGCCGTCCGGGAGCAGCACAACGCGCTCCGGGTCCAGCGCCTCGACGGCACCCTCATCGTGGCTGACCAGCACGACGGCGCCGCTGTAGTTCTTCAGCGCCTGCAGGATCTCGGCGCGGCTGGCCGGGTCCAGGTTGTTGGTGGGCTCATCGAGCAGCAGCACGTTGGCGGAGGAGGCTACGATCGTGGCCAGGGCCAGACGGGTCTTCTCACCACCGGAGAGCACGCCCGCGGGCTTGTTGACGTCGTCGCCCGAGAACAGGAACGAGCCCAGGATGTTGCGCACCTCGGCGTCGTTCATGTCACCGGCAGCGCTGCGCATGTTCTCCAGCACCGAACGGCTGGTGTCCAGCGTGTCGTGCTCCTGGGCGTAGTAGCCGATCTTCAGGCCGTGGCCCGGGATGACCTCGCCGGTGTCCGGCTTGTCCACGCCCGCCAGCATGCGCAGCAGCGTGGTCTTTCCGGCACCGTTGAGGCCCAGGATGACCACCTTGGAGCCGCGGTCGATGGCTAGATCAACGTCGGTGAAGATTTCCAGCGAGCCATAGGACTTGCTCAGGCCCTCGGCCATGAGCGGCGTCTTGCCACAGGGGGACGGCTCCGGGAAGCGCAGGGCTGCCACCTTGTCGCTGGCCCGCACCTCCGCCAGGCCCGCCATCAGGCGCTCGGCGCGCTTGGCCATGTTCTGCGCGGCGACGGCCTTGGAGGCCTTGGCGCGCATCTTGTTGGCCTGGTCCATCAGGACGCCGGCCTTCTTCTCGGCGTTGGCACGCTCGCGCTTGCGGGCACGCTCGTCCGTCTCGCGCTGCTCCAGGTACTTCTTCCAGCCCAGGTTGTACTGGTCGATTGTGGCCCGGTTGGCATCCAGGTGGTAGACCTTGTTGATCGTGGCCTCGAGCAGCTCGGTGTCGTGGCTGATCACGATCAGCCCGCCCTGGTGGCTCTTGAGGAAGTCGCGCAGCCAGGCCACGGAATCCGCGTCAAGGTGGTTGGTGGGCTCATCGAGCAGCATCGTCTCGGCACCGGAGAACAGGATGCGGGCCAGCTCCACACGGCGGCGCTGGCCACCGGAGAGGGTCTTCAGCGGCTGGTTCAGAATGCGCTCGGGCAGGGCCAGGTTGGAGGAGATCGCCGCCGCCTCGGCCTCGGCGGCGTAGCCACCGTTGCTCAGGAACTCGTGCTCCAGGCGGTCGTAGCGGCGCATCGCCTTGTCGCGGACGGATGCGTCCTCGCTGGCCATGTCCATCTCGGTGGCGCGCAGCTTCGTGATGACCACGTCCAGGTCGCGGGCGGAGAGGATGCGGTCGCGGGCCAGCTGCTCCATGTCGGGCGTGCGGGGGTCCTGCGGCAGGTAGCCGATTTCGCCACTGCGGCTGACCTTGCCGCCGGCGGGCAGGGTCTCGCCGGCCAAAACCTTGGTCAGCGTGGTCTTGCCGGCGCCGTTGCGGCCCACCAGCCCCACCTTGTCGCCCTTGTCGATCCGGAAGGACACTTCGTCCATGAGCAAACGCGCACCGGCGCGTAACTCAAGGTCTTGGACGATAATCAAGGTAGTAACCTTTCACAGAACGAATAAGAGGTGCAGCGGCCGCCTGGCGGAACCCGAGGGTTCCATCCTTGCAAAGCACAGCCTTTCCATTCTACCGAGCCGCGGAGCAAAGATGCTCCGTCTCCTCTTGATATGCGTCCGTTGTGGTTAAAACCATGCGCTGCGGGCCAAAAGAAAGCAGAACCATGACTGATCCGGCACTCAAGCCCTCCTCCGATTCCCTGCCGCAGGGTGAACCGGCCGCTGGGACGACGGCCTCCTCCGCGCCGTCCATTGCCGGCAGGCGCCGCTGGCGCTCCGGCGACCTGGCCCTGATTGCCGTCTTCGCGGCCCTGTTGGCCGCCTCGATCAGCATTCCGGGCATCCCCGTGGGCGGCCTGGGCGTCCCCATCACGCTGCAGACGCTCGTCGTCGCCCTGTGCGGCCTGGTGCTGGGCTTTGGCCGGGGCCTGGCCGCCGTCGGACTCTACATCCTGCTGGGCCTCGTTGGCCTGCCGATCTTCAGCGGCTTCCGCTCCGGCGTTGCCGTGCTGGCCAGCCCCTCCGCCGGCTACATCATCGGTTTCCTGGGCGGCGTGGCCGTCACGGGCGCCCTGGCCGCCATCGCAGTGCGGACCCGCCGCAAGTGGCTGGGCCTCTTCGGTGCCGCGATCGCGGGCATGGTGGTCATCCACGCCTTCGGCATCGCCGGACTGGCCCTGAAGGGCATGGGGCTCACCGCGGCCCTGGCGGCAGATGTCGTCTTCCTCCCGGGCGACATCCTCAAGAACGTGGTGGCAGTGTCCATCGCCCTGAGCCTGCACCGCGCGTTCCCCGATATTCTGGTGCGCCGCCGCAAGTGAGCCTGATTGAACTTGAGGCCGCCGGGGCCAGCGTGGAGCTGGCCGACGGCGGCCACCGCACCATTCTGTCCTCCACCACCCTGGCATTGTCCGAGCAGCGCATCGCCGTGATCGGCGCCAACGGGTCGGGCAAATCCACCCTGCTGCGCCTGCTCAACGGCCTGCTGCTGCCCGACTCTGGATCGGTGCGGATCAATGGTCTGGACACCCGGACCCATGGCAGTGCCGTGCGCCGCAGCGTGGGCTTTGTGTTCACTGATCCACTCTCGCAGTTGGTGATGCCCACGCCGGTGGAGGACATCGAACTTTCGCTGCGGCGCCTGAAACTGCCGGCGGCCCAGCGCCGTGCCGCGGCCCTCGCCGCGCTGGAGGGGTTTGGTCTGGCGAAGGTGGCCGAGAACAGCATCTACGAGCTCTCCGGTGGCGAGCGGCAGCTGGTGGCTCTGGCCGCCGTGCTCGCCGTGGATCCCGATGTGCTGGTGCTGGACGAGCCCTCTACCCTGCTGGACCTGCGCAACACGCGCCTGCTGCGGTCCACACTGGCTGCACTCCCCCAGCAGCTGGTGATCTCCACCCACGATCTGGACTTCGCGCTGGATTGCGATCGGGCGCTGGTGGTGGACAACGCTGCAGTGGTCTTCGACGGCGCCCCCGAGGATGCCGTGGCGCACTACCGGGCCATGGCGGCCTGATGCGCGGCCACGCCCACCTGATCGGCAACTACCATCCCGGCAGCTCCATCGTGCACCGCACGCCCCTGTGGCTGAAGGGGATCCTGCTGGCGCTCGTTGCCGTGGCCTGCTTCGGTTTCCCGACGGTTGGAGCGACGACGGCGGTGCTCGCCGTCGTCGTCGGGCTCCACTTTGCTGCCGGCCTGCCTGCCCGGCGGATCTGGCGGGCGGTGCGCATGATGGCACCGTTCCTGGTCCTGATTGCCGCCTTCCAGTGGTGGCAGAACGGGCCCGGAACGGCGTGGACTGTGGTGGCCGCGATCATTGCCACGGTCATCGCGTCCAACATCCTGACCTCCACCACCACCGTGGCGGCGCTGCTGGACGGCCTCTCCGCCGCCGTCCGCCCGCTGGCCCGCTTCGGTGCGGATCCTGAGCGCTTTGGGCTCACCGTGCAGCTGATGCTGCGCAGCATTCCGTTTGTGATCGGCGCCTTCGACGACGTGCGCGACGCGGCGCGGGCCCGCGGCCTGGAGCGGAACATCCGGGCCAGGACGCTTCCCGTGGTGATCGGCACGGTGGCCTACGCCCGGGCCACGGGCGACGCACTGGCCGCCCGCGGACTGGGCGACCCGGAGGACTAGGCCCGTTCCCAGCGGAACAGGGTGGAAATGCCCATGCCGCCGGCGATGCTGATCATCGCCAGGGCCAGGTCGCCGTCGACGTTCCGTGCCCGTGCCTGGGCAAAGAGCCGCACCACCGAGACGGCGCCGGACGCGCCGTAGGGGTGGCCCAGGGCCAAGGCTCCGCCCTGCCGGTTCAGCCGCTCCGGGTCGATGCCAAGCTCATCGGCCACGGCCAGCACCTGCGCGGCGAAGGCTTCGTTGAACTCCATCAACTCCACGCCATCCAGGAGAGAGGCCGCGCCAACCGGAGCCTGGGCGCCGAGGGCGGCCAGCACCGCCGGGCGCCCAAGCAGTGCCCGCGTCGAATGCGCCGCACCGGCGCCGGTCAACGTGGGTTCGTTGCCGTTCACGGTGCTGTCCACGAAGCGCAGCCAGCCCGTTGCCCCCAGCTCCCTGGCCCGGGCCTCGGTGGTCACCACGACTGCGGCCGCGCCGTCGCTGTACGGGCAGGAATTGCCGGCCGTGACGGTGCCGCCGGGCACAAAGGCTGCCGGGAAGCGAGCCAGCAGCGCCGCCGTGACGCTCGCCCGCGGCCCCTGGTCCGCCGCCAGCCCGGCCACCGGCACCAGCTCGGCGTCGAAGGCTCCTGCCGCCGCGGAGCGCAGGGCCAGCGTGTGGCTGCGCAGCGCAAAGGCGTCCTGCCGCCCACGCGTGATGCCGTAGTGCGCCGCCACGTTCTCTGCGGCGACGCCCATGTCCGGATCACCCAATTCATCGGGAGAGAACCGGGCACGGTCAAAGAAGTCCAGGCTGCCATCGGGGAGCCGGTGCGCCCGGGCCGGAGCGGTGCTGATGCTCTCGACTCCCCCGGCCAGGTACAGTTCCCCGGCACCGGATCCGACGAGGCGGGCCGCCAGATTGACGGCTTCCAGCCCCGAGCCGCACTGCCTGTCCACGCTCAACCCCGGAATGGCCGCGTCCAGCCCTGCAGTGAGGGCGGCCAGCCGGGCAATGTTGCCGCCGCCGCCCGTGGCGTTGCCCAGCACGACGTCGGCCGGGTGCAGGCCGCCGAGGCCGACAGTGCCGCCGGCGTCGGCCAGCAGGGTGCGCAGCACGGGTGCGGCGAGGTCCTGCGCGGGGACGCCCTTCAGGGCGCCGCCGGCCCGCCCGATCGGCGTGCGCCGGGCGGCAATGACCACGGCGTTGTCGGAAAATGTGCCGCTAGAAGATCCTGTGTGCACCCTCGTGCCCCTCCTCGATCCAGGCTTGGAGCATGGCCCGGCTGATCTTGCCGGCGGCCGTCAGGGGCAGCGCCTCGAGGCTGTAGTATCGCCCCGGCCGCTTGTGCGCCGGCAGCGCCGCCACAGCCGCGGCACGCAGGACAGCGGCATCCACTGCGGTGCCGGGCTCGGCGGCGACGGCGGCCACCAGCCGCTGCCCACGCACGGCATCGCGCACCCCGGTGGCGACCACACGGGCCACCCCGGGGCAGCGGGACAGCACGGCCTCCACCTCATGCGGGTAGATGTTGTGGCCGCTGCTGATGACCATGTCCGAGTCCCGGCCCAGCACATGGAGCGTGCCGGCGTCGTCCAGGAACCCCTTGTCCCGCACGGTGGACCAGCCGGCGGAACTGGTGAAGGCCCGGCCGTCGTCGCCCCAGAGGTAGCCGCTGCTGATGAGTGGGCTGCGGACGTGGATGGTCCCGGCCTCCCCCGGCCCCAGCACTGCGCCGTCGTCGCCGCGGATGGCAACTTCGACGCCGGGAAACGGCAGACCGACGGCGGCGCCCTGGGCCGGATCGGGCGCGGCACACGCAGCCGGGCCGCCGTCCTGAGGATTGCCGGCAACCGGCGTGCCGGCGGCGATGAAGCCCAGTTCCGAGGCCCCGTAGTACTGGTGCACTTGGGCCGCAGGCGCCCAGCGCCGCAGCAGGTCAACCGTCGCCGGGTCCAGTGCGGAGCCGGCGCAGATGATGCTGCGCAGGCCCGGTGCAGTGCTGCCGGCCGCGAGGGCGTGGGTGGCCATCAGGGCCGCCATGGTGGGGACCAGCACCAACCGCGTGACGCCGTGGTCGGCCACCGCCTGGACGGCCGCTGCCGCCGTCGGCTCGGCCAGGGTGCGGAACTCGCTGCCCGCGTACAGGCATTCCGCCATCGTATACAGGTTGAGGCTGAAGGCCAGCGGCCCCGGCGCCAGTGTGACGTCGTCGTCGGCCAGGCCAAAGTAGTCAATGCCCGCGTCGAAGGAGAGCCGCCAGGACGCACGGCTGCGGTGGAACCCCTTCGGCGTCGAGGTGGTGCCGGAGGTCAGGCCAATCAGGAATGATGATTCCGGCGGGCCGTCCACCAGCTGCACCCCCGGCTCCAGCGCCAGCGACGGGAGGTCGGCGGCGCCAAGCACGGCGATCCGGGCCAGCACGGCGCCGCGGACCGGCTCCGGCCAGGCCGGGTCGAGGACGGCAGCGGCCCGCAGCCCGGCGATGCCCGCAGTGAAGCGGGCCACGAGGTCCAGGGAGTTGGGCTGGCAGAGGGCCGACACGGGGCCGGTGCTCGGCAGGAGTGCACTGGCACGCTCCAGGAGCTCGGCGTAGCCAAGGCTGTCGCTGCCGACGGCGACGGCGGTCCGGGCGCCGCGGTCGCGGGCCCAGCGCTGCAGGGAGTTGAGGTATGGCATCGGCTCCATCCTAGGGCAGCGGCGCAATTGGCTGCCCATTTGAGGACCCGTTGGACGGCTGCGCGGACTATTGTGATGCCATGAGTTTCAACGACGGCGCCCAGCTGGATCCCTCACAGGCCGAGGACCGCCGTGGCGGCATGGGGACGGGCAAGAAGGTCGGCATCGGTCTGGGCGGCGGGCTGGTGCTGCTGATCGGGGCCCTGCTGGGCATCAACCCCAGCCTGCTCGAGGGGCTGACGGGTGCCGGCACGGGGCAGGAGCCGGCCGCCACCGGAACGCAGGGCATAGCCGCGTGCAAGACCGGCGCCCAGGCGAACGAGCGGCTGGACTGCCGAATCGTCGGCACGGCCAACTCGCTGAACGACTTCTGGCCGGCCTATCTGAAACCCTATGGCGTGGACTATACGGTGCCCACCACAGTGATCTTCTCCAATGGCACCAACACCGCCTGCGGACCGGCCACCACCGACGTCGGCCCGTTCTACTGCCCCGGCGATGGGAAGGCCTACTTCGATCCGGCGTTTTTCCAGGAACTGGAGACGCGCTTCGGCTCCTCCGGCGGCCCGCTGGCCCAGGAATACGTGGTGGCGCACGAGTTCGGGCACCACATCCAGGACCTGCTGGGGACCATCGGCCGCGCGCAGCAGGACCCGCAGGGTGCCGCCTCGGCCTCGGTCCGCACGGAACTGCAGGCAGACTGCTATGCGGGCATCTGGATCCGCTACGCCTCAAGCCAGCCGGACCCGGCCACGGGTCAGCCGTTCCTGGAGAAGATCACGCAAAAGGACCTCAACGACGCACTCTCCGCGGCGTCCTCCGTGGGCGATGACAGGATCCAACAGGCCGCCACCGGATCGACCAACCCCGAAACCTGGACCCACGGCTCCTCCGCCCAGCGGCAGAAATGGCTCTACACCGGCTACCAGACGGCCGATCTGCAATCCTGCGACACCTTCGCCGTCAAGACCCCGTAGTTTCGTGGCATAAACGCAAAGACGCCTAGTTTTTAGGGGGAGCCGGGAGCGGCTTCGGGCTTCCGCGACGGGCCCCCCGGCCATAGGGTCCCAGATCGAGCTTGCGAGATCCGGGTATGGCTGGGGACGGGCGGGCTCCCCCTAAAAACAGGCGTCTTGCAGTGTGTCGAAGGGCGTCGACTAGATGTTGAAGCCGAGGGCCCGCATCTGGTCACGGCCGTCGTCCGTGATCTTCTCCGGCCCCCACGGCGGCATCCAGATCCAGTTGATGCGCCATTCGTCCACGAGGGAACCAATCGCCTGCTCAACCTGCTCTTCGATGACATCCTGCAGCGGGCACGCCGCCGTCGTCAGGGTCATATCAAGCAGCAGGGCACCGTCTTCGGCGTAGCGCAGGCCGTACAGCAGGCCCAGGTCTACGACGTTGACGCCCAGCTCGGGGTCGATGACGTCCCGGAGCGCTTCCTCGATGTCTTCAAGGTTGGTCTGTGCAGCGCCAGGCTCCACGGACTCCGTCTGGCTGGTCTCGGTCATGATTCCTTCTCGGATTCCTAGGCCTGGGCTGCGTCTGCGGCCAGGTAGCGGTCGTAGCCCTCATCTTCGAGGCGGTCGGCGAGCTCGGGGCCGCCCTCCTCGGCGATGCGGCCGTCCACGAACACGTGGACGAAGTCCGGCTTGATGTAGCGCAGGATGCGGGTGTAGTGCGTGATGAGCAGAGTGCCCAGCTCGCTCTCCTCGGCGGCGCGGTTGACGCCCTCGGAGACAACCTTCAGTGCATCAACGTCCAGGCCGGAGTCGGTCTCGTCCAGCACGGCGAACTTCGGCTTGAAGAGCTCCAGCTGGAGGATCTCGTGGCGCTTCTTCTCGCCACCGGAGAAGCCTTCGTTGACGTTGCGCTGGGCGAACTCGGGCTCGATGCGCAGCTGCGCCATGGCGGCCTTGACGTCCTTGGTCCACGTGCGCAGTGCCGGGGCTTCGCCGTCAATGGCGGTCTTGGCGGTGCGCAGGAAGTTGGTCATGGTGACGCCGGGGATTTCCACCGGGTACTGCATGGCCAGGAACAAGCCCGCGCGGGCGCGCTCGTCCACGCTCATCGCGAGGACATCTTCGCCGTCGAGCGTGATGGAGCCGCTGTCCACGGTGTAGCGCGGGTGGCCGGCTATGGTGGAGGCCAGGGTGGACTTGCCGGAGCCGTTGGGGCCCATGATGGCGTGCGTCTCACCGGTGTTGATGGTCAGGCTGACACCCTTGAGGATGGGCTTGTTGCCCTGCTCGGTGTCGATGCTGACGAACAGATCCTTGATTTCCAGAGTAGACATACTCTTCATTTCTCCTTGAAATATACGTTCCGGGCGGCATCCCCTAGGGGGCGCCGACTCCGTTAAGAATGTTGGTGACGTCCACGAAGACGTCCTCGCCTTGGACTGTGAGCGCGTACACGGCCACCGGCTCGTAGGCCGGCAGCGTCAGCGGTTCCCCGCTGCGCAGATCAAAGGAACTGCCATGTGCCCAGCACTCGATGGTGCACCCTTCAACATCGCCTTCGCTGAGTGAAATCTCCGCGTGCGAGCAGATGTCCGCGATGGCGTGCAGGTCCCCTTCGGAATCCCGCACCACGGCGACCGGAACGTCACCGATCTCCACGCGGATTGCGCTCTTGACGCTCACATCAGAACTCTGGCAGACCACCTCGCCTGCCGGCGTTGCCTGGGGGGCTGCGCTCATCAGAGGACGCCTGCCGACAATTCCCGTTCCACAGCCTCGCGCAGACGCTCCTCCAGGGCGGGGACCTTGATCTGCTGGATGACCTCGTTCAGGAAGCCGCGGACCACCAGACGGCGGGCCACATCCTCCTGCATGCCACGGGACTGCAGGTAGAAGAGCTGCTCGTCGTCGAACCGGCCGGTGGCGCTGGCGTGGCCGGCACCCTCGATCAGACCCGTCTCGATCTCCAGGTTCGGCACGGAATCCGCGCGTGCACCCTGGGTCAGGATCAGGTTCCGGTTCATCTCGTACGTGTCGGTGCCCTCGGCCTCCTTGCGGATCAGCACATCGCCAACCCAGACCGTGTGGGCGCCGTCGCCCTGCAGTGCACCCTTGTAGGTGACGCGGGACTTGCACTTGGCCGCCGAGTGGTCGACGAACAGGCGCTGCTCGAAGTGCTGGCCGGCATCGGCGAAGTACAGGCCGTACATTTCCACGTCGCCGCCGGTGCCTGCGTAGCGGGCGGAGGGGGTGATGCGGACCAGGTCGCCACCGAGGTTGACCACGATGTGCTTGAACTTGGCGTCGCGGCCCACCTTGACCTGCTGCGAGGAAGCGTGCACGGCGTCGTCGTCCCAGTCCTGGATGCTGACAACCGTCAGCGCAGCACCGTCTTCGACGATCATTTCGACGTTCTCGCTCACCACTGCGGAACCGCGGTGGTCGAGGACGACGACGGCGGTGGAGAACTTCTTGGCGTGCACCAGGATGTGGCTGGCCGCCGGAGTGGAATCCACACCGGTGATGGTCAGCGTGGTGACGTCGTTCTCGTCAGCCGGAACGTGTTCGGCCGGGATGGTGACAACCGTGGCCTCGGCAAAGGCGCCCCAGGCGGCAGCGGACACGCGGTCCTCCGGGATGCCGGCGGTGCCGATGCGGGCATCGGTGCGGGCCACCGTCTCAACGGTGATGGCCTCGGACTTCTCCACGGTGATCTGCGGTGCAGCGCCGTCGAGCGCCACGCGGTCCAGGCCGCGCAGACGCTTCAGCGGGGTGAAGCGCCAGTCCTCTTCACGGCCGGTGATGGCCGGGAAGTCGGCGACGTTGTACGAAGTCAGGCGGCCGGCGCGCGAGCTGTCCGGAATGCCGACTCCGCCGCCGTGGCTGTGCGACTTGGTGGCTTCGCCTGCCAGCGGGGAGCTGGCGGGGTTGATCTCGGAGAGCTGCTCGCCCTCCTCGTTCATTCCGGCAATGCGGCGGACGTCACTGGCTGCGCTGGGCGCGCCAATGCGGGCTTTTTCTTCGGTGAGCTCAGTCATTAACCGACGGCCCCTTCCATCTGGAGTTCGATCAGGCGGTTGAGCTCAAGGGCGTACTCCATGGGCAGCTCGCGGGCGATCGGCTCAATGAAGCCGCGCACGATCATGGCCATGGCCTCGTCCTCGGGCATGCCGCGGGACATCAGGTAGAACAGCTGCTCCTCGGAGACGCGCGAGACGGTGGCCTCGTGGCCCATCGAGACGTCGTCCTCGCGGACGTCGACGTACGGGTACGTGTCGGAGCGGGAGATGTTGTCCACCAGCAGGGCGTCGCAGCGCACGGTGTTGGCCGAGTGCGTGGCACCCTCGCGGATCTGCACCAGACCGCGGTAGGCCGCGCGTCCGCCGCCACGGGCAACGGACTTGGAGATGATGGAGGACTTCGTGTTCGGGGCGATGTGGACCATCTTGGAACCGGTGTCCTGGTGCTGGCCCTCGCCAGCGAAGGCGACGGACAACGTCTCACCCTTGGCGTGCTCGCCCACGAGGTAGACGGCCGGGTACTTCATGGTGACCTTGGACCCGATGTTGCCATCGACCCACTCCATGGTGGCGCCCTCGTGTGCAATGGCACGCTTGGTGACCAGGTTGTACACGTTGTTGGACCAGTTCTGGATGGTGGTGTAGCGAACGCGGGCGTTCTTCTTCACCACGATCTCCACGACGGCGGAGTGCAGGGAGTCCGAGGTGTAGATCGGAGCCGTGCAGCCTTCGATGTAGTGGACGTAGCTGTCCTCGTCGGCGATGATGAGCGTGCGCTCAAACTGGCCCATGTTCTCCGTGTTGATGCGGAAGTAGGCCTGCAGCGGGATGTCCACGTGGACGCCCTTGGGGACGTAGACGAAGGATCCGCCGGACCAGGTGGCCGTGTTCAGCGAGGCGAACTTGTTGTCGCCCACCGGAATGATGGTGCCGAAGTACTCCTGGAAGAGCTCCGGGTGTTCGCGCAGCGCGGTGTCGGTGTCCAGGAAGATGACGCCCTGGGCTTCCAGATCCTCACGGATCTGGTGGTAGACAACCTCGGACTCGTACTGGGCGGCGACGCCGGAGACGAGGCGGTTGCGCTCGGCTTCCGGGATGCCCAGCTTCTCGTACGTGTTGCGGATGTCCTCGGGCAGCTCCTCCCAGGACGCGGCCTGCTTCTCCGTGGAACGCACAAAGTACTTGATGTTGTCGAAGTCGATGCCGGAGAGGTCTGCACCCCAGGTGGGCATGGGCTTGCGGTCGAAGTACTTCAGACCCTTCAGACGCAGGTCAAGCATCCACTGGGGCTCGTTCTTCTTGGCCGAGATGTCGCGGACGACCTCTTCGCTCAGACCGCGGCGGGCGTTGTCGCTCGCCTCGTTCTTGTCCGACCAGCCGAAAGCATAGTTGCCTAGGCCCTCCAGCTCAGGGTTTCGTTCGAGGATGTCGTGGTTGATGGTGTCCTGGACAGCCGTCCCCGCGCCTACATCCTGCGCTAGTTGATCCGTCATCACGGCCTTTCTTGTGAATGGTTGGAAGTCGTCGAAGTATCAGGGTTTGTTGTCTTGCTGCCGGACCTGCCGGTGGGGATGTGCGTGGTGCACACATGCCCGCCGCTGGCCAGGGTGGAAAGCCGGCGCACATCGGTGCCCAGCAGCCGGGAGAAAACGGCCGTCTCGGCGTCGCAGAACTGCGGAAAGCTGGTGGCCAGTTCCTGCACGGGGCAGTGGGCCTGGCACAGTTGTTCGGCGGCCAGGGTGGCGGTGAAGCTGAAGCTGGCCGAAGAGGCCACGAAGCCATCGCCGCTCAGGGCTGTGGCGAGGGCCTTGGACCGTGCCGTGATGTCATCGCCGGCGGCATCCACGATGGGCCGGTAGTCCTCTTCCATCTTGGCGAAGCGCTGCTCGGCAAAGGCCGTGATGGCCGCCTCGCCGCCGGTCTCGGCCAGCTGCGTGAGGGCGGTGCGGGCGATGTCGAGGTAGTCGTTGCCCATGGCCGACTGGCCGCGGCGCGAGAGGACGTAGCGGCGGGCCGGGCGGCCGGCGCCGGAACGTGCATTGCCGACCAGCTTGACCTCGATCACGCCATTGCGGTCCAGGGTGTCAAGGTGGCGGCGGACGGCGGCCGGGGTCAAACCCAGCAGCTTGCCCAGCTGCGCGGCGCTGATCGGGCCGTGCTCCAGCACGGCGCTGCGGACGCGGTCGCGGGTGCGTTCGTCGGCGTCAACGGGCGGCATCGTGGCAGCGTCGGCTGCATGTGTTTCGCTCATGAACACCTCCTCGGTGGCGCAGTGGTAGTGCAATTACAATAAACAACACAATTATGACGTAATTTACTCCCCTTAACCAGTAAGGTGAGCCTTTCCACTGGGAACGCCACCGTGCTAGCCCCCCGCGCCCGCGAGGAAGGCCTTCATCAGCGGCCCTCCGGTGACCGAGCCAAAGCCACCATCTTCGACAAAGACGGCGACGGCGAGGTCGCCCTTGGCGGCGATGATCCAGGCATGGGTCTTCAAGGGTGTGTCGTTGCCGTATTCCGCCGTCCCCGTCTTCGCCAGCACCGGGGCGCCGGGCAGATCGGCCAGGATTCCAATGTGCCCGCTGGTGACCACGGCCCGCATCATGTCCTGCAGCTGTGCGGCCTCGGCCGCGGACAGCGCCGGGCCCGCGGCAACCGCCGTGGAGGCGGCGGCCGTTCCCGTGGGGGCGGCGGCCGACGGCTTGGCGGCACCCAGTGCCACGAGAGTGGGCGAGACCAGGGATCCCTTGGCCACGGAGGCCGCAACTGTGGCAATGGCCAGCGGTGACACCAGGACTTCGCCCTGGCCGATCATGGCCGCGGCGTGTGCCGGGCCCGTGGCGCTGGTGGGCACCGCACCGAAGAACGCAGCAGTTCCCAGCGGGGACTCAACACCGAGCCCGAGCGAAGACGCGGCCGAGGCCAGATCCGACTGCGCCACGGTGTCTCGGGCGCCGATGAAGACCGTGTTGCACGAGTGCGCAAACCCGTCGCGGAGCGGTATGGCACCCAGGTGGGCGGCCGGATAGGTGCCGGCGTTCTTGAAGATTTTTCCGTCAACGTTCAGCTCCGCGGGGCACTGGACGATGCTGTCCGGGGTGGATCCCTTGCGCAGCATGGCCAGCGACGTGGCGACCTTGAAGGTGGACCCCGGAGCGTACTGGCCCAGAAGTGCCGTGTTGTAGCCGTTGCTGCCCGGTGAACTGGCAGCGGCCACCACGGCGCCGGTGGAGGGCCGGATGGCCACGATGGCCGCCGCCGAGGCCTCGTCCTTGAGGGTGTCCTCGGCCAGCGTCTGCAGCTTCGCGTTCAGAGTGGTGGCCAGCGCAGTTCCGCCCACGGGCGCGCTGGTGAACAAGGGGACGGTGGTGCCGTCGGCGGCCTTCTTGTAAACGGCCGCGCCGTCCATTCCGCGCAGTTGCTTGTCGTATTCGCGCTGCAGGCCGGACAGGCCGGTTTCATCGCCGGCGCCGAGGGCGCCGCCGGAGGACTCGACAAGCTCCGCCGTCGCCTCCCCCACCGTGCCCAGGATGGGCCGGGCAAAGGTGCGCGTGGGGGCCAGCGGCAGGGTGCCCGGCAGCGCCGCCCCGCCGGGGATCGCCTTGACGGCGCCATCGGTGACGGTGCGGGAGGCATCATCGCGCATCACCAGGGCCTCGACAAAGGCTGCAGGCCCGGCGGCAGCGACCTGCGCGGCGTAGGCATCGGAGTCCAGCTCGAGAAGGGCCGCCAGCGCCTTGGCGGAAGCTGGCGCGGTGGCGGCATCCACGTGGGACTTGTCGATGCCCACATGGACCACCGGGCGGTTGGTGACGAGCACCTCGCCGCCATCCCCCAGAATGTCCCCGCGCTTGGGCGTATTGCGCCGGACGGACAGGACATCGCCGTCAGCGAAGCCGGGAAGCAGCAGATCCGCCCGCCAGGCCACGTGCCAGGCACCGTCGCGGCGCTCCAGGTGTGCGGTGGTGGAGTACTTCCAGCTATCGGCGCCGAACGGCCAGGCCACCTCCAGATTGGCCGTACCGGCGTTGTCCTTCACGGCGACGGATTCGACGTCGACGGTCGGCTTGATCCCGGAGGCTCCCTTGGTGGCGGCGGCCAGCGCGGCGGTCTTGGCCTGTGGCTCCCCATCGGTGAAGCCGATCGAGTCGACATTGAGCGTGGACAATCCGGTGGCCAGCGAGTCCGCGGCGGTTCTGGCACCTGCAGCGCCGTCGTCGCACCCCGTCAGCGCGGCGGCAAAGACAACAACGGACAAGGCGGTGGCCAGCGATTTGATTTTCCCCATGGTCCATTATGTTGGCCGCCGGCACCAAGGCCGAAATGCACCACGGCACCAGCGTGTACTACCTCGCGTAGAATACGACTGTGCCAGAATCCCCCGCCCTCATCATTGACGGCCTCATCAAAGACGTTGGCCCCGTCGCCGCACTGGATGGGCGCATGAAGCGCGTCGTCGCCGGCGTCAGCCTGACCGCCCGCCGCGGCCACGTCACAGCCCTCCTCGGCGCCAACGGTGCCGGCAAGACCACCACCATCGAATGCGCCCAGGGTCTGCAGCACCGCACCGGCGGGAACATCACCCTGCTCGGCGAGGATCCGCAGACCGCAGGGGCCGCGCTGCGCGCCCGTGTCGGCGTCATGCTCCAGGACGGCGGCCTGCCGCCGTCGGCCCGCCCCGTCCCGCTGCTGCGCCATGTGGCCAGCATGTACGAGAACCCGCGTTCGGTTGATGCACTGGTGGAGCGGCTGGGCATTTCCGCCTTCGCCGACACCACCATCCGCCGGCTCTCCGGCGGCCAGAAGCAGCGCGTGGCACTTGCGGCGGCGCTGGTGGGCAACCCAGAGGTCCTGTTCCTCGACGAGCCCAGCGCCGGGCTGGATCCGCAATCGCGCCTGATGGTCTTCGAGCTGATCCGTGAACTGCGCAGCCAGGGCCTGGCGATCATCCTGACCACCCACCTGCTGGACGATGCCCAGAAGCTGGCTGACTACGTCTACATCATCGACGCCGGGGAAACCGTGGCGTCGGGCACCGTCGCGGAGCTGCTGAGCGAGGCCAGCACCACACAGGCCCACCGCTCGCTCGTCTTCGAAGGGCCCGCCGGGCTGCTGCCCTCGCCCGCCCTGCGCAGCGAGCTGCTTCTGGTGGAAACCCGCCCGGGCAGCTACACGGTCACGGGCCCCCTGGAGCCAGCGGATCTGCTTGCCCTCAGCACGTGGTGGGCTGCGGAGGGCATCATGCCCACCTCCCTCCACCTGGCCTCGCGTTCGCTGGAGGACGTCTTCCTGGCCGTATCCGGAACGGAGCTGCGATGAGCGCCCCCACCATGCCGACGTCGACGCCGGCCACCCTCGGCCGGCGGATCCTGCGCCAGGGCCGCTATGAAACCCTGACCATGCTCCGCAACGGCGAGCAGTTGATCCTGGCGATTGTGCTGCCGCTGATGGCCTTGGTGGCCCTTTCTGCGCTGCCGCTGCTGGACGACATGGGCGCGAGCCGGGTGGATCTGGCCACCCCCGGCGTGCTGGCCCTGTGCGCCATGTCCACGGCCTTCACCGGCCAGGGCATCGCCACCGGCTTCGACCGCCGCTACGGGGTGCTGCGCTTCCTGTCCACCACACCGCTGGGCAAGGCCGGGCTGATTGCCGGCAAGGTGCTGGCCGTGCTGGCCGTACTGGTCATCCAGGCCGCCATCGTGTCGGTGGCGGCGCTGTTCCTGGGCTGGAGCCCGGAACCGGCGGGCCTGGCCCTCGGCGCCGGCGTGCTGGTGCTGGGCGCCATTTCCTTTACCGCGCTGGGCCTGCTCATCGCCGGCACCGTCCGCCCCGAGGCCACCCTGGCCATCACCAACCTCGTGTGGATCCTCTTTGGCGCGCTGGGCGGCATCGTCCTGCCGGCCAGCCGGCTTCCGGCCTGGCTGGAGGACACCGTGGGCTGGCTGCCCTCCGGCGCCCTGGGCGGTGCCATGCGCGAGGCACTGGTCTTCGGCCAGGTGGATGTTTTTGCAATTGTCATTCTGCTGGGCTGGTCGCTGCTGGCTTCCCTGGCTGCCATCCGTTGGTTCAAGTGGAGTTGAAATCCGTGAGCGATACCCATCCTTCCCCCACCGCCCTGTCGCGGTTCACGAGCAAGCTCCCCACGAGCGTGAACGGCACCATCCGCAAGCTCTCCGTGGCGTCGCTGATCGGCCAGTCGGTGCTGATCGTCACAGGTGCCGCCGTCCGGCTCACCGCCTCGGGCCTGGGCTGCCCCACCTGGCCCAAGTGCACCGACGGTTCGCTGGTCAACACGCCGGAAATGGGCATCCACGGCATCATCGAGTTCGGCAACCGCACGCTGACGTTTGCGCTGGCCCTGGTGGCCGGCCTGATGCTGGTGTTCCTGTGGAATCTGCGCAAGGAACGCAAGGATCTGTTCTGGCTGGCCTTCGGCCTGCTGGCCAGCATCCCGGTCCAGGCCGTCATCGGCGGCCTGTCCGTGCTGACCGGGCTGAACCCGTGGGTGGTCAGCCTGCACTTCCTGGTCTCCGCCGCACTGGTGGTCTTCTCCATGCTGCTGGTCAATAGGACCTTCGGCCGCACCGGCCTGGCTTCCACGGCCACCGGACCGGTCGTCTCCAAGACCGTCCGCCAGCTGACAGCCGTCGCCGCTGCCTGCAGCGGCCTCGCCGTCATTCTGGGAACCGTGGTCACCGGCTCCGGCCCCCACGCCGGCGACGCCGATGCCCCGCGCAACGGGTTGGATCCGGACCTCATCACGCGCGTCCATGTTCTGCCGGTGTACCTGCTGGTCATCAGCTCCGTCATCGTGCTGGTCCTGCTGTGGCGCCGCGGGTCCGGGGACGCGCTGCGCGCCGGAGCGATGCTGTTGGTTGGCGCCGTCGTCTTCCAGGGCGCCATTGGCTACGCCCAGCACTTCACCGGGCTTCCGCCGCTGCTGGTGGGCCTGCACATGCTCGGCTCGGCCCTGCTGCTGGCCGCCGGCACCAATCTGGCCGATCTGGTCTTCCGCCGCAAGGCCTGATCCACCGCTGCACCTTTGAGGGGCGTCCACCACACGGTGGGCGCCCCTCGTGCGTGCGAAGCGTGGGGCTCAGCGCACCGCCAGTGAAGGGTCGGGGGCGGACCCAAAGGCGGCCGGCCGCGCCCTGGCCCAGAGCAGCAGGGCAATGTAGGCCAGGTCGAAGAGGCTGCAGAGCAATCCAATGCCCAGGATGAACGGCGAGTCCGCGTACACGCCGAACAGCAGCGTCGGCGCCAGCGTTCCCAACCACTTGGCCACCGCAATGAGCAGCGACTGGCCGCGCGGCCCCTGGCGCGCCACGAACATGGCAATGAACAGCCCGGACATCAGCAGGTTCTGCAGGAACGCCGAGTACTTCGCCGAGGCGGCTGGGCCGAACTCGGCAAGGAACAGCCATTGGACGGCGAAGGAAGCGCCCACGAGTCCGATCCCCCAGAGGGCGAAAAGCCAGGCTGGAATAAACCGGGGCAGCTCCGCCCGGCCAAACCGCAGGAACGTAAAGATTACGACGACGTCGGCCAACGCCCAGATGAGGTTGATGTACCCCTGCAGGCCGGGGTTTGCCGAGGCAAGGTCATGAATGGAGTAGATCCATTCCCAGGCAAAGTTGAGCCCGAGGGCCGCGGCGGGGATGGCATAGGTCCGCTGGCGGAAGCCCAGACGGATGGCCTCGATGTACACAATGGTCCAGGCGAGGCCGCTGAGGGCCGTGAGGAAGAGTTGCACAGGCCCAGAGTACGCCGGGCATCAGCCCATCAGTGGGGATCCAACGAAGGGGTCCACGGCCAGGGCCAGGAAGATCAGCGTCAGGTAGCTGATCGAGCCATGGAAGACCTTCATCGCACCCTTCTTCGTGATCTCGTTCTCCTTGGCGCTGTTGTACAGCTTGTGCGCCTCGAAGAGGAACCACACGCCGGAGGCCGCGGCCACCACCGTGTAGACGATCCCGGCGTTGCCCAGCGGGATCAGCAGCAGCGAGCAGGCCACCATGGCCCAGGTGTACAGGACCACCTGGACGGCAACGATGCGTGAACCGGCGACGGCGCCGAGCATCGGCACCTTGGCCGCGTTGTAGTCGTCGCTGTAGCGCATCGACAGCGGCCAGTAGTGCGGCGGCGTCCACAGGAAGATGATCATGAAGAGGATGATGGCCGGCCACTCGACGGTGTTGGTCACGGCGGCCCAGGCGATGAGCACGGGCATGCAGCCCGCGGCCCCGCCCCAGACGATGTTCTGCGAGGTGCGGCGCTTGAGGATCAGCGAGTAGACCACCACATAGAGGAAGATTGCGACGACGCCCAGGATGCCGGAGAGCGGGTTGGCGCCGAACCAAAGCACCGCCACGGAGACTACGGCCAGGATCCAGGCAAAGACGAGGGCCTCGCGCGGCGTCACGGCACCGGTGACCAGCGGGCGGTTTTCCGTCCGGTGCATCACCTTGTCGATGTCGCGGTCGATGTAGCAGTTGAAGGCTCCGGCACTGCCGGCGGCCAAAGCACCGCCAACCATGGTGGCCACCATCAGCCAAATGTCCGGAATGGCGCGGGCCGCAAAAAACATGGTCGGCAGCGTGGTGACCAGCAGAAGTTCAATGACCCGGGGTTTGGTCAATGCCACATAGGCCTTGGCCTTGCCGGAAAAGCCGAGCCGGCTTCCCGCTTCCACCGGGGCTGCCGGCTTATGAGTTGCGCTCACGTAAGTGTCACCATGTTCCGTACTTGAAGTTTGCCTGCCGGCACGGTCCCCATCCCGGCGGCGGCCCGCAAGGGCGGCCGGTGTGGCACGTGCGCGCGGAACCAAATCCGCTCTTCTATCATACCCGTCCGCCGGGGGCCACCATGCCGCCGTGCCTCGGCGTGCATTTGAACATATTGCTTTCCGACCGGCCGGTTGTTACAAAAAAACACCTATTGCAACCCCATTGACACCCGTACGATTTGGTGCAGCCGGTTGCCTATGGGACTAAGCTGGGACGCAAGTTTTGTTTCAACGGTGAGCGGCAGAATCCGAGGGCACATTACGCCCTTTGGACGTTCTATAAACGTGCGCCCATTTTTGCCGCCCGCCTTACCCAATTGAGAGGGCCCGGTAAGTGTCACATCTGGAATCACAAGAATTGTCCTGGACTACTGCCGACCAGCGTGCGGTGGACACCGCACGAGTTCTGGCCGCAGATGCAGTCGAAAAAGTTGGCAACGGCCACCCCGGCACCGCGATGTCCCTGGCTCCAGCCGCCTACCTTCTCTTCCAGAAGCTGATGCGCCATGACCCGTCCGATCCCCACTGGATCGGCCGCGACCGTTTCATCCTTTCCCCCGGCCACACCTCGCTGACGCTGTACGTGCAGCTCTTCCTCTCCGGCTACGGCCTGGAGCTGGGCGACCTGCAGGCCCTGCGCACCTGGGGCTCGCTGACCCCCGGCCACCCGGAGTACAAGCACACCAAGGGTGTCGAGATCACCACCGGCCCGCTCGGCCAGGGCCTGGCGTCCTCCGTGGGCTTCGCCTACTCCCAGCGCCGCCTGCGCGGCCTTCTGGACGCCGACGCCGCCGCAGGCACCAGCCCGTTCGACCACACCATCTGGGTCATCGCCTCCGACGGCGACCTCCAGGAGGGTGTCACCTCCGAGGCCTGCTCGCTGGCCGGCCACCAGGAGCTGGGCAACATGGTGGTCCTGTACGACCAGAACCACATCTCCATCGAAGATGACACCAACATCTCCTACTCCGAAGACGTCCTCAAGCGCTACGAGGCCTACGGCTGGGACGTCCAGCGCGTTGACTGGACCAAGACCGGCGAGTACGTCGAGGACATTGCAGAGCTGTACACGGCGCTGCTGAAGGCCAAGGCCGAGACCTCCAAGCCGTCCATCATCTCCCTGCGCACCGTGATCGGCTTCCCGTCGCCCACCAAGCAGAACACCGGCAAGATCCACGGTTCCGCCCTGGGCGGTGCCGAGGTGGCAGCACTGAAGACCGCACTCGGCTTCGACCCGGAGCAGTCCTTCGAGGTTGACCCGGCCGTGCTGGCCCACGCCCGCGAGGTAGTTGAGCGCGGCGCCGCCGCCCACAGCGACTGGAACACCGGCTTCGAGGCCTGGAAGTCCGCCAACGCCGACGCCGCTGCCCTGCTGGAGCGCATCGAGGCCCGCGAGCTGCCCGCCGGTTGGGACGAGGCACTGCCCGCCTTCGCCGCCGGCAAGGATGTCTCCACCCGTGCCGCCTCCGGCAAGGTCCTCAACGCCATCGGTCCGGTGCTGCCGGAACTGTGGGGCGGCTCCTGCGACCTCGCGGAGTCGAACAACACCACGATCGAGGGTTCGCCGTCGTTCATCCCGGCCTCCAAGCAGACCGACTCCTGGTCCGGCGGCCCCTACGGCCGTGTGCTGCACTTCGGCATCCGCGAGCACGCTGCCGCGTCCATCGTGAACGGCATCCACCTGGCCGGCCCGACGCGCGCCTTCTCGGGCACGTTCCTGATCTTCTCGGACTACCAGCGCCCGGCCATCCGCCTGGGCGCCCTGATGGGCGTTCCCTCCATCTACGTGTGGACCCACGACTCCATCGGTCTGGGCGAAGACGGCCCCACCCACCAGCCGGTGGAGCAGCTCTCCTCGCTGCGTGCCATCCCGGGCCTGGACGTGGTCCGCCCCGGCGATGCCAATGAGGTTTCCCAGGCCTGGAAGTCCATCCTGGAGAACACCTCCAACCCGGCCGGCATCGTGCTGACCCGCCAGAACATCCCCACGTACGACCGTGCCGAGGGTGCTGCCACGGCGGAGCTCTTCGGTTCCGCCACCGGTGTGGCCAAGGGCGGCTACGTGCTAGCCGAGTCCACCGCCGACGGCGCCGTTGTCGCCCCGCAGGTGCTGCTGATCGCCACCGGCTCCGAGGTCCAGCTGGCCGTTGACGCCCGCGAGGCACTGCAGGCCGAGGGCATCGCCACCCGCGTCATCTCGATGCCGTGCGTGGAGTGGTTCAACGCCCAGTCCGCCGAGTACAAGGAATCCGTCCTCCCGGCCGCCGTCAAGGCCCGCGTCTCCGTTGAGGCCGGCCTGGCCCTGGGCTGGCGCGAGTTCGTCGGCGACGCCGGCCGTTCCATCTCCCTGGAGCACTTCGGCGCCTCGGCAGACTACAAGCGCCTCTTCCAGGAGTTCGGCATCACCACCGAGGCCGTCACGGCCGCGGCCAAGGATTCCCTCTCCGCTGCCACGGCCTAGCCGCGGCTCCTTCGACAGCTTCGACACAAAGGAAAAAAGAGCAATGACTAGTTCAACCCCCACCGCGCAGCTCTCTGCCGCCGGCGTTTCCATCTGGCTTGACGATCTCTCCCGGGACCGCCTCACCAGTGGCAGCCTGCAGAACCTGATCGACACGAAGAACGTTGTTGGCGTCACCACCAACCCGTCCATCTTCGAGGCCGCCATCACCAAGGGCGAGTCCTACAAGGGTCAGCTGACGGAACTGGCAGCCGCCGGCGCCAACGCCGAGACCGCCGTCTTCGAGATCACCACCGCCGATGTGGCAGATGGCTGCGACCTGTTCGCCGCCATCTCCGAGTCCTCCAAGGGTGTCGACGGCCGCGTCTCCATCGAGGTGGACCCCCGCAAGGCCTGGGACACCGAGGGCACCATCGCCGAGGCCAAGCGCCTCTACGCGAAGGTTGACCGCAAGAACGTCTACATCAAGATCCCGGCCACCCTGGAAGGCCTGGAGGCCATCACGGCCACCATCGCCGCCGGCATCAGCGTCAACGTCACGCTGATCTTCTCGCTGGAGCGCTACCGCGCAGTCATCAACGCGTTCCAGACCGGTCTGGAGCAGGCCAAGGCCAACGGCCACGACCTCTCCACCATCCACTCCGTGGCCTCCTTCTTCGTCTCCCGCGTGGATTCCGAGATCGATGCCCGCCTGAACGCCCTGGGCACGGATGCCGCCCTGGCCCTGAAGGGCAAGGCCGGTCTGGCCAACGCCCGTCTGGCCTACCAGGTCTTCGAGGAGCAGTTCTCCAACGAGCGCTGGGCCGTGCTGGCCGAGGCCGGCGCCCTGCCGCAGCGTGCCCTGTGGGCCTCCACCGGCGTGAAGGACCCGGCCCTGCCGGACACCCTGTACGTCACGGGCCTCGTTGCCGCCAACGTGGTCAACACCATGCCGGAGAAGACCCTGGATGCCACCTTCGACCACGGCGTGGTCACCGGTGACACCATCACCGGCACCTACGACGAGTCCAACGCCGTTCTGAACGAGCTGGAAGGCCTGGGCGTCTCCTACAACGACGTCGTCGCCAAGCTCGAGTCCGAGGGCCTGGAGAAGTTCGTGGCAAGCTGGCAGGAACTCCTGGACCACGTCCAGGACGCCCTTAACGCCGTGGCTGCGAAGGCCTAGTCCATGGCATCGATGTCGTTTGTGGCGACGGGCGCTGCCCTCGCCGCCGTAGAGAAGCACGTTGACGCGCTGGTGGCGGATTCCGTCGCTTCGCGCCTGTTCGCCAAGGACGCCACCCTGTGGGGTCCGGAGGCTGAAGCTGAATCGGCCATTCGTCTGGGTTGGGTGGAGGCCGCAGAGGTCTCCGAGGACCTCCCGGAGGAGATTGCAGCGCTGAAGGCAGAGCTCGCCGCCGACGGCATCGACCACATTGTGTTGTGCGGCATGGGCGGCTCCTCGCTGGCACCGGAGGTCATTACGGCCACCGCCGGCGTGGAGCTGACCGTGCTGGACAGCACCGATCCCACCCAGGTCCGCGCCGCTGTGTCGGACCGCCTGGAGCGCACCGCCGTCGTGGTGTCCTCCAAGTCCGGCTCGACGCTGGAAACGGACTCGCAGCGCCGCATCTTCGAGGCGGAGTTCACCGCCGCGGGGATCGATGCCGCGTCGCGCATCATCATCGTCACCGATCCCGGCTCCCCGCTGGATGCCGCATCGCGTGAGGCCGGCTACCGCCGGATCTTCAATGCGGATCCCAATGTGGGCGGGCGCTACTCAGCGCTGACGGCGTTTGGCCTGGTGCCCTCGGGCCTGGCCGGCGCCGATGTCGCCGGACTGCTCGACGACGCCGATCTGGCCAGCGAGATCCTCCGCGAGGATGCCCGCGAGAACATCGGCCTGCACCTGGCCGCCGTCCTCGGTGGCACGCACCCGCTGCGCAACAAGATCGTCATCGTCGATGAGGGTTCGGGCATTGTCGGCTTTGCCGACTGGGCCGAGCAGCTCATTGCCGAGTCCACGGGCAAGCTGGGCACGGGCGTTCTGCCCGTCGTGGCCGCCCCCAACTCCCCCGAGACCACCTCCGGTGCCGCCGATGTTCTGGTGGTCCGTCTGGTCTCCGAGGACGCCGACATCGAGCTCGCCGAGAACGAAGTTGCCATTTCCGGCAGCCTCGGCGCGCAGATGATGGTGTGGGAGTTCGCCACGGCCGTTGCCGGCCGCCTGCTGGGCATCAACCCCTTCGACCAGCCG
>NZ_KI519454.1:1710953-2708006 GCF_000482545.1 Arthrobacter sp. 35W
GCTACGGCCACGCGTTCACCGAGTCCTCCCCGGAGGCGTACGAGCGGCTGATCCTGGATGTGCTGCTGGGCGAGCCGCCGCTGTTCCCGCGCCACCAGGAGGTGGAGCTGTCCTGGAAGATCCTGGACCCGTTCGAGGAGTTCTGGGCCGCGGAGGGCACGCAGCCGGAATCGTACGCGCCCGGCTCCTGGGGGCCGGCCGCCGCCGATGAACTGTTGACCCGCGATGGAAGGACCTGGAGAAGACCGTGATCATTGATCTGCCGAACACCACAACCTCAAAGGTCACCAAGAAGATCGTCACCCTGCGCGAGCAGGGCGGCGTGGTCGCCCTGGGCCGGGTGATGACCCTGGTGGTCATCACCCGGGACGGGCACGAGGAGGAGGCCATTGCGGCAGCCAACCTCGCCAGCCGTGAACACCCCTGCCGGATCATCGTCCTTGCCGCCGGCAGCGCCGCGGAGCCGACCCGACTGGACGGGCAGATCCGGGTCGGCGGCGACGCGGGCGCCTCGGAGGTCATTGTGCTCCGCGGCTACGGGGAGCTGGCCACGGACAGCGAATCGGTCATTTCGGCGCTGCTGCTGCCCGATGCCCCGATCGTGGCCTGGTGGCCGCAGGGCATGCCGGAATCGGCCAGCGCCAGCTCCATCGGACGCATTGCCCACCGCCGCATCACGGATTCGGCCAACGAGCCCAGCCCTCGTGATGCCCTGGCCCACCTGGGCAGGACCTACACCGGGGGCGACACGGACCTGGCCTGGACGCGCCTGACGAACTGGCGCATCCAGCTCGCGGCCGTGTTCGACCAGCTCGATGAGGAACCCGTCACGCACATCACCGTCGAAGGTGCCACGGACTCCCCCAGCACCCTGCTGCTGGCATCCTGGCTCCACCAGGCCCTGGGCGCCCCCATCACCGTGGTGGAGGACCCCTCCGGCACCGGCATCCGCCGGGTTGTCCTGGAGCGGGCCGGCGGGGACGTGGAAATCCACCGCCCCGGCGCCGTCGATGCGGTGCTGACCCAGCCGGGCCAGCCCCAGCAGCGCATTGCGCTGCCGCGCCGCACCCTGCAGGACTGCCTGGCCGAGGAACTGCGCCGGTTGGACCCGGACGAGGTCTTCGGCGAAGTCATCACCACGGGCCTGTCGCGCCTGCTGGCCGAGGAAGAGGTTGTTCCCGCATGAGAGGCAACACGCGCATCACCGTCCACCCCTCCTTTGAGGTTCTGGCGGCCACCACTGCCGCACGGCTGATCACGAGGCTGTTGGATGTCCAGAGCGAACGCGGCGAGGCCACGGTGGTCCTCACCGGCGGCAGCGTGGGCATCGCCACCCTGAAGGCCGTTGCGGAGTCCCCGGCACGGTTGGCCGTCAACTGGTCCAAGGTGAACTTCTGGTGGGGCGACGACCGTTTTGTCTCCGCCGATTCCCCGGACCGGAACCACGTCCAAGCCGCCGAGGCCCTGCTGGACCACATCGAGGTGGACCCCGCGCGGGTCCACGTCATGAAGCCCGCGGATGCGGGCCTGGATGTCGCCCAGGCCGCCGCCGAGTATGCCGAGCAGTTGGCAGCCGCGGCCCTCGCCGAGCACCGCGCCAGCGATGACTACGACGGCGATGCCGGCGCACCGCTGCTGCCGCGCTTTGATGTGCTGCTGCTGGGCATCGGCCCGGATGCGCACATTGCCTCGCTGTTCCCGGAGATGGCAGGCATCCGCACCAAGGATGCCGCCGTCGTCTCCGTCACCAACTCCCCCAAGCCGCCGCCGGAGCGGGTGTCCCTGACGCTGGGCACCATCAACTCCGCCGACGAGATTTGGTTGGTGGCCGCGGGCAGCGACAAGGCTGGAGCGGTGGCTCTGGCCTTGGCCGGGGCAAGCCCCGTGCAGGTTCCGGCCTCCGGTGCCAACGGCAGGTCCCGGACCCGTTGGCTGGTGGATGAGGATGCTGCGGCCAAGGTCCCCGGCGCACTCATCGCCCGGCTGGACGCCTAGTCCCCACCCGCCCCCTGGCCTCGCACGCTCGGCCAGGGAACCCTGCGGGCGTGGGCCCTAACAAAAAGGGCCCGGGTCCTGCGGAGAAATCCGCAGGACCCGGGCCCTTTCGTTTAAGGCTGTGTCAGCTGTAGGCCATGATCAGGCCAAGGCCAATGATGACCACGGCCCAGGTGATGCCCAGAATCACCGTGAAGCGGTTCAGGTTGCGCTCGGCGACACCCGAGGAACCCAGCGAAGAGCTCATGCCGCCGCCGAACATGTCAGAAAGACCGCCACCGCGCCCCTTGTGCAGAAGGATGAGCAAGGTCAGCAGCAAACTGGTAATGCCCAGCAGGATCTGCAAAGCAATTTGAAGAGCGTCCACAACGGCCTTTCAGCAGTGACAAGTAAGAGAGGTATTTGCGGCAGCGGGTTGCTGCAAATGAACTACAGACAGCCTAGTCGGTGACGAGGTGGTTTTCGAACCGTGCGATGTTTGCGAACTCGCCGGCATCCAGGCTGGCGCCTCCCACCAGAACGCCGTCGACGTCGCTCTGGCCCAGAATCGCGGCAGCGTTGGAGGCCTTGACGGAACCGCCGTAGAGCAGGCGGGTCTTGGCGGCGGTCTCGGCGCCGTACAGCTCGGTGAGCTGGGCACGGATCGCGGCGCACATTTCCTGTGCATCCTCCGGTCCGGCAACCTCGCCCGTGCCGATGGCCCAGACGGGCTCGTAGGCGATGACCAGGGAGGCAACCTCTTCGGCGGTGAGGCCTTCGATGCCGCCGCGCACCTGGGCCAGCGTGTACTCAACGTGGGTGCCGGCCTGGCGGATGTCCAGGCCCTCGCCGGCGCACAGGATCGGAGTGACCTCGTGGCGGAAGGCGGCCTTGACCTTGCGGTTGAGCAGCTCGTCGGACTCGCCGTGGATGCTGCGGCGTTCGCTGTGGCCCACCAGCACGTAGGCGCAGCCCAGCTTGGCCAGGAAGGCACCGGAGATGTCACCGGTGTAGGCGCCGGAATCCTCCGGCGAGAGGTCCTGTCCACCGTAGACAAGCTTGAGCTTGTCGCCCTGGACGAGGGTCTGGACGCCGCGCAGATCGGTGAAGGGCGGGAAGACAGCCACCTCAACCCGGCCAAAATCGTGGCGGGCGTCGGACAGGGTCCAGGCCAGCTTCTGCAGCAGGGTGATGCCCTGGACGTGGTCCATGTTCATCTTCCAGTTGCCCGCGATCAGCGGCGTCCGGTCAAAGGTTCCATTGGTTGAGGTAGTCATTGCTCGCTCCAGAATCACAAATGGTTGACATGCGAATTAAGTACAACAAAAAGAATCCGGCGGCCGGCCAGGAGGCCGGCCGCCGGAAGGGGTCGATGCCCTAGCGCTGCAGCGCCGTCAGACCGGGCAGTTCCTTGCCCTCGAGGAACTCGAGGCTGGCCCCACCACCGGTGGAGATGTGGCCGAATGCGTCATCGGCAAAGCCCAGGGTGCGCACGGCGGCGGCGGAGTCGCCACCACCGACCACCGTGAAGCCGCCGGACGCGGAGTTTGCGGCCAGTGCCGCGGCCACGGCGCGCGTGCCCTCGGCGAAGGCCGGGAATTCAAAGACGCCCATGGGACCGTTCCAGAACACCGTCTTGGCGCTCTCGATGGCCGCCGCGAACGCAGCACCGCTCTCCGGGCCGATGTCCAGGCCGAGGCCCTTGGCGCCGAAGCTGCTGCCTTCGATGGCGGTTGCCGGAACAGTCTCGTTCTCGGCGTCGGCGGCAAAGCCGGCGGCCACCACGATGTCCGTGGGAAGCACGAATGTCGTACCGGCGGCGGCGGCGCGGGACAGGTAGTCCGTCACCACGGGGATCTGGTCGACCTCCAGCAGGGAGGCGCCGACGGCGTAGCCCTGGGCTGCCAGGAAGGTGAACAGCATGCCGCCGCCCACAAGGATCGTGTCAGCCTTGCCGATCAGGTTGTCGATCACCGCGAGCTTGTCCGAGACCTTGGACCCGCCGAGCACCACAACGTACGGGCTGGCCGTATCGGTGGTGAGCTTGTTCAGGACCTCAAGCTCGGTGCGCACCAGGTCGCCCTGGTAGGACGGCAGCGCCTTGGCGATGTCGTACACCGAGGCGTGCTTGCGGTGGACGGCGCCGAAGGCATCGTCCACGTAGGCGCCGGTGCCGCCGGTCAGGGCGGCGAGCTCGGCGGCCATGGCGGCGCGCTCGGCGTCGTCCTTGCTGGTTTCACGGGCGTCGAAACGCACGTTCTCCAGCACCAGGACGGCACCGTCGGCCAGTGCGGCCGAGAGCTCCTGCGCCGAGGCGCCGGTGGTGTCCGCGGCCAGCGCGATGTCCAGTTCGGGCGCGAGCTCCGCCATGCGTGCGACGGCGGGAGCCAGCGAATACTTCGCCTCGGGGGTGCCCTTGGGACGGCCCAGGTGCGCAGACACCAGCACCTTCGCACCGGCGTTTGCCAGGGCGGAGATGACAGGCAGAGAGGCCTTGATGCGGCCGTCGTCAGTCACTGTAGAGCCGTCGAGCGGCACGTTCAGATCACTACGGATAAGAACGTGCCGCCCGCGGACACCTTCAGCGAGGAGTTCGTTGAGGGTGTGCAAAGTCATGTAGTCAGCCTAGCCCAGCTTCGAAGCGACGAGTTCGGTGAGGTCGACGAGGCGGTTGGAGTAGCCCCACTCGTTGTCGTACCAGGAGACAACCTTGACCTGGTTGCCGATAACCTTGGTCAGGCCCGAGTCGAAGATCGAGGAGGACGGGTCCGTGACGATGTCCGAGGACACGATCGGGTCTTCGGTGTAGGTCAGGTAGCCGGCCAGCTTGCCCTCGGCTGCAGCAGCCTTGTAGGCGGCGTTGACTTCCTCAACGGTGACCTCGCGGGACACGGTTGCGGTGAGGTCGGTGGCGGAGCCGGTGGGGACGGGAACGCGGATGGCGTAGCCGTCCAGCTTGCCCTTGAGCTCCGGCAGGACCAGGCCGATGGCCTTGGCGGCACCGGTGGAGGTCGGGACCATGTTGATGGCTGCGGCGCGGGCGCGGCGCAGGTCGCCGTGCGGGCCGTCCTGCAGGTTCTGGTCGGCAGTGTAGGCGTGGATGGTGGTCATCAGGCCACGCTCCAGGCCGAAGTTGTCGTTCAGCACCTTGGCCAGCGGGCCGAGGCAGTTGGTGGTGCAGGAAGCGTTGGAGATGATGTTGTGCGCAGCCGGGTCGTACAGCTCGTCGTTCACACCCATCACGATCGTGATGTCCTCGTTGGAGGCGGGAGCGGAGATCAGGACCTTCTTGGCACCGGCATCGATGTGCTTCTGTGCGTCGGCAGCCTTGGTGAAGAAGCCGGTGGACTCGACAACGATGTCAACACCCAGCTCGCCCCAGGGGAGGTTTGCGGGGTCGCGCTCGGCGAGAACCTTGATGGTCTTGCCGTCAACCACGAGGTTTCCGTCGACAACCTCGACGCTGACCTTCAGGCGGCCGGTCACGGAGTCGTACTTCAGCAGGTGGGCCAGCGTCTCGGGGCTGGTGAGGTCATTGACGGCAACGATTTCGATGTCTGCCTGCTGCTCAAGGGCGGCGCGGAAGTAGTTGCGTCCAATGCGGCCGAAACCGTTGATACCAATACGAGTAGTCACTAGATATATCTCCTTGGTGCTATTTCAAGCACACATAGTCCGGCCGGAGCGCGATACTCCGGCTCAGGGTTTCCCGCACGACATTGGGCAGAGATTCTTACAGTTTCCTTCTGTGTTCCTTCTGTGGGGCGCGGCACCGGCATGGTGCCCAGCCGCCGCTCCCCGTGATCCATCTTACATTTAGCCTAGCCCGCCCCGGCAATTTGCCGGGGCGGGTGTCCACATATTGGTCAGCGGACCAGCCGCCCACCACGTGGCGCAGAAGGCCTGCTAGAGGATGATCAGACCCGTTGCGTTGGCACGGGCGCCGTCGAAGCGCTGGGCAACATCGGCCCAGTTGACGATGTTCCAGAAGGCCTTGACGTAGTCGGCCTTGACGTTGACGTAGTCCAGGTAGAAGGCGTGCTCCCACATGTCCAGCATCAGCAGCGGGGTGGTGCCGACGGCGACGTTGCCCTGCTGGTCGTAGAGCTGCTCGATGAGCAGGTTGCCACCGATGGGCTCGTAGGCCAGGAAGGCCCAGCCGGAGCCCTGCAGGCCCATGGCCGCAGCGGTGAACTGTGCGCGGAAGGCGTCGAAGGAGCCAAAGGCGTCATCGATGGCAGCGGCCAGCTCACCCTCGGGCTTGTCGCCTCCGTCCGGGGAGAGGTTGTTCCAGAACACCGAGTGGTTGATGTGGCCGCCCGTGTGGAACGCGAGGTCCTTGGAGAGGCGGTTGATGTTCGCGAAGTCACCCTTGTCGCGGGCCTCGGCCAGCTGGGCCAGCGCGTTGTTGGCGCCGGCGACGTAGGCTGCATGGTGCTTGCTGTGGTGCAGCTCCATGATGCGGGCCGAGATGTTCGGCTCCAACGCAGCATAGTCGTAGGGCAATTCGGGAAGTGTGTACTCGGTCACGGTTCCTCCGTAGCAGTTCTGAAGCAATTTGTTGTCTAACAATTCGCACAACCCCGGCGGCCCGGGGTTTATTTCTACTCTTTCATACTAAGGCGCGAAATGCGGCCTTTCTTTATTCTTCGAGCATCTCCAAAGTCACACTTGATTCCGTGGACGGAATTCCCAGATCCATGGCACGCTTGTCGGCCATTGCCAGCAGCCGCCGGATCCGCCCGGCGATGGCATCCTTCGTCATGGGCGGATCCGCCAGACGGCCCAGTTCGTCAAGGCTGGCCTGCTTGTGGGCCACGCGCAGCTGGCCTGCGTACTTGAGGTGGTCGGGAACGTCGTCGCCGAGGATCTCCAGGGCCCTGTCCACGCGGGCGCCGGCCGCCACGGCCGCCTGGGCCGAGCGGCGCAGATTGGCATCGTCAAAGTTGGCCAGGCGGTTGGCCGTGGCGCGGACTTCCTTGCGCATGCGCCGCTCCTCCCACACCAGGAGGGCGTCGTGGGCCCCCATGCGGGTCAGCAGTGCCGCGATCGTGTCGCCGTCGCGGATCACCACGCGGTCCACACCGCGCACCTCGCGCGCCTTGGCGGCAATGTCCAGCCGGCGGGCGGCACCCACCAGCGCCAGCGCTGCCTCGGGGCCAGGGCAGGTCACCTCCATGGCGGAGGAGCGTCCGGGCTCGGTCAGTGAACCGTGGGCCAGGAACGCGCCGCGCCACACGGCCTCGGCGTCGGAGGCGGAGCCATTGACCACCACGGAGGGCAGGCCGCGCACCGGACGGCCGCGGGCATCCAACAGGCCGGTCTGGCGGGCCAATGCCTCGCCCTCGCGGACCACGCGCACCACGTAGCGGTTGCCGCGGCGCAGACCGCCGCCGGAGACCACGATGATCTCGCTTTGGTGGCCGTAGATCTCGGCAATGGCCGCCCGCAGCCTGCGGGCGGTGGAGGCCAGGTCAACCTCGGCCTCGATGACGATCCGGCCGGAGATGATGTGCAGGCCGCCGGCGAAGCGCAGCAGCGTGGAGACTTCGGCCTTGCGCACGGAGGACTTCTTGATGTCCAGCCGGGATAGTTCCTCTTTAACCGCCGCCGTCAGCGCCATGATGCCGCCCTCGCTCTCAATGCTCTAGTTGTCCCCAAAGATGTCTCTATACGCCGCGGCCAGCCGCAGCGGATCATGCACCGCGGCCCCACCGGACCCACCTACTGTACCCAAAACCACCTCTGCGCCGATCATCGCGGCCGCTTCTTTGAACTGCGCCACATCCGTGATGCTGCGCGGATCGGCCAGCACCACGTCCACGCCAAATTCCGGCGCGTAGCGGGAAATCACGTGCAAATGGTCCGCCGCACTCATGCCCGTGGTCTCCTTGTCGTTCACGTCAAGGTTCATGGTCAGGCAGCGCTTGGCCTTGGTTGAACTCAGCGCGCGGCGCAGTTCCGGCAGCAGCAGATGCGGCAGCACGGAGGTGTACCAGGAGCCGGGGCCGAGCACCACCCAGTCCGCCTCGAGCACGGCGGACACCGCCTCCGGGCAGGCCGGAGCATCGGCCGGCAGCAGGCGGACATCCTCCACGGTGCCCTGCAGGGCCAGGCTCGCCTGGCCGGAGATGATGTGCCGGTCCTCCTCCCCCAGCGCATTGCGGCGGCGGACGGTGCCCTCGATGGTCAGCGGAACGGAGGCCATCGGCAGCACCGTCCCGCGGGCGCCCAGCAGCGCACCGGCCCATTGCAGCCCGGCCACGGTGTCCCCCAGCAGCTCCCAGAGCGTGACAATGAGCAGATTGCCCATGGCATGGTTGTCCAGCGAGCCGGGCCCGCCGCCGGAGCTGAAGCGGTGCTGCATGACATCGCGCCAGGTGCGGCCCCAGTCCGTGTCATCGCACAGGGCGGCCAGCGCCATGCGCAGATCGCCCGGCGGCAGCACGCCCAACTCCTCGCGCAGCCGCCCTGAAGAGCCGCCGTCGTCGGCCACCGTCACGACGGCGGTGAGCTCGGAGGTGATCAGCCGCAGAGCAGAGAGCGATGCGGCCAGCCCATGGCCCCCGCCCAGCGCGGCGATGCGCAGGTCGGTGCCGCGCAGATCAGTGGCGGATGCGCGCGCGGGCAGGGGAACCATGGGGAGGATGCCCGTGTACACCGCGTTTACTCCCGGCCGAGGTCGCGGTGGCGGGTGCTGACGGTGACCCCGGAGAGCTCGCCCAGGCGTTTGGCCAATTCGACGGCAACGGCCACCGAGCGGTGCTTGCCGCCGGTGCAGCCCACGGCAATGGTGGCGTAGTGCTTGTTTTCGCGGCGGTAGCCGTCCAGCACGGGCTCCAGGGCGTGGACATAGCGGTCCACGAAGTCCGCGGCGTTGTTGTCCTTGAGCACAAAGTTGCTCACATCGGCATCCAGCCCGGTGTGCGGGCGCAGCTGCGGAATCCAGTGCGGGTTGGGGATGAAGCGCACATCGGCCACATAGTTGGCGTCCACCGGCAGCCCGTACTTGAAGCCGAAGCTCATCACCGTCAGGCGCAGCACCACCGGGCCGGAGTCGCTGAACAGCTCGGTGACGGCGGAGCCCAGCTCGTGCACGTTCAAAATGGAGGTGTCCAGCACCATCTCGGACTGTTCCTTCATTTCCGCCAGCAGGGCGCGCTCGGCGGCGATGCCGTCCAGGATGCGTCCATTGCCCTGCAACGGGTGGGGCCTGCGGCCCTGTTCGAAACGGCGCACCAGGGTCTCGTCGCTGGCGTCCAGGAAGAGCACGCGGTAGGTCACGCCGCTGGCGGAGAGGGCGTTGAGGGATTCGCGGATGTCGGCGAACAGGGCCTTGCCACGCACATCGACCACCACGGCCAGCTTGGGCAGGGCGGCGGGCATCCGGGAGACCAGATCGGCCAGCGTGCCGAGCATCTGCGGAGGAAGGTTTTCCACCACGTACCAGCCGTGGTCCTCCAGGGCGTTTGCCGCCGTGCTGCGGCCGGCGCCGGACATGCCGGTGACCACCAGAAGTTCGGACTCCTCGGGCTTCACGGCCGTGAGTTCTCCACTTGCGTCCTGCCCGTCGGCGCTCTGGGGCGCCTTGTCCTGATCCGTCATCAACGCGTCCCGTCCATAGCGTGCCTGCTGCCTTCGTGCTTGCCCTCCCAGCCTATCGTCTACCGGCACCGCGCCGCGTCACCGGGCCCGCCCTGGCTGGACCATGACGAGCTAGCCTTCGACGATCTCGCCGGTGGCCATGTTCACGGCCGGGGCCGGCTCGTCGGCGCCCGCGGGGTGCAGGGCGGCGTCGACGGCGGCGGCCAGTACCGGCCCGATCCCCTTGACGGCGGACAGCTCCTCCACGGAGGCGGCCTTCAGTTTCTTGACCGAACCAAAGTGGTCCACCAGCGCCCGGCTCTTTGCCGCGCCCAGCCCGGGGACGGCGTCAAGGACCGAGGCCGTCATGGATTTGCCGCGCTTGGCCCGGTGGAAGGTGATGGCGAAGCGGTGGGCCTCGTCGCGAATGCGCTGGAGCAGGTACAGCCCCTGGGAAGTGCGCGGCAGGATCACCGGGAACTCGTCCTCGGGCAGCCAGACCTCCTCGAGCCGTTTGGCCAGCCCCACCACGGGCATGTCGGTGATGCCCAGATCCGCCAGCGCGCGGCAGGCGGCCGCCACCTGGGGCGGACCGCCGTCGACGACGACGAGGTTGGGCGGGTAGGCGAACCTGGCGCGCGGCGCCTCGGCCTCGAGCACCTCGCCCGTGGCCGCGGCGGGTTTGGCCTCCTGCTCGGCAAGGTAGTGCCTAAAGCGCCGGGTGATCACGTCGTACATGGAGGCGGTGTCATCGATCGCGGCGTCGCCGGTGATCGCGAACTTGCGGTACTCGCTCTTCTTGGCGATGCCGTCCTCCACCACCACCATGGAGGCCACCACATTGGTGCCCTGCACATGGGAGATGTCATAGCACTCGATCCGCAGCAGCGGCAGCGGCAGGTCAAGGGCCTCCTGCAGCTCGCGCAGGGCCAGCGACCGCGCCGTGATGTCCCCGGCGCGGCGTGACTTGTGCAGCTTCATGGACTGCTCGGCATTGGCCCGGACGGTGTCCATCAGGGCGGCCTTGTCGCCGCGCTGGGGCACCTTGACGGCCACCTTGGCGCCGCGCAGGCCGCCCAGCCACTCGGTGAGCTGCTCGGCGTTGGTGGGCAGCTCCGGCACCAGGATCTGCGGCGGGATGTCGTCCTGCTCGCGTTCCTTGTCGCCGTAGACCTGCTGCAGCAGGTGCTCCACCAGTTCGGCCGGGGTGGAATCCTCCACCTTCTCCACCACCCAGCCGCGCTGGCCGCGGATCCGCCCGGCACGGACGTAGAAGACCTGCACCGCCGCCTCCAGATCGTCCTGGTGCACGGCGAAAATGTCCGCGTTGGTGTCCTCCGCCAGCACCACGGCGTTGCGTTCAAAGACCTTCTTCAGCGCGGCAATGTCATCGCGCAGGCGGGCGGCGCTCTCGTAGTCGAGTTCCGCCACCGCGGCGGCCATCTGCTTCTCCAGCTTGGTGATGAACCGCTTGGCCTCCCCACCCATGAAATCGCAGAATTCCTCGGCCAGCGCGCGGTGCTCGGCTTCTGTCACACGCCCCACGCAGGGGGCGGCGCATTTGTCGATGTAGCCCAGCAGGCAGGGGCGCCCGCTCTGCTGGGCGCGCTTGAGGACGCCGGGGCTGCAGGTGCGCACCGGGAACACCCGCAGCAGCGTGTCAACGGTCTCGCGGATGGCACCGGCCGTATACGGGCCGAAGTACCGGGTGCCCTTGCGCCGCTCGCCGCGCATCACCTGCACGCGGGGGAACTTCTCCCCCATCGATACGGCCAGGTAGGGGTAGGTCTTGTCGTCGCGGAAGGCGAGGTTGTAGCGGGGGGTGAACTCCTTGATCCAGGTGTATTCCAGCTGGAGGGCCTCAAGCTCGCTGCCCACAATGGTCCACTGCACGGAAGAGGCGGCATGGACCATGGCGTACGTCTTGGGCAGCAGCGTGGCCGGATTGGCGAAGTAGGAGTTCAGCCGCTGCCGGAGGTTCTTCGCCTTGCCCACATAGATGACACGGCCGTGCGGATCACGGAACCTGTAGACGCCGGGATCGGTGGGGATTTCGCCCGGCTGCGGCCGGTAGCTTGCTGGGTCTGCCACGCTCCCATTCTGCCACCGGTTGAGCGCGGGTTAGTCCACCGATGGGCTCTGGTTGTAGCTGCCCACACGCTCCTGGCCGGTCAACCCGGCGATGGCGTCCATGATGGTGTCGGTGACGGCGCGGCGGGCCGGCAGCGAGTGGTCCGGGCCGGTCTTCTCGAAGTACAGCGGCTCGCCGATCTTCATGGTGAAGTGCTGGGGCCTGATGCCGTTCCTGTCTGCGGGCTGGAGCTTCTCGGTGCCGATCAGCCCCACGGGCAGCACGGGGGCGCCGGTGGTCAGGGCCAGCCAGCCGACGCCGGTGCGGCCGCGGTAGAGCATGCCGTCACGGGAGCGGGTGCCCTCCGGGTAGATGCCGATGCCCTCGTCCTTGGCCAGAATGTCCAGCAGGGTTTTCAAGGCCTGGACGCTGGCGGCGTGCTCGCCGCGCTCCACCGGTATGGACTTCACAGACTCGAAAAAGGTCTTCATCAGCCTGCCCTTGACGCCCTTGGTGGTGAAGTACTCGGCCTTGGCGAAGAACGACACGGGACGGGGCATCAGAGCCTGGACGATCACGCTGTCCAGAAACGAGAGGTGGTTGGGCGCGACGATGAACGGCCCCTCGGTGGGCACATTCTCCAGGCCCTCCAGGGTCGGGCGGCACAGGCCAAAGATGGTGCCGCGCGTGAGGCTGCGGGTCAGGTCATAGAGCGCCATGCGCAGACTCCTTCGGGGTGGCGGGGAGGGAGAGCTGCGCCAGCAGCTCCGCGGCGGTGCCGACGACGGCGATGGCGCCTGCCGCGCCCAGCTCGCCCGGGGCGGCAAAGCCCCAGTCGACGCCGATGCAGGGCAGATTGTTGGCCGTGGCACCGCGGACGTCCTGGTGGCGGTCGCCCACCATCACGGCCGCCGGCGCGCCCTCGCCGTTGGGCTCGACGCCGAGGGCCGACAGGGCGCTGGCGATGATCTCCGTCTTCCCGCTGCGGTAGCCCGGGTCCCCGGGCATCAGGGTTTCATCGTCGCTGGACCCTGCAATGGCGGTGAAGTGGACGTGCAGGCCGTGGTGCTCCAGCACCGTCCGGGCCAGGCCCTGGGGCTTCTGCGTGGCCACGCCCAGCGGCACACCGGCGGCCTTCAGGGTGGCGAGCAGCTCGGCCACGCCGGGATACACCCGGGACATGGCGATGCCCTTTTCCGCATACCAGCGGCGGTATATGGCGATCAGCTCGGGGATCTGGTGGTCGGCAGCCTCGGTCATGACGGCCAGCGAATCGGAGAGTTTGGGGCCGATCATCGACTCCAGGACGGCATCCGAGGGCACGGCCAGGCCGAGGGCCCGCAGCGCATGGGCCACACCGGAGGTGATGCCCCCGGCCGGATCGACAAGGGTGCCATCCAGGTCAAAGAGGACGGCGGGGGCAGCAATAGTCACCCGCCCAGTTTCCCACAAACCTCGCCGCACCCTTGACATCCATGCCGCCGATGGCATACATCGCCGGTGGGCAACCGCGACAGGTCACCCCGGCAGTGCCAAACGCCCCTAGCCGGCCGCCTGGGTTTCCAGCACCTCGCGAAGGAACACCGCCGTGTAGCTTTCCGTGGACTTGGCCACGGCCTCCGGTGTCCCCGTGGCAATGATCTGGCCGCCGCCGGAACCACCGTCGGGCCCCAGGTCCACCAGCCAGTCGGCATTCTTGATGACATCGAGGTTGTGCTCGATCACGATCACCGTGTTGCCCTTGTCCACCAGGCCCTGCAGCACCAGCAGCAGCTTGCGGATGTCCTCAAAATGCAGACCGGTGGTCGGCTCGTCCAGGACATAGACGCTGCGCCCGTTGGAGCGCTTCTGCAGCTCGGCCGCCAGCTTGACGCGCTGCGCCTCGCCGCCGGAGAGGGTGGTGGCGGGCTGGCCCAGCCGCACATAGCCCAGGCCAACATCCACCAGCGTGCGCAGGTGCCGGGCAATCGGCGTGAAGGCGGCAAAGAACTCCGCGCCCTCCTCGATGGGCATGTTGAGCACATCCGCGATGGTCTTGCCCTTGTAGTGGACCTCCAGCGTTTCGCGGTTGTAGCGCGCACCGTGGCAGACCTCGCAGGGCACGTAGACATCCGGCAGGAAGTTCATCTCGATCTTCAGCGTGCCATCGCCGGTGCAGGCTTCGCAGCGGCCGCCCTTGACGTTGAAGGAGAAGCGGCCCGGCTGGTAGCCGCGCACCTTCGCCTCGGTGGTCTCCGCGAAGAGCTTGCGGATGTTGTCAAAGACGCCGGTGTAGGTGGCGGGGTTGGAGCGCGGGGTGCGGCCGATGGGGCTCTGGTCAACATGGACCACCTTGTCCAGGTGTTCCAGACCGTCCACGCGCAGGTGGCGGCCTGCCACCTGGCGCGCGCCGTTGAGCTTGTTGGCGAGGACCTTGTAGAGGATCTCGTTCACCAGCGTGGACTTGCCGGAGCCGCTGACGCCCGTCACGGCCGTGAACAGGCCCAGCGGGAAGGTTGCGTCCACATTGCGCAGATTGTTTTCGCGGGCGCCCACCACCGTGAGCTGGCGCTTCTTGTCGTACTTGCGGCGCTTGGCCGGAATGCCGATCTGCCTGCGGCCGGAGAGGTAGTCCCCCGTCAGCGAGCCGGTGTTGGCCAGCAGTTCGTCGTAGGAGCCGGAGTGCACCACCATGCCGCCGTGCTCTCCGGCACCGGGGCCGATGTCGACAATCCAGTCGGCCTCCTGGATGGTGTCCTCATCGTGCTCGACGACGATGAGCGTGTTCCCCAGGTCGCGGAGGCGGGTCAGTGTGCCAATCAAGCGGCGGTTGTCGCGCTGGTGCAGGCCAATGGACGGCTCGTCCAAAACGTACAGCACGCCCACGAGCCCGGAGCCGATCTGCGTGGCCAGGCGGATGCGCTGGGCCTCGCCGCCGGACAGCGTGGCGGAGGCCCGCTCCAGGTTCAGGTATTCCAGACCCACATCCAGCAGGAACTTCAGCCGAGCCTGGATTTCCTTCAAAACCTGGCTGGCGATCTGCGCCTCGCGGCCGGTCAGGACCAGCGTGGAGAGGAAGTCAAAGCATTCGCGCATCGGCAGGGCGGAGACCTGGGCGATGGACTTGTCGTTGATCAGCACCGACAGCGAGGCCGGATTAAGCCGGGCACCGCCGCAGGCCGGGCACGGTATCTGGCGCATGTACTCTTCGTACCTGTCGCGGGCGGAATCGGATTCCGTCTCCACATGCTTGCGCTGGATGTACTGCACGGCACCCTCAAAACCGGTGCTGTACTTTCGTTCACGGCCAAAGCGGTTCTTGTACTGGACCACCACCTTGTGGTCCTTGCCGTAGAGGATGTTCTGCCGGGACTCCGCTGAGAGCTTCTCCCACGGATCGCTGAGCGAGAAGCCCAGTTCATCCGCCAGCCCCTCCAGCAGCCGGTTCCAGTATTCGGTGGTGGCTGTTCCCAGGGACCACGGCGCGATGGCACCCTCGGCCAGCGAGAGCGCCGGGTTGGGCACCACCAGCTCCTCGTCCACCTCCAGCTTGGTGCCGATGCCGGAGCAGGCCTGGCAGGCGCCAAAGGGGTTGTTGAAGGAGAAGGAGCGCGGTTCGATCTCGTCGATCGCCAACGGGTGTTCGTTGGGGCAGGCCAGGTTTTCGGAGAACGAGCGGATCCGCCCGTCGTCGTCGGCGTCCAGGTCCACCAGCTCGGCGAGCACGCGGCCCTCCGCCAGCACCAGGGCCGTCTCCACGGAGTCGGTCAGGCGCTGCTGGATGCCCTCCTTGACCACCAGACGGTCGATGACCACCTCGATGGTGTGCTTGAACTGCTTCTTCAGCTTGGGCGGGTCGGAGAGCTGGATCTGCTCGCCGTCGACCTTGGCCCGCGAATAGCCCTTGGCGCTGAGCTCCTTGAACAGCTCCACGAACTCGCCCTTGCGGGCCCGCACCACCGGCGCCAGCACCTGGAAGCGGGTGCCCTCCGCCATCTCCAGCAGCTGGTCCACAATCTGCTGCGGGGTCTGCCGGGTGACGGGCTCGCCGCAGACCGGGCAGTGCGGACGGCCCACGCGGGCCCAGAGCAGGCGCATGTAGTCGTAGATCTCGGTGATGGTGCCCACGGTGGACCGGGGGTTCTTCGAGGTGGACTTCTGGTCGATCGACACCGCCGGGGAGAGCCCCTCGATGAAGTCGACATCCGGTTTGTCCACCTGGCCCAGGAACTGGCGCGCGTAGGCGGACAGCGATTCCACGTAGCGGCGCTGGCCCTCGGCGAAGATGGTGTCGAACGCCAGCGAGGACTTCCCCGAGCCGGACAGGCCGGTGAAGACGATCATGGCGTCGCGGGGCAGATCGAGATCCACATTGCGCAGATTGTGTTCGCGCGCGCCCTTCACGATCAACCGGGAGAGATCCGGCTTGTGTGAAAGACCCGGCGTGGTCGAGGCAGGCTGGGGCATTGCTTCCCTTGCAAAGGAGGAGTCGGCAGCGTTAGGCACGTCTCCCATAGTAATCGAAAGTTCGTTCGAATAGGAGTGGTTTGTGAGCGGCGGCACCCGTCAGCGTTGGCCGGACCGGGCCACCGCCGCGCGCACCATGTCCAGGGCTTTGGACAACGGAACGCCGTGCTGCAGCACGACGGCGGCAAACGCGGTGGCTGCCTCGGCGACCGCCGCGGTGAGCTGGTCCCCCGAGGCGGCGACCACTGTTCCGGCGCGGCCCTGGGTGTGGACGATGCCGGCCACTTCCAGTTCCTTGTAGGTCTTGGCCACGGTGTTGACGGCCAGGCCGAGGGCCGCGGCCAGGGCGCGGACGGAGGGGAGCTTGGCCCCCACCACCAGCTTCCCCGACGCGGCCAGATCGGTGATGCGCAGTTTCAGCTGCTCAAACACCGGCACCATGGAGGCTGGATCCGGCCGCCAGGAGCGCAGGATCAACTGTTCCGTTGTCAGGGTGCTCATCGCGCCGCCTGCTCTTCCACCATTGGATCGCCGAATTGGGACATGTACAGATCGTAGTAGAACCCGCCTGCAGCCAGCAGCGCCTCGTGGGTCCCTTGTTCAATGATGCGCCCGTGGTCCATCACCAGGATCAAATCCGCGTCGCGGATGGTGGACAGCCGGTGGGCAATCACAAAGCTGGTGCGCGATTCGCGCAGCCGGTTCATGGCCTGGCGGATCAGCACCTCCGTGCGGGTGTCCACCGAACTGGTCGCCTCATCCAGGATCAGGATGCCCGGCTCGGCCACCCAGGCCCTGGCAATGGTCATCAGCTGGCGCTGGCCCTGGCTGAGCCCGCCGCCGTCGCCGTCAAGCACCGTGTCGTAGCCCTGCGGCAGCGCGCGGACAAAGTGGTCCACGTGCGTCGCCTCGGCCGCTTCGACAATCTCCTCCTCGGTGGCGTCGAGCCGGCCGTAGGCCAGATTCTCCCGGATGGTGCCGCCGAAGAGCCACGCATCCTGCAGCACCATGCCGAAGCGGCGCCGCACATCGTCGCGCGTCATCCTGGCGGTGTCCACGCCGTCGATGGTGATCCGGCCGGAATCGATGTCGTAGAAGCGCATCAACAGGTTCACCAGCGTTGTCTTGCCGGCGCCGGTGGGGCCCACAATGGCCACCGTGGCCCCCGGCTCCGCCACCAGGGAGAGGTTCTGGATCAACGGCTCATCGGGCTTGTAGCTGAAGGACACATCCTCGAACACCACCCGGCCCACCGTCTTGCCCAGCGTGTCCGCCGGCTCGTGGTCGGGGGTCTGCTCCTCGGCGTCCAGCAGCTCGAAGACGCGCTCGGCCGAGGCCACGCCGGATTGGAGCAGGTTGATCATGCCGCCGATCTGGGCCAGCGGCTGGCTGAACTGGCGCGAGTACTGGATGAAGGCCTGCACCGAACCGATGGTGAGCAGGCCGGAGGCCACCTGGATGCCGCCCACCACGGCCACGATCACGTAGTTGAGGTTGGCGACGAAGTTCATGGTGGGCATGATGATGCCGGAAATGAACTGGGCCTTGGCACTGGAGGCGTAGAGGGAGTCGTTGGAGACCTGGAACTTGTCGATGGCCGCCTGCTGCTGGCCGAAGGCCTTGACGATCTCGTGTCCGGTGAACATCTCCTCCACATGTCCATTGAGTTCGCCGGTGGTCTTCCACTGGGCCATGAACTGCACTCGGGAGCGCTTGGCGATCACCACCGTGACCAGGGCCAGCAGCGGCACAGTGGCCAATGAAATCACCCCCAGCATCGGGGAAATGGAGAACATCATGGCCAGCACGCCGATCACCGTCATGGAGGAGATCAGCAGCTGGGTGAGCGTCTGGTTCAGCGTTTGGGCAAAGTTGTCGATGTCGTTGGTGACCTTGGAGAGCACATCGCCGCGGGACTGCTCCTGGAAGTGGCCCATCGGCAGCTTGTCCAGCTTCGCCTCGATCTGCCCGCGCAGCCGGTACATGGCGCGCTGGACGATGCCGGTGGTGATGTAGCCCTGGGCCCAGTTGAAGAAGAAGGCCGCCACATAGAGGGCCAGCACCAGCACCATCACCTGGCCCAGTGCCGCAAGGTCCAGCCCCTGGCCGGGGACGGTGTCCATGCCGGAGAGCATGTCGGCGATCTGCCCCTGGCCGGCGGCCCGGAGCGCCGCCACCGCCTGCTCCTTGGTGGTTCCGGCGGGGAAGCGCCCGGCCAGCATCTGGCCCACGACGCCGTTGAAGATGATGTCGGTGGCGTGGCCCAGGATCTTGGGCGCCAGCACGGAAAGCCCCACGGACACCGCGGCCAGCACCACCACCCAGATCATCCGCAGCTTGTCCGGAGCCATCATGGCCAGGATGCGCTTGACGCTGGGCCCGAAGGCCATCGGCTTGCTCACCGGGGGTCCGCCCCGTCCCATCATGCTCATGCTGCGTGCTCCTGGTCCTCTTCGGTCATCTGGGACGTGACGATTTCACGATACGTTTCACAGTCCTCCATCAAGGATGTGTGGGTGCCCTGCCCCACCAGGCGCCCCTCGTCCAGCACCAGGATGTTGTCGGCATGCAGGATGGTGCTCACCCGCTGTGCCACCAGCAGCACCGTGGACTCCAGCGTCACGGGCCGCAGCGCGGCCCGCAGCCGGGCATCGGTGGCAAAGTCCAGGGCGGAGAAGCTGTCGTCAAAGAGGTAGACGGCGGGCTCCCCCACCAGGGCCCGCGCAATGCACAGGCGCTGCCGCTGGCCGCCCGAGACATTGGACCCACCCTGGTCGATGGCCGCCGCGAGCCCCTCGGGCATGTCACGGACGAAGTCGGCCGCTTGGGCGATCTCCAGCGCCCGCCACAGCTCCTCGTCGCTGGCGTTGGGCTTGCCCACGCGCAGATTCGAGGCCACGGTGCCCGAGAACAGGTACGCCTTCTGCGGCACCAGGCCGATGGCCGTCCGCAGCGAATCCAGGGACAACGCCTGCGCGTCGTGGCCGCCGATGCTGATCCGGCCCTCGGAGCGGTCCAGCAGCCGCGGAATCAGATTCAACAGCGTCGTCTTGCCGCTGCCGGTGGAGCCGATGATCGCCGTCGTCGTGCCCGGCCGGGCGGCAAAGCTCAGTCCGGACACGACGGGGGCCTCGGCGCCCGGGTAGCTGAAGGAGACATCGTGGAATTCCAGCGAGCCGTCCACCACGCGGGTGCGGATGGCATCCGGCGCATCCTGCACGCTCGGCACCGTGTCCAGCACGGCCTGGATGCGCTCGGCGCTGACAGCGGCGCGGGGGATCATCATGAACATGAACATGGCCATCATCACCGACATCAAGATCTGCATGATGTAGCTCAGAAAGGCCGTCAGGGCGCCGATCTGCATGTCGCCGGCGTCGATGCGCTGTCCACCGAACCACAGCACGCCGACGCTGGTGGCATTGACCAGCAGGAAGATGGTCGGAAACATCAGCGACAGCAGCCGGCCGGCGCGCAGCTGGGTGGCGGTCAGCTCGCCATTGGCCGCGCCGAAGCGCTCGGCCTCGAAGTCCCGGCGGACAAAGGCGCGGATCACGGAGATGCCCATGATCTGTTCGCGCAGCACCGTGTTGATCCGGTCCAGCTGCTTCTGGACGAGCCGGAAGGTGGGCACCAGCTTGCGGACAATCAGCGCAATGGCCACCACCAGCAGCGGAAGCACCACCAGCAGCAGCGCGGACAGCGGGACATCCTGCTGCAGGGCCAGCACAATGCCGCCCACGCACATGATGGGGGCCGTCACCATCATGGTGAAGCCCATCAGGGTCAGCATCTGCACCTGCTGGACGTCATTGGTGGTGCGGGTGATCAGGGACGGTGCGCCGAAGCTGCCCACCTCCTGGGCTGAGAACGTCTCCACCGTGGTGAAGAGCTCCCGCCGGACCTGGCGGCCCAGCTGCATGGCCAGCCTGGCGCTGAGGAACGTTGCGGCCACGGCACAGAGCACCTGGCCGGCGGTGATCGCCAGCATCCAGCCGCCGAGGGTGAAGATGGTGCCGGTGTCCCCCTTGACGACGCCGTCATCGATGATGTCCGCGTTCAGGGTGGGCAGGTACAGGGTGGCCAGCGTCGACAGCAGCTGGAGCACCACGATGAGGATCAAAGGCACCTTGTGCGGCGCCAGATTCCGGGATATCAGTTTCAGCAGCACGGATCCTCCAGCGGACCCGGCCGGGCGGCCCGCACGTTTCAGGTCTGGACCTTGCGGCCCACTTGCACATTCAGTGCCAACCTACTCCCCGCGGCTGCGGAATGTCAGAGCCTTATCCTGAGGGCGAACTGTGCATTTCCCCCGGGGCCCGCTCCTAGACTGGGTCCATGACCAGCGAACTTCTCTCTTCGGGCCCTGTGGCCATCCGCCGCATCAGCGTCAGCGCCATGGACAACAATGTCTACCTGCTGACCTCCCGCCGGACAGGCATCCAAGTGCTCATCGATGCCGCGGATGATGCGCCAGCCATTGCGGACCTGCTGGCCGACGGCGCGAAGGACCTCGACCGCTCCGCCACCGCAGCGGGGATAGTGCCCGGGTTGGCTTTGGTGGTGACCACCCACGCGCATTGGGACCATGTGCGTGCCCTGGCCGCGGTGGTGGCAGCCACGGGTGCACGGACGGCGGCCGGAGCCGCCGATGCCGCGGCCATCGACGTGCCCACGGATGTGGCGCTGGACGACGGCGACGTGGGCACCTTCGACGACTTCGACCTGGAGGCCATCGAGCTGCGCGGCCATACGCCCGGCTCCGTGGCCCTGCTCTACCGCAGCAAGGCCGGGCCGGCGCACCTGTTCACCGGGGATTCGCTCTTCCCGGGCGGCGTCGGGAACACGGAGAAGGACCCGGCGCGGTTCACCCAGCTCTACACCGACGTCGTCGAGCGGATCTTCAACGTGCTGCCCGATGACACCGTGGTCCACCCCGGCCACGGCGCCGGCACCACGCTGGGCGCCGAGCGGCCGCACCTTTTGGAATGGCGCGCCCGCGGCTGGTAGCGCTTAGTCCTCGCCGTGGATCAAGCGGTGCTTGGCGTTCCAATCGTCAAGCTCTTCGATCGTCTTGCCGGCGCCTGAGTAGCGTTCCAGGTGGCCGGCCGGATCGTCCAGAACCTGGCGCCACTGCTCCCGCGTCTGCTGGGGTGCGGCCTCGAAGTCCGCCGGGGTGGCGCTGATGATCTGGGAGATGCGTCCGGGGCTCTTGCCGGTCAGCGTCGCCAGCATCGCCTGCTTCACGCCAAATTGGCCGGCGGCGGCCACGGCATCGCGTTCGAACTGCTCCACGTCGGCCAGCTGGCGGGCCAGGGCCTCGCGGTGCCGGGCCAGCATCCACACATAGGATGCCAATGCCTCTTGTTCCTGGGTCATTTTCTTTGCCATAAACAAAGACTATCCCGATGAACAAGCTTTATCTCCCTAAAGAAATGTCACCGCGTCAGCGTTTCCGCCCCACCATAAAGATGCGGCGGAAGGGAAAGATGGTGCCATCGGGGCCCGGCGGGTAGGCGGCGCCAAGGCGCTTGGCGTACTCGGCTTCAAACGCCTCGCCCTCGGCGGTGTCCAGCGCCGCCATCACGGGGCGCAGTGCCGTTCCCCTGACCCACTCCAGCACCGGCCGCTCCCCCGCCAGCAGCTGGTGGAAGGTGCTCTCCCAGACGTCGGCATCGCAGCCGGCATGCAGCAGCAATTGCTGGTACTGGCCCGGTTCCCACACGGCGTCGTCGTGGCGCAGCACGCCGTCCAGCGCCTCGGACCAGCGCGCCGACTCGGCCAGCTGGCGCATCAGCACATGTGAGGGCGAGGCGAAATTGCCCGGCACCTGGACTGCCAGCCAGGCTCCCGGCTCCAGCACCGCCAGCCAGCGGCGCATCAGATCCTGGTGCCCCGGCACCCACTGCAGTGCCGCGTTGGAGACCAGCACGTCCGTGCCCGGCTCCGGCATCCAGCCGGCAATGTCGCCCTGCTCAAAGCTGAGATTGGCCGGCCGGTCCGCCATGGCGCCGGCGGTGGCCACCATCTCGGCCGAGCTGTCCACACCAACAACGTCGGCATCCGGCCAGCGGCGGGCCAGCGCCGCCGTCAAGGTCCCCGGCCCACAGCCCAGATCCACCACCCGCCGCGGCGACAGTGCGGCAATCCTGCCGGTCAGGTCGAAAAAGGGCCTGTCGCGGAAATTGCCGAACTGGACGTATTTGGCCGGATCCCAGGTGATGCGTTGGCGCTCCATGGCGTTATCCTGCCACAGCCAAAAGCCCAGTAGGCTTGAAACATCATGAATCTTGCCGACCAGCTCCCCCCTCGTACCGCCGGAACACCGGATCCCGACACTGTCTTCGACGCGTTCATGGAATGGACGGACTCCCGCGGGATCGAGCTCTACCCGGCCCAGGAAGAGGCCGCGATGGAACTGGTGGAGGGCAACAACGTGATCCTCTCCACGCCCACGGGCTCGGGGAAGTCCCTGGTGGCCATCGCGGCGCACTTCAACGCCATGGCCCACGGCGCCACCAGCTACTACACGGCCCCCATCAAGGCCCTCGTCTCGGAGAAGTTCTTCGCCCTCTGCGACATTTTCGGCGCTTCGAACGTCGGCATGATCACCGGCGACTCCGCCGTCAACCAGGAGGCCCCGATCATCTGCTGCACCGCGGAGATCCTGGCGAACATCGCCCTGCGCGAGGGCGAGGCGGCCGACGTCGGCGTCGTCATCATGGACGAGTTCCACTACTATTCGGACCCGCAGCGCGGCTGGGCCTGGCAGGTGCCGCTGCTGGAGCTGCCGCAGTCGCAGTTCCTGCTGATGAGCGCCACCCTGGGCGATGTGAGCAGCTTTGAGAAGGATCTGACGACGCTGACCAACCGCGTCACCACCACAGTCGCCAATGCCGAGCGGCCCATTCCGCTGCACTACTACTACGTGCAGACGGGCGTCCACGAGCAGCTGGAGGAGCTGCTGGCCACCAAGCAGGTGCCCGTCTACGTGGTGCACTTCAGCCAGGCCGAGGCCATCGACCGCGCGCAGAACCTGATGAGCATCAACGTCTGCACCCGCGAGGAGAAGGACAAGATCGGCGAGCTGATTGCCGGCTTCCGCTTCTCCGCCGGCTTCGGCAAGACCCTCAACCGCCTGGTGCGCCACGGCATCGGCGTGCACCACGCGGGCATGCTGCCCAAGTACCGCCGCCTGGTGGAGCAGCTGGCCCAGGCGGGCCTGCTGAAGGTCATCTGCGGCACGGACACCCTCGGTGTCGGCATCAATGTGCCCATCCGCACGGTGCTGCTGACGGCTCTGAGCAAGTACGACGGCGTCCGCACCCGGGTGCTGCAGGTGCGCGAGTTCCAGCAGATTGCCGGACGTGCGGGCCGCGCCGGCTACGACACCGCCGGCACCGTGGTGGTGCAGGCCCCCGAGCACGTAGTGGAGAACACCAAGGCCATGGCGAAGGCACAGGCCAAGTTCGGCGACGACGCCAAGAAGCTGCGCCAGGTGGTCAAGAAGAAGCCGCCGGAGGGCTTTGTCAGCTGGGGCGAGCCGACGTTCACCAGGCTGAGCGAGTCCGTGCCGGAGCCGCTGACCTCCAGCTTCACCATCACCCACGCGATGCTGCTGAACCTGCTGGAGCGCCCGGGCGATCCCTTCCAGGCCGCCCGCCGGCTGCTCACGGCAAACCATGAGTCCCGTTCGGCGCAGCTGAAGCTGATGCGCAAGGCCCTGGGCATCTACCGGGAGCTGCTCGGTGCGGAGATCCTCGAGCGCATCCCCGAGGACGAGCTCACGGACGATGGCCGCACCGTCCGCCTGACGGTCCACCTGCAGATGAACTTCGCCCTGAACCAGCCGCTCTCCCCCTTCGCGCTGGCCGCCCAGGACCTGCTGGATCCGGAGTCCCCCAGCTACGCCCTGGATACGGTGTCGGTCATCGAATCGACCCTGGAGAAGCCGCGCCAGATCCTCTCCGCCCAGCTCAAGCGTGCCCGCACCGAGGCCGTGGCCGCGATGAAGTCCGAGGGCATGGAGTACGACGCGCGGATGGCGGCCCTGGACGAGGTCACCTACGCCCAGCCGCTGGCTCCGATGCTGTTCGAGGCGTTTGAGGTCTACCGCAAGGCCGCCCCGTGGGTGGGCGACTTCGAGCTCAGCCCGAAGTCGATTGTGCGCGATATGTACGAGCGCGCCATGAACTTCGGCGAGTTCGTCCAGTTCTACTCCCTGGCCCGCTCCGAGGGCATTGTGCTGCGCTACCTGGCCGATGCCTACAAGGCTCTGCGCCAGACCGTCCCCCAGGACGCGCTGACCGAGGATCTGGAGGACATCATTGCCTGGCTGGGCGAGCTGGTCCGCCAGGTCGACTCCTCCCTGCTGGATGAGTGGGAGCAGCTGGCCAGCGGCGGCAGCGCCCACGCCCCGGAGGCCGAGATCACCCCGCCGGCCCCGCCGAAGCTGACGGGCAACGAGCGCGCCTTCCGCGTGATGGTCCGCAATGAGCTCTTCCGCCGTGTTGAGCTGGCGGCGGACGATGACATCGACGCGCTGGCCGAGCTCGACGGCGACGCCGGCTGGAACGCCAAGCGCTGGGGCGATGCCCTGGATGACTACTGGGACGAGCACGAGTTCATCAACGACGGCCCCTCGGCCCGTGGGCCGGCCCTGCTGCAGATCACCATGGGCCCGGATGCTTGGAAGGTCCGCCAGATCATCGACGACCCGGCCGGCAACCACGATTGGGCCATCACGGCCACTGTCGATCTGGACGCCTCCGACGAGGCAGGTGCCGCCGTCGTGCAGATGGAGGACTTCAGCCGGCTCTGAGCCGGCCAATCCGGCGCCCACTGGTTCAAGGCGGGCGCCGGATTTCGATAGGCTCAATCCATGAGTATCGTTCGCACAGCAGTGCCCTCAGACGTCCCCGCCATCTTGGGCATGATCCATGATCTGGCCGTCTACGAAAAAGAACCCGATGCGGTGAAAAACACCGCAGAGATGCTGCACACCACCCTCTTCGGCGAGAACCCACAGGCGTTTGCCCATGTGGTTGAGGCCGAGGACGGCGCGGCCGGGGCCATCGACGGCTACGCCCTGTGGTTCCTGAACTACTCCACGTGGGAGGGCACCCACGGCATCCACCTCGAGGACCTCTACGTCCGCCCCTCCGCACGCGGCGCCGGCCACGGCAAGGCGCTGCTGCGCACCCTGGCGCAGATCGCCGTCGAACGCGGCTACGCCCGGGTGGAATGGAATGTGTTGGATTGGAACACGCCCTCCATTGAGTTCTACCGCAGTCTGGGTGCCGCCCCGATGGACGGCTGGTCCACCTTCCGCCTCGAGGGCAGCGCACTGGGCGCCTTCGGTGCCGCCCATTCCACGGCCGACGCCGTTGCCGGGGAGGTGCGCTGATGCCGCTGGAATCCTCCGCACCCTATGAACTGCGCGGCATGCGCCTGCGCGACCACCGTCTGGCTGTGCCGCTGGACCACTCGCAGCTTGGCGGGGAGCAGATCACCGTCTTCGCCCGCGAGATTGCCGATGCCGACCTCGATGCGGCGGCCGCGGCCGGGCTGCCGTGGCTGCTGTACCTGCAGGGCGGACCCGGCGGGCGCGGCATCCGGCCCCTGGGCCTGTCCGGCTGGATCAAGGAGGCGTCCTCCAGCTTCCGCATTCTGATGCTGGACCAGCGCGGCACCGGCCTCTCCACGCCCGTGGACCGCCGCACGCTCGCTCTGCGCGGCAACGCCGCCGCCCAGGCCGACTACCTGGCCCACTTCCGTGCGGACGCGATCGTGGCCGACTCCGAATTGTTCCGCGGTGCCTTGGCGGATGGCCAGTGGAGCGTCTATGGCCAGAGCTTTGGCGGCTTCTGCGCCCTGACCTACCTCTCCACGGCGCCCGAGGCTTTGCGCGAGGTGCTGATCACCGGCGGCCTCGGGCCGCTGCACGGCAGTGCCGACCGCGTCTATGAGGCCACCTTCGGCCGGGTCCGCGCCCGCAACGCCGAGTACTTTGCCCGCTACCCGCAGGACCGCGCGGTGGCCACCCGGATCATGGAGCACCTCCGCGCCGTCGACGAGCGCCTGCCCACCGGGGAGCGGCTCACCCCGGAGCGTTTCCAGATGGTGGGGAGCTTCCTAGGCGGCAACACCCGGGTGGACGGGCTGCACTACCTGCTGGAGGAGGCCTTCGTCCCCACGCCCGATGGCGACAGGCTGGCCGATGCGTTCCTGGAGCAGGTGGGCGGCCAGGTAAGCCGCGCCGGCAACCCGCTCTACGCCGTCCTGCACGAATCCATCTACGCCCAGGGTGCGGCCACCGATTGGTCGGCCCAGCGCGTCCTTGCCGCCCATCCGGATTTCGCCCCCGACGCCGCCGAGCCCCTGCTCACGGGAGAAATGATCTACCCGTGGTACTTCGACCAGGATCCCGCGTTGGCGCCGTTGAAGGAGGTTGCGGAACTGCTGGCGGTCCGCACGCAGTGGCCCGCCCTCTACGATCCCGAGCAGCTTGCCCGCAACACCGTCCCCGTGGCTGCCGCCGTCTACAGCGATGACATCTACGTGGACCGGGACCTCTCCCTGGAGACGGCCGCCGCCGTCGCCGGCCTGCAGGTCTGGGAAAGCGCGGACTTCCACCACGACGGCATCACCGACGACGGCGAGGGCATCTTCGCCCGCCTGCTGGGCATGGTGCGCGGCACAGCGGGCTGACCCGGCCGGCCCGCTGGTCCGGTGCCCCGTGTGTCTGGACCCGGTCCTCCCAGTGGCCTATCGTGGGAGGACCGGCCAGTGCCGACCGGGACATCCTCATCGGAGGTGCATGGTGGGAATCATTTCGCGTGGTTTTCATGGCAAGCGGCAGACAACCAATGACAAGCTGCCCCCCGGCCAACATGGAACGGGAGACTTTCCCGTGCTGACGGCCGGCCCGGCACCGGACGTCGCCACCCGGGATTGGGAATTCTTCATCACCACCGAGGCGGGCAAACGCCACGCCTGGTCGTGGGAGCAGTTCATGGCGCTGCCGCAGATCGACATCCGCAACGACATCCACTGCGTCACCAGCTGGTCCAAGCTCGGGACCTCGTGGCGTGGAGTGTCACTGGATACCTTGTTCGAGCAGGTGGACACGTCGTCCAAATTCACCATGGCCCACTCCTACGACGGCTACACCACCAATGTCCCCCTGGCGGACCTCCTCGGCGGCCAGTCCTGGGTGGCGTGGGAATTCGACGGCGAACCCCTCGAGCGGGCCCACGGCGGACCGGCCCGGCTGCTGGTCCCCCACCTGTACTTCTGGAAGAGCGCAAAGTGGGTCCACGGCCTTGAACTGATCCCGCGCGACGTTCCAGGCTTCTGGGAATCCAACGGCTACCATCTGCACGGCGATCCGTGGCGCGAGGAGCGCTACTCGTGAGCCGCACCAGGTGAGCACCACGTGGCGCGTTGCCGACGTCGTCAGCGGCATGCCCGAAAATGACACCGCCCGGACCATTGGACTGAAGGTGGCGGGGTTGGACGGCAGCCTCCCCGGACAGCACATCGACATCCGGTTGACCTCCGATGACGGGTACTCTGCCGTGCGGTCCTACTCCGTGGCGGCGGCCGGCATGGACGGCCTTTTGCAGATCACCGTCGACGAACTGGCCGACGGCGAAGTCTCCCCGTATCTGGTGCGTGAGCTGGTGGTCGGCGACCAATTGGAGATCCGCGGCCCCGTCGGAGGCTGGTTTGTCTGGCTGCCCTCGGACCCGAACCCCGTCCAGCTGATTGCCGGCGGATCGGGCATCGTGCCGCTGATGTCGATGATCCGCGCACATGAGGCCTCGACGAATCCGTCCCGGTTCCGGCTGCTGTACTCGCTCAAATCGCCCGAGGCAGGGTTTTACCGCTCCGAACTGGAAACCCTGGGCCGGGAGTCCGGCAGGCTCGCGGTGGACTACGTCTACACCCGTGCCGTGCCGCCCGGCTGGTCTCATGCACCGCAACGGCTCACCGCTGAATCCCTGTTGGCAAGCATCCTGCCGGCCGATGCCGCCCCGGAGATCTTCATCTGCGGCCAGACGGTGTTTGTCGAGACCGTCTCGGAATGGCTCGTCCAGGCGGGCTACCCAACGTCGATCAAGACCGAACGCTTCGGCGGAACGGGAGGCAACCGGTGACCGGCAGGCACAGCTCAGGCACGCCGGGATCCGGGGAGCCGCGCTTCGACGACAGTGACATCGCGGCAACCGTGGGCAATCCGATACCCCATCTCGACGGCAATGCCGTGGCGGGGATGATGGGGGAACTGTTCCGCATCGACATCATCGCGGCGATTGGCCGGTGCCGGCATTGCGGCGCCGAACACGCCTTCGGCGAGGCCGTGGTCTACACCGATGCCCCGGGCATCGTCGTCCGCTGCAGTTCCTGCCAGGGCGTCCTGCTGCGCCTGGTCGAGACGCCCACGCAGTACTGGCTCGACGTCAGCGGCCTCAGCCATCTGCAGATCGACCGCGAGCCCTAGACGGCCAACGCAAACGGCGGGCCCCACCACACTGGTGGGGCCCGCCGTCGTCGTTGGGTGCTGTCCCGGCCGCGACCGGGCTTCAGCTAAGTGCTAGACGAGGGACTTGTTGTCCTCGCCGGCAGCAGCAGCCTCGGCGTCGGCCTTCAGCCGCGCGTCGATCTTGGCCTGCTTGCCAGCGGGGCTGAGCAGGCTGGCCACCACGGCGATGGCCATGGTGCCGAGGATGATGCCCAGGGACACGAACGTCGGGATCTCCGGAGCCCACTCAATGTGCTGGCCGCCGTTGATGAAGGGCAGTTCGTTGACGTGCATCGCGTGCAGCACCAGCTTGACGCCGATGAAGGCCAGGATGACGGACAGCGCGTGCTTGAGGTAGACCAGCTGGGTCATCAGACCGCCGAGCAGGAAGTACAGCTGGCGCAGACCCATCAGGGCGAAGATGTTGGCGGTGAAGACGATGAAGGCACTCTGCGTGAGGCCGAAGATGGCCGGGATGGAGTCCACGGCGAAGAGCAGGTCGGTGACACCGATGGTGATGAAGACGATCAGCATCGGGGTGAAGACCTTCTTGCCGTCAACGACGGTGCGGACCTTGGTGCCGACGTACTTGTCGCTCATGGGCAGAACCTTGCGCAGCTTGGCAATGAGCGGGTTCTCGGCGCCCTCTTCCTCGTCGCTGCCGTCATCCTTGGCCTGCTTGTAGGCGGTCCAGAGCAGGAAGGCACCGAAGATGTAGAAGACCCAGCTGAACTGCTCGATGACGATGGCGCCGAGCAGGATGAAGATGCCGCGCAGGATGAGCGCGATCACGATGCCCACCATCAGCACACCCTGCTGGAGCGGCTTGGGCACCGAGAAGCGGGCCATGATGATGATGAAGACAAACAGGTTGTCAATGCTCAGGCTGTATTCGGTGACCCAGCCGGCCACAAACTGGCCACCGTATTCGGGGCCGGTGAAGGCGAACATCAGACCGGCGAAGACCAGGGCCAGGGCGACATAGAAGGCGACCCACAGGCCGGATTCCTTCATCGAGGGGGTGTGGGGGCGCTTGATCACAAGCAGCAGATCGGCCAGCAGAATCAGACCGAGGACGGCAAAAGCGCCGATTTCAAACCACAGGGGTAACGTAGGCACGAAGCAACCTTTCGAGGGTACAACAAAGAGGCATAAGTCTCTCCGCTGTTTCCAGCTGCTGGTCCCGGCAGGGCGTCTTTACCCTACGTGTTGACGGAACGAGCTCTTGGGATACTCCCCTACGTACCAACCATCGTACCCTACTCAGGCATGGCCCGCTGACTGCATCTGCCGCAGCTCCTTCTTCAGGTCCCCCACCTCGTCGCGCAGCCGGGCGGCCAGCTCGAAGTGCAGCTCCGCGGCGGCGGCATGCATCTGCTCCGTCAGGCTGGCGATCAGCTCCACCAGATCCTCCGCGGGCGCCGCGGCCAGGCCGTCGTGGCGGACCACAGCGGCACCCTTGCCCTTGATGCGGTTCTTCGCCGCCGTCGCGAGCAGTTCCTTGGTGTCGGCATCCTCGCGGGCGAGCGTGTCCGTGATGTCGGCGATCTTCTTGCGCAGCGGCTGCGGATCGATGCCGTGGTCCAGGTTGTACTGCACCTGGATGGCCCGGCGCCGATTGGTCTCATCGATGGCCTTGGCCATGGAATCGGTGATCCGGTCCGCATACATGTGCACCTCGCCGGAGACATTGCGGGCGGCACGGCCGATGGTCTGGATCAGCGAGGTGGCAGAGCGCAGGAAGCCCTCCTTGTCGGCGTCGAGGATGCTGACCAGCGACACCTCCGGCAGATCCAGGCCCTCGCGGAGCAGATTGATGCCCACCAGCACATCGAATTGGCCCATGCGCAGCTCGCGCAGCAGCTCCACCCGGCGCAGGGTGTCCACATCCGAGTGCAGATACTGGACCTTGACGCCGTGGCCCAGCAGGTAGTCCGTGAGGTCCTCGGCCATGCGCTTGGTCAGGGTGGTGACCAGCACGCGCTCGTTCTTCTCCACCCGGGTGCGGATCTCCCCCAGCAGGTCATCGATCTGGCCCTTGGTGGGCTTGACGATGATCTCCGGATCAATCAGCCCCGTGGGGCGGATGATCTGCTGCACATAGCCATCCGCCTTGCCGAGCTCGTACTTGCCCGGCGTTGCCGAGAGGTAGACGGTCTGGCCGATGCGCTCCAGGAACTCGTCCCATTTCAGCGGCCTGTTGTCCAGTGCGGAGGGCAGACGGAACCCGTGGTCCACCAGGGTGCGCTTGCGGGAACTGTCCCCCTCGTACATGGCGCCGATCTGCGGGACCGTCACGTGGGACTCGTCGATGACCAGCAGAAAGTCGTCCGGGAAGTAGTCGATCAAACAGTGCGGAGCCGTGCCCGGGCCGCGGCCGTCAATGTGCCGGGAGTAGTTTTCGATGCCGGTGCAGAAGCCCATCTGCGCCATCATCTCCAGGTCGTAGGTGGTGCGCATGCGCAGCCGCTGGGCTTCCAGAAGCTTGTTCTGCTTCTCCAGCTCCTTCAACCGCACGGCGAGCTCGTCCTCGATCTGCGTGATGGCGCGGTTCATCCGCTCCGGGCCCGCGACGTAGTGCGAGGCCGGGAAGATGTACATCTCCGTCTCTTCGCGGATCAGGTCGCCGGTGAGCGGATGCAGCGTGTAGATGCTCTCGATCTCGTCGCCGAAGAACTCGATGCGGACGGCCTCTTCCTCATACATCGGGATGATCTCCACAGTGTCCCCGCGCACTCGGAAGGTGCCGCGGTGGAAGTCGACGTCGTTGCGCTTGTACTGCATGGAGACGAACTTGCGCAGCAGATCGTCGCGGTTCATCTGGGCGCCACGGGTCAGCGTCACCATGCCCGCCACGTACTCCTCCGGGGTGCCGAGACCGTAGATGCAGGACACGGTGGCCACCACAATCACGTCGCGGCGGGTCAACAGCGCGTTGGTCGCCGAATGCCGCAGCCGCTCCACCTCCTCGTTGACCGAGGAGTCCTTCTCGATGAAGGTGTCCGTCTGCGGTACGTAGGCCTCGGGCTGGTAGTAGTCGTAGTACGAGACGAAGTACTCGACGGCGTTGTTGGGAAGAAGTTCACGGAACTCATTGGCCAGCTGTGCCGCCAGGGTCTTGTTCTGCACCATGACCAGCGTGGGGCGCTGCACCTGCTCGATCAACCACGCCGTGGTGGCTGACTTTCCGGTGCCGGTGGCGCCGAGCAGGACGATGTCCTTCTCCCCATTGTTGATCCGCTGGGTCAATTCAGCGATGGCCGCCGGCTGGTCTCCTGCGGGCTGGAATTCGCTGATGACCTCGAAGGGGGCGACGACGCGGTTGATTTCCTGGGCAAGGCTCATAGGACAACGCTACCGCGTGCCACCGACATGGATAAGAGGAGCCGCCGCGGGCATGGGGAGGACTCCCCGTCGATAAGTCCAAACGCTGGACTTGATTCGTGTAAGAATGTTGACGACATCACCGCAAACAACCCGAATGAGGTCTCATGAGCGAGAACAACAGCCCCACCCCGCCGCAGTTCCAGCAGCCGCAGCCTGTCGCCTACCCCACCGCACCCAACGGCGCATACCAGGGCGCTCCGGCCCAGGATCCCGGCAAGGTCATGGGCATCATCTCCATCATTCTGCCGTTCGTGGGGCTGGGACTCGTGGGGCTCATCCTGGGCCTCATCGGCATGAGCAAGTCCAAGAAGGCCGGCTTCAAGAACACCCCGGCACTCGTGGGCGTCATTCTCGGTGCGCTGGCCATCGTCATCACTATCGTTGTTGCGATCATTGGCATTTCCGCCGCCACGCAGCTGGCAACGGACATCCAGCAGCAGTGCAGCAACGGCTCCCCCACCTTCACCGTCAACGGCCAGACAGGCTCCTGCACGGGCATCTAGCCCGCACCGCTTTCCCGGGGGTCTGAGAGACAGAGGCCGGCTTCACTGCGAAGCCGGCCTCTGTTGTTGCCGAACCGTCGCCGCGGACCTAGCCTTCAGCGGCTTGAATCTCGACCACAGCGGCCCGGCCCGGGTCGGCCGAGCAGTGGCGGACGGTGCCGGCTCCAGGGAGCAGATCCCCGCAGGAGCCGTGTCCGGGTGCCTGCACCGGGAATCCTGCCTCCGCCAGCAGGGCCGAGACCTTTTGCGCCTGCTCTGCTCCTGCGGCGGACACGCGCAGGTGCAGCACGTCGGGTGCAGGGCGCCCGGCCACCGCCGTTGGGCCCACATGCTCGACGCCGAGCACCAGCCCCGTTCCTGCGTGGGCGATGCGCCAGGCCAGCCGGCGAGCCTGGTCAGGCCAGGCCGGATCCGCCGGCACCACGGCGTCGTCCCCCGCGGCGCACCGGCCGGCTGCCAGGTTCTGTGCAAACGGCACCAGGCGTTTCTGCCACAGGGCATCCAGTGCCGCCAGGGCAGCCTCCGGCCCCGCACTGTTGTCGATGACGACGTCGGCCGCCGCCAGCCGCTGCTCCCGGCTGGCCTGGGCCGCGATGCGCGCCAGGGCATCGGCCTCGGCCATCCCGCGGTGGGCCACCATGCGGGCCAGCTGCTGCTCCACCGGCGCGTCCACCACTAGCACCAAGTGGAACGCCGCCCCCTGGCCGGTCTCCACCAGCAGCGGGATGTCCTGCACCACCACCTGGCCCGGCCCAGCGGCCGCCGACAGACGTGCCGCCTCGGCCCGCACCAGGGGATGCGTGATCGCGTTGAGGGCCTTCAACCTGTCCGGATCCGCGAAGACGATGGCACCCAGCGCCGGGCGGTCCAGGCCGCCGTCGGCGTCCAGCACGCCTGGGCCGAACTCGGCGGCCACGGCGGCCAGCCCCGGGGTTCCGGTCGCCACCACCTGGCGGGCCAGCTGATCGGCATCGATCACGACGGCGCCCAGTTCGCGGAACCGGGCGGAGAGCAGGGATTTGCCGGACGCGATGCCGCCGGTGAGGCCAAGGGAAAGCATGCCTAAAGACTAAGCTGGGTTGGTGGAGAAGACGGAACGCGAAACCCCGAGCACGGCCACCGGCTACACCACCCTGGCAGCGGGGGCGGACTTCCGGCACGAGCTCACCATCAAGCGCTCCCGCTTCATCACGGTGCTGCGCCGGGTGGAGGATGAGGCCGGCGCCCGGGCGCTCGTGGCGGAACTGCGCAAGGAATTCTACGACGCCCGCCACCACTGCACGGCCTTCGTTCTCGGCCCGGACCAGTCCGTCCAGCGCTCCAACGACGACGGCGAGCCCTCGGGCACCGCTGGCATCCCCATGCTTGAGGCCCTCACCAAGCACCGCACCGCGGACGGCAGTGCGCTCAGCGACGTCTCCGCCGTCGTCGTGCGCTACTTTGGCGGCATCCTGCTGGGGGCCGGCGGACTGGTCCGCGCCTACTCGGAATCCGTCTCGGCAGCCCTGGACGCCGCACCCCTGGTCCAGCGCCAGCGGCTGGGGCTGTTCACCGTCTCGCTCCCCCACGCCGCCGCCGGGCGCCTGGAGAACGAGCTGCGCAGCGCCGGCTACACCATGACGGGCAACGGCTACGATGCCGTCCTCACGCACATGGGCCTGGCCATGCCGGACGAGCCCGCCGCCATCGAGGCCGCCCGGCACCGGCTCGCGTCGCTGACTGCCGGCGGAGCCACCCTGGAAGCGTCCGGCACCGGCTGGGTGGACCTCACCTAGCAATTCCGAAACCCCCACGTGCTCTTTCGCGCAGGGTGGAACTGGGCGGGTGGAATTGTGGTTAACGCAAAGGCGGGCCCCTGCTTTCGCAGGGACCCGCCTTCAGCTATTGCTAGCCAGTGCTGCGGAATTAGTTTCCGGTCAGCTTCTCGCGCAGAGCGGCGAGAGCCTCGTCGGAAGCCAGCGTGCCCGCACCGGAGTCGGCAGCAGCCGGCTCGGAGGAGTACGAGGTTGCAGCGGAGTCGCTGTCGCCGGAGCCGGCAGCTGCGATGTCCTCGGCAGCGTGCTGGGCAACCTGCTTCTTGTGGGACTCCCAGCGAGCCTGGGCGTCAGCGTACTGCTGCTCCCAGGTTGCGCGCTGGGTCTCGTAGCCCTCGAGCCACTCGTTGGACTCCGGGTCGAAGCCCTCCGGGTACTTGTAGTTGCCCTCTTCGTCGTACTCTGCGGCCATGCCGTACAGAGCCGGGTCGAACTCGGTGCCCTCGGCGTCGACGCCCTCGTTGGCCTGCTTGAGGGACAGCGAGATGCGGCGGCGTTCCAGGTCGATGTCGATGACCTTGACGAAGAGCTCGTCGCCAACGGAGACAACCTGCTCGGCCAGCTCCACGTGGCGCACGGCCAGCTCGGAGATGTGGACCAGGCCCTCGATGCCGTCTTCGACGCGCACGAACGCACCGAACGGAACCAGCTTGGTGACCTTACCGGGGACAACCTGGCCCAGCGCGTGAGTGCGGGCGAAGGTCTGCCACGGGTCTTCCTGCGTAGCCTTGAGCGAGAGCGATACACGCTCGCGGTCCAGATCCACTTCGAGAACCTCGACGGTGACTTCCTGGCCAACTTCGACAACCTCGGACGGGTGGTCGATGTGCTTCCAGGACAGCTCGGAAACGTGAACCAGACCATCGACGCCGCCCAGGTCCACGAAGGCACCGAAGTTGACGATGGAGGACACGACGCCGGGACGAACCTGGCCCTTTTCCAGCTTGTTGAGGAACGTGGAACGAACCTCGGACTGGGTCTGCTCGAGCCAGGCACGGCGGGACAGAACAACGTTGTTGCGGTTCTTGTCCAGCTCGATGATCTTGGCTTCGATCTGCTGGCCGATGTACGGAGCCAGATCGCGCACGCGGCGCATCTCGACGAGGGAGGCGGGGAGGAAGCCGCGCAGGCCGATGTCCAGGATAAGACCACCCTTGACGACCTCGATGACGGTACCGGTAACGACACCATCCTCTTCCTTGACCTTCTCGATGTCGCCCCAGGCACGCTCGTACTGAGCGCGCTTCTTGGAGAGAATCAGGCGGCCTTCTTTGTCTTCCTTGGTGAGCACCAGGGCTTCGACCTGATCGCCAACGGAGACAACGTCTCCGGGATCAACGTCGTGCTTGATGGAGAGCTCGCGGGAGGGGATGACACCTTCGGTCTTGTAACCGATGTCGAGCAGAACTTCGTCGCGGTCAACCTTGACAACAACACCTTCGACGAGGTCGCCGTCGTTGAAGTACTTGATGGTTGCGTCTACGGCTGCGAGGAAGTCTTCAGCAGTACCAATGTCGTTGATGGCGACTACGGGGGTACCGGTCTTCTCGGGGGTCGTGATGGTCATGTAGTAGGGGCTCCGATGTGGATAGTTGGATTCGCAGGCACGCGCGGACCGGTGTGAACCGGGCTGCCGGGCCTGAATTATGGGCAAAGCATGGATGCGGAGCGGCCGATTTTGACCCACAAGGAGGCATAATCTGCGCACTACACGCCCGTTTAGTCTAGTCCGTTCCAGCAATGATGGCAAAAAGGTTCCGCCGGGCGGGTCCGGCCGCCGCGCCCTTGCCGTCCACCCACTCGAGGGTGTCGAATCTGTTCTAAGTGCGCTCGACAGCGGTGGATGAATACGACGCCAGGAGGTACCCATGTCAGCGAAAGCCAGCAGTGGACCGGCAGGGGGGCCGGGTGGGGCCGTCCCCGATCCCCAGCGGCCCGTCGCTCCGGCCTCCAAGCGGACCGAGGGTCCAGCGGACAGGCCGGAGGCCATCCGCAACGTTGCCTTGGTGGGCCATTCCGGGGCCGGGAAGACGATGCTGGTCGAGGCCCTGCTCGCTGCCACAGGTGCCATCTCCCGCCTTGGCACCATCGAGGACGGCACCACGGTCAGTGACTCGGATCCGTCGGCCATCCACCAACAGCGTTCCGTGGCCTTGTCGGTGGTGCCTGTGATGCTTGGCAGCACAAAGGTCAACCTGCTCGATACACCGGGCTACCCGGACTTCACCGGGGAGCTGCGAGCCGGGCTGCGCGCCGCAGATGCGGTGCTGTTTGTGGTGTCGGCCGTAGAGGGCCTGGCCGTGGGGACGGCGGCACTCTGGGGCGAATGTGAGCGGCTGGGCATGCCCCGGGTGCTGGTGCTCAGCCGGTTGGACCATCCGCGGGCCGACTACGACGGTGTCCTGGCCGCCTGCCGGCAGGCGTTTGGCAGCCGGGTGGTGCCGCTCTACAGCCCGCTTCGGACGGATGGGGGCATCACTGGTTGGCTGGGGCTGGCGGCGGGGCGGGTGTCGGAATATCCGGGCGGCAGTCCCCGGCCTGCCACGCGCGACGCCGACGCAGCCGAACGAGAGGCCTCCGAGTCCGACCGCGCGGTTCTTGTTGAGAGCATCATCGCCGAGGCCGACGATGAGACGTTGATGGACCGCTACCTCGACGGCGAGGACGTGGAACCGCAGGTCCTCGCCGCCGCACTGGCGGCCGCCGTCGCCCGTGGAGCGATCTTCCCCGCCTTGGGTGTCTCGTCCCTGGCCGGAGCAGGGGTGGCGGAGGTGCTGGCCGTGCTGGAGCACGTACTCCCCTCCCCTGTTGGACGGGGGCTGCCCGCCGTGAAGGACCTCCAGGGCAGTCCCGCGCCCCCGGTGTCCTGCGACCCCGCCGGAGCCCTTGTCGGAGAAGTGGTCCGGACCACGATCGACCCATTTCTGGGCCGGATTGCCCTGGTCAGGGTCTTCTCCGGGACGCTGCGCGAGGATTCCGCAGTGCATGTCAGCGGCCGCGGGCTGTCCAGCCGGGGCCACGAAGACCACGACAGCGACGAACGCGTCACCCACCTGCATTCACCGCTGGGGGCGGGCCTGCGGCCGGTTCCGTACTGTGTGGCGGGGGACATCTGTGCGCTCACCCGGGTGAACGGCGCCGAAACCGGTGACACCGTCTCGGCCAAGGACGCACCACTCCTGATCGACCCGTGGGACATGCCCGAGCCGTTGCTGCCGATTGCCGTCGAAGCGCTCTCCCGCAACGATGAAGACGCCCTGGCCAAGAGTCTGGGCAAACTGACGGCCAGCGACCCTACGCTTCGAGTGGAGCGCAACGCGGAGACCCACCAATTGGTCCTCTGGTGCACGGGGGAAGCGCATGCCGAGGTGGTTCTGGACAGGCTGCGGAGCCAAGGCGTCAAGGTTGCCACAGTGGAGGTGGTGGTCCCGCTGCGGGAGACGTTTGGCGCCCCGGCCGCCGGGCATGGGCGTTACGTCAAACAGTCCGGAGGCCACGGGCAGTTTGCCGTGTGCGACATCGACGTTGAACCGCTCGACCGCGGGGCGGGGTTCGAGTTTGTCGACAAGATTGTCGGAGGGGTGATTCCCGGACCGTTCGTCACCTCGGTCGAGAAGGGGGTCCGGTCGCAGATGCAGTCCGGCGTCTTTGCCGGATTTCCGGTGGTCGACATCAGGGTGACGCTGGTGGGCGGCAAGACCCACAGCGTGGACTCCTCGGACGCAGCCTTCCAGGCCGCCGGGGCTCTGGCCCTGCGGGAGGCCGCTGCCGCCGGCCGCATCCAGCTGCTGGAACCGGTCGCGGAACTGGCCATCAGCGTCCCGGAGGACTGCGTGGGGGCGGTCATGAGCGATCTCACCACCCGCCGTGGACGGCTGACCGGCACCTTGTCGGCCGTCGGTGGCGTCACGGACATCAGCGCCGAGGTCCCCGAACAGGAATTGCTGCACTACGCGGTCCAGCTGCATGCCCTGACAGCCGGCGCCGGACGCTTCCGGCGCAGCTACCTGCGGCACGAACCCGTCCCGCCCACAGCGAACTCCCCCACGCACTCCCGCCCCTAGAAGTCCGTCAGGCTGTGCGCCCTGACCGGCACCCCAAAGAGAGTTTGCAGTCGTTCGACGGCGCCCGGAACCAGGCCGCGGAGCGTTCCGGCGGCCGCCAGCGTGGCAGGGGAAACATCGCCCAGGTACAGCGATGAAAGTTCGGCGATGCCCAACTCGGCGTGGATGCGGGGCTCGTCAACCAGCTCGTCGTGGACCAGTTCCGTCACGGAGGCGGATCCCCCTGCGACCTTCACCTCGAACACGCCGCCGGCATGGCCCAGCAGGTCCGTGACCTTGAGCACGACGACGGCGTCGTGGTGCCAGGCGCGGGCCTCCAGTGCCGCCTTGGTGTCCAGGATGCGCAGCCACAGGTGGTCGCTGACCCTGGTGCGGCGGTAGTGGCGCTTGTTGGCCAGTGCCCATTCCAGCGGATCCTCCACCGGGGCGCCGTGCCGGACCACCTTGCCGACGAGGTCCAGTGAGCCAAGGTAGTTCCACAGCGCCAGGTAGGCATCGGCGTCGACGGCCAGCAGGTCAACCACCTCGACGGCAGCGGGCTTCTCATCCCAGCCCTTGAACTTGTAGGAGACGTAGCCGTCCACCCCGCCGTCGGCACCGTAGTGCAACGCGGCGCGGACGGCCTTGTCCCGCTCCGGGTTGGCGTAGCTCCAGTAGCCGCTCGCCTGGTAGCGGTACGAGTCCTGGCGGGCGATGGAGCCGAAGGTGGCCGCATGGATCCTCTCGAACAGCACTGGCTCAAGGTCCTGGAGCACCACAGGGTCCGCCACCTCGACCAGACCACGGTTGGCGGCCGCCGGGTTGCGGAAAGCGAAGGTGGGGCCGGCGTCGATGTCCACGCTGGTGTGGTGCGTGGCCGGGCCAAAGCCGAAGCGGCCATAGATGCTGGCTTCCGAGGCCGTCAGTGCAGCCATCGGCAGCCCGTCGTCCTTGGCCTGCTGGAGGTCGGCGGTGATCATCGAACGCAGCAGTCCGCGGCGCCGGTGGCTGCTGCGGACCGTGACGGCGGTGATCATGTGGACGGGGAGCAGCGTCCCGGCGCCAACATTGAGCGTCTTGCGGTGCGCTGCGTAGGTGGCCACCGGGTAGTCGGCGTCCCAGGCCCCCTTCAGGGACGTTGCCGCGTACACGCCCGTGGCGGTGCGGCCGTCCTTTTCCTCGGAGGCCAGATACTTCTCGATGGTCTCCTCGTCTACGGCGCCGTCGTGGAAGCCGAACGAGACGGCCTGGACCCATTTCGAGAGCCTGGGGTCGACGCCATCCACCTGCCGGCGCACGGGGAAGGAACGGATCTCGTAGGGATTGGACTCGGCGGCAGCGTTTTGATCACTCACCCGCGCCAGCCTAACCGAGCCCGCCATGAAGGTCGAGGAACGGCGGTCATGGGAACATAGCCCCATGGAGGGAACCACACTGCTGAACACCGGCCCGGCCGCCTGGGTGGTGCTGGCCGTCCTGCTGGGCGGAGCGGCAGCGGTCTGGGCCCTGGCGCTCCACCGCCGGTTCACCGAGGTTTTGCTGGCCGGCGCCCGCGCCCTCATCCAACTGGCCGTGGTGGCGGTGGTCATCGCGGCAGTCAGTCCCTACCCCGGGCTGGCCATGGCCTTTGTGGCCCTCATGTTCATTGTGGCGGTGTGGACGTCCGGGCACCGGGTGGCACCGCGCGGCCGGTGGTGGATGGCGGCACTCCCCATCGCCGCCGGAACACTGCCTGCCGCCGGTGCCCTGCTGCTCAGCGGCGTGCTGCCGCTGCAGGCGCTGGCACTCATCGCCGTGCTCGGCCAACAGATTGGCGGCGCCATGGCAACCACCACGCTGGCCGGCCGCCGGGTGGCCGATGAGCTCGTGCTGCGCCGCGGTGAAGTGGAGGCCGCCGCCGCCCTCGGCTTTGAATGGCCCTCGGCGCGGCGGCTGGTCTCCCGCCACGTTGCCGGCGAGGCGGTGCTGCCGGGGTTGGACCAGACCCGCACGGCAGGACTCGTGACCCTGCCGGGCGCCTTCGTGGGGATGATCCTCGGCGGGGCGAGCCCCATCGACGCCGGCATCATCCAATTGCTGGTGCTCGTTTCGCTGCTGGCCGTGAATACGACGGCAGCGTGGGCGGCCTTCCAATTGGCCGCCCACGGCCTGTGGGAGAAACCGGCCCGCCGGCGTTAGACGGAGGTCGAGCCAAGGAGTGCTCAGGCGGGAAAGCCGAATTTGCCGTTCTCGTTCTTCCATTCCGTGCTCGGCGGGATCGCTTCGATGGTGTCCCAGTGCTCCGCGATCCTGCCATTCTCGATCCGGAACAGGTCGTAGAAGCTGCTGTGCACCCCGCCCAAATGGCCTTCGCTGACAGCCAGGACAAAGTTTCCCTCACCGAGCACGGTGTGGATGGTGTCGTACTTCATCGTGATGCCCTGGGCGGCCATCGCCTCCAGTGCGGCGCCCAGGCCCGAGAGGCCATCACCGATCTGCGGGTTGTGCTGGGCGTAATTGTCGCCATCGAAGTAGCCGGCCAGCTTGTCCAAGCGGCCGTTGACCAGGATGTCGTCGAGGAAACTGCGCACCAGGGCCTTGTTGGTTTCGGTGGAGGCAAGGTCCGACGCATCAGTGGGGCCGTCAATCATGGTGTGTCCGCTGGGGTTGGGGTCCGCCGGCGTCTCCTGCAGGTTGTCCCAGTGTTCAACGATGCGGCCGTCCTTGAACCGGAAGATGTCGAAGCCGATCTTGGGTCCGAAGAAGTTGTAGTCCGTGTGGGCAAATACGTGGTTGCCATCGGCGAAGACCCGGCGGGTGTCGACCTTTGCGGACCCCTCCGGCAAGGCCTGGAGCACGGCACCAAATCCGGCAAGGCCGTCTCCGACGGCCAGATTGTGCTGGGTGTACCGGTCCGGATCAATCCACGCCACCGGGCCGGCGTCGCCCGTCTCGATGCTCTTCAGTACGCCCATTACTTGCCCTTTGATGTCCGGTGCCATGGCTACTCCTCGATGCGTGGAATCTGGAAGCTGCGGCAACCGTAGCCGTGCCTTCGGTGCACCGTCAATGGCCTTGGAGGCCGGTGGCCGGGCCCGTTCTTCGGAACGGACCCGGCCACCGGGTGTGGCTAGTGGCCGGCGTCGTGCCAGCTCGACCCGGCGCCAACCTGGACGTCCAGCGGGACCGACAGCTGTGCCGCGCCGCCCATCTGGGCGATGACCAGCGCCTCGACGGCCTCGCGCTCCCCCGGGGCCACCTCGAGGACCAGTTCGTCATGGACCTGCAGCAGCATCCGGGACTTCAGGCCCCGGGCCGCGAGCTCGCGGGCGACACCAAGCATCGCGTGCTTGATGATGTCCGCCGCCGAGCCCTGGATGGGCGAGTTCAGCGCCACTCGCTCGGCGATCTCGCGCAGCTGGCGGTCCGTGCTGGACAAATCCGGCAGGTAGCGGCGGCGGCCGTCGATCGTAGCGGTGTAGCCATCGATGCGAGCCTGGTCCACCACGCCGCGCAGGTAGTCGCGCACCCCGCCGAAGCGGTCGAAGTAGTCCTTCATCAGCGTCCGCGCCTCGTCCACGGAGATCTCCAGCTGCTTGGACAGGCCGAAGCTGGTCAAGCCGTAGGCCAGGCCGTAGGACATGGCCTTGACCTTGGAGCGCATGGCACTGGTGACCTCATCGGGGGCCACATTGAAGATGTGCGAGCCGACGTAGCGGTGCAGGTCCTCGCCGTCGGCGTAGGCCTTGATCAGGCCGGCGTCGTTGGAGAGGTGCGCCATGATGCGCATTTCAATCTGCGAGTAGTCGGCGGCCAGCAGGCAGTCGTAGCCCTCGCTGACGACGAAGACGTCGCGGACGCGCCGGCCCTCTTCGGAGCGGATCGGGATGTTCTGCAGGTTCGGATTGTTGGAGGAGATGCGGCCCGTGGCGGCCACGTTCTGGGCGTAGGTGGTGTGGATCCGGCCATCCTCCGCCACAGACTTCTTGAGCGTCTCCACCATCTGCTTCAGCTTTGAGGCTTCGCGGTGGGCCATCAGCTGGGCCAGGAACTCGTGCCCGGTCTTCTCCAGCAGGGTCTTGAGGGACTCGGCATCGGTGGAAAATCCGGTCTTGATCTTCTTGGTCTTGGGCAGGCCCAGCTCCTCGAAGAGGACCGTCTGCAACTGCTTGGGCGAGCCGAGGTTCACCTCGTGGCCGATGGCGGCGAACGCTGCAGCCTGGGCGGCATCCATCGCTGCGGTGAAGTCCGCCAGCAGCGTCTCCAGACGGTCGCCGGACACCGCGATGCCCGTCAGCTCCATCTGGGCCAGCACCCGGGCCAGCGGCAGTTCGAGGTCCGTCAGCAGGCTGGCGGCTCCACGCTCCACCAGCTGCGGGGCGAAGTTCTCGCTCAGCAGCAGCGCCACGTAGGCCTTCTGCACGGCGTCGCGGGCGGGGGCATCGTCCTCGAGGCCCAGTTCCAGCTGGCCTGCCTTGGACGGATCCGCGGTGGAGAAGGTGACCTTCAGGTGCACCTGGCTCAGGTCCTCCAGCTCGTAGCTGCGGCGGTCCGGCTGGATCAGGTAGCCGGAAATGGAAGTGTCGTCCACGACGCCCTCCAGCGACAGACCGCAGGCGTGCAGGGCCTTGATGGCCTCCTTGTACTCGTGGACCACCTTGGGCGTGGAGGGATCGGCCAGCCACGCTGCCAGTGCGGAATCCAGGGCGGCCTCGGCCGTCTCAAGGTCTACAACGATGGCACCGTGCGGACGGACCAGGGCGACGCCGACGGCCTGCGTCATCAGGCCCGCTGGAACGCTCATGACCTGCACGGCCGTCTTGGCACCGGCGGTGCCGGCGGCCAGCCAGGAGGTGAGCTCGGCGGCCGTGGCGGCCAGCTGGTGTTCAGGCACCTGGTGGCCCTCGCCGTCGTCGGCCACTTCCTCCTCGCCGAAGAGGTCGAAGAGGCGCTTGCGCAGCGTATTGAATTGCAGGGCGTCGAAGAGCTCCTCGACGGCGGCACGGTCCGGGTGCTGCAGCTCCATGTCCTCCAGGGCCACGGGCAGTTCGAGGTCGCGCAGCAGGTGGTTCAGCCGGCGGTTGCGCTTGACGTTTTCCACGTGCTCGCGCAGGGAGTCGCCCACCTTGCCGCCGATGGCATCGATGTTCTCCAGGATGCCCTCGAGGCCGCCGTAGAGGTTGATCCACTTGGCGGCCGTCTTGGGCCCGACGCCGGGAACGCCCGGCAGGTTGTCGGCGGTTTCGCCCACCAGCGCCGCGAGGTCCGAGTAGCGGTTCGGCGGCACGAAGTACTTGGCCTCCACGGCCTCGGCGTCCATCGGCGGAATGTCAGAGATGCCCTTCTTGGGGTAGAGCACCAAGACCTTGTCTGTGATGAGCTGGAAGGCATCCCTGTCGCCGGAGACCACCAGTACGTCCCATCCGGCGGCTTCGCCCTGCTCGGACAGCGTGGCGATGATGTCGTCCGCCTCGTAGCCGTCCAGCGAAATCGTGGGGATCTTCATGGCCTCCATCACCTTGATGATGAGGTCGATCTGCCCGTAGAACTCCTCGGGCGTCTTGTTGCGGCCGCCCTTGTACTCCGTGTATTCCAGCGAACGGAAGGTGGGGGTGTCCAGGTCGAAGGCCACGACGACGTGGGTGGGCTTCTGCTGGCGGATCATGGTCAACAGCATGGAAGTGAACCCGTGCACGGCGTTGGTGTGCTGGCCGGTGTCGGTGGCAAAGTTCTCCGGCGGCAGGGCATAGAAGGCGCGGAAGGCCATGGAATGGCCGTCAATGACCAGCAGCCGCTTGCCCTCTCCGTCTGCTGTGGCAGCGGCGGCGGGGGCAGGGGTGGTTTGGGGGGCCGTTTTGGTAGATTCACTCACAGGTGCCAGCCTAGTTGGCATGAGCGACATTTACACACCCACAGACCACCTCGCCGAGCTCGTCGAAGCCGGCGTCCCCGAGGAAATGCATGCGTGGCTCGCCGAATGGGGCATTGGCGCGCTGGTGGTGAAGATGGGCATCAAATTCCTTGAAATGAGCGCCGAGCGCATGGTCGCCACCATGCCCGTGGAGGGCAACACCCAGGTGGCGGGCATCCTGCACGGCGGAGCCCACGTGGTGCTGGCGGAGACGCTGGGATCCTTTGCCGCAGGCATCCACGCCGGCCCCAAGGGCCAGGCACTGGGCATTGAGGTGGGCGCGACGCACCACCGCGGCGTGTCAAAGGGATTGGTGACAGGCACGTGCACCGCCATCCACCTTGGCCGCACCCTGACCACCCATGAGATCGTCATGACGGATGAGGACGGACGCCGGCTCTCGACGGCGCGGATCACCAATTTGATCCGCGAAGCCTAGGACACAGAAACTGTGCGACAGACAACGTTCCAAACAGCGGGTTTAAGAGCGTTATCTGTCGCACAGTTGAAGGCGGCGGAAGGTGCGGCTAGGCGCTCTTGTGCCCGGACATCGAACGCATGATGAACATGATCACGGCGATGATCGCGAGCACGATGCCAACCCAGAGCAGGAACTGCAGGGATTGGAAGAAGCCACCGGTGAGCAGGAGCACGACGGCGACAATGGCGATGACAATCAACAGTGGGGACATGATGGGCAGCTTTCAGAAAGATGAGGGAATACCTCACCCTTCGAGCCTAACCCCGATCATGACCCGCGCAGCCGGAATTCCAGCACTTTCAAAGGGCCCGGCGGGCCCCTTGGCCTAGGGCCGCAGCCGGTAGGTGAGTTCGACGGCGCCGGCGCCGAGCACCTTGGACCGCAGCAGCGTCCAGGCCGGCGTCGTCCCCGACACCGGCAGCAGCTGCCGCCCCGAACCGAGGGCGACGGGAATCAGGGTGAGGACGAGTTCATCCAGCAGACCTGCCTGGTGGAACTGCGCCGCCAGGGAGCCGCCGCCCACCATCCACACATTGGCCCCGCCGGCCGCGGCCAGCGCCGCAGCATGCACCGGGGCGATGTCGCCGGAGGTGAAGGTGATGTCCGCATCCTCAAAGGCGGGAAGCTGGGCGTGCGTGACCACCCAGGTGGGCAGGCCCGGGTAGGGCCACTCGTCCAGGGCGCCGGCGGCTTGTTCGTTGAGCAGGAAGCGGTAGGTCTCCGCCCCCATCACGATGGCCCCGATGCCGGCCATGAATGATGCGTAGGACTCTTCCTGCCCCTCGACGCCGTTGAAGGCCATCAGCCAGTCAAGGCCGCCGTCGGGCTCGGCGATGAATCCGTCCAGGGATGATGCAACAAAGTACTGTGTCAGTGCCATGGTGCCAGCGTAAACGAAGGGTCCGACACCAGAGGTGCCGGACCCTTCGTCTGCGTGGAGCCTGTGCTGCCTAGTGGAAGAACGGCACAATCAGGTAGATGCCATAGAGCACTGCCGCGCCGCAGACGGCGAAGCAGGCAATGGCGCCGCTGCGGGCCGTTCGGTGGGCCGAGGTGCCGGCGTCGGCGCTGACAGCCCACAGGCGCACGCCCAGGGAGTACATGCCGACCACTGTTACTGCGCCAATGAGGGTGGCGAGGGCGACGATGCCGAAGGATGCCCAGTTGATCATGCTTTGTCCTCGCTGTTGTCAGTAACATTCCCAACGCCGACATTCCCAGTGCCGACATCCTCGGTGGCGTCCCCAATGGCACTCTTGGTGGCGTTCGCCGGGGTGTTCACTGCGGCCTTGCCCGATGCCTTCCCTGCGCCCTTGCCACCGGCCTCGTGCGCGGCCTGGTGGGCTGCGGTCTTGGCTTCCTTGGCCGCGGCCCGTTCCTCACGGGCGTCCGTCTTGGCCCGCTCCGCTGCAGCAGTCATGGCAATCAACGCTGCCGTGTCCGCGCGCTCGACGGCGGCCAGCGCCTGGGCGCGGATGTCGGCCATCTCGGCTGCCTTGGCCGCTGCCTTGGCGGCGGCCTTTTCGGCAAGGCGGGCGCGGGCGGCCAACCGCTCGCGCTCCTTCTTGGACGGGATGTGCACGGCCTCGCCGACGGCGTCGACCTCGCTGACGGCGTTCGAGTGGTCAACGGTTTCGCGCTGCGACAGGATGAAGATGAAGACCATGGCGGCCAGGCCGATGACGGCGGAGACCACCAGACCGGTGGTGCCAAAGCCGTGGGTTGGGCTGGCCAGCCATGCGGCCAGGCCGCCCACGATGGCTGCAGCGGGCAGCGTGAACAGCCACGCCAGGCCGATCTTGCCGATGGCGCCCCAGCGGACCGTGGAGCCGGTGCGGCCAAGGCCGGATCCGATCACGGAGCCGGAGGCCACATGCGTGGTGGAGAGGGCGAAGCCCAGGTGCGAGGAGGCTAGGATGGCCGCCGCCGTGGAGGTTTCAGCCGCGAATCCCTGGGCGGGCTTGACGTCGGTCAGACCGCTGCCGAGGGTGCGGATGATGCGCCAACCACCGGCGTAGGTGCCGGCGGCAATGGCCACGGCACAGGCGGCAACAACCCAGAGGTGCGGGCCGGTGCCGGCGGTCTGCAGGCCGGAGGCAATCAGCACCAGAGTGATGACACCCATGGTCTTCTGGGCATCGTTGGTGCCGTGCGCCAGGGCCACCAGCGAGGAGGAGAAGATCTGGCCGTAGCGGAAGCCGCCGCGCTTCTGGACTAGCTTGTCACCCGAATCCGGGTCGGTGCGGCGGGTGATGCCGTAGGCCAGCTTTGTACAGAGATAGGCCACACCGCCGGCAATGGCTGGGGCCAAAATGGCGGGCAGGATGACCTTGGAGAGGACGACGGCGAAGTCAACGGCGTCGAAACCCCAGGTGCCGACAACGGCTGCACCGATCAGGCCGCCGAACAGGGCGTGCGAGGAGCTGGACGGCAGGCCCAGCAGCCAGGTGAACAGGTTCCACAGGACGGCTCCCAGCAGGCCGGCAAAGATGAGCTCCGGCGTGATGGACACGCCACCCTCCCCCTCGCGGATGATGCCGCCGGAAATGGTCTTGGCAACCTCGGTGGAAAGGAACGCGCCCACCAGATTCAGGATTGCTGCCAGGGCCACCGCCGTCCTGGGCTTGATGGCTCCCGTCGCAATGGGGGTCGCCATGGCATTCGCCGTGTCGTGGAAGCCGTTCGTGAAGTCGAAGAAAAGCGCCAGCGCTATGACTAGCACGACAATAAAGGTGAGATCCACCCGCGATCCAATCTGAAGTGGGCAAGTGCGGACTTCACAAAAGTTTAGTGGGTGTTCACCGTCCGTTGGTACACGCACACTAGTGTGCCCCCTGCACCGTGGCGGGCAGGTCGTAGGATCGACAGTGGCACGGGGGCCAATCGGCACTGGTGTGAAATGCGGCACGTCGTGTGCCTTTGGTCCGGCTCTTTCCCCTGGGAGGAACACACATGAGCAATCTGGAATCCGCTCCCGAAGAACTGGTGTGCGGCAGCGGCCCGCAGCCGCCGTCGCTTGAAGTGCTCGAACCGCGCATGGTCCCCCTGGGCGGACCGCGGGCCATGACGGTCCGCCGCACACTCCCCCAGCGCAGCCGCTCGCTGATCGGCGCCTGGTGCTTCCTGGACCACTACGGCCCCGATCCGGTGGCCGGGACCGGCGGCATGGTGGTGCCGCCACATCCGCACACCGGGCTGCAAACCATCTCCTGGCTGTTCACCGGCGAGGTGGAGCACCGCGACAGCGCCGGCCACCACGCGATGGTCCGCCCGGGCGAACTCCATCTGATGACGGCCGGCCGGGGCATCAGCCACTCGGAGGTCTCCACCCCGGGAACCGCCGTGCTGCATGGAGCCCAGCTCTGGGTGGCGCTGCCCGAGGGCGACAGGTTCACGGCACCGGACTTCGAGAGCTACCGGCCGCCGGCAGTGTTGGGCGGCGGCGTCCAGCTGCGGGTGTTCCTTGGCTCGCTCGGCGGGCAGCATTCACCGGTGGCAACGTTCACCCCGCTGCTGGGGGCCGAGGTGGTGCTGGACGCCGGTGCCTCGGTGGCGTATCCGGTGGACCCTGGCTTTGAATTCGGCGTACTCCTGGACAGTGGCGGCGTAAGTGTCAACGGCCGCGACCTGGCGGCGCACCAGCTGGGCGCACTACCGGTGGGGGCAACAACCCTGCAGTTCACGGCGGGGCCACAGGGCGCGAGGCTGCTGGTGCTCGGCGGCACACCGTTGGGCGAGTCCATTGTGATGTGGTGGAACTTCGTGGGCCGCAGCCACGAAGAGATCATGGCGTTCCGCGCCGATTGGCAGCGCGACGCCGGCTTTGAACCGGCCGCCGAGGACGGAACAGGTCCGGGGGAACGCCGGTTCGGACTGCCTTCGGGCCAGGACCTGGCACCGCTGCCGGCGCCCGTCCTGCCCACCATCCGGCTGAAGCCCCGCGGTTAAGCGTCGACGGCGCCCGGCAGGCTCGCCGGGCGCCGTCATCGAACCTCTAAGCTTCGGCGAGCTGCTCCCGCACCAGCGGCGCCACCTCGGTGCCGTAAAGGCGGATGCTTTCCATCAACTGGTCATGGCCCAGGGTGCCGTGGCTGTACTTCAGATCGAAGCGGGACAGGCCCAGACCCTTGGCCACCTTGACGATCTTCGAGGCCACCGTCTGGGGCGAACCGACAAACAGCGCGCCATCGGGCCCGGCCGTCTCCTCAAACTGCGCCCGGCTCATCGGGCCCCAGCCCCGCTCGCGGCCAATGCGCGAGGAGTTCTTCAGGTAGTGCGGCCACAGCTCATCCAGCGCCTGCTGGTCCGTGGCGGCAATGTGGCCGGGCGAGTGCACACCAATGGGCTGCTCCGGCTGGCCGAATTCCTTCAGTGCACGGTGGTAGAGCTCGGTGAACGGCGCGAACTGCATCGGCTCCCCGCCAATGATGGCCAGCATCAGGGGCAGGCCGTGGTGTGCGGCACGGACCACCGACTGCGGGCTGCCGCCGACGGCGACCCAGGTCTTCAGCTCGCCGTTCTCCAATGGCGGGTAGACCATCTGGTTGGAAAGGGCGGCGCGGGTGTCGCCGGACCACGTCACCGGGCCCTGCCTGCGCAGCTGGGTGAAGAGATCCAGCTTCTCCTCATACAACTTCTCGTAGTCGGTCAGGTCGAAGCCGAACAGCGGGAAGGACTCCGTGAAGGAGCCGCGGCCCAGGATGACCTCCGCGCGGCCGTTGGAGACGGCGTCGAGCGTGGAGAAGCGTTGGAAGACGCGCACCGGATCGTCGGAGCTGAGCACCGTGACGGCGGAACCGAGGCGGATTTTCTCCGTCCGGCCCGCGAGGGCCGCCAGCACCATGTCGGGGGCGGAGATGGCGTAGTCGTCGCGGTGGTGCTCGCCGACGCCGAAGAAGTCCAGGCCCACCTGATCGGCCAGCACGCCCTGCTCGACGACGTCGCGGATGGACTGGGCCGCCGGCTTCAGCTCCCCGGACGCATCCAGGGTCATGTCCCCGAAGGTGTCCAATCCAAGTTCAAACTGCTGCCCGTCCATGCCGCTCCTTCATCCAAATTCCATGCGTTTGCATCTAGTGGAACCGGGGCTGTGCGGAAACTATTCCCCGTGGAATTCCCTGGGCCTTCCCTGGGCCTTCCCTTTGGGGACCCTAGGCGGCGGCCTTGCTGCGGTACACGGCCAGGAACGAGCCGATCCGCCGCACGGCCTCCTCGATGTCCGTCACGGAGGGGAGGATCACGAACCGGAAGTGGTCCGGCGTCGGCCAGTGGAAGGCCGTGCCGTGGGAGACGAGGATCTTCTGGTCCTGCAGCAGGTCGATGACAAACTTCTCATCGTCCGCAATGGGGTAGACGGCAGGATCCAGCCTCACGAAGAGGTACATGGCACCGGCGGCCGGGACGCAGCTGACGCCGGGGATGGCGGTGAGCAGATCCACGGCCCTGTCGCGCTGCTCGCGCAGCCGCCCACCGGGCTTCGTGAGGTCGTTGATGCTTTGGTAGCCGCCCAGCGAGGTCTGGATCGCATGCTGTGCTGGCACATTGGCGCACAGGCGCAGCGAGGCGAGCAGTTCCAGCGATTCCTTGAACCCGGCCATCGCTGCACGGGGTCCGGAGAGGGCCACCCAGCCGGCCCGGTAGCCGGGCATCCGATAGGCCTTGGACAGGCCGCTGAAGGTGAGGGTGGCGACGTCGGCGGCGACCGAGGCCATGTGGATGTGCTTGGCCCCGTCGTAGAGGATCTTCTCGTAGATCTCATCGGAGAAGAGCACCAGGTCGTGGCGGCGCGCCAGCTCGGCGAATTGCTCCAGAATGTGGCGCGGGTAGACGGCACCGGTGGGATTGTTCGGGTTGATGACCACGATGGCACGGGTGGCGGGGGTGATCTTGGCCTCGACGTCGGCCATGTCCGGCCACCACTGGTTGTCTTCATCGCAGAGGTAGTGCACCGGAACACCTCCGGTGAGCGTCACCGAGGCGGTCCACAGCGGGTAGTCCGGGGCCGGGATGAGGACCTCGTCCCCATTTTCCAGGAAGGCCTGCAGGGTCATGGAGATGAGCTCGCTGACGCCGTTGCCGACAAAGATGTCCTCGACGCCGATCTGCATCAGCCCGCGCGTCTGGTAGTACTGCGAGATGGCCGTCCGGGCCGAGAAGATGCCCTTGGAATCGCTGTAGCCCTGGGCGCCGCGCAGGTGGTGGATCATGTCCACCACGATGGATTCCGGCGCTTCCAGCCCGAAGGGCGCCGTATCCCCAAGGTTCATCCGCAGGATCCGGTGGCCCTCGGCCTCCATTTTCTGGGCGGCATGCAGGATGGGTCCGCGGAGTTCGTAACGGACATTGGCCAGCTTGGAAGAGTATTGCATCGGGCGCATGCCCAATCTTTTCACATCGGCATCCCTGCCCCGCGACCCGCCGCGGCCATGTGACGGGGTTAGGCCCCCACATCCCGCTGGGCCAGCACGGCCGCCGCCGCGGCAGTGAACACCGCCGAGAGCCCGTAGATGGCGGCCACGGCGCCCCAGTCCGGTCCATTGGCCAGCGGCGCATTGCCGTAGGCCCAGTGGTATGGAGACAGGCCGTGCAGCCAGGAGAGATCGCTGCTTTGGTTGCCCAGGGCATTGAAGGCATAGCCCGCCACTGCCACTGCGGCACCGGCGGCCAGGCCATGGAAGCGCCGCCCGCCGATGGCTCCGGCAGCCAGCGCCGCCGTCCCACTGAGCAAGGCAAGGCCGGCAAAGAGCAGCACGCCGCCGGCCGCGTGCCCGGGGCCCACCCCCAGTTGGGATGGGCCGCTGAGCACCACGATGGTGGCCAGCACGACGGCGGACAGCACCGCCACGCGCACGGCGAGGGCCGCGGCCCGTTCCAGGACCACCTGCACGCGGGAGACGCCGTGGGCCAGGGTTAATTCCAGCAGCCCCGCCTCCTCATCACCGCCGATGGCTGCCGCGCCCCACGCCACGGAGGCGATGGACATCAGCAGGAAGCCCATGAGGCCAAAGAAGGTGGCCTGCGTGTAGCCGGCGCCGGTGGCGATCTGGTCGTAGTTCAGGGCCCGGATGAGCTCTGGCGGAAGCGAGTCAAGCAGTTGCTTCATCTGGGCGTTGCCACCGATGGCCGGGTAGAGCGGCAGGTAGAGGGACATGACGGCCACCAGCCCCACCGCCCAGGCCAGGGTGGAGCGCCAACTGTCTGCGAGGGCCCGGCGCATCAAGGGCAGGGCGGCACCTGGGGTTTTCACGGCCGGACCTCTTCCGAGTAGAGGGACAGCACGGCCTCTTCGAGGTCCGGCTCCTCCAGAACGAGGTCGTGCAGCTCAACGGCGGCCAACGCCCGCACCAGGGCCGAGACGCCGTCCTCCAGCACACCCGTTGCCTCCACCATGCCTGCGGCACCGACACTGTGGACCGCCAGGCGGGCGACGCCGGGCACCCCCTGCAGCAATGCGGCCAACTTCTCGGGGCTGGTATTGCCGGCCACCAGCCGCAGCCGCCGCGTTGCCGTGGCCCGCAGTTCCTCCACGGTGGCGATGGTGGTGATCTTGCCCTCGCGCAGAATGGCCACCTCGTCGGCCACGGCCTGGATCTCGCTGAGCACGTGGGAAGAGAGGAACACCGTCTGGCCCTTCGCCCGCGCCTCGTGCAGCAGGGCCAGGAACTCCGCCTGCATGAGGGGGTCCAGGCCGCTGGTGGGTTCATCCAGCACCAGAAGCTCGGGATCGTGCATGAAGGCCTGGACCAGCCCCAGCTTCTGCTTGTTGCCCTTGGAGAGGCGGCGGATCTGCACGTCCAGATCCAAATCCAGCCGCTCGGCAAGCTCCCGGACACGGCCGGGGCGGACGGGGCCGCTCAGCTCGCCATAGTGCTCCACGAGCCGCCGGCCCGTGGTGCGGGCCTGCAGAATCAGATCGCCGGGCAGATAGCCGATGCGCCGGCGCAGCGCCGGCCCGCCCCGCCGAGGATCCTCGCCCAGCAGGGCCAACTCCCCCGAGCTGGGGCGGATGATGTCCAGCAGGGCGCGCATCGTGGTGGTCTTGCCGGCACCGTTGGGCCCGATCATGCCGAAGATGGTGCCACGCTCAACGGTGAAGTCCAGACCGTGCAGCACTTCCTTGGACCCATAGGACTTGCGCAGCCCGCGGACGGTGATGGCCGCGGGCTGGTGCGGCATGCCAGTGCGTGGCTGCTGGGCGGAAGCGGTGCCGGATGGGCGCATGGATACGATGCTAGGCACACGGGCGGCTTCCGTACAGGGGAACCGTGAGGGGGATCCGCGCCGGGCGGCAGAGGCCCCACCCACCCATGAGTGCTTCGTCACAATGGCAAAGTTTTCCCCCGCCGATAGCACACGCCCAGGGGGCGCGCCGACGGCGGGAAGTTGCTAGGCTGGAGAGCTTGCTATGCCGTGCCTGTGGGGAGGGACGGAAGGCCCCACCCACCCCCGAGGAGACTTAACACTCAATGCAGTCCGTGGCAACCGAATCGCACAGCGAACAGCTCTGGAACCGCCGGTACGACGAGAACGTCGGCGAGGTAAACCGCCTTCTTGACACCTTGGGCGAAGCGCGTCCCGACATGCAGGTTCCCTATGTCGATCCGATCCATGATGTGGATGAGTGCCGCATCATCAGCCTGTACTCCAACGTCGGCACGGCCGACGAGTCAGGCTTCATCACCGCCGGCGATCCCCAGGCTTCCACCCGCCTGCTGGGCGTGCACTGGCAGCTGGGCCTGCGCCCGAGCTACGTGATGCCGTGGAACGTCCACCCGTGGTTCACCCCGGGCGAGCCCAACGGCCGCCTCACCGCACCGCAGATCGAGGCAGGCCTGCGCCCGCTCGTGAAGCTGCTGGCATTGGTGCCGCGCGCCTCTGCCCTGGTTGCCCACGGCACCGAGGCCCACCGCCTTGCCGACCAGCTGGCCAAGGCCCAGAGCCACACGCTGTACAAGCGCGGCTTTGGCATCTACAAGGTCAAGTCCCCCGGTGGACGCAGCTTCGCCGGCTCCCCGGAGCGCCAGGAGCAGTGGCTGCTGGAGATCGCCAAGGCCTACGCGGAGTCCATGACCCGCTGCGGCGTGCCCGTCAAGGGCCGCTAGAAGACTGCTGGATGCGGAGGCGCTGGCCGGACACCTGATGGTGCCGGACAGCGCCTCCTTTTTCTTGGCCGGACTTTCTTGGCCGGACACCGGTTCCGGCCGCCCTTTCACATCTGCCCCTGCTCCTAGGCGATCCTGGCGATGTCCACCTGGACGTCCAGGACCGACCCGCCCCCGCCGGAGAGAATGCCGCGCAGGGGCGAGACATCGCGGTAGTCCCGGCCCACAGCGACCGAAACATGCAGGTTGCCGGCCGGACCGTGGTTGGTGGGGTCCCAACTGTGCCACCGCCCATCCCACCACTGGAGCCAGGCGTGCGATTGGCCCGCCACTGTTTCGCCGAGAGCGGCCTCGGGCACGGGGTGGATGTAGCCGGAGACATACCGGGCCGGGATGCCGATGGACCGCAGGGCGCCGATCCCCAGATGCGCCAGGTCCTGGCAGACACCTTTGCGGTGCGCCCAGACCTGTTCGGCGCTGGTGGTCACGGCGGTGACCCCCTTGACGTATTCCACACCGTCCCTCAGCCACTTGAGAACTGCCACTGCGGCAGCAGCCGGCGGCAGGGAGCCCACCGCGGCCGCCACCAGGATCTGGACCTCCGCACCCGGGCCCGTCAGCTGGGTCTGGGCCAGCCACTCGCCAAATTGGTCCGAAGCTTCACTGGAGTGCAGCTGGGCCCAAGAGGCGCCACCGTCGCCGGGATCGCTGCCGCGAAAGGTCTCAACCGTCGACGTCGCGGTGATGGTGAGGCGCTCGTGGCGGCTCTGCAAGTCAAACGCAGTGACGCGGGTGCCCCAATAGTCGTTGTAGCTGCTGACCCCGGTCTGGGGTGGATTGATGGCCAGGGACGTTTCCAGCACGCCCTGTTCGAGGTCGTTGAGCGGGGTGAGGCGCGCCTCGTTGTAGGAGACGGTGACGGGTGAGTTGTAGTGGTAGGTGGTGGTGTGGACGATGTGCAGGCGCGTCATGACATTTCCCCTACCCAGGCCAATTCGTCTGACCGATTGAAGTACTTGCGTGAGATGGCGTCCGAAGCCGCCGTGACGGCCTTCTGCACCCGTTCCATGTGCTCGGGCAGTTCCGCCATGAGGTCATCGGTCTGGTGGAACTCCAAGAACGTGCGGGCCTGGCCCACAATCCTGCGTGCGTCGTTCACGAACCCCACCCGCTGGGCCGAGGGGTCCAGTGCGGTGAGGCACGTTTCCGCATCGCGCAGGGCAAAGGCGATGGAGCGCGGAAACAGCCTGTCCATCAGCAGGAACTCGGCAGCGTACCGATCGCCAAAGGCTGCCTGGCGGGTGCGCAGGAAGGATTCATAGGCGCCGGCGCAGTGGAGCATGTTGACCCAGGACGCGCCGGTGGCGAGCACATCCGACGTCGAGAGCAGCCTTGCCGTCATGTCCGCCCGCTCAAGGGACCTGCCCAGGGCCAGGAACTGCCAGCTGTCGTCATGGCTCACAGTGGTGTCCGCCCGGCCGCTGATCATGGCCGTTCGCTCGAGCACCCAATGACAGAAATGGTAGGTGCCGACGACGTCGCTGCGTTGTTGGGCGAGCCCGTAGTAGGTGGTGTTCAGGCTTTCCCAGAGGCCGGAGGATATGGTTTCGCGTGCACGTTTGGCATTTTCCCGGGCTGCGGCCAGCGACCCGGCGATCGAGGCCGCACTGGATTTGTCATAGGCCAGCGCATCCAGCAGCTCGGGCAAACCAAATGCGCCATCCTTGGGGACGGCACCCATGACCGCCAGAAGTTCCCGGGCGACGCCGCCGGCCTCCTTGGCGGAGAGGTGGTTCAGGCGTTCCAGATGAACGTCCAGGATCCGCGCGGTGCCATCGGCCCGTTCAACATAGCGGCCGATCCAGAAGAGGGACTCGGCGATACGGCTCAGCATGGGTGGTTGCCTCCTGGCAGTGGGTGGGAGTGCCGCGGCTGCGGCCGGCTCATTGCTGCTGTTGCTTCTGGGCATGGTTGTCGCGCCAATTGCTTTCCACCGGCCAGACGGAAACGCTCTCGCGGACCGGTGGGGCGGGCTTCGGCCCACCAACCGGAACGCCCCCCGCATTGGCCTGCGCGTGCTCTTCCACCCCGGCCGCCGGTCCGTCCGTCTGGGGGCTGGACAGCACCCAGGTGTCCTTGGAACCACCACCCTGGCTGGAATTGACGATCAATGATCCTTCCTTGAGCGCCACACGCGTCAGCCCGCCCGGCAGAACCCACACATCGTCGCCGTCGTTCACGGCAAAGGGCCGCAGGTCCACATGCCGGGGTCCAAACTTTTCTCCGCCCATGGTGGGGACTGTGGAGAGCTGGAGCACCGGTTGGGCTATCCAGCCGCGGGGGTCCTCGATCAAGCGGGCACGCAGTTGGGCCAGCTCGGCACGGGAGGCATCGGGGCCGATCACCAGCCCCTTGCCGCCGGAGCCGTCCACCGGCTTGACCACCAACTCATCCAACCGGTCCAGAACCTCTTCAAGGGACGCCTTGTCCTCCAATCGGAACGTGTCCACATTGGCAATCACCGGCTCCTCGCCGAGGTAGTAGCGGATCAGGTCCGGCAGGTAGGTGTAGATCAGCTTGTCATCGGCCACGCCATTGCCCACGGCATTGGCTATGGTTACGCCGCCGGCCCGTGCCGCATTGACCAGCCCCGGACAACCCAGCATGGAATCGGCACGGAAATGAAGGGGGTCCAGAAACTCATCGTCGATGCGTTTGTAGATCACATCCACGCGGCGTTCGCCGGCGGTGGTCCGCATGAAGACGTGGTTGCCTCGGCAGATGAGGTCGCGCCCCTCCACCAGTTCCACGCCCATCAGCCCGGCCAGCAGCGTGTGCTCGAAATAGGCACTGTTGAACACCCCGGGGGTCAGCACGACGACGGTGGGGTCAAGAACGCCCGACGGCGCCGTCTTGCGCAGGGCGGAGAGCAACCGCCTTGGGTATTCCTCCACGGGGCGGATGGGCTGCTGCCCCATCACCTCCGGGAGCCCCTTGGCCATCGCCCGGCGGTTCTCCAGTACGTAGCTCACCCCGGAGGGAACGCGGACGTTGTCCTCGAGCACCCGGAAGGTTCCCGCGGCGTCACGTATGACGTCGATGCCGGAGACATGGACCCGGACCCCGCCGGCAGGGTCAAAGCCGTGGACTGCGCGGTGGAAATGTGCGCTGGTGGTGATGAGCTTGCGCGGGACGACGCCGTCGGAGACCACTTTCATGGGGCCGTAGACATCGTTGAGGAACGCTTCCAGCGCCCGCACGCGCTGGGCCACGCCCCGCTCCAGCACGTCCCACTCGTCGGCGGCAATCACGCGCGGGACGATGTCGAGCGGAAATGGCCGTTCCTCACCGGCGAAATCAAAGGTGACACCGCGGTTGAGGAAGGATCTGGCCATGAGACCGCCGCGGGCTTTGACGTCTGCCAGCGATAGTTCGGCCAGTGCCTGGGCAACGTGCCCATACGACTCCCGTGCCCGGTGGCCGGGGGCAAACATCTCGTCGAAGGCTCCGCTGCGTGCCAGGGCCGTTGTGTAGCTTGCGAAAAGTCCGCTCATTCCTCCACCTTCCCTGTAGATGATCCAGTAGACCGCAGTCATGTTTCCGGAATGTTTTTATCTCGTGACGGAGCAAGGGCGGCCGAGCACACCGCCCCTCTGGCCGCACCGGCCGAAGGCGTCCACAATGATGGTGTGCGCACCTTTGGTGTCGAGGAGGAACTGCTGATCGTGGACCCGTCCAGCGGCGTCCCGATGCCGTTGGCCCATGCGATTCTGGCCGAGGTGGGCAGCACCACCACGGCACGGCAAATGCCCTACATCGGCAGTCTGCAGCATGAGTTCAAGCTGGAGCAGATTGAGGCGGCCACCGCCCCCAGCACCACCTTTGCCGAGCTCGAGGCCGGCATCCGCAATGGGCGCCTGCTGCTGGACGACGGTGCCAGGCGGCTGGGTGCCCGCATCGCTGCCACGGCCACCCCGCCGGTGCCCACGGCAACCCACACCTTCCCCTCGGAACGCTATCGAAGCATGGTGGACAGGTTCGGCCTCACAGCCGTCGAGCAGATCACCTGCGGCTTCCACGTCCATGTGGCCATCCACTCTGCCGCCGAGGGCGTGGCGGTGATGAACGGCATCCGGCCATGGCTTCCGATCCTGCTGGCCCTGAGTGCCAACTCCCCCTACTGGGGCGGGCACGATACGGGCTATGCCAGCTACCGCACCCAGGTGTGGGGCCGTTGGCCGGCCACCGGGCCGGCGCCGCACTTCCATTCCCTGACCGAGTACCGCAACGTCATGAACGCTCTGGTGGGAACCGGCGTCCTGCTGGATGAGGGCATGGTCTACTTCGACGCCCGCCTGTCACGGAACAATCCCACGGTGGAGGTCCGCATCGCAGATGTCTGCCTGGACGCAGCCGACGCTGTGCTCATAGCCATTCTGGTGCGGGCCCTGGTGCGCCGTGCCGCCAACGACTGGCTGGAGCACAGGCGCAGCCGCCCCGTCCCGACTCCGCTGGTTCATCTGGGCAGCTGGATGGGCAGCCTGTGGGGTGTCCAGAGCCAACTGCTGCACCCGGCCCACCACACGCCCTGCCCGGCCGCCGAGGCTGCCGGGGCGCTGTTCAACCACGTGGAAGGCCATCTGGCCGGCAGCGCCGAGCGGGCCTATGCGGAGTCCGGGCTGACGGCGGTGCTGGTGCGCGGCTCCGGCGAGCGGGCCCAACGCCGGGCGGTGGAACGCTTCGGACGGCTCAGCGACGCCGTCGCTGCCACTTGGGTCTAGCCGGCCCGGATCACCCGGGGCGGCCGGGCACGGATGACGCAAACCAAACAGCAGCCTCGGCCCGGCTGCACACGCCCAACTTCCGGTACACATGCTCAAGGTGTTTGGCGACGGTCCGCTGGCTGCAGCCCAGGCGGTGGGCGATGGCCGCATTCGTTCCGCCGTCGGCCACCAGGGCCAGCACCACGCATTCCCTTTCGGTCGGCCGGTGCACCAGGTGCTCCCACCCCGCGGCACCCGGCGCGGGCGGCGGGGACGGAAACAACCTGTCAATGGTCCGCCGCAGGGGCGCCACGAGAAGCGGCACCAAGGCCCCTTGCTCCTCGGTGAATCCGGTGCCGGAGCCTGCGCCGGCCGCGGGAACAGCCGGCAGGACGGCGGGCTCCATCCCGAGCAGCAGAGCCGTCACCGCCGACGCGTCGCAGCCCACCACGGCGGTCAAGGTGGAAAGAACATAGGGTGCCAGCTCCGCCGGTGCGGAGACTTCGGCAAGCCCCTCAACGAACTCCAGGGCACGGGCAAATGTCGCTTCGGATATGTCCACACCGGCCACCTGTGTCGCATCTGCCACCGCACGGCCGGGCCCAGTTCCCCATGCGCGATGTGCGTATATTCTACGCCGGAGCAGCGGACTAGCGTCAGGAGAATCGGAGAAGTACGCCCTTGCGTGCTCGACGCCAAGACCAAGGAGGACGCCATGAATGCCCTGGATGTGGATGCTTTGCGTGGGTCGGTCCGTGGGCGGGTCATCGCCCCGGCCGACGAGGACTATGAGGCGGCCAGAGCCGTCTTCAACGGCATGATCGACAAACGCCCCGCAGTGGTGGTGCGGGCCGGCTCCGTGGCGGATGTCCGGTCCTGCCTCGATTTTGCCAGGACCAATGCCCTGGATGTTGCGATCCGCGGCGGCGGGCACAGCGCACCGGGCTTCGGCACCTGCGACGGCGGCCTCGTCATTGACTTCGCCGACCGCAAGGGTGTCCGGGTTGACCCGGCCACAGCGACGGCCCGCACGGATCCGGGGGCAACCTGGGCCGACTTCAACCATGCGACCCATGCCTTTGGTCTGGCGACCACGGGCGGCATCATCGGCTCCACAGGCGTGGCCGGTCTGACGCTCGGCGGCGGGATCGGCTACCTGGCCCGCAAGTATGGGCTCTCCTGCGACAACCTGCGCTCGGCCGACGTCGTCACCGCCGATGGCACCTTCCTCACGGCCAGCGCCGAGGAGAATGCAGACCTGTTCTGGGCCCTGCGGGGCGGCGGCGGCAACTTTGGCGTGGTCACCTCCTTTGAATTCAACCTCCACCCGGTGGACATGGTCTACGGCGGTGCCATCATCTACCCGGCCGCCCAGGCCCAGACGGTGGGCGAGTTCTACCGCGGGTTCATCGCCGCGGCCCCGGAGGAATTTGGCACGTTCCTCGGTTTCCACCAGGGTCCGCCGGTGCCGTTTCTGCCCGAGGAATGGCACGGCCAGCCGGTGTGCGTGGTGGTGGGTGCCTGGACGGGTCCCATGGAGGAGGGCGAAAAGCGGTGGCAGCCTCTGCTGGATGCCGCTCCGGTGGCCGGCTCGTTCCTTGGACCGCTGCCGTATCCGGCCCTGAACACCTTGTTCGACGCGCTGCAGCCCAAGGGCATGCAGGCCTACTGGAAGGCGGACTTCCTGAGCGAATTGAGCGATGGCGCCCTGTCCGTTGCCATCGAGCACGGCGGCCGGATCCCCAGCCTGGAATCGGCCAACCACTTCTACTCCATCGACGGAGCCGTCCAGCGCGTCGGCCCCGACGAGTCGGCCTTCGCCTACCGCAACGTCAACTTCGCCCCGGTGATTGCCGGCCAGTGGAACGACCCCGCGGACAACGAGGCCAACATCGCCTGGGTCAGGGACTACTGGACGGCCCTGCACCCGTTCTCCGAACCCGGCGGCTACATCAACTTCATGGACGCCGACGACCAGCACCGGATCGCCCAGAACTACCCGGGCAACTACCAGCGGTTGGCGGAGGTCAAGAGGACCTACGATCCGGAGAACTTCTTCCATCTGAACCAGAACATCACGCCGAACCCGGTGCCGTAGCCCCAGGCCGGGCGCAGGAAAGCGAGATGGCCATGACCACTGTTGAAACGTCCGCCGGGGCCGGGGGCCCGGACGGTGCCGGAGCCGCCGTCGAGCCCGTTGAGCGGCTGATGGGCATGCTGAACGAGAGCGCCGTCGCCGTGCTGGTGAGCATCGGCTACCAGACGGGCCTGCTGGAGGCCATGGCCCCGCTGCCGCCGGCCACCAGCGCGCAGATTGCCGAGGCCGCCGGACTGGACGAGCGCTACGTCCGCGAATGGCTGGGAGGGATGACGACGGGCCTGTGCGTGGACTACGACGCCGGTGCCGGAACCTACCAGCTGCGTCCGGACTACGTCCCACTGCTCACCGGTCCGGGTGTGGACAATCTGGCCCGGACGCTGCTGTACATCACGCTGATGGGCGAAGTTGCCGCCAAGATTGCCGAGAAGTTCCGCACCGGCGGCGGGCTGGCGTATGCCGACTACCCGAATTTCATGGAGATCCAGGCCGGCGACAGCGCCTCCGTCCACGATGCGTCGCTGATCGAGGTGATCATGCCAATCTCCGGCTGTGTGGACAGGCTCAAGACGGGGATCGATGTGGCGGATGTGGGCTGCGGAGCCGGCCACGCCATCAACCTGATGGCGCAGGCGTTTCCGGCCAGCAGGTTCACCGGCTACGACTTCTCCGCCGAGGGGGTGGCCGCAGGCCGGGCCGAGGCGGCGGCGCTGGGTCTGGCCAACGCGCATTTTGAGGAGCGCGATGTGGCCACCCTCGATCTGGCGGGGACGCTGGATCTGGTGACGGCCTTCGACATGGTCCACGACCAGGCGCACCCGGCCACGGTGCTGGCCAACATCTACGCAGCACTGCGCCCCGGCGGCACCTTCCTGATGGTGGATGTCAACGCCTCATCCAAGGTGGAGGAGAACATCGACTCACCCCTTGGACCTTTCCTCTACGCCGTCTCCACAGTCCACTGCATGTCCGTCTCGCTGGGGCAGGGTGGGGACGGGCTGGGCACGGTGTGGGGCGTCCAATTGGCCGAATCCATGGTGCGCGCGGCCGGGTTCGGCACCGTGGACGTCACAGTGCTCGAGGAGGATCCGGTCAACGCCTACTTTGTCGCGACCAAGTAGCGCCGGCCTGGCCCCGGCCCAGGCTACTGTGCCGTGCCGGCCAGCGATCCGCCGCGCCGCAGCAGCTTGGCAAGCTTGTCGGCGGGGACGGGCTTGCTGAAAAAGTACCCTTGGCCCAGCTCGCAGCCCATGGCATTGAGCCGCTCGGCCTGGGCCGCGGTTTCGATGCCTTCCGCCACCACGCTGAGCTGGGCGGCCTTGATGAGCATCAGAATGGCTGCGACAAAGTCCTGCTGGCGCGGGTCGTCTTCCATGCCGGTGACCAGCGACCTGTCGATCTTTGCCGTATCCACGGGAAGGTTGCGCAGGTAGCTGATGGAGGAATAGCCGGTGCCAAAGTCGTCGATCTCCAATCCCACGCCCAGCTTGCGCAGGCCTGCCAGGATCTTCGCGGTGGGACCGGAATCGGAGACGATCGCGTTCTCCGTGATTTCCAGGGCCAGCCGCTTGGGTGCAACGTTGTGCCGCGCCAGCAGGTCCTTGACCTCGCCCACCAGCTGGAGGCGGCCCAGTTCACCCGGGGACAGATTGACGTGGACCTTGAACCGGGGGTTCGCCGGCAGGTGGCGCGACCATTGGGCCAGCTGCTCGACGGCGTGGCCCAGCACCCACTGGCCCAGCGCCACCATCAGCCCGCCCTCCTCGGCGGCCGGCAGGAAGTCGGCCGGCTGCATGCGGCCCCAGTAGGGGTGCCGCCAGCGGACCAGTGCCTCGGCGCCCACCATCCTGCCGGTGCGAAGTTCCACCACCGGCTGGTAGTGCAGTTCGAGTTCATTCTCCGCCATGGCGCGGTGCAGATCGGCAATCATCTGCACGCGCTGGGAGGCCCGCTCCAACATGGCCGGGGCGAAGACCTGGATGCGGTTCCCCGCCTTGCCACCGGCGTGGCTGGCCGCCAGCATGGCATCGCGGATCTGCTCCTCGGGGCCAAGATCCCCGTGGCCAAACCGCACGCCCACCCTCGGTTCGAGCCAGATGACGTGCTCCCCCACGACGATCCTGCGGCCCAGCGTTTCCACGGCCTTGACGCCCATCCGCAGCGCCTGTTCGGGATCATGCCCGGGAACCAGCAGGGCAAAGTCCTCCTCGCCGAGCCGCACCACGTTGGCCTCGCTGCCGGCCAGGGCCATCAGGCGTTCGGCCACCTCCACCAGGACGACGTCACCGGCCGAGCGCCCCAGCTGGACATTCGACTTTGCCCGCCCACCCAATCCAATGGCCAGCACGGTGGGAAGCGTGCCGGTTCCGGTGCCGCCGGCCATGGCGTCGGTGAGGCGCTTGACGAGGGCGGGGCGGCTGATGGCGCCCGTCAGCGCGTCTGTCTGCGCCTGGTGTTCCAGGGTGGTGCGGGCCTGGGCCAGGGCAGCCTCCAGGGAGCGGATCCGCTCCTGGGCGGCCGCCAGCCGGGAGGTCAAGATGCCGGCCAGCGCGGCGGCGTCGGACGCGGCGGATTCATCAGTCATGGCCGGCGTTGCCAAAGATGCCCAACTGGCTCCGTTCGACGTCCTCAGCGTAAAGCTCGCGCTTGGCCATTTTTCTTTTGTACATGTCCCGATCCGATGCGATTACCAGTTCCTCAATTTTTGCACCCGGCCGGGAAGAATAGGCAATCCCGATGCTGGCGCTCGGTTGGATGACCTGGCCCGCCAGAACCAGTTCCCGGCCGATGTCCGCCTCCAGCCGGTGGCGGACCACCTCGGCATCCTTGACCGCAATTCCAGGCCCCAGAATGACGGCGAATTCGTCCCCGCCGACCCGGGCCACCACGTCCTGTTCGCGCAGCACACGCAGGATGCGGCGCGAGACTTCCACCAGCAGTGCATTGCCCGCCCAGTGGCCGAAGGAGTCGTTGACCACCTTGAGACCATCGACGTCGATGTAGAGGATGGCCAGGACGCCCGCGCCGGTGGACCCGGCCGCGTCCTGGAGTGCTTCGAGGAAGGCCCGGTAGTTGAGCAGTCCTGTGAGCTCGTCTGTTGTGGCCTGCACCTCAAGCTCGGAGATGCCGTGGTTGACCTGCAGGGTGGCGCTGGCCATGTGGGCCAGGCCGGAGAGGACGCGGCGTTCCAGCGTGGAGAACGACCCCAGGGTGGACGTCCGGGTGGCCACCAAATGCCGGTCCGGGGCATTGGGGATCTCGATGCGGGCGCCGATCTGGTTCACACCGGGCGGCTCGTCCTGGACGGCCACGGCATCGCCGCGCACCGCAACGGAGGCAAACACGCCCACACGTTCAATGGGATGCGGCGACTCGGGCCAGGGCAGTTCGTGGGCGGCATCCAGCACCACATGCAGCTTTCGTTTGACCAGGCGCAGACTGCTGCGCAGGCTCATGGATTGGACCGCCAAGGCGATGATGACCAGAACGGCGACGCCGAGGGCCGACAACGTGGTCCCGGGAAGCTGGATGCCGTGGACGCTAAAGGTCTGGGCGGCGATCCCCACCCACGCGATGGCCACGTTGGCCAGCCAGATCCAGGCCAACCGCAGCCACCTGACACATGTGCCGCCAACGTCGTCCATGCGGTGTTTCTGCAGCGCCGCATTGCCGAGCAGGGCCACGGTCTGCACGCCCATGTAGACGGCCAGCCCCGCCGGGTAGGCGGCCACCTCGTTCAAGCCCACCGCGTGCAGCAATCCAACGGTGCCAATGAAGGCGGCGCCGGTGATGGTCCCCATGGCCGTCCACAGCAGTGCCGCCTTGGCCGGGCGCCCCAACGCCAGCTGGTAGGCGGCCACGGCTGTGCACCAGACGGCCAGTGCCACCACGGGCGGATGCGCGAAGGCGATGAAGCTGAGCACCGACCCGGCCACACCAAGATGGACGGTGCCCCGGCCCGCGGTGACCTGGACCAGGGCGGGCGAAACGACCACCAGCGTGGCAATCACCACCAGCACGCTGCCCCAGGCAGCAGCCAGCCCCGGACCGGCGGGGACGATGGCCGCCGCGGCGAGTCCCAGGCCCAGGATTTCGACGACGGCGATGAACCACCGGTGGCCGGGGCTGCGCGGCGGCAGCCATCCCGGCGCCGGGTCGGCGGCGCGCGGAATCCACCCCGCGAGAGCCTCGAGCCCTGTCAAGACGCCCAGTGTGTGCCTCCATGCCTGTTGCCACCAACCGGTGGTGTTGTGACTAGGCTAGGGCCGGCCGCCGGAAGTACCAATTTGGCGCCGCTGTTTACGCGCCAGCTTGCGCAGGCCACCCTTGGGCGGGACCCGCACCGGCTCCGGCCAGCGCGGTGCGAGGGAATCCCCCAGCGTGATCCCCCTGATTTTTCGGCCAAAAAGCGGCACCACCCAATCGCGCAGCCAGCCGGCCTGTTCAGCCGACCAGCCGGCCAGGCCGCGGGGATCCCGCGGCCCCCAGTCCTTGGGGGTGAACCGATGCTCCACCTCCAGCTGGGCGAGCACCACTGCGGCCAGGTGCTTGTGGCCTGCCTTGGACATGTGCAGCCTGTCGGCGCTCCACATCCGCCGGTCCGCATATTCGCCCAGGTTTGCGTAGTCCACCACGATGGCGCCGTAGCGGCGCGCAATCCGGCGGACGCCGTCGTTGTAGAAGCGGTTGCGCCGGCGCAGCGGTTTCAGCAGCGCCGAGACCTGTACGTCGTAGCCGGTGAACAGCACCAGCTGCGCTCCGGTGGCGGCCAACCGTGCCACGAGCTGCTCGTAGGCGTCCATCAGCACCGGCATCCTGGTGCCCAGATCCATGATGTCGTTGCCGCCGGCATACAGGGTGATGAGCGTCGGCTTCAGCGCGATGGCCTGGTCCAGTTGCTCGGCCACGATGTGCCGCAGCCGCTTGCTGCGCACGGCGAGATTGGCATACTCCCAGCCGGGCTCGGCCCGGGCCAGCCCCTCGGCCACCCGGTCGGCCCAGCCGCGCAACCCGTTGGGCAGATGCCTGTGCGGGTCCCCGACGCCCTCGGTGAAGGAATCCCCCAGGGCCACGTACCGCCGCACCATTGCGATCCTCTAGACCGCGGCGCTGCGGACTGCGGCGGCAGTGCCGGAGGTGGTGTGGGCACCAGCCCCAGCCGCCGCGGCGCCGTCGGCACCCCGGCCGATGCCGTGGTACTCCCAGCCGGCAGTGCGCCAGAGTGCGGCGTCGAGCGCATTGCGCCCATCCAGCATGACCGGGCGTGCGACGACGGCGGCCGCCTCCACCGGGTCAAGGGCAACGTAGTCGGCCCATTCGGTCAGCAGCAGGACCAGCTCGGCGCCGTCGAGGGCGGAGCGCGTGTTCGGCTCGAAACGGAGCTGGGGGTACTGCAGCCACGCATTATTGATGGCCCGTGGATCCGTCACCACCACATTGGCACCCTGCGCCGCCAGCTGGACGGCAATGTCCAAGGCGGGCGAGTCGCGGATGTCGTCGGTGTTGGGCTTGAAGGCGGCGCCGAGCACGGTGATGCGCCGCCCGCCGAGCCGGCCGCCGCACAGGGTCCGGGCAGCATCCACCGTCCGGCGGCGGGCGGAGCCGTTGGCCCCGTCCACCCAGCCCATGAGCTGCTCCACGGCATCTACACCGAGCTCCTGGGCCTGGGCCTTGAGGGACCGCAGGTCCTTGGGCAGGCAGCCGCCGCCGAAACCGACCCCGGCCCGCAGGAACGTGCCGCCGATCCGCGCATCCATACCCAGGGCCAGGCTGAGATCCTGAACGTCGGCGCCGGAGGCATCGCAGAACTCGGACAGGGCGTTGACGTAGCTCAGCTTCAGCGACAGGAAGGCGTTCGCGGCGGACTTGATGAGCTCCGCCGTCCGGGTGCCCACCACCAGGCGCGGCGTGCCGGCCGCCAGCAGCGGGGCGTACACGGCATCCAGCACCTCCGCCACCCGCCCGCCGTCGGTGCCGTCGACGCCGTACACCAGCCGGTCGGGGTGCAGCGAGTCGGCCACGGCGGTGCCCTGGCGCAGGAACTCTGGGTTCCAGCCCAGCAGCGCACCGGTTCCGGCCAGCATCCGCCCCAGCAGATCCACAGTGCCCACCGGTACCGTGGACTTGCCGACGACGACGGCGCCGGCGCGCAGCTGCGGGGCCAGGGACCCTGCGGCGGCGACAAGGTGGGACAGATCGGCGCCCTGGCCGGTCTTGGACTGCGGCGTGCCAACGCAGAGGAAGTGCACCTCGGCGTCGTCGATCCCCTCATAGGAAGAGGTGAAGCGGAGCGTTCCGTTCCGGCGGCCGGCATGCAGCAGCTCCTCCAGGCCGGCCTCAAAGAACGGCGAGAAGCCGCGGTTCAGGTGGTCGATCTTGCGCGGATCGAGGTCGATGCCTGTGACCTGGTGGCCCATCGAGGCCAGGGTGGCGGCGTGGACCGCACCCAGGTAGCCGCAGCCAATGACTGAAATTTTCATAGTGTCCTTCGTGGGCTCGCGTCGTGCAGGAGGGTCGTGCAAAAGAGTGGTTCAGGATCGTGCGGGGAGCAGGGAGTGCTCGGCGATGGCCTCGTCATAGTGGTGCACCAGCGCCTCGCAGACGGCGCTCCAGCTTCGGCCCTGGACGCTGGTAAAGGCCGCGGCGGAGAAGGCCGCGCGTTTGGCGTCGTCGCCCATCAGGTCCGCCACATAGCCCCGCAGTTCGGCCAGATTGCCAGGGGTGTAGAGCCAGCCGGTGCGCGAGGAATCCACCAGGTCCAGCGGCCCTCCCCGGCCAGTGGCCACCACCGGAACGCCCGAGGCCATAGCCTCCTGGATGGTCTGGCAGAAGGTTTCCAGCTCGCCCGGGTGGACAAAGAGGTCAAAACTGGCGACGGCGGCGGCCAGGTCCGTGCCGCCGAGGAAGCCGGTGAAGTGGGCATCCGGCAGGGCGGACTGCAGCGCGGCGCGCTGGGGGCCATCGCCGACAATCACCAGCCGCGTGCCGGGAATGCCGTCCAGGGCGGCCAGATCCTCCACCTGTTTTTCCAGGGCGAGCCGGCCGACGTAGCCAATCAGCCTGCGCCCATCGGGCGCCGCAGCCCAGCGGAAGGCGTCATCGCGCCACCGCGGGTGGAAGCGCTGGGCATCCACACCCCGCGGCCACAGGTGCACCCGCGGAATCCCGTGTCCGCGCAGCGCCGACACCGCCGAGGTGGACGGCGCGAGCGTCCGGGTGGCGGCCACATGGATGTTCTCCACGCGCTGCCAGGCCCAGTTTTCCAGGAAGCGTACGCCGTACCGGGCGGCATAGCCGGGGACGTCGGTCTGGTAGATGGCCACAGTGGGGAGGCCCAGCTGTTTGGCCGCCTGCACCGCCCGCCAGCCCAGCATGAAGGGCGAGGCCACGTGCACCACGTCCGGGGCGAATTCCGCCAGGAGGGCGGCCACGGGGGCCACCGGACCAACGGCGACGCGCAGGTCCGTGTAGCCGGCCAGGGGCAGCGAGGGCAGGCGTTTCACCCGTGCGCCCTCCACCACGTCCGGCGCCGCGGGGTCGGGCGACGTGGGGGCAATGACCAGCACTTCGTCACCTCGCGAGCGGAGGTGTTGGATCACCTTCAACAGCGAATGTGTGACCCCGTTGACCGACGGTAGGAAAGATTCAGCAACAATGGCAACCCTCACCGTTCAACCATGGCCGCGGCGGGTGTCCCCCGCCGGACGCGCCGATGCCCGCCCGGTGAAGACTCGGTGAACACCCCCACCCATCTGGAGTGTTTGAAAGTAATTGACATCACGAGGCTTCTCGATGAAACTATTATTCACCAAGACTTCCATCACTCCACCGAAGGACCAGCATGAGCACCATCGCAACGACGCGCCAGCCATTGGCCAAGCAATCCCGAAGGGCCCTGGTTGCCGGCTCGGTGGGAAACTTCATCGAGTGGTACGAGTTCGGCATCTACGGTGCCTTCGCGACCATCATCTCGGCCAACTTCTTCACCACGACCGGCGCCTCGGACTTTGAGGCCCTGATCAAGACCTACGCCTCCTTTGCGATTGCGTTCTTCTTCCGCCCCGTCGGTGCCGCCATCTTCGGCCGGATCGGCGACCGCATCGGCCGCCGCCCCACCCTGATCATCGTGCTGCTGCTGATGACCGGTGCCACCACGCTGATCGGTGTTCTGCCGACGTACGCAACGGCCGGCGTCATTGCTCCAGTGCTGTTGACCCTGGTGCGCATCCTGCAGGGCCTGTCCGCCGGCGGTGAGTTTGGCGGCGCCGTCTCGCTGATGACCGAATTCGCCCCCAAGGGCAAGCGTGGCTTCTTCGGCTCCTGGCAGTCCTTCACCGTGGCGCTGGGCCTGCTGGCCGGTGCCGGCGTTGCCGCACTGCTCTCTTCCTCCATGTCCGCGGCGGATCTGGCCGCCTGGGGCTGGCGCGTTCCGTTCCTGCTGGCCCTCCCGCTGGGCCTGGTGGCCCTGTACCTGCGCCTGAAGCTGGAAGAGACGCCGAACTTTGTCCGGGCCGCCGAGCACACCGAAGCCGCCGCAGCACCCGTTGTCCGCCCCTCGGCCATGGAGACCACCAAGGCCATCCTGCTGGGCATCGGCCGCCTGATGGGCTGGTCGGCCGCCGGCTACACCTTCCTGGTGGTGCTGCCGTCCTACCTGCAGATCAGCCTGCACGCCACCTTCCAGGCCGCGTTGATCGCCACGGTGATGGCCAACGCCGGCTTCGCCGCCTCCATCATCCCCGCCGGGATCCTCAGCGACCGCTGGGGCCGCCGTCCGGTGATGCTGACCGGCACGGTGCTGATCATCCTGCTGGCCCTGCCGCTGCTGTGGATCCTGCAGAACCCGGCGAGCTCCACGCTGGCCACCAGTGCGGCGGTGTTTGCCGCCGGCGCCGTCGTCGGCATGATCGCGGGCCCGGGCCCGGCCATGCTCTCGGAGATGTTCCCGACCACCGTCCGCTACACCGGACTGGGGCTGGCCTACTCGCTCTCCAACGCCGTCTTCTCCGGCTCCGCGGGCCTGATCATCACCGCGCTCATCGCCTCCACCGGCAACAAGGACATTCCCGCCTACTATGTGATGGCAGCGTGCTTTGTCAGCGTCTTCGCCCTGGCCACGCTGCGCGGATCCGCCCACAAACAGGAGCTGAAGGACTAAATGCCCCACCCGACCGATCCCACGCGTTCCCTGCGCATCATTGGCATGATGTCCGGGACGTCCTATGACTCCATTGACGCGGCCGCGGCCGACATCACGCTGGAGGATGGCACATTGGTGCTGACGCCGCTGGGCCTGGCCAGCGAGCCGTACCCGGCTCCGCTGCTGGCCGGGCTGGCCGCGGCGCTGCCGCCGGCGGCCACCACCATGGAAGAGGTGTGCCAGCTGGACACGGGCATCGGGCAGGCTTTCGCCCGGCTGGCAGTCCGCGCCAATGCCGAGCTCTGTGGCGGCACCGCCGACGCCGTGGCCTCCCACGGCCAGACGGTGTTCCACTGGGTCGACGGCGGGCAGGCCATGGGCACGCTGCAGATCGGCCAACCGGCCTGGATTGCCGAGGCCACGGGCTGCCCCGTGGTCTCGGACTTCCGGCCCCGCGACATCGCCGCCGGCGGCCAGGGAGCGCCGCTGGTGGGCTACTTTGACGCGCTCTGGCTGCGCGGCCTGCCCGGGAACCCGGTGGCGCTGAATCTCGGTGGCATCGCCAACATCACCGTGGGCGGAGCCAGCCCGGCGGCCTTTGACACGGGCCCGGCGAACGCGCTGATCGATGCAGCCGTCCGCCACTTCACGAACGGGGTGCAGGACTACGACGTCGACGGCGCCCTGGCCGCGGCGGGAACCGTCCACCAGCCACTGTTGGAGCGGTTGCTGGCGGAGCCCTACTACGGCCGGCCGGCCCCGAAGACCACCGGCAAGGAACTTTTCCACCTGCCGTACCTGCTGTCGGCGCTGGACGGACTGGCGGACGTGGCCGCCGAGGATGTCGTGGCGACGTTGACCCTGCTGACGGCGCGGACAGTTGCCGAGGCCGTCGCGGCGGTGGGCGGGAGCACCGTCATCGCCTCCGGCGGCGGCACGCGCAACCCCGCCCTGATGGAGCTGCTCCGCAGCGAACTGCACCAGCGCGGCGGCACCACCCTGCAAACCTCCGCGGACCTCGGCCTGGATGTGATGGCCAAGGAGGCCTACGCGTTTGCCGTGCTGGGCTACCTGACACTGAACAACCTCACCGGAACCCTGGACGGCACCACCGGAGCACGCCACCCCAGCATCCTGGGCTCCGTCACGCCGGGCCGCAACGGCATCCCCGCCGCCGCGGCCCATGGCCGGGCACCTCTGTCGCTGCGGATCGCGGGAATCCCATCATGAACGGCATGAACGGCAGCGGGGCCGGGCTGGTGGCCCGGATGCACAGCCTGATGGCGGACCTCTCCCCCGCCGAGGGCCGCGTGGCATCACTGCTGGCGGCCGATCCCCTCGGCGGCGCCCAATTGACCATCGAAGCCCTCGCCACGGCGGCGTCCACCAGCACCGCCACGGTGGTCCGGACCGCCAAGCGGCTGGGCTTCCCGGGCTACCCGCAGCTCCGGCTGGCCCTGGCCGCCCAGCCCACTGCCGGCGGCAGCGCCGAACCCCCGCTGGCTGCGGACGTGGAACAGGGTGACAGCCCGGCCACGGTGCTGGCCAAATTGGCCGCGTTTGAGCGGGAGGCGATCACCGCCACGGCGGAGTTGGTGGACCCCGAGGTGATCGCCGCCGTCGTCGCTGCCATGGCCGGTGCACGGCGGATCGACGTCTACGGCATCGGGGCCTCCGGGCTGGTGGCCCTGGATCTGGCCCAGAAGCTCCAGCGCATCGGTCTGTACTGCATCGCCCACACCGAGCACGACGCCGGCCTGGTCAGCGCCTCGCTGCTGGGGGCCGGCGACGTCGCCATCGGCATTTCACATTCCGGACGCACGCCGGGAACAGTGCTGCCGCTGCAGCGCGCCAAGGAGTCCGGGGCCACCACCGTTGCCATCACCGGCGCCGTCGGATCGCCGCTGGCCCTCGGCAGCGATCTGGCGCTGCTGACCTCCGGCAAGGAGCTGGGCTTCCGCTCGGCCGCCATGGCCAGCCGCACCGGCCAGCTGCTGCTGGTGGACAGCCTCTTCGTGTCCATCGCCGGGCAGACGTCCTCCGCCCGCAGCGCCCTGCAGCGCACCTACGACGTCATCAGCGCCGGGAACAACCGGCGACCGCTAGAAAAGGAAGACCATTGATGGACCTCGACGCCCTCGGCACCGAATCGACCAACCCGCGCACGGCACATCTGGATGCCATGTCGATCCCCGAAATCCTGACGGCCATGAACAATGAGGACGCCCTGGTGGCAGCCGCCGTCGGTGCCGAAATCGCGGACATCGCCCGCGCCGTCGAACTCATCGTTGCCGCCCGGGCCAAGGGCGGCCGGCTGGTCTACCTGGGTGCCGGCACATCCGGCCGCATCGGCCTGCTCGACGCCGTCGAGTGCCCGCCCACCTTCAGCACCGCCCCGGAAGAGGTCCAGGGCATCATGGCCGGCGGCGAGAAGGCCTTCATCAAGGCCGTCGAGGGCGCGGAGGACAGCGCCGCGGGCGGTGCCGCGGATCTGCTGGCCATCAATCTGGGGCCCGACGACGTCGTCGTGGGCCTGGCAGCCAGCGGCAGGACGCCGTACGTGGTGGGCGGCCTGGACTATGCCCGCTTTGTGGGGGCCGCGGCCGTCTCGGTCGCCTGCAACAAGAATTCCGAGATGGCACGGCACGCCGATGTCGCCATCGAGGTCAACACCGGCCCGGAGGTGCTCACCGGCTCCACCCGGCTCAAGGCCGGCACGGCGCAGAAGATGGTCTGCAATATGCTCTCCACCGCCAGCATGGTCCGCGGCGGCAAGGTGCTGGGCAACCTGATGGTGGATGTGATGCCCACCAACATCAAACTCTTCGACCGCACGAGGCGCATCGTCTCGGCCGCGACCGGCGCGGACGCCGCGGCAGCCGAAGAGGCGCTGCGCGCCTCCGGCGGCGGGGCCAAGACGGCGATCGTCATGGTGGCCCGCGGCGTGGATGCCGAGGAGGCGGCCGCGCTTCTGGAGGCCAGCGGCGGCAACGTCCGCACCGCGGCTGGCCTTCGCTAGGTGCAGCGCTTGAGGCCTGGCGGCGGCCGGGAGGGGTAGCCTGTGCCCATCGAGGAAAGGAAGATCCCCATGAGCGATCCAGCATTCGAGGCGGCGTACCGCGCGGCCCAGGAGAGCCTCTCCCAGGGCGGCATCCCCATCGGCGCCGCTCTGGCCCGCGGCGGGGAGGTCATCGCCGTCGGCCACAACGAACGCGTCCAGCAGGGCGATCCCATTGCCCACGGCGAGATGTCCGCCCTGCGCGCCGCCGGACGCCAGCGCAGCTACCGGGACACCACGCTCTACACCACCCTGGCGCCGTGTGCGATGTGCACGGGGACCATCATCCAGTTCAAGATCCCCCGCGTGGTGGTGGGCGAGGCCCGCACCTTCGCCGGTGAGTTTGAACTGCTGCGCTCCCGCGGCGTGGAGGTGGTGGTGCTCGACGACGAACGCTGCGTCGAGATGATGCACACCTTCCAGCGGGAGAACGCCGAACTCTGGGCCGAAGACATCGCCGAATAGGAATAAGGGTGGCCGCGGGATTCCCGCAGCCACCCTTTCCTCGTTGAATGCCCCGGGCGCTACTTGGCGGCCTCCGCCAGCGCCTGCCGGAACGCGTCCCGGGTGGTCAACGCCAGCTTCTGCCCCTGAAGGAAGAACGTCGGCGTGCCTGTCACGCCGAGTGCGGTGCCGTCGGCAATGTCCGTGCGGATCCGCTCCTTGGTCTTCTCGTCTGCCACGGCGGCATCGTAGGCGGCCATGTCGAGCCCCAGTTCCTGCGCGTAGCTGCGGAACAGCGCAGCCTGGGACACCTGCTGTTCGCCCCACTGGGCCTGCGTGTCAAACATCTTCTGGTACATCTGCTGGTACATGCCCTGCTGGGCGGACGCCTCCACGGCCACGGCCGCCGTCGTCGAGTTGGCGTGGCCCGGCAGCGGGAAGTAGCGGGCCACGAACGTGATCCTGTCGCCGAACTCCGCCTTGAGCTCGTCAACAAACGGCTGCACCTCGGCACAGGATTCGCATTCGAAATCGAGGAACTCGACCAGCTGCGCCTTCTCGGCAGCGGGGCTGGTGAGGCGGTGGCTGTCCTCCCGCACCAGCTGGGCCCCTCCCGCGGGCACAGCCGCCTCCGGTGCCGCCTTGCCCGCGGCGAAGACGAAGTACCAGACCACCATGGCCCCGGCGAGAACGGCCAACAGGGCCCAGAAGAGCAGGCGGGCGGTCTTGGCCGGATCGCGCTTGACGGGTGGTGTGGAGGTCATCTGAATACATGCTTTCGTAGTCGCGGCAGGCCCACCAGCCTATCGGCAAGGCCCACCGCGCCGAAGCCGGGCTGCCTATCCGTGGAGCGGTTCGCCCGTGACCAGATGGTCCGCGTGGTTGAAACCCTCGGCAACCAATCGCGACAGATGCCCGTCACTGATGCTGTAGACCACGCGGCGCCCGTCCTTGCGTGCGGAGACGAGGGAGCTCAGCCGGAGCTTGGCCAGATGCTGGCTCACGGCAGCCCGGTTGGCACCAGTCCTCCCAGCCAGGGATCCGACGTCGGACGGCCCCTGGGTCAGCAGCCAGAGGATGTGCAGGCGGGTCGGATCAGCCAGCATCCGGAACACCGCCGCCGCCGCATCCCGCCGGGGAGCGTCCGGCTCGCCGGGGTGGACGAGGCTTGCTCCGGCTGGGCTGTGCAGTGGTTCGCTCACAGGGGCTCACTTTCCGGAGGGCAGAGACGGCGCCGGTTCAGGAACCGGCGCCTGGCGGGGCCACAACCTCAGGGCGGCTGCGGTTCCCAGTGTAGCCACGACGGCCAGCACGACGGCGGCCACCGGCTGGCCGGCCTGCGCCCCCACCCATCCGGCGATGGGGTAGGTCAGCAGGTAGCAGGCGTGCGACAGTGAAAACTGCGCGGTGAAAAGGTGCTGGCGGTTTGCATCGGTGGAGGCGCGCCGCAGCAGCCGGGACGACGGCGTGTTGACCAGCGACGTCCCCATGCCCAGCACTCCCCACACCAACAGCAGGGCTGGCCATCCGCCGGATCCGGCGGCCACCGCCGCGGCCGCGAAAACAGCCCCCGCTAGGACGGCTCCGCCGCCCAGCATGGCCGCCCGGTCCGTGAAACGGCCCAGTATGCGCGGCATGGCCAGGGCCGCAAGCATAGAACCGGCACCGTAGCAGGCCAGCACCACCGCCACATCCGTGGTGCTCCCGGCGAACCGGTCCCGGACCAACACCACGGTGTTGACCATGACCAGTGCGGTTCCGGCGGCGGCCACCAGGTCCAGCGCCAGCAGTCCGCGCAGCGGCTCTTCCCGCGCGAAGAGCCGCACCCCCACCGTGGTGCGGTGCAGGAACGACCCCGCCCGTGCCGGCGGGGGCAGCTGCGGCAGCCGGGTGGCAGCGACGAGGACCGCGGAGGCGAGGAACCCGGCGGCGGTGCCCAGAAACAAGCCATGGAAGGAAACCACCGTCAACAAGGCGGCGGCCAGGACCGGGCTGGCGAGGGATTCAAGGTCGTAGGCCAGGCGCGACAGCGACAGTGCACGGGTGTAGTCCCGTTCCATCGGAAGAATGGCTGGGATCAGCGATTGGAACGTGGGGGTGAAGGTCGCGGAGGCTGATTGCAGAATGAACACCAGCAGATAGATCTGCCAAGTCTGGTCAATGAACGGAAGCGATATGGCGATCGCGGCGCGCACCAGATCCGCGCCCACCATCACCGATTTGCGCGGAAGATGCTCCACCAGCGCCGCCATGACGGGAGCCACGACCACATAGGCGACCATCTTGATCGCCAGCGCCGTGCCCAGGACGGCGCCGGACTTCTCTCCGGCCAGATCGAACGCCAGCAGCGCCAGGGCCACAGTCAGCAGCCCGGTGCCCAGCAGCGCCACCACCTGGGCGGCGAACAGCCTCCGGTAGACCGGAACCCGAAGCACAGCCAGCATGCGCATCCTCCTCCAACGGTCTTCTTCCGCCAGAGTAGTTCATATGTGCGCAGGTATGCACGTTAAGTATTCGGGTCAGTCGTTTTCGAGGCTGAGCTGCCGGGCGTGGAAGTCGAAATGGAGCGTGGGGTACGCGTAGACGTCAACCAAGGACATCGTCTCTGCAAAGAAGGGATCCCAGCGTGTGGGGAAGTCCATCTCAAGAGCCAGGGACGACGGCGCCTCCCGGGCCAGGCGCCTGGCCAGCGTCCCAGTGGTCCTTTCCAGCTTCCTGGCCATCCGGTTCCGGTTGAAGACCATGCAGGCCCAGCGCGAGCCCCAATAGTTGACGACGTCGAAGGGCCCGGTGGCGGCGTTCAGGGCGCGGGCAAATGCCCTGCCCCAGGGCCGCGGGAGCCGGCCGACGATCTTCACCAAGGGCAGCAGGGCCCTGACCACCATGTAGCCGAAGACCATGTGGAAGAGCAGTTCCTCGTTGGTCCACTTGGTGCCCTTGCTCCCGCGCCGCAGTGCAGCCGGCGTGGCACCCTGCAGATGTGAGTCCAGTTCGCGGGCGGCGCGTTCGTATCCGGCGATGATCTCCTGCCGCTGCACATCCATCAGGTGCCGCCGGCCGGTTCAGACAGTGCGGGCGCTGCGGGCGAGTGCGGCGCGGACGGCGCCGCGCAGGGACTCAAGGGTGGGCAGCCCGCCCAGGCCCTGCGGCGTCGGATAGACGCGGCAGGTCATTGCAGGGGCGGTGGCCACCGGAAACAGATCCGCTCCGTCAATGGTGAAGGTGGGCGACCCGTGGAAGCCCAGGGAAGCGGCGCCTTCATCAGTCACGACTTCCCGGATTGCCAGCGCTGCGGGGTCGGCACCCTCCAGACCCAGGGCTCGGGCAAACAGCCCGGCGGCCGGGGTGGTGTTGGGGCATCCGGAGATGGTGCGCAGTTCAAAGTCCATGTCTACATTCTCCCCGGCGTCGGGAATCCCCACCATTCATTGAGGCAAGGCCAGCCCGCCTAGCATGGAGACGGTCAAGACCCAGAACCTCGTGGCGTGGATGGAACACCGGCAGATCGGCCTCTACCTGGCAGTCATCCTTGCCGGCGGGGCAGTCGGAATCCTGGCACCCGGCTCCGCCGGGCCGTTGGAGCGTGCCATCAACCTATTCCTCGGGCTGCCGCTCTACGCGAGGGCCGTGCGGTCGTGGGAGTCGGCGAGGAACTCGGCACACTGCTGGCCGTCGTTCCGCTCTTTGCAACGTTTCTGCTGGTGATGGTCCCACTGGGACTGCTCGCGGCCAAACCGGCAGACCTAGATGGTGCCGCCACCCGCGCTGTGGTCTTCAGCGGTGCGACCCGCAATTCCCTCGTGGTGCTGCCGCTGGCCCTGGCGCTGCCGGCGCCGTTGGCCCTGGCCGCCCTGGTCGTGGTCACCCAGACCTTCGTCGAACTCCTCGGCATGGTCCTCCTGGTGCGGTTCCTGCCCCTGGCCACCCGCCGGGAACGCGCCCCCGCCGTCTGAACCAGATACCCTTGGGGATTCATCATCTTCTGAATACACAAAATCGTGTATATTTTGGCCTATGGAAACCATTACCCACTCGGCTGTACTGGGCCGGTTCGGCCACGCCCTCTCGGATCCCAAGCGGGCACGCATCCTGCTGACGCTCCGCGACGCTCCGGCCTACCCCTCCGAGCTGGCCGACGCCCTGGGCATCAGCCGCCAGAACCTGTCGAACAACCTCGCCTGCCTGCGCGGGTGCGGCCTCGTCATCGCCGTCCCCGAGGGCCGGCGGACCAGGTACGAGCTGGCCGATGCGAAGATCGGACACGCCCTGGCAGACCTCCTGCAGGTTGTCCTGGCCGTGGATCCGCAATACTGCGCCTCCGCCGCCGACGAGGGGTGCTGCTGATGGCCGCCACCAACCTGCCTGGGCCGGTGGAACCAACCATGGGCCGCCGGGAGATTCTGAACCGCCGCATCCGCCTGTTCGCCGCGGCCACGATCACCTACAACGTCATCGAAGCCGTCGCGGCACTGTGGGCCGGTGGGGCCGCGGATTCATCAGCACTGATCGGCTTCGGGCTGGACTCCGTGATTGAGGTGGCCTCCGCCGTCGCCCTGTCCTGGCAGTTCTCCGCCAAGGACCCCGAGAAGCGCGAGCACCTCACGCTGCGGATCATCGCGGTGTCCTTCTTCGCCCTGGCGGCCTTCGTCGCCGTCGACGCCGTCCGCTCCCTGGCCGGCGGCAGCGAAGCGCAGCACTCCGTCCCCGGCATTGTCATTGCGGCCCTGAGCCTGGCAATCATGCCGGTGCTCTCTTGGGCCCAGCGCCGGGCCGGGCGCGAGCTCGGCTCCCGGACGGCCGTCGCCGATTCCAAGCAGACCCTGCTGTGCACATACCTCTCCGCAGTGCTGCTGGCAGGGCTGGTGCTCAACAGCACCCTGGGCTGGTCGTGGGCCGACCCGATCGCGGCCCTTGTCATCGCAGTGATTGCAGTACGCGAGGGCATCAACGCCTGGAAGGGCGATGTGTGCTGCACCATTCCCCCCACGGGTGCGGATGCAGGCGCGCAGGCGGGTCCGACTGCGGATGGCTGCTGCGCCGGATGCACCCCCGACCCCGGACAGCAAACCGTCAGCCTGGGCATGATCCGCAGGCCCGACTAGCCCCGAGGTGGCTGGGTACGCATCGAGAGGGTCCTCCGTGCCCGCCGGCCAGGTTGGTGCTGTCCGATCCATGGTTTTCAGGCGGTGGCTGCCTTGAGCTCGGCGGCCAGTTCCCGGACCCGCGCCTGGATGTCGTCACGGACGAGCCGCATCCGCTCCATCCCGCCGATGCCTCGTTCGGAGGGTTCATCGGTGTCCCAGTTGCGGATCTCAATCCCCGGCACGGGGTCGACGACGGCCTCCCGGCCGAGGGTGATGATCAGGGAGACGCCGGCCAGCAGGTCGGCGGTGATGGGCTTGGTGTGCTCGACAGTGGTGTCGATGCCCAGCTCGGTCAGGGCTTCGACGGACTCCGCATTGAGGCTCTTGCCCGGCTTGGTGCCAGCGGTGCGGACGGTGATCGCCTCGCCTGCCGTGTGGCGCATGAGCCCGCCGGCCATTTGGGACTTGCCGCCGTTCTTGGAGCAGACAAAGAGGACGCCTGGTGTGGTGGTCATGGTTGCGGTGCCTTTCCTAGGCGCGGTGGTTAGTCGGTGAGGGTGCCGGAGCGGCCGTGGGCAAGTCCTGTGGGGAATCCGATCAGCACCGGCCCGGGGGCGGCGCAACAGGAATCGGCAGCATCTTCGGAACCAACGGCAGTAGCGGTCGGGGCGTCGCAGCTGCCACCTAGATCGGTGGTGCAGACGCCGGTTTCGGGCAGCTCCAAGTGGACGGCGTCGGCCGCCTTCTCGTCGCCGGCCAGGGCGGCGGCGATGGAGCGGACCTGCTCGTAGCCGGTGGCCAGCAGGAACGTCGGGGCGCGGCCGTAGGACTTCATGCCGGCAAGGTAGAAGCCCTTCTCCGGGTGGGCGAGCACCTTGGCTCCGTGGGCAGGGACGGTGCCGCAAGAGTGGAACTCCGGATCGATCATGGGGCCGAGCTCCCGGGGAGCCTCAACCGCCGGGTCAAGGTCCAGCCGGAGCTCGCGCAGGATGCCCAGGTCCGGGCGGAACCCGGTGGCGGGGATCAGCAGGTCCACGTTCAGGGTCACGGGCCCGTTCGGAGTGTCGCCGGTAACGAGAAGTGAATCACCGGTGGTGAAGGCGGTGGTCGTGAAGGAGGTGTACAGCTCGATGTGCCCGTCCTCGACGAGCTGGCGCAACCGGGCGCCGAGCTGGCCCCGGGCGGGCAGACCGTCGAGGTCCCCGCCGCCATAGAGGCGGCTGGTGTCGGCTCCGCGGACGGCCCAGCTGACCCGGGTGCCGGGCTCGTTCTTGGCCAGCTGGCCCAGCGCGAGCAGGGTGTTGGCCGCGGAGTGGCCGGCACCGATGACCAGGACGTGTCTGCCGGCAAATCGGGCGCGGTCCGCCCCGGTGACGTCGGGCAGCGGCCCGGTGATGAACCCTGCAGCCGCCGCTTCTGCCTCGCCGGGGGCGGGCAGGCCGGCCTGGCCGAGCGGGTTCGGCTGGGACCAGGTGCCGGAGGTGTCGATGACCGCACGCACCAGGTGGTCCGTGGCGGCGCCGTCGGCGGTGCGGACGCGGACCAGGAAGGGTCGTTCGTCGCGGCCGATGGAGTGGGTCTTGTCCATGCCCATGCGGCTGACGGCGGTGACGGTGGAGGAGGTGTGCAGGACCGTCTTGATGGCCGTGATGGCGGCCAGCGGTTCAAGGTACTGCTCCACGAGCTCGTGCCCATAGGGAAGGGATGTCAGGCGCGGTTCAACCCAACCGGTGGGTTCGAGGAGGCGCCGGGAGGCGGGGTCGATGTTGTGCCGCCATGGGGAGAACAGCCGGATGTGTCCCCACTGCCGGATGGCCGCGCCAACGTCGTCGCCCTTTTCGAAGATGAGGGGTGTGAGGCCGCGTTCGATGAGATGGGCGGCCGTGGCCAGGCCAACGGGGCCGGCGCCGATGACCGCGACCGGGAGGTCGTTGCGTCGTTCCGTCATGTGCTGTTCCGTCATGGTCGTCATGTCCTTGGGTTGTCCACTGTCATCCGCCGTGGTTCTCAGGAGTGCGTGGGTTCTTCCACCAAGGCGGTGGCGATGCTGTCGGCATCCGCCAGAGCGGCCAGGTAGCGCTCGGCGTCCAGGGCCGCGGCGCAGCCGGTGCCGGCGGCGGTGATGGCCTGCCGGTAGCGGTGGTCCACCGCGTCTCCGCAGGCAAACACGCCGGAAAGGTTGGTCACCGTGGTCGGGGCGTCGACCACGATGTAGCCGTCTCCGTCCAGGTCGATCTGGCCGGCAACCAGGCCGGTGCGGGGCACATGTCCAATGGCGACGAAGATGCCGGTGGCCTCCAGCTCCCGGGCCGCCCCGGTGGCCGTGTCCGTGACGGTTACACCTGTCACCTTGGTCTCGCCGTGGATGGCAGTGACCGCCGTGTTGTAGGCAAAGCGGATCTTGGGGTTGTCCTTGGCGCGCTGGGCCATGATCTTGGAGGCGCGCAGCTCGCCGCGGCGCACGACCACGGTGACGGATTTGGCGAACCGGGTCAGGAACGTTGCCTCCTCCATGGCCGAGTCGCCCCCGCCGACGACGATGATGTCCTGGTCGCGGAAGAAGAACCCGTCGCAAGTCGCGCACCAGGAGATGCCGTGGCCGCTGAACTTCTTCTCCTCGGCCAGACCCAGCTCCTTGTAGGCGGAGCCGGTGGCCAGGATGACGGCCGGGGCTTCGTACCTGTCCCCGGCGCCGGTCGTGACGGACTTGAGGTGGCCGGTGAGGTGGGCCTGCACGACGTCGTCGAAGATGACCTTGGCGCCGAAGCGTTCGGCCTGCTGCTGCAGCCCTTCCATGAGGTCCGGACCCTGGATGCCGGTGGGGAATCCCGGGAAGTTTTCCACCTCGGTGGTGTTCATCAAGGCACCCCCGGCGTCCACGGCGCCGGCGATGACGGTCGGGGCCAGGCCGGCGCGGGCGGCGTAGATGGCGGCGGTGTAGCCGGCGGGGCCGGAGCCGACGATGATGAGCTGTTCAGTCATGGTGGTTTTCCTTCGCCGGTGGGGCTAGTTGGTGGCAGGGACCAGATCGGCAATAAGCGCCTGGATGCGGGCCTTGATCTCGTCGCGGATCGGGCGCACCGACTCCACACCCTGGCCGGCCGGGTCTTCGAGCTCCCAATCCTCGTAGCGCTTGCCGGGGAAGATCGGGCAGGTGTCGCCGCAGCCCATGGTGATGACGACGTCGGACTCCTTGACGGCCTCAACGGTGAGGACCTTGGGGATCTCGGCGGACATGTCGATGCCCTCCTCGGCCATGGCTGCCACGGCGGCGGGGTTGACCGAATCGGCCGGGGCGGAGCCGGCGGAGCGGACCTCGATGGCCCCGTTGGAGAGGGCGGTGAGGTAGGCGGCGGCCATCTGGGAGCGGCCGGCATTGTGGACGCAGACAAACAGGACGGAGGGCTTCTTGGCGGTTCCGGTGGTGTTCATGGGGTTCTCCTGGAATCGGTGGGGTGGTGGGATTCGGTCTGGTTGGGACGTGGAGCCCGCACCCTTGCCGCACGGCCTGAATATTGATGTCTATCAATATATGGAGTATTGACCAGTACATTGATGACTGTCAATATTTAGCCCGGGGCATGTGCGGTTTCAGGCGGCGTGGAGGCGGGTGGCGAGGTCGTCAACCCGGAGGGCGATGTCGGCATAGGCCTCCTCGAAGGCCTCCTCGGTGTTTCCGGGATGGACCAGTGGATGCCGTGCAGGCCAGGGAGCTCCTCGTGGGCGTTGTCGCACACGGTGACAAGAAGATCCGCCTCCCCGGCCACGTCGTCCAACCGGCGGGGCGCCAGATCGGCCAGCTCGAGGCCGTGGAGGCGGGCGACATCGATGGCACCTTGGGCGATGCGCGGCGCGGGGTGCGTTCCGGCCGACGACACGGGGATGTCGCTGGCCCGCTGCCAGAGGGCTGCGGCCAGTTGCGAGCGGGCGCTGTTGCGCGTGCAGACGAACAGGACGCGGCGCACTCCCTGCTCTTGACCGGGCACCAGCCCATCCAGTGCGCCGGAGGCGAGGTGGATGTAGCTGCGGCGCTTGTCGGCTTCCGAGCGGTGGCGGGTTGCCAGCCTGGCATCCTCCAGCGTGCGCAGATGGTGGGAGAGCAGATTGGAGGACATGCCGAGTTCGGACTGCAGCTCCGTCGGGGACAGATCCCCGAGGGTCAGCAGGTCCACGATGCGCAGCCGTGCAGGATCCGCAAGGGCGGCATGCTTGGCGGCCCGCACCTGAAGGGCGTTGGTTTGCTCAGTATTCATTGCCTCAATCTTGACTGAGGTAAATTCATCCGTCAAGCTGGTGCCCATGACTTCATTCCAGCCGCCCTTGTGGCGCCGCGCCGTCGCAGAACTGATCGGCACCGCCCTGCTTGTTTCCATCGTCGTCGGCTCAGGAATCGCCGCACAGCAGCTCTCCCCCCACGACGTTGGCCTGCAACTGCTGCAGAACAGCACGGCAACGGTGCTGGGATTGACGGTGCTGATCCTGATCTTCGGACCCGTGAGCGGCGCGCACTTCAACCCGGTGGTCTCGGCCGTCGACTGGATCCTGGGCCGGCGCAGCAGCTCCGGGCCGACCCTTCGCGACCTCGGCGCCTACGTGGCGGCGCAGACTGTGGGTGCAATCGGTGGCAGCGTTCTCGCGAACGCCATGTTTGACGTGGGCACCTCCATCTCGGGGACCGACCGCGCCACCGGCGGGCACCTGCTGGGCGAGGTCGTCGCCACGGCAGGGCTGATAGTGCTGATCTTCTCCCTCGCAGCCACCAACCGGGGCACCCTCGCGGCCCCGGCAGTGGGCGCCTACATCGGCGCCGCCTACTGGTTCACGTCCTCGACGTCGTTCGCGAACCCCGCCGTCACGGTCGGCCGCATCTTCAGCGACACGTTCGCCGGCATCGCACCTGCCTCCGCCCCTCCCTTCATACTCGCCCAGCTGATCGGCGCCGCCGTGGGACTGGGCCTCCTCACCCTCCTGTTCCCGCCGGCGTCGCGCGCCGCGGGCGGCGCCGCACGTCCGCGCACCCTGGAATCGACCGGTTCATAGACCCCGGGCCGGCCCATGGAGGCCGGCCGGGGCCGGACACCCACAGGGCGCATACATTGATGGTGGTCGATATTCGGGCATAATGGGTGTATGAACGCACTGCCTGCAGTCGAGACGGTCCCGGATGACAGCCGCTGCGCCCCGGCGGTGCCGCCGGCGCTGGGTGCCAGCGAGGCGAAGCGCAGGGCCATAGTCTTCAAGGCCCTGGCCGATCCGAACCGGCTGCGGCTGCTCTCCATCGTCAAGGCCGAGCCCTCCGGCGCAGCCTGCGTCTGCGATCTGACCGAACCGCTTGACCTTGGCCAGCCCACAGTGTCCCACCATTTGAAGATTCTGGTCGACGCCGGGCTGCTGTCACGGGAGAAGCGCGGAACCTGGGCCTACTACTCCCTGGTCCCCGGCGCATTAGAGAGCGTCTGCGCAAGCATCCTGGCCCTGTGACAGGCGGCATCCGGGAAATGGCACCCGACGGCTAGGGTGCCCTCGAGCGGACCTGCGCCGAAAACACTCCCAGCCCGGCCCTGCGCGACAAGGCCGGCTTCCGGCGGATCGGCCGCAGGGAACGCATTGCCCAGATCGCCCACGGCCCCTGGTCCAGGCAGTGGAGGGACACCATCCCGGTGGAACGGCGCCTCTAGCGCGCCTTGGGCCAAGGGGCGGTCTAGGCGCGCTCCTGAGTGACTCGCCGCTCATGGGTCTCGCCAAAGGGGACGTCGCGGCTGACGGCAACCATGTAGGTGGTGTAGCTGTGCTGGGTGACCAGGATGCCGTGCCGGCGCTCGCGCATGGCACCGGTTCGGACAATTTCTTCGGCGGTGTTGAGGTCGCTCTCGAGGGTGTGGGCGTCGTGGGCGGTGACTTCAAGAACAAGGTCGGAATGGTGCTTGATCATCATGGTCTCCATTGGTGGTCTGCCGGGAATGCCGACGTCGTCAGGGTCATGGGCCGTGGATGCCGGGAAGGGCATGCAGCGCCTGGGAGGAAATGGTGGTTCATGGGGTGCCCGGCATTCTCTGATGGGGCTCTGGCCGGCCGTGGTGTCCGGCGGGCTGGATCGGGAGATTCGCTCTTCCCGTGGATCCGCCCCCAGTCTCCGCGACAGGACCCCGGCAGGCAATAGCTGCCGCCATGTTTCCCGCCAATGGCGGCGTGTCCCGTGCGCGACACGCCCTTGTACACCTGGCGGCAACATTCGATGTAAAACATCATTGACACCAAGTCTGCTCGGCTTTACATTGAAAATGTAAGGTTTCTTTTACATGGTTCGTCGACGTGGGAGTCCAGATGTCATCCGAAGAGAAGAGCGCGTGGGTCATGCTCGTGGTCACGGTCGGCGCCTATGCCGTCTATCTCGCCGTCGTTCTGGGCCAGGCCTCGGGGACGGCGCTGGCCGAGGTCCACTACATTCCCGCCATGCTCTGGAGCATCGGCGGCGCCATCGTAGCGGCAATCGTGCTGAACACCTTTGCCGGCATCGGCTCCCCGAAGGGCGCCGCCCGCAAGGACCAACGCGACAGGGAGATCTACCGCTTCGGTGAAACCGTGGGGCAGTCCTTCGTGGTCATCGGCGCCGTGGCGGCACTGGCCATGGCCATGCTGGAACTCCCCTATTTCTGGATTGCCAACGCCGTGTACCTGGCGTTCGTCCTCTCGGCCATCCTCAGCTCCATCGCCAAACTGGCTGCCTACCGGGGAGGCCTGCCGACATGGTGAAGGCCACCCGCGTCACCAACCAGATCCGCCGCCTGCGCTTTGACCACGGCGAGATGACCCAGGCCGAGCTGGCCGAGCGCACGGGCGTCACCCGCCAGACCATCATCGCCATCGAACAGGGCAAGTACTCCCCCTCGCTTGAAATGGCGTTCCAGATCGCCCACGTGTTTGGTGTGGCGCTCGACGAAGTATTCCAATACCCCACCACCAAAGAGGCATGACAATGAAGGCGATCATTCAGGACAGCTACGGAGAATCGATGGTGCTCCGTCTCGACGACGTCGAGAAGCCGGCGGTCGGTGCCGACGACGTCCTCGTGCGGGTACGCGCGGCAGGAGTCGATGCCGGCGTCTGGCATCTGATGGCGGGGAAGCCCTACCTGGTGCGCCTGCTTGGATTCGGGCTCCGCCGCCCCAAGGTCCGCGTCCGCGGGCTGGATCTGGCTGGCACCGTGGCCGCCGTCGGTGCCAACGTGACCCAGTTCCGCGAGGGCGACGACGTGTTCGGAACCTCCTTGAACGGGACGTTCGCGGAGTATGCGATCACCACCGCCGGGAAGCTCGCGCCGAAGCCCGCAGGCCTCAGCTTTGAGCAGGCGGCTGCGGTGCCCGTCTCCGGCTGCGCGGCACTCCACGGGCTGCGCGACGTCGGCGGCCTCAAGTCCGGACACAAGGTGCTGGTCCTCGGCGCCGGGGGCGGCGTCGGATCCTTTGCCGTGCAGATCGCCAAGGCCATGGGCGCCGAGGTGACGGGCGTCGCCAGCACGGCCAAGGTGGAGTTGGTGCGCACCCTTGGCGCCGACCACGTCATTGACCGCACTACTGACGACTTCGCCGCCGATGGCCGGATCTACGACGTCATCCTCGACACCGCCGGCAACAACCCACTCTCGCGCCTGCGGAGGATTCTGGCACCGCAGGGGACGCTGGCCATTGTTGGCGGCGAAGGCGGCGGGCGCTGGCTGGGCGGCTTCCAGCGCCAGCTCGGCAGCGGCCTGGCCTCCCTGGCCACCGGGCAGAGGCTGCGTGCGCTCATGTCCTCCGAATCAACCCAGGACCTCGCGGACCTGCGGGAGCTGATCGACGCCGGCAAGCTCACACCTGCCGTCGACAAGACCTACCCGCTGGCCGCGGCGGCCGAGGCCATCGACGACGTCCACGCCGGACGGACGCTCGGCAAGGCTGTCATCACCATCTGACGCTGGCCCCCGCTGAATGCGCCAAGCAGGCGTCAGCGGTAGCCGGCGGGATCCGGGGGCAGGCCAAGGTCCTGGATCTCGGCCATGTAGCGCCAGCAATCCGGTTGGGATCCGTCCACGTCCGTGAAGCCGTAGTCCTTGGCCAGCCCGCCACTGGAGAAGGAACCGGCGTTGCGGCGGTGGACCTCGGGGTCCGCCGCCAGCGCGGCAACGGCCCGTCCCACGAAGCGCGGCGATTCCGAGATGGCGGCGAAGTGCGGTTGGACGGCCGCTGCGTCGCGCCAGTTCTCCTCGGTGACCCCAAAATGTTCCAGCATCATCTCCGACCTCATCCAGCCGGGCGTGAGGGCCACGGCCGTGCCGCCAACCTTGGCGAGTTCATGCCCCTGGGTGAACGCCAGGCGCAGGGCGGCGGTTTTGGCCAGATCGTAGAAGACCGACAGCCGGTAGTGGGAGGCGTTGTACTCGCGGGTGCCGTCGGTCATCTCGACCACCAGGCCGCCCGGGGTCCGCGTCAGGAGCTTGAGGGCGAAGTGGCTGGTGGTCAGGTGGGTCTCGATGCCCAGGCGAAGCATCCGCAGCCCGCCGGCCAGATCGTGCTCCCAGAGCGGTACGTCCCACTCGATGAGGTTCTCGCCGCCCCAGATGTCGTTGACCAGCAGGTCCAGCCGGCCCTGTTCGGCGTCGATCCGTTGGATGAGCGCCTCGACGGCGTGCGGATCCAGATGGTCGACGGCGACGGCGATGCCGGCTCCCCCTGCGGCCGTGACCAGCTCGGCCGTCTCCTCAATGGTCTCCGGCCTGTCGTACTCCGATCTCCGGCCCCGGGTGCTCCGGCCCGTGCAGTAGACCGTGGCGCCTGCCTCGCCCAGCGCGACAGCCGTGCCCCGCCCGGCTCCGCGCGTGGCCCCAGCCACCAACGCAACCCGTCCCCCCAGCGGCGCCGTCACATCCGGCCCCCGGCCGGGCCGCGGCGCCTAGCCATGCTGGGCTCCGCCCGGACGCCGCCGTCCGAACAACCAATAGCAGATGGGCCCAATGGGATTGATGAACAGGACCGCGCCCCACAGCCCCTTGTTGCCGTTGACCTCCGTGGCAGGCCGGCGCACCAGGTCAACCATCGACACCGCCAGAGCCACGAGTTCCACCACCCCCGCCACGGCAACCATCCGCTGCTTGCGCGGGCTCAGGTCTTTCCACTGCATCTTGCGTTTCATGGCGGTCCTTCCAGGGTGGCGGAACTGCTGACATGACCATTCTGCACCCGCGGGCTCCGCTGGGTGCCTGAAGGATGTGGCCCCGCCGGAGTTCCGGCGGGGCCGCATCCTTCAGTTGCTCAGACTGCTACTGCCCGGGCTGCTCGCCGGCGATGTTGACCAGCCAGCCGATGCCGAACTTGTCCTTGCACATGCCGAAGGTGTCGCCCCACGGCGCCTTCTCCAGCGGTACAGAGACCTCGCCGCCGTCGGAGATCTTCTCCCAATAGCCGCGAAGTTCCGCCTCGTCCTCACCGCTGAGCGAGACGGTGATGTTGTCACCTGGGTTGTAGGACATGGCGGCGGGCGTGTCGGCGCCCATCAGGGTCAGCCCGGCCGGCGTCTCCAACTGGGAGTGCATCACGAGGTTCTGCTCAGCGGGATCCTCGCTGGCGTGGTAGTCGCCGAAGGTGCTGATGGTGAGCTCGCCGCCGAAGACGGACTTGTAGAATTCCATGGCGTCGCGGGCGGTGGTGCGGAAGCCGAGGTAAGGGTTCAGGCGTGTGGTCATGACGTATTCTCCTGGCTGGTTGGATGGGTGGGGGTGCCACCAACGGTCATGCTAACAGCGGCCCCCGACAGCGCAATAGGCGTGGCGGTGGAAAGGGCTGTGTGCCCTCGCCTGCTGTGGAATGGACGACGACGGCGGGCGGCTACACGCCGTCGTACGCCGCCTGGAGGCCCGCGATGTCCAGCCTCTTCATGCCCAGCATGGCCTGCATGGCCCGCCCGGAGGCTTCCGGGTCCGGCCCGCCCAGGAGCGAGCCCATCACAGACGGCACCAGCTGCCACGACAGTCCGTACTTGTCCTTCAGCCAGCCGCACATGCTTTCCTCGCCATCCGCGGTCAAGGCATCCCAGTACTTGTCCAGCTCCGCCTGGTCGGCGCACTCGATGATGAACGACACGGCCTCGGTGAAGGTGAACTGCGGTCCGCCGTTGAGGGCGTTGAACGGGCGGCCGCCGATCTCAAAGTCGACCACGAGTGCCTTGCCCGGCGTTCCGGGGACCTCTTCGGGGTAGCGGGACACATTGTGGATGCGTGAGTCGTCAAAGAGGGCGACGTAGAACTCGGCGGCCTCCTCGGCCTGGGTGTCGAACCACAAACATGCGGTGGGTGCCTTCATGGATGCCAACTCCTTTGTCGATGCGTGATGGGGGTGGGCGCCGCGGCACCCACCTCGAGGGTAGCCCCCGTGGAACCGAACAAACAGCACAGGACAGTGTTGGGCCGCATTGCTGTCCCGAACTGCTCGTTCGACGGCGGGCGGGACGGACGGTGGGGCGCGCGTCCGGCACTAAACTGGTCCTGTGAGCCATGTACAAAAGCCCAGCACCCCCGCCCTTGCCGCCTACGCCCTGATTGCGGATGTGGTCCTGGTGGTGGCCTTCGCCGCCTCCGGCCGCAGCAGCCACGCGGAGGATCTGACGGTGGCCGGCATCGCTGGAACCGCCTGGCCGTTCCTGGCCGGACTTGCCCTGGCGTGGCTGGCCAGCCGCAACTGGCGGGCACCGCTGCGCCTGTGGCCCAACGGCGTCCTCATCTGGATCATCACCGTCGTCGCCGGCCTGATTCTGCGCGTGGCGAGCGGCACGACGGCGGCGCTGCCGTTCATTCTCGTGGCCACTGCGGTGCTGGGTGCCTTCCTGCTCGGACACCGCGCGCTGGCCCTGCTGGTGCTGCGTCTGCGGCGGCGTGCGACACAAAGCTCCGCCCACCCACCCGTAGGCTAGGGTCGAAGAAATAAATCTGCCTCCCACCGTCCGCACCGCCGGACCAGAGCCCCACGCAAAGGATTCCACCGTGATCACCGCATTTGTCCTGATCAAGACCGACGCCTCACGGATTCCGGAGTCCGCGCAGGAAATCTCCGAGCTCGTGGGCATCAGCGAGGTGTATTCGGTGACGGGCGAATGGGATCTGATTGCCGTGGCCCGGGTGGCAAAGCACGAGGATCTTGCCGACGTCATCGCGGACAAGCTCTCCAAGGTTCCGGGCATCGTGTCCACCACCACGCAGATCTCCTTCCGCGCCTATTCCAAACACGACATCGACGCTGCGTTCTCCCTCGGCTTTGACCACTAGGCCTGGCATGCAGCTGGAGATTGCCGTCCAGGATGCCCAGGGGGCACGCCTTGCCCAGAGCCTGGGCGCCGACCGCGTCGAGCTGTGCTGTGCCCTCCAGCTGGGTGGCCTGACGCCCTCCGGCGGCCTGCTGGACAGCGTGCTGGAGGCTGCGCCCGGTCTGCCGGTGCATGTGCTGATCCGCCCCCGGCCCGGCGACTACGTCTATGACAGAGATGCTGTGGAGCTGATGGCCCGCGAAATCCGTTCCGTGGCCCGCTCCGGCGCCACGGGCGTCGTCATCGGCGCCTTGACGGCCGACGGCGCCCTGGACACCGCCGTCGTCGAACGGCTCCTAGCGGAGGCCAACGGCCTGCACACCACCTTCCACCGCGCCATCGACCATCTGGACGACGACGACGCCCTGGCCGCCGTCTCGACATTGGCCGGGCTCGGCTTCGGCCGGATCCTGTCCTCCGGCGGTGCGCTGCGGGCCGGCGACGGCGTGGACCGGCTCGGTGCCATGGTCAAGGCCGCCAGTGGCCGGCTGTCCATCATGGCCGGCGGCGGCGTCGACATTGCCGACTTCCCCGCCTTCAGCGCGGCTGGACTGAAGGACGTCCACCTCTCTGCCAAGGCAGTCCGCCACCATCAAGGCGAGGCCCGCACCTCCGTGGGCGCCTCGGACGATCCGGCGTACCACATCACAGATGAGGCCCTGGTGCGCTCCGCCGTCGCCGGCGCAGCGGCTCTGCCCTAGCCCTCCACACAGCACAGAGCCCGGATCCGCACGTGCGGATCCGGGCTTTTTCCTGTCCGGCGGGGGCCGGCTCTAGACGTCCGGCCCATCGTACGTGGCCCGTGCGTCAAGGATGGCGCGTTGGTTGTCCGCCGCCCAGCCCACCAGGGTGATCACCGGTTCCGACAGCGAGCGGCCAAGCGGCGTCGCGGCGTATTCGACGCGGGGCGGGATCTCGTCATAGCTCTTGCGTGAGACGAGTCCGTCGCGTTCAAGGCTGCGCAGCGTCTGGGTGAGCATGCGGTGCGAGATTCCGTCGATGCTGCGCTGTATGGCAGTGAACCGGCGGGGGCCGTCGTGGAGCAGCCCAATCACCAGCAGACTCCACTTGTCACCAACGCGCGCGAGAACCTCGCGGATCACCCGGCTTGCGGGGTTGTCGGTGCTGCACATCTGGGCGCCGTCATGCTCACCATGCGGGCGGATGAACGCAGCGTCGTGTGCCGGCGTGGGATCGGATGTCATCTGGGTTCCTTTCAACGGTTCACCCCACGTCTACGCTGCACCTCCTTTATAGGCACCTAAAGGTGCGTAACGGAGGGAGAAGTGCGGGTGCCCTTGCGGAATATGCTAGCAGAATCGTGCGTTACGCACTGATAGGAACTAGCAATACGCACTTTTCGGAACCCACTCGTCAGGAATCCCCATGATCATCGCCCTTTGGATTGCCACCATAGTCTTCGCCGCCATGTTCGCCATGGCTGGCACCATGAAAGTCATCACGCCCTACGGCCAGATCCGCGAGAAGATGGCGTGGGTCGAGACGGTGACACCGCCGCAGCTGAAGTCCATCGGCGCCGTGGAGGTGCTCGGCGCCATCGGCATGGTGCTGCCGGCCGCAACGGGCATCGCCCCCTGGCTCACCCCGCTCGCAGCCCTCGGCCTCTTCGTGACCATGGTCGCCGCCGTCGGACTCCACGTCCGCCGCAAGGAGTCGGTCATGCCCAGCCTTCCGCTCGGCATCGTTGCCCTCGCCATCGCCGTCGGCTGGCTGGTGTTTGCGTGAGCGCAGCGACCCACGCAGCATAAGAGAATGACAGAGCCCCCGGCCGATGTGGCCGGGGGCTCTGTCATGTCTGGGATGTCCTGCCTGGGAAGCTGTGGGTGCCCAGCCCTACGGCTGAGGCTGCTTCGCGGTGGAATGCGCCACCCAGGCGTCCAGCACGGCCTTGGCCGCACCGCTGTCGATCGCGGCACCGGCCGTCACGGCGGCCGCGCGCAGCCGCTCGACGAGCGGGCCGTCCGCCGTCGGGGCGGCGGCAACCAGCCCGGCCGCGGCATTGAGTACGACGGCGTCGCGGATGTGGCCCTGTTCGCCATCCAGCACGCGGCGCACCACCTCGGCGTTGTAGGCTGCGTTCTCGCCGCGCAGGTCCGCGATGGTGGCACGCGGGATGCCGATGTCCTTCGGATCGAACTGGGACTCGGCCACGGAGCCGCCGCGGACCTCCCAGATCGTGGAGGGGCCGGTGGTGGTCAGCTCATCGAGGCCGTCGCTGCCGCGGAACACCAGGGCGCGCACGCCGCGGGCCGCCAAAACGCCGGCCATCAGCGGTGCCATGCGCGCATTGGCCACACCAATGGCCGAGGCGGCCACGTGCGCGGGATTCGTCAGCGGACCCAGGAAGTTGAACGCCGTCGGGACGGCCATCTCACGCCGCGCCACCGCCGCAAAGCGCATCGAGGGGTGGAAGAGGTTGGCGAAGCAGAACGTGATCCCGACCTCGGTCGCGGCGCTGGCCACGACGTCCAGCGGCAGGTCCAGCCTCACACCGAGCGCCTCAAGCACATCGGCGGAGCCGGCGGCGGACGACGACGCACGGTTGCCATGCTTGACCACCCGGGTCCCCGCCCCGGCGCAGACCAATGCCGCCATGGTGGAGATGTTGACGGTGTTGAGCCTGTCGCCACCGGTGCCCACGATGTCCAGGGAGTCGCCCTCGATGGCCAGCGGCCGAGCGTTCTCCAGCATGGCCTGCGCCAATCCGCCGACCTCCGCCACCGTCTCGCCCTTGGCGCGCAGCGCCACCAGGAAGGCGGCGATCTGGACATCCGTGGCCTCGCCGGCCATGATCGTGTTCATCGCCCACGCCGTATCGGCAGAGGAGAGGTCCGTTCCTGCAATGAGCGAACTCAACAGGTTGGGCCAGGTGGGCGTTGCGGCCGGAGATGCTGGCGAAAGATTCACCCTATGATGCTATCGATCCGGTGCCGGTTCATCCGAATGTGAATCGGCGGCCCCCAGCCATGTGAAGCACAGGAAGCTGGGATGAGGCTGGGGATTCCGCGGAAATTCGCGGCTTTGTAGAAAAAGATCGCCCGAACGGCATTTTGCATTGGGCGCTGGCCGCTTTTATAGACATAATGTCTATGTGACAACTGCGACTCATGCCCCCAGTACCCCGGCGCATCCCACGCTGAACCGCCCCAACATGGTTTCTGTAGGAACCGTAGTGTGGCTTTCCAGCGAGCTGATGTTCTTTGCCGGCCTTTTTGCCATGTACTTCACCCTCCGCTCCACCTCGAGCGGCTTGTGGAGCGAGGAATCAGCCAAGCTGGCGTTCCCGTTCGCCCTGGTGAACACCATCATTCTGGTCTCCAGCTCCTTCAGCTGCCAGATGGGTGTCTTCGCCGCCGAACGACTCCAGCCCCGCCGCACCGGCGGCCTCCTGACATTCTCCCGCTGGGGAATGAACGAGTGGTTCCTCCTGACCTTCGTCCTGGGCGCCATCTTCGTTGCCGGCCAGTCCACGGAATACGCCATGCTGACGTCCGAGCACGTCACGCTGAACTCCAACGCCTATGGCTCGGCGTTCTACATGACCACGGGCTTCCATGGTCTGCACGTGATCGGCGGTCTGATTGCCTTCCTGCTGATCATCGGCCGCGGCTACGCTGCCAAGAAGTTTGGACACTTCGAGGCCACCAGCGCGATCGTCACGTCCTACTACTGGCACTTTGTCGATGTTGTGTGGATCGGCCTGTTCTTGGTCATCTACGTCCTGAAGTAAGCTGTCAAGGCTACTTCTTCTACACGAGGCAGAAATAGAATTCGCGGCCCGATCATCGGCCGCAAGAAACGATAAAAGGATCCTCTCCGTGAAGGCACTTTCGCAGAAGCGACGTCACCCACTGGCAGCAATTGCCTTGCTGCTGATGGGGCTCATGCTCACTGGTGGGCTGTACGCCGTTGCCACCACCGTCAACCAGGCCAAGGCGGAGACCACGTTCTCGGCCCATGAGACGGCGGAGGGTGAGAAGCTCTTCATCGCCAACTGCGCCACCTGCCACGGCATGGGCGCCAGCGGCACCTCGTCCGGCCCCTCCCTGGTCGGCGTCGGCGCCGCTGCTGTCGACTTCCAGGTTGGCACCGGCCGCATGCCCATGCAGATGCAGGGCCCGCAGGCCCAGAAGAAGCCGGCCCAGTTCAACGAGGAGCAGACTGCGCAGTTGTCCGCCTACGTTGCCTCCTTGGGTGCAGGTCCGGCCATTCCGGCCGATGAGTATCTTGACGGCAAGGGCGACGCCGCCGCCGGTGGCGAGCTCTTCCGCGTGAACTGCGCGATGTGCCACAACGCTGCTGCCGCCGGTGGCGCACTGACCCGCGGCAAGTTCGCTCCGGCCCTGGCCGGCGTGTCCAACGCCCACATCTACGAGGCCATGATCACCGGCCCGCAGAACATGCCGGTGTTCAACGACGCCAACATCACCCCTGAGGGCAAGCGCGACATCATCACCTTCCTGAACACGATCGAAGCGCAGGGCTCCCCCGGTGGAGCACAGCTGGGCTCCCTGGGCCCGGTCTCCGAAGGCCTGTTCCTCTGGATTGCCGGTCTGGGCGTCATCGTCGCCTTCACCATCTGGCTGACCTCGCGGACCTCCTAGTCCACACAGATTTTGGCCGCTCCGGCGGCTGCACGAAACATACATTACGACCCCGGACAGTGTCCGGGATAAGAGAAGGATGAGGGGATTATGGGCAACCATAGTGACGGCACGCCGACAAGCTCGGACGCCGTAGCTAAGGCTGGTCAGAACGAGGTGGAGAAGTTCCAAGACCCAGGACTTCCTCCGCACCGTTTGCGGCTGGCTGACACGGATCCCAGAGCAGCAAAGAGGGCCGAGCGCCAGGTGGCCGCCCTCTTCGTGGTGTCCGCTATTGGCACCCTGCTGTTCTTCTTTGCCTACTTTGGCATCCGCCTTGACGACACCATCGGCACACTGCGCCTGCAGAACCTGTTCCTGGGCCTCGGCACCGCTTTCGCCATGCTCGGCATCGGCACCGGCATCGTGCACTGGGCCCGCGCCCTCATGCCGGACCACGAGGTTTCCGAGGAACGCCACGAGATCCGCAGCGAAGAGGACCGCCAGGCCGCCGTCAAGATCGTTGACGACATCGTCGATGAAACCGGCATCAAGCGCCGTCCGCTGATCCGCAACACCCTTCTGGGTGCCTTGGCTCTGGCACCGCTGCCAGCCATCGTGGTCTTCCGCGACCTAGGCCCGCTGCCCGGCGACGCCCTGCGCCACACCATGTGGGACGAGGGCGTACGCCTGGTCCGCGACCCCACGGGAACGCCGATCAAGGCCTCCGACGTCACCATCGGCTCCGCCTTCCACGTGATCCCCGAGGGGCTCAACGAGCTCCACGAGGGCAAGCTCGAGGAGAAGGCCAAGGCAGTTGTCCTGCTCATGCGCCTGAACCCGGAAGAGCTCAACCCCTCCGCCGGGCGCGAAGACTGGGGCTACAACGGCATCGTTGCCTACTCCAAGATCTGCACCCACGTCGGCTGCCCTGTCGCCCTGTACGAGCAGCAGACGCACCACCTGCTGTGCCCCTGCCACCAGTCGACCTTCGACCTCACGCAGGAGTGCAAGGTCATCTTCGGCCCGGCCAAGCGCCCGCTGCCGCAGCTGCCCATCAAGGTTGACGCCGAGGGCTACCTGGTGGCCCAAAGCGACTTCCACGAACCCGTTGGACCTAGCTTCTGGGAGCGTGGCTAACCATGAGTGCCGCATCAGAAACCACCTACACGCCGACCACCAAGGTCGGACACATCACCAACTTCGTTGACGAGCGCGTTGGCGGCTCCGGAATCCTGCGTGAATTCGGCCGGAAGGTCTTCCCCGACCACTGGTCCTTCATGTTCGGTGAAGTAGCCCTTTACTCCTTCGTCATCCTGCTGCTGTCGGGAACGTTCCTGACGTTCTTCTTCGATCCGTCCATGGCGGAGACCCACTACGACGGCCCCTACGTGCCGCTCAAGGGCATCGAAATGTCCGTGGCGTACAGCTCCAGCCTGAACATCTCCTTCGACATCCGCGGCGGCCTGTTCATGCGCCAGGTGCACCACTGGGCCGCCCTGCTGTTCGTGGCGTCCGTGTCCGTGCACATGCTGCGCGTCTTCTTCACCGGTGCGTTCCGCAAGCCGCGCGAGCTGAACTGGGTTGTCGGTGGCGTTCTGGTCATCCTGTCCATGGCTGCTGGCTTCACCGGCTACTCCCTCCCCGATGACCTGCTCTCCGGCAACGGCCTGCGCATCATCGACGGCGTGATGAAGTCGATCCCGATCGTCGGCACCTACCTCTCGTTCTTCCTCTTCGGCGGCGAGTTCCCGGGCACCGTGATCATCGGCCGCCTGTACGTGCTGCACATCCTGCTCATCCCCGCGATCATCCTGCTCATGGTTGTGGTCCACCTCTTCATGGTGGTTGTCCACAAGCACACGCAGTACCCCGGCCCGGGCCGCAACGACCGCAACGTCGTCGGCTACCCGCTCGGTCCGGTCTACGCCGCCAAGGCCGGTGGATTCTTCTTCATCGTCTTCGGCGTCGTGGCCCTGATGGCCGCCGCGTTCACGATCAACCCGATCTGGAACTACGGCCCGTACGACCCCTCCCCCGTGTCTGCCGGCACCCAGCCTGACTGGTACATCGGCTGGGTTGACGGCGCCCTGCGCCTGATGCCGGGCTGGCTGCTGGGTCTGCCCATGGAATGGCACATCCCGCTGCCGTGGGGCGTCAACACGCTCTCGCTGAACGTGCTGCTCCCCGCCCTGGTTCCGGCCGGCATCGTCTTCACCGTGCTGTTCACCTACCCCTGGATCGAGCGCTGGATCACCCGCGACAACCGTGAGCACCACGTGCTGGACCGCCCGCGCAACGTTCCGACCCGCACCGCTATTGGTGTTGCAGGCTTCGTGTTCTACTGCGTGATGTGGGCCGCGGCCTCCTCGGACCTCATCGCCACGCACTTCCACGTGTCGCTGAACGATGTGACCTACTGGCTCCGGGCACTGTTCTTCATCGGCCCGGTGCTGGCATTCATCGTCGCCAAGCGAGTGGCGCTTGCGCTGCAGCGCAAGGACCGCGAGATCGCCCTGCACGGCCGCGAGACCGGCCGCATCGTGCGCCTGCCGCACGGTGAGTACCAGGAAGTCCACGCCCAGCTGGACGAGTACAAGCGCTACAAGCTGGTTGGCTACGAGTCCCCCCTCCCCGAGGCGGGCATCCCGAACGCCAAGGGCATCGTGGACAAGAAGGAAAAGCGCCGCGCCATGCTCAGCCGCTTCTTCTTCGAGGACCGCGTTGCTCCGGCCACCCCGGCCGAGCTCGAGGCTGGACACGGCCACGGCCACCACGAAGCCGTCGAGGCCGGCGAGGACACCAAGGCAGTTTCGCACTAGCAGTCCCCGTCGAAAGACATAAAGAGGAGCCCCTTCCGGATGAATCCGGGAGGGGCTCCTCTTTTGTGTGTCCTGGGAGGGCGGGAACGGCCTGCTAGACGCCGTTGACCGACGACGGCGTGTGAGTGGTCCGGGGGCGGGCGCCGGGCCGCTGCAGGGGCACCCAGAGCTTGTAGCGGTCCGCGCGGTAGAAGGAGACCGAGTAGTCCACCATGGCGCGGGAGACATAGGCGTGCCGTTGGATGCGCAGCACCGGCGCCCCCATCTCAACCTTCAGCAGCCGGGCGATGGAGGGCGAGGCGGCCGTGGCCTCGATCGTGTCCTCCCCCCACTCCATGACCAGGCCGTACCGTTCACTGAGCACGTTGTACAGGGACGTGGGCGGCGGTTGGTCCAGAATGCCCGGCACCCGGTGCGCCGGAATGAAGTTCTCATCCACGCTCATGGGCTCATCGTCGGCCAGCAGCAGGCGGCGGAAGCGGATCACTGCCTGGCCCTCCTCCAGATGCAGCTCCCGTGCCAGCCTGGCGGTCGCCGGGATCTTCTCGAAGCTCAGCACCTGGGCCGCGGGCGTCATGCCGCGGCGCTGCATCTCCTCGCTGTAGGACGTCAGCTTGACCTGCAGATCGAACTTCGGGCGCGAGACGAACGTCCCCAGCCCCACTACCCGGTCGAGCACCTGTTCATCGACCAGGGAATCGATGGCATGGCGGACGGTCATCCTGGCCAGTTGGAATCTGGCGGAGAGGTCCCGCTCGGAGGGGAAGGGAGCGCCGGGCTGAAGAGCTGTGCTGATGTAGCTGCGCAGCAGCTCCCGCAGCTGGACGTGCAGTGCGGTGCCTGCACCCCGGAGGATCTCCCCCGGTATTGAATCTGCCGCGTGGCCCACCACATTCCCTCTCATTCGTCCCAATGACTCAACCAGCCTAGAGTGCGGCTACTGTTTTCTTCAGACAAACCAACTCTAGGAGCTAGAAGAATGTACACCCGGAAAGCAACAGTGGGTGCCGCCGTCGGTCTTCACGCCCGGCCGGCAGCGGTCTTTGTCCGCGCCGTCAACCAGACGGGCCTGCCCGTCACCCTTGCCAAGGGCGGCTGCGAGGCCGTCGACGCACGGTCGCTCCTGGCCGTCATGACGGCCGACTTCCCCTTTGGCTGCGAGGTGGAGCTTGCCGTCGACGCCGCCGAGGTGCCGGCGGAGGAGGTCCGGGCGGCGCTGGACGCGCTGGCACAGCTGGTGGCCTCCGAGCTCGACGGCTGAGCGTCAGGTCAGACTTGTGGCACTGCGTTAAATGCGAAAAGGCGGGCCGCACCAAATGGTGCGGCCCGCCTTTTGCGTTTCAAACTGCCAATCTAGTGTGCGTGGTCTCCGCGGCTGTACTCGTAGACCCAGCCGACCAGAGCGACGATGGCGAGGCCACCGGCGATGAAGACGATCCACCAGCCCACGGCCAGGCCGAGGAAGCCCGTGGCACAGGAGATGCCCAGCACCAGCGGCCACCAGCTCCAGGGGCTGAAGTGCCCCTGCTCGCCGGCACCCTCGTGGATCTCGGCGTCGAGCCGGTCCTCGGGTCGGGCGCCGACACGGCGGCCGGTGTACCAGAAGTAGATGCCGATCATTTCACTCAGACCGACCAGCAGGAAGATGCCCAGCCAGCCCAGGGGCTCGCTCCAGTGGGTCATCAGACCGTAGACCACACCTACCGGGGCGAGGAAGATGCCCAGGAGGATGAAGAGGTTTGCTTCGATTTTCACTTGGCGGATCCCTTCTCAGCGTCGATCGCGGCCGGCACGTAGTGCGGAGCCAGCTCCGGGTGGTGCAGGTCCAACGCGGGGCGCTCGGAGCGGATGCGGGGCAGGGAAGTGAAGTTGTGGCGCGGCGGCGGGCACGAGGTGGCCCACTCCAGCGAGGCACCGAAGCCCCACGGGTCGTCAACTTCAACCCTCTTGCCACTGCGCCAGGTGATGTACACGTTCCAGAAGAACGGGATCATCGAGGCGCCGAGGACGAAGGAGGAGATGGTGGAGAACTGGTTCATCCAGGTGAAGTTGTCCTCAACCATGTAGTCCGCGTAGCGGCGGGGCATGCCGATGACGCCGAGCCAGTGCTGGATCAGGAACGTACCGTGGAAGCCCAGGAACAGCAGCCAGAAGTGGATCTTGCCCAGACGCTCGTTGAGCATCTTGCCCGTCCACTTCGGCCACCAGAAGTAGAAGCCGGCGAACATGGCGAACACAACGGTTCCGAAGACCACGTAGTGGAAGTGCGCCACCACGAAGTAGGTGTCGGAGACGTGGAAGTCCAGCGGCGGGGAGGCCAGGATGATGCCGGTCAGACCACCGAAGAGGAAGGTGACCAGGAAGCCGATGCTCCACAGCATGGGGGTTTCGAACGTCAGCGATCCGCGCCACATGGTGCCGATCCAGTTGAAGAACTTCACACCCGTCGGAACGGCGATCAGCATCGTCATGAAGGAGAAGAACGGCAGCATGACCGAGCCGGTGACGTACATGTGGTGGGCCCACACGGTCACGGACAGTGCAGCGATGGAGATGGTGGCGAACACCAGGCCCTTGTAGCCGAAGATCGGCTTGCGGCTGAAGACCGGGAAGATCTCCGAGACGATGCCGAAGAACGGCAGCGCAATGATGTACACCTCGGGGTGGCCGAAGAACCAGAACAGGTGCTGCCACAGGATGGCTCCACCGTTTTCGGGGTCAAAGATGTGTGCACCGAAGCGGCGGTCGGCACCGAGCGCGAACAGCGCGGCGGCCAGCGGCGGGAAGGCCATGAGCACCAGGATGGCGGTGATCAGGGTGTTCCAGGTGAAGATCGGCATGCGCCACATGGTCATGCCCGGGGCACGCATGCAGACGATGGTGGTGATGAAGTTGACGGCACCGAGGATGGTACCGAAACCTGACAGCGCCAGACCGAACACCCACAGGTCGCCACCGACGCCGGGGCTGAAGGTGGTGTTGGACAGCGGCGCGTAGGCGAACCAGCCGAAGGAGGCAGCACCCTGGGGGGTGATGAAACCGGAGACGGCGATGGTGGAGCCGAACAGGAAGAACCAGAAGGCCAGTGCGTTCAGCCGCGGGAAGGCGACGTCGGGGGCACCGATCTGCAGGGGCATGATCACGTTGGCGAAGCCGGCGAACAGCGGAGTTGCGAACATCAGCAGCATGACGGTGCCATGCATGGTGAAGAGCTGGTTGTACTGTTCCTTGGTCTGCAGGATCTGCATGCCGGGCTCGAAGAGCTCCGCACGGATCAGCAGGGCCATGACGCCGCCGAAGCAGAAGAAGATGAAGGACGCGATCAGGTACATGTACCCGATGGTCTTGTGGTCAGTGGACGTGATCCAGTTGACGACGATGCGTCCCTTGGACACGGGCACCACCCGCGGGGCTACGGATGTGGCATCCGTGGCCGTGTACTCGTAAGTCGACACTTTCCGTCTCCCCTACTTCTCGTTCAGATTCGGATTGCGGTCGTACTCGGAGCCGAGGTTGCCCGTCTGGCCCTTTGCCTTCAGCTCGGCCATGTGGGCCTGGAAGTCGGCTTCGCTGACAACCTTGACGCGGAAGAGCATCTCGGAGTGGTACTCGCCGCAGAGTTCGGCGCACTTGCCGTCGAACGTGCCCAGGGCCGTGGGGGTCAAGTTGATGTAGTTCGTCTTGCCCGGAACCATGTCGCGCTTGGCGAGGAAGGCCGGCACCCAGAAGGAGTGGATCACGTCGCGGGAGTTGAGCTCCAGCTCAACGGTGCGGTTGATCGGCAGCACCAGGGTGGGCAGCACGCTCTTGTCGAACGGCTTGCCGTCCAGCTGGGCCTGGACGCCGCTGTCGTACACGGCCTCCTTGACGTCGTTGCCCTGGACGTAGTTGAAGTCCCAGGACCACTGCTTGCCGCGGACGTCGATGGTGACATCGGGATTGTCCACGCGGGCGTCGATTTCGCGCTGGTCGCGGTCCGTGAAGTAGAAGAAGACCAAAACCATGAACAGCGGAATCATCACGTAGAAGATTTCCAGCGGAAGGTTGTAGCTGGTCTGGCGCGGGTAGCCAACGGTACCCTTGCGACGGCGGTAGGCGACAATGCACCAAATCATCAAGACCCAGGTGATGAGGCCGATAATCAACACGGTGATCCACGAGTTGACCCAAAGGTCGATGATGCGACCCGTGTGGTTGGTCGCATCGCGTTCGGCTGGCAACCAGCCGTTCTTACTCTCTGCCGTACATCCAGACAAAGCTAACGCGCCAGCAATGAACAATCCCGTTATCGGAATGAACTTTGCACGTCGGCTGCCGGTTCGGTCCTGCGAACTCACAGACGGCCCTTCCTCTTGTTGCTGTGCTCTCCGCAGCGACAGGGCCGCAGAGGCAAATTTAGTTTTACTACTCGATGTAGAGCTTACCGCTAGCGCACACAAATTGCGTACAAAACCCACCGTGCGTCGGAAGCCAAACCCTAAGGTCTGGCTTCCGGCCGCTACATCAAGGTAAAGGGTGGCTTAGTGGAATGAATCTCCGCAGGCGCACGAGCCGCCGGCGTTCGGGTTGTCAATGGTGAAACCCTGCTTGGAAATGGTGTCCTCGAAGTCAATGCTGGCACCATCGAGGTACGGCACGCTCATCTTGTCGACAACAACCTCAACGCCGTCAAAGTCGCGCACGGCATCGCCGTCGAGCAGACGCTCGTCGAAGTAGAGCTGGTAGATCAGGCCGGAGCAACCGCCGGGCTGCACGGCAACGCGCAGGCGAAGATCGGTGCGGCCTTCCTGCTCCAGCAGGCTGCGCACCTTGGAGGCGGCGACGTCGCTGATCTGCACACCGTGTTCGGTGGGCTCGACGGCGGCGGTGGTCTCTTCGGGGGTAGTGGTACTCATGGCATTTCCTTCTGTGGGGTACACCTACATGCTACGACGCACACAGGCCGACTAGTAACTGTGCTTAACAGCAGAGCGTGGAGATCTGTTCCACGCGGGCGCCGTCAGCCGTTGGAGTCGGCGTCCAGCTTCGCCAGCAGCAGGGCCTCGGCGAGGACAGCGTTTTCGAAGTCGCCCAGGTGCAGCGACTCATTGGCGCTGTGGGCGCGCGAATCCGGATCCTCGACACCTGTGACAAGGATCTGGGCTTCGGGGAACAGTTCGTTCAGGTCAGCAATGAACGGAATGGATCCGCCCATCCCGCTCTCCACCGGCTCCACACCCCAGGCCGCACCCAGTGCCCACAGCGCGCTCTGGGCCGCGGGGGCCGAGGTGTCGGTGGCGAAGGCCTGCCCCATCTCCCCCGGCGTGAAGGTCACCTGGGCGCCGAAGGGAGTGTGGGTGCGCAGGTGCTCGGCGACGGCGTCCATGGCCGCCTGCGGCTCCTGGCCCGGTGCCAGCCGCAGGCTGAACTTTGCCCGCGCCACGGGCAGCAGGGTGTTGGAGCTCAGGGCCACCGACGGGATGTCCATGCCGATGATGGACAGCGCCGGCTTGGTCCACAGCCGGGACGTAATGCTGCCGGTTCCCGCCAGCTGCACGCCGTCGAGTACACCGGCGTCCGCACGGAAGGCATCCTCCGGGTAGTCGATGGCGGCATGGCCGCCGCCGGCCAGGCCCGCAATGGCGACGGCGCCGTCGTCGTCGTGCAGGGTGGCAATCACGCGGGCCAGCAGCGTGGGCGCGTCAAGCAGCGGGCCGCCGAACATGCCCGAGTGGACGGCGTGGGTGCCCATCCGGACCTCGATGGTGCCATCGACCAGGCCGCGCAGGCTGGTGGTCAGTGCGGGGACGCCGACCTTCCAATTGCTCGAATCCGCCACAACGATGACGTCCGCGCGCAGCAACTGTCGGTGGGTCTGCAGGAAGGTGCGGAAGGTGGGCGAACCGGCCTCCTCCTCCCCCTCGATGAAGATGGTGACGCCGAGGCCGAAATCATCGCCAAGCACATCGGTGATGGCACGCAGGGCGCCGACGTGGGCCATGATGCCCGCCTTGTCATCGGCGGCACCGCGGCCGTAGAGCCGGCCGTCGCGTTCGACGGCGGTGAAGGGCTCGGAGTTCCACAGCGCGCTGTCTCCGGGCGGCTGCACATCGTGGTGCGCATAGAGCAGCACTGTGGGCTTGCCGGGCTGTGCGGGCTTGCGGGCAACAATCGCGGGGCCGCCGGGGGTGCCGTCGTCCTTGTTCACGCGCAGGATCTGGACGTCGTCCAGGCCCGTGCTGCGGACCAGCTCTGCGACGGCTTCGGCGCTGCGCTCCAGCTCGGCCGCGTCGAACGCCTCCCAGGCAATGCCGGAAATCGCTACAAGGTCAACCAGCTCGGCCACTGTGGCGTCGAACCGGCTCCTCACGCTGGCACGCAGGGAATCTACGGGGACTGTGGATGTCGCGGTCTTCGAGGTCTCTTCACTCATTCCTGCAGACTACCTTTGGGCCTAGGGGGCACCAACTCTGCCGCGCCGCTGCGCGGCCGACGACGGCGGCATCGTCATGTGGCGCGGGTCGGTCGGGTGGAAGGGAATCACCGGGTATTCTGTAGTGGTGTTTGGACGTAAGAAAGATGCCCCCGCAGACCTGCCCGCAGCCGACCCGACGGATTCCGTCCGGGGCGCCGACCCGCAGGCGGGCAAGGGCGCGCCCACTCCGTCGCGCAAGGCCCAGGAAGCCGCCCGCAAGCGGCCGCTGGTCCCCAACGACCGCGCCGCCGCCAAGGTAGCGGACAAGGAAGCCCGCCGTGAGGAGCAGGCCCGCATGCGCCGCGCCCTGGACACCGGTGAAGAGCGCTTCCTGCCGCTGCGCGACAAGGGCCCGCAGAAGCGCTTCGCCCGCGATTTCGTGGACTCCCGCTTCAGCCTGGGCGAATACGTCATGTTTGCCGCGCTGGCCATCGTGGTGCTCTCCCTGGTGGTTCCGCCCACGGCCGACACCCAGCTGTACGTTTTCGGCGGCTTCTGGGTGATGGTGGTGGCCGTGGCCATCGATTCCGTCTTCCTCTCCCGCCGTCTCAAGCGCCGCCTGACCGCCAAGTTCGGCGCTCCGGAGCCGGGCGTGGTTTGGTACGGCACGATGCGCTCGCTCCAGTTCCGCAAGCTGCGCCTCCCCAAGCCTCTGGTCAAGCGCGGCGAAACGCCCGAGTAGACCCAGTTTTCCACCGCCCGAGAGAGGCGGTATGGGGACCCCGCCCGTCCCCATACCGCCTCTCTCTCGCTTAATGCGTCCAATCCACAGGTGGTGGTTCTGGACCCGCTGCACCACGTCTCGTACACTCGGGGCAATCACAGGGGGGCGGGGCAGTGAAACTGAAGATTTTCATCGCATTGGGGTGTGTTCTGCCGCTGCTGGCGGTGGCCGTCTTTTCGCACCTTGACGCAGCTGGCACCGCATTTCTGATGGGGTGCCTTGCCTACGTCTTCTGGATCGCAATCGCCGTCGGCATGGTTGCAAGGCTGGTCGGTGCCCGGCGTGGTCGAAGAGTCCGCGACGCCTTCTCACCCATGGCCGGGGCTGCCGACGCATATCAATCGCTCCTTCTTGGCCAGCCAACCATGGCGCTGAGCGTCCAGGAAGCGAGCCACCACGACACCACGGACAGGTTCACCTCCGGTCGTTGACGTTCAGTCGCTGCGAATTCGAAGCTGGCTGTCTTCCGCGGTGAATGCCGTTCCAGACTTCCGTGCGTGACCTTCGGGAAATGAACGGGTTGGGTGCGGCCCATGGCTAGGCTGGGGGCATGGAATACCGCTACCTCGGCCGCTCGGGCCTGAAGATCACTGAAATCACCTACGGCAACTGGCTGACACACGGCTCCCAAGTGGAGAACGACGTCGCCACGGAGTGTGTGCGTGCCGCACTGGATGCCGGCATCACCACCTTTGACACAGCGGATGCGTACGCCAACGGCGCGGCCGAGGAGGTGCTCGGTGCGGCATTGAAGGGCCAGCGCCGTGAATCCCTGGAAATCTTCACCAAGGTCTACTGGCCCGTCGGCCCCAAGGGACCCAACGACACCGGACTGTCGCGCAAGCACATCATGGAGGGCATCAACGGATCGCTCCGCCGCCTGCAGATGGACTATGTGGACCTCTACCAGGCCCACCGCTTCGACTACGAGACGCCGCTGGAGGAGACCATCGCCGCCTTTGGCGACATCGTCCGGGCAGGCAAGGCGCTCTACATCGGCGTCAGCGAATGGACTGCGGACCAGCTGCGCGAGGGCCAGGCCCTGGCCCGGCAGGCCGGATTCTCCCTGGTGTCCAACCAGCCGCAGTACTCGGCCCTGTGGCGTGTCATCGAGGCCGAGGTGGTCCCAGCCTCCATCGAACTGGGCATGTCCCAGGTGGTCTGGTCCCCCATGGCGCAGGGCGTCCTGTCGGGCAAGTACCTCCCCGGCCAGCCGGCGCCTGCCGGATCCCGGGCCACCGATGAGCACGGCGGCGCCCGGACCATCAGCGGTTTCATGGACGAGGCCGTCCTGGCCAACGTCCAGAAGCTGCGGCCCATCGCCGCCGAACTGGGTCTGGAGATGTCCCAGCTGGCCATCGCCTGGGTGCTGCAGAACGAGAATGTCGCCACCGCCCTGGTGGGTGCGAGCCGCCCCGAGCAGGTGGCGGAGAACGTCAAGGCTTCGGGCGTAAAGATCCCGGCCGAGCTCATGACGGCCATCGACGAGGCCTTGGGCTCCACCGTGGAGCGCGATCCGGCCAAGACCGAAAGCCCCGCCACCCGCGTGGCCTAGGCATATACCCCGCAATGAAATGACGGAACGGCCCCACCAACCGGTGGGGCCGTTCCGCGGTGTCTGTGATGCGGTGCGTGGAAGACGTCAGCGCCGGTTGGCGGCCAGCTCCTTGTTGATCCGGCCGGCCCAGAACGGACCCTCGTAGAGGAAGGCCGTGTAGCCCTGGACCAGCGTGGCTCCGGCGTCGAGGCGCTCCTGCACATCGGCACCGGTTTCCACGCCGCCCACGGAAATGAGGGCCAGGTTCTCCCCCACGGCGGACTTGAGGCGGCGGAGCACCTCGAGGGAGCGTGCCTTCAGCGGCGCGCCGGACAGACCGCCGGCCCCGATCTCGCGGACCTTCTCACCATCGCTGGCCAGTCCGTCGCGGGAGATGGTGGTGTTGGTGCAGATGATGCCGTCCAGGCCCATGTCCAGAGCCAGCGCGGCGACGTCGTCGACGTCGTCATCGCTGAGGTCCGGCGCAATCTTGACCAGCAGGGGCACGTGGCGGCCGGCGGACTCATCGGCGGCCTCGCGGACGCCGCTGAGCAGCGGGCGCAGCGTCTGGACATCCTGCAGCAGGCGCAAGCCCGGGGTGTTGGGGGAACTGACGTTGACCACGAGGTAGTCCGCGCTGGGGGCCAGCGTGCGGGCGCTGACGAGGTAGTCCTCCAGTGCGTTGTCCAGCTCCACCACCTTGGTCTTGCCGATGTTGACGCCAACCAGTGGGCGGGTGGAGCCGTAGGTCCGGCGCAGGCTATCGAGCGCCTTGACCAGCCGCGGCGCAACGTCAGCGGCGCCGTCGTTGTTGAAGCCCATCCGGTTGATGACGGCGCGGTCCTCGACAAGGCGGAACAGGCGCGGCTGCGGGTTGCCCGGCTGTGCCTGCCCGGTGATGGTGCCGACCTCAATGTGGCCGAAGCCCAGATCGGCCAGGGCGTTGATGCCGTGGCCTTCCTTGTCGAAGCCGGCGGCCAGGCCGAACGGCGACGGGAAGACCAGGCCCAGGGCCTTGGTCTGCAGCGACGGAGCCGGGGCAAACATCCGGCGCAGCACGGCCCCCGCCCCCAGGGTGTGCGAGGCCCGGATCAGCTTGAAGCCGATCTTGTGGGCGCGCTCGGCGTCCATCCCGGAGAAGACGACACGAAAGAAGGTGGGGTAAAGGCGCATACCCCTAGTTTTCCGCCTCCGGAGCCCAGCACCAAACCGGCGCGGAACCTTGGGAACAAATGTGCCGCAGCCCACAACCGCAATCCATTCCGGCAGGTGCGGGCGTTAGCATTGGCCCATGGCAATCACCGTCGATCCACAGCGGTACCAGGCCGACGTCATCGTGGTGGGCGGCGGACTCTCCGGACTGGTCAGCGCCGCCGAGGCCTACAACGCCGGACGCAGTGTGCTGATCCTCGACCAGGAGCCCGAGGCGTCCCTCGGCGGGCAGGCGCACTGGTCCTTTGGCGGCATTTTCCTGGTGGATTCCCCCGAGCAGCGCCACCTCGGCGTCAAGGACAGTGTGGAGCTGGCCCAGAGCGACTGGCGGGGATCTGCAGGCTTTGACGCGGCCGGCGATGAGTGGCCCCGCCGCTGGGCCGAGGCCTATGTCAACTTCGCCGCCGGGGAGAAGCGGGCATGGCTGCACGCCCTGGGGGTGAAGTTCTTCCCGCTCGTGCAATGGGCCGAGCGCGGCGGCTCCGATGCCATGGGCCACGGCAACTCCGTCCCCCGCTTCCACGTTGTCTGGGGCACCGGCCCGGCGCTGCTGGAACCGTTTCTGGCCAAACTGGCCGACGGCGTCGCGGCAGGCCGGGTTCGCTATGCCTTCCGCCACCGTGCCACGTCCCTGGTGCTCGACGGCGGCGTCGCCACGGGCGTGCAGGGCGAGCTCCTGGAATCCTCCACAGCTGTCCGTGGTGCGGAGAGCACGCGGACCGTGGTCGGCAGCTTCGAGGCCTCCGGCGTCGTGGTGGCCACCACCGGCGGTTTCGGCGCCAACCACCCGTTGGTGCGTGCGCACTGGCCCGGCGGCGGGGCGCCGCAGCAGCTCCTGTCCGGGGTGCCCGCCTCCGTGGATGGAGAGTTCCTCTCCGCCGTCGCCGCCGGCGGCGGTGCCCTGGCCAATCTGGAGCGGATGTGGCACTACCCGGAGGGCATCCACAACACGGACCCGGTGTGGCCGGGACACGGCATCCGCATCCTCTCCGGCCCCTCCCCCCTGTGGCTGGACGCGGAGGGCCGGCGGCTGCCCGCACCGCTGTTCCCCGGGTTCGACTCCCTCGGGGCGCTGCGCCACATCACCGCCGGCGGCCACAGCTACTCCTGGTTTGTGTTGAACCGGACCATCCTGGAAAAGGAATTTGCCCTCTCCGGATCCGAGCAGAACCCGGATCTGACCGGCCGGGACATGCGGCTGCTGGCCAAACGCGCACTGCCCGGCTCGATCGGCCCGGTGCAGAACTTCCTCGAAAACGGCATCGACTTCCTGCAGGCCCGAACGCCCTTGGAGCTGGCCGGCAAGATGAACCAGCTCGTGGGCACCGAGCTCATCGACGGCCATGCCCTCTCGGACATCATCGCGGCGAGGGATCTGCAGGTCTCCTGCGGCCTGGGCAAGGACGCCCAGCTCAGCGCCATCCGGCAGGCCCGCCGCTTCGCCACTGACAAGCTAATGCGCGTGGTGCCACCGCACCAGATGCTGGCGGCCGAGCACGGGCCGCTGATCGCCGTCCGCCTTTCGGTGCTGACGCGCAAGAGCCTGGGCGGCATCTCCACCGATCTGGAATCCCGCGTGCTTAAGAGCGACGGCGTTCCTCTTCCCGGGCTGTTCGCCGCCGGGGAGGCGGCCGGCTTTGGTGGCGGCGGCATGCATGGCCACAGGTCGCTGGAGGGCACGTTCCTGGGTGGCTGCCTGTTCTCCGGCCGCAGTGCCGGCCGGGCCGCCGCGGCGGAGGCCGGCTGAAATGGTGCACCAGATGCCGTGGCAGGAGGACGTGCTGGGCGCCGGCTTTGAATCAGCCGAACTGCACGCCACCCATGATTCCGGGGCTCCGCGGCTGGCCACGCTGGTCCGCTACCGGAATCCGGACCGGCCGGACACCGGGCCCATGCCTGCACAGGCGCTGCTGTTCCTGCATGGCTGGAGCGACTACTTCTTCAACACCGATCTGGCCCGGTTCATGGACGCCGCCGGCATCGCCTTCTACGCCCTGGACATGCACAACCACGGCCGGAGCCTGCGCAGCGGCGACATCGGCGGATTTGTGGGCGACCTGAGGAACTACGATTCCGAGCTGGCCCAGGCGCGCGAGGCGGTGGTGGAGGATCTGCGGATCCGGTTCCCCGGCAACGGAGCCGACGACGGCGCGGCGGCCGCCGTCGTCGGCCGGACACCCAGGGTGGCGCTGATGGGCCACTCCACCGGCGGCCTGGTGGCGGCCCTGTGGGCCAGCCGGAACCAGCACCTGGTCAGCCACCTGATCCTGAACAGCCCGTGGCTGGAAATGCACGGCGGGGCCTTTGTGCGGCACACGGCCTTTTCCCTGGTGCAGCCGTTGGCGAAGTGGTGGCCCACTCAGCGGATGCGGCTGCCGGAGCGGAACTTCTATTGGCGCAGCATCTCGGACACCACCGGCGGGGACTGGAATCTGGATCCGGCACTCCGCCCACCCAAGGCCTTTCCCATCCGGATGGGCTGGATGGGCGCCATCCTGGCCGGCCAGGCCCAGGTGGCGAAGGGACTGGACATCCGCGTGCCCATTCTGGTGATGATGTCCTCACGCAGCATGAACGGGCCGTTGTGGAGCGAGAACATGCGCGCCGCGGACGTGGTGCTGGATGTGCAGAGCATGGCCGTGCGCGCCCTGGGGCTGGGCAGCAGCATCACCTTCGAACGGATCGACGGCGGCCTCCACGATGTCCTGCTTTCGGACAAACCCGTGCGCGACGTGGCCTATGAGAGGCTAGGCATGTGGCTGCGGGGATACGTCCTCAATGATCCACCGTCAACTTCAAGGGGGAACACGCATGACCGTGACGATTAACCATTCCGACACCACTTGGGCGCCCGACTTCCTCGGTCCGGACTACCAGTCGCTGGATCTGGATCTGGGCACCGATGATGAGGGCCCCGTCTCGGCCACCCTCGTGCGGCACCTGACGGCACCCGAGGCTCCAGAGGAACCGGCCAATGCACTGGCGCACTGGGCCACCCACGATCCCTTCCGGCGGCTGTTCAAGAAGCTGCAGGATGTGAGGACGGCTGCCGACGACGTGGAGAACAGCACCGAGACGCCCCACGCCGTCCTCTACATCCACGGTTGGGCCGACTACTTCTTCCAGACCGAACTCGCCGAGACGGTGGCGGCCCAGAATGTGGCCTTCTACGCGCTGGACCTGCGCAAGTACGGCCGCAGCCTGCGCCCCTACCAGTCACAGGGCTTCACGACCGATCTGAACATCTACGACGAGGATTTCGACGCCGCTCTGGCCGCGATCACTGCCGATCTGGCCGAGCGCACCGGCAGCAGCGAAACGCCGCGGATCCACCTGATGGCCCACTCGCTGGGCGGATTGATCAGCACCCTCTGGGCCGAAAGGCACCCCGGGCGGCTGGCTTCCTTGATCCTTAACGGACCGTGGCTGGAGCTGCAGGGCAGCCGCTTTGTGCGCCAGATCGCCACGCATGTGGTGGACCCCATCGCCAACAGAGACCCCAAGCGCGTCTTCCACTTCCCGGAAATGACCGCCTACTGGCAGAGCGTCAGCGCCGACGCCCACGGCACCTGGGAGCTGAACCCGCAGTGGCGCCCGCCGGCGTCGTTCCCGCTGCGGTCGGGGTGGATCAAGGCGGTGCTCAACGGCCATGCGGTGGTCAACGGCGGGCTGAACATCGATGCGCCCATCCTGATGCTGCTGAGCGAGAAGACCATCATCGCCGTGGACTGGAGCCCGGAGATGATGGGCGTCGACGCCGTCATCGACGTGAACGTGATGGCGAAGCTGGGGCTGAAGATCGGCCACCGGGTGATGGTGAACCGGTACACGGGCGCGCTGCACGATGTGATGCTGTCGGCCGAGCCGGTGCGCAAGAGCATCTACTCGGACCTGGCCGACTGGCTCCGCGCCTACGGCCCCAACTCCAACCACTAGCCAGCATCGTAAGACCCGGCTGCGCGGTATCCGCCGACCGGCGATATAGGTGCCCGCCCGCTTCGCGGGTGCCCGAAGCCACTCCCGGCCCCTATATCGCCGGTCGGCTCCCAGACAACGCCCAAGGGCTCGAGCATGTGGGGCCGCGCGCGGACGCCTTTCGGGCGCTGGCATCGCGGAGTAGTGTTCAAGAATATGGGAACTCGAGCCCGCCCGGCCGTGGTTGCGGGCGATTCCCAGCGTGCGCCACCAGCGAGTCGAACGTGGTGGATGGAGAATTGATCATGGGTGGATTCGGACACATGGACCGCTTTGAGCTGCCGGAATCGCTCCGCCGGCTCTTTGAGGCTGACTGGGAATCGCCAAAGCTCCGGGTGGAGGAGTACCGGGACGGCGAGACGATGGTTGTTCGAGCCGAGCTGCCAGGAATAGATCCGGACCGGGACGCCGACGTGTCGATCAACAACGGCATCCTGACCATCAAGGTCGAACGCCGGGAGGATGCGAAGCGCAAGGAGGCGGGCGGGTACCGCTCCGAGTTCCGTTACGGCTCCGTGTCCCGGAACATTTCCCTGCCCCCTGGCATTCGGGAGGAAGACATCAAGGCCTCCTACCAGGACGGCATCTTGGAGATCCGGATTCCGGCCCCGCCGGCAGGGGAAACCACGTCGTCGAAAGTTCGGATCGACCGTGGCTGATCTGGGCCGCGTCTAGGACCTGTGCGCCTCAAACCGGCCGGGACGGAGGATCGCCCGGAACGCTCCGCCGTCGCTATTTGGCGGCGTCGATGGCTCCGCCGTAGCGGCGGTCGCGGCGGGCGTATTCGTCCACGGCTTCCCAGAGGGTGCGGCGGTCGACGTCGGGCCAGAGCTTGTCCATGAAGACGAACTCGGCATAGGCGGACTGCCAGAGCATGAAGTTGGAGAGGCGCTGCTCGCCGCTGGAGCGCAGGAACAGGTCAACGTCCGGCAGGTCAGGGGTGTACATGAACCGCTGGATGGTCTTCTCGGAGATGGAGCGCGGGCTCAGCCGGCCCTCGGCCACCTGCTGCGCGATGGCCGTGACGGCGTCGGCGATTTCGGCCCGGCCCCCATAGTTCACGCACATGGTCAACGTGATGGTGCTGTTGTCCTTGGTGTATTCCTCGGCCACCTCGAGTTCCTTGATGACGGAGCCCCACAGGCGGGGCTTGCGGCCGGCCCAGCGGATCCGCACGCCCCAGGCATCCAGCTGGTCGCGCTGGCGGCGGAGCACATCCTTGTTGAAGCCCATCAGGAAGCGCACCTCCTCGGGGGAACGCTTCCAGTTCTCCGTGGAGAAGGCGTAGACGCTCACATGCTTGATGCCCATCTCGATGGCCCCGGCCATCACATCCAGCAGCGCCGGCTCGCCGGCCTTGTGGCCCTCGATCCGCGGCAGTCCACGCTGGTTGGCCCAGCGGCCGTTGCCGTCCATCACGATGGCCACATGCTCCGGAACCAGTGCCGGCGGCACCGTGGGCATCACGGCGCCCGAGGGATGCGGCCAGGGTGCCACCACGGCAGGCTTGGAGGGATTCCGGGTTGGACGGGACGAGGCCACGGTTTATGCACGCTCCACGAGTTTGAGGGATTGGACGGTTCGTTCAAGATGCCACTGGAGGTAGCTGGCCACCAGGCCGGCCGCCTCATTGCGGTGGCGGGTTTCGGAGGCATCAGCCACGGGCCAGCCGCCGCTGAGCAGCGCGGCCAGCAGGGTCATGGTTTCCGGCGCGGGGGCCGGCGAGCCGGGCGGGCGGCAGTCATGGCAGACGGCGCCGCCAAGCGCTGCGGAAAAGGCACCGTGGGGGCCGGGCTCCCCGCAGCGGGCGCAGTCCGTGAAACTGGGCGCCCAACCGGCGATCGAGAGCGACCGCAGCAGATAGGAATCCAAGATCAGCTGCGGGGCGTGGTCGCCGCGGGCCAGCGAGGCCAGGGCTCCAACGAGCAGCAGGTACTGTGCCGTGGACGTTTCGCCGTCGATGTCCGTCAGCCGCTGGGCAGTTTCAGTCATGGCGGCCGCCACGGTGTACCGCCCGTAGTCGGCCACAATCTCGCGGCCATAGGAGCCCTTGGCCACAGCCTGGGTGACGATGTCCAGGCTGCGCCCGGAGACCAGTTGCAGATCCGCCACCATGAAGGGTTCCAGCCGGGCACCGAATTTGCTGCTGGTGCGCCGCACGCCCTTGGCCACTGCACGGATCTGGCCGTGGTTGCGCGTCAACAGCGTGATGATGCGGTCTGCCTCGCCCAATTTGTGGGTGCGGAGCACGACGGCGTCATCACGGTAGGTGCGCGCGGCGAAGGAATTTCTGGACACTGCTCCATTCTCCCACTGCTGTGCGACACACGGGCCGCCCCGCGCCGTTCCCCGCCGATTGAAGGCCCCGGGGATGCCAAAAGCCCCGGCGCCGCTCTTCAAAGAGCAGCACCGGGGCTTCGTTGGCCGGCCAGTGGGAGGGCGTGGGGATGTTAGGCCTGCTGGTCCCGCACGGCGCGGTTCACGGCGGAGATGACGGCCTTCAGCGAGGACATGGAGGTGTTGGAATCGATCCCCACGCCCCACAGCACGCGCTCGCCCACCGCGCACTCAACGTAGGCGGCGGCGCGGGCGTTGCCGCCCTCGGACAGAGCGTGCTCGGAGTAGTCCAGCACGCGGACATCCACGCCATCCTCGTGCAGGATGGACAGCAGGGCAGCGATCGGGCCGTTGCCGGTGCCCGTACGGCGCTGCACGGTGCCGTCGATGGTCATGTTGGCAACGAGAGTCATCTCGCCGTCGTCGTCAGTGGATGTCGTCAGCGAACCCAGCGCGTAGCGGCCCCAGGCGTGCTCGGCGTCGACGGCCGGCAGGTACTCGTCATTGAAGATGGTCCACAGCTGGGCGCCGGAGACCTCGCCGCCGACAGTGTCGGTGCGCTTCTGGATGACGCCGGAGAACTCCATCTGGGCCCGGCGGGGCAGGTCCAGATTGTGCTCGTTCTTCAGCAGGTAGGCCACGCCGCCCTTGCCGGACTGCGAGTTCACGCGGATCACGGCCTCGTAGCTGCGGCCCAGGTCCTTCGGATCGACAGGCAGGTACGGAACGGCCCAGGTGAAGTCGGCAACGTCCTTGCCGGCGGCAGCGGCGTCGGCCTCCAGAGCCTCAAAGCCCTTCTTGATGGCGTCCTGGTGCGAGCCGGAGAAGGCGGTGAAGACCAGATCGCCACCGTACGGGGCGCGCTCGGGCACTGGCAGCTGGTTGCAGTATTCAACAGTGCGGCGGATGTGGTCGATGTCCGAGAAGTCGATCATCGGGTCGATGCCCTGGGTGAAGAGGTTCAGGCCCAAGGTCACCAGGTCCACGTTTCCGGTGCGCTCACCATTGCCGAAGAGGCACCCCTCGATGCGGTCGGCACCAGCCAGGTAGCCCAGCTCCGCGGCGGCGACGCCGGTGCCGCGGTCGTTGTGCGGGTGCAGGGAGAGGATGATCCCCTCGCGCGGATGCAGATTTCGGCTCATCCACTCGATGGAGTCGGCGTAGACGTTGGGGGTGGCCATTTCAACTGTGGCCGGCAGGTTCAGGATCACCTGGTTGTCCGCTGAGGCCTCGAAGATGTCGGCGATGGCGTTGCAGACGCGCAGTGCGTACTCCGGCTCGGTGCCCGTGAAGGACTCCGGGGAGTATTCGTAGGTGATCTTCGTGTCGGCGAGGGTCTCCTCGTACTTCTTGCACAGGCGTGCACCCTGCAGGGCGATGTCCAGGATGCCGTCCTCGTCCTGGTTGAACACCACGCGGCGCTGCAGCACGGAAGTGGAATTGTACAGGTGGACGATGGCCTGCTTGGCTCCGACGAGGGACTCGTAGGTGCGCTGGATCAGGTGCTCGCGGGCCTGGGTCAGCACCTGGATGGTGACGTCGTCCGGGATGTGGCCGCCCTCGATCAGCTGGCGGACGAAGTCGAAGTCCGTCTGCGAGGCGGAGGGGAAGCCGACTTCAATTTCCTTGAAACCCATTTCCACCAGCAGCGTGAACATTTTCAGCTTGCGGGCCGGGCTCATCGGATCGATCAGGGCCTGGTTGCCGTCGCGCAGATCCACGGCACACCAGCGCGGAGCCTTGGTGATGACCTTGTCCGGCCACGTGCGGTCCGGCAGGGAGACGTTGATCTGGTCCTGGAACGGGACGTAGCGGTGGACGGGCATTCCGGAGGGCTTTTGTGCGTTTCGCATGGGCGTGACCTTTGGTTTTTGTTTCAGTACAGGGAAGGTCGGCCGGGCAACACAAACACCGCAGCGAGGGATCGGCCTGTACGTTGTGCAAACCTGGTCCGAAGTTTCGGACCGATCAGGTCAACGTGTGTGGGCCTCGCCGCGGCAGCTAAGAAGAAGCATTCCAGTGCGCACAAATTCAGCCTAGCATGGCGCGTAGGATGATGGTGAACCAGCTCACCCCGGCACCGGAGCCCGCAGCGGCAGGTGCCACGCAGCCTAAGGCGGACCACTACAGATGTCTCTCTCTGGGATCAACCGTGACAACTTTGACCCGGCCGTCCGGCCGCAGGATGACCTTTACAAGCATGTGAACGGCGGCTGGCTGGCGGCCGAAACCATTCCCGACGACCGCGCCCTGACGGGATCCTTCGTCACCTTGCGCGATGCCTCCGAGGCCGCGGTGCGCACCATCATCGAGACGGCGGCGGCCCAGTCCGCCGGCCACGGAGCGGATTCCGTTGCGGCGAAAATCGGCAATCTCTTTGCCGCCTTCATGGACGAGACGGCCATCGAGGCAGCCGGCGGCGCGCCGCTGGCGGATCGGATCGGCGCCATCTATGACACCGCCTCGGTAGCCGAACTCGTCATCCTGATGGGCCACCTGGACAAAGTCGGCAACGACGGTCTGTTTGGCGGCTACGTCAATAACGACGCCGGCAACCCGGAGCGCGCGCTGCTCCACCTCTACCAGAGCGGCCTGGGCCTGCCGGACGAGTCCTACTACCGCGAGGACAAGTTCGCCGAGATCCGCAATGCCTATGTCCCGCACATCGAGCGCATGCTCACGCTGGCCGGCGTGCCGGATGCCGCTGCCGCCTCGGTGCGGATCATGGCACTGGAAACCGAGATCGCCGCCACGCACTGGGACAACGTCACCCTGCGCGATCCGCAGAAGACCTACAACCTGCGCACCCGTGCCGAGGCCGAGGCTCTGCTCCCGGCCCTGGGACCGTGGCTGGATGCCATGGGCGTCACGGCGGAGCAGAGCGCCGAGCTGGTTGTTGCCACCCCGGACTTCTTCACCGGCCAGGGTGCATTGCTGGATGATTCGCGGCTGGCGGATTGGCAGAACTGGCTGGCCTGGCGGAGCATTTCCGCCGCAGCCCCGTACCTCTCCAGCGCCTTTGTGGACGCAAACTTTGCCTTCTATGGCACCACCATCTCCGGCACGCCGGCCAACCGCGAACGCTGGAAGCGCGGCGTCTCGCTGGTGGAGGGCTGCCTGGGCGAGGCCGTGGGCCAGCTCTACGTGGCCGAGCACTTCCCCGAGGGCCACAAGGCCCGCATGGAGGCGCTGGTCGCCAACCTCATCGAGGCCTACCGGCGCAGCATCGAGTCGCTGGAATGGATGAGCGAGGAGACGATCGCCGAGGCGCTGAAGAAGCTCCAGGCCTTCACCCCAAAGATCGGCTACCCAACCAAGTGGCGCGACTACACCACCCTGGCGGTCATCCCCGGCGATCTGCTGGGCAACATCGAGCGGAGCCACGGCTTTGAGCTGGCCCGCCAGATGGCCAAGATCGGCGCACCGATCGACCGTGACGAGTGGTTCATGACGCCGCAGACTGTCAACGCCTACTACAACCCCACCATGAATGAAGTGGTGTTCCCTGCCGCCATCCTGCAGCCGCCGTTCTTCGATGCCGAGGCCGACGACGCCGCCAACTATGGCGGGATCGGCGCCGTGATCGGCCATGAGATTGGCCACGGCTTCGATGACAAGGGCTCGCAGTTCGACGGCACAGGCACCCTGCGCAATTGGTGGACCGATGCGGACCGCACGGCCTTCGACGCGCTGACAGCCCGCCTGGTGGACCAGTACAACGTGCTGTCCCCGGATGCCGCACCCGGGCACACCGTCAACGGCGAGCTGACCCTGGGCGAGAACATCGGCGACCTGGGCGGACTGGCGATTGGCTACAAGGCCTACCAGATCAGCCTCGACGGCGCGGAGCCGGCGGTGATCGACGGGGCCACCGGCGCCGAGCGGTTCTTCTTCTCCTGGGCCGAGTGCTGGCGCACCAAGATCCGCACGGAGGAGGCCATCCGCCGTCTGGCGATCGACCCGCACTCCCCCGCGGAACTGCGCTGCAACGCCGTCGTGCGCAACCTGGACGCCTTCCACGACACCTTCGCCACCGCCCCCGGCGACGGCCTCTGGCTCGACCCCGAGGAGCGCGTCAGCATCTGGTAGGCCCCACCCGGTGGTTGAGCGGAGCCGAAACCCGGTGCGGCAATCATGTCCCCGGGTCTCGGCTTCGCTCGACCAGCGGGGCCACAGCTTCCGCCAATCCGGTGCACCTATAGTGAAGCCATGACCGACGCGCCCCGGAATTCATTCACGGACCTTCCCCCGCTGGCCCACCCCGATGGAACGCCCATCCGGGCGCTGGTGGTCGACGACGAGCCGAGCCTCACCGAACTCATCAGCATGGGTCTGCGGCTGGCGGGCTGGGACGTGGCCACGGCCGCCGACGGCGCCGAGGGCGTGCGCACCGCCCGTGCCTTCCGCCCGGACGTGCTGGTCCTGGATGTCATGATGCCCGGCATGGACGGCATCGAAGCCCTGGGCAAGATCAGGGAGTTCTCCCCCGGCGTGCCGGCGCTGTTCCTCACCGCCCGCGACGCCGTCCAGGACCGCATCGCCGGCCTGGCCTCGGGCGGCGACGACTACGTCACGAAACCATTCAGCGTCGAAGAGCTGCTGCTGCGCCTGCACCGCCTGGTGCAGCGCTCCGGCGTTGCCGCCATGGACAGTGCCGAGCTGGTGGTGGGCGATCTGGTGCTGAACCTCGACACCCGGGAAGTGACGCGCGGCGGGACGGACATCGACCTGACGGCGACCCAGTGGGAACTGCTGCGCTACCTGATGGAGAATGCCCGGCGGGTGGTAAGCCGGCCGCAGATCCTGGACCAGGTGTGGCACTACGATTTCAACGGCCAGGCCAACATCGTTGAGCTGTACATCTCGTACCTGCGCAAGAAGATCGACGTCGGACGGACGCCCATGATCCACACCGTCCGGGGCGTGGGGTACGTGCTTAAGCCGGCCGATTCGTGACGGCAGCCAAACGGCGCAGGGCCCACCGGCTGCGCACCAAACTCATCGTGGCCATGCTGGCGCTGCTGGCCGCCATCTGCGCCAGCGTGGGGTTCGTTGGCCATCTGGCCATGAACGACTACCTCACCAAACAGATCGACGACGGCCTGCACCAGGCCGCCTCCCGCGCGTTTGGGCCGCAGGGGCCGCCGAACGGCAGTGGGCCCTCCAACCCGGGCAGCCAGCCCAACCCCCTGGACACGCGCGGCCAACGCCCCGGAACCCTGAATGCACTCTTTTCCGGTGACGTCGCGAAGTCCTCCGCCGTCGTCCAAACGGACGGCAGCGCCGTCGCCCTTTCAGCCGAGGATCTGGCGAAGATCGCCCAGACCGCCCCCACGGGGCAGGCCACCGAGCTCACCCTCTCCAGCGGCACCTACCGGCTCTCCGCCTCCACGGCATCGACGCCCACCGGGGAAAAGCTGGTCACCGGCCTGTCCACGGCGGACCGGGACTCCACCCTGAACTCGCTGAATCTGGTCACCACCATCGTGTCCGTGGCAGGGCTGGCCATCATCGGCCTTGTTGGCACTGTCATCGTCAGGCGCTCTCTGCGTCCCCTGGATGAACTCTCCGATGTCGCCACCACTGTCGCAAGCCTTCCGCTGGAATCCGGCGAGGCAGCCATCGATGTGCGCATCCCGCCGCTTGCCGCCGAGCCGGGCACCGAGGTGGGCGAGGTGGGCGTGGCCTTCAACAACATGCTCGACCATCTGACCCGATCGTTTGCCGCACGCCATGCCAGCGAGATGCAGGTGCGGCAATTTGTCGCCGATGCCAGCCATGAATTGCGCACGCCGCTGGCCTCCATCCGCGGCTACACCGAACTCATCCTGCTCAGCGAACGTCTGAGCCCGGCCGGAACAGTTGCCCTGCGCCGGGTGGACAGCGAGTCCAAGCGCATGTCCGCCCTCGTGGAGGATTTGATGCTGCTGGCCCGGCTCGATGAAGGCCAGCGCGACGAACCCAGCGATGTGGACCTGTCCGATCTGCTCATGGAAACGGTGCAGGACAGCAAGATCGCCGCCCAGGACCACCACTGGTCCCTGGAACTCCCCCAGGAACCTGTGCTGGTCAACGCGGTGGAAACCGAAGTCCGGCAGGTGCTGATCAATCTGCTCTCCAATGCCCACAAGCACACGGCACCCGGAACCCACATCCGGGTCAATCTGACGACGACGGCGGGCACGGCAACGCTGGACATCGAGGACAGCGGGGAGGGCATCGCCGGGGAATTCCTGGACCAGGTGTTCCTGCGGTTCAGCCGGCAGGATGCCTCGCGGTCGGCGGTCCAGGGCAAAGGCACCAACAGTTCGGGCCTGGGGCTGGCGATCGTCAAGGCCCTGGTGGAGGCGAATAATGGCACCGTTGCGGTTGCCAGTTCCCCCGGAATGACACGATTCACGGTGCGGCTGCCCACACTCCAGGGGTAGCCCCGGGGCCGCGGGACTCCTCACAGCTTCAGCACAAGCTCGACCTGCACGGGGCACAGAGCGGGTCTTTACAAAAGAAGTATGACTACTTCACACCCGCCCCTGAATGAAAAGCCCGCCAATCCCCCGCCCAGTGACAGTGCCGCCAAGAAGCCCACGCGCAGGGTGGTCCTCGGCGGAGCCCTGGCCATGGTGCTCTCGGCCGGCGGAGCAGCCGCCTGGGCCCTGGACCGCTTCGTGGTTGAGCACGTCGAAATCTCCGACGTCAGCGCCTACGAGGCCAGCCAGTCTGCCACCGCGGCCACAACCAGCACCGGAACCACGGAATCCACCGCCGCCACGGTTCCCACAGTTCTGACGGACACCGGCTTCAGTTCCGGGGACGCCAACATCGCCATCAGCACGGCAACCACCGGCAGCGGCTCGAATCTGGCCACCTACTTCGTCGCCGACGTGCAGCTGGCGGCAGGCACAGCACTGAGATCCGCCTTTGCCCAGGACAGCTTCGGGGAGAACATCACCGAAAACACCTCGGCCATCGCCGCGGACAATGGCGCCGTCTTCGCCATCAACGGCGACTACTACGGCTTCCGGGACACCGGCATCGTGGTCCGCAATGGGGTTGCCTACCGTGACAAGGGCGCCCGCGAGGGCCTGGCCTTCTACCGGGACGGCACCGCCACGATGTACGACGAAACCACGACGTCGGCCGCCGAGCTCGTTGCCGACGGCGTCTGGAACACCCTCTCCTTCGGTCCATCGCTGATCGAGGGCGGCGCCGTCAAGGCCGGCATCGACAGTGTGGAGGTCGACACCAACATCGGCAACCACTCCATCCAGGGGCTCCAGCCGCGCACTGCGGTGGGCGTTCTGGGGACCAACCACCTGGTGTTCGTGGTGGTGGACGGCCGGTCCGAGGGGTACAGCGCGGGCGCCACCATGAGCGGTCTGGCGCAGATCATGCTGGATCTGGGCGCCACCACCGCCTACAACGTTGACGGCGGCGGATCCTCCACCATGTACTTCAACGGCGCCTTGGTCAACAACCCCCTCGGCAAGAACCAGGAACGCGGCACCTCCGACATCCTCTACGTGGCCGGGTAGGGCCGCCATGATCATCCTGATCCCGGCATACGAACCCGACGAAAAGCTCCTTGACCTGGTTGCCGCCCTGGATGAAGCCGGCGGTGCCGTCCACGTCGTCGTCGTCAATGACGGCAGCGGACCCGGCTACGAACAGCTCTTCGCCCAGGCGCGGCTGCTGGGCGCCAGGGTGATCGGCTATCCCAACAACCACGGCAAGGGGCAGGCCCTCAAGACAGGCTTCGGCTACATAGCCGCGCATTTCCCCGGCCAGGACGTGGTCTGTGCGGACAGCGATGGCCAACATGGCGTCCCCGACATCCTTCGTGTGGCCGCGGCCGTGCGGTCGACCCAGGCCATGGTGCTGGGTGAACGCCGGTTCGACGGCGAGGTTCCGCTGCGCAGCAGGATCGGCAACGGCGCCACCAGACTCTTCTTCGGGCTGGCCACCGGGGCCCGGCTCCACGACACGCAGACCGGCCTGCGCGGCTACCCGGCCCGGCTGCTCCCCTGGCTGCAATCCATCCACGGGGACCGGTACGAGTATGAGCTCAACTTGCTGCTGGAGGCCCGGCAGCAGGGAATCCCGATGGAGAGCATCACCATTGCCACCATCTACCTCCAGCACAATGAGTCATCGCATTTCCGGCCGCTGCAGGATTCCCTGCGCATCTACGCACCCCTGGTGAAGTTCTCCCTGTCATCCCTAGGTGGATTCGCCGTGGACCTGGCGCTGTTCCTGGTGCTCAACGCCGCCACCGGATCCCTGCTGCTGGCGGTGGCCGGCGCCCGCGCCGTAAGCGCCGGGGTGAACTTTGCGATCAACCGCACCCTCGTGTTTCCGGAGGGAAGGACGACGCCGTTGGGACGCAGCGCTGTCCGGTACCTGGCCCTCGTGCTGCTCCTGATGGGAGCCAACTATTGCCTGCTCTTTGCCCTGACGGAGGCCGGACTGCCGGCACTTCCCGCCAAACTCCTCACCGAAATTGGACTGTTCCTGGCCAGTTTCGCCCTGCAGAAGCGCTTCCTGTTCCGGCGGATCCGGCCGCCGGCGGCAGAAAAGCAGCACTCACAAGGCAGGCTGCCCGCTGGCACAGATTCGGCACAGACTCGCTTGGAAATCTAGACATAGACGCTTTCCCAGACCCTATTGGAGACCTTCATGAACACGCTCATCTTCCTGGCCGCAGACCTCGCGGCGATCTCGCTGCTCACCTTCGGTTTGTACCTGCGCCGGCACCGGCGCCGCGATCTGGTGGTGTCCTACCTCGGCATGAACGTCGGCGTGCTCGCCGTGGCGACGGCGCTCTCCGGTTCTGCGGCCGGCGTCGGACTTGGTTTGGGCCTGTTCGGCGTCCTGTCGATCATCCGCCTCCGCTCCACGGAGCTGGCCCAGCACGAGGTGGCGTACTACTTCTCTGCCCTTGCCCTGGGTCTCATCTCCGGCCTGGGCGTTGAACCGATGTGGGTGACGCTGTCGCTCATGGCCCTGATCCTGGCTGTCATGTTCGTTGGCGACCACCCCCGCGTGCTGCCGGCCTACCGCCACCAGACCGTCATCCTGGACCAGGCGATTGCCGACCCGGCGCTGTTGAAGGCGCGCCTTGAGGAGGTGCTCGGAGCCACCGTGCACACGGCCATCGTCCAGGAACTGGACCTGGTCAACGACAAGACCACTGTGGATGTCCGGTTCGAAACCAGGACCAAGGCACCCGTTCCGCCCGAGGCCCGCGGACCGCTGCACGAGCAGCTGGCCGCCCGGCTTCCCGGGGGCGAGGTCCGCTACGACCACGTGGGCATCTCATGAGCCCGCTCGGCCGGCACACGGCGCTCGGTCCGTGGCTGTCGCAGCTGCCGCCCCTCTCGCTGGAGGCGCTCAACGCTGCGGCGGCCCTGCAGACCCGGGTCGACAGGAAGTACCTCGTTCCGCTGGAGAAGCTCAGCGGAATCCTCGACAGCTTTGCCGGGGAGGTCCACATCCTTCAGGAGGCCGGCCTCCGGCTGTTTGCCTACGACTCGGTGTACTTCGACACCCCCGCCCTCGACAGCTACTTTCTGGCCGCCTTTGGCCGGCGGCGGCGCTACAAGATCCGCACCCGCAGCTATCTGGACAGCGGTGTGGCCTTCCTGGAGGTCAAGACGGAAGGCTCCCGGAGCGCGACAGTCAAGGAACGCATTCCCTACGACCCGTCCGACAGATCCACCATCACGCCGGAAGGCGCCGAATACATCGCCCAAACGCTGCAGGCAACGGCCTTGCTGCCGCCGCCGGGTCCGCTGGCTCCGGTGCTGGAAACCAGCTACGGACGGACCACCCTGTACCTGCCCGGCTCGAACAGCCGGGCAACCGTCGACTTCAACGTCACCTGGACCACGCCCCGCGGCGAACGCCTGGTCCTAGGCGACGCCGTCGTTCTCGAAACAAAATCCGGTTCAACGACCGGCCAGCTCGACAAGCACCTGTGGCGCCACGGCGTCAGGCCCTCCCGCATCTCCAAATTCGCCACCGGCATGGCAGCCCTGACGCCGGGACTGCCCGCCAACCGCTGGCACCAAACACTTATGCGCAGCATGCCCCGACCCTCTACCACCCCAAGGACGACCTCATGAAGAAATTCACCCGCCCCCAGCTCATCACCTCCGTGGCGGCCCTGGCCCTGGCCACAGCCCTGGCCGGCTGCTCAACACAGACTTCCAGCCCGGCGTCGGACAGCAGCAGCATGGCCGCAGCGTCCACCGCCGCCACCTCGGGTCCGACCACGGAAGCCATCGACGCCGACCTGGCCGCGTCCATCGCCGCCACCACCCACTTCGACCAGGACGATCTCAGCTGGGATGCGGCAAAGGAGACAGCCGTCGCCCTGGCCGACAATGCCACCACGGCGTCAGGGACCAACGCCGGCAGTGTCACCGTCAGCGGCAACACGGTGACCATCACCGCCGGCGGAACCTACCGGCTGTCAGGAGACCTCGACAATGGGACGGTGGTGGTGGCCGCCGGCGAGGAGGACGTGGTCAGGATTGTTCTGGACAACGCAAGCATCTCCAGCCCGACGGGCGCGGCGGTGGACATCCAGAGCGCCAACGAAGTCCTGATCTACCTGGCGGACGGCAGCACCAACGACGTCAGCGACGCCAGCAGCTATGCGGACACGGCAACGGACGCAGCCAATGCCGCCATCTACTCGCTGGCCGATCTCACGATTGCCGGCCCGGGCACCCTGAGCGTCAACGGAAACTACCAGGACGGCATCGTCTCCAAGGACGGTCTGGTCCTGGCCTCCGCCACCGTGAGCGTCGATGCCGTGGACGATGGCATCAAGGGCAAGGACTACACGGCGCTGCTGGACGGGATCTACACCGTGGCGGCCGGCGGCGACGGCGTGAAGTCCACCAATGACACCGATGCCGATAGGGGCTGGCTGCTGGTGGCCGGCGGCACGCTGGACGTCGCCGCCGGCGACGACGGCATCAAGGCAGCCACCACGCTCACGGTGAGCGGCGGGACGGCCACGGTGTCCGAGTCCGAGGAGGGCCTGGAGGCCCCGCACATCGTGGTCTCCGGCGGAACCGTCACGGTGAATTCCAACGACGACGGCATCAATGCCGCGGGCGGATCCAATTCCACGACCGGGACCACGGGTGGCGGCATGGGCGGGGGCATGGGCGGCGGCGATGCCGTGGGCGACTACTCAGTGGACATCTCCGGGGGCAGCGTGACCATCAATGCCGAGGGCGACGGCCTCGATTCCAACGGCAACGCCAGCATCAGCGGCGGAACAGTGGTGGTCAACGGGCCCACCAACGACGGCAACGGCGCTCTGGACGTCAACGGCGAACTGGTGGTCACCGGTGGAACCGTTGCCGCCGCAGGCAGTGCTGGAATGGCCGTAACCCCCAGTGCGTCCTCCAGCCAGTCCGGCCTGCAATTCACGTTCACCTCCGCAGTACCGGCGGGGACGGCCCTTCAGATCGTTGACTCCGCTGGAAACGTGGTGTCGACATTCGTCACCTCAAAGACGACGGCCTCGCTGGTCTTCTCCAGTGCGGACATCACGGCCGCCGGGCAGTACACCGTCACTGCGGCAGGTGCCGAGCTCGTGACCGTGACGGCCGGCGAATACACCGAAGGCCGCATGCCCGGCCGGATGTAGCACCCCACACCAGAAAGTTCCGCCCCACCTGCCGAAACAGGTGGGGCGGGGCTTTTTGTTAGTCTTTCGGCGCCGGTCCCGCCTGCCGAAACCAGGTGATACGGACGCATCCCCCAGCCGGCGACGTCGAACCCCCTCCAGGACGCAGTACGAAACGCGTCCTCGAAGGGGAACTGCGTCATGGCTGAAGTTGGGTGGCCCCGAGTAGGTCTCGACAAGCTCGACCACCGAGCGCGGTGGTTGAGCGAAGCGGAGCGGAGCCGAAACCAGGTGAGGCGAACGCGTCCCCCAGCCGGCGACGTCGAACCCCCTCCAGGACGCAGTACGAGACGCATCCTCGAAGGGGAACTGCGTCATGACTGCAGGTGCGCGTCACCGAGGTCAACCAGCGACCAGGCTAGTAGGTGTAGTAGCCCTTGTTGACCGTGAGGCAGGATTGGGCGTCGTCGGCGGTGCTGGCGACAATGTCGGGCGGGATGACGACGGTGCCGTACGTGGTGCCGGAGACGAAGTCCGCGCCCAGGCGCAGCTGGACGCCGGAGATGGTCGGATCGGACACCAGCGACGTGGCCGGAATGCCGAAGAGTGCCGCCACGTCCCCGGCGACATCCGCGAAGTCCGCACCATAGGCGACGGTGGTGACACTGGCGGTCTGGGCCACGGAGGTCTGGTAGGAGTTGGTGAAGCCCGCACCGGCCAGAGCGTTCACGATCTCCACGGCGCGGCCCACCACACCCGTGGCATTGACGGCCACCACGGGCTGGATGGCCTTGTTGTAGGTGGGTGCGGCGGGAGGCGCCGCAGGTGCCGTGGCGGCATCGGTGCTGGGAGCGGACGTGCCCGCGTCCGTGGCGGGTGCAGTTCCGGTGCCGGTGAAGTTGGCGTCGTCGCGCATGGCGGCGAAGAGCTGGGCGGCCTCGGGCTCCTTGAGCTGCACACGGTTCTCGTCCCCCACATACGGCTCATAGGGGGCCGTGATGAAGGCGACGCCGGCCAGGTCCACCTTGTTCAGGCGGCCGGCCAGGGCAACCATCGAGGGGATGTTGGCCAGCCCCGAGTCGATGGTGAGGTTCTTGGTGATGGTCTCGGCAATGCCATAGACCTTCGGAATGTTGTTCAGGGTGTCATCGCTCTTGATCTTGCGGACCATGGAGCCCAGGAAGTACTGCTGGGCCTGGATGCGGGCCAGGTCGGACGCGTCGCCGAAGGAGTGGCGCGTGCGCAGGAAGGCCAGCGCCTGTTCGCCCTGGACCAGGCTCTTGCCGGCCGGCAGCACCAGATGCGAACCATCAAAGTCGTCCATCGAATGGTCCACGCAGACCTCCACGCCGCCGAGGGCGTTGGAGAGCTCCTTGACGGCCGTGAAGTCCGCCAGCATGAAGTGGTCGATGTGCAGTCCGGTCAGGGCGTTGATAGCCGCCACTGTGCAGCCAGGGCCGGCCATTTGGAGCGCTGAGTTGAGCTGGGCCATCGCCAGAGCAGGCTTGACCTCGCCGGTCTTGGAGTCGCGGCAGGAGGGAATGGGGGCCATCATGTCGCGCGGGAAGCTGGTGACGGTAACGCGCTTGTTGTCCGCCGAAAGGTTCATCAACAGCATGACGTCGGATTGGCCGGCGCCCGCAGAGTCCTCTTCCGTCCCATACTCGCTGTTGGCGCCGTCGCGGGTGTCGGTGCCCAGGATCAGGATCTGCAGCGGATCGGTGCTGTCATTGACCAGCGGCGCACCGGTGGCCTCCCCCACGGCGGCGTTCAAGTCGGAGACCGTCACATTGCTCTGCAGCCGCCAGACGAGCAGGGCCACCACGCCGGCACCGGCCAGCAGCGCCACGGCCGTGGCCGACGCCGTGATCTTCAACCACAGCGGAGCCCCCCGCTTGGTCCGGAAGTGGCGCCCATTGGAGACAGCTGCAGCGGCAGGGGTGGCAGCAGCCGCCTTCGACGACGAAGCACCCCTTCCTGCACCTGATTCGGCACGGCGACGCCCCATGGATGGACCTTTCGTAGGGAACAAAGAACTCAGGCAAGTTTACGCACCGCCCCTGTGAAGTTCCCGAGTGCGGGCACTTCGCAGGGGCGGTTGCAGTCAAACAGGCCGATTGTGGCGGCGGAAACCGCCTGCAGCTGCGGCTAGAAGCCCAGTTTGACGAGCTGCTTGGGATCGCGCTGCCAGTCCTTGGCCACCTTGACGTGCAGGTCAAGGTAGACCTTGGTGCCCAGCAGGGCTTCGATGCCGCGGCGGGCGTTGGTGCCCACCTCGCGCAGCCGGGATCCACCCTTGCCGATGATGATCGCCTTCTGGGACGGACGCTCCACGTACAGGTTGACGCGCACATCGAGCAGCTGGTGGTCCTCATCGCGGCCCTCGCGGGGCACAATCTCCTCCACGACGACGGCGAGGGAGTGCGGCAGCTCGTCGCGGACGCCCTCCAGGGCGGCCTCGCGCACCAGCTCGGCAACCATCACGGCCTCCGGCTCGTCGGTGAGTTCGCCGTCGGGGTACAGTGCCGGGGACAGCGGCATGTGGCTGGCCAGCACCTCCGCGACGGTCTCCACCTGGAAGCCGTCGACGGCGGAGACGGGAACGACGTCGGCCCAGCCGTCGCCGCCGAGCACCTCGCGGCCCAGCTCGGCCACGGCCAGCAGCTGGTCCGTGACAGCCTGGCGGTCCACGGTGTCGGTCTTGGTGACTAGGGCGATGATGGGCTTGTTGCCCAGCTGTGCCAGCTGGTTGGCGATGAAACGGTCGCCGGGGCCGATCTTTTCATTGGCCGGCAGGCAGAAACCGATGGCATCCACTTCGCTGAGGGTGTCGGCCACCAGATCGTTCAGCCGCTTGCCCAGCAGGGTGCGCGGGCGGTGCAGCCCGGGGGTGTCCACCAGCACCAGTTGGAACTTCTCGCGGTGGACCACGCCGCGGATGGTGTGCCGGGTGGTCTGCGGCTTGGCGGAGGTGATCGCTACCTTCTGCCCCACCAATGCGTTGGTCAATGTCGACTTGCCGGCATTCGGACGCCCGGCCAGAACGGCAAAGCCCGCACGGAAGTTCTCATCGCCGGCCGTGAATACATCGGCCTTCGCCCCGCGCTTTGCGCTGTGGCCGGCCTTGGCCTTGGATTCCTTCATGATTCGCTCCCTGCGGCGGTGCCGTCTTGGTGTTTGGTTCTGCTGCTGTGGATGGTGCTGTTGGTGCCGTCTGCACCGGTGCTGTTAGTGCCAGTCTCCGCTTGCCTCATGTCACTGGCAATAATGTGGCTGACGCGCCTGCCCCTGCCCTCAAGCTCCTCGGCCCTCAGGTGGATGCCGGCAACGGAAACCTGGCTGCCGGGGACGGGGACGCGGCCAAGATGTTTGGCCAGGAGTCCACCAACGGTGTCCACCTCGTCGTCCTCCAGGTCAAGACCGAAGAGTTCGCCCAGATCGTCCACCGCCAGCCTGGCGCTGACCCGGAAGCTGCCACCGCCCAGCGGCTGGACCTCGGGGGTTTCGGAGTCGTATTCGTCCACGATCTCCCCCACGATCTCCTCGATAAGATCCTCCAGGGTGACCAGGCCGGCCGTTCCACCGTACTCGTCGATGACAATGGCCAGGTGCGTGGATTCGACCTGCAGCTCCCCCAGAAGCTCTGTGACAGGCTTGGATTCGGGAACGTAGCGCACCTGCCGGGAGACTGCCTCGACGGGCGGCGCCTTCTCGTCCGGGCCCAGCCGGTACGTGGTGGCCACGACGTCCTTCAAATACAGGATGCCCAGAATCTGGTCGGTGCTCTCGCCAATCACCGGAATCCGGGAGAAGCCGGTGAGCAGGAAGACCTCCATCGCCTCGTCAAGGGAGGAGCCATGGGCCACGCCCACAATGTCGGTCCGCGGCACCATGACGGCGCGCACCAGGGTGTCGCCCATGTCGATGACGCTCTGGATCAACTCCGCCTCGGAGTCTTCAAGCATCTCGGACTCGCTGGCGCGGTCCACAAATTCGCGGAATTCCTCTTCGCTGACAAACGCCTGCTCGCCGCGGGGTGCGCCCGGTGCAACGGCACTGCCGATGGCAACCAGCCAGCCCGGGATCGGGCCGAGCACCCAGCACAGGAAGTGGACCACGGAGGCGGTGCGTCCGACGACGGCGGCCGAGTGCAGGCGGCCCCACTGGCGTGGCGACACCCCCACCAGGACGAAGCCGATGCCGGCCATCACAATGGTGGCCAGCAGTCCGGCGGCCCACAGGTTGTCCAGCAGGTCCAGCACCAGGATCGCGACGGCGACTGCCGAAGCCATTTCAAACCAGATGCGCCAAAACCGCAGGGCGTCCATGTGGGACACGGGGGCATCGAGGATGCGTTGGAGGGAGGCACTGCGGCGGTGTGCCGCTACGGCCTCGGCGTCATGGCGGGGAAAGTAGAGAAATGCAGCCTCCGTGGCGGAGAGCAGTGCCGTAATGGCCACGAAGGCAAGCCCCATGACCGCAAGTGCGGCGGTGATCACTGCATGGTCTCCTGTGGGGCATCCTTGCCCGTGAATCCGGAGAGCAGCGTGCGCTGGAGGCCGAACATTTCTTCCTTCTCCTCCGGCTCTGCATGGTCATAGCCCAGCAGGTGCAACACGCCGTGGGTGGTCAGCAGCATGATCTCATCGGCGGTGCTGTGGCCGGCCGTTTTGGCCTGTTCCTCGGCCACCACCGGGCACACCACGATGTCGCCCAGCAGCCCGGCGGGCGTGGGGCGTTCCGGAGAGCCGGGGCGCAGTTCATCCATCGGGAAGGAGAGGACGTCGGTGGGGCCCGGCTCATCCATCCATTCGATGTGCAGCTTTTCCATGGTGTCCACGTCGGCCATGATGATGGACAGCTCCGTCTGCGGGTGGACGTAGAGCTGGTCGAGGATGTAGCGGACCAAACGGACCAGTCCGGCCTCGTCGACGTCGACGCCGGACTCGTTGTTGATTTCGATGCTCATGGCTGTGTATTTCCGTTCGTCGTGGGCGCATGGGCGCCCCCGTTTGCATGTGTGGCACGTTCCCGTGCGCGGGCGTCGTCCCAGCGGCTGTAGGCACTGACAATGTCTCCCACCAGACGGTGGCGCACGACGTCGTCGGCCTCAAGGATGGAGAAGTTCACATCATTGACGTCCTTCAGGATCGAGCGAACGATCCGCAGGCCGGAGTTGGTCCCGGAGGGCAGGTCAACCTGCGTCACGTCACCTGTGACCACCATCTTGGAGCCGAAGCCCAGACGCGTGAGGAACATCTTCATCTGTTCCGGGGTGGTGTTCTGTGCCTCGTCCAGGATGATGAAAGCGTCGTTGAGTGTGCGGCCGCGCATATAGGCCAGCGGCGCAACCTCAATGGTGCCGGCGGCCATCAGTCGCGGAATCGAATCCGGGTCCATCATGTCGTGCAGGGCATCGTAGAGCGGGCGCAGATAGGGGTCGATCTTGTCGCTGAGCGTGCCCGGCAGGAAGCCTAGGCGCTCCCCCGCTTCGACGGCGGGGCGGGTCAGAATGATGCGGCTGACGTCCTTTTGCTGCAGCGCCTGGACGGCCTTGGCCATGGCCAGGTAGGTCTTGCCGGTGCCGGCGGGGCCGATGCCGAACACGATGGTGTTGGCGTCGATGGCGTCGACATAGCTCTTCTGGTTGCGTGTCTTGGGCCGGATGGTGCGCCCGCGGCTGGAGAGGATGTTGTAGGTCAGCACATCAACCAGCGACGCCGATTGCTGGGCGCGCAGCATGGTGACCAGCTGCTGCAGCACTGCCGGGGTCACAGTCGTCTTGCGCTCCACCAGGCCGCGGACCTCTTCGAAGAGGCGCATGATGTTCGGCACATCACGGGCCGGGCCGGAGATGGAGAGCTCATTGCCACGGGCCAGGAAGCTGACCTGGGGGTAGCTGGCCTCCACGAAACGCAGCGCCTCGTCGTGGGCGCCAAGTGACTGCACCATTTGTTCCGGGGAGTCGAAGGAGACGATTTCCGTGCGGATTCCATCAATGGAATGCGGGAAGCTGCCCGCACCCTCAGGGACGCTGGGATGCCCGCCGTTGCTGGCTGTCGCTGAATCTGCCATAGGTTCGGCCATGTGGCCTGGAATCTCTCCTTGAGACGATGGTGCACTGAATCATCTTGGTCAATGCAAATGCGGGTCCCGCATTTGCATCATCTTACGGCACCAGCCCTGCCCGCACCCGTGGAACATGCCTCCCGTTCGCTGCAGGAAGACGGCTTCATCTCAAAAGGGTTTCGATCCGGTTTCAGTTCGGTCGGATCGTCGAATTCTGCACTTATGCAACCGGCTGTTGTGCAAAGCTGGTTTGGTCACCCTAGAGGTCCCACCTCCGTTCCGCCACAGAAAGCCTCCCCCATGCCCCGCTCCCCCCACCGCGCCGCCGCCATGGCAGGCACGGGTCGGCGTCTGCGGGCCATGGTGTTGGCCGGTGCAACGGCTGTGGCGCTGGCGGCCTGCGCCCCCACCGGGCCCACCGCCGCCGACAGGACGATGCCGGCAGCCTCCGGCAACTCATCCGCCGCCGTCGTGAGCAGCGCTCCGCTGGAGACCGCCCAGGCCACCAGCAAGGTGCCCGTCTACTGGCTTGGCCACAGCGGCAGCGAGGTGTACCTGTACCGCGAATTCCTCACCGCCAACAGCACCGCTGATCCCATCGAGGCAGCTCTGGCCGCGATGACCGGCCAAAAGCCGCTGGATCCGGACTACTTCAGCCCGTGGAAGCAGCCGTCCAAGCTTGGCGTCTCGATCTCCGGCCGCAACCTCATCACCGTGGACATCTCCTCGGACGCCTTCGCCCCCGATGTGGACCAGGGCATTGCGGAGCGCGCCATCTCCCAGCTCGTCTACACCGCCTCGGCGGCCGCGGCCTCGGCGGGGCTCATTGACGGCAACATCGCTGTGCAGGTGTCGATCCTGGTCGATGGCCACACCGACTACGTCGCCTTTGGCAAGGTGCCGCTGTCGGCGCCCTTGACGCGCACGGCGGCCTTCATCGCGCCGACCTGGATTACGGATCCGCAGAATGGCACCAACGAATCCGCACCGCTGACCGTCTCCGGCCAGGGCGTCTCCGCCACCGGGCGGTTGTCCTGGCAGCTGGTGAAAAAGCCCGTGACCAGCACGTCCACCAACACGCCGTCGGGCCCTCCGGAGGTCTACCTCTCCGGCGAGGTGGCCATCACGGCCGGGCCGGCCCAGCTGGGCAAGTACGAGTTCATGCTCAACCCGCCCGCGGGCAACTACGAGCTGCGCGTCTTTACGCCGGATCCCGCGGACCCCGCACGGCAGCTTGGCCTGGACACCAAGGCCATCTTCGTCGGCTGACGCCGTCAGCGCACGTCCCAGCGGCCCAGCAGTTCGCTCAACAGCGCGACGGCGGCCGGACCGGCCGTGGAGGAGCGCAGGACATGCGGCCCCAGACGCGCCATCCGGGCACCGGCTGCGGTGAACAATTCCACCTCGCGCGGGCTGATGCCACCCTCGGGTCCCACGATCATCAGAATGTCCCCGGCCGGCTCCGAGCCACCGGCCGCCAGTCCGGACGCCGCCACGGCATCACGCAGCGAATCAACGGCGTCCTCGTGGAGGATCAGCGCCAGCCGGGCCGCGGCAATGCGCGCCGGCAGCTCGGAGGTCTGGACTATCGCATCCACGCCCGGGATCCAGGCGCGGCGGGCCTGCTTGGCCGCCGTGGACACCACATTCGACCACTTCTGCACGCCCTTGACGGCCTTGTCCGCCTTCCACCGCACGATGGAGCGCTCGGCCTGCCAGGGGATGACGGCGTCAACGCCCAGTTCTGTGGAGGTTTCGATGGCCAGCTCGTCGCGGTCGCCCTTGGCGAGGGCCTGGACCAGCACCAGCCGGGACACCGGGGCATCCTCACGCACCACGGCATCCACCCGCACCGTCAACTCCCCCGGCGCCGCCGCGGCCACTGTGCATTCCAGCCGCAGGCCGGCACCGTCGGCCAGATCCACGGCCTCGCCCGCCGAGAGGCGCTTCACGGTGGTGGCGTGCCGACCCTCCGGCCCGCCCAGCACATAGCCGGCGCCGGCCTCAAGGGTGGCCAGCTCTGCGTGGGCGGCGTAGAAGATGGGGTGGGTCATCGCAGCGTCCTTAACTAGAGGTTGCCGAGCTTGTCGCGGAGTCTGGCGAACATGCCGCCGCTGGTGACCAGCTTGCCCGCAGTGAACTGCTCCCCGCGCAGGGCGGCAAGCTGCTTGAGCAGTTCCTCCTGGGCGGCGTCGATCTTGCTGGGCGTCTCCACGTGGACGTGGACCTTCAGATCGCCGCGGCCGTAGCCGCGCAGATGCGTCACGCCCAGTCCGCGCAGGTTGATGATCTCTCCGGCCTGGGTGCCGGGCTTGATGCTGATGGGCTGCTCGCCGTCGAAGGTGTCCAGCGTCAGCTCCGTGCCCAGCGCCGCGGCGGTCATCGGCACGCTCAGCGTGGCGTGGAGGTCGTCGCCCTCGCGCAGGAACGCGGGATCGTTGTTGACCTTGATCTCCACGTACAGGTCGCCCGCGGGGCCGCCGGCGGGGCCGGCCTCGCCCTGGCTGGTGAGCTGGATGCGGGTGCCCGTGCCGACGCCGGCGGGGATCTTGATGGTGAGCGAGCGGCGGCTGCGGATGCGGCCCTCGCCGATGCACTCATTGCAGGGATCGGTGATCATGGTGCCGTAGCCCTGGCAGCTGCCACAGGTGGCAACCGTCATGACCTGGCCCAGGATGGAGCGCATGGGGCGCTGGACCTGGCCGCTGCCGTGGCAGATGTCGCAGGTGGTGGGCGAGGTGCCCGGACGGCAGCAGCTGCCCTCGCAGGTGGGGCAGGTGACGGCCGTCTCCACCTCGATCTTCTTGTTGGCACCGAAGACGGCGTCGCGCAGGTCGATGCGGACCGTGATCAGCGCGTCCTGGCCGCGGCGCGTGCGCGGGGCCGGGCCCTGCTGGCCGCCGCCGCCAAAGAAGGTCTCGAAGATGTCCTGGAAGGCGAAGCCCTGGCCGGAGAAGTTGCCGGCGCCGTTGTCGGTGCCGTTCTCGTTGCCCGTGGTGTCGTAGACGCGGCGCTTCTGCGGGTCGGACAGGACCTCGTAGGCGTGTGTGACCGACTTGAAGCGCTCCTGGGCGTCCTCGCCGTCGTTCACGTCCGGGTGGAACTTGCGCGCCAGCTTCCGGTACGCCTTCTTGATCTCTTCACCTGTGGCGTCGCGGCCAACACCCAGTACGTCGTAGTGGTTGCTCAAAGTCTTAGCTCTCTCTTACTGTTTTGTGCCTGATGTTCAGCAAAGGTGGTCCGACGGCGGCTCTAGCCGGCCAGAATCTTGGAAAGGTAGCGGGCGACGGCGCGGACCGCTGCCATGGTGGTGGGATAGTCCATCCGGGTGGGGCCCAGCACGCCGATCTTGGCGGCGGCGCCGGGCCCATAGCCGGTGGCCACCACCGAGGCCTCGGCCAGGGCATCGAGCGGGTTCTCCCGGCCGATGCTCACGGCCACGCCGCGGGCGTCGCTGTCCATCTCGGAGAGCAGGCGGAGCATGACCACCTGTTCCTCCAGCGCGTCCAGCACCGGGCCGATGCTCAGTGGGAAGTCGACATTGGACCGGGCCAGGTTGGCCGTGCCGGCCATGACAATCCTGTCCTCGCGGGCCGCGGCGGCCAGCTGGATCAGGGATGTCGCCAGCCGCAGTCCGGCCGCGCGAAGCGGCAGCGGGAGCGTCCCCGGCACGGCGGCCAGCAGGGCCGGCAGCGTGGAGACAACGGCGCCGCTGGTGGCCCCGAGGAACCAATTGCGCAGCTGGGACAGCGTCTCCTCGTCCAACTGCTGGCCGACGTCGAGAACGCACTGCTCCACCTTGCCGGAGGCGAGGATCAGCACGATCAGCACCTGGTGCGGGGCCAGCAGGACAAATTCGATGTGGCGCAGCGTGGCCGTGGCCGTGCGCGGGTACTGGACGACCGCCACCTGGTTGGTGAGCTGGGCCAGCGTGCGCACGGTCCGGTCCATGACGTCGTCAAGGTCGCTCGATCCGTCCAGCAGCGTCTGGATGGCGCGGCGCTCGGCCGCAGACAGCGGCTTGACGGCCGAAATCTGGTCCACGAACAGGCGGTAGCCCTTGTCCGTGGGAATGCGTCCGCTGCTGGTGTGCGGGGCGGCAATCAGCCCCTCCTCCTCCAGCGCGGCCATGTCGTTGCGGATGGTGGCGCTGGATACGCCCAGATGGTGCCTGTCCACCAAGGCCTTGGAACCGACGGGTTCGCGGGAGTGCACATAGTCCTCCACGATGGCGCGCAAGACTTCAAGTCTGCGTGGCTCGCTCATTGGCCCACCTCCTCAGCATTTCCGTGGCCGCCGGCTGCACCGTGGCGCAGCCGGAAAACCCACTCTCCATTAGCACTCTACGTGCCCAACTGCTAAGTCTAATACCTTCCCCGGCACGCCTCGCATCGGCTCCCCGGGCCGCTTGTTAGCATGGGCATTCCCGCAATGAGAGTGAGCATCGTGTCGTTTAACACCTGGGGTCCGCAGGATCTTTCCGCCCCCGCAGCCCGCGCCCTGCCGACGGTTCCTGCCAACCACGGCGTGGTGCTTGAGGATGTGCAGACCGGCTGGGTGGGCGCCGTGGTCCGGGTGGAAAAGAGCGGCGGCATGCACATCATGGCGCTGGAGGACCGGCGCGGCAAGACCAAATCCTTCCAGCTCGGCTACGGCTTCCTGCTCGACGGCGCCCCCGTCCAGGTGGTGGCGCCGGAGGTCCGGGCCGCCGCCAAGGGCCCGGCCCGCACGGCGTCGGGCTCCGTCAAGGTCACCGGCCAGCGCGCCCAGGTGGCCAAGGCGAGCCGGATCTGGGTGGAAGGCAAGCACGACGCCGAGCTGGTCGAGAAGGTCTGGGGCGATGATCTGCGGGTGGAGGGGATCGTCGTCGAGCCGCTGCATGGCATTGACGATCTGGCGGGCGCCGTGCGCGCCTTTGCCCCCGGGCAGGGACGGCGCCTCGGCGTCCTGGTGGACCACCTCGTCCCCAACTCCAAGGAATCCCGCATTGCCGATGAGGTGATGCGCATGCCGGGGGCGCGGAACAATGTGCTCATTGTGGGCCACCCCTATGTGGATGTCTGGCAGGCCATCAAGCCCTCCACCTTGGGCATCGCCGCCTGGCCCACCGTGCCGCGGACCGTGGAGTGGAAGGTGGGCATTCTCACGGCCTTCGGCTGGCCGCACGAAACACCTCTGGACGTTGCCATGGGCTGGAAGCGCTTGCTGGGCAGCGTCCGCAGCTATGCGGATCTGGAACCGACACTGCTGGGACGGGTGGAAGAGGTCATCGACTTCCTCACCGCTGACGTATCCTAAAAGAAAGCTGGGTGCCGCCTGATCGGCGCGCATCCACGATGACCGCACCATCACAGAGGAACTCACAGTGGACAATCCAGCCGGCAGCGGCACGTCCAACCGCCCCGAGCATCCGCGCCAGCCGTCGCAGTACCAGGCCGTCCCGGCCAATGCACTGCCCCTGACGGCCTCGGAGGACAAGCAGTGGGCCTTCATCGCACATTGCGGTGGCATTCTGGGCTTCATTCCGTCCCTGATCGTCTACCTGGTCTTCCGCGACCGCGGACCGTTTACGGCCCAGGAATCCAAGGAGGCGCTGAACTTCACGGTGCCGCCCACGATCGTCGCGGCGCTGGCCAATCTGCTGGCCCTGGTGTTCTCCACCTTCGCCCCGGCCGTCGGCTCCGTATTCGCCTTCCTGGCCGTGGCCATCTGGGTGTTCCTCACGGTCTTCTCCGTGATTGCCGCAGTGCAGGTCAACCGCGGCCAGCCGTACCGCTACCCGGTGAACCTGCGCCTCATCCACTGACGCCAGCTCCCTTCGCCGCCCCTGCGGGCGCGGGCCCACCCACACGAACATACGCAAAGAACCGGCCGGCCCCCATCTGGGGCCGGCCGGTTCTTTGCGGTGGAACTGTAGGTGTGTTAGTCCGCGAGCAGCTGGCGCACGACGGCGTCGGCCAGCAGGCGGCCCTTGAGCGTGAGCACCAAGCGGCCGGCAAAGGCCAGGCGCACATCCACCAGCTCCTGCGCAATCAGTCCCGCCACGGCGCTGCGGCCGGCCGGCGGCAGCGAGGCCACCTCGATGCCCTCGGCCAGCCGTGCCGTCAGCATGATCCGCTCCACCTCGCGCGTTTGCGCATCAAGGGTTTCACGTCCCGCCGCCGGGGATTCGCCGCGGTCCAGCCGCTGGGCATAGGCAGTGGGGTGCTTCACGTTCCACCAGCGCACGCCGCCCACATGGGAGTGCGCGCCGGGGCCGATGCCCCACCAATCGTCCCCACGCCAGTAGGCCAGATTGTGCTGGCAGGCGTCCTCGGGCGTCCGGGCCCAGTTGCTGACCTCGTACCAGCCCAGTCCGGCGGCGGTAATCAACTCATCGGCCAGCATGTACTTGGTCGCGTGGTCGTCGTCGTCGATCGGCGGCACCAGGCCGCGGCGGATCTGCCCCGCCAGCTTGGTGCCCTCCTCGATGATGAGGGCATAGGCGCTGATGTGGTCCGGCTCGTAGCCCAGGGCCGTGCGGACGGAGGTTTCCCAATCCGCCTCGGACTCCCCCGGTGTGCCGTAGATCAAGTCCACGCTCACCTTGAGCCCGGCTTCACGGGCCCACTCGATGGCCTGCGGCACCCGGGCGGGCTCGTGGGTGCGGTCCAGCACCTTGAGCACATGCGGCACGGCGGACTGCATGCCGAAGGACACGCGGGTGAACCCGCCGTCGGCCAGTTCCTGCAGCGAATCGCGGGTGACGGAGTCCGGGTTGGCCTCGGTGGTGACCTCGGCGCCGTCGGCCAGCCCCCACTGCTCGACGGCGGCGGCCAGGATGCTGGTCAGGTCGCCGGCGGGCAGCAGCGTGGGCGTGCCGCCGCCAAAGAACACCGTGTCCATCGGCCGGGCCGGCACGCCGGAGGCCTCAAGGGCTCGGGCGGCGAAGGCCACCTCGTGCGCCGCCGTGGCCGCATAGGCGGCCTGGGACGCACCGCCGCCCAGTTCGGTGGCGGTGTAGGTGTTGAAATCGCAGTACCCGCAGCGCACGGCGCAGAACGGGATGTGCGCGTACAGGGAGAACTTGCGCGACGACGCGCCCTCGGCCGCCTGGGCCGGGAGCACGCCGTCGGCCGGGGCCGGATCGCCTAGAGGCAGGGCGCTAGGCATGGGCGCCCTTGGAAACGCGGATCACTTCTTCGACTTGTCCTTCGAGGATTCATCGGAGGACAGTGCAGCGATGAAGGCTTCCTGGGGAACCTCCACGCGGCCCACCATCTTCATGCGCTTCTTGCCTTCCTTCTGCTTTTCCAGCAGCTTGCGCTTGCGGGTGATGTCACCGCCGTAGCACTTGGCGAGCACGTCCTTGCGGATGGCGCGGATGCTTTCACGGGCAATGATGCGGGCACCGATGGCAGCCTGGATGGGCACCTCGAACTGCTGGCGCGGGATCAGCTCGCGCAGCTTGCCGGTCATCATCACACCGTAGGCGTAGGCCTTGTCGCGGTGCGTGATGGCGGAGAAGGCGTCAACCTGCTCGCCCTGGAGGAGGATGTCCACCTTGACCAGATCGGCAACCTGGTCGCCGTCGGCCTTCCAGTCCAGCGAGCCGTAGCCACGGGTCTTGGACTTGAGGATGTCGAAGAAGTCAAAGACGATCTCCGCCAGCGGCAGCCGGTAGCGGATCTCCACACGGTCCTCGGAGAGGTAGTCCATGCCGCCCAGGATGCCTCGGCGGCTTTGGCACAGCTCCATGATGGCGCCGACAAACTCGTTCGGGGCCAGAATCGTGGCGGAAACCATCGGCTCGCGGACCTCGGCGATCTTGCCCGAGGGGTACTCGCTGGGGTTGGTCACCTGGAGAACCTTCTTGTCCTCCAGCGTCACCTCGTACTCCACGTTCGGAGCGGTGGAGATCAGATCCAGGTTGTACTCCCGCTCCAGGCGCTCACGGGTGATCTCCAGGTGCAGCAGGCCCAGGAAGCCCACGCGGAAGCCGAAGCCCAAAGCGGCGGAGGTCTCCGGCTCGTAGACCAGGGCGGCATCGTTGAGGGTGAACTTTTCCAGCGCGTCGCGCAGCACCGGGTAGTCGGTGCCATCGAGCGGGTACAGACCGGAGAAGACCATCGGCTTCGGGTCCTGGTAGCCGCCGAGGGACTCGGTGGCCGGCTTGTGCAGGCTGGTGACGGTGTCACCCACCTTGGACTGGCGGACATCCTTCACACCGGTGATCAGATAGCCCACCTCGCCCACACCCAGGCCCTTGGACGGCGTCGGCTCCGGGGAGCTCACACCGATTTCCAACAGCTCGTGGGTGGCGCGGGTGGACATCATCTGGATCTTTTCGCGCGGGGACAGCTTGCCGTCCACCACTCGCACATAGGTCACCACACCGCGGTAGGTGTCGTAGACCGAGTCGAAGATCATGGCACGGGCCGGGGCGTTGGGATCGCCCTTGGGAGCGGGAAGCTCGCGGACAATCTGGTCCAGCAGTTCTTCGACACCGACGCCGGTCTTGCCGGAGACCATCAGGACGTCCTCCGGCTTGCCACCGATCAGATTGGCGAGCTCTGCGGCGTACTTCTCCGGCTGGGCGGCCGGCAGGTCGATCTTGTTCAGCACCGGAATGATGGTGAGGTTGTTCTCCATCGCCAGGTACAGGTTGGCGAGCGTCTGGGCCTCGATGCCCTGGGCCGCGTCAACGAGCAGGATGGCACCTTCACAGGCGGCCAGCGACCGGGAGACCTCATAGGTGAAGTCAACGTGTCCGGGGGTGTCGATCATATTCAGGCAGTAGGCGGTGCCATCCACTTCCCAGGGAATGCGCACAGCCTGGGACTTGATGGTGATGCCGCGTTCGCGCTCAATGTCCATCCGGTCCAGGTACTGGGCCTTCATGTCCCGCTGCTGAACAACGCCGGTAAGCTGCAACATCCGGTCCGCCAGGGTGGATTTCCCGTGGTCGATGTGAGCGATGATGCAGAAGTTTCTGATGATCGCCGGATCGGTTGCGGCGGGCACCGGTGCGGTGCGGGCCATGGGTGACACTCGCGGTTCCTAACTGTCGACTGGATGGAGCCGGGCAGCACACCGTGGTGGCAGGCCCTTCGGCGGCGGCACCGGGACAACAGGCCCGGCACAGCACAGCCCTACCAGTGTCCCACGTTTGCCCCGCTTCCGGGGCACTCCCACGGGCACACGGCATGGGCCCACCGCTGCTGCGGGGGTGTGCTGGCATAGGCTGGTCGAATGGCATCGACACTTGACCGCGTACTTGGCCTGCTCCGCTCCGCTGCCGAGGTTTTCCTGGGCACCAGCAAACGCACGCCCACCCGCCAGCGCCCGCGCTCCGGTTCCAGCACTGCGCCCGGCAGGCGGCCGGCGCCGCCCGCCAGCACAAAGACCGGCACCAGGCCGGGCGCCTCCGCGCCGCGCCCGGCACCGGGAGCCCCGGCCACCGGGCTGTCCTCCCCCTACCCCGGCGATTTCCAGGGCACCGGCACCGTCCGCTATGCCCCTGCCCCCGACGGCAACCCGGACCCGGGCGAAGTGGTGTGGACCTGGGTCCCCTATGAAGAGGATTACACGCGCGGCAAGGACCGCCCCGTACTGCTGGTGGGGGCTGCGAAGGGACGGCTGCTGGGATTGATGCTGACCAGCAAGGACCACAGCAACGACCACCGCGGTGACAATGACTACGTGGACCTGGGCACGGGACCGTGGGACAAGCAGGGCCGTGAAAGCGAGGTCAAGCTGGACCGCATCCTGCAGATCGATCCGCGCGACATCCGCCGTGAGGGCTCCGTGCTGGATGCCCGCCGTTTCGACACGGTGGCCACGGGGCTGCGCAGCCGGCACGGCTGGCGCTGACACTGCGCGCCGTGACACCCCGCCGGCATGGCTTCCGGCGTCCCCGTCCGTGGACGGCAATCTGCTAATCTTGATACTTGTGTGTGTCCGTGCAGGTCGGCGGATGCAACAGGTTGGCCGGACGTTCTCCGTTTTCGAGCATCCCCACGCTGTGCCCGGTCAACCTACGCCCTCTACGACCGTAGTTCCATATTTTAAAAGAGAGTTCAAACGTGGCTAATATCAAGTCCCAGAAGAAGCGCATCCTCACCTCCGAGAAGGCGCGCCAGCGCAACAACTCGGTGAAGTCCGAGCTGAAGACCGCGATCCGTGCAGTAAACACGGCCGTTGCTTCCGCCGACAAGGATGCTGCTACCACGGCTGGCAAGCTCGCCAACCGCAAGCTGGACAAGGCTGTCAGCAAGGGCGTTATCCACGCCAACAACGCTGCCAACCGCAAGTCGGCCATCTCCAAGAAGGTTAACGCCCTCTAAGAGAGCCGCTAGCAACACGCTCTGCAAGGCTGAGGCCGGCACCCACTGGGTGCCGGCCTCAGCTGTTTAACAACCGTCTCTTGCTCCCCCGGCCGGACCCTGCGGCTGCCGTTGCGGCGGCGTCCGCCGGGCATTCCCAGGCGTCGATTCGACTTAATTGGTCAAGCGACCTAGATTTGGGGCATGACAGACACTCTGCACCATTCCCCCAGCGGCCCGGTCCTTCTTGTTGGCGGCTACGGCACCGTGGGCAGCGCCCTCGCCCGCCTGGCCTCCCCGGCATGGCCGCTCCTGCTCACCGGACGGACTCCGTCCAAGGGCGCCGCGCTGGCCGCCGAGCTCGGAGCCGCCGTCGAGCGCTGGGATCTGGACGATCCGGAACCGTTCGGCGCCGGCGTGCGGGCCGTCATCAACACTGTCAACGACCCCAAGGACCGCGTGCTGGCTGCGGCCGTGCGCGCCGGCATCCCCTATGTGGATGTGACCCGCTGGACGCACCGGATGCTGCGGGCGGCCACCGTGGCCGCACTGCTCAAGCCGGCGGCGCCCGTGCTGCTGTCCTCCGGCTGGATGGGCGGTGTGGTGAGCCTGGTGTCGGCATCGCTGATCGACGGGCTCGGCGGTGCGGACAGCGTGGACGTGGCGATCCGGTACGACGTCAACGACAGTGCCGGCGCCGATTCGGTGGACTTCATCGACCGGCTCGGGCAGGACTACGAGGTGCACTCGGGCGGCTCGCCTGCCACGGTGCGCCCACTCTCCGATGCCCGGTGGGTGGACATCGGCGGGCACCGCACCAAGGTGGCCCGGTTGGATACGCCGGAGCAGCTGACCCTGCCCCTCACCAGGGGCGTGGCCACTGCCGCCACCCGGATCGGCTTCAGCTCCGCCGCCTCCACCACGGCCCTTCTCGCCGCCAAGGCCGTGGGCTTCTTCCGCTGGGGCGGCGGCGAGAAGTGGACCAGTGCCCGCAGGTCGCTGCTCTACTCCCCCGGCACCGACGGAAGCGCCATGATCCGGATCGACGTCCAAGGCCGCAACGGGGCCCGTTCCGTTCTCATCACGGACCCCGCGGGGCAGGCCCATCTGACGGCCCTGGGCGGATTCCTCGGCCTCCAGCACGTGCTGGATGGCGCAGCCGTCCCGGGGGTGGCCTTCCCGGAGTCCCGGGCGGACATTGCCGAGGCACTGGCCACGCTGCGTTCCCACAACGTCACCATCGAGGACGTATGACGCCGGGCAAGGGCGAGCTGCGCCGGGCCGAACTCCTGGAAGCTGCCGAGGGCGTGCTCGTCACCGCAGGCAACGCGAACGCCACCATGCGCAACGTCGCCGAGGCCGCCAATGTCCGGCTCGGTCATCTGCAGCACTACTTCCCGACGCGCTCTGATCTGATGCAGGCCGTCCTGGAACGGGTGCTGCAACGGTCCCTGGCGCAGCTGCGCAACACGGTCGGCATCGACCTGGACGACGGCGGCGATGCGCCCATCAGCCGGGAAGACACCTGGCACATCACCTCAGCCCTGCTGGCGGAGCAGCGCGACCCGTCCACCATCCGGCTGTACGTCGAAATCTGGGCGATGGCAGCCGCGGATGAGGAGATCGCCACGGTGCTCCGCGGCTTCTACGCCGACTACGCGGGATACGTCGAGCGCATCATCCACCGTACACAGCCCCTGCTGGACCCCGGCGCCCGGGCCGCCAGGGCCACCGCCGTCATTGCCCTGCTCGAGGGAGCCGCCGTCGTCCGCGCCTCCTTTGCCGGCCTCGATGCGGCGGGCACGGAGGACGCGCTGCAGGAAGCCACCCAGGATCTGATCCACGGGGGCTAGCCCCGGCGCTCACGTGCGCAGGTCAACCGGCTCGGGTGAGAAGCGTGCGGCGCGGGCACCTAGCTCGCCGCCGTGCCGCTGGGACAGGATTCCGTAGAGCTCCGGCCTGCGCCCACGGATCCACCGCCGGCCCGTGGACAGCGGGATGAGGCCAAGGTCCAGATCGGCCGTCACGATGGCCTCGCCGGCAGCCCACGTTTCGGCAATGATGGCTCCGTACGGATCGATGATCATCGAGTTTCCCGTCCGGATTTCGTCGTCGTCACGGCCCACCCCATTGCTGAAGAGCACAAAGAGTCCGTTGTCGTGCGCTCGGGCCGGCAGCCACCGCAGAAGCCAGCCGCGGCCATGGGGCCCACGAAAGGCCTCCTCGATGGCAGCAGGATCGGCAAAGCGGTTCTCCCAAAGGTGGGCCGGGATGGGTTTCATGCCGCGGGGGCTCTGGGAGTTGGTGCCGCCCGTTTGGTGGGGCGCCACCAGCACGGTGGCCCCCAGAAGCGCGGTCGCGCGGACATTCTCCACCAGGTTGTTGTCCCAGCAGATGAGGATGCCGATCCTGGCACCCCAGGGTGTGTCGAAGACCGTGAAACCCGGGCCGCTGGAGATGGCGTCGTGTTCAAAGGCGTGGATCTTTCGGTGGGTATGCACGGTGCCGTCCGGAAGGCACACCGAGTAGGAGTTGTAGAGCAGGCCGTCACCGCCCAGTTCCAGATAGCCGACGCCGATGCCCACCCCCAGGGTGCCGGCCAGACCCCGTACGACGCCGAGGTGGGCGCCATCCACGGGCTCGGCCAGGGCGTGCAACTGCTCGGCGGTGTGGTTGCGCAGGTGCCAGTAGCCGATCAGGCACATCTCGGGGAAGGCGACCAGCTGCGCGCCGTCGTTGGCGGCTTCGCCGGCAAGGCGGCGGATGGTCTCGAGGTTGAGGTCGGGGCGGTCCGGAACCGCTTCAAACTGGACGACCGAGGCACGGAAGGTGGGCAGTGGATCGTTGGGCATGGGATTCTCCTGTGTAGGGTGGCATCTCCCATCGTTGCCGGGACCTTCCATGCCGTCCATTGAATTATTGGCATCTTTCGATAACCTCAGGGAATGGAAATACGCCTTCTGCGGTCATTCACCACCGTTGCCGAGACGCAGAATTTTGGTGCGGCAGCCAGGGTCCTGTCGACAACCCAGCCCGCCCTGACCAAACAGATCCAACAGCTCGAGCGCCAGAGTGCCAGTGTGTTGTTCACCAGGGGGCGGCATGGGGCGGTGCTGACGCCCGCCGGCGAGGCGCTGCTGCCCGATGCCATCGACGTGGTGCGCAGGGCAGACGGCCTGGCGCAGCGGATGAAGCGGCTCGCTGCTGGGGCCGAGGGCTTCCTCAGCGTGGGGTTCGGCATGTCAGCCATCGACGTCGCTCCCCGTGCGGTCGCCGCCTTCCGGGCGAAGCACCCTTCCATTGACATCACCTTGGAGGACATGTCCTCATCCCAGCAGGTGGCCGCGCTTCGGGAGGACCGGCTGACCATTGGCTTCCTGCGGCTGCCCGCCCCGGCCGGAATCGCCACCCGGCAGGTCCGCCGCGACCAGCTGGCTCTCGCCCTTCCCCGCGCCGACGAGGCCCCCGCCACCGATCGAGAGTCCCTCCGCCAGTGGTTCGAAGGCCGCCCGGTGATCCGTCTGGTCGCCGCCCGCGGACCGGGGCTGGCGGCGCAATGCCGGGCGTTGTTCAGCGACCTGGGCTGCAGTCCCCAGGTGTTGCACGAAACATCGGACCTGCTGACGGTGCTGGCGCTGGTGGCCGCGGGGGTGGGGCCCGCCGTCGTGCCGGCCAGCGCCGCCACGGTAGTGCCGCAGGGCGTCCAGCTGCTGCCGATCGACCGTGCGTCGTCGGTGTGGAGCGTCGGCGTCGGCTGGCTCGCCGAGAGCCGAAACCCCTTGATTCCCTTGTTTCTCGAATCGGTCGACACCGCCGGCCCCGCAGGCCGTTCGGCCGGCTAGGCAATCACCGCCGGGCGGAGGTCGCAATCACCGTGACGGCGCGCTCGACGGCGTAGACCGGGTCCCGGCCCTCGCCCTTGACCTCGGCGTCGGCCTGGGCCAGCACCTGGATGGAGCGCACCAGGGCCTGCGGGTCCCAGGCGCCAACATCGCGGCGGGCCTGCTCCACCTGCCACGGCGCCATGCCGAGGGTGCTGGCAATCTGGGCGGCACTCCCCCGGGCAGAGTAGACCTTGGCCAGCGTGCGGACCTTCATGGCCAGTGCGGCCACCAGCGGAACCGGGTCGACGCCCGTGGACAAGGCGTGGCGCAGCGTGGACAGGGCCAGCGGGGCGTTGCCGGCCAGCGCGGCATCGGCGACACGGAAGGCAGTGGCCTCCACGCGGCCGCCGTAGTACTTGTCGACCAGCTCGGTGGTCACCTGGCCGGAGGTGTCCGACACCAGCTGGCTGCATGCGGCGGCCAGCTCGGAGAGCGTGGCGCCCACGGCGGCCACCAGCGCGCGGACCGCCGCCGGTTCAATCCGGCGGCTGGCCAATTTGAACTCGGTGGAGACAAACTCCGCTTTCTCGGCGTCCTTCTTCATCGCGGCGCATTCCACCAACGGTGCACCGCTGGCCTTCACGGCGTCCAGCAGCTTCTTGCCGCGGGTGCCGCCGGCGTGGTGGAGAGCGACGACGACGTCGGGCTGGACGTCCTTCAGGTAGGCCAGGGCGTCGGTGAGGAAGGCATCGTTCATCGACGCCAGATTGGACACCTCGATGAATTTTGCCTCGCCGAAGAGCGACGGGCTCGCGGCCATGGTCAGCTCACCGACAGCGTAGGTGGCAGCATCCATTTTGGTGACTTCAAGGTCCGGATTGGCGGCGCGCAGCTTGCGTCGAAGGTTTTCCAGTGCGCGCAGGCCGATGTACTCCTCCGGCCCCTGGATGAGCACCACGGGGGCCTCGGGGACGTCCCGCCAGCTGGCTCCGGACGAACGAGCGGCGCCGCCCCGGGTGGCTGCAGGCGGGGTCATTGAGCTGTTCCGGCACTGGTAGAAATCACGTGTTCTACATTGCCACGGGGCGCCGACATTCCCAAGCCAGCCGGGCCCAATGCCGCGGCCCGGACGGGCCGCGGCATTGGGCCCGGGGCGCCTTACGGGCCGCCGTGGCCGGGAATAGACTTCACCGTATGGCACCGGATGTCCGTGCCTGACTTTCCACAATCCAAGGAGCGCGCAGTGGCGGCAGTAGTGCATTTCGAAATCCCGGCGGACGACCAGGGCCGGGCCAACAACTTCTACGAAGGGGCCTTCGGCTGGCGGCTGAATGCCATGCCGGAGATGGACTACACGATCGCCATCACCACGCCATCGGACGAGCAGACGGGCATGCCAAGCGCACCCGGGGCCATCAACGGAGCCCTGTTTCCGCGTACCGGCGAATTGAAGACGCCCATCATCACCGTCGACGTGGAGGACATTGACGCAGCCCTGGCCCAGATCGAATCCCTGGGCGGCACCGTGGTCAAGCCCAAGGACTCGGTCCCCGGCATGGGCTTCTACGCGTACTTCAAGGACACCGAGGGCAACATCCTGGGACTCTGGGAAAACCTGCCCGCCGAAGGGTCAACGGACTAGACGTCTGGAAGGTGCGGCCGGCCCGGATCCCGGGCCGGCCGCAGTCCAGACCGAGGCTTCCGCCATCACGCGCTGGACAGGATCCAGGCCACGGCGCCCGCCGTGGCCGCGGCCAAGCCCGCCACCATGGGAAAGCCCAGCAGACCGGAAGCCCATGACGGGATGGCGTGCCGCACCCTGGCCAGCGCCGGTGCCAGCCGCCGGCGGTTGACTGCCACCCACAGGCTGCCGAACAACACCACGGACAGCCCCGCCATCAACGCCGCACCAACGGCACCCTCGGGCCAGGGCAGCGCCGCGCCGGGCAGCCCCGCCGCAGTGCGTGCCGTGGCGCCCACCCAGAACGCACCCACCCCGGCAACCGCCGCGCAGGCATCGGCCAGCCACGGAAGGGCAGGTGCCAGACCCAGCCCCGCCGTGCCAGCCACCGTCACGAGCGCGACGACAGGCGCCGCCACCATGTTCGCCGGCACCGCATAGAGCGCCAGCTGCGGGGACAGCAGCACGATGACCGGGGCACACAGCAGCTGGGCCGCCAGCGGGACGGCGATGGACTGGGCCAGCCACAGCGGAAGCCAGATGCCCAGCCACCGGGCCATCCGCTGCCCCACCAGCAGCAGCCCCAGGGTGGCCAGCACGGAAAGCACGAACGCGAAGTCGGTGGCCAGCCACGGATCGGCCACCAGAAGGACCAGCACCGCTGCTGCGAGCCACGCCCCGATGCGCCGGGGCCGTCCGGACAACATGGCCGCTGCCCCCAGCGCCCCCATCACCGCCGCGCGCAGCACGCTCGGGTCCGGGCCGACGACGGCGGCAAAGCCCACCAGCCCGAGACAGGCGAGTGCGGCAGCCGGCGCGCGCGGCATCCGCAGAGATCGTGCCAGCAGGACCACCGCCGCCATCACGATGGTGCAGTTGGCGCCGCTGACAGCTGTCAGGTGGGTCAGCCCGGCGGTCTTCATCGCCGCGGACAGTTCCGGCGGCTGGGCTGTCCGTTCCCCCACCACCATCCCCCGCAGCAGGCCGACCACATCCCTGGACGCGTTTCCCCACACCCGCTGGGCGGCGTCCGCCCAGCCCTGCCGAACGGCCGCCGTCGTGCCCTGCCACCCGGTGGGTGGTTCCAACGCCAGCGGGTTGGTCTTGGCGGTGAAGTAGGCGGCGTGCCGATCCGCTTGTTCTGCAGCGCGCAGTCCACCTGCCAGCCGGATCCGGCTGCCGCGTTGCAGCTGCGCCCATGAGCTCCCGCCGATCAGCAGCACCGGCGTATCGGCGGAAATCCGGCGGCCGGACCAGGTGGCTTCCTGTATCCGGGCGTCCACCAGAAACCGTCCTTCGGCCCCGCCCGCCACCCGGGCCTCGGAGTCAATCTCCACCACGGCGCCAATGTCCGCACCGGCCGCAATGGCCCCAGCCAGCGGTCCCCGCTGGCGGGACTCCAGCGCGGTGGCCGTGGAAGACACCACTGCCGCCGCGCACAGGACGGCCAGCACCACGGGCATGGCAGGCCGCAGCCACTGCCTTGAGGTCCTGAACAGCAGCGCCATGGCCGCCACAGCCGCCGCGCCAAGGACCAGGGAAACCGCCCTATCCGTCTGCCACGGCATGGCGCAGCCGGCCAGTGCGGCCAGCCAGCAGGCCGCAACGGCAGGGATAAGGCGGAGATCGAGTGGACGTCTCGGGCCTGCACCGGGGTCCAACCGCCTCCCCTCGGCCTGCCGTTCGGCCAGCTGGGCTGCCAGCAGCCCGCGCATCGTCCGCCACAGTCGGACGGCCCACGTGCCGTGGCCGACGGTCCGATCCAACCCGCCTGCGCCGTCCGGATGGTCCCCGGTTCCTTGGACCGCCGCCTTGGCGAAGCGTTCCCACGCGGGACGCCGCGCCATTCACACCACCACCAGGGGCAGCAGCGCCTCGAGCATTTTGGCGCCGATGCCCGCGACGGCGTCGAGCTCCTCCACGGTGGTGAAGCGGCCGTGTTCCTTCCGCCAATCCACGATGCGCTGCGCCAGCACGGGCCCCACGCGCGGCAGCGCCGCCAACTGCTCCACCGTCGCAGTGTTCAGATTGACCTTGCCGCCCGCACCCGTGCCGCCAGATGCAACGCTGCCCGCCGGCCCCTGCCCTGCGGCCGGCACCAGCCCTGCAGCAATCTGCGCCTGCGTCGGTACGAGAATCTGGGTCCCGTCCTGGACAACTGCCGCAAGGTTCAGTGCATCGGGTGCAGCATTCGGGAGCATGCCGCCGGCCGCGTCAATCGCCTGGTACACACGGCTGCCCTCCGGCAGCCGGACTATGCCCGGCGTGGCCACCGCACCCGAGACATGGACCAGCAGCACGTCCCCACCGGCACCCAGCGGTGGTGTCCCGGATGGCGCGGGTGTGGCCGCGCCATCAGTGGAACCCGCACCGTCCGTCGAACCAACGCGACCCGTCGTGCCCGGCGAGGGGACGACGACGGAGTCTGGTGCCGCGTCCACGTCGGCGGAGGCGAACTGGACCTGGGCCTGCTGGAACCACAGGACGCCGCAGACGCTGGCCAGCACCGCCAACAGCAGTGTGACGGCGCGAAGGGTCACCCGCCAGCGGACCACCGCGGCCGGCGGCGCGGACGGTTCCCCCGGGCCGGGAGGCTCCATGGACCGATCGGCAGTGCCCCCCGTCCAGCGGGGTCCGCCGTCGTCGTCTGTCTCGGCCACAGGTGGACCGGACCCCAGCAGGGCGCCCAGCCGGCGCCGGGCGGCATCGGCCTGCCGCCGTTTCGATCGCCTGCCGTGACCCGCCATCCTTTCAGCTTAGAAGCGCCCCGGACGGCGAAGAACGGTGGGCGGAACGCACGTGGCCAACGGTCGTGGCAGGGGTGCCTGTGCAGGAGATGCAGCGCACCAAACTGCCACACATTTCACAGCCGCGCGCAGGTTACCGCGGCGTATACTCTGGGCATCGAGCGCCACGACTGTGTGTACCTACCGGTGAAAGGACCTGGTCATGCCAGATCTGTCAGCATGGATTCCTCTGCTTGTCATACTCATCGGGGCCGTGGCCGCGGTGGGGCTCATACGCCTGGCCATCAAGTTGATGTGGCATGTGGCCGAGCCCAATGAGGCGCTGATCATTTCCGGCTTCACCCGCGGCAACCAGAACACAGCGGACGGCATGGATTTCAAGATCGTCACGGGCCGGGGCGCCTTGGTGATTCCGGGGCTCCAGACGGTCCGGCCGCTGTCCCTGACGCTGAACGAAACGGAGCTGCAGGTCAACTGCGTGACCTCACAGGGCATCCAGGTGGTGGTCCAGGGCGTCGTCATTTTCAAGATCGGGGATGCCCCGCCGTTCATCGCCAACGCGGCACGGCGGTTCCTCGGCCAGCAGCCAAAGATGGAAAGCCAGGTCTACAACGTCTTTGAGGGCCATCTGCGCTCCATCATCGGCTCCATGACGGTCGAGGAGATCATCCGCGAACGCGACAAGCTGGCCTCCCAGGTCCGCAGCGCCAGCGGCATCGAGATGGAAAAGCTCGGCCTGGTGGTTGATTCGCTCCAGATCAAGGATCTTGAGGACCCCACGGGGTACATCCAGAACCTGGCCAAGCCGCACATCGCCCAGGTCAAGATGGAGGCGCGCATCGCCGAGGCCACCAGGAACCGCGAGGCGGCGGAAAAGGAGGCCGAGGCCGCAGCCCTCATCGCCGATGCGCAGAGCCTCTCCGCCATCAAGCAGTCCGCCGCCCAGGCAAACGCCGAGCGTGCCAGGGCCAATGCCGCCCAGGCCGGGCCGTTGGCCGATGCCACGGCACGCCAGGAGGTGGTGGTCCAGGAAACCGAGGTGGCCAAGCTTGAAGCGGACCGGGAGGAGCAGAAGCTGCAGACCACCATCCGCAAGCCCGCCGATGCCAAGGCCTACGCCCAGCGGACCGAAGCCGAGGCCCAGAAGGCCGCCGACATCAGCGCGGCCGAGGCGCGGGCCCGCAAGACGGAACTCGAAGCGCAGGCCAATGCCACGGCCGCCGGGGCCACCGCCGGAGCCACACGGCTCACCGGTGAGGCCGAGGCCGCGGCCACCAAGGCGCGCGGTGATGCCTCGGCGTCCGCCATCAAGGCCAAGGCGCTGGCCGAGGCGGATGGCATCAAGGCCCGGGCCGAGGCACTGGGCACCAACCAGGAGGCCGTCATCAACCAGCAGTTGGCCGAGAACATGCCGGCCATCGTGGCCGCAGCCGCGGAGCCCTTTGCCCACGTGGGCCAGCTGACAGTCCTCAATGGTGCCGACGGCATGAACTCTATGGTGGGCGGCATCCTGTCCCAGGTGGGCAGCTTCCTGCCCGCCATCACGGAGGCCCTGCGCAATGGCACGCCGGCGCCGAAGCGCCCGGCCGGCCCGCCCAATGGATAACGGCAATGCATAAGAACGTCGACAGGAGCCTCACCGGCAAGATCGGCCGGGTGAGCGGACGCATTGCTCCCGGCACCATCGGTGAGGTGATGATTCCATTCCACGGCGGCACCAGCGCATTCCACGCTCATCCCTACGACGGCGTGGCCACCTTTGAGGTGGGCACCCGGGTGCTGGTGATGTACTTTGAACCCCCGCAGACGGTCTTCGTGGACGCGCTGCCGGACATTCTGGAAATGGACAGCTAGCGCGCGGGGACCTGGGCGGGGTCCGCGCCGCTGTCGAGGGTTGTGGCGGTGATGACCACGCCCAGTACGCCCAGGCCGGCGTGGGCCGCCAGGACCGCGGGCAGCCGGCTGAGCATGATGGAGGAGACCGCTGCCGAGGCGTCCTGCAGGCGCGCGGCCAGTTCCCGGGCCTGGGCCTCGTTGCCGAAGTGGTGGATGCACACGCGCACCCGGGCGCCTGCGGCCGATCCGACCTCGGCCAGCACCAATTCCTCCAGCCGGGCGATGGCCTTGGCTGCCGTCCGGACCTTCTCCAGGGGCACGACGACGCCGTCGCGCACGGCCAGTATCGGCTTGATGGCGAAGACGGTCCCCAGCCACGACGCGGCAGCGCCGATGCGCCCGCCACGCCTCAGCTGGTCGAGGCTGGGCACGTAGAACAGGATGCGTGCGTGCTCCAGAGCCGCCTCCGCTGCATCGCTGACGCCGTCCAACTCACCGCCGGCGGCCGCGGCCGCCACGGCGTCCTGCACGGCGTAGCCCTGGACCATGCCCACCGTCTGCGTGTCCACCACGTGCACGGGGATGGAGGATTTTCCGGCGGCCAGGCGCGCGGCCTCCACCGTTCCCGAAAGCTGGGCGGAGATGTGGAGGGAGACGACGGCGTCAAAGCCGGCCGCCGCCGCGTTCTGGTAGGCACGCTCAAACTGTCCGGGCGAGGGCCGCGACGTCTTCACGGCGGTCCCGGCCGCCAGGGCCAGCATCAGCGCCGCCTCCAGGTCGTCGTCGCCCTCGCTGTAGATGTCCGGGCCGATCTGCACCGGCATCGGCACCACCGTCAGCACACCGGCTGGAAGGACATCGTCCACCCACTCCGGCGGCAGGGCCGCAGCGGAATCGGTGACAACGGCGATCCGCACCACCGGCGCTGCGGGGGCGGTGGTTCCACCCGGAGCCACCGGTGCGGGCCGCAGCCGGCCCAGCCGTTCGCGGATCCAGCCGCGGACGTCACCCTCCCGCTGTGTCATTCCCACCCCTGCTCTGCGCGGCCACCTGTGTCCGGGCCCGGTGCGGGCCCAGACACAGTCTAGGAGCTGGCCAGCGGATCGCGGGTGTTGCGGTGCGCCGTGCCGAGGAATTCCGCCCCGGCCCAGTGGCCCACGGCCTCGGTGCGCTCCATGAACCCGGAATAGTCGACGCCGTCCGGGGCGCCGGACCACATCTTCTGTGCCAGGAGCCCCAGCGTGGGTTCGAGCATGCGGTACATCAGGCGCTCGTCGTAGTCCGCCAGCACCAGATCGTTCCACAGTGCCGAGGCTGCGCCGCGCAGCTGCGGGTGGCCGGGCTCCACGGACTGGCCGTCGGCAAAGATGTGCGGCTCCCAGCCGGCAAAGAGCGCTTCGCCGTCCAGATGCTCACCGTGGTAGTAGTCGGCCAGCGGGACCAGGTAGAGCAGGTCATCGTTGGTGTTGATGATCGTGTAGCCGTCGTTGATGGCCTCGTTCGGGCCGTACCAGCCGTTGTTCCAGGAGCAGACCACCACATCGCGGTCGTAGCCCGCGGGGGTGCCGTCGTCGGCTGCAGGGTTCTCCGCGGGGTCCAGGCCCGCGCCGTCGTTCATGTGTGTCAGGCTGCCCCAGGCCATGGGGGCCTTGCCCAGTGAGCGAAGGTGCGCGGCGATGGTGTTGAAGTAGCCGCGGTAGGCACCCTCGTGCTCCTTGGTGTACTCGTCGGCACCGAAGTGCACCTCGGGGCCGCGGAACCAGGGCACAAATTCGGTGAAGATGCTCTTCATGAGCTCGGTGCTCTCCGGCTTGGACAGATCCAGCATGTCCGAGTCGCCACCCTTGAGGCCCAGCTCCGGACGCCAGCGGATGAAGGACCGCGAGTGGGCCGGGGCATCGATCTCCGGCACGAGCGTCATGCCGTGCCGTGCCGCAAGGTCCTCGAAGGAATCCCAGTCGGCCCGGGTGTAGACTCCGTCCTCGGCCGCCAGCCCGGCAAAGGCGGGGTTGTCGCTGGCCAGCCGGAAGGCCTGCTGCGCCTCGGCCCAGCTGCGCTTGGTGTCCTTGGCGATCTCGTTGTCGTTGAGATGGATGATGAAGGTGTTCATCTTGTACCAGCCCAGAAACCGGATGCAATCGCGGATGAACCCCGGCGCCGCATAGCGTCGTCCGACGTCGAGCATGAATCCGCGCACCGGATAGTTGGGCCAGTCCACGGCCGTGCCGTGGTTCAGCTCCGCCGATCCGGATAAGAGCTGCAGCAGCGTCCTGGTGCCGTAGAAGACTCCGCGGGCGGTGCGGGCGGTGATGACCACCTCGTCCCCGACCGTCAACAAGTAGGCCTCGTCCAGCGCAGTGGCGGGAACAACGACGTCGCCGTCCCCGGCAAAGCCGGCATCGAGCACCAGCCGCACGGTTGCCTCGGGTGCCGCGCCATGGCGGCTGCCGCCCCGCAGCTCGAGCAGCTCGGCCCCGAGCTGGGCGGCCAACGGTGCCAGCACGCCGTCGCCGTCAATGGCCAACGGCCCGGAGGCATCCAGCCGCCGCGGCGAACCCGACCAGTGCTGAAGCGAAGGAACAACGGGAGGGGACGTCACACGGTTGGGCATGGATCTCAGTCTCCTGGGAGTTTGTAGAAGTTGCTTCAAACGGAGCTTCAGGGCACCGGCGGGCCGCACTATCTGAAATGGTAGACGCTCTCCGCCGCCACGTCTGCGTATGAAGGCGACCCCGCGGCTGCTGCCACGGGGTCGCCTTCATATCCAGTGTTGTGATTAAGCGGGAACGATGTTCACCAGTTTGGGTGCGCGGACAATCACCGTGCGGATGCCGCGGCCGTCCAGGGCCTTGGCAACGGCGTCGGAGGCCAGAGCCAGCTCACGCAGCTCGTCCTCGGTGATCTCCGGGGAGACCTCCAGGCGGTCGCGGACCTTGCCCTGCACCTGCACGATGGCCGTGACGGAGTCCTGCACCAGCAGGGACTCGTCCACCGCCGGGAAGCCGGCATTGGCGACGGAGGCCAGGTGCCCCAGCTCCTCCCACAGATCCTCGGCCGTGTATGGCGCGAAGAGGCTCAGCAGGATGGCGACGGCCTCGGTGGCCTCGCGCACTGCCGGATCGGCACCGCCGACGCCGGAGTCGATCGCCTTGCGGGTGGCGTTGACCAGCTCCATCAGCTTGGCCACCACCACATTGAACTTGTGGCTCTCCAACAGTGCCTTGGCCTCGGAGACCGTGCGGTGCGTGAGCGAACGCAGGGCCCGGTCGCCGGTGGCAGGATCCGTGCCGGCCGCACTGGAGATGTCCTGGCCCAGGCGCCAGGCACGGGCGAGGAACTTGGCGGAGCCCGACGGCGAAACGTCCGCCCAGTCGACGTCGTCCTCCGGCGGACCGGCGAAGACCATGGTCAGACGGATGGCGTCGACGCCGTACTTGTCCAGCTGCAGACCCAGATCCACACCGTTGCCCAGGGACTTGCTCATGGCCTTGCCGCCGTTGAGCACCTGGCCCTGGTTCAGCAGGGCGCTGAACGGCTCGGAGGCTTCCAGCAGACCCAGATCGTGGACAACCTTGGTGAAGAAGCGGGCGTAGAGCAGGTGCAGGATGGCGTGCTCGACGCCGCCCACGTACTGGCCGACCGGCATCCACTCGTTGATCTTGGCCGGATCGAACGGTCCCTCGGTGTACTGCGGGGACACGAAGCGCAGGAAGTACCAGGACGAGTCCACGAAGGTGTCCATGGTGTCCGTGTCGCGCTTGGCCGGGCCGCCACAGTTGGGGCAGTCCACATTGACCCAGGCCTCGGCTGCGGCCAGCGGGGAGGTGCCCTTGGGGGACAGATCCTCGCCGCGCAGGTCGGAGGGCAGCGTGACGGGCAGCTGGTCGTCCGGAACCGGCACCTCGCCGCAGTCGGCGCAGTGGATGATCGGGATGGGCGTGCCCCAGAAGCGCTGGCGGCTGAGCAGCCAGTCGCGCAGGCGGTAGTTCACAAACTTCTCGCCGGTGCCCAGGTCCTCAAGGATCTTGATGGCGGCCGGGATGGCCTCGGACTTCGGCAGCCCGTCCAGGGCGCCGGAGTTGACCAGTGTGCCCTCGCCGGCAGTGGCGGTGCCGGAGACGGCAGGGTCCTCTTCGCCGGTGTCCAGCACCACGCGCACGGGCAGGTCGAAGGCCCGGGCAAAGTCCAGGTCGCGCTGGTCGTGCGCCGGCACGGCCATGATCGCACCGGTGCCGTAGTCGGCCAGCACATAGTCGGCTGCCCAGACCGGCAGCTTCTCACCGGTCAGCGGGTTGATCGCGTAGCGGCCGGTGAACACACCTGTCTTCTCGCGCTCGGTGGACTGGCGTTCGATGTCGCTGAGGGCCTTGACCCGCTCGCGGTAGTCGCTCAGCGCCTCGGCGTGCTCGGCCGTCACCAGGTCCAGAGCCAGCGGAGCATCTGCAGCCACAACGAAGAACGTTGCGCCGTAGAGGGTGTCCGGGCGGGTGGTGAAGACGGTGAGCTGGTGCTCGGGCTTGGCGTCGGTGCCTTCGATGACGAAGTTGACGTGCGCACCCTCGGAGCGGCCGATCCAGTTGCGCTGCATGGCCAGGACGCGGTCGGGCCAGTGGCCCTGCAGCGGCTCCATGTCATCGAGCAGTCGGTCCGCGTAGTCGGTGATCTTGAAGTACCACTGGTTCAGCGACTTCTTGGTGACGACGGTGCCGCAACGCTCGCAGGCGCCGTTGACAACCTGCTCGTTGGCCAGCACGGTCTGGTCCTTGGGGCACCAATTGACCGGGGAATCCTTGCGGTAGGCCAGGCCGCGGTCGTAGAACCGGGTGAACAGCCACTGGGTCCAGCGGTAGTACTCCGGGTCCGAGGTGTGCAGACGGCGGGACCAGTCGGCGGAGATCGCGTACCGGCGGAACGAGGCCGCCTGGGTCTCGATGTTGGCGTAGGTCCACTCGCTCGGGTGCGCGTTGCGCTTGATCGCGGCATTCTCCGCCGGCAGACCGAAGGAGTCCCAGCCGATCGGGTGCATCACGTCATAGCCCAGCTGGCGCCAGTAGCGCGAGACGACGTCGCCCATCGCAAACGCCTCCGCGTGGCCCATGTGCAGGTCGCCGGAGGGGTACGGGAACATGTCGAGCACGTAGCGGCGTTCCTTGGAACCGTCGTCAAGCGGGGTGAACACCTTCAGCTCGTCCCAAATGGCCGGCCACTTGGCCTCCATGGCGGCGAAGTTGTACACGCCCTCTTCGCTGTTCTGGCCCTGCTCAGTCTGGGACTGCACGCTCACGTACCCTGCCTTTTCACTCATTGGTCGGCTAGTTGAAGAAACCGGCTGTTGCTGTTTTGCTGTTTTTCCTTGAACACACAAAAGCCCCTCGACTCAGCAAGGGGCAAACCGCATGGTGCAGAGCCTCAACAAGGGGCCCCGGGAAACCATGCGGCTATCCAAGAAGAAGAAAACGCTGCATAGACCCACTTTAGCGCACTACGTAAATCCCCGGCGGCGCCGGTCCATACGCCGGCACCCGGGCACCCGCCCTGCCCATCTGAGTGACAGTTATCGCACGATTTCGAGCAAATAATGTGCGATAACTGTCACTCAGTTGGGGACCCGGAGGCTGGGCGGTCAGGACCGCACAGGTTCTACTTCACGTCGTCGTCGACCCAGTCCATCGACTTCGTGACAGCCTTCTTCCACAGACGCATCTGGCGGTCGCGCTCGGCGGAGTCCATGCTCGGCTCCCAGCGCTTGTCCTCGGCCCAGTTGGAGGACAGCTCCCCCAGGTCGTTCCAGAAGCCAACGGCCAGGCCGGCCGCGTAGGCAGCACCCAGCGCCGTGGTCTCCGTGACCTTCGGACGGATCACCGGAACACCGAGGATGTCGGCCTGGAACTGCATCAGCGCATCGTTGGCCACCATGCCGCCGTCGACCTTCAGCTCCGTCAGATCCACACCGGAGTCCGCGTTCACGGCGTCCAGCACCTCGCGCGTCTGGAAGGCGGTGGCCTCCAGAGCGGCGCGGGCAATGTGGTTCTTGTTCACGAAGCGCGTCAGGCCGACGATGGCGCCGCGGGCATCCGAGCGCCAGTACGGGGCAAACAGACCGGAGAACGCGGGCACGATGTACACGCCGCCGTTGTCCTCCACCGATGCAGCCAGCGTCTCAACCTCGGGGGCCGAGCTGATCATGCCCAGGTTGTCGCGCAGCCACTGGATCAAGGACCCGGTGACGGCGATGGAACCCTCCAGCGCGTAGTGCGGAGCGGCGTCGCCGAGCTTGTAGCCCAGCGTGGTCAGCAGCCCGTTCTTCGAGTGGACGATTTCCTCGCCCGTGTTGAAGATCAGGAAGCAGCCCGTGCCGTAGGTGTTCTTGGCCTCGCCGGCCTGGAACGCAGCCTGGCCAAAGGTGGCGGCCTGCTGATCGCCCAGGATGCCGGCCACCGGCACCTCGCGGAGCAGCTGCGAGGTGTGGACGTGGCCGTAGACCTCGGAGGAGGACTTGATCTCGGGCATCATGGAACGCGGCACGCCGAAGATGTCCAGGATCTCCTGCTCCCAGGCGAGCGTCTCCAGGTCCATGAACATGGTGCGGGAGGCGTTGGTGACGTCGGTGATGTGCACGCCGCCGTCCGGGCCGCCCGTCAGGTTCCAGGTGACCCAGCTGTCGGTGTTGCCGAACAGCAGATCCCCCGCCTCGGCCCGCTCGCGGGCACCCTCCACGTTGTCCAGGATCCACTTGATCTTGGTGCCGGAGAAGTAGGTGGCCAGCGGCAGACCGACCTTCTGCTTGAAACGCTCGACGCCGCCGTCGGCCGCCAGCTCGTCAACGATGGGCTGCGTACGCGTGTCCTGCCAGACGATCGCGTTGTAGACGGGGACACCGGTGTTCTTGTCCCAGACGACGGCGGTCTCGCGCTGGTTGGTGATGCCGACGCCCACAATGTCGTGGCGCGTCAGGTTGGCCTGGGCCAGAGCCGTGCCGATGACCTCGCGGGTGTTGTTCCAGATCTCGGCGGCGTTGTGCTCCACCCAACCGGCCTTGGGGAAAATCTGCTCGTGCTCCAGCTGGCCGCTGGAGACGATGTTGCCGTCGTGGTCGAACACGATGGCCCGGCTTGAGGTGGTTCCCTGGTCAATTGCAATCACATATTGAGACATCGTTGTTTCTTTCTGTAGGAACGGTTGCAGGAAGGCTCTTGCCGCGGACTACTTGGTGACCAGAACGGGGATCCACTGGGACATGAGGCCGCCGAGCGTGCCACCAACCAGCGGGCCAACGATCGGGACCCAGGAGTAGGCCCAGTCGCTGGAGCCCTTGCCCTTGATCGGGAGCAGGGCGTGGGCGATGCGCGGTCCAAGGTCACGGGCCGGGTTGATGGCGTAGCCGGTGGGTCCACCGAGGGACGCGCCGATGCCAACCACCAGAAGAGCCACGGCCAGCGGGCCGAGCTGGTTCGGCTGGTTGCCCAGCATCAGGATGACAAAGACCAGGACAAACGTGCCGATGATTTCCGTGACCAGGTTCCAGCCGTAGTTGCGCATGGCCGGGCCGGTCGAGAAGACGGCCAGCTTGGTGCCGGCGTCGGGCTCAGCATCGAAGTGCTGCTTGTAGGCGAGCCAGCAGACGACGGCGCCGATGAAGGCACCCAGCATCTCTCCGCCAAAGTAGGTGAAGATCGAGGCACCGTCCACCGGGATGCCGGGGACGAATTCCTTGGCGCCGCTGGACACAATGCCCAGGGTCACGGCCGGGTTCAGGTGGGCACCGGACTTGGCGGCAACAAACACACCGGCCATGACGGCCAGGCCCCATCCCCAGTTGACGAGGTGGAAGCCACCGGCGTTGCCCTTCGTGCCCTTGAGGGCAACGTTGGCCACAACACCGCAACCAAGCAGGGTGAGCATCATGGTTCCCATCACTTCTGACAGGAAGATGATTCCAAGAGACATCTTTGACTCCTTGTTGTTTATTCTGTTGTCAGGCGGCTCGAGTGAGCACCGCCCGTTCTTGCGCCAGTGGCCTCGTTGGCCTAGGCAATCAAGCTTTGTACCTGGACCCCATGGAAGCGGGCCAGGGTTTCCTGTGCGTGCGTGACCTCGGCCGCGCGGTGGGCGGCGTCCCAGCCGAGGGGCCCGGCCAGGGCGGCAGCGGTCTCCTCCAGCAGTTCGGCCGTGACCAGGCCGCGGAAGGCCAGGGAGGTGCGGCGGATCAGCACGTCGATCAGGTGGCCGATCTGCTCGTGCTCCACCATGAAGGCGACCTCGCGGGTGCTCAGCTCATGGGTGGAATCGAAGACGGCGTCCTCGCCGGCCTGCAGGTAGTCGATCACCGCGGCGGCGCGCGTGCCGTAGCGGGTGAGCAGCACTGCCACGCGGGCGGCATCGATGGTGCCGGTGGCGTGGTTCTTGATCCACTGCTCCTCGCCGGCCGGAGTGGACGGGAAGTCCGCGCCGCCGCCGATGGCGAGCTTGGCTGTGGAAACCTGGCGCTCCACACCCAGAAGTTCCAGGACGTCGTTGGTCATGTGCTCGGAGAGCGCGCGGAATGTGGTCCACTTGCCGCCCACCAGGCTCAGGGCGGGAACCTTGCGGCCGGCCACCACGTGGTCGGCGCGCTCGATGCGGTAGTCGCGGGAGACGAAGCCGGGGGCCGTGGCATCGTGGCGCGGCAGCGGGCGGACGCCGGAGAACGAGTAGACGATGGCGTCCTTGGTGACGGTGATGGCCGGGAAGACGTGCCCGATCAGGTCGAAGAAGTAGTCAACCTCTTCCGGGGTGCACACGGCGTCCTTGTCCATGTCGGCGTCAACGTCCGTGGTGCCCACCAGGACGCGGTCGCCCATCGGGTAGATCAGCACGATGCGGCCGTCGGTGTGCTCGAAGAAGATCTCGCGGCCGTTGCAGGCGGCCAGCAGCTCCGGGTGGTCCAGCACAATGTGCGAGCCCTTGGTGCCGCCCATGAAGGTGCTGGCGGCGCCCATGGCCTGGTTGGTCTTGTCCACCCAGGCACCTGTGGTGTTGACGATGACGTCGGCCGTGACGGTGAAGCTCTCCCCCGTCAGCTGGTCGGTGAGCTCGACGCCGTCGGCCGTGATGGCGGTGACGGCCAGGTAGTTGGTGGCGCGGGCCCGGCGGGTTCCGTCTGCGGCCAGACCGGCCTTCTCGCCGTCCTGCAGGACATCGAGGGTCAGGCGCTCCGGATTGTGCACGGACGCGTCAAAGTAGGTGGCCGCGTACTTGATGCCGGGGTTCAGCGCCGGCAGCTCGGCCAGGGCCTTGGTGCGGCCCTTGAACTGGTGGCGCGGAACCATGCCGCCGTCGCGGGAGAAGGAGTCGTACAGGCTCAGGCCCAGCTTGATGAGGAAGGCACCGCGTTCCTTCGGCTTGCCCTGCTGCTTGTGCGTCAGGAACCGCAGCGGGGCCGAGAGGACGCCGGACACGGTGCTGAAGATCGGGATGGTGGTCTTCAGGGGCTTCACATAATGCGGGGCGATCCGCAACAGACGGTTGCGCTCCACCACGGACTCCTGGACCAGGCGGAATTCGCCGTTTTCGAGGTAGCGGATGCCGCCGTGGATCATGTGCGAGGAGGCGCCAGAGGCACCCTGGCAGTAGTCGCCGCGCTCCACCAGCGCCACATCAACGCCCTGCAGCGCCAGATCGCGGAAGGTTCCAACGCCGTTGATTCCACCACCAATGATCAGCACCGAAGCGTGGGGACGTTCGCGCAGGGCGTCGATCTCCGGGCGGACGGCGGGTGCCGTCGTATTGTCAGTGGTGTTCTTTGCGGTGGAGCCAAGGATTCTCAATGTGACCTCTTCGAGTCCCGATTTTTCGCGCCCATGGGCGCCTTCTCCCATTATTCTTGGATTAGCTGGAAAATATAGTCAACCGCAATGCACAAACGTGCAGAAATGGGCTGCGTCACATGGCCGGATCTCGCACAAAGGGCTCAGACACTCTGAGAGCTGCACAAATGTACTATCTGCAGGACCTCACGATGGATGCCATCGCCCGCGAACTGCGGGTCTCCCGGTCCACCGTTTCCCGGCTGCTGTCCACGGCACGGGAGACCGGACTGGTGCAGGTGCAGATCCGCAGCCCCATGGACAGCGCCCCCGAGCTGGAACGGGCCATCCGGGCCAAATACCGGGTGGATGTGCACGTGGTCCCTGTGGCCGACTCCGTCAACGAGGTGGAGGTGATGGAGCGCGTCTGCCTGCAGGCCGCCCGCACCATCGGCCCGCTGGTGGACTCCAACGCCATCATCGGCGTCGCTTGGGGCGCCACCATCAGCGCCGTCAGCCGGCACCTGACCCGCAAGATCACCCACGGCAGCGTGATTGTGCAATTGAACGGCGCGGGCAACACCCAGACCACCGGCATCACCTACGCCAGCGAGATCATGCGCCGCTTTGGCAATGCCTATGGCGCCCGGGTGGAGCAGTTTCCGGTGCCGGCGTTCTTCGACCAGGCCGAAACCAAGAAGCTCATGTGGCGTGAACGCAGCGTGCTGCGCATCCTCGGTCTGCAGGAGCGCATGACCATGGCCATCTTCGGCGTCGGATCGGTCGACGCCGATGTGCCCAGCCATGTCTACTCCGGCGGCTATCTGGACGAGGTGGACATCGACTCGCTCGCGGCCAGCGCCGTCGTCGGCGACGTGGCCACGGTGTTCTTCCGGGCGGACGGCTCCGACGCCGGGATTGTGCTCAACGAGCGCTCCTCCGGACCGGAGCTGGCCCTGCTGCGCGGCGTGCGCCGGCGCATCTGCGTGGTCTCCGGCGAGTCCAAATTGAACGGCCTCCGGGGCGCCCTGGCCGCCGGCCTGGCCACCGATCTGATCCTCGACGAGGCCACCGCCAGATCGCTCGTGGAGTCCGACGGCGCGGCCGAGGATGCGGTGGGCGGATTCCTGCCGCTGGACACCGCTTCGGGTCGGTAGAGTAAGGGCCATGCAAACGGTCCCCACAGTGTCCCTGAACAATGGTGCAAACATCGGCTCGGTGGGCTTCGGCCTCTACAAGGTGCCGCTGGCCGACAGCGCCCACCTGACGGGCCTGGCCCTGGAGGCCGGCTACCGCACGCTGGACACCGCTGCGCTCTACGCCAACGAAGAAGGCGTGGGCCAGGGAGTGCGCGCGGCCACCGAGGAGTGGCTGGACCGCGAGGACATCTTTGTCACCTCCAAGGTCTGGAACGACCGCCACGGCTACAACGCCACGCTGGCGGCCTTCGATGAATCCATGGACAAGCTGGGCCTGGACTACCTTGACCTCTACCTGGTCCACTGGCCGTGCCCGGACCAGGACCTCTACATCCCCACCTACAAGGCGCTGGAGAAGCTGTACCATGATGGCCGCGTCCGGGCCATCGGCGTCTCCAACTTTGAACCGGAGCACCTGGACCGCCTGCTGCAGGAGACCGACGTCGTCCCTGCCCTGAACCAGATCGAGCTGCACCCGTGGCTGCAGCAACGCGAGCTGCGCACCCTGCACGAGGCTGCCGGCATCCGCACCCAGGCGTGGAGCCCGCTGGCCCGCGGCCAGCTGCTGGAAGATCCGGTGCTGACCTCGCTGGCCCAGGCCCACTCGCGCAGCGTGGCCCAGATTGTGCTGCGCTGGCACCACCAGTGCGGCGTCCTCAGTCTGCCCAAGGCCAGCTCCGCCGGGCGCATCGCGGAGAACATCGACATCTTCGACTTCACCCTCAGCACCGAAGAAATGGACGCCGTGGCCGGCTTGGACCGCGGGCACCGCTCCGGCTCCAACCCGGTGCTGGTGGGCTAGACCGCTCCGCCGCCCCCTCTCCATCTCCACAGCAGATCGGTTCACACGTGACCCAGATTTCCCTCAGCCTTGGCCCGCGGATGCGCGAGCACACCCTGGAGCTGGACGGCGCAACAGCCCACTACTGGGAGTACGCGCCGGCAAGCATGACGGAGGCCACCCGCACCATCCTGGTGGTGCACGGCTTCCGCGGGGACCACCACGGCCTGGAGCGCGTGGTGGAGGAACTGCCCGATGCGCGCATCATCATGCCCGATCTGCCCGGCTTTGGCGTGTCCGAGCCGTTCCGCTCGGCCCCGCACGACGTCGAGCATTACGGATACTTCCTGGCGGCCTTCATGGAGGCCCTGGACCTCGGCCCGGACACCGTGCTGCTGGGCCACTCGTTTGGCTCCATCGTGGCCAGCCACTTTGCCGCCGCCGATCCCACGCGGATCCACCCGCTGATCCTGGTGAACCCCATCGCCGCCCCGGCGCTCGAGGGCCCCAAGGGCGTGCTGTCCAAGCTGGCACTGTTCTACTACCTGGCCTCTGCCCGGCTGCCGGAGCGGATGGGCAATGCGCTGCTGCGCAGCAAGCTGATCGTCAAGGTCATGAGCGTCACCATGGCCAAGACCAAGGATCCGGACCTGTTGGCGTTCATCCACGACCAGCACAACCGCTACTTCAGCCTCTTCGCCAACCGCGAGATGCTGCTGGAATCCTTCCGCGCTTCCATCGGCGGCACCGTCCGCCAGGTTGCATCCCGGCTTACGCTGCCAGTGCTGCTCATTGCCGGCGCCGAGGACGAGATTGCCACGCTGCCCAACCAGCACAAACTGATGGGGCTGCTGCCGGATGCCGAGCTGGTGGTCATCGACGGCGTCGGGCACCTGATCCACTACGAAACGCCCGCGCCCGCCGCCGCAGCCATCACCCGCTTTCTGGAAAGGCACCCGCCCACGTGAACGCCCACTCCTCCGCCGCCGGCCGGCTTCTCCACCTGGTCATCGACGCCCGGTTCACCCGCACCGACCACCACGACGGCATCAGCCGCTACGGCGCCAGCCTGATGGAGGCCGTGGCGCCGTACGCCCGGGTCACCATGCTGATCTCCGACGAGCGCCAGCTGGCCCTGCTGCCGGACCTGCCGTTTGTGTTGATCACCAGCCCGCTTTCACCGCGCGAGCTCTTTGTCGCCGGGCAAATCAATGTGCTGGAACCCGATCTGGTGTTCTGCCCCATGCAGACCATGGGCAGCTGGGGCAAGAAGTACCCGCTGGTGCTGACCCTGCATGACCTGATCTACTACGAGCACCCCGCTCCCCCGGGCTTCCTGCCGGCACCCATCCGCGTGCTCTGGCGCCTGTACCACAAGGCCTACTGGCCCCAGCGGCTCCTGCTGAACCGGGCCGACGTCGTCGCCACCATCAGCCGGACCACCCAGGCGCTGATGGAAAAGCACTCCCTGACGCGCAAGCCCATCCGGATTGTCGGCAACGCGCCACAGGGGTCCCGGGTCCCCCGCGACCCCGCCGTGGCGCCCGAGAAGACGCTTGTCTACATGGGTTCCTTCATGCCCTACAAGAACGTCGAAACCCTGATTGCGGGCATGGCGGAACTGAAGGACTTCACGCTTCACCTGCTCAGCCGGGTCAACCCCGCCCGGCGGGCCGAGCTGGAGGCCCAGATCCCCGCCGGCGCCTCGGTGGTGTTCCACAACGGCGTCACCGATGAGGAATACGACGCCCTGCTGCTGCGCGCCACGGCGCTGGTCACGCTGTCCAAGGCCGAGGGCTACGGCCTGCCGCTGGTCGAGGCCATGGCCCTGGGCACCCCGGTAGTGGTGGCCGACACCGACATCTTCCGCGAGGTGGGTGGAACGGCTGCCGGCTACGTCCCGGCCGACTCCTCATCCGAGTTTGCCGCGGCTGTGCGTGACTTGGCCGAGCCCGGCGTCTGGGAGGAACGCTCGACGGCGTCCGTCGCCCAGGCGGCCACGTTCAGTTGGGATGCCTCGGCACGGGAGCTTCTGGCGATTGCCGAGGAGCTGGTGGCGGCGAAGGCTGCCACCTCCTCATAGGGAGGGAGCCCGGCCTCTGGCCTCTCGGTGCCCGGCGCGGGACACTTGAACCAAGCGGCCCCGCCGGTCTGGCGGAGGCGGTTCGAGACCCAAACGTGGGAGGCGCCATGACAAGCGAACAGCACCACACCCCGGAGGGCGGCTACGGAGCGCCCGAGCCCGAGGATGAGATCCCGCAGAGCGGCGACGGCTCCGGCGAGGCGTCATCGAGTGAGGCGGCAGACGACGAAGGGGCGGATCCGGACTAATCCTGATCCTCCCCTTCGTGCAGATCCCCGCCCGGACTTCCACTCTGGCTAGGACCAGAAATCGTCGCCCTGTGCCGTGTCGGTGAAGAATTCCCGTGCTTCGGAAATCTTGCCGTCCCGGACCTCGAACACGAACGCACCCTTGGAATCCAGGGTCTTGCCGTCACGCTCGGCGGTGTTGTGCTGCAGCGCCACCGTGTGGTCCTCGCCGCCGATGATCTCATCGAGGTTCACGGCAAGACTTCCCTGGGTCTGCGCCGCCAACTCTCCGAAGTAGGCGAGGATGGCATCGCGGCCCTCCTTTGGCCCGGACAGCGCGTTGCTGCCGGCAACATGCCACACGGCATCATCGGCAAACAATCCGCCAAGGGTCTCCACGTCGCCGGCTACGAATGCCTCGTAGCCGCGCCTGACCAAATCTGCATTTTCTTCGGCTCCCATAGTGGGCACCTCTCCGTCATCGTTGTCGGAATAATCCCCAATAATTCAAGGCTATTCCCACGTCCAAGGACTGTCGATGCCTGAAGCGGGCGCTGTTTGGCGCCCGCATCAGCCGGAGTTTCCTAGGGGTTGCCGAGCGTGATCCGGGTGATTCCCCACGGGGCCACGTCAACGAATCCGCGCCCACCGAGCTCAATGCCGGTTGCCGCGGCACTGCCCTCGGCGAGCACCGTGCCCACCCGGGGTGCCGCCCCGGCCACCGTGTACGGCAGGACCTGCGCAGCCGTCGAGTTCAGGATGACGAGCTCGCTGATCCCGTCAAGGTCCAGCTCCAGGTGGCGAGGCTGGTAGGCGCCGACAACGAGCGTCGAGCCAAGGCGCGACGACACGACGGGGTAGCTCTCATTCGGCAGCCCCACACTGAGTTCACCGGTCAGCAGCACCTCGCGGAGGGAACGCCACTGCGTCAGCAGCTCGGTGGCCCGCACCCGGTGCGCGTCGGGGAGCACATCCAGCGGCATCGAGATCTGCGGCACCGAGAAGAAGGTGTTCAGCAGCTGCCGGGACACCGTCTCAACAGGGGCCGTCGGATCCCACATCACCGGGTCGGAATGCACGATCTGGTCGATGGCCAGCAACCGCAGGTTGATCGTCGAGCGGCGGTTCTGGTCGGCGTCGGCCGGGCAGTCGTTGGCCCGGATGACGTCGGCAAAGGGCGCCACGGCCGGAGAGATGTACGGCTGGCGGAACTCGATGAGCGCTCCGGGGCGCGCCGCTTCAATGGCCGCCTCAATCTCGCCCAGCACCACTGCCATGGCGTCGCCGACGTCGGCAATGTCACCGGTGGAGGGTGTCCCCGCGTAGGACATGACGTTGTTGAGGAAGTCGATCTTCAGCCCGTCCAGATTGTAGTCGACCATCAATCGTGAGCACATCGCCACCAGGTGCTCACGCACCTCGCGGTGGCGGGGGTCCAGAACCCAGGTCCGCAGGCCCTCGGCGTAGTGGCTCGCAAACGGGGCAAGGGTGGAGTACGCCTCGCTCAGTTCGCCCATCAGGAACGGAGCAACCCACATCACCGTTTCGAGGCCGCCGTCGGCCAGCTCTGCCACGGTGCCGCGGAGGTCGGGGAACTTTGCCGTATCCGGCACCCAGTCGCCACATCCTGCGTACCAGCGGCCGTCGCCGAACTTCTGCCAGCCGTCGTCGATGAAGACCGACTTGCAGCCGATCCCCCGCGCCGCCTCGGCGTTGCGCATGACGATCTCGTGGGAGATCTGCTGTGAGTACGCGTACCAGGTGGAGTACACAGGTTCTCGGGCGATGACGGCTGCCGCCCTGCCGGCGATGCCGTCATGCAGGATCACCGACAGCTCACGGATGGCCTGCTCGTAGCCGGATTCTTCTGCCACGACGGCCAGGCGCACGACGGAGCGGGCCTCGGCCAGGCCCTCGGCGATGCCCAAGCGGACAACGAAGGTCTTGGCTTCCTCGGAGGCGCCGTATTCCAGCTCGCCCTCCTGCGTGAGGCAGTCGAAGGCGAAGGCGAAACCGCTGTTGCCATTGGCATCGCACAGCACTCCGATCGGAGCCGAGCGCACGGCACTGAACCCGATGCGGCCCTTCCAGTCGGCGGGCAGGCAGTCCCCCGGGTCGAAGCCCGGGTGCCAATAGGCGGTGGCATTGCCCAGCGGAGCCTCGAGCACAATCTGCCCGCCGGCGGCGATGCTCACGGTGACGATGTCGACAAGGCCGCGGCGTTCTACGCCCTCGACAAGGCATCCACCGCCCACACCGAATTTGATGCCCCGCGGGAGCTCCGTCCACTGCACGGACAGGAGCTGGTGGTCTTCAAGTAGCACAGCGGATCCTTATTGCTTAACAGCGCCGGCCAGAATGCCTGCGACGAATTGACGTTGGAGAAAGAGGAAGAGAATGAGCACGGGCAGCATCGAGAGCATGGTGCCCATCAGGAGCTGGCCGTAGTCGGTGGTGCCGATGCCCTGCAGCGAGGCCAGGGCGACGGGAACCGTGTAGGACTCCGGTGAGCGCAGGACGACGAGCGGGTAGACGAAGTCGTTCCACTGGGCCAGGAAGAGGAAGATCGCCAGGGCAGACAGGGCCGGGCGGACCGTCGGAAGGACGATCTGGCTGAACACGCGGAACTCGCCGGCGCCGTCGATGCGGGCGGCCTGGATCATCTCATCGGGGATGGTGGACATCGTCTGCTTCATCAGGAAGATGCCAAAGGGCAGTGCAAGGTTCGGCAGGATGAGGGCCTGGTAGCTGTCGAGCCAGCCGAGGTTGACCATGATCTGGAACAGCGGAACCAGCGTCACCTGGGACGGCAGAGCCAGCGTCACCAGCAGTGCACCGAACAAGAGGTTCTGGCCACGGAACTTGAACTTCGCGAAGGCGTAGCCGGCGGCCGTGCAGACAATGAGCCCCAGCGCCGTGTAGGTGGTCGAGACGAACAGCGAGTTGACCATGGAGCGCCCAAACATGGTGTCCCGGAAGAGTCCGACAAAGTTCTCGACGAAGGCCGGGCCGGGCAGGAAGTGCGGGGGCGTGGCAAAGATGTCGTGTGCGCCGTAGGTGGTGGCGATCAGAAGCCAATAAAACGGCAGCACCATGAATACTGCACCGGCCGCTATGGCGGTGGTCAGGACAAGCGAGCGTCCCCGGCTCTTCCGCACCACAATGTTGGTGTTGGACATTAGGACTTCTCCTTGAACAAGCGGAGCTGGATCAGCGAAATCACGCCGATGATGATGGTCAGGGCGTAGCCGATGGCCGAGGCGTAGCCGAAGTCGAAGAACTTGAACCCGTTTTGGTAGAGGTACATGCCAACCGTGAGGGTTGCATTGTCCGGGCCGCCGTTGGTGAGGACATAGGGCTCGTCGAAGAGCTGCAGGGTGCCGATCGTCGAGAGGATGACTGTGAGCACGATGGCCGGACGCAGGCCCGGCAGGGTCACGTGCCAGAACCGCTGCCAGGCGCTGGCGCCGTCGACGTGGGCCGCCTCATAGAGCTCGCCACCGATCGACTGCATCTGGGCGAGGTAGATGATGGCATTCTGGCCGGTGTAGTGCCAGGTCATGGCGATGACGATCGAGACCTTGGCCCACAGCGGATCGCCAAGCCACGGAATCGGGGACAGTCCGATGAAGCTGATGAGGTAGTTGACGAACCCCTCGTTCGTGTTGAACAGGGCGCGGAACAGGATGCCGTAGGCGACGAGGCCCATCACGATTGGCACAAAATAGGCGGTGCGCCAGAAGGAACGGATCTTCAGGAGCACGGAGTTGAAGGCAACGGCCAGCACGATCGCGAGCACCAGCATGATCGGCACCTGCACGAGCAGAATGATGCCGGTGTTGGCCAACGCCTTGTAGAAGAGCGGGTCCGCAATGAGCCGGGTGTAGTTCTCCAAACCGGCGAACTCGACCTCACCACCAACGTTCTTGGTCAAACTCAGCCAGAACGCCGAGATGTAGGGGTAGAGCTTGAACCCGACAAACAGCAGGATCATGGGCATCAAGAACAGGTACGGCGTGATTCTGGGGTACCCGACTGACGACCGGCGGCGCCGCGGCGCCACAGGCTTCTCGGCCGTTGCCGGCGTCGATGATTGGACAAGAGTATTCATGGTGAGGGCCTTTTCATGGGTGCGCCGGCCGGTGGCCGGCGCACCCTGGTTCGACTGCTAGTTGGTGGCCAGCTTGCGGCCGGTCTGCTGTGCGACCTGCTTCGCGGCCTCGTCCAGCTCCGTCTTGGGATCGGCGCCCTTGAGCACAACGCGCGTCTGAACGTCGACGTAGGCCTTCAGTGCGCGGGCGTAGTCGCTCGTGTAGTTCACCGCGGGGGTGTCCTGGTTCAGCTCGTCGATGAAGATCTGGTTGACCTTCTCGCCGCCGAAGAAGGCGTTGGGGGCGACGAAGCCATCGGAGTCCAGCATCGGCTTGAAGCCGGGGAACATGCCACCGCCGTCGTACACCAGCTTCTGGCCTTCGAGCGTTCCGAGGGCGAAGTCGATGAAGGCATAGGCGGTCGCCTGGTTCTTGCTCGAGCTCGGTATGGAGAGGTAGGTGCCACCGTTGACGGCACCTGTCAGGCCGCCGGTCTTGACGGCCGGGGGCAGGCTGACGCTCCACTTGCCGGCCATATCGGGGGCCTCTTCCTCGATCACGCCGGCCAACCATCCACCTGAGGAGGTGGTGGCAACCTTGCGCTCACCGCGCAGGGTGACCAGGAGGTTCTCCCAGCTGCCCGGCACATCCTCGACGAGCCCGAGGTCGTTGGCCTTCTTGATGATCTCCAGTGACTGCACAGCCTCGGGGCCGTTCAGGGTGATGTCGCCGGCGGCGTTGAAGTAGAACGCTCCCTGCAGGCCCATCAGCAGTTCGAAGAGGCCTGCGGAGTCGCCGACGGTGCCGGCCTTGTCCATGCTGAACAGCGAAGCGCCGGTCTTTTCCTTCAGGGTGGTGCCTGCTGCGAGCAGCTCATCCCAGGTCTTGAGGCCGGAGTAGTCGATGCCGGCCTCCTTGAAGAGGTCCTGGCGGAAGAAGAAGCCTGCTGCGTTGACCTCGTACGGGACACCGAAGACCTGGCCCTTGGGGCCCTGGCCGCTCTTCCAGGCGCCGGCGGGGAACTGGGTGGCGAGCTTGTCGGCACCCAGGTCGCGAAGGTCGACAAGCTGCTTCGGGAACTTCTCCGAGTAGTTGCCCATGTAGTCGATGCCGATGTTGAGGATGTCGGCCAGACCGCTGCCGCCGGCGGCCATGCCGGTGGTGATCTTTTCCCAGATGGCGGGGTTGCCGACATCCTGGACGTCAACCTCGACGCCGGGGTGGAGCTTCTGGAATGCGGGGATGGCGGCCTTGAGGCCCGAGCCGGGAGCGTTCCAGGTCCAAACGGTGATCTTGCCGCCGATTTCCCCCTTCGCCGCCGACTGGCCGGTCTGGGTGGAGCATCCGACGAGTGCAACAACAGTGGCTGCTGCAAAGGACGTCAGGACGGCGCGACGTCCCGGCATTGGCGTGGAGAACTTCATTGTCCAAAGAACCTTTCGTAGTGAAGCTGGTCACATGACAATAGCATGATAAAAGTAACTATGCAGACAATTTCTGCAAAATTACAAAGGAGTGAAATGAAGTCCTCGCTTGTGCACCTGACATCCGCCGGAGTGAGCGTGGTCCTTGTGGCTGAACCCGATTCACTGCCCGTCGTCGCCTATTGGGGCTCGGCCCTGGGGCAGCTGGACGAGGCCACCGAACAGCGCATCCTGGACGACGTCCGGCCGGTGCGCGCCACGAGCGAACCCGATGCCCCGCGGCCGATTGGCATTCTGCCGGAGGCCAAGCAGGGCTGGATGGGCTTCCCCGGCATCGCCGGACACCGCGGCGGACGGGGCTCCTTCTCCGACGTCTGCGGCGTCAGCTACGAGCACACGCCAGGCACAACCCCCGGGGCCGCCCAGCGCCTCGTCGCCCGTGGACTGGATGTTTCGGGCCAGGTCCAGGCAACGCTGGAGATCGAACTGCTGCCCAGCGGCCTGCTGCGCACCCGCGCCTCCCTGCGCAACGACGGCGGAACCGAGTACCGCCTGGAGGGCCTCGACCTCGCCCTGCCCATCCCCGGCCGGGCCACGGAACTGCTTGACCTTTCCGGCCGCCACAATGGCGAACGGCGTCCGCAGCGCCGCTCCCTGGTTGACGGCACACACCTGCGGGAGAACCGCCGCGGACGCACCGGCCCGGACGCCGCCACCCTGCTGTTCGCCGGCACCCCAGGCTTCGACTTCGCGCGCGGTGAAGTATGGGCGATCCACAGCGCCTGGTCGGGAAACCAGCGCATGTGGGCCGAACGCACCAATGGCGGGCGCAGCTTCCTCGGCGCCGGCGAGCTGCTGCACACCGGCGAACTCGTGCTGCAGCCGGGCGGGGAGTATGAAAGCCCGTGGCTCTACGCCAGCTACGGCGAAGGCCTGGACGAGGCGTCCGCCCGCATCCACGCCACGCTGCGCGCCCGGCCCGGACACCCCGCCGTCGGCCGGCCCATCACCCTGAACACCTGGGAGGCAGTGTACTTCGACCACTCACTGCCGCCGCTCGTTGAGCTCGCCGACCTCGCCCACCGCGTCGGCGTCGAACGCTTTGTTCTGGACGACGGCTGGTTCCTCGGCCGCCGCCACGACCGCGCCGGCCTGGGCGACTGGCTGGTCGACCCCAGCGTCTGGACCGACGGGCTCACGCCGCTTGTGGACCATGTGCGCTCCCTCGGGATGCAGTTCGGCATCTGGTTCGAACCCGAGATGGTGAATCCGGATTCGGAGATGGCCCGCAACCACCCGGACTGGATCCTCTCGCCGGTGCACCGGGATGCCCCTCTGGCCCGCCAGCAGCTGGTGGTCAACACCGCCCACCCCGATGCCTACGCCTACCTGCGTGATCGGATCGTCGAGCTGGTCACGGCCCACCGCATCGACTACATCAAGTGGGACCACAACCGTGATCTGCTGGAGCCCGTCAACCGGACCACCGGCGTCGCCGGCGTTCATGAGCAGACGCTTGCCACCTACCGGCTCATCGACGAGATCAAGGCCGCCTGCCCCTGGCTGGAGATTGAATCCTGCTCGGCGGGCGGCGGGCGCATCGACCTCGGCATCGTCGAGCATGTGGACCGCTTTTGGACCTCCGACTCCAACGACCCCCTCGAACGCCAGCGCATCCAGCGCTGGACCAGCCTGCTGATGCCGCCCGAGCTTCTCGGATCGCACGTTGGTGCTGCACGCGCACACGTCACCGGCCGCCACAGCCTGCTCAGCTTCCGGGCTATCACCGCTCTGATGGGCAGCTTTGGCATCGAGTGGGATCTGCGCGAGGCCTCCGAGGAGGAGCTGGCCGAACTCACCGCCTGGATCCGGGAGGTCAAGCGCCTCGCTCCCCTGGTGGAACGCGGCACCCTCCACCGCCTGGAGACCGAGAACGCGCACATCGCGCAGAGCGTTGTCTCCGCCGATGCGAGCCATGCCATCGTCACCCTCGCAGCGATCGACTCCCCGCCGCACATCCCCGGACCGGCGCTCCGCCTGGCCGGCCTGGATCCCGAGCGCCGGTACCGCGTTGCCCGCGTGCGCATCGACGGAGCCGTCGACACGATCTCCACCCGCCCCCAGCCGGCCTGGTGGAATGAAGAGTTCGTTTCCCTTGGCTCCACCCTGGTCAAGCTCGGCCTGCCCATGCCCACTCTGCGCCCGCAGGAAGCGGCCCTCATCGAGGTGCGCGAGACATGAGTGCCGTGCGGCTGGAATCCGACAGCGCTGAACTTGAGGAGATCTTCGAGTGGGCCCAGCGCACCGCCGCCGAGTCGGTGGTCGACGACGGCGCCGTCGGCCCGCTCGATGTCTCCGAGGCAAACTCCGGACCCCCCAGGCAGGCGCCGTACCGCGCCAGCTACCGGGCCGGGTATGCCCACCGCAGCGGCTACTACCTGCGCGACTTCGTCCACCAGGCGGTGGGGGCGCAATTGCTGGGCTGGCGGCGCCACAACACCGGCATGCTCAACGCCTTGCTGGCCACGGCCACGGCCGAGCATGGCGGCTGGCCGGTGTGGGCGCTGAACTTCGACGGCGAGACACCGCTGGCGATCGACTACCGCTCCCCCGTCGAGTTTGTCCGCGAGGTGCCCGCCATCTTCGAAATGGTGGAGCTGGTGCATGTGCTGTACCGCTGGACGGGCGATGCGCAGCTGCTGGAACACCGGGGCTTCTGGCGCAACACCTTGGGCGCCTTCGTTGCGGCCCACGATACGCACCGTCCCAACGGTGTGGCCGAGGGCAGCGGCCTGGGCATCTTCCAGGGGGCGGCCAGCTACAACGAGCACCCCACCGCACGTTTCCGCGAGGCAGGGGATGCCTTCGGCGCGCAGTATGCAGCCACCCTGCATGCCGCAGCGCTGGAGCGGGCGTGCGGCGATCCCGACGCCGCCACGCAATTCGAGCAGACGGGGCGGACGTTGGCGGAGTATTTCCGCAGCTCATGGAGCCGCAACGGCACCGACGACGCCGTCGTCAATGGTTGGACCGTCGACGGCGAAGCTGTCACCCAGTGGGGCCGGGAGACCACCTGGTTCATGCCGCTCAAGGGGCTGTTTGACGGCGATCCGCGCTCGGCACCGCTGTTGGCGGAGATCGACAGACTGTGCTCCGACCCCATCGGTGCACCGGCCAACATCGAGGCGTTGACCTACGTGCCCGATCTCTACCTGCGCCATGGGGACGCGGACACCGCGTGGCGCTGGATGCGTGAAATCTACAGCCGACGGAACGACGCGCATGAGGTGCCGCAGCAGCGGCTGAACGGTTCCTACCCGGAGGTGTCCTTTACGCTCGTGTCCCAGATTGTCGCCGGAATGCTCGGCGTGCAGCCCAACGCGGCCGGACGCACGGTTACGACCCGCACCATCCTGCCCGCCGGCGTCACCCGGCTGGAGGTCTTTGACATCCCGTTCGGCGAAGGCACCATCGACGCCGGGACTGCCAACGGCGCGCTGTGGCTGAGGAACGGCACCGGACATCCGCTTCAGTGGCAGATAGTTGCGGGGTCGCAGCCCGGGTTCCAGGACCCCCACCTCGACGTGTCGGGCACGGGCACCTTCGCAGTGACCCTTGCGCCAGGTGAACGCCGTTCTCTGCCAATGCCATGAGCATTTGGACTGCTTCGCCTGCGGTGGCCGGTTGAACCGCCCCGGTGCGCGCCTTAAACGGCGCGCACCGGGGCGGTGGACTGCCGCACTGTCAGCGACGGCTCCATGAAGAGCTCGGCGGTGCTCACCTTGCGGTTGTGGACCATGCTGACCACGGTGCGGGTGATCGCCTGGGAGAGGTGCTCCACGGGCTGGCTGACACTTGTCAACGGCGGGTCGGTGAACTCCAGAATGAACGAATCGTTGTAGCCAATCACCGAGACGTCCTCGGGAACGCGCATCCCCCGCCGCTTGATTGCCCGAATGGCACCGAGCGCCATGTCATCGCTCGAAGCCACAATCGCTGTGACGTCCAGGTCGAGCAGCGCATCGGCGGCGTGCCTGCCGCCGTCGACGCTGAAGTGCTGCCGCAGCACAAAATCCTCCGCGCTCTCGATGTTGTGGCCATCCATCGAGTTCAGGAAACCCTCCACCCTCCGGTCCGCGGGGATGTTGCCGACAGGCCCGGCACACATGCCGATCCGGCGGTGCCCCAGCGTGTAGAGGTGGTCAACGGCAAGTTCGGCCGCGCGCCAGTCATCAGTGGAGACCACGGGGGATTCACCCTCCGCGAATCCCCCGTTGACGCAGAGGTAGGGAATGCCGCGGGATTCCAGCAGCGCCCGGGCAGAATCGTCGGCGTTCACCAGAGTATTGCTCGATGACAGGAAGATGGCGGCCACAATGCCCGTATCGACGAAGGCCTCCACATAGTCCCGTTCATAGACGGAGCCAGGCAGGACCGGACCGATCACGGCACGCAGGCCATGCGGGCTCAATTCGGCCTCGATGGCGTTGCACATCTCGCCGAAGAACGGGGTCTTCAGACCCGGCACCAGGACCAGAACGATCTCTCCCTTGAGGGTGCGTTCATAGCCGATCTCCCGAAGGGCATCCTCAACCTGCTCCCGCGTCCGCTGCGAGACGCCGTACTTGCGGTTGAGCACGCGGCTCACGGTCGCCTCGCTGACGCCTGCCAATGCGGCCACCTCGGAGAGCTTGGCCGAGCCTGCAGGCGACCGGGCTTTCTTCCCGGATTGCTGCAAACGCCCCTCGGGCAGTTCGGAAACTCGCGCGTCAGTCATAACAGTCCATTATGGTCGATCCGGTCTCGAAACCTGCGGACGACAGCGAAAGCGCTTGCCCTGTGACGGACAGGAACCACATTGGCGTGCACTATCCCTCAAGCTCCGCGGGCCGGAACCGCAGCTCCCGCTGGGTGCTCCGCAACGGCGAGCCACCGAAGGGCAGGTCCTCCAGGGCAATCACCGCTGCCGGCTCCCGTGCCGCGGTCTCCTGTACCTCCGGGGACCGGCACCACTGGCGGCCCGCTTCACCGGGTGAGGCGTACGGTGAGGGCGTGCTCGAGGATGCTGTAGTCCGCGGCACCCGTCCGCAGGGTGATGCCGTCCTGAAGCCAGTCCGGATACTCGGGCGGGGTGGTGTCCAGCGGTTCGGGCGGGTAGTAGCGGCCCGCGGGTGAGGTCCAGCCCGGGCGCCCGGTCTCGGTCATCTGCGGTGTCCAGCCCCGGATCCCGGGCCCGGCGGGACCGCTTCCTCCCTGTTTTGTTTTCTGGGGGTTTGTCTTTGTGGGGCCGGTGCGGGTTTTGCCGTCCTTATGGTGTTTGACGAGGTGGTGCTTGGGGCATTCGCTGGCCAGGTTGTCCTCGCGGGTTTTTCCGCCGTGTTCCCAGGCCAGCAGGTGGTCCAGCTGGGTGTCGGCGGTGACGGTGGTGCAGCCGGGGAACGTGCAGGTCCTGTCCCTGGCCCGCAGCCAGGCCCGCATGGCCTCGCTCACCCGGTAGGTGCCCGGTGAGAGCGCCACCGGCTCCCCGCTGTGCGGGTCCGTGAGCAGGCGTTGGAACGAGGGGGCCTGCGCGGCCAGCCGGCGGGCGATCGAGGCCGGGACGGGCCCGCACCCCTCCAGCTCGGCCGGCCCGTCGGAGACGCCCAGCAGGGACAGGATGGGCACGGTGAGAAGGATCTGGGCCCGGGGTGCCGGGTGCCCGGCGGCGGCGTCGGCGCAGTCCTGGCCCAGGAGCAGGGCCGCGGCGACGTCCAGGCGCAGCTGGGCCAGGGTGCGCGGCTCGGCGGGGCCCTGCAGGGCCCTGGCGGCGGCGGTGGCGTGGTTCCACACGGCCTGGGCCGTTTCGGCGGGCAGGTACAGGCCCAGGTAGGACATGCCGTCCCGGCCCGGCTGCAGGTCCAGGCACCTGCCCTCACGCGCCGCCGCGGCCCGGGTCTGGATGCTCCCGGGGTGCAGGCGTTCACGGCGGCGGTTGGCCGCGGCGGTGAACTTCGACACGGTCACCCCGCAGGCGGCCTCGACCAGGTCGCGTTCGAACGCGTCGACCACGTCCCGCGGCATCTCGGGCACGTTCTGGACGGAGAGGACCTGGTCCAGGATGGCGAGGGCGTGCTGCCAAGAGAACCTGCCCGCCCCCAGCGCCTGAAGGGTGTGGGGGTGCTCGCGTACGAGCGCCACGCACTGGGCCCGCAGGTTCGCGGCGCTCCGTTCCGGGATGCACAACACGGCGGCCAGTTCGGCCGTGGTGGAGGCGTCGCCGATGCCCTGCTGCCGGGTGTCGAAGCCGAGGGCCGCTGCTTCGGCGGTGCCGGCGGCGGCGAGCCTGTCAATCAGGGCGGCCTTGCAGGCCGCGGTCCGGGCTTCGAGGGCTGCGACCTCGGCGAGGGCGTCAACACAGGCGCCATAGTCCGCCCGCACCGCCCCAAGGGCGTCACGTGTTCCATCAAGGGTGCCGGCAAGGGCTTCGCCGGGGGTGCCGGCAAGGGCTTCGCCGGGGGTGCCGGCAAGGGCTTCGCCACGGGTGCCGGGGGCGGCCGGTGGCAGGGTGGGGAGCCTCAGCGCGGCCAATTGCTCCGCCATCGTCGGCCCTGCCGTGGTGGCGGCGCCACCGGAAGTGCCGACCGGAACGCTCATGATCTTATTCTATTCCATATTTGCTGATTAGAACAGGTGTGCGAGTAAAATTCCCGCCAAGAACCGCCTCCGAAAAGAGCCTCCGGGGACTGCGCCTGCAGCACGTCCAGCCCATCACAGCGGACCTGGACGCCGGGCAGCTTCTTGGCGGCGTTGGCGGCCTTCAGCGTCCGTAGGCGGGCTGTCATCTGGCGGGCCTGGCCGAAAGGGAAGAACAGCAGGTGCGGTAGCCCTTGTTCCCGTTGAGCGGCGCGGGGCCGACGGTGCGGACGGACTCCGGCAGATCAAGCGCTGCCACAAACCCGACCCCGGCGGGCCGGGGGCGCATAGTGCTCGGGCAGCGCGGACACCTGCTTCGTGCCTTGGCGGCCCGGCGCTCTAGGGTTCCCTCTGCAGGTCCGCCCGGGTGATGGACAGAAAAGCCACCAGAACGGCTATGGCCGCCGTCAACGGCCAGGGACATTCCGGCGGTGGAGCCGGAGCGTGGCTTGCCAGATAGGCAGCGGCTGACCACGGTGCGCGCACCACATCTATTAGGACGGGATTGTCCCCACCGAGAGGTGCAGGGCCCACTCGAGCGGACGCCCGCTCGACACCGTGAGCACCCGCTGCTGCCCCACCGCGGTGGAGAGCAGCTCGCCCCAGCCCGTGGAGGGCTCGATCGCGAGCACTGGCCCGGCGGCAAACTCTCCGTTGTCCCAGAACAGGCCAAGATACGGCAGCTGGGAAGCGTCCCAGTCAATCCTCAGGGCGCGGCCGGCGCCGTCGTGCAGCACGGCGGCGTCCGCCCGGACCTCGGGATCGACAAAGGCCTTCATCGACGTACTCGGCGTCAAAACCCGGTGCAGCGGACTGCTGGGGAAGGCGCGGGCCTCCCCCAGCCGCGGATGCATCTCCACCAGCGCCGGCGCGATCGGCATGCCGCCCGATTCCAGGGAAACTGCCGCGCCCTCGCCGGCAGCGAATTGCGGATGCGCACACCACAGCAGCGGCACCGGGCCTGCCGCCGTCGTGCTGGCACGGTAGCTGAAGACCAGCCCCGTGGCGCTGGCCGCGATGGTGCGCTCCAGCAGGATCGGCAGGCTGGACAGCTCCACCGAGGTTGCCAGCCGGGAAGATGAGGCCGCGTCAACCGTCCACGGTACATTCCACACGTCGCCGTGGTCGGGCAGTTCCGCCAGTTGGTTCCCGGCGGCGTCCACCAGGCCGGGGTCCGTCTGAACCGTCGGCGCCACCTCGTCCCAGCCGCCCATGCCCTCCCGCACAAAGCTTTGGCCGGACCCGGGCACGGCGGTCCGTTCGGAGGCAGCCAGCCACTCGCGGCCGTCGTCGCCGCGCAGGCTCACGATGCGGGCGCCCCGGTCCGGCTGCACTTCGCAGCGCAGACCGGGGCCGCTCACCAGCACACTCATCCAGGCAGGCCTCGGAGCACGGCCAGCTGCGCGCGCAATTGCGCAATCAGGCGGTCGCGCCCATCCTGCGGATCCTCGGTGAAGAGCAGCATGGTCGGCAGAGACGTGGCAAAGAAATCGATCGTGGCCGGCGTTCCAGACAGTTCATCGATGTAGCCGGCAATGCCATCGGCCATCTGCCGTGCCTCCTGTGTGCGGCCAAGGTTCTGCAGGGCCAGCGCGGAGTAGTAGCTTTGTTCGCTGTAGCTCTGGACGTTCATCGCCTGGAAATCCCCGCGGAAGGACGCGGAGTGCTCCCACGCCGCAGCGGCCTCAGCTGTGCGGCCCAGTGCGGCGAGGGCATCGCCGCGCAGGAGCTGCAGTCTTGCCGAATTGGCCAGCGGATGCCGCGCCTCGCCAAGGGAAGCGGGACTCTCGATCGCCGAATTCAACCACCCGAGAGCGGCCGCTGCGTCCCCGGCTTCCAGTGCCGCTTCGGCAAGGGCGGTGTTGGCGGCATCCCAGGCCTCCAGTGCCTGGCCCTCGCCACCCTCCCACGGTTGGAAGACACGTGCGAGCAGCACGCCGCGGGCATCGGCAGCCCGGCCGGAGTCCGTGAGCAGGCCGGCTTGGACGATGCTGAGGTCATCTCGCGAGGAAACCAGATTTCCATGCTCCTCCAAAAGCTGCAGCCGCGACTGCGCCGAGGCGCCGAGGCGGGCGGTGAGCTCGTCGTATTCAAAGAGCAGCTTCGCATCCTCCGGGGCCAGCACCCGCGCACGTTCGTAGCATTCCAGGGCGCGGCCGCCGTCGCCCTCCACGTTGTAGGCGGCGATGCCAAGGTTGCGCAGCAGGATCACCACGGAGTCCCGGTCCTGGCTGGTGAGCCCCTCGACAGCTGCGGCAGGCAGGTTCGCCGCTGCATGCTGCCACAGTTCGATCGCCTCGGCGTAGCGGCGCTTGTCGTAGTGCCAATTGCCCAGCAGCATGGCCGCCAGGGCGTCGCCGTCGTCCTGGCCGAGGGCGGCTTGGAGGGCGGCAATGTCGGCGGGGCGGGAGGGCTGGCACAGGGTGCGGTCCACGGACTGCGCCAAGCTTCTTGCCATCTGGGCATCATCACCCTGACCGGCCGCGTCGAGCAGCGCGGCGCGGTGGTAGTGCACCAGCGGCGCCACCTGCACCTGGCCCAAAGCGTTGTGCTGCGCCGCGGAGGCGGCGAGGGCGAGCACCCGCAGGGCATCCTCGCTGAATCCGGCACTCGCGTACTCCAGGGCAACATCGAGGAGCGTGGGGGCATCCGCGGTCAACGGCAGTCCGGCCAGGTCGCGCGCCCACTGGTCCAGCGGGTCGCGGTGGAGGGTCGCGGCAATGCGGCCTTCAGCCGCGGCCGTGCGTCCCTGGGCACGCAGCACCCGGGCCAGCAGATCGGCCGCCTGCAGGTGCTCGCCATCCAGGGACAGCACCTCGCGCAGTTCGACGGCGGCGGCGTCGAACTTCCCCGCACGGGCCTTCAGCCGGGCCAGGGCGAACCGGGCCGGCACCCGCCACGCCGAATTCCAGCTCGCCTTCGCAAGGAAGCGCTCGGCCTCGCCGTCGCGCCCCGTCCGAGTAAGGATGATGCCGAGCCGGTAGTGCGCCTCCCCGTCGGCGGGGTTGGAGACATGGCCGGTGATGCGGGCAATGGCGGTGCGCAGCAGGCCTTCCGCCTGGGCAAAATCGCCCGCCCACGTGGCGCGTTCCGCCAGGGCAATGTTGGAGCGTACATCGCCGGGGTCGCGGCGCAGCGCTTCGCGCCAGTACGGCTCGGGCAGCCGTGTCGCGTGGCGGTACTGGCGCAGGTACTGTCCGATGAAGAACAACTCATCAACGGAACCAACCTCTTCCGGGGCCGGTGGCTCGGTGGCGGCGTCGGCAATCTCGCCGTCGGCGCTGGTCTGGGCCCGCGGCTGCCAGGAGATGAGCGTGGAGTCCTCCTGGCGAACCGTCAGCACCAGCCCGGTCGCCTCGAACCGCCCGGCCAGGGCCAGGGTGTGCACCAGGGGTGCGCCGGGGGCCAGGTCCAGCTTCTGGGTGTACAGCAGGTCCCCGTCCGCACTGTGCAGCTCGACGACGCTGCCGGGCAGCTGCTCGGCGGCACTGATGCCGAGGACGACGGCGGTGCCGGCCTCCCCCGGTTCCACCTCCAGACGCACCGCAAGCTGAGTGGTGGCCTGGTGCGCCGGGCCGATCTGGTGGATCGGGTACCAGAACTGGCTGAAGGTCTTGGTCTCGCCCGGGGCAAGGAAGGAGAAATCGGGCTGGTTGTCGGTGAACATGCCGGCCATGAGCTCGATGTACGGCCCGTCGCCGTCGGTCAGTGCGGCATCCCAGGCGTGGCCGAACGGCGCATCGCCCCAGGTCCACATCTTCTTGCCGGGCGCGAAGTGCTTGTCGGCCCAGTGCACAAACCCCGCGCCGCGGCCGTGGTCGTAGCCGCCGAAGAAGTCGTCCTCGGTCTGGGTGACCATGTACGACGTCGGCACCGGGATGTTGCGGTACCAGTCGAGGCGGTCGCCATCGGGAACCTCCTCGGTGCGCTGCGCGGGGTAGTCGACGCCGTAGTAGCTGCCGGTGACGGCCGGGTAGCTGGCCGTTGCCCGCTTGGCGTGGTCGGCCACCTGGTCCACATCGGTGGGGAAGAACGCCTGGTAGTTCTCATCCACGGCGGCGGCGACATTGGCCCACCAGAGGAACGTCTGCGTCTCTTCGGTGCGGTTGTACAGCCGCACGCGCGCCTCGATGGCGGCGCTGTCCGGCCGCAGGCGGATGCCGTGCATCCCCTTCATCCGGGTGAACGGATCGTGGTCGGAGCACCACACCGTCACAGCGCCGTCGTCCTCGTGCTCGATCTCGAAGTCGGTGGGCAGGAAGGTGGCCGGGCGGTGGTGCTGCGGCCAGTTGAACTCGACGCCGCCGGAGATCCACGGGCCGGCCAGGCCGACGAGGGCGGGCTTGATGACGTTGTTGCGGTAGAAGAAGTCGTAGCCGGCCACCTTGTCGTAGCCAATGTGGATGCGTCCGCCAAGCTCGGGCAGGACCACCACCCGCAGCCACTTGTTCTCCAGGTGCACGGCCGTCCAGGCGTGGGGCGCCTTCTCCTGGCTGACCCGCTCGTGGAACGGCAAGGGGAAGATGCCGCCGGTGGAGCCCTGGTAGACCCTTTGCTCGAAGAAGGCCGGCTTGGTGTCCGGGGCCAGCGGCATGTACGTGTCGATCACCAGCGGCTCGGACCAGCAGGCCACGCCGCGTCCACGCAGCCCTGACGGCACAGGGGGCAGCTCAATGCGTGAAACACGGGAAGTATCGATAGTCATGGGACAAGCCTAGAAAAGGCTGAGTCCCGCCGAAAGCACCATTCCACCGGAGAAACTGGACAAAACAACTATTCTGAACGAAAGTAAACGGGTGGTTGTAGAAGAAGGATTCCCCGGCCAGCGCCTGCTCGTCCTGCCGCGGCCGCTGGTGCGCACGGCCCTGGCCCGGCCGGGCACACGGGCGCTCCTCGTCACCGACTGCGGCTACTTTCCCCGCGCCAGGGCGCACGGCATCAAGCGCGTGGAGCCGATCCAGCAGGCGGTCGTCCTGCTCTGCACGGACGGCAGCGGCTGGTGCAGCGTCGACGGCGTCGACCACCGGGTGCACGCCGGCCAGGTGGTTCTGGTCCGCCCAGGCGTGCCGCACTCGTACGGCAGCGATCAGGATAATCCGTGGACGCTGTGGTGGATGCACCTCGACGGCGCGGAACTGGAGGATCTGCTGGGACCCGGCGGCGCCGTCGGCCCGGCTCCGGTGCGGACCCTTCCCGATCTGTACCGGGCCGTCGCGCTCCTGGAGGAGATTGTCGGACAGATGGAGCGCGACGTGAGCCAAACCAGCCTGTTTGCCGCGACGGCGGGCGCCTGGCACTTCCTGGCAGTCCTTGCCTCGGGAACGGAAGCCGCGGGCCCGCGCAGCGGCACCATCGACCGGGCCAAGGCCTATCTGCAGACACACATCGCCGAGCGGGCCAGCGTCGCGGAGCTCGCCGCGATGGCCCGGCTGAGTCCATCGCACTTTGCCGCACTGTTCCGCAGCCAGGTCGGGCTCCCGGTGCTGGCTTACCAGACGCAATTGCGCATGTCGCGGGCGCGGGAGCTGCTGGACACCACAGATCTGTCCGTCGCCGGCATTGCCGCAGCCGTCGGCTACCCGGACGCCTTCTACTTCTCGCGGCAGTTCCGCAGCGTGCACGGCACCACGGCGCTGCGCTACCGGGCGCAGAGCAAGGGCTGAGCCACTCGTCAGACTGAACCGATCCCCGGGGACGCTGATTCCGTGCTGCCGCAGGCGTTCGATGAGCTCGGGTCCGGGCGCCTCCGCGGAAACAGCCCGCAAGGACTGGGTGCGGACCGCGGGTCACCACGCCCTCGTGGATGAGGCGTTTGGGCTTCGCCAACCGGCGCCTGGCTCACCGTCAGGGCGCGGGCCGGCCGAGCCCGCACACAACCGCCGGCACGCCGCCTGTTAACATGGCAAGGATGTTCCCGGACGGCACGAGGCGATCCGCGGGAAGCCAACGAGTCAGGACTGAAGCCAGAAATGTACGTCAAGATCTGCGGTCTGCAGACCGTCGAAACCGTTGCCGCCGCCACCGAAGCCGGGGCCAACGCCGTCGGCTTCGTCTTTGCCCCCGGCAGTCCCCGCCTCATCAGCGCAGAGCTGGCTCTCCTCCTTGGCCGCGGCGTGCCCCAGGGCATCGAGACGGTGGGGGTGTTCCGCAACCAGCCCATCGACGAGGTGGTGCGCACCGCACACCTGGCGGCACTGACCACCGTCCAGCTGCACGGCAGCGAACCGTTGGCCGACATCGAGCGCCTGCGTGCGGAGGGGTTTGGCACCATGCGGGCCTTTTCGGCGCCCGCCTACGGCGCGCTGGACGCTGCGGAGAAGCTGGCCTGGGATTCCGAGCGGATTCTGCTGGACGCCGTCGAACCCGGCGCCGGTGTGGCCTTTGATGCCAGCGTGCTCCACGGTGCGACGCCGCCGGGCTTCTGGCTGCTGGCCGGCGGACTCGCACCCCACAATGTTGCCCAGCTGGCCGCAGCCCTGCGGCCCAGCGGCGTCGACGTATCCAGCGGCGTCGAATCCAGCCGCGGCGTCAAGGACCCGCAGCTGATCAGGGACTTCATCACGGCTGCGCGCCGCTGACGCTGGGTAACAACCCATCGCGGCTCCCCCCGTGGCAGCTGAATTCCGGGCCCTGTTGGACAATTTTTGTCACAAAGGCGCCGTCGAAGCCTGTCTCGAGCCGTCCGACTACTTGGACCAGCCAACGGCTGGTGGGGCCCGCTGTCTGCCTGAAGACAGGTAGTCCGCAGCCGCATTGGGGCTGCTTCGCGGTGCTACGGTCCAAACATGCGTGTGTCAGGGACTTGTCCCGTGCAATTGGGGAACCCTTCACAAGATGCAAGGAGGATTTTCATGAAACGCTGGCTCGCACCCATGGCAGTCACAGGCCTACTCGTCGCCGGCGCCGGTCCGGCCGTTGCCGCCCCGCCCACGAACATCGACGGAACAACAATCAGCTGGCCCTGCCCGCAGTTCACCCAGAACGTCACGCTGGTTCTCACCGGCAAGTCGAAGACGATCAACCTTCCGGGCGGCGGGGCGATCGGTGCTAGCCCCAACCTGAGGGTGACGGCGACGGCGCCCAACGGGCACTCCGCCAGCTACGTCATCACCGGAGCGCTCCACATCACGTTCAATGCCGATGGTAGCCAGAACTACATCGCAACGGGGCGGAACCTCAACCTCGTCCCCGCGGCCAACGGACACCCCTCTGGGTTGTCCCTCACGACGGGCACCTGGACTTTTGCACTCAACCCCGATTTTTCGGAAAAGACGCCCCTCGCGGGCTCCGGCACAAGGCTTGAGGTCTGCCAGGTTCTCGCTGGCTAGCACCTGGGCAACGCCATGGCGCCTCCGGCCAAGGCCGGGGGCGCCATGGCGTTGTAGGATTCCGTTCACCCTAGAGCACGTCCAGCCCATCGCAGCGGACCTGGACGCCGGGCAGTTTCTTCGCGGCGTTGGCGGCCTTGAGGGAACGCAGCCTGGCCGTCACCTGGCGGGCCTGGCCGAAGGGGAAGAACAGCAGGGTGCGGTAGTCCTCGTCCCCGTTGAGCGGCGCAGGACCCACGGTGCGGACGGAGTCCGGCAGGTCCAGTGCGGCAACGAAGGACGACACTGCAGACTGGGGGCCGGTGATCGAGGCGATGCGCACGGCCGGCGGCAGACCAAGCTCTGCACGGAGGGACAGCTCGCGCTCGGCATAGCCGGCGGGATCCCACCGGACAAGCGCGGCCACGGCGGAGGATTCGTCGGCCGTCACCACCACCACTCCTCCTTCACGCGCGGGGCGCACGAGGGCTGCGGCATTGAACCAGCGGCGCAGGGTGCCTTCCTCCGCGCGCAGGGATTCGCGGCGCATCTGGGCATCTCCGTCGAGCAGCAGAGCGGCAGCGTAGCCGGAAGGCGCCAAGGGCTCGGCCCCCACGGTGGCCACGACGACGGCGGGCTTGTCCGGGATGCTGGCCTTGACGTGGTCTCCGGAGGAGGAGATCACCGGGAACTGCGGGAACGCCTTGCCCAGTTCCTCGGCGGTGCGGGTGGCACCCACCACCACGCGGCGCAGGTCGTGGCCGCCGCAGGTGCTGCACTGGAAGTCCGTCTCCGGCGTGCTGCACCAGCGGCACGCGGTCAGCGGCTCCAGACCTGAGCCGTGGGTGGACTGCATCAGCGGCCCACTGCAGACCTTGCAGCGGGCAATCTCGCGGCAGCGCTGGCAGGCCAGCGAGGGTGCATAGCCGGTGCGGGCCACCTGGACCAGTACGGGGCCGCGCGTGAGCGCCTCTTTCGCCGTGGACCAGGCCCGCTCCGGCAGGCGGGCCACGCGGGCCAGCGGATCCAGACCAGTCTCGTAGGAGTCGGCGGTGCTGATGACTCTGGCGGTCAGCTGTCGGGCCACGCTGCGCTCCGGGTGGAGGGGCTGGGCCCATCCGGTGTTGAGCAGCCGCTGGGACTCGGTGCTGCGGCTGTGGGCGGCGAGCAGCATGGCCGCACCCTGCGCCTCGGCCCGCAGCAGCAGCACGTCGCGGCTGTGCTGGTAGGGCGCGCGGCGCTCCACATGGTTGTCGTCGCCGTCGTCCCACAGGCAGAACAGACCGGGGTTGGCGACGGGTGCATACGCCGCCGAACGGGTGCCCAGCACCACGCGGACCTCGCCGGAAAGCACACGGAGGTAGTTGCCGTAGCGGCTGTTCTGGCCGTCCTCGGCCGTCAGCCGGACGAAGCTTCCCACGGGCAGCACGGCACCCACGGCGTCCTCCAGCAGCAGGAGGTCCCGTTGGTCGGGCACCACCGCCACGGCGCCGCGTCCGGAGGCGAAGCAATGGGCTATTGCCTGGGCCAATTGGTGGTGCCACGACACCGGGCCAAAGCCCTGGAGCGCGTTGAGCACGCCGCGGGGCGATCCACCGGCAGCCAGATGGGTCAAGAAGGGTGCGCCGTTCTGGTATCCCGCCAGCAGGCTGGGGCCTGGAGTGGCCGGCTCCTCTTCGGGGGCCCCTCCCCCGGCGGCCAGCCGCTCCAGGTATTCCTTGTCCAGCTTGGCCACACGCGGCGGAATGGCCACCCGGAGCACGTCGCTGACACTGCCGGCACAGCGCTCGGCCACGGCGCGGGCCAGCGCCAGCACCTCGGGGGCAAGCACAGGGACGGCGGAGAACACCTTGGACAGCGGTGTCAGCCGCGCGGTGTCGGATTCGGCCACCCGCTCAGTGAGGTAGCCGTTGAGCTCCTGCCCGGAGAAGCGGACCTTGACCCGCACGCCCGGCAGGGCCTCGGCGTCGAGCTCGGCGGGCACGCTGTAGTCAAAGATGCGGTCCAGATGCGGCAGAGAGGATTCAATCAGCACCCGCGCCACGGGCAGCTGGGTGGCCAGCACTACGCCGCTGTGGGGGTCTGGGGTGCGTTCACGAGGCACAAAGCCGCTGAGCAGCGACAACTGCACGCCGTCCTCTACGTCCACAGCTCCTCCTCCCGAACCTCAAGAATTCCGCCAAACACAACAAACCAGGCAGCCCGTCTGCTGCCACCTTCAAGCCAACCACATGCCACCGACAAACCGGCCACGCCAGCAGATGGCCTTAACGCCCAAGGGGCCCGTGCACACTGCGTGCACGGGCCCCTTGGAACTGCCTAGGCGTTGAAGAAGGACTTCAGCGCATCCACGCGGTCCAGGTTCTCCCAGGTGAAATCGGGATCGTCGCGGCCGAAGTGGCCGTGTGCGGCCGTCTTGGCGTAGATCGGGCGCTTGAGCTGCAGATCGTTGATGATGGCCTGCGGGCGGAGGTCGAAGATCTCCGCGATGGCATCGGAAATGCGGTCCGGATCCACCGTCTCGGTGCCGAAGGTCTCCACGTAGGTGCCCACGGGGCGGGCCTTGCCGATCGCGTACGCGATCTGGATTTCGGCGCGGCTGGCGAGCCCGGCGGCGACGACGTTCTTGGCTACCCAACGCATGGCGTAGGCCGCGGAACGGTCCACCTTTGACGGGTCCTTGCCGGAGAAGGCGCCGCCACCGTGGCGGGCCATGCCGCCGTAGGTGTCAACGATGATCTTGCGGCCGGTCAGGCCGGCGTCGCCCACCGGGCCGCCCACGACGAAGGCGCCGGCCGGGTTGAGGATGTTCTTCACGTGCGAGATGTCCAGATCGGACTGGGCCAGCACCGGGTCGATCACGAAACGGGCCAGGTCCTCGCGCAGCTGCTCCAGAGAGGTTTCCTCGGAGTGCTGGCTGGAGATGACGACGGTTTCCACGGAGACGGGGCGGTCGCCGTCGTAGCCCACGGTGACCTGGGTCTTCCCATCGGGGCGCAGGTAGGCGAGCTCGCCGGACTTGCGGACCTCGGTCAAGCGCTCGGAGAGGCGGTGCGCCAGGAAGATCGGGGTGGGCATGTAGGAGGCTGTCTCATTGCTGGCATAGCCAAACATGATGCCCTGGTCGCCGGCGCCCTGGTGGTCGTACTCGTCAACGGCGGTTCCCTCGCGGACCTCGAGGGCGTTGAAGACGCCGTCGAAGATGTCCGGGGACTGCTGGCCGATCGAGACGGACACGCCGCATCGGGCGCCGTCGAAGCCATTGGCCGAGGAATCGTAGCCAATGTTCAAAATCGTGTTGCGGACAATCTGCGGGATTTCCACATAGGCGTCGGTGGTGACCTCACCGGCCACATGCACCAGACCCGTGGTGGCCATGGTCTCCACGGCAACACGGGAATTGGGGTCTTCGGCCAGCAGCGCGTCCAAAATGGCGTCGCTGATCTGGTCGCAGATCTTGTCCGGGTGGCCTTCCGTTACGGATTCAGACGTAAAGAGGCGCATTCGGGGGTTGGTGTTAGTCACTTAGACACTCTACTTTGTTCTTGCGTGCCAACCCCTGGGGCAGGACACGGATGGTCATACGAAGTTGCACGCCGCCAGTGGGCCCGGCCGGTGAGGTTCCGGACGGCCAGGTTCCGGCTGGTCAGGTTCCGGCAAGCCGGGTGGCCACCAGGGCGACGACGGCGACTGCCACCTCGTCCTTGGAACCGCCGGCCTTCACCTGGCTGGTGGAGCCGCGGGCCAAAATGGTGACCTGGTTCTCGTCCTGGCCAAACACCTTGCCGCCGCCCACCTCGTTGACCACCAGGAGGTCCGCCCCCTTGCGTTCAAGCTTGGCGGTTGCGTAGTCCAGCACCGTGCCACCGTCGTCGCCCGTTTCGGCGGCAAAGCCGACAATCAACTGGCCGGGCTTGCGGTCGGAGCGGGTGGCGCCGAGCTCGGCGAGGATGTCCGGGTTGCGGACCAGGGTGATGACGGGATCGGCGACGTCGTCGCGCTTCTTGATCTTCGTGGTGGCGTTCACCGAGGGGCGGAAGTCCGCCACTGCCGCGGCCATGATGACCACATCCGCGTCAACCGCGGCCTTCAGGGTCGCCTCGCGCAGCTCCAGCGCCGTTTCAACAGCGACGACGCCGGCACCGGCCGGGGCGGGCACCTCCAGATGCGCTGCCACGAGGGTGACCTCGGCGCCGGCGGCCAGTGCCGCGGCGGCCAGGGCGACGCCCTGCTTGCCTGAGGACCTGTTGCCCAGGAAGCGCACCGGGTCCAGCGGCTCGCGGGTGCCGCCGGCGGTGATCACCACGCGCCGGCCGGCCAGCGTCCGGGCAGGGGCGCCGTCGTCGGACAAGCCGGCGAGCAGCTCCATGGCCGCTTCAAAGATTTCCAACGGCTCGGGCAGCCGGCCGGGGCCGGAATCCGGCCCGGTCAGCCGGCCGACCACCGGGTCTAGCACATGCGCGCCGTGGCGGCGCAGCGTGGCCACGTTGTCCTGCGTGGCGGGGTGGCGCCACATTTCCGTGTGCATCGCAGGGGAGAACAGCACCGGGCCACGCGCCATCAGCAGCGTGGTGGTCAGCAGATCATCGGCACGCCCGGCGGCGGCCTTGGCCAGCAGATCCGCGGTGGCCGGAGCCACCACGATCAGATCCGCCGTCTGGCCAAGATGCACATGGTTGACCTTCTCCACGAGGTCAAAAACGCTGTTGGTCACACTATGCCCGGAGAGTGCCTCCCAGGTGGCCACACCGACAAAGCGGGTTGCAGCCTCCGTGGGAACCACTGTGACGGAATGCCCGGCCTCGGTGAAAAGCCGAAGCAGGGATGCCGCCTTGTAGGCGGCGATGCCGCCGCCCACCCCCAGGACAATCGTGTGGGAGACCACGTGGACTTACTTAGCCTCTTCGACGATGGGCGTGGAAACCAGCAGGCCCTCGTTGATTTCGCGCAGCGCGATGGAGAGGGGCTTCTCGTTCAGCTTGGTGTCCACCAGCGGGCCAACGTACTCAAAGAGGCCCTCGTGCAGCTGGGCGTAGTAGGCGTTGATCTGGCGGGCACGCTTGGCACCGAAGATGACCAGCCCGTACTTCGAGTCCGCTGCTTCCAGCAGGGAATCGATCGGCGGGTTGATGATGCCTTCGAGTTGGTTCGACACTATTTCTCCAAAATTTGTGGGGAAGGCTGACTCTCAATCGGCGTGATTGGGGGTCAGCCCCATCAATGTAACAAGCTCGGCTGCCGCGCGGCGCACTTCATCGTTGACGATGGTGTGGTCAAACTCCGGCTCGGCAGCAAGTTCCAGTTTAGCGGTTTCCAGCCGACGCTGCTGTTCTTCGGCAGTTTCCGTGCCGCGGCCCACAAGCCGGCGCACCAATTCGTCCCAGCTGGGCGGAGCCAGGAAGACAAACTGGGCCCCCGGGAGGGCCTCCTTCACCTGGCGGGCACCCTGCAGATCGATCTCCAGCAGCACGTGTTTGCCCTCGGCGACGGCGTTCTCCACCGTGGAGCGCAGCGTGCCGTAGCGGTTCTGGCCGTGGACCACTGCCCACTCCAGGAAGTCGCCGTCGGCGATCAGGGAATCAAATTCTTCGGCGGACTTGAAGAAGTAGTGGACCCCTTCGACCTCGCCCGGACGGGCCGCGCGGGTGGTGGCCGAAACGGACAGCCACACCTCGGGGTAGTTGTCACGGATGAAGGTGGAGACGGTGCCCTTGCCGACGGCGGTGGGCCCGGCCAGAACCGTCAGGCCCATGTACGGCTTCGCGGCGGGGTTCACAGAGGAGGTCACGCGGTGCGCTCCACAAAGTTGACCAGGGCCTTGCGCTGGTGCACACCCAATCCCCTGAGCCTGCGCGTTGACGCAATGCCCAGCTCATTCATGATCACAGTGGCACGTACCTTTCCAATGCCCGGCAGGGCTTCCAATAATTCGGTGACTTTCAACCGGCTTACGGCCGGATCGCTGTCGGCGGCCTCAAGGACCTGTGCCACAGTGTTCTGGCCCGTCTTGAGACGTTCCTTCAGCTCGGCCCGCACCGTACGTGCAGCGGCGGCCTTGGCCAGGGCTGCTGAGCGCTCTTCAGCGCTCAGGGGGCGCAAACTCACAAGGTCCTCCTCGGGGCACGCGCGGTGCACTGGTGTTTGGGGCAAGCTTCTTAGGGCGTGCTTTAGAACCTATCCGCACCGGGGCGGCAAAATCAATCCACCCCGGTGCGCAGATGGTCCTTTAGAGGGCCAGTGTGGCCAGTGTCTCCACCGTGGCGGCGCGCAGGCCCGCCACAGAGGGTCCCGCGGCCAGAATGCCGCGGCTGGAGGTCCCAAGAACCAGCGGGTATGCGTCGCCAAAAGTGGCCCGCATATCGGCACCTGTCGCACCCTGGGCACCCAGTCCGGGAGCCAGGATGGGCCCCTTCACGGCGGCCAGGTCAATGCCCAGATCCACCAGCGCGGTGCCCACCGTGGCACCCACCACGAGGCCCACGGACCCCATGCTGCCGGCGTAGCGCAGATTCTCCGCCGCGGCGGCCTGCACAATGCGCTTGGCCACGGATTCGGCGCCGCCCACATGCTGGACCGACGCACCCTCCGGGTTGGAGGTCAGCGCGAGCACAAACACGCCGCGGCCGGCCTCGGCCGCAAGGTCCAGTGCCGGGCGGAGGGATTCGAAGCCCAGGTACGGGCTCAGGGTCACCGAGTCCGCAGCCAGGGCCGAGCCGTCACGCAGCCAGGCATCGGCATAGCCGGCCATGGTGGAGCCAATGTCTCCACGCTTGGCGTCGGCAATGGTGAGCACACCGGCGTCGGCCGAGGAAGCCAGCAGCTCCTCCAGCGCGGCCAGACCGGCCGAGCCGTGGCGCTCGTAGAGCGCCACCTGCGGCTTGATGGCAGCGGCCAATGGTGCCACGGCCTCCAGCACGGTCTGGGAGAAGGTGCGCAGGCCCTCGGCGTTGTCCGCCAGGCCCCAGGAGGCCAGCAGCGCCGGGTGCGGGTCAATGCCCACACACAGCGGGCCAAGCCGCTCCATGGCTGCGGAGAGGCGCTCACCGAAGGGCGTCCGCCCGACGGCGCCGGGGGCACCGGCGCCGTCGAACGGGTCTCGACGAGCTCGACCAGCGGGATCGCTAGGCATCCGCTGCCACCGGGCCGGCCTTGAGTGCAGCAGCGTGCTCCTGCAGGGAGGTCACGGACCACTCGTAGGAGCGCATGGCCTCGATCGCCTGCACCGCCACGTTGAACTCGGCAACCGTGGTAATGCAGGGCTTGCCGTGGGAGGTGGCTGCGGCGCGGATCTCGTAGCCATCGCTGCGGGCGTCTCCGCCGGAGGGCGTGTTGAAGACCATGTCGATCTCGCCGTTGTTGATCAGATCGGTGATGGTGCCCTCGCCGTCGGCGGAGGTTCCCTCGGTGACCTTGCGGACCGTGGTGGCCTGGATGCCGTTGCGGCGCAGGACATCGGCGGTGCCACCGGTGGAGATGATCTCGAAGCCGAGGTCTGCCAGACGCTTGACGCCCATGATCACCGCACGCTTGTCGCGGTTGGCCACGGAGACAAACACCTTGCCGGAGGTCGGCAGGGCATTGTTGGCAGCGGACTGGCTCTTGGCAAAGGCGGTGTCGAAGTGCTTGTCGATGCCCATGACCTCGCCCGTGGAGCGCATTTCCGGGCCGAGCAGGGAGTCGACAACCGTGCCCTCGGGGGTGCGGAAGCGGCTGAAGGGAAGCACTGCCTCCTTCACGGCCACCGGGGCGTGGTCCGGCAGCGAGCCGCCGTCGCCCTCTTCGGGGAGGATGTGGTGCACGCTGCGCAGGTGGGCGATGGAGACGCCCACGCCGATCAGTGCGGCAGCCTTGGCCATCTGCACGCCGGTTGCCTTGGAGACGAACGGCACCGTGCGGGAGGCACGCGGGTTGGCCTCGAGCACGTAGAGGACGTCGGAGGCCAGGGCGAACTGGATGTTGATCAGGCCGCGCACGCCCACGCCCTCGGCGATGGCACGGGTGGCCGTGCGGACACGGTCCTGCACGTCCTTGCCCAGGGTGATGGGAGGCAGCACGCAGGCAGAGTCGCCCGAGTGGATGCCGGCCTCTTCAATGTGCTCCATGATGCCGCCAAGGTACATGTCCTTGCCGTCGAAGAGCGCGTCGACGTCGATCTCGATGGCGTCTTCCAGGAAGCGGTCGATCAGCACCGGGTGGTCCTCGGTGATCTCGGTGGCGTTCTTGATGTAGCGGGACAGGTTGGCCTCGTCGTAGACGATCTCCATGCCGCGGCCGCCGAGCACGTAGGACGGGCGGACCAGCACGGGGTAGCCGATCTCATCGGCGATCTTCTTGGCGTCCTCGAAGGAGACGGCGGTGCCGTTCTTCGGGGCGATCAGGCCGGCCTTGTCCAGCACGCGGGAGAACATGCCGCGGTGCTCGGCCAGGTCGATGGCCTCCGGGGAGGTGCCCAGGATCGGGACACCGGCGTCGGCCAGGGCCTGGGCCAGCTTCAGCGGGGTCTGGCCGCCGAGCTGGACGAAGACGCCCATGACACCGCCGGTGCGCTCCTCGGCCGCGATGACCTCCAGCACGTCCTCGAGCGTCAGCGGCTCGAAGTACAGGCGGGTGGAGACGTCGTAGTCGGTGGAGACGGTTTCCGGGTTGCAGTTGACCATGACGGTCTCGTAGCCGGCCTTGCGCAGCGCCATGGAGGCGTGGACGCAGGAGTAGTCGAACTCGATGCCCTGGCCGATGCGGTTCGGGCCGGAGCCGAGGATGATCACGGACGGCTTGGCGTGCAGCGCAACCTCGTCCTCCTCGTCGTAGGAGGAATAGTGGTACGGGGTGTACGCGGCGAACTCGGCGGCGCAGGTGTCAACCGTCTTGTAGACCGGGCGGATGCCCAGGGCCTGGCGGACGCCGCGGACCACGGACTCCGAGTTGTGCGTCAGCGCGCCGATCTGCTCATCGGAGAAGCCGTGGCGCTTGGCGCGGCGGAGCATCTCCGGGGTCAGGGCGGTGGAGTGGCGGATCTCGACGGCGATCTCGTTCAGCAGCACCAGCTGGTCCAGGAACCAGGGGTCGATGCCGGTGGCGGCGTAGAGCTGCTCCACGGTGGCGCCGCCCAGCAGGGCGCGCTGGACCTGGGAGAGGCGGTCCGTCGTCGGGCGCTTGGCGGCCTCGATCAGATCCGGCACATCGAGCTCGTTGACGGAGCTGAAGTCCAGGCTGGCACCCTTCTGCTCCAGGGAGCGCAGGGCCTTCTGCAGGGCCTCGGTGAAGTTGCGGCCCATGGCCATGGCCTCGCCGACGCTCTTCATGGTGGTGGTCAGCGTGGGGTCCGCCGCCGGGAACTTCTCGAAGGCGAAGCGCGGAACCTTGACGACAACGTAGTCCAGCGTCGGTTCGAAGGAGGCCGGCGTCTTCTGCGTGATGTCGTTCGGGATCTCGTCCAGCGTGTAGCCCAGGGAGAGCTTGGTGGCGATCTTGGCGATGGCGAAGCCGGTGGCCTTGGAGGCCAGCGCGGAGGAACGGGACACGCGCGGGTTCATCTCGATGACGACGACGCGGCCGGTGTCCGGCTCGATGGCGAACTGGATGTTGCAGCCACCGGTGTCCACGCCAACCTCGCGGATGACGGCGATGGAGATGTCGCGCAGGCGCTGGTACTCGCGGTCCGTCAGGGTCAGGGCCGGGGCCACCGTGATGGAGTCGCCCGTGTGGACGCCCACTGGGTCGAAGTTTTCGATGGAGCACACGACGACGACGTTGTCGTTCTTGTCGCGCATCATCTCCAGCTCGTACTCCTTCCAGCCCAGGATGCTCTCTTCGAGCAGAACCTCGGTGGTGGGGCTGTACTGCAGGCCCTGGCCGACAATGCGGCGCAGGTCATCCTCGTTGTACGCCAGGCCGGAGCCCAGGCCGCCCATGGTGAAGGACGGGCGGACCACCATCGGGTAGCCCAGGTCCTCGGCCGCGACGAGTGCCTCGTCGATGGTGTGGATGATGTGGCTGCGGGCGCTCTCGGCACCGCAGCGCTCCACGACGCCCTTGAACTTCTCACGGTCTTCGCCGAGCTCGATGGCGGCGATGTTGGCGCCGATCAGCTCAACATTGTACTTGGCCAGCACGCCGTTCTTGTCCAGCGCAATGGCGGTGTTCAGCGCGGTCTGGCCACCCAGGGTGGGCAGGACGGCGTCGGGGCGCTCCTTGGCGATGATCTTCTCAACGACCTCGGGGGTGATCGGCTCCACGTAGGTGGCGTCGGCGAACTCCGGGTCGGTCATGATGGTGGCCGGGTTGGAATTGACCAGGATGACCCGCAGGCCCTCCTCCTTGAGCACGCGCAGTGCCTGCGTTCCGGAGTAGTCAAACTCCGCAGCCTGGCCGATCACAATGGGACCGGAGCCAATGACCAGAACGCTCTTCAGGTCTTCTCTCTTGGGCATTAGTTCTTATCCTCAGTCTGGGTCTTGGCTGCGGTGTCAGCCATCAGGTCAATGAAGCGGTCGAAGAGGTACGCGGAATCGTGCGGACCGGCGGCGGCTTCGGGGTGGTACTGGACCGAGAAGGCCGGGATGTCCAGGCAGGCCAGACCCTCGACGACGTCGTCGTTCAGGGAGACGTGGCTGACCTCGACACGGCCGAAGCGCTCCTCCGGAGCCGTGACAGGCCCGTCCTTGGGGGCGTCAACGGCGAAGCCGTGGTTCTGGCTGGTGATCTCCACCTTGCCGGTCTTGCGGTCCAGCACAGGCTGGTTGATGCCGCGGTGGCCGTAGCGCAGCTTGTAGGTGCCAAAGCCCAGGGCGCGGCCCAGGATCTGGTTGCCGAAGCAGATGCCGAAGAACGGCGTGCCGGAATCGAGCACCTTGCGCAGCAGCGACACCTGGGCGTCGGCCGTGGCGGGGTCGCCGGGGCCGTTGGAGAGGAACACGCCGTCGGGGTTGACGGCCTGGATGTCCTCGAGGGTGGCGGTGGCCGGCAGCACGTGCACGCGCACGCCGCGCTCGGCGAAGCGCTGCGGGGTCATGGCCTTGATGCCCAGGTCGATGGCGGCGATGGCGAACTTCGCCTCACCCTCCCAGCCGTAGTCGGCGGGCTCGACGACGTAGGACTGGGTCACGGAGACCTCTTCGGCCAGGCGGGCGCCTTCCATCGGGGCGCTGGCGGCCACGATGGCCAGCAGTTCCGCCTCGGTGGCCTTGGCGTCCGCACCGGAGAAGATGCCGGCGCGCATGGCGCCGCGCTCGCGCAGGTGGCGGGTGATGGCGCGGGTGTCGACACCCTGGATGCCGATGATGCCCTGGGCCACCAGCTCGTCATCGAGGCTGCGCTCGGAGCGCCAGTTGGAGGGGCGGCGGGCGGCGTCGCGGACGATGTAGCCGGCCACCCAGATGCGGCGGGACTCGGCGTCCTCGGCGTTCACACCGGTGTTGCCGATGTGCGGAGCGGTCTGGACCACCAGCTGGCGGGCGTAGGAGGGGTCCGTGATGGTCTCCTGGTAGCCGGTCATGCCGGTGGCGAAGACGGCCTCGCCCAACGCGGTGCCCTGGGCACCGTAGCTGGTGCCGCGGAAGATCCGCCCGTCCTCCAGGACCAGCAGTGCAGCACTGCTCGGTGCGTGCACAGGCGTGGTGGATTCAGCCGATTCTTGTGTCGTGGACTCTTGTGTCATGGACTTATTCTTTCCGTTCATGCCTGTGTGGATTCAGTCGTTGTGCCATGGGGTGGCACCAAATTTTCAAGGGAGTGCAGCAGCGGGGTCTTCTCGGCGGCGGCCCTGGTGCGGAATCCGGTGTCCACCGGAGTCTCCCCCAGCGTCCAGCCCAGCACCACCAGCCCGTCCTTTTCGACGAACTTGCCGGCCATGCCGCTCTCCAGCCGGACCTCCGTCAGCGACTGTGCGTCGATGTAGAGGTCCGGGGCTCCGGAGCGGCGGATCAGCACCGCGGCCGGGTGGACCTCCACCGTGGCGGTGGTCCGGATGCCGAGCGCGTGGACGGCGATCCGGTCCAGCCAGTCCCCCGCGGAGGTGGTGGCCACATAGGTGCCGGCCACAGCCAGCAGCGGCTCGCCCAGCCCGGCAGGAACCTCCGGCAGCCCCGCCACCGTCTGCTGGCGCTTGAGCCGGTTGCGCCAGCCCAGACCGATCAGGGCGAAGACCACCACAACCAGCAGCGCCGTCAGCACGGTGGGCAGGAGGCGGTCCCCCATCAGGAGGCGCTGCCCGGGTAGGGGGTGTTCAGCACGCCGTCGAGCACCGTGGGGTGGCCGCGGAAGAAGGTGGCCTTGACGGCGCCGGGCAGTTCGCGGCCGGCGAAGGGCGAGTTGCGGCCCTTCGTGGCCATCTTCGCCGGGTCAACCGTCCAGCGGGCGGCCGGGTCCACCAGCACCAGGTTGGCGGGCTCGCCCACCTCCAGCGGCCGGCCCTGGTCCGCCAGGCGGCCGATGGCAGCGGGGGCGAAGGAGGTGACGCGGGCAAAGTCGGCCCAGCTCATCAGACCGGTTTCGATCATGGTGTGCTGCACCACGGAGAGGGCCGTTTCCAGACCCGTCATGCCCATGGCGGCCTGGGCCCATTCGCAGGCCTTGGCCTCGTCCGGGTGCGGCGCGTGGTCCGTGCCGATGATGTCGATGGTGCCGTCAGCCAGGGCCGCACGCAGCGCCTGGACGTCCTCATCCGCACGCAGCGGCGGGTTGACCTTGTAGACCGGGTTGTACGAGCGCACCAGTTCCTCGGTCAGCCACAGGTGGTGCGGGGTGACCTCGGCGGTGACGTTGATGCCGCGGGCCTTGGCCCAGCGGATGATCTCCACCGACCCGGCAGTGGAGACATGGCAGACGTGCAGGCGCGAGCCCACGTGCTGGGCGAGCAGCACATCGCGGGCGATGATGCTTTCCTCGGCGACGGCGGGCCAGCCGGCCAGGCCGAGCACCGAGGAGACCTTGCCCTCGTTCATCTGGGCGCCCTCGGTGAGGCGCGGTTCCTGGGCGTGCTGGGCGATGACGCCGTCGAACGCCTTGACGTATTCCAGGGCGCGGCGCATCAGCACCGGGTCCGAGACGCAGATGCCGTCGTCGGAGAAGACGCGCACGCGGGCACGGGAATCGGCCATCGCACCGAGTTCGGCCAGCTGCTTGCCGGCCAGACCCACCGTCACGGCGCCCACCGGGCGGACGTCCACCCAGCCGGATTCCTTGCCCAGCGAGTAGACCTGCTCCACCACGCCGGCGGTGTCCGCCACGGGCGAGCTGTTGGCCATGGCGTGCACGGAGGTGAAGCCGCCCAGGGCCGCGGCGCGGGTGCCGGTTTCAACGGTCTCGGCGTCCTCGCGGCCGGGCTCGCGCAGGTGGGTGTGCAGATCCACCATCCCGGGCAGGGCAACCAGGCCCTCGGCCTCGATGACTGTGGCGCCCGCTGCGGCGGGGGTGCCCAGCAGGTCCGCACCGATCTCGGCAATGACGCCTTCGCGGATCAGCAGATCGGCGGCGTCGCCGCCCAGCACCGAGGCCTGGCGGATGAGGTAGGTGCCCGTGGTGGGTGTGGCGGTGCTCATGCGAATTCCTTCAGTGTTGTCCCGTTCAGGGTGGTCTCGTTCGGGGTGGTCCCGGCGGCGGGGGCGTTCTCGCGCAGTTCCCCGGACATCAGCAGATAGAGGGTGGCCATGCGCACGGACACACCATTGCGCACCTGGGCCAGCACCGTGGAGCGGGGGGAATCGGCGGCGGCGGAGGAGATCTCCAGGCCGCGGTTCATCGGGCCCGGGTGCATGATGATGGTGTCCTTCAGGCCCAGCGTGTCCAGCTTGGCCAGCCGGGCGTCGTCGAAGCCCCAGCGACGGGAGTACTCACGGGTGGAGGGGAAGAAGGAATCGTTCATGCGCTCGGCCTGGACGCGCAGCATCATCACGGCGTCCACACCGGAGGCCAGCACGGAGTCCAGGTCGTAGCTGACCTTGCACGGCCAGTATTCGACGCCAATGGGCAGCAGCGTGGGCGGGGCCACCAGCGTGACCTCGGCGCCGAGGGTCTTCAGCAGCCACACATTGGAGCGGGCCACGCGGGAGTGCAGCACGTCTCCGGCGATCACCACGCGCATGCCGGTCAGGTCCGCGCCGATGGAGGAGGTCCCGGCCAGCTTGGCCAGGTGGCGGCGCATGGTGAAGGCATCCAGCAGCGCCTGGGTGGGGTGGGCGTGCGTGCCGTCGCCCGCATTGATGACGGCGGCGTCGATCCAGCCGGAGTTGGCCAGCTGCGCCGGGGCGCCGGAGGCCCAGTGGCGGATGACGACGGCGTCGGCGCTCATGGCTTCCAGCGTCTGGGCGGTGTCCTTCAACGACTCGCCCTTGGACACCGAGGAGCCCTTGGCCGCGAAGTTGATGACATCGGCCGAGAGGCGCTTGGCGGCGGCCTCGAAGGAGATGCGGGTGCGCGTTGAGTCCTCAAAGAAGAGGTTCACCACGGTGCGGCCGCGCAGGGCGGGGAGCTTCTTGACCTCCCGCTCCCCCACCGCGGCCATTTCCTCGGCGGTGTCGAGGATGCGCACGGCGTTTTCCAGCGAGAGGTCCTCGGTGGACAGCAGGTGCCTCATGCGCCTGCCTCAATGATGACGGAATCCACAGTGCCTTCCTGGCCGGCAACGGCGTCGATCTCATCCAGGCGCACGCGCACCTTTTCGGACGAGGAGGTGGGGAGGTTCTTGCCGACGTGGTCGGCGCGGATGGGGAGCTCGCGGTGGCCGCGGTCAACGAGGACGGCGAGCCGCACGGCGCGGGGGCGGCCGACGTCGACGAGGGCGTCAAGGGCGGCGCGGATGGTGCGTCCGGAGTAGAGGACGTCGTCAACAAGGACAACGATCTTCTCGTCAATGCCGGAGGCGGGGAGGGCCGTGCGTTGGGGGGCGCGGGTGGGCTGGTGGGCCAGATCATCGCGGAACATTGTCACATCCAGCTGGCCGACGATGGCCGCGGCGTCCACAGTGGGGTCCGTGGCGGCGATCTTGCGGGCCAGGCGCTGCGCCAGCGGGAAGCCGCGGCGGGGGATGCCCAACAGAAGAAGGTCCTTGGAGCCTTTGTTGGCCTCAAGGATTTCATAGGCGATACGAGTAAGTGCACGGTCGATGTCCGCCGCGGAAAGTACCACCCGCGGCGCGTTGGCCGGTGCTGCATTGCTGCTCATGCCTCGCGTCCCCTTTCCCCGCCTCACTGGACGGAATTAAAAGGATTATTGCCTTCCAAAAGTACCATAGGCGCGCCACGGCCCGCCGCGCAGCAATAGTGTCTTGGCGCCGCCCCGGCCCGGCCCTAGTGTGGGTTCCATGACTGATCCCGGCTCCTGGCAGACCCCTCCACCGGGGGCGCCGCAGCAGCAGCCCACCTATGCCCAGACACCGCTGAGCCCGGCCGAGCGCGGCGTGGCCGGCGGCGCCGTCGTCCCGGGCCGGGCGGCACCGCTGCAGTATTGGCACCAGCCCACCACCCCCGGCGGACCGGGACGCAAGCCCCGGCGGCCCGGCCGCGTGATCAACATCATTCTGATAGTTGCTGTGGCGCTGGTCACGGCCATCACCCTGGCCTTCTTCGCTGCCTCGCTGGGCGCCAGCGTGTTCCTCATCTGTGGCGCTCTGGCACTGATTCCACTGACCATCTGCCTGCTGACGCTGTACTGGGTGGACCGCTGGGAGCCGGAGCCCAAGGGCGCCCTGCTGTTCGCGTTCTGCTGGGGCGCGGGCATGAGCATCATCACCTCGCTGGTGGTGGGCCAGTGGGTGCAGCCGCTGCTCCTGGAGGGTGCCGCCATGACCGATCCGGAAACCGTGGGCGCCGTTCTCCAGGCACCGCTGGTGGAGGAGACTTCCAAGGGCCTGGGCGTGCTGCTGCTGTTCTTTCTGCGCCGGCGCACCTTTGACGGACCCATCGACGGCGTGGTCTACGCCGGCACCATCGCCGCCGGCTTCGCCTTCACCGAGAACATCCTCTACTTCAGCTCCACGCTGGTGGCGGAAGAGGCCGACGCCGCCGTGGGCCTGGTGCTGATCTTCCTGGTCCGCGGCCTGATGAGCCCCTTTGCGCATGTGATGTTCACCGCCACGCTGGGTGCCGTGGTGGGCTACGCGGCCCGCTACGGCGGAACCCCGCTGGTGGTCGGTGCGTGGTTTGTGGGCCTGGTCCCGGCCATGTTCCTGCACGGGCTGTGGAATGCGAGCTCGCTGATCAACGAGAACTTCTTCCTGGTCTATGGTGCGCTGCAGATGCCGATCTTCGTGATCTACGTGGTGGGCATCATCATGCTGCGCCGCTCGGAGGCCAAACTGACGCGCAACAGGCTCTCGGACTACGTGCCCTCCGGCTGGATCCACCCCCAGGAGGTGCCGATGCTCGGCACAGGTGCCGGCCGCCGTCGCGCCCTGGCCTGGGCGGGCACCTTCGGCGCAGCCAAGGACATGCGCCGCCTCATCATGCTGGCCACCAGGCTAGCGTTCAACCGGCAGCGGATCCTCGTCGGCTCGCGGCAGCGCCAGTCCCCCGCCGCAGCGGCCCGGACCCATGAGGCCATCAGCAGCGAACTCATCCTGCTCCGCCGCACCACCGACGCCCGTGCCACGGTCCTTGCCCGCCAACAGGCCGCCGCCCAGCAAGCCATGATGGCCCGCTACGCATCACAGCCCCCGCACCCCGGTGGCTGAGCCCGTTGGAACCACGCGCGAGGAACGCATCCCCGGCCAACGATCGCTGGCGACGCACCATCCCTTCCAGGACGCAGTCGTAGACGCATCCTGGAAGGGGAACTGCGTCCCGGCAGCAGTGGGGCGTCCCGGGAGGCGTTAAACGAACGACGGCGGTGGTGCCGGGAACGTGTCCCGGCACCACCGCCGTCGTCGTAAGCCGTGCTGGGCCTTAGGCCAGCAGCGTGGGCTTGAGCTGCTGCAAGCGGCCCAACAGTCCGTTGATGAACTGGGGCGACTCGTCGGTGGAGAGCATCTTGGCCAGTTCAACGGCCTCGCTCACCGCCACGCCGTCGGGAACGTCGTCGTTGTAGAGGAGTTCCCAGGCACCGATGCGCAGGATGATGCGGTCCACAGCGGGCATACGGTCCAGGGTCCAGCCCTGGGAGTATGTCTGCAGGAACTCATCAATGGTTTCCTGCATTTCCGTGACACCTTCGATGACATCAACGGTGTACACGTTGATGATCTGGTCGGTGCTCTCGCGGCGCTGCTTCAGCGCGCTGGAGACGGAGACGGAGCGCTGCTCGGATTCAAACAAGAGGTCCAAAGCCCGGCGGCGCGCCTTGCTTCTGGCCGAAGTCGACCGTGATGGATCGGCTGCCACTATTCGCTGACACGTCCCTGGTAGCTGCCGTCGCGGGTGTCGACCTTGACGCGGGTGTTGTTCTCGACGAACAGCGGAACCTGGATCTCGTAGCCGGTTTCCAGCGTGGCCGGCTTGGTGCCAGCGGAGGAGCGGTCGCCCTGGAGGCCCGGCTCGGTGTAGGTGATCTGCAGGATCACGGAGGCCGGCAGTTCGATGTACAGCGGAGCACCCTCGTGGATGGCGATGTTCACGTTCTGGTTTTCCAGCATGAAGTTCACTGCGTCGCCCACGGTCTCGGCCGGAACCGTGATCTGGTCGTAGTCCTGGGTGTCCATGAAGACGTAGTCGGCGCCGTCCTGGTACAGGTACTGGAAGTCGCGGCGGTCAACCGTGGCGGTCTCGATCTTCAGGCCGGCGTTGAACGTCTTGTCAACAACCTTGCCCGACATGACGTTGCGCATCTTGGTGCGCACAAACGCGCCACCCTTGCCCGGCTTGACGTGCTGGAACTCAATGATGTTCCAGAGCTGGCCCTCGAGCTTGAGAACCGTGCCGTTCTTGATGTCGTTAGTTGTTGCCACTGGTTTCCTCTTTTGTAGTGCCGCTGCCCGCAGGAGAAGGCTATTGACCCCTGTTGTCCGGCCTCCGGGAACCGCATAATGCGGAACCTGGGCTGGTGCGGGGATGAAATATCAAAAATCCATTGTCCATTCTACCTGCTCCAGCCAGCAGAGCCGAATGCGCGACGGCGGCACCCGGCCAAAGCCTCTGTTCAGGCTACTGTTCGGCCAGATCCCGGGCCCGGCGCAGGGACACCGTGGAGGAGTAGATGGCCGCAGCATCGGCCCCGGCGGCGACCCTTTGCTCCAGTGCGGTGGCGAAGGACCGGGCCGCGGCCTCGTAGTTGCCGGCGCCGAAGTGGACCTTGCCCATCTGGTGGTGCACCCAGGATTCATCGGGCGTGTTGGCCACCCGTGCACCGAGGGCCTTCAGCCGCTGCAGGGCCAACGCCGTCTGCTTGGTGGCACGCAGGATGTCCGCGTCGTACACCTGCAGCCGGAAGGAATCGGGGTCCTTCAGCCGTGCCTCCGCGGCCGCTTCGGCGGCCTCCGCGACGCGGCCCTGGGCCAGCAGCACAAAGACCTCATCCGCCGGGTCCGTGGACTGCGCCAGAGCTGCAGCGCACTCCTCCTCGTCGACAACCTCCGGCACCAGGGTGCGGGGGTTGACGGCGATGCCCGGGAACCCTGCGTACGGCCAATCCTTCAGCGCCATGGCTAGGAGGCTATTTCCTGATAGGCGGCAAAGAGCAGCGACGTGTCAGGCACGTCGAGCATTCCGGGCTTGGCGACGTCGTCCAGCACCACGAAGCGCAGCAGGTCGCCGCGGGACTTCTTGTCCCGGCGCATGCCGTCCAGCAGGCCCTGCCAGCGGTCCCTGCGGTAGGTGGTCGGCAGCCCCAGGCCCTCGAGCACCGTGCGGTGGCGGTCGGCGACGTCGTCGGCGAGGCGTCCCACGCTGCGGGACAGCTCGGCGGCGAACATCATGCCCACGGAGACGGCGGCACCGTGGCGCCAGGAGTAGCGCTCCACAAGCTCGATGGCGTGGCCCAGAGTGTGGCCGTAGTTGAGGATCTCGCGCAGGCCCGCTTCCTTCAGGTCCTCGGAGACCACCTTGGCCTTGACGGCGATGGCGCGCTCGATCAGCTCGCGGACGGCGGCGGAGCCGGGGTCCTTCACGGCCTCGGGCTGGGATTCGATGATCTCCAGGATCGCGGGGTCCGCGATGAAGCCGCACTTGACCACCTCGGCCATGCCGGAGATCAGCTCATTCGGCGGCAGCGTGGCGAGGGTGTCCAGATCGGCCAACACGGCAGCCGGCGGATGGAACGCACCCACGAGGTTCTTGCCCTCGGCGGTATTGATGCCGGTCTTGCCGCCCACGGCAGCGTCAACCATGCCCAGCAGCGAGGTGGGCATGTGGATAACCTTGACGCCGCGCAGCCAGGTGGCCGCGACAAAGCCCGCCAGGTCCGTCACGGCACCGCCGCCAACGGCCACGATGGCGTCCGAGCGGGTGAAATCGTTCTGTCCCAGCACCTGCCAGCAGAAGGCGGCAACCTGGATGTGCTTGCCCTCCTCGGCGTCGGGGATCTCCGCCGTCAGGGCGGTGAAGCCGGCCGCGGCCAGCTCGTCGCGGACGGTGTCGCCCGTCAGGCGCAGGGCGCGCGGGTGGACCACCAGGACGCGGCGGACGCGCTCGCCCAGCAGCGCCGGGAGCTGGGCCAGCAGTCCGCGGCCGACGACGACGTCGTAGTTGTCCGCGGGGGCGGAACCGGTGACCTGGATGATGGTGGAACTGCTGCTCACGATGGTCCGATCTGATGGTGCGGGTGTGTGTTCAGGGCGGTGGCCAGGGCGGCCACCAATTCAGGGACGGTGCCGTGGCGGACGTCCAGGGTGATGTCCGCGAGCCGCTCGTAGACGGGGGTGCGGACCGCGGCGAGCTCCTGCCAGCGGCTCAGCGGATCCTCCGCCAGCAGCGGCCGGCCGGTGTTGCGGGTGATCCGATCGCGCACTGTCTCAAGATCGGCGTCGAGGTGGACCACCGTGGCCCGGGCCAGCAATTGCTGGGTGCCCGAATCCAGCACGGCTCCCCCACCGAGGGACAGCACGCGGGGTTTGGCCGGGGCACCGGACTCCGGATCCAGCACGCCGGCGATGGCCTTGGCCTCCAGCTGGCGGAAGTGCCGTTCCCCGCGGCTGGCAAAAATCTCCGGGATCGGGCCATGCTTGGCCACCACCAGAGCATCGGAATCGACGAACGCCAGTCCCAGCGCGGCCGCCAGTTCCGCCCCGATGGCAGACTTGCCAACGGCCATCGGCCCAATCAGGACGATGGTGCGGCGCGGCACAAAGGCCTGCGCCGCCGGGGCGGAGCCGGCAGGACGCTCGGAGGAGGTCACTGCCCCAGGGTGTCCAGGGCCGAGGGGATGTTGGCCAGGTAGCTGGCCAGGTTGCGCGAGGTCTCGGCGATGGAGTCACCGCCGAACTTCTCGGCAACGGCGTCGGCCAGCACCAGGGCGACCATGGCCTCGGCGACGACGCCGGCAGCCGGCACGGCGCAGACGTCGGAGCGCTGGTGGTGGGCCTTGGCGGGCTCGCCGGTGGCGATGTCGATGGTCTTCAGGGCGCGGGGCACCGTGGCGATCGGCTTCATGGCCGCACGGACGCGCAGCACATCACCAATGCTCATGCCGCCTTCGATGCCGCCGGCGCGGTTGGAGGTGCGCACAATGGTGCCCTCGGCGTCGCGCTCGATCTCATCGTGGGCTGCCGAGCCGCGGCGTGCGGCGGTGCGGAAGCCGTCGCCGATCTCCACGCCCTTGATGGCCTGGATGCCCATCAGGGCACCGGCCAGGCGTGCGTCAAGGCGGCGGTCCCAGTGCACGTAGCTGCCCAGTCCCGGCGGGAGGCCGTAGGCAAGCACCTCGACAATGCCGCCGAGGGTCTCCCCCTCCTTGTGGGCGGCGTCCACTTCGGCCACCATGGCGGCGGAGGTGGTTTCGTCAAAGCAGCGCAGCGGATCGGCGTCCAGAGCCGCGACGTCGGCCGGGTGCGGCAAGTCGGAGCCCTCGGGAACCTCGACGGCGGCGATCGCCACGGTGTGGGAGACCAAATCGATGCCCAGCGACTTCAGGATCGAGGCGGCGACGGCGCCCAGGGCCACCCGTGCGGCGGTTTCGCGGGCACTGGCGCGCTCCAGCACGGGGCGGGCCTGGTCGAAGCCGTACTTCTGCATGCCGGTGAAATCGGCGTGGCCCGGACGCGGGCGCGTCAACGGAGCATTGCGCGCCTGGTCGGCCAAAATGGCGGGGTCCACAGGGTCGGCAGACATGATCTGCTCCCACTTGGGCCATTCGGAGTTGGCGATCTGGATGGCCACCGGGCCGCCCTGGGTCAGGCCATGGCGCACGCCGCCCAGGATCGTGACGACGTCCTGCTCAAACTTCATCCGAGCGCCGCGGCCATAGCCAAGCCGGCGGCGGGCCAGCGCTTCCTGGATCGCCGTGCTGGTCAGCTCAACGCCGGCCGGCACGCCTTCAATAATTCCCACGAGTGCCGGGCCATGAGACTCACCGGCGGTCAACCAACGCAACATAGAATCCATCCTGCCATGAGTGGCCTGCCCTGCTAGCGCCGGGCCAAGCCGATTGCGTCGCACATCACATTGATGACGTCCGCTTCGGTCCCGGCCGGGGCGAAAGTGCCCTCCGGGGTGAAAAGTTTGACTTGCTCCACAGCCTGGTAAAGCAGCATCTCGATTCCGGGCACAATGCTGCCGCCCCGCGCGGACCACGCCGCGGCGATGGCGCTGGGCCACGGATCGTAGGCGACGTCCAGCAGGAAGCGCCCCTCGCAGCTGCCCTCGGGCAGTGCCTCGGCCAGCGGATCCGCCGCCCGCGGCGGCAGGGTGGTGATGACGACGTCATACCCGCCCAACGCGGCTGCCGCGCCGTCGAAGGGCACCAGCCGGCACGGCAGGGACACGGCCTCGGCCACATCGGCAGTGGAAGCGGCCTTGGCCACATCGCGGACATAGACGTCGACGCCGGGCGCGCCCAGAGCGGCAAGCGCCGCCACCGCCGAGACGGCCGTGCCGCCGCCGCCAAGGATCGCGGCCTTCGGCGCCGCACCCACCCCGGCGTGCTTGAGGGCGTTGACGATGCCTGCCACATCGGTGTTGTGGCCGGTCAGCGTCCCCGCGGCGGCACCGGAGCGCTCCGTGACAACGGTGTTGACCGATCCCAGAACTGCCGCCGTCTCGCTGAGCGCGTCAAGGGAGTCGATGACGGCGTTCTTCAGGGGCATGGTCACAGAGAGGCCGTACCAATCCCCGTCGCTGCGGACGGACTCCACCAGCGCACCGATGCCATCCTGTTCGACGTCGATGGCCGTGTACCCGTAGTCCAGGCCCAGCAGCCGGTAGGCGGCACGATGCAGGGCCGGGGACTTGGAGTGGCCGATCGGGTGGCCCAGAACCGCGCCGCGGTGCAAAGCGGCCCGGCCCGCCGGCGAGGCCGGCGAGCCATTGGATGCCAAAACGCTCACGTTAAGTGCATTTCCCTTCATGCGCCGTGCACCAGGCGGTGTACTTGGCAACGTTCTTCAAGTGCTCTGCGAAGGTGGTGGCATACAGCGTCTCGCCCGTATCCAGATCAACCGTCACCCAGAAGTAGTACGGGTTGGCCTGCGGATGTGCGCCGGCAGTGATGGCGGCCATCTTCGGCGACCCGATCGGCCCCGCGGGCAGCCCCGGGTTGGCGAAGGTGTTGTACGGGTTGGACTTGTCAGCCTTCTGGGCATCGGAGATGTTGTAGGTCTTGATGCCCAGTCCGTAGGCCACCGTGGCATCAGATTCCAGGCGTCCGCCGGTCTCGGCGTTGGCCTTGTTGAGCCGGTTCTCGATGGCTCCGGAGATCATCGCGTAGTTGTCCGCATTTCCCTCGGCCTCGATGATGCTGGCCACTGTCAACACCCGGTACTGTTCGGCCGGGGCTGTGACGCCGGCCGACACCAGTTCATCGGTGGTGGTCTTCACCAGCTGGGCCAGGATCTCCTGGGCGGTCATCTCGATCGGGAAGCGGTACTCCCCCGGGGCCAGATACCCTTCCAGGCTCTTGGCCTCGGCCGGCAGACCGAAGGTGGCGGGCGTGGCTGCCAAGGCAGTGAAGGCGGTGACGTCGATGCCTGTGGCCTTGGCCAACAGCGGCAGCACATCGCTCTGGCGCAGATTCTGGTCAATGGCCGCGTAGTGGACCTTGTCGCCGCCGGCGGCAGTCAGCAGGGTGACGGCGTCGGCGGCCTTCATCTCCAGCTTCATGGTGAAGGTTCCCGGCTGCAGCGAGCCGCTGGCATTGGCCGCGGCCAGAGCGTTGAGGAAGGCGACATCGCTGCCCACCACACCCTGCTCGGTCAGGGCCGTCGCAACGGTGCGGCCGGTGGCGCCCTCGGGCACGACAAAGCTGACGGATCCGTGGCCGGGGCCCGGATAGTCGGTGGCGCTGGGGCCGGCCAGCATGGGCGTTACGGCCTGGACAACAAAGAATACGACGCCGGCGAAGAGGGCAAGGACCACCAGGAAGGCCAGCGTGCGGCGGCGGCGCTTGACGCGCTTGGAGACACGGCGCGAGCGGCGGCTGGGCGCGGACTCCTCGATGTATACGGGCTCGTCCTCGTAGACGGCGTGCTCGTCATACGCAGCGTGCTCGGCGTGCTCGTCGTACGCAGCGTGCTCGTCGTAGACCTGGTGCTCCGCGTAGGCCTCCGGGCCCGCGTATTCGGTCTCGGCGGTTGCATCCGGATGCACCTGGCGGTTCCGGCGGCGGCCCTCACCACGCTCCGGTGCTTGGTGCTCCGGAAAGAGATGGCTCACAGCACAGTTCCTGGGGATGCGACGGGACTAATCTGATCATCCTTACCTCGGTCCGGGGCACCGGTGCTCCCCAAAGCCACGGTGGTGGGCGCGGGAACCAGGGTTCCCACAGTGGTGCCCCGCGACTTCTCCATGTCAATGGCATGTTGGAGGATGCCTGCGGCGGCCACCTGATCCACCACTTTACGGTGGTCGCGGCTGTCCATGCCAGCCGCGTGCAGCGCCTGGTGGGCGGAAACGGTGCTCAAACGCTCGTCAACCAGGCGCACCGGCACGGCCATTTCGGCCGCCGCCAGCGCGCCAACCAGCAGGTTTGCGTAGGTTCTGGCCATCTCGGCCGAGGCCTTTTCGGCGCCCTTGAGTGTTCGCGGAAGGCCAACAAAAATTTCCACGACCGCCCTCTCGCGGGCCTCCCGCAGCACGATGGCGATGTCCGAATTCTTTTTCACGTCCCGGCCCACGGTGCGCACCGGAGTCGCCAGGATGGAATCGGGATCGCAGGCGGCCAGGCCGACGCGGACGGTTCCCACGTCCACGCCCAGCTTGGGCCCCTTCGGATACGCCATCGCGCCCATGCCTAGGAGCGGGTGTCGATGGCCGCGGTGATGGCAGCCAGCGCGGCCCCCACCTTGGACGCATCGCTGCCGCCGCCCTGGGCGACGTCGTCCTTGCCGCCACCGCCGCCGCCAAGGATGCCGGCGGCAAGCTTGACCAGGGCACCGGCCTTGACGCCCTCGGCGCGGGCGGCCTCGTTCGTGGCCACCAGCACCATCGGGCGCTCATTGGCCACGCCGGCAACTGCCACGGTGGCCGGGGCGGAGCCCAGGCGGTTGCGCAGATCCAGGGCCAGCGCGCGCAGATCCTCCGCGCCGCCGATCTGGCCTGCATCGTGGGCGATCACGCTGACGCCGCGGGCATCGCGGGCCGTGGAGACCAGGTTGGCGGCGGCGGCCGTGAGCTGTTCCTTGCGCAGGCGCTCGAGCTCCTTCTCCGCCGACTTCAACTTGGCCAGGGTGGCAGCGATGCGCTCCTGCAGCAGGTTGGAGGGCACCTTGAGCATGTCGGTGAGTTCGCTGACCAGGGCACGCTCGGCGGCCAGGTGGCGGAACGCATCCATGCCGACAAAGGCTTCCACGCGGCGGTTGCCGGAGCCCACGGAGCCTTCGCCCAACAGGGTCAGGCTGCCGATGCGGGATGTGCTGTCCACGTGCGTACCACCACAAAGCTCACGGGACCAGGCGCCGTCGATCTCCACCACGCGGACCTCGGAACCGTAGTTCTCACCGAACAGTGCCATGGCGCCCAGGGCCTTGGCCTCATCCAGGGCCATGACCTTGGTCTGCACCTGGTAGTTGTTGCGGATGGCGATGTTGGACACTTCCTCGATCTCCGAGCGCGTGGCGGCGCTGAGGCCTTCGCCCCAGGAGAAGTCGAAGCGCAGGTAGCCGGCCTTGTTGAAGGAACCGCGCTGCAGCGCTTCCGGGCCGAGGATCTGGTGCAGGGCGGCGTGCACAATGTGCGTGCCGGTGTGTGCCTGCTCCGCGGCGTGGCGGCGTTCGCTGTCCACAGCGGCGCGCACCATAGCGTCTGCCGGCAGCTCGCCCTCGCGGACCACTGCCTTGTGCACGCTCAGGCCCTTGATGGGCTTCTGGACATCCAGAACCTCGACGACGAAGCCGTCACCGGTGATCAGACCCGTGTCGGCAGCCTGGCCGCCGGCCTCGGCGTAGAACGGGGTCTCCGCCAGGACGATCTCAATCTCATCACCGGTCGAGGCGAAGCCAACCGGCTTGCCGCCGGAGAGGATCGAGCGGACGCGGGATTCGCCCTCAAGCTCGGTGTAGCCGGTGAAGACAGTCTCACCCTTGGCGAGGAGCTCGTGGAAGACTGTCAGATCGGCGTGGCCGCTCTTCTTCTCACGGGCATCGGCCTGGGCGCGCTGGCGCTGCTCGAGCATCAGGGACCGGAAGCCGGCCTCATCCACGGCCAGTCCGGCCTCTTCGGCCATTTCCAGCGTCAGGTCGATCGGGAAGCCGTAGGTGTCGTGCAGAGCGAACGCATCCGCGCCGGAGAGCTGGGTGTTGGCTGCCTTGGATTCCTTGACGGCCTCCTCCAGGCGGGCGGTGCCGCTGGCAATGGTGCGCAGGAAGGCACGCTCTTCGGCATAGGCGATGCGGCTGATGCGCTCGAAGTCGCTGGCGACCTGCGGGTAGGCGCCCTTCATGGCGTCGCGCGAGGCGGTCAGCAGCTCCGGCAGGCAGGCGCGTTCGACGCCGAGCAGGCGCATGGCGCGCACGGCACGGCGGATCAGGCGGCGCAGCACGTAGCCGCGGCCCTCGTTGGAGGGGGTGACGCCGTCGGCGATCAGCATCAGCGCGGAGCGGATGTGGTCCGCCACCACGCGCATGCGGACGTCGTCCGTGTGGTGCGGGTCCTCGGCGGTCTCGGCGGAGGTGTATTCCTTGCCGGAGAGCTGGGCGGCAACATCGAGCACGGGGCGGACCTGGTCCGTCTCGTAGAAGTTCTCCACGCCCTGCAGGATCAGCGCCAGGCGCTCCAGACCCAGGCCGGTGTCGATGTTTTTCTTGGGCAGTTCGCCCAGAATCTCGAAGTTGTCCTTGCCGATGCCCTCGCCGCGCTGGAACTGCATGAACACGAGGTTCCAGATTTCGATGTAGCGCACATCGTCGACGGCGGGGCCGCCCTCGGGGCCGTAGGACGGGCCGCGGTCGTAGTAGATCTCCGAGCAGGGGCCGGCCGGGCCGGGCTGGCCGGTGGACCAGTAGTTGTCCTTCATGCCCATGCGCTGGATGCGCTCGGCGGGCATGCCGGCAACCTCTTCCCAGAGGACGGCGGCCTCGTCGTCGTCCTGGTAGACGGTGACCCACAGACGGCTCTTGTCCAGGCCATAGCCACCGTCCTGTACGGAGGTGGTCAGCAGCTCCCAGGCGTAGCCGATGGCCTCGCGCTTGAAGTAGTCGCCGAAGGAGAAATTGCCGCACATCTGGAAGAACGTGCCGTGGCGGGCGGTCTTGCCCACCTCTTCGATGTCACCGGTGCGGATGCACTTCTGCACGCTGGTGGCGCGCGGGAACGGGGCCTCTTCGCGGGCGGTCAGGTACGGAATGAACGGCACCATGCCGGCAACGGTGAACAACAGTGACGGGTCCGAGGACACCAGCGACGCCGACTCCACGGGCGTATGGCCCTTGGAGCTGAAGAATTCAATCCAGCGGCGTGCGATTTCGTGGGACTTCATAATCCTGGTGGACCCTTCGTTGTAAAGATAAAACGTACGTTTAGCGGCGGCCGGCGGCGTGCGAGGACAGGGAGGCGCGGGCCTCTGCTGCGTCAACGCCCAAGGCGGCGCGCAGCTCGGCCTCGCGCTCGGCGCTGCCCTCGCGGATGGCATCGGCAAAGTCTAAAAAGCTGTCACTCAGTCTACCCACCGCACGGTTGAGGCCCTCCGGGCCCAGGGTGCCGCGGACCTGGGAGTACTTGCGCACACACACCACGCCAATGGCGATGCCTGTGCCCAGCCAGAAGATGGTCTTCATAGTTGTCCAGTCCTTGAATCTACGGGGGTGCGGCTAGCGGCCGCGCGAGGGGCGGGTGCGGGTGCTGCGGCGGCCGGCAAAGGCCGAGCGCACGCCGTAGGAGAACGCCGCCACCTTGATCAGCGGCTGGCCGAGCGTGGCGGCAAACAGCGACGACAGAGCGGAAATGTTGGCGGTGGCGTCCGAGACATTGGTGGCAATGCCATCGACCTTGGCCAGCTGGGCATTGGTGGTTGACACCGTGGCCGTGACCTCGTCAATCAAGGGTGTGGTGCCGTCGCTGAGCGCCTTGATGGTGGTGCGCATTTCATCAAAGACCTTGCCGAGCTTCAACACGGGAACGGCCAAAATGGCCACCAGGACCGCAAATACACCTGCGGCCACCAGGCCTGCAATATCTCCACCGCTCATGGCGGGCCGCCTCATTTCCTGTGGTGGGGTGGCCCGGGCGGCTTCCCCGGGACGCTTCCTTAGTACCTTACCTACAAAACAGCCCGCGGCGTGTGCCGCGGGCTGTTGAGTGGTGGCCTGCCGGCCGCCCCAGGGGCGGCCGGCAAACCCTCAGGCTAAAGGGAATTTAGCGCGAGTAGAATTCGACGACGAGCTGCTCTTCGCAGGTCACGGGGACCTCGGAGCGCTTCGGGCGGCGCACCAGGCGAGCCTGGAGGCTTTCCAGCTTGACGTCCAGGTAGGCCGGAACGGCGGGCAGCACGTCGCGGTGTGCACCGGCGGCGGCAACCTGCAGCGGGGCCATGGTCTGGCTGCGCGGGTGTACGTGGATCAGCTGACCCTCGGCAACGCGGAACGACGGGCGGTCCACGCGGGCGCCGTCAACCATGATGTGGCGGTGGACAACCAGCTGGCGGGCCTGGGCGGTGGTGCGGGCGAAGCCGGCACGCAGAACCAGGGCATCCAGACGCATTTCCAGCAGCTCAACCAGGTTCTCACCGGTCAGGCCCTTGGTGCGCTTGGCTTCCTCGAAGGCACGGGTCATCTGTGCTTCGCGGATGCCGTACTGGGCGCGCAGACGCTGCTTTTCGCGCAGACGCACCGCGTAGTCGCTGTCCTGCTTCTTACGGGCACGACCGTGCTCGCCGGGACCGTACGGGCGACGCTCCAGGTACTTTGCAGCCTTGGGGGTCAGAGCAATGCCGAGAGACCGCGAAAGGCGGGTCTGCCGGCGGGCACGCAGAGTGTTAGACACTTGTGTGTCCTTTCGGTAAACGTGTGGCAAAAGCCCCCGGAGGGGCTTTGTGGAATAACTGGCCTCCATCATGGAGAGTTAGGGCTGCCACTGCCCATCGCTGCAGCCGCTGGGCATACCCGTCTCCTGCGCTTTGGCGCGGAAAAATCCGTGCCAAACCGGGAAATGCAGCGGGTATGGAGCCAAGGCTTGCCAGTGCAGCGTTAATTCTAGCATTTGTTTCCCGCGGGCTCCCTGCAGCCCTGCTGCCTGGCGTGCCGTGCGCTGCTACTTGCCGCCCTCCTGGCGGACGATCGCGCGCAGCCGCGCCAGCCGGGTGGCGATGTCCCGTTCGGCCCCATTGGTGGTGGGCGTGTAGTAGTCCCGCCCCACCAGATCGTCCGGCGGGTACTGCTGCGGGGCCACCGAATGCGGCGCATCGTGGGCGTAGTAGTATCCCTTGCCGTGGCCCAGCTGCGCCGCCCCCGGGTAGTGGGCGTCGCGAAGATGCGGCGGAATGGTGGTGCCCCGTCCGGCCCGGACATCGGCAATGGCGGCGTTGATGCCGTTGTAGGAGGCATTGGATTTGGGCGCAGTCGCCAGATGCACCACGGCCTCGGCCAGGATGATCCGCCCCTCCGGCATGCCGATCAGCGCCACGGCCTGCGCTGCGGCCACGGCGGTCTGCAAGGCCGTGGGATCGGCCATGCCAACATCTTCGGAAGCCGAGATCATCAGCCGCCGGGCAATGAAGCGCGGGTCCTCCCCCGCCTCCAGCATCCTGGCCAGATAGTGCAGCGACGCATCCACATCCGATCCGCGGATGGATTTGATGAACGCGCTGATGACGTCGTAGTGCTGGTCCCCGGCGCGGTCGTAGCGCACGGCAGCGGCATCGATGGCGCGCTCGGCGTCGGCCAGCTCGACGACGGCGGGCGGCAGTTCCAGCCCCGGCAGCCCCTCACCCTGGGCAGCCTTGGCTTTGGCCTTGCCCCCGGGCTGCGCGGACAGGGCCACGCCCGCCGCGGCCTCGAGCGTGGTGAGCGCCCGGCGGGCATCGCCCGCGGCCAGCCGCACCAGATGGTCCAGGGCCTCCTCGCTGAGGACCACCTTGGAATCCAGCCCGCGGGGATCCTCCACCGCCCGCAGCAGCAGGCCGCGGATGTCGTCATTGGTGAGCGGTTTCAAAGTCAACAGGATGGACCGCGAGAGCAGCGGCGAGACCACGGAGAATGAGGGGTTCTCCGTGGTGGCGGCAATCAGCACCACCCAGCGGTTCTCCACCCCGGGCAGCAGTGCATCCTGCTGGGCCTTGTTGAAGCGGTGGATCTCATCCAGGAACAGCACAGTGGTGCGGCCATGCAGATCCCGGTTGGTCAGGGCATCGTCCATCACCTTGCGGACATCCTTGACGCCGGCGGTGATCGCCGACAGCTCTACAAAGGTCCGGCCCGGGCCGCGCGCAATCACATGGGCCAGCGTCGTCTTGCCGGTGCCCGGCGGGCCCCAGAGGATCACGGAGCTGGGACCGGCGGGACCGGCGGCTCCGGCCGGACCTGCAGCGAGCATCCGCAGCGGGGAGCCTGCGCCCAAAAGCTGCTGCTGGCCCACCACCTCGTCCAGGCTGCGCGGGCGCATCCGCACGGCCAGCGGGCTGCGCGGGCGTGCCGGCGCGCCGGTTCCCTCGTCGACGTCGCCTTCGCCGTCGTCGGCGTCCGCCAGGGAGGAATCAAAGAGATCAGTCACTCCCCTAGGCTATCGGGCCTCCCCGACAGTGCCAGCCGCCGGCGGCGTTGCGGCCCGCCCGCGGGTGGACCAGCAGATCGACCGCTAGCGCCGTCGTGCTCTCCCCAGCCTCGCTGCGCTCGGCTGGGGCCCCTCGAGCACTAGGCTTAGCGCGTGAATCAATCGAGCCGCAGTACGCGAGTGTCAGCCGAACGACTGCCGGGTTGGGTGCAGCGGTTTGCGGCCAGCCACGGCGGTTCCCTGGACTCCGACACCACGGACGAGGGGCTGCTGCTCACCGCCACGGACGGGGCGACGGCGCTGCTGCGGGCTCCGTGGCCCGTGGACGGGCGGCCCGGCAGAGGTGCCGACGACGTCGAACGGCTGGCCTCCCTTGCCGCCCAGCCCCGTGCTCTGGGGCTGATCCTGGTCCGCCGCGGCGGCTTCGCCGTCGGGGTATCCGCGGGCGCCGAACTGGTCCAGCACAAAGCTGGCACCCGGTATGTGCAATCCCGCACGGCAGCCGGCGGCGGTTCGCAGCAGCGTTTTGCCCGGCGGCGCGCCAACCAGGCCGATGCCCTGGTGGAGTCAACCGCAGCTGCCGCGGCGGCCGCCTTCGACGGCCATGCCGTGGAGTATCTGGCCCTTGGCGGAGACAAGGCCCTCCTGGAACTTGTCCTCGCCGAGCCCACGCTGAAGAACTACGCAGGCCGCACCCGGCTGAGGCTGCTGGACGTCCCGGATCCCCGGGCGGCGGTCCTGGCCAAGGCCGCGGCGGACTTCGCCGCCGTCCAGATCCTCATCACGGACCCGCCCCCTCAACTGTGAGACAGCAGATGTTGCTCTGAGCGCTCAGAACGACGTTATCTGTCGCACAGATTCAGCACGACGACGTCGGGCGGCGCAGCGGTGCCTGGCGGTAGTGATAGCGGGCCGCCTCGCGGAACCCCGCCGTCTCGTAGAGGGCGCGGGCTCCTGCGTTGGATGCCATGACCAGCAGGAATATATCCTCCACGCCCCGGCCGGCGCCGTCGGCCAGCAGCGCGTCGAGGACCGCCGCACCCACACCCGTCCGCCGGGCATCCGGGCGGACGGCCATGGCGTAGACGCCGCCCCAGGTTCCGCCGGCTGTCTGCCCGGGCACGGCCAGCCGGCCCACGCCGATCGCTGCGCCAGTGTGGTCGTACACCGTGGCGTAGCGCGACGGCGTGGCCGCCAGGATCCGCTCGGCCACCACCCGCTCGGCGGGGCCGCCTCTGCCATCCACGCTCCACCAGAGCTGCAGCCACTCCTCGCTGGGGCGATCGGCAAGTTCGACGGCGTGGCCTCGGGAACTGGCCGATGCGGCCACCGGGGGCGGTACCGTGCGGACCATCACCAAAGTCTCGGAGTTGCGGGTGAACCGCAGTCCGTCCAGCAGTTCGTTGAGAGCGGCATGGCGCTCATGGGCCAGCACCTGGACGATCACGGGCTGCCGCCGCGCCCGGTACCATGCCGCCGCTGCGGCCAGTTCCTCGGCCGGATCCTCCACACTGCGGCGCGGCCACAGCGAGTTGGCCCGCTGCGTCACACCTCCCGCCGAGCGCAGCACCCAAGGGCCGGCGTCGTCGTAGTCGGGCGAACGCCAGGCGGCGTCCATCAGTTCCTCCAGCAGCAGCGGATCCACGGCGGTCACGTCGGCATCGGGGTTTCTCGGCATGGCGGTTCCTTCGTTCACACAGCTGGAAACGCCCGTGGCCTCCCGGGAATTCCGGGAGGCCACGGGCGTCCAGCGGCACGTGCGTGCCGCCGTCGGGCTGGACTAGCGCGTGGTGGCTAGGACTCGGCCTTCTTGGCCTCGGGCTTGAAGTCCACGCCGGCTTCCTTGCGCTGCTGCGCGGTGATCGGAGCCGGAGCCGCGGTCAGCGGGTCGTAGCCGCCGCCGGACTTCGGGAAGGCGATGACGTCGCGGATGGAATCCACGCCGGCCAGCAGGGACACGGCACGGTCCCAGCCGATGGCCATTCCACCGTGCGGCGGGGCGCCGAACTTGAAGCCCTCGAGCAGGAAGCCGAACTTCTCCTCGGCCTGCTCGTGGCTGAGGCCCATGACGGCGAAGACGCGCTCCTGGACATCGCGCTGGTGGATGCGGATGGAACCGCCGCCGATCTCGTTGCCGTTGCAGACGATGTCGTAGGCGTAGGCCAGGGCGGTTTCCGGATCCGTGTCGAACGTGTCCATGAACTCCGGCTTGGGCGAGGTGAACGCGTGGTGCACGGCCGTCCAGGCACCGGCGCCGACGGCGACGTCGCCGGAGGCAACGGCAGCGGCGGCGGGCTCGAACATCGGCGCGTCAACGATCCACACGAAGGCCCAGTCGTTGGGGTCGATCAGGCCGGTGCGGTGGCCGATCTCCACACGGGCGGCACCGAGCAGGGCGCGCGAGGCGCTCTTCTCACCGGCAGCGAAGAAGATGCAGTCGCCGGGCTTGGCGCCGACGGCGTCGGCCAGGCCGGCGCGCTCGATCTCGGTGAGGTTCTTGGCCACGGGGCCGGTGAGCTCGCCGTCCTCCTTGTAGAGCACGTAGGCCAGACCCTTGGCGCCGCGCTGCTTGGCCCATTCCTGCCAGGCATCCAGCGTGCGGCGGGCCTGGGAGGCTCCACCGGGCATGACGACGGCGCCGACGTAGGGTGCCTTGAAGACGCCGAACTCGGTGTCCTTGAAGAATTCCGTCAGCTCGGTGAGCTCCTGGCCGAAGCGCAGGTCCGGCTTGTCGGAGCCGTAGCGGGCCATGGCGTCCAGATAGGTCATGCGCTGGATCGGCATCGGGATTTCGACGTCGATCAGCTTCCACAGGGCGGAGACAACCTTCTCGCCCAGGGCGATGATGTCTTCCTGGTCCACGAAGCTGGCCTCGATGTCGAGCTGGGTGAACTCCGGCTGGCGGTCCGCACGGAAGTCCTCATCGCGGTAGCAGCGGGCGATCTGGTAGTACTTCTCAAATCCTCCGACCTGCAGGAGCTGCTTGAACAGCTGCGGGGACTGCGGCAGCGCGTACCAGGAGCCGGGGGCCAGACGGGCCGGCACCACAAAGTCGCGGGCGCCTTCCGGGGTGGAGCGCGTCAGCGTGGGGGTCTCGATTTCGATGTAGCCCTCCTGGTGCAGCAGCTCGCGGGCCACGCGGTTGGCCTCGCTGCGCAGGCGCAGGTTGCGCTGCATGGTGGGGCGGCGCAGGTCCAGGTAGCGGTGCTTCAGGCGGGCTTCCTCGCCAACCTCCACGTGCTCGTCCACCTGGAACGGCAGCGGAGCGGCCTCGTTGAGGACCACAACCTTCTCGGCGATGACCTCGATCTCGCCGGTGGCGAGGTGGGCGTTTTCGTTGCCCTCCGGACGGCGCTCTACGGTGCCGGTGATCTGCAGAACGTACTCGTTGCGCAGGCCGTGGAACACATCCTCCTCGCGGACCACAATCTGGGCCACACCTGAGGCATCGCGCAGATCGAGGAAGGCCACACCGCCGTGGTCCCGGCGTCGGGCAACCCAACCGGAGAGGGTTACAGTTTGTCCGATGTGCTCGGCCCGCAGGGAGCCAAGGTCATGTGTGCGCAGCACAGCATTCCTTTCAAAGGTGATGGTGCCGGGACCAGGATGCGGCCCAGCGAAGGTATCTGCAGTCAAGTTTAGCCGGGCGGGCTCCAACGCCCGCCCGGCAGCCCAACTGGGTGACAGTTATCGCACGTTCCGGGGCGCGGAATGTGCGATAAGTGCTACCTAGTTGGGGGCGACGGTGATGGTGGGGTGCAGATCGGCCGACGGCGGCATCCAGACGGCCGGATCGGCCGCCACCTGCTCGCCGGAGCGGATGTCCTTGACCTGGTGGGCGCCGTCTTCGTCGGTGAACCAGACGAACGGGATGCCGCGGCGGTCCGCGTACTTGATCTGCTTGCCGAACTTGTCCGCCTTGGCGGCCACCTCGGCGGAGATCCCGCGCGAACGCAGCGCCGCTGCCACATCCTGCGCCTGGATCCAGGAATCGTCGTTGGCCAGCGTCACCAGCACGGCGGTGGGCACGCTGCGGGAGGCGGTGGCCAGCTCCTGGCTGAGGATGCGGGACACCAGACGGGTGACGCCGATGGAGAGTCCGACGCCGGGGAACTTGCGGCTGCCCTTGCTCGCCAGCGCGTCGTAGCGGCCGCCGGAGCAGATGGAACCCAGGGCCTCGTGGCCCACCAGGACCGTTTCGTAGACGGTGCCCGTGTAGTAGTCCAGGCCGCGGGCGATGGACAGATCCGCGACGACGGAACCGGGCGCACGCAGCGACGCGGCGGCGATGACCTGCTCCAGCTCGCCCAGGCCTTCCTCCAGCAGCTCGTCGGTGACGCCGAGGGCGCGCACCTGGGCCACAAAGGAGGTGTCCTCGGTGCGGATGGAGGCCAGGGCCAGGGCGGCGGCGGCCTGCTCGTCCGTGGCGCCGAGTTCGCTCTTGAGCAGGCCGGCGACGGCGTCGGTGCCAATCTTTTCCAGCTTGTCGATGCTGCGCAGCACGCCGGCGGTGTCCTCCAGGCCGATGCCGCGGTAGAAGCCCTCGGCCAGCTTGCGGTTGTTTACCCGCAGCTTGAACGCCGGGATGGGCAGGGCGGAGAGCGCCTCCACGATCACCAGCGCCAGTTCGACGTCGTAGCGGAACGGCAGTTCGCCGTCGGCCACCACATCAATGTCCGCCTGGGTGAACTCGCGGGCGCGGCCCTCCTGGGGGCGCTCGCCACGCCAGACCTTCTGAATCTGGTAGCGGCGGAACGGGAAGGCCAGGTAGCCGGCGTTCTCCACCACGTACCGGGCAAAGGGCACCGTCAGGTCGAAGTGCAGGGCCAGCTGGTTCGGGTCCGCCTTGGCAGCGGCGCCGTTGTCCTCATCCTGCAGGCGGGACAAGGCGTAGACCTCCTTGTCGATCTCACCCTTGCGCAGCAGCTGTCCGACGGTCTCCACCGCGCGGGTCTCCATGGAGGAGAAGCCGTGCAGCTCGAAGGTGCGGCGCAGCGTGTCAAGCACATGCAACTCCACCAGCCGTTCCGAAGGAAGCCACTCGGGGAAACCGGACAGGGAGGCGTTGCGTGCCATGGGTGGAGCTCTCCTTCAGTGAGGCGTACAGCCATCGAACAGGGCAGAATCCACAAGGATCTGCATGAAAGGGGCGGGCGCTGCGACATATAGGCCGCTTCCAGCGCCCTTCTAAGGTTCTCACAGCGGTGCTGGGTACACTGTCTGCGGCTGCCATTTTATGCGGTGGTGCAGCCCACAGCCCAACCACGGATGGAGAGAACACGTTGGTCAGCACCAAACGCGATGCCCGCGAGGCGAAGAAGCGCGTGGCACGAATGCAGGCAAACCAGCAGCTGCAGCACAAGCAGGTGGCCCGCCGCAAGCGTGACAACCTGGTGGCCGCCATCGCCATTGCCGCCGCCCTGGCCCTGGCCGTGGTCCTGCAGATCACCGTGTTCAGCCACAACCCCAGCTCCGCCGATCTGGCCGCTGCCGAGGCCGGGCTGGATTCCACCGCCAGCCCCAGCGCCTCCGCCAGCCCGACGTCGACGGCGCCGCCCACCAACGGCGCCAACATCCCGCTTCCGGAGACGGCCGCGGGCAAGACCTTCACCGGCCAGCTGAGCCTGAACGGCTCCGCGCTCGGCGTCGAGGTTGACGGCACCACGGCCCCGCAGGCCGCGGCCGTCTTCAAGTCGCTGGCGGACCAGGGCTTCTTCACCGGCAAGACCTGCCACCGGCTGACCACCGCCGACAACTTCGGCGTGCTCCAGTGCGGCTCCCTCAATGGCGACGGGATCGGCGATCCCAGCTACCAGTGGGGCCCCGTGGAGAACACCCCCGCCAACGGCATCTACCCGGCCGGCACCATCGCCGTCGCCCGTGCGGGCACCACGTACAGCAATGGCACACAGTTCTTCATCGTCTACAAGGACACCTACCTTGACCAGGCCAGCGGCGGGTACACCATCCTGGGCAAGGTCACGAGCGGACTGGACGCCATCACGGCCATTGCCGGCGCCGGCGTCACCGGCGGAACCACCGATGGGGCGCCTGTGACAGCCGTAACGATAGACTCATTTACGCTTAACTAATTGCATTGCCAATTGCATTGGCACCTACGGCCCCTCGGGGCAGCGGGAAACGATGCAGGTATTACCACGATGTCCCTCCAGCGAAAGACTTGTAGCGGTGACAGATAGTCAGCAATCCGACGACATGGCAGTGGCCCCGACCACTGAGACTTCAACCACGGCCCCCATCGGCGCACCGGCACCTGCCGCGCCGAAGGCTCCGTCACCGGCGGCCTTTGCCGCCCGGCCCAAGGCTGCCGCTGTGGCACCTGCGCCGGCACCGGTGGCAGCGCCCGCCGTCAACCTGGTGGAGGCAGCCAAATGGGGCCGCGCCGAGGAGGACGGCCACGTGGTTCTTCTGCTGGATGGTGCCGAGCACCCGGTGGGCCAGTACCCCGGCGCCAGCAAGGATGAGGCTCTGGCCTACTTTGCCCGCAAGTTCGACGACATCGCCGCACAGGTGACGCTGCTGGAGCAGCGCGTGGAGGCCAAGGCCCCCACCACCGACATGCACAAAACCGTCAAGCACCTGCGCGAGGCGCTGAACGAGCGCAACAGCGTGGGCGACATCAACTCCGCGCTGGCCCGCCTTGATGCCCTCGACGTCGCGATCAAGGGTTTGGAAGGTGTCGAGCGCGCCGCCCACGACGCCGCACGCAACGTTGAGCTTGCCGCCCGCGAGGCCATCGTCGCCGAGGCCGAGCAGATTGCCGGCCAGGACCCCGCCACGATCCAGTGGAAGACCGGCAGCGCCCGGATGAACGAGCTCTTCGAGACGTGGAAGACCGCGCAGAAGAACGGCCTGCGCCTGGGCCGCAGCACGGAGGAAGCCCTCTGGAAGCGGTTCCGCAGCGCCCGCACGGTCTTCGACCGCCACCGCCGCGCGTACTTCTCCGCCCTGGACAGCAACAATTCCGCTGCCAAGTCTGCCAAGGAGGCCCTGATCACGGCCGCCGAAGAGCTCTCCACCTCCACCGACTGGGGCTACGCAGCCGGCGAGTACCGCCGTCTGATGGACGCCTGGAAGGCCTCCCCGCGCGCCAGCCGCAAGGACGACGACGCCCTGTGGGCCCGCTTCCGCGGCGCCCAAGACAAGTTCTTCGCCGCCCGCCAGAGCGCCAATGACGCCCTGGACGAGGAGTTCGGTGCCAACCTGGTGGTCAAGGAGGCGCTGGTGGCCGAGGCCGCACAGCTGCTGCCGATCACCGATCTGGCCGCTGCCAAGAAGGCTCTGCAGTCCATCCGCGACCGCTGGGAAGAAGCCGGCAAGGTCCCCCGCGCCGACATGGGCCGCATCGAAGCCGGCCTGCGCCAGGTGGAGGACGCTGTCCGCAAGGCCGAGGATGACAACTGGCGCCGCACCGACCCGGAGGCCAAGGCACGCACCAACAGCGCCCTGAGCCAGCTGGAGGCGACCATCGCCGGCCTCAAGGACGATCTGGCCGCTGCCGAGAAGGCAGGCGACCAGCGCAAGATCAAGGCCGCCCAGGAAGCCCTCGACGCCCGCGAGGCGTGGTTGGAGCAGATCCAGAAGGCAGCCAGCGACTTCGCCTAACTGTCCCCACGCCCTCCCGCTGCGGGCTCGCTAGCGAGCCCGCAGCGGGGTCCTCGGGCGCGTGGCCCCAACACGAGAGGCCCTCGGAACGATGTTATCCACATTCGTTCCGGGGGCCTTTTGCATACCCCGCCCCGCGGCCATGCTGGAGGAATGACGCCCGCCACCACCCCCGGAAACGAGACACAGCTGTTCCTTGCGGGCGTCCTGTTCACTCCCCCGGAGCTGGCGTCCATGGCACTGGACGGAGTGCTCCGGCGTGTCTATGGGGATGCCTATGTCCGCCCTGGAACAGTGCTGACGCCGGCATTGCGTGCGGCGGCACTGGCGGCAGAAGTGCCCGCGGCCCTGGCGTCCAAGGCGGCAGTGGGCCGGCAGGCGGCGGCCTGGGTGTACGGCTGCGCCCCGGCGCCGCAGATGGTGGACCTGCTGATCCGACGGCGGGAGCGCGGCAGCGCGCTGCCGCTCTTTAGCGGCTGCCGCCTGCACGAGGTGGCACTGGGGCCGTTCGATGCCCCGCTGCTGGGTACCATCCGCGTCACCACCGCGCTGCGGACGGCCGTGGATGTGGCGTTGTGCCTGGACCCTCGCGAGTCCAGGCCCATTCTGGAGGCGATCACCACCACGGCCGTGCTCAACTGCCCGCTGGGCCTGGTGCGTTCCGCCGTCGATGCTGCCGCCGGCGCCCGCGGCCGGCGGCCGGCACTGGCGCTGCTGGCGGCCATTGCCGCTTCCCGGAGACCCAGACGCTAGCTAGGCGCGGCGCTGGGCCCCGGTGGTGCGGTAGACGTCAAAGACCCCATCGATGCGGCGCACCGCATTGAGCACGTGGTGCAGGTACTTGGGATCACCCATCTCGAAGGCGAAGCGGCTCATGGCCACCCGGTCCCGCGAGGTGTGGACACTGGCGGCCAGGATGTTCACGTGGTTCTCACTGAGCACTCGTGTGACGTCCGACAGCAGGCTCTTGCGGTCCAGCGCCTCCACCTGGATCTCCACCAGGAACACGCTGGTCTGCGTCGGCGCCCACTCCACCTCCACCAGGCGTTCGGGCTCCTTGCGCAGGTTCACCAGGTTCAAACAGTCCGAGCGGTGCACGGAGACGCCGGCGCCCTTGGTGACAAAACCTGTGATGGCATCCGGCGGCACCGGCGTGCAACAGCGTGCCAGCTTGACCAGCACATCGCCCACGCCGTGCACGATCACCCCGGATTCGGAGAAGCGCGGACGGTTGGCGGCCGGATGCGTCGGCAGCGCCGGAGCTTCCTCTTCGGCATCCTGGTTGGCACCGAGTTGGATGGCGAGGCGCTCGACGACGGACTGGGCCGAGGCATGGCCGTCGCCAACGGCGGCGTAGAGGCCGGAGATGTCCACGTACTTGAAGTCCTGGGCCACGGCCAGCAGGGCATCATGGGTCATCAGCTTCTGCAGCGGCAGGTTCTGCTTCCGCATGGCGCGGGTGAGCAGTTCCTTGCCCTTTTCGATGGCCTCTTCGCGGCGCTCCTTGGAGAACCACTGCCGGATCTTGTTCCGGGCGCGGGGGCTCTTGACGAAGTTCTGCCAGTCCTGGCTGGGGCCGGCACCTTCGGCCTTGGAGGTGAAGACCTCCACGGAGTCGCCGTGGTTGAGCACGCTGTTCAGTGGAACCAGCTTGCCGTTGACCCGGGCGCCGATGGTCCGGTGCCCCACCTCGGTGTGCACGGCGTAGGCAAAGTCCACGGGCGTGGATCCGGCCGGCAGCGCCATGACCTCACCCTTGGGGGTGAAGACGAACACCTCCTGGGCGTTCATTTCATAGCGCAGCGAGTCAAGGAACTCGGCCGGATCGCGGGTTTCCTGCTGCCAGTCCACCAGGGTCCGCAGCCAGTTCATATCGTCGTTGCCCATGGCCGCGCCGGGGCCGCCCTTGGGCGCCGTCTTGTATTTCCAGTGGGCGGCCACACCGTATTCGGCACGCTGGTGCATCTCGTGCGTGCGGATCTGGATTTCCACCGGTTTGCCGCCGGGTCCGATCACCGTGGTGTGCAGCGACTGGTACATATTGAACTTCGGCATGGCGATGTAGTCTTTGAACCGCCCGGGCAGCGGGTTCCAGCGCGTGTGCATGGCACCCAGGGCCGCGTAGCAGTCGCGCACCGAGTCGACCAGGACGCGGACGCCCATCAGGTCGTTGATGTCATCGAAGTCCTTCTCGCGGACGATCATCTTCTGGTAGATGGAGTAGTAGTGCTTGGGCCGGCCGGAAATGGCGGCCTTGATCTTGGCCGCACGCAGGTCCTCGGCGATCTGCTTGCGGACCACGGCAAGGCTGCGTTCGCGTTCGGGGGTCCTGTCCCCCACCATCCGCACGATCTCCTCGTACACCTTTGGGTACAACGCCGCGAAGGAGAGATCCTCCAGCTCCCACTTGATGGTGTTCATGCCCAGCCGGTGGGCCAGCGGAGCAAAGATCTCCAGCGTCTCGCGGGCCTTCTTGCCGGAGGACTCGGCGGAGACGAAGCGCCAGGTGCGGGCGTTGTGCAGCCGGTCCGCCAGCTTGATCACCAGCACGCGGATGTCCTTGGCCATGGCGACCACCATCTTGCGGACCGTTTCGGCCTGTGCCGCCTCGCCGAAGGTGACCTTGTCCAGCTTGGTGACGCCGTCCACCAGCATCGCGATCTCGGGCCCAAAATCGGCCTTGAGCTGTTCCAGCGTGTAGGAGGTGTCCTCCACGGTGTCGTGGAGCAGGGCCGCCGCGAGGGTAGGCCCGGTCATGCCCAGCTCGGCCAGGATGGTGGCCACGGCCACCGGGTGGGTGATGTACGGGTCCCCGCTCTTGCGCTTCTGGCCCTCGTGGGCCTTCTCGGCAACGCTGAAGGCACGCTGGATCAGGTCGAAATCTTCGCGGGGGTTGTTGGCCCGCACAATCCGCAGCAGTGGTTCCAGGATCGGCGAGTAGCTGCCCGTGGACCAGCCGGTGAGCCGCGCCAGCCGGGCACGCGTCCGTTCGCGCCGGCCGGGGAAGGTGGGGCGCAGGGGTGCGCGCACGACGGTGTCGGGGGCCGGTGCCACGGAGGCGCCGCCGTTTGTAGTAACGGCTGTGCCATTGGCGCTCTGAACTGCAGCGCTCCGGGCGGTGTCCGGTGCGCCGGATGCCACTGAGGCAACCTTTCCGGCTGCCGGTTCTTGCTCGTCCACTGCCACTGTCCTCACCTTGCACCCAACGGATTTCCTGCCGGAGGCCCGGCAGGGAATTCCTCTAGTGTAAGCCCGTGAAAGGACCCTCCCAATTCATGTCCAGTGCGCCGTCGACCTCAGCGGCACATGCCGCAAAACAGTGCCGCAAACAGATGCCGCACGGATGCCCGGTTAAAGAGCTGTGGCCGGGTCCGCCGTCCCACAGGGGAGGCAGACCCGGCCACAGCCGGACTTCAGCGTTAGACGCTCACCGGCGATGCGCCGTCGGCGGCACCGTTGGCGGCCGTTGCAGCGGACTCATTTGCCCGGCGCGAGGCGACCTTCTTGGCCTGTTTGACCAGTTCCGGCTCCTTGGCCCGCAGCGCCGCGTAGAGCGGGGCGGCGATGAAGATCGTGGAGAAGGTGGAGACGATGATGCCGACAAACAGAGCCAGCGACAGGTCGCGCAGCGTACCGGCACCGAGCAGCAGGGCACCGATGAACAGGATGGCCGCAACCGGCAGGATGGCCACCATCATGGTGTTGATGGAGCGCACCAGGGTTTGGTTGATGGCCAGGTTGACCTCCTCGGCAAAGGTGCGCCGCGTGGAGTTGGTGATGTCGGCGGTGTTCTCGCGGATCTTGTCGAACACCACCACCGTGTCATAGAGCGAGTAGCTCAGAATCGTCAGGAAGCCGATGATGGCACTCGGGGTGACCTCGAAGTTGCTGGCCGCGTAGACACCGGCCGTGACGAACATGACCACCAGCAGGCCGGCGACGGCGGAGACCGACATCTTCCAGGTGCGGAAGTACAGCGCCATCAGTACGGTGGCCAGCAGCACGAACACGACCAGGCCAATCAGTGCCTGGCGGGAGACGTCCTGTCCCCAGGTGGGGCCGATGAACGTGGAGGTGACCTGCTCCTCGGTGACACCGTAGGCCTTGATCAGCGACTCTCGGACAGCCAAGGTCTCATCCTCGGTGAGCTTGTCCGTCTGGATCTGCATGGTGCTGCCGGCCACGTTGGCCACGCGGGGCACGGTGCCGCTGACGACATCTGTGACGGCGCGCTCACCGCGGAGGGTGTCCGTGTCCGTGACGTTGGAGACAGTGAACTGGGAGCCACCGCGGAACTCGATGCCCAGGTTGAACCCGCCGCGGGCGATCGGGATCAGGATGGACAGCACCACCAGCACGCCGGCGATGAGGAACCAGAGCTTGCGGCGGCCGACGAACTCGTAGGAGCGCTTGCCGGTGTACAGCTCGTTACCAAATGTGGCAAAGCTCGCCATTACTTGCTCTCCTCAGTCTTGTCGTTGCCTGCCGTGTCAGCGGAGCCTGAGCCCCGGGTGCCGGCCATCTGTTCCTGCTTGGCGGCCAGGCGCCGCTCGGCGATGGTCTGGCGGCGTTCCGCCTCGGCTGCCGCGCCGGCGTTCTTGCCCTTGGCCACAGACGGGGCATCCTCGGGGGTGCGGATGCGTCCGGCACCGCGGTACAGCGGGACGGCGCCCAGACGCTTGGGGTCAAGTCCGGAGAACGTGTGGCCTTCACCGAAGAACTTGGTGCGGGCCAGCAGCTGCAGCGTCGGGTGGGTGAACATAAAGACCACGATGAGGTCGGCGATGGCTGTCAGACCCAGGGTGAAGGCGAAGCCGCGCACATTGCCCACGGCGACGAAGTAGAGCACGACGGCGGCCAGCAGGTTGACGGCCTTGGAGGCCAGAATGGTGCGCTTGGCACGCTTCCAGCCGTTCTCCACGGCAGCCACCAGGCTGCGCCCGTCGCGCAGCTCATCACGGATGCGTTCGAAGTAGACGATGAAGGAGTCCGCCGTCTGGCCGATGGCCACGATGATGCCGGCTACACCGGCCAGGGACAGGCGGTAGTTCTCGGTCCAGCCGAGGATCGCGATCGCCAGATAGGTCAGGCCACCTGCCACCACGAGGGACGCGATGGTGACAAAGCCCAGGGCGCGGTATTGGAAGAGCGAGTAGACGACCACGAGCAGCAGACCGATCAGACCGGCCAGCAGGCCCATCTGCAGCTGCTGTCCACCCAGGGTGGCGGAGATCTGTTCTTCGCTCTGGATATCGAAGCTGATCGGCAGTGCACCGAACTTGAGCTTGTCGGCCAGCGACTTGGCGGAGGCCTCGGTGAAGTTGCCCGTGATGGAGGAGTTGCCATCGGTGATGACGGCCTGGGACCGCGGAGCGGAGATCACCTGGTTGTCCAGCACAATCGCGAACTGGGACTTGGGGTTGTTCGGGTCGGTCACGTAGAAGCTGTGCAGGCGCTGGGTGACGTCGCGGAACTTGGTGGCACCTTCGGCGTTGAAGCTCAGGTTGACCGACCACTGGTTGGTGGTGACGCCCTGGGCGCCCTGCTGGAGGCCGTAGGAGGCGTCCTTGATGTCCTTCCCGGGAACCTCAACGGGGCCAAGGATGTACTTGAAACCGGTGCCGGGCTCGCAGGCAACCATCGGCTTGGCCGGGTCGGCCTCGGTGGGTGCCTCAGTCACCGGCGGCACACAGCTGGTGGCTTCAAAGGTGCGGTACAGCGCGGCGTCGATCCAGTTGTCATCGCTGGCATTGGCCGGGGCAGCCGTCGGAACGGGCAGCTGGGCTTCGGGGACCTGGCTCTCGGTCGGCACGGAGGGGCCGTTGCCGACCTGGATCACCGGGCGGAACACCATGTTGGCCGAGGCCTTGATAAGCTCGCGGGTCTCTGCCGTGGGCTTGCCCGGCATCGAGACGATCACATTGCGGCCACCCTGGGTGGTGATCTCGGCCTCGGAGACACCGGATCCGTCCACGCGCTGGCGGATGATGGCGACAGCCTGGTTCAGCTGCTCCTCCGTGATCGCGGCGCCACCTTCAACCTTTGGCGCCAGAATCATCTGGGTTCCACCCTCAAGGTCCAAGGCAAGCTTGGGCGCCCAGCTGGCAGCGCCGGAAATCACGCCACCACCCAGCAGGAGTGTGCAGGCAATCAAGAGTGCACCGAGCCACAGCAGTGTCCTGCGGGCTGAGGTGGTCGGACCAGTACGTGCCATCAAGGGATCCTTCTATTTGTCACAGGCAGTGGACGCGGCAGTGCCGCCCCCGTCTTGCGACGGAAGCGGCCTGCCCGAGCTGACATGCGCAGCGGAGCCTGGTGGCCCCACCCGGGCGCTAGTTGTCTTTGTTGTTGTCTTTGTTCAGCGAAATGGGCTCATCCGCAGCCTCAACGGCAGGGGCGCTGGGCTCCTCGGCCGTCAGGGAGGAAGCGTCATCCGGAACCACTGCTGCGGCATCTTCGGGCAGCGTGATCTTCGCGATGGTCTGGCGGTGCACGGTGGCGTGGCTGCCGGGGGCCAGCTCGACGACAACCTTGTTGTTCTCCTCGTCCACGGAGACAACCGTGCCGAAGAGGCCGAAGTTGGTCATGATCTCAACGCCGGGGGCCATCTTGGCCTGCTGCTCCGCCTGGGCGGCCTTGGCCTTCTTCTGCTTGCGGAACATCATGAAAATGACGACGGCAAAGATCGCGAAGAGGATCAGCGTCATCGGGTCAAAGCCAGGCGCAGCAGTTGCGGGGGCCGTCTCGGCTGACAGGATGCTATTGAACACAGCGTAGTTCCGTTCATATACGTCTAGATTGAATGTCCGATGCACTTAACGTGCCGGACGTCATACAAGTCTATGCGGTTTAGCTGGGAGCATCATGATATTTCGGCGTGAAGCTTAAGAATGGGACTATTCGAATTCAGAATCATCTGATGTTTGACCCAGCGCGGCGGCCGCCGTGTTCTCCGGCATGCGGAGCCCGAGATGCTCCCAGGCCGAGGCCATGGCAATGCGCCCCCGCGGCGTACGCCCCAGCAGGCCCTCACGGACCAGGAACGGCTCGGCAACGGTTTCCACCGTCTCCGGCTCCTCGCCCACGGCAATGGCCAGCGTCGACAGCCCCACCGGACCGCCGTTGAACTTAAGCACCAGGCTCTCCAGCACCGCACGGTCCAACCGGTCCAGCCCGCGGGCATCCACCTCGTACATATCCAGCGCCGCTCCCGCGGTGCGGGCGTCGATGCTGTCCACGGCATGGACGAGCGCCCAGTCCCGCACACGGCGCAGCAGCCGGTTGGCGATGCGGGGGGTCCCCCGGGAACGGCCGGCAATCTCGGAGAATCCGGCACTGGTCAATTTCAAATCCAGCAGGCCGGCGGAGCGGCGGAGCACCAGCTCCAACTCGGCCACCGAATAAAACTCCAAGTGGCCGGTGAACCCGAAGCGGTCACGCAGCGGGCCGGGCAGCAGACCGGCGCGGGTGGTGGCCCCCACCAGGGTGAAGGGCGGCAATTCCAAGGGAATGGCCGTGGCTCCGGCACCCTTGCCGACGATGATGTCCACTCGGAAGTCTTCCATGGCCATATAGAGCATTTCCTCGGCCGGGCGGGACATCCGATGGATTTCATCCAAAAACAACACTTCGCCCTCGGACAGGGAGGACAGAATTGCCGCCAGGTCTCCGGCGTGTTGAATGGCGGGGCCGGAGCTGATGCGCAGCGGCGCATTCATTTCCGCGGCAATGATCATCGCCAAAGTAGTCTTGCCCAGGCCCGGCGGGCCTGACATGAGCACGTGGTCCGCCGTGCGCCCACGCATCCGCGAGGCCTCCAGGACCAGGGAGAGCTGGCGGCGCACGCGGGCCTGGCCGACAAAATCGTCGAGGTTCTTGGGCCGGAGAGCTGCCTCCATGGCCCGCTCCTCGGGCTCGGTGGCGGCCGAGACCAAGGCTGCACCCTCCATCGCTGCCAGCTGGCCGGGCAGCAGGGATCCGCCGTCGCCGGCCATCCGCCGCTCAGACACGGGATGCCGCCCGGGTGCCGGTGCGGGCGCCGTCGGAGCCCAGCCACCTCAGGGTGGCGCGCAGGATCTGGGCGACATTGCCGCCGGCCACCAGCTCGGGCTCGTCCGCCGTCGCCTTGTCGATGCTGGCCGAAGCATCCTTTTCGTTCCAGCCCAGGCTGGTCATGGCCGCGATGACCTGCGGCTTCCATTCGGCGGTGGCCGCGGGGGCGGGCCCGGCAGGGATGCCGGTGGGGACCAGTTTGCCCTTGAGTTCAAGCACGATCCGTCCGGCCACCTTGGGGCCAATGCCGGGAACCTTGGTGAAGACCTTGCCGTCACCGGTTTCTACGCCGATCCGGATGGCCTCGGGGTCAAGGACGGCCAGCACGGCCAGGGCCAGGCGGGGGCCGATGCCGCTGACGCTCAGCAGCGTGTCGAAGACCTCGCGCTCGTGGACATCGGCAAAACCGAAGAGCGTCATGGAGTCCTCGCGGACAATCATGGTGGTGGTGATGACCGCCTCCTGGCCCAGCCGGAGAGTGCCGAGGGTCTTGGGCGTGGCGTGCACCAGCATGCCCATGCCGTTGACGTCGATCACGGCCTGCGACAGGGAAAGGTGGGCCACCGGGCCGCGTACAAAGCTGATCATGATCTGGTTTCTCCCTGCGTGCCTGCTCCGTCCGGACTGGGTGTCGTGCGCATCCACCAGGGTTGCGCATCCAGAAATCCGAACATATCTACGAATAGATTAGACCCAAATGCGGTTCCATCGGCAGCTGCCACGCTTTAGCGCCAGCTTTGACCCGACTTTTCCTTGTTCTTCTTTGCCTTCGCCTCGGCGTCGCGCCAGAGCTGCTGGGCCGCCGTCGAGCCTTCGGAGGAGGAAACCTGGGAGCCGGGGCCGCTGCGCCAGGCGTGGGCAATGGCCAGGGCCAGGGCATCGGCGGCATCGGCCGGCTTGGGCGGGGCCGAGAGGCGCAGGATCTTGGTGACCATGGTCGTCACGGCCGCCTTGTCCGCCCGGCCGCTGCCCGTCACGGCGGCCTTGACCTCAGACGGCGTGTGGAGGGACACGGGGATCTTGCGGCGGGCGGCGGCGGCGATGACGATGCCGGACACCTGCGCCACGCCCATGACCGTGCTCAGGTTGGTCTGCGCGAAAACGCGCTCAATCGCCAGGACATCGGGGGTCCAGGCGTCCAGCCACTGGTCGATGGCATCGGCAATGACCAGCAGCCGGGCGTCAAGGGACATCTCATGTGAACTGCCCACCACCCCGACGGCCACCAGGGTGGCCGTCCGGTTGGGGGCAACGTCCACCACGCCCAGACCGCAGCGGGTCAGGCCGGGGTCGACACCGAGAACACGCAGAATTAGTCCTCTTCCAGCTGGGCCAGGACCTCGGCGCTCATATCGGCGTTGGAGTAGATGTTCTGGACGTCGTCCAGATCCTCCAGCGCGTCGTAGAGCTTCATGAACTTCCGGGCGTTGTCGACGTCGAGCTCCACCTGCATGGACGGTACAAAACCGGCCTCATCGGTGTCGTACTCGATGCCGGCCTCGGCCAGGGCGGCGCGGATGGCGGGGAGGTCCTGCGGCTCGGAGTGGATCTCGAAGGTTTCGCCCTCGTCCTTGACCTCTTCGGCGCCGGCGTCCAGCACTGCCATCAGCAGATCGTCCTCGGTGAGGCCGCTCTTGGGCAGCGTGACGATGCCCTTGCGGGTGAACATGTACGCCACGGAACCGGGATCACCCATGTTGCCGCCGTTGCGGCCCACGGCGAGGCGGACCTCGGAGGCGGCGCGGTTCTTGTTGTCCGTCAGACATTCAATGAGGATGGCGGTGCCCTGGGGTCCGTAGCCCTCGTACATGATGGTCTGGTAGTCGACGGCCTCGCCGAGCTGGCCGGAGCCGCGCTTGATGGCGCGGTCGATGTTGTCGCTGGGCACCGAGGTCTTCTTGGCCTTGGAGACGGCCAGTTCCAGCGCCGGGTTTCCGACGATGTCCGGTCCGCCGATGCGGGCGGCAACTTCAATGTTCTTGATCAGCTTGGCGAAGGACTTGGCACGACGGCCGTCGATGATGGCCTTCTTGTGCTTGGTTGTAGCCCATTTGGAGTGGCCTGACATGGTTACGCTTCCCCTCTAATCATTCGAATAAACAGTTCGTGGATGCGGCGCTCCCCCGTCACTTCCGGGTGGAAGGAGGTGGCAAGCAGATGCTGCGAACGCACAGCCACCGCACGGACATCTGGTCCAATTCTATCCGCCCCCGCACCCGCGGCCCCTGGAAGGGCGGCAGGATCATGGCCGGCATCATGGGCCGTGGCCGGCAGGTGCACGGAGGCCAGCACCTGGACGGACTCCCCCACACGCTCCACCCAGGGCGCCCGGATGAAGACGGCGTGGACGGGAGTTTCCTGCTCGCCGGGGGCGGCCAAGCCGGTGAAGGAGAGGTTCGTCTCAAAGGAATCGCGCTGCCGGCCGAAGGCGTTGCGGCGGACCGTGATGTCCAGGCCGCCGAGGGTCTGCTGGGCGTTTCCGGCCAGATCCCGGGCGGGATCGGCAATCTCATTGGCCAGCAGGATCATCCCGGCACAGCTGCCGTAGACCGGCAGCCCTGAGGCGATGCGTTCCTTGAGCGGCTCGGCCAGCTCGAAGATGCGCGTCAGCTTGTCAATGGTGGTGGACTCGCCGCCGGGCAGGATCAAACCGTCGACGGCGGCCAGCTCGCTGGGGCGCCGGACGCTGATGGCGCGGGCTCCGCTGGCCTCGATGGCCCGGGCGTGTTCGCGGACATCGCCCTGCAGGGCGAGGATGCCCACCAGGGGCTGGGCAGAAGTGCCCGTGGACGTGGGGCTTATGTGATTGGTCACCAAAACATCATAGTGGCCGCCTGCTCCGCCACCGCCCGGGCGGGGCGGGCGCCCACGCCCACAGCGCCGTCGGCCTCCCCCTGCGCCGGGGTGCCGGTGCCCGACGGCCGCCCGGCCAGCAAGTAGCATTGACCGAGGACTGACGAACTACAGATGAGGAACGTACAGTATGTGCGGAATCGCCGGATACTACGGTTACGGGGCAGACGAAAGTCTTCTCAAAGAGATGAATGCGTGCATTGTGCACCGCGGCCCCGACGGCGAGGGTATCTACACCGATGGCAATGTGGGCCTGGCCCACCGCCGTCTGTCCATCATCGACGTCGCCCACGGCCAGGAGCCGATGTACAGCGCCGACGGCCAGACCGTGCTGATCTACAACGGCGAGGTCTACAACTACCTGGACCTGCGCGCCGAGCTCGAAGCCCTGGGCCGCACCTTCAGCACCGTCTCGGACACCGAAGTGGTGCTGCAGTCCTACGAGGAGTGGGGCGACGCAGCCTTCGACCGCTTCAACGGCATGTTTGGCTTCGCCATCCATGACAAGAAGAACAGCCGCCTGGTGCTGGCCCGCGACCACTTCGGCATCAAGCCGCTGTACTACGCGAGCACCGGCACCGCCGCCGAGCCCAAGCTGCTCTTCGGCTCGGAGATCAAGCCGCTGCTGGCCGCCGGCAAGCTGGAGAAGAAGGTCAACGAGCGGATCCTGTACCGCTACCTCCAGTTCCGCATCCACGACGAGGAGGCCCAGACCTTCTTCGAGGGCATCCACAAGCTGATGCCCGGCGAGAAGCTGGTGCTCAGCACCGTGGACAACGCCGACGGCCCGGCCGGCACCATCACCATCAGCCCCTTCACCCGCCTGAAGGAAGAGCTGGCCGAGCTGGCCAAGATCGAAACGCCCTACAGCCAGGCCGTCATCGATGAATACCGCGAACGCTTCACCGAGGGTGTGCGCCTGCGCCTGCAGTCCGAGGTCCCCGTGGGCACCGCGCTGTCCGGCGGACTGGACTCCTCCGCCGTCGTCGCCACCATCAACAAGCTGATGCAGGAAAAGGCCGCTGCCACGGACTCCCTGGGTGCCACCCAGCAGACGTTCTCCGCGATCTTCCCCAACTCCATCAACGATGAAGAGAAGTACGCCGACGCCGTGCTGGCCCGCTGCGAGGGCAACGTCACCAGCCACAAGATCCTGCCCAAGGCCGACGAGTTCGCCGTCGACCTGGAGGACTTCGTCCGCACCATGGAGGAGCCCATCATCTCCTCCGGCCCCTACGCCCAGTACCGAGTGATGCAGGAGGCCTCCAAGCACGTCACGGTGCTGCTGGACGGCCAGGGCGCCGACGAAATGATGGCCGGGTACATCCCGTACTACTTCGCCTACCTGCGCCAGCTGAAGAAGAACGGCCAGAACGCCAAGCTGGCCAAGGAGCTTGCCTCCAGTGCGGACATCCTGTTCCGCCTGGGCCGCTTCCGCCTGCAGAGCATGCTGACCATCAAGAAGGATGTCAGCATCTCCCCGCTGCTGAACAAGACCTTCACCGCGCGCTTCAAGGGCGAGAAGTTCTCCAACATCCCGGACAACCTCAAGCTGCGCCTGATCGACGACCTGTTTCACAAGTCCCTGCCGGCCGTGCTGCGCTACGAGGACAAGAACACCATGCGCTTCTCCCTGGAGGGCCGCGTGCCGTTCCTGGACAAGGAAGTGGTCAAGTTCCTCTTCAGCCTCTCCGATGAGTCCATCATCAAGGGCGGCTGGAACAAGCGGATTCTGCGCGACGCCACCCGCGGCCTGCTGCCGGAGATGATCTCCAACCGCCGCAACAAGATCGGCTTCACCACGCCCGAGGCCGAGTGGTTCACGCTGATGAAGGAAAAGATCTACGAGATCTTCCTGTCCTCCTCCTTCGAGAACCGCCCGTACTGGAACCAGGACGCCATCATCTACGCCTTTGAGGAATACCTCAACGGCAAGAGCTCCGGCTCCACCATGGTCTTCTGGCGCCTGCTGAACACCGAGCTGTGGCTGCGCGAATTCTTCGACGAGCCGCCGGTCTTGGCTGGCATCGAGGGCAAGAGCGACTACATCCCCAATGCGGACAAGAACCTGGACATCACCGTCCCGGCCGACGGCGGCACCTACCGCCGCTACCCGCTGCGCACGGAGGTCTTCTACAAGGAGACGGACTTCGACCCCGCCGTGATGACCTATGTGAAGCGCTTCTTCGAGGGCCTGCCCGACGCCGGAGCCGAGCACAAGGGCGCCACGGCCGACACCCCGTGGTACCTGTTCGTCTCGGAGAAGATCGTGGCCATGACCCAGGGCCGGTCCATTCCGGTCTGGGACATCAAGGTGACCAACGCCGCGCGCTTCTTCTCCAAGTTCGTCACCCGCAACCCGGGCGGCATCGGCCTGGCCAGCCCCTGGTCCATGCAGCTGGCCATCGACGAGGTGGGCCTGCCCCGCATCGCCTATGCCTCCGCCCGCAGCGTGGTCGGCAAGCTCCAGGGCAAGTCCGGCGTGTTCTACGAAGTGGTGGGCCACAACATCAACGCGATCGACGGCGCCGCCGGCTACCAGGTGGGCACCTCCACCCACTCGGTGAAGTACGCTCCGCTGGATCCCGACGGCGTGGCCGCCCGCCTGAGCGCCCTGGTGCGCCAGCACGTTCCGGCCGAGTACGCCGCAACGTTCGCCGGCACGGCCATCATGGACGCCAACGACCTCGGCGTGGTGGCCCTGGGCCACGACACCCCCCTGTCCAAGCCGGTGCTGGAAGGGATCTTCAAGGACAACCCGCAGGGCCAGACCACCGAGACGACGCCCATGTCGCTGGTGTTCACCCAGAAGTAGCAGCGCTCCGCGGTTAGTGCGGCGGACCTTGCAGAAACGAAGACGATTGCCGCCGGGGAACATGTTCACGCATGTTCCCCGGCGGCAATCGTCTTCTTTTGTGGTGCATGCCTAGTCCGCGCCGGTGCCTCCTACCGGGGGCAGCGCTGGTTGGCCTGCTCCACTGCGGCGGCCATGCCCGCCTCGCCGGCGCGTCGGAGCCCGTCCACGACGCCGGCGATGTCGCCGTCGGGCCGGTTCTGGCTCAGCTTGGTCTTCGCCTCGATCCGGGTGATCACCAGTTCGACGCCGACGATGGCCCTCAGCTGCCCGGCAATGAAGCGCTCCGGCGCGTCCTCCACGGTCCAGGGGTGCTCCGCACCGGCTTCATGCAGGGCCGTCAGCGCCCTGACATGCCGGCCGAGCCACAATGGGTCGTCATGGATGGTGAGTGTCCCGTAGACGTGGGCGGTGGCGTAGTTCCAGGTCGGGACCACCCGCCCGTGCTCGGCCTTTGACGCGTACCAGGACGGCGAGATGTAGGCGTCGGGGCCTTGGATGATGGCCAACGATTCGCCAATGGACGGCTCCATGCATTGTGCATTGTTCCGGGCGAGGTGGGCGTGAAGCGCGCCATGCTCGCCGATGGACGGATCGTAGACGAACGGCAGCAGCGTGGCGAGCAGACCCTGCGCCGTCGTCGTCACCAGATTGGCGGCACCGGGTGCGCGAAGCAGCTCCTGGATCGCCTCCGGGCCTGCGGCGAAGTGTTCAGGGGTGTACATGGGGTGTTCCTTCGCTGGTTGATGGGTTTCACGGGTTGGTGGGCGGGCGTGGTGTGCCCAGCCGGACGCGGACGGCCGCCGCGGCGCAGAGGATGACGGCGAGGGCGCCAACGATAGTGGTCCACGTCAACGTCTCCCCGAGCAGGAGCCAGGCCCAGCAGAGGGTCAGAATGGGTTGGACGAGCTGGATCTGGCTGACCTGTGCCATGGGGCCGATGGCCAGGCCGCGGTACCACGCAATGAAACCCAGGAACATGCTCACGACGCCGAGGTAGGCCAGGGCGGCCCACTGGACGGGCGTGCCCGACGGCGGCTGCTGGAGGATGGACACCGCGGCCAGGACCACCATCAGCGGGGACGCAAGGACAAGCGCCCACGACACGGTCTGCCACGCGCCGAGCTCCCGGGCCAGCAGCCCACCCTCGGCGTATCCGGTGGCCGCGGCCACCACGGCACCGAAGAGCAGCAGATCGGCCCAGCCCAGCTGGCCAAAGCCGCCGGACTGGAGCAGAGCGAAGCCAATGGCGGCCAGTGCACCCAGTATGCTGGCGGCCCAGAATCCTGCCGACGGACGCTCGCGCCCGCGCAGAACGGCCGCCGCAGCCGTCGCGGCGGGCAGCAGGGCGATCACGACGGCGCCATGGCTGGCCGGGGTGGAAGTCAGGGCAAAAGAGGTGAGAAGCGGGAAGCCGACGACGATCCCGGCAGCGACCACTGCGAGCCGAATCCACTGGCGACCCTGGGGAAGACGCTGCCGGGTGAGGCTGAGGGCCAGCACGGCCAAAATCGCAGCCACAACGGCGCGGGCGGAGCCGATGAACAGCGGCGACAGGCCGGCGACGGCGATCTTGGTGAACGGCACAGTGAAGGAAAAAGCCGCTACTCCGAGCAGCCCCCACCAGAGGCCCGTTGCCGATCGGGGCGGTATCACTGGCCGAACCAGGACAGTAGCGCTACTATTGTCTCTCATGTATGACGATAGCAGTTCCCGCATTGTTGCGCGACTCAAGAAGTGGATGGACGGTGCCGCACCGGGCGCCAAGCTGCCCTCAACGCGGACCTTGGTTGCCGAGTTCCAGGCCAGTCCGGTCACGGTGCAAAAGGCGCTGCAGACACTCACTTCGCGGGGGTTGATCGAGAGCCGGCCCGGAGTGGGGACGTTTGTCAGGGCCACCCGCACGGCACGGCCGTCGGACTACGGCTGGCAGAGTGCCGCCCTCGGATCATCACCGGCCCTGTTGTCGTCCAGATCCGCCACCATGCGCGGCGCATCGAACGAGGCCATCGCATTCCACTCCGGCTACCCGGACCGGGAGCTGCTGCCGGAGCGCCTCGTCCGTGCGGCGCTGGCCCGCGCAGCCCGGGGCGATGCAGCGCTGTCCCGGCCGCCGGCCGCGGGGCTTCCCGAACTGCAGTCCTGGTTTTCGCAGGAACTTGGCGCCGCCACGCCTGCCGGCATCAACCCGCCCACGCCCAGCGACGTCGTCGTGCTCCCCGGCAGCCAAAGCGGTCTCAGCTCCATCTTCAGCGCCTTGGTCGGCCGCGGGCAGCCGCTGCTCATCGAATCGCCCACCTATTGGGGTGCCATCCTCGCCGCGTCGCAGGCCGGCGTCCGGCTGGTTCCCGTGCCCAGCGGCCCCGAGGGGCCCGATCCGGAGGCGCTGGCCCGGGCCTTTTCCGACACCGGTGCACGGATGTTCTACGCACAGCCGCATTACGCCAATCCCACCGGGTCGCAATGGGCTCCGGGGCGGGGTGAGCAGATTCTGGACGTGGTGCGCAGCAATGGGGCGTTTCTGGTTGAGGACGACTGGGCCCACGACTTTGGCATCACCACCAGCCCCTCGCCCATCGCTGCACGGGACGATTCCGGCCACGTCATCTACATCCGTTCCCTGACCAAGAGCGTCTCCCCCGCCATCCGCATTGCCGGCGTCATAGCCCGCGGGCCGGCGCGCGAACGCATCCTGGCGGACAGGAGTGCGGAGTCCATGTATGTGAGCGGCTTCCTCCAGGCTGCAGCCCTCGACGTCGTCACGCAGCCGGGCTGGCAGACGCACCTGCGCAGCCTCCGCCACCAGTTGCAATCCCGCCGCGACCTCTTGGTGGCCAGCCTGCGGGAGCACGCGCCGGAAGCCCACATCGAACACATCCCCAAGGGTGGGCTGAACTTGTGGCTGCGCATGCCCGACGGAACGAACCTTGCCAGGCTGACACGCGACTGCGAAGATGCCGGCGTCATCATCGCTGCCGGCACGGAATGGTTCCCTGCCGAACCCACCGGGCCGTTCATCCGGCTCAACTACTCGGGTGCGAACCCCGGCGCCTATCCCGAGGGTGCACGTGTGCTGGGCGCCGCGCTCAGGAACAACGGCGGCTAGAGAGTTTCGCGGCGCAGAGCGCGCAGATACCGCCTGCGCACGATGAGCTGCGCGACGAGGAGAACTGGGTAGAGCGCACGCCATGGTTGCTGGGGCGCCGCTCGGGTGAGCGAGCGAATGGTGAGGCGCACCTCCTCGCCGTCGCGGTGCACGATGAAGGCCTCTTCCCCACTGACAGGATGCCCCGGCAGGGTCTTGTAGGAGAATCCAACCCAATCCGGCTTCTCGATGACAGCCGTGACCTGGACGGGTTCAACGATAGCCACGCCGAACACGCGCACCGTGACAGTTGCCAGACCTCCCAGCGACACTGGACCGGCTGGCTCCACGGCGAAGCCACTCGCCGTTTTGACCCTCCACCGGAGAACCTCCCGCGCGGCACGGTCCCAGTCCGCGTCGCCGCTGCCCACGACCGCCGACACCTCAGAACGGCGGTGGCTGCCGTCGCTTGCGGGCCAGGTTTGAAGATCCGGACTTGTCATGCGCCATCCCCTATCGCCGCCCGTCGGCTCTTTGCTGATGTGGGGCGTTCCAGATGCAGTCTCGCAGAAATGAACACATTTGCCGCCTATGAACATGCGCGCCGATGTTCCTTGGCGGCAATCATGTTCGTTGTCGGGTAGCCTCTGAGAATCGACAGCTTTGGGGGCAATGTCATGACAATGAAGTCAATCCAACTATTCACCACTGCGCTGTGCGCAGTACTGCTTCTGGGCGGCTGCTCGGGGCAGGTGGGCCTGAAAGCCCTGGACCGTGCGCCGACGGCGGAGGACGTGCTGCCGGCAGGAGTTGCCTTTCCGGAAGGTCCGCAGAGTCCGAATCCGGACAGCGTGCGGCTGCTCGCCGCGAACGACGGCGTCCAGTACTACGCCGCAGAGAACGACGACGCGACGGTCGCCTGCATCGCCGTCGTTCCTCCTGGCGATATGCCACCGTGGATTGTCGGCTGTGGGTCGTCGAACAGCTCTGGCCAGATCATTGAGGTTGGCGGGCCGGGCGGACGATGGTCCGCCACCTTGGTGCGGGACGATTACGACACCCGGAAGCTGGAATCGTCCGGGTGGACAAGGCTCACCGACAACCTCCTCATCACCGGTTCGTAGGGGCTGTTGACGGTAGAGGGCGGCGGCCGCGGTCAGTGCTGGACGCGGTAGCGGATGTGGGTGGCCACTGGAGTGTCGAGCACCCTGATGATCTCCAACTCGATATGGGACGGCAGGATGTCGAACAGCCGGCGGCCCTGGCCAAACAAGACAGGGATCTGGTGGATCTGCAGTTCGTCCAGGACGCCTGCTTCAAGCGCGCGCTGCGCCGTGTAGGCCCCATGCACCATCACATCCCGGCCCCCGGCCGCCGCCTTGGCCTGCGCCATTGCCTTTTCAATGCCGTCCAGCACGTAGGTCACCATGGGGTACCTCGCCACCGAGGGGCCGGGCGGCCGATGGCTGGGCACCACGATCGGCACACCGTGGTGGTCGCCCTTCCAGTGGTCCACCTGCTCGACGGTACGCCGGCCCGCCAACACGGCGCCGGTGGCAAGTATCTCGTCCCACAACACCCCGGCCGGTCCATCGGGGCGGACAAACTCACCCTCGGCATTGTGGAACCACTCATGCAGCCGGTCAAAGCCGTCGCCGCCGGGATGCTCGGGTCCGTCATTCGGGCCCGCTATGTACCCGTCGAGGGACATTGACATGTAGAGCACCGATGAAGACATCTCCCAGCCCCTTGTCCTAGATATCCCCACGCTAGATCCAGCCGGTTGTGTGCGCAATGCTCCTGGGACCCGTGGGTGTCCCTGGGGCTATCAATGGCAGGATTGTCGAATGCCCGATGGATTGACGGAAGTACAAAAGAACCTGCTCGATTCCTGGCTGGGGGAATTTTCCACTGTGCACGACCATTCCTGGCCGTTGCAAGACACCACCGTGCTCCACATACGCACATCCACCGGCGAGGACTTCATCGTCAAGGCCAGCGTGACGAGCCACCACATCCGGCGGGAAATCACCGCGCATGCAAGAGGGTTCACCGGCCTCTATGGACGGGTTCCCGTGCTGGTCCATGCTTCGACGGAGGCCAAACTCCTGGTGACGGAGTTCCTCCCGGGCAGCCTTGTTGAAGGCACGACGGCGGAGGGTGCGCCCGAAACGTACCGCCAGGCAGGCGCGCTGCTGGGCAGGATCCACAAGCCGGCAGGGGTTTCACGGGACTATGCCACGGCCCTGGCCATCAAGACGCAGTCCGCGGTGGACCGCGCCCAAGGGTTGGTGCCGGAAGACTGGCGAGTCCGCCTGGCTGCAGAGCTGGAGGCGCTGAACCCTGGGCCGGTCCAGCTGGCCACGACCCACGGCGACTACCAGCCGCGCAACTGGCTGCAGGAGGACGGCACCATCAAGGTCATCGACTTTGGCCGGGCGGATGCCCGGCCGTGGGTGCACGACCTCGTCAGGCTCACCCACCAGCAATTCGTCGAACGCCCGGATCTGGAGGATGCCTTCTACGCCGGGTTGGGAATGAAAGTAGAAGCCCCGGACGAGGACATTTGGCGTCTGGAAAATCTGAACCAGGCCATATCAACGGTTGTGTGGGGCCACCAGATTGGCGACGCCGCGTTTGAACGTTCCGGTGTGGGGATGGTCGAGCGGGTGCTGTCCGGCCTCTAGCCCGACCCCGGCGCGGCTGCCTTGGACCCGCTGGCAGGTGGCGTCACGAGCTGCATCACCAGAACAAGCGTCGGGCCATCCCAGTCGATTCGATCAAACTCCTGCAGAGGCAGAAAGCCCATCCGCCGGTAGAAGGCCCTGGTCTGCTCGTAGGCAGCATTTTCGAACGACGATCCCACGGTGTGCACTTGGAGCAGACTGCAGCCCTCGGCCCTCAGGGTCTCCGAAACAGCGTGGACAAGAGCGGCGCCAACTCCGGAGCCGCGGTGGCCGGCCCCAACGGCTATCAATGCCAACTCCGCCGATTCCGGGAAATGCCTCTCCACCAGCGCCACTCCAACGACGTCGCCGTCCAGCACCGCGAGGAAGCAGTCCCGCCGGACCACGCTCGCAACATAGCCGGCGATGGCGTCGTCGATGCCGAACCACTCGGGCAGTGACTTCAGGACCTGGTCGACGGCGTCGGGGTCACGACGGCGCTGGACCTCAACGACAGTCATCTACCGGATGGACCTGGCCACGTCCAGGGACATGGCCTCCCGATGTTCGACGCCGCCCTGGTACCAAACGAATTCGAGCTCGGCTGCGGCGTCGGTGGGACCATCCGCGAGCTCCTGCGAATGACGTTCCCGAGCGGCCTCCCACTCGTCGTCGGGGAGCCCGCTGCAGTAGACGATCGACATGTGGAAGATCCAGTCATCGAGGCTGAGCTCGCCAATGCGGCGGTAGTCGCCTTGATCGAGCATCGCCGTGAGATCGGCATAGGTGTCCACAAGCGACGGCGTGCGAGCGAGCCGGGCAATCAGGATCTTGAACGGCGCCGGGCAGCGTTGACAGCGCTCTGGCCTGCCCGTCTTCGCAGGCCCTCATCACCGAACCCGACGGGCGGAGCACCAGGTACTTCTGCCCTTCAAGGGAGGCGAGCTGGTTCGGAGCGACCATGAATGGGCGCGGCAACGTTCCTCCTGACGACGACAATGGACTCCGATGCTAGCAATGCTTCACCGGCCCCACCGCCCGTGTGACAGGGGGCTGAGACAATCGCATGCGGGCGGCCTCTCCCCCTACAGACTCCGGACCGCCCGCACCACCACATCATGCATCACGGCGATGCCGCCGTCGGCGTCCGAAACCTGCCGCGGCCGCGACTCGGCCACCTCGACGGCCAAGGACTCCCCCGCGATGGCGGAGACAACTTCGTCGACGTCGAACATCACGTGTCGAAGGTGGGCCCGGTGTCCACCCTCCTCGACGTCGACGACGTCGTGGCCGACGATCAGCAGGGTGCCGCCCGGCGCGACGGCCGCCGCGAGGGAGCGGAACAGCTCGGTCCGCGTTGGCAGCGGCAGGTGCATGAACTGCGCCGACACCAGATCGTAGGACAGTGGCTCCGGCCCCCATACTGTGAGATCGCGCTGCTGCCAGTCGATGCGGTCGGCGGCAGCCAAGTCGACTGCTTCGGCACGGGCCCGCGCCTTCTGCAGTGCATTCTCGGCAATGTCTATCCCCATGACATGCCACCCTCCTAGAGCGAGCCAGATGGCATCGCCCCCCTCGCCGCTCCCGATGTCCAGGGCCCGGCCAGGTGCCAGGGCAGCGGCCTCGGCAACCAATACGGGATTCGGGTTTCCGCTCCACGTGTGCCCGGGGGCGGCATAGCGGTCCTCCCAGTAGTTGCGCCCAAACGGCTGTTCCTGGGCTTTCATCAGCGCACCTCCGCGAGTCCGTGGCGGCGGGCGGCCACGGCAGCGGCCGTTTCCTCTGCAATGAGGTCCGCATTGACGGCCGCGCCAACCCATACGCCGGAGGCGGCGGCTGTGACCACCTGCATCTTCATATCGCCCACGTTACCGGCCACCCACACGCCCGGCACGGCGGTCGCCCCGGTGGCAGGGTCATTGGGCACAGTCAGGCCGAACCCCGAGGGGTGCGCCTCGGCAGTGATCCCCAGCCCGGCGAGCACGTCGGCATTCGATTTCACCGGCGCACCCACAGCCAGCGCGTCGACGGGCACTGTGGATCCGGATGCGAGCACCACTCCGGTGAGCCTGTCGTCATCCACCCGAAGCCCGGCTACGGGCCCGGACACCACCGCAATGCCGCGGGCGGCGAGCTCCTCCAACTGCTCGGGAGTCGGCTCCGGCCCGCTGTGCAGGAACAGCGTGACATTGCCGCTCCACTGGCGGAAGAGCTGCGCCTGGTGCATTGCCATGGCCGATGTCGCCAAGACGCCGATGGCCTGGTCCCGGATCTCCCAGCCGTGGCAGTACGGGCAGTGCACGACGTCGCGTCCCCACCGCTCGGCGAGGCCGGGGATGGCCGGCAGCTCGTCCGTGAGCCCGGTGGCGATAACGAGGCGCCGAGCGAGGACCTCCCGGCTGCGGCCGTCGTCGGTAATGAGTGTGGCAGCGAAACGAGCCGCACCGCCGTCGTCGGGCAGGGCCCGGGCGGCCGAAACGGTGCCCGAAAGAATGTCGCCGCCGTACGACTCGACCTCGGCACGGCCAAGCCTGGTGAGCTCGAGGGGCGGTATGCCGTCGCGGGTCAGGAAGCCGTGCACGCCCGCCGCCGGAGCGTTGCGGGGCTCGCCGGCATCGACAACGAGCACATCGCGGCGGGCCCGTGCAAGGGTGAGGGCGGCGCTCAGGCCGGCAGCTCCACCGCCGACCACCAGTACGTCGAGCACACGGTCCGGATCGCGGTGCGGATGGGTGGGGGCAGTGTTCTGGTCATTTGTCATGGGTTGTGACCTCCTGCTTCGATTCTGATCCCGGCCATCCGCGGTGGCAAAGATTCTTGCCGATCTGGCAAAATGGCTGCCATGGACGACGCAACTCCCACCACTGAGGCCATGCTCGCCACCGTTGGACCGCGGTTGAAGGCCCTGCGGACACAGAAGGGCGCCACCTTGGCCGAGCTCTCGGCCACGACAGGCATCTCCTCCAGCACGCTGTCTCGCCTCGAATCCGGCCAGCGGCGGCCCGCCCTGGAGCTGCTCCTGCCGTTGGCCCGCGCCTATGGGGTGCCGCTGGACCAGCTGGTCGGCGCGCCGGAGATCGGCGACCCGCGCATCTATCTGCGCCCCATGCGCCGCCGCGACCAGATCATCCTGCCGCTGTCGCGCAGCGAGGGCGGGCCGCAGGCGTTCAAGCACCTGATCCCGGCGTCGGTGCCCGAACGCGATCCCGAGCCCAAGGTGCACGAGGGCAATGAATGGTTGTACGTTCTCCGCGGGTCCCTGCGGCTGGTGCTGGGCCCGCACGACATCATCCTCTCTGCCGGCGAGGCCGCGGAATTCGACACACGCACGCCGCACTGGTTCGGCCGGGTGGGTGCCGGGGACGTGGAGTTCCTCTCCCTGTTCGGCCCCCAGGGCGAACGCATGCACGTCCGCGCCGCCCCACCGGGCCGCCTGGACCATTGAGCCACGCCCCCAACTAGGTGACAGCTATCGCACACTCCGGGCGCTGGAACGTGCGATAGCTGTCACCCAGTTGGGGCGGGGCGGGGTGGCGGGCACCACATTTGCTGTGAAAGAGTTCCTTCATGACTGCTGACGCCGCGAGCAACCCGTTCATGACCGAAAGCCCGCTCCCCCATGGGCTGCCCAATTTCGCCGCCATCAGGAACGAACACTATCTGCCGGCCTTTGCCGCGGGCATGGCGGCCCAGCTGGCCGAGATCGAAGCCATCACCAGCAACCCGGAACTGGCCACCTTCGCCAACACGGTGGTGGACATGGAGCGTTCCGGCCAGCTGCTGGGCCGTGTGGCCGCCGTGTTCTTCAATGCCAGCAGCGCCCATGCCACCGACTCCATCCAGGCCATCGAGCAGGAGGTGGCTCCACGGCTGGCCGCCCACGGAGACGACATCTACTTGGATGCGGCCCTCTACCAGCGCTTCCGCGCCGTTCCGGCCGAGGGTCTCGACGCCGAGTCCGCACGCCTGCTCGAGGAGTACCTGAAGGCGTTCACCCGCGCCGGTGCCCAGCTGGATGCCCCGTCCCAGACCCAGCTGCGCGCACTCAATGCGGAACTGTCGGTGCTGAACACGACGTTCTCCCAGGACGTCCTCAAGGACACCAATGATTCGGCCTTGTGGGTGGCCGACGCCGGGGAGCTGGACGGGCTGGGTGCCGACGACATCGCCACCGCCGCGGAGGCCGCCCGCACGGCGGGGCACGACGCCGGCTACCTGCTGACGCTGATCCTGCCGACCGCCCAGCCGGCCATGGAATCCCTGACCAACCGCGAGACCCGGCGCCGGCTCTTCGAAGCATCCGTGAACCGTGGCAGCCGCGACAACGACGCCAATGTGCTGGGCACGGCGGCCCGGATGGCGCAGCTGCGGGCCGAGCGCGCAGCCCTGCTGGGCTTCCCCACCCATGCCGCATTCGCCACGGATGACCAGACGGCGCCGTCGTTGGCCGCCATCCACGACTTGCTGGGCGAGCTGGCACCGGCAGCCGTCGCCAATGCCAAGAGCGAGGCGGAGCTGCTGGCCGAGGCCGCGGGCCACCCCATCGAGGCGTGGGACTGGGCCTTCTATTCGGAACAGGTGCGCCGGGACAAGTACGACGTCGACCTGGCCGCCCTCCGGCCGTACTTCGAACTGGAGCGGGTGCTCACCCACGGCGTGTTCTACGCCGCCGAACGCCTCTATGGGCTGACGTTCCTCGAGCGCACCGATCTGCCCGGCTACCACCCCGACGTCCGCGTCTGGGAGGTCCTCAATGCCGACGGCAGCTCGCTGGGCCTTTTTCTGGGCGACTACTACACCCGCGACACCAAGAACGGCGGGGCCTGGATGAACGAATTGGTGGAGCAGTCCCGGCTGTTCGGCCGCCATGCCGTGGTGGTCAACAATCTGAACATCCCCAAGCCTCCGGAGGGCGAGCCCACGCTGCTCACCTATGACGAGGTGGTGACCTGCTTCCACGAGTTTGGCCATGCGCTGCACGGGCTGTTCTCCGCGGTGAAGTACCCCCGATTCTCCGGCACCAATGTGCCGCGCGACTTTGTGGAGTACCCGTCCCAGGTGAATGAAATGTGGATCCTGTTCGCCGAGGTGGTGGCCAACTACGCCCGCCACCACACCACCGGCGAGCAGCTGCCCGCCGCCGTGATCGCGAAGGTCAAGGCGGCGTCCTTGTGGGGCCAGGGCTTTGCGACCACCGAATACCTCGGGGCCACGCTGCTGGATCTGGCCTGGCATGAGTTGGAGCCGGGCACTACGGTGGATGATCCCGCAGCCTTCGAGGCGCAGGCGCTGGCCGACGCCGGGGTGGACCTGCCGCAGATTCCGCCGCGCTACCGCACGGGCTACTTCAAGCACATCTTTGCCGGCGGCTACTCGGCGGGCTACTACGCCTACATCTGGAGCGAGGTGCTCGACGCCGACACGGTGGAGTGGTTCAAGGACAACGGCGGCCTGACCCGGGCCAATGGCGACATCTTCCGCGCCACGGTGCTGGCCCGCGGGAACTCCGCGGATCCCCTGCAGTCCTTCCGCGACTTCCGCGGGCGCGACGCCGAGCTGGCACCGCTGCTGGCACGGCGCGGTTTGGGGCAGCCCGCCCTGGACTAGGCCAAACCCTGCCACAACGACGTCGGGCACCCTCCGGAAGGAGGGTGCCCGACGTCGTTGTGTTGAAGCTACGCGGAGACGGTGGTTGCGGCGATGTAGTGTGCCAGCGGTTCCAGCGGCGGCTGGGAGGAGGAATCCCCCACGGCGGCGGCGCCGACGGCGTTGGCCGCAGCCAATGCCGCGCCGTAGCCCAGCCCGGCGCGCAGGGCCAGCACCAGAGCCGCGCAGAAGGCATCGCCGGCGCCGATGGTGTTGGCCACCGGAACCGAGAAGCCGGCGGCCTCGGCCACCTTGACGCCGTGCTCAAACATCGCAGCCCCATCCCCGCCGTAGGTCACGGCGACGAGTTTGGCTTCGGCCAGCGCCGGGATCAGGGCGTACTCGGTCTCGTTGACGATCACCAGATCGCAGCGCTCCAGCAGTTCCGCGGGCAGCGCCATGGCCGGGGCGGCGTTCAGCGCAAAGTAGCCGCTGGTCTTCCGTGCTGCCTCGACGACCAAGTCCAGGTCGATTTCCAGCTGGCAGAGCACCGTCTCGTCCGCCGCGAACTCGACGCCGTCCAGGGACACCGTCCCGTTGGCGCCGGGGCAGACCACGATCTGGTTCTCGCCGTGGCTGTCCACGTTGATCAGCGCCGTGCCCGTGGGCTCATCCACCCGGGCCACGTCGGTGGTGTCGACGCCGGCCGCCTCCATCGCCGCCAGCAGGGCAGCGCCGTCGCCGTCCGTGCCCACGGCACCCACCATGCGCGAGCTGCCGCCGAGGCGGGCCGCGGCCACAGCCTGGTTGGCGCCCTTGCCACCGGGTTGGCGGCGGAGCACGCCGCCGCCCAGAGTCTCCCCCGGGGTGGGCAGGCGCTCGGTGGTGGCCGTGATGTCCAGATTGATGCTGCCGACAATGGTGAGGGCGGGGCGCGGGTGCTCGGTCATGAAGGGTCCTTTGTCTTTGGTGGGTGCCCTCATCAGGGCTGGAGGGACTGCATGACGGACAGGTGTCCCGCCTTGGCAGTGATGACACATTTGGCCAGATAGAAGAGTTCACCGGACCGGCGCAGGCTCTGGGTGGCCACCAGCACCGGATCGGCGGGGTCGATGAGCAGCAACGCGGCGCGGCTCGCCCCGGCAGTGCTCAGGCCGATCTGGCATTCGCCATCCAACGCGCCGGCGCCGGCGGAGTCCAGCACGGCAAGCAGCGTCCGCGCGTCGCCGACGGCGGGATCCGGCTGGCGGGCCAGCAGCTCGTCATGCTCCGGGTTGGAGGCAATGTGCTCCTGCAGGTGGGCGATGGGCTCGCCGTCGCGCAGCAGTACGCTCTCCCACAGCCAGGACTGCTCCCCCGGTTCCAGGCCGACACGCGGGGCGACAAATTCCGACGCCGGCTGCCGGGTGGTCTGGACCCGGTGCAGCGCGATCTGCTGGCCGGGCGCGCGGAAGATGTCATCGAAGGGGGCCACCCGCTCGATGCCGTGCCGGGGCAGCGCATCGGCCACAAAGCGGCCCACGCCGCGGCGGGCGCGGACCAGGCCGTCCTCCTCCAGCAGCATCAGCGCTTCACGGACCACCGTCCGGCTGATCTTCATGTGGGCGCCCAGTTCCGTTTCGGTGGGCAGCAGCGAGCCCGGGCGCAGCAAATCCGTTCTGATGGCCTGGGCAATCCGGGAGTACGCCGCCACCCGCAGGGGCATGCCAGGGGCCGACACCAGTGGTGCCGACAGGAAACTCAATGCTGTGTCCGCCATGCGCTCCTCGCTTCACTGGCTGCGGCCGTAGGGCCCTTCAACACTACTGTACGGCTTGTCCCCGCCCGTTATACATGGTTGTATAACAACTAGATTCTTATCATCCCCGACCAGGAGCAACCGCCGCATGAGTGAGCAAACAGCCGTCCCCCTCTATCTGGACTGCGACACCGGCATTGACGACGCCCTGGCCGTGGGCTACCTGCTCGCCTCCACCAAGGCGAACCTGCTGGGCATTGGCTCGGTCAGCGGCAACGTCAGTGCCGCCGTCGGCGCCCGCAACACGCTGGACCTGCTGGCCCTCGCCGGCCGCGAGGACATCCCCGTCGCCGTCGGCGCCCACAATCCCCTCGCCGGCGAGTTCTCCGGCGGGGCACCGCACGTCCACGGCGCCAACGGCATCGGCGGCGTCGAACTGACCGCCGCCACCCATGACGCTCTCGCCGAATCGGCCGCTGAGCTGCTCATCCGGCTGGCCCGGGAGAACGCAGGGAAGCTGCACATCCTGGCCATTGGACCGCTGACCAACATCGCCAAGGCACTGGAGCTGGAGCCCAATCTGCCCGCGCTGATCGACCACATCACCATCATGGGCGGCGCAGCCCTGGTGCCGGGCAACATCACCCCCGCCGCCGAAGCCAACATTGCCAACGACCCCGAGGCCGCGGCCGCCGTCCTGGCGGCCGATTGGGACGTGACGCTGGTGCCGTTGGACGTCACGATGGCCCACGTGTTCGAGGAAAGCCACCGCCAGGAACTGCTCGAGGCCGGCCAGCCGATGGCCACCGCACTGGGCGGCATGTTGGGCTACTACTTCCGCTTCTACAAGGACCAGTACGGCCGCGAATGCTCCGCCATGCACGATCCGCTGGCCGCAGCCATCGCCGTTGGCGGCATTGAGCTGGGCACCGCACCGCGCGTGCGCGTGGCGGTGGACACCACCAACGGCCCCGGCCGCGGCGCCACCATCGCGGACCTCCGCCGCCGCCACCTCGGCTTCCCCGACCAGGACGGCGCCCGCATCCGCGTGGTCCTCACCCTCGCCGAGGAATTCTCCCCCCACCTCGTCAACACCATCATCGGCAGCAACAACTAGCCATCCGCCAAAGTTAAACGAAGAACGGCGTCCCACCCCTCAGGGGGTGGGACGCCGTTCAGTTTTGCGTAGGCTACCCGGCTCGTCTCCGCTTGCGTAGATCCGCCAATGAAAGGCGAAATGCCGGCCTTGCAAAGGCGCGCATCACAGCCGGGCGTGGCGACAAGCCCGCCCGCGGGCGACTCGACGCTCCCGGCTGTGCCCAAGCGCCGGCAAGGCCGGCGTTGCGCCGGCCGTCAGCCGACGCAAAGCCGGGCGACGCCGGAAGTAGCCGGAGTTTTTACCAGCCGCGCTCGGCCAGGCGGTGCGGCTCCGGGATGTCGGCGACGTTGATGCCAACCATGGCCTCGCCCAGTCCGCGGGAAACCTTCGCCACCACGGAGGGGTCATCGAAGAAGGTGGTGGCCTTCACGACGGCGGCGGCACGCTGGGCCGGGTTGCCGGACTTGAAGATGCCCGAGCCGACGAACACGCCGTCGGCGCCGAGCTGCATCATCATCGCAGCGTCGGCCGGGGTGGCGATGCCACCGGCGGTGAACAGGACAACGGGGAGCTTGCCGGTGGAGGCGATCTCCTTGACCAGCTCGTACGGCGCGGCCAGTTCCTTGGCGGCAACGTACAGCTCGTCCTCGGGCAGGGCTGCCAGCTTGGCGATCTCGGCGCGGATCTTGCGCATGTGGCCCGTGGCGTTGGAGACGTCGCCGGTGCCGGCCTCGCCCTTGGAACGGATCATGGCAGCACCCTCGTTGATGCGGCGCAGGGCCTCACCGAGGTTGGTGGCGCCGCAGACGAAGGGAACGGTGAAGTTCCACTTGTCGATGTGGTGCTCGTAGTCGGCCGGGGTCAGAACCTCGGACTCGTCGATGTAGTCGACACCGAGGGATTCCAGGATCTGTGCCTCGACGAAGTGGCCGATGCGGGCCTTGGCCATGACCGGGATGGAGACGGCGTCGATGATCGCGTCGATCATGTCCGGGTCCGACATGCGGGACACGCCACCCTGGGCGCGGATGTCGGCGGGAACGCGTTCCAGAGCCATGACGGCAACGGCGCCGGCATCCTCTGCAATCTTGGCCTGCTCGACGTTGACGACGTCCATAATGACGCCGCCCTTAAGCATTTCGGCCATGCCGCGCTTGACACGGCTGCTGCCGGTGACGTTGGCCGTAGCGGAGGAAGCGACCGGCGTTACATCAGGTGTAGACACAAAAACCCCTATGGGAAGGTAGGTTGAGGGCCCAAAAGGCCTAACTTGGTACGGTCCATACTAGTGCCCGGCGTCGAGCGCTCCGAACCAGTTACGAATCTGTTCCACAGTCCACGGCCAGGCTTTGCGCCCGGACCGTCAGGACCCGCTGGAAGACCGTCACCAGGCTGGCCAGCGCCAGCAGCACCAGCACGATGGCCAGCAGGAGCTGCGGCAGGCCCAGGCCCACCAGGCCGGTGGCCACCAGGACGACGACGAGGCGCTCGGAGCGCTCGGCAATGCCCACGTTCGCCGTCATCCCCAGCCCCTCGGCACGGGCCTTGGCATAGGAGACCACGCTGCCCAGGACCAGGCACAGCAGCGCCATCACGGCGATGAAGGGGTTGTCGCCGCCGGTGAAGAACCAGATCACGATGCCGGCAAAGACGGCCCCGTCCCCCACCCTGTCCAGGGTGGAATCCAGGAACGCACCCCACGGGCCCGAGCGGCCCAGCATGCGGGCCATCAGGCCATCCACGATGTCCGAGAAGACGAAGACGGTGATCACCACCGTGCCCCAGAACAGCTCGCCGAGCGGATACCAGATGAGCGCGCCGGCCGCCACGCCCAGCGTGCCGGCAATGGTGATGGCGTCGGGGGAAATCCCCAGCCGCACCAGGAACCGGGCTATGGGGGTGAAGATGTTGGCAAAGAACGTGCGCGCGTACTTATTCAGCATTTGACCACGCCTTGGCCACCTGGTCGCGGACGTCGCCCAGCGTCTGGGTGATCGCCTTCGTCTGGGCAATGATCGGCAGGAAGTTTCCGTCCCCGCCCCAGCGCGGCACGATGTGCTGGTGCAGGTGGGCGGAGATCCCCGCCCCGCCGGTGACTCCCTGGTTCATGCCCAGGTTGAAGCCGGAGGGGTTGGAAACTTCGCGCAGCACGCGCATGCCCTGCTGGGTCAGGGCGGCAAACTCCGCCGTCTCCTCCACCGTCAGATCCGTGTAGTCCGGAATGTGGCGGTAGGGGCACACCAGCAGGTGGCCGGGGTTGTACGGGAACAGGTTGAGCACCACATAGTTCAGCTCACCCCGGTGCACAATCAGCGATTCTTCATCGCTGCGGCTGGGGGCCACGCAGAAGGGGCAGTCGTCCTGGCCCTTGTACTGGTCCTGGCCGCCCTTGATGTAGGCGAGGCGGTGCGGCGTCCAGAGCCGGGAAAAGGCATCCGGAACGCCGGGCAGTGCAAAGTCGTCCTGCACGCCCGGCGCCGGGATGGCACCATCGTGCTGTAGCTCGTCAGACAAGATGGTTCATACCTTTTCTCTGGTTGATTAGGCGGTGCGGTTCTTCACGGCCTCGACGATGCGGGCCACTGCCTCGTCCACGGGCACACCGTTGTCGGTGCTGCCATCGCGGAAGCGGAAGGACACGGCACCGGCCTCGGCATCCTCGCCACCGGCAATGAGGACAAACGGAATCTTGTCCTTGCTGGCGGTGCGGATCTTCTTGGGGAAGCGGTCGGAGGAGATGTCCGCTTCGGCACGGATGCCGGCGGCCTTGAGCTTGTCGACGACGTCGAACATGTACTCGTTGAAGGCCTCGGCCACGGGGATGCCGACCACCTGGACCGGGGACAGCCAGGCCGGGAAGGCGCCGGCGTAGTGCTCGGTCAGCACGCCCATGAAGCGCTCCACGGAGCCGAACAGGGCACGGTGGATCATCACCGGGCGCTGGCGGGTGCCATCGGCGGCCTGGTACTCGAGCTCAAAGCGCTCGGGCAGGTTGAAGTCCAGCTGGATGGTGGACATCTGCCAGGTGCGGCCGAGGGCATCCTTGGCCTGGACGGAGATCTTGGGGCCGTAGAACGCGGCTCCACCCGGATCCGGGACCAGCTCCAGGCCGGAGGCCTCGGCCACCTCGGCCAGCGTGCGGGTCGCTTCCTCCCAGACATCGTCGTCGCCGACGAACTTCTCCTCGTTCTTGGTGGAAAGCTCCAGGTAGAAGTCGTCAAGACCGTAGTCCTTCAGCAGCCCCAGCACGAAGTTCAGCGTGGTGGTGAGCTCGTCCTTCATCTGCTCCTTGGTGCAGTAGATGTGGGCGTCGTCCTGTGTCATGCCGCGCACGCGGGTCAGGCCGTGCACCACACCGGACTTCTCATAGCGGTACACCGAGCCGAATTCGAACAGGCGCAGCGGCAGTTCGCGGTAGGAGCGTCCGCGGGAGCGGAAGATCAGGTTGTGCATGGGGCAGTTCATCGGCTTCAGGTAGTAGTCCTGGCCGGGCTTGCGCACGGTGCCGTCCTCATTGAGCTCGGCGTCAACGTGCATCGCCGGGAACATGCCGTCCTTGTACCAGTCAAGGTGGCCGGAGACCTCGTAGAGGTGGCCCTTGGTGATGTGCGGGGTGTAGACAAACTCGTAGCCGGCATCCACGTGGCGCTGGCGGGAGTAGTCCTCCATCTCCTTGCGGATGATGCCGCCCTTGGGGTGGAACACGGGTAGGCCGGAGCCCAGCTCGTCGGGGAAGGAGAAGAGGTCCAGCTCCACGCCAAGCTTGCGGTGGTCGCGGCGCTCGGCCTCGGCAATGCGCTCCTGGTACGCCTTCAGATCATCCTTGGTGGGCCAGGCGGTGCCGTAGATGCGCTGCAGCTGCTGGTTGTTCTGGTTGCCCAGCCAGTAGGCGGCGGAGGTGCGGGTCAGCGCGAAGGCGTTGGAGATCAGCTTGGTGTTGGGCAGGTGCGGGCCGCGGCACAGATCGCACCAGAGGGAGTCCCCGCTCTTGCGGTCCACGTTGTCGTAGATGGTGATGTCGCCGGCGCCGACCTCCACGTTGACGCCCTCGGCGGTGTCGCCGTCGTTCTTCTTGCCCAGCAGTTCCAGCTTGTAGGGCTCGTTCGCCATGGCCTCGCGGGCCTCGTCCTCGGAAACCACGCGGCGGACGAACTTCTGGTTCTGGTTGACGATCTTGAGCATCATCTTCTCGAGGGTCTTCAGATCCTCGGGAGTGAAGGGCTCGGCGACGTCGAAATCAAAGTAAAAGCCATCGGTGATGTACGGGCCAATGCCCAGCTTGGCGTCCGGGCGCAGCTGCTGCACGGCCTGGGCCATGACGTGGGCGGTGGAGTGGCGCAGCACGTTGAGGCCGTCCGGGGAGGAGATGGTGACGGCTTCCACGGCGGCGGCATCGTCCAGCGGCTGGTCGAGGTCCTTCAGCACGCCGTTGACGCGCATGATGACGACGTCGCGGCGCTCAAAGAACAGCTCGGCACCCGTGGTGCCAGCAGCTACCGTGGTTGCTTCGCCATCGACGTCGAGGGTGATTTGTATGTCCACTGGCATTGCTGGCTCCTAAATTCGGTTGAATGGCTCCGTGCAAGCAACATACGGGGGTTGCTGTGAGCCTCTTCGATGGTATCGGTTCTTCAGAACTGCACCCAATCTGGCACGGCCCCCGGCACCGTCTCCCGCGGGGCGGGAAGCGGCAGCGTCTCGGTTCGGGCCAGATCCCAGGCCTGCAGCGCCTGCAGGCTGATCCCCCGCGGTCCGGTGCGCCGGGTGAGGCCGCGGATCAGCAGCATCCGGGTGCCAAAGAGCAGCGGCCCGGATTGCTCCTGCGCCTCGTGGAAGAAGGTGGCGTCCACGCAGCCGGTGCCGTCGTCGATGCTGATGAACACCACGCGGCGGCCACCACGCATGGGCGGGGTCTGTGTGGCCACCCGCACCCCGGCCACCAGCACCTCCGAGTTGTTGCGCAGCCCCAGCAGCCTGTCCGCCGTGGTCACCCCCAGGGAATCCAGCAGCGGCTGGTAGCTGCCCATCAGGTGCCCGCTGACATCCAGGGCCAGCAGGTCCAGTTCCGTGCGGACCTTTTCGTGCAGGCTGGGCTCCGGCAGCAGCGGCCGCAGCGCTGAGAGTTCCAGATCCCCCAGCGGCAGGGCCAGCTGCCCCTCAAGCGGCTGGTGCCGTGCCGAAGGACTCCGGGCAGGCTGCCCCACCAGGTGGGCCACCAGATCGGCCCGGCTGGCGGTGGACCCTGAGGCTGCTTTGACCGAACGGTGCAGGGCGTCGAAGGCCCCCAGCTGGGCCAGCCGCTTCATAATGGGCCGGCTGACCCGCGCGCGGGTGCGCAGATCGGCCAGCGAATCGTAGGGCTGGTTCGCCACAATCCGCTTCAGCTCGGCCCCGGAAAGTCCGTAGACCCCGGCCAGGCTCATCCGGATGCCGAGCACGCCGTCGTCCGTCCGTTCCACCCGGTACTCCCCCGCGCTGGCGTTGATGTCCAGCCCCAGGATGGGGATGCCCAGCCGGCGGGCCTCCGCCACCAGCAGCCGGCGCGGGTACATGCCGGGATCGTGCTCCCACAATCCGGCCAGGAAGGCCTCCGGGTGGTGGGTCTTGAGCCAGGCGGATTGGTAGGTGGGCACGGCAAAGGCCGCACCGTGGGCCTTGCAGAAGCCAAAGCTGCCAAAGGCCTTCAGCGTGTCCCAGACCGTGTCGACGACGCCGGGTGGGAACCCGTTGGCCAGGGCGTGGCGGCGGAAATACGCCTCCACCGCCGGCTCCTGCGCCTCATTGCCCAGGGCGCGGCGGAACTCATCGGCCCGGGCCAGCCCGCAATCCGTCATGACATGGAAGGTCCGCAGCACCTGCTCATGGAACACGGTGACCCCGTGCGTTTCTGCGAGCGCGGGTTTAAGCAGTGGGTGAGGGTAGACCTCGGGGGCGAAGCCTGCCCTGTTTTCGAGGTAGGGCTTGACCATGTTGGATTTCATGGGGCCGGGGCGGAAGAGGGAGATGTCGATGATGAGGTCGTTGAATTCGCGGGGGGCCATTTTGCCGATGAGTTCGCGTTGGCCTGGGGATTCGATTTGGAAGCAGCCCAGGGTGTGGGTGCTGCGGATGAGTTGGTAGGTGGGTTCGTCGTCCAGCGGGACGGCGTCGAGGTTGATGGTTCCGTCCGGGGCGATGTAGTCCGGCCCCGTCCCTGTCGCGTCCAAGGGGTGTCTGCCTGCGGCGACCACCTCCTCCTTGGTGGGGTGGATGCGGATGACCTCGCGCAGGGCGTAGGCCATGGCGCTTTGCATGCGCACGCCCAGGACGTCGAGTTTGAGCATGCCCATGGGGTCCATGTCGTGTTTGTCGAACTGGCTCATGGGCAGTCCCAGCCCACTGGGTTGGACGGGTGTGCGGTCCAGGAGGGTGGCGTTGCCCAGGATCACTCCGCAGGGGTGCATGGAGATGTGGCGTGGCAGTCTGTCCAGGCGTTCGGTGATGTCCACGAGCAGGTCCAGCTGCTGGGGGGTTCCGGTTCCGTCCCCCCAGTGGCTTGCCTCCACCCGTTGGGCGAATTCGCGCAATTCGGGTTTTTCTGCGAGCGCCTCACGGAAGCTGCGGGCGGAGAAGCGCCATAGTTGTTTGGCGATGGTGTCGATCTCCTCCTCGTCCATGCCCAGGGCCAGTCCTGCGTCGCGGACGGCTCCGCGGGCGCGGTAGCCGTTTTGCATGCTCATCAGGGTGACCCGTTCTTCGCCGAAGCGTTCGAAGATGCGGTGGTACACCGCGTGGCGTTGTGCGCTCTCCACGTCGATGTCGATGTCCGGGAGGGTGGAGCGGTCGCGGGAGAGGAAGCGTTCGAAGATGAGGTCGTGGCGCAGGGGGTCCACTTGGCTGATGCCCAGGAGGTAGTTCACCAGGCTTGAGGCGCCGGAGCCTCTGGCGGCTCCCCGCACTCCCATGTCGTGGATCATGGTGGAGACCTCGGCGACGGTGAGGAAGTAGGCGGAGAAGCCCAGATCGGTGATGGTGGCCAGTTCCATTTCGAGGCGTTGGTGCACGTCCCGGGCCTTGGCGCCTGTGGGGTTGGGGTAGCGCGCGGTGATGCCGGCGTCGCAGCGTTGGCGCAGTTCCGCATCCGGGCTTCCTGCTATCCCCAGGACCGAGGCCTCGGGGACCGTGGGGCTCTTCCATCCCATGTCTTTGACGGGGTCCATGCGGCAGCGGTCTGCCAGCTTCTCGGTGTTGGCCAGCAGTTGGGCCAGGTCTGCGGTGCCGCAGCCGGCGTCGCGCATGATCTCCCTGCCCAGCTGCTCCATCTGGGCTGCGCTCTTGAGCCAGCCCTGGGCCGTGGGCTGGAGTTTGGGGGCTGGGCCTGCGAGCGCGGTGAGGGTGCTCAGCTCCCGGGCTGAGTCCAGCACGTCCGCTGTTGCTGCGCCGTCTTCGCTGACGTAGCGGACGGCGTTGGTGAGGATGGCGGGGATGTAGAGCTCGTTGGCCAGTCGCAGCATGCGCACGGCGTGCTGTGTGCTCAGGGCCGTGCCGGGGGTGCTGCGGTGGGAGACGATCTCCGCCATGAGCGTTCCTGTGGGCATCAGCTGGTGCCAGCGGGCAAGCCTGCGCCTGGGCAGCAGGTATTGGCGCCCCTCCATGGCGCGGCCGACGTCGGAGTCCGGTCCGATGAGGATGGTCAGCACCGGTTCCAGAGTGGAGGGCTCGACGGCGTAGGTGGCGAGCTGCTCGATTGTCACCCCTGCGGGGTTGTGGGAGTGTGCGGCGGAGACCAGCCGGCACAGGGCCTTGTAGCCTGCGGGGCTGCCGTGGGCCAGCACCACCACGCGTCCGCCCTCCTGCAGGCGGGGCGCTGCGCCGAGGCCGGGGCTCCGGGTTCTCTGGCTTCCCCGCGTATCCGGGGCGGGTTCCAGGACGGCCAGGTCCACGCCCACGATGGGGTCGATCCCCGCCTCGCTGCAGGCCTTGAGGTGTTTGATGGTGCCGTAGAGGCCGTCGCGGTCCGTGCAGGCGAGCGCGGTGGCTCCGTCCGCGGCTGCGGCCTGGGCGAGCTCGTTGGGCCAGGAGACGCCGTAGTGGGCGCTGAAGGCCGTGGCTGCGTGCAGGTGGGTGAAGCTAGGCACCCCAGTCCTCCTCGCACGGCTCCTCCGGCTCAGCCAGCTCCTCTCGCTCCTCAGGTTCCTCAGATGTGCGCAGGGCGTCGTGGATGCGGATCATCCGCCAGCGCCCGCTGCCCACATGCCGGGAAAGGTCGAAGGTGTACAGCTCCCCCTTGCCATCGAGCCGTGCCTGGACCCGCCAGATCTCGTGGTCCACCAGGCCGGGCCCGTGGCCCAGCGGGGCCCGCAGTTCCTTCTCCCACCAGGAGCGGCGTTCATACCAGCGCACCGGATCGGCCCCCAGTTCATAGCTTCCTCCCTGCCAAGCGAGGCGCAGCGGCAGGCCCTCGGCGGAGAGTTCAACCTCCACGGATGCACTGAAGATGCCCACGCCCTCTTCCTTCCCGCCGCGGAGAAGTCCACCGCCCATCCATCAAGCCATTGCCTGCCGATTTGCCGGCCGCATCTGGTGCCACGTGCTGCTGTTGAGTATTCGAACATATATTCGAATTCCGTTCCAGTGTACGCCGTGGCCGGGGCCTCAACAACGAACCTCCGGCCAAGGGTCGGCGGCCGAAGAGCGGGCCGGGCGGAAGGTGGCAGGCCATAGCTGAGGGTCCAAATGACCACTAGCATTGCCTCAAGGCACCAATGACGCTGCGCCGCCGTACCACCCACACGATAAGGAGCGTTCCATGACTGACATGGTCACCCTGATTGCCAGGACTGCCCCGCTGGAGCGGGAGTTGAAGACCTCAACCCGCACCGTGGAACAGGCCGATACCAGGCCCATTGGCGAGCTCTACTTCTCTGCCTACGACCCGGGGCTGGCCGGCGAATCCCTCGAGGCCGCCATCGAAAACATGGGCGCCTCCCTGACCGGGAAGTACGGAAAGTTCCTCCCCAAGGCATCACACGTCTCACTGGACGACGATGGCCACATCATCGCCGCGGTGCTGGTGGTGGAGAAGGCTGTCGGCGACGACACGCCCGACGCGCCCTTCATTTTCGAACTTTTCACCGACCGCGAGTTCCGCCGCCGCGGTTTGGCCGAGGATCTGGTCCTGTCCGCCATGGACAGCCTGTTCAACGCCGGGTACGAGGAGGTGGCACTGAGCGTGGACAGCAACAACGCCGCCGCCATCGCCCTGTACCTTTCCCTGGACTTCCACCGCTGGTCTCCGGAATGGTCGGGCGAGGACTAGAGGCAGGGCAGTGAAACCAGCCGTTTCCTTCATCTCACTGGGCGTGCGCGACACCGCCGCATCCCGGGCCTTCTACGTTGAGGGCCTAGGCTGGCCAGTCCACATGGAGGTCCCCGGCGAGGTCATCTTTGTCCAGGTCAACCATGGATTGATGCTCTCCCTCTGGGACAGGGCCGCCATGGCCGCCGACGCCGGGGTGGACCCTTCCGGCGGGATCCCCGCCATCACGCTGAGCCAGAACCTGGGCTCACCCGCCGAGGTCGACGAGGCGCTGGCCCAGGCCGTTGCGGCAGGCGCCGTCGTCGCCGCCGAGGGCAAGGCCACCACCTGGGGCGGCTACGTGGCCTACTTTGCCGATCCCGACGGCTTCCGCTGGGAACTGGCGTTCAACCCCACCTGGCAGGTCGACGACGGCGGCGACGTCACCGTCTGAGCCGCCGGCCTCACTTCAAAGGTTCTAGAGCAGCGGATCATCCACCGGCGCGGTCAGCTCCGGGGAATCGTTGCGGACGTTCCCCACGGCGGCAGCCACCGGATCCAGCACCCAGCCGGCAGCGACGTCGTCGGCGGAGGCGAGCACCATCTCCAGCAAGGCCTTCGGGTCATCGGCCTGCGGGTCCAGCCAGGACGCCATCGTCTCGGCGTCCATCGGCACAGGAAGCCTGTCATGGAGCCCGGCCAGCTCTGCGAGCGCGCTGCCTTCAACGCCGTCTGGCTCCGGCGAGGCCTTGGTGATGATGGCGCAGGACAGCAGCCACTGTTCGGCACTGCCCTCCGGCTGGGCGGGATCCTTCCACCATTCATAGAGCCCGGCGAAGGTGGTCAGGGAGCCGTCCTTGCTGTGCACGAAGTACGGCTGCTTGGTCTTGCCGTCGGCGGACTTCTTCCACTCGTAGTAGCCCTCCACCGGTACGGCACAGCGGCGGGCCTTCAGGGCGGCGCGGAAGCTGGGCTTCTCCGCCACCGTCTCGCTGCGTGCATTGAACGAACGCACCGCCACCGAGGGGTCCTTGGCCCAGGAGGGCACCAGTCCCCATTTGGCGACGTGGATCTGCCGGTGCACGGCACCGTCGATCAACCGCTCCAGCACAATGGGCACATCCGTGGTGGGGGCAACGTTCCAGGACTGCCGCAATTCCAGGGCCGCATCGGCCTCCGCTTCAAGCTCCGCCACCAGGTCGCCCACGGCCCGGGCCATCACATATCGTCCGCACATGCACCCCATCCTTGCACCCGTGCGGGCGTTCCGCGAGGCCGTGCGGATGCCGGGTGGAAGCGTCCATGACCGCCCTGTGACCCGCGGAGAAGGGAATATCCGCGGCATTGGGTAGCGTTGTGTTCAACAACTGAGCCAAATCCGCACCAACACAAGGAGTATCCGTGGACTACACCCCCGAGGCCGGCAGCATCACGATGTTTTCAACCACCTGGTGCGGCTACTGCCGCCGTCTGAAGACGCAGCTGGACGCCCAGGGCATTGGCTACACGGAAATCAACATCGAGGACGTTCCCGGCACCGCGGAACTGGTGGAGAAGCTCAATGGCGGCAACCAGACCGTTCCCACCGTGATCTTCCCGGACGGCACGGCCGCCACCAACCCCTCGCTGAACGATGTGAAGCTGCGACTGGCCGCTTAATCCCCACCCGCTCCCTCATCTCGCTTCGCTCGACCAGGGAACCCTGCGGGCGTGGGCCCAAGGCGGGGCCGTCGGCGTGGAATTGCTGTTCGCAGCACCACGCCGGCGGCCCCATCTTTGCTTAAGCCACAGGCCCTTGTTGACTCGGTAGACTGGCCGCTGGCAGCCAGCCTGCACCCGATGTAGATCATCAAGGAGAACAACGTGGTTCACAAAGTACAAGGCGTCATTGCACGGTCAAAGGGAGCTCCGGTTACCGTGGAAACCATTCTGGTCCCGGACCCCGGCCCCGGCGAGGCGCTGGTTGACATCCTCACCAGCGGCGTCTGCCACACCGACCTGCACTACAAGCTCGGCGGCATCAGCGATGACTTCCCCTTCCTTCTCGGCCACGAGGCCACGGGCGTGGTCAGCGCCGTCGGCCCCGACGTCACCAATGTCGTTCCGGGCGACCGCGTCATCCTGAACTGGCGCGCCGTCTGCGGCACCTGCCGCGCCTGTGCCAAGGGCCAAGCCCAGTACTGCTTCAACACCGCCAACGCCACCCAGAAGATGACCCTGGAGGATGGCACCGTGCTCTCCCCCGCCCTGGGCATCGGCGCCTTCGCCGAAAAGACACTCGTGGCCGCGGGCCAGTGCACCAAGGTGGACCCAGACGCCGATGCCGCGGCCGTGGGGCTGCTGGGCTGCGGTGTCATGGCCGGCCTCGGTGCCGCCATCAACACCGGCGGCGTCCAGCGCGGTGACACCGTGGCCGTGATCGGCTGCGGCGGAGTGGGCACGGCAGCCATCGCCGGCGCCGCCCTGGCCGGCGCCACCACGGTCATCGCCGTGGACATCGATGCCAAGAAGCTTGAGCGCGCCCGCGCCATGGGCGCCACCCATGCGGTGGACTCCTCCGAGCAGGATCCGGTGGAGGCCATCCGCGCCCTCACCGGCGGCTTCGGCGCCGACGTCGTGATCGACGCCGTCGGCCGTCCCGAAACGTACAAGCAGGCCTTCTACGCCCGCGACCTGGCCGGCACGGTGGTGCTGGTGGGCGTCCCGACGCCGGAGATGGTGCTGGAACTGCCCCTGCTGGATGTCTTTGGCCGCGGCGGTTCACTGAAGTCCTCCTGGTACGGCGACTGCCTGCCTTCGCGCGACTTCCCGATGCTGGTGAGCCTGTACCGACAGGGCCGGCTGGATCTGGACGCCTTTGTCAGCGAGCGCATCGGCATCAACGACATCGAGGCTGCATTCGCCAAGATGCATGAGGGCTCCGTGCTGCGTTCGGTGGTGGAACTCTAATGGCGCTGCGTATTGATCGCCTTGTCACCTCGGGCACGTTCTCGCTCGACGGCGGAACCTGGGACGTAGACAACAACGTTTGGATTGTGGGCGACGATGCGGAGTGCATCGTCATCGACGCCCCGCACGATCCGGCGGCCATTGTGGAGCAGGTGGGCGGGCGCAGGCTGCTGGCCATACGGCTCACCCATGCCCACGATGACCACATCCGCGCCGCGCGGGCCGTTGCCGAGGCCACCGGGGCGCCCATCCACCTGCACCCCGCGGACCGGATGCTGTGGGACGTTGTCCACCCGGACGCCGCCCCGGACCATGAGGTGGCCGACGGCGATACGTTCGCCGTCGCCGGTGGCACCCTGCAGGCCCTGCACACCCCGGGCCACTCGCCCGGTTCCGTTTGCTACTACCTGGAATCCGAGGGCACGGTGTTCACCGGGGACACACTGTTCAACGGCGGACCCGGCGCCACGGGGCGCTCGTACAGCGACTACCCCACCATCTTGGAGTCCATCAGCACCCGGCTTATGACCCTGCCGGCCGACACAGTGGTGCGGACCGGACATGGTGATTCAACCACCGTCGCGGCCGAGGCCCCCGGGATCGAAGAAGCCTTGAAGGGCTGAGGGATCGTTGGTGGAGCGCCCCTAGCGCTCCACCAACTCCGTGTACGCGGCGTAGACGTCCAGGATGGCCTGTTCGACGGCGTCGACGGTGGTTCCAGGGACCAGGTCCTCGGCGGCACCAGCCGTGGCGGGATCCCAGTCCAGCCCCAGGGCGGCATAGCTGGCCGTCAGGACGTCCCGGATCGGTGCGGAGTTCTGCACCACCACCACCGAGCTGAACAACCATGCACCGGAGACCACGCGCTGGGCGGTCCCCACCAGCTTCACGGACTGGTTGGCTCCGGTGCCGTGCACGCTGAATTCTCCCGGGCAGTACTCCCCAGGGATCTCCCCCACTGCGGCCTGCACGCCAACGCTCCGCAGGGCCTCGGCAAGCAACTCGCCGTAGAAGCCAAACCGCCCCTTGGCCTGCACAATCGCATCCGGCTGCGGCTGGATGTGGTCCACCACCAGACAACCCTGGTGGTAGGCGGCGGCACGTCCGCCGGCCTTGCGCACCAGCGGCTCAAAGCCAAGGCTGCGGGTTGCCTCGGCGGCGGCGGGAAAGCCGGGAAGATGGGCGTCACGCTGGCCAAAGGCCACCGTCGGCTCGGGGCGGTAAATGCGCAGCAAGGCCCCCATGCGGCCGGTCTTGGCGTCGGCGAGCAGGTCCAGCCCGCGGGCCAGATCGGCGGCGGCGCCCAGGGAGGGGTGGTGGCGTTCGACGGTGATCCGCGGCGCCATGAAGGGTGCATCGATGGAAGAAATGGGAGTCTCCTGAAGGAAGGGGGCCGGCAGGCTCAGGGCAGGGCGCGGACGGTGAGGATCTGCTCGGCCCGGCCAAAGGGGCCGTGGATGTCATTGAGCACCGTCGAAGTGAGCCCGACGCCGTCGTCGGCGAAGGTCACGGTGTTGTCCAACCCAAGCCACGTCCCTTCCGGCTCCCGGTACAGGTGCAGCGAGAGATCAACATTGGGGAACATGTAGCCGCCCGCACCCGGCCGCACCCGGTAGGCAATGCCGTTGGAGCTGTCGGCCAGGCCCAGCAAGCGGACCATGGGCGCGGTGGCCTCACCCTCCACGGTTTCCAACGGGGTGCTGATCCACACCTGGCCGTTGCCCGGCCGGTGGCCCTCGATGGTCCGCGCCTCCACGGAGCGGATGAAACCGCCCGGCCAGCCCGCCAGGCCATCCCACGGCACGGAGTCGTCCAGGGGCGGCATGGCGTCGTCTTCAAGGGCGGCGACGGCGGAGGTGTCGGAGGTCTGCAGGCGCCAGGCCGTGGCCCTCACCGCGGTGCGGCCGCCGGCGTGGAGCTCGCATTGGAGCAGTTCAATGGTGCGCCCGGGGCGCAGCATCGTGGTCTCCAGGGTGAATTCGCCGCCAGGGATCTGCCCCAGAATGTCGAAGTTCAGCCGGACCAGGCGCATGTCATCGCGCGGCTTGAAGCCCAGCAGCTCCCGCGTCATGATGCCGGTGACGGGCGCCATGTGCTGCTCGTTGGGATCCCACGCGCCCTGGGCATGGGGCGTGGATTCATAGCGTCCGCCGCCGAGCGAACGGTAGTAGGACGTCGCGTCGACATTGACGGGCACGGTGCTCTCACTCATGCACCCGACTTTACAGCCCCGCGGACACGCTGCTTTCCTGCACCGCAGGCACCAGCCTGGCCTTGCGCCGGCGGCGGACAACCAGTACGACGACGGCGATGGCCACCGCAGCCAGCAGGGCAATCGCCACCGGCGAACCGGCTGCAGCGGCCACCGCTGCATCAAACGCGGCAAGACCGATGGTGGCGTACACCGTGGCCCAGAGAATGGAGCCCACCACTGTGGCGGGGATGTAGCGGCGCAACGGCATGCGGCCCAGCCCGGCAGCCGCATTGACGGCCGTCTGGAAGCCGACGGTCAGGAAACTGACGGACACCGCCGGTGCACCCCAGCGGGAAATGATCCGCTCGGCGCGGGCCACGGCGGCCGAGTCCAAATACCTGGCAAACCGCGTCTTCCGGCCACCTGCGGCCAGGCCTCGTCCGGCCCAATAGGTGGCATTGGTGCGCAGCATGACGATGGCAAAGAGAATCAGGAAGGCCCACACGAAGGGCAGCGAAAGAATGCCGTCCACTAGCGGGCACCCAGCCAGAGGGACCGCGGCACTGCCGTCGGGAACGGTGGAACGATCCGGCGCATGCTCGGCTCCTGGCGTGGATGGGAATTTGGCCAAGGGTCGCCAAATTGGATAAGGCAATCCTAACCTGCACACCCTGCCGCGGGCCAATTGTTCATGACCCGATGACAGCCGGCGCGGGGCTAGTATTCGGTGCGGGTCTCCAGGTCATTCCAGGCCGCAAATGGTGCCAACGGCGTGGCCGCAGCGGCGGCAGGGCCCTCGCCGTCGAGCGGCAGCTTGGCCACGGGCATGGGCCGCTGCTCCACAGGCGTGTCAAAGAACTCATAGAACACGGCGTCGTCAAAGCCCGCCGCCGCGGCGTCATGCCTGTCGGCGGCGAAGTAGACGGCATCCACGCGCGCCCACAGGGCCGAGGCCAGGCACATCGGGCATGGCTCGCAGCTGCTGTAGAGCACGCAGCCGGCCAACGTGAAGGTGTCCAGCGCCGAGCAGGCCGCGCGGATGGCCGTCACCTCGGCGTGGGCGGTGGGATCGTTGGTGGCCGTCACCCGGTTGACGCCGTTGAAGGTGCGCCCGTCCGCCGTGACAATGACGGCGCCAAAGGGACCGCCGCCGTTGGCGACGTTCTGCGTGGCCAGATCGACGGCCTGCGCCAGATACCGAACATGCTCAATCTCGCCCATGGTTCCTCACTCCGATGCATTGGCCATTCCGGACGGGCAGCCACCGGTGCGGGAGCGCCCAACACACCCAATCTAACGCCACCTGCATGCGGGGATCATCAAGACGGCGGAACGAGCTCTGGTTGAGGGGCGGGAAGCATGTCCCACCCCTCAACCGTTGAGGGGGCAGCGCCAGAACTCGGCGAGCTGCCCGGCCAGCGCCCTGCCTTGGTCGTACCCCGACTGGGCGGCGGCCGGACGCAGGGACAGATCCATCGCGTTGGCGCCGAACATGTGCTCGGCGCTGGCCTCCGGGAAGATCGTTGCCACCGAACTGCCGGTGGCGCGCAGTTCCTCGATCTGGGTTGCCAGATGGGTGCCCCACTCCTCCGGAACCAGCGATCTGCCGCCAAAGGGCGACAGCACCAGCACCCGTGAACATCCGGCGGCCAAATCGGCATTCTCGGCGTTGGACCGGTAGCCGCCGTCGATGTACCCCCTGCCCCCGATCCTGTAGGGGCGGCCGCTGGAACAGCTGGCGGCGACGGCGTCCACCAGGTCGACGCCGCTGTGCTTGTCGAACACGGCCGGCTCGCCGCTCTGGGCGTCGACGGCCGTCATGAGCACCGTTCGCTGCGGCCAGTCGAGGCTGGGCAGCCGCGAGGCGACGGTGGCGCGCCACTGTGCCTGCCAGGAGCCGTCCGACGCCGCATCCAGCTCCAGTGCCGCCGCGCCCATTCGCCGGCGCATATCGGCCGCATCGGTGGCAGCGGCGATGATCCTGTTGATCCGCTCCAGATGGTCCACCACCGGCCTGGCCGGAGCGCGCCCGTGGTCGGATCCGAGCGGAGCGGGCCGGTGCTGGGGAGCAGCCACAAGGGTGGCGGCGAACAGCTCTGCGGGGGTGGCGCCGGCCAGCTGGGCCGCCGCAGTCGAGCCGGCCGACGTGCCAATGGTCAGCTCGGCCGTCGTCACGTCCAGTCCGGCGCCATACAGACCGGCGACGACGCCAATCAGCCACGCGTTGCCTGTCGATCCGCCACCACCGAGGACCAGAGCCCGCCCGCGCTCGGCGGGTGCCAGACCTGCGGCGTCGGTCTGCGGGGCAGAGTTCAGAGGTGAAAAAGGTGTTGTGTTCATGGGAGTCGCCCTTCGCGAATTGCCTTCTCTGGCGCTCCCGGTGGCGACTAGCCCAGTCGCGCGATCGTGGACTTCAGGGGAGCACCCATTGCGGATGTTGCGTTCATGGGACTCACCTCCTGACGTTTGATCACGATCACCGGAAATCTAACACTCTGCTGACGCGGCGCGCAATGGGCATCAGTCCGGCTCGCGGGCCGCCGCCCCTGTCTGCGGTCCGCGGGGAGGAATAGCATCGTGGCATGACCAATGACGTTCAGACTGCCCCTGCCCAACCCTCGTATACGTCAGGAACATCCACGGTCCCCTTGCTGGGCGAGACCATTGGGCAGAACTTTTCCCGGATGGCAGCGCAGTTTGCTGACCGTGAGGCGCTGGTGGACATACCGTCCGGGCGCCGCTGGACCTATGCGCAGTTGGAGTCCGACGTCGAGGCCCTCGCCCGCGGGCTGCTCGCGGCCGGCGTCGGGAAGGGCGATCGGGTGGGCATCTGGGCGCCCAACGTGCCCGAATGGGTACTGGTGCAGTACTCCACTGCCACGATCGGCGCGATCCTGGTCAACATCAACCCCTCCTACCGGGCCCACGAGCTGCGCTACGCCATCCAGCAATCCGGACTGCGCCTAATGGTGGCGCTGCCCTTTTTCAAGAACTCCGACTACCGGGACATGTTGGAGCAGACAGCGCCTGAGTGCCCCGGACTCTCGCAGATCGTCTACATCGGCACCTCGGATTGGGATGCCCTGGTGGCAGGCGGCACCGGGCTGCCTGCGAGCGCCGTGCCAGCGGCGATGTCGCAGCTGAGCGCAGATGATCCCATCAACATCCAATACACCTCCGGCACCACGGGTTTTCCCAAAGGCGCCACTCTGAGCCACCACAACATCCTGAACAACGGCTACTTCGTCACCGAGACCATCAACTTCACCGAGGCGGACAGGCTGTGCATCCCCGTGCCGTTCTACCACTGCTTCGGCATGGTCATGGGCAATCTCGGTGCCACCTCGCACGGGGCGGCCATCATCATCCCGGCCCCCGCGTTCGACCCGGCGGCAACACTTGGCGCCGTCCAGAGTGAACGGTGCACGGCGTTGTACGGCGTGCCCACCATGTTCATCGCCGAGCTGGCCCTTCCGCAGTTTTCCGACTACGACCTCTCCAGCCTGCGCACGGGCATTATGGCCGGCTCCCCCTGCCCGGTGGAGGTCATGAAGCGCACCATGAACGAGATGCACATGGGCGCCGTGTCCATCGCCTACGGGATGACGGAGACCTCCCCAGTGTCCATGCAGACCCAGCCCGACGACGACGTCGACCACCGCACGGCGACGGTGGGCCGGGTGCACCCGCACCTTGAGGTGAAGATCGTGGATCCAGCCACCGGCCTGACGGTCCCCCGCGGAATGCCCGGAGAGTTCTGCACGCGTGGCTATTCGGTGATGCTGGGCTATTGGAAGGATCCCGAGAAGACCGCTGCTGCCATCGACGAGGCGCGCTGGATGCACACCGGAGATCTGGCCGAGATGCGCGACGACGGCTACGTCAACATTGTGGGCCGGATCAAGGACATGGTGATTCGTGGTGGGGAGAACCTGTATCCCCGCGAGATCGAGGAGTTCCTCTACACCCATCCGGATGTGGCCGATGTCCAAGTGGTCGGCGTCCCGGACCCCACCTACGGTGAGGAGCTCTGTGCCTGGCTGCGCATGCGCCCCGGCGCCGCCCCGTTGGACCAGGCCGCCGTCGCCGCCTTCTGTGCCGGCAAGCTCTCCCGGCACAAGATCCCCCGCTATGTTCTATTGGTGGACGAGTTCCCCATGACCGTCACGGGAAAGGTCCGCAAGATGGACATGCGGGAGCGCTCCATCGAGTTGCTGGGGCTGGCCGGATAGCCAGCCCGGGCGCCGTCGGAGATTCCCTAGCCAGCGTGCCGGTTCGGCGCTTTACTGGAGTTATCCCATTGCGGCCATCGAAAAGAGGTCAGCGACCATGGAATCTGGGCAGCTGGCATGGACCATCATCGCGATCATCGCCATAGTGGTGGTGGTCGTTGCGGCGCTCTTCTTCGGGCGGCGGTGGAAGCGGAGCAAGGACCACGAGCACGCGGAGAACCTGCGCCGATCTGCAGCAGCCAACGAACTCGGGGCGCGGGAAAGCGAAGCGCAGGCCGCCAGGGCCGCGGCCGACGCCCAGCAGGCCGAGGTGGATGCCGAGCATCTGCGCGAGGAGGCCCGCCTACGCCAAGATGAGGCGGAGTCCGTCAGATCGCGCTCGGAAGAGCAGATCCGAAAGGCCGAGGCGTTGGATCCGATGGTCGATGACGACGGTCCCCCACAGCCCGAGTCGCCAGAGACCTCCAGTGAAGGTGCCAATGAGGCCGCCGACCGCCGCCCGCGCCATGCCGAAAGTGATGGCAGCGACACCCTCGATGGTTCCCCCGGTGGCAGTGGAAGAGCAGAATAACGGTCATGGGTGCAACCTATTCAGCCTCGCGCCGGATCTCTTCCGACTCGCCTGAAGCGATAGCATCCGTGGTCCGGGCGGCCACGGATGAACTCCACGACATCTTGAAGAACCACGGGATTGAGGCTTCCTTTGCCGACATTGCCCTCCTCGGCCACACCGAATCGTGGGACGGCGAGGGCCAGCGCTGGATCCACGTTTACTGGCCCGGGGACAAGGCCGGGTAAAGGATGACGCCATCAAAAAGGAACTGAACGAGGCGGCGGCCACCGTCGAGGATGCCTCAAACTCCCCCGTCTTTGTGGCCGTGGCCAGGGCCGGCTTCGCGGTCAGCGGCGTACTGCACATTCTGGTCGGGACCATCGCCATCGGCCTGGCTTTCGGCAAGTCCGGCGAGGCCGACCAGGGTGGCGCGGTGGCACAGCTGGCGGCCCAGCCGTTGGGGACGCTGCTGCTCTGGACGGCGTTCGGCGCCTGTGTGGCACTGGCACTGTGGCAGTTCAGCGAAGCCCTCTTCAGCTACCGCGGCCTCCCTGCCAAGAAGAAGGCTGGCAGGAAACTGTCGGCGGCGGGCCAAGGCGTGGTTTTTTCCCTCGTTGCTGCGACCCTCTCCGCCTTTGCGGTTGGACGGGGAAAGAACAGCAGCGAGTCCACCAGTGACTGGACCGGCACTCTGATGAGTGCACCCCTGGGATCGCTGCTGCTGTACGCCATCGGCGCAGCCGTGGCCGTCACAGGGGTTGTCTTTGCGGTGCGCGGAATCACCAGATCGTTCACCAAGATGCTCTCGATGCCATCGTCGGCGCCGGCCCGCTCCATCGTGACGGTTCTCGGCGTCGCCGGCTACATCGCCAAGGGCATCGTGCTGGTGCTGACCGGCGTGTTGGTCATCATCGCCACCGCCCACGCCCGGCCGCAGGAGTCCACCGGTCTCGACGGCGGCCTGAAGGCACTGCGCGAGCAGCCCTACGGCATCTACCTGCTGGGCCTGGTCGGCGTGGGCTTGGTCCTCTACGGCTTGTTCCTGGCCGCCAAGTCCAGATACGCGAAGATGTAGCGGCCCGCAGTCTGGTTAGACGTATGGGACGGCGACTCTCCACTACCCAGAAAAAGTTTCCCGGAACTCTTTTAATTGGACCGGTGCCAAACTATGGTGATCCGTATCAACCGATTCTGGCTGGGGAGCTTCGTTGTTTGATGGGGACCACTGCAAGACAGAGGTGAATATCAGGCCGTACGGTCGGGGGTTGCGCAGCCTCCAATTCTCCCGCCATTTCATTCGTTTGTGTCACGGCCGCAGCCGGCAGTATCGGCTCGCTTTGACTGCTCGCGTTCCACCCCCAACAGCAGTGCCATTGATGGCACCTGCCTGACAGTTACCCATCGCCAGCCCCGCTACTTTGGGCTGCCACGAGATGGTTTTGGTCGCCAACGGTCTTTGATTCTGGCGACGAGTTCAGTGCCCGGCCACCAGGCCCGGCATCAACTACCAAACACTGGGGACAACATGAACACCACGACCACTGAAGAGACCTCGGCGCGACCTCTCACGGCCCGGTCCGGGCCCGGAAGCCTGGTCGCCGCAGCCATTGCTGCGGCCGGCTACGGCACCAAGGGAGCCCCCTTCGACCCGTTCCTGATGAAGTTCGCCGATCCCAAGAAGTTCGTCAACGGCTGGACCGCGGAAAAGGGAAACGCAATCACCTTCTACGGCGAGTACCAGGGCGATTCGACCGACTTCCTGCCGCTCGGCGACTTCGCCGCTGTCAACGGTACGCCGATCGCGACGACCCCCATCATGCTGCTGGCACCGTCGCAAGAGCACCCTGACGCCCTGGCGCACCCGACGGGTTTCGCCTGGATCCTCGACGACGCCCACTCGGGAAACCCGAACGACATCGCCTACTTCTGGCCGACGGCCCCTGACGGCTACCAGGCCCTGGGTATCTGCGTCGGCTTCAACGGCAACGTCCCCGACGCAACCAAGTACTGGTGCGTCAAGACCGAGCACCTCCAGCACGCCCCAACCCAGCCGTTCTGGAACGATGCAGGGTCGCACTGGACGGAACACGATGGCAGCCTCAGCGTACCCACCCTGGCGGGCCAGACCGCCCAGGCTGAGGTCATCCTGCTCGCACCGACAACCTTGCTGAGCAACGAGCACGGCGACTTTCAGAACACCTCGTGGTGCCTCTCGATGGCCAAGCTCATGCTCCCGGTCGAAGGAGCCGGGAACGTAGACCCCGTCTACGTTCCCGGCAACGGGCAGGGGTCCACCACCACACCGGGCCTGGGCAACGTCGCTGTTCTCCCGTCGACCCTCATCAGCGACCCGGCCGCAGTCACCAGCCCGTTCTACTACCTGGCTGCCCAGCCCTCGTGGCTCTGTCTCGAGAGGTACTCCTCCCCGAAGGGTGGCGTGCAGACGGAGTCGATCACCATTGGCACCTCGACCGGGTCCTCCACGGGCTTCCAGCACACCACCTCGCTTGAGGTGGGCGCCGAGGCGGGCATCGAGGCGGGGCCCTTCAGCGCAAAGGTGTCGGTCACGTACAACGACGAAATGCAGGTGAGTGGAAGCACCAGCACTAGCACTGACACCCAGCAGACCGTGTCAAAGTCGGTCAATCTGCCCGACGCAAATGAGGTGCAGTTCTGGCAGAAGCAGACCGACTTCGTGGTCTACCGCACCGCCGGCGACGTCATGAGCATTGTGACCTTCGAGATGCACGACACGATTCTCACCTACCCCGGCAGCTAGCAACCAACCCAGCAATGGTGGCCGGCCGCTCATGCGGCCGGCCACCCCGCCTTAGACAACTGTGGCGCCGCACCCGTACGGGTGCGGCGCCACAGCCACGTTGGACTAGAAGTCCCAGTCGTCATCCTCGGTGTTCACGGCCTTGCCGATCACGTAGGAGGAGCCGGAGCCGGAGAAGAAGTCGTGGTTCTCATCGGCGTTGGGGCTGAGCGCGGACAGGATGGCCGGGTTCACGTCCGTTACGGAGGACGGGAACATGGCCTCGTAGCCCAGGTTCATCAGCGCCTTGTTGGCGTTGTAGTGCAGGAACTTCTTGACGTCCTCGGCCAGGCCCACGGAATCGTAGAGATCGTGGGTGTACTGGACCTCGTTCTCGTACAGCTCGAAGAGCAGCTCGAACGTGTAGTCCTTCAGTTCCTGGCGGCGCTCCTCGGAAACCTTTTCCAGACCGCGCTGGAACTTGTAGCCGATGTAGTAGCCGTGCACGGCCTCGTCGCGGATGATCAGGCGGATCAGGTCGGCCGTGTTTGTCAGCTTGGCGCGGGAGGACCAGTACATCGGCAGGTAGAAGCCGGAGTAGAACAGGAAGGACTCCAGCAGCGTGGAGGCAATCTTGCGTTTGAGGGGGTCGTCGCCGGCGTAGTAGTCCATGACGATCTGAGCCTTGCGCTGAAGGTTCTCATTCTCGGTGGACCAGCGGAACGCCTCGTCGATCTCCTTGGTGGAGCAGAGGGTGGAGAAGATCGAGGAGTAGCTCTTGGCGTGCACGGACTCCATGAAGGAGATGTTCGTGTACACGGCCTCTTCGTGCGGGGTGAGCGCATCCGGGATCAGCGAGACGGCGCCCACGGTGCCCTGGATGGTGTCCAGCAGGGTCAGGCCGGTGAACACGCGCATGGTCAGCTGCTGCTCGTCCGGGGTCAGCGTCGCCCACGACTGGACGTCATTGGACAGCGGCACCTTCTCGGGCAGCCAGAAGTTGTTGACCAGGCGGTTCCAGACTTCTACGTCCTTCTCGTCCTGGATGCGGTTCCAGTTGATGGCCTCAACATGGCTCATCAGTTTGACCTTAGGCGTCATCACTCTTCTTCACTTTCTGAGGGGCTGCTGAGCTTCGCTGCATCTTCTACGCAGTGCTTACAGACCGGATTCATTATGCCTTTATTTGTGTGGTGCCTCGTGTGGGCGTTCCGCTGGCTCGACGGCATTGGGCGCCCTTTTCGGACGGCAGACATCTTGGCTCGAGTCTCCGCACTGGCTGTCTTGCCAAAGTTCGGATTGCCGGCTCCCTTGCGCGTCTCGGAGAGCGCCTGCTTTGACTCCTCCGACATCGCGTGGCCGAATCGAGGATGCTCCGGGCCAAACTTGCCAAAGTTCGGATTCTCCGGACCTGCATTGGTACCCTTGCGTTCCCGGGACCACTTTTCCTTCTGCTCATCACTGTGGTTCTTGCCGTAGAACGGGGCGCCCGGTCCTGACTGTCTGACTATCTTGCGCCCGGTGGACCGAATCCGCGCGGCTTCGCGCATCTCCTCCGTCCAGACGACGCCGGTAGGACCCAATCCTCCTTCGGAGAGGTTCAGGAGCCTGTCCCCTTCGCGCCGCAGATAACTGATCCAGTCAATCTCAGCCTGCCCAAGCTCTTGCAAACCCTCGACCCAGTCCAGCTCATCCACGGTGACTTCCGATGGATCGAACTTCCGAAGCCAATCGTAGAAGGGCGTCTTGCGCCCCTCTACTGCCACACGAAGATGCTGATGGAAACGACGACTGGCCGTCTTGGTCGTAATACCGACATATCGGTACTCGAACTCTCGCCGCAGGCGAATGCCGTAGACCAAGCCACCCGTCGCCGTCGTCGTTTCCATCACTTCATCTCCTGGCGAAAATCAACCGATTTAGGTTGTCATAGTGCACAGCTGACGCAACCCTCCACCTCCGTCCCTTCCAGCGCGAGCTGGCGGAGACGGATGTAGTAGATGGTCTTGATGCCCTTGCGCCAGGCGTAGATCTGCGCCTTGTTGATGTCACGCGTTGTGGCGGTGTCCTTGAAGAACAGCGTCAGGGACAGGCCCTGGTCCACGTGCTGCGTGGCAGCGGCGTAGGTGTCGATGATCTTCTCGTAGCCAATCTCATACGCATCCTGGTAGTACTCCAGGTTGTCGTTGGTCAGGTACGGGGCCGGGTAGTACACACGGCCGATCTTGCCTTCCTTGCGGATCTCGATCTTCGAGGCAACCGGGTGGATGGACGAGGTGGAGTTGTTGATGTAGCTGATGGAACCGGTGGGCGGCACGGCCTGCAGGTTCTGGTTGTAGATGCCGTGCTCCATGACGGAGGCCTTCAGCTCGCGCCAGTCATCCTGCGTGGGGATGTGGATGCCCTCGAAGAGCTCCACGACGCGGGCGGTCTGGGGAACCCATTCGCGGTCCGTGTACTTGTCGAAGAACTCGCCGGTGGCGTACTTGGACTTCTCGAAACCGCCGAAGGTGGACTTGGTCTCGATGGCCAGCAGGTTCGAGGAGCGCAGAGCGTGGAACAGCACCGTGTAGAAGTAGATGTTGGTGAAGTCCAGGCCCTCTTCGGAGCCGTAGTGGACCCGCTCGCGGGCCAGGTAGCCGTGCAGGTTCATCTGGCCCAGGCCGATGGCGTGCGACTGGTCGTTGCCCTTGGCGATGGAGGGGACCGAGGTGATGTTGGACATGTCCGAGACCGCGGAGAGTGCCCGGATGGACGTCTCGATGGTCGCACCGAAGTTCGGCGAATCCATGGTTTTGGCAATGTTCAGCGAGCCCAGGTTGCAGGAGATGTCCTTGCCGGTCTCGTCGTAGGACAGGTCATCCAGGTACGTGGTGGGCTGGGAAACCTGCAGGATCTCCGAGCACAGGTTGGACATGATGATCTTGCCCTCGATCGGGTTCTCCCGATTTACGGTGTCCTCGAACATGATGTACGGGTAGCCGGACTCGAACTGGATCTCGGCGAGGGTCTGGAAGAACTCGCGGGCCTTGATCTTGGTCTTCTTGATCCGGGAATCGTCAACCATCTCGTAGTACTTCTCGGTGACCGAGATGTCGGAGAACGGCATGCCGTAGACCTTTTCGACGTCGTACGGAGAGAACAGGTACATGTCCTCGTCGCGCTTGGCCAGCTCAAAGGTGATGTCCGGAACCACAACGCCCAGGGAGAGTGTCTTGATGCGGATCTTCTCATCGGCGTTCTCGCGCTTGGTGTCGAGGAAGCGGTTGATGTCCGGGTGGTGGGCGTGCAGGTACACCGCACCGGCACCCTGGCGGGCACCGAGCTGGTTGGCGTAGGAGAAGCTGTCCTCGAGGAGCTTCATCACGGGGATGACGCCGGAGGACTGGTTCTCGATCTGCTTGATCGGCGCGCCGACCTCGCGGATGTTGGTCAGGGCGAAGGCCACGCCGCCGCCGCGCTTGGACAGCTGCAGGGCGGAGTTGATGGAACGTCCGATGGATTCCATGTTGTCTTCGATGCGCAGCAGGAAGCAGGAGACCAGCTCGCCGCGCTGGGCCTTGCCGGCGTTCAGGAACGTCGGGGTGGCGGGCTGGAAGCGGCCGTCGATGATCTCATCCACCATGTTCATGGCGAGCTGCTCGTTGCCGCGGGCCAGGTGCAGGGCCACCATGCAGACGCGGTCCTCGTAGCGCTCCAGGAAGCGCTTGCCGTCGAACGTCTTCAGCGTGTAGGAGGTGTAGAACTTGAACGCGCCAAGGAACGTCTCGAAGCGGAACTTCTTCTTGTACGCGCGGCTGAAGAGGTCGCGGATGAAGTTCATCGTGTACTGGTCCAGCGTCTCGCGCTCGTAGTACTCGTTCTTGACCAGGTATTCCAGCTTCTCTTCCAGGTCGTGGAAGAACACGGTGTTGTTGTTCACGTGCTGGAGGAAGTACTGGTGCGCGGCCTCGCGGTCGGCGTCGAACTGGATCTCGCCATTGGGACCGTAGAGGTTCAGCATGGCGTTCAGCTCGTGGTAGCCAAGTCCCTTGTATGCCTCGGGCATAGCAGCATCCTTGCTCTGGGTCAGCGCCGGTTCGGTGACTGTTGTGTCCAAAATAATTCCAATCCCTGGTGTACACGGTCAACGTCTTCGGACGTGCCCATGAGCTCAAAACGATAAAGAAGGGGCACCTTGCACTTGGCGGCGATGATGTCGCCGGCAAGGCAGTAGGTTTCCCCGAAGTTTGTGTTCCCGGCGGCGACAACGCCGCGGATCATGCTGCGGTTCTGCTCCACATTGAGGAACTTGATGACTTGCTTGGGAACCGCCCCGTGCCCGGTCTCCCCACCATAGGTGGGAAGGACCAGCACAAAGGGTTCCAAAGCCAGCAGCGTGTCATCGCGGGTCAGCACCGGCAGCCGGGCAGTATCCATGCCCAATTTCTGGACAAACCGATGGGTGTTGTCCGAAATGGAGGAAAAATAGATGAGCCTGCTGCGAGTGGAAACCAGGCCGGCCGTTGGGGCCTGGCCGGTTCCTGCACTGGTGCCGCGCTGATGGATGTCTGCGATGGCAGTCATTGGTGTTGCTCCCAACGATGTGCCCGGGGCGAATGGCCCGGGCGGGCCGGTCCGTGGCTAGGCGACGGAAACGGCGGCCGCGAGGGCCAGTTCTTCGATCTTGTCCGGGCGGAATCCGGACCAGTGGTCCTGGTCGGTGATGACAACAGGTGCCTGCATGTAGCCAAGGGACCGCACGCGCTCGAGGGCGTCGGGGTCCTGGGAGATGTCCACGCTCTGGTAGGTGATCCCCTTCTTGTCCAATGCCCGGTAGGTGGCGGTGCACTGCACGCACGCTGGCTTGGTGTAAACCGTAACGGTCATAATCCGTTCCCCTTCTTGGAAGTACCTGTCATGGTTGCTTCTGGCTCTTCGTGCCGGTTGAGCCTGTGAAGCGCGCCCCCCGCTTTGCGGGTTTCCCGGCCCTTGCTGCGCCCTCGGCTTTCGCTCGTGACACTGCCTGTTGGCTCGGGTGGTTTTGGCGCCTAAATACGGCCTCGCCAGCGTTCCGGGAGTGTTTCCCGAACTGCTCGATTTCTGTAATTAGATACTACATGTAGTGCACACCCCCGGAAGTGACCCCAAGATGATGTATTACAAGTATGTCATTTTATGCACCGACCGTCCACAGGCAGGAGCGCAGAATTTGCCGGATTCGCGGCTCTTTAAGCTCCGCTATCCACAGGCTGTGGACGAGTTAATCACTTAATCCGGGGCGGCGTGTCGGCTTTCCCGGCGTGTCGCGCCTGGTGTGCCGCGTGCTCCCCACCACTAGGCTTGGCTCGGACAGATGGAGAGGTGGTGGGCGTGGTCAATCCGGTGCATTTGCGCACGCTGGTGGAGGTGACCCGGCTGGGATCCTTCGCGGCGGCGGCCAGCAGACTCGGGTACACGGCGTCGGCGGTGTCGCAGCAGATGTCCGCCCTGGAGCGCGACACGGGCGTGGTGCTGTTCCAGCGCTCGGCCCGCAGCGTGCTGCCCACGGACGCCGCACTGGTCATGACCCGGCACGCCCGCAAGGTCCTTACGGACATCGACGCACTGCTGGCCGCCAGCTCCAAGACCCATGCCGCCACCAGCCAGGAGTTGCGGCTGGGCATCTTCCCCTCGCTGGCCACCTATGTACTCCCCCGTCTCCTGCGCAGCCCCAGCTGGCCGGACCTGGGGATCAATCTGAACGTCTCGGTGGCCGAGCCGGGCCAGACCATCCAGGGCCTGCGCGCCGGCGGCGAGCTCGACGTCGCCCTCGTCTACCAGGTGGGCCAGAGCGGACTGGCCTGGCCGCACACCGTCAGCCGGCAGTGGATTGGCGATGACAACTTCCGCGTGGTGCTCCCCAAATCCTGGGGCATCCAGGCCAATGCCGAGGTGGCCGCCGCGCAGCTGAACGACGTGCCGTGGATCATGCACCACCCGGGCACCCCGGATGCCATGGTGATCGAACGCCTCTTTGCCAGCTGCAATCTCCATCCCCGGGTGGCCGTCCACAGCGACGACTTCAACGCCAGCCTCCAGCTCGCCTCGGTCGGGATGGGAGCCGCGCTGGTTCCCGAGCTGGCGCTGGCGAACAGGCCCGACGGCGTCGTGGTCCTGGATGTGCCGGAGATCCGGCTGGCGCGCAACATCTTTGCCCTGCTCATCAATGAGAAGGCCACGGCCCAGGTGGAGGTCTTTGTGGATGGCCTGTCGGGCATTCTCAACGAGCTCTCCCGGGCGTCCCAGATCGGCTGACGCTCCATCGCGTGGAGCTGCCGGATGGGGGTAACGCCAGGGCCTGTATGGAGGGGCACTCCCTCGTTGCATGGGGCCTTGGTTGACTGGTGAGTGCCGCAGCCGGATGGCCGGCACCCGTTGAAAGGAAGCCCCATCATGACCACATGGTTCATCACAGGATGCTCAACCGGCCTCGGCCGCGCCCTTGCCGAGGCCGTTCTGGCGAACGGTTTCAACGCCGTCGTCACGGCCAGGGATGCAGCGGCGGTCCAGGACCTGGTCGACGCACACCCCGGCACAGCACTGGCCCTCCCCCTCGATGTCACGGACGGGCAGCAGATTGCCGACGCCGTGAAGCAGGCGGAGGAGCGCTTTGGCGGCATCGACGTGCTGGTGAACAATGCCGGCTACGGCTACCGCGCCGCGGTTGAGGAAGGTGGCGAGGCCGACGTCCAGCAGCTGTTCGATACCAACTTCTTTGGCGCCGTCGCCATGGTCAAGGCAGTCCTGCCAGGGATGCGCGCCCGCCGCTCGGGGTCCATCGTGAACATCTCCTCGATCGGCGCCCGGCTCTCCCCCGAAGGATCCGGCTACTACTCGGCCACGAAGGCCGCCCTCGAGGCGATGACAGCGTCGCTGCGCAAGGAAGTGAAACCGCTGGGCATCACCGCCATGTCGGTTGAACCCGGCGGATTCCGCACCGACTTCGCCGGCCGGTCGCTGACGCAGTCGGCCGCGGCCATTGGCGACTACGCCGAGACCGCTGGGAAACGCCGCAAGGAGAACGACACCGTCCACGGCACCCAGCAGGGCGATCCGGCCAAGGCGGCCCAGGCGATCATCGCGGCGGTGCAAAGCCCCGAGACGCCCGGATTGCTGCTGCTGGGCGAAGATTCCCTCAAGGGTTTCCGGGCGGTGCTCGATGCCCTCCGCGCCGAGACCGACGCCTGGGAGTCCACCAGCCGGAGCACGGGTTTCGACACCTCGCTGGCCGGGCAGCACTAGCCGCGGCACCGCTGGTGGCGCCGGCTAGGCCTTTCCGCGACGGCGGATCCTGGCCGCCGGCGCCACCAGCCTGCGGATGATCTGGTTCCTGAGGGCACCGAAGGGCGGATAGACTAGCACCATGGTGTCGGGCTTCATCGGCTTGTCCAGCACCGCCTTGGGGTGGGAGAACGTGCGCAGCGAATGCCGCCCGTGGTAACGGCCCATGCCGCTCTCCCCCACCCCGCCAAAGGGCAGGCCCGGGACCAGCAGATGCGCCGCCGGCACACCGAAGGCCAGCGCCCCCGAGGAGGTCCGCTCGGTGAAGGCCTGGCGCACAGCCGCATCTTCGCTGAAGACGTACAGGGCCAACGGCTTGTCACGGGCAGTGATGAACCCGATGGCATCCTCCAGACCGTCCACGGCCACCAGCGGCAGGATGGGACCGAAGATTTCCTCCTGCATGACTTTCGAGTCCGCGCCGGCCCGCACCACTGTGGGTGCCAGATACTTCTGGGCCGCATCGGCCGCTCCCCCGGTGACCAGCTCGACGTCGTCGTCCTCCAGCAGGGCGGTGAGCCGGGCGAAGGCGCCCTCGTGGATGATCCGGCCGTACTCACCGCTGGACTTCGGGTCCACCCCGTAGAACCGTTCGATGGCGGCGGGCAGCAGGGCGGCCAGCCGGTCCAGCACCTCCGCGGTGCCCAGCACATAGTCCGGGGCCACGCAGGTCTGGCCGGCATTCATAAACTTGCCCCAGGCAATCCGCGCCGCCGCGACCTCAAGGTCCGTCGTGTCGTCCACGTAGGTGGGCGATTTGCCGCCGAGCTCCAAGGTCACGGGCGTCAGGTGCTTCGCCGCGGCGGCCATCACGATGCGGCCCACCCGGCCGTTGCCCGTGTAGAAGATGTGGTCGAAGCGCTGTTCCAGCAGCTCGGTGGTTTCTGCAACGCCACCCTGGACGATCCGGACGGCGTCGGGCAGGTACTCGGGCACGAGCCGGGCCAGCACGGCCGACGACGCCGGCGCCAGCTCACTGGGCTTGGCCACCACCGTGTTGCCCGCGGCGAGTGCACCGATGACTGGCGCCAGCAGCAGCTGGATGGGGTAGTTCCACGGACCGATCACCAGCACGACGCCGAGCGGCTCCAGCACGATCTTCGCCGCGGCCGGCGCGAGGGCCACGGGTACGGCGCTGGCTTCAGGGGCCAGCCAGCGCTTCAGGTGTTTAAGCGTGTGCGCGATCTCCGCCGTCAGGAAGCCAATCTCCGTCAACCACGATTCGCTGGCATGCTTGCCCAGATCGGCCTCGAGGGCGGCGGCGATCTCGCCCTGGCGCTCCACGAGCATCCGGTTCAACGCGTGCAGCTGCTCCCGCCGCCACGCCACAGGCCGGGACACCCCGGAGTTGAACACGGCCCGCGCCCGCGCCACTGTCTGGGCCATCGTCTCCATCTGCGCAATCATGGGCCAAATCTACCCCGGGGCCCACCATGCGCATCGGCGACGCACTATCCCGTTGGGGACGCGTCCACTACCGCGTCTTCGGAGGGGAACGACGTCGCCAACTGGGGACACGCTCGTCGCACCGGGTCTCGCTCCCCACCTGCTCCCAACGTGGGGAACGCAAAAACCGCCGCCGCTCCCGGGAAGGGAACGACGGCGGTTTGGTTTCGACAAGTTCGACCAACGCTCTGCAGCTTTGTTGGGGCCCGGGAGCGGCTTCGGACGTCCGCGAAGCGGGCCGGCCCCAACAAGGCGAAGGAGCGCTGGTTCGGAAGTCCTAGACCAGCTGGGCGCGGACTTCCTTGGTGGCCTCGACCAGGTTGCGCAGGGACTCTTCGGTCTCAGCGTAGCCACGGGTCTTCAGACCGCAGTCCGGGTTGACCCAGAGCTGGCGGGCCGGCACGTGTTTGACGGCGGTGCCGAGCAGCTCGGAGACCTCGGCCTGGCCGGGGACGCGCGGGGAGTGGATGTCGTAGACGCCCGGACCAACACCGCGGCCGAAGCCGTGGCTCTCCAGGTCGTGCACAACCTCCATGCGGGAGCGGGCGGCCTCGATGGAGGTCACGTCGGCATCCAGACCGTCGATGGCGTCGATGATGACACCGAACTCCGAGTAGCACAGGTGGGTGTGGATCTGGGTGCCATCCACGGCGCCTGCGGTGGAGAGGCGGAAGGAGTTCACGGACCAGTCCAGGTAGGAGGCCTGGTCGGCCTTGCGCAGCGGCAGCAGCTCGCGCAGGGCGGGCTCGTCGACCTGGATGACCTTGATGCCGGCGGCTTCCAGGTCGGCGATCTCATCGCGCAGGGCCAGGGCAACCTGGTTGGCGGTCTCGCCCAGGGGCTGGTCGTCGCGGACGAAGCTCCAGGCCAGGATCGTGACGGGGCCCGTGAGCATGCCCTTCATCGGCTTGGCCGTGAGGGACTGCGCGTACTCGGCCCAGGCTACGGTGATGGCCTTGGCGCGGGTGACATCGCCCCACAGGATGGACGGGCGGGTGCAGCGGCTGCCGTAGGACTGGACCCAGCCGTGGACGGTGACGTCGAAGCCTTCCAGGTTCTCGGCGAAGTACTGGACCATGTCATTGCGCTCGGGCTCGCCGTGGACGAGGACGTCGAAGCCCAGGTCCTCCTGCAGGTCCACAACGCGCTTGATCTCTTCCTTCATCAGCGTCTCGTACTGCTCGCCGGTCAGCTCGCCCTTGTTGGCGCGGGCACGGGCGGAGCGGATTTCGCTGGTCTGCGGGAAGGAACCGATGGTGGTGGTGGGCAGCGGCGGGAGGTTCAGCTCGGCGTCCTGGGCTGCGGCACGCGTGGCGTAGTCGGAGCGGTTGAAGTCGGCCGTGGTCAGTGCGGCCAGGCGGGCACGCACCTCGGGGCGCTGGACGCCGGCAGCGGTGGCGCGGGAGGCGATGATGGCGCTGGCCTCATCGATCGCGCCCTGGGCTGCGGCACGGTCGGTCAGCGCGGCGGCCAGGGTGACAACCTCGGTGGCCTTCTGGTCGGCGAAGGCCAACCAGCTGCGCAGCTGCTCGGAGAGCTGGACTTCCTCGGCAACATCGTGCGGGACGTGCTGGGTGGAGGTGGAGGTGGAGACGGCAACGTTCAGGCCGGCTGCCTTGAGGGCCTCCAGCTTGTCGGCGGCGACGGCGAGGTCGTTGCGCCAGATGTTGTGGCCGTCGACGACGCCGGCAACCAGGGTCTTGCCGGCCAGCAGGGCCAGATCCTCGTTGGAGGGAACGGCGCCCTTGAACAGGTCCAGGTGGATGGCTTCAACGTTGGTGGCGGCCAGCGTGGGCAGCAGCTCGTTGATGGCACCGTAGGGGGTGCTGACCAGGATGGCGGGACGCTCGGTGGCGGCGGCCAGAACCTCGTAGGTGCGGGCAACAGCGGCCTTGACCTCGGCGACGTCGATGTCGTTGTCGACGGCCAGGGCGGGCTCGTCCAGCTGGATCCAGCTGGCACCGGCTGCGGCAAGCTTGCCCAGCAGTTCAACGTAGACCGGCAGGACGTCCTCGAGGCGGGACAGCGGCGAGAAGCCGGCCGGGGCGTCGTCGGAGGCCTTGCTCAGCAGCAGGTAGGTGACGGGGCCGACCAGGTACGGGCGGGTCTCGACGCCGTTGGCCAGGGCGTACTCGAACTGCTCCACGATGCGGGTGGAGGTCAGCGAGAAGGTGGTCTCCGGGCCGATCTCGGGGACCAAGTAGTGGTAGTTGGTGTCGAACCACTTGGTCATTTCCAGCGGCTGCTGGTCGGCGGTGCCGCGGGCCAGGGTGAAGTAGGCGTTGATGTCCAGCTGGCCTTCGGCGTTGAGCAGGTTGCCGAAGCGGGCCGGGACGGCACCGATGTGGGTGGAGGCGTCCAGCACCTGGTCGTAGTAGGAGAACGTGCCGGGGACGGCAGCGGCCTCGGTCAGGCCCAGGCCGGTGAGGCGCTTGGCGGTGGCCAGCTGGATCTCCTTGGCGGCGGCGTCCAGGGCGGCGGCGTCGATCTTGCCGGCCCAGAAGGCTTCGATGGCCTTCTTCAGTTCGCGGCGGCGGCCGATGCGGGGGTAGCCCAGCAGGGAGGCGGAGGGGAATGCAGTGGTGGTCATGTCATGTCCTTGGGTAGATCGGTGCATAAGGAAGTTGGCTGCAGAGGATTCTGCGGGTGCTGCAAGACTGCGGGTTCAGGCCGGGGCCAGGGTGCGACGGGGAAGCGCGGGCCGCCCCGGGCGCAGGAGTTGAAGCTTGTCCAGAACGTCCAGGGCCGCGCCGTGTTCGTTGAACGTGTACAGGTGGATGCCGGGGGCTCCGGCGTCCAGGGCCGCACGGGCCAGGTCGACGGTGGCGCGGACGCCGATCCGGCGGCGTTCGCCGTCGTCGTCGGCACGCCCCAACGCCTCCAGCAGCGCGGGGGCAGGCTCGACGCCGGTCAACGTCGCCAAACGCTCGAGCCGGCGGACGCTGGTCAGCGGCATGACGCCGGGAACGATCGGGATGGTCACTCCGGCGCGGCGGGCGCGGGTCAGCAGATCCGCGTACTGCTCGGGGTGGAAGAAGACCTGGGTGATGGCGAAGTCAGCACCGGAGCGCTGCTTGGCCAGCAGAACCTCGACGTCGTGCTGCTCACTGGGCGATTCCGGGTGCTTGGCCGGGTAGGCGGCGACGCCGATGGCCACCTTGCCGGCGCACAGCAGGGCCGTGCGGCGCTGCTCAACGCGGCGGATCAGTTCGATCAGATCCTGGGCGTAGTTCAGCTGTCCCGGCTGGGGCGCGGTGGAGGCGCCCTTGGGCAGGTCGCCGCGCAGGGCCAGGATGCCCCGGACCCCGTGGTCCAGCAGTTCGGAGATGATCTCAGCCAGCTCTTCGGCGTTGTTGCCGACGCAGGTCAAGTGGGCCAGCGGCCGCAGCGTGGTTTCCGTCAGCAGCCGGTTCAACAGCGCGACGGCGGTGCTGCGGTTGGATCCGGAGGCACCGTAGGTGACGGACACATAGTCCGGGTTGGTGCTCTCCAGCTCGCGGATGGTGGCCCAGAGGGATTCCTCGGCGGCCGCATTGCGGGGCGGGAAAAGCTCGTAGGACAGCGCGATGGGCGCTGCACCGGTGAGCTTGGGATGTGTTTGTATCAGGCTTGGTGGAGACATTTGCTGTCCTTGGCTACGGGCCACCACCGGCCGGAACACTTGTCTAGAACTGTGCCCGGAAGGAAGTGGAATCAGGTAAAGGGAACGCAGGTCCAGCCAGCACCAGTGCGCCTCTCGGCGGACAGGGCGCGCCCCAAGGGCACGCTCGACAGTACTGACGCCCTGCGGCAAATGTCAGGCCCACATGGGGGCACCCACACCCTTGGCTGATGAATCCGTTCGAGACGGACCTGCAAAGATCGCTGACACGCTACGAGGAGTAACTTGGCTATAACGTTACCCGCCGCGCGGACGGGTGGACAAAATTGCCGCCGAATTAAGACGTTCTTTTACGCCCCGTGACATCCACAGATGCGGCCTCATGGCGCGTCAGCGGTGCCAAACCGAATTTATGCCGCATTTGAGGAGGAATCGGCAGCACTTGCGCGTGCCGGCTACCAGCGCTTTTCCTGGTAGTTTCCGGGCTCCTGGTCCAGGTTCTTGTCCATGGTGGCGCCGTCCGAGCGCTCCTTCTGGGCACCCTTTTGCTGTTCCTGGAGCTGGTCCAACTTGCTTTGGACCTCCGGGGCCGGCGTGGACTCGGCGGGCTGCGGGTTCTGCCCAGCCTCCGGTGTTCCACCCTCGGCGCCGTCGGACTTCTGGGACAGCCGGTCCCCCGCCTCTTGCAACTGTCCCCCCTCGCCGTGGGAGTTGGCCTCGCTGTTGGGCTGGAAGCAGCCCTCGGGGGCGGCCTTGACCTGCGCCAGGCCCTCCTCATACAGCGTCTTGGCACCGGCGGCGTCTCCCTCGGCGGCCTTCGCGTCGCCCAGCTTCTCAATGGTCAGCACCAGATTGACCCGCACCATGCAGTCCGCGGCGGGCCCGGCCAGCGCCAGAGCGGACTCAAATTCCCGCCGCGCCCCGGGGAGGTCACCGGTGAGCACCAGGGCATCCCCGGCGGCAAACGGCGCCTTGAAGCGTTCAACCAGATTGGCCACCTTGAGCCCCTTGGCCATCTGCTGCGTGGTGGCGCCGTCGCCGCGGGCAAAGGCATCGGCGGCCGGACCGGCCAGCAGCGGCAGGCTGAGCAGCTTGATGGACAGCAGGACGACGACGGCCACCACCGGGGCGGAGGCCAGCAGCAGCCGGCGGCGACGGCGCAGCAGCGCGGGTGTGCCATCTGGCCCGGTCGCAGCGTCAGGGCCGGCGGCCTGGGGGGTGGTCCCGGCGGGAAGGGTGGTTCCGGACGGCGGGGTGGGGGCGCTCATCGCAGCATTCCTTCCAGATCGCTGGCAGCCGGTTCCGGCTTGGGGCCTGGACCGGTTCTGCCGGCGGTGCGGACGGAGAGCCTGCGCAGCCGGCGGCCGCTGTCCACGATTTCCCAGAGCACCACGGCAAAGGCGGCCAGGGCAAAGATCCAGTAGAGCTCGATCCGCCCGGCCGTCGTGGCGGCATCGTCGGGGGCCATGCCGGCCGCGCTGGCATCCACCAGGGCCGCGGCGATGGGGTCCCCGGCATTCCGGTGGACGTACGGGACGGTGAGCTGGTCCGCCAGGGTGCGCAGCATCTTTTCATCCAGACGTGAGACGGCATCCTTGGACCCGCCGGTGGAATAGTCGGTGATGTATTGCTCCGGGCGGTCCAAGGGGTAGCCGCTGTTTTCCCGCATCCGGCCACCGTCCACCGTGCCGTACCCCAGCACCGCTCCCCCGTTGACCAGGTTCTCCGGCAGGTTGAACGGTGCCGGCGCCTTGTCGGCCGTCTGCTCGCCGTCGCCGAGGTAGAACACCAGCCGGGGCCGGTCGGGGTGGGCCTTCCGGGCGGCCTCCAGCCTGTCCTTGAGGGCATCGGCGGCCACCGTCACGCTGCTCCCCCGCGAGAACAGGGTGACCTCCGGGGACAGGATGTCCACCATGGTATCCAGCGCGTTGGCATCGGTGGTCAGCGGCAGGCGCACGACGGCGGAGCTGTCGAAGGTGAGCATGGAATAGCGGGCGCCGGGCAGGGCGGCGGCGATGGCCTCAATGTCCGTCTTCATGCCATCCAGCCGCGTCGCCGACGGGCCAAAGTCCTCGGCGTTGGAGCTGCTGGTGGTGTCCACCACGAAGAACACGTTCAACTGTGTGGATATCTGCTGTGCCGTGCCCCCGGGGAACCCCGGACGCAGCGCTGCCAGCAGCACCAGCGCCACCAGGGCGGCGGCCCGGACCGCGGGGGCCATCGAGGCCGGCCGGGCACCGTTTGCAGAAACGGCGGCGGTGCGGCTGCGCCACAGCAGGGCCGCCGCGCCACCGAGCAGGACCAGGGCCAGGGCCAGCGGGATCATCAGCCAGAGCGGCAGGACGGGCAGCAGCGTCATGGGCGCACCTTCCACAGGGCCAGCAGCATGCCGGCCAGACCAACCAGGGCCAGCACCAGCGGCAGTGCCGGCACATCCGCCACACTCACCACCGGAGCCCCCGTGAGCCGGGCTGCCTCCGTGGACTGGACCTGCCCCACGATCTTGGACACGGCGTCGGCGTTGTCCAGCGCAAAGTAGCCGCCGCCGGTGGCCGTGGCGGCGTCCTGCAGCCGCTGGGCAGCGGTGGCGGCCTTGCCCGATTCCTGCCCATTGGGATTGATCGCATAGACCCGCACCTTGGATGACTGCGCCAGGGCGGCGGCCTCATCCAGGGTGAACAGCGGCGTGCCGGCCAGCAGATTGTCGGTGGCGAGCACCACTGTGCGCGAACGTTGCTCGGAGTCCAGTTTCGGGAACCCCGTGACACAGCTGGCCAGGCCATCGCCGATCAGGCTCGACCCGGCACCCGCATAGGTGCCTTCAAAGAAGCCGAAGTTGTCCGAGTCCAGGCCCAGGGCGGTGCGGGCCACGTCGAGCTGCTCCTTGACCAGCTCATAGTCGTCCGTCAGGGGAAAGACCTGGACCGCCGAGGAATCAAAGATGGTCAATCCAATCCGCTCCCCCTCGAACTCCTTCACCAGCTGGGTGAAGACGTTGACGATGGCGGCATCCGTTTCCACCATGGAACCCGACACGTCCAGGCAGAGCACGATGTCCCGGTTGGCCTGCTCCGGCCGGATGCTGTGTTGCTGGGCCGGACGCGCGGCGGCCGTCAGGGCTGCTCCAGCCAGCAGGACGGCGCTGGCGCACAGCACCCACAGCCAGCGCCGGTGCCGCCCCAGGGCACGCTGGTAGGAGGGCAGCCCGGTCAACCGGTCCGCGTGGGCCACAGGCGCGGCGTCCGCCGTGCGGCGGGAACGGAACACCAACCAAGCCGCACCGGCGGCCACGGCCAGCCCCACGGGAAGCAGCCACCAAAAGATCAGCGCCATCCGGCCACCACCATCCGCGCCGCGGCTGCCGAACTGTGCACGTCCACGGTCCCGGCGGCATCGGCTGTGGCGAACTCCGCGGGGTAGAACTGGCGCACGGCAGCTGCCACGGCGGGAAGCTCGCGGGCACGCAGTTCGGCCAGGGTCATGCGCTGGGCCGCGATGCCCGTCATTTCGTGGACAAAGGCGCGCACGGCGACGCTGAGTTCCTGGTGGGCGGACCGCCCGTCCAGGGCTCCGCCGTCGTGCCGGCGCTCAATGTCGTCAACGATGCCCAGATAGCGGCTCTGCACCGATCCCGGGTTCCGCGGTGGCACGAAGCCAGGGATTCCCGCGGCGTTGGCGGTACGGGTGGAGAGCACCACATAGCCGTACCAGCCGGCCACCAGCAGCAGCAGGGCGACGCCGATCAGCGGCCACCAAATGGAATAGCCCACGGGTGCGTAGAAGCTTGGTTCAGCGGGCACGGCGGTGCCTTTCCAGAAGGGAAAAGAGTGTGCCGACAACCTCGCTGCTGTGCCCAATTTGAGCCATCACGATGCCACGGGCGGCCATGAACGACGCCGTGGCCTCGCTGCGGGCGGCGACGGCATCCGCGTAGTCGCGGGCCACCTCAGCGTCCCGGCCCAGAGCCGCGGCAATCGCCTGCCGATCGGCGACGTCGTAGGAGTCAAGGGCGAGGGCGTGCTCACCGGCCAGCTCGGCATCACGGATCTGCACCCACAGGATTTCGTGCTGGGCCTGGAGCCGGCGCAGCAGGCGCGCCGTTTCCTCATCCAGGGCCAGCTCGTCGGCCACCACAAACAGAAGCATGCGGGTGGCGTAGCTGCGGGAAATGTGGGCCAATTGCGTCTTCAGGTCGCTGCTGCCCGCCTCCAAGGTGGCGGCGGCATCAACCGACTGCAAGAGCTGCTCCAGATGCCCCTCGGTGCCCTTGGCGGGGCGGGCTGCAGTGTGCCCGGCGTCGCCGTGGACCAGGCCCACGTTGTCGCCGTGCCGGACGGCGAGATAGCCCACCACGCCCAGGGCCATGACGGCGATGTCCTTCTTGACCTCGCCGCCGCGGGCCAGCGCCGCCATGTTCCGGCCCGTATCGGCCACCAGCAGCACCGTCTGGCGGCGCACCGCGACATAGCGTTTGATCAGTGGGGCGCCCACTCGGGCGGAGGCCTTCCAATCGATGTCCCGGACCTCGTCACCCGGGATGTAGGCCCGCAGATCGTCAAAATCCAGGCTTCTGCCGCGGAACACAGAGGCGTATTCGCCGTCGAGCATGCCCCGGGCCCGGCGGTGCGCAAAGACGAACATCTTCGATTTCACACGCGTCAGCAGCGATGGCACGGCAGCCTACGGTGTCTGGACGGAGGCCAGGATGGCGTCGATGATGCTCTCCACCGGCACCTGCTCCGCCACCGCTTCGAAGCCCAGGATGATCCGGTGCCGCAGCACGCGGTGGGCCAGGGACTTCACATCCTCGGGAATCACGTGGTCGCGGCCCTGCAGCAGCGCCAGGGCCCGGGCCGCCTGGCTGAACGCAATGCTGGCGCGGGGGCTGGCCCCGAACTCGACCAGCGTGGCCAGGCGGGGGTCGATGTACTGCCCCGCATGCCGGGTGACGTAGACCAGGCCCACCAGATAGCGCACGATGGCGGGGTCCATGTAGATCCGCTTGACCAGCTGCTGCACCATCCGCAGTTCATCCAGGGAGGCGACGGCGGTGGGCTTGGCCTCGGGGAGGAAGACGCCGGCATCGATGCGGCGGATGATCTCCGCCTCTTCGGCCGGAGTGGGATAGTCCAGGACATCCTTGAGCAGGAACCGGTCCATCTGCGCCTCGGGCAGCTGGTAGGTGCCCTCCTGCTCGATGGGGTTCTGCGTGGCCAGCACCAGGAACGGATCCGGCAGCGGGATGACCTCCCCGCCAATGCTGGTCTGGCGCTCCTGCATGGCCTCGAGCATGGCGGACTGGGTCTTGGCGCTGGAGCGGTTGATCTCATCCAGCAGCACGATGTTGGCATGCACGGGACCGAGCTGAGTGGTGAAGGTGCCTTTGGCGGCGTCGTAGATCTGCGTGCCCACAATGTCGCTGGGCAGCAGGTCGGGCGTGCACTGGATCCGGTGGAAGGCGGCACTGACGGAATCGGCCAGGGTCTGGGCCGCCGTCGTCTTGGCCAGTCCGGGGACGCTTTCCAGCAGCACATGGCCGCCGGTGACCAGCCCAATGAGCAGGGTTTCGCGCAGCCGCGTCTGCCCCACCACTTTTGCCTCGAAACTGCGGGAGATGGCGGCCAGCACACGCTGGGCGGCCTGCAGATCCGCCGCTTCAATCCGGACCGTGGCGGTGCTCTGCAACAAGTGGTTCTCTCCCTAGGTGGTGGGTCCGGCCGCCGGAGTCCCTCGTGGGCGGCCCGGCGGCATTGATCGTCCCTCCATCCAATCCAATCATGGCCACCGCCCGCAATGGGGACTCCTGCCCATCCGCCCCGCCGGGGCTTCACCATGCCTCTTCCGCGCCCTTCAGCGCCGGTCTAAGCTGTGCCCATGAATGAACTACCAGTGGCCTACCGGCAGTATCTTGAGGGCAAGACCGAGGACTTCGTGGACACCATCGCCCCGATCCTCAAGCAGTCCGCGGCGGACGAGTTGCATGGGGTGCGGGTGATCATGAATCCGCATGTCCTGCAGGCGCATCTGGACGACAAGATCCCCTACGGCTCCATCGTCGAGAGCATCGACTAGCTGGTTGCACGCAGCCGGCGCTGTTGGTGCCGGTGGCGTTGGTGCCAGTGCGCCGGGCAGCGGGTCAGCCTTGGAGCAGCAGCTTCGCCGCATGCGGACTTAGCGTGCTTTCCAGGACCAGACACGCCGCGCCGATGGCTCCGCCGTCACGCCCCGAGCTGGCACTGGTCAGGCCGATCTCATGCACCGTTCTGGTGGCCGAAAGCGAATCCAACAGCGCCGGAATCACCCGCAGGTAGGTCGGTTCCAGGTACGGCCAGAATGGCCCGCCGGCCACCACACGTTCGACGTCGAGCAGATTGGTCAGCGCGGAAATGGCGCGGGCCACCCGCTGGGCCGAGAATTCGAGCACGTCCACGGCGGCGGAGTTTCCGTGCTCGGCAGCGGCAGCCAACGCGGCCATCTGCTCGTGCAGGGACCGGGGCTCCTGCGGATCGTCCACGGGAAGCACGCCGCGTTCCTGGGCCTGCTCCACGAGGGTCTCGGGCATGCAGGTCACCTTCACGCAGCCGCGGCGGCCGCAATCGCACAGCGGCCCGTCGGGATCGGTGATGATGTGGCCGATCTCCCCGGCGTTGCCCGAGCTTCCGCGCATCACCTCGTCGTTGAACACCAGCCCGGCGCCCAGGCCGGTGCCGATGTAGAGGAATACGAAGGAGCCGGTGGCGTTGGGGCCGCCGGACCACATCTCCGCGACGGCCGCAGCCGTCACGTCCTTGTCCATGACCACCGGCAGGCCGGTGGCGCGCGCCAGTCCATCGCGCAGGGCCACCCGGGTCCAGCCGGGCAGATGCGGCGGGCTGACCACCAGGCCGGCGGCGGCATCCACCGGACCGGGGGTGGCGACGCCGACACCTGCCACGCGCTCGGCGTCGACGCCGGAATCGGCAATCAGGCGGAGCACTTCAGCGGCCATGACCTCAACAAAGGCCTCCGGCGGGATGGACGCGTCCGTGGTCAGCGCGGAGTTGAGGACGACATTGCCCACCACATCCAGCAGGGCGAAGGAGGTGACGGCCGGATCGATCTGCACGCCGACGGCGTACATGCCCGAGGGCTTCAGCCGCAGCATGGTGCGGGGCTTGCCCGGGCCGGTGCCTTCCTTGCCGGCTTCCATGATCAGATCCTGGTCCAGCAGGCGGCGGCAGATGTTGGACACCGTCTGGGGTGCCAGGCCCACCGCGGCGGAGAGCTCAACCCGGCTCAAACCACCCTCGGCGCGCCGGATGGCATCAAGAATCACCATAAGGTTGTAGTCGCCCATGCGGGGCAGATTGGTTCCGCGCCGGGGGGCTGGGGTGCGTACGTCGGGCACTGGGTGGATCATCCCCTCGGGAGTCGAATTCCAATAAGTCTACGGTCCATGGCTGGGAGCGGCCCCCGCACTCCACACCGATTGAAAGGGTACTCCGTCCATGCCCGATATGCCCCCTGCCGAAACGTCCATCGACCCGCACCGTGTGCGCGCCCTGCTGGCCGCGCAGCACCCTGATCTCGCCGGGCTCCCGTTGGAGCCGTTGGCCAATGGCTGGGACAACACCCTGTTCCGCCTGGGCACCGAGTTCACCGTTCGGCTCCCCCGGCGCGCCGCCGCCGTGCCGCTGATTCTGCATGAGCACCGCTGGCTGCCCCAACTGGCTGCAGCAACCACGGTTCCGGTGCCTGTACCTGTGCGCCTCGGGGCGCCGTCGCCGGCCTTTGAATGGCCGTGGACCATCACCCGCTGGTTCGACGGCGATGACCTGCTGGGGCTGCCCGTGGCCGAGCGGACGGCACTCGCCGTCGAGCTGGCCGGATTCGTGGCGGACATCCACCAGGAGGCCCCGGCCGATGCGCCCCGCAACCCCGTGCGCGGCACGCCGCTGTCCTCCCGGGACGAGGCGTTCCGCGGCAGGCTGGAGCTGGCGGGCATGCCGGATCCGGGCCCATTGCTGGCCAGCTGGCGTGAAAGCCTGGCCGCCCCGGTCTTTGCCGGACCGGCCCAGTGGATCCACGGTGATCTGCACCCGGGGAACATCCTGGCCAAGGACGGCCGGCTCAGCGCCGTCATCGATTTTGGCGATCTGGGCCGCGGCGATCCCGCCACGGATCTGGCCACCGCCTGGTTGACCTTCGACGGCGCCGGCCGCCGCCTCTTCATGGAACGGGTGGACGAGCTCACGGGCACCGACGCTGCCACGTGGCTGCGTGCCCGCGGTTGGGCGCTGAACATCGGGACCGCCCTGCTGGCACACTCCGACGACAACCCCGCGCTGTACGCCTTGGGCCGGCATGCCGTGGACGCGGTGCTGGGGTCCTAGTGCCCAGCGGCCCCTCGCTCGCCCGGGGCCCTAGGCTGAGCGGACGCTCAGGGCCACGGTGAACTTGGGGTTCTTGCCCTGGATCCAGGTGGGGCCGATCCGGCGCTCCAGCTGGGCCCGGTAGTCCAGGTGGTGGTTGTAGACGGTCCACAACTCCCCGCCCGGCTTGAGCACCCGCGCCGCGGCATCGAAGAGCTTCAAGGCGGCCCCGGCGTGGACGGCCCCGCCCACGTGGAACGGCGGGTTGAGGACCACCAGTTCGGCACTGCCAGGGGCAAAGCCTGCCAGGGCATCGTCCTGGACGGCCGTCATTTGCTCCGCCAGGCCATTGGCGGCGGCCGTGGCGGCCGCGCTCGCGACCGCGGCGGCGGACTGGTCGGTGGCCACCACCGTGAGTTCGGGCCGGTTGGCCGCCACATAGGCGGCAATCACGCCGGAGCCGCAGCCCAGATCGATGGCGGTGGCGGCACCGGGCTTCATCTTCTCCACGAACGTCAGCAGGAATCGTGTGCCGATGTCCAGCTTGGTGCCGGCAAAGGTGGCGCCGTGGGCGCACAGCCACAGGCCCAGCTCGTCGTTGAATTCCCTGGCCGGGAAACGCGAGGGCTCGCTGGGGCGCAGTGGTCCGCTGGCCGTGAGCAGCCGGGACTTCTTTGCCGCTAGTGATGCCTGGACGGTGCCAAAGGATTCGGCCAGCACCGTGTTCTGCGCGGCCGTCATGTGTTTGACCCGCCCGCCGGCCACCAGCCGCACATCCTCATGGGCGTACCGGGCGATCAAGTCGGCCACCTCGGCCAGCTCTTCGAGGTTGCGCGGCAACTGCCACAGCACGGTGCGGACGCCCTCGAACAGGGCCGCATCCAGGGGCATTGAGGTGTAGCTGCCGGCCAGGCCCAGCGCCTCGGCGTTGGCTGCGAGCGCCAGCTCTCCGGAGCGGACATCCTGGTGGACGCGCAGCTCCCCTGCGTTCCGGCCGTACCGGGCGGCCGTGGCCAGGGCCAGTGCGCCGTAGCGGTCGCCGACGACGGCGATGGGCCAGGCCGCAGGGTCCGCCAGGCGCGCGGCGGTGCTGTCCAGGATCAGTTCATCCGTGGGGTCCCAGGCGAAGAGGTTGTCCGCCTCTACATCGGGGAAGCGGCGCAGCGCGCTGAAATCAAATGCTGCTGGTGCCTCTGCGTCCGGGGTGGGTCCGGTCTGCTCACTGCGGCTCATGGCGCCTTTCCACGCGTATTCCCCGGATTCGGGGCCATTGAAGTCTAGTCGAGGGCCAGGGCGTCAACGTAGTACCAGTGTCCGTCCCGGTGGCGGAAGCGGCTGGTTTCCTGCTGCTGGCCCGCGCCGTCGGGGTGGCGGTAGTAGGCACGGAAGGTGACGACGCCGTCGTCGTCGCCCACCTTCCCGCGGACGGTGTCCAGAATGTCCAGGCGGTACCAGCGCATGTCCTCATCCAGCTCAAGGTCGACCGGGCGGGTGGCGGGCCACCAGCTGCGCAGCAGGTAGTCTCCATCCCCCGTGGCGAAGGCCGTGAACCGCGAGCGCATGAGCGCCTCCGCGGTGGGCGCAGCGGAGTCGCCACTGAGATACCGGCCGCAGCACTCGCCGTAGGTGTTCCCGCTGAGGCAGGGGCAGCGGTCCTGTGCATCCGGGGTCCGTGGGAGCTTGGTCGGGGGCGTCGTCATGGGTCCATTATCCCCGCGGTGTTCCCCGTCCTTCGGCCTCCCTTGCCTGTCGGAGGGTGCGTGCAACAATGAACCATGACGGTGACGCTGATGTCTCTTCAAACCGCAGTTCCGCCCACCATCTTGGTGCAATCACAGGTACGTGACGTCTTTGCCGCGCAGCCTGGATTGACCCGGTTGGGGGCGCGGCTGGTGCAGACCTGCTTCGACTCCGCCGCCATCGACACGCGGCATACAGCGTTGGCCGAGCTGACCTTGGATTCCGACGTTGAGAATCCCGTCTTCTACGATCCCGCCACCGGTGGCCTGTTCAGCCCCAGCACCAAGACCCGCAATGACATCTTCGCCCGTGAGGCCACTCCCCTGTTCATCGAGGCCGCGCAGAAGGCTTTGGACGCCTGTGCAGGCATCGGCCCGGAGGATGTGACCCATGTTGTCACCGTCTCCTGCACCGGCTTCTTCAATCCCGGCCCGGACTACAAGGTGGTGCGCGGTCTGGGGCTGAGCCCCTCGGTGCAGCGCTACCATCTGGGGTTCATGGGCTGCTATGCCGCCTTCCCCGCACTTCGGGCCGCCGCGGCCTTTTGCCAAGCGGATCCAACGGCCGTGGTGCTGGTGGTTTCCGTCGAGCTGTGCAGCCTGCATGTGCGCTCCTCCTCCGATCCGGACACCATCATGGGCTCGGCCCTGTTCGGCGACGGCGCCGCGGCGGCCATTGTCAGCGCCCGGGAGCTGCCCCAGCCTCATGCCGTGGCCACCTTGGATGCCTTCGAAACCATCCTGACGCCGGTGGGTGAGGATGCCATGGCCTGGAACATTGGGGACGAGGGCTTTGAGATGGTGCTGGGCACCTACGTCCCGCACATCATCGATGACCACATTGTTGGCGCCTTGGCTCCGCTGCTGGGCACCGAGCCCGCCCTGGCCGCCGCGCCCTATGCGGACATCAAGCACTGGGCCATCCACCCCGGCGGCCGTTCCATCCTGGACAAGGTGGAGGCCAAGCTGGGGTTGAGCGAGGAGCAGCTGGTCCCGGCGCGCGCCATCCTGCGCAGCCACGGCAATATGAGCTCGGCCACTGTGTTGTTTGTCCTCAAACACATTCTGGAGAACGACGACGGCGTACCCGGTCCGGTTGGCGGAGCCGGCGAGCGCATTTGTTCCATGGCCTTTGGCCCGGGCCTGACAGTGGAGACGGCCCTGCTGACCAAGGTGGCACCGGCGCCATGACCACGGACCGCCAGCCTCCCTTCCCCCCGCTGGGGTTTCTGCGGCAGCGGGATGCGGAACTGCGCGAGGAGATGGACAGTCCCGATGCCGATCCGGAGGCCCTTGAGGCGACCTATGGGCACTTTGCCCGGGTCAACACCGCCGTCGCGGGCTGGCGGGGAGTCTACGAGGACCACATCCGCCCACTGCTCAGCGCCACCAAGCGGACGCATGCCCTGGACATCGGCAGCGGCGCCGGGGACATTGCGGCAGCGCTGGCCCGGTGGGCCCGCGCCGACTCCCTGCGCCTGCACATCACGGCCCTTGACCCGGATCCCCGCGCCCACAACTACGCCACCCGCCACCCCTCGGCCCTGGGGGTGGACTATTTGCAGGGACATTCGGCGGAGCTGGTGGCCAGGGGTGCACACTTCGACATCGTGATCTCCAACCACCTGTTGCACCACCTCTCCGCAGCCGAGCTGCAGAACCTGCTGTCCGACTCCGTCGCACTGTCCCGGCGGCTGGCCATCCACAGCGACATCCGCCGCCACCCAATGGCCTACGCCCTCTTTTCCGCCGGTACGCTGCCCTGGTTCCGCGGCTCCTTCATCCGGCACGACGGGCTGGCTTCCATCCGCCGCAGCTACACGGCCCAGGAACTGGCCCAGGTTGCACCCCCGGGGTGGACGGTTGAAACCCGGCCGCCCTTCCGGAACCTGCTGATCCACCGCGGCCCCGATGCCTGAGCCGGCCATGCTGGACGTTGCCATCGTGGGCGGCGGCCCCGTGGGCCTGTGCCTGGCCTCGCTTCTGGCGGCCCACGGCATCACGGTGGCAGTCTTCGAACAACGCCCCAGCAACGGCACCCACACCCGGGCGATAGGCATCCACCCGCCGGGACTGGCAGTCCTTGACACCATCGGTGCAGCCGAGCCCCTCCTGGCCAGGGGCATCAGGATCCAGCACGGCCGCGCCATTGCCCAAGGGCGAACGGTGGCGGGCATCGATTTCGCCCTCGCCGATCCCACCCGCCCCTATGTGCTGGCCGTACCCCAGCCCGTCACCCAATCGGTGTTGGAGGAACGGCTCGAGCAACTGGCTCCTGGCGCCCTGCACCGCGGCAGCCGGATCACCGCCGCCCACAGCTACGCAGACGAGGCCCGGTTGACGGGCACCGTTGGCGGCAAGACTCTTGCGGTGCGCTCGCGGTTTCTGGTGGGGGCCGACGGCGCCCGCTCCACCGTCCGCAGGCAGCTGGGCATCCCCACGCGGGCCTTCTCCTACCCAGACCACTATCTGATGGGCGATTTCCCCGCCGATGGTCTGGGCGAGGACACCGCACTGCTCTATCTCTCCTCTGACGGCATTGTGGAGTCATTCCCGCTGCCCCACGGAATCCGCCGCTGGGTGGCACGCATGCCCGGCCCCGTTGCCCAACCCAGCGCAGACCACCTGGCCGGCATCATCGAGGCCAGGACCGGCGTCGTCGTCTCCGCCGGGGAGCATTCGATGCTCAGCAGCTTTGGCGTGCGGGCACAGCTGGCCGGGTCCATGGTCCAGGGGCGTGCGGCGCTCATCGGCGATGCCGCCCACGAGATCAGCCCCATTGGCGGGTTGGGCATGAACCTAGGCTGGCTCGATGCCGCAGCACTGGCACCGATCATTGCGACGGCCCTGGCCGGCGGCACTGTGGGCGCCCAGCTTGACGTGTTTGAACGCAGCAGAATGGCAGCCGCTCGACGCGCCATGGGGCACTCAGCGCTGAATATGACATTGGGACGCCCGGCGCCCGAAACTGTTTTGAGGGCCCGAAACTCCTTGATTGGCGCGGTTCTTCGGCACCCAGCGGCCCAGACTGCGGTCGCCAAACGGTTCACCATGACCCAGCACTAGGTTTCCCGGCCATTCCCATGTAGACTGGAACGCAGTTGTAGTGTTGCGCATTTTGAATTTCAAGCGGCGAAACCCAATAGGGCTAGCCGCTTTTGTTGTAAAAGCGGAAAATGAACGCCGCAGCTGAGCGATTCCGACAGTCGGAGTCGCCTCACACTGAGTAAGGAAATATTCAAAATGGCAAAAGGTACCGTGAAGTGGTTCAACGCTGAAAAGGGCTTCGGCTTTATCGCTCCGGAAGACGGCAGCGCCGATGTCTTCGCTCACTACTCCGCAATCAACGCCGGCGGCTACCGCTCCCTCGAGGAGAACCAGGTTGTCACCTTCGAGACCGAGCAGGGCCCCAAGGGTCCCCAGGCCGTCAACATCCAGGTTGCATAGTCTTTAGACTTTTCTGACAGTAGGGCGGGAGATTTTCTCCCGCCCTACTGTTGTTTAACCACCCCGCTGGTCGAGCATGGAGACCCCGTGACCCTGCCGCCCAACTGGCAGACTAGTCCCATGGCTACCATTCCCGGGCACTCCAACACTGCCCTCCTCGTGATCGACATGCAGGTGGACGTTCTGGCCTGCTGCTTTGACCGGGACTCCATCATGGACCGGACCGCCGCACTGGTGAACCGGGCGCGGGCCGATTCGATCCCCGTCATCTGGGTGCAGCACGCCGACGAAGAGCTTGTCCACGGCAGCGACGGCTGGCAGATCGCCGCTCCCCTGGTTCCGCTGGACACCGATCCCAATATATTCAAGAACTATCGTGACTCGTTCGTCGAGACAACCCTCCGGGGTGTCCTGTCCGCCGCCAAAGTGTCGCGCCTGGTCATCGCCGGAGCCCAGAGCGACTACTGCGTACGCACCACGGCCCAGCGCGCCGCAGCCGACGGATACGACGTCGTTTTGGTCAGCGACTGCCACACCACCACCGACACGGAATTTGGCGGAGTCGGCGTCAGCGGCGAGCAGATCGTCGCGCACACCAACCAGTATTTCCAAGGCTTCCGCTACCCCGGACAGCAGATCGGCATCGCCACCCACGACGTCGTTGGCCTCGGCGGCCCGCTGTAGCCAGCGGGCAGAGCCGCAAACTGCCTGTGGAAAACCTTTGGACGCATCTCGTGATCTGCGCTACTTTTAACGCACCCAGCTCACGGATCACTTGGGGGATCGCATGGTCACATCGTCTCGGCCCACCAGTCCTGCTCGCCAGAGGGCTCCACGGTGGCCGCTGGGCGCCGCATTGGCCCTTGCCGCACTGATTCCGCTGGCCAGCTGCAGTGGCCCTGCAGAGGCCGGTGGAACACCCTCGACGGCGGGAGGTTCAACGAGTTCCGCGGCACCATCAGCGACGCTGACACCGACACCAACGGCCAAACCCGTGTACAAGCCGGCCGACGCATCCGGCCCCGCACAAAACGTCCCCGTCCCGGTCAAGCCGGCCATTGCTGATGAATTCTCCAAAGAAGGCATCGAGGCATTCGCCAAATATTGGTACGCGACGCTTGACTACGCATACGAAAGCGGTGATCTCGGTCCATTGGGCGCAATCACAGGGCCCAACTGTGAGGCGTGTGCAGGTGCTACAAAAACGGTGACGAAATGGTTTTCGGACGGAAGATGGATAGCCGGCGGGCGGTTTGACATCTCAGCAACTCAATCCAAATTTGTAGAAACTGATGAAGGTCTCTATCAAGTGATTATTCAGCTGAAATTGGAAGAGGCCTCGTTCTATGGAACGGACGGCAAACTTAGCAACACTGTTCCTGCCTCTGCACTCCTCGGCGACATCATCGAAGCGCGCCACGATGGTCATACTTGGAAAGCGGAAAACGTCGCGCACATGTTCGGCGCAGGTTCATGACACGCAAGAATCTAGTCACTTCGTCACTATCAATAGTGGTCCTGGCCATGGTGCTAGGACTACCGATGGGGCAGCCACAGGCTCGTGCCGACGATTCAGGTGACATTGGCAATACTTGGACTGGCGAGGGGGTCGGTAGTCAAGGGTGGCATCTAGACCCCGGATCCGGGGAATGGACGGATGCTCCAATTTTTGGTCCAGAAGATCCATACCAGTATTCATACACATTGCTTTGCTTGGACAAGAACGACAGTTTTAGTCTTTCCTGCCGCGAGCAGTTGCGGCTCTGTTCAGCGGGTGACGACGGTCAACTTGTCCAGTGGTTGCAATCAATAAAGCTCTTGGATCCTCCGGTCTACGAAAACGTCGGCAATCCAACGTGCGTCTACGACACCAAGCCCCGGGACATCCTGGAGGAAATCGCCGCCCAGATCCAGCATGAGTTCCAGCAATCCCCCGTCATCGCAGCAAGCGTAGCCAGCCAGCCGGGCCCACACACGCTCCGCGGCGCCGAAACAAACTTCTACGCAACCGCCGTCGAGCAGTCCTTTGACATCACCCTGCTGGGCCAGCGCGTCCACATCACCGCCACGCCGATTGCCTACACGTGGAACTATGGCGACGGCGCAATGCTCGGGCCCACGCCGTACCCCGGCGCTCCCCTGCCGGAGGACCGCTGGGGTGAAGCTACGCAGACAAGCCACATCTACACGCAGACAGGCGACTACTCTGCCGCGGTCACCACGCATTTCAGGGGCACGTACAGCGTCAATGGCGGCCCGGACCTGCCCATCCCCGGCCAGGGTGATTTCACCTCCGCAGGACTGCCCCTGAGCGTCTGGCGGTCCATCACCAAGAACTACGCGGACAATTGCCTGCAGAACCCCCGGGGAAACGGCTGCTAGGTAGACGAACCACGTCCGGATTCATCGTGGATCGGCCAGCAACATTGCGCCATCCATTGCCGCGATTCACGGCTCCGCCCACCGCCTTGTTGCTATCGCCACAGCCAGCGGAGGGCGTCGGGGAGCAGGACACCGCCGTGGTTGGGGCTGTGTCCGCCGTCGCCGAGGGTGAGGCGGAAGTCGTAGCCGGCTTCGGCAAGCGCCGCCGCAACGTGGAGGTTGCTTGACAGCCAGTTCCGGTCCGGCTCGTTCCATTGCAGGTCACGGTGGCCGGCCTGCAAGAAGATCCGGAGCGGTTTGCCGGGAGTGCCTGAGATTAGTTGGGGGTACGGATTTCCGCCGGGCATCTGCGCGAAGCTGGACAGGAACCCGATGACGCGGCGGAACCTGTCGGAGCGCACCCACGCGGCGGTGAAGGCGCAATTGCCGCCACTGCTGCCACCGCAAATCCCCCATGCGTCCGGATCCTCGGAGATCGAGTAGCGCGCGGTGACTTGCGGGATGATCTCGGTCAGCAGGAACTCGACGTACCGGTCATCGAACGCGTCATATTCATTGTTGCGGTTCTTCGGCTGTGCGCTGCCGGCGAATATTCCCGGGTCGACGAAGACGCCGATGGTAACCGGAATGTCGCCGTTGTGGATGAGATTGTCCAAGACAATCCCACCGCGGACCTCCCCGTCCGGGTCGAGATACAAGCGTCCGTCCTGGAAAACCATCAGAGAAGCCGGCTCGTCTTGGCGGTACTGGCTCGGGACATGGATCCAGAATTTCCGGGAGGTACCGGGATAGACCGTGCTCTGGTTCCACTGGAATTCGAATGTCTCGCCCGCGGGCACGCCCGGCCGCCGAATGGAGTCAGGTCCGTGGGCGTAGCGTACGGAGGACTGGTCAACCGGAAGCGGTTGGTATGGGAGCTCGATGGTCACAGTAGGGAAGTCTAGTGGTCTGTCTCGGCATCACCTCTTGTCACGGTTCGCCTTCCGATGGTCCACATGTAGTGGGATCGGTCCACTTTTGATGAGCCAGAAGTCAGTCCAAGAAGCCGCGCAGCCTCAACAGCAGTTCGTCGGTGTCTGCCATTTCGCACTCCCACACGGTCAGCACGCCCCAGCTCCGGTCTTGAAGCAGGCGAAGGTTGGCGGCGTCCCGTTCGATGGTCCGAAGGCGCTTGGCAGCCCAAAACTCGGCGTTGTTGGCCGGAGCATGCTGGCCAGACGGGCAGCTGTGGGTGTGCCAGAAGCACCCATTGACGAAAATGACCTTGTGGCGGCCGCGAAACACCACATCCGGCCGCCCGGGAAGGTCCATCGCGTGGAGCCGGTATCCGTAGCCGGATCCGTGAAGGAGCCGGCGCACCACCATCTCCGGCTTCGTGTTCTTGCCGCGAATCCTGCTCATGGTGCGGTGCCGCTGCTCCGGCGTCATGTTGTCCACAGTGGCAGCAATCTTACGCGGGTTCACAGCGGAAGTACCTGGTCAGGGACTCCGGGCAAACAAAAAACACCCTGGTCCGAAGACCAGGGTGTTTCCCACCTATATGGTGGAGCTGAGGGGACTCGAACCCCTGACCCCCTGCATGCCATGCAGGTGCGCTACCAGCTGCGCCACAGCCCCAATTGCAAAACAATTGGTTTTACATTCTCAAACAAAAGCCACACTAACTTATCACAGTTTATTGTGACCCGCTTGGTGGAGCTGAGGGGACTCGAACCCCTGACCCCCTGCATGCCATGCAGGTGCGCTACCAGCTGCGCCACAGCCCCAAACGGTTGTTATTTCCTCCGGGTTTCTCTCCCGGCCGAAGCAACTCGTCTATCTTAGAACACGATTTCGCCATGTGCCAAATCGAGCGAAATGACTGTCGATTTCACCGGAATTGCCGGCTTTTTGACGGCGCGCCACGTGCCTGTCCCAAGAAGGCAATTAGTCCTCAACCTCGTCCGCGGGCTGGGGCAGCGTGCCGGCGTTGTGCTCCGTGAGCTTCCACTGGATCGAACCGGGATCGGAAGAACCTGACACCTCCTCCAGAACCGACCAATTGCAATTGGACAGCCCGGAGAGGATCGACCAGTGCTCCACCGGCAGCCCCAAGAGGTGGGCAATCCCCACGCGTGCAGCACCGCCATGCGTGGCGACAACCACTGTCTCCCCCGGTGCCAGGCCTTCCACGGCAGCCAGCACACCCTCGCGAAGCCTGTGGGCAACCTCTTGGCGGGTCTCTCCCCCACCGGCCCGCACGGAGGTGTCATCGCGCTCCCACAGAGCGGTGTCCTCGGGATAGGCGGCCTTGATGTCGGCAAAGGCCATTCCCTCCCAATCGCCGCCATCCGTCTCCCGGAGCCTGGGATCAATGGACACGGGCAGTCCGGTCAACCGGCCAAGGTAGCGGGCGGTGTCGCGGGCGCGCCCAAGATCCGAGGAAACGATGCGGCTCGGGTGCAGTCCGGACAGCAGCCGGGCGGCCTTGTGGGCCTGTGCCCGGCCAACCTCATCGAGCGGAATGTCCGTCTGGCCTTGGAACCTGCCGGCGGCATTCCATGACGTGCGCCCATGGCGCCATAAAACAACCCGCCGGCGCAGGCCGGCGGGTTGTAGTGAAGCGGTGATTTCCACGGACTAGGCGAAGACTAGTTGGCCGTGGTGGCGTCGTCGCCGGACTCGGCGGCGGGCTCAGCAGCCGCGGCGCTCTTGAGCGACGGGTCTGCCGCGTCGAGCTGAAGGTCCACAGTGGGGCAGTCCTTCCACAGGCGCTCCAGAGCGTAAAAGACACGGTCTTCCTCGTGCTGGACGTGGACGATGATGTCCGCGTAGTCCAGCAGGACCCAGCGGCCCTCGGAACGGCCTTCACGGCGCACGGGGCGCAGGTCCAGCTTGAGCAGTTCCTCTTCGATGCCGTCAACGATGGCGTTGACCTGGCGCTCGGTGGGTGCCGAGGCGATGAAGAAGATGTCCGTGATGGCCAGGTGGTCGCTCACATCGAGGGCGATGACATCCTGGGCAAGCTTTTCCGAAGCTGCGCGGGCTGCTGCCCGTACCAGGTCGATGGAGCTTTGAGTTGCGGTCACTATATTCCTTTTGGTTGGTGCAATGGCTTAGGGCGCCAAAGACGAAATGATCATGGCAATTCCTGCAATAAGTGCTGCGGCTCCGGCCGCGATGCTGCCCCATTGGATGAGGCGGTTGCGCTGCGTGCGGCCCAACCCGGCGGTGATGGCATCCAGCGGCTCCAGGCCGTGGGCGCTTTCGGCGGGCAGCGGAGGCATTTCCGTGCGCTCCACAGGGGCCTTGGCTGCGGTCTTTCCACCGCGGGCCACGGCCTCGGCACGCTTGAGCACGCGGGTGTGGCCCGTCGGTGGCCGGCGGCTGGTGCCCGGGTGGGCGTGTGCCGCCAGTGCCGAGTCGATGGCGGGGTCGAGCCCACCCGTGATCGAGGGCGCCGCAACGCTCTTGCGGGCAGCCGGAGCGCCGGGCTTTGCGGCCGACGGCGCTGAGGCCGCAGGCTTTGCGGCGGCAGCCGCCTTGGAGGCAGTGGCGGGCTTGGCGCCCAGCGGGCTGTGCGTCTTGGCCTGGGCTGCAGCGGTCCGGCTCTGCTGCCTGGGCGTGGAACGGGTGATGACCGGCACGTGCGAGGTGCTGGGCGGTCGAAGCACGGGGTTGTCGACGCCGGGCACGCGGATGAACTCCAGCGGTGTCACCATGGCCAGGTTGTGGGCCGAGGTGGGGTCGTTCACCGGCGGACGGCTGTTGGCACCCTCCTGGGCCAGGCGTTCCCTATCGGCGGCACGGCGGTTCAGGACCGCCGCGCGCTCGGCCAGGGCACGCTGCTGCGCCAGGACCTCCAGGTCCACATGCAGCGGGTCGGCAGCCGCCGGGCCCGCCAGGGCATCCAGCTGGCTGGTGGCATCGTTCACCAGGGCATTGCGGGCCGCCAGTGCCGCCTCGACGGACATGGGCTCGGCGCTGCGCTTGGACGGCTTTGTCTTGGTGCTGCCGGCCGTGGGCTGCCGTGCAGCTTCGCCGGGGCCGACGGCGGAAGTGGTGGCGGGGTAGCTCAGGCCGGACTTGCCGGCGGCAAGGGGCGCGGAGCGGCGGCCGGACCGGGAGGCAGCGCGGGCCTCGGCAGGCTGCTGCACGGGCGCGGCCTGCTTGGCAGCGGGCACCGCCGCCTGCATGGCCGTCCGGGGCGCTTGGACCGGCGGCATCGGCTTGGAACCTACGGGCGATTTGGCCTTGGCTGCAGCCGTGGGGACCGGGGCGGTGGGCTTGGCCGGGGTCGGCACGGCCTTGGGCGCCGCAGGCCTGGCCTGGACTATCGGCGTCAACGATGTGGCAGGCGCCTTGGCAGAAACAATGGGCGTGGCAGACGTGGCGGGGCCGGGTGTCGAAACACGGGCCGGGGGCACGATCTGGTTGACGCTGGTGATGGGGGCGCGGTCCGCCTCAAGCTGGGCGATCCGCATGGCACGCCGTGACGGCAGATCCGCCGCAGGAGCCGGCTCGGCCAACTCCTTGTAGGCACGCAGGGTTGCCCTGTCGCGGGCACGGGTCTGCGAGGAGCGTTCGCGGGGCGCCTCGTCCACCGAAGCAGCCGGTGCTGCCGGAGCCGCCGATGCGGCGGGAACAGCGCCAGGTGCGGCAGACGCCGTCGAGCCTTGCTGTTCTCCCGTGCGGCGGCCGCGGCGGGCAGGGGCGGAATCAGCCGGAGCAGACACTGCCGGCGCCGATTTGGCCGCGGGCGCCGGCTTGTCCACCGGCGCTGGAATCTTCGGGGCAGACGCCAATGGCACCGCCGGGTTTCCCCTTGCGGCGCTTGCCTGCTCCTGCTGGCCTGATTCGCGCCGTAGATCCCTACGGCTGCGGATGGGCTCGGATTCCTTGCTCATTCACTACTCATTCAGTACTAGAACTCACCTGCAAGTGGTCCCCGAGGCTGTGCCCGTTCGACTCCACATACAGCCGGTGTTTTGCGATGTACTGCACCACGCCGTCCGGCACCAGGTACCAAACGGGGTTGTGCTCTTGGACGCGCCGGCGGCAATCAGTGGAAGAGATCGCCATGGCAGGCACCTCCAACAAACTTACGTCCGACCGGCCCAAATCGTCGAGAACGTGGCCCGGGCGCGTCACGCCCACAAAATGGGCCAGCGACCAGAGTTCGTCCGAATCCTTCCACGAAAGGATCTGGGCCATCGCGTCCGCACCAGTGATGAAGTACAGGTCCGCATCCGGGCGCAGCCGGTGCAAATCCCGCAGCGTATCAATGGTGAACGTCGGTCCCGGGCGGTCGATGTCCACACGGCTCACGGTGAAACCAGGGTTGGCCGCCGTCGCGATCACCGTCATCAGATAGCGGTGTTCGGCGGGGCTGACGTCGCGGTTGGACTTCTGCCACGGCTCACCCGTGGGGACGAAGATCACCTCGTCCAGTTCAAAAACGGCCGCCACTTCACTGGCAGCCACCAAGTGGCCGTGATGGATGGGATCAAACGTCCCACCCATCACGCCCACCCGGAAGCGCTTTCGGGCACCCTCGACCGAGGCCGCCCGATCGATCGACTTAGTGATCGGACGCTGCCTGGCCCTGGCCGTGGTCGTGCTTGTTGGTGTGCTGGCGGTGCGGGTCAGCGTGCTCGGCGTGTGCCTCGTGGCGGTTGCCAAGGTTGCTGAAGGACATGGTGATGAACATCAGCAGCAGCAGGAACCCCAGCATCACGCCACCGATGACGATCGGCGGCGCAATCAGCGGCGCCAGTTCCTCGTGTTCGACGTTTGCAAGGACGACGCCGGCAAGCTGGGTCAGCATGTTTCTCCCCTAGGTGGTGGGCCGGGCACGATAGGTCGGTGCCTGGCCATAGATGTTTCGGACTTCCCTCTATGGTACGCGGTGTTGGGCGGGGGCGCTGGCACGCTGCCTGCACCCACCGCCCTTTGCCACGTGTTGAGAGGGGAGGCTTAGCCGCGGATCTGGCCCTCGCCCTGGACAATCCACTTGGTGGTGGTCAGTTCCGCAAGGCCCATCGGGCCGCGGGCGTGCAGCTTCTGGGTGGAAATGCCCACCTCGGCGCCGAGGCCCATTTCGCCGCCGTCGGTGAAGCGGGTGGATGCGTTGACGATCACTGCGGCGGAGTCGATTTCGGCGACAAAGCGCTCGGCGTTGGCCAGATCATTGGTGATGATGGCCTCGGTGTGGCCCGTGCTCCAGCGGCGGATGTGCGCCACGGCGTCGTCCAGGGTGTCCACCATGGCGACCGCAAGATCCAGGTCCATGTACTCGCGGGCCCAATCGTCGTCGTCGGCCTCGGTGGCCGTGAGCCCAGCCGGAAGCGCTGCCATGATGCGGGGATCCACGTGCAGGCGGACGCCTGCGGCGGCCAGGGCCTTGAGCACGGGGGCGAGCACCGTGGCGTCCTTGTGGACCAGCAGGGTCTCCACCGTGTTGCAGACGCTGGGGCGCTGGGTCTTGGCGTTGAGCAGGATGTCCACGCTCATATCTGCGGCGGCGCTCTTGTCCAGGTAGATGTGGACGTTGCCCTCACCGGTTTCGATCACCGGCACGGCGGCATTGGTGACAACCGTCTGGATCAGCTCGCGGCCGCCGCGGGGAATGAGGACATCCACCCGGCCGCGGGCACGCATCAGCACATTGGCGCCCTCGCGGCCGTACTGGTCGACGCTCTGGACAGCGTCGGCGGGCAGGCCCACCTTGTCCAGAGCCTCGCGCAGGATCGCCAGCAGGGCGTTGTTGGTGTTCGCGGCCGCGGATCCCCCACGAAGGATCACGGCGTTGCCGCTCTTCAGGGCCAGCCCGGCGATGTCCACCGTGACGTTGGGGCGGGCCTCGTAGATGGCCGCCACCACACCCATGGGAACGTTGATTTGGCGCATGCGGAGTCCATTGGGCAGGGTCTGGCCGCGCACCACATTGCCCACCGGATCCGGCAGCGAGGCGAGGTTCTCCAACGCCGCGGCCAATCCTGCGACGCGGTCCTTGGTCAGGGTGAGGCGGTCCAGCATGGCGGCGGAGGTTCCGTTGGCACGGCCCTCGGCCAGATCCAGGGCATTGGCCTCGATGATGGAGGCCTGGTTTGCCACCAATGCCTCGGCAATAGCGTGCAGGCCCTTGTCCTTCCAGGACCGGTTGGCACGGGCCATCTTGCGCGAGGCCGTCCGCGCCCGATCGGCAATCGCATGGACAGCCTCAGTCACGTCCTGTTCAACAATCTGCTCACTCATGGCACCAGTTTAGGCCAGCCCACCCGGCCGGGCACCAGTGGGGTCCGCACTGTGACACCGTGCAAACGCATGTGGGGCGCGCCAACTGTCGAAAACCCGTGGATTTTCGACAGTTGGCGCGCCCCACATGGGATAGCGCTAGATGAGGATGAGATCGTCCGTGTGGATGACTTCGCGCTCGTACTCGGGGCCCATCTCTTCGGCCAGTTCCTTGGTGCCGCGGCCGAGCATGCCGGGCAGCTCCGCCGAGGAGTAGTTCACCAGGCCGCGGGCAATGACCACGCCGTGGCTGTCCGTCAGTTCGACGGCGTCGCCGGCCTCAAACGTCCCGCTCACCCCGGTGATCCCAGCCGGGAGCAGGGACTTGTGGCGGTGCCGGACGGCCTTCACAGCGCCGTCGTCGAGCATCACTGAACCGCCGATGTCTGCCAGGTGGGCCAGCCACAGCAGGCGGACGGGCCGGCGCGGACCGGTGACGGAGAACCAGGTTCCCACGTCCTCCCCCGCCAGCGCGGCGGCCGCGTTGGCCGTGGAGGTGACGAGGGCGGGGATGCCCGTGTCGGCCACGATGGAGGCGGCCTGGATCTTGGTGGCCATGCCACCGGTGCCCACACCTGCTCCACCGGTGCCGCCAATGACAATGTGCTCCAGATCCTCGGGACCTGCCACGTGGCTGATGCGCTTGGCACCATCCTTCGGCGGACCGTCGTAGACGGCGTCGACGTCGGAGAGCAGCACCAGCGCATCGGCCTTGACCAGATGCGCCACCAGGGCTGCGAGGCGGTCGTTGTCGCCAAAGCGGATCTCGTGGGTGGCCACCGTGTCGTTCTCATTGACGATGGGCACCACGCCGAGGTTGAGCAGGCGCTCCAGGGCGCGGTGTGCGTTGATGTGCTGGGTGCGGCGGATCAGATCCTCCGCCGTCAGCAGCACCTGGCTGACCGTCACGCCATGCACGCCGAAGGCATGGTTGTAGCGTGCCATCAGAAGCCCCTGGCCTACGCTGGCAGCAGCCTGCTGGGTGGCCAGGTCCTTCGGCCGGCGGGCCAGCCCCAAGGGGGCCAGACCGGCGGCGATGGCGCCGGAGGAGACCACGATGACCTCGGTGCCGGCGTTGCGCCGGGCAGCGAGGACATCCGCCAATGCCGTCAGGGCCTCGTCGGAGATGCCGCCGGACACGGTGGTCAGGGACGACGATCCGACCTTGACCACGATGCGTCCGGCCGTGGCAATGCTCCCCCGGTCTCCGAGCACCACGGGCAGTTCACCCACGGATGCGACAGACTCAGTCGTCATCGCCCAGCTGGCTTTCGCGAACCATGTTGACATCCTTGCGCTTGCGGCTGGTGGACTCCGTCCAGATGCCGGCCTTGCGCTCTGCCTCGAGCTCGGCACGGCCCGCCGCCTTGGCGTCGCTGCGCTCGGCCTGCTCTTCCTTCTTCTGCGCACGCGTGGGGCGGTCGCCCATCTCGGCGATGCGGAGGTCGGTGCCACGCGGGGAGGCCAGGTGCTCGGCACCACCCATCATGGTGGGCTCCCAGTCGAAGACCATGCCATCGCCCTCGCCAATGACGACGGTGTCGCCCGGCTTGGCGCCGCTCTTGAACAGCTGGGTTTCAACACCCAGCTTGGCCAGACGGTCCGCGAGGTAGCCGATGGCTTCCTCGTTGGTGAAGTCCGTCTGCAGCACCCACTTCTCCGGCTTGTCGCCGATGACGCGGAACAGCGGCTCGAGGTTCTTCTCCTCGCGGCGGATCCGGAAGCCTGCCTCGTTGACGGCGCGCGGGCGCAGCACAACGGGCTGGACCTTCGGCGGTGTCGTCTTGACCTCATTGCGGGCATTCTGGACGATCTCGGCCATGGCGAAGCCCAGCTGGCGCAGGCCCTCGTGGCTGGCAGCGGAGATTTCAAACACGCGGTAGCCGCGGGCTTCCAGATCGCCGCGGACAAACTCGGCCATGTCGCGGCCGTCGGAGGTGTCGATCTTGTTCAACGCCACCAGCTTGGGGCGCTCGTTCAGCGGGACGACGTCGCCGTCGACGCCGGCGAAGCTCATGTCCACCGCGTAGCGGTCCAGCTCCTGTTCGATGATGGCCAGGTCGGAGAGCGGATCGCGGTCCGACTCCAGGGTGGCGCAGTCCAGCACGTGCACCAGAGCGGCGCAGCGCTCCACGTGGCGCAGGAAGTGGTGGCCGAGGCCCTTGCCCTCGCTGGCGCCTTCGATCAGACCCGGGACGTCGGCAATGGTGAAGCGGACGTCGCCGGCTTCCACCACACCTAGGTTCGGGATCAGGGTGGTGAAGGGGTAGTCGGCAATCTTGGGCCGTGCCGCAGACATCGCGGCAATGAGGGAGGACTTGCCGGCGGACGGGAAGCCCACCAAGGCGATGTCTGCAATGGACTTCAGTTCGAGGACGACGTCGCGCGACTCGCCGGGAACACCCAGCAGGGCGAAGCCGGGGGCCTTGCGCTTCTGCGAGGACAGCGAGGAGTTGCCCAGGCCGCCCTGGCCGCCGGCAGAGGCAATGTATTCGGTGCCTTCGCCCACGAGGTCGGCCAGAACCTGGCCGTCCTTGGTCTTCACGACGGTGCCATCGGGAACGTTGAGGATCAGCGTCTCGCCGGTCTTGCCGTTGCGCCAGTCGCCCATGCCGGGGCCGCCATTGCTGGCGTGGCGGTGCGGGGCGTGGTGGTAGTCCAGCAGGGTGGTGGTCTGGTCGGACACGCGCAGGATGACGTCGCCGCCGTCGCCGCCGTTTCCGCCGTCCGGCCCACCGAGGGGCTTGAACTTTTCGCGCTTCACGGAGACGCAGCCATGGCCACCTGTCCCGCCGGATACGTGCAATACAACCCGGTCAACAAAGCTGGCCAATGGAGTCTCCTTTATTTTTCTGCGTTCAAGCCAAGTTTAGCTGCCGCAGGTTGGTGCCTGGTAAGGCGGACGTACTGTTAAAAGCCAGTGGAGCGAGCCATGCGGCCCGCTCCACTGGGAAAAGCGTGTGTATTACTCTGCAGCAGCTGCTGCGACGATGTTCACAACGCGACGGCCACGGGCCGTGCCGAACTCGACTGCACCGGCAGCCAGAGCGAACAGCGTGTCATCTCCACCGCGGCCAACGCCTGCGCCGGGGTGGAAGTGGGTTCCACGCTGGCGGACGATGATCTCGCCAGCCTTGACTACCTGACCGCCGAAGCGCTTAACACCCAAGTACTGAGCGTTGGAATCACGACCGTTGCGAGTGGAGCTCGCACCCTTTTTATGTGCCATTTAAAATGCCTACCTTTTCGACTAAGACTTTTAGTTCAACAACCGCAATTAAGCGATTGAGGTGATCTTGACCTTGGTCAGTTCCTGACGGTGGCCCTGACGCTTCTTGTAGCCGGTCTTGTTCTTGAACTTCTGGATGACGATCTTCGGGCCACGAAGATCCTCCAGCTTCTCAGCCGTAACCTTTACTTTAGCCAGGTCCGTAGCGGCCGAGGTGATCTTCTCACCATCAACCAAGAGCAAAGCGGGCAGCTCAAGCGTGCTGCCAACTCCACCGGGGACGCGGTTCATGGTCACGAAGTCTCCGACGGAAACCTTCTCTTGGCGGCCGCCTGCGCGGACAATCGCGTACACCACTGGGGAACTCACTTCTCTCGACGTCATTACAAAGTTTCTCGCTGGACCGGCAGATATTCTGCTTTGGTTCCAACCGTGCATGGCCCGCATTGCTTTATGAACATTGCATGCCATGCACCATGTGCCTCAACGCCGAGGACCTCACATGGAATAAAGCCATGGAGTGATTGCCCTGTGGTTGGCGTAAGCACCGAAGATCTAGAATACGCTAATTCTGCCCTCGGCCGCAAATGAGACCGGTACCGGACTGGCGGCTGTGATGCGGCGCATATGCTGCATTTGCTTCATGTACTGCGCCGGCTTCAGCCCTGTCACGGAACCTTGCAGCACCATCCTAGCGTTAAACCGCAGCAGCCGCGGGACCTGGGCCGTTGGCGCGCCACGCACGTCCCTAGGCGTGGAGCCGGGGCGCGTCGAAGAAGTCACGCTCATAGCGGGCAGAATCCATGAATGCCGCACGCATCCGCTCCCGCTCGGCTGCCGATCCGTTGCGGGCCGCAGAATCCGTGTAGCCGATGGCCGTCCGGGTGGCCTCGGCAAAGTCCTCATCGGCGTAGGTTTCCAGCCAGGATCCGTAGGGGTGCCCGGCAGTGCCGGCGTCCTTCCCCTGGATGTACTGGCCGTGCAGCACGGCGCCAACCTCGGCGTAGAGCCAGTAGCAGGGCAGCAGCGCCGCCACCAGCTCGCCATAGCTCCCCTGTGCCGAGGCGGCCACCAGGTGGTCCACATACGACTTGGTGACCGGTCCCTGCATCATCGAGGTGGGGTGCTTGCTCAACCAGGTGCGGTGCAGATCCAATTCCACGGCGAGGCACTGCTGGGCGCCCTTGGCCCAGAACCTTTGTTCGTCCTCCGTGGGGGCCAGGGCGCTGGCCTTGGCGAGCACGCGGGAATAGCTGTTCAGGTACAGCGCGTCCTGGGCGAGGTAATAGGCAAAATGCGGTTCCGCCAAGGTGCCGTCTCCCAGCGCGGTGATGAAGTCCAGCGCGAAGATCTCGCCGCGGACCTCTTCGGTCTCCTGCCACAGGCTGCGTGAGAACTCGTCCCCCACCGGGGCGGCACTGGCCCACAGGCGGTGGAAGTGGTTGACGGGGCCGTTGCCGGTGCCAACCTCCATCACATCAGCATGCGCCAGGGCATCGTGCAGCCAGCCCTTGGCCTGGTGCAGAGCCTGCTGCCAGTCCCCCAGCTGCGCCTGGGCCGTGGCCAGCGCCGCAGACAGCGAGCAGCCGGTGCCATGTGTATTGCCCGTGGCGACACGGGGCAGAATGGCCTCCACCACCGATCCATCCGGCCCCACCAGGGCATCCGGGCAGTCGAGTGCATCCAGATGCCCACCCTTCACCAGCACCAGCACACCGGCGTCGACGGCCAGCAGCTTTCCCTGGTCCACAGCGTCGGCCCAAGTGGCGGCCTGCGGCTGGTCCACCAAGATGGCCAGCTCGGCGAGGTTGGGGGTCACCAGATGTGCCTTGGGCACCAGGGCGCGCAGGGCCGCGGCGGCCTCCGGGCTCAGGAGGCTGTCACCGCTGGTGGCCACCATCACCGGGTCCAAGACGACGACGGCGGGCCGGTGGGCGTCCAGCCAGGCACCTACGGCGTCGATCACGTCCGCCTGGCCGAGCATGCCGATCTTCACGGCATCGATGGCCACATCGGCGGACAGGCAGTCCAGCTGCGCGGTGAGGAATTCCGCCGGCGGCACATGGACGGCTGCAACACCGTGCGTGTTCTGCGCGGTCAGGGCCGTGATGGCAGCCATGCCGTAGCCACCGTTGGCGGCGATGCTCTTCAGATCGGCCTGGATGCCGGCTCCACCCGAGGGGTCCGAGCCGGCAATGCTCAGGACCCGCGGCACGGGGCGCAGCGCCGGGAAAGCGGAGGTGGACGGTGCGGACGCAACAAAAGAGGCCACTGGACATCCCTTCGCCGGTTCTAACCGGACAGGTTCAACGGGTTTGGATCTCAGCCGGACCGATTGTCCAGGCACCCCGTGTCTGTGATCCAGCCTACCCGTGGCCCCGGCTGGGGCTAAACGGAGGACGCAACATCGCGCCACGGCGCGTTAAACACAGAACCCGCCTGCCCTCGTCCACCATGCGTAAACATGGTGGACGGCGGCCGACGGGTTCCCGCGGTGCCAGAGGCTAGAGCTCGGACGCCGGCACGCCAACACCCAGGATGATGGGCTCATTGGCGGGCACGGTCTTCACCGGCGCGGCGGCCGGCTCAACCTTGGCCACGTGGGCCGGAGCTGCCTCGGAAGCGGCGTCCGCTCCCTCATGCCCCTCGTGCTGGGTCACTTCGTTCTCGTTCGCTGCACCCTGGGCGCGGCTGGCGCTGCGGTTGCGGCGTCCACGGCGGCTGCGCGAGGAGCGCTGCGGAGCACCCTCCCGCTCATCCTCGGCCGGCTCGGCTCCGGAGAGCTGGTCCAGGGCCTGTGCCAGATCGGCAAGCGTCGCGGCCTTGTCGGCTACGGTTTCGGCACCGTGGCCGTCGCCGCGGGGCAGTTCCACTGCCTCGTCACCGAAGGTCAGCACCGGGACGCTGGCCGGGGCCGGGGCATGCGCCGGCTCTGCGTGGACGTGGTCGTCGTGGTGCGACGCGGCTGTGGCTGCTGCCACGGCTGCCAGGGCGGCGCGGGCGGCGCTTGCCTTGGATGCCTTGGCCTCGTCGCTGAGTTCCTCGTGGTGCACCGGTGCCGGAGCTGCCTCGACCTCGGCCGGGGACTGCTGGCGGCTGCGGCTGCGCTTGCGCTCGTTGCGCGATCCACGGCCCGCCTCGCCACGGCCATCGGAGCGCTGCTCGTCACGACCGGCGGTGCTGCGGCCGTCGCCGCGCCCCTCGGGACGGCTGTCAGCACGGTTGTCTGAACGATTGTCGGAACGGGCGTGGTCGCCACGGGGTGCCGGGTGGTGTGCCTCGGCGGCGATGGTGTGCGCACGGCGGTGCTCCACGGGAACCTCATGGGTCACCATGCCGCGGCCCGCGCAGGTCTCGCACTGCTCGCCAAAGACTTCCAGCAGGCCGGTGCCCATGCGCTTGCGCGTCATCTGCACCAGACCCAGCGAGGTCACCTCGGCCACCTGGTGCTTGGTCCGGTCGCGGCCCAGGCACTCGACGAGCCGGCGCAGCACCAGATCGCGGTTGGATTCGAGCACCATGTCGATGAAGTCGATGACGATGATGCCGCCGATGTCGCGCAGACGCAGCTGGCGCACCACTTCCTCGGCCGCTTCCAGGTTGTTCTTGGTGACCGTCTCTTCCAGGTTTCCACCGGAACCGGTGAACTTGCCCGTGTTGACGTCAACCACCGTCATGGCCTCGGTGCGGTCGATCACCAGCGAGCCGCCGGAGGGCAGGAAGACCTTGCGCTCCAGGGCCTTGTTGATCTGCTCATCGATGCGGTGCGCGGCGAAGATGTCCTCGGTCTTGGTCCACTTTTCGAGGCGGTCCACCAGGTCCGGGGCCACATAGGTCACGTAGGCCTCGATGGTGTCCCAGGCGTCGTCGCCGGAGACGATCAGCTTGGTGAAGTCCTCGTTGAAGACGTCACGGACCACCTTGATGGTCAGATCCGGTTCGCCGTAGAGCATCTCCGGGGCCAGCGTCTTGGTGGAGTTGGTCTGGGTCTGGATGCCCTCCCACTGCGCACGCAGACGGTTGATGTCATGCGTCAGTTCTTCCTCGCTGGCACCCTCGGCTGCGGTGCGCACGATGACGCCCGCGTCCTGGGGCAGATGGTCCTTGAGGATGCGCTTGAGGCGGTTGCGCTCGACGTCGGGCAGCTTGCGCGAGATGCCGGTCATGGAGCCGCCGGGTACGTAGACCAGGTAGCGGCCGGGCAGCGAAATCTGGCTGGTCAGGCGGGCACCCTTGTGGCCTACCGGATCCTTGGTGACCTGCACCAAGACGGCGTCGCCGGACTTCAGGGCGTTCTCGATGCGGCGCGGCTGGCCGTTCAGCTGGGCAGCATCCCAGTTGACCTCGCCGGCGTACAGCACGGCGTTGCGGCCGCGTCCGATGTCCACGAAGGCGGCTTCCATGCTCGGCAGCACGTTCTGGACCTTGCCCAGGTAGACGTTGCCGATCAGCGAATCCTGCATCGTCTTGGAGACGAAGTGCTCGGCCAGAATGCCGTCCTCGAGGACACCGATCTGGATCCGGTCATCGCTCTGGCGCACCACCATGGTGCGGTCCACGGACTCGCGGCGGGCCAGGAACTCGGCCTCGGTGATGACCTGGCGGCGGCGGCCGGAATCGCGGGATTCGCGGCGGCGCTGCTTCTTGGCTTCCAGGCGGGTGGAGCCGCGCAGGCTGGTGACGCGGTTGGAGACGGGGGCCTCGGAGGGCTGGCGCGGGGCGCGGACCTTGGTAATGGTGTTGGGCGGATCCTCATCCGTGCCGCCGGTCAGCTCCAGATCGGCATCTCCGCGGCGACGGCGACGGCGACGGCGGGAGGTCACGCCGTCGTCGGCTGCGGCTGCCTCTTCGGTGTCTTCGCCCTCGGTCTCGGTGCCGGCCTCGCCCTCTTCGGCACCGGTGCGGGCACGGCCCTTGCGCGAACGGCTGCGGCGGCGGCGGTTGCCGTCACCGGCCTCCTCGCCCTCTTCGTCCTCATCGACCTCGTCCACGGTGGGAACCGCGGGAATGGCCACGGCCAGGCTCAGATCGGGGGCCTGGAACAGCAGCGACGGCGACAGGAACAGCGCGTCCTGGACCGGCACGGCGTTCTCGGCCACGGCTTCAACAACGGGAGCCGCTGCCGCCGGGGCCTCGGCGGTGGCTTCGCCCTCGGCCTCGAGTGCCTCGTCCTGTGCTGCGGCTTCGGCGGCCTGGACGGCCTCGGCAATGACGGCGGCACGCTGCTCGGCGGTGGTGCGGCGCGCACGGCTGCGGGCCGGAGCCTTCGCTGCGGTCCGGGTGGTCTTGGCCGGGGCTGCTTCCTCGGCGGGTGCTTCCACGGCTTCGACGGTTTCGACGACGGCGGGCTCGGCTGCCTCTTCGGCTGCGCCCTCGACGGCGGTTTCGGCGGCGGGCTTGCGGGTGCGGCTGCGGGTGGCGCGCTTGGCCGGAGCCTTCGCGGGCGCCTCCGCCTCGACCACTGCCTCGGCGGCGGGGGCCTCAACAACCGCCTCAACGGGTGCTGCCTCGGCGGCAGCGTCCACCGTCGCGGCCGGGGAGGTGACTGCCGAGGTGGCCCGGCGGCGCGGGGCGCGCTTGACGGGTGCCTTCGCGGCGGGAATTTCAGTTGCGGGGATCCCAGCGGCGTCGGCTTCAACAACCGCTGCAGTCTCGGCGGACGCCTCGGTTGCGGCAGCCTCGACGGCCGGCTCTGCGACCTTCTTGGCCCGGCTGCGGGTGGCGCGCTTGACCGGTGCCTTGGCAGCCGGCTCGGCTGGGGCAGTCTCGGCATCGGCGTCAACGGAGGCGGTTTCGGTCGCGGCGGGGGCTGCGGCGTCGGAGGTCGTGGTGGCCTTCCGGCGGGTGCGCGGGGCCCGCTTCGGCGCGGCCTCGGCTTCCTCGGGAGCTGCTGCTGATTCCTGTGAAGTGATGTCTTTATCCATTTGTGGCGTTACTCCGGCCCTGCCAACACCGCCACATCCGGCGCCAGAAGGGCTAAAACGTCGGCACCCGCAGGGGCCGACAGAAGTCGATTGAATACCTGCCAGGCGGCACCATCGGTGGGGTGCGGCATCACTGGCAAGCCCGTGGGTTGCTTGTCCTTCCGCCGGTGGTTCCGGCGGGGCCGCCCGGTGGATCGTCCCAGCGCCGGGTATCTTCACCCCGTCCGCACTGCGATCATCACCGGCGAGCCGTGAAAGCTTGCCACAGGGCCGGAACCCGCATGTGGATCGGTTTCCAGCCGAACCCATTGTCTCACACGCACCAGTGGGGCGGCCCGGACGGCACACCGGGCACCAAGTTTGCGTAGGTACAATCAGGGGCACAAGAACCTTTAAGGAGACAGGCAACCATGGCTCGGTCCAAGATTTCCCCTAGCGGTTCCGTGGCGGCTCGCGCCGCCGGTGCCCCCATTCCTGCCTCTGCCGGGGCCGGCGACGACGGCGAGGCGAAGCTGCCGCTGTTCGCCCGCCGCAAGGCATTCGGCTGGCTGCTGGTGGTCACCGGAGCCATCTCGTGGCTCGCCGCGGGAATCCTAGTGCTGGAGCGCCTTGAGCTGTACAAGAACCCCAATGCCATCACCAGCTGCGACATCAATCCGTGGATTGCCTGCGGCACGGTGATGAAAACGCCCCAGGCGGCCCTTTTCGGGTTCCCCAATCCGCTGATCGGTGTCGCAGCCTTCGCCGTCATCATCACCACCGGCATGGTGCTGCTCTCGGGGGCGAAGCTGGCCAGGTGGTATTGGATCGGCCTGCAGATCGGCGTCACGCTCGGCATGGCCATGATCGTCTGGCTGTGGTCGCAGGCGCTGTACGTCATCGGCGTCCTGTGCCCCTACTGCATGGTGGTCTGGGCCATGATGATCCCCCTGTTCGCCTGGGTGACGGTGCGCAATGTGCTCAACGGCGTCATCCCGGCCTCCCCTGGCGTGAAGAAGTTCCTCGCCGAGTGGACCTGGATCATCATCGGCCTTCTCTACCTCGGCGTCATCGCCAGCATCTTCTTCCGCTTCATCAACGTCTTCCTAGGCGGCGGCGTCGGCTAGCACCCTCCGGAGACGCAACTGAGGCGCAGCAACTGCTGAAAATCCGTGGATTTCGTGCAGTTGCTGCGCCTCAGTTGTAGGTGTGGTTAGGCGAACCAGATGGCGATTTCGCGCTCTGCAGACTCTACGGAGTCGGAGCCGTGCACCAGGTTCTGCTGGACCTTCAGGCCCCAGTCGCGGCCCAGGTCGCCACGGATGGTGCCGGGGGCTGCCGTCGTCGGGTCCGTGGTGCCGGCCAGGGCACGGAAGCCCTCGATGACACGCTGGCCCTCGAAGATGGCCGCAACCACGGGGCCGGAGAGCATGAACTCGACCAGCGGCTCGTAGAACGGCTTGCCCACGTGCTCGGCGTAGTGCTCCTCGAGCATCGCGCGGGTGGCGTCGGTCTTCTTCAGCTCCACCAGGGTGTAGCCCTTGGCTTCAATGCGGGCCAGGATGGCGCCGGAGAGGTTGCGGGCCACGCCGTCGGGCTTGACCAGTACAAGAGTGCGCTCAATGCTCACAGTTGCTCCACTTCTTCGTTGGTTGGGGTTCGTTGACCAGTTTACTTGCGGCGGGACTACGGGGCGGACGGGCCGGCGGCGGCTGTTCCGTCCGCTGTGCCGGTGGGGTGCGCGGCATCCCATTCGGCCTGTTCCCGATCGCGGCGGGCATTCTCGACGTCGATCTTGGAACCGGCGCGCAGGGCGTACCACCAGGCGACGGCGAACAGGACGCCGATGATGAACATGGAGGGTTCCAGGAACCCCATGGCAATCAGCACCAGCTGCAGGACCCAGCCCAGGGCTAGGCCCCGCGTCTTGCCCATGAAGGCGCAGGCGCCGATGAACACCACGGCCACCACCACCGAGGCGATGAGGATGGTGGTGTCCTTGCCGCGCAGGCCAAACAGGGCCAGCCCGGCGAACAACACCACAAAGGCCTCAAGGCTCAGCACCACCGAGGCAAACATGACCTTGGTGGAGCGGCGCTTCTTGGGCATGCCCGGGCGCCATTCACGCTGGGCCTTGGTCAAACGGGCCATCAGAACGTTTCCTTTTCACCCGGTCGGCCCAGCAGCATGCGGGCCTCGGCCACCAGCGTGATGGACCCGGTGACGAGCACGCCGCCGGCCAGGTCATTGTTGCTGTCGGCGCGTTCCACGGCCCACTCGATGGCGTCGTCGAGCTTCTCTGCGATGTGGATGTTCGCCTCGTCCCAGCCCAGATCGGCGGCCAGTTCGGCCAGCTCGGCGGCCGGAATGGCGCGCGGCGAGTTGGACTGGGTCAGGCAGATTTCATCTGCCTCATCGCCGTAGGCCTCGCGCAGCTGGCGCAGGATCTCCTCCGCGTCCTTTTCCTGCAGCACACCCAGGATGACCACCAGCTTGGAGAAGGAGAAGGCCTCCTGCAGCGCCTCGGCGGAGGCCTTGATGCCGGCGGGATTGTGCGCGGCGTCCACCACGATGGTGGGCGAGGTGCGGACCACTTCCAGCCGACCGGGCGAACTGGCGTTGCCGAAGCCCTCGCGGACCAGGTCAAGGTCCAGTTCGCGGGCGCCGCCGCCAAAGAAGGCCTCCAGGGCTGCCAGCGCGACGGCGGCGTTCTCCGCCTGGTGTGCGCCGTGCAGCGGCAGCAGGATGTCCGGGTACCGGGCGGCGAGGCCCTGAAGGGTGATGAGCTGCCCGCCGACGGCCACGCTGCGCGACTCGACGCCGAACTCGATGCCCTCGAAGCGGAACTCCGCGTTCTTTTCCCGGGCAGCCTCGAGCAGCACCTGGGCGGCGTCGGTGGGCTGGGCGGCGCTCACCAGGAACGCGCCCTCCTTGATGATGCCGGACTTCTCACGGGCAATGTCACCGGTGGTGTCGCCGAGGAGCTCGGTGTGGTCCAGCGAAATGGGCGTCACCACGGCCACCTGGCCGTCGCCGACATTGGTGGCATCGGTGATGCCGCCCAGACCCACCTCAATGACAGCCACATCGACGGGCTGGTCCGCGAAAATGGCGAAGCCCAGGATCGTCAGGCATTCGAAGTACGTCAGCCGCGGCTCGCCGGCGGCAACCAGCTCGGCGTCGACGATCTGAAGGTAAGGGTGGATCTCGTCCCAGATCCGCACAAACGTCTCATCGGGCACCGGGGCGCCGTCGATGCTGATCCGCTCGGTGACCCGGGTCAAGTGCGGGCTGGTGTAGCGGCCGGTGCGCAGGCCGTGTGCCATCAGACCAGACTCGATCATCCGCGCCGTGGACGTCTTGCCGTTGGTGCCGGTGATGTGGATGATCGGGTAGGCCTTGTTCGGCTCGCCCAGGATGTCCATCGCCCGGAACAGCGGGGCCAGGCGCGGCTCCATCTTGTTTTCCGGGGCGCGGCCCAGCAGCTCGGCGTAGACGCTCTCCACGGAGAACGCGTCGTGTTCGGGGTTCATCAGGCTACCGTCCTGTCGACAGTGATGGTGGTCTCAAAATCGCCGGGGACCAGTTCCAGATCCACGGTAAGCGTCTCGGTCTTGACGAGTTCGGCGTTGGCGTGCAGCGCGTCGATGGTCTCCTGCGGTCCACTGACCACAGTGCGGATGCGGTCGCTGACATTCAGGTCGGCTTCCTTGCGGGCGGCCTGAATGGCTCGGATCATGTCGCGGGCGGTGCCCTCGGCCTCCAGTTCGGGGGTGAGCTCGGTGTTGAGCACCACGAACCCGCCGCCGGGCAGGACGGCGACAGCCGCCGTCGCGCCGTCGCCGGAATCGGCAACAACCGTCTCCAGCGTGTACTCGCTGGGCTCCAGCGCCAGGCCGCCGGCGGTGACAACGCCGTCGACGACGGACCAGTCGCCACCCTTGGCGCCCTTGATGGCCAGCTGGACGTTCTTGCCCAGGCGCGGACCGGCGGCGCGGGCGTTGACTACCAGCTTCTGCTCGATGCCGAACTCCTCAGGCGAGGCCGTGGCGGCGTCCACCAGCCGCACGGAGCGGATGTTCAGCTCGTCGGCGACGACGGCGGCGGCGCTGGTGAGCGCGCCGGCGTTCGGCGCCACCACGGTGAGCTCCTGCAGGGGCAGGCGCACACGCAGCTTGGCGGCCTTGCGCAGGCTGGAACCCGTGGAGCAGATTTGCTGGATGCGGTTCATCTGCTCCACCAGGTCCGGGTTGGCGGCGAACAGCGAGGCCTCGGGCCAATCCGTCAGGTGCACGGAGCGCCCGCCGGTGAGCCCGCGCCAGATCTCCTCGGTGACCAGCGGCAGCAGCGCGGCGGAGACACGGCTGACGGTTTCCAGCGCCGTGTAGAGGGCGTCGAAGGCGTCGTGGTTCTCGTCGAAGAAGCGCTGGCGGCTGCGGCGGACGTACCAGTTGGTCAGCATGTCCAGGTAGCTGCGCAGCGAGTCGCAGGCACCCGAGACGTCGTAGTCATCCAGCTGTTCGCGCATGGCGCGCACCAGATCGCCGGTGTTGGCCATCAGGTACTCGTCCAGGGTGTCGGAGTAACCGTCGTAGCGCAGCTGGGCGTCGTAGCCTGCGCCGCCGTTGGCGGTGTTCGTGTACAGCGTGAAGAAGCTGTACACATTCCACAGCGGCAGGATCACCTGGCGGACGCCCTCGCGGATGCCCTGTTCGGTGACCACCAGGTTGCCACCGCGCAGGATGGGGCTGGACATGAGGAACCAGCGCATGGCGTCGGAGCCGTCGCGGTCCAGAACCTCGGAGACATCCGGGTAGTTGCGCAGGCTCTTGGACATCTTCTGCCCATCGGAGCCGAGCACAATGCCGTGGCTGATGACGTTGCGGAAGGCCGGGCGGTCAAAGAGCGCCGTCGAGAGGATGTGCAGCATGTAGAACCAGCCGCGTGTCTGGCCGATGTACTCCACGATGAAGTCGGCCGGGTTGTGGGTGTTGAACCACTCCTCGTTCTCGAACGGGAAGTGGGCCTGGCCGTAGGGCATGGAGCCGGAATCGAACCACACGTCCAGCACGTCTTCGACACGGCGCATGGTGGACTTGCCGGTGGGGTCGTCCGGGTTCGGGCGCGTCAGCTCATCGATGAACGGGCGGTGCAGATCGGGCTCGCCGGCGGCGTTGAGCGGCAGCCGGCCAAAGTCGGCCTCGATCTCGGCCAGGGAGCCGTAGACATCGGTGCGCGGGTATTCGGCGTCGTCGGACTGCCACACCGGGATGGGGCTGCCCCAGAAGCGGTTGCGGCTGATGGACCAGTCGCGGGCGTTGGCCAGCCACTTGCCGAACTGGCCGTCCTTGACGTTCTCGGGGATCCAGTTGATCTCCTGGTTCAGGCCAACCATGCGCTCCTTGATCTTGGTCACCTCGACGTACCAGGAGGAGATGGCGCGGTAGATCAGCGGCGTGCGGCAGCGCCAGCAGTGCGGGTAGCTGTGCTCGTAGCTGGCCTGGCGCAGCAGTCGGCCGCCGGCCTTCAGCACGCGGGTGATGGCCTTGTTGGCGTCAAAGACCTGCACGCCGGCGATCTCGGCCAGCTCGCCGGTGGCGAAGAGCGGCAGGAAGCGCGCGCCCTCGTCCACGGACAGCACCACGGGGATGGAGTACTGCTCGCAGATCTTCTGGTCTTCCTCACCATAGGCGGGTGCCTGGTGGACGATGCCGGTGCCGTCGGTGGTGGTGACGTAGTCGGCCACGAGGATCTGCCAGGCATTGGCCGTGCCGTAGGTTTCCTCGTCGGCGAAGTAGTCCCAGAGGCGCTGGTAGCGCAGGCCCTCAAGCTCGGAGCCCAGGTAGGTGGCGGTGACGGCCTCGGCGGCAGCCGCGCCGTCGTCGTAGCCGAGGTCCTTGGCGTGCGCGCCGACCAGATCGCTGGCGAGCAGGAAGCGCTCCCCCGCTGCGGCGGAACCGTTGGGGCCGGCGGGCACGACGGCGTAGGCCACGGTGGGCCCGACGGCCAGGGCCTGGTTGGTGGGCAGGGTCCATGGCGTGGTGGTCCAGGCCAGGGCGTTGACCCCAGCCAGTTCCTTGGACAGCTCGGACTCGCCGGCCAGCAGCGGGAACGTGACGGTGACAGTCTGGTCCTGGCGCATCTTGTAGACGTCGTCGTCCATGCGCAGCTCGTGGTTGGAGAGCGGGGTCTCGTCCTTCCAGCAGTACGGCAGCACGCGGAAGCCCTGGTAGGTCAGGCCCTTCTCGTGGAGCTGCTTGAAGGCCCAGATGACGGACTCCATGTACTCCACGTTGAGGGTCTTGTAGTCGTTGTCGAAGTCCACCCAGCGGGCCTGGCGGTTGACGTAGTTCTGCCATTCACCGGCGTACTTCATCACGGAGGAGCGGCAGGCGTCATTGAATTTGTCGATGCCCATGGCCTCGATCTGCTTTTTGTCCGTCATGCCCAGCTGCTTCATGGCCTCAAGCTCGGCCGGCAGACCGTGGGTGTCCCAGCCGAAGCGGCGCTCAACCCGGCGCCCGCGCTGGGTCTGGTAGCGGGCCACGAGGTCCTTGACGTAGCCCGTCAGCAGGTGGCCGTAGTGCGGCAGACCATTGGCAAAGGGCGGGCCGTCGTAGAAGACAAACTCGTTGCTGCCGTCATCGCCCGCGCTGCGGTTGTCGATGCTCGCCTGGAAGGTGCCGTCCTCATCCCAGTACTTCAGGATGCGTTCTTCGACCTCCGGGAAACGCACGGAAGCGGGGACATGGCGGTTTTCAGCGGAGCTGCCAGCGGCAGAGGCCTTCGGGTAATGGGTCATCTCATCATCCTGGTCGGAGCGAACAGATCATTCAGGATGCAAGGACGCTGCCCGGCCGACCCAATAGTGGGGCGGCGGGCACCGTGGTACCACCTCGCTTACCGCCCTGTTATCCGTTGCCGGGGCCTAGGCGGCCGCTCATTGACTGCTGTGACGGGCTTACCCGTCCGGTTCTACTGGCGTTCTGGACCCAGGGGGCGAAGGACGTGTTCTTCCGGAAGCTCACCGGTGATGGCCGGGTCAACGCTTTTGTCCCCATTCTAGGGGACATCGCCAGTCTAAGTGACATGGAAATCCCGCGCGCAGCCCGCTGGCCGCGTGTCTTTGGCCACCATGCCGCCTCGGGGCCCCGTCCGGGCTCTGTCTGGGCTCTGTGTCGTTCTACAGGCGGCGGATCAGCTTGTGGTTGGCCGCCTGCGCCACCGGCCGGATGACTATCTCGTCCAGGTTGATGTGGTGGGGAAGCCCGACGGCGTAGGAGACCACATCGGCCACATCCTCGGCCACCAGCGGCTCGGCCACGCCCTCGTACACCTTTGCCGCGGCGGCCGGGTCGCCGCCGAGGCGGTTGAGCGCAAACTCGTCGGTCTGCACCAGGCCCGGCACCACCTCGATGACGCGGATATTGTGCTCGGCTTCCTCCAGTCGCAGCGCACCCGTGATGGCCTTCTGGCCGAACTTGGCGGCGTTGTAGCCGCCGCCGCCCTCGTAGGGGGCCAGGGCCGCCGAGGAGGTCAGGTTCAGGATGGTGCCGTGGCCGTGCGCGCGCAGGGCCGGCAGGAAGGCCCGGACCATCTTCATGGTGCCCAGCACGTTGACCTGGAACATCCATTCCCAGTCGTCATTGTTGGCCGTGGCCATCGGGTCGGCACCGCGGGCGCCGCCGGCGATGTTGATCAGCGTGTCCAGACCACCGTTGCCGGCCACGAAGGCTGCCAGCGCGGCAACGTCGTCGTCGATCGTGACGTCGGCGGCGAAGGGCACGGCGCCGGTTTCGGCCGCCAGCGCCTCCAGCCGCTCGGCGCGCCGGGCCACGGCCACCACGGACCAGCCCTCGGAGCGCAGCTTGCGGACGGTGGCGGCACCGATGCCGGAGCTGGCACCTGTGACGACGGCGTGCTTGAAGGGGGCTGTGGATGCGGGCGTGTTCTCAGGCATGGAACAAATCTATCGCGTCAGCTCAGCCCTGCTGGGCAGCATCCTCGACGGCGGCCAGCAGCACCACGGCGTGGTTGATCGCCGGATCCCTGGCTCCGTACACCAGAGCGACGTCCTGGTCCCGGGCCAGTTCCCTGATTTGGTCGACGGCGGGATTGTCGGCCAGCTCCGCCCGGTAGGCCGCGGCGAACTCCGCGAATCTCTCGGCCCGGTGGTCAAAGAAGATGCGCAGCTCGGGGCTGGGCGCGGCATCCTTCAGCCAGAGGTCCACGCGCTCCTTCTTCACCCCGCGCGGCCACAAGCGGTCCACCAGGACGCGCAGCTCCCCCGGCGCGCCGTCGTCGTACACGCGCAGAATCCTCACGGTGCCCATGCCCGCATCCTAGCCCCACCCGCCGACTTCCCGGCGTCAGCGCAAAGCATGAAAGAATTGACCCATGGCTGAACTTATCCCGGGCACAGACACGCCCGCCACCACCCCGTCCAACGTCCCCGACAAGCCCGCCCTCGAAGGCCTTGAGGCCAAGTTCACCGAGCGCTGGGGCCTTGAAGGCACCTACAAGTTCGATGAGAACACCACGCGTGAGCAGGTGTACTCGATCGACACCCCGCCGCCCACCGCGTCCGGGTCCCTGCACGTTGGACACATGTTCTCCTACACCCAGACCGATGTGCTGGCCCGCTACCAGCGCATGAACGGCAAGAACGTCTTCTACCCCATGGGTTGGGACGACAACGGCCTGCCCACCGAGCGCCGGGTGCAGAACTACTTCGGCGTCCGCTGCGACCCGGCCATCGCCTACAACGCCGACTACCGCCCGCCGGCCACGCCCGCGAAGAACCAGCGCGATTTCGACGTCGTCTCCCGCCGGAACTTCATCGAGCTGTGCGAGGAACTGGCCGTTGAGGACGAGAAGGTCTTCGAGCACCTTTTCCAGACCCTGGGCCTATCCGTTGACTGGAAGCTGACCTACCGCACCATCGACGACAACTCCCGCGCCGTCTCCCAGCGCGCCTTCCTGGCCAACCTGGCCGCCGGCGATGCCTACATGGCCGAGGCCCCCACCCTGTGGGATGTCACCTTCCGCACCGCCGTGGCCCAGGCCGAGCTGGAGGACCGGGAAATGCCCGGCGCCTACTACCGCTACCCGTTCTTCGCCGAAGACGGCACCAAGATCTTCATCGAGACCACCCGCCCCGAACTGCTGGCCGCCTGTGCCGCCCTCGTGGCCAACCCGGACGACGAGCGCTACAAGCCGCTTTTCGGCAAGAAGGTCACCTCCCCGCTGTTCGGCGTCGAGGTTGAGGTCTTCCCGCACCCGCTGGCCAAAGCCGACAAGGGCTCCGGCATTGCCATGGTCTGCACCTTCGGCGACCTGACCGACGTCACCTGGTGGCGTGAACTGCAGCTGCCCACCCGCGCCATCATCGGCCGCGACGGCCGCATCACGGGCGAGACTCCGTCGTGGATCACCACCGACGAGGGCAAGGCCCACTTCGCCACGCTGGCCGGCAAGACCGTCTTCAGCGCCAAGGAAACCGTCGTCGAGCTGCTCACCGCGGCCGAGCTGATGGACGGCGAGCCGAAGAAAATCATGCACCCGGTGAACTTCTTCGAAAAGGGCGACAAGCCCCTGGAAGTTGTCACCTCCCGCCAGTGGTACATCCGCAACGGCGGCCGTGACGAGGACCGCCGCGAACGCCTGATCGGCCGCGGCCAGGAAATCGAATTCCACCCCGCGTTCATGCGCTCGCGCTACGACAACTGGATCTCCGGCCTGAACGGCGACTGGCTGGTCTCCCGCCAGCGCTTCTTCGGCGTGCCGGTGCCCGTCTGGTACCCGCTGGATGCCGAGGGCAACCCGGTCTACGAGACGCCGATCCTGCCCACGGATGCCCAGCTCCCCGTGGACCCGGCGGCTGACGCCCCGATCGGCTTTGAGGAAGCCCAGCGCGACGTTCCCGGTGGCTTCACCGGCGACGCCGATGTACTGGACACCTGGGCCACCTCCTCGCTGACCCCGCAGATCGTGGGTGGCTGGAGCCGGGATGAGGAGCTCTTCGCCAAGGTCTACCCCTTCGACCTGCGTCCGCAGGGCCACGACATCATCCGCACCTGGCTGTTCTCCTCCGCCGTGCGCGCTGATGCCCTGCAGAAGTCCGCACCGTGGAAGCACGCGGCCATCTCCGGCTGGATCCTGGATCCGGACCGCAAGAAGATGTCCAAGTCCAAGGGCAACGTGGTGGTCCCCACCGATGTGCTGAACGAATTCGGCTCGGACGCCGTGCGCTACTGGGCCGCTTCGGCCAAGCTCGGCGCCGACACGGCTTACGAGATTGCGCAGATGAAGATCGGCCGACGTCTGGCCATCAAGCTGCTCAACGCTTCCAAGTTCGTGCTGAACCTGGGCGCCACGCAGGATTCCGTGGTCACCGCCGCGAACCTCTCCGTGGTCACCAACCCGCTGGACCGCGCCCTGCTGGCCCAGCTGGCCGCCGTCGTGGATTCCTCCAGCGCCGCCTTCGCCAACTACGACTACGCCCGCGCCCTGCAGATCAGCGAGAGCTTCTTCTGGCAGTTCACTGACGACTACGTGGAGCTCATCAAGGACCGCGCCTACGGCGCTGCCGGCGAGGCGGAGCAGGCGAGCGTGCTGGCGGCCCTGGCCACCACCCTTGACGCGCTGCTGCGCCTGTTCGCACCCTTCCTGCCGTTCGCGACGGAAGAGGTGTGGAGCTGGTGGCGTGCCGGTTCCGTGCACCGCGCCACCTGGCCCACCGCGGTGGAGGTTGCCGACGGCGACAACACCATGCTGGCCACCGTGGGTTCCGCGCTCAGTGGCATCCGCAAGGCCAAGTCCGAGGCCAAGGTCAAGCAGCGCACCGAGGTCCTCACCGCCACCATCACCGCCCCCGAGGCCCAGGCAGCCCAGCTGACCGCCGGTCTGGGCGACCTGAAGGCAGCGGCCAACGCCCGCGAGATCATCGTGCAGGCCGCCGAGGGCGAACTCACCGTGGCCGGCGTCGAGCTGGCCCCCGCCGAGGAGCCCGCCCAGGCGTAGCCCTCAACTGTGTGACAGATAACGCTCCCAAAATCGATTTTGGGAGCGTTATCTGTTGCACAGATGCTTTGTACCTAGCGTTCGGCGGAATTGACGCCGTGCTCGAGGTCGATGAAGGCGCCAATCATGGCGCGGTAGGTTTGCTCGACGACGTCGGGCGAGGCACCAGACTCTGTTGCCCGGGCCCGGGCCTTGGCAACCACCTGCTCCACGCGGGCCGGAGCCCTGACGGCCGCGGCGTCGCCGGACGGCTTGAGCTCCCCCGCCCGCACCACGGCAGCCTGGCGCTGGGCGATCAGGGCAATGATGGAGGCATCCAGCTCATCGATGCGGGCACGGACGGCGTCCAGGGAATCCAGGGTCATGCCCGCCAGCCTAGCAATGCACAGCGCACATCTGTGTGGCAGTAGATGTTCTTCAGAGGCGTCTTTGGAGCGACTACTGCTACACAGATTCGACGGCGGAGGGTTTTTGGGCAAAGGGGAAGCCCCATCAGCGTTTTGCCGTTGGTGGGGCTTCGACTTCGGCCGCTTGGTGACGCTTTGCGGTCTGGGGGACTCCGTAGACCTTCAGGTCCTGTTGCCTCGTCACTGGCAACCTTCCCCGAACTTTGCCACAAGAGCTGCGCCCGGTTCCGTCTCTGAATCTTTGGTGTCCCTAAACCCACTGTGTCAGTAGTGGGTAGAAAGAATGCTCCTCCTGCACACCAGCGGCGTCAAGAGGTTGGGGAGAACTACACGGGAGTAGTTCTCCCCAACCCGTTCCCGGTTCCCGGGTTGCGGGCAGCGGGCTAGTGGTGCTGACCGGACCGAGTCTCACTCCCGGCCGGCAGGCATGGGCCCCGGCGGGACCGCCGGACCCGGGATCGGTTCGGGGGCAGGCCCGTGCACGCCTGGACCGTTGTAGGCGCCGATGGACACCGGACCGGTGGCTGGCACGGCGTTGCCGAAGTAGTCCCGGCCTCCGTTGCCGGCAATGGACTGGCCCGCCGCCAGCAGTGGCGAAGACCGGTGGAGCTTGTACCCCAGCGCACTGTCAATGCCAGATGCCGTTCCACGGGCCAGCAGCCGCGGATCACCGTTGACGGCGGTGGTGTCAGCCTCCGCTCCGCCAACGTTGACAAAATTATTCGTGGCCAGTTTGAAGCCACCGGAGCGCAGGTTCAAGGATGCGGTGCCGGCACCTTCCTTCACCACGATGTTGTTGCGGAAGCCGACGTTTCGCTGGTTGGCATTGTTTTCATTGATGACCGTTTGGGAAATGCCCGGGCCGATGTAAATGGTGTTGTTGTAGAACTCGGCGCTCTCAATGCCCCCGGAACAGGTCTCAATGCCTCGGAAGGTGTCATTCTGGCTGATGTTGTAGCGCACCACGGCATTGGCCACGCGGCCGGCGGCGTTGCAGACCAGGAAGAATCCACCGGCGTTGTCATGGCTGTAGTTGTATTCAAAGAGCGTCCGGTCCGTACCCTGGTCGATGTCAAAGGCCATGCCGTCGCGTGTGGTGGCACCGCCCGAGACTTCATTGAATCGGAAGGCCGTGCCATCTGAGTTCCACGGCCAGATCCCGGCGTTGTACCCTGCCGAGCGCTGCTGGAACTTGTGGACCCTGTTGTGTTCGACGACGGCGTCCAGGGCAGTCTGCGGAACGATTCCGTCACCGCCGGTGTCGAGGACGTTGTTGTTGCTGATGACGATGCCGGTGTTGCCCGTCCACGGTTTGGTGATGACCGTGCTACCGACTTCCGCCCGCTGGGCCCAGAGGCTGGCGACGGCGGCGATGCCGGTGCGGGTGACATGCTCCACCCTGTTGTTGGTGATCTGCAGATCGTTGTAGTTGCTTGCCTTGGCCTCGCCTCCCACCGAGGCAAGAATTCCGCCGCTTCCGCGGATGTCTTTGGCATCATTGCCATTGATGTCATGGACATACAGGTCGTCAACCACCATGTGGTTCGCCGTCCCAAAGTCCTCCAGCAGCAGGTAGACGCCCCGGCGCAGTGATGCCGGCCCCTTCGCGTTCGTGACCTCCAAGCCGGAGATTTCAACGCCAGCCATGTTGCGCAGCAGGATAGTGTCGGCTGCCCCATCGCCGTCAATGACCGGGCGCGCCCTTCCCGGCCCATAGGCTCCAATGCTGATGGGCCGCCTGCTGGTTCCACTGCCCTTCGGCGCAAATGTGCCAAGGCAGGTGGCACCACGCTTGAAGCGGATCCTGTCGCCCGCCTTCAAGGTGATGGCATTGGCTTCCTCGAGGGTTGTGTAGGGAGCCCGCTGGCTCCCGTCAGCAACACCCGAAGGAGCCGCCGAACAGTCGACGTGGACGAAGTTCGGCGCTGCCGCAGATGCAGGCAGTGCCGAAAGTGTGGCACCGAGGACGGCGGTGCCAACCGCAACGGCCATGGTTGTGCTGAATCGAGAAATCTTCAAATCGCTACCCCTCTTGATCTTGATCGATATTGACAAAAAAGTGTCATATTCTGTCAACTACGTCAGGTTATCGATATCAATCGGGGGAAAAACGATTGTGACGCAAGGGAAATCGCTTTCCCTTGCGTCACATGGTGCGTCGTACTGTGAGGAACTAGTTGAAGCTGGGGTACTCCGTGCGGCTGCGCTTGATCTCGAAGAACTCCGGGAATCCGGCCAGCGTGACGGTGGCATCCCACATCCGGCCGGCATCCTCGCCGCGCGGGATCCGGGTGATGACGGGGCCGAAGAACGCGGTGTCGTTGAACGCCACGATGGGCGTGCCAACATCCTGGCCCACCTTGGAGATGCCCTCGTGGTGGCTGGCACGCAGTGCCTCGTCGTGGGCGTCGGTGGTGGCGGCCTCGGCCAGCTCGGCGGGCAGCCCCACCTCGGCCAGAGCCTTGACCACTACCTCGGACAGGTCCTCGACCTTGTCGTGGTGGATCAGGGTGCCCATGGCATCGTAGAGCGGCTTGATGACGCCCTCGCCATGGGCGGCGGCGGCAGCGGTGATCACGCGGACCGGGCCCCAGCCCTTGGCAACCTTCTCGCGGTACTCCGGGGACAGGGTCTCGTTGTTCTCGTTCAGCACGGACAGGCTCATCACGTGCCAGTCGACGGCGACGTCGCGGACGTCCTCAACCTCGCCGATCCAGCGGGAGGTGGCCCAGGCGAAGGGGCAGATCGGATCGAACCAGAAATCGGCCTTGTTGGAGGAAGGCGCGGTGGAGTTCAAGGTAGCGTCAGTCATGGGGTCTCCTGGTCAGGAATGGGGTGCAAAGAAAAAGTCACAACTGATGGTCACAACAGCGCCGGTCCCGACTTTCTTCCCGCGAACGGGCAGCCGCGTCTAGGCGGACTTGTTGCGGCGCTTGGCCGCCACGTCGTGCGCGATCAGCGTGGGCGGGGAAACCTTGGCCACCACATCCGCGGTGATGACCACCTGGGCGATGTCCTCGCGGCTGGGCAGCTCGAACATGACGGGAAGCAGCACTTCCTCCATGATCGCCCGCAGCCCACGGGCACCTGTCCCCCGGGCCAGCGCCAGGTCCGCAATCGCATTCAGGGCGTCGTCCTCAAAGGCCAGCTCCACGCCGTCGAGCTGGAACATCTTCTGGTACTGCTTGACCAGCGCGTTCTTCGGCTCGGAGAGGATCTGGATCAGGGCCGGTCGGTCCAGGTGGGTCACGGTGGTGATCACGGGCAGGCGGCCGATGAACTCCGGGATCAGGCCGAACTTGAGCAGATCCTCTGGCATGACGTCCGCGTAGCTGGCCTCGTCCTGCTTGAGGGCGCTCAGGGGTGCACCGAAGCCGATGCCCTTCTTGCCGGCCCGGGAACCAATGATCTCCTCCAGGCCGGCGAAGGCGCCGGCCACGATGAAGAGCACATTGGTGGTGTCGATCTGGATGAACTCCTGGTGCGGGTGCTTGCGTCCGCCCTGCGGCGGCACCGAGGCCACCGTGCCCTCGAGGATCTTCAGCAGCGCCTGCTGCACGCCCTCGCCGGAGACGTCGCGGGTGATGGACGGGTTCTCACTCTTGCGCGAGATCTTGTCGATCTCGTCGATGTAGATGATGCCCTGCTCGGCCTTCTTGACGTCATAGTCGGCGGCCTGGATCAGCTTGAGCAGGATGTTCTCCACATCCTCGCCCACATAGCCGGCCTCGGTCAGCGCCGTGGCATCGGCAACGGCGAACGGCACGTTCAGCCGGCGGGCCAGGGTCTGGGCAAGGTAGGTCTTGCCACAGCCGGTGGGGCCGATCAGGAGGATGTTCGACTTGGCGATCTCGACGTCGTCGTGCTTTCCACCGGCCAGGGTGGCACCCTTGCTGGCGTGGCCGGACTGGATGCGCTTGTAGTGGTTGTACACCGCGACGGCGAGGGAACGCTTGGCCGGCTCCTGGCCGATGACGTACTCCTGCAGGAAGTCAAAGATCTCCCGCGGCTTGGGGAGCTCAAAGCTCTCGAGGTCCGCAACCTCGGCCAGTTCCTCGTCGATGATCTCGTTGCACAGTTCAATGCACTCATCGCAGATGTAGACGCCGGGGCCCGCAATCAGCTTGCGGACCTGCTTCTGGCTCTTCCCACAAAAGGAGCACTTGAGTAGATCGGTGCTCTCGCCCATACGAGCCACGTGAGGCCCCTTTCGTGATGTCTTGCTCTTCGAACTGGATCCGCTGCAAGTGCAGCGGACAAACCACCAGCCGCAAACCGCCGGTGCACGCTTCTTGCCTCCACTTTAGGCCACGGGGACGACATTCGGCGGAAGCCAAACGCCGAGGCACTCCATTTCCATGGGATGCCCCGGCGTCCGGTAGGCACTGCTGCTAGCGGGTGATGGCCGCCGGCTTGATCTTGCGGGGTTCCAGAACCTCATCGATCAGGCCGTAATCCTTCGCCTCTGCGGCGGTGAGGATCTTGTCACGCTCGATGTCGTTGTTCAGCTGCTCCGGCGTGCGGCCGGAGTGCTTGGCCAGCGTGTCCTCGAGCCAGGAGCGCATGCGCATGACCTCGTTGGCCTGGATCTCCAGGTCGGAGGCCTGGCCACCCTGGCCACCCGAGAGGGCGGGCTGGTGGATCAGCACACGGGCGTTCGGCAGCGCCAGACGCTTGCCGGGGGCACCGGCGGCCAGCAGCACCGCGGCGGCGCTGGCAGCCTGGCCCAGGCAGACCGTCTGGACTTCCGGGCGGATGAACTGCATGGTGTCGTAGATGGCCGTCATGGCCGTGAACGAGCCGCCGGGAGAGTTGATGTACAGCGTAATGTCGCGGTCCGGGTCGGTGGACTCGAGCACCAAAAGCTGGGCCATCACGTCATCGGCGGAGGCGTCGTCAACCTGCACACCGAGGAAGATGATGCGGTCCTCGAAGAGCTTGGTGTACGGGTCCTGGCGCTTGAAGCCGTAGGGCGTACGCTCTTCGAACTGCGGAAGGACGTAGCGGCTGTTCGGCAGGTTGCCGGCGGTAGAACCAAAGTTGTAGTTCATTGTCATTGCTCCTGGAATCTTCTCTTTGGCCTATTACTTCGCGTTGGTTCCGCCGCCACCGGCGACGGATCCGGCGTGGCGGCTGATCTTGTCAAAGAAGCCGTACTCCAGGGCTTCCTCGGCCGTGAACCACTTGTCGCGGTCGTTGTCCTTGAGGATCTTCTCAACGCTCTGGCCGGTCTGGTCGGCGGTGAGCTCGGCCATGACCTTCTTCATGTGCAGGATGAGCTCGGCCTGGATCTTGATGTCCGAGGCCGTGCCGCCGATGCCGCCAGAGGGCTGGTGCATCAGGATGCGGGCGTTGGGGGTCGCATAGCGCTTGCCCTTGGTGCCCGAGGAGAGCAGGAACTGGCCCATGGAGGCAGCCAGACCGGTGGCGACGGTCACGACGTCGTTCGGGATGAACTGCATGGTGTCGTAGATGGCCATGCCGGCCGTCACGGATCCACCGGGCGAGTTGATGTAAAGGTAGATGTCCTTCTCGGGATCCTCTGCGGAGAGCAGCAGGAGCTGGGAGCAGATCGCGTTGGCGTTCTCATCCCGGACCTCGGAGCCCAACCAGATGATGCGCTCTTTGAGCAGGCGGTTGTAGATGTAGTCGTCCCGGCTGGCCGGGTCCACTGTAGCCATCGTCGGTGTGGTGTGCTGTGCCATGGTGGAATTACCTCTCCCTCGTGGCCGCCGGCCTACGCCGTCCGGCCACTAATCTTCACTACTTGGACAGTAGCCGCTTTGGCCCTCGTTTTGTTTCGCAAATCGGCGCTGTTCGCTGTGGGCGCATGCTCCACGGGGCGTTCGGCAGGCCGGGGCACGACGGCGTTAAACAGCTCCGCCGCCGGCCCCCTTGCGGGGGACGGCGGCGGAGCTGAAACCACTACGGCGCTATGCGGGATTCAAGCCCACAGACGCTGGTGGATTAGAAGCGTGCTTCACCGGGATCGGTGGTGGCTTCCTCAGCGGCTTCCTCGGCAACGGCTTCAACAGCCTCTGCCTCGTCCTCGCCGGCAACGCTGACGAAGTCGGTCAGGTCAACCTCGACACCCTTGGTGTCGACAACCTTGGCCTGGGCCAGAACGGCGGCCAGAGCCTTGCGGCGGCGGACCTCGCCGACAACCATCGGAACCTGGCCCGAGGAATCCAGCATCTGAGCGAACTGGTTCGGGTCCATGCCGTACTGGCTGGCGGAGTTGACGATGTAGTCGATCAGCTCAGCCTGGCTGACACCGATCTCTTCCTTGTCGGCAACGGCGTCGAGGATGATCTCGTTCTGGAAGGCACGCTCGGAGTTGGCCTTGATTTCGGCGCGGTGCTCCTCGGTGTCGTGGTCCTCGCCACCGTGGTTGGCGGTGCCGTCGAAGTGCTGCTCGATCTGCTCTTCGATGACGGAAGCCGGAACCGGAACCTCGATGAGGGCAACCAGCTTCTCCAGAACCTTGTCGCGGGCCTCAACGCCCTGCTCCAGAGCCTTGGAGGAGGCAACCTGCTTGGTAAGGTCCTCGCGGAGCTCGGCGATGGTGTCGAATTCGCTGGCCAGCTGTGCGAAGTCGTCGTTTGCCTCGGGCAGCTCGCGGACCTTGACGGACTTGATGGTCACGGTGACCTGGGAGTCCTTGCCGGCGTGCTCGCCGCCAACCAGCTTGGTGTCGAAGATTGCCTCTTCGCCAACGCTCAGGCCAGTTGCAGCCTCATCCAGGCCGTCCAGCATGGTGCCGGCGCCAACCTGGTAGGACAGGTCCGAAGCGGAGTCGATCTCTTCGCCGTCGATCTTGGCAGCGATGTCGATGGACAGGAAGTCGCCATCGGCGGCCGGACGCTCAACGGACTTCAGCGTGCCGAAGCGGCCGCGCAGCTCGTCCAGAGCCTTCTCGATGTCCTCGTCGGCGATCTCGGCGGCCTCAACCTCAACCTCGATGCCGGCGTAATCGGGCAGCTCGATCTCGGGGCGCACGTCGATCTCGACGTGGAACTTGAGCTCACCGTCGGTGGACGTGGGGTCCGGAACCTCGGTGATCTCAACCTCGGGACGGCTCAGCGGGCGGATGCCGGATTCGGCAACGGCGCTCTGGTACCAGCCATTGAGGCCTTCGTTGATTGCCGTCTCCAGGACGTAGCCGCGGCCAACGCGCTGATCGATCAGTGCGTTGGGCACCTTGCCCTTGCGGAAGCCGGGAACCTGGACCTGCGTAGCAATCGTCTTGTAAGCCTCGTCAATGCTGGGCTTCAATTCCTCAAACGGAACCTCAACATTGAGCTTTACCCGAGTGGGCGTGAGGTTTTCGACAGCGCTCTTCACAGCGTGGTACTCCTGATGGTCTGTTGATAAATGGTCGGCACACCAGCACACTGGCAACCCGGCCGCGAGGCCAAGCTGGAAGGTACTGAGTCGGGGCGACAGGACTCGAACCTGCGGTCTCCTGCTCCCAAAGCAGGCGCGCTAGCCACTACGCTACGCCCCGTAGTGCCCGGGACAGTCTATGGCCTATACATCTGTGATGCACAATTGGCACCTTCCGCGACGCGCCGCAGCGTGAACATTCGCCCACCACTCGTTCACCGCGCGGCCATCTGGAGTCGATTTGCGGGCCGCCGCAGCGGTTGCTACTATCGAGGAGTTGTCCGGCCGCTGGCCGAGATTTCCGGGGGCGTAGCTTAATGGTAAAGCCTCAGTCTTCCAAACTGATTACGCGGGTTCGATTCCCGTCGCCCCCTCAGATTCAAACCCTCTGGCCGCTGCCGGAGGGTTTCTTCGTTTAACACCCCTTTGCCCCCTCCCGCGCCCAACTGAGTGACAGTTGTGACACGTTCCGGGCCTCGGAACGTGTCACAACTGTCACTCAGTTGGGGTCAGCGGGGCTGGCAGGTGGGGCACCAGTAGAGCTTGCGGGCGCCGAGGTCGGTCAGTGCGATAGGGGTGCCGCAAAGCCGGCATGGGAGCCCGGTGCGGTGGTAGACATAGTGGGCGTCGGCCACGGGAACGGGCACGACGGCGTCTGTTCCGTTGGCGGGGCCCGTCGCCGGGGCTGTTGAGGCGGAGCCTGTGGGGGCCGAGCCGGGACGGTGTTTCGGGTCCGTGGTGATGATGCGGCCGTCGCGTACGCCGTCGGCCATGATCGAGACGATGTCCAGCCAGAGGGCATCGGCCTCCTGCGCGGTCAGTGACTTTCCGGGCAGCCATGGGTCCAGTCCTTGCCGGAAGAGCGTCTCGGCGCGGTAGACATTGCCCACGCCGGCGAGCACCTCCTGCTTCATCAATTGCAGGGCGATGTTGGTGCCGCTGCCCGTGATGCGGCGGCGGAACTCGGCCATGTCGCCGGGCGCATTGTGCAGCGGGTCCGGGCCCAGCTTCGCCAGAACCGTCGCAACCTCGGCCGGCGTGAGGACTTCGCAGGCCGTCGGCCCGCGCAGATCCGCCCAGCCGTGGTCCGACACCAGCCGCACGCGGACGGCGCCCTTGGGCTCGGGCGGCCCGGTGTAGACGGCGGCGGGGCCGCCGTCGTCGTCGGACTCCCCCGCTCCCCCGACAAGCGCTCCTCCGGCCGTCCCGGCAGAACGGCCGGAGGCCCCGGGCAGCTCGCGTTCGCCGATCCGCCGGGGCGCACCGATGCTGGAGGCCCCGGCGAACGTGTCATCCCCGCCAAAATCCCAGGCCCCGTAGAGCCCCAGGTGCACGCGCAGCACCAGGTCGTGGGAGAAATGCAGGAACAGCTGCTTCCCATGGGCCTGGGCGCGTTCCAGCGTGTGGCCGTCCAGGGCGGCGGCGCCGGCGGCGAACCTGCCCTGCGGGCTGCTCAACGCCAGCCGCGCGCCGCCAAAAACGTCCTGGAACTGCCGGGCCAGCCGGTGGACGGAGTGTCCTTCGGGCATGGGCTAGGCAACTACCTCGCCGGTGGTCTCGTACGTGGCGATCTTGCCAATGCGGCGGACGTGGCGCTCGGCGTTGCTGAAGGGCTCGGCCAGGAAGGCCTCGATGATCTCGGTGGCCTCCTCCACGCTGTGCTGGCGCCCGCCCACGGCCACCACGTTCGCGTCGTTGTGCTCGCGGGCCAGCGTGGCGGTGCTCAGGTTCCAGGCCAGGGCCGCACGGACGCCAACCACCTTGTTGGCGGCGATCTGCTCGCCGTTGCCGGAGCCGCCCAGCACGATGCCCAGCGCATCCACACCGGCGGCCTGGTCTGCCACGACGGCGAGGGCCGCGTTGATGCAGAAGCTCGGGTAGTCGTCCTCGGCGTCGTACTCGGTGGGCCCGTGGTCGACCATCTCGTAGCCCTTGGCGCTCAGCGCGGTGATGAGGTGGGCGCTGAGCTCGAGGCCCGCGTGGTCGGTGGCAATGTGAACGCGCATGGGGAGTCCTAAGAAGTCGAGGGCTGAATACCGCTGTCAAGCCTACCCGGCCCGGCGTCGTCAGGGCCGCTTGCCCGCCCGACGGTTGAGCAGCGCTTCCAATGTGTCGGCGGTGTCCAGTTCGGGGGCACCGATCACCAGGGAGGTGCCGTCGGTGCGCCGGACGACGACGGCGGCTCCCGAGGCGGCCAGGAAGGATGCGGACCCGCTGTGGTGGCGCAGACCCCAGCCGCCGTGGTGGCCCGCGGAAACGTTCAACGAGACGGCGCCGTCGATGTCCACGCAGGCGGCATTCATCACCGGCACGACGCCGGCCAGCTGCACCCGCACGCCAACCCGGTCCGCCTCCACCAGGGCTGTCAACGCCCCCAGCGCCACTAGTGCGGCCACCACTGATGCCACGCCCAACCATGGCGTAATGAGCGAGAGGAACACCGCGGGCAGGACCCCCGCGAGCAGGATCATGATGACCACGGAGCTGCGCGGATGCACCCAGTAGCCCACCTTGTCCGCAGCCAGCTGCGGGTCCAGCGCCAGGGTGAGGGCCTCGTCGTCCGCCCGCGTCCACTGCTCGTCCGGCTTGAAGGTCATGGCCAGCACCACGCCCAGCGCCACGGCCGCACCGCTGCCCATTGCCAGAACGATGGCATCCAGCCGCCGGCCGGGCGCTGCATCGGTCCCGGCCTGGGCCGTCAGCGTGGCACCAAACAAGGCCGCCAGGAACAACTGCACGCTCATCCCCACGCCCAGCAGGACGCGGCGCAGCAACCTGGGCAGCACGGTGCGCGCGGCCTGAGTGGAGATGCCGGCACCCACGACGGCGATGGCCACCGCGGCCACGGCCAGATACACCGGCAGGGCCAGCGGGTTTCCGCCCACGGGCAGGACCACGCCGCGGGGCACGTCGCTGAGCAGTGTCAGGCCGGCGGCAAAGAAGGCAACCGCAAGCGCCAGCGGGAAGCCGATGGCAAAGCGCAGGGCCCTCTTGTCCACCGTGCCATGCGGAGAGTCAGCCGTCCTGCCGGCCATGCCGCCACCCCCTGGTCAAGATCCATTCCACTCCACCAGCGTCCCGCATGCCGTGTCCAACATCAACCGGCCGCACCGCTGCGCAACACGCGGTGTAACGTGGACCACGCCAGAGACGTGAAAGACTGCTTTCACGTTGTCGCGGGGTCCTCCCGCAGCCTTCATCCGACACTTCCACCGGAGGAACCACCTTGCCAGGCATGAATCTGACCCGCGCCGAAGCCAGCGAGCGCGCAGCCCTGATCAGCGTCGAATCCTATGACGTGACCCTCGACCTCACCCCGTCCGAGAAGACCTTTGCCTCCACCACCACAGTGGTGTTCACGGCCGAGGCGGGTTCGTCGTCGTTCATCGATGCCATCACCGACGCCGTGCATGCGGTGACGCTCAACGGCGCCGCCCTTGATCCGGCCGAGGTGTCCGACGGCGTCCGCATCCAGCTGCCCAATCTGGCCGCGCACAATGTCCTCACCATCGAGGCCGATGCGCTGTTCATGAACACCGGCGAGGGCCTGCACCGCTTTGTGGACCCGGTCGATGAGGAGGTGTACCTCTACACGCAGTTCGAGGTCCCCGACAGCCGCCGCATGTTTGCCGTCTTCGAGCAGCCCGATCTGAAGGCGCCGTTCACCTTCCACATCACCGCACCGTCGCACTGGGACGTCATCTCCAACTCCACGACGCCGGAGCCCGTTGCCGCTGAGGCCGCCGGCCGCTCCACCTGGCACTTTGAGCCCACCGCGCGCATCTCCAGCTACATCACCGCGCTGATTGCCGGCCCGTACGAGTCCATCCGCAGCGAGCTCACCAGCTCCGACGGCCGCGTCATTCCGCTGGGTGTCTTTGCCCGCAAGTCCCTGATGCAGTACATGGATGCGGAGAACGTCTTCGAGCTCACCCGCCAGGGCTTTGAGTTCTTCGAGGCGCAGTTCGGCACCCCGTACCCCTTCACCAAGTACGACCAACTCTTTGTCCCGGAGTTCAACGCCGGCGCCATGGAGAACGCCGGGGCCGTGACCTTCCTGGAGAGCTACGTGTTCCGCTCCAAGGTCACCGAGGCCACGATTGAGCGCCGTGCCATCACCATCCTGCACGAGCTCGCCCACATGTGGTTCGGCGACCTGGTGACCATGCGCTGGTGGAATGATCTGTGGCTCAATGAATCCTTCGCGGAGTTCATGTCGCACCTGGCCGCCGCGGAGAACACCCGCTACGTCGATGCCTGGACCACCTTCGCCTCGCTGGAGAAGAGCTGGGCCTACCGCCAGGACCAGCTGCCTTCCACGCACCCTATCAAGGCCGAGATCCGCGACTTGGAGGATGTGCTGGTCAACTTCGACGGCATCACCTACGCCAAGGGCGCCTCCGTGCTGCGCCAGCTGGTGGCCTGGGTGGGCCAGGAGGAGTTCATGGCCGGCGTCCGCGCCTACTTCGCCAAGCACTCCTGGGGGAACACCGAGCTGGTTGACCTCCTCACCGAGCTGGAGGACTCCAGCGGCCGCGACCTGAAGGAATGGTCCGCGCTGTGGCTGGAGACCGCCGGCGTGAACACCTTCAAGCCGGCCATCGAGGTGGACGACGACGGCGCCATCACCTCTTTTGCCGTGCTGCAGTCCGCCGTGGCCGAGTACCCGACCATCCGTCCGCACCGCGCGGCGGTCGGCTTCTACAACGTAGCCGCCGATGGCGAGAACACAGGCAAACTGGTCCGCACCCACCGCGTGGAGCTGGACATCGACGGCGAGGTGACCCAGGTGCCGGAGCTGGTGGGCCTGGCCCGTCCGGATCTGGTGCTGCTCAACGACGACGACCTGGCCTACGCCAAGATCCGCCTCGATGCACACTCCCTGGCCACGGCCAAGGCGCACCTGAAGGACTTTGCCGCCTCGCTCCCCCGCACGCTGGTGTGGGCCTCGGCCTGGGATGCAGCGCGCGACGGCGAAACCCCCGCCCGCGAGTACGTGGACCTGGTGCTGGCCAACATTGGCTCCGAGTCCGATTCCACGGTGGTCACGGTGCTGCTGCGCCAGCTCGCCAGCACGCTGGCCTTCTACGTGGCCCCCGAGCACCAGAAGGCCACGGGCATTGCCGCGGCCGATGGTCTCCGGGACCTTGGCCGCGCCGCGGCCCCGGGTTCCGATTCCCAGCTGCAGTTCGTGAAGTCCTTCGCGGCCCTGGCCCAGACGGAGGGACAGCTCAACGTTGTGGCGTCGCTGCTTGACGGTTCCGAGGTGCTTGAGGGCCTGCCCGTGGACCAGGATCTGCGCTGGGAGCTGCTGACCTCCCTGGTGGCTGGCGGCCGCATGGACCAGTCCGACGTCGACGCCGAGCTGGCCCGCGACAACACCCAGACGGGTGCACTCGCTGCAGCTGTCGCGTCGGCTGCCATCCCCACGGCCGAGGCCAAGGCGGCCGTCTGGGACGCCGTCGTCGTCCGCGGCGACATGCCCAACGCCGCCCAGCGCTCGGCCATCACGGGCTTCTCGCGGGTCTGGGACACGGAGCTGCTGGAGCCGTACGTGGCCAAGTACTTCGGCTCCATCCGCACGGTGTGGGCCGAGAAGTCGCACGAGATCAGCTCCACGATTGTCACGGGCCTGTACCCGGCCCTGCTGGTGTCCCAGCAGACGATTGATGCCACGGATGCGTTCCTGGCCGAACTCGGCGAGGAAACCCCCGCCATGCGCCGCCTGGTGCTGGAAAGCCGCGACGGCGTCGTCCGCGCCCTCAAGGCCCAGGCCGCCGACCAATAGGTCCTGACAGGCTCGACCACCGATCGGTGGTCGAGCCTGGGGCCACGGCCGCGAGGGACCCGCGACGAGCTTGCGAGTTGCGGGAGCGGCTGGGGAGCGAGGTCTCGACCAGCTCGACCACCGGACCGCCCCCTCGCGCTAGGCTGGCACCATGGCCATCCACGAACACCATTACGATGTCACTGTCTTTTGGACCGGCAACCGCGGCACCGGCACCTCCGGCTACAAGGCCTACGGACGGGACCACTCCGTCACGGCCGCCGGGCTGCCTATGCTGCTCGGCTCCGCGGACCCCACCTTCCACGGCGACCGCGACCGGTGGAATCCCGAGCAGCTGCTGCTCACGGCCCTGGCCCAGTGCCACATGCTCTCCTACCTGCACGTGGCGGTGAACCACGGGATTGTGGTCACCAAGTACCAGGACAGCGCCAGGGGCACCATGCTCCTGAACCCTGATGGCAGCGGCCAGTTCACCAGTGCCACCCTGCGCCCGCAGCTGGTCATCACGGACCCGGCCCAGTTGGAACTGGCGGCCAGCCTGCACCATGAGGCCTCACAGTTGTGCTTCATCGCCCGGAGCGTGAACTTCCCCGTGCTGCACGAACCGCAGGTCTCTGTCTAGCGGAATCCCGCCGCGGGTGTCCTCGGAGCGGGTCTTCAGGAAGCGGCGCTAGGGTTGATGCCGTGATGGCACTACAAAACACCCTCCTTCAACTGCCCCTGCAGACTGATCTGGCCGACGCCGTGCCCGATGCTCTGGATGGTTTCTGGCGGCATCTGCTCGACGCCGGCATCATCATGGTCATCGGCTTCGTCATCTGGCTGGTCCTCCACCAGTTGATCGCCCGCGTGGTCAAGCGCGCCCAGAACGGCACCGCGCTGTCCGAACGGCGGATGTTCAAATGGGCCCATCCCGTGCTGCGGAACTTGGAGTCCGAACGCCGGATCCAACGTGCCGAAACCATCGGCTCGCTGCTGAACTCCGTGGTGAGTGTCGGCGTCGTCGTGGTGGTTGGCTTCTACGTGCTGATCGCCTTCGAGGTCAATGTCGCTCCCCTGCTGACCAGCATCGGAATCCTGGGTATCGCCATCGGTTTCGGCTGCCAGCAGCTGATCCGCGACTTCCTGGCCGGCATCTTCATCACCATCGAGGACCAGTACGGCATCGGCGACGTCATCGAGACCAGTGATGTGGTGGGCGTGGTGGAATCCGTGGGCCTGCGCATCACGCGCGTCCGCGCCGAGGACGGTGCCATCTGGTACCTGCGCAACGGTGAGATCCTGCGCGTGGGCAACCGCTCGCAGGGCAACTATGTGGACCCGGAGGCCGCCGGCGAGCCCGACGCCTCCGCCGGCGCGGAGGGCGAACGTCGCCCCATCCAGCAGGAAGCCGGAGAATAGTAGTCATGACCGAGACCAACCAGACCCCCACCGCCGAAGACGGCACTCCCATCCCGTCCCGTTTCGGCACGCCATTGGCCCGGCTGATCCCCGTGGACCAGGGCAAGGGCATGCCGGCCGGCAGCCCTGGTGCCGCGCCCGCCGTGCCGGGCATCACCGAGACCTTCTACGATGCCGTCGGCGGCCATGAGACCTTCGCCAAGCTGGTGCACGTGTTCTACCAGGGCATCGCTGAGGACGAGATCCTGCGCCCGATGTACCCCGATGAGGATCTGGGCCCGGCAGAGCGCCGCATGACCATGTTCCTGGAGCAGTACTGGGGCGGCCCGCGCACCTATCTGGAGGAACGCGGCCACCCTCGCCTGCGCATGCGCCACATGCCGTTCGCCGTCACTCCCGCGGCACGCGACCGCTGGCTGCTGCACATGCGCGCCGCCGTGGACGCCGTCGAGCTCTCCCCACTGCACGAGGCCACCCTGTGGGACTACCTTGAGCGTGCCGCGCACTCGCTGGTGAACTCCGGGGACTAACTCTCCACTTACGAACACAAATGCCGCCGGCGAACATGTCCACGCATGTTCCCCGGCGGCATCTTTGTTCATTTCTGCAGGGACGTCCGACGGCGGAGCTCGGGGCGGAGGCCTGCCTCACGCAGGATGGACTCGAGAACCCCCGGAGCCATCAGCTCCTTCCAATCCCAGCGGGCGAAGGTGACGCGCTGGGCCCGGATGGCATTCTCCCGCTTCTTCTCCGCCAGGACCCGCTGCGCCACATCCAGACCCTTGCCCCAATCGGAGCGAAGGTATTTGCCCTCGCCGTCGAACTCCCCCGCGATGCGCAGGGCAGGGAACCAGAAGTCGACCAATGCGGTGCTGCCGTCCCGGAGGTTAAATGGATGCTGCAGCTCCGGCGCGGAGAATCCTGCCACATGCATCTTCGCCCGGCTGAGCGATTCGCCGGCCGATCCTGACAGGGGTGAGCTTAACCCAATGATGCCGAGGGCACGGTTCCGCTTCGCCTGCGAGGGAAGCCCGGCGGCGCCGGCCTCCAGCTCCTCCACGGACAGCGGCGCCCCCATGGGTTCATCGTGGGTCCACCGGGGTTCAGTGTCCGGCCCCGGCTCCACCGGGAGTTTCCCCCGTCCCGGCGGCCGCTGGGCCGAGTCGCAGACGGCCACCGCGTACATGAACGGCAGTGTCGAGATGAGTTCAAGGGTGGTCCGCAGCTTGTCCGTGGCCAGCAGTCCGCCGAACTGGACCAACCCCATTGACTCGTCGCCGGCGTGGACCCGGATGTCGTTCCAGCTCCTGCCGCCGCGGTAGTCCATCGCGATGTGCACCTTCGGCGGCATTCCCACGGTCCAGAGGCCCCAGAGCAGCGCCGCTGTTTCCCGGCAGAACACCGGTGCTGACGACGTCGTGGCGTTGAAGGCCGCCACGCGCAGGCCGTACCGCTCGCCGGCGCGCAAGGCCTCCCACGCTGAGGTGGCCACATAGGCGCCTGGCCGCACCCGAGTCAGTTCCCTCTTGCGCTGCCTCCGTGCCAGGGAGCGCGGGTCCTGCCCGACGCGGGTGAGATCGCTGCGCGTGATAAGTGGTGGAAGTCCCATTCCCCGAGGGTGGCACCGCCAGCGCGGCCAGCGGCGTCCTCAAGGCCAGGTTGTGGACAGCTGCGGACCAACGGGCGCGGTGGAGGGACCGCAGTGGGGAAGACAAATGCCGCCGGCGAACATGTCCACGCATGTTCCCCGGCGGCAAATATGTTCGCTACTGAGACAAAGTCAGAGGATCGACGGCGGACGCACCAGGATGTGGCCGCGGGTGGTGCTCAGGCGCAGCCAGCGGTGCGAGGAGAACAGCACGGCGTCCTCCCCCGGGGCCACGAAGCCCAGGGCGTACGCTGCGAAGGCTGCGCCCGCGGGGAGCTCGCCGGGGACATCCGCCATGGGACGGCCCCACACGGAGGCACGGGCATTGTTGACGATCATCTGGCCCGGATTCACGGGGATGATCTGGGCCACCTCGCGTACACCGTTCTTTGCGGCGGTGATCAGCGTGTCGGCCGTGACGTCGCCCAGCCGCTCCCAGCCGCCGCGCGGTGCGCTGATGCCGGCCCAGGATTCGTTCACGGTCATGGGCGGCACGGGCAGGTCCACGTCCTCGCCCTCCATCCGTGCCAACCGGTCGGCAACGGAGGCCAGGCTGACTGTGACGTCAACGCTCGACGGCGATGCCAGGGCCATGGTGCGCAGGCCCAGGATGGTGGGGGTCCCCTCGCCCAGGAGCTTGGGGCGCATCACGCACACGTAGGCGGCGAGCACGGAGCCGGCACCCTGGAGCCGGATGGCGCCGTCGTCGGCCGTCCTGGCCCGGGTGACAAAGGTGCGCAGATCGGCCACGGTGCCCGCATCGGCCAGGCGCAGAACGTCCGCCGCCGTCGACAGGCCGCTCACTTGGCACCGGCCAGGGCGGTCTCGGCCGCGGCACGGCGCCGGAAGGGCACCGGATCTCCGGACCAGGTTTCCAGGGCGTGGCGCTGGGCGTCGGTGAGCCGTACGGGGCGGCCGGTGCTGCGGTTGACCAGCACCATGGAGGTGGCGGCCAGCGCGTAGATGGTGCCGCCGTCGGCCTCGGCCACGCTGTAGCCGAATTCGAAGCTGGAGCCGCCGACCTTTGTCACCCAGATGTTGACGAACACCGGCGTCGGACGGAACTGAAGCGGGAGCAGGTATTCGATCTCGTGGCGTCCCACCAGGATGAACAGCTCAGGGCCCACCAGCTCGTAAAAGCTGTGGTGGGGCTCGGCACCGGCTCCGGCGGCATCGGCCAGGGCGGTGTGCGTGAGCTGGACGCGGGCATCCTCCAAGTACTGCAGATAGACCACGTTGTTCACGTGCCCATAGGAGTCAATATCGCCGAAGCGGATCTGCAGGGGAATTTGGATCACTGTTGCCATTCCCTCATCCTCTCAAAGGCATTCGGTCCCACCAAGCCGGAGCCCGCGGCCCGGCGCCCCCGCGGTGTTTGAACCATGCCCGTCCGCCACATAGAGTCACATCATGACTGATGCATCCCCGGGGCTGGACCCGATGGAATCCCTGTTGTCCCTGCTGGATCTCAGCGATGCCGACGGCGCCCGGACCGATGAAGAACTGTGCGTGGGCAAGTCCGAGCGCAACCCCGTCAGCGACCGCGTCTTCGGCGGCCAAGTGCTGGCCCAGTCGGTCATGGCAGCCATCCGGACCGTCGACGACGACAGACCCGTGCACTCGATGCACGCCTACTTCCTGCGGCCCGGGGATGCCCGCGAACCCATCACCTTCGGCGTTCAGCGGCTGCGCGACGGCCGCTCCTTTTCGGCCCGCCGCGCCCACGCCTACCAGGGCGGCGTGCCGATCCTGTCGATGATCGCCTCCTTCCAGAAGCCCGACGCCGGCATTGAGCACCAGGAGCCGATGCCGCTGGACGTGCCGGACCCCGAGTCGGTGCCCAGCGCTGCCGACGTCCTTGGCGGCCTGGACCATCCGGTGGCGCAGGCCTGGGCCTTTGGCCGCCCCTTCGACATCCGCCACATCGACAGCAGCATCTACCTGACCGTGGACGGACGCCACACCGCCCACCAGGCCGTGTGGATCAAGACCATCGGCCCCATGCCGGAAGACCAGAACCTCCACCGCGCGGCCCTGGCCTACGCCAGCGACTACACGCTGCTGGAGCCCTCGCTGCGCCGCCACGGCATCAGCTGGATCACCCAGGGCCTCAGCATCGCCAGCCTGGACCACGCCATGTGGTGGCACCGGCCGGTGAAGGTGGATGAGTGGCTGCTGTATGTAGCCGAGTCCCCCAGCGCCTCCGGGGCCCGCGGCCTGAACACCGGCCGGTTCTTTGACCGCGACGGCGTGCTGGTTGCCTCCGTGGCACAGGAGGGCATGATCCGCCTGCCCGCAGGGACCCCCGGCATCAGCTAGTCCACCCGCTGCCACGGGCGTAGATTTAGGCTGTCGCGTCCCTCCTTCGCAGGGATGCCTTCACAGGGGGCATGGCCATGGCACTGGTACACGGATACGGAATCGTCGCTGGAACCCGGCAGAGCTACTACCGGGACCCGGTCAACAACTACGGCCAGTACTACCATGCCAATCTCATGGTCGGCACTCCCTCCGGGACGTACCACTGTGCCATCGACGTCGACAGCCACTCGGTGCCCAACGGCGTCCAGTGGCGCGTGGTGAAGCTGAAACCCGCCATGCTCAAGGGGGTGGATGCGCTGGCGGATGGGTGGCATCCGCTCGCGTCGAATGCCACCTCAGGTGCCCTGGACTACATCCGCAACCCGGATCTGCGCCGGCGCTGGTGCCGCTGGTGGCCGGGGCCGCTGCACCGATTCAATCTGCAGCTGCCGTTTGTCCGCTGGCCCCTCTGCAACATTCCGTGGAAGTCCGGCGTGAGTACTGATGCGCTGGCGGATCTTGAGCCGCTGATCGCCCAGGCCCAGCGGGTGTTTGTCTTTGGGGAGCCCTTCCACGACGGCAATCTCGGGGTCCACAACATCCACCAGAACCAGGGCGATCCCATTGGATCCGACTTTTCGGCCTCCAACGCCATCTGGCAGGACGGTGGAACCATTCTCCAGCTCCCTGACGGCTCCTACTGGGCCTTCTGCAACAAGTTCCAGACGCAATCCGACCACACGGACAATACGGGCAGGCCGCTGCCTTAGGGGGCATTTGGCCTAACGTCTTTGTGGCGGCGGAGAATCCTTCCGGTGGCGTTGTCGATTTCCGGCGTCACCGTTCGTCGTAGTGGTGTAACGACAACCCAGGCGGTTCGAATGCGGGGTTCTTCCCCGGACTTCCGGCCGCCGCAGCCAAGGAGTGGACATCATGACCAAGCAGTACGTTGCAGTGATCGTTGAAGGCGAATTCGACCCCTCACTGGTCACGGAAAAGTTGTGGAACGACACCATGGCCGCCCATGGCGCCTTTGCGGCAGCGGTTGAGGCCGCCGGGGGCCGCGTCATCTCTACCGGCGGACTCGATGCCGCCCACGCCGTCTCCATCCACCCCGGGCAGGACGGCGGACCGGCCGTCTTCACCGATGGACCGTTTGCCGAGGCCAAGGAAGTCAACCACGGCTTCTACCTGTTGGAGCTGCCCGACGACGCCGACGTCCACGCCCTGGCCGCCATGATCCCCAGCGGCGGCCATGTGGACCTCTACCCCGTCATGACCGAAGCCGACTACCCCGACCCCGCCGGTGGTTGAGCCCATTCGCTGGTCGAGCTTGGGGCCACGCCAGCCGGGTTCCCTGGCCGAGCGGAGCGAGGTTAGGGGGCTGGTGGGGAGCGAGACCCCGGCCACGGCGTATCAATGGACTGTGCCTGCCTCTCTTGAAGACGTGTACCGCCGCGACTGGCCCTTGATCGTTGGTGCCGTCGCCCGCTACACCTCGGACCTCACCCTGGCGGAGGACTGCGTCCAGGAGGCCGTCATCCGGGCGCTGGCCCTCGACGGTGAACTCCGCAACCCCGCCGCATGGATCACCACCACGGCCCGGCGGATCGCCGTCGATGCGCTCCGGCGCCGCCAAACCCAGGCGCGCCTCCTTCCACAGCTGGCGCGGGAGCCGATGGAAAGAGACGCAGCTGAAATGACCGAACCCTTTGCTGGAGACGAGCGCCTGCTGCTGATCACCCTGATTTCCACCCCCGAACTCAGCGAGCAGGACCGGGTGGCGATGGCCTTGCGCTTTGTCTGCGGCCAGAGCACCGCGGACATCGCCCGCGTCCTGCTCGTCCCGGAAACCACTCTGGCAGCGAGGCTCACCCGCGCCAAGAAGCGCATCTCCGCTTCGGGTCTGCCACCCGCGGACTCCAACGACTTGGTGCCACACATCGACACCATCTTGACCACGTTGTACCTGCTGTACACAGTCGGCCACGGCGCTTCGCCGGGCCCCGGCAACGTGCCGCAGACCGTCCGTGCAACGGCCATCAGCCTGTGCCGCGATCTGGTCAGGCTGCATCCGGAGCACCTCGAGTCGAAGGGCTTGCTCGCGCTGTTGCTGCTCACCGAGGCCCGCCAAGCCGGGTTTCCTTCCTCGGACGACGACGGCGCCCGGCCAAGTCTGGAGGAGGCCGACAGATCGCTTTGGGACCAGGCCCTGATCACCGAAGGGATGCTGCTAGCCGCCGCTGCACTGCCGGGCGGCGGCCGGTTCTCACTTCAGGCAGGCATCTCCGGGATCCACGACGCCGCCCCAACATGGGAGGCCACCGACTGGCCTGCCATCACGCGGCTGTACGAGCGCCTGTACGCGGTCTGGCCGGCTCCCGTCGTCGTACTGAACCGCATCATCGCCCGCGGCCTGAGCCCCGACGTCGGCCCAGAAGCCGCGCTGGACGATCTCGATTCCTCCTGGCCGACACCAAGCGGACCGCTCGCCGGACAGGTCTGGGCTGCACGGGCCGATCTCCTGCGGCGGATTGGACGCAGCGCTGAGGCCGCAGAATCGTACCGTGAGGCGCTGGCCAGTGACCTGGCCGATGACGACAAACAGTTCCTCCGCCGTCGGCTCGCCTCCTTGGAGTAACCGCATCCCGGTCCGGGCCCTTAAACGCCGAATGGCCGGCCCCAAAAAGGGGCCGGCCATCCGCGTCCCGCTGGTGCAGCGGGCGGAGAATCGCTTAGTCGCGGGTCAGGCGGCGGTGGGTGACGCGGTGCGGACGGGCCGCATCGGCGCCCAGACGCTCGATCTTGTTCTCCTCGTAGGACTCAAAGTTGCCCTCGAACCAGTACCAGTTGGCCGGGTTCTCCGGGGTGCCTTCGTAGGCCAGGATGTGGGTGGACACCCGGTCCAGGAACCAGCGATCGTGCGAGACCACCACGGCACAGCCGGGGAATTCCAGCAGCGCGTTCTCAAGGCTGCTGAGGGTTTCCACGTCGAGGTCGTTGGTGGGCTCATCGAGGAGCAGGAGGTTTCCACCCTGCTTCAGGGTCAGCGCCAGGTTCAGACGGTTGCGCTCACCACCGGAGAGCACACCTGCCTTCTTCTGCTGGTCCGGGCCCTTGAAGCCGAAGGCGGCAACATAGGCGCGGGACGGCATCTCGACGTTGCCGACCTGGATGTAGTCCAGACCGTCAGAGACAACCTCCCACAGGGATTTGTTCGGGTCGATGCCGCCGCGGCTCTGGTCCGCGTAGGAGATCTTGACCGAATCACCGATCTTGAGCTCACCGCCGTCGAGCGGTTCAAGGCCCACGATGGTCTTGAACAGCGTCGTCTTACCGACACCGTTCGGGCCGATGACGCCGACGATGCCGTTGCGCGGTAGGGTGAACGTCAGGCCGTCGATCAGCGTGCGGTCGTCGAAGCTCTTCTGCAGGTTGGTCGCCTCCAGCACCACGCCACCCAGGCGCGGTCCCGGCGGGATCTGGATCTCTTCGAAGTCAAGCTTGCGGGTCCGGTCTGCCTCGGCAGCCATTTCCTCGTAGCGGGCCAGACGGGCCTTGGACTTGGTCTGGCGGCCCTTGGCGTTCGAGCGCACCCACTCCAATTCCTCAGTCAGACGCTTGGCCATCTTGGCGTCCTTCTTGCCCTGGACTTCCAGACGAGCGCGCTTCTTCTCCAGGTAGGTGGAGTAGTTGCCCTCGTAGGGGTACAGGTGGCCGCGGTCCACTTCGGCGATCCACTCGGCCACGTGGTCGAGGAAGTACCTATCGTGGGTGACGGCGAGGACGGCGCCGGCGTAGCTCTTCAGGTGCTGCTCCAGCCACAGCACGCTCTCGGCGTCCAGATGGTTGGTGGGCTCATCGAGCAGCAGCAGGTCAGGCTTCTGCAGCAGCAGCTTGCACAGGGCAACACGGCGGCGCTCACCACCGGAGAGGACTGTGACGTCGGAGTCGCCCGGCGGGCAGCGCAGCGCATCCATGGCCTGCTCGAGCTGGGAATCCAGATCCCACGCGTCGGCGGCATCGATGGCTTCCTGCAGCTTGCCCATTTCCTCGAGCAGCGCGTCGAAGTCGGCATCGGGGCTGGCCATTTCCTCGGAGATCGCGTTGAAACGCTCGATCTTGCCGTGGATCTCGGCCACACCTTCCTGGACGTTGCCCAGAACGGTCTTTTCCTCGTTCAGCGGCGGCTCCTGCAGCAGGATGCCGACGGTGTAGCCGGGGCTCAGGCGAGCCTCGCCGTTCGAGGGGGTGTCCAGACCAGCCATGATCTTCAGGATGGTGGACTTACCGGCACCGTTAGGGCCAACGACACCAATCTTGGCACCAGGGAAGAACGACATGCTTACGTCGTCAAGAATGAGTTTTTCGCCAACGGCCTTGCGAGCCTTGGTCATCGTGTAGATAAATTCCGCCATGCTTCAAGGCTAGTGGGTGCCGGCGTATATCTCACATTCGCCGCCACTAGGTGTTAAGCACACTCTGCCCTTGCACCGTCCGGCGGGCGGCGGTTCCTAGTGCTGGTCCCCCACAAAGCAACGCCCGCTGGGAAGAACCGGCAGAACTGTGACGGCCACCTGGCCGTCGCGGACCTGGCCGATGACGCAGTCCTTGTCCGTCTTGGTGGCGGCTTCAATGGCATCGACGGCCAGGCCGGTGGGCGTCTTGTCGATCGAAACCTCAACATTGTCGAGGACGACGCCGGCGGCCACCATCGCTGCCTTCATCTCATCCCGGGTGGGCTTGCCGTTGACGGCGGCCAGCTTGGTGAGCTGACCGGTGATAGCGGCACTGACCTGCTCTGTGAGGGTCGGCGGACTGGGAGGTGCCAGCGGGTTGTCGGTCGCTGCTGGCTGCGACGTGGCGGTGGGCTTCGGCACGGCGCCGTTGTTGTTGGGAAACATAGAGCATCCGCTGACGCCCAGGACTGCGGCGAGTGCCACTGCGGCTGCAGCGGCACGCAGGCCTAGGCGGGTGGATTGCTTCCGGCTAGGCGCCGGGAATTGTTCCGAAGTCACCCCGCCATTCTGCCACGGCTCAGAACGGAGCCTGGGCACCAAGAAGTTCACCCGTCATGGGGTCGAATTCCTCAGACTCATCGGTGTCCTCGCCGTCAGCGCCGCCGCTTCCACCGTCCGTGGTCGTCTCGGCGCTGGCCGCCTCATCAGGTTCGTCCTCGAACTCGTCCTGGTCGCCGTCGCGCTCCCCCATGGTCCGTTCCATGGCGGGGCTGTCTGCAGTGTGCGGGATCGCGTCATGGTGCGCTGACCCGGACAGGCGCATCGCTTCATCTTCGCGGCGCTGCGCGTTTTGCCGCTGGTAGACGGCGGTGCCGAAATTGAGGTCATGGCCCAGCGACTCAGCAGCCAGATCGAGCGACGCCGCCATGGTGCCGTCGTTCTTGGTCCAGTGCCGCAGCTTCAATCGGCCAGTGACGAGCACCTTCTCCCCCTTCTTGATGCTGAACGCCGTGTTCTGCGCAAGAAAGCGAAAGGTCGAAACTTGGTACCAGTTGACGTCGCCGTCAGCCCACAGGCCGGTGGCCTTGTCCTGCCGGCGCTCGGTGCAGCCCAGCAGGAACGAGGCAATGGGCACCCCCTGCTCGCTGATGATCATCCTGACGTCGCTGGCCACGAAACCGCGGAGCGTGATGCTGTCTGACATGTCATTGCCTTCCCTGGACACCGCCGCGGCGGTCGCGAATGGATGATTCAAGCTAAGCGCCGATCGGTCGTGCCCGGGTCTCGGCAGTGCCGGGATGTGGACTCGTTTGTGCAGCCCGGGACCTGTGCAGGACTCGGCATCAATTTGCCGTGGGCCAGGGCAACGTCAAATGCGTATTCAGTCCTGACGTATTGATAGAGTGAATGCCGGTTCAGCGTCCTGCAACAGCAGGCTCGCCAGGGCCAACGCCTCGGTAGCTCAGCGGATAGAGCAGGAGCCTTCTAATCTCTTGGTCGTGGGTTCGATTCCCGCCCGGGGCACCAATATGATGTCTCGGGACATGGTTCCCACCATGTCCCGCGACATCGGTTACACCCCGGTCTTCGGACCGGGGTGTTTCTTTTTGGTCTGGTAGTCCCGGGCTTCATCCAATACGAACTCGGCAGGGACCTCGCCCACACCCTAGCGAACAACGATCACATCGCTGTCCACCGTGAGCAGCCGCACTGGTTGATGCTTGTAGGACCGGCCGATCCCCCGATGCCGGTGCCTGCCCGCGTAGCGCGCGCTGGCGGTTCCGTGCGTGTCAATCCGGTCCATGCGCATCCGGAAATGCCGGTCCTGGACCGTGGCTGCCAGCGCGGCCTTGGGCGATGTTGCTGCATAGGTGTGTGCCGGCCCAGTGCCGGTGTGGCCGCTCCCGGGCCGCCTAGCCTGTCGGGGCGGGACCACCATGTTCCATCCAGTGCAGTGTTGTCCCGGCGCTGGCGAAGCCGTAGTCCACGCTGACGCTGCCGCCCTCCGGCGCGCCCCTAAGAACTCCAGTGATCCTGCGGCCGCCCGGCTCGAAGGACAGCTGCTGCAGGGGCACCCCGCCGACCATGATCCGCGGCGGCACCACTGCCATGTGCAGGTTCACACCGGTGATGGCGACGTCGTACACGCCCCGGGTGGTAGCGGGACTGGCCGCAGCCTTGTCGACGCGGATCCACGCTCGGCGCCCCTGGGTCTCCTGACGGCCGGATCCGGCTGCGAGGTCACGCTCCTGTGCCATGTCTGCCCCTCCCTTCAGCTGGTGATTTCGATGTCGTCGACGAAGATGCGCCCCGTCGGCCGGGCCGTGAGGGAGAAAATGATCCGTTGGATAGATCCAGGATCAAAGGAGGCGTTGGCCGCCGTGAAAGCGTCCATCGGGATCCTGATGGACCGCATCGGGCACAGCCCCGCCGCGGCGGGGCGGACATCGGGGTACGGGATGGCACCAATGGCACCGGCGCGCACGGTGGCCTGCTGGCCGCCGTCGTCGAGGGTCACCAACAGATCAGCGGCGGCGCCGGCCGGGTTGAGTGAGTCATCCGGGTAGAACTGGCCCACCCGGAACGAGAGGGCACCGTCTGGGGTTGCGGCCAGCCCGCCCGCAGCGGTGCTGTACCGGACATCCGCCGCCATTGGCGGGTTCCACGCGAGTTCGGTGCTTTGCGTCTCATGGGGCGTGGCCGCCCCGGAGGCGGTGTGCTGGACATCGTCCCAGAAAAGCAGCCCGGCCCCCTCCGCCGTGGCGGGCAGCGTCAGGCTGTTCGCCGTCTTGTCCAGCGGCTGGGCGGCCAGCGCCGCCTGTTCGTCCGGATCGCCGAAATTGTCGATGACCGTGCGCGGCTCGTGCCGGTGCTGGACGTACACCTCCAGCTGGCGGAGGGATTCCGGCAGCACCGTGCCTTCCAGATAGCCCGCATAAGCGTGCCTGGTGAACAGCACGTCCTGGAAGAAGGCGTTGATCAGGGTGCGCGCAATGTTCTCGTGCTCCGACGGCGGCAGGGCGGCATCCGCCCACCCTGCCTCGAAGGTATCGCCGTTCTGGAGCCAGACCCTATTGAAGGCATTGTGCCGGGCACCGTAGATCCAGGTGTGGGACTTGGGCGAGAAGGCCCGGTCGTAGATCCTGAAACCGTTCAGCCACTCCGACCCCAACAGCGAACGGCTGAGCAGGTCCATTGATCCGAGGATCTGCACGTACTTGGCGTCCCGGAGGCTGACCTCGGTGCGGTAGTTGGTGGGCGCAATGCTCACCACGGCGCGTATGCCGTAGCCCCGCGCCCCGCTCGCGTTCAGATGCTGGGCCAGCACCACTCCTTCCCCGCCCATGGAATGCCCCACCAATCCCACCCGTGAGGTGTCCAGTTTCCCCGCAAGGCCGGGGTCGGAGGCCAGCGCATCGATGGCGTGCAGGATGATCTCGCCCCGGGCGTACTGGTGCGCATCGGTGTGATTGGTTTCCCCGTTCACCACGTCCAAGTTCAGGCTGAAGACCGCCATCCCCCAGCGGGCCAGATGCCGGCCCAGGTAGTCGTAGCCCAGATAGCTGCCCACCCCTGGCGCCCAATATCCGTGGGCAATGACCACCAGCGGGGCCTTCCGGGCGCCGTGTGGCCAGGTCTTGCCGTCGTTGGAGGGAAAGTACAGTTGGCCCTGGATCGGCATGGTGAACGCAGCGCCGTCAACGCCGGCCGGGACGGGGAAGTCCGCGTACGACTTGGGCCCTTCGCCCGGTTGGCTGAAACCGCCGGTGCCCGACGGCGGGGCGATGGGTTGCACATCCCTCCCCCGGGCAACTGTTCCGCACAGCAGAGCCGTCGCATGGACGGGGCCGGCCAGCGCCGCAACAGGCACCTGCACCACCGGCTCCGTGGCTTCCACGCTGCCCAGCTGCACGGCACCGCTCCAGACGGTGATGCGGGCCCCCGGGGTCACATGGCTGACCCACACCATGCGGTCCCCCGTGGCGACGGGTTCCAGAATGCGTGGCACTCCCGGCTCGGCCACGCCCACTTCGACGGGAGGGCTTGAGGGCAGGCTGGGGACGCCGCCGACCACCTGGGTGGCGGTGATGGCCATGTGGGCCGCAACGTTCACCGGAACCTCGACGCTGCTCCGCTCCCCGGCCCAGGCGGCGCCCACCGGGATGCCATCGGCAAAGACCCGCACGAGCGCCCCCTGATGCAGATTCGCCACGAGGACGCCCGCACCGCAGCGGTTCACCGGCGGCACCACCACCGGCGGGAGGACCACAGCGGGACCCGGCAGCACCGTGACGGGGTCCGATTCCACCGCGACGGTGCACAGGGTCTGCACCACTGTGACGACATTGCCGGGCGCCAGCGGCGCGTTCAGGCCAAACTCCGGATTCTCGCTGGTGGCGGCTGGGCCGAATTCCTCGAAATCGCTGTGTTCATCCGGACGGATCCGGACCACCACCGTGGCGTTGGCAATCTGGTTGCCAACCCGGATGGTGCGGTCCCCGGCCACCAGGGCCGGAAGGACAACCGGCTTGATCCGCTCGTCCGGGGGGACCACCGGCACCCAGTCGCTGGGCGGTCCATCCCCGCTGCACTGGGCCGAGTCCCAATAGGGCACTGCGCGCACCTGCCGCCCGGCCACCAAGTCGCTGCCAATCCAGGCGTTGACGGCGGCTTCACAAGAGCACAGGTTGCCCAGCTCATCCGTGCCCATCTCGAAGCGCACCCTGGCCCCTGGCGTGAGGTTCCTGACGGGCACCATGCGTTGGCAGCCAAACAGTGGTCCAAGAACCTGCGGCTTTTCCAACCTTGTCCGGCCGGTGACCGGCGCGCTGGAGGAGGGCCCTGGCTGGCCGCAAACCACCATCCGGGCACCCAGCACATCAGCACCCTTGCCCTGGTTGGCGGACAGGTCAACGTCCACGCAGGCCGTGCCGGCGCCGTCGGCGGTCCCCGTGCCCACCATGCCGCCGGTGGACTGGAGGACCAGTTCGACAACGGCGCCGGGAACCAGCCCCGACACGTGCACGCACTGGCGGCACGTGCCCACCTCCTCCGGCAGCCGGGGGGATGTGGCCGGGGGAAGCAGGGCCTCCTCCACCTCCACGTCCGCGGACCACGGGGTGAATCCCGATCCGGCATCCTGCCTGGCCCTCAGAACCGCCCGGCCGGCCAGCGGTGGCACCGCCAGTTGCACCGATGATCCGGAGGCAATGGCGCTGTATTCCGTGCCGTCAACGGAGACCACCAGCTGCGCCCCGGGCACCAGGCGTTCAACAAGGACTGACGTAGTGCACTGTGCGATCCGTTCGTGGATCACCGGCACGAGGGTAGCGGCCACCACACGTCCACTTTCGCTGGTCCAACACCATCGATCTGTTCTGGAACAACCACCGGCCCCGGAACGCGGGACCGGCCGATTGGTGCTCGAATTCTACGCCGGGCACGGTGCTGCGGACAGGGACGGCCCGCATCTCGGTGCCCGCCCGGCTCGCGGCCCGGCACGCGGGCGCCACTTCTTCGCCGCAGACTGGCTCTGCTCCGTCGTCGGCGCCATGGAAAAGGGCGTATCCCACATTCGGCAACCGATTCCCGACACACACCGTGGCGGCGGTTTTCCATGAGGCAACACGAGGCCTTGACCTTGGCCCGAGCGTCCCCATAGCATGAGCAAACTATCGCCGATCCGGTGCGATGTGGGGCGTCTTGGGGTGTCTGTGAATCGCAATATTGTCGGCGGACTGTATGGCCGTGACGCTGAGTTGGCGCTGATCAGCCGGACACTTGAGCGCGTAAGCAGACGAGACGCAGGTCCCGCAGGAGCGGTGATCATGCTCAGCGGCACTAGCGGAGCAGGAAAATCTGCACTCGCCGAGGCCGTACTGATGGCAGCGGAGCAACTGGGGTACATCTGCGTCCGCACGGCATGCGAACCCTTTCACGAAGGAATGAGCTACTTCCCGGTCAGGGAACTCGTACGACAGATGGCGGACGGCCGCCCCGTGGGAGATGTTGTCGCCGGGCAGTTCGGCGCCGGTTCGCCCGAGGTCGAGATGGCGGCTGTCAGTGAATCGATCTCTGCCGACCCGTCAAGCCGCAGAGAGGCCATCGTTGCCACGTTCACCAACGTGATCATGGGCGACTATCGCAAAGCCGGCTCCTCGCCGAAGCTGCTCTTCATCGATGACCTGGAACATTTGGACGTTGGCAGCGCCGATGCACTGATCTGCTTGGTCTCGCGCCTCAGCGAAGGCCCAGTCGTCATTCTCGGGGCCTTTCGCTCCGACCGGGTGGCGGAGCCGGCGCACCCGGTCCGTCCCGTCATCGCTTCGGCGCGGCGTATGGAAGGGATCTACCAGAAACACGAGATCCGGGGCTTCGACAGCACCGGCTTCGGAGCGCTCGTGGAGTCTCTGCTCGGAGGCCCCACGAACCTGCCTGAGGCGGTCACAAAGAAGCTCTACGAAGAGACCGAAGGCAATCCGCTCTTTACCCGAGAACTGATCCGGATGCTCTGCTCCCCTGACCCTAGGTCGGGCCGTGTCTCGCTGAGCCAGACCAACGATGTCTGGCTCTTCGACGGCGACATTGGATCATGGGACATCCCCGACTCTGTAGAAGAGGTCATCGCCTCCCGATTGAACTTGCTCGCCGTGGACGAACGGCACGAGCTTGAGCTCGCGGCCGTAGTTGGGCGGCGGTTCGCCTTCGCCGTGCTCCACGGGCTGATGGAGGCAGGCGAGGACGAACTGCTGCAGGATCTGGAGAAATTTCTAGACGTCGACTTGATTCGGGAGCTCCAGACAAGCGACGAGTCCTTTGAGTTCTCGCACGGCAAGATCCGCGATGTGCTCTATTCGCAGCTAAGTGGATTGCGTAGGCGCCGTCTTCACGCTCAGGTCGCCGAGGTCATCTCCAATCTGCGAGCGAGCTCGAACGAGGACTGGGACGCTTTGATCGGCGAGCACCTGTATCTGGCCGCCAAGCACGCGGATGCCTTCCCGTACCTGCTCCGGGCGGCACGCAACGCGCAGGCCACCGGGGCGTCATCCGAGGCCGCCGCACTGTTCGGCAAAGTGTTGGAGTCCTCGGACGGAGTCGTATTCGGCGGAGACGACTCCAGGGCTTCAATCCAGCTTGAGCTTGTGAACGCCTGTTTGAGCGCGAGCGAGGTTGCAGACGCCGGGCGTTTGCTCTCACAGCTGACTGGCGCAGAGAATCCCGCCTCAATCCGAGCTGTGGCGCTTGGTTTGTTGGGCGATGTGCTCCTATTCGAAGGGGAAGTCGACCAGGCGCTTGAGGCCTACGAAGAGAGTCGACGGTTGGCCGAGGCGCTCGATGACACCGAAGCTCTGTGCCAAGTGCTGTGTGATTTGGCCGAACTCCACGGACGCCAGTACGAGCGGCAGGCGGGTATTTCACCAACCAGTGCAGAGAATCATCGGATCCAGTACGTCGCGCACGTCGACAAAGCGTTCGCGATGCATGGGAATCTAGCGCCCGGCCCCCTGCGGGCCCGGGCGCTGCGGAACAAGGCGAAACTCTCACGAGTGTCCGGCGATCTCTCGGTTGCAGAGAGCCTTTACCGGCAGGCCATCGACACTGTGGACAGCCGCGTGGCGAGCCACCGGTTCCTCATTCCCTATGCGAAGACGCTGCGGCGGGCGGGCAAGGCCGACGAGGCGCTCGGACACATCGAGCGTGTCATCTCGTGGAGCACGCAGGTCGGTTCGGCCCGGTCCCAGGCAATTGGCTGGCAGTATAAGGCGACATTCCTCATGACTCTCGCGAAGGATGACGAGGCATTCTCCGAGGCGAATGCGACGGCGGAGCGCGCCCTGCGCGGGCACCAATCAATTGGCTACGTCCAGGGTATTCGCGAGACCGAGATCGTGCTCGGTGAGATCGCGCTGAGAACCGGTGATCTGGAGTGCGCGCTCGAGTGGTTCACGTCGGCCACAGACGCGCGGGACCTCGTGCGCAACGAGCTGATGGAGGTGATCGCGATCGAGCTCGACGCCAATGGCGAGGAGGATCGCGCGGCCTTGATCCGCGATGCGATCAAGGCCGAGGCAGTCACCGCATGAGGCAACGCTGGGCGAAGCTCCATTCGACGAGCCTCCCCGCGCTGATTGTCATCGCTGTCATTTTCGTGGTCGGGATGACCATGTGGGCCCTCGGCCCCTCTGAGGGCAACAAGTTCTCAGACCTAGGCATAAATCTCGGAGTCGGCGCCGTTCTCGGCGTCGCCGTGCTGTATGTGGAGGCACTCGTCGGGCGGGCAGAAGCGGAGCGAGAGCGCCGTTCCGCCGAGGAGCAGCGTTTCGTACAGACCCTCATTGCAGCTCCGGACTTGACGGAGATCCGCATGCCCGGACGGAATCTGGCAGGCATCATCCTTGCCGGGCGCGATCTAAGCGGTGGCGATCTCTCTTCGACCGATCTCACCCGCGCAGACCTGAGAAAGACAAATCTGGCGCGGGTCGACCTCAGCGGCTCCAGTTCGGTCGGTCTGAATCTGCACGGCGCGACCGTCGACGCACTCAAGGCACGGGATGTGGACTGGACTGCGTCGAATCTCGCTCGTATTGCCGGTTCAGATGCCGATTTTACTGACGCTCGGATCGCCGATTCGTCCTTCGCGGACGTCCGGCTTCCACGAGCCGTGCTCGACCGTGCAGACTTGGAGCGAGCGGATCTGCGCCGTGCCGATCTCTCGGACTGCAGGGGTACCGCCGTCGTTCTTCGCGGGACGGATCTACGAGCCGCCAGTTTGCGTGGAGGTCGACTGAAGGACGCCGACCTGCGCGATGCCGATCTTCGGGCCGCCGACCTGCGGAATGCGACGCTCGAGACCCCCGACCTGCGCGGCGCTGACCTCCGCGACTGCAACGTCGAAGGACTCGTCCTGCGCGAACCAATCGTCGACGATCGAACCCAACTGCCCGTCCTGCCTCACACCTGACCCGACAAGAATCCACCCGCATGAGGAGACCCAACCCATGGCCATGTTCTGCACCGACATCGATGGCACATTGCTCAACCCGGACCGCACGCTGTCCCAGCGCACTATCGAGGCTGTCCGGGCGATCCGTGAGGCGGGGCACGCCTTCGTGCTGTGTTCTTCGCGCATGCCGGAGTCCATGCGCATCCTCGAGCGGCTGTACGACGGTGCCGATGAACCGCTGATCGCCTACAACGGCGGACTCGTGCTGTCCCGCTCGGGCACGGTCGTGCACGATGTCGCGATTGTCCCCGAGCACGCCCGCAGGATCGCCGAATACTGCACCGACGTCGACCTGCATGCGAGCTTCTTCGCCGGTGAGGACTGGCACGTCTGGGGAAACGATCCGTGGACCGCGCGTGAAATCAACAACACCGGGGTATCGCCGCATTCGATGACGTCGAAGGAATACATCTCCTCCGGTCGGGTCGATGCGCACCCGCCGCACAAGGTCATGTGCATGGGCGAGCAGTCACTGGTCGACGGGATCGAGGCGCTCCTGAGCACCGAGCCTGGCGTCGTCACCTACCGTTCGAAAGACACCTACCTCGAGATCGCCAATGCGGCATGCTCGAAAGGCCTTGGCGTCGAGGCCGCCGCCGAAGAGCTTGGCTACGGCAAGAGCGACTGCTACTTCTTCGGCGACAACTACAACGACATCCCCGCCTTCGCTGCCGTGGGAACCTCCATCGCGGTCGCGAACGGCAAGCAGGCCGTGCTCGACGCGGCCACTATCACTACCGGCAGCCACCATGACGATGGTGTGGCGGTCTACCTCGAGACTTGGCTCGCCGCGGCCGGAGCGTGATCCGCACAGTAACTCTTAGCCCAGGGTTTGACCGCGAGGGATTGTCGACCGCATCGATCCCGGTGGGGTCGGCTGTGTGATGTCCTGGCGCGTTCACGCTGCGGGCAAGGGAATGAATGTCGCACGTTTCGCGACGACGCTCGGAGCGCAAGTGCACGCGTACTCGCTCTTCGGCACCCTCGATGAGGAGAGGTTCCGCGCAGTGGCGGAGGGCGACGGCGTTCTCGTCGATACTTTCGCCGTCCCCGGCCGGACACGAGACAACCTGACGCTTACGAGCGAGGTCCTCGGTCCGATGGCCAGGCACGCCAGCGGACCGCGACTCGACGCTGTCCCCTCGGAAACAGTCGATCGGCTGGTTTCGCAACTGAACCGTCCCGTTTAGTGGAGGTTATTGATCCCCTGAAAGGTCAGAGCCATGCCAGCACCCAGGAAGTACCCCGATGAGTTGCGCCAGCGAGCCATCCGCCTGGTGATGGACTCCAACAAAGACGCCGAGGCCCGGCTGGCCGAGCTGGAGCGCGAGGTCCGCGAGCTGTGCCGGGCCACCATGCCGGCGTTGGCATGAGGCCCGGCCCGGCTGCTTTCGGACGGATGCAGTGGAATCACGCGGCCCCGTGGCGGAAGCGGCATGGCCTGGGAAAGGCCACAGCTCCCGCCTCGGGGGTACTGTCAGTTGGAAAGTGCGGCTGCGTCTTCGAGGTTTTTGCCCTTGGTTTCGGGTGCCATGAAGTAGCTAGTACCCGCACCGACCAGGGCGATCCCGGCGGCAATCCACATGGTTCCGGAAAGACCCAGGTGGGTGAGGGCCAGCGGTGTGGCGAAGGTGCCGATGGCGGCACCGATGCGGCTGGTTCCTGTGCACAGGCCGACGGCGGTGGCACGAACCTTGGTGGGGAACAATTCGTTGGGGTAGATCCATTCCAGGATCGAGGGGCCACCGTTGAAGATGGCGTAGAACGCGAAGGCCAGGGCAATCAGGCCCAGTGGCGCGGCGGGGAAGATGGCCAGGAACAACAGGCCGATACCCGAGAGGAGGAATCCCCAGATCAGGACAGGACGGCGGCCGAGCTTGTCGACAACGAGGAGGGCGACGATGTTGCCCACCAAGAAGAACAGGTTGATCAAGCCGTAGCCGATGTTGGCTGCATTCCCAGATTCGAGGTGGAACAGGGATAGGATCTGGGGTCCGAACGCGTAGATCGAGAACAAGGTCACGATGGTGCAGGTCCAGAAAATGGAGATGAAGATGACCCGGTTCAGGTAGCCGCCGGTGAGAACCATGGCGAATGCCTTCTTGGTGCTGAGTTTGACCGCATTGGGGTCGTGGGCGGTGATCCCCTCCAGCGTTGCCCCCTCGCCGATGGCCTTCTTCAGGATGTCCAGGGCCTCCTGCTGGCGTCCCTTGCCAACCAGCCAGTGCGGGGATTCCGGGATGGTGGCCCGGGCAATGAGGATCAGCACTGCGGGCACCGCCGAGGACAGGAGCATCCAGCGCCAGCCATCTTCGAGTGACAGCAGCCAGTAGCCGACGAACGCGGCAACGGTGGCCCCAACAAACCACATGGCATTCAGGCCGCCCAGCAGGCGGGCCCGCCAGTTCGCCGGGACGAATTCGGCGACCAAGGCGGTGGCGATGGGATAGTCGGCGCCCACCGCGATGCCGATGAGCAGGCGCAGGGTGAACAGCTGCCACGGTTCGTTGACCCAGAACTGCGCAATGGAGAACACGATGATCGCAACCAGGTCAATCGTGTACATGAGTTTGCGGCCGATTTTATCGGTGATGTTGCCGAAGACCAGCCCGCCAATGAACACCCCGATCAGGGCGGAAGCGCCGATGAGCCCGTTCCACCACTCGTTCATCTGCCATTGGGGAATGACCTGGACCAGGGCGATGCCGATAATGGCCAAAATGTAGCCGTCCAGGAACGGCCCGCCGGAGCTGAAGAGGGTCAGGCGTTTGTGGAACGCGTTCAGGGGTGCTGAATCGATGGTGGTTTGGGGCCTGGGCGCCGGGGCGGGTGATGGCATGGGGGATGGTGCGTGCGAGAGCATGGTGGTTCCGATCTGAGTAATGGGAAAGCAACGGTGGTTACCCAACAGATCCGTGGCCGTTGTCCGGTCAGGCTGTTACGGCTGCGACGGCATCAATTTCGATGCGCTTCTCGCCACGGAAACGCGCAACCTGCACGGTGGTCCGGGGAGGCAGGGGATGGCCGCTGAGCCTGGTGAGGTAGGCGGCGTTGTAGTCCTCGAACTCGTCCAGATCCGCGAGGTACACGGTGAGCTTGAGGAGGCTGGATAAGTCTGAACGAGCGGCCAACAGCGCCCGCTCCAGGTTGTCGAAGGCTTGAATGACCTGCCCTGCGATATCGGCAGGGCACAATCCATCGGGACGGGTGGGCACCTGCCCGCAGAGAAAGATGATGCCTCCGACGGCGGCAGTGGCCGAGTAGGGCCGGGGTTTGCCGTCGGTGAACTGGGTGCGCTCGATGGTGCTCATTGGTCCGCCATCAGGTAGTTCCGGGAGAGCTGGTATATGCGGTGCCATTCTTCTTCACGTACTTTCAAGGGTTTTTGGGAGATGCCGGCGTCCAGGTGGACCAACTCGGTGGTGCCAGGCAGAACGACGATGACCGTGTCGTTCCCGTCCAAGGTGGGCAGCAGCGACGAGGCAATGGCGTCGGCGGGCGGCTCTGTTGCCGAGGCGACTGCACCGTTCTGGACGGTGAGGTATTCCGTGCTGCCGCCGCCGTCGGTGGCCGCGGCGTTGGAGATGGCGACAATGATGGTGCGCTGCAGGCTTGCGCTGCGGCGCAGGAGAAGGTCGTTCCACAGTTGGCGCGGGATTCCGGAAGCCGTGGTTCGTGCCACGCGCACTTCGCCGGCGCTGCCACTGGCGGCCAGGTCAATGAGCTGCATCGCTGAACGCAGTGCCGGCTGTTGCGGGCAGTCCAGTTCGAGGACGCTGACACCGGCCCACGACGTCGATCTGGTGCCGGCGGCCCTCATGGACTGGGCCCAGCCCGCATCGATCAGTTGTTCCAGAAGGGCAAGCCCGTTCTGCGAGTCGGCTTCGGCCCGCAGAACGGCTAGTCCCCCTTCCCGGGCTTCGGCAGGGTCCGCGCCCGCGGCGCACAGCGCGCGGAAGGCTGATTCGGTGATCTCGCGGGGCTGGACGGAGGCGAAGGCGCTCCCCTGCACACCGGCTGTGCCCGCGGCCAGGGTGTTGGTGTCAGACATGGGCTTTCTCTTTCGTGTTGTCCATGACCTCGGCGAAGAGGCGGCTGAAGTTGCCGCCCAGAACCGCGGCGATGGTGTCGTCCGTGAGACCTGCGGCGATGAGCCCGTCGGTCAGACGGGGAAAGTCTTCGGGCCCGGTGAACCAGTTGGGCCAGGTGGGCCACGTGGGCGCATGTTCCGGTGCCGTGGGCTGCCAGCGTCCGTTGCGGAGCCAGCCGACGAATTCGTGGTCCCAGCCGCGGGTGCAGTCGCTGCCCAGGCCGACGTGGGAGGGCCCGTACTGGTCCACCATGCGCGAGACCATGGCGGCGAAGCCCTCGATGGTCACGTGTTCGCCGCCGCTGACGGTTGGGTAAAGGCAGCAGCCGATGACTCCCCCGCGGTCAACCATCGGTTGGATCACGTCGTGGGGTTTGTTCCGGGGTGTATCGAAGAACCAGAGCGGGTTGGAATGGGTGATCGCCACGGGGACGGTGGAGGCCTCGATCGCTTCGCGACTGGTCCGGTATCCAACGTGGGAGAGGTCGATGAGCATCCCGACACGGTTCATCTCCGCCACAACGACACGGCCGTATCGGGTGAGTCCGGCGTCCTCGGCTTCGAAACAGCCGCCACCGACCAGGTTCTGGTTGTTATAGGTCAGCTGGGCTATGCGGACGCCAAGCCGGTGGAAGAGTTCCACATACCGGTAGTCGTCTTCAAAGGGGCTGGTGTTCTGGAACCCGAGAAAGACGGCGATTCTGTTTTGCTGTTTGGCGGCTTCGATGTCAGCGCCGCTGGTGGCGAGGAAGAAGAGATCCGGGTTGCGGTTGGCCAGTTCGAGCCATTGGGCTATGGACCGGATGGTTTCACTGGCGGTTTCCCAGACGGCGCAGGTGGCGTTGACGGCGCTGACGCCGCCCGTGCGTAGTTCCTCCAGGACCGGTCGGCTCCAGTTGCTGATCTGCAGGCCGTCAACGACGGTTGCCTGCCGGTGGACGCTCATGCGTTCCCTCCTTCGGGAGCCAGTGGAAAGAGCCAGTCGTCATCGTCGGTTCCGTTCAGGATGTCCGCCACACGCGGTGCTCCGCTGAACAGGGTGACGCGGACCCAGTCGGTTGACTGGGGGCTGAAGTTGTTCATCCCGTAGGTGGCCAACTGGAAGCGTTGGGTGCTCAGCGGCAGGAATTCCGCATCCAGAAGGTTGTCGCGCAGTTCGCCGTATTGGTAGCACCGGGTCTGCTGGATCCGTTCGACGGCGAACCGGTGGCACGGATGTGCCAGCAGGAGTTCGGCCACGCTGGCCTCGGCGGGGAGCCCCGCCAAATCGGTGGCCAGAGCGTTGATGCGGCGTGCGATGTCGGTGCAGTGCTCCACAGTGCCGGCGGCCAGCCTTGCCCGCTGCGCCCGGCGCGGTTCCTCGCTGTCGGCGGAGGAGTACCAGTAGTAGCTGGAGCGTTCCGGCGTGGCAAAGTCATAGCTTCGCGCCCAGCCATAGTTCTGTTGCAGAAGCTCCCGCAGTTCACGGCAGCCCATGGCGGGGTTGAAGGGTGGCGAACCTGGCACAGTGAGCAGGGCTTCGGCTTCCTGATCAAAGTCTGTCTGGAGTTCGACGACGATCGAGGCGAAGATGCCGCGGACTTCCGGGCTGAGTGCGGCCGCCATGGCGTGCAGACGGGCCAGCACCGGGGCGGACTCCTGGCTGGATGCCATGTACGCCTGGAGTTCCGAGCGAAGCTGGTGGAGTTGGGGCCTGATCAAGTCCGTCGAGAGGAACGGGACCGTCTTGAGGTCGGACTTTTCCGCAAGATGCCGGTCCGCCCTCTCAAACAGGTCAACGATCCGGACCAAGTCCGGGTGGCCCGGCGCGTAGCTGGCGGCAAGCCCTGCCATCAGGGGAACCTCCCGAAGCCGGCACCAGGCATCAAGGTAGCCGGGGTGGTTGACGAGGAAGGGGACCATGCCCAGGCCTGTGGCGTTGCCCAACCCGAAGTACTTGGCCCAGGCCGCATCCAAGGGAACGGCCACGGTGCCGGCTGCCAGCGCCTTGGCTCCGGCAACGTGCTCCACCAGCTCCATGCTGAGCTCGCGCAGCAGCCAGGCCGCGAGCATCTGGGAACGGTAGGGGACGGACAGCGGGTGGCCGGCCGGGATGTTGGCCAGTTCCTTGAGCCCGAATTTGCCGTTGCCGTAGAACGCGGTGCTCCGGATCAGGTAGGGACTGGGGCCGATCTTGTCGACGTCGGGCTGGGTCCCTGTGGAGAGGCAGTCGCTGACGTAGTCGAAGAAGCGGGCGCTGCGGTTGGCCCGCGTCATGATGATCGTTTCCGGGTCGGTGCGGCCTTGTTCCTGGAACGGGACATTGCGGCGGAGGTCGGCTTCGCGCTCCGGCGTCAATTCGCCGTCGACGAGGGCGGCCGTGATGTCCCAGGACTTGGCGATGACCCGGTCGGTGCGATCACTTTCTTCCAAGACCTGGCAGAAGGCGATGAAGTTCAGCTCGAAGCCCTCGGCATTGACCGTGTACACGGCGGTCCCCCGTCCCAGCTCGTCGAGATCCAGCCGGGTCTTGGCCACCGTCCAACGGTGTGCGGCCGCGCGGCGGAGCATGGTGCGGGCAAAGCTGTGCCGGGTGGCCCAGGCACCGTTCATGTCGGCGCCGGAGAGCACTTCCTCCGGAGACCGGAGCTCGTGCACGGTTCGTTCATCCTGAAGCATCATGATCATGCCTTCTCGGGGGCCAGGCGCAGGTAGGCGGTCTTTTCGTGGGTGAAGAATGCCGCGGCGACGGCACTGTTCTGCTCCCGGGGGCCGGCGAATGTTGAGTCCTTCATGCCGCCGAAGGGGGCATGAAGCTCGGATCCGGTCGAGGGAGCATTGACCTTTACGAGGCCTGCATCAAGATATGTGACGCACTGCCGGGCGGCGCGCTCATCGCTGGTGAATACCGCGGCTGTGAGGCCGAAAGCAGTGTCATTGGCCAACGCGATGGCTTCGTCAAGGGTGGCTGCCCGAAGCACTGTGACAACTGGACCAAAGACCTCTTCGCGGCAGATCGTCATCGAGGCCGGCCCGGTCAGCACCGTGGGTCGGACGTAGTACCCCTCCGAGGCAGGCGCAGGAGCCTGGGCAAGAATTTCCCCGCCTTCGCTGATGGCCTGTTCGATCGCGGCATTGATTTCATCGCGGGCGGAGGCGGAGACAACCGGGCCGATCTGCACCGACGGGTCCGTGCCCGGGCCCAGCACCAGTGCGGAGACCTTCTCCTTCACCCGCTCCAGGAACGCCTCGTGGCCGCCGCCGACCAAAATGATCCGCCGGGTGGCCGTGCACTTCTGCCCCGTGGAACCCATCGCGGCATTGACAGCGCTGGACGCGGCCAGTTCGACGTCGGCATCGGGCAGGACAAGCGTGGCGTTGTGTCCACCCAGTTCCATCTGCAGTTTCGCACCACGTCCACAAACAATCCCCCGGATATGGTGGCCCACCGGAACGGATCCGGTAAACGTCACGCCCGCAACGCTCGGCTGGGAAACGAGTTCAGAGCCCAGCGGACCGGGGCCAAGGAGCAGGTTCGCGGCACCGGCCGGAACACCGGCGTCGGCCAGAATGTCCATCAGCAGGACCGACACTCCAGGGGTGTGGCTTGCGGACTTCCAGACCACCGTGTTGCCGTGCAGCAATGCCGGTGCGATCTTCCACGCCGGGATCTGCAGCGGGAAATTCCAAGGCGTGATCACCCCTACGATGCCCAGCGGGCGCCGCACCGTGAGGATCCGCTCATCAGGGTGGCTCGAGGGGTATTCGGTGCCGATGGGATTCCGGGCCGAGCCCGCGTGGTAGTCGAACGTATCGGCCGAGGCGTCCACCTCCATCCTCGACTCAGCCAGCGTCTTGCCGTGCTCGTCCGTCATGACCCGGGCAATCTCTTCGGCCCGTTCCCGGATCAGGGCTGCCGCAGCCGAGAGGATCCGGCCCCTGGCCAGAATCCCCAGGCTGTCCCACGCAGGGGCGGCGGCGGCGGCCGCCTGAATCGCCTGCGCCAGCTCCTTGGAACCGGCCTGGTGGTAGGTGGTGACCGCTTCCCCCGGTGCCGACGGGTTGAACCGGGACGTAGCGTCACCGCTTCCTTCAACCCAACTGCCGTTGATGAAGCTACTGGCGGGCTTGGTCATGACGGGCATTCTGGAACCTCTTAGTGTTTGTCGATCTGTGATTGTCCTCACCATCAACGGTAGACCCGGATCACATCCCAAAGAAGTATTCATTTGACTCGCATCAATATGTGTTTAGTCTTGTTCGTATGAACCTTCGCCGACTGGAGCTGTTCGTTGCCGTGGCCGAAGAACTGCACTTCAACCGTGCGGCCGAACGGCTCCACATGGCCCAGCCACCCCTCAGCCAGCAGATCCGCAAACTGGAAGAGGAATGCAAAACCCAACTGTTCGTGCGCAACTCCCGCAACGTGCAGCTCACCGCCGACGGCGAACTGCTCCTGACACACGCCAGGAAAATCCTGGGCCAATTTGGGGCCATGACCGCGGCACTTCGGCAGTCCCGGGACGGCGAAATCGGCAGGCTTCGTCTGGGGTTCGTCTCATCGGCGGCAATTTCGGCCCTTCCACCGGTGGTTCGGGAACTCCGATCGCAATGGCCCGGCATCGACCTCGAGCTCCGCGAGGAAACCACCGACGCGCAGATAGTCCTTATTGCCGCCGGAGCGCTGGATGTCGGAATCGCCCGCGAAGTCCGCGCTGTGCCGGGCCTGAAGGCCACGCTCCTGCAAAATGAACGACTCGTACTGGCCGTTCCTGCGGACCACCGGCTGGCTCCCCGGCACTCGGTCGCGCTTGGCGAGCTGAAGGGCGAGAGGTTCATTGCCTTCCCGCGCGACCGGATCTCACGGCTTTTCGACCACATCGCCGCATTGCTCCACGCCGCCGACGTCGACTTCGATCTTGCGCAGCAGGCCGTCCAGTTTCCGACCATCCTTGGGCTGGTGGCCGCGCACTTGGGGATCGCGGTCGTCCCCGAGTCCCTTCGGGCCTTCGCTATCCCCGGCATTGCCTATCTGGACATCCAGGACACCAGCGCGGTCTCCCGCGTCAGCCTGATCTGCAGCCAGGACATGGCTGACTCGCCCCTCGTCGCCAAGGTCAAGGAAGCCTGCCGGCAAACAATGGGGATCCCCGACCCTGATTAGCTCAGGGGACGAAAGGTGTCTGTGACGTCGTCGAACATTCGCCGCCACGATACGCATCGCCCAGATGCGTTGACTAAGGCACCCTCACGGCGGCAGGTTGATCGACTTGGGGCGTGGATTGGCCACCAGCTGCCGGTCGCGTTGTTGTCGACTATGACGGCAGAAGCAGCGTTTGCGACCCGCAGGCAGCTGGCCGTTCCACCGCGTCGATAAACTCATTTCATGAGTGAGACTGCCGCCAATTCCGTGACTCTTCGTTTCCTTGCCGCCCCCACCGACGTCGGACACAGCGGCTCGGTGGATGCCGGCACTGTGCTGGAGTGGGTGGACAAGGCAGCCTATGCCGCTGCGGTGGGCTGGGCTAAGTCCTACTGTGTGACGGCCTATGTGGGGAACATCCACTTTGCGGACCCTGTCAACAGTGGCGACATGGTGGAGGTCGAGGCAACCATTGTCTACACCGGCCGGTCGTCGATGCATATTCGCACCGTGGTGTCCTCGGGCGACCCCAGGGGTGGAGTCCCCACGATGCGCAGTCAGTGTGTGGTGATATTCGTGGCCGTGGGCGAGGATGGGAAACCCGTCCCGGTGACGCCGTTTGAACCTGCCACGCCGGAGCAGATTCGACAGCGCGATGACGCTGTGGCCCGGATCAAGGTCCGGGAAGAGATCGTGGCGGCCATGAAGGCCCAGGAATACACCGATGCGGGAACCGCCGAGCGCGTGGTCCTAAGATTCATGGCTTCCCCCACGGACGTGAACTGGGGTGGAAAGGTCCACGGCGGCATCGTGATGAAGTGGATCGATGAAGCCGCGTATGTGTGCGCATCACGTTACTGCGGCAGCGACACCGTGGCGGTGTTCTCCGGCGGCGTACGGTTCTACCGGCCGCTGCTGATCGGCCATGTGGTGGAAGTCGAGGCCCGCCTGGTCTATACGGGAACAAAGGGCATGCACATCGCGGTCCACGTCCGTTCGGGGGATCCCAAAGGACGGGAGATGAACCTGACCACCTACTGCCTGACCGTGATGGTGACTCGGGACGACGCCGGCAACTCGGTGCCGGTTCCTCCTTGGGTTCCCGTTTCCGATGAGGACAAGCGCCTGCACGACCACGCCCTTGATCTGCTCGAAATCCGCAGCACTGCGCCAGGAAACAGGCTCCCCAACCACCTGCTGCCGGCCTAGAATCCGACGACGGCTGACCAGACGGTTGGACCCGTTTCATTTTTGGACGCTGCCGTCCTCACCAGACCGGATCACTGAGCTTGTGCGTGGGACTTCACAACCGGACGGCTGGTTTGGTGGCGAGTAGTGCGCCGTCGAATCCTGCGCGGATGTCATTTTTGAGTTCTTCGCGTTCGTCCAGGGGTAGGAAGGCTGCTGATGCGGCGTTGAGCTGGAAGGTTTTGATGTCCGCCAGACCATAGTTGAATGCCCGCGCCAGGTGCGCAAGTTCCCGGGTGAGCGTGGTGTTGCTCATGAGTCGGTTGTCAGTGTTCACGGTGACAAGGAAGCCGAGCCGGTACAGCACCTCGAACGGGTGGTCTTTCAGATCGGTGCCCCATGGGGCGATGGCCCCGGTTTGGAGGTTTGAGGAGGGGCTCATCTCCAAGGCGATCTGGCGGTCTTTCACCCATTGGGACAGCTCGCCGAGCAGAAAGCCGGTTCCGGTTTCCTGAGAGTGGGCGGTTATGTCTTCGGCCAGCCGGACACCGTGCCCCAGGCGCAGGGCTCGGCCGTCGAACAGTGCGGAGCGGATGCTCTCCAGTCCGTCACCTTCTCCGGCATGCACGGTGACGGGAAGGAATCCGGCGGCAAGATAGTCAAATGCCTGGGCATGCCGGGAAGCGGGGAACCCTGATTCGGCGCCGGCTATGTCAAAGCCCACCACGCCGTCGTTGCGGTGCCGGACTGCGAGCTCCGCAATCTCGAGTGCCCTGGAATCGTGGCGCATTGCCGCCAGCAGCTGGCCAACTTTGATTTTCCTTCCAGTGCGTGTGATGTCGTCGATTCCAGCCTCAATCCCCTCCTGGACCGCGTCGACGGCCTGGTCAAGGGACAGCCCGCGCCGCAGGTGGTTTTCGGGGGCCCACCGGATTTCGCCGTAGACCACCCCGTCGTGGGCGAGGTCCTGGACGAACTCCTTTGCCACGCGGGCGAGGCTCTGGTGGGTTTGTGTGACGGCTCCGGTGACGTGGAAGGGTTTGAGGTAGTCGGAGAGTGAGCCGGCGTTTGACTGCTCGGCGATCCATGCGCCCAGCTTTGCGCCGTCGGCAAATGGCAGGGCGAGACCCGCCTCGTCCGCGAGTTCAATGATGGTCCCGGGCCGCAGTCCCCCATCGAGGTGGTCGTGGAGCGACACCTTGGGCAGGGGCCTGAGCGCGGCCTCCGCCGCAGCCAAACTGAGTGAGTCGGGGGACGTGTCCATGTTCTGGGTGCTCCTCGCGGTTCTGCTTTTACGAATTGGGGTTTTGCAGCCAACGTCCTGCGGATTGCGCCGGCCGGTCCGGCCTATGCAGCTAGGCCTTGGAAGATTTGCGAACGATCAATTCAAAGTTGAAGATTTCGTTCACAATTGGATCGTCGGCTGTTCTGTCGACGAGAATCTCGACGGCCCGCCGGGCAATGGCTTGGGTGGGCTGGCTGATGGATGAGAGGGGTGGCACAGAGTACGCTCCGGCCTCGGTGCCATCGACGCTCACCACCGCGACATCCTCAGGGACTCGAAGTCCAAGCGAATACGCGGCGAAGAGAACGCCCTGCCCCTGCTCGTCGGTGGTGGCATAGATCGCTCGGGGGGCATCAGGGGAACGAAGCCACTCGATGCTGGCTTCCGCCGCCGCCGCCCGGGAAATCGCAGAGGACCGTTCGGCCACACGAACCGCAGATCCTGCCACGGCACGCGCGAACCCGGCGGCGTGCTGCCGGGTTCCCACAGAGTCCACAGGCCCATTGAGCAATCCAATGCTGGCATAGCCCTGCTCCAGGAGATGGTGGGTGGCAATATAGGCCGCGTGCTCATAGTCGATGGTCAGCGATGACGCGAGCTGGCCCTCGGATAGCGGATGAAGTGCGACCACCGGAAGCCGCGCCAGATGCGCCGCCTTGAGATCAGGTTCGTCAAGAAGCGAGATGAGGATGAGCGAGTCAACCTGACGCTCGATGAACGATTCGATATGGCGACGCTCGTGCTCCGCGACGGTTGCCGAATCGCCAATGAGAAGCAAGTGGTCCCGGGCAGCTGCCGCAACCTCCACCGCCCGCGCAAGCTCGGCGAAGAAGGGGTTTGCAATGTCCGGAACAATAAGTCCGATTGATCTGGTTTTCCCCGCACTCAACGCCCGCGCCAGTGCGTTGGGTTTGTAGTCGAGTTCCCGGGCGGCGCGCAGTACGCGCTCCCTTGCGTCGGCTGACACGGCACGGGGACCGTTGTTGAAAACGTAGCTGACAACCGCATTGGATGTCCCTGCAAGCTTGGCGACGTCTCTGGCTGTTGGCATGGTGTCCTTCCCTTCTGGGCTTCAAAGTCTAACCGCGTAGATCTGTTGATCATACTGGCCTCGGAATTGGGGCGGTCACAAAAGAAATCTCTTGTCAAAGCATTCATCCACGAGTAGTCTAACCGGTTAGATGCTCCAAGGCATCACCCACCACACATCAGAAAGGCTTCCCGTGAAGCGCAAACTTCTCGCAGCGACGTCGCTGCTTGCGGCCGGAGCACTCTTCCTTGCGGGCTGCTCGACGAGCTCCCCAAATTCAGCCCCTGCGATCGGAAGCGAAGGCTCCGGAACTGGAACCGTGAACCTGCTGGGCTCCGAAGATCCCACCACTTTTGCGCCGGTCATTGCCGCGTTCAAAACGAAAAACCCAGACATCACCGTCAAGTACGCCCAGGTGCCCTTTGACCAGTTGAACCCGACCTTGCAGCAACGACTCGGCGCGAAGGACGACACGATCGACCTCTACACAGTCGACCAACCCCGGCTCTCCCAGCTCGCAGCCCAAGGGTTTCTGGAGGACCTTAGCACCCTCAAGGAGCAGACCAAGGCGGCCGTTCCCGACGCGCAATACAGCGTGAATCTGTACCAGGACAAACTGTGGGCTTTGCCGGTGTGGAATTCAACGCAGCTCATGTTTTTCAACAAGAAGTCCCTGGACGCGGCAGGAATTGCCTACCCCTCCATCGACCCGGCACAACGGATGACCTGGGAACAAATCGCCAAGGATGGCAAGGCTGCGCAGGCAGCCGGGACCCAGTTCGGGCTGCTGCTCGAACAAGTTGAGGCCTACTACCAGCTGCAACCGCTCGCGGAATCGCTCGGAGGCGGCTCCGGAATCACCGGCGACAAGATGCTGACCACCGACATCACCAATACTGGCTGGGAGAAGGCCATGCAGTGGTACTCGGATACGTTCTCTTCGGGACTGTCTCCACGGGGTGTGGGCGGATTCCAGACCAGCCCGCTGTTCACCTCAGGCAAGGTGGCGTACTTCGTGGGCGGACCGTGGGACATCGGCAACTTCGCCAAATCAGATATTGACTGGGGTGTGGCCCCAATGCCGTATTTCGCCGGCGGAAGCCAGGCCACGCCCACCGGTTCCTGGTCCTGGGGCATCAACCCGGCATCCAAGAACAAGGCCGCCGCCAAGAAGTTCCTGGAATTCGCTTCCCTTGACCCGGCCGGCAACCTCGCCACCACCGATGCGACGACCATCATCCCCGCCAACACGGCTGCGACCGCCCACTATCTTCCCAAGCTCGAAGCCCTCGGCGGCGCCAAGACCACGGGTCTGGCCAACCTGATCGCCCATGAAAACACCCAGACGGCCACACCTCGACCTGTGAGTGTGGGCTACATCCAGTTCGAAGAACTCATGGGCAAAGCCTTCGCCGACATCCGCAACGGATCACCGGTAGACGAGAGACTCAAGCAGGCCACCCAGCAAATCAACGATGCCTGGAAGCAGCTCTAATAATGGCACCCTCACAAGTATTCGACCGCAGGAAGACTCCAGAGACCACGGCCACGGGCCAAGTTCCGACCACCCGGAGCCGTCGACGACGCGCTTCCCCGTCCCTCATAGCCCTCGCCTTCCTTGCTCCGGCCTTGATCAGCCTTATCGTGTTGAGGATCGCGCCAGCGGCAGTGGCCCTCTGGGAAAGCCTCTTTCGGCAAAGCCTCCTTCAGGGCGGAACAGTCTTCGTCGGCCTTGGCAACTACGGCGATCTTTTTGGCAACGCCGATTTCACCAACGCCCTGCTGGTGACGCTCGTTTTCTCCCTGATCGTGAATCCGCTCCAGATCGGCGCGGCCTTCCTTCTCGCCGTGCTCTATACCAGGAAGGCCGCCGGGGCAAAGATCTGGCGCTCACTGGTCGTTCTGCCGATAGCCGTTCCTCCAGCAGTCTCGGCCGTCGTCTGGAGCGTCATCTACCGGCCTGATGGATTGGGAAATTCCTTCCTTGCGCTCCTGGGCCTGCCCGCCCAACCGTTCCTGACCTCACCGCAGCAGTCTCTGGCCTCCATCATGGTGTTGCTGAGCTGGATCGGCATCGGCTATTGGATGCTCTTCCTGATCGCTGGCATCAACGACGTTCCATCCGAGCTCTACGAAGCGGCCTCCATCGACGGCGCCTCGGCCTGGCGGAAACTTTGGTCGGTGACCTTTCCCCTGGTCCGCCGCCCGCTGGCCTTCGTCCTGGTTGCCGACACGGTCTCCAACTTCCTGATCTTTGCCCCAGTCCAGATCCTCACGAAAGGCGGGCCATCAGGCTCAAGCAACCTGCTCATGTACGACATCTACACTCGGGCCTACACGCTCGGAGACCTCAGCAAGGCCCAAGCAGAAGTGATCATTCTCGTGCTCCTCACACTCATCATCGTTGCCCTGCAGTTCCGGCTCCTTCGCAGCTCTGATGCCGCATGAGCGCGGCAACAGCCCACACCGGCACCCCCAGGCGGCGCACCCTCGCCTACCTCGGATTGAGCGTCTTGGGAGCCTGCATCGGCCTACTGTTTCTCCTCCCCCTGTGGTGGACCTTCGTGAATTCCCTTCGCCCCGGCGGCGATACATTCCGCTACCTGAATCCCTTGCAATGGGAGACGTTCTTCACCGCAACGCCAACGCTGAGCAACTACGCCGCCCTCCTGCACAGCGATCTCGGACTCGCAACCCTAAATTCGGTGATCGTCAGTGCCATCACCGTCGTCGTGGGTTTGGCAATCTGCTCCATGGCAGCGTTTGCCCTGGCAGCCATCCCCTTCCGAGGCAGTGGCGCGGTGTTCATCGTCGTCGTCGTGAGTTTCCTGATCCCCTTCGACGCAATCGCCATCCCCTTGGCGAATCTGTTCCGCGACTGGAACCTCCAAAACACCTATGCCGGGCTGATCCTTCCCGGACTCGGGAACGGCATGGCCATCTTCTTGTTGCGGACCTTTTTCCTCGCCATTCCCAAGGACTTGGTCGAGGCCGGCCGGCTGGACGGATTGGGGTGGTGGGGCATCTTCCGCCGCATCTACCTCCCGCTGTCGGTACCCTCACTGATCGGGGCAGGGCTGACGCTCTTCCTCTTCCAATGGCAGTCATATATGTGGCCGCTGCTGAACGGAACCGACAGCCAGCACATCCTGGGACCGATCGCACTGTCGAACCTGCAGGGGCAATTCAATGTCGACTACGGGGTGATGTTTGCCGGATCCATCGTTCTGACCGTGATTCCGCTGGCCATCATCATCGGATTCCAGCGCTACTTCATCCAGTCCGTCTCCACCACCGGGCTCAAGTAGCCCCAATTGCAGCCACGCCGGCCTGGCGCAGCCATGCCCGGCACACAACCCATAAGGAAGACATCATGAGCGCCCAGCACCGCATCATACTTGACACCGACATCGGATCCGATGTCGACGACGCCCTCGCCCTCGCCCTCATCCTTGGCTCGCCCGAGGCCGAGTTGCTCGCAGTGACTACTGTCTATGGCGACACCCTCCTAAGAGCACGGCTCGCCAAACGCTTCGGTGCACTCGCCGGCCGCACCGTGGACGTATATTGCGGGATCCAGACACCCCGATCGGGGCGCGAAGTGTGGTGGCCCGGGCACGAAGGGTCCCTGCACGATGGACTGGATACGGAAGACATCCACCAGGATGAAGACGCCGTCGCCAACCTCGTGCGCCGAGTCTCGGAACAGCCTGGCGAAATTGACGTCGTCGCCATCGGTCCATTGACCAACATCGCCGCCGCGATCGACGCCGATCCAGCGTTCGAACGGAACGTGCGGCACTTGTGGATCATGGGCGGAGCCTTCGATACGAACGAGCCTGAACACAATTTCCGCAGCGACGACGAAGCGGCACGAGTAGTCTTCGACTCGGCCCTCAACATCACCGTCAGCGGTTTGGAAGTCACGCGCCAAGTGGAAATGGGCCGCGATCAACTGGCCCTCATCGCCGCCGCCGGCCCCCTGGGAGCCGCCCTTGATGCCGACATCCGCCAATGGTGGGCATTTTGGAACGAAGAATGGAATGTGCCGCACGACCCCATCACCGTCCTGACCCTCCTCCGGCCCGATCTCTTCGACCTCTCAACCCCCGGTACAGTCTCCATTGCCATCGGAGGCGAATCCGCCGGGCTGAGTACGTTCACCCCCAATGTCCACGGCAGAGTCCGCCGGGTAACCGGCCTCAATGCAAAATCAGTCGCCGCTGAAATCAGCTCAAGAATCGTCAAGGCCGGCACCTTCCAGCTTCACGAAATTGACTGACTCCGGTGTCCCAAACAACCAGGAAATGGGCGGCGACTGTCGTTCCTTACGCCCACGGATCCAAGATCCTCGATCTGTACTCGGTGACTTTAGAGCTGGAAGAAGACGCACCTTGACCACACACCATGAAACAACCGGAACCATTGTCGTGGTCGGATCAATGAACTCCGACCTGACTGTTCACACCAGCAGACTCCCTGCACCGGGTGAAACCGTCATTGGAGAGGGCATCAGCCGCCGGCCCGGCGGAAAGGGGTCCAATCAGGCCGTCGCCGCTGCGCTCCTCGGAGCATCCGTGCATCTAATCGCATCCGTGGGCGACGATGACGACGGCACCTACCTGAAGAACGCTGCCACGGACTCTGGGGTGCGTACGGACCTTATCAGCATCGAGCCGGGGTGCGGCACCGGGACCGCGCTGATTGTGGTTGACGACTCCGCAGAGAATGTCATCGTCGTTTCCCCGGGTGCCAACGCCCATCTCCGGCCGGGACTGGTCCAGGAGTCCTTGTCCTCTCTGGGCGGGGTTGCCGTCCTGTGCCTGAGCCTTGAAGTCCCCCTTGAGACAGTTGGGATTGCCGCCCGCAACGCTGCTGATCTCGGTGCGACTGTGCTTCTCAACCTGTCGCCCTTTACGACTGAGGCCATCAGCGTGCTGCCGATGATCGACGTAGTGGTCCTTAACGAGTTGGAGGTCCTCGCCGCCGTCGGCATGCACGAGGTTCCGCGGGAGCGCCCCTGGGAATTGATTGGTGCCCTGCTCGGAGAAACCGGAGCCAAGAACGCCGTCGTCACACGCGGTGCCGAGGGTGCCATCGTCCTGGAAGACCTGCAGGCCTGGCCCATCCAGCCTGTTTTTGTTGATGCCACGAGAGTCATCCCCGTGGACACAACCGGTTGTGGAGATGCCTTTGCCGGCGCCCTGGCTGTTGAACTGGCCAAGGGAAGTGCACTGGCCTCCGCAGCACGGTTTGCCGTCACGGTCGCCGCATACGCAGCGACCGGCCATGGGGCACAAAACTCCTACCCCAATCGCGCTCAGCTCCAGGACTGGAATTCACAACTGCAGGTGTAGGACCGGATCTCCCAATGGGGCGATTCAGGTGGTGGGTGCCTGGCAATAATTTTCCGCACCCACCATCCGGAGCATGGATTTGCGGGACGCGTCTTTGACCCGCTATTTTTCTCGGACTTGAACCGCCAAGGTTCTCCTGGTGCAGTCCGATTCCCGTCCCGGGACAGAAGGACGCCAGCTCAAATTGGCGAGCGAAAACTCAGACGTACTGGCCGAACCAGGTAGCCGCTGATATCGGTTCCCCCGGATGGGAACCGTACTGTCGCCGTCAGCAAACCGGTGGCACCCTCGCGTACAGAGAGCGGACTCTTGGCTTCGGGGACCGCCCCGGCTGCAGCCATGCTGCCCATGATGAACGCCACCCGTCGCGTAAAGGTGCGCCGGGTCATGGCACCGGCACGGTAATCATCCAAGAATTCCCCAATCAGATACATCTCAAACTTGCCAAGCTGCGCCATGGGAGGACCTCCTGGATGTGCCGTCAATCCTCCTGATGGGTCAGGCCTCCGGCAAGGGCAGAGCCCCGCCGAGCGCGTCTTCCACCAGCGTTTGTAGACTGGGGACGAATCCACCAATTCGGCTGGCACAGAACGGGAATGACATGGCGACTTTTCGGGAACTCCACCACGGCAGCGCGCCGCTCCTGCTGCCCAATGCCTGGGACGTCGGATCCGCCCTGGCCTTTGCGGCGGCAGGCTACCCCGCCGTCGGTACCACCAGCTTTGGTGTTGCGGCCAGTGCCGGCCAGCCCGACGGCGGCGGGTCCAGCAAGGCGGCTACGGCCGCTTTGGTGGCGCAGCTGTGCCGCCTTCCCGTCCACGTCACGGCGGACATCGAGGACGGCTACTCCGACGACGCCGGAGAGGTTGCCGACTTCGTGGCCAAGCTGGCGGCCCTGGGCATGGCCGGGGTCAATCTAGAAGACAGCGCGGATGGGCATCTGGTGGATCCAGACATCGCCGCCGCCAAAATTGCCGCCATCAAGCGGCTCTCCCCGGGTGTATTCATCAATGCCCGGGTGGACAATTTCTGGTTTGCCGAACAAGCCACAGTGGACGCCGTCCTGCTTCGTGCCCGAACCTATGCCGACGCCGGGGCGGACGGGATCTTTGTCCCGGGGCTAACGGATCCGGAGCACATCCGGAGCATCACCGCAGGGATCGAGCTGCCGGTGAATGTGCTGGCACACCCCTCGTTGACCGTCGCAGAGCTGGGAATGCTGGGTGTCCGGCGAGTGAGCTCCGGCTCCCTGCCGTACCGTGCCGCTGTGGACGCGGCGGTGGACGCTGTCAACGCCCTGCGTGACGGCAGGGAGGTCCCGGCCGCCACGCCCTACTGGGAAATGCAATCGCGGCTTGTGGAGTTCAATCGGGGCAACGGGGGCTGAGCTCAATCACCGGATGCGCGTTACTGCGCGGGGATGGGGAAGAAGACCCGGGGATCCTGGAGCAGGGCGGGGTTGTCGAAGTCCTTGCGGTCGATGATCTGGCTGACTTCGAAGCTGCGGCCAAAGCGGCCGTCGTCGAGCGTGATCGGGCGGCCCAGGACGGTGCCCACGGCGAACCTCGCTCCCCCATCCAACGGAATCAGCACCGTGGTGTTGCCGGGGACGGTCCGGAAGGCCTCGTCCTGGATCAGACGGCCGCGCGTGGGCTTCTTCACCAGCTGCTTGGGGGCCTTGCGGACAGCTTTGGGCACAGGGCGGCGGGAGACAGCCTCGTCGTCGGCCGCGTCGGAGTCATCGGTCTCGGCAACCACCGGCTTGGGCTTGCCCCAGGCCGGCAGTCCGACCTTGTCGATCGTGGCCGGGTCCACGCCGTCGGCCAGCGGTGCACGCAGGACCCAGACGAAGTCGTCGTAGGGATCTTCGGGAATGAACTCGTGCCTAGGCTCGGGCCAGATGAGCTCCAGATCCGTGGGGGTTCCGGCAAAGGCCTCGCCGTAGAAGTGCGCGTCCTGGCGCAGCAGCCTGGAGCGGTGGCTGAGGTGGAAATCCTCTTCGCCCAGCCACGGTGGCATGGGGATCTTGTCCGCATAGCCAGGGTGGGCCGCCTGCGGGGCGAACTCCTTGATGCTGTCCCGGGTGTTGTCCGGGTTGCCGCGCGCGATCCACTCGTCAGCCATGGCCAGGGCGTATTTGGTAAGCGCCGGAACGTAGCCCATCCACATGCGGATGGCGGGGTGCGACTGCCGGCCGTACCCGGGGATCACCAGCGCACGAAGGATCTGCAGCGCTTCAACACGCTGCTTGCCGAGCCTGGTGGTGTCCAGTGCCGCGGCGCTCTGCTGGAAATCGGGGTATGGGAGGTAAGTCTGCATCCATTCAGTCTGACGCCCCGCGACCGCTGTGCCAATTGCGGGGCCGTTTCAGCGGTGGAGACTTCCCACACAGACCCGCGGATGGGCTCGGAATCGCGCGGTTGCAACCGCCTCCCAGAGCCACATCGCCGAAAGTCAAATCATCACTTCCGCATTGTGGAAATCAAATACCCTATTGCGGAATCAACGGTTAATTACCTACAGTTGTGTTCTACCTCACGCTGAGGTGAGGAACTACAAGATCGGCCCACCATGACACTTACCCACGATGCCCCGTCCGTCGCAGGTTCAGCTGCGGACCTGGATCACAAGCACCTCCCGCCCACCAGTCCCCAGCTCTACAACCAGGACCTCGCCCCGACGCAGACCGCCGGACGCCGCTGGACCGCCTACAGCATCTTCACCCTGTGGGCCAACGACGTTCACTCCCTCGGGAACTACGGCTTCGCCCTGGGCCTGTTCGCCCTGGGCCTGGGCGGCTGGCAGATCCTGCTCGCGCTGGGCATCGGCGCCATCCTGCTCTTCGCCCTGCTGAACTTCTCCGGCTTCATGGGCCACAAGACCGGCGTCCCGTTCCCGGTCATGAGCCGCATCGCCTTCGGCATCCACGGCGCCCAGATCCCGGCCCTGATCCGCGGCGCCGTCGCGATCGCCTGGTTCGGCATCCAGACCTACCTGGCCTCCCTGGTCCTGCGCGTGCTGCTGATCGCCCTGGTCCCCTCGCTGAAGGAGATGGACACCAACTCCATCCTGGGCCTGTCTTCCCTGGGCTGGATCACCTTCATCGGCCTGTGGATCATCCAGGTCTTCATCGTCTCCTACGGCATGGACATGATCCGCAAGTACGAGGCCTTCGCCGGCCCCGTCATCCTCGTCACCATGGTCTCCCTGGCCGTGTGGATGTTCTTCCAGGCCGGATCCTCCATCTCCTGGTCCACCGACAACGCCCTGCAGGGCGGGGACATGTGGCGTGAAATCTTCGGCGCCGGCGCCCTGTGGGTCTCCATCTACGCCACATTCGTGCTGAACTTCTGCGACTTCACCCGCTCCTCCAAGACCCGCAAGTCCATTGTCAAGGGCAACTTCTGGGGCATCCCGATCAACACCCTCCTGTTCGGCGGCATCGTCGTCGTCCTCGCCGGCGCCCAGTACCGGATCAACGGCCAGATCATCGCCAGCCCCTCGGACATTGTCGAGACCATCCCGAACACGTTCCTGCTGGTGATGGCCGCCCTGGCCCTGCTGATCCTCACCGTCGCCGTGAACCTGATGGCCAACTTCGTCGCCCCGATCTACGCCCTGACCAACCTGTTCCCGAAGCGGCTGAACTTCCGCCGCGCCGGCCTGATCAGCGCCCTCATCGGCCTGGTCATCCTGCCCTGGAACCTTTACAACAACCCCGTCGTCATCGTCTACTTCCTCGGCGGCCTGGGCGCCCTGCTCGGCCCGCTGTTCGGCGTGATCATGGCCGACTACTGGCTGATCCGCAAGGCCAAGGTCAACGTCCCCGAGCTCTACACCGAGGTCAAGGACGGCGCGTACTTCTACAAGAACGGCTTCAACCCGCGCGCCATCATCGCCTTCGCCGTCGCCGCGACGATCTCCCTGCTGATCGCCTTCGTCCCGGCCCTGGCCGCCCTGTCCTCCTTCTCCTGGTTCTTCGCCGCCGGCATCGCCGCGATCGTCTACCTGGCCATCGCGGACCGCAACCGCACCTTCCACGACGTCTCCGGCGAGCCCATCGCCGTCCCCAGCGTCCACTAGCACCCCCGGCACCAGCTGGAATGCAGGTTCGGTTGCAAAGGCGCAACCACATGAGAGGCCCCCAACAGAGTCGTTGGGGGCCTCTCGTGTTTGCGCCCCCTGGGACGTGCTGGGCTCCTAGACCTGATCGATGCGAGACCGTGTCCACGCGCTCCTATTCAGCGCCGGTTTTCTGCCCCATGATGAGACAACGATTCCGTGCATGGGGCCGGAATCGGAAGCTTCAGGAGCTTGCCATGGCCGCGAACCCCTCAGAAACCTTCCAGTTCACTCGCGAAGATCTCCAATCGGCGATCGCCAGCGAGCTCGACGTCCCCTCCACTGACTATCGGATCGAGCACTGCTACGAGGACATGGTCAGCGAGTGGGCGGCGCGGACCTGCGATCCGGAGTCCACCTGCGCCCGGTACCTGTGTGACGGGCCTGTCGGACGCCAGCTGGACCTCATCGCCGCCCGCCTGTGGGCCCGCGGCCGCGTTCTGCTCTAACTCTGCTTGGCCATGACATTGGGGACACGAAAGGCCTCCGTGCGGTGCAGGAACTAGACAGTTCCACGCGGCACGGAGGCCTTCCTTGGTTCAAGCCCTTGGTGTCACCTTCGTCAAGGCCGAGTACGGCTAGCGGCTGCTCACCGAGCCAAACAGCCTTGCGATGGGCGCCAATACGAGCGGGCGGGCGGCGAACCAGGCTCCCACCGTGACGGCGATGGCTGTAGCGAAGAGCCAGAACCCGGTCCAGTTCACCTCATCGGTGCCGCCATACATGTGGTTCAGGTTGCGCAGGGCGCCGGTCGAAAACACCAGGAACACATGGATGAGGATGAACAGCACGAAGAAGAGCATCGTCGGGAAGTGGACCGCCCGGGCGGCCTCCACCGGGTAGATCTTGCTCAGCTTCTTCGCGTTCTTCGGCCAGACCTCGCTCATGCGCACACCTGTGACCGCCGCGATCGGAGCTGCGATGAAGACCACGAGGAAGTACATGAGCTGCTGCAGGCTGTTGTAGTTCACCCAGCCGTTCTCCACGGGCCAGTCGAGCGTCATGTACTGCAGCAGGGCGGAGAGTGCGTTGGGGAACACCTCCCAGCTGGTGGGCACGATCCGCATCCAGTGGCCCGAGGCAAAGATCAGCACCATGAAGACGAGTCCATTGAGCAGCCACAGGATGTCCAGCGACTGGTGCAGCCACAGGTTGATGCTGACCTTCTTGCCGCCGCGCTTGGGCGTCCAGAATGCCGGCGGCTTCGTCTGGGTGCGCACCTGGTAGCCGGAGCGGATGATCAGCACCATCATGAAGAAGTTGAGGAAATGTGCCCACTGCGCCCACCAGGGGAAGCCGGGCTCGGCCGTGTCGGGCAGGTGGTATTCACCGGGGTACTGCACGAGGAAATCCGGCACGCCCGGCAGCGTCGTGACACCGCGCGCGGCCAGGACAAGAATCCCGGCGGCGGCTAGGGCGCCGACGACGAGAAGAGCCACGCGTTTGATCCACTGGGCCAGGGTGCGCGAACCATAGAGCTTCGCGGGGGCCGTGGGCGCTGCGGGCTTCGCGGCGGCCACCGGGTCCACCACGTGCGCAGACGGAGCCGGGACCTGGGCAGGGTGCGCCTCTGCTGCAGGGGCCACCGTCGCTGCAACTGGCTCGACGACGCCGGGCGCCTCGGGTTCGGCGACGACGGCTGGCACTATGGTCTCGACGACGACGGTCGCGGCAACCGGCTCCACATTGGGAAGTTCTGCGACCGCAGAGGCGACGATGACGGGAACGGCGGCGGGGGCAAGCCCGGCGGGAGGCCACGGTTCACCGCCTGCGACGCGGGGAAGCCCACGGCGAAGCGGCGTGGCGCCCAGGGTCGGTGCCGTAGGCGGAGCATCCTGCGCGATGGCGGGCACCACTGCCGCCGCTGTCGCCACGGGTACTGCCTGCATCGCTGCCGCGGGAACGCCAGATGCAGGCGCAGTTGAGATTCCAGCAGAGTCGGCGCCGGGCATGACCGCGGCCGCCTCATCTGATGTGATGCTGGTTGGCGAAGCAGTTGCAGACGGAACCGGAGGTGAAACACGCACCAGAACCTCGCCCGCTGGAGGCCATGGCTCGCCGCCGGGAACTCGCGGCAGCCCGCGGCGCAACGGCCGCGCCTCCGTGGCGACCTCGGGTGCACTAGTGGGCGCCAGCGCCACCGGCACATCCGTTTGGGCAACGGGAGTCGGTGGAGCAATGGAACTCGGCGGGACCGAAGGGGCCCGCTCCCCCACGGCGTCGCCGTTCACAACGGGAACCTCAGCTGCAACGGTAGAAACCACCGCGGCCGGCACCACGCCGTCGGCCGCAGCAGGGGCGGCGCCAAACACTGAAACAGCGGTCAGGGGCGCTGGTTCCTCAACAAGCAAGCGCGCCGGCGCCTGGCCGGCCGGCGGCCAGGGCTCGCCGCCCGGCACACGCGGCAGACCGCGTCGAATGGACTGGGACAAGGGTGCCATCACTACTTCTTCCGAGCCTCAAGCGCGCTGATCAGCTGCGGCACCACCTTGAACACGTCGCCAACCACGCCGAAATCGGCCACCTCGAAGATCGGAGCATCCCCGTCCTTGTTCACTGCAACGATGGTCTTGGCCGTCTGCATGCCGGCCCGGTGCTGAATCGCCCCGGAAATCCCGAGGGCAATGTACAACTGCGGAGACACGGACACGCCGGTCTGGCCAACCTGGTGGGACTGCGGAATGTAGCCTGCATCCACGGCCGCACGGGAGGCACCCACGGCGGCGCCGAGGGCATCGGCGAGCTGTCCGACGAGTTCAAACTGCTCCTGCGAGCCCAGGCCGCGGCCGCCGGCAACCACCTTGGCGGCGCCACGCAGCTCGGGCCGCGACGAGGAACCAACAACTTCCTCGAACGAGTCGATCCGTGCGGCCGGCTTCCCGGAGGGGACAACTGTCAGCGTCTCCGACACTTCGGGCTGGGCCGCAGCACGCGCGTCGATGGAACCCTGCCGGACGGTGATGACCGGCGCTCCAAAGGTGGCCGTCGAGGCCACGTTGTAGGCCCCGCCGTAGACGGAGTGGTGGGCGACGACGCCCTCCTCATCTCGTGCCACGTCAATCGCGTCGGCGGACACTGCAGACCGCGAACGGACGGCGTAGCGGCCGGCAAGATCTCGCCCGTTGAGGGAATGTGAGATGAGAATGGCGTCCGGGCGCACCCGCTCGGCGGCAGCGGCCAGGGCGTCGACGCCGGGGACCCCCAGCGCGGCGGGATCCGCGGACTCGGCGATCAGCACCTGGGCGGCGCCAAGGGCTGCAGCCTCCGTGGCAGCCGATCCTCCGGCACCGGGTGCGGCGAGCACCAGGGCCACAGGGGTGCCAGCGGCAGCTGCAGCGCCCAGGAGGCCGGGAGCCGCATCTTCAAGGACACCGGAGGCGGAGGTTTCAAGAACGACGAGGATGGCGTCGCGGGGAAAGTCAGTCATGTTGGTGTTCCTTAAGCCAGTCGGTTCGCTACGAGGAAGTCCGCCAGCTTGTCGCCGGCATCGCCCTCGTCCAGGATCTTCACGCCGGACGCGCGCGGGGGCTTCTCCGCCACCGTCAGCATGATCGAACGCGCCATCTCCGGGTTGTCGGCCGCGACCCCCAGATCTGCCAGGGTGAGCACCTCAAAGGGCTTCTTTTTGGCGGCCATGATGCCCTTGAAGTTGGGGAACCGTCCCTCGGGAAGCGCCTCGGTAACGGAAATGACTGCCGGGAGGTCCGCTGACACCTGCTGGACGCCGGACTCAACGGGCCGGGTTCCGGAGACGACGCCGTCACCGATTTCAACGGAGCTGAGGCCTGTGGCGTGCGGTACGTCGAGCAATTCGGCCAGCATCGCCGGAATCATGCCGCCCGATCCATCGGTGGACACATTGCCGGTGACCACCAGGTCAAACCCCTGGCGCCGGATCGCGGCGGCCAGGGCCTCGGCCGTGAGCCCCAGATCGGCGCCCAGCAGGGCCTCGTCGCAGACATGGACGGCACGGTCAGCGCCCATGGCAAGACCCTTGCGGATGGTGGCCGTCGCGCCTTCGGGGGCCAGCGTGAGGACGGCAACGTCGGCGCCGTCGTTCGCGTCAGCGTACTTCAGGGCCAGTTCCAGCGCCCGCTCGCCAATCTCGTCGAGGACCACATCGCTGGCTGCCCGATCGGCAAGGCCCGTTTCAAGATTCAGTTTCCGGTCCCCATAGGTATCGGGGACCTCTTTTACTAGGACGATAATCTTCATCGATAGAACTTCCTGTGGCCGGCCTGCCTCAGAAGAAGAGGCAAGTCCAATATCTGTCGAGTCTACGAAGCCGGAGCGCTTCCTCGCAGGTGGCGCCCGTGTCGTGACGTGAGGTTTCTGGGATGCGCCCCCCGGCGGGGCTGGCTGTCTAGCCTAGGATCCGGTCCACACCGGCTCCCGCTTCTCCATAAATGCCCGGGAGCCTTCCGCGGCGTCGTTCGTCGCGGCGATGGAACCGACATGCTCGCGCTGCCGCGCAAACTTCTCCCCCACCGGCCAATCGACGGAATTGACCAGCACCTGCTTCGAGGCGGCCAGGGCCAGCGGAGCATTCCTGGCGATGTCCGCCGCCAGTTCAAGGGCAGCCTCGAGGGCGCCACCGGGAGCCGCCACGCGGTTGACCAAGTGCAGGCCCGCGGCTTCAGCGGCCGGCAGCATCCGCCCGGTGAGCACCAGTTCCATGGCGAAGTGGTACGGCAGGCGGTGCTGGAGCCGCAGGAGGCCGCCGGCATTGGCTGTCAGTCCGCGCTTGACCTCGGGCAGTCCAAAGGCTGCGTCGCTGGCGGCGACAATCAGGTCGCAAGCCAGGGCAATCTCGAACCCGCCGCCGAGGGCATAGCCCTCAACGGCGGCAATGACGGGCTTGTGCGGCGGACGCTGGACCAATCCAGCAAAACCGCGGTCTGAAACCACGGGAATCTCCCCGCGGGCAAAACCCTTCAGGTCCATCCCCGCACAGAAGGTGCCCCCGGCCCCGGTGATGATACACACGCTGAGGCCTTCATTGGCGTCAAAGGCCTCGAACGCGTCGGCCAGTTCCTGGGCGAGCTGCAGGGACATGGCGTTCCTGGACCACGGACGGTTCATGGTCAAAACGAGCACCCTGCCGTGTTCCTCCACCAGCAGCTGTGCCTCGTCCTGTGGAAGGGTGCCGCCACCGGCGGAGGATGTGTTGGCTGTCATTGTTGCTGCTCTTTCGATCAAGGGGTGGGACCGCGGCGGTCAGTTGGCGGAGAAGCGCAGGTTCTCGTAGATGGTGGCGTTCGCCATGCCGCCGCCTTCGCACATGGTCTGCAGCCCGTAGCGGATGCCCTCGCGCACCAGGCGGTGCACCAGGGTGGTCGCCAGGCGGGCACCGGATCCGCCCAGCGGGTGGCCCAGGGCGATGGCACCGCCGTCGGGGTTCACCAGATCCCGCTCGGCGCCCGTCTCCCGCAGCCAGGCGCCAACAACGCTGGCGAAGGCCTCGTTCACCTCGAAGGTGCCGATGTCCCCCAATGACAATCCGGCCCGCTTCAGCGCCTTGGCCGTTGCCGGCGCCGGAGCGCCCAGCATGGCCACCGGGTCATCGCCGACGACGACGGCGGTGTGGATGCGGGCCAGCGGCGTCAGGCCCAGCTCACGGGCCTTCTCGCTGGTGGTCACGATCAGGGCACTGGCGCCGTCGGAGATCTGCGATGAATTGCCGGCGGTCATCAGGCCGTCCTCGCCGAACACCGGATTGAGGCTGTTCAACTTCTCAAGCGTCGACTCGCGGCGGATGCCCTCGTCACGCGTGAAGCGTCCTGAAGCAGTATCGATGGGAGCAATCTCGTCTTCGAACCGGCCGGCATCCTGGGCGGCACCGGCACGGAGGTGGGATTCCAGGGCCAGCTCGTCCAGCCACCCACGCGACAGGCCGTAGCGGCCGGCAAGGATCTCGGCTCCCCTGCCCTGGTTGAGTTCGACGCCGCCATAGCGGGCGAGCAACTGCTCGCTGAAGGGGTCGCCGGGGCCGTTGCGGCGCGCGGTGCCCAGGGGAATGCGGGTCATGTTCTCGACGCCGCCGGCCACGACGACGTCGCTCTGGCCCGAGATGACGGACGCGGCGGCAAAGTGGATGGCCTGCTGGCTGGATCCACACTGGCGCTCGATGGTGGTGCCCGGAACGGACTCCGGCCAGCCTGCCGACAGCACGGCGTTGCGGGCAATGTTGCTGGCCTGCTCGCCCGTCTGGCCAACACAGCCCCACATCACATCCTCCACCAGGCCCGGGTCGATCCCCGTCCTGTTAACGAGGGCGTTCAGGACTGCGGCGGACAGGTCAACGGAATGGACCTCGGCCAGGAATCCCCCGCGCCGGCCAATGGGGCTTCGCACAGCGGCGGCAATAACAGCGTCGCGCATTACTTCTCCTCTATCTAAAAAATCCAGCGGCGGGTGGTTTAGCGCGGGGCCATGCGGATGGCGCCGTCGATCCGGATGGTTTCGCCGTTCATCATGCCGTTGCTGATGATGTGCTCGGCCAGCCCGGCAAACTCGTCGGGATCGCCCAGCCGGCTCGGGTGCGGAATGCTGGCAGCCAGCGCATCAACGATGTCCGGACGGCCGTTGTTGGTCAGCAGAGGCGTGGCGAAGGTGCCGGGCGCGATGGTGCACACCCGGATGGCCACCTTGGCCAGGTCCCGTGCCGCGGGCAGAGTCATGCCGACGACGCCGGCCTTGGCCGTGGCGTAGTTGATCTGGCCGATCTGCCCCTCATAGGCGGCCACGCTGGCGGTCAGCACGCAGACCCCGCGGTCCCCGTCCAGCAGTTCATTCCGTGCCATCTGCTCGGCGGCGAACCGCAGGATGTTGAACGTGCCAATGACGTTCAGGTTGATGATGTCCGTGAAGGAGCTCAGCGGCGTCACGGCACCGTCGCGGTCAAGGATGCGCATCGGCTTGCCGCGGCCGGCGCAGTGCACCAGGGCCCGCACCGGCTCAATGCTGCCCGCGTGCGCGAACGCCGCCCGCACCTGGTCCTCATCCGTCACGTCAACGCCGGCGAAGTGAACCAGCGGCCCCAGCCGCTCGGCCTGCTCGGCCCCCTCCGACGTCGGCAGGTCCATGATCGTCACGTGCGCCCCGCTGGCGGCCAACCGTTCCGCGGTGGCCAGGCCCAGGCCCGAAGCGCCGCCCGTCACCACTGCATGGATTCCTTCAATACGCATCTATTGCGCCTTTCTACTCTTTCGTCGGAGGGTGCGTCAGTCGATGAAGGTCAGATACCAAGCGACTTGGCTATGACAACCTTCATGACCTCGCTGGTTCCGCCGAAAATGCGGCTGACGCGGGCGTCGGCGTAGAGCCGGGAAATGGGGTATTCACGCATGTACCCGTAGCCTCCGTGCAGCTGCAGGCACTGGTCCACGATCTTGCCCTGGGCCTCGGTGACGAACAGCTTGACCTTGGCGGCATCCGACGGCGCCAGCTTCCCGGCGTCGAGCGCCCCGGCAGCCTGGTCGATCATCGACTGGCCGGCCTGCAGCGAGGTGGCGCAGTCGGCAAGGACGAACTTGGTGTTCTGGAAGTGGGCCACCGGTTTGCCGAAGACCTTGCGTTCCTTCACGTAGTCCAGCGCCAGGTTGTGGGCCGCCGTCGCGGTCGCCTGCGCCGTGATGGCGATGGAGAGCCGCTCCTGCGCAAGGTTGTGGCTGAGCATGCCGAACGCCTTGTCGACCTCGCCCAGCACATTGGCGGCGGGGACCCGGACATCGACGAAGGCCAGCTCAGCGGTGTCCGAGGAGCGCAGTCCCAGCTTGTCCAGCTTGCGGCCCTTGGTGAAGCCTTCCATGCCGTCCTCGACGACGAGCAGGGTCAGGCCGCTCCGGCGGTCCTCGCTGTCGGAGCTGGTGCGCGCGACGACGATGACCAGATCGGCGTTGGTGCCGCCGGTGATGAAGGTCTTGGAGCCGTTGAGGATGAACGAATCGCCGTCCCTGACCGCCGTCGTCGCCATGCCCGCGAGGTCCGAGCCGGTGCCCGGCTCCGTCATGGCGATGGAGGCGATCAGCGAGCCGTCGGCGAACCCGGGGAACCAGCGCTGGCGCTGCTCCTCGTTGCAGTAGTGGAGGAAGTACGGCAGCACGGTGTTGAGGTGGACCTGCAGGCCGCCGAGGGAGCAGGCGGCGTAGCCGATTTCCTCGAAGGCGATCATGTTGAACAGGAAGCTGTCCATACCGGCGCCACCGTACTCCTCGGGGATCTGCAGGCCGTTGATGCCGATGTCAGCGGTGCGGCGGTACACCTCGATCGGAACGGTGCCCAGTTCTTCCCACTCGTCCACGTGGGGCACAACTTCGCTCTGGAGGAAGTCGCGGACGACCTCCCGGAAGGCAATGTGGTCTTCGTTGAATATGGTGCGTTCCATGAAATGAATCCTTGATAGAGCTGGAAATGAAGGGTGGATTAGTGGCCGGCCGAGGCCAGCGCCGCGGCGGGGACGCCGATGGCACCCGCGTCGGCCAGGCTGTCGATTTCATCGGTGGTGTAGTCGAGTTCGCGCAGGACCTCTGCGGTGTGTTCGCCCAGTGCGGGGGCGCCGGCGGTGCTGCGGGGCCCGGCGTTGGCAAACTGCCACGGGGCACCGACCGTCTCGACGTCGCCCAGGGCGCCCGTCGTCGTGATGAGGATGCCCGAGGCTTTGACGTCGTCGTTCCTGGCCACGTCCCCGTAGGTGCTGATGCGGCCGGCCACGACGCCGTTGGCCGTGAGCAGGTCAAGGGCCTCATCCGTGGTGGTCTCGGCGAACGCGGAACGCAGTTCGCGGAGCAGGGCCGCCTTGTTCGTGACCCGCAGGCCATTGGTGGCAAACCGCTCGTCCTGGGGAAGATCGTCCCTGCCGATCAAGGCGCACAGCCGCGCAAAGTGGGCCTCCGAGTAGGCCGACACAATGAAGGCGCCGTCGCTGGTCGTCATGATGTCCGCGGCCGGGGCGACAGTCGGCTGGCCGTTGCCGAACCGCTTGGGCTCCACCCCTGTGGCGAAGTAGGCGCCCAGCATCGGGGCCTGGACATGCGTTGCGACCTCCAGCAGGGACGTCTCGATGACCTCGCCCACGCCGGTGCGCAGCCTGTTCACATAGGCCCCCAGAACTGCCGTTGCCGCGGCATAGGCGGTGGCGACATCGATGATCTGGCAGCCCACCTTCTGCGGTTCGCCGTCGGGATCGCCCGTCATGTGCATGATCCCGCTTTCGGCCTGGGCCGTGATGTCCAGCCCGGCGCGGAACTTGGAGGGGCCGGTGGAGCCAAAGCCCGTGATGCTGGCGTAGACCAGATGCGGGTGCTTCTTCAGCACGGTGGTTCCGCCCAGGCCGAATGACTCCATGACGCCGGGGCGGAGGTTTTGGATAACGATGTCGGCACGGGCGATCAACTCCTCGGCGACCCTGAGGCCGTCCGCCTGCTTCAGATCCAGGACAATGCTGCGCTTGCCGCGGTTGAAGGCATCGATCATGGCCTGGCCGTGGACGCCGATGGACCGCGCCGAGTCACCGGCCCGGGCCTCCACCTTGATGACGTCGGCACCGAGATCGGCCAGCATTTGGGTCGCGGCCGGGGCCGCAATGAACTGGCCGAAGTCAACGACCCGGACACCCTGCAGGGGCAAACTCATCAGAGGACTTCCTTAGTGTTCTTGTCCGCCCATGCGCGGATCTTGGCGAGGTCCTTGTCGGGACGGATGAAGAAGGTGGCCGCGACGGAGCCGACGACCATCATGATGCCGACGACGGCGAAGCCTTGTTCGTACCCCTCGACGACAGTGGCTCCTGAACCGACAGTGAAGCCGAGGAACAGCGGGGAAACGATGCCGGCGAGGCTTGAAATCGCCACAATGCCACCCATGATGCCGCCGCGCTTCTTGCTGTGGACCAGATCGCCGAGCGCGGTGAAACCAACGCCGATGGAGGCCGTATTCAGCGAGAAGGCCAGCGTGACAAGTGCCATTTGGAAGATGCCCTGGGGAACCACCGTGAAGGCCCACATGCACAGGCCCGCCCCCGCCACGAGGCCGCCGGCCAGATAGCCGCGGGAGACCTGGCGGGAGTAGCCGCGCTTGTACAGCCAGTTGGAGAAGAAGCCGGCCGCAATCGAGAACACAGCTGCCGTGGCGAACGGGAGGGCGATCAGGCGGCCCACGGCGATGGTGTCGTAGCCGAGCCCCTCCGTGAGGTAGACGGGAAGCCAGGCGACCTTGAGGCTGGTGGACCAGTAGCTGAAGAAGTTCAGCAGGGCGATGCCGATGATCGTGGTGGTGCCCAGGAGGACACGGTACGGAACGTTGACGGGCTCGTTGGCCTTGGCCTTCGCCGGCTCTACTTCAGCAGCGCCGGCCGCTTCGGCCGCTTCGGCTGCTCCACGCTTGGCTTTGCGCTGCACCTTGGAGGATCCGCCAAAAATCAGCCACAGCAGGGCCCAGATGATGCCGCCGACGGCGAGCACGCCGAAGGCCGTGTGCCAGGACCACTCCACGATGATCCAGGTCAGGACGGGGGCCATCACCAACGGGCCGAGCGAGGAACCCGCCGTCACCACGCCGGAGGCGAGGGCACGCTTTTCCGGCGGGAACAAGGACTGGGCGGAGTGGTTGGCCAGCGCGTAGGCGGGGCCGACGGCGAAGCCGAGAATGACGCGGCAGACCAGCAGGGCGCTGAACCCGATGGTTCCCATGAGCGGGACCATCGTGGCCACCCACACCAGCATCAGGATGGCGAGGTACCAGCGCAGGTTCACACGGCTTGAAAGGGCTCCGAGGATGAGGGCGCCGGCCGCGAAGAGCCAGTAGAAGGCGCTTTGCACGATGCCATATTCGGCGGCGGTGAGCCCGAGGTCGACTTTGATCTGCGAGCCCGCCAGGCCGAGCAATGACTTGTCGGCGTAGTTGATGAACAGGAAGATGGCGAGCAGGGCCGTGATCGCCCAGGCCCGCGCCGGCGTCATCGTGGCCTTGGGCCTGTCGGTTTGTTCGGCGGGTTTGAGCACTTCCGATTGATTTCCCATAGGAGTCCTTGCCGGTCGAGTGGTGCATAGCACTACGGTGTGCTGAGAAGTTGAGGGGGCTGAGATTTGCCTCACATGCCCATGCAACTATCTAACGGCCCGGCGACCGTTCGCGTCCAATACAAGTATTCGGACGGTATGACTGTAATTACCTATCGGTCATCTTCTGCGGCCGTGCGGATGTCCCCACTGTCAAGGGTGCGGCGGACGGCACGACGATCCCACACATCCAGGGCCGCCGAAGCGCGTTCGATCAACGACGATTCCACGCCCTCCGCAGGCTCCAAGGCACGAACCCACCCATCCAGGGAGGACCGCGCAGCGGCCAGAAAGGCCTCGGCCACGCCGGTCAATTTGCCGGGCCTTGTCACGGCAAAGATCTTGGTGGCCGGGGCCGGGTCGAGTTCCCGCACCACCCCACCGCGGTGCCAAAAGTTGACAGCAACCCGCAACGGAACGATGCCCACCGCGCATCCGGAGAGCACGAGGGGAAGGATGGCCTCCCGCTGCCGGATTTCAACGGCAATGCGGGGTTCGACGCCATGCTCGCGAAGGATCTGCTCGATGTATTCGCGGGTACCCGTGCCACGCTGCGCCAGGACAAACGGCTCGTTGCGCAGGGACGATATCGGCACCGGGTTCGGCCAGCGGTCCTCGCTCCCGGGCGGGCAAATCAAGACAAAGATCTGTTCAACGAGCTCGCTGCACTCCAGATCGCCCACCGGCGGCGTCGAGACAAAACCGAGCTCGCAGGATCCCGTGCGCACCATTTCCGCAACGGCTGGGACGTTGTCGCCTTCTTCAACACGGCACTGGACGCCGGGATGGGCCATGAGGAAGTTGGCCATCCATGTCGACACCGGGTCGATGGCCAGATCGGACAGGGAGGCGATGTCAATGGTCCCGGCCCGCAGGGCGGCAATCTCCGTCACTGCGCGCTCGGCGTTGTCCACCTCGCGCAGAATGGACCGCGCCGGCCCCACCAGCCCCTCCCCCGCCGGAGACAGCACGATCCCCCTGCCAATCCGGTGGAACAGCTCGGTGCCAAGATCGCGTTCGAGGGCCCGCATGGTTTGGGACAGGGAGGACTGCGCGACGTGAAGAGCCTCGGCCGCCCGATGTACGCCACCATGGTCCACGATGGCCAGAAAGTAGCGCAGTTGCCGAAGGTTCATGGCTAACATCATGGCATGGTGGCGGCCCCGTCCTCCGGAACGGGGCCACCACTCATTCGGCGGCGAAAGCCCTCTAGGCGACCGGGGCCATGGCCGCGAGCAGCAGCCAGGTGTCCACCACCGTGTCCGGGTTGAGCGAGATGGAATCGATGCCCTCGCCCACCAGCCACTCGGCCAGGTCGGGGTGGTCGCTGGGCCCCTGCCCACAGATGCCCACGTACTTGCCCTTGGCCTTCGCGGCCCGGATGGCCATGCTGAGCAGCTTCTTCACGGCCGCGTTGCGCTCGTCGAAGCTGGCCGCCACAATCGCCGAATCCCGGTCCAGGCCCAGAGTCAGCTGGGTCAGGTCGTTGGAACCGATGGAGAAGCCGTCGAAGATCTCCAGGAACTCATCCGCCAGCAGGGCATTGGAGGGCAGCTCGCACATCATCACCACCTCCAGCCCGTTTTCACCGCGGCGGAGCCCGTTCTCGGCCAGCAGGTCGATGACGCCCTGCCCCTCCTCCAAGGTGCGGACAAAGGGAATCATCAGCTTGACGTTGGTCAATCCCATCTCGTTGCGCACATACGCCAGGGCCTCGCATTCCAAGTCGAAGCAGTCCCGGAAGGACGGTTCAAGGTAGCGCGAGGCACCCCTGAAACCGATCATCGGATTCTCCTCGTGCGGCTCATACGCCGGGCCGCCAATGAGGTTGGCGTACTCGTTGGACTTGAAGTCCGACATGCGCACGATCACCGGCTCCGGCGCGAACGCCGCAGCAATCGTGGCCACCCCTTCGGCCAGACGCTTCACGTAGTAGTCCAGCGGCCCGTCGTAGGCGGCGATCCGCTCCTGGATGACCGCGGCGACGTCCGCGGGCTGGTCCGCCAGGTTCAGCAGCGCCTTGGGGTGGATGCCGATCTGGCGGTTGATGATGAACTCAAGCCGGGCCAGCCCCACACCGTGGTTGGGCAGCTGGGCGAACGTGAACGCCTGTTCGGGGGTCCCGACGTTCATCATGACCTTCACCGGTGCTTCCGGCAGGCTGTCCAGCTCGGTCTCCTCCACCCTGAAGTCCAACAGCCCCTCGTAGATGAACCCGGCCTCGCCCTCGGCGCAGGACACCGTCACCTCGGCGCCCTCGGCCAGGGCCACGCTGGCATCCCCGGTGCCGACCACGGCGGGGATGCCCAGTTCCCGGGCAATGATCGCCGCGTGGCAGGTGCGTCCGCCACGATTGGTGACAATGGCCGAGGCGCGCTTCATGATCGGTTCCCAATCGGGGTCCGTCATGTCGGCCACCAGCACGTCGCCGGTCTTGAATTCGGCCATCTGGTCGATGGAGGCCAGCACGCGCACGGGTCCGGAACCGATCCGCTGGCCGATGGCGCGGCCTTCGGCGAGCACCGGCCCGGTCCCCTCCAACCGGTAGCGTGAGAGCGTGCCGGCGGACCTGCGGGACTCCACCGTTTCGGGCCGGGCCTGGAGGATGTACAGCCCGCCGTCGAGCCCGTCCTTGCCCCACTCGATGTCCATCGGGCGCCCGTAGTGCTCCTCGATGGCGAGGGCGTGGCGCGCCAGCTGCTGGACGTCGTCGTCCGTGATGCTGAAGCGGTTCCTCAGCTGCGCATCGGTGGGGACCAGTTCGATGGTGTGGCCGACCTCCTCGTTGGCCGTGTAGACCATGGTCAACGCCTTCTCGCCCAGGCCGCGCTTGAGGATCGCCGGACGGCCGGCTTTGAGCGCGTCCTTGTAGACGTAGAACTCGTCCGGGTTCACGGCCCCCTGGACCACTGCCTCGCCGAGGCCGTAGGAGGAGGTGATGAAGACGGCGCCCTGGAAGCCGGATTCGGTGTCCATGGTGAACATGACGCCCGAGGCGCCCACATCGGAGCGAACCATGCGCTGGATCCCCGCCGACAGGGCGACATCGAGGTGCTCGAACTGGTGGTGCACGCGGTAGGCGATGGCACGGTCGTTGTAGAGGGAGGCGAAAACGTCTTTCACGGCGGCGAGGATGTTCTCGATGCCGCGGACGTTCAGGAACGTCTCCTGCTGCCCGGCGAAGGAGGCATCCGGCAGGTCCTCGGCGGTGGCGCTGGAGCGCACCGCCCAGGACAGCTCGGCGGAGGCTCCGCCGTGCTTGGCCACCAGCGTCTCGTAGGCGGCACGCAGCTGCTCTTCCAGATCCGCCGGAAACGGCGTCTGAACGATGAGGGCGCGGATGGCCGAGCCTGCCGCGGCCAGGGCCCGGACGTCGTCGGTGTCCAGGCCGGCCAGGATGGCGGCGATCTTCGCTTCGACGCCGGTTTCCCGCAGGAACCGCCGGTAGGCATCCGCCGTCGTGGCAAATCCGTCCGGTACCTTCACCCCGGCGCTGGTCAGGTTCCCGACCATTTCCCCGAGCGAGGCGTTTTTGCCGCCCACCCGGTCCAGGTCTTTGAGGCCAAGCTCGGAAAACCAGAGGATGTCTGTCGTCATTGTCAGTGCTCCTTGCAGTCAAGTAGTGGCTGGGTGACAGCCACACCAGTACATGGTCGCAGGGCAGAACAGCGCTGGCTATGTTGGCTGCGTCACATTTGAGAATGCTCCTGGCGGCCATTGCGGCCCGCCCGCATAGTGGCTAGTGCCGCAGCCCCATCCGTTCCAGGATCACCGCCGAGATCTCCTCGACGGACATGCTGGCGGAATTCAGATAGGGGATGTCGTGCGTGGCGTACAGCCGCTCCGCACTGCGCAGCTCGATGCCGCATTGCCGCAGGGAGGCATACTCGGACCCCGGACGGCGCTCGGCCCGCACCTGGCTCAGGCGCATCGGGTTCGAGGTCAGGCCGAAGCATTTGTCCCTGTAGGGCCGCAGGGGTGCCGGGAGCTTGTCCCCGGGAAAGTCCTCCTCAACCAGCGGGAAGTTGGCCGCATAAACCCCGTGCTGGAGGGCCAGATACATGGTGCTGGGCGTCTTGCCGCACCGCGAGGGGGCAATCAGGATCACCTCGGCCTTTTCCAACGCCCGCAGGCTTTGGCCGTCGTCGTGTTCCATCGCGTACTCCACGGCCAGCATCCGCGACTGGTACCGCAGGGCGTTGCCGAGGCCGTGGGCCTGGCCGGCCTGGTGGCTGGCCTTGGTGCCGAGCGCCTCCTCCAGCATTTGCACATGCGCGCCGATCAAGTCCACCAGGACGCCGTTGCACTTGGCCAACTCGTTGCGGATCTCCTCGTTGACGGCCGTGGAAAAGACCAGCGGCGCTTCGCCGCGCAGCGCCACCTGGTCTATCTCATTGACCACCGAGCGGGCCTTGGCAGGGGTCGAGATGAACGGCACCGTGGTGCGGTAGAAGCGGCCCTGGGGGAACTGGGTCAGCAGCGTGCTGCCCAGGGTTTCGGCAGTGATGCCTGTCCCGTCGGAAAGAAAATATACATGGCGAAGGGAATCTGGCATGCTCACGCTCCTGTGCGGAAACTGGTGGTCACATCCTAACCGCCAGTTTCCGACGGCGGGGTCGGCATCGGCTTATGCCGTCCAGCTCTGCGTTCAGTTGCAGCACGATCACCTATGGACGCGTTGGCGGTACTGCCGCGGCGTTTCGCCCCCGTCATTGAGGAAGTGCCGGTTGAAATTGGACAGGTTCGAGAAGCCCACTTCATAGCAAATGTCGGAGATGGTTTTGTCGCTGCTCTCCAGCAGGCGCCGCGCATGAGCCAGACGAAGTTTCCGCACCAGGTCGCTGAAGTTCTGGCCGGTGGAGCGCTTGAAGTATTTGGAGAACGTCGGCTCGGACATTCCCACCAGGGCCGCCGCCTCGGACATCCTGACGCTGCCGGCATGATGACTGAACACGTACTCAAGGACGATGTCCACCACGGCCGCGGCCTGGCCGTCCAGCTGCGGCCTGAACCATTCGTCGGCGAGGTAGCGCCGTTCCTCCTGGGGCGCCGTGGCAAGGATCCCGAACAGCGCAAACAGATGTTGCAGCCGCTGCAGTCCGGTGGTGGCGCCCATCGACTCGATGGCTGCGGCCGCCGCCTCGGCCGACCGTCCCAGGAACTCAATCCCCCGCGCCGACTGCTCCAACAGCGGCCGCACCTGAGCTAGCTCGGGAACCAGGGAAGCGGTCTCTTCAACCCACTTGCCGTCGAACTGGATCACCGCGTCCCTGTTCTCCAGCACTTCGCCGGGCTCAAGGTCACTGACCCAGTCGTGCGGAAGCCCCGACCCCACCAAGGAGATATGACCAGCCTCGAACGTGCCGATGTGGTCTCCGACGATGAATTTTCCGGTGCCCTTGCGGATGAGGTGGATCTCGTACTCGGGGTGGTAGTTCCACCGCGCCACAGGGCTTGGGTAACTGTGCTCGTTCCACCGGACCGAGTGGTTGGGGTCAGGCGGGATGACTTCCCTGTTGGCCCGCATCCCCAGCAGCCTTTCCGCCAGCCTTGCCGCTGCTCCGTCGCCAGCGTCCTGGGCCGTCATGGGCATCTCCGTACACGAGGGTTTATGAAATCTGGACAGCACCCAAGGGGCCTTAGCCCAGATTAGCGCCTGTCAAGGGAAACCGCTGCGGAAAATAAGTATCAGAAACCGGCAACCAGGACGCTAGTTGTGACCTATGCCTCACGCCTAATCTTGAGGAACATCAGCGCGGCACACCGGAATTCCGGTGGCGGGCCACGCTCCAGCCGGACACATCGACACAGCAATTGACGTGGACCGGCCCTGCACCTCATGAAGAACAAAGGAGTCCTTATGCGCCCGAAAACGCGCGCTGCCATCCTGTCCGCCGGAGCCCTCTGCATCGCCCTGAGCGCCTCGGCCTGTGCCGGTGCCGGCGGAGGCAATTCCGCTGGGAACCCTAACAGCATCAACGTCTTGATGGTGAACAACCCCCAAATGGAGGACCTGCAGCGCCTCACCGCGGACAACTTCACCAGGGAAACCGGCATCAGGGTCAACTACACGATCCTGCCGGAGAACGATGTCCGGGCAAAGATCAGCCAGGAGTTCTCCAGCCAGGCCGGCCAGTACGACGTCGCATCGCTGTCCAACTACGAGATCCCCTTCTATTCCGCCAACGGCTGGCTCGCACCACTGGACAATGTGGCCAGGGACCCCCAGTTCAACCAGGCCGACATCCTCCCGGCCTACACCGCCTCCCTTACCGGCAAGGACGGCAAGCTCTACGGCGAACCGTTCTATGGTGAATCGTCCTTCCTGATGTACCGCAAGGACATTTTGGAGGCCAAGGGCCTGACCATGCCGGAGAAGCCCACCTGGGACGAGGTTGCGGACATAGCCGCGCAGGTCGACGGCGCAGCCCCGGGGATGAAGGGCATCTGCCTGCGCGGCCAACCGGGCTGGGGCCAGGTTTTCGCACCGCTGACCACCGTGGTGAACACCTTCGGGGGGACCTGGTTCGACAAGGACTGGAATGCCCAGGTCGACAGCCCGGAATTCACGGCTGCCGTCGAGTTCTACACGAAATTGGTCCGCGAGCACGGCGAAGCAGGCGCCGCCCAGGCAGGCTTCACCGAGTGCCTGAACAACATGACCCAGGGCAAAACGGCCATGTGGTACGACGCGACCTCCGCCGCCGGAGCCCTGGAGGCGGACTCATCGCCGGTGAAGGGAAAGATCGGCTACGCCCAGGCCCCGGTGAAGGACACCAGGTCCTCCGGCTGGTTGTGGACCTGGTCCTGGGCTGCGCAGGCGGCCTCAAAGAAGCAGGACGCAGCCGGGAAATTCATCGCCTGGGCCAGTTCGAGCGACTACGAGGAATTGGTCGCCTCAAAACTCGGCTGGGCGAAGGTCCCCTCCGGCAAGCGCATCTCCACCTACGAGAACGCCGAATTCCAGAAGGCGGCTCCGTTCTTCGAAGCCGAACGCTTCGCGATTGAGAATGCCGATCCGAAGAACCCCGGTGCCCAGGAACGGCCCGCCGTCGGCATCCAGTTTGTGGGCATTCCCGAGTTCGCGGCACTGGGCACCAATGTCTCCCAGGGCGTCAGCTCCGCCATCGCAGGCCAGGGCAGCGTCGCCGACGCACTGGCCAAGGGCCAGCAAGCCGCCCAAAAGGTCGGCAACAAGTACAAGTAGCCACAACAGAACCGCAGGAGAACATCATGACTACCGCAACGGCGCGCATCTCCCGCCCGGGACGCAATGCAGCCACACCATCACGAAACGCCCGGTCGCGGGAACGCGCCCTAGCCTGGGCCCGGCGCGCACCACTGCTTCCGGCCCTGATCTTCCTCATCATCGTCACCCAGCTCCCCTTCGTGGTGACCCTGATCATCTCGTTCCTGAACTGGAACAGCCTCAGCCCCGATAAGACCGCATTCGCCGGGTTGGAGAACTACGCCACGGTCCTCACCGATCCGGACCTCCGCCAGGCAATCTTCACCACCATCCTCCTCACCGTCTCGGTGGTCCTGGCGAGTCTGGCCATCGGGCTGGGCCTGGCACTGCTGCTGGACAAGAAGTTCATTGGCCGCGGCCTGGCACGGACCCTGCTGATCGCGCCCTTCCTGGTGGTGCCCGTAGCCGCGGCCCTCATCTGGAAGCACGCCCTCCTCAACCCCACCTATGGGCTGATCAACGGCACCCTGACCTGGGTCTGGTCCCTGTTCGGCAGCGGCACCCCGCCCCAGACGGACATCCTGTCCCAGGCACCCATGATGGCCGTCATCGTCTCGCTCGTCTGGCAGTGGACGCCCTTTATGATGCTCATCCTGCTCGCGGGCCTGCAGTCACGGCCCATGGACACAGTGGAAGCCGCCCAGATGGACGGCGCCACACCGTGGGCCATCTTCCGGCACCTCACGCTGCCGCACCTGCGCCAATACATGGAACTGGGCGGACTGCTTGGGGCCATCTACATCGTGCAGAACTTCGACGCCGTCTTCACCCTCACCGCAGGCGGGCTGGGCACGGCCAATCTGCCCTACGCCATCTACCAGACGTTCTACTTCGCCAACGAGTACGGGCTGGCCTCCGCCGCCGGCGTCGTGGTGGTCATCGGCACCATCATCGTGGCCACGTTTGCCCTCCGCACCGTCTTTTCGCTCTTCAAGAAGGAGGCCGCACGATGAGCACGCTCACTCCTGCAGCACCCCGCAGGACAACCACCCGCCCCGCCGCGTTCATTGCCGGGCCACGTCGTCGCGGCAAGTCACGCATGGACCCGACGCGCAACAACACTGCCGCCGGCATCGGAGCCTGGCTGCTGGCCCTGCTCTTCGCAGCCCCCGTGATGTGGATGATTCTGACCTCCTTCCACTCCGAAAACGACGCAGCAACCAACCCACCGTCCATAGCTGCGAACCTCACCCTTGACGCCTACAGGGAATTCTTCGGTGAAACCTCCGGCGTCAGCCCGTGGCCGTCGCTGATCAACTCGGCCACCGCCTCCATCCTGTCCACGATCCTCGTGCTGGTCCTGGCCATCCCCGCCGCGTATGCCCTATCCATCCGGCCGGTGAAGAAGTGGACCGACGTGATGTTCTTCTTCCTCTCAACGAAGATGATGCCCGTGGTGGCTGCGATCCTGCCGCTCTACCTGTTCGCCAGGACGGTCGGGGCCCTGGACAACATCTGGTTCCTCATCCTGATCTACACGTCCATGAACCTCCCCATCGCGGTCTGGATGATGCGGTCCTTCCTCGCCGAGGTGCCGGTCGAAATGCTTGAAGCGGCCCAGATCGACGGCGCCGGGCTGCTGTTGACCCTGCGAAAGGTCGTCGCCCCGGTGGCGATGCCCGGCATTGCCGCCACCGCGTTGATCTGCTTCATCTTCAGCTGGAACGAACTGCTCCTGGCCCGGGTCCTCACCGGCGTCGTTGCGGGTACGGCACCTGTCTTTCTGACCGGCTTCGTGTCGGGCCAGGGGCTGTTCCTCGCCAAGGTGTGCGCGGCCGCCGTCGTGATCTCCCTCCCGGTGCTGTTCGCCGGGTTCGCCGCCCAGGACAAGCTCGTCCAGGGGCTCTCCCTCGGCGCCGTGAAATAGCGCCGCAAAGCAACCCCGCCGCCCCCACTCGCCAACGCCTAGAAGGATGACTTCGATGACAACACCAATTGCCCAGGCAATCACCCTCGCGCACCCCGCACTCCCGGCCACCATGCGGGCCTCCGTCCTGAAGCGCCAGGGCGAGATGGCCATGGAAACTCTGCCTCTGCCGCATCTCGACGCCGACCAGGTCCTGGTCAAGGTCGCCGCCGTCGGCGTCTGCGGCAGCGACGTCCACTACTACGAGCACGGCCGGATCGGCGATTACGTGGTGGACCACCCGCTGGTCCTTGGCCACGAACTCTCCGGACGGATCGCCGCCGTCGGAAGCGCCGTTGACCCGGCGCGGATCGGCAACCGCGTCGCCGTCGAACCACAGCGCCCGTGCCGCACCTGCAAGCAGTGCAAGGCCGGCCGCTACAACTTGTGCCCCGACATCGAGTTCTACGCCACCCCACCGATCGACGGCGCCTTCGCCGAATACGTCACCATCCAGAGCGACTTCGCCTACGACATCCCGGACAGTGTCAGCGACGAGGCGGCCGCCCTCATCGAACCGCTGTCCGTGGGCCTCTGGGCCTGCGAGCGCGCGGAGATCGGGCCCGGCAGCAGGGTCCTGATCGCCGGCGCCGGGCCAATCGGCATCATCGCCGCCCAGGCCGCACGCGCGTTCGGCGCCACCGAAATCTACATCACCGACATCGCCGAGGACCGGCTCGCCTTTGCGCTGCAGCACGGCGCCACGCATGCGCTGAACGCCAGGACGGACAGCGTGGAAGGGCTCGACGTCGATGCATTCATTGACGCCTCCGGCGCACCCCAGGCGGTCCGTTCCGGGATCAGGGCCGTCGGGCCGGCCGGGCGGGTCATCCTGGTCGGGTTGGGGGCAGACGACATCGAACTTCCCGTCTCCTTCATCCAGAACCGGGAGATCTGGCTGTCCGGCGTGTTCCGCTACACCAACACCTGGCCGCTGGCCATCCAGCTCATCGCCGACGGGAAGGTGGACCTGGACATCCTGGTCACCGGCAGATTCGCCCTCGCCGAGTCCGAAGAGGCACTCAAAGCCGGCAGGCAGGCCGGCCAGCTCAAGTCCATCGTCTACCCCGGCCGCTGAGAGCTCCCGCCACCCGGCGACAGCACAGAGAAGCGTTCACCACCAATCTGCAAGGAGGAACACATGCCACAACATGAGGACGGGCACCGGCCCGAGACCTCCCGCCATAGGGCCCTGGTCACCGTCATTGGCGAATCGCTCGTCGACATTATCGATGATCCGCGCCGGGGAGGCTCTAGACCGGAGGCCCACCCCGGCGGCAGTCCTTTGAACGTCGCCGTCGGGTGCGCCCGCCTGGACCTGCGGACCAATCTCGTCACCCACTTTGCCGACGACCCCCACGGGCTGATGATCGCCGGGCATCTGGCGGACAACGGGGTTGGGGCCATCGTCGGCGGATCATTGCCGACGTCAACGGCCGTGGCGTCGTTGGACCCGGTCGGAGCCGCCCAGTACATGTTCGCCATCAGCTGGGACATTGACGGCGCTTGTCGTCCGGCCCTGGCCTCGGTGGAAGGCTCGATCCACGTCCACACCGGATCCATCGCCAGCGTTCTTCCGCCAGGCAACGCCTCGGTGCGCGGGCTCATAGCGGCCTCCCGCGCGCACGCCACTATTAGCTACGACCCGAACTGCAGGCCCGCCGTCATGCAGGATGCCGCCGATGCCCGCCGGCAGGTTGAGGATCTTGTTGCTGCCAGCGACATCGTCAAGGCCAGTGACGAGGACCTGTGCTGGCTGTACCCCGACCGTTCGCAGGAGGAGTCGATGGCCGCTTGGCTGGACCTGGGGCCGGCCTTGATTGTTCTCACCCGCGGTGCGGACGGCCCCGTGATCCTGGCCAGGGCCGGTTGCGTTCAGATGCCAGGCGAATCCATCACTGTGGCAGACACTGTCGGAGCAGGTGACTCTTTCATGGCAGCACTGATCTCCGGACTCGCGCAGCTGAAGGCCCTCGGCGCCCCGGCCAGGGAGCGTCTGCATGCCCTTAACCGGCAGGATCTGCAGGCCTTGGCCGCCTATGCAAACAAGGCCGCCGCCATAACCTGCTCCCGCCCGGGCGCCAATCCGCCGTCGACCAGGGAGTTGGGATCCATGGCCGACGGCGGCGTCGCTCATAGTGCAGGTGCCCCGACGGTGTCGTACAGGGCGTAGTCATCAGTGGTGAGCGTCCCGTCCTGGAAGACGTTCAGTCCAAAGCTGATGGCAGTGGCTCCGGCCGGCAGTGCCGGGCTGGTCCACTCGGCCTGGGTGTAGGTGGCAGCCGAGGCGAACCACGGGCTCGAGGTCCAGTAGTTCCACGTACCGTCGGCGGCCCGGTAGTAGATGGCGAACTGCGTTGGCACGGTGGAGGTGTACCAGGTGCGCAGCGAGTAGGTGTGCCCACCGATGCCAATCGGAGCGCAGCTTCCGCTGTCCAGGGTTGGCAGGAGCTTGGCATCGCCGTCGGTGTAGCCACTGACCGTCAACGTCTGGGCGGTGGTCCCGGTGTGCGCCGCGGTGCTGGCGGTGAAGACCGGAGTGTTGGCCCCGTAGCCGCCTGCCTGCCAGCACTGCGGGAGGCCTCCGGCCCCGGCCGTTTCCAGGCTCGGATTGGAGACAAGGTTGGTGCCCGGTGCCGGCGGTTCCGGCGGCGGGATCGTGGCGGCGTCGTACATCGAGTAGTCGTCAGTCGTCAGGGTTCCGTTGCTGACCAGGTTCATCCCAAAACTCACGGCACTGGCACCCGCCGGCAGGGCCGGCGTCGTCCAGGAGGCCTGCTGGTAGGTGGTGGCAGGGGCGAAGAAGGGACTCGCCGTCCAATAGGTCCAGGAGCCCAGACCGGTGCGGTAGTAGACCTCTATCTGCGTCGGCACATCCGAGGTGTACCAGGCGGACAGCGCATAGCTGTGGCCCGGCTCAGCTGTGGGGGAACAGCCGCCCAGATCCAGCGCGGGCAGCCATTTGGCGTCGCCGCTGGCATACCCGGCCATGGTCAGCCGGGCAGCCGAAGCCCCGGTGCGCCCGGGCGTAACCGTGGAGTAGGTGGGAAGGTTCGCGCCGTAAGCCCCGGTCTGCCAGCACTGCGGCACCCCGTTTGCCACGGTTTCCAGGCTGGGATTGGCGATGAGGTTGCTGCCAGCCGCCGGTGGCACCACGGCCGGGCCGTTCACCACCGGCTTCACCGTGCCACCGATGACCTGGTCCACCGTCCTGAAGACGGTGGTGGCGGGGCGTGCAGCCAACCATGCGGAAAACTGATCAAACAGCGTGGGCGAGATGGTGAGGGGGTCGGTTCCCCCGGTGCCGATGTGGTGGAAGGTCAGCTGGACCCACCCTCCGGCTACTTCCGCCTGTGTGACTGTGGCCTGCAGATCGGCCAGCGTCCAGGTGTCATCCACCTCGTCGGGGGCCTTCGTCACGAAGGGATCCGCCGGCGGAATGGTCTCGGCAAAGTCGCAGCCGGTGCAGCCAAACCGGGTTTCGGTGTCCCCCAGACCGCGGGCACTGTTGTATCCGCAGTTCGCCACGATCGTTTCCGTCGCGGCCGTCAGCGAGGCAAAGGGGTAGGCGAAGCTCGTGGTGGGGAAGCCCCAAGCGGCCAGATTGGCCCTGTCGTTGCAGATCTGCCGCGTTGCCTCATCGGCCGGCAGCGTGGCCAGATCGGGGTGGGTGACCGTGTGCCCGCCAATCTCGTGGCCGGCGGCGGCGAGGGCATGCAGGTCGGCCTGGGTCAGATAGCCCGGTTGGTCGATGTAGCCCGAGGGGATGAAAAACGTGCCATGCAGACCGTAGCTGTTCATGATGGTGGCGGCCGTCAGCTGGTCGGCATCGCCGTCGTCGAAGGTCAGCGTCACCGTGACCGGGGCGGCAGCCTGCGCCGGCGCCCCGGTGGCCACGAGGAAGAACCCCATTATCAGTGCTGCAAGCAGGGACGCCAACGCTCGGGTGCCCCAGCGGGGTCGAACCGATCCTGGCAGTGAACGTTGTTGCTTGGGCCCACTGGGCCGCATCGAATTCTGAACCACGTGAGACCAGCCTCCTGGAACATCGCTCCTGTTTCAGGGCCGCGGGTTCACGGCGCCCAGTATCTGGAGGTATGCGCCGGCACATCACGGCGCTTCTCGCCCCAGACTCCTATGGAGGCTACCGAGCAACACCACTTGGCCGCATGAGTGTGGACTACCCGCTTCTGCCCGGCCGCCACCCGGCCCGATGACACAGCTACTTGGTCACCACTTCGGCGCAACCCGCACCACGGTGGCCGGCCACGTGGGGCGGTTCAGCCCGTTGGGGGCCCCTGGAGCAGCTCTGGGTGGTGGATCCGCGCGACCTGGGGGTGGGCACGAAGCCAGCCCTTGAGCACGTTGGCTCCATAGGAGGCGAGCATCGGGTTGTCCGGATCATCGGAGATTCCCCGCGCCTGGTCGGCGAGCGCCGGCGGCAGGGCCACGGGATCGATGACGGCGTCGAGCCGGGGCGACCAGAAGAAGGGGATCGTGTAGCGGTCAACGCCGGCCGGCGGAGCTTCGACACGGTGGATGGTGGCCGCGAGGTAGCCCTGGGTGGCGACCTCCAGCATTTCCCCGAGGTTGACCACCAGCGCACCCGGGAGGGGCTCGACCGGAATCCAGTCCTCGCTCCCGGGCGGCAGAACCTGCAGGCCGCCGACCTCGTCCTGCAGCAGGAGGGTGATGAACCCGTAGTCGGCATGGGCGCCCACCCCCTGGCTGCCGGCCTCCTTGACCACTCCCCCCACGTAGTGGATGAGCTTGGCCATCCAGGCCGGCGTTCCGGTGAAGGCATCGTTGAAATGGTCTTCGGGCAGCTCAAGGGCGACGGCGATGGCACTGAGCAGTTCGGCGCCCACCCCGGACAGCAGCTCGGCCCAGGCCATGGAGATCCTGCGCAACTCCGGCAGGGATTTGTCCGGCCAGAGGTTGGGCCCCTGGACCAGCCAATAGGGCTCCTCCGCTGGATAGCGTTCGACGGCGGGGCGTTCAGGACCGAAGTCCAGCTGCTCGCGGGCGTCCGGGCGCCCCTGGGTGATTTCGTGGCCCAGCCGCGTGTAGCCGCGGAAGTGCGGGGACTTGCGGTTGTCCAACTCCAGACGATCTTCGAGCGGGAGGTCGAAGAACCGGCGCGTGACCTCGAAGAGCTCACCGACCCGCTCCGCGCCTGCCCCGTAGCTGGTCAGCTGGAAGAAGCCCACCCGATGGGCGGCGTCGCGGAGTTCGCTGATGAACACGGGGCTGAACTGACCGTCTCCGTTTCTGGCCGTGCTCAGGTCCAGAACTGGAATTGACGAGGATCGTGCGTCCATGTCTGCAACCTACCACCGCCGTCTCCGGTACTGAATGGCACGGCTGATTCGGAAATGCCATGGGCTCGATCCAGCGAGGCGTTCGACGTACTCTCTGGACTTCCCTACCACCACCTGTATCTGGTGGTGGTAGGCAGCGAGCCGCATCGGGACCATGTCGACCTCCGCAACCACCTCCGGGCCTCCCCCATCGCGGCCGCGCGCTACGCCGCTGTGAAACGGGAGCTGGCTCCCTTGCTCGCAGTTGACCGGCAGCAATACGTCGAGGGGAAGAGCGCCATCGTCACGGAGCTGCTGGCGCAGGCCCGTGCCGAAGCCGCCCCACCCGCCTGACGGGAGGAGGCTAGACCTCCACGTCGATTGGCCGCACCGATGCGGCATCGCCGGCGTCCGCCGTCGTGCCTGCACCACGGGACCGTCCGCGGATCAGCAGCGCGGAGAGGACGCCGGCCAGACCGGAGCAGGAGAGAACTATCCAGGCCAGCTGATAGCTGGACGCGTTGGTTCCTGCACCGACAATCGCGATCAAGGCGGCGACGCCGAGGGCGCTGCCGATCTGCCGTGCGGTGTTGAGGACGCCGGTGCCGGTGGCGTAGGACTCCGGCGGAAGAGGGCTGACTCCCCCGGCCAGGAAGCCGGTCTGCGCTACGCCGGCACCTGCTCCCGTCACGGCTAGCCCGGCAAACATCACGGGGACCGACTCTGCGCCTGCACCCAGGAGGAGGGCCCACAGCGCCCCGCCAAGAACGAACAGTGCGCTGCCAAGCCCTGCCAGCCAGCGCGGGCTCAGCCGCGTCCTGCCGGCAAGAAGCGCTGCGGCGACGGCGGTTCCGGGGCCGACGGCGAATCCCAGTCCTGCGACGAGCGGGCTCCAGCCCCAAACGCTCGTCAGGAACAGGCTCCCGCCGAGCAGCATGATGGCGAACCCTATGTAGAAACCGGCCATGCCCACCGCGGCAACGGAGAACGACGCCGTCGAAAACACCCGCAGATCAACGGCGGGCGAGCCTTGAACGAGGCACCGGCGGATGAACCAGACCGTGGCTGCCAGGCTCGCCACGACCATCGTCCACAGCCGCGGACTGCCAAGTCCCCAGTCGGTGGCATAGGACAGCGCGGCAACCAAGGCCCCAATCCCCACGGCGAGCAGGCCAACTCCGACCAGATCCGGGGTCTTGGCCTCCTGACGAGGTTCTTCCTTCATCGAAATGGTGCTCAGAAGCGCAACGATCGCGATGGGTACGTTGATGACGAAGATCCACCGCCAGTCATAGCTGGACAGCAGCCCGCCAAGCACTGGCCCTGCGGCCGCGGCGACGGAGCCGCTGGCGCTCCAGATCGACACCATTTGCTTGTGCCGGCTCTGCTGGTACTGGGCCAGCAGGAGGGCGAGACTGGTGGGCACGATGAGTGCCGCACCCACGCCTTGAAGCCCCCGGGCGCCGATCAGCACGCCGATCCCCGGCGCCACGGCCGCCAGGAGCGAGCCGGCGGCGAACAGTCCGAGCCCGAATCGGAACAACCGCAGCCGACCGAACCTGTCGGCGAGCCGCCCCGAGGGAACAAGCAATGCGGCAAACGCGATCCCGTAGGCATTCAGGATCCACGACATCGTCTGCGGTGCCGCCTCCGGGAAGCTGGCACTGATCGAGGCAAAGGCCAGGTTGACCACGAAGAGGTCGAGCGAGGCCAGCACACTGGCAAGAAGGGTCGCCGCCAACAACCAGCTGCGGCCGGACTCTTCCATCTGACTTGCTTTAGGAAAGCTATGCACGGGACAACGCTATTGGCATAAGCTTGCTTTAAGCAAGTCATTGTGTGGAGAAGAGGTTTTCATGGTCCTGCGTTCCGACTGGTCCCAGCAGCCGTGCCCGATCGCCCGGGGCATCAACGCCGTCGGCGATCCCTGGGTGCTGTTGATCCTGCGGGAACTTGTCGCCGGAGTGAACCGCTTCGACCAGATCCGCGAGCAGGTCGGTGCGGCCGAGAACATTCTCGCCAAGCGCCTGAAGTACATGGTGGATGAGGGACTCGCCGTCCGCACGCCCTATCAGGACGGCCGGCTGCAGAGGTTTGAGTACTTCCCCACCGAGGCCGGCGCCGACGCGCTGCCGATCCTACACGCGTACAGCCTCTGGGCCCAGAAGCACACCCCCAGTGAGGGCTACGGGAGCCGGCTCGGCATCATCTGCCGCAGCTGCGGGCAGGAAAGCTCCAGCGGCGAGGCCTGCAGCAATTGCGGCGCAACCCTGACGACCAAGACCGTCTCGTGGATCCGGCCAACCTATGAGGACCATGCACCGCGGCCCCTCACAGAGAACGTCGCCTGACGGCAAAGAGTGCGCCAACGTCCGCCACGGGACGTTCCACGTCGAGGACCCGGCTACGATCGAAGGCATGGTCAAGAGAGGTTCATACGCCAAGGGTGTCGCCACGAAGGAAGATCTGCTCGATGCCGCTCTGGAAGTGGTGGGGCGCGTCGGCTATGGGCGCAGCTCGGTGCGGGAGATTGCCGAGGAAGTTGGCATCACCCACGCCGGTCTAATGCACCACTTCGGCTCCAAGGACGTCCTCTTCCGCGAGGTCCTGCGCAAGCGGGACGAGGCCTCGCGCGCCCGGGCGGTGGAGGCGGGCATCGAACTTGGCACCCCCGAACATTTGGCCACAACCATCCGGGCCAACGCCGATGTTCCGGGCCTGGTGCAGCTTTACGTGCGGCTTTCCGGCGAAGCGAGCGAGGAAGGCCATGCGGCCCATGCGTACTTCGCCGAACGGTACAGCGAACTCAGAGAGCTTGCCGCGCAACGCGTACGCACGTTCCAGGCCGACGGCAAGCTGCCCGCAGCGTTGGACGCCGAACGAATCGCCACCCTGATCCTGGCTGCCGCCGATGGGTTGCAGTTGCAGTGGCTGTACAAGCGCGACCTGGACATGCCGGACCACATTGACTACATGCTTGAGGCCATGGGCCTGGTGGGGGCCTCCGCCACCACCACAGAGGCGGACGTCAACTAGCCACGCACCCTCCCTCCTGCCGAACCCATCGGGGATCGGCCGCTTTGGCGCGCCATGATTCAGCGCCAAATGCCTGCAAACCAAGCGGTGAAAATACTTCGGAACCACCTCTTGTCCTCGAACACTTACCACTGTAAGGTTTTCATAATCCGCTCTCCTCTCCCAGCGAGACGCGGTCCAGGCTTCTCCCCCATTCCGCCGTGCAGCAGCCGGGCCTCGCCCGGCACCGCCCCGCACAGGCACCCCACCCATCACGTGAAAGGGCAGCATGTCTCCCAACTTCCAGCTTCCAGAAGGCTTCCTCTGGGGCGCCTCCACCGCGGCGCACCAGATCGAAGGCATGAACGTCAACAGCGATTTTTGGGCCTACGAACACAGCGGAATGCTCCCGGAGCGCTTCATGGAAACGAGCGGCGACGCGTGCGACAGCTACCACCGCTGGCCGGAGGACATGGACCTGCTGGCCGGCCTTGGGTTTACGGACTACAGGTTCAGCATCGAGTGGGCGCGCATTGAACCGGTGCCGGGCCAGTTCTCCAACGCCGAGATCGCCCACTATCGGCGCATGGTCGAAGGCGCCGTCGAACGCGGCCTCCGACCCATGCTGACGCTGCACCACTTCACCTGCCCGAGGTGGTTCGACGAACAGGGCGGTTGGGAATCCGACGACGCCGTGGAGCTCTTTGCGCGCTTCGTTGAAGCAGCGGCTCCCATCTTCGAAACGAACGTCGACCATATCTGCACCATCAACGAACCCAATATGGTGGCCGGATTCGCTACTTTGCGCAAGGCCGTCCTGCAGGGCGGCGATGGGAGCGGGATGGACGACCGCAGGCCCGATGAGGCCACCACCGCGTCGCTGATCAAGGCCCACCAGGGGGCCGTGGACGTAATCAAGCGCCTCGCACCGCAGATCCAGGTCGGCTGGTCGGTGGCCATCGCGAACTACTGGGTCGTTGACGGTGGCGAACAGAAGGCGGTGGACATTGCATCGCGTTCGCGCGACGTCTTCGTCCGTGCCGCTGAAGGAAACGATTGGATTGGGGTTCAGGCCTACACCCGCGTGTTCGTCGGGCCCGACGGGCCGCTACCCGTTCCCGAGAACGCACGGAAGACCCTGACGGGCTGGGAGTACTACCCGCCGGCCCTCGGTGAATCTATCCGCAGCGTTGCCCACCTTGTGCCGGAAACGCCCATCATCGTGACGGAGAACGGCATTGCCGAAAGCGACGACGCCGTGCGGGTTGCCTACACGTCCGGGGCCCTGGCGGGCCTGCGCGATGCCGCGGCTGAGGGGATCGACGTGCGTGGCTATTTCCACTGGAGCGCACTCGACAACTACGAGTGGGGCAGCTATGTCCCGACCTTTGGCTTGATTGCGGTGGACCGCAAGACCTTCGAACGGACGCCCAAGCCATCGGCGGCATGGCTCGGCGCGGCAGGTCGGTCGCGATCCATCGCACTGTCCGCCGAGAGCGCCAACTAATACCTGCCTCCACTCCTATGCAAGGAACAGACCATGACATCGTCGTCAGGCAATTCCAGCACCACGGCTTCACTCACCACAGTTCCTCCCCTGCAGCCGGCGGCCCAGGCGGACCGCGGAAAGACCCCCCGCCGGCTCGTCGCCACCATTGCCCCGGCCACTTTCAGCATTTCCCTCGTCTGGGGTGCCGTCCCCTCAATTCTGCTGGCCCTGCAAGTGCAGCAGGCCTTCGGCGAGGAGGCCAAGGTCGCCGTCCTGGCACTTGTCACGACCATTGGCGCCATTGCGGCAATGCTGGCCCAGCCGATCGCCGGAGCGCTGTCAGACCGCACGCGCAGCCGATTCGGCAAGCGCGCACCATGGATCGTCGCCGGGTCCCTGTGCGGCGGGCTCGCGCTGGTCGGCATGGCCTTCGCCAACAACCTTGCGTTCCTGATCGTCGCCTGGGTGATGGTGCAGATCGGCTACAACTTCGCCCAGGGCCCGTTGAGCGCGATCATGCCCGACCGGGTTCCGCGTTCGGTCCGCGGCACGTTTGCGGCCGTTCTGGGGCTGGGATCCATGTTCGGCTCGCTGGGCGGACAGATCTTCGCGGCGTCGCTGTCGAAGAACATCCCGGCCGCATACCTTCTGCTGGCCGGATTCGCCGTGATCGTGCTGACCCTTTTTGTGGTGTTCAACCCGGACCGCTCCAGCAAGGACGCCGCCGTCGAGCCGTTCATCCTGCGGAACTTCGCCCAGACCTTTTGGGTCAGCCCCATCAAACACCCCGACTTCTTTTGGGCGTTCACTTCCAGGATGCTCACCTACGTCGGATACTTCGTGGTGATCGGCTACAAGCTCTACATCCTCCAGGACTATCTTGGCCTGGGCCAGGATGCGATAGGCCTCATCCCGGCGCTGGGTCTCATATCCCTTGCCGGATTGCTGGTGAGCACTCTTGCGGCCGGCCGGCTTTCGGACCGGATGGAGCGCAGAAAGCCGTTCGTTTTCGCCTCGGGATTGATCGTCGCCACAGCCCTGTTCATTCCGCTGGTGCTGCCAACCGTGGCGGGGATGTTGATCATGGCAGGCCTGGCAGGCTTCGGATTCGGCTGTTTCCAGGCGGTTGATGCCGCGCTCATCTCCGAGGTCCTCCCGTCCGACCGCTCTTTTGCGAAAGACCTCGGCGTGGTCAACATTGCCGTGACACTGCCGCAGATACTCGCCCCCGCCGTGGCCGGCGCCATCGTGCTGGCGTTTGGCTACGCGCCGCTCTTCCCCATCGGCGCCGCCATCGGCGTCCTCGGCGCCCTGGCCGTCATCCCCATCAAATCGGTCAAGTAGCACCCCCTCATCCAGCTCCGAGTTCCTCGGACCACCAGTACATCGAGCAGAAGGACGCCCTGACATGACGAACACCAACAACACCGCCGAGCTGAGCCTGGATCAAAAGGCCGCCCTGACCTCCGGAGCCGGGTGGTGGGACACCGTCGCCTGCCCTGAGGCCGGAATCCCCGCCGTCGTGATGTCCGACGGCCCGCACGGGGTCCGCTTCCAAGAGGCCGACGCCGACCACCTGGGCCTGTCCAGCAGCGCGCCCGCCACCTGCTTCCCGCCCGCCGTCGCCCTCGGTTCCAGCTGGGACCGCAGCCTGGCGCACCGCGTTGCCGCTGCCTTGGGCCGAGAGGCACAGTCCTTTGGCGTCAACGTTCTGCTGGGCCCCGGCATCAACATCAAGCGCAGCCCGCTGTGCGGGCGCAACTTTGAATACTTCTCGGAAGACCCGCTGCTCAGTGGGGAGCTTGGGGTGGCCTGGGTGAACGGCCTCCAGTCCCAGGGCGTCGGCGCGTCATTGAAGCACTTCGCCGCCAACAACCAGGAGACGGACCGGCTGACGGTCAGTGCGGACATCGCAGCGCGACCGCTCCAGGAAATCTACCTGAGGGCCTTCCGCCGTGTCGTGAGGGAGGCCAAGCCCTGGACCGTCATGTGCTCCTACAACCGGGTCAATGGTGTGTACGCCTCCCAGAATCCCTGGCTGCTCACCGACGTGCTGCGGGATGACTGGGGGTACGACGGCGTGGTGGTCTCGGACTGGGGCGCCGTGGTGGACAGGGTCAAGGGACTTGCCGCCGGAATGGACCTGGAAATGCCCACGTCCTCCGGCAATGGCCCCGCCCAGGTGGCCGCGGCCGTGCGCGCCGGCGCCTTGGATGAGGCAGCACTGGACCGCAGTGTGGCCCGGTTGGCCGATCTTGCCGCCAAGAGCGGCGGCGGCGCCCGCCCCGGAACCACCTTTGATCCGGCAGTCCACCATGCGCTCGCCCGCGAAGCTGCTCTCCGCAGTGCGGTGCTGCTCAAGAATGACGGAGCCTTGCTGCCCTTGGACCCGGCCACCGGAGGGAAGATCGCCGTGCTGGGCGAGTTCGCGCGCACGCCCCGCTACCAGGGTGCGGGCAGCTCCAAGGTGAACCCGACACGGCTCGACAATGCGCTGGATGCGATCACGGCGATGGCCGGCAACGCAGGGATCAGCTTCGCCCCCGGCTTCACCGTGGACGATGCCGCCGAGTCCACATCAGACTCGGCATTGCGGGAGCAAGCGGTGGCACTGGCCGCAGCGGCCGACGTCGTCCTGCTCTTCCTTGGGCTTCCCGCCAGCTACGAGTCGGAAGGCTTTGACCGGGAGCACATCGATCTGCCGAAGGAACAGACGGAGCTGCTCGACGCTGTCGTGGCCGTCAACCCAAACGTAGCCGTGGTGCTCGCGAATGGCGCAGTGGTGGGCGTTTCCGGCTGGGCGCACAAGGTTCCGGCCATCCTGGAGGGCTGGCTGGGCGGGCAGGCTGGCGGCTCGGCAACGGCGGATCTGCTGTTCGGCATCGCCAACCCCTCGGGCAGGCTCACCGAGACCATGCCGCTGCGGCTCGAAGACACCCCGGCGTATTTGGACTTCCCGGGCGAGGCCGGGCATGTCACCTACGGCGAAGGCCTGTTTGTCGGATACCGGCACTACGACGCCCGAGCGATGGAGGTTTCCTTCCCATTTGGCCATGGTCTCAGCTACACCAGCTTCGAGTACTTGGATCTGCGGATTGAAGCCACCGACGGCGGTGCCCGGCTGACTGTTGCTGTGCGCAACAGCGGCGGCCGTGCAGGACGCGAGGTGGTCCAGGCGTATCTGCAGGCGCCAGGATCCCGTGTGCAAAGGGCCGAACGCGAACTCAAGGGTTTTGGCAGCATCGAATTGCAGCCGGGTGAAACAGGCGTCGTGGTCATCACCGTTCCCCGCGACGACTTCGCCTTCTACGACACCACTGTCCAGGCGTGGCTGGTTGAGGACCTCGAGTACCGCTTCCAGGTGGGCGCATCGAGCCGCGACCTTCGGCTGGACGCCAGCATCCGGATCCACAGCGAGGACTACATCGCCCCGGTGGACAAGGAATCCAATATTGGACAGTGGCTCAGCCATCCAGTCGGTGGACCGGCCCTGCTCCGCCTGATCGAACCGGTGCTGGCAACGTACCGCGCGGGTGCACCGGAGGGATCGCCTCGGGACAAGATGCTGATGGGGACCCGTCTGGGCCAGCTCGCCCAATTCCCCATCATCCCTGTCACCGAGGCGGACCTGGATGCTCTGATGGATCTGGTTTCCGAAAGCTAGGTTCGGCAAAGCATTCCACTTGTGCCATTGATTGATGATTCCACTTGTGCCATAGTTAACCAACCGTGAGCCACATCACGTGTGAAGGTTCGATTATCGGAGACATGCCATGAAGCTCGAATACATTCTGCTCGGGGTGCTGCTGGAGCACCCCAGTACGGGGTACGACCTTAAGAAGTTCCTCGACATGCACGGCCGGTTCCTCCGCTCCAACACTCAGATGAGCCAGGTCTACCGTTCACTGGCATCGATGGAGAAGCAGGGCTGGGTGGGCCACAGCGTGGACCCTCGTCCGGGCGCGCAGGACGCCAAGACCTACCGGGTCACGGACGAGGGAGCCACCGTGTTCCTGGATTGGCTCACCGGCCCATACCACCCGCCCACACGGTTCCAGGACCCTGACCTGACCGTCCGCCTGAGCTTCGCGGGCTTCATGAGCGCCGAGCAGCTCCTGCGGATCATCGATGTTGAGATCCAGACCCGGCAGGCCGAGATCGCCAGGTACCGGCATCGCGACCGCCGCGCGTCCTGGGCTCCGACCATCCCCTTCGATGCCGAACTCGCCGAGGCGATGGGCGAGCGCCTCCATGCCACGGGTGCAGCCGCCGTCGACACGCACGTTGCCACCCTGGTCGGACTGCGCAAGGAACTTCTGGATGGCGGCCTCTCATCGCGCTCCTTCACCTCCACGCCCGAGCAATCGACCCCCGCGGGATCCCACTAGTTCCCAGCCCCTGCCGGCCACCACGCCGGCCCGAAAGGACCACCATGCGCGCCATTGTCCTCATGTTCGACAGCCTCAACCGGCACATGCTCAGCCCGTATGCGGACACCATTGTCCACGCTCCGAACTTCGCCCGCCTCGCCGGACAATCGGTGACGTTCGAGAACTTCTACGCCGGCTCCATGCCGTGCATGCCGGCCCGCCGCGAGATGCACACCGGGCGCTACAACTTCCTGCACCGCAGCTGGGGTCCCCTGGAACCGTTTGACGATTCCATGCCGGAAATGCTCGGCCAGGCCGGCATCCACACCCATTTGGTGTCCGACCATCCCCACTATTGGGAGGATGGCGGCGCCACGTACCACCCCCGCTACACCACGTGGGAGTTCTTCCGCGGCCAGGAGGGCGATCCGTGGAAGGGCGTGGTCGATCCGCAGCATAGCGGCGGTGACTGGCGCTCGGGCCTGAAACGCCAGGATGCCATCAACCGCACCTACATGCCCACCGAGGCCGAGCATTCACAAACACTGACCGTCGACGCCGGGCTCCACTTCGTAGACACCAACCAGGCCGCGGACCAGTGGATGCTGCAGATTGAGCTTTTTGATCCACATGAGCCCTTCTTCACCCACGACGCCTTCAAGGCCATGTACCCGCATGAGTACGATGGCCCGGAATTCGACTGGCCCGGCTACCAGAAGGTCACCGAGCCGGCCGACCAGGTGGAGCATGCACGGTTGGAATACGCGGCACTGGTTTCCATGTGCGACAAATCGCTGGGCCGCGTCCTGGACGCCATGGACAAGTACGACATGTGGAAGGACACGCTGCTGCTGGTCAATACCGACCACGGCTTCCTGCTCGGTGAACATGGCTGGTGGGCCAAGTCCGTCCAGCCATGGTTCAACGAGTTGGTGCACCTGCCCATGTTCCTGTGGGACCCCCGTACGGGCGGGAAGGACGACAGGCGTGGCGCCCTGGCCCAGACCATCGACATCGCACCCACCATGCTGCGGTACTTCGGCCTCGAGCCCACCTCTGATATGCAGGGCCAGGACCTTTCCACCGTTCTGGCCGAGGACAGCGACATCCGCGACGGCGCCCTCTTTGGCATCCACGGCGGCCACGTCAACGTCACCGACGGACGTTACGTCTACATGCGTGCCGCGGCAGCACCTGCCAACGCGCCGCTGGAAAACTACACCCTCATGCCCACCAACATGCGGTCCCGGTTCTCGGTTCAAGAACTTGCCGAGTGGGAGGTGGGTGAACCGTTCTCCTTCACCAAGGGACTGCGCACCCTGCGCATCCAGACCTCCTCAATGCTGAGCTCCTGGACCCACGGAACCCTGCTGTTCGACCTCCAGACGGATCCCGGGCAGAACAACCCCCTCCTTGACGACGGCCTCGAGCTGCGGATGGTGGAACTGCTGGTGCAGCTCATGCACGACAGCGACGCTCCGCAAAGCCAGTTCACCAGGCTGGGGCTGCCGTTTGGCACTGCCCCGGGCAAGGAGCACCTGCTGGCCAGGGAACAGGGAGGGCGCGCCCGCGCGGCCCTGCAGCCCCTGCCTCCGTTGGGCGAGTTCCACGCCGACGGCGCGGCACTGACCGTTCCGCTTCTGGCGCTTCTCCAGGACCAGCGGTCACGGGCCGCCCTAGGGGAACATCTGCCCCATCTGGTCCGGACGGAACTGATCAACATTCCCGCCCAGCTCAGCCTCTACGACCTGGCCAAGGTCAGCCCCATCCCGCTGCCCATCCTGGTTCACCTCGCCGAAGACCTCGCCCCCGTCGCCGCCAGCTAGGCCGCCCCGCGCCCACGGCGCACTCCCCCATCCCTCGACCTGCCAACGAAGACAGGAATTCGCATGGACACCACGACCACCAGCACCACCAAGACCGAAGCATCCCACGACGCACGACGCGTACCCCACAGGTGGCGGAACCTCGCCACACTGACAGGTGTCACAGTTGTCGACAACACCGAAAGCGGCCTGAGCACCACCCTGTTCCCGACCATCGCAGCCGCACTCCATCTGCAAAGCAGCCACTTGGGTCTACTCGCTGCCCTGGGCAAGCTGATCGCCGTCCCGGCAGGGCCGGGCTGGGCCTGGCTGGCCGGGCGCATCGGGCGCCGGGAGACCCTGGTGGCCACCAGCATCGTTGGCGGTGTCTTCGGCATCGCCGCGGGGTTCTCCCAGGACTTTGTCCAGCTGCTCATTTTCAACACATTGATGTCCGCCGCGCTGATCGGCGGCGGTCCCATTGCCAATGCCATCATCGCCGACTCCTTCGAAGACGCGCAGCGCGGCAAGGCTGCGGGCTATTTCTATGGCTTTGTCAGCCTCATCAGCTCCTTCATTGGCCCGCTGATTGCCATGTTCACGGGCCTCACCGATGGGTGGCGCTTCGGAATGTGGTCCATCGGCGTCATCTGCATCCTGGCCAGTCTGCCCGTTGCCTTCCTGTTGAGGGACCCCGGCGTGGGTGCCTCGGAAAGCCAGCTGGCCGATCTGTCCGGCCGCGAGAAGGCCATGCCCAAGGTCACCGTGCGGTCCGTGCTGTCCCTGTTCAGGATTCCTTCGTTCTCCATCATGATGGTGTCGCGGCTGCTCTCCGGCCACCTGCTGATCGCCGTCTTCGGCATCCAGTTCCTGGTCACGGAGCGCGGCTTCACGAATGCCGTTGCGGCCACGGTCCTGCTGCCCTTTGGCCTGGGCTACTTCGCCGGAACCGTCGGCGGCGGGTGGCTCATCACCCTGCTTGACCGAGTGCTGCCGGGCATCGGACGGGTGGCGTACCTCCAGGGCGCCCAGGTGCTGTTCGCCGTCGCCGCCTTCTTTACCACCCAGTTCCGTTACGAGGGCATTGCCGTGTACGGGGTCTTCATGGCCTTGCTGGGCTTCTGCCAGGGGGCCAATCCGCCGGCCAACCGGCCCATCGTGGCCGCCGTCGTCCCGCCGGAACTGCGCAGCCAGGCCTTCGCCATCTTCCTCAATGTGTTCGAGACGATCGGCTGGGCAGTCTTCTCCCTCGGTGCGGGCATTCTTGCCGCATCGCTGGGCATCCAAACGGTGTTCCTGTGGACACTGGTGGTCCTCATGCTGGTCAATGCGTTGGTCCTGTCCGGACTGTACTTCTGCTACCCCCGCGACGTAGCCAGGAACACGGCCATGCTGGAGCAGCGGAGGGCGGACGCACTTCAGGGACGCTGACCTCGGGCGCCGTGTGGCCGACCCATGGCGCCCGAGGAGGTGGGCTAGGCGAGGCCCTTCGATGGGGGCTGTGCCTGGCCCACCGTGATCCGGCGGCGCTCCACGGCGATGGACATCAGCAGGATGGACCAGCCGAGCACGGCAAAGGTGAGGCCAAGATACGGGCCCGTGAAGCCGCTCAGCGGGGAACGCAGCCCGCCAACGTCACCAAACCAGAGCACCGAGTAGACGACGATCATGGCAAGACCGGACAATGCCAGCACCTTGCTCCCAAGCGGGTGGAGGCGCCAATCCCGGAACATCCGAACCCTCTCCCGCGAACCGAGAGGCGCGGTGGTAAAGACAATGAGTCCCCCGGCCATCGGCAGGATCGAGGAAATGGATGAGAAGGGATCCGCACCGCCTCTGAAGCCGGACATGGCCAAAACCACCCCGGCCAGCACCATGGCGGTTCCCGCCAACATCAGCACTTGTCGTTTACGATCCACCATCTGCCACAGATTCCCCAGAGTCATGTCCTCATACTAGGCGTGGCGTTGGGCAGGGGCCGGGCCGCCGGGGTCTCGGCTTCGCCCGACCAGCGGGCGGGGCGGCAGGCTCTGAAACTCAATTTCAAAAGTGAGTCGGTCATGAAATTGTCGTTCAGCGTTAACCCTGGCTGACCCCGGCATTCACCGCGCGCTCCTAGCCTCATTCTTGTGAGCGAAACATTGATCCCAACAGACGCCAGCAGCGGCAACCCGGCTGCGGAGGTCAGCATCCGCGAGCGCCTTCGCTCGGTCCTGCCGGCCCTGAGCCCGGCGGAACGGCGGGTGGGCGACGCGGTCCTGCGCGATCCGCTGGCCGTGATCCACCTGTCCGTGAGCGAGCTGGCAGCCATCGCTGAAACTTCTCCCGCAACAGTGGTGCGCTTATGCGTCAGTCTGGGTCTGCGCGGCTACCACGAACTCAAAATCACCCTCGCCACCGAATCGAGTTCCAGCGAGCGCCAGGCGCTCGGCGAGATCGCCCCCGGCGACGACACCGCGCAGATCATGGCGAAAGTCATGGAGGGGACGGCGCGGGCCGTCACCTTCGCCGCCGAGAACATCGACTCGGCGGTGTTGGACACTATTGTCGGCCACGTCCTGGGAGCACGCCGTGTGCTCTTCGGTGCCGTGGGCACCAGCGCACCGCTGGCCCTTGATGCCGCCTACCGGCTGAACCAGCTGGGCATTGACGCGTCCTTTGCTCCGGATGTCCACACGCAGCGTGTCACCGCCCGGATGCTGCGGCCGGGCGATGTCCTCTTCGCCATCAGCCACAGTGGATCGACCTTTGAAACCCTTGCAACGGCGCGGTCGGCACAGGCATCCGGAGCCACCACCATTGCTTTGACCAGCTTCTCGCGCTCCCCGCTGACAGAAGTCGTTGACCTCAGCCTGGTGGCCGGGAGTGAGGAAACAGCGTACCGCGTGGAGGCCATGGTCAGCCGTGTGGTCCACCTGACAGTGCTCGACGCCCTTTTTGTGGCACTCACATTGCGCAGCCCCACCAGCCGCGCCCATCTGGCTTTGACCGAAGACGTCCTCGTCGAACACCGCCTCTGACCGGCGCCAACCGCCGGTCTTGGCACCGTCCCTGTTTCCACCCCTCTCATTGAAGGACTACTACTGTGCACGGAAAGATCACCTACTCCCCAGGCATCCCGGCCGAGGGCATCGCAGTAACCAACGGCCGCCATGTCACCGTGACGGGTCCTGACGGCAGCTACGGGCTGCCGCACGAAGGCCGTTTCGTCGTCGTCACCCGCCCCACCGACTACACGGCCTCCCCCTGGTGGAAGCCCACGCCGGCCGACGACGCCGAGGCTGTGGACTTCGAGCTCACGGCCCAGCCGCAGACACTCCCCTATGAATTCGTCCACCTGACCGACACCCACATGAGCCTGCCGGCAGTGCCCGGCACCACGCCGCCGTCGGACTTTGGCCTGTACAGCGAGGGCAGCCTGCCGGGGCAGATCACCGATTTCCTGGACCGTCTGGGCGAGTACGCCCCGGCGGCGCAGAGCATCATGGTCACGGGAGACCTGGTCGACCACGGGCTGGCCGGGGAGTATGAGGCGTACATCGCCGCCATGGCCCAGAGCCCAGTCCCCGTCCACCTGATCCCGGGCAACCATGACCACATGAATGGGACCCACGGCGGTGTCATCAGCCGCAACAACTACCTCACCAACCAGGGCACACCGGATCTGTACGAGCACTACCTGGGCCCGCGCTGGTACAGCTTCGATGTCGCGGGCCTCCACGTCGTCACGCTGGACTGGCACAGCCATGAACTCGGACTGGACCACGAGATCCAGAATGAGTGGATCCGGGCCGACCTCGCCCAGCGTCCGGAGGGCAGTCCATGGATCCTCCTTTTCCACGACCAGCCCAACTTCTCCATCACCGATGAACTCCCGTGGCAGCCCATTGCGGCCTTCTCCGGACACTGGCACACCTCCCGGGTGGTGGAGGTGGACGGGACGATGCACGTCAACAGCCCGACGTCGTTCTTTGCGAATCTGGACTACTCCCCGCCGGCCTTCCGCCGCGTCACCTGGGACGGCGAGCGCATCACGCTGAAGACGCAGACCCTCGCCGCTGGCTCCCACCAGAACCTCGGTGCCACCAGCCAGGCCACCTTTGCCGCATCGTCAAGCCCCAGCTCCCACCCGGCCATCCTGTGGCGGAGCGAGCTGGCCGGTGCCGGACACCGCCAGCGAGCCGCGGTCGAGAATGGACTGGTGTTCGCCGGTGGGCAGATCGAGGACCGGGCCGCCGGCACTGTCGAGGCTTTTGACCTCGCCACCGGTGAGCTGGTGTGGCGGGCCGCAACATCTTCGGCCGTGAAGACGACGCCGGCTCCGGCCGGGGACGTCGTGGTCGCTGCGGAGGTGAGCGGTGATCTGACAGCCCTGGACGTCGCCAGCGGCGACGTCGTGTGGCGGCTGCCCTCCAGCGATGCGCTGCGCCGATTCGTCTGGGGCAGCCCGACGGTGGCCGACGGAATCGTCTATCTGGGCGACCAGTCAGACCTGCGGGCCGTCGATGTGGCCACCGGCGACGTCGTGTGGCGCCGCACCGACCTCTCACCCCACCACAACCTGGTCAATCACTCGGCACCGCTGGTTCTCGAGGGTCTGCTGGTCATGGGGTTCTGGCCCACGCCCCAGCACCCCATTGGACTGGATGCCCTCACCGGAGATTCGGTGTGGACGCCGGCCTCGTGGGAGGGCGATGATCCGTTTGCCGAAATGAAGCGCCTGCTCATCATGGGTACAGCCAGCTTTGACGCCGAGACGGACACCGTGCTGATGCCGGCCTTCGGCAGCACCACTGGTGTTGACCGGGCCACGGGCAAATCCCTGTGGGTCCAGAAGCACGCCGGCGGATTCAGTCCGGCGACCCCGCTCGTGACGGATCGTGGCTATGTGGTGACGGCCGCAGCGCACGGCATCCGCATGCTCGAACGCGGCTCGGGCGAGACCGTCTGGGACCTGCCGATCACCGGCCGGGCACCATTCCCGATGTCTTCCTACACCAAGGCACCTCATCCGGTGATCGCCGCGCCCACCCTGGTGGACGGGCAGTTGCTGCTGCCGGGGCTTGACGGCGTCATCCGCCGGATCACGCTCGACGGCGACGTGGTGGGGCAGGCCCAGCTGGCCTCACCGCTTGCGGCAAGCCTGGTGCTCGCCGGGGACCGCCTCATCGGCGTCGGCACCGATGGCAACGTTTTGGCGCTTTCCCTGGACATCGCATCATGACCACGACCACAACGCAGCCACAACCCAGAACGGCCGCCGCCCCCAGGCCGGGCGGCCCGGAAACGGCCGCCGCACGGAAGCCGCGTGGGCGGTCCCGTCTCGTGCCGGTGATCTTCCTTCTCCCTGCGGGTCTGGGCATCACTGTGTTCGTCATCGCGCCCGCGCTGCTCTCGCTGGTGGCCAGCTTCTTCAAGGTCCCCCTGGCCGGCGGGCGCTGGCAGTGGGCGGGCCTGTCCAACTTCACCCGAGTGCTGGGCGACCCCGCCGTACTCCAGTCCATCGGCAACACGCTGGCCTATTCGGCAATGACCATCGTGCCCAGCCTCGTGATCGGCCTGTCTCTGGCCCTGCTGGCCAACTCCGTTGGACGCGGCCGGCCGCTGGTGCGGACCGCCCTGTTCCTGCCCATGACGGCGAACTTGGTGGCCATGGCCGTCGTCTTTCGGTGGCTCTTCGCCTTCCAGGGTGGGTTCGTCAACCAACTGCTCGGTATCGCTGGAATCGGTGCCGTCAATTGGCTCGGCGACCCCAACACCTCGCTCTTGACGGTGGCACTGGTTGGTGTCTGGCGCAGCGCATCCTTCAGCATGATGATCTTCTTTGCCGGGCTGGCCACCATCCCCGGCACCATCCATGAAGCAACCAAGGCCGAGGGCATCCGCGGCTACACCAAACTCACCCGCGTCATTCTGCCCATGATGAAACCCACGGTTGTCTTCGCCACGGTGCTGGCCGTGCTCTCCTCGGTCCAGGCCTTCGACACCATCAATGTGATGACCCAGGGCGGGCCGCAGGGATCGAGTGAAACCCTGCTGACCATGAGCTGGAAACTCGGGTTCAGCTACTTCGACCTCGGCGCGGCCTCGGCCCTGTCCTTTCTGCTTCTGGTGGTGCTGGTCGGCATCGGCCTGGTGCAGCGCCGCCTGCTCTCCGGAGGTTCCAAGTGATCCATATTGTGCGCTCCCTGCGCTGGACGCTCATTGCGCTGGCCGTCAGCATCTCGCTGTTTCCCTTCTACTGGATGCTCCGGACGGCTCTGGCCCCGGCCGACCAGGTCTTCTTCAACGGCATCTCGCCGCTGCCCTCCAGCATTGACTGGTCCAACTTTGCCCGGGCCTGGGAGAAGGCGCATCTGGGCAATGCGATCGTCGACGGCCTGGTCATGACGCTGTCCATCCTTGTCCTGCAATTGGTGACCTGCATTCCGGCCGCCTACGTTCTGGCCAAGGTCAAGATGCGAGGTTCCGGATTCGCTCTGGCCGTCGTCATCGGCTGCCTGCTGGTCCCGGCCCAGGTGACACTGATCCCAACCTTCATCGGGATCAACGCCGCCGGGCTCGCCAACTCCCTGCCTGGGCTGGTGCTGCCGTTCATGACCAGCGCGTTTGGCATCTTTCTGTTGCGACAGCAGATGATGTCCATTCCCGATTCCCTCATGGAGGCCGCCAGGACCGATGGCTTGGGGCACTTCCGGACCCTGTGGAACGTCGTCATTCCCATTGCGGGCCCCGGCATCGCCGCGTTCAGTGTCTTCTCGGTGTTCACGCACTGGAACGACTACATGTGGCCCCTGCTCATCGCCCGAAGCCCCTCCCTGGCCACGCCGCCGCTGTCCCTTGCCATCTTCCAGCAAGGTGACATCGGCTTCGACTACTCGGCCCTTGCCGCCGGCGCTGCCATCGTCACAGCCCCCGTCGTCATCCTCTTCCTTGTCGCCCAGAAGAGGTTCGTCCAGGGCATGAGCGGCTCGGAAATCCCCGGCTGATTCCGCCCGCTACTCCCGTACACCAGACCTTCCCACTCTGCACACCTTAGGAGCACAGCCATGTCCAAAAACATCTCCCTTCGCAGCCTCGGCGCCCTTGCCGCCGGAGCCCTGCTGCTCTCCGGATGCTCCGCATCCGCCGGCACAGACCCCCAGGCCGCCGTCGCCACAGCAGCCACAGACATCTCCACCTGCAATCCGGCACAGAGCCCCATCAGCGTCACCTTCGGCCCCCAGGCCAAGGAGTCCGTTGCCATCGCCGCGGCCAGCCTGGAAGCCAAATACCCGGGGCTGAAAGTCTCGGCCACGCCGACGTCGACCAGCAGCTATGACGACCTCACCAAGTCAGTGGTCGCAGACATCGCCGTGGGCAAGCGCCCCGATGTGATCATGACCGGCCTGGGCCAGCTGAAGTTCTGGGTCGACACCTACTCCCCCGCACCGATCAATGTCGATGCCCTGCCAGCCGGGTACCAGAAGCAGTTCCTGGGCGCCGGCACCGTCAGCGACACCGTGTACCTTGCCCCCGCCCAGATCTCCGCCCCCGTCCTGCTGGTCAACCAAAGCGCCCTGGACGCCGCTGGAGCCGGCAAAGCCGCCGACATCAAGACCCTGGCCGATCTGAAGGCAGCGGCCGAGAAGGTCAGCGCGAAGACAGGCGCCCCCTCCGTCAGCATCCCTGCACAGGGCCTCACCGACTGGTTCAGCCAGGCCTTCGTCCAGGGCTCCGGTGAGACCTTCGTGAACACCGACGGATCGGCCGGCTTTGGCTCGGACAAATCCGTGAAGGCGCTCTCGATCTGGCCGGAACTGAAGAACAAGAACCTCGAGCTCGGCGTCGGGGACCAGGATGCCATGGCCGCGTTCACCAGCGGCAAGGCGGCTTTCTTCGTCTACACCACATCGGTGATCGCCAGCCTGCAGAAGAGCATCGGCACCTCCTTCGACTGGATGCCTGTGGACCTGCCCAGCGTCGGCGGTGAAAAGGGTGCCCTGCCCGCCGGCGGCAACGGCTGGGTGGTGCTCAGCGACGAATCCTGCCGGGCCGCCTACTCCAACGCCCTCATCGGCGAACTCTTGTCCCCCGAGGCCGTGGCCGGGGCCAGCGGGACCTCCTACAGCTACATCCCCGTTAACGCCGACGCCGGAAAGTCCCTGCTGGCTAGCTCGGCCGCCACCCCGCAGCTGACCTATGCCTGGAGCTACGACAAGCCGCTGACCCCGTGGGGCGGCTTCGAGGGAAGCAAGGTGGCGCAGGTCAATGATGCGATCCGTTTGATGGCACAGCAGCTGCAGTCCGGTGCGGAGCCGGCCAAGGCCGTCAGCCAGGCAGCCGGCAGCGTCAACGCGATTGTGGGGAAGTAGCACCATGACCTCCGTTGAACTTGCAGGAATACAGAAGAGCTTTGGCTCCGTGAAGGCGCTGGACGGCATCAACCTGGCAATCCACGACGGCGAGAACTTCGCCATCCTGGGCCCGTCCGGATCGGGAAAGTCGACGCTGCTGCGCGTCATTGCCGGGCTGGAAGACGCGGACGCCGGGACCGTCAGCTTCGGCGGGGTGCCTCAATCCAACGTCCCGCCGCACCTTCGTGACGCCGCCATTGTCTTCCAGCACTTTGCCCTGTACCCGCACCTGTCCTCGCTGGAGAACATCACCCTCGGTCTGCGCCACGGCCTGGGCCTGCCGAAGCAGGAGGCTGAGAACCGCGCACGGGAGGTTGCCTCACGCATGCAGGTGGAGCATTTGCTGCCCCGCAAGCCGAAGGAGATGTCCGGTGGCCAGCGCCAGCGGATCGCCCTGGCCCGCGCGTTGGCCCGCCGGAGCGGAATCGTGCTCCTCGATGAACCGTTGTCCGGACTGGACGCCCAGCTGCATGCGGTGCTTCGCCTGGAAATTGCCTCGCTGCTCCGCTCCGTCGGGGCAACGGGCATCAACGTGACCCACGACCAGCTTGACGCCATGGCCATGGCGGACCGCATTGCCGTGATCAACCACGGCCGCATCGAACAGCTTGGCACCCCGGATGAGCTCTATGCAGTGCCGGAAACGCTGTTTGTTGCCTCGTTCATCGGCTCCCCTGCCATGAATCTGCTGCCGGTTGACGCAGCCTCCGCCATGTCCGCCTTCGGACGGCACCGGGTGGAAGCTGGCCAGGACATTACGCTCGGGGTGCGTGCCGAGGACCTCCAGCTGGTGCCGACGCCGGATGAACCCGCCCGCCACGCAGATGACAGGTTCTGGAGCATCACCGGGACAGTGGGCCTGGTGGAGCCGACGGGCAAGGACCGTGTGGTGCAGTTGCTCACTGGAACCGGCCAGCCCCTCGCGTTCCGCTGCGAGGTGGCCCAGACACCAGCCATCGGCGCACGCGCAACGGTGGCCTGCCAGGCATCTGCGGTGCACGCCTACTCCACCACTGACGGGCGTCGCCTCGGCAGCGCCGAGGCCGCCGGCGTTCTGCTGGAGAGCGAGGCGTTCGCATGATGGATGGCTCCCTGGCCGACACCATGGTGATGTTCGACTGGAACGGCACCATCGTCCTGGACGCGGACCGGGCCCACGGGGCGCTCAACGCCGTCCTGCACAAGAGGGCCCTGCCCACGCTGGACGGCGAGCAGTTCACGGCACGGTTCAAGCTCCCCATGGCGGAGATGTTCGCCGCGCTGGGCGTGGACGGCACCGAGCTGGCAACGGCGGAGGATGAATGGAACGGCAGCATGTCCAGCGCCACCACACGGCTGCGCAGCGGCGTTGCCACCTCGCTGCCAACCCTTTCCGAGGAGGGGGCCTGGCTAGGCGTGGTGTCGGCGGCGTCCGCCACGGCCGTGGCCTTTGACCAGCGCACCCTCGCGGTTCCGGCCGTGTGGCAGGTGGTGGAGGCGCCAATTGCAGACAAGCTGTCGCAGTTGAGCTCCCGCCGCGGCCAGCGGGCACGGGCGTTCTATGTCGGCGACACCGCCTATGACATGCAGTGCGCGGCGGCCGCCGGATACACGGCCATCGGTGTGGCCAATGGCTACGCCGCCGTCCGGACCCTGTGGGATGCAGGGGCCGAGCATGTGGTCGAGTCGTTGGAGGACGTCGCTTCGATCGTGCGGGACCGTTCGACCCCCTAGACCGGTGATTGAGCCTGCCGAAATCCGGTGAGACAGGAGTGTCTCCAAGCTCGACCACCGGCCTGGGCCGTCCGGGGCTACTCGTCCCGGGCGGCCACCTCCCAGTCGGGGCCTATCACCATACGCCGGCTGGTGGCATCGTAGGCCGGCCAGACGGGGATGCCCGCGTGGTTCGGACTGCCCGTCCGGGCGAACGCGGCCCATGCCAGCGCCATGTTCCGCGAGGTCTGGTGCCGCGACTCGGCGGCCCCGGCAAAGACGGCCCTGTCGACATTGTGGAAGACGAAGGGCAGGTCCAGACTGTGGGTGGCGCCCAGCAGCCCGTCCAGGATGCCGCCCTGGTGGGCAAACTCGTACACGAACACCGGTGCAGACTGCTCCGCCTTGGCTGCGGCCATCGCCTGCGCCGCCGCAGCAAAGGTGAAGCCGTTCACCACCCGGGCATACTGCAGGCGCACGGGCTCATCCGGCCGATCCCGCATGACCTTTTGCAACATGGTTGTGCCGTCATGGCCAAAATTGGCCCTCGCCAATTCCACCGCCTGAGCCTCGTCCAGCGTGGGGAACGCTGCGCTGCCCGCCATGAGCAGGCTGGGATCGTGGGTGGCAAATCCCAGCAGCATGGGAATCCCGTCGACGGCTGCGGACGCCCCGGCACTGAACGGGTGGGCGGCGACGACGTCGCCGTCGAGGGCGGGCCCCCAGCCAAAGGGCATCGCATTGGAGCCCGGATGCGGGTCCATGCCAAAGGCTGCACCCAAGGCGGGTGAGAGGCCGCGTTGGATCTCCAGCAGATCCCGCAGCGGCAAGGCCCGCCAGGCCTCGGCATCATCGAGGGCCACGCCTGCCCGCGCCGCCACCTCGCGGGCCTGCCCGGCAACGTCTTCCGGGGCCGCGACCGACAGGATGGGCCCACTCATGTTGATCGCCTTGTGGAAGAGCCCCTGGGCAGAGGGCATGGCCATCAGTACGTTGACCTTTCCGCCGCCACCAGACTGGCCAAAGATGGTCACATTGTCCGGGTCGCCGCCGAAGGAGGCGATGTTGTCCCGGACCCACTGGAGAGCGGCCACCAGATCCAGCATTCCGGCGTTGGAAGCCCCCGCGTGCCCGTCCGCCCCGGCAAGATCCAGGGCCAGAAAGCCCATCAACCCCAGCCGGGCGTTGACCGTAACGACAACGACGTCGCCCAGCTGGGCAAGCTGGTCGCCGTGGTACAGAGCCGATCCGCCGGAACCGTGGACAAAGCCGCCGCCATGGAACCACACCATCACCGGGCGTGCGGCACCATCCAAGGAGGACGGCGTCCACACATTGAGGTTGAGGCAGTCCTCGCTCATCCGGGCACCGTCCAGGGGATGGCCGCCTTTGATGTACATCAGATTGTGGACCTGCTGGGCGCTGTTGGACGAGCCGAGGCGGGTGTCCACCTGCGGCGGGGCGTCGCCAAAGGACAGGGCCTCGCGGACTCCGGCCCAGGCTTCCACCGGACGGGGCGGGGCGAAGCGGCCCTCCCCCGCCGTCGTCGCCCCGTACGGAATGCCCAGGTACGATTCAATCCCTCGGAAACGGATGCCGCGAAGCCGCCCGGCGGTGGTGTCGGTTTCGACGAAGGAGTTCTCCAGAGCCAGCATCAGCGGGCCGCCTCATCGATGGTGCGCAGCTGCATGTTCCGGGTTTCCGGCCCTCTCCATCCGGCCACCGCAGCGATGAGCATGCAGGCGGAGGCGAAGATGGCCACCGGCAGCCAGCCGCCGGTCCCCTGGCCCGCAAGGGCCTGTTCGATGGCAGGGGCAAACCCGGCCACCAGGAAGCCCAGCTGGGTGCCAATGGCCACTCCCGTATACCGGACCTTCGTGGGGAACATTTCGGTGTACATCGAGGCGCCGACGGCGTTGGCGCCCGAGGCCACCGCACCGAAGACGCAGAGGATCAGGAAGGTCAGAACGATGTTGCCGGTGCTGACGATGGCGAACATCGGGAACCAGAGGATCGCTGCACCGATGAGGGTGCCGGTGAAGACTGGACGCCGGCCCACCCGGTCGGACAGGCTGGCCCAGATCGGCTGGGCAATCAGGCCGACGACGCCGGCGAGCACCGAGGCGATGAGAAGTTGGCTTGCCGGGATCTTGACGGTTCCGGTGGCATAGCCGAGCAGGTAGACGCTCATGGTGCTGCCGCCCACGGCCAGGAAGCTGCAGCACACCACGCGGAGCACCGAGCGCCAGTGGTGGCGGAACACCTCGGCGATGGGAACCTTGGCGTCGTTGCGGGCCTCCTTGGTTTCCATGAAGGCATCCGTCTCATCCACACCCTTGCGGATGTAGAGGCTGATCAGCATCAGCGGTCCGGAAACCAGGAACGGGATGCGCCAGCCCCAGGACAACAGCGCTTCCTGGTCCATGCTGGAGACCAGAATGAAGGAAACGGAGGCAAGCAGCGTACCCAGGGCAGTGCCCTGCATCGTCCAACTGGTGTAGAGGCCGCGCTTGCCTTCCGGCGCATGCTCCAGGGAGAGCGAGTTGGAACCGGCCTGCTCGCCTCCCGCGGAGAGGCCCTGCAGCAGACGCAGGACCACCAGAATGATGGGGGCCGCGATGCCAATGGCCGCATACCCCGGCACCAGGCCGACGAGGAATGTTGCAACACCCATCAGATTCAGTGTGATCATGAGCGTGCGTTTGCGGCCGATCTTGTCACCGAGGCTGCCAAAGAGCAGGGCGCCGGCGGGCCGGGCAACGTAGGCCACACCAAAGGTGGCGAACGATGCCAACAGTGCGCCGGTGCTGCCCAACGGCGCAAAGAACACCTTGCCAAAGATGAGGGCGGAGGCTGTGGCAAAGAGGGTGAAGTCGAAGTATTCGACGGTGCTGCCGAACAGAGCGCTCAGCGCTGCGCGCTTCGCCATCCGGTTGTTGGGCTTGAGCGCTGTGGGCTGCGCCCCTGCAGGCTGGGTGGCCTGGACCATGGGTTTCTCCTTTGAAACACGGAAACGGACACGGCCGGCAACCGATTGCCAGCCATGTGATCCCCTTCACTGTCTCAAGGTGGTCCCATAAGCGTCCAATACAAAGACGTTATCCAACCAATAAGAATTCCTAATGGGAGTGCGGCGAGGGCATGATGTTCTCTGCAATCTCCAGGACGCGGCCCAGCGCACCGAAGGCCTGGGTCGAGCGCCAAGCCACCACGGTGTTCAGTCTGCGGTCCACATCCGTCAATTCCAGGAACGACAGAGCGCCGGACGCTTCACCGGTGAAGCGCGTCGGCGCCACCGTGGCGCCGATGCCCGCCGCCACCAGGGCCATGACCGTCAAGGTGTCCGGGGCCTCCTGCACCACCCTCGGGCGGAATCCAGCATCGACGCAGGCTTCAATGGCTTCCTCCCGGAGTTGGAGTCCGGCATGCAGGTCCGTGAGAACAAAGGGCTCTTCGGCGAAGCGGGCCAAGGCCACCTTCTTCTCCCCTGCCAAGGGGTGGTCGGACGCCACCACCAGGCCCATCCGGTCGGACCCAATCAATCGAGTGGAAATCCCCGGTACGCTGCGTTGCATGCCGGTGAAGCCAATGTCCAGACCGTCGGCCTGCAGCAGGTCCATGATCCCGGCGCTGGAGTGGGAGGCGGTGATCCGAAGTTCAATCCCGGGATGCTTCTCCCGCACCGTTCTGGCGAGGCTGGCCACCGCCGCCGTCGACAGGGCACCCGCAAAGCCGACCCGCACGAGGCCGCGGTCCACACTTCCAGCATTGAGTGCTGCCCGCATGGCCCTGTCAGCCATGTCCAACGTCTCGTGGCACAGCGGCAGAAAGCCCTCACCCGACGCCGTCAGCCGAACGGCCCTCGCGGAGCGGTCGATAAGCTCAACACCGATGTCCCGCTCCAGCTGCCGGATCTGCTGGCTCACAGCAGGCTGGGTCAGGTGGAGCCGTTGGGCGGCCCTGCCGTAATTGAGCTCGGCAGCCACCGCCACAAAGGTCCGCATCCATCGAAGTTCCACCGGCACAGCTTAGCCGGGAGTGGGATCAGTGAACGGGCACAGGCGTCTGGTCCCTCAGGATCGCCTGGGCAGATGCGTCAACCAGGATTTCCTCGGCATGCTCGGCAATCCAGGTGACCAGGGGCTTCAGCACTGCAACCACGTCATCGCCTCGGCTGGTGAGGCTGTAGTCCACCCGCGGCGGGATCACCGGCCAGGCATCCCGGCGCACAAACCCATCAGCTTCCAGGGTCTTGAGCGTCTGTGCAAGCATCTTTTCACTGATGCCCTCCGCGCGGCGGCGCAGCTGGCTCCAGCGTTGCGGCCCGTCCGCCAGTGCCGCGAGAAGCAGGATGCCCCATTTGCTGGTGACGTGGTCCAGGACCGTCCGGCTGGGGCAGCCTGCGGGAAAGATGCCGCCAGGCACGGGGCTGTTGGTGGAGCTACTAACCGTCATGTAAGTACCTTACTTGAAAGTGCGTACTCTCCTGTGGGAAGCATCTGGACGAGGCCACAGTTGGCATGGATGACAGACACCCCCTTTGGTGAAAGGAACCATCATGAGCATTGTTGTCACAGGAGCCACCGGCCAGCTCGGCCGTCTTGTTGTTGAGGAACTGCTGGAGCGAGGCATCCCCGCCGGCTCGATCGTGGCAGCCGGGCGCAACGCCGCCCGCCTTGGCGAATTGGCCGAGCGAGGCGTGCAGACCCGCACCATCGACTTCAGCGAGCCGGCCACCCTTAGGGAGGCGTTCGACGGCGCCAAGAAGGTGCTGCTCGTCTCCGGCAGCGAGCCCGGCCAGCGCCTGGACCAGCACCAGAACGTGATCGACGCAGCCAAGGAGGCCGGCGTCGAACTTCTGGCCTACACGAGCGTCGCCAATGCCGGCACTACCACGATGGCGCTGGCTGCGGACCACCAGGCCACGGAGGCCGCCCTGCGGGAATCCGGTGTGCCCTTCACCCTGCTGCGCAACGGCTGGTACCTGGAGAACTACACGGCCCAGCTCGAAACCTTCATCGCCCACGGTGCCGTGTTTGGCAGCGCCGGCGAGGGCCGCGTCAGCGCGGCCACGCGTGCAGACTTCGCCCGGGCCGCCGCCGAGGTTCTGGCCGGTGAGGACCACGCCGGAAAGGTGTATGAGCTCGGTGGCGACGATGCCTTCACCCTCGGTGAATTGGCCGGCGCGGTTGGCGCCGCCGCTGGCCAGCCGGTGGTCTACACCGACCTGTCCGAGAAGGACTACAGCGCGGCGCTGGTAGCCGCGGGGCTGCCGGAACCCTATGCCGCGATCCTGGCCGACAGCGACCTGGGCATTGCGCGCGGAGACCTGCTGGTCACCAGCGGAGACCTGGCAACGCTGATCGGCCGCCCCACGGAATCGATGCACGACGCCGTTCGGGCGGCCTTCTCCGCCCTGGCCGGCAAGGCGGCCCAGAACTAGGCACGACAACTATCCGTCCCGGCTGCATGCAGCCGGGACGGACCTGCGCTCTGCGCCATGGGCCGTGGGCCGTGGGCCGTGGTCACCGTTCCAGGCGGTCCACTCGAGCAGGCCCAGCCGGTCGGAGCCGGCTACCCGCAGGCGTCGTCCAGCTTCCGCTGCAGGGCCGCGCGTTCGGCCGCATTTCCGCACAGACCAATGGCCGCCCGGAACGCCTCCTGCGCCTCGGCAGCACGGCCGAGCCGGAGCAATAGTTCGCCGCGGACGGCCGGCAGCAGATGCGTGCCGGCCAGCCCGCCTGCGGCAGCGATCCCCTCAACCAGCTCCAGGCCCGCGGCCGGACCGGAGGCCATGGCGACCGCAACGGCCCTGTTCAGATCGATGATGGGCGACGGCGACAGCTGTCCCAGGGCTTCATAGAGGAGCACGATCCTGGGCCAGTCGGTCTCGGCCACCGACCGTGCCACGGCATGGCATTCGGCAATGGACGCCTGCAGACCATAGGTCCCCAGACCGCGGCCCGCCGCCACCGCCTGCTCGAGGGCGGCCCGGCCGCGCCGGATGGCCGATTGGTCCCACAGCCGCCGGTCCTGGTCCTCCAGCAGCACCGGGTTGCCGGCGGCATCCAGCCGGGCCGGAAAGCGGGCGGCGGTGAGTTCCATCAATGCGATCAGCCCAAAGACCTCCGGCTCGGGCGCGAGGCGCACCAGCACGCGGGCCAATCGGCGTGCCTCGGCCGCCAATTCCTTGCGCATCCACGAGTCCCCGCCCGAGGCGAAGGAGCCCTCGTTGAAAACCAGGTAGAGAACGTGGAGCACCGATCCGAGCCGCTGCGCCAATTCCCCCGCCGGGGGCAGGCCAAACGGCACCCCGGCTGCGGCAAGGGCCTTCTTGGCCCGGGTGATCCGGGCCTGGATGGTCGCCACGGGCACCAGAAATGCCTTGGCGATCTCCGCGGTGCCCAGCCCGCCCACCACACGCAGCGTCAGGGCGATCCGCGCCTCCCTGGGCAGCACGGGGTGGCAGGCGATGAACATCAAGGCGAGCACGTCGTCGTCGATGGCATCGGGGTCGAACAGGGCATCGGCACCCGGCTCCACCTCCTCCAGACCGTGGGCCAGGAGGGCGTAGCGCTCATCCAGCGCAGACCGCCGCCGGAAGGTGTCGATGGCGCGGCGGCGGCCCACGGTGAGCAGCCATCCGGCTGGCTGCACCGGCACGCCGTCGACGGACCAGGAGACCAGCGCCTCGGCGAGCGCCTCCTGCGCCAGATCTTCGGCGAGCGCGAAATCACCCGTGTAGCGCGCCAGGGCGCCGACGATGCGTGCTGACTCCATGCGCCAGACTGCTTCGACGGCGCCCCGCGCCTCGGTGGTGTTCACTGTTGGTTAGAGCTGGCCCGTCTGCTCGCGCCAGGCCCGCTCCTTTTGGATCCATTCGTTGTCCTGCGGGAACTCGTCGATGGTCGGCACCCGGCGGATCTCCGCCTTGCTGCCGGCCATGTACGGCATCCGCTTGGCCCACTCCACGGCCTCCTCCTTGGAGGCGACGTCCAGGATGTAGTAGCCACTGAACAGTTCCTTGGTCTCCCCGTAGGGGCCGTCCGTGACCACCGGGGTCTCACCGGTGAAGTCGACGACGACGCCCTCGCTCGGATCCTCGAGGCCCTCGGCCGCCAGCAGGACGCCGGCACGGATCAACTCGTCGTTGAACTTGCCCATCGCGTTCAGCAGCTCGCCGAAATCGACATCCTTGAAACTTGCCATCGACTCGTCGGTTGCCCGCATGATCAGCATGTACTTGGCCATCACAAACTCCTTGGTTCTGGAAGACCGCCCTTCGACCTTCTCATCCATAGGTCGAACGACGCCGGGGAAAATCGACACAACGCGGAAAATCTTTTTGCAGAGGCCGTTTCAGCGAAACAGCGGCGGTGTCACTCCGTCCCGGCCTGCTCGGCCATGAAAGCCTCCGGCCCCTGCTCCGCCGCCTCGGGCGACATGTAGACGAACTCGAGGATGTTGCCATCCGGGTCCTCAATGTCGCGCGAGTACATGAACCCGTAGTCCGTTGCGGCGCGCGGCTCGGTGCCGCCTGCGGCAAGGCCCTTCGCCACAACCTCGTCGACGCCTTCACGCGACTCGCAGCTGATGGCGTTCAGCGCCTGGGCGTGGGTGCGCGGATCCGTGACGGATTTGTCGGTGAACGTGGCAAAGAACTCGCGCGTGAGGACCATCAAATAGATGTTCTCCTCGATAACAACGCAGGCGGCGTTCTCATCGGTGAACAGCGGGTTGATGCTCCAGCCCAGCGCTGTGTAGAACGCCTTGGAGCGGTCGAGATCTTCGGTGGGCAGGTTGACGAAAATGCTAGTGGGCATTGCTCTCTCCTTATACGGGTGATTGCTGCATGCACCAGTTCAACAAGCCTTCCCCCCGATGGCAAGCATTTGCCTACTGGGCGGAGTCTGGCGACACCACCTGCCACGTGCCAAACTGCTCCAGCCCCGCGGCCGCCGCCAGCGCCCGCGATGCGTGGTTGTCCAGCTGGCAGCGGTACTGCGGTTCATAGCCTTGGCTGTAGGCGTACCGGCTGATCGCACGCACCACCGCGCGGGCATGCCCCTTGCCCCTGAACTCCTCCACGGTCAGGACACCGAGGTCCGCCAGCGGCGCATCGTCCCAGGGATACATGCTGGTGGCACTGGCCAGGCGCCCGTCCGCAAAGGAACCGAACACCGCCCAGTGGTCCAATTCCACGTAGGCATCGTCGCGGTCCTGCTCCGGCGCCGACGATTCAAACTCCGCGAACACGGCGCCGTCGTCCTCCGCCAGCCGGCGGACGTGGGCCGCCGGCTCCTCCGCCAGCAACGTGGTCTTGGCGGACTCCGGGTAGTAGAAAAGGCAGTCGGCATCGTGCAGTGTGATCCCGGCATCCTCCAATGCCTGGCGGAGGGCCGGCTCCGACAGTTCCGGCCCGGCGGGCAGGTCCAGCCTGGCCGCCACAGAGGGCGCCAGCACGGCAGTGGTCCTGCCGTCCGTGGTGGCCAGCACCATGGCGCGGCGGTCCTCGCTGAGCTGGGGATTGACGACGACGGCAAAGGAACCGTTGTCCACGAGGACCTCGCCAGTGGCAAAGGAGCCGCGCCAGAAATCGACAATGGTTGGGGAGAAGGAATCCATGCGCCCCATCCTAGGACGCTGGGACCGGCCGGACCGTGCTGCCACGATCCGGCCGGCAGCCATCAGCGGCGCGGGTGGTCGTCGATCGCCACCAGATTGCGCCCGCGCATGCTGTACAGCATGCCGTCCTCATCGTTGGCGATGTGCGGGCCGCTGTACCAGCCGCCGTTGATCTCGGCCACCACCGTCTCCACCTCGAACGTCTTGGGATCGAAGCGGAACACGGTGGTGTCCGAGGCGGCGTAGACGAAGCCACGGTTGACCACCATGGCGGAGAAGCCGGGACAGATGCCGCGCAGGTCTTCCGTGTGGACCACAGCGCGGCTGCGCAGGTCGACGACGAAATAGCCGCCGCCGAGGCTCAGCCCAAAGAGGTAGCGCCCCTTCACTGCCAGGGACGCGACGCCCTTGGCCTGCCCGGATTCCACGCGCCACAGTTCCCTGCCGGCCACCGGGTCCCAGGCGACAATCGTGCCCCGCGGACCGGCGGCTTGGGCGTTGTCGCCGCCCAGGTACGCCACGCCGTCTTCGCATGCGACGGCGCGCACCAGCTGGACGCCGTCGATGGGGTTGACCGCCGAGGTGGCCTTGCCCGTTTTGGGGCTGTACGTGGTCAGCGACCCCCCGCCGTCGGCGTCGTCCTGCACGCCCACCAGGATCAGGCCGTGCTTTTCGTCCCATTCCACGTCCAGCGGGCGGTTCTGCCCGGCCGGGAAGGCGGCCAGCCGCCGCGGCCCCTGGCCATCGCGCGGGTCATAGCCCCAGATGCCCTGGGAATTGTACTGGCCGGTGTAGAGCGTGCCCTTGAGGACCAGCGCATCCTTGGCCTCGCCCGGGAGCTGCAGATAGGTTTTCTTGCCGGTGCGCAGCAACCGCTCGACGACGGTGCCCGTGCCGCCGACATAGACACGGCCGGCGCCGGCCGCGATGCCCATCACCAGCTGCGGGTCCACCGGGGCGCCTGCGGTCCCCAGGTCCGTGGTGGTGGAGGTCCCGTCGGCGGGGTTGATGTCGGCGATGAATCCATAGGCAGAGGAGACCTGCAGCCTGCCCTGGTGGCCGTCCACGCCCCAGATCTCGCCCAGGTCCTGACCCTTGAGGTCGACGTCGGAAATGGTGTTGGCGGTGGTCGAGTAGACCTGCAGACCCTTGTCGGTGGAGTAGTAGATCTTCTCGCCCACCGCCGCGAAGGTCTTCACCGTCACACCGTTGGAGGGCAGCACGGTGTAGGAGGAATAGTCGGCCAGGTCCATGATGGCGAAGTGGGCGGGGTCCTTCGATCCCGAGGTGCCGATCGCCAGCTTGTCCCCGACAATGGCCAGCTCGCGCAGGCTGGGATCGCCCGACGTTTCGGCCGGGGCAATCGAGGTGAACGTGCCCTGCGCGCGGTCGTAGGCGAACAGGGAGGTCTTGCTGGCGGAGCCGCCACCGCCGAGGACGCTGCCCGCGCCGAAGAAGACAGTGGTCGCCGTCGCCGCCACTGCCCTGGCCAGCGTGGCCTTCGGATCCGGAATGCCCAGGCTGCTGATGGCCCCGGTTGCCGGGTTGTACTCCCACAATGCAGGAGGGGTCGTGGCGCCGCCGCCGACGGCGTACACCCTGCCGTCAGGGGCAACGGCGAGATCGCGCACGTCGCGGTCGCCGATCCGGCCCAGGGCCACGGCCGGCACGCTGGGTGTGGTGACATCCCAGCGGAACAGATTGGCCGGCTCGGCCATGCTCTTGGACAGCGTTCCAATGTACAGGTACCTGCCGCCCGGGTCGGCAGCCATGGCCTGGATCGTGTAGCCGGCGCTGAGGTCGGTGCGCGAAACCACTTTCCGCGACGGGACATGGTAGCCGAGCACCCGGGGCGGATCCAGATTGCGCGAACCGATGAACATGGTGTCGCCCATCATCAGCGAGCTCATCAGGGAGAACTGCTCGACGGCGGGGCCCAGATCGGTCACCACGGTTCCGGGCTTCTTTTGCCCCGGGGCCGCCGAGGCCGGGCCGGCCAGCATCGGCCCAGCAGCTGCGGCCAGGGCGAAGGCGCCACCGAGCTGGACGATGCGGCGGCGGCTGACGAGTGGTGAATCCATCGGTGCTCCTTGGTTGCGTGGTGCGAAATCTTCCATCATTCCTCTGGTCATCACTTGCGCGTCCGGTCATCGAGCGAGACAAGGTTGGGCCCGCGCAGGGTGTAGAGCAGTCCGTCGTCGCCGGCGGCGATGTGCGGGCCGCTGTACCAGCCGCCGTTGATGTCCGCGGCCACCACCGACACCGCAAAGCTCTTGGGATCAACCCGGAAGACGGTGGTGTCCGAGACGCCGTAGACAGTTCCACGGCTGACGGCCAGCGCCCCGAAGTCGGTGCAGACGGCGCTGGCATCGGCGGTGTGGATCACCTGGCGAGTGGGCAGGTCGATGATGAACAGCCCCGCGGCCCTGCGGGCCATGCCGTAGAGGTACCTCCCGTGGACGGCCAGGGCCGCAACGCCGGCACTCTGCCCCGGATCAAGGCGCCAGAGCTCCTGGTTGGCCACCGGATCCCAGGCGACGATCGTGCTGCGCGGGCCGTCCGCGTAGATGTTGTCGCCGCCCAGGTACACCACACCGTCCTGCGCAGCCACGGCGCGGACCATCTGGAGCTTGTCAATCGGGTTCACGGTGGTCGTGACCTGCGTGGTGGTGGGGTTGTAGGCCGCAAAGCAGCCACCGCCACCGGTGTCGTTCTGCGCACCGGCGACAACCAGTCCATTGACCTCGTCCCAGCAGATGTCCAGGGGGCGGTTCTGCCCCGGTGGCAGGGCTGCCACCTGGTAGGGCAGCTGGCCCGTGGCTGGGTCGTAGGTGCAGATTCCCCGGGAGTTGTATTGGGCCGTGTACAGGACTCCCCCGACGATGACGGCGTCCTTGGCCTCGCCGGTGGCCCGCAGGTTGGACACCTGGCCGGAGGCCAGCTGGTGGCGGGCGATGGTTCCGGTGCCGCCCACGTAGACGCTTCCCGCGCCGGCGGCGATGCCCATGCCCAGCTGGGGTCCGCCCGGGGCACCGGCCGCGTCGAGGTCGTACGTCGCGGCGGTCTTCGTGGCCGGGTCGACCTCCACCACGCTGTAGGAGGAGATGGTGAGCACCTTGCTGCCGTAGACGTCCAGGCCCCACATGGCGCCGACGTCCTCGGCCAGGATCTGGGTGATCCGCTTGGTGGTCATGTTCCAGGCCCAGACGCCGGGTTCCTTGACGAAGTACACCTGGTTGCCGCGCTGGCGGAACATCACGCCGGTCTTGGGGATGATCGTGTACTTCGAGGGGTCGGCCAGGTTGATCAGCACGGACTTTCCGGGGCCCTTGACGCCGACGCCGAGCTGGCCGTCCAGCACGCTGAGCGAGGTCACGGAGACACCCGCGGCCACCTCGGGCGGCAGGATGTTGGTGGAGGTTTTGGTGGTGCGGTCGAAGGCGAACAGGCGGGCGGGGCTTGAGCCGTTGCCGCCGCCGAGTACGCTGCCGGTCCCGAAGTACACGGTGCTGCCGGTAGCCGCGACAGCCTGGGCAATGGTGGCGCCCGTGTCCGGCACACCCCAGCTGGTCATGGCGTTGGTGGCCGGATCGTACTCCCACAGCGAGGGCGCAATGTTGGTCAGCCCGCCGCCTGCCACGTAGACCTTGCCGTCGGGGGCGACGGCGAGCGCACGGATGTCGCGGTCGCCGGTTTCACCAACACCCACTGCCGGCACCGTGGGCGTGCTGAGATCCCAGCGGTAGAGGTTCGGCTTCCCATCGATGCCGTCCCGCAGGACGCCGGCGTACAGGTAGCGCCCGGTGGCGTCGGCCGCCAGCGCCTGGATGCTGTAGCCGGAGCCCAGGTCCGTGCGGGAGGTGATGGTGCGCGTCGGAACGTGGAAGCCGATGACCCGGGGCGGGTTCAGATTGCGCGAGCCGATGTAGACCGTGTCGCCGACCAACAGCCCGCTCATCAGCGAGAACTGCACGACGCCGGGGCCAAGGTCTGTCTCGATGACGCCGGTCTTCGGGGCGGCCGAGGCCGGGCCGGCCAGCATCGGTCCGGCAGCGGCGGCCAGAGCCAGCGCCCCGCCGAGTTGGACAATGTGCCGGCGGCTGACAATGAGCGGTTCCATCTAATCTCCTTTGATTGGTGGCGCACCCCCCGGCGGCAGTCCGGGCCAGGCCAACGGAGTGCGCGCCCGCTTCACGTGGCGGCGGTGCCGCTCGGTTTGCGGGGCCTCGATGGGGTGCGGTGCAATCAATGTTTCAGCCAGCAGCCTGTTCAGCTAGACCTTCCCGCACAAATGAACAGAACTGAACACCTCTCAACCTGCCTGGTCCACGGCCTCCAGCCCCGAGGCATCGGCGGTGAACAGCCGTCCGAGCACCGTGCAGGCGGCGCCGCGGGCCAGTGTTGCCGGCGCGTTGGCCATGGATTCAAACAGCGGCACTGGCGCATTCTCATGCACGTACTGCCCCCGGAAGGCCTGCTCGGCGCCGGCCGTGAGCTCCGCGAAATCCAGCTCTGGAGCCACGGCCAGCACCACACGCTCCGGCGCGAACATCTTGGAGGCATTGGCCATGGCAACGCCAAGGTGCGTGGCGGCGTCGGCGATCACCTCGGCGTCGCGGACCGGATCAACGGACCCCTCCCCCGCACCCCGCCGCGCCACCTCGGCCTGGATGCCCCACAGGCTGCTGCGCGTTTCCAGACAGTCGACGGCGCCGCAGTGGCAGGGCCGCTGCGGGTCCACGCCGCAGCCGACGTACGAGTGGGCAAATCCGCCCGCGGCGCCCGTGAAGCCCCGGTGGATCCGACCCTCGACAACCACCGAGGCCCCCAGGCTCGCACTGGCGCTGAAAACCAGGAGGTTCTGGCCCTCAAGCCGGCCGTCAAAGAGCAGCAGCCCGACGGCAAAGGAGTTCACGTAGCTGTCGATGACGACGGGGACGCTGAGCACCCTGCGAAGAAGTGAACGGAAGGGAACATCCTCCCAGCCCATCGAACCACTGTGCTTGACGATCCCGCCCTCCTGATCCACCACCCCCGAGATGGCGACGCCGACGCCCAGCAGCGTTGATGCGGAGGCGTGGCGCAGCGTCGCCTGCACGGCCTTGGCCGCAGCGGCGGCCACCTCGGGCGGTTCCGTCGATGCGATGGGCTCACGGTGTTCGGCCACCACCTCACCACGCAGATTCACCAGTACGGCGCGGGCCTCTTTGCTCGAGATCCGCACCCCTGCTGCGACGACGGCGTCGTGCCCCAGTTCCAGCAGCCTGGCGGGGCGGCCGCCGGTGTCGCGGACAACATCCGTCTCCACCAGCAGCCCGGAACCGAGCAATTGGCCGGTGATGCCCGTGACCGTGGCCGGACTCAGCCCCGTCTGGGACGCAATGGTGGCACGTGCCACCGGACCCTGCGCCCGGACCACATCGAGGACGAACGCCTCATTGATCTCCCGGATCAAGGCCTTGCTGCCGGCGCGGGGCTTCATCGCCCGCTCGCTTCTGTAGACATGGAACCGTTCTTCCCCTCGGTGGTGCTGGATAGGACCTACACCACAGTCTACTTACTTCAGTCATTGACAAAAGCATCTGCGGGCAAATAATCTCAAGTGCATGACCTCCCCCTATGAACCAGATCACAGCCCCGGCGGTGGCTCCGGGCCGCGGCAACGGGCCAGGATTCTGCTCAGCATCCCGCCCGCCGAAGTGGACGCCTTCTTCCCTCCGCAGACCCGTGAAGCACTGGGTGCCCTGGGCGACGTTGTCGAGGTGGACCCCGCGTCCCTCGCCTCTCTTGAGGCGTTCGGCCAGGCCACCGCCGATGCCCGGATCATTGTCACCGGCTGGGGATTCCCCCGCCTGACCCAAGCGCATCTGGACCTCGCTCCGGAGCTGGCATTTGTGGTCCACTCGGCCTCTTCCATCCATGGCCTGGTCAGCGACGATTTCTGGGCGTCGGGTCTGCCCATCTCCCAGTCAGGCGCCGCCATGGCCCCGGCCGTGGCCGAGATGTCCTTGACCTTCACCCTCTCGCTGCTGCGGCGCACGCAGCGGCTGGACCACGCAATGCGCAGCGGAGCCAGCTGGGCGGATGCCCGCACCATCTCCCGCTCCCGGGAAATCGCCGGAGCCCGCGTCGGTGTCATCGGCGCCTCGCGCACCGGCCGCAGCTACATAGCCGCCTGCCAGGCGCTGGGTGCCGAGGTGCGGATCTACGACCCCTACCTGGACCCCACCGACCCGCTGGCCGCACACGCCGTCGGGCTCCAGGAGCTGCTGGGAACCAGTGAGGTGGTGGCCGTGCATGCTCCGGAAACACCCGAGACCATCGGAATGCTCGGAGCGCGGGAAATCGCCGCCATGGCCGACGGAACCCTCTTCGTGAACACCGCGCGTTCAACCATTGTCGACATGGACGCACTCTATGAGGCCGTCGAGGCCGGCCGGATTGACGCGGCACTGGATGTGTTCGACGTCGAACCGCTGCCCGAACAGGACCGCTGGCGCTCCCTGCCCGGAGCCTTGCTGACGCCCCATCTGGGCGGGGCCACTGTTGAATCGCGCCGCCGCGGCGGGCAGATAGTGGTCGATGAGATCCGCCGGCACCTGGCCGGCGAACCGCTGCAGCATTCCCTCACGCGTGTCCAGCTCGAGCGGATGGGCTGAGCCGCCATGACGAACATCCTCCTTCTCCATGCCCACGACCTCGGCCGCTTCCTGGGCGCCTATGGCGTGGCAACTGTGAATACGCCGCATCTGGACGCCTTGGCCGCCGAGGCCACGCAGTTCGATGCCGCGTTCTCCACGGCCCCGCACTGCAGCCCGGCCCGCGCATCCCTGTTCACGGGAACGTACCCGCAGACCAATGGCGTGCTCGGCCTGACCCATGAACCCTTTGGCTGGGATCTGCACGACCCCAGCTCGCACCTGGCGCACCGGCTGTCCACCCACGGCTACAGCACCGAACTCATCGGCGTCCACCACGAATCCAAGGTGCTGGCCGACGCAGACATCGCCGCCAGGCTCGGCTTCTACAAGGTCTGCACCGGCGGCGCGCGGGATGTAGTTGTCGAGCGCACCAAGGCCGCACTGAGCGCCGCGGCCGGTTCCGAGAGGCCGTTCTACCTGCAGGTCGGCTTCAACGAGCCCCACCGCACGCCGTCCCACCATGACAGCCCCGGCGTGATGGGCTTCCTGGCCGAAGGCGTTTCGCCCGACACCTCCCGGGGCCTCACGGTGCCGGCCTATCTGCGCGACGACGCCGGTGCGCGCGAGGAAATGGCGGAACTGCAGGGCGCCGTGCGCCACCTCGATGAGGGCGTGGGCAGCATCCTCGCCCATCTGGATGCCCTGGGCCTGCGCGGGGACACCGTCGTCGTCTTCACCACCGACCACGGACTGGCGCTCCCCCGCGCCAAGTGCACCCTCTACGACTCGGGCCTCGGTGTCGCACTGCTGATGCGGGTTCCGGGCCGGCCGGGCTGGGGAAACCAGCGGGTTTCCTCCATGGTGAGCCATGTCGATGTGGTGCCGACGCTGCTGGAGCTCCTGGGACTGCCGACGGCGGCCGACGTCACGGGCGCCAGCCTTGTTCCCGTGGTTGAATCAGACGTTCCGTCGCGGGCACACGCCTTTGCCCAGCTGAGCTACCACACCTACTTCGATCCCAAACGGTGCGTGCGCTCGGACACCCACAAGTTGATCGTCAATTTCTCCAATGCACCCCGGGCCATGGACCCCACCCAGTCCTGGCTGCACCGCAGCGCACCCGCTGAACTGGGCGGGCCGACCATCCCCACGAGCGAGGTCTTTGAGCTCTACGACCTCACCGTCGATCCGGACGAGGCGGACAACCTGGCCTCCGGCCCCGGGCATGAAGGGCTCCTCGCGGAGCTGGCCACCGCCCTGCTCGACTGGATGCGCGGCTGCGGCGATCCGCTGCTCACCGCAACGAACGCCCCTCCCCGCCATCGCTTGGCCCTGGCTGCCCTCCACAGCGCGGCCAACCACGCCGGCCTGCGACAGCACGCCGAAGTCCTTTCCTAGCCTTTGCACCCTTGCGCCTGTGTGCGGCCATGCCGCTCCTGGACCAACCCAAGAAACGAGAAAGACCATGACCAAGAAGCACCTGCGACTCGCCGTCATGACCGCGGCCATCGCCCTGGCCGCTACGGGCTGCGCCCCTGGCGCCACCACCCCCGTCGGCGCCGACGGCAAGGCCACGGGCTCCGTAACCCTGTGGATGTACCCCGTCATCAAAGACGAGGCCAAGAGCAAGGAATTCTGGAACAAGACCGAGGCCGACTTCGAGGCATCACACCCCGGCATCGATCTGAAGATTGAACTCCAGACCTTCGACAAGCGCGACGCCCAGATGTCCGCCGCCCTTGCCGCGAACTCCGGCCCCGACATCGCCCTGGTCACTCCCGACCAGGCGGCCACCTACATCACCGTGGGCGGGCTCCAGCCCGTCGACGACGCCGTCGCCAACAGCCGCGATGCCTTCTTCCCGGGGACGCTGAAGGCCGCAACGTTTGACGATGAACTCTATGGCGTGCCGCTCTTCCAGAACATCAACACCACCGTCTACAACACCAAGGTCTTTGCCGACGCCGGTCTGGCACTGCCCAAGACCTGGGACGACGTCCTGGCCGCCGCCCCCGTGCTTGCGGCCAAGGGCATCTCGGTGATGGACTACGCCGGCAGCCCCGAGCAGACTCTCAACCTCTCCTACTACCCGTTCCTGTGGCAGGCCGGCGGAACCGTCTTCTCCAAGGACGGCAAGAACGTCGAATTCGACTCCGACGCCGGGGTGAAGGCCCTGCAGTTCCTCGTCGATCTGAACAAGGCCGGCGGCCTGCCCGTCGACGCCGCCACGGCCGGCCCCGCCGTCGAGGGCGCACCCATCGCCGCCGGCAAGGTGGGAATGCGGGCCACGGCAGCCCTGCCGGAATTGGCCAAGATGCGCACCGCGCTCGGCGCGGACCACGTGGCCCTCGGGCTGCCGCTTGAGGGCAAGGTGCAGGCCACCTATGGCAACCCCGGCCTGCTGGCGCTGACCTCGATCAACAAGAAGGAGAACCGCGCCGCGGCCTACGAGGTGCTCTCCTACCTGACCTCCCCCGAAAGCCAGACGGCGCTGAACGCCGCCGCCGGCAACTTCCCCACCCGCACCGACGTCAAGATCCAGGGCAGCGGCCCCGACGTCGAGGCCATGAGTGCCTCGCTGGAGTTCGCCAACCCGGGCGAATCCTCCCCCGTGGCCCGCCAGGTCATGGCCATTCTGGCCCCGTACATCCAGGCGGCGCTCGGTGGCAAGCTCTCCGCCAAGGAGGCGCTCACCAAGGCGGCCGACGAGGCCAGGGCGCTGCTGAAGCGCTCCTAGCCGTCGGGGCGGGGCCCACGGCCCCGCCCCGTGCGCACCGTCCCCACAGCCCCGTCCCATTCCCCAGATTCTGATTGGTTCCACCATGTCCGTTTCAACAGCAATCCGCAGGCCGGCCTCGCGCCAGCGCCGGGAGGCCATCGCAGGCATCCTGTTTGTGCTGCCGACGCTGCTCATTTTCGCCCTCTTCAAGTTCGTACCCATCTTCGGGGCCGGGGCCATGAGCCTCACCCGCTACAAGCTCAACGGGGATGTGGACTTCCGCGGCGTCGACAACTACACCCGGCTGTTCTCCGACCCTAATTTCTGGCAGAGCCTGGGCGTGACGCTCGGCTATGTCTGCATCTTCGTACCGCTGATCCTGGTGGTTTCGCTGGCCGGCGCGCTGCTGTTGAACAAACTGGTCCGCTTCACCGGCGCCTTCCGCGCCCTGCTGTTCGTCCCGTATCTGAGCTCCTTCGTGCTGGCAGGCATTGTCTGGAAGTGGATCTTCGCCTCCGACGGCCCGCTCAATGCGGCCCTCTCGACGGCGGGGCTGGGGCCCGTCCCGTTCCTCTCCGGCGACCAGTGGCTGGTGCTCGCCTCGCTGGCCCTGGTGTCGGTGTGGAAGGGTTTCGGCTACTCGATGCTGATCTTCCTGGCCGGGTTGAAGGCCCTTCCCGGAGAGGTCCACGAGGCAGCGCACATCGACGGTGCCAACGCCTGGCAGACCTTGCGCCACGTGACGCTCCCCCTGCTGAAGCCGGTGTTCTTCTTTGTGCTCGTGATCGAGACCATCATCGGTTTCCAGGTCTTCGACACCATCTACGTCATGACCGGCGGCGGACCGGCCCATGCGAGCCACAGCCTCATCTACATGCTCTTCGACGAGGGCTTCAAGTTCTTCGACTTCGGCTACGCGGCAGCCATCGGCATCGTGCTCTTTGCCATCGTCCTGGTGCTTTCGCTCATCCAGCGCCGCTTCTTCGAAGGAAAGGAAGAGAAATGACCTCCACCTCGCTGCCCGACGCTCCGCAGCTCACCGAGCCCCTCCGCCGCACACCGAAGGTGCCGGCCCAGCACCAGGCCCCGCCGCGGGCCCGCCGGAAGTCGGCACGCCGGCGCAGCCAGCTCTGGCTGGTGTCCACTCTCGTCGTCGTCTCGCTCTTCACCATCGCGCCTCTGCTGGCCGTCATCGTGCTTGCCCTCTCCCCCGAGGACGCGCCGACGATTCCCTACGCCGTCCCGGCGTCGCTGACCCTTGACAACATCATCCGCATCTTCAACGTGGGCGAATTCCCACTGTGGCTGTGGAACTCGTTCCTGTACTCGAGCATCTCCGTGGTGGTCGTGCTGCTCACGGCGTCGATGGCCGCCTACGCCCTGGCCCGCAAGCGGTTCCCCGGCCGGAACGCCGTGCTGTGGACGATTGTGGCGACGCTGATGGTGCCGATGCAGGCCACCCTGATCCCCACCTTCATCCTGGTGGCCGGCATGGGCGGCGTGAACACCATGTGGGGGCTCATCCTGCCAACCCTGGCCAATGCCCAGGCCGTGTTCCTCATCCGCCAGTTCATCCGCGACCTGCCCGATGAGCTCTTCGATGCCGCCCGGATCGACGGCGCCGGCGAGTGGCGGACGTTCGCCGGCATCGTGCTGCCCCTGATCCGGCCCGTGCTCGCTACGCTGGCGATCTTCGTCTTCCTCTGGCACTGGAATGATCTGCTCTGGCCGCTGGTGGTGGGTCAGTCCGACGCGGCGCGCACGCTCACCGTGGGTCTGGCCACGCTGAACACCGAGACCGTGTCGACGGCGAACATCATGGCGGCCGCGCTCATCAGCTTCATCCCCTGCCTGGTCATCTTCGTCCTGCTGCAGCGCCACATCGTCGCCAGCATCACCTCCAGCGGAGTCAAGGGATGACGGCCACATCGGCGCCGCTGCGCTTTGGCCTCATCGGCGTCGATTCCCCGCATGCCCCCTCCTTCACCCGGCTGCTCGGCGACGGCGTAGGCGGCGCCGTCGCCGGGGCCACGGTGGCCAGCGCCTGGGCCGGTGTGGCATCGGCGGACTTTCCGCCCAGCCGGGACCGCATGGCGGACTTTGTGGCCCAGATGGCCGGCCTCGGCGTGCCGCTGCGGGAGAGCCTGGAAGAGGTGGCGGAGGAATCCGATGCCCTCCTGCTGGTGGCCTCCGACACCCGCACGCATCCGGGGCTTTTCGCCCGGCTCGCGCCCTTCGGCAAGCCGGTCTACGTCGACACCCGTTTTGCACAGACCGCGGCGGACGCGGCGCGGATGCTGGAACAGGCAGAAGCCGGCGGAACTCTGGTGCTGGCCGGCTCGCCCAAGCGGTTCACGCCGGAATTCCTGGCGGCGGCGGGCTCGGGTCCGGTGGAGCGCATCGACCTGACAGGCCCCCTGCCGACGCAGCCCGGCCACCCGGGCCTGGCCTGGTACGGCGTGCACCAGGTTGATCTGGCGGTTGCGGCGCTGGGCCCGGGCTGCAAACTGGTCGATGCCACCGGCGGCCGGGTGGTGCTCCACTGGAGCGATGGCCGCGTGGCCACCCTGGGCGGCGAGGCCGAATGGTCGCCACTGACCTCCGGCCGGATCAGCCGGGACGGCGGCCCCGCCGAGTTCACCATTGAGGCCTGCGAAGACATGCTGACCGGCCTGCTGGAAGCAATCGTTGCCGCCTGCCGCACGGGTTCGCCCATGATGCCGGCCAGCCAGATCCGCGAGATTGTGGCGATCGTCGAGGCGGCCAACCTCAGCCTGGACGCGGGCCGCCCCGTGGCGCTGGCGGAGCTCCGCAGCCACACCCGATAGCCGGCCACACAGCCTGACAATCAAGAAGGACGGACCGCCCAGTGGGCGGTACGTCCTTGTCGCTGCCGGCGCTACGGTTGTGCGGCGCCGTATTCCTCATCGCTGACATGCTCGGCCCATTCGACCTCCGGGCCGTCCTGGTCCTCGCCGAGGCATTCCCACATCGCCAGATGGGACATGGCGTGCTCGGCCGCGGCACCGTGCCAGTGCCATTCCCCCGGCGGGGTGTAGACCGTGTCCCCGGGGCGCATCTGGACGACGTCACCGCCCTTGGCCTGGACGAGGCCCAGACCCTCCGTGACGTGCAGGGTCTGGCCGTTGGCGTGCCGGTGCCACGCCGTGCGGGCGCCCGGGGCGAAGCGGACGATGTTGACCCGCAGTCTGGAGGGCGCGGTGCCGGCGGCGATAACGTCAAAGTTGACGTTGCCGGTGAACAAGGCCTCCGGGCCCTTGGTGCTCGGTGTCTTGGGGATCTGGTGCATTCCTAGTCCTTCGTTGAGGTCGTCGTGGCAGGTTCACTACCGGTGGTGTGGGTGTCGAGTTGGTCCTGCGTGCTCGCCCAGCTGGCGAGCAGCTTCAACGCATCCGACGTCGGGGTCCCCGGGGCGGCCGTGTAGACCAGCATCGTGAGGCCCGGGTCGGAGGGGAATTCCATGGCCTCAAAGTTGAGCTCCAGATCACCCACGATGGGGTGGTGCAGCTTCTTGAACCCCGTGCGGTGGAAGCGCACATTGTGCGCGGCCCAGCGCTGGCGGAAGTCCTCGCTGCGGGTGGACAGCTCACCAATGAGCTCGGTCAGCGCCTTGTCAAAGGGGTTCCTCCCGGCTTCCAAGCGGAGCATCGCGGCAATGTCGTCCGCCGCCCGCTCCCAGTCGGTGAAGAACTCCTTGGAGGCCGGGTCCAGGTAGACAAAGCGCGCCGTGTTCGCTGGCTGGTGGGGATCGGCAAGCATCGGGGCGTACAGGGCGCGGGCCATCCGGTTCGCGGCCAGGAGGTCGTGGCGCGCGTTGCGGACCCACGCAGGAGCATCCGCGATGGCTTCGAGCATCTGCAGGATCGGCTGGCGCACCGCCTTGGGCGACGGCGGACGCCGCCGCGCGGCGGGCACGGCAACGGACTTGCGGGCCAGATCGAAGAGGTGGTCGTGCTCGGCGTCGTCCAATTGCAGCGCACGGGCCAGTGCCTCGAGCACGCTCTCCGAGACGCCGGCCAGGTTGCCGCGTTCCATCCGCACGTAGTAATCGATGCTGACACCGGCCAGCAGGCAGACCTCCTCGCGGCGCAGCCCCTTCACCCGACGGTTTCCGCCATAGGCCGGCAGCCCGGCCTGCTCGGGGGTGATCCTGGCGCGGCGTGAGGTGAGGAACTCGCGGATCTCTGTTTGGTGGTCCATGCGATCAACCGTACGCCGGGCCGCGGTCCGGAGGGAGGCACTGTCATTACCTGTACGGGCCGGCACTCCCTGGCAGTGCGGGTCCCAGCTTCAATGGAATGAGCGGCCCCGGGGATGTCCCCCGACAGCGCGGCCACCACCCACTCCACCCCAAGGAATCCAGTGACCGGCACTCCCACAGCCACCGGCGCCAAGACCGGCGCGATTCTGGCGATCATCCTCGCCAGCTACTTCATGATCCTGCTCGACAACTCGATCATCTTCACCGGGCTTCCGAGCATCCAGGCCGCCATGGACCTCTCGGCCACCTCCCTGGCCTGGGTGCAGGACGCCTACACGCTCGTCTTCGGCGGGCTGCTCCTGCTGGGCGCCCGCGCCGGTGATCTGCTGGGCCGCCGCCGCGTCTTCGTGGCAGGCCTTGCCACCTTTGCCGTGGCGTCGCTCTTGATCGGTCTGGCTCCCACCGGCGAATGGCTGATTGGCGCCCGGGCCTTGCAGGGTGTCGGCGCGGCGGTTGTTGCCCCGACGTCGCTCTCGCTGCTGACGTCCAGCTTCGCGCCGGGCCGCGAGCGCACCCGCGCCGTGGCCTGGTACGGGGCCACGGCCGGCATCGGCGCCAGCCTGGGGCTCGTGATCGGCGGGGCGCTCACGCATTGGATCTCCTGGCGCGCCGGATTCTTCCTCAACGTTCCCATCGGCCTGGCCATGATCGTGCTGGCTCCGCGGTTCCTGCCCCAGGCCCAGCGCACGGCCGGGCGTTTCGACGTCGTCGGCGCCATCACGGCGACCCTGGGCATGGGTGCCATCGTCTTCGGCATCATCAGCTCGGCCGACGCCGGCTGGGGGTCGCCGGTGACGCTGGTGGCCTTTGGCGCCGGGCTGGCGCTGCTGGCCCTGCTGGTGGTCAACGAGCGGCGGGTGGCACATCCGATCATGCCGCTGCGGCTCTTCGTGAGCCGTGAACGCACCGGGGCCTACGCCGCCCGGATGCTCTACATGGGTGCCATGATCGGCTTCTTTTTCTTCACCACCCAGTTCCTGCAGGGCGTGCTGGGCTACAACCCCCTGCAGGCGGGCATCGCCTTTTTCCCGATGACTGTCGTCAACTTCGCGGTCGCGCTGGCCATCCCGAAGCTGACGGCCCGGCTTGGCAACGCGGCCCTGCTGGTGGCGGGCGTGGCGGTGACCCTCGCGGGCATGATCTGGCTGGCCAGGGTGGACGCCGGGAGCCTGTACCTCACCGGGGTTGCCCTGCCGATGGTGCTGCTCGGCATCGGGCAAGGCCTCGCCTTTGCGCCGCTGACCTCCGCGGGCATCGCCGGAGTCCCGGCGTCGGATGCCGGGGCCGCTTCGGGCCTGGTGAACACGGCCCATCAGCTGGGCAGCAGCCTGGGTCTGGGCATTCTGGCCGCGGTCGCAGCAGCCAGTGTTCCCAGTGCCGGGTCTGGCCGGGAGGCCCTGGCCGGGCACGTGAGTGCGGCATTGACGGCCGGCAGCCTCATGCTGGCCCTCTGCCTGGCGGTGGCACTGGCCCTCATAGCGCCGGCCGAGCTGGCCGCCCGGCACCGCCCCTCCGCCGTCGAGGCGCCCATCCCGGCCCGGCGCTGAGCCCAACCTGCGGTGCCCGGGGCGTTGAGCACCGGCCGGCTCCGGCGTAGCCTGAGGCAACTACCTGTCCATGCGGAGGAACCCCCGATGGTTGCCATCATCATCATTGAAACCCCTACTCTGGGTGACCGCAGCTACCTGGCCCACGACGGCGGAATCGCGTTCGTCGTCGACCCGCAGCGGGACATCGACAGGATCCTGGAGAAGGCCAGCACCGCGGGTGTGCAGATCACCCACGTGCTGGAAACGCACATCCACAATGACTACGTCACGGGTGGACTGGCGCTTGCGCAGGCCACGGGGGCGCAGTACCTGGTCAACGGTGCCGACGAGGTCTCCTTTGAACGGACGCCCATCGCCGGAGGCCAGCGGATCGCCATCTCCCCCACCATGACCCTCGACGTCCTCGCCACCCCCGGCCATACGCTGACGCACCTGTCCTACGTCCTGACCTCCGGTGGGCGGACCATTGGTGTGTTCACCGGAGGTTCGCTGTTGTTCGGATCCACCGGCCGCCCGGACCTGCTGGGCCCGGAGCACACGCATGAGCTGGCCCACCAGCAATACGGCTCGGCCCAGCTCATTGCCGCTGCGGTGCCCGACGACACGCAATTGCTGCCCACCCATGGGTTTGGCAGCTTTTGCTCGACGGCCATCTCCCATGCCACGGCCTCCACCGTCGGGGCGGAAAGGTTGGCCAATCCGGTGCTCACCCAGGATGAGGAGGACTACGTCCGCGAGATGCTGGCGGGCCTGGACGCCTACCCGGCCTACTACGCCCACATGGGCGCCCGGAACCTGGCCGGGCCGAAGCCTGCGGATCTGGCGGAGCCGTCACAGGCCGATGCGGCGCAGCTGTTGGCGCGGATCCAGGCCGGGGAATGGGTGGTTGACCTGCGCCACCGCACAGCCTTTGCCGCCGGCCACGCCGTCGGGACGCTGAACTTTGGTTTGGATGGCTCGTTCGCCACCTACCTGGGCTGGCTCATTCCCTGGGGCACGCCGGTGACGCTGCTTGGGGAGACTCCCGACGACGTCGCCCGGGCCCAGCGCGAACTGGTGCGCATCGGCGTCGACCGCCCGGCGGCGGCTTCCACGGGCGGCCCCGGGCAGTGGAGCGATGCCCCGCTGGCGAGCTACCTGCGGGCTGATTTCACGGATCTGGCCAATGTCCGCCACCACCGCGAGGTGGCCGTTCTGGATGTGCGCCGCAGGGGCGAGTGGACGGAGCGGCACATCGAGGGCGCACTGAACATTCCCCTGCACGATGTACCCGCCCGGCTGGACGGTCTGCCGCCCGGAGAGCTGTGGGTGCACTGCGCCAGCGGCTACCGCGCCTCCATCGTCACCTCGATGCTGGCTGCCCGGGGACGAGCCGTAGTGCTCATCGACGACCATTTCTCCCATGCCGCCAAGGCCGGGCTGCCTATGGTGGGGCGGGCCTAGGAGGGGGCTCCGAACCACGCCGGCAGGTGGCGGAGCAGGTCCTCCTGGTCCCCACCGATCCACGCCACGTGGCCGTCCGGCCGGAGCAGCACGGCGGGCGCGTCCAGGTCAGCACCGGCGTCGACGACGTGGTCGATCCGGTCCGTCCATCCGGACACCGACAGGCTGCCTGTCGCATCCAGCAGGAGCCCGCGGCCTTCGCGGGTGAGCTCGTAGAGGCGGCCCTGGGACAGTGGGATGTCGCGCAGCCGCCTGCCCAGCAGCGCCGGTCCTTCGCCGAAGTCGTAGCGGATCCCGATCGAGGTGGTCTTCTCGGCCAGGAAGCGGTTGACGTCCTCGAAGTCCATCAGTTTCGCCAGCAGCCGGCGCACCGCCCGTGGACCGGGCTCGGGCGAGATCAGCTCCGACTGGGCCCGGGTGATGGTCAGTACGTCCTCTGCCACCGGGTGGCGCTCCGTGAAGTAGCTGTCCAGCAGACCGTCCGGCGCCCACCCCGTGACCTCCGCGGCCAGCTTCCAGCCGAGGTTGAAGGCATCCTGGATGCCCAGGTTCAGCCCCTGCCCGCCCAGCGGCGGGTGGACATGCGCCGCATCTCCAGCCAGGAACACCCGGCCCACGCGGTACCGTTCGGCCAGCCGGGTGGCGTCGGTGAAACGGGTCAGCGAGCGCGGCGAGTGGACGCCGAAGTCTGTGCCCGCGTAGGCCCGCAGCTGCGTCCGGAATTCCTCCAGCGTGGGTGGAACCGTCCGGTCCTCGGCCACCGTTGCTGCGGGCACGACGGCGCGGTGCAGGCCGTTGCCGGCGGGGCCGATGCCGAAGCCCTTGTGGGTCCTGCGGACCTTCTCCGACACCGCGGCAATCTCCTCCGGTGGTGCCGTCACCGCCATCTCGCCGAGGATCCATTCGGTGGTGGCGGCGTCGCCGGGAAAGCCGATGCCCAGCAGCCGGCGCACCAGGGAGCGTCCGCCGTCGGCGCCGACCAGCCAGCGCGAGCGCAGCCGCGTGCCGTCCGCGAGCTCGACGTCCACGCCATCGTCGTCCTGCTCAACGCCCACCACCTCGGCGCCGCGGCGGATCTGCGCGCCGAGCTCGGCGGCGTGCTCGGCCAGCAGGCGGTCGGTGGCCGGCTGCGGGATGCCCAGAATGTAGCGGTGAGCCGTGTCGAGGTCCTCGGGGGCCGGTTTTTCGATCCCGGCAAAGTGGCCGACTCCCCCGGGGTACTGCGTCCCTTGTTCGAGGAACCTCTCCAGCAGGCCGCGCTGGTCCATGATCTCGATGCTGCGCGGATGCAGGCCCAGGGAACGGACGGCAGCAGTCGACTCCGCATCCTTCTCCAGCACGAGCACGTCCACACCGTGCAGCCGCAGCTCGCTGGCCAGCATCATGCCCGTCGGCCCGCCGCCGCTGATGATTACGTCAACCATGTGAAACCCCATCCAAACGCCCAATCTCCGCGGCTTTTCCGGCCGCGCCCATCCATTCTGAGCCCGGCCGGCGGCCTTGCGGCAAGCCCCCGGCCGGGCTGTATTCTGAAGATGGCAGGGAGGTTCGTCTCTCTGCCTTTCGCATGTGCGGATCGGCGTGGGCACAGACGCGCCGACACAATTCCTTGGGGGAAATTTTGGTTAAAGACCGGTCGATCGACAGCAACGACGTTTCACTCCGCATTGCTGAATACAGGCGCCTCGTTATTCAATGGGACTCTTTTGAGGGAAGCGTCAGAAAAGCAAATGCGTTGATCCGAAAGTCCTTAGCGTTGGGCGAATCGCTGGCCGAGGAGGAAGCCGGACGGAACGGCCTCGAGGCCCTGTGTGCAGACGACGACAGAGGCGTCCGCCTTTCCGCCAGCATCGCCGTCCTGAAATGGAACCCGAAGGTGGCCATACCCGTCCTGGAGGACTTCAGTGCCGGTTCCGATATGAACGCCTTCAGCGCCGAGAACGTGCTCAGACGATTCCAACAGCGGGCTCAGGAAGTGGCGACCGACATTGCCGTGGATGAACCAGCCACTGCCTCCGCTGCACCACGGGGCCAAGGCGAAGTTCCGGGGCAGCCGGACGACGATGATCTGGACATGGCGATGGACATCCACTCGTTGATCATGAACGGCGGTGTGGACCACGCCTACGAAGTCCGTGGCGATGAATTCCCCCTTGTTGCGGCCACGTTCACCGGGTGCGGCGCTCGGGACGCCGCGGCCATTCTGGACGAGTTCCTGCGCATCCTCGGCGGCGGTGGCATCCCGGCGGACATGGAGTCCAGAGCCGACCAGCTCGCCGCCGTGGACGAATCCGTGGCTGACGACATTGAAGTTCTCTCGGACCGCTACTTCGGACTGGACGACGTCCAGGACAAGCTTGAGCAGATCCTCTAGGCAGCCAAACCATCGGCGTGCCCTGGCGTGCACGGACCATGACGTCGGTTAGCGTGGCTGCATGCGACGGCTTCCGGATGAGGTGGGCAGTGCCTTGAAAGCACTTCCCTCTCCGGGGCTACCCCGGGGCACGCAGTTCGACCAGCACCACGCGCCGTGGGCCCGCCCCTGCGCTCCGCGCAGCACGGGGCCCACACAGACAGATGGGTCATCCGGAAGCCGCCGCACCTTCCCCTGTGGGACGTCAAACACCCTCCCGGTCAGGGGCCGCAGATGGCGGTAGCCACAACAGGTGCAGCAACCCTGGCCCGCACGCCACGGACCTCGCCCGCTGACCTGGCCACGGCCCTGGCGCACGCCTTTCTGGGTGCGGAGTCCTGGTCCAAAGCGGCCCTGGTTGCCTCCGCAGCCGGATCACTTGGGGCCCGGCGCCGGTGGCTGCCGCCGCTGGCCGGCCACGTTCTGGCTGCGTACCACCGGCCCCCGGCGGACGCGCCTCGGGAGTTGGCCGCCGTCGTCGGCCAGTGCGACGCCTTCCGCGAGGCGCTCGCCAAATCTGCCCGGCAGCGCAAACCCATACGCCTGGCCCACCTGGTCCCAGTCGCCGGCAAGGCGCGGGACTCGGCTACGGACATTCCCCGGATCGACACCCTGGCGGAGCTGGCCGGACGACTGGAGCTCTCCACCGGTGAGTTGGAATGGTTCGCTGACCCTGGGCAGTGGAACCGCTCTGCCCGCACCCCACGGCTGCAGCACTACCGCTACGAATGGCGGAGCCGGCCCGGACGCGTTCCCCGTTTGCTGGAAATCCCTGGCACCAGGCTGCGCGCCATCCAACGCAGAATCCTCAGGGACCTGCTGCAGCCGATCCCCCTGCACGATGCGGCCCACGGGTTCGTCCCGGGGCGCAGCGCCATCACTGGCGCCGCCCGCCATACGGGAAACGAGGTGGTCATCAATCTGGATCTGTCCACCTTCTTCGCCAGGGTCACACCCGGGAAGATCTTCGGCGTGCTGCGGCAGGCGGGCTACGCCGAGGCTGTCGCCCACCGGCTCACCGGGCTGTGCACCCACGCCGTTCCGGCGCGCGTCCTGGCCGCCATGCCAGCGGGCGGGGACCCCGGCGAGCGCTTCGCCGTTCGGCAGGCGCTGGCCCGGGCGCACCTTCCCCAGGGCGCCCCGACCTCGCCTCTGCTGGCCAATCTGGCACTGCGCCGGTTGGACTCCAGGCTTGCCGGCTGGGCGGCCGCGGTGGGCGCCAGCTACACGCGCTATGCGGATGACCTGGCGTTCAGCGGCGGTCCGGATCTGGCCCGGGGCGCCGATGCCTTCATCCGCGGTGCGGCCCGGATCGTAGCCGACGAGGGCCACGACCTCAACCGCCGCAAGACCCGCGTCCGCGGCGCCGCCACGCGCCAAAGCGTCACGGGCGTCGTCGTCAACGCCCACACCAACATCTCCCGCGGCGACTACGACAGGATCAAGGCCATCCTGCACCATTGCGTCCTCGATGGGCCCGGGGAGCAGAACCGCAGCGGGCACCCGGACTTCCAGGCGTATCTTCGCGGGCGGATCGCCTGGATCGAAAGCCTCAACGCTGCCCGCGGAGCGCAGCTGCGTGCGGAGTTTGACCGCATCCAGTGGCAGACCGCGTAAATTTCCCAAGCAATGGTTGCCTTGGCGACCGATTCGTCCTAAGTTTTGATTTGGGTTAGCAGCAACCCGTCAAGGCTCCGCCATGGCGCGTTCAGGGTTAACGCAGGCTCTGCTACCCGATCCTCCGCAACGGCGGCGGCGCCTTGGTGCACCGCAGACGCCGGTCCCCGCAGCAGTGGACCCCCGGACGGAAGGAAAGCAACTATGTCGACAGTTCCCGATTCATGTGCCACCGGCGGCACCAACCAGCCCGCCGGACAACGCCCCTGGTGCCTTGAGTGCCGCAGTGATGCCGCCCTCATCATTGAGTCGATAGTGTCCCGTGTCCCGCCGACACCAGGGATCGTGCACATCGAGTACACCTGTGCGGCCTGCGATTCCTACTACGCCCACCCGGCGGCAGTGGAGCAAATTGCCACCATACTCAACAACACCACCACGCCGTCGTCAGGCGTCCTTCAATTTGGCCACCATTACATCCATTGTGGCGAGCCGATGCAGGAGTTCAACGCCGAGCCGATCCGGATCAGGGCAGATTTCCCAGACAGTCACCACGGGCCTCGACTGACAGATGTCTCCCTGCCCACGCGGGTCCTGCGTTGCCAGTGCGGCTTCCGGATGTCCCTGCCCGGCTAGGTTCTCCCACCGGGACCGCCCGGCACTTTTGGCCCACCGTGAGATCGAAGAACGCCATGCGCACCAGATCAATCCTCAGCATCATCATCATCCTGTGGCTGGTGGTCGGCGCCATTGCCGCCGGCCAGCGCGGCTACTTTTCTTCCGTCCCGGGAACGTGCAACCAGGCCGGGACCATTGCCGCGGCCATCGCCGTCGGCCCGCTCAATTACCTGGGCTTGAACCCACAGATCGCCTGCGAAGTACCGCAGCCCTCCCCCTGAAAGGCAGTGGCATGACCATTCCACCCATCCCTGAACCCATTCCCGGGCAGCCGTTTCCGCCTGCACCGCCGATTCCGGACCCGGCGATCCCAGATCCCTCCGAGCCACCGCCTCTGGAACCGCCGGTACCCGAACCCAATCCTTATCCGGAGCCACTGCCGCCCCTCGGGATGGACTGAGCTCGGGCGCCTGGCCGTGTTTGTGCAGCTGCTCAGGCGTCGAAATGTGTCTGGACGCCCTTGTTGTTGAGGTTGGTGACCAGTTCTTCGGCGAGATCGCGCAGCTTCTGGTTCCTGCTCGAGGACGCCTTGACCAGGAGGGCAAAGGCGTCATCCTGCGAGCACCGCTGTTGGCCCATGATGACGCCGATGGCGATGTCGATGGCTGTTCTGGACTTCATGGCTTCCTGCAGATCCACGGCAGCCTGGTCCCGCGAGCCGATGCGCACCGCCAGCCGGAGGGCCTTTTGGGCGGAGGATGCGTAGTTCTCTGCCCGTTCGATGATTGCCGGTGTGAACATGGCTTTGACGGGGGAAAAGAAGTTCATGGCCGCCGCGGCGCCACCCTCAAGGGGCATCGGCACGGCAAGAACACTGTTGATTTCCAGGGCGTGCATCTCCCGGGCATACTCGGGCCAACGGGGGTCCGTCGCGGCGTCATCCATCACGACGGTGTGGCCGGTCTCCAGTGCCTCCAAACAGGGGCCCGCGCCATGCTTCTGCTGGATCCGGTCAAAGATGGTGGCACTTTCATCACTGCCCGCTCCGGTCAAGGGGCGGTGCCGCCGGTACAGCGTGATGGCGCATTGGACGGGCATCTGGCCCACCCCCGGGGCACTGGTGGCTGAATAGGCCGCCAGATCCTCAAGGAACTCCACGACGTCGGCGCTGTCCAACACCAGGTCCTGGAGCTCATCGGCCACGGAATACTCGGATCCGGTGTCGGTGTCGATGCTGTCCATGTCCGCGGTCCCCTTGTCCTCGTTTAGCAGATCATCCAGCCAGCCGGCGCTGGATTGGGGAGGTTCGCTGTGCGGAACCCGGGCCGGCAGACCGCTCTCCATGGAATGTTCATTCATGGCAGCGGCTGCCATGTCGCATTCAAGGGCGGGGAGCATGTGCGCGCCGAAGACGTAGGCTTCGATTTCAAATCCACCGGCGCTGCCACCAAGCGCGAAATAGTGCAGCCAGAAGTCTGTGAGCCGCCATCGTGAATCTGACAGGGCATTTCTGAGCTCCCTCGTTTGAAAGCTGCCGTCGCCGTGGAGTGGCATCTCTGGTCCCAAAGACTCCTCTGCCGGGCCGGAGTGCGCCATGCCCGGGTCATTGCCACGGGCCTCTGGCCAAGCCTGTTCCAATGCTACGCCGCATCTGCGCTCCCGGACCGGCCCGGTGCACTGTTGGTGCCGGCACCATTTGCGGCCCATTCCCCTTGCGCCGATGGAGGGACAGTTCTACCGTGGGATCTGAAGCCAGCAGCGCGTCACGGTCATGGGCAGTGCCCCAATTCTTCGATCGGACGACAGTGAAAGATGCTGGATACTCCCCCACACGCCCCGCCGCCCCGGCCCGCGCCGCGGATGCTGCTGGACATGCGCCCGGCGGATCCTGCCCGCTGCCGCCAACGAGGGCCGAGGCACTCTTGGCCGCAAGGGCGGCCAGGCTCGCAGCTATGAACAGGGGGCGGTAGCCCAGCTGCGCGCCAAGGCCAAAGACATCGGGCTGACCGGCTTTTCCTTCCAACGGAAAAGCGCATTGATCAACCGGCTCAGGAATTCCTGACCCGGACCGGCGCCAATCAGGAACAGAGAGGAGGAAACCATGGGAATCGACGACAGGGTGGAAAGTGCAGCCGACAAGCTCAAAGGCACGGTCAAGGAAGCCGCTGGAAAGCTGACCGACAACGACAAGTTGGAGGCCGAAGGCAAGGCGGACCAGGCCAAAGGCAAGCTAAAGGATGCCGTTGAAGACGTCAAGGACGCCTTCAAGAAGGACTAGGTCTGCTGTGGAATCCAGGGTTCAAGAAGACCGAGAGCGGAGGGAGGTGTAGTCATGAATGCTCTGTTGTTGATCGTGGGCGTCGTCGCCATTGTGCTGCTGTTTGTTGGCGGCTTTACCCAGTCATTGAACTGGCTGTTGTGGGCTGGAGTCATCCTGTTGATTCTGGCCGCGATCGGCTGGATCGTGCGGACGGTCTCCGGGCGGACGCCGTCAACCTAAACACCGACTGGTGAATGGTGCCGGCCACCACCCTCCTGCAGCCCACCGTGGCTGGTTCGAAGGAATCGATGGCCGGCACAGCCATGCCCCGGGGCGATTAGCCCATGTAAACATGGCGTAATCTAGGTGACGTCGCTCACATTGGCGTGGTTTCGATTGGAAATTAGGCATGGCTAACCTACAGTTTCCTGTGAGCCCGCTATGAATCCCTCCAGGACTCCCCCTTGTTCTGTGTCAGAAGGAAGCCCCCATGAAGATCCGCAAGAATGCGCTGGCCGGCATCGCCCTCGCCGCCACCGCCGCCCTCGGCCTGGCCGCCTGTGGCTCCACCGCCACCCCCGCCGCCACCAGCTCTGCACCCGCATCCGCCGAGGCAAAGGTCGCCGGCGAGATCACGGTCTACAACGCCCAGCACGAGAGCCTGACCCAGGAATGGGTCGACGCCTTCACCAAGGAGACCGGCGTCAAGGTCACCCTGCGCCAGGGCTCCGACACCGAGCTGTCGAACCAGATCGTTGCCGAGGGCGCAGCCTCCCCTGCCGATGTGTTCCTCACCGAAAACTCCCCTGCAATGGCGCAGGTTGAGAACGCCGGCCTCTTCGCCGACGTCGACAAGGACACCATCGCCCAGGTTCCGGCCGAGTTCCGCCCCTCCACGGGCAAGTGGACCGGCATCGCCGCCCGTTCGACCGTGCTGGTCTACGACAAGGCCAAGCTGAGCGAAGCCGACCTGCCGAAGTCCATGCTGGACCTGGCCAAGCCGGAGTGGAAGGGCAAGTGGGCTGCATCACCCACCGGCGCCGACTTCCAGGCCATCGTGGCAGCACTGCTCGAGCTCAAGGGCGAGGCCGCCACCGAAGAGTGGCTGAAGGGCATGAAGGAGAACTTCACGGCCTACAAGGGCAACAGCACCGCCATGAAGGCCGTCAACGCCGGTGAAATCCCCGCCGCACTGATCTACCACTACTACTACTACGGCGACCAGGCCAAGACCGGCGAGAACTCCAAGAACGTCACGCCGTACTTCTTCAAGAACCAGGATCCGGGCGCGTTTGTGTCCATCTCCGGTGGCGGTGTGCTGAAGTCCTCCAAGAATGCTGCTGCAGCCCAGGCCTTCATCAAGTTCATCACCGGCAAGACCGGCCAGGAAGTCCTCAAGAACGGCACCTCCTTCGAGTACGCCATTGCATCGGACGTTGATGCCAACGCCAAGCTGGTGCCGATCAAGGATCTTCAGGCTCCGGTTGTCGACCCGGCCAAGCTGAACTCCGCAAAGGTCACCGAGCTGATGACCAAGGCAGGACTGCTGTAATTCTGTGACAACTGATCTATCGGCCCCCCGCAGTCCGGGGGGCACGACGACGGCGGGCAAGGGCAAGCGCCCTCGCCCGCCTTTCGGCGTTTCCGCCATCTCGTTGATTGCCGTCCTCATTGCCCTGTTTGCGCTGCTGCCCCTGGGCTACGTGGTCTACATGACCATCACCACGGGGTGGGACACCGCCGTCGGACTCATCTTCCGCCCCCGCGTGGGCGAACTGCTGCTGAACACGATTCTGTTGATTGTGTTCACTGTCCCCCTGTGCCTGGTGCTGGGTGTGGGCGGGGCCTGGCTGGTGGAGCGCACCAAGCTGCGTGGACACCGCGTCTGGGCCGTGGTGCTTGCCGCCCCGCTGGCGATTCCCGCCTTCGTCAACAGCTACGCCTGGGTGTCCGCTGTGCCGTCGCTGGCCGGCCTGTTCTCGGGTGTGCTGATCGCAACCCTCTCCTACTTCCCACTGGTGTACATCCCGGCGGCGGCCACACTGGGGCGCCTCGACCCGGCCATCGAACAGTCCGCCGCGTCCCTGGGGCTGGGGCCGTGGGCCGTGTTCTTCCGAGTGGTGCTCCCCCAATTGCGGGTGGCGCTCTCCGGAGGTGCGCTGCTGGTGTCCTTGCACCTGCTGGCCGAGTACGGCGCGTTCGCCATGATCCGCTTCGACACCTTCACGACGGCGATCATGGTGCAGTTCCAATCCACCTTCAACGGCTCCGCCGGCAACATGCTGGCCAGCGTTTTGGTGCTCTTCTGCCTGATCCTGCTGTTGGCCGAGGTCCGCTCCCGCGGCACGGCCCGCTATGCCCGCATCGGCTCCGGGGCCCAGGCCAAGGCCATGCGCCTGGATCTGGGCTGGTACCAGATGCCGGGACAGCTGTTCCTCGCCGCGCTGTCTACCTTGGCCGTGGGCATCCCATTGTGGTCCGTGCTCCGCTGGGTTGCCGCAGGAGGGACCGAGGTGTGGGACGCCGCAGAGTTTGTCCCCGCGCTCCTGCAGAGCCTTGGCTATGGCGCCGCCGGAGCGCTGGCGACAATCGTCGTCGGGTTCCCCATGGCCTATCTGGCCGTGCGGCACCCCAGCTGGTTCTCCAAGACGCTGGAGCTCTCCAACTACATCACCAGCTCCATGCCCGGGATCGTCGTCGGCCTGGCCTTCGTCACCATTGGCCTGCGCGTGGTGCCGGGCACCTATCAAACGGCCGGCATGGTGATCGCCGCCTATGTGCTCCTCTTCCTGCCGCGTGCCCTGGTCAACATCCGGGCCGGACTTTCGCAGGCCCCCAAGGAGCTGGACGAGGCGGCGCAGGCTCTGGGCAAGTCTCCGCTGACGGCCTTCGTCAAGGTGACACTGCGGCTGACGGCGCCCGCCGCCGCAGGTGGTGCGGCACTGGTGTTCCTGGCGATCATCAACGAGCTGACGGCCACCCTGCTGCTGTCCCCCAATGGCACCAGCACGCTGGCCACCGAATTCTGGAGCAAGAGCAGCGAGATCGATTACGTGGGTGCGGCACCGTACGCCCTGTTGATGATCGTCCTCTCCGCACCCATGACCTACCTGCTGTTCCAGCAGTCAAAGAGAGTAGCCGGACAATGATTGAGAAGACCTCGCCGGTGGTGGGCCTGCGGACCACTGCAGCGGCGGCCCCGGCCGGACATCTGGACATCGCGGATGTGGCCAAGAGCTTCGGCTCCCAGCCGGTGCTCAAGGGCGTGAACCTGTCCGTGCTCAAGGGCGGCACCACCGCCATCGTGGGCCCTTCCGGTTCAGGCAAGACGACGCTGCTGCGGCTCATCGCCGGCTTCGAGCACCCCGACGCCGGACGCATCGATGTGAATGGATCCACCGTTGCCGGGGCGGACCAGTGGGTCCCGGCCCACAAGCGCCAGGTGGGCTACGTGGCCCAGGACGGCGCCCTCTTCCCCCACCTGAGCGTGGGGCAGAACGTCGCCTTCGGGCTGGAGGGGGCACGGCGCGACGGCGGACGCCGCGCCGAAAAGACCCGCGTGGCCGAGCTCTTGGAAATGGTGTCCCTGGATCCGTCCATGGCCAAGCGCCGCCCGCACCAGCTGTCCGGCGGGCAGCAGCAACGCGTCGCTCTGGCCAGGGCCCTGGCCCGGGAGCCAGAGTTGATGCTCCTCGATGAGCCGTTCTCGGCCCTGGACGCCGGGCTCCGTGTGGCCACGCGGCGCGCGGTGGCGTCAGTCCTCAAGGAGGCCGGCATCACCACCATCCTGGTCACCCACGACCAGTCCGAAGCGCTGTCCTTCGCCGACCAGGTGGCCATCATGCGCGGCGGCAGGCTGGTCCAGGTGGGCAATCCCTTTGTGGTCTACACCCGCCCGGTGGACAGGCCCACCGCCGAGTTCCTGGGCGACGCCGTCATTCTGGATGCCTGGATGGAGGGCTCGCTGGCCACCTGCGCCCTTGGCGGCATCCCCGTGCGGCGCCCGCCCGTCCAGGGCCGGGTGCAGTTGATGCTGCGCCCCGAACAGATCCGCATCGCCGCCGACGGCCCGATCAGCGGCGTCGTGCTGCAAACGGACTACTTCGGCCCCGAAACCATGGTCCGGATCAGGTTGGCCGACAACCCCACCCTGGCCGGGCGCACCGGCGCCAACGGACTGCGCCACACAGCCGGAGGCGAAGTCATCACCATCCGCCACTGGAACGCGTCCATCGCCAAACCCGGCACGGAATTGTTCCTGCGCGTGGTGGGCGAGGGCGTGGCCTTCCCTCCGGAGGACTAGGCGGCTTCCTGGAACCCGCCCTCAGGCTTTTGCCGTAAGCTTCCCCAGTGATATCCCCAGCACTGCACTCCGTGGCCCCTGCCGACGTCGATGCAGGGGCCGTGGCCCAGCACTGGTGGCAGTCCCTGCTGGATGGGTTCGCCCGCGGCAGCGACCTGCACGTCCCGCTGGTGGTGCTCGCGGCGATTGTTGCCGCCGCCGTGGTGCTCAGCGTTCCGCTGGCCACCTGGCGCTGGTTTGGGCTGTACGTGACGTTCGTCCATGAACTCGGCCATGCCTTTGCCGCCCTCATGACCGGCCGCGTCGTGCATGGACTGCGCATCGGGCTCAACCACTCCGGCCAGCTGGTCAGCAGCGGCCGCCGTGGTGCGGGCGCCGTCTGGTCTGGTTTCTGGGGCTACCCGGCCCCCGCCGTCGTCGGCGCCGCCCTGGTCTGGGCCGCCAGCGCAGGGTGGTCCGGCGCAGCGCTGTCGTCCGGCGCCGTCGTGCTGCTCGTGTCACTGGTCTTCCTGCGGAACTTCACCGGCATCGCCGTCGCCCTGGGCTCGGCCCTCATCGCCCAGCTGCTGGTGCTGTTCGCAGATGCCACCACCGTCAGCTACGTCGGGCTGGGGCTGGGGACTGCACTGCTGGTCGGCTCGGTGCGGGATTGGTTCAAGGTGGTTTCGGTCCACACCCGGCGTCGGAGCGAACTGGCCAGCTCCGACGCCTACCTCTTGGCCCGCTCCACCGGCGTGCCGTCCTTCCTCTGGCTCGCCGGCTTCGCGGTCGTCATCGCCGCTTCCGTGGCCGGATCCATCTGGTGGCTGCTCGGCATCGTGGCCGGCTGACATGCGCAGGTTGGCTTCCGCAGGACAATTGTCCGCCTGGGACGCATCGCTGTTGGACCCCCGAGGGACGTAACAAACGAGAAATCATGCGGAACATCAAGTGCTGCATCGTCAGATAATTCCAGCGGACTCTGTCAAAAAAACCCGCCCCAATCGGCAGCTTGACAAACAGAGAAGCATCCCAGGAATCATGCCGTCGTCTTATGGGCGGCATCATCGGGTGACGAGCCGGTTTCCCGGACATTGGGTTTGCACCCATTCCTCTAGGGTCTGGTTTCCAAGGGCGGAATACTGGCCCTGGTTGTTGTACCCGTGCACCCGTCGGAACCGATCGAGGGCCAGTGTCCGGGTGCTGCGGATGGACGTGCGTTCCTACCGTTTCATGATTATGACCCCACCGGAGATGGGCCTGCCGTCTACCTTCCTATCATTTGCGGGTAGGGGCAACGCTCATACGGAATGGTTTAAACCACCCTTTTGGGTGGGCTTCTGCGTGCACGATCCTGCCTAATATGACAACACGAACAATTGACATGAACATTGGTTCATGTCAATGTATTGGCAGTTTCGTGACCTGCATCACGCCGAGGCAAGGTCATGTGAATTTACCCGGGCATGCCTCCACGCAGATGCCCACTGAAGGAACGGTTAAAACTATGGCCACCACCAGCACAGAGTCCCCGTCACTGACGACGGGTGAAGAGATCGATTTCTGGCCGGCGACATCCCTGCCTCTCATGAAGGACGAATGGCCGCGGCTGCGCTGCATGTTCATCAACGCCCTCCCTGTAGGGGCATGGGACGACTTCATCCTCTCGGAGTGGGATCTTCGGGCCTGTGGCTGGGAGGACTTCCACCCCCACACCGAGACGAACTTCGTGCTGGAAGGCGAACTCCATATCCAGACCGAAGGCAAGACAGTCATTCTGAAGCCGGGCGATTCGGCACGGGTCAACCCCGGACGAACCGGCCGATACTGGGCGCCGGACTACGCACGCATGGTCACCATCTACGGCCCCAACCCCCATGGCCTGGAGTCGCACTCCTTCCGCTACTTCGAACTCTGAGCCCTGACATATCTCCGCCAGGGCACGAGGTCCATCCTTGCTCCTCCCAACCGCGCTCAAGAACACTCGTTGCCTGCGTCCCCTGGGAGCCTTGCCCTCTTGTCGACGTGACCTTGACGATGCCTTGGCCGTTGGCCAGCCAACAGGTAGACCAAGCCGCCCATGGCGTGGCCGGTGAAGCGGCCCTACGACAACCGGTGCGCAACTAAAACAAAATCCACCATCGGCAGAAGCAACCGATAGTGCACACGAAAGGAAAAACAATGGCCCAGAAGACAGCCAGCATCTCCGCTCAACTTATCCGCGATGCAGTAAACATTACAGATCTGGACGATTGGGGCCCTTGTCCTGAAGCAACCGGACAGCAGATGGACACTCGTGGACGCTACCTGTGGACAGACGAGAACGGCACTGACTCTGGCATCTGGGAATGCACCGCAGGGCCCTCCCGTTGGGTCCTTGAAACCAACGAATTTGTACATGTTCTTTCGGGCTCGATGACAATCACCCCGGACGGCGGCGAGCCCGAGTTCGTAGGTCCCGGAGACACGATCTTCATCCCCCGGGGTTGGAGCGGTGACTGGGATCTGCACGAGACTCTGCGCAAGCTGTACGTGATCTTCTGACCAGGACCGCTGAAACGGCAACTACGCCCACGATGAATCATTTCCCAACGATATTCACAGGAGAGACCATGGAAACCACCCTCGTAGGAACACTGAGCAAGGCCGGATCCATCCACAAGGTTGAAGGCGGCTACATCGGCCTGCCGTCGATGAACGAGCCCGGCACGATCGCGGCCATCGGCGACTCCCTGCACAACCCCGAAGGATCGGTCATGTGCGCCGGATTCTTCGAACTGAAGGCCTCCGAGCCGCTGGTGTACACGTACACCTACGACGAGATGAAGGTTGTCGTGCAGGGTGAATTCATCCTCACCGACCAGACCACTGGAGAAGTGACGCACGCCAAGGAACGCGACGTGCTGTTCTTCCCCAAGGGCACCACGGTCAAGTTTGAGACCCGTGACTACGCCCTGGGCTTCTTCGCCGGCGACCGCACCTTCGCCCCGTAAGACCCGCCATGCACACCGCGTCCATGCCCTCGGCACCAGGCACTTGCTGGGAATCGCCAGCTCGGTCCTACGGCCTTGGCGTGGGGCATACCTAGCGCAGTCGAGTGAACTGCCGGGACCAGCCTTGGGGGAGGCAATAATCGCAGCACTTTCCAGAAGGTTTTGACGGATATGCCCACGCCCCAAAACTACAGGTGAATCCGACTCCTGGCGGCAATCGGTTGGATACTCTGGTACAAGGGGAACCCTTTGGGCCCTCTGTTGCTGAGGGCAACCGGTTGTACGCTCCGGTGCCGAGGGCAGCCTCGGCACCGGGCTCTATGGTTGACCACCCAGGAAAGTTCGCGAACACCACAATGACGTGCTGTGCTTCATGCAGCTTGGACCAAAAATTGGAGTTGGACCCTTGAGCACCACCATCGACAAAGCCCCTGTCACGCAACCCCCCAATCTCACCAAGGACAGCGGACCCAAGGTTAACTGGCGCGTATTCATCAGCGCTGCAGTCATCGTTATCGCCTTCTCGATCTGGGCGATGGTGATGCCTGCCAACGCGGAAACCACCATGACAACGGTGACGGGCTGGATTGCGCAGAATCTCGGCTGGTTCTACGTCCTCACCGTCACTGTAGTGATCGGTTTTGTGCTGTGGGTTGCGCTGTCCAAAGTGGGTTCGGTCCGGATGGGCCCGGACCACTCCCGGCCGCAGTACAAGCTCTTCACATGGGTGGCCCAGCTGTTCGCCTGCGGTGTGGGAATCGACATGCTGTTCTACTCCGTAACGGGGCCCATCACCCAATATATGCATCCCCCGGCAGGGGAAGGCCAAACGGCGGCCGCCGCCCAGGATGCAGTGGTGTGGACCATGTTCCACTACGGAGTGGCTGGCTGGGCCATGTATGCGCTCCTCGGGATGGCCATGGGGTACTTCGCCTACCGGTGGGGCATGCCGCTGTCGATCAGGGCGGCCCTGTATCCGCTGCTGGGCAAGCGCGTCAAGGGTGGCGTCGGTGATGCGATCGACATCGTCACCTTGGTGGGCACTGTCTTCGGCGTGGCCACGGCAATGGGAATAGGCGTGGTTTTGCTGGACATTGGCTTCTCCATAATTTTTGGTCTGGAGCAGGGCCTGGCCCTGCAGATCGCGCTGGTGATTGTCGCCGTCGTGCTGACCATCGCCGCGTGTACGTCCGGCGTTGACAAAGGAATCCGTTGGATCGCTGAGCTGAACATCTGGGTTGCCGCGGCCTTGCTGCTGTACATTCTCGTGACCGGTCAGACTTCGTTCCTGCTCAATGCCCTCGTGGAGAACATTGGCCGCTTTGCCGTTACCTTGCCCGGCCGCACCCTGGAGACGTTTGCCTACGATGCGGGCGGTTCGGATTGGATGGCCGGCTGGACCCTGTTCTTCTGGGCCTTCTGGCTTGCCTGGGGCCCGTTCGTTGGGCTGTTCCTCGCACGCATCTCCCGCGGCAGGACGCTGCGCGAGTTCGTCATCGCTGCGATCACTGCCCCCGTGCTGTGCGATTTCCTGGTAGTGAGCATCTTCGGCAACAGCGCCATGCACGAGGTCCTCGGCGGCAACACCGAGTTCGCCCAACTCGCCATAGACAGCCCGGAACGTGGCTGGTACGCACTGCTGGAAATGTTCCCCGGGGCCTCTTTCCTGATCGGATTGGGCACGTTGTCCGGCATGCTCTTTTACCTCACCAGCGCCAACTCGGGTGCCATGATGATGTCCAACTTCTCCTCCACCATCCGGAATGCGTCGCAGGACGGCGCCAAATGGCTGCGAATCTTCTGGGCCGTGCTCACCGCGCTGCTCACCATTGCGATGCTGGTGGCAGGCGGCGTGAGCACCATGGAGCACGCCACACTGATCTTCGCCCTGCCGGTGACGATCATCGCCTGGCTGGTGATGGCTTCCTTCGCAAAGGCGCTGCGGACGGAGCGGGCCGAACGTCTGGGACAGTTTCTGCGTCGTCAGCAATCGGCCGTGCACGCCGGCCACGTGCCGGACCGCACCTGGCGTCAGAGGTTGGCCGGGATTCGGTCGTACCCCGCAAAGAAGGAACTGGCCCAGTTCATGGAACACACCGTGCAGCCGGCCCTGGCCGAGCTAGTCGAGGAATTCGCCAAGCAGGGTTACCACGCCTCCCTGGACATCATCCCGAACGAATCCACCGGTATTTCCAGTTACTCACTGGCGGTTCCTATTCCGGACCATCGCGACTTCCTATACCAGGTCGAGGCGGTTGAAGCTCCGGTGCCAAGGTTTGGTGGGCGGGTGACTTCCAAGCCTGAGGTCTACTACCGCGCGGAAGTCTTCGCGCAGACCGGTTCCGAGGGGTACGACCTGATGGGCGTAACCCACCAGCAAGTGATTGACGACGTCCTGGGCCGATACGAGGGCCACGTGGGCTTCTTGACCTACTTGAGCCAGCATGACTACGCCTCCGTTCTCACCCCGGCGGAAGAGCCGGCCATGGGTTCCATCGCGGGTGTGGCGACAGCGCGAAGCGGCGACAGCGCGGCTGGCGCCAAGGGGTGACCCGGCCAGAAATGAGTTAGATCCCGTGGCGCGGGGTGGCTGTCGGTGGTGGACGAAGAATTCGTCCACCACCGACAGCCAATTAAGTTTTCCTTCATGGTTGATTTAAGGCTGCCGCTAGCATGTAAGCAGCTGTCCCTATCGGGCCGACGGCAGGAGACTGGGGGAAGTGGGCCATGCGGATACCCGCAATTGAACGAAAAGAACAACTGATTTCAGCAACCGTGGAACTCATGAGGCGAGAAGGCGTCCAGTCGGTGACGATGCGGGCCATCGCCAAGGAAGCCAATGCCCCCCTGGCCACGGCACACTATTGCTTCAGCAACAAGGACGAGCTCATGGACGCGGCCGCCGAAGCCTGGTTGAAGAACCTGAACCGCTTTTCCCACGACGTCCCGGTCCATGCAGGGCTCCGCAGGGCCGTGGAACAGGTCGCCGAAGGCTACTGGCGGGCCCTGGAGGAGGAGCCCGCGAGCCTGCTGGCCGAGATCGAACTCATCCTGTGGGCCACCCGCAACGCCGCCACCAGCCCGCTGGCCGCGAAAATCTACCCCGCCTATGAAGCGGAGCTGGGAAGCATCTTCTCCTCCGCAGCCCAGGGCGGCGGCGGCGGGTGCCTGCTGGGCATCGATACGCTGGTGCGCTCCTTTTTGATGATCTACGACGGCGCGGCCCTGCAGTACATGACCGGCCCGGCGGCTGCCGACCACCGCGCCACGTTCTTCATGATGGTTGACGCCCTCCTGATCAAGGCCGGCGTCTAACGCTCCACCGGCGGCCCTCACCGTGGGGGATGTCACCCGTTCCCGGTGAGTCTGTGGGACGCCTGTCGGAACTCTTCAACCGCCGCAACGGAGGCGCCGCCGCAGATTTCCGCGCCGGCGGCCGCCAAAGTGCGGACGATGGTCCGGACCTCGTGGGCTCGCATCCAGTCATTCACAGCGGCCAGACCCTGCCCACCAAAGGCGAGCCCAAGCCGATCTCGTTCATGATCAGCACGTCGGCGCCGCGCAGCTACGCATCATCCCCATCCGTTAAGCCGTCCACAGCCAAGAGCCAATGTCCGCCACCGGCCATATGATAAGCGCATGTCTTCCTACACAGTCACTCGCAATGCACTGATCCCGGCACCCGCCACCGAACTTTTCGCGCTCGTCAACAACTTCCACGAGTGGACCAAGTGGTCGCCGTGGGAAACCGTCGACCCCAACATGGACCGCACCTATTCCGGTTCGCAGTCCGGCGTCGGCGCCAAGTATGCCTGGTCCGGCAACAGCAAGGCGGGGTCCGGAAACATGGAGATCGTCAAGGTGTCAGAGCCCGATTCGATCAGTATCCGGCTGGAATTCACCAAGCCGTTCAAGGCCGTCAACCCCACCGTCTTCACCTTCACGCCCGAGGGCTCCGGCACCCGCGTGACGTGGACCATGACCGGCGAGAGCAAGGGCATCGCCAAGATCTTCGCCCTCTTCATGAACATGGACAAGATGGTGGGCAAGGACTTTGAAAAGGGCCTGGCCCAGCTGGCGCAGGCCACGGCGGCCAAGTAGCCACCGCCGGCACAGCGCCGCAACCACCGTGAAGGAGGCCTTTGACACCTTGGTGCCAAAGGCCTCTATGCGTCTTGACCGCGCCCGAAAAAGGGCCTGCAATGGACGTAGTGGAAGGACCCGAGATGCTGGAGTTCACGGCAGTTGCGGCGGTCACGGCCCTGACGGTGTGGGCCGTGGCAGTCAAGGGTGTCCGGCGGCACGACATGGACGGAGCCTTCTGGTTTGGCTTCGCAGGCCTCTGCGCGCTGGCCCCGGCCATCCTGCCGGCCGCCGCCAACAACCCAGGAACCGTGCCAGTGCTCCTCGCGTGGGGCGCTCTGGTTTCCGTAGCCACTCTCCTGCTTCTGCGTCGCCACGACAGGCGTTCCCGGCAGGCCGGACTGCTCGCAGCCGAGTCGACGGTGCTGCACGCCCTGGCCGCCCGGCACGACGCGGTGATATCCCGCTGGCACACCTATGAACTCGACGTCGGCAGGTGCATCGACTTCCCCGCCATGTCGGATGTCCGCGTACCTGAAACTTCCGCCCTGGTCCGGGCGATGGCCGAGGCGGCCAGACTTCGCCCGGGCACCAGGATCCAGAACCCCGGCGCCGCGCCCGCCTACGGCGCGGCCGTCGAACGTCTGGAAGAGGCGTTCAGGACGGCCGAACGCGCCGCCATCGGGGCTGCAGCCGACGACGGCGGCACACTGCGCTAGTCCGCCAGGCGCACCGTGCCGGCGCCGCCGTCAACGTCCATGTGGCGCCCCGTGTCGATCAACGACGTCGCATCCGGCACCCCCACCACGGCGGGGATGCCGTATTCACGCGCCACCACTGCGCCATGGGAGTTGGCACCGCCCATTTCCATCACCAGACCACCGGCCGTCAGAAACAAGGGGGTCCACCCCGGGTCCGTCGATGGCGCCACCAGGATCTCCCCCGGTTCCAGCCGCGCACCCACGGGGTCCAGGATGACGCGGGCCGTGCCGGACACTGTTCCGGCCGACGCCGGAGTCCCCCGCAGCTGCCCCGGCTCGGTCTGTGCCGCATCGCTGCCTGTCCCGGGAACCGCCTCTGGTTCGGTGCCATCGGAGAGCAGTACCCGGGGAATGTGCCGCCGGCGCAGCTCCCGGGCGTACTCGGCCTGCCGCTCCTGAACCAGCTCCCTCAGTGCGGCGCCGCCATCCGCGGGAGGGCCGAATCCGGCGCCGGCCTCGGCAAAGCCCAGGAAGAAGATGTCCTCAGCCGCCGCCAGGATGCCCCGTTCGGCCAGCAGAACTCCGGCGCGCAGCAGGTCGCGCCGTGCCGCATCGAACGCCACAATCAGCAGGTACTTGGGCTGCTCGCGCAGCCCGCCGAGCAGCCGGGCCCGGCGCAGCGCGCCCTTGGCCACCGCCGCCGGCAGCGGACCCTTCCGCCGGGCCCGGGCCACCAGTTCCGCGGCCATCGCCTCGCCCGCCCGCGCCGACTCGGCAAACTTTGCCTCGGGCGCATCGCCGGGGCCCAGGGCCAGGTAGCCGGCCAGCACACCCAGAATGTGTCCGGGATCCTCGGACCAGCGCGGCAGACCGACGTCGATCTCCCCCACGGCACGGTGGCCGTATTGGCCCAGGAAGGCGGACAACCCGCTCTGCAATGAGGCGGGCAGCCCACCTTCCAGATACGCTCGTGCGAGGTCGGCCGCGGGCGTGCCGGCCAGCAGGTTCTTGACGGCGTCGGCGTCGGGTCCGTCCCGAACATCGGCGGCAAGGCTCCACAGCTGGAGGTCCATCTCGGTGGTGGCATTGTTGGGCAGCCCGCGCATCACCGCCTGCAGCTCGCCGGGCTCGGCGATGCCGCGCAGCAGCCGCTGGGCCAGCCCGGCCATGGCGAATCCCCCGGCCGGTGCCGGAAGAATCGAGGGCAGCACCGGAAAGACATCCTGCTCGAAGACCTGCCGGGCACGCGCCAAAAGGCCCGGTCCGTCATCGGGGGACGGCCGGCCGGTCGCCAAGCGCGCCCGGAGCTTCCCTTCAAAGGCGAGCGCATTCTCCAGCGCAGCCTGCGGGCGGAGCACCACCCGGGCCAGCCCCGCCGGCACCCGGTAGGCTGCGGCAATCCGGCCCACCCGCCGCAGCAGCGGGAGCGCAGAGCGGGTGGTGATGGAAAAGCGCTCGTCCTCGAAGAGCCGCCGGAGGACGACGGCGGAGCGCGCCTCCATGACACCCAGCACCTTGGGGGCCAGCACCCGGCCCACCTCACTGCGCACCACAGTGGTGGCATCGATGTAGACGCGGCCGCCGGCCACCATGAAGGGTGACGGGCCGTCAAGGGGCTCCGGTACGGAAAAGCCCGCATGGGCGGCGATCGAGGCGCCCAGCAGTTTCATGCCCGCCAAACCCATGGGCGTCAGCGGGCGGGTGAGCCCCTGGGCCAGGCTGAAGCAAAAGTAGGCGCGGACCTGATCTGCCGGTGCATCATCGCGGCGGGCCGGCAGCGGGTAGAGCGTGGTGATGGCACGGGTCTGGGTGAGCCACAGCCTTCCGTCCGCGTCCAGGGCCCATTCGGCATCCTGCGGCGCGCCGAAGTGTGCCTCGAGCCGCCGCGCCAACGCCGCGAGTCCCTGGATGTGTGAGGTCCCTAGGCACAGGGACGCCGGGTCCGAGGCACCGCTGAGCCGCTCGGTGCCGCCGCCCGGCCTCGGCCGCACCTCCCATTGCCGACGCCCCACGGTGCTGGAGAGGATGCGCCCACTGCCGCCGTCGGCCACAATGTGGTCTGGATCCACCATGCCGGAGACGACGGCCTCGCCCAGACCCGGGCTGGCATCGATGACCAGCTGCCCCCTGGTCCCCGTCACGGGATTGGCGGTGAACAACACGCCGGCCACATCGGCGGGGACCATCAGCTGGACGACCACCGCCAGTGCCGCACTGGCCCCGTCAATGCCATTGGTTGCACGGTAGGCGACGGCGCGGTCCGTCCAGAGCGAGGCCCAGCATCGGCGCACAGCATCCAGGACGGCATCAATCCCGACCACCTGGAGGAAGCTGTCCTGTTGGCCGGCAAAACTGGCGAAGGGCAGATCCTCCGCCGTGGCCGAGGACCGCACGGCCACCGGAGCATCCCACCCCGGGGCGTCGACGCCGTCGACCGCGCCGGTAGTGCCGTTCCGGCTGGCGGCGCTGGTGCCGGATAGGGCCGAGTAGGCGGAGCGGATCTCGACGGCTGCGGACTCGGGGATGGTGGCACCGGCGAGCAGGGTGCGGGCCCTGGCCGCCAACTCCTCGCGCTCCGCACCCGAAGCTTTGGCGATCGCCTGGGCCACCTCCCCCAGCCCCACGTCCCCCGCCGCCAGCCGATAGGCCCCGGTGGTTACGCAGAATCCCGCTGGCACGGGGAACCGGCCCCGCAGCATCTCGCCGAGGTTGGCGGCCTTGCCGCCCACCTCTTCCAGCATGCCGCCGTGGACCTGGTCCAGATCCACAACCACCGTCGCAGGGAGGGCACCGCCGTTAGTCGCCATGACCTCAGAATAGACCTGCCTCAGGGGCACGCCAGGGGCCGTGACGGACCGGCTTGGAAGGCGCAGAATGGAAGAACGGGCCGCCGAAGCAGCGGCCCGGCATGACGAGCCGAAGGGGACCCAATGACCAGCGTTCCAGCACACGAGGAACACATCCGCGAACACAGTGAGGAAGCGGCCGAAGGAACGGACGGCGCCGACCTCCCCGAGATCCGGATGCACTCGCAGGATCCGGCCGAAGGCGCCGACGAGGACGCCTAGCCCGCAGGACTGGTGCAGTGGCGGGCGGCGCCGCTCAGCCCAGGGACCCCGCCGCCACGACCTCCACGTCGAAGCGTTGGACGGCGGTGTTGCCCATGCCCTGGGCGTTCCACTCCGGCTCCAACGGCTGCGATGCGCCCGACGCGTCCCAGGCCCGGCACGCCAGCGAGTGGACGCCCGGGGTTGCAACCCACGGGAAGCTGAACCCATGCCAGGCCCGCGGTCCAATGGACGGTTCCAGCTGCGCCCTGGCCCAGCCGCCGTCGACGGCGACGTCCACCCGGGCCACGGGCGCGCTGCCCGACCACGCCCTGCCCCTGAGCATCACCGGCCCGGCTTCCAGCAGCCGGTTGCGCGTCAGAAAGTCCGGCACGCCGGGTGGGGCCAGCAGCGAGCGCACGCGGATCCGCTGTACAGGGGTGCCCGGATCGCCGTCGTCATGCTGGTAGCGGTAGGCGATGGCCTGCTGGTAGCCCAGGAAGGGCGTCCGCACCGCTTCAATGGAGCGCAGCCACTTGACGCTGGCCATGCCGTACCAGCCCGGAACCAGCAGCCGCAGCGGGAAGCCGTGGGCCGGGGGCAGCGGCCGCCCATTCATTTCATAGGCCAGCAGTACATCGTTGCCGAGGGCGTCGTCGATGCTGAGGCTGCGCTGGTAATGCTGCGCCACCCCGCCCTGCACGCCCTGGTCCGCGCCGGTGAAGACCAGTTCGACGGCGTCGTCGGCCAGTTCCGCTTCCGCCAGCAGCGGCGCCAACGGTGTGCCCGTCCATTCCGCCGTCCCGAAGGCCCCCAGATCCCAGGGTTGGCTGATGGGCCGCGGATCCAACCGCGAGCGCCCGTTGCCGGCGCACTCCATGGTGACGGTGATGGTCCGGCTCGGGCGGACCATCAGTTCACCCAGGGTCAGTTTCAGGCGGATTCCGACGGCGCCGCCCACCGAGAGCCGCCAGTCGAAGGGATCCAGCTGGGGAACATCGAAGTGGACCAGCAGGTAGTGCATTCCGGGCGGGGTGATCGGCCAGCGGAGCGACTCCAGCGGGGCCGCGTGGTTGCGCGAAGCAAGCTGGAGTTCCTCGCGTGTGATGGGACCGGTGCTCGCGGACTCGGGTGCCGTGCCGCGGACGCGGTTCTCTAGTGCGCCCATGGCGCCAGTGTGGTCCGCGTCCGCGGGGGTGTCAAGGTTCCGCGGACGGTCTACGCGCCGCTGGCCACACCGGCCAGCAGTTCCTCCATGCGGTCGTAGCCCTCGGCCATGCCGCCCTCCATGCCGGAGGCGACCATGCCGTCGCGGTCTTCAACGGTTTGGTAGACGGCGTGCGTGCTCACCTTGGTGCGGCCGCCCAGATCCTCGAAGGTGACGCGCTCCAGGCTCACATGCCCCGGGTAGCCGTCGAACTCAAAGGTCTGCAGCATCTGCTCCCCCGGCGTGATGGAGTGGAAGACGCCCTTGAAGCCAAAGGCATTGCCTTCGGGATCGCGGTGGATGTAGTTCCAGCGGCCGCCCGCCCGGGGATCGAACTCCACAATCTCCATGGCCAGGTTCCGCGGCCCCATCCACTGGGTGATCAGCGCCGGATCGGTGTAGGCGCGGTAGACGGCGTCCAGCGGTGCATCCAACTCGCGGACGGTGTCGATGAAGGGGACGCCCGGCTCGGCGGTGATGGTGAGTGAGTTCTTGGTGCTCATTGCCCTGCCTCTTTTCTGGGTTCCGGATCCATGGCCGCAAGCAAGGTGTCCAGTCTCCTGAACTGTGCCTCCGCCACGAGCCGGTAGCTGTCGATCCATGCCGTGAGTTCTTCCAGTGCCGCCGGGGCCAGGTGGCACGGCCTGCGTGCCCCGTCCCGGCTGCGGGTAATGAGCCCGGCGGCCTCCAACACATGGATGTGCTTGGACACCGCCTGTTTGGTGATGGCGAAGGGTTCCGCCAACTCGTTCACCGTGGCCGGGCCCCGCGACAATCGTGCAATGAGTCCGCGCCGCACGGGATCTGCCAGGGCAAGGAATGCCCTGTCGAGCTGGGCATCACTCCCCCGGGCTGCTGCATCTGGCATTAATCAACCTTTTCGTTTATCAACCATTTTGTTGATTACTTAACCATGGTCCTGTTCCAGACGTTCGTCAAGAGGGTGCGGCACAGGATTTCCCCCGGCCGCGGGCTGTTGTGTGCCTAGCCGTGGTGCGGCTTGTGGACCACGCCCGGAATGGCCAGTACAGGCGTGTGCTGGGTGGTGGTGAGCTTGTGCACCACGGAACCGCCCACCATCTCTTCGGCCCTGGCCGCCAGTCCGGGCCGCCGGGTGCCCACCACTATCACCGCTGCGCCCACGGCCTCCGCCAGCCGGCCGATGGCCATGGCCCGGTCGCCGGCCACCACACGGAACGAGGCTTCCACCCCATGCTCCAGGGCCACCCGCGAGAGGAGGTCCTCCAGATCCTTGGCATCCTGGACCGCTTCGTCGTCGGGATCAAGCGTGGGGGCCAGCGAAAGGGGGTCGACATGCCCGCCAGGAGTCCACTCCAGCAGATAGCTGCTCGGATCGACAAAGGCACCAAGCAATGGCACCCCCAGAGTCGCTGCCAACTCGGCGGCCCGGACCACCACGTCCCTGCCCTGCCCCGGCATCAGCCCCACCAGCACGGGTCCGCTCTCGAAGGGTACGGGCGTGTACTCGGTCTCCATGGCGCTTGCCTCTCCGGTGTCGGTGGTGCTCCGATGAACTGGGCCGGGTGGCCGGAATCTCCTGCCTCCATTGTCGGCCGGTGCGGCCATTGGCGGAAGTGCCGGCGACGGCGGCCCGGGCTGCCTAGGGTTCGAACCAATCGCCGTCGGGCACTACCGACACCGGTGGCACCGGCGGACCGAACTCCGCCGTCGGAACCTTGATCCGGCCATTGGCGGCCAGCCAGCGCACGGACTCGGCGACGGCGGCCAGCGAGGTGTAGCGCGGTTCATAGCCGAGGATGGCATGCGCCTTGGCGATGCTCATCGATGGGCTGTGCGCCACATGGTCCAGGCTGGCGGCGGCATGCTCCGCCGTCGTGCTGTCCTCAAATCGTTGGAACGGGGCGAATGCCAGCACCGCACCGCGGCCGAACCACCCCGCCACCGCCTCGGCAAAGCCGCGGAGCGTGAGGGCCCGCTCGCTGGTGGTGTGGAAGCTCTGGCCGATGGCGGCCGGTGCCAACAGGGCGCGGTGGAAGGCCTGGGCGACGTCGTCGGCGTGGACGTGGTGGACGGTTTCCAATCCCAGCATCGGCACCACCACCGGCTCCCCGGCGGCGAGGCGCTCCCAGACGGACAGGTCGAAATTGCCCACGGGGTTCACCACCGGCCAGCCCGGACCGCAGATGTGGCCGGGGTGGAGAACGACGGCTGGGACCCCGCCGGCGTTGGACTGCTCCAGCAGATAGGACTCGATGGCCGCCTTCGCCATGCCATAGTCGTCAAAGGCATTCCGCGGGGCGTCCTCGGTGGCGGGCACCTCCGTGGCATGGCCGTGGACCCAGATGGTGCCGCAGGAGAGCAGCATGGCGCCGGTTCCGTGCAGTGCCGCCACCAATTCCCTGGCGGAATCTTCGGTGAAACAGAGGAGATCGACGACGGCGTCCGGCTCCAGGGCGGCGACCCTCGCGCCGAAGACACCTGCGGCATCCTCGGCGGCCCGGTCCACGGCGATGCGTTCCACGCCGTCCCAGGCCGGATCCGGATGGTAGGGGCCCCGGCGTCCTCGGCTGAGCGCCACCACATGGTGCCCGGCGGCCGCCAGCCGCGGCACGAGGTAGCTGCCAATGTGCCCGGTGGCACCGATGACCACAATGCGCATGAGACGTCCTCCCGGTCCGGGGGTGCTGCTGGTTGCATTCTCCACCACGGCAGGGAAACCGGCCATAGCCCAGCGGCCGGCTGCGGCGGTATTGGGCTAGGCTCGACGGCATGCCCAAAACCTTTGACCAGCTCATCGACGACGCCAACGCCGCCTCCGTGGATGGCTGGGATTTCTCCTGGCTGGACGGCCGGGCCACCGAGCAGCGCCCCTCCTGGGGCTACCAGCAGCAGATGGCGCTGCGCCTGGCCCGCGCCCGGGCCGCCCTTGACCTGCAGACGGGCGGCGGCGAAGTCCTCGCCGGTGCAAAGGAGTTCCCGCCCCTGATGGTCGCCACCGAAGGATGGCCGCCCAACATCGCCAAGGCGACGGCCTTGCTTCACCCACGCGGCGTGGCGGTGGTGGCCGATGAGGATGCCCCGCCGCTGCCCTTTGCCGACGGCGCGTTCGATCTGGTGACAAGCCGGCACCCCGTCACGGTGTGGTGGGACGAAATTGCCCGGGTGCTGGAACCCGGCGGCACCTACTTCTCCCAGCAGGTGGGCCCGGCGAGCGTGTTCGAGGTGGTGGAGTTCTTCCTCGGGCCGCAGAGCGAGGCCACCCGCCACGGACGGCACCCCGATCTGGCCCGGGCCGGCGCCGAGGCCGCAGGGCTTCAGATCGTCCAGCTGCGCCCCCAGTCGCTGGCCACGGAGTTCTTCGACGTGGGGGCCGTGGTGTACTTCCTGCGCAAGGTGATCTGGATGGTCCCCGGCTTCACTGTGGAGCAGTACATGGACAAGCTGAAGAGCATGCACCGGCACATCCAGGAGCACGGGTCCTTCACGGCCACCACCACGCGGTACCTCATCGAGGCCCGCAAACCCGCCTGACGGCGGCGGGCCGGGCGCATGACATGGTTCCCCTTTGAGGACGCATTCGTGGACGCGTCATCAAAGGGGAACTGCGTCCCAGCCTCGCTCGACCAGCGCGGGCCGGGCTACGGCAGGGTGAGGATGACCGGGCCGTCGGCGGTGATGGCGATGGTGTGCTCGCTGTGGGCGGCGCGGCGGCCGTTGGCGGTGCGCAGCGTCCACTCGTCGTCGTCATAGTAGTAGTCGTCCTTCTTCTTGCCCAGGATCAGCATGGGTTCAATGGCGATCACCATGCCCTCCTCCAGCTTGATGCCGCGGCCCGGGCGGCCGTCGTTGGGCACCGACGGCTCCTCGTGCATGCTGCGGCCGACGCCGTGTCCGCCGTGGTCCGCCAGAATGCTGTAGCCGGCGCGGCGTGCTTCGCCGCCGATGGCGTAGGCCACGTCGCCCATCTTGTTGCCGATCCGGGCCGCCTCGATGCCGCGGGCCAGGGCCGCCTCGGTGGCCGCGATCAGGGCCAGATCCTCGTCAGCGGGCGTGCCGACGACGAAGCTGATGGCCGCGTCGCCGCACCAGCCATCCACAAAGGCGCCGCAGTCGATGCTGACCAGATCGCCGTCGGCGAGCACATAGTCGGTGGGGATGCCGTGGATGATGGCATCGTTCACGGAGGTGCAGATGGTGCCGGTGAACGGCGTGTTGGCCCAGTGCGGGTGGTAGTTCAGGAAGGCCGGGGTGGCGCCGGCGTCGGCAATCACCGTCGCGGCGACGGCGTCGAGCTCCTTGAGCGTCATCCCGACGGCGGCGGCGGCCTTGACGGCGGCCAGCGCATTGGCCACCACCCGCCCGGCTTCGCGCATAATGGAAATCTCTGCTGGCGTCTTGATCTGGCCCACTGCTGCCCCTTGGTGTTGGTCTTGTGCTTGCCGTCCACTTTACGCAGTAGCCTTTCAGGGTGCTCAATCAACCCTTCCTCGACGCCCTGCGCCCGGCCCTGGCGGCTGCGGCCCTGCCCGAGAAGGCAGCGGGCATGGCGGCCTACATGAAATCGTCCCAGCCGTATCTGGGGGTGCCGATGCCCATCCTCCGCCGCACCGTCAAGGCACTGGTCCTAGAGCATCCTTTCAGCGGTGCCGGGCAGCTGCTGGACACGGCGGCGGCGGTGTGGCGGGAGGCGTCCTTCCGGGAGGAGCGCTACGTGGCGTCGCTTCTGGCCGACCAGAAGCTGGCCCGCGGCGATTTGGACTTCCTGCCGCTCTACGAGCAGATCATCTCCACCGGCGCCTGGTGGGACCACGTCGACGGCATCGCCGGACGCATCTGGGAGCTGCTGGAGGCACACCCCGGGCGGATGGGCCCGCTGCTGCGCAACTGGAGCGTGCACGAGGATTTCTGGTTCCGGCGCAGCGCCATCATTGCCCAGCTGCCCGCCAAGGAGGCCACCGACACCGCTTTGCTGGCGGAGGTGGTCGAGCCGAATCTGGGCGAGAGCGAGTTCTTTGTCCGCAAGGCCATCGGCTGGTCGTTGCGGCAGTACGCCCGCACCGACCCGGCGTGGGTGCTGGCCTATGTGGCGGCGAACCGCTCCCGGCTGAGCCCGCTGTCCACCCGCGAGGCCATGAAGCACCTGGGTTGAGGTGCCGTCAGACCCGCCGTGGATGCCGGAACAGGACGTGGGTCTTCTTGTCGAAGAACATCAGGTAGATGGCGAAGGAGAACCCGACGCCGATCGCCACACCGCGCACCACTTCCATGGGGATCCACTGGAAAACGCTCAGCTGGTCCGTGAGGGCAATCAGGGTGAAGAAGGCCGTCAGGTAGAACACCGTGCGCAGCTGCCATCCGTCGCCGATGCCCGTGACGGTGAAGAAGGCCAGCAGCCACAGCATGTACCAGGGCTGGATCATGGGCGCCAGCAGCACGACGGCGGAAAAGGCCCAGGCGGCCCGGCGGACCACCAGGGTGCCGTAGCCGCGTTCACCGAGGGCGCCGCCGTCCATCCGGCCCGTGAAATCAAGCCCCAAGGGGCCGGTGCGGACCGGGCGCAGCGTGAGCCACACGACGGCGAGGATGGACAGGACGGTGCCGACCTTCTGGATGACATCGATGAAGGGATCGCCCGATCCGCCGAACAGCGATGCACCCAAGCCCACGGCATGGCTCAACAGGCCCACCGGGGCGTACCAAATCCACACCGCGCTGGAGGTCTGCAGGGCACCCAGCCAGCCAAACCCCAGCCCGTTGACCATCCCGGCGGCGGCCAGCAGCCCCGTGGAAATGCCCAGAGTCGCCGCCCAGCACAGGAACTTCCGGCCCCAGCCCGCCCGGTGGCCCGCCCACAACAGACCGGCGAAGGGCAGCGCGATCAGGGTGATCGGCTTGATGGCGATCGAGGCCGTGATGAGGATGATGCCCAGCACCGGGCGCTTGACGGCGGCGTAGTAGATGCCGGCCACCACCAGGCCCAGCATCAGGGAATCGTTGTGCGCACTGGCGATGAAGTTGATCAGCACCACGGGGTTCAACGCCACCAGCCACAGCGCGCGGTGCGGATTCACACCGTTCAGGGCAGCCAGTTTGGGTACGAAGACCGCCAGCAGGACCACGCCGGCAAGGGCCGCGATCCGGAACGGGATCAGCGCGAGCTCCGGGACGCCGCCGCTGATGGCCACAGCACCCTGCTCGATCCAAAGCCACAGGGGGCCGTAGGGTGTGGGCGCCTCGGTCCAGAGCGTATCCGGCCCCAGCGAATAGTAGTTGTTCAGGGCCGAGATGCCGTTCGTATACGGGTCAAGCCCCTGCATCATCAGCCGCCCCTGGCCGATGTAGGCGTAGGAATCGCGGCTGAACAGCGGCAGGGAGAACATCATGGGCAGGGACCACATCCACATCGCCCGCATCAGCACGGGGCGCGAGTGGGCATCCCAGCTGCCAATCCGCTGGGCGAGCCGCAGCCAGGACCGCAGGAGCAGCAGGGCACCGACGCACAGCAGCACCGTGCAGATGATGACGGCGATGGGCGAGGTGCGCGCGATGATGAACAGCGGGGTGCGGATCAGGGTGCTGCTGCCGGCCAGCCAACCAACACCCGCCGAGCCAAGGACCATCAGCACAGAGCCGACGAATCCCTGCAGGATGGCCGTCCGGGCACCATTGGCGGCGCCGCCGCCCGGTGCATCAGAGCCGTGAAGCGCCTTGGGAGCAGCCAAGGAATCCCCCACTCCGCGCTTGCGCAACTCTGAGGTCACCATCAATTAGCAGTCCTGTCCGGGCGTCTTCCCTGGGCCGGCAGTACCCGCCGTCGTGATCATCTGGTATGGAATAGTGCCACTTTAGCACCGCAGCGGGTGTCGACCCGGTTCGTTTCGGCACGGCCAGACGGCGGGAAATGGGGGCTGGGATAGGATGGAACCGGCCGGCGCATGCCCCACGGCAGCCCGGCGAAGCCCTGTGACTGTACCTATCTGACAAGGATTCTCCCATTTCCACGGACTCATTTTTCAGCGCTCTCACACGGTTCCGCCGCCGGATCATTCCGGCCCGCGCCGAGGCCTTCCTGAACTCCCCCAAGGGCCTGCTGGCCGGCTTCATCATCATCCATCTGGTGTTTTTGGTGTTCTCGCTGGCCATCTCCCTGCGCGGGGAGGCCTTCAGCGACACCTTCATCTACCGCGAATGGACCATCGCCGGATTCAATGACGCCAATCTCAGCGGCGGCCCCAGCCCCTGGGTGTACCCGATCCTGGCCCTGATGCCCATGGCCGTGGCAGGCATTGCCGGCCCCGGACCGTTCTTCTTCCTCTGGGTGTTGATGATCACCATCCTCAACGGATTGGCCGTGGCCAAGCTCACCGATTGGGGGCGGAGCCAGCACGCCATCCGCGCCGCCTGGTGGTGGCTGGTGTTCGTGTTCATCATGGGCTGGCTCGGCTTCGCCCGGGTGGACGGCATCACCGCACCGATCGTGCTCCTCGCCCTGGCCTTCGGCGTCGCCCAGCCGTTCATCGCCGGCCTCCTGCTGGCCATCGGCACCTGGATGAAGGTCTGGCCGGCCGCCGTCATGCTTGCGCTCTTCACCGTAGTGAAGAACCGCGTGCAGGTGGTTCTCTCCGGCGTCCTGGCCACCGTCTTCGTCGTCGGCCTGGCCGCCGCCATGGGCGCCGTGCCCAAGCTGCTGGACTTCCTCACCCAGCAGGGTGACCGCGGCATGCAGCTCGAGGCCACCTTCACCACACCGTGGTTGTGGCTCTCCGTGCTCGGCATCGGGGATTCGCGCATGTACATGAACACCGACATCAACTCCATGCAGGTGGATGGCCCGGGCACCGCGTTCATGTCCTGGCTGATGCAGCCTCTGCTGATTGTCGCCGCCATCATCGTGGCAGCCCTGACGTTCTGGGCGCTGCACAACGGCAAGCGCACCGGCGGCGCAGACCGCACCGAGCTGCTGCTGGCCGGGTCCCTGACCATGGCCACGGCCTTCGTGGTGTTCAACAAGGTGGGCTCCCCCCAGTTCATGGTGTGGCTGGCCCCCGCCGTCGCCGTCGGACTGGCCCACAACTTCAAGGAATGGCGGGTGCCGGCCACCATGCTGATTGCCATCGCCGTGGCCACGTTCTTCGTCTACCCGCTGTTCTACGACGCCCTCAGCCACAACAACCCGCTCATGGCGCTGGTTCTCACCACCCGCAACGTGCTGCTGGTGGTGCTGTTCTGCTGGTCCATGCGGCGCCTGTTCCTCCTGGGCAAAAAAGAGCCCAGCGCCCACCTTGCGGCCAAGGAGTCCTAAGATTTCTGCAACGTTTTTTGACCGTCTGATCCGCCTCCGCAGCACGGTCCTGCCCCCTGCCGCCATCGACTGGTTTTCCCGGCCCGCCAGCGTCTGGTGGGGTTTCGCCGTCGTCCACCTGTTCTTTCTGGGCTGGATGGCCACGTTCTTTGTCCACGGCAACACCTTCTCCGATACGGAGCAGTACCGCCAGTGGGCCATGGACGGCTACAACCCCGCCGATCTGGACGGCAAAATCAGTCCATGGGTCTACCCGGTGCTGGCGCAGATTCCGATCTTCCTGGCCAACATCGCCGGGCCCAGCGTCTACCTGCTGGTCTGGACGCTTGTCATCACGGCCCTGAACGCCGTGGGGCTGCTGTTCCTCACCCGTGGCCCCCGCCGCACCAAGGGCATCGCCCCGGCGTGGTGGTGGCTGTTCTTCACTGTCTTCATGGGCTACCTCAGTTTTGCCCGGGTGGAGGGCATCACGGCCCCCATCGTGCTCATTGCCCTGCTATACGCGGCCGAGCGCCCGGTGGTGGCGGGCTTGCTGCTGAGCATCGCCACCTGGATCAAGGTGTGGCCGGCTGCCGTTCTGCTGCCGATCGTCATTGCCAGCCGCCAGCGCCTGGCCGTGCTGGCCACGGGCGCGGCGGTGACCGCTGTCGTCGCCGTTGGGACCTGGGTTTCCGGTGGATTCAGCCACATTCTGGACTTCCTCACCAACCAGGGCGAGCGCGGCATGCAGCTTGAGGCCACGTTCTCCACCCCCTGGGTGTGGCTGAGCGTGTTCAACGTGGGCGGCTCGAAGATTGCGGACAACGTGGCCATCAACTCCACGGAGGTCTACGGCCCCGGCGCGTCCGTGGCGGCCTTCCTGATGCAGCCGCTGCTGGTGCTGGCGGCCGCCGTCGGCGCAGCCCTGCTCATCTGGGCCCTGCGCCGCGGTGCCGAGCGCGAGGAGTTGTTCCTGGAGGGCGCCTTGCTGATGACGACGGCGTTCGTGGTGTTCAACAAGGTGGGCTCCCCGCAGTTCATCATCTGGCTGGCCCCCGTGGTGGTGGCCGGTCTGACCCACGACTGGAACCGCTGGAAGGTGCCCGCCGCGCTGCTGATGGGCATCGCCGTAACCACCTTCGTGATCTACCCGCTGTTCTACACGCCGCTGATCCACGCCAACCCGATCATGGCGGCGGTGCTGACCACCCGCAATGTGCTGCTGGTGGTGCTCCTGTGGTGGTCCATCCAGCGGACGGTGGAGCTGGGCCGCAACGCCAAGCCGGCCGCTCTGGCCGCCTCCGCCTAGCCGGCTCCGCCAAAGAGCCGCGCCAAAGACTACCGCGCCCCGCTGCCCTCCCCTTGTGGGATGGCGGCGGGGCGCGGTTCTTGGTTAAGGCGTGGTTTCCTCGTGCGGCTGCGGTGCCGTACTAGTCCACAGGCCGTCCTAGGACAGCGGCCTGCGGAGCTTGAACCATTGGCTGGGCGTGCCCTGCACCAACAGCCTGCGCGTGTGGATGTCCAGCACCAGCAGGTACACGGTGAAGGACAATGCCACGATGTAGGCCAGCGAGGACACCTGTACCTGCAGGTCCACGAAGGACCAGACGGAGAGCTGGTCCTGGGCGCCAAACACCACGAAGAACGTGATGGCGACGTAGAGCGACTTGATCTGCCAGTCGTCGCGGATCCCCGTCACGGCGAGGAACGGAATGAACCAGAGGATGTACCAGGGCTGGATGATCGGGGACAGCATGACGACGGCGGCAAACGCCAGCCCCAGCCGGCGCACCAGGTGAGAGTAGTCGCCGCGGAACATCAGCACCAGCACCAGGGCCATGCCTGACCATTTCATGCCCGTGCGCAGCCAATCGGCGATCGATCCGCCGGGGAGGCCGATCATATTGGCCAGGCTTTCCACCTGCTGCCCCAGGAAGCCCGAGGGCGAATAGCCCGTGTAGCCCGGCGTCGGATCCAGAATGGCCCAGGTCCAGCCGATGCCAAGGTGGTACGGAATTCCGCTGAGCACCAGCACGCCAAAGCTGATGCCCGCCGTCGCCGCCCAGAAGAGGAACTTGCGCGCCATGGTGGCGCCGGCCCCGGCCCACATGAGGCCCAGGAACGGCAGCAGAATGATGGTGATCGGCTTGATGCCGATGGACGCCGTCACCAGCAGGATGCCCGTGATGTGGCGGCCCGTGGCGGCAAAGTAGACGCCCGCCACCGCCAGTCCAACCATCAGGGCGTCATTGTGGGCGCTGGCCACGAAGCTGATCAGGAACAGCGGGTTGGCGACGGCAATCCACAGGGCGCGGCCGCCGCTGATGCCATGCAGCTCCGCCAGCCGGGGAACGAAGATGACACACAGCAGCACGCCGACGCCGGCCAACAGCCGGAACAGCAGCACCGAGGCATCGGGCTGGGCGCCGGTGATGCCGACGATGGCCCGCGCCAGCCACAGGAAGTAGGGGCCGTAGGGCGTCTTGGCCTCGGCCCAGGTGGGGTCCGCCCCCAGCGAGAACCAGTTGCTCAGGGAGCTGATGCCCTCGGTGTAGGGGTCCCTCCCCTCGAGCATCAGCCGGCCCTGGCCGGTGTACGCGTAGACATCCCGGGAGTAGATGGGCACCGCGAAGAGCATGGGCAGCGACCATGCGCCGACGGCGGCAGCCACCGACGTCAGGGAGCCGGGGCCCCAGTCCTTGAGCCGCTGGCCCAGCCGCAGCCATGAGCGGACCAGCAGCATGGCGCCCAGCGTCAGCAGCACCGTGGAGGTGGCGACGCCCCAGCCCTCGGTGCGCAGGGCGATGACGAGCGGATGCCTGACCATAGGGGACCCGTTGGCGATCCAGCCAGCACCGATGGACCCGGCAAACATCATTAGGGAGCCGATGAAGCCCTGCAGGATGGCGATGTAGGCCTTGGGCTTCCGGGCCGGTTCCACAGGTGCAGAGGTGGGGGCAGGGCTCGCCTCTGAGCGGGCGGAGTCTTCCTCCACCCGTCCCTGATCTTCGGACGTGCCCATGCGTAAACCGCCTGACGTCATGATTGTTCAAGTCCCTTGGATCCGTTGGTACAGCATTGCCGGAACAGGCCCTCGGGGCGGTTCAACGACCTCGCCATTTTAGCAGCCACCCCCCGGCCATTCCCCGCGGCGTCACAGTGTTATCCGCGTCTCACCGCCATGGTGGCGGTACATTTGTCCAGTGCCTATATCTAATGAACGCATTGTATGGATCGACTGCGAGATGACCGGGCTGGACCTGGAAAATGACGCGCTCATCGAGGTGGCCGCGCTGGTCACGGACTCCGAGCTGAACATTCTCGGCGACGGCGTGGACGTCGTCATCAAGCCCGAGCCCGCCGCCCTGGCGCAGATGAACGACTTTGTGCGCGATATGCACACCACCTCCAAACTCCTTGACGAGCTCCCCCACGGCATCACCATGGCCGAGGCCGAGGCCAAGGTGCTGGCCTACATCCAGGAGCACGTGCCGGATCCCAACAAGGCACCGCTGGCCGGCAACTCGGTGGGCACCGACAGGATGTTCCTGGCCCGTGACATGCCCTCCATCGTGGAGCACCTGCACTACCGGGTCATTGATGTCTCCACCATCAAGGAGCTCTCGCGCCGCTGGTACGCCCGCGCCTACTTCCAGTCCCCGGCCAAGCACGGCGGCCACCGCGCCCTGGGCGACATCCAGGACTCGATCAACGAGCTCAAGTACTACCGCGAGGCCGTGTTTGTGCCCGCCCCGGGCCCCGATTCGGCCACGGCAAAAGAGATTGCAAAGAAATTTTAGAAGTTCCTGGACCCGCTGAAATCCCTGTAAATACGGGGATTTCAGCGGGTTTTTTGGCTTCCGGAGCGGCCCGGAAACGGGCCTGACGGGCCCCGTGGCAGCCAAAGTGTCACGAGCACCCCAAAACTTCCGGTAAGCTTTTCTGCGTTGCCTTTTCCACGGAAGAAACGCCGGGGAATGCAAGGGCACATGGTGGGATTAGCTCAGTTGGCAGAGCGCCTGGTTGTGGTCCAGGAGGTCGCGGGTTCAACCCCCGTATCTCACCCCAAGGTTGGAAGGCATCACTCGCAAGAGCGCCGGACACGCAAAGGCCGCGCTGGAATTTTCCGGTGCGGCCTTTTGCGTGCCGGTCCGGTTTCTTGTCCAGTGGCGCACATCCCACCCGCACGGTGAACCAGCAGGACATTCGGATCATGAGGAGCAGCCATTATGAAGCGCCATCTTTTTGACGAAGACCACGAACTGTTCCGCGAGGTCGCCACGGAGTTCAACTCCCGCGAACTCGCCCCTAACTACGCCGCGTGGGATGCCGCCCACATGATGCCCCGGTCCATGTGGACAGCCGCCGGCGAGCAGGGCCTGCTGGGTCTTGCCGTGCCGGAGGAATTTGGCGGCATGGGCATGGCCGACTACCGCTTCCGCACCGTGCTGGATGAGGAGTTCGCCAAGAGCAACCACCTCGCCGTGGCCCTGGCCTTCCACCTGCACGACGACATGGTCCTCCCCCACCTGCTGGCCTATGGCTCAGATGAGCTCAAGACCGCCTGGCTGCCCGGCATGGTCTCCGGCGAGAAGGTCACCTCCATCGCGATGACCGAGCCCGGAGCGGGCTCGGATCTGCGCGGCATCCGCACCAAGGCCGTCCGCGACGGCGATGACTGGCGCATCACCGGCCAGAAGACCTTCATCGGCAACGGCATCTCCGGCGACGGCGCCCTGGTGCTGGCCCGCACGGACGGCGGCACCGGACGCGGCGCCCGGGATTCCTTCTCCCTGTTCATGGTGGAAAAGACCGAGGGCTACAACACCGGCAGCCAGCTGGACAAGATGGGCCTGAAGGCCTCCGACACCGCCGAGCTGTTCTTCGACAACGTGCTCGTGACCGGCGCGAATCTGGTGGGCGAGGTGGGCCGCGGCCTGGAGTACGCGGCCGGCCAGCTCCCCCAGGGCCGTCTGGCCATCGCCGTCGCCTCCTCCGCCGTCGCCCGCGCCATCTACACCGAGACGGTGCAGTACACGAAGGACCGCAACGCCTTTGGCGAGCGGATCATCGATTTCCAGAACAGCCGCTTTGAGCTGGCCGACATCCTCACCGAGGTGGAGGTCACCGAGGCCTACGTGGACAACGCCATCCGCGCGTTCAACGAGGGCACCCTCTCGGCCACCGACGCCGCCCGGGCCAAGCTCTGGGCCAGCGAGCGGGTCAAGTCCATCACGGACCGCTGCCTGCAGCTGCACGGCGGCTACGGCTACATTCTGGAGTACCCGGTGGCCCAGGCGTTCCTGGCCTCGCGGCTGCTGACCATCTTCGGCGGCACCAACGAGATCATGCGCGACGTCATCGGCCGCGAAATCGCCGGCTGACCCACACGCACCTAGTTTCAAGGATCCCTTCATGACCATCCACCCCGTCACAGTCCTGGGCGAGCCCGTCCTCCACCGCAGGGCCGAGGAAGTCACCGTCTTCGACGGCGAGCTGAAGTCCCTGGTTGCGGACATGTTCGAGACCATGGACGCCGCCAACGGCGTCGGCCTGGCCGCCCCGCAGATCGGCGTGGGCCTGCGGATCTTCACCTACCAGATGGAGAACGACGACGACGTGCCCGCCCGCGGTGTGCTGGTCAACCCCACGCTGACGCTCGGCAAGATCTCCGGCAAGGACCCCGACCCCGAGGAAGAGGAAGAGGGCTGCCTCTCCGTCCCCGGCGAGGGCTTCCCGCTCAAGCGCGCCGAATGGGTGCGCGTGCGCGGCTTCGATGCCGACGGGAACGCGCTGGACTTCGAGGCCACGGGCTGGTTTGCCCGCTGCATGCAGCACGAGTACGACCACCTGGACGGCAAGCTCTACGTGGACCGCTTGAACAACCGCTACGGCCGCAAGGCACAGAAGATGGTCAAGCGCAATGGCTGGGGCATCCCCGGCCTGACCTGGCTGCCGGGTGTCGACCCGGATCCCTTCGGCCACTAGGCCCGTCCGGCCCTCTCGATCCACCCTTCTTCACCGCTCTAGGGACACCCATGCCTTCTTCCACATCCACCCCTTCGGCCACGGTGCCCCGCAGAGTCATCGGCCTGGCCGTTGCCGGCGCCGTCGGCGGCTTCCTGTTCGGCTTTGACTCCTCGGTGGTCAACGGCGCCGTCGATGCCATCTCGGACCAATTTGCCCTCAGCGAGGCCGTCACGGGCTTCGCCGTCGCCGTCGCCCTGCTGGGCTGCGCCGCCGGCGCCTACCTGGCCGGAAAGGTGGCCGACAAGTACGGCCGCATCCCGGCCATGAAGCTCGGTGCCATCCTGTTCCTGGCCAGCGCCCTGGGCACGGGCTTTGCCTTCGGCGTGTGGGATCTGATCCTCTGGCGTCTGGTGGGCGGGCTGGGCATCGGCCTGGCTTCGGTGATCGCGCCGGCCTACATCTCCGAAATCTCCCCGCGGCACGTCCGCGGCCGGCTGGCCTCGCTGCAGCAGCTGGCCATCACCACGGGCATCTTTGCCGCGCTGCTCTCCGACGCGCTCTTTGCGACGACGGCGGGCGGGGCCGGCGAGCCGTTGTGGTTCGGCATCGACGCCTGGCGCTGGATGTTCCTGGCCGGCGTGGTCCCGGCGGTGGTCTACGGTGGCATTGCGTTCACGCTGCCCGAGTCCCCGCGCTTCCTCGTCTTCAAGGGCAGGGAGGAGCAGGCCCGCGCGGTGTTTGCCACCATCGCCCCGGCCGAGGACACGGACCGCTACATCCGTGAAATCACGGATGCCATCGCCGAGGATTCCCTGGCCGAGCGCAAGGGATCGCTGCGCGGCAGGACGTTCGGCCTGATGCCCGTGGTCTGGGTGGGCATCATCCTCTCGGTGCTGCAGCAGTTTGTCGGCATCAACGTGATCTTCTACTACTCCACCACGCTGTGGAAGGCCGTTGGCTTTGGCGAGGAGAGCTCGCTGGCCATCTCCGTGGCCACCTCTGTCACCAACATCCTCGTCACGTTGGTGGCCATCGCGCTGGTGGACCGGATCGGCCGCCGTCCGATCCTCCTGGCGGGCTCCATCGGCATGGCCGTCTCCCTCGCGACGATGGCGATGGCCTTCGCCTCCGCCACCGGAGAGGGATCGGACATCTCGCTCCCCGGCGCGTGGGGCCCGGTGGCACTGGTTGCCGCCAATGTCTTCGTCATCAGCTTCGGCGCCTCCTGGGGGCCGCTGGTGTGGGTGCTGCTGGGTGAAATCTTCCCCTCGCGGATCCGCGCCCGGGCCCTGGGCCTGGCCGCCGCCGCGCAGTGGATCGCGAACTTCGCCATCACGCTCAGCTTCCCCGTCATGGCGGCCGCCTCGCTGCCGCTGACCTATGGCATGTATGCGCTGTTCGCCGCGTCGTCGTTCTTCTTCGTCTTCTTCAAGGTGCCCGAGACCAACGGCATGTCGTTGGAGCAGGCGGAGACCCTGTTCGTGGCCAAAACCCCCACGTCCTAGCGGCCCCTCCCCGGGACCTGTGGTGCTGGAACAGCGCCGGTTTCGGTAGGCTGGCGCCATGACTGAAACCACTGCGCTGGACACCGCCGCCCTCCTCGACACCACTGGCATTGCGCCCGCGGACCGGGTGGAGGCGGCGGCGCTGTTGGCGGCTCCGGCCAGTGGCGGCACCGAGGCGGTGCTGGCGTTCCTGGCCTCCCGTCTGGGCAGTGCCGAGGATTCCCTGCCGGTGCTCGGTGCCAGCCAGGCGGACTGGATCTCCGCCTACCTCCGCTTCACTCCCGAGCTGCTGCGCTTCCACGAGGCCCGCGGCATCGACGCCGCCGTCAGCCGGGCCACGCTGGCGGACCTGGGCCGGAACATGGCCATCAGCCGCCGCGTCCACGGCACCTTCGGGATGGACACCTACGGTTGGCTTCGCCACCACTATGCCGGGCAGCTCTACCAGCTGGGCCGCCTGCAGTACTTGATCCACCAGCCCACTCTGCCCATCCCCGGCGTCGAGCCCGGCGAATGGGTGGCAGGCGTCCACATCCCCGAGGACGGCGGCCTGGGCGCCGACGCCGTCGGCGCCTCCCTGGCGATGGTCCGCCCATTCTTCGCCGCCCACTTCCCCGGGCACCCCGTGGCACACGCCAATTGCGAATCCTGGCTGCTGGACCCCTACCTGGCGCCGCGTCTGGACCCGGCGAGCAACATCGCCCGGTTCGCGGCGCTGTTCACCCCCTACGGCACGCCGCGGGACGAACCCACGGATGCCGTCTACTTCACCTTCCGCACGCGCAGCATGGAGGATCTGGACGCGCTGCCCCGCGAAACGGCGCTCCAGCGCGTGGTCCTGGAACGCATCGACGCCGGGGGCAGCTGGCAGCTCGGATTCGGCGCGCTGGCACTGCGCTAAAATTGAAGCTTTGGTGCCGTTCCGTGGCACGGCAGTAAACCAGCGAAAGAAGCAGCGTGTCCGAGCAGACCCTCTCCCCCGCCCGCGCCAACCAGATCACTGGGCAGGCCGCGCGTCGGCGCACCTTTGCCGTGATCAGCCACCCGGATGCCGGAAAGTCCACGCTCACCGAGGCCCTGGCCCTGCATGCGAAGGTGATCGGCACCGCCGGCGCCACCAACGGCAAGTCCAACCGCCGCGAGACGGTCTCGGACTGGCAGCAGATGGAAAAGGACCGCGGCATCTCGATCAGCTCCGCCGCGCTCCAGTTCTCCTACCGCGACACCGTCATCAACCTGCTGGACACCCCCGGCCACGCGGACTTCTCCGAGGACACCTACCGCGTGCTGGCAGCTGTTGACTGCGCCGTGATGCTCATCGACGCCGCCAAGGGCCTGGAAACGCAGACCATGAAGCTCTTCGAGGTCTGCCGCCAGCGTGGACTGCCGATCATCACCGTGATCAACAAGTGGGACCGCCCGGGCCTTGATGCCCTGGCCCTGATGGACGAGATCACCGAGCGCACGGGCCTGCTGCCGATGCCGCTGACCTGGGCCGTGGGCATTGCCGGCGACTTCCGCGGCGTATGGGACCTCAAGCAGGACCGCTTTGTGCAGTTCCAGCGCAACAACGCCGGCGCCCAGATCGCGTTGACGGAATACTTCAGCCCGGAGGCGGCCGCCGAGTCCCTCGGCGATGTCTGGACGGACGCCGTGGACGAGGCCGGACTGGTGATGGACTCCCCCGACGACTTCGACCTTGAGGCGTTCTACGCCGGCAAGTCCACCCCCATCCTGTTCTCCTCCGCCGCGCTGAACTTCGGTGTGAAGGAACTGCTGGACGCGCTGGTGGACTACGCCCCGGCCGCTGCCGCACGGCCCGACGTCGACGGTGGCAAGCGCCCGGTGGACGCGTCCTTCTCCGGCTTCGTCTTCAAGGTCCAGGCCGGCATGAACCAGGCCCACCGCGACCACGTGGCCTTCATCCGCGTCTGCTCCGGCATCTTCGAGCGCGGCATGGTGGTCACCCAGGGCCGCACCGGCAAGTCCTTCGCCACCAAATACGCCCAGCAGGTCTTCGGCCGCGACCGCGAGGTCATCGACGAGGCCTTCCCGGGCGACGTCGTCGGCCTGGTGAACGCCTCCTCGCTGCGCGTGGGCGATTCACTCTTCCTGGATTCCCCGGTGGAGTACCCGGCCATCCCGCTGTTCGCCCCGGAGCACTTCCAGGTGGCCCGCTCCAAGGACCCGAGCCGCTACAAGCAGTTCCGCCGCGGCATCGACCAGCTCGAGCATGAGGGTGTCATCCAGGTGCTGCGCTCGGATCTGCGTGGCGACCAGGCCCCGGTGCTTGCTGCCGTCGGCCCCATGCAGTTCGAGGTGGTCGAGGACCGGATGGAGCACTTCTTCAACGCACCGATGCGCCTGGAGCGCCTGCCGTATTCGCTGGCCCGCCTGACGACGGCGGAGGCCGAGCCAACGCTGGCCAATGTGCACGGCGCCGAGGTGCTGCTGCGCACCGACGGCGAGTACCTGGCGCTGTTCAACGACATCTGGGCACTGCGCCGGGTGGAAAAGAACAACCCTGACCTCTCTCTGGTGCCGATCGGCACCGAGAGGTCCTAGTTTTCCTTGACCACGCGGGCGAGGTCGGCCGAGGCGATGTCCTTGAGCTCATGAAGCTGCAACAGGCGCGCCTCGGGGATCCTGCCGGCGGCAAAATCGGTGGTGGCCTGCGCCAATTGGCGGTTGGCCTCCTCCAGATTGTCCTGGGCCATCTTGACCGGGTTCACATAATTGATCGGACTCATGACGGCATCATGGCACTTATTGCCGTCTGCCGCCAGAGCCTTGCGCGGGTTCCGCATCAGCGCCGTGGATAGCCGGATTCCAGGCTTTGGGTTCCCGGGCAGCCGCGCAGAATCCGTTCCATCGCATCCCGTTCGGCCGGCGTGACCCACAGGTTGTACGCGGCCTTGACCGACACCTGCCGCGCCACATAGGCGCAGCGGTACCCCTTGGCCGGCGGCAGCCAGGTGGCCGCATCGCCGCTGCCCTTGTCCTGGTTGGTGGGGCCGTCCACGGCCAGCAGGTTCAAAGGATCATTGGCCAGATTCGCCCGCTGCACCGCGCTGAGCTGCTGGGCGCCGGTGGCCCACGCATTGCCCAGGGCCACCACATGGTCGATCTGCACCGCGGCGCTGGTGTCGGCACCGCGGGTGAAGGCGATGGTGGTGCCGGTGTAAGGGTCGTGCAGTGCACCGGACGCCACCAGGCACCGGGACCCTGCCACCAGCGCGGCATCCTGGAGATCGCGCCGGAGCACATCGTTGCGGGTGTCGCAGCCGTTGGCATCCGCGTCGAGCCACGCCTCGCCGAACGCGGCGCGGTCATAGTTGGTCTTCGGAGCACGCCCCTTCACCTCAAGCGTAGCCAGGACGGCCAGTGCCTGGGCCGGCTGCACCCGGTTCACGGGGCTGCCCAGACCCGCGTCCCCGGGCACCACCACGGGCGGCGGGCCCACCTGTGAGCCCGGACCGATCCACCCGCCCGCGTAAAGCCAGCCGACGCCGGTGATGGCCGCCAGGAGTGACAGGACGATGACGGCAATCACCAACCGCCGCAGCGGACGAGGGCGGCGCGGGCGGTTTCCGAACACGGCACCCACTTCCCTTCGGCCTGCACTCGCGGAACTGAAATGAGTCTACGACGGCGCTCCGACACCCACCCGCCTTGTCCACAGCCGCCGTCGTCGTTCCTCCCCCCACAGATAAAACTGTGTAGCAGTAGTTGTCCCCGGCGGCTCCCGAAACTCGCAAGCTCGCTTCGGGCCCCTCGCCGCCGTGGGCCCAGTTCTGAGCGCTCTGAGCAGCACCTACTGCTACACAGTTTGCAAAACCCGGGCGTTCACCTGGTGAGGATGACGGGCCCGTCGTCGGTGACGGCGATGGTGTGTTCGCTGTGGGCGGTGCGGGCCCCGGTGGCGCTTCGAAGGGTCCATCCGTCCGCATCCGTGGCGAGGCTGGCCGTATCCGCCATGACCCACGGTTCAATGGCCAGCAGCAGCCCGGTGCGGAGCTTGTAGCCGCGGCCCGGCCGCCCCATGTTGGGGATGTGCGGATCCTGGTGCATCGTGGATCCGACGCCGTGCCCGCCGAAGTCAGTGTTGACCGGATAGCCGGCTGCCGCCAGGACCGTTCCGATGGCATAGGAGATGTCCCCGATGCTCGCTCCAGGGGTGGCGGCGGCGATGCCGGCCTCGAGGGCCCGCTGGGTCGCGTCAATCATCGCCGCATCCGACGGGTTGGATGATTCGCCGACGACGAAGCTGATGGCGGAGTCCGCGACGATCCCCTGCACTGACGCAGCGAAGTCGAGGGTGAGGAGGTCCCCGTTCTTCAAAGCGTAGTCGTGGGGCAGTCCGTGCAGCACGGCATCGTTGACGGATGTGCAGATGAAGTGCCCGAAGGGGCCGCGGCCAAAGGATGGGGCGTAGTCGACATAGCAGGAGCGGGCGCCCGCCGCGGCAATCATCTCGCCGGTCCACCTGTCGATGTCCAGCAGGTTGGTGCCTACGGCCACCCGCTCCCGCAGGGTCCGCAGCACCGTGGCGACGAACACCCCGCTCACTTTGGCCCGCTCCAGTTCCGCCGGGCTGAAAATCTCAATCATTCGCTCGTCCTGTTCCACATCCCAATAACAATACCGGTAATTCTATACCGGTACTATAGTTGGTTCCATGGTCAGACTCCCGCTCACGCCCGCCGACATCGAACGAGGACAGCTCCTGGGCTCGCTGCTGCGCCAGGCGAGGTCCGGCCGGTCCATGCTCGAGGTCGCCATCGCCGCCGGCATCTCCCCGGAGACGCTTCGGAAGATCGAGACGGGCCGCGTGGCCACCCCCGCCTTCTCGACCATTGCGGCGCTCGCCACGGTGCTCGGCCTCTCCCTCGACGAGGTGTGGGCCGCCATCAACCCCCAGGCTGAAGCGGCGGCTTAAACAAAAAACTGTGTCGCAGTTGATGTTGTTCTGAGCGTTCAGAACGACATCAACTGCGACACAGTTTGTAAAAGGGTTGGATGGGGCAGCCGATACGCCGGGTTTTGTCATCGTACGCAGTTGCCCACGCACGAGAGGCAGCCATCCATCTACGAACGCCGTTGCCGACGCCCTCTAGCGGCCTACCCGGGCACTCGGGCGAGCAGCCCTCGATCATGCCCTGTCTGGCCTTGCTCCGAGTGGGGTTTACCTAGCTTCCCTGGTCACCCAGGGAACTGGTGGTCTCTTACACCACCGTTTCACCCTTACCCCGGTCCGCAAGCGGTCCGGGGCGGTCTCTTCTCTGTGGCACTGGCCTGCGGGTTTCCCCGAGTGGGCGTTACCCACCACCCTGCTCTGCGGAGCCCGGACGTTCCTCGAGCCACTTGCGTGGCGCGCGGCCGCCTAGCCACCCCATCCAGCTCTCTACTCTACCGGGCGCCGACGAGGTTTGCCGACGGCGGGAAGACGCGCGGGTGCACGCCCGCCATTTCCTCCATCACGCGGACCACCTGGCAGCTGTAGCCGAATTCGTTGTCGTACCAGACGTAGAGCACGAGGTTCTTGTTGGTGGAAATGGTCGCCAGACCATCCACGATGCCGGCGCGGCGGGAGCCCACGAAGTCGGTGGAGACAACCTCGGGCGAGTCGATGTAGTCGATCTGCTTGCGCAGCGGCGAGTTCAGCGACATATCGCGCAGGTACGTGTTCACCTCGTCCTTGGTGGTGGCGTTCTCCAGCGTCAGGTTCAGGATGGCCATGGACACATCCGGGGTGGGGACGCGGATGGAGTTGCCCGTCAGCTTGCCCTCCAGCTCCGGCAGCGCCTTGGCCACGGCCTTGGCGGCGCCGGTTTCGGTGAGCACCATGTTCAGTGCTGCCGAGCGCCCGCGGCGGTCGCCCTTGTGGAAGTTGTCCGTCAGGTTCTGGTCATTGGTGAACGAGTGGACCGTCTCCACGTGGCCGTGCACGATGCCGAACTTGTCGTTCAGCGCCTTCAGCACAGGGGTGATGGCGTTGGTGGTGCAGGAGGCAGCCGTGACAATGGTGTCGGTGTCCTCGATGGTGGCGTGGTTGATGCCGTGCACGATGTTCTTCAGCGTTCCCTTGCCGGGCGCGGTGAGCAGAACGCGCGCGGCGCCCTTGCTCTGCAGGTGCTGGGCCAGGCCCTCGGCATCGCGCCAGCGGCCGGTGTTGTCCACAATCAGGGCGTTGTTGATGCCGTAGACCGTGTAGTCGATGGTGGCGGGGCTGTCCGAGTAGATGACCTGGATGGCGGTGCCGTTGGCGAGGATCACGTTGTTCTCGTGGTCCACGGTGATGGTGCCCTCGAACGGGCCGTGCACGGAGTCGCGGCGCAGCAGCGAGGCGCGCTTGACGAGGTCCATGTCGCCGCCCTTGCGGACCACGATGGCGCGCAGGCGCAGGCCGTGGCCGCCGCCGGAGTGTTCGATGAGGATGCGGGCCAGCAGGCGGCCGATGCGGCCAAAGCCGTAGAGGACGACGTCGGTGCTGGTGCGGCCGTCGAAGCCGCCCTTGTCCACGACGTCGGCCAGCTCACTGCGCAGGAAGTCCTCCAGGGAGGCGCCGTCGGCGTTGTTCTTGTAGAGCGCGCTCAGGCGGGCCAAATCGATGGATGCGGCGCCAAGGTTGAGGTCGACAAGCTTCTGCAGCAGCGGCAGGGTGTCGGCAACGGGCAGTTCAACCTCGTCGATCTGGCGGGCAAAGCGGTGGGCCTTGAGGAGTCCGACTACGGACTGGTTGATGAGTCGGCGGCCGTGAATGCTGGTCACCACGTTGTTGTCGCGGTAGAGTCGGCCGATCAAAGGAATCATTGCTTCGGCCATGGCTTCGCGCTGGATCCATGTGTCCAGAGCGGCATCGCTGGTCAGTGTCACTGAAATACCTTTCCCTGCCCAAAACACCGTCGGTTTGGGCACATGGTCCATTCTAGATCGGCCAACTTGGCCCACGGGACCAACGTGTTGCAGCTCACATGGCAGTGCCCGGGCGCCGGCGCCGGCAGCTGCGCACCCGGGTAGGCTTCTGTGGTGCTTATTCTGCTCCCGCCCTCCGAGGGCAAGACCCCCGCCGCCAAGGGCGCCCCCGTGGCGCTGGAGGACCTGCATTTTCCCGGGCTGGCAGGCGCCCGCATGGAGGTTTTGACGGCCCTGGCCCATGTTTCGGGCCACGAGGACGCCCTGGCCCGTCTGGGTGTGGGGGCATCCCTGAGCGAGGACGTGGCCCGCAATACGAGGCTGCAGGTGGAGCCTGCCGAGGCCGCCCACAAGATCTATTCCGGGGTTCTTTATGACGCCCTGGGTTACGCGGACATGACAGCTGCCCAGAAACGCAAGGCCGACGACGCCGTCGTCGTCATCTCCGGCCTCTGGGGTGCACTGGGCTTTGCCGACAGGATTCCGGCGTACCGATTGTCGATGTCTGTGGGGCTGCCGGAGCTGGGCAAGCTGGCCAGCTATTGGAAGCCACGGCTGGCCCAGGCCCTGGCCGGGCACGTCGAGGGGCACCTTCTCGTGGACTGCCGCTCCTCCACCTACGCCGCGGCCTGGGCACCGCCCGCCGGGCAGACGGTGGCCGTCAACGTCTTCACGGAAAAGAACGGCAAGCGCACGGTGGTCAGCCACTTCGCCAAGCACACCCGGGGCGAGCTCGCCCGGCACCTGCTCATCCGCCGCGGCAAGGCCCCTGCGACGCCGGCCCAGCTGGCTGCCGCAGCCGGCGAACGGTGGACCGTGGAGCTGGTCCCGGGGACGGCCCGCAAGCCGCACGCACTGAACATCATCCTGCCCGGGTAGATCCACACCTCTGCAGCGCGGAGCTACGGCCCAGAGTCGGCGACCAGCTCAATTTCGAAGCCGTCACTGTTGTGCAGATAGGCCGCATAGTGCCCGGCACCGCCTGCGAAAGGGTGCTCTTCCGCGAACATCAACTCCCAGCCGTGCTCCCCGGCGGCAAGGACCAGCTCGTCCAGCTGGGCCCGCGTTCCGGCATGGAAGGCCAGATGGTTCAGTCCTGAATCAAGACGGCGGTGTGGACCAGCCACTGCCGGACCTGCCTCCAGCACGATGTACTCCCCGGCGCCCCGCCAGCTGCCGCCGTGGGGACCGGCGCCCCACTCATCGCGCAGCCGATAGCCCAGACGCTCCAACAGCCAGCCAAGGGAGTCCTTGGCACGGCGATAGTCCATCACCCAGATTTCCAGGTGATGAAGGCGGCCTACGGGAGTGGCAGGTGGTTCGTCCCCGTTGGGCGTTAGTTCCACTCCGCCGAACGAACCAGGATGGCACCGGAATCGGGGCAGAACACGATGTCGTCGTCCGCAGCCTTCTTGATGTCCGCGAGGTCGCCGGGGCTCAGCTGCATCCCGGACCCCTCCGAGGTGCCGTGGAACAGGCGGGCGGCACCGACGCCGTACTTGGCCAGGGTGCGGTCGTAGATGGCCAGCAGTGCCGCGTCAAACGTCGCGGCCAGTGCGGCCCGCTCGGCCAGGGTGCTCTGGCGCTCGGCGTCGATGGTGCCCAGAGCGGCGTCGAGCTCGGCACGGATCCCGTCAAAGGAGCCGTTGATGTCATCCACCACGCCCTGCTGGAGGCGCTGGCGCTCCGACGCGGCGTCACCGCGTTCCATGACCTCAAGCTCGGCGTCCTCCAGATCCGAGCGGCGCTTGTTCAGCGAGGCGATGTCCGACTGCAGCGCCACCAGGTCCTTGGACAGGCCGGTGCCGCTGTTCAGCTTGGCCTCGTCGCGGGCAATGCGGGCCGCCACCTGGGCGACGTCGTCCTCGGCCCGGACCAGCTCGCGGCCCAGATCCGCCACCTCGGTGTTGATGAGCACCAGATCGCTGGTGGCCACGGCCAGCCCCGCCGTCAGGTCCACAATGCGCGGGTCCTGGTTGAGGACCTTGGTCTGGTTGTCCAGCGACTTGAGCCTGGCGTCCAGCGCCTGCAGTTCAAGTAGCCGCATCTGCTCGCCGGGTGCTGCCTTGGCCATGGAATTCCTCTCGAAGACGACTTTGCCCACGCCGCAGCGGAGCCTTGCTTGTGTCCTAGCGTACGGTGCCCGCGAGGGGGTGCGCCGACACTATCCACCCAGCCCCGGAGTCAGGATGAAATCCCAGGGATCGGAGTTGGTCTGGCTCACGGCCATCTCGACGGCGTACCCCTGGTCGGCAAGGACGTTTTCCAGTCCCTGGGCCGCCACCGGGAGCCACAGCCATTCGCTGGCCCAGTGCGAGAGATCCACCAGATAGGGGCGTCCGTTCAGGGCGCTTTCGCGGGCCTCGGAGGCCGGATGGTGGCGCAGATCCGCCGTGACGTAGACATCGGCGCCGCTTGCCCTCACGGCGTCGAACAGCGAGTCGCCGGAACCACCGCAGACGGCGACCCGGCGCACCAGCCCGTCGCTGTCGCCGGCCACCCGCACGCCGCTGGCCACCGCCGGCAGCATCTCAAAGACACGTTGGGCGAAGTCGCCCAGGGTTTCCACCGAAGCGAGCACGCCCACGCGGCCGATCCCCTCTTCGGGCAGGCCCAGCGCGGCCGGCATCAGCGGCTGCACCTCTTCCAGGCCCAGCGCATCCGCCAGCACATCGGAGACTCCACCGACGGCGCTGTCGCCGTTGGTGTGCACCGTCAGCAGGGCACAGCCGGATTCGATCAGCGTGTGGACGGCCTGGCCCTTGCTGGAGGTGGCGGCCACGGAATTGACGCCCTTGAGCAGCAGGGGGTGGTGGGTGATCAGCAGATCGGCCTCCCAGGCGACGGCCTCCTCGATGACCTCCAGGGTTGGATCGACGGCAAACATGATCCGGGCCACCGGCGACTGCGGGCGCCCGGTGACCAGGCCAACCTTGTCCCAGTCCTCGGCGAGCGACTCAGGCCATAGCTCCTCAACCGCCAGCAAGACCTCGGCCAGCGTGGGGGTGGCGCCTTCGCCAGCCTCCTGCTCTTCCGCAGCCGCCCCGGCGCCGCCGCCTCCGTCCACGTCGGCCGTCTCGTCCGATTCCTTCGACGATTCTTCTGCTGCAGCGCCGTCGCCGCCGGCCGTTGCGGGCTCGTCGTGTCCAGGCTCCTGCGGGCCGCGGCCCTGGGTCCCGCCGTCGTCCTCCACTGCTTCAACACGTTCCATAGCTCCATTTTCACCCATCGGGGGCGTACAGGTGCACGGCGCCGTGGCGCGCCGCCGAGGTGCGGGAATCTTCTGGGGCCGCCAACCATTGAATAGACCATGAAGACTTTTGTATTGGGCGGCGGCTGTTTCTGGTGCTTGGACGCCGTGTACCAAATCACCAAGGGCGTCACCTCGGTGGTGTCCGGCTACACCGGCGGCTCCATCCGGAACCCCAGCTACGAGGAAATCTGTTCAGGCATGACCGGCCACGCGGAAGTGGTGGCCGTGACGTTCGATGAGGAGATCATCCCCGAGGACGTCATCCTGGACATGTTCTTCTCGCTGCACGATCCCACCACGCTGAACCGCCAGGGCTACGACGTCGGAACCCAGTACCGCTCGTCGATGTTCTACACCACCGGTGAGGAAGAGGCTGCGTTCCGGGCCGCCATCGAGCGCAACCAGGACCACTGGGACCACCCGATCGTCACGGAGGTCACCCGCCTGGGCAACTTCTATGAGGCCGAGGAGTACCACCAGAACTTCTACGCCCGCCGTCCGGAACAGGGCTACTGCCAGGTGATCATTAATCCGAAGCTGGCCAAGGCCCGGAAATATTACTCTGCGTGGCTCACTGCCTAACGCCGGGCCCGCGGCGCTGGCTAGGCTTGCGTTAAGTTTCGCAACAGAACTTCATCCACTTCACAGACAGGTCAAACTTCATGGCACGTATTTACGATGACGTCACTCAGCTTGTCGGCGGCACTCCGCTGGTCCGCTTGAACCGGCTGACCGAGGGCTTGGACGCCACCGTCGCGGTGAAGCTGGAGTTCTACAACCCCGCCAACTCCGTCAAGGACCGCATTGGTGTGGCCATCGTTGACGCCGCCGAGAAGGCCGGCGAGCTCAAGCCGGGCGGAACCATCGTGGAAGGCACCTCCGGCAACACCGGCATCGCCCTGGCCATGGTGGGCGCTGCCCGCGGCTACAAGGTCATCCTGACCATGCCGGAGACCATGTCCACCGAGCGCCGCGTGATGCTGCGCGCCTACGGTGCGCAGATTGTGCTGACCCCCGGCTCCGAGGGCATGCGCGGCGCTGTGGAGAAGGCCCAGGAGATCGTGGCAAACACGGAGAACTCCATCTGGGCCCGCCAGTTCGCCAACCCGGCCAACGCTGCCATCCACAAGGCGACCACCGGTGAAGAGATCTGGGAAGACACCAACGGCGCCATCGACATCCTGGTTGCAGGCGTCGGCACCGGCGGCACCATCACCGGCGTCGGCCAGCTGCTGCGCGAACGCAAGCCCGAGGTGAAGATCGTGGCCGTGGAGCCCAAGGACTCCGCCATCCTCAATGGCGGCGCCGCAGGCCCGCACAAGATCCAGGGCCTGGGCGCCAACTTCATCCCCGATGTTCTGGACCAGAACATCTACGATGAGGTCCTCGATGCCACGCTGGAGGACTCCGTGGAGACCGCCCGCGCACTGGGCACCCAGGAAGGCATCCTCGGCGGCATCTCCGCCGGCGCGGCCGTCTGGGGCGCCCTGGAGCTGGCCAAGCGTGAAGAGAACGCCGGCAAGCTGATCGTCGCCGTCGTACCGGACTTTGGCGAGCGCTACATCTCCACCGTTTTGTACGACGACATCCGCGGCTAAACCCCGCCCGCCCAGTGGCTGGCGCGCCCGCGCCAGCCACTGGAGGCCTCGGGCGCGCAGGCCCAGCCTTGGGGCCCGCCCATCACACACGAAAGCAGTCTGTGGGAATTTTCGCCAGAATACGCGAGGACCTCGAAGCCGCCCGGTCACACGACCCGGCGGCTCGAGGTTCTTTTGAGAACTTCTTTGTCTACTCCGGCCTGCACGCCATCTGGGTGCACCGGTTGACGCACAAGATGTGGGCCAACCCGTCGCTGCGCTTCCCTGCGCGGGTGCTCTCGCAGCTGGCCCGTTTCGCCACCGGCATTGAGATCCATCCGGGCGCCACCGTGGGCCGGCGGTTCTTCATCGACCATGGCATGGGTGTGGTGATCGGCGAGACGGCCGAGATCGGCGACGACGTGATGATCTACCACGGTGTGACGCTGGGCGGCCGTTCCCTGGCCAAGACCAAACGCCACCCCACCATCGGCAACCGGGTCACCATCGGTTCCGGTGCCAAGGTGCTCGGCCCCATCTACATCGGCGACGATTCTGCGATCGGGGCCAACGCCGTCGTGGTCAAGGACGCCCCGGCCGAGTCCATCATCACCGGCATCCCCGGCAAGGTGCGGCACCGCGATGCCGCCAAGGAAATGGCACCGGCGGTGGATCCGGCGGAGTACATCGACCCCGCCATGTGGATCTAACTCCTTCACTGCGCACTGGGCCGCAGCGGACCGCTGCGGATCAGCCGCGGGTCGAAGCTCTGACGACAAGTTCCGGCTGCAACACGATGTTCTTCTTTCGGCCGGCGTCGCTGTTGGCGATCTCTGCGGTGAGGAGGTCCACCGCTGCGATGCCGAATCCCTCGTGGGGTGTGCGGATCGACGTCAGCGGAATGATCGACGCCGCGCCGAACTCGATGTCGTCATAGCCCACCAACAGCATGTCCGCCGGTATGCGGATCCCATGGTCCACCACCAGACCATGCATGATGCCCAAGGCCAGCAGGTCGTTGGCGGCGAAGATCGCATCCGGCCGGTTTGCCGGCGGGCGGCTGGCGATGGCCGCAGCCACCAACCGGCCCTCGGCTATGGTGCGATTGTCCACGTTGATGACCTCCATGGTGGCATCCCCCGCCTCCCGGACGGCCCGGCCGGCCCCCTCGAGGCGGTCGCCTATCTGCTGGATCCCCAAGGGACCCCCCACGAACGCAATCCGGCGGCCCGCCTGGGCAATCAGATGCTGAACGGCCAGATACCCACCGGTGACGTCGTCGACCGAGACTGACGGCTGGTCACTGCCCAGTGCCCGCTGGCCGACCAGGACCGTGGGGGTTCCCCGCCGCCGGATGTGCAAGAGCCTGTCTTCAATGGGATCGTGCGAGGCCACCAGCATGCCCAGCACCCTGTGGGCCTGGAACATTTCCAGGTAGGCGTCCTCGCGCTCCCGGCTGCGGTTGGAATTTGCCAGGAAGACCGACAGGCCGTTGGCCGCCGCCTGCTGCTCCACGCCTTCGGCGATCGTGGCAAAGAACGGGTTGCTGACATCGGGGGCGATGTAGGCAATGGTGTCACTGGTGCCGCGGCGCAGCTGGGATGCGGCATCATTGCGGACAAATCCGAGCTGGTCTATGGCACGCTGGATGCGCTCGCGCTTTTCCTCCGACACTCTGTCCGGGTGGTTGAGGAAATGTGACACCGTTCCCTGGGCCACGGCTGCAACAGCTGCGACCTCGCGGATTCCTACCCTTGCTGGCATGACGTCCCCCTTCGAGTTCTTTGGCCGGTTGGTTCTGGTGCGTCGGCGCTGGCCAGCGGAGCCAGCTGCCGAGGAACATCCTCGCCGATTTCAGTCGGCGCGGCCGCCACGACACGGACCCGCGGTGCTAAATGGCCATCCCTGGATGGCCACCGCCTTGGCCTGCTCATTCTGCATCAATTCTTGAAACGTGTCAATGACTTTTGAACAAGAAACGCACTCCGGTGATCATCTGTGTTCAGTCACACAAAAACCCTTGACACACATACTCCCTGTGACTAGTGTCAACTTTTGAAACGTGTCAACCAAGTGTTGGCAGCTGAAACGTGTCAAGCACATTGTTGAGTTGAGCACCCGTTCATCAAAGCCACAAATTCAAGGAGGAATTGTGTCCATTGCAGCAAATCCACTGCGCAAGCACCCCATCGCAAAGCTGTTGGCAGGAGCCGGCGTCGCGACTCTGCTCCTGTCCGCATGCGGAGCCAACCCGGGCACCACTGCCGCACCTGGAAGCGAGGCCAAGGACACCGCTACGGCCTTCTCGCTCCTGACGCCTGCGGAGAATCCGATCATCCGCAATGAATTCGCGGCCCTGGCCAAAGACCAGTGTGTCAGCCAGGACAAGGCCCTGCCGCTGAAGGCCGAGACGGTGGCCCAAAGCGATGTCGTGCAGAAGATCACGCTGTTGGCGAGCCAGGACGCCCTGCCCGTCTCCTTTGTGGCCGGCACCGCACAGGTCAAGCCCACCGGCGACCTCGGCAAGAGCGGGCTCGCAGCGGACTACGAGAAGATCCTCACCGATCTGGGCGTTTGGGACAACATCCTCCCGGCGGCCCGTTCGGCCGTGAAGGCAGCCTACGGCGGCAACATGGCCTCGCTGCCCTACCAGTTCAATGTCGAGGGCATCTTCTACAACAAGAAGCTGCTGGCCGAGCAGAACATCAAGGAGCCGAAGACCTGGGGCGAGCTGGTCTCTGCCTTGAAGAAGATGAAGGAAGCCGGAGTGGTTCCCCTCACCGAAGCAGGAAGCCAGGGCTGGCCCATCACGCGCCTGCTGGGCAACTACATCTTCCGCAGCGTGGGCCCCGACGCCCTCAAGGATGTCCAGGAGGGCAAGGCAAAGCTGACCGACGCCAAGTACGTCGAGGCGGCCCAAGCCATCGCCGATCTGGGCGCAGCGGACCTGTTCGGCGAGGGCATCACCTCCCGCGACACCGACACTGCCAACGCCCAGTTCCTCAACGGACAGGCTGCCATGACCTACAACGGTTCTTGGATGCTCGCCAACATCAACGATCCGAAGCAGAACAAGATCGGTGCCGAGAACGTCGGTTTCATGCCGTTCCCCGCCGTTGACGGTGGTGCCGGCAACAGCGGCCAGTGGCCGGCCAATGCCGGCGCAGCCACAGCGTTGTCCGCCAAGTCCTACGGACCCAAGGTCGGCGACTGGCTCACGTGCGTTGCCGAAAACTACGGCAGCTCCGTCATGAAGAACCAGTCCGTTGTCTCCGGATTCCGGCTGAACACTCCTGTCGAGAACATTCCGCCCCTGACGGCCCAGGTCCAGGGCATCGTTGGCGAGGCCAGCGAGACGCTGCTGTGGTTCGAAGCACTCTTCGACGCCAAGACCACCAAGGACGCCCAGACCAACGTCAGCCTGCTCGTCACCGGACAGATGGCGCCGAAGGCCTACATGGAACTCCTCCAGGCGGGTCTGGGCAAGGCCAAGTAGCCCTCCCACTCAACGGCCAAGGGGCGGTGGGCGGGTTCCCACGAGGCATAGTGGAACCCGCCCACCGCCACCAGCCCACCGCCCCACCCGGCCGTGCCGGTCGGAACACCGGGGCATCATTCCACGAAAGGAACCACCGTGCAGAACGTCCTCGGCGACAAACGCGCAATCCTTATTCTGCTGGGGCCGGCTCTGCTGCTCTTTACGCTGATCAAGCTCGTGCCCGTCCTCTGGTCGCTTGGCCTGACCTTCTTCACGGGCAATCCGTTGAGCGGGTTTGAGTTCAATGGCATTGAAAACTTCCAGCGCTTCATCGAAGACCCCCAGGCCCTCCAGGCGCTGCTCTTCACCCTCAAATACTCTGCTGTCACCACCGTCGGCCAGATCGTTCTGGGCTACGGCTTGGCCTTGATGTACGTCTTCGTCCTTCGCAACGCATCCAACTTCGTCAGGACGGTGGTGTTCTTCCCCACCATCCTGCCAACCGTTGCCGTCGGCCTGCTCTTCAAGAGCCTCTTTGCCGTCGGAGACCAGCAAGGGCCTGTCAACGCCAGCCTCAACGCCTTGGGATTCTCCTCGGTGGACTGGTTCGCCTCCGGTGATGGGACATTCTTCGTGGCCATCGTCATGGAACTGTGGCGCTCCATGGGATTCTTCGCGGTGCTGCTCTATGCGGGCCTGTTGGACATTCCGGAAGAGACCATGGAATCTGCCCGCTTGGATGGTGCCACCGGGTTCCGGCTTGTCAAACACATCGTGATTCCGCTGTCCCTGCCCGTGCTGCTGTCCTCGGTCATCTTCAGCTTCAACAACACGCTGAAGGTGTTCGACACAGTTCTGGCACTGAACAACGGCGGGCCGGGCAGCGAAACGACACCGCTGACGCTGTACATGTTCAACACAGTTTTCGGCTATTCGGACTACGGATATGGAAGCACCATCGCCTTCGCGCTCACCATCATGTGCTTCCTGGTGACCCTGTTCATCTTCCGGTCTTCCCGCCGCGACAACACGAGGGCATAGGACACCATGACCATCAATGCAACAACCCCCCGGACCTACTCCCCTCCGGCCGCTCCTCCCCCGGCAAGGAACACCAGGCAGCTCCTGCGCGGCGTGCGAAAGTACACCGGCCGCATCCTGATTGCCCTGCTCGTGGCGGTGGAAATCTATCCGTTGTTCTGGCTGGTCATGGGATCGTTCAAGACCCAGAACGAGTTCTTCTCCAAGCCAACGTGGGAGCTGCCGGGCAGTTTCAATCTGGACAACTATGTGGCCGCCTGGACCACCGGATCCATCGCAACCAATCTGCTCAACAGCGCGGCCGTCACCATCCCGTCGCTGCTGTTGATCATCGTGTTGGGCGTTGCCGCCGCATTCGCCCTGGAGGTGATGGTCTGGAAGGGCCGCAACACCGTCCTGATGATCTTCATCGCAGGCATCATGATCCCCGGCCAGATGATCCTGGTTCCCTTGTTCACCGTGTACTTCCGCACCGGCCTGACCAACTCGTTGTGGCCATTGATCATCACCTACACAGTGATGGGTCTGCCGCTGACGGTGTTCCTCATGACCGCCTATTTCCGCGCCATTCCGCGTGAAATCTTCGAAGCAGCAACCATTGACGGGGCCAGCATCATCAGGTCCTTCTTCTCCATGGGCATCCCGATGATGCGCAACGCCATCATCACCATCGCACTGGTCGAGTTCTTCAGCATCTGGAACGATCTGCTCATTGCCTTGACCTTTACCACCAAGTCGGAGCTCGCCACCGTCCAGGTAGGCCTGCTCAACTTCAGCGACCAGTACGGATCCACGCAGTATGGGCCGCTGTTTGCCTCCATCAGCATCAACGTGGTGGGCATGCTGGTTCTGTACCTGTTCCTGAACAAGCAGATCATGGCCGGCCTCGCCGCCGGCGGTGTCAAGGGCTGACCCGGTGGCTGGTGGACGCAGCGCCCTCTATCTGGGAGCTTCGCGGCTGGGGGACGGGCGGCTGGACCACGAGGGCAGCGCCCGTCTGGCCGATGCCTTCATGCACGCCGGCTTCGACGGGGTGGACACCTCCAACAACTACACCGAGGGCCGCAGCGAAGCGCTGCTCGGCGCGGCCATCAGCAGCGCCGGTTCCGTGCCGGACGGCGTCGCCCTGTCCACCAAGGCCGACGCCGATCCGGTGACGGGCGCCTTTGACGGCGACCGCGTCAACCGCTCCTTCGAAGAATCGACGCAGCGGCTCGGTGTGGACCGGCTGCCGCTGTACCTGCTGCACGATCCATACTCCATCACCGTCAAGGAAGCGATGTCCTCCGGCGGCGCGGTTGAGGCCCTTGTGCAGCTCCGCGGCCAGGGGCTGGTGGGGGCGGTTGGCATTGCAGCGGGCCCCCTTCCCCTGCTCGCCGAGTACCTGGCCACTGGCGCATTCGACGCCGTCCTCTCGCACAATCGGTTCACCCTGGCGGACCGCAGCGCAGCCGGGCTCTTTGCCGACGCCCGGGCCCGGGGCATCACTGTTGTCAATGCGGCACCTTTTGGCGGCGGAATCCTGGCAGGTTCCGCAGCTTCCGCCGGCCGCTATGCCTACCGGCCCGCCTCGGCTGCTCTGCTGCGCTGGGTCGGCCGGCTCGGGGACCTCTGTGCAAGCGCCGGAATACCGCTGGCCGCTGCGGCCCTGGACTTTTCCCTGCACCACCCCGACGTCGACGCCACAGTCGTGGGCATCACCAGTCTCCAACGCCTGCAAGAGCTCCGCGGCCTGGTCAACACCCCGGTGCCCGAGGAGCTTCGATTGGCCATTGCCGAGCTGGGCGATCCGCCCGGGAACCCACCCTAAATCGGCGCCAATCTTTCACCCGCAGTTCTTTTGACAGTGCCACCAAAGGTGGCTGGCCACCCAGTGGCACCCGTCAACCGTCGCCGGCGCTTCGTGCGCCACTATCTGAAAGGAGGTGTGTCCCACAATGGCCACACCTGCTGCTCCCAGCTTCGAACACCACCGCGAGCCTTTGGGCATCGGCGAGCCCGCACCACGGTTGTCGTGGCGGACTACTGCCGTGCCCGGCTGGCGGCAGCAGGCCTACGAGGTTGAGGTGACCCGCAACGGCCGCGTCTGGACCAGCGGGCGCATCGAGTCCGTGGACTCCATCCTGGTCCCATGGCCGGCCGGGCAGCCGCTGGCCTCGAGGGAGAGCGCCACGGTTCGGGTCCGCGTCTGGGGGCCCGGTCCCACCGCATCGGTGTGGAGCGCCGCCGCAACGGTGGAGGCTGGCCTGCTCTCCCCCGCGGATTGGTCAGCCCAACCCGTGGGCTGCAGCTGGGCGGAGGATGCAGACTCCGACCAGCGCAGGCCCGCGCTGCTCCGCCGGTCCTTCGATGCCAGGGGCCCGGTGGCCGCGGCCCGCCTGTACGTCAGCGCCCACGGACTCTACGAGGTCGAAATCAACGGCCAGCGTGTGGGGAACCAGGCCCTGTCCCCCGGGTGGACCGTCTACGGCCAGCGGCTGCGCTACTACACGCACGACGTCACCGAGGCCTTGGAACATGGGGAGAATGTCATCGGGGCCTGGCTCGGCGACGGCTGGTACCGTGGCCGGCTGGGGTGGCGGGGCGGCTTCCGCAATCTCTATGGCACAGACCTGTCCCTTCTGGCGCAGCTGGAAATCACCTACGCCGATGGCAGCACGGAAACCATCGCTACGGACGACAATTGGCGGGCCGCCCTGGGGCCGATCATTCATTCCGGGCTGTACGACGGCGAAAGCTACGACGCCCGCGCCGAGCTGGCCGGCTGGTCGGCGCCGGGGTTCAACGCTGTGCTCTGGCAGCCTGTGGCAGTGGGGGTGCGCGCCCCCGAAACGCTTGTCGCCCCGCAGGGCCCGCCGGTGCGCTGCACCGAGGAGGTCGCCCCGGTGGCCGTTCTGACGTCCCCCTCCGGAAAGACCCTTTTGGATCTGGGGCAGAACCTTGTGGGCCGGCTCCGGATCCGGGTCAGCGGGCCGGCGGGGGCGACCGTGGCCATCCGCACCGCCGAGGTGCTCCAGGAGGGCGAGCTCTACACCCGCCCGCTGCGGGGCGCCAAGTCAACAGACACCTACACCCTGGCCGGACGGGCCCATGAGGAATGGGAGCCGCGTTTCACCATCCACGGTTTCCGCTATGCGGAGATTTCCGGGTGGCCCGGCGATGTCCAGGCTGCCGTTGCCGCAGGAGACATCGTGGCCCGGGTCTACCACACCGACATGGAACGCACGGGATGGTTCTCCTGCTCCAACGAGATGGTCAATCGCCTGCATGAAAATGTGGTGTGGAGCATGCGCGGCAATTTCGTCGACATTCCCACCGACTGCCCGCAGCGCGACGAGCGGGTCGGGTGGACGGGTGACATCCAGGTGTTCGCACCCACCGCGTCCTTCCTGTTCGATGCCTCGGGCATGCTCTCTTCATGGCTCCGTGATGTGGCGGCCGAGCAGCTGCCGGATGGAACGGTCCCCTGGTACGTCCCTGTCATTCCCGCCCACCACATGTGGACGCCTATCCGCCCCGGCGCTGTGTGGGGGGATGCCGCGGTGCTGACACCATGGGTGCTGTACGAGCGCTTCGGCGATCCCGGAGTCCTCGCCGCGCAGTACGAGAGTGCCAAGGCATGGATCGACTTGGTGGAACGCCTCGCCGGGCCGGACCGCCTGTGGAATGAAGGCTTCCAACTCGGCGACTGGCTCGATCCTGCAGCGCCGCCGCAGGATCCGGCCGATGCCACCACCGACAAGTACCTCGTCGCAACGGCATACTTCGCCTGGAGCACGTCCCGGCTGGCCCTGATGGCCGGCGTCCTGGGCAAGGTTGAGGACGAAGAGCGCTATGACCGCCTGGCGCAAGAGGTCCGGGCCGCCTTCATGGACACCTACGTCCGACCCGACGGCACCATGACCAGCGACGCGCAGACGGCGTATTCACTGGCCCTGGAATTCGGCCTCATCCAGGATCCTCTCCAACGAGCTGCAGCGGGGCAACGGCTCAGCCATCTGGTGGCCGAGGGCGGGAACAAAATCGCCACCGGGTTCGCCGGTACGCCACTGGTGTCAGACGCCCTAAGCAATGCTGGCGCCACCGACACCGCCTACAACCTGCTGCTGGAGGAGGAATGCCCCTCCTGGCTCTACCCTGTGACCCAGGGGGCGACCACCATCTGGGAACGGTGGGACAGCCAGCGGCCCGACGGCACCGTCAATCCCGGGACCATGACATCGTTCAACCACTACGCCCTGGGTGCCGTCGCCGATTGGCTGCACCGGGTGGTGGCCGGGCTGTCTCCTGCAGCCCCCGGCTACCAGCGTGTGCGGTTCAGCCCCCGGCCCGGCGGCGGACTCACGCACGCCGAGGCCTCCCACCTCTCGCCCTACGGCTTGATTTCCATATCGTGGCGCATCGAGGACGGAGCCATGACCACTGGCATCACCGTGCCCACCGGTGTGGACGCCGTCGTCGAGCTTCCCGGACGGGAGCCGTTCACCGTGGAAAGCGGAGAGCACCGCTTCGTCTCGGCCTGGGAGCGGGAATTCGCCCACTAGCCGTCCTCGGACAGCACCGGGCATGCCACACCGGTTAAAGGACGCGGCCGGCGGCGGAACGCAAAGTTCCGCCGCCGGCCGCGTCCTTGGGTGGGGGCCTAGTGCGTGTCCACGGCCTCAACCTCGGACTTGTCACCGCTCCACTGCGTGTGGAACGTGCCCTCGGCATCGACACGGTTGTACGTGTGGGCGCCGAAAAGGTCGCGCAGACCCTGCGTCAGGGCCGCGGGCAGGCGCGTGCGGCGCAGGCCGTCGTAGTACGCCAGCGAGGAGGAGAACACCGGAACCGGGATGCCCAGCTGCACGGCGGTGGAGACCACCCGGCGCCAGGCCGGCAGTGCACCGGCGATGGCCTCGGCGAAGGCCGGGGCGAACAACAGGTTCGCGGGCTTGTCCTCGGCCGCGTAGGCCTTGGTGATCTCCTTGAGCAGCTCGGCACGGATGATGCAGCCGCCGCGCCACAGGCCCGCGATCTCATCCAGCTTCAGGTCCCAGCCGTACTCCGTGGCGGAGGCGGTGAGCATGTCCAGGCCCTGGGCGTAGCTGACCAGCTTGGAGGCGAACAACGCCTGGCGGACGTCCTCCACGAAGGTCCCATCCAGCGTCAGCTCGACCTCGTGGCCGGCCAGGACGTCCTGGGCGATGGCACGCTGGCCGCGCTGGCTGGACAGGCCCCGGGCAAAGACGGACTCGGCGATCGCGGAGGTGGGCGAGCCCAGGTCCAGGGCGGACTGCACGGTCCAGCGGCCGGTGCCCTTCTGGCCGGCGGAGTCCACAATCACATCAACCAGCGGCCTGCCGGTCTTGGCGTCCACGTGGCCCAGGACCTCGGCGGTGATTTCAATCAGGAAGGAGGCCAGCTCGCCCCGGTTCCACTCGGTGAAGATCTCCGCCTGGGCGGCGGGTTCGATGCCGGCGCCGGAGCGCAGCAGGTCGTAGGCCTCGCCAATGACCTGCATGTCGGCGTACTCGATGCCGTTGTGGACCATCTTGACGAAGTGGCCGGCGCCGTCGGTGCCGATCCAGGCACAGCAGGGCCTGCCGTCGACCTGGGCGGCGATCTTTTCCAGCAGCGGACCCAGCGCGTCGTAGGACTCCTTGGACCCGCCGGGCATGATGGAGGGGCCCAGCAGGGCGCCCTCCTCGCCGCCGGAGACGCCGATGCCCACGAAGTGCAGGTCCTTCGCGGCCAGGGCGGCCTCGCGGCGGCGGGTGTCCTCGTAGTGCGAGTTGCCGGCGTCGATGACGATGTCGCCCGGCTCCAGCAGGGGCTCCAGCTGCTCGATGACGGAGTCCACGGGGGCCCCGGCCTTGACCATGATCAGCACACGGCGGGGCTTCTCCAGCGAGTCAACGAGTTCCTGCAGGGTCTCGGTGCGCACGAAGCTGCCCTCGTGGCCGTAGTTCTCCAACAGGGAATCGGTCTTCGCGGCCGAACGGTTGTGCAGGGCAACGGTGAAGCCGTTGCGGGCCAGGTTCCGGGCCAGGTTTGCACCCATTACGGCCAGACCGGTTACGCCGATTTGCGCAGACATACTACCTCCATAGTTGATTCAATCGGTTGCCACCAGTTTATCGGCGGCGCGGTCACTTCCCCCATCGGAGTCCATCCTCTGGGATCAAGTGACGTAACATGCACCCGTAACTTGCGTCCGGGCACAAAGGCTGTGATTGGGGCCGACCGGCCGTTCAGAATGTCGGACGATCGACCTATGATGGGTCTTGTTATGAGCTGTTACACATCAGCAACGGAGCTGTTCAGCATAGGAATCGGGCCCTCCAGCTCGCACACCGTCGGACCCATGCGGGCCGCGTTGGAATTCGTCCATGACCTTTCCACCCGGGAGCTGATGGCGGCGACGGAGGCCATCACCGTACAGTTGTACGGCTCCCTTGGCGCCACCGGCATCGGGCATGGAACGCCGTCGGCCATCCTCGCCGGGTTGGCCGGCTATGAGCCGGAAACTGTGGACCCCGCCGTGCCGGGCCTGCTGGCCACCACGGTGGCCGACGACGGCGTACTGGCGCTGCTGGGCGGGCACCGTGTGGCCATGACGCCGGCGAGCATCATTCTCACCCCGCGCGTCGTCCTGCCGCGGCACACCAACGGCATGACCATCACTGCCACCGCCGCGGACGGCTCCCAGCTGCACCGGGAAACGTACTACTCCATTGGCGGCGGGTTTGTGGAGACCGAGTCGGCTATGGCCGCCGCGGCCGGCGAGGATGTCACGCCGTCGGCCCCGGCAGCGGCACTCCCCCACCCGTACCAGTTCTCCGTGGAATTGATGCAGATCTGCGCCGCCGAGCAGCTGTCCATCTCCGACGTCGCCTGGGCCAATGAGTGCGCCGTGCGCCCCGCCGCCGAGGTTGAGGCGAAGCTGGACGCCATTTGGGCGGCCATGCACGCGTCCATTGAGGCCGGGCTGGACGCCGGCGGGATCCTGCCGGGCATTCTGCATGCACGACGGCGGGCGGGCGCCATTGCCGCCCGGCTCGCGTTGGACAGCGCCGAGCGCGAGACCTCGCACGAGTGGATGCAGGCTTTCGCGATTGCGGTGAATGAGGAGAACGCCGCCGGTGGACGGGTGGTCACAGCGCCGACCAATGGCGCCGCGGGCATCATTCCGGCCGTGCTGGAGTACTTCCTGCGCTTCATCCCCCACGATGCCGCCCAGGAGCCCTCGATCATCCGCCGATACCTGCTGGTGGCGGCGGCCATCGGCTCGCTCTACAAGGGCAACGCCTCCATCTCCGGCGCGGAGGCCGGCTGCCAGGGCGAGGTCGGCTCCGCCTGTTCCATGGCCGCCGGCGCGGTCTGCGAGATCCTCGGCGGCACCCCCGAGCAGGTGGAGAACGCGGCGGAGATTGCCATGGAGCACAACCTCGGCCTGACCTGCGATCCCGTGGCCGGGCTGGTCCAGCTCCCCTGCATCGAGCGCAACGCGATTGCCGCCGGCAAGGCTGTGGCCTCCGCCCGGATGGCCCTCTACGGCGACGGCAAGCATCTGGTCTCCCTGGACACCGTCATCGAGACCATGCGCCAAACGGGGCGCGACATGTCCAGCAAGTACAAAGAGACCTCCGAGGGCGGACTGGCCGTCAACGTCATCGAGTGCTGAATCCCCACCATGGGTCCACAGGGCGTCCCTGCGGACCCATGGCCGGTGTCAGGCGCCAAAGTCCAGCAGCACCTTGCCCGAGACGGCGGAGTCACGGGCCACGGCAAAGGCCTCCAAGGCCTGGGACAGCGGGAATTCGTGGGTGACCACCGGGTCGACGGCCAGCGAGCCATCCGCCAGGGCGGCGATGACCTCATCGATTTCGTCGTTGAACCGGAACGAGCCCACCAATTCCAGCTCGCGGGTGATGGCCAGCGAAATGGCCACCGGCTGCGGGCCCGAGGGCAGCAGCCCCACCATCACCACGCGCCCGCCCCGGGTGGCCCCGGCGATGGCCGAGGCCAGGCCGAAGTGGTTCCCCGAGGACTCGATAACGACATCGGCGTCGACGGCGGCAATCGCCTCGGCGTCGGTGGCCTTCAACACGGCGTCGGCGCCCACGGCGCGGGCAATCTGAAGCGGCAGCTCATGCATGTCCACGGCCGTGATGTGGGCGGCACCGGCGCGTTTGAGCACGGCGACGGCCAGGGCACCGATCGGGCCGCAGCCGACCACCAGCGCCCGCTTGCCGCGGACCTCGCCGGCGCGGGCGACGGCGTGCCAGGCCACACTGGCCGGTTCCACCAGGGCGGCGCGGCGCAGCGGCAGTTCCGCCGGGAGTGCGCGCAGCATCCGGGCTGGCAGATTGGCATAGCGGATGAAGGCGCCGTCGGTGTGCGGGTGGCGTGCGGCGCTGCCGAGGTAGGTGCAGCCGGGCGAAAGGTTGGGCCGGTCCGCCGGGTACCGGACGGCGCCCGGGGCGGGGGTTGCCGGGTGCACGGCCACTGTTGTGCCGGCGGCGGGGCCGGTGCCATCGGCGGCGGCCGCCAGCACAGTGCCCACCACCTCGTGGCCCAGCACCATCGGATCCTTGAGGATGGACTCCCCCGCAGCCCCATGGAGCCAGTAGTGCAGATCCGAGCCGCAGATGCCGCCGTAGGCAATCTCGATGACCGCCTCGTTGGCCGCGGGTGCGGCCAACGGCACCTCGTCAATGCGCAGGTCGTTGGCGGCGTGGGCCACGACGGCCAGGGCGTGGGTGGGGATCGCCATGGCTACACCACCACCGTCATGCCGCCATCGATGAAGATGGTCTGGCCGTTGACGAACTTGGACGCATCCGACGCCAGCCAGACGGCCGGCCCCACCAGATCCTCCACGGTGCCCCAGCGGTTGGCCGGGGTGCGGCCCAGGATCCAGGAATTAAACTTTTCATCGTCCACCAGGTTCTGGGTCAGTTCCGTGTGGATGTAGCCCGGTGCGATGCCGTTGATCTGCAGCCCGCTGGCGGCCCACTCCGCGGTCATGGCCCGGGTCAGGTTCCGCAGCCCGCCCTTGGCCGCAATGTACGGGGCAATGGTGGGACGGGCGAGGTCCGTCTGGACGGAGCAGATGTTGATGATCTTGCCCCGGCCGCGGCTGATCATGCCACGGGCGGCCTCGCGCCCCACTAGGAAGGCACTGGTCAGGTCGGTGCTGAGCACCCGGTCCCAGTCCTTCACGTCCAGATCCAGCATCGGCACGCGGTGCTGGATGCCGGCGTTGTTGATGAGGATCTCCAGCGGGCCGACATTGGCCTCGATCCAGGCCACGCTCTCGGCGGCGGCTTCGGCATTCGTGACGTCGAAGGCCCGGGCGTGGATGCGCCCCTCGGGGAATTCCTGCGCCATGGCCTCGGCAGCGGCGGCGAGCCTGTCCTCATTGACGCCGTTGAGCACCACCGTGGCGCCGGCCTGGGCCAGCCCGCGGGCCAGCGCATTGCCGATGCCCCGGCTGGACCCTGTCACCAGGGCCACTCGTCCGGTCAAATCAAAGAGCGCGTGCATAGTTCCTTCTTCCGTTGTTGCCATGTCCTAGTGCAATGCCTGTGTGGCGGCACTCCGCCGCGAAATGGATTCCCGCACCACTGCCAGGTCCTGTGCGCCAAGGCCCTGCTCAACCAAGGTGTCGTAGATGCCGTAGGCGGCGGTTGCCAGGGGCACGGCCGAGCCGGCGCTGGCCGCTGAATCCAGCACAAAGGCCAGATCCTTCTTCATGAACTTCGCCGGACCGGTGGGGGCATAGTCCTTGGCCACCAGCCGCGGACCGGCAACCTCCAGCACGCGGCTGCCGGCCAATCCGCCGGCCAGCACCTCAAACAACGCGCCCGCGTCCATCCCGGAGCGTTCGGCGAGTTCGGCGGCCTCGGCCAGCGCCGCCGTCGTCGTCCCGACAATGAGCTGGTTGCAGGCCTTGGCGAGCGATCCCGAGCCCAGCGGGCCCAGCCGGCGGACGGTGCTGCCCATCGCGTCAAAGAGCGGGCGCAGCCGGGTGAAAGCTGCTTCGTCGGCCCCGACCATGATGGCCAGGGTTCCCTGCTGGGCGCCGATGGTCCCACCACTGACCGGGGCGTCCACCACGGCGGCGCGGCCCGCACTGGCCAGTGACACGGCCTCGCCAAAGCCGCGGACGCGCACCGGCGACACGGAGCTCATTACGACGACGGCGGTGCCGGACGCCGGTGGGCTGGCCGCCCAGGAGTCGAGCAAGGGTGCCGCCGCGGCCTCGATGTCGGAGAGGTCCGGCAGCATGAAGATGATGGTGGAGGCATCCCTCAGGCCGGCAACGCTGTCCGTCCGGGTGCCGCCGTCGGCCTCGAGGGCGTCCAGGGCGGCAGTGGAGCGGTTCCACGCGGTGACCGGCCAGCCGGCTCTGAGCAGATTGGCCGCCATCGGGGCGCCCATCAGGCCCAGCCCCACGAAGCCCACCTGGCGCCCGGCTGCCTGGGCTGCGGGCGGCACAGTGCTGCGGTGGGTGGCGTCTGGTTCTAATCCGGTCATGGGGCACCTCAGGGCGTCATTGGCGATAAGAGCGGTGGTTCCCCGCAGACGGCGGCGTCATTTTTGGATCGGCCGCGAGTCACGTTTCAGGAAACTGTTCAGTATTCTAACCACAATTCAGTATGATGAACACTATGACCCTTGAGAATCCCATTGTTGCGATTGCCGTCCCGCTGGAAGCCGAGCACGTGGAGTCCATCCGCGCCGCCCATCCAGCTGTCACAGTGCTCTATGAGCCCGAACTGCTGCCCCCGGAGCGTTTCCCCGCCGACCACACCGGCGATCCTTCGTTCACCCGGACGCCGGAGCAGGAGGAACGCTACTGGTCCATGCTGAACTCGGCCGACATCCTCTACGGCCTTCCGAACGAGAACCCGGCCGGTTTGGCCCGGATCGCCCGGGAAAACCCGAAGCTGCAGTGGGTCCACGCGATGGCAGCGGGCGCCGGTGGAGCCGTCAAGGCCTCCGGCCTGGACACGGCAACCCTGGAGCGCGTGAAGGTGACGACTTCGGCCGGGGTGCACGCCCTGCCGCTGGCCGAGTTTGCCATCATGGGCATCCTCAACGGCTTCAAGCGGACGGCCGAGCTCGCCGCCGACCAGGCCGACAAGGTCTGGCCCGAGCTGCGCACCCCCACCCGGCTGGTCAACGGCTCGACGCTGGTGGTGACGGGGCTGGGCGAGATCGGCATGGAAACCGCACGATTGGCACGCGCCCTGGGCATGAAGGTCAGCGGCACCAAGCGGACCATTGAACCGCTGGAGGGTATCGAGCAGGTCACCGACACCGCCGGGCTGCCCGCCCTGCTGGCCGGCGCCGACGCGGTCGTCAACACCCTGCCGGGCACGAGCTACACCGAGAAGATGCTCAACGCCGAGATGTTCGAGGCCATGAAGCCGGGCACGGTCTTCGTCAACGTTGGCCGCGGCACTGTGGTCGATGAGGACGCACTGCTGAAGGCCCTGGACAACGGCCAGGTCTCCTACGCCTGCCTGGACGTCTTCGCCGTCGAGCCGCTTCCGGCCGACAGCCCGCTCTGGGAGCACCCGCGGGTCATGGTCTCGCCCCACACCTCCGCACTCAGTGCCGCCGAGAACCGGTTGATCGCCGAGCGCTTCACCAGCAATCTGGGCCTGTTCCTCACCGGTGGGCAGCTGCCGCACCTGGTGGATCCGGTGCACTTCTACTAAACGTCCCACCCAGAGGGCCGCGTTGTGCGGCACCCCCACCGGCCTGGCCGCGGGGATGCCGCAGGACGCGGCCCTTTTGCATGCCCTCGCGGCCCGCAATCTGGTCGGCACCGGCCAGCCGGTCATCCGCACGGCACAGGCCCAGACGCAGAAACCCCTGGAGGGACATCCGTGGCGGATGCCCCTCCAGGGGTTTCTGCGATAGTACTGTGCTGCTGCGCTGCTAGGCGTTTTCGGTGGTCATCAGGTCACGGCCAGCCGTTTCCGGCGTAAAGAAGGTTGCGATGAAGGAAATGACGGCCAGCACCAGCGAGTAGATGCCCAGGACCAGCCAGGAGTTTGAGGTCATGCCCAGCAGCAAGGCTCCGACAAACGGCGCAATGCCACCCGCCATCACGGCGGAGAGTTCCCGGCTCATGGCCACACCGGTGAAGCGGTGGCTGGAGCCAAAGAGCTCCGGCAGCAGGGCGCACTGCGGGCCAAGCATCGACTGCACGCCCAGGGCGATGCCGATGGACATCACCGCCCACACCAGCGTGACATTGCCCAGGGTGACCAAGTAGAACGCCGGCAGGGCAAAGAGCGCCTGGAACAGTGCACCGTAGCGGTAGACCTTCACGCGGCCCACCCGGTCCGAGAGGGCACCGAACACGACCACCATGATGGCCGAGAACCCGGCAGCGATCAGCAGTCCCGTGGGGCCAATGAACTTGTTCCCCTCAAAGACTCCACCGGCGCTGGCCAGAAAACCCACCAGCAAGGTCGAGTAGATGGTCGAGTTGCCGTTCTCACCCATGCGCAGGCCGATGCCGATGAGCACGTTCTTCTTGGACGTCTTCCACAGATGCCCGATCGGGTTCCTGGTGACGTTCTTGTGCTTTTCCAGCTCCTGGAAGACGGGCGTCTCCTTCAGGCGCAGACGGATGAAGATGGCGACGCCGATCAGCACGAAGCTGGCCAGGAACGGGACGCGCCACAGCCAGCCCTCGAGAACGTCCTTGTTTGCCATGGCGATGAGGGCAAAGGTGCCGGCACCCAGCAGGGTGCCAATCTGGATGCCAACGAACGGCAGTGCTGCGAAGAATCCGCGGCGGCGCGGCGGCGCCACCTCGGAGATCAGCGTGGTGGCACCAGCCTGTTCGGCACCGGCCCCCAGACCCTGGATGATGCGCAGGACCACCAGGAGGACGGCCCCCAACATGCCGGCCTGCGAGTATGTCGGCAGCAGGCCGATGGCGAAGCTCGCCGCACCCATCATGCTGATGGTGGCCAGGAGGACAGTCTTGCGGCCAAACTTGTCGCCGATGTAGCCGAACACCAGACCACCAAAGGGCCGCGCCGCAAAGCCCACGCCGTAGGTGGCGAAGGAGGCGATCAGACCACCCGTGGTCCCCAGGGGCGAAAAGAAGAGGGGGCTGAAGATCAGCGCGGAGGCCAGCCCGTAGATGTAGAAATCGTAGTACTCCAGCGCGGAGCCAACGGAGCTGGCCAGCGTTGCGCGCCGGAGCTGGTCCGGATCAACGACGGCGTCTGCAACAGCAGGCTTGGCCGCTCCCTTGGCGCGTCTTACAGATTGAGAAATCACGTGCTCTCCCTTAGAACTACCCAGACCCCCGTTGGTCTGGCAGCACAGTGACAACGCCCGAGATGGCAACACCTGAGATGTTGATCACTATGGTGAACAGCGTACAACATAATGAACAACTCGCCAAGGGTTGCGTCTTCGCAGGCGCCACAGGGACTTCCCGGGGCCCAAACGTGGCAGCGTCACCCCATGGGATTGCCCAGCGTGCGGGCCAATTCCTGCAGCTCCGCCACCATTTGCTCCCCCTGCTCCTGGGAGTAGGTGGCCTTAAGAGCTGTCACCGACACACCCAGGCTCGGGCCATGGGCGCCGCGGGTGGGCACGGAAACGGCCAGGCACACCACTCCGGTGGTGGACTCCTCGTCTTCCATGGCATAGCCCTGGCTGCGGATGTTCTGCAATTGCGCCTTCAGCGCGGCGCCCGTGCGCAGGGATTTCGGCGTCATCACCGGCAGCTCAAGGTCGTCCGGGAACATTTCTGCGAGGTCATGGTCGTGAAGCCGGGCAATCAGGACCTTGCCCACGGCGCACAAGGAAACCGGCATCTTGTCACCGATGTTGGAGGTCAGCCGCACCGCAGGGTGGCCCTCATAGCGCGCCAGGTAGATGACATTCGTCCCGTCCAGCATGGCGATCCGCACCGTTTCCCTGGACAAGGTGGGAGCCTCCTCGCAGAAGCGGTAGAACTCCCGCACCTCGTCGCGGCGGCTCAGATAGGCGGCGCCCAGTTCAACAAGTTTGATGCCCAAGGCAAAGTCGGCACCCTGGCGCGTGATCAAGTCAGCATCCTCAAGGGCCAGCAGGAGGTTCGAGGTGGAGGATTTCGGAATGCCCAGCTCCCGCGCAAGATCGCTGAGCGTCAAGCGCCCGCTTTGGGATGCCGCCAGCACATCCAGCACCGCAGCCGCGCGGGTGACCGCCGGCGCCGGTGACGTTCCACCCAGATTTTCGCTGGCTCGTACTGTGCGGGTTTCGACCATGACCATCCTCAATGAGAGTCCAATGCACTGAACAGAAACCATCATAGTGGCCACGGGCGCTCGTGGAGGCTGGGAATCTGACGCGACGCATGGAGGTAGAACGTCCACTCTTGTGGTCCGGCGCAGGTGTGTGTATATTTGTTCCAAGCCTTCCACCGCGGCGTCCCCCAATAGTCGCGGTGGAAGGCCTTCCACTTTAACAACCGCACTCCGCAGGAACGACACGCCGAGTTTGCCGGTTGTTTGCGCAGCGGACACGGACGCGATATATTTTTTTCACTGGCTCCCCACCGTTGTATCCCCCAATAGCAACGGCGGGGAGCCTTTCATTTAACTGCCATTCCGCCCGGTGCAGCCGCAGGCCGCCGCCCGGAAAGCGTTCCCCCACAAATGTCCACAGATGAGTCTGTCGGTTCCTGCAGCTGCCCGCATGCGGCCAGGGAACGCAAAAACCCCGCAGTCGCCAGGCTCCAGGCCTGGCGACTGCGGGGTTCTTCGTGGTGGGTCCTACCGGGATCGAACCGATGACATCCACGGTGTAAACGTGGCGCTCTACCAGCTGAGCTAAAGACCCAAACGGCCGGTTCTTGCTGCGTTCCCATGGGGTTCGCGCTCCAACCAACGAGAAACTACTGTACCCGATGCGGTGCCGCTTTTACCAATCGGGACGCCCTGATCCGGGCTGCGGCCCCGGCTGGGCCAGAGCCCGCTCCAACTGCACGAGGGCCATGCTGGTTCCGGCGTCGAACTTCACCGTGGCCACATCATCCCCACGGGTGGTTCCCCGATTGATGACCACCACAGGCTTGCCGGCCTTGGCCGCATGCCGGACAAACCGCAGGCCGCTCATCACCGTCAGGGAGGATCCGGCCACCAGGAGTGCACCGGCGTCGTCGACCATGGCATAGGCGCGCTCCACGCGCGGCTTGGGCACGTTTTCACCGAAGAAGACGACGTCGGGCTTGAGCACCCCGCCGCACACCGGGCAGTCAGCCACGTGGAAGGACTCGATCAGATGCCCGGCCTCCAGGGTGGCATCGGCGTCGGGCGCCGATTCAACGCCACCGTGGGCGTTGACGGCGGCCAGGAAGCCCGGGTTCAGTGCATCCAGCACGTCGGCCAGCTCTGCCCGGCTGACGAGGTGGCCGCAGCGCAGGCAGATGACCTGGTCAAAGCGCCCATGCAGATCGACAACATTCTCGGCACCGGCACCCTGGTGGAGCCTGTCAACGTTCTGGGTGATGATGCCGGAGGCAAGCCCGGCCCGTTCCAATCGGGCCACGGCAAAGTGCCCGGCATTGGGGGACGCCTGGCGCACGGTCCGCCAGCCCAGATGGTTCCGGGCCCAATAGCGTTGGCGCAGCGCGGCGCTGCCCACAAACTCCTGGTAGGTCATGGGATTGCGCGGGGCGGAATCCGGCCCGCGGTAGTCGGGGATGCCGGAATCCGTGCTGAGGCCGGCGCCGGTGAGCAGGGCGATGCGGCGGCCGGCCAACAACGCAGTGATTTCTGCCAGAGTTTCCAGCTCGGCGCCGGTTGGCTCCGGCACATGGCCGGCGGCCGGCCCCCGGGCGAAGCCGGTAAAACCAATCCCCACGGGAGCCGCATCAGCCATGGCGCACTCCCCTACAGTGCGGCCAGCGCTTGACGGTACGCGGAGATCGGCCGCGCCTGGCCTGACGGGCTGGAAAAGTGGGACCGCAGAATTCCCCCGGCGTCAATCACAAAGGTGTCCCTGCCGGCGCGGCCGCGCATCTCGTCAAAGACGCCATAGCTCCGGGCCACTCCGCCGTGCGGCCAAAAGTCGGCCAACAGATCAAAATCCAGGCCTTCGGCGGCCGCGTAGGCCCGCAGTGAATACTTGCTGTCGACCGAGATGGCGAGCACCTTCGCATCGACATCGGCAAAGTCCGCCAGATTGTCGCGCAGCTCGCACAGCTCCCCCGTGCAGACGCCGGAGAAGGCGAAGGGGTAAAAGACCAGAACGACGGCGCTGCCCCTCAGCGCGTGCAGCGAGACGGGTTCGCCAAACTGGTTGGAAAGCTCAAACCCCGGGGCGGGGGCGCCGATGGCCGGCACCCCCGCCCCGGCGGTGGAGTCGACGCTCATTGCTTCTTGCGCGGCACCAGCCGGGTTGCGGCCCAATCGGCCGAAACTCCGGCAGTGGTGGTCGGGTGCAGCCCCGCAGTGGGTGCCGCCTCCTGGATCTCGGCGGGGGGAACGTAGCCGTCACGGCCGGACTTGGGGGTCAGGATCCACACGACGCCGCCCTCATCGAGGGTGGTCAGTGCATCCACGAGGGCATCGACCAGATCCCCGTCATCTGCACGCCACCAGAGGATGACGGAATCCGCCACCTCGTGGTCGTCCTCGTCCAGAAGGTCCGAACCCACCAGAGTCTCAATACTGTCCCGCAGATCGAAATCAACGTCGTCGTCGTACCCGAGTTCCTGGATTAGATCGCCATCCTTGAAACCCAATTTGCCTGCCACATTAACTACCGTGCCGGCGTCGGCCTCGCTCACGTTGTTCCTCCTGCGTTCAACGCTTTCGCGTTGTTGAAATGGTCCACATGCAAGTGCATGCTCGCTGGCTTCACCTTCGAAACCAGCATTCTGTCCTGACCAACATTGCCAGTTGCGCGGCTCCCGGTCTACTACCGCACCCCGAAGGGACGGCGGATGACCACGGAATTGCCTTCCCAACGCTGCGAAACTGGTCATGTGAGCCAGAACCGAAGGTGATTTCCCTCACTACAAGCCAACACCCTAACGGCCTTTGCTTCAAGCCGGAGGCAGCTGGGCCCCCGCCGGCTGGGCTTAACGCAGGACATCCAGCTACACACACTCCGCCGCCGCGGTCTACAGTGTTGTGTATGCGCCCAGAGCCACAGCTGTGGGCCAAGACACTGCTTTTAGAGAGGTTGGACGTGGCCGCAGGAGACGATACTTCCCATATCCTGAGCGGGTTAACAAACCAGCTGCCTGACAGGGATCCCGACGAGACCGCCGAATGGCTTGAGTCCCTGGATTCCTTGATTCAGGAACGTGGCACCGAACGTGCCCAATTCATCATGCGCTCCCTGCTCCAACGCGCCGGCGCCCAGTCCGTGGGCGTGCCGATGGTCACCACCACGGACTACGTGAACACGATCCCGGCCGACCAGGAACCCCAATTCCCCGGCAACGAGGAAATCGAACGCAAATACCGGGCCTGGCTGCGCTGGAACGCCGCCGTCATGGTCCACCGCGCCCAGGCCCCCGGCATCGGCGTCGGCGGCCACATCTCCACCTACGCCGGCGCCGCGACCTTGTACGAGGTCGGCTTCAACCACTTCTTCCGCGGCAAGGACCACCCCGGCGGCGGCGACCAGGTCTTCTTCCAGGGCCACGCGTCCCCGGGCATGTACGCCCGCGCGTTCATGGAGGGCCGCCTGTCCGAGGAGGACCTGGACGGGTTCCGGCAGGAAAAGTCCAAGGAGGGCCACGCCCTCTCCTCCTACCCGCACCCGCGCCTGATGCCGGCCTTCTGGGAATTCCCCACCGTGTCCATGGGCATCGGCCCGATGAACGCGATCTACCAGGCCCAGTCCAACCGGTACCTGCACCACCGCGGCATCAAGGACACCTCCGACCAGCAGGTCTGGGCGTTCCTGGGCGACGGGGAGATGGACGAGCCCGAATCCCGCGGCCTGCTCCAACTCGCCGCGAACGACAAGCTCGACAACCTGAACTTCGTCATCAACTGCAACCTCCAACGCCTGGACGGGCCGGTGCGCGGCAACGGCAAGATCGTCCAGGAACTGGAGGCCTTCTTCCGCGGCGCCGGCTGGAACGTCATCAAGGTCCTCTGGGGCCGGGAATGGGACGGGCTGCTCGCCAAGGATACGGACGGCTCCCTGGTGAAGGTCATGAACACCACCGTCGACGGCGACTACCAGACCTACAAGGCCGAATCCGGCGGATTCATCCGCGACCACTTCTTCGGCCAAACCCCCCAAACCAAGGACCTTGTCGCGGACCTGTCCGACGATGAGATTTGGAATTTGAAGCGCGGCGGGCACGACTACAAGAAGGTCTACGCCGCCTACAAGGCCGCCACCGACTTCAAGGGCAAGCCCACCGTGATCCTGGCCCACACCGTCAAGGGCTACGGCCTGGGCACCCACTTCGAGGCGCGCAACGCCACGCACCAGATGAAAAAGCTCACCCTGCAGGACCTGAAGGACTTCCGCGACCTGCTGCGCCTGCCCATTTCGGATGAGGTGCTGGAGGCGGACCCGTACCGTCCCCCGTACTACCACCCCGGCATGGACGCCCCGGAAATCCAGTATTTGATGGAACGCCGGGCCGCCCTGGGCGGCTTCGTCCCCGAACGCCGCAGCAAGCACGCCGAGGTCGTCCTGCCGGCGGAGAAGTCCTACGAGATGGCCAACCGCGGCTCGGGCAAGCAGCAGGCCGCCACGACCATGGCGTTCGTGCGCCTGCTCAAGGACCTGATGCGCGACAAGGACTTCGGCAACCGGATCGTGCCGATCATCCCGGACGAGGCCCGCACCTTCGGCATCGACGCGTTCTTCCCGACCGCGAAGATCTACAACCCCAACGGGCAGAACTACCTCTCCGTGGACCGCGACCTCGTCCTGGCCTACAAGGAATCCATCTCCGGGCAGATCGTGCACGCCGGCATCAACGAGGCCGGCTCCGTGGCCGCGTTCACCGCCGCCGGCACCGCCTACGCCACCCACGGGCAGCCGCTCGTGCCGATCTACGTGTTCTACTCCATGTTCGGCTTCCAACGCACCGGGGACTCCTTCTGGGCCGCCGCGGACCAGATGACCCGCGGCTTCATCATCGGCGCGACCGCCGGGCGCACCACCCTGACCGGTGAGGGCCTGCAGCATGCGGACGGGCACTCCCCGATCCTGGCCTCCACCAACCCGGCCGTGATCTCCTACGACCCGGCCTACGGGTACGAGATCGGGGTGATCATCAAGGCCGGCCTGGAACGCATGTACGGCAAGGATTCCACCGACCCCAACGTGATGTACTACATCACCGTGTACAACGAGCCGATCACCCAGCCGGCCGCCCCGGCCGAGATCGACGTCGAGGGCATCACAAAGGGGATCTACCTGGCCGCCCCGGCGACCACCGACGGGCCCCGCACCCAGCTGCTGGCCTCCGGCGTGGCCGTGCCGTGGGCCATCGAGGCCCAGCGGATCCTCGCCCAGGACTGGGGCGTGTCGGCCGATGTGTGGTCCGTGACGTCCTGGACGGAACTGCGCCGCGACGGGCTCGCCGCCGAAGAGGACGCGTTCCTGAACCCGGGAGGCCAGGCCCGCACCCCCTACATCACCGAAAAGCTCGCCGGGGCGACCGGACCCGTCGTGGCCGTGTCGGACTACATGAAGGCCGTCCCGGACATGGTCCGCCAATTCGTGCCCAACGAATTCGCGACCCTGGGCGCGGACGGGTTCGGATTCTCCGACACCCGCCAGGCCGCCCGCCGGTTCTTCAAGATCGACTCCCACTCCATCGTCGTCCGCGCCCTGGAAATGCTCGCCCGCCGCGGCGAGGTCGACTGGCAGGCCCCCGCCCAGGCCATCGAGAAATACCGGCTCCTGGACGTCAACGCCGGCACCACCGGCCAGGCCGGCGGCGACAGCTAACAACACCGCCTGTGGCGCATCGGCCGCCCCTGCGGACCCTTTGACGGGTTCCACCGGGGCGGCCGCTGCGCCACTGCTTTTTAAGCTGCGTTTGTAGCGACCCAACAAATGGGGCTGCTCCGGCAAGGGGTATTGTCGGTCTATGGCTCTTTCCTCCACCGACCCAGGACCATCCTCGCTCGGGGCCAGCGACGCCACACCGGCCCCTCAGCGGGCGAGTGCGTCCGACTCCGCCTCCGCGAAGGCCCAGGCCCTCACCCTTGAGCGCCTCCGTGCCAATGTGGGCAAGCTGTCCACCACCATGCTCAAGGAGCTGGACAGCTCCCTGCCCTGGTACCGGCGCCTGAGCGCCGATGAACGCTCGGCACTGGGCATGGTGGCCCAGAACGGCATCGCCGCCTTTGTCCAGTGGTACCAGCGGCCGTCGTCCCCACAGTGGGTGCTCTCGGATGTCTTCGGCACGGCCCCGGCCGAGCTGACCCGCTCCATCAGCCTGCAGCGGGCACTGCAATTGATCCGCATTGTGGTCCAGGTGGTGGAGGACCAGGTGCCGGACCTCGCCCCCAAGGCAGAGCAATCCGCGCTGCGTGAGGCTGTGCTGCGCTACTCACGCGAGGTGGCCTTCGCCGCCGCCGACGTCTATGCCCGGGCCGCCGAATCCCGCGGATCATGGGATACGCGCCTCGAAGCGCTGGTGGTGGACGGCATCCTCCGCGGTGAAAATTCGGACGCCCTGCAGTCGCGCATCGCAGCCCTGGGCTGGAAATCCCAGAGCCGTTTCACCGTCATGGTGGGCAAGTCACCCTCCGAAACCAACGCCGTCTTCGTCTCTGATCTGCGCCGCGCAGCCGGCCGCTTTGCCGAGGATGCGCTGGTGGGCATCCAGGGCGACAGGCTCATTCTGGTGCTTGGCGGCGTGGCCGAAAAGGAAATGGCGTACCTGCGCCTCAGCGAGCTCTTTGCCCCGGGGCCCGTGGTCTACGGACCACTGGCGAACACCCTGGCCGACACCTCCCTGTCCGCGCAGGCTGCCTTCTCCGCGATGGCGGTGGCCAAGGCCTGGCCGGGCGCCCCGCGCCCCGTGGCCGCCGATGATCTGTGGCCCGAACGCGTCATTTCCGGCGACGACACCGCCCGCCGCGCCTTGTTGAAGAACATCTACCGTCCGCTGGTGGCCGCCTCCAACGGGCTGGCCGAAACACTGGGCAGCTACCTGCAGCTGGGCCACTCCCTGGAGGCAACGGCCCGCGAGCTTTTTGTCCATGCCAACACCGTGCGGTACCGCCTGCGCCGGGTCTGCGACGTGACCGGCTGGGATCCCCTGATCCCCCGCGAAGCCTTTGTCCTCCAGACGGCGCTGGTGGTGGGCCGGTTGGCAACACCGGCCAAACCCACTGTGGAACGCTCCCCCGCCCGCCCGGCGTAGTGTCCGCCCGTTCGGCAATATTGTAGACTTCCTACAAATCGACTCCGTGAGCTTGGTGTGCGCAAACACCGGCAAAACACGGTCCCCTTTGGAAAGCTGGATAGCGTGCTTGCAATAGTCTGCCCAGGTCAGGGCTCCCAGACCCCCGGATTCCTCTCGCCCTGGTTGGAGCTGCCCGCAGTCGCCGGCCAGCTGGCCGCCCTGAGTGAGGTTGCAGGCATCGACCTCATCGCCCACGGCACCACCTCCGACGCCGAGACCATCAAGGACACCGCCGTCGCGCAGCCGCTGATTGTTGCGGCAGGCCTCGTGGCCGCCAGCGCCCTGCTGGACGCCCCCCTCGCCGAGCTTCCCGTGGTGGTGGCAGGACACTCCGTCGGTGAGATCACCGCCGCCGCCCTGACCGGCACCCTCAGCGACGATGACGCCATGCGCTTTGTCCGCGAACGCGCCAACACCATGGCTGCCGCAGCCGCCGCCACCCCCACCGGCATGAGCGCCGTCGTCGGCGGGGACCCGGAGGACGTGCTGGCCGCCATTGCGGCCGCGGGACTGACGCCGGCCAATATGAACAGCAAGGGCCAGACCGTTGCCGCCGGTACGCTGGAGCAGCTGGCAGTGCTGGCCGCCAATCCCCCGGCCAAGGCCCGCGTGATCCCCCTCGCCGTCGCCGGCGCCTTCCACACCTCGCACATGGCACCGGCCGTGGCCGCCCTGACGGCCCTGCGCCCGTCGATCACGGCGCACAACCCCTCGGTGCCGCTGCTGTCCAACTACGACGGCGCCGTCGTCGGCTCCGGCGAGGATGCGCTCTCCAGCCTCATCGCCCAGGTCTCCCGCCCGGTGCGCTGGGATCTGTGCATGGACACGATGTCCGCCATGGGCGTCACCTCCCTGATCGAGCTGGCTCCGGCCGGCACGCTGACGGGTCTGGCCAAGCGCGGCATGAGCGGTGTTGCTACCGTTGCTGTGAAGACTCCTGACGATCTTGCGTCAGCCAAGGAACTGCTGGCGGCACAGGCCGCCATGCGGGAAGAAGGAACCGAGTGAGCACTCCCACGCTGAAGCAGCGCCCCGTCAATGAATTTTCCCGGATCCTGGGCATCGGCGCCTACCGTCCGGAAATCATCGTCACCAATGACGATGTCTGCCAGTGGATCGATTCCTCCGATGAGTGGATCCGCCAGCGCACCGGCATCGTGACCCGGCACCGGGCCCCGAAGGATGTCAGCGTCATCGAGATGGCCGTGGCCGCTGGAGCGGAAGCCCTGGCGAACGCCGGCATCGAGGCCTCCCAGCTGGGCGCCGTCATCGTCTCCACCGTCACGCATCCGTACGCCACGCCGTCGGCCGCTGCCCTGATCACCGAGAAGCTCGGCGCCACCCCGGCACCGGCCTACGATGTCTCCGCCGCCTGCGCCGGCTACTGCTATGGCGTGGCCCAGGGCGACGCCCTGGTCCGTTCCGGTGCCGCCGACTACGTGCTGGTGATCGGCGCCGAGAAGCTCTCGGACGTCATCAACAACCACGAGCGCACCATTTCCTTCCTGCTCGGCGACGGCGCCGGCGCCGTCGTGATCGGCCCCGCCGACGAGCCCGGCGTTGGCCCCTCCGTCTGGGGCTCGGACGGCAGCAAGTGGGATGCCATCGGCATGACACACTCCATGCTGGACGTGAAGGACTTCAGCCAGAGCGCCATGAAGAGCGAATCCGTACTGGATGCCGCAGCCGCCGGCGAGATGCAGTCCTCCCTGTGGCCGACCCTGCGCCAGGACGGCCAGACCGTCTTCCGCTGGGCCGTATGGGAAATGGCCAAGGTGGCCAAGCAGGCCCTCGAGGCCGCAGGCATCACCGCCGAGGACCTGGGCGCCTTTGTGCCGCACCAGGCCAATATGCGCATCATCGATGAGATGGTCAAGCAGCTCAAGCTTCCCGAATCCGTCATCGTGGGCCGCGACATCGCGGAGGCGGGCAACACCTCCGCCGCCTCGATTCCGCTGGCCACGCACCGTCTGCTGCAGGAAAATCCGGAGCTCAGCGGCAAGTACTCGCTGCAGATCGGCTTCGGCGCAGGCCTTGTCTTCGGTGCACAGGTTGTCCGACTGCCCTAAGATTCCATAGCGACTCAAACTACAACCGTGGTTTGATCAATCACTGCCTCACCCTCTCCCCCGAGCGAAGCAGAACATCAAGAAAAGGAGCCACCCATGGCGAGCAACGAAGAAATCCTGGCCGGCCTGGCAGAAATCGTCAACGAAGAAACCGGCCTGGCCCCCGAGGCTGTAGAGCTGGACAAGTCCTTCACGGACGATCTGGACATCGACTCCATCTCCATGATGACCATCGTGGTCAACGCGGAGGAGAAGTTCGGCGTGCGCATCCCGGACGAAGAGGTCAAGAACCTCAAGACCGTTGGCGACGCCGTTTCCTTCATCGCCGGCGCCCAGGCCTAGGCTCCAGCCAGCCCTTAACGCCAGTGCGGCACAGGGCACCGCGGATGGCCGGCGGCACCGCCGGCCATCCGCTCCGCACCACCGTCCTGACCCCTCCTTCATTTTTAGAGAGTTGAAACCATGGCCCGCAAAGTTGTCATCACTGGACTCGGAGCGACCACGCCTATTGGCGGCGACGTTCCCACCATGTGGAAGAACGCCCTCAAGGGAGTCTCCGGCGCCCACACCCTGACCGAGGAATGGGTGGCGAAGTACGAGCTGCCCGTCCACTTTGCCGCCCATGTCACCACTCCCGCCAGCGAAGTGCTGACCCGCGTTGAGGCCAAGCGCCTCGACCCGTCCAGCCAGTTCGCTGTGATTGCCGCCCGCGAGGCCTGGAAGGATTCCGGCCTCGAGGACATCGACAACGACCGCTTCGCCGTGGCCTTCGCCACCGGCATCGGCGGCGTCTGGACCCTGCTGGACGCCTGGGACACCCTGCGCGAAAAGGGACCCCGCCGCGTTCTGCCGATGACGGTGCCGATGCTGATGCCCAACGGCGCCGCCGCGGCCGTCAGCCTGGACCTGGGCGCCCGCGCCGGGGCCCACACCCCCGTCTCCGCCTGCGCCTCCGGCACCGAGGCCCTGCACCAGGGTCTGGAGCTGATCCGCTCGGGCAAGGCCGACGTCGTCATGGCCGGTGGCGCCGAGGCTGCCATCCACCCGCTGCCGATCGCCGCCTTCTCCTCGATGCAGGCGCTCTCGCGCCGCAACGACGATCCGGAGCACGCATCGCGCCCCTACGACATCAGCCGTGACGGCTTTGTCATGGGTGAGGGTGCCGGTGCACTGGTGCTGGAGGCCGAGGAGCACGCTCTGGCCCGCGGCGCCCGCATCTACGGCGAGCTTGCCGGAACCTCCGTCACCGCCGATGCGTACCACATCACCGCTCCGGACCCCGAGGGCCTGGGTGCCACGCGCGCCCTGAAGGCCGCCCTGTTCGATGCACGGGCCCAGCTGGAAGATGTGGTGCACGTCAACGCCCACGCCACCTCCACCCCGGTGGGCGACCGCCCGGAGTACACCGCCCTGCGCGCAACCTTCGGCGACCACGTGGACAACCTGGCCGTCTCGGCCACTAAGTCCCAGACCGGCCACCTGCTCGGCGCCTCCGGCGCCGTCGAGGCCGTTATGACGGTCCTGGCCATCTACGAGCGCCAGGCCCCGGTGACCATCAACCTGGAAAACCAGGATCCGGAGATCCCGCTCGACGTCGTCACCGGCAAGCCGCGCATCCTGCCCGCCGGCGACATCGTGGCGCTGAGCAACTCCTTCGGCTTCGGCGGCCACAACGCCGTCGTCGTGGTGCGCAACCACTAGCTGCACCCCAACGACACAACGGCCGGCCCCCTCTCGGGGACCGGCCGTTTTCGTGGTGGCGGGTGAACCCGCGCTGCGGGAAGTGGGGTGTCAGCCGACGCGGTTGAGCCAGCGCACCGGAGCGCCCTCGGCCGCGTGGCGGAACGGTTCAAGCTCCTCGTCCCAGGCCTCGCCCAGGGCCAGCGACAGCTCATGGTAGACGGCGGAGGGGTCCCCGGCACCGGACTCGTAGGCGTAGCGGATGCGGTCCTCGGAAACAACGATGTTGCCGTGGGCATCCGTCATGGCATGGAAGATGCCCAGATCAGGGGTGTGGGACCAGCGGCCGCCGTCGACGCCGGGGCTCGGCTCCTCGGTGACCTCATAGCGCAGATGGACCCAGCCGCGCAGAGCGGACGCCAATGCGGCACCCGTACCCTGTTTACCTGTCCAGGCCAGCTCGGCGCGCACCATGGAGGGCGCCGCGGGCTGCTCTATCCACTGCAGATCCGTGCGTTTATCCACGACGGACCCAATGGCCCACTCGATATGAGGGCACAACGCAGTAGGGGCTGAGTGCACAAACAAAACACCGCGCGTCATCACAACGTCCATTCCATCCTCCATAGCTGTAGGTGCGTCTTCCCCAACGACCTTCAGGCAATGCGTGGATGTCTGAGCTGTGGCGCAGGTTCCGCTGGCAGCAGTCCCGGCTCAGGGGTTCGGCTGCCCTTCCTTTCGTTGTGGCGGCCGGTCCCCTCACATTGTGCCGTAGCCGCAGGGGAAATGCCAGTGCCGGCCATGCTGCGGCCCGGACGGCCGGATTCAGGCGCAATTCACGCGCGCGGATGGGCCTGGATGTAGCTTTTCCGCAGCCGCTCGACCGAAACGTGGGTGTAGATCTGGGTGGTGGCCAGCGAACTGTGGCCCAGGATTTCCTGGACCGCGCGCAGGTCCGCGCCGCCGTCCAGAAGGTGCGTGGCGGCACTGTGCCGCAGCGCGTGGGGGCTGGTGGCGGCCGTGTCCCCCAGATCGTGCAATAGGCCCTCGACGACGCTGCGGACCTGGCGCTGGTCCACCCGGTTGCCGCGCTTGCCCAGAAACAGTGCCGCGCCGCTGCCCACCTGGCGCAGCGCCGGGCGGCCGGTCCGCAGCCAGGCCTCGACGGCCCGATCGGCCGGGACTCCGTAGGGCACGGTGCGCTCCTTGTTGCCCTTGCCCAGCACCCGCAGCGTGCGCCGCTCCGGAAACAGATCGTCAATGTCCAGTGCCGCGAGCTCGCCCACGCGGATCCCCGTGGCGTAGAGCAGTTCCACCATGGCCACATTCCGCAGGGCCACCGGATCGGCCTCGGCGGCGGTGTCGGCCACGGCGTCCAATACGCGGTTGACCTGGCTCTGCGCCAGGACACCGGGCAGCGGTTTGTCCTTCTTGGGCGCCTTGAGCCGCAGGGCCGGATCCACGGCCAGCAGGCCCTCCCGGGTGGCCCAGGCGGTGAAGCTGCGCGCCGTGGCTGCCCGGCGGGACAATGTCGAACGAGCCAGGCCCATCGCGCTCTGCTCGCCCAGCCAGCGGCGCAGGGTTCCCAGCTCCAAGGCGTCCAGAGCCGCGGCCCCCTCGGCCACGGCGAAGATCAGCAAAGAGTCCAGATCCCCCAGATAGGCGCGGACTGTGTGCACGGAGCGCGCCCGCTCGGCCACGAGGTACCGCTCAAAGGCGGCCGCCGCCTGGGCGAGGTCCGGGGGCAATTGCGCTCGTTCGCTGTGGTCCACCCCTACACTCTGCGCCCTGGCCCGGGCCCGGACAAGCTGCCCCGCCGGGCAGAGGGCAACCGCATGCTCCGGTGCTCTCGATGGGCCCCGGAGGCCCTCTCAGAAGCCCTGGCCGGAAGCCTCGCCGCGGTCCTCGCTGGGACCCCCGCCGAACTGTTTGCTGAGGGCGCCGCGGAAGGCCTGTTCCAGCTCCGGGCTGAAGGCGACCAGGAGGACCGTTTCAATGCCACCGCCACTCTGATCGGCGTCCTGGGCCGCCGCGAACTCCGCCAGGGCCTCCGCCGCCGCCTGCGCCACATCGGCCGCAGACCAGCCATAGACGCCGGCGCCGATGGCCGGGAAGGCTATCGAGGTGGCCCCCAGGCCGCTGGCCACTTCGCAGCTGCGCAGGAAGCAGGATCGCAGCAGCGCCGCGTCATTCTCTCCGGCATGGCGGTTGGGTCCCACGGTGTGGACGACCCATTGGGCGTCCAGCCGGCCCGCCCCGGTGGCCGCGGCATCCCCCACCGGCAGCCCGAAGGGGTAGGCGAGGCGGCGGAGTTCACGGCATTGGGCCAGCAGCGTGGGTCCGGCTGCCGCATGGATGGCACCGTCCACTCCCCCGCCGCCAAGGAGGGAGGAGTTGGCAGCGTTGACGATGGCATCCACCGAGAGTGTGGTGATGTCGCCGCGGAGGACTGTGATGTCCATGGCCTGTCCTTTTCGATGCTGGCGTGGTGCGCAGGTGGAACGGTGGTCAAAGTCTAGCGCCGCCGCTTCCACAGCCCATTGCCCCGCTGCGCCAGGGCCATCAGTTCCAGCCTGCCCAGCCCAGCGAGCACGGCTGCCGGTGGCAGCCCCGCCACCACACTGAGTTTGTCCACGGTGGTTCCCGTGGTCAACGGCAGGGCATCAAAAAGCAGCAGATCCTCCACACTGAGTCCATCGTGGATGGCGGCCTGCTGGAGGGGTTCCGGCACCAGCGCTTCACCGCTGGCCCCGGCCAGCTCGGCCACTTCGGCGGCATCGGTGACGCACACGGCAGCCCCCTCACGCAGCAGCCGGTGGCATCCTGCGGAGTTGGCGGAGTACACAGACCCCGGCACGGCGGCCACCACCCGTCCCAGTCCCTCTGCGTGGTGTGCGGTGTTCAGCGCACCGGAGCGCCAGCGTGCCTCCACCACCACGGTCGCCACGGAGAGTGCGGCAATGATGCGGTTGCGCTGGAGGAATCTGTAGCGCGTGGAACTGGCGCCCGGCGGCACCTCGGCCACGAGTGCACCCTGGTGGGCGATGGCACGAAGCAGATCTTCGTTTCCGGCCGGGTAGTAGCGGTCCAGGCCGCCGGCCATGACAGCAATCGTGGGCAGGCATCCTGGCCCGGCCCCCGTCAGGGCGGCCCGGTGTGCCTGGGCGTCGATGCCGAAGGCGCCGCCGCTGACTATCGTGAGGCCACGCTGCGCCAGTGCGTAGGCCATCTCGGAGGTGACCGAGGCACCATAGCTGGTGGAGTCCCGGGACCCGACGATGGCCACACAGCTGCCCAGCGGCGGGAGGGCGGCCGTGGCGCTGCGGACCCACAGGGCGATGGGTTCCGCCAGATCAAGGTCGGCCAGCGCCGGCGGCCACAGTGGATGCTCCGGATAGAGCAGGCCTCCACCCAGCGCCGCGATGACCGCCAGATCCCGTTCGGGTGCCGCGTCCTTCACCCGGGGCCGCCAGCGCCCCAGTGCATCGGCCAGTCCGGGCCACCCGCTGCCGGCAGCGCCCGAGTCAACCAGGATCGACGTCATGGAGCGTTCCAGCCCCCTGGGCGCCTCCAGAGTGCCCTCGATGATGGCCAGAGCATCCACGGGGCCCACGGCCCGGACAAGGGCCAGCCCGGCCAGGTCGGAGGGCTCCATCAGGCGGGTGAGCGCGGCGCGGGCCACCCTGATACGTGCCTGCCCGCCGTCGTCCGCGCCTGTGGCCTCTGCTCCTGCGCCGGCTCCTGATTCTGCTCCCGCAGGTGGTTCTTCGGTGCTCACGTTCCCATTCCTCTCTGCCGCATGGTCAAGGCCAGCCCCACGTCGTCGCGGTCCGGGCGGTCGTGGCCGCCCAGGTCGGCAATGGTCCAGGCCAGCCGCAGGACGCGGTCATAGCCGCGGGCCGTCAGCTGGCCGGTGTCCAATGCTCGGTCCAGCAGCGCTGTATCGGCGCCCGGAAGGCGGAAGACGCCGCGCAGCAGCCGCCCGGATGCCTCCGCATTGCCCGCCAGGCCAAAACGGCCCAGCCGCTCGCGCTGCCGCTCCTTGGCAGCCAGCACCCGGGCAGCCACCTGGTGGGTGGATTCCCGCGGCTCCGCTCCAGACAGCTCGGCCAGCGACACCCTGTTGACATGCAGTTGGATGTCCACCCTGTCCAGCAAGGGCCCGGAGAGCCTGTCGAAGTACCGGCGCCTGGCCATGGCGGTGCACGTGCACTCGGCCCCCTTGCCCGTGGCCTTGCCACAGGGGCAGGGGTTGGCGGCCAGGACCAGCTGGAACCGGGCGGGGTAGGAGGCCGTGCCCGCGGAGCGGTGCAGCACCAGCTCCCCGCTCTCCAACGGCTGCCGCAGGGCGTCCAATACACGCCTGTCGTATTCCGGGGCCTCGTCAAGGAACAACACGCCGCGGTGGGCCCGCGAGGCGGCTCCGGGACGGGGAATGCCCGTGCCGCCGCCAACGATCGCCACGGCGCTGGCGGAGTGGTGGGGGTGTTCGTACGGTGGCCGGCGGATCAGCTGTCCGACGGCGGGGCCGGATCCGTCGAGGGAATGGATGGCTGTGACCTCCATGGCCTCGGCATCCTGCAGATCCGGCAGCAGCCCGGGAAGCCGCTCGGCCAGCATGGTCTTCCCTGCCCCGGGTGGGCCGACCATCATCAGGTGGTGTCCGCCGGCGGCGGCAATCTCCAGCGCCAGCCGGGCCTCACCCTGACCGGCAACGTCGGCCATATCGGGGGCGGGCCCCCGAACCTCCCCCGTCTCGGCGGCGGGTGCCGCCACGCCGGGCTCCGGCAGGTCCAGCACCAGATCCTGGGTGTCTGCATCAAAGTCCACCGCGACCTGGGCCAAGGAAAGGTAGCCGCGCACCCTGGCGCCGGGCACCAGCTCCGCCTCGCGGACGTTGTCCTCGGCCACCACGAACTCCTCATGGCCGGCACGAACTGCCGCCATCACCGCCGGCAGCACGCCGCGGACGGGACGCAGACGTCCGTCGAGCCCCAGCTCCGCCAGGAACACCGTCCGCCCCGTCCGCCGCACATCGCCGGCCGCCTCCAGCGCTGCCATGACGATGGCCAGATCGAAGGCGGATCCCCTTTTGGGCAGGGAGGCGGGCACCAGGTTCACGGTGATCTTCCGCCGGCTCAGCGGGATGCCGGAGTTCTGCGCCGCGGCCTTGATGCGGTCGATGGACTCCTTCAGGGAGGCATCCGGCAGGCCCAGCAGGATGAAGTTGGGCAGCGTCTGCCCGATGTCCGCCTCGACCTCCACGATGTGGCCGTTCAGACCCACCATCGCCACGGCCAGCGCCCGGCCCATGCCCACTCAGCCCACACCCTTGAGGTGCTCCACCACGGGCGGCCTGCCCCCACCGGGGTCGATCACGGCCACGGCATCGATGCGAAGGGCGGGCAGGTGCACCGCGTGCTCGCGGGACCACAACACAGCAAGCGTCCGCAGCCGGGCCAGCTTGGCCGCGGTGATGGACTCAAAGGGGTGGCCGTAGCGCAGGGAGCGGCGGGTCTTGACCTCGGCAATGACCAGCGTGCTGCCGTCCACGGCCACCAGATCGATCTCGCCATTGCGGCAGCGCCAATTGTGGTCGATGACCCGGATGCCCAGATCCTCCAAGTAGTCGGCCGCCAGGATTTCACCCCGGCGGCCCAATGCGTCTTTCGCCTTCATCGCTACCTCCACCACCAGCATCCAGGTGCCAGGAGGCCGGCGGCAGAGTGGCGGAGACGAACGTGGACGACAGCCGCAGCACGTGGTGCTGTGGAGGGGTGACTAGCCCAGCGAGCCGTCCTTGGGGATCTGCAGATCGTCGCTCTTGACCAGTTCCTCGACGTTGACGTCCTTGAACGTGATGACCCGGACGTTCTTCACGAAGCGGGCCGAGCGGTAGACGTCCCAGACCCAGGCATCCTGCAGCGTCAGGTCGAAGTAGACCTCGCCGTCGGCCGAGCGGGCCTGCAGGTCAACGTGGTTGGCCAGATAGAAGCGCCGCTCCGTTTCCACGACATAGCTGAACAGATTGACCACGTCGCGGTACTCGCGGTAGAGCTGCAGCTCCATGTCGGTCTCGTAGTTTTCAAGATCCTCGGCACTCATAAGTCCATCATCCCCTACGCAGCCCCGGCGTGCTTACGCCGTGAGCCGCCAGCTCTTGCGGTGGTGGTCGGTGGGTCCATGCTCAGTGATGGCTGCGCGGTGCGCTGCCGTCGCATAGCCCTTGTTCACGCCCCAGCCGAACTGGGGGTTCTCCTCGTCCAGGGCCGCCATGATGCCGTCGCGTTCCACCTTGGCCAGCACGGACGCGGCAGCCACGCTCAGGCAGGTCATGTCCGCCTTGATCTTGGTGACCACGGGCATCGCGGCGCCAAAGGCGGGCCCACCGTCGTCGTCCGTTCCGTCAAGGGAACCGAAGCCGTCGAACAGCAGCGCCGGCTGGGCGGGAATCGAGAGCCAGTCATGGTTGCCGTCCAACAGCACGATGGAGGGCACGACGCCGGTGGCGGCAATGGCGTCCAGCGCGCGCGAGCCGGCCAAACGGAGCGCGTCCATCAGGCCGATGGCGTCGATTTCGGCCGCCGAGGCGTGGCCGACGCCGCTGGCCAGCGCCCAGGCGCTGATCTGCGGGACCAGGGCATCGCGCACCGGCGCACTGAGGAGCTTGCTGTCGCGGACGCCGTCGAGCAGTGGCACGGACGACGGATCGATGACGACGACGCCGACGCTGACGGGACCGGCCAGGGATCCCCGGCCCACCTCATCGCAGCCGGCCACCAGCACGCGGCCCTTGGCCGCAAGGGCGCGCTCAAACTCCAGGGTGGGGGCCGTGCCCGCAGCCACTACTGTCCGGCCGGGCTGGTGGTGGAGGTCTCGGACGGCGCGGACGACGGCGACGGGTCCGGAACCTCGCGGAAGACATCCGGGTAGTTGCCCAGGATCGTAAAGCGGTTCAGCGGCCAGGCGATCACCGTGGCGCGGCCCTCGACGTCGTCGATGGAAATGAAGCCCCCGCCCTCCATCTTCATGTGCTCGCGAGAGTCCGAGGAGTTGTTGCGGTGGTCGCCCATGACCCAGATCTTCCCTTCCGGGACCACCACATCGAAGGTGGTGTCGGAGGGGCGGGCTCCGGGGAACAGATAGGGCTCATCCAAGGGCGCGCCGTTGACAGTGAGCCGGCCCTGCGCATCGCAGCACGAGACGTGGTCGCCCGGCAGGCCGATGACGCGTTTGACCAGATGCTGCTGTGATTCATCGGGCACCAGCCCGATGAAGATCATGGCGTCCTTGGCCCAGCCGAAGGGACCCGCAGGGGCCTCTGGGACGGGCGCGAGCCAGCCCTGGGTGTCCCTGAAGACAACGATGTCCCCACGCTCGAGTGCAAAGGGCTTGGGCACCAGCAGGTTGATGAAGATCCTGTCATCGAGTTCCAGGGTGTTCTCCATGGAACCGGACGGAATGTAGTAGGCCCGGAAGAGGAAGGTCTTGATCAGGAACGAAAGCACCAGCGCGACGGCGATGATCGTACCGACTTCCTTCAGCCAGGACATGACGCCGCTGCGCAGGCGTTCGCCCTTCTCCAGCGGCTCGGCATCGCCCGGCGTGTTGTGCGGCATCTACTGTGCGTCCTTCAAGATAGGGGTTTCGGTGGGAACCACCGTGGAGAGCAGACCAATTCTGTCGAACGGCCACAGCACCATGAGCGGGCGGCCAATGACCTTCTCCGTTGACACCATTCCACCTCCCGGGGCACCGATGAGGTGCCGCGAATCCGCTGATACGGAACGGTGGTCACCCATGAGCCACAACCTACCCTGCGGAACGACGGCATCAAATGCCAACTCGCTGGGAAGATCCCCGGGATGGAGGTAGCTCTCGGTGACGGGAACGCCGTTGATCTCCAGTTGGCCGTTGGTGTTGCAGCAGCGGACCCTGTCCCCGGCCACGCCCAGCACGCGCTTGACGTAGACGGTGTCGGAGCCCGCGATGCCCAGCCATTCCCCGGCGGTCTGGGCGGCGTCGGCCAGGGCACCCTTGCCGCTGTGCAGCGGAGCAAAGGAGCCACGTCCGTCAAAGACGACGACGTCGCCACGCTTGATGGGGGTTGAGGCAAAGTCCGTCCGCGAGACGAGCACCCTGTCGCCAGTGACCAGATACGGTTCCATGGACGCGGAGGGGATGTAGAAAACGTCCAGCCAGCAGCTGCGGACCACCGCGGAAACGGCGATCATCACCACCACTGCCAGGACAACAAAACGCCAGCCCAGTTTCCCGGGCCGGCGTTTTGAGTGAAGCAAAGTGCGGAACCCTTACTTGGTGGGCAGGTTGTCGCGCTTTTCCTTGATCTTGGCAGCCTTGCCGCGCAGATCGCGCATGTAGTACAGCTTGGCGCGGCGAACGTCACCCTTGGTGACGACCTCGATCTTCTCGATGACCGGGGAGTGCACCGGGAAGGTACGCTCCACGCCAACACCGAAGGAGACCTTGCGGACCGTGAACGTCTCGCGGATGCCATCGCCCTGGCGGCCAAGGACGAAGCCCTTGAACACCTGGACACGGGAGCGGGAACCTTCAATGATGTTCACGTGAACGTTGAGGGTATCGCCGGCGCGGAACGCGGGGATGTCGGTGCGCAGGTTGGCTGCGTCGACGGAATCGAGGATATGCATATTCTCACTCCTGGTAAACGCCACAGGTCATTTACGTTCAGTAACGGCAGTCCTGCTCCCACCCGGTGAAGGGTTGGCGGGCTAGGCTGCTGAAGTGTGGTGACCGGACCTGCCGCTGGTGGCAGGCCGGCGTGTCGAGCTGTTGACTCCGCTCCCCCTGTGGCAGGGGCGGGCCCAGTAGACACAAGAACCAATTCTGCCACATTCCTCCCCGGCGGGGTTAATCCCCCACCCCAAGTAGGTGACAGTTATGACACGTTCCGGGCCTCGGAACGTGTCATAAGTGTCACTCAGTTGGGGTGGCGGGCCCGCGCTGGACGAGGTGGCCGTCGACGACGGCGTAGCCCAGCTCCCAGAGCGTGTTGCGCTCCGCCTTGGACAGGGTTGCCGCATCCAGGGCGGCGATCAGGTCCGGGCGGCGGTCCACCGTGCGGCGCAGCTGCTCGTCCCGGCGGAACTTCGCGATCTTGGCGTGGTTGCCGCTCAGCAGCACCTCGGGGATGTCCCGGCCGCGCCAGCTGGAGGGCTTGGTGTAGACGGGGTACTCGAGCAGCCCGTCGGAGTGCGATTCCTCAATGAGGGATTCGGGGTTGCCGACGACGCCGGGCACCAGCCGGCCGATGGCCTCGACCATGGCCAGCACGGCCACCTCGCCGCCGTTGAGGACGTAGTCGCCCAGGCTGACCGGACGCACCGTGTAGTGCTCCGCAGCCCATTCGAGCACACGCTCATCGATGCCCTCGTAGCGCCCGCAGGCGAACACCAGGTGCTCCTCCTCGGCCAGCTCGTAGGCCAGCGTCTGGTTGAAGACCTCTCCCGCCGGGGATGGGACGATCAGGACGGGGCGCCGCGGGGCAGCAGCTTCGCTGCCCTCCGCATCAAAGGCACCGCCGTCCGCATCAAAGGCACCGCCGGCCGGGGCATCCGAGGCGGGGGCCGCCAGCGGATCCGGCGTCGGGTTCTCCAACAGGGACGCCAGGGCTGTGGCCCAGGGCTCGGGCTTCATCACCATGCCGGCGCCGCCGCCATAGGGCGTGTCATCCACCGTGCGGTGGCGGTCGGTCGTGAACTCCCGCAGATCGTGGACGCCCACCTGCAGCACGCCGTCCTGGCGGGCCTTGCCGATCAGGCTCAGATCCAGTGCGGCCAGGTATTCCGGGAAGATGCTGACAACATCGAACCGCATTTAGGCATCTCCGCCATCGGCGCTGTCGGCGTCGTCGTCCGCGTCTTCAGGAGCGGATCCAGCGTCGGCACTGTTCAGCTCAAACAGGCCCGGCGGCGGAGTCAACAGCACGAAGCCGGCCTCGACGTTGACCTCGGGGACGATTTCCTCGACGAAGGGCACCAGGATTTCCTCGCCCGCGGCGTTTTCGATGATGAGCAGATCCTGCGCGGTCAGAGTGCGCAGGGCAGTCACCCTGCCCACCACCTCTGTGCCCACGCGGGCTTCGAGGCCGACGAGCTCGTGCTCGTACCAGGCATCGTCGTCGTCATCTTCGACATCGTCGGAGTCGATGAACAGCTCGGCACCGCGGAGGGTCTCGGCCTCGTTGCGGGTGGTGATGCGCTCGAAGCCGAGCAGCAGGATGTCCTTGTTCCAGCGGGCGCTGCGCACCGTCAGCGGACCCAGCGTGGCAGGCTTCACCACCAGGTCGACGCCGGGGACGAACCGGTCTTCGGGGGCGTCGGTGAGGACCTGTACCGTCACTTCACCGCGGATGCCGTGCGGCTTGCCAATCCGGGCAACCTGAACCTGCATGAAAACTCCTCCTGCTGCCAGGCAGCAATGTGTGCCAGCGCCGATGCGGCTGGACTGTAAATAGGGCTGGACATGAAATTGGCCCCGGCACCATTATGGTGCCGGGGCCAATATCTATAGCTTCTGGTGCTGAAATGCTGTGCCGTTCACACCTTTTCCCGAAGGAGAAGGTCCTAGCGGCGGCGGTCCGTATCCACTACATCCACGCGGACAGGCTCACCGTTGGCCAAAGCGGCAACAACGGTGCGCAGCGCGCGGGCAGTACGGCCCTGGCGGCCAATGACGCGGCCAAGATCATCCTGATGAACGCGCACCTCGAGGGATTCCCCTCGGCGGTTGTTCTTCACACTGACCTTGACGTCCTCGGGAGAGTCAACAATCCCGCGGACCAGGTGCTCCAGCGCCTCAGCCAGCAACCTACTCAGCCTCGGTGGTCTCTGCAGACTCGGCAGCTTCAGCGTCAGCCTTCTTGGCCTTCGGCGTGATGGCTTCCTTGGTGATGACCGAAGCGGCCTCGGGGGCAACGAATGCCACCTTCGGGGCCTTGGTCTTCAGGGTGCCCTCGGCGCCCGGGAGACCCTTGAACTTCTGCCAGTCACCGGTGATCTTCAGGATTGCGGCAACCTGCTCTGTCGGCTGTGCGCCAACGGAGAGCCAGTGCTGCGCGCGGTCGGTGTCGACCTCGATGAACGAGGGCTCTTCCGTCGGGTGGTACTTGCCGATCTCTTCGATCGCACGGCCATCGCGCTTTGCGCGGGAGTCCATGACGACGATGCGGTAGTACGGGGCGCGCATCTTGCCGAAGCGCTTCAGGCGAATCTTAACGGCCACTTTAGTGGTCACTCCTTGTTTTATACGAGGGCGAATCCTGTTTCACGCTCCCGTGGGGCGGGCCGATCCTCAGGACTCTACAGACACGATCATCACACGGAGAGAGGGGCCACGCGGATCGAGTACCTGTCCATTATGCCAGATCATCCCGCATCCATGTGACCGGGGCGCGCCGCATGACGGAAACGACGACGGCGGCCGCCCCCGGGTGGGGTGGCCGCCGCCGCGGTGCAGCGCTTGGCGCCGCAGCGCAGGCCTAGGCTGCGGAGTAGAAGTACAGGTGGGTGCGGGCGTTCTCGTCCACGGTGCCGGCCAGTGCGGCCAGCGCACGGACCAGCGGCTCGGTGATCTCGGGGGTGGATTCCATTTCCTCGGCGGCGGCCCAGGCTGCGGCGAGCTCGGGCAGTTCCTCGGGATCCTCCAGGTCCACCAGCTCGGCGAAGACCTCGGCCAGAGCCTCGGGCACCACAAAGAGGGAGTCCAGTTCGACGTCGACCATGCCCAGCTCGACGGTGATGCCGGTGGCGTGCACCGTCTTGGCGGCCAGCTCCCCCAGCACTTCGATCTCAAAATCGGACAATCCGGGGGTCGGCAGCACGGGCAGATTGGCCGCGGGGGCCTTCCCCGCATCCAGGGACTTGGCGCGAGCCACGGCGCCGTGGTGGTCGGTGACAAAGAATTCCGAGAAAGCGGTCAAGACCGTAGCCTCCAGTGTTGTGGGAAAAATGGCTGCCACCGGACCTCCCCACCCCCCGTCAGGAGGCGGAAGGGGAAACCACCGGTGCGCTACCAACACTAACGCGGATGCGGTTCAGCCACGGATCCTGGAAGACCAATTCGGCCCCGGTGTTGGCGACGGCGATCTTGTGGTGGGCCAGACGCTCGGCCAGGGCGCCGACGTCGTCTTTGCCGGGAAGCTGGATGAGCACCTCGCCCAGGCCCAGAGTGTCCTTGCGGGGGCCGGCGCCGCGGCTGTTCCAGACATTCATTGCCATGTGGTGGTGGTAGCCGCCGGCGGAGACAAAGAGGGCCTGGCCGTGCCAGCCGGCCGTGCGCTCGAAGCCGAGGGTGTCCACGTAGAAGGACTGGGCCGTGTCAACATCGCCCACCTGCAGGTGGACGTGGCCGATGGCCGCTGCTGCCTCGCGCTGGCCCGAGACGGACGCCTCGGTGAGGTGGCTGCCGAGGTAGGCCTGGGGCGGCAGGGACAGCGAATCCATCACCACATTGCCACCGTTCCAATCCCAGGCGGAACGGGGGCGGTCCCAGTAGAGCTCGATGCCGTTGCCCTCGGGGTCGGTGAAGTAGAAGGCCTCGCTGACCAGGTGGTCGGCGCTGCCGGCGAAGGCCTTCGGCTCGTACTGGGCCGCGCTGGCCACCGTTGCCGCCAAAGATGCCTGGTCCTCAAAGAGCAGCGCCGTATGGAAGAGCCCGGCCTCGCCGCGGCCCGGGACGTGCAGCCCCGGGGCCGGGGCAAGGTGGACCAGCGGCGTGGCGCCGCGGCCCAGGTACAGCCCGCCGTCGGCCTCGGTGATGATGTCCAGGCCGAGCGCGTGCTGGTAGTAGTGGCTCATGGTTGCCATGTCGCCCACCTTGAGCATCACTGTGCCCATGGTGAGATCGGCGGAGAGAAGGTCCTGGCTGGAAAGGGCTTGCATGATGCTCCAAAGTAGGTGGATCCAAAGGTGGGCTTGCACCCATCATAGATCTAAATTACTTGAAGCTTCAATATATTCCCGGCGAGACCTGCGCCACGGCCCCTTGGGCGGGCCGGCGCCTCAGCGGCGGCGGAACGGATCCGCCGGGTAGACGCCCATGACGCGCATCTCGGAGGTGAAGAAGCGCAGCTCCTCGAAGGCGTGCACCATCGGCGCGTCCTCCGGGTGGCCCTCGACGTCGACCATGAACATGGTGGCGGCAAACTCCCCGCCCACCATGTAGCTCTCCAGCCGGGTCATGTTGATGCCATTGGTCGCGAAACCGCCCAGCGCCTTGTACAGCGCAGAGGGCACGTTGCGGACGCGGAAGACGAAGCTGGTGACGGCGTCGCCGGCCAGTTCGCCGCGGCCGCGCAGCGGGGCCTTGTCGGCCAGGATCACAAAGCGTGTGGTGTTGGTGGGATCGTCCTCGACATCCACGGCGAGGGTGTCCAGGCCATAGAGCTCGGCGGCGCCGGGCGGTGCCAGGGAGACCTTGGTGGGATCATTCCACTTGGCCACATCACGGGCCGATCCGGCGGTGTCGCCGTTGATGACGGGCTTCAGGCCGAATTCGCGGATCAGCTTGCGGCACTGGCCCAGCGCGTGGACGTGGCTGTGGACCTCGGTGGCCTGTTCAATCGTGCCGCCGGGGATGGCCAGCAGATTGAAGCGGATGCGCAGGTAGTGCTCACCGATGATCTGCAGCGTGGTCTCCGGCAGCAGCGTGTGGATGTCCGCGACACGGCCGGCCAGGGTGTTTTCGATAGGAATCATGGCCAGCTGGGCACGGCCGCTGGTCACCTCGGCAAACGCATCCTCAAAGCTGGCGCAGGGCATGGACTCAAAGTCCGGGTACTTCTCTGTGCAGGCGAGATGGGAGTTGGAACCGGGTTCACCCTGGTATGCGATTACGTTAGCCATACTGTGGATTTTCCCATGTTTGCCGCACCGCCGTGTTCAAGCCCCCTGAAGGTCGTGCACCATCGCCGCGCGGGTGCCCAGGGCGTCCAGCCCCAGGAGCTTTTCCTCGTCTCGGATGCGGGCCAGCTCCGGCCCCAGATCCCCAGCCAGGGGGCGGAATCCACAGCTGGCGTAGAAGGGCCCGTTGAAGGCAATGTCCGCGTACGTGGTCAAGGTGACGTAGTGGTAGCCGGATTCCCGCGCCCAGGCCAGCGCGGCATCCACCAGGGCCCGGCCGATCCCCCGCCCCTGCCACTGGGGCACCACCGACAACTGCTCCAGATGGGCCTGGCCGTCCACTTCCTCCACGCGGGCAAAGCCGACCGGCGGTCGACCGGCCACCATGATGTGCAGGGCCTCGGAGAACTCCGCCACGGTGGCCGGCGGCGGCAGGTCCACAGCGCGGATGCCCGTGCCGGCGTCGTCGAACACGGCGTCCGACTCGGCTTCAATGGCCGGCAGCAGGGAGAGCTCACTGAGCGCGGCGGGACGGATTTCCAACATGCCACGATCCTACGGTGCACCACGGACAACGCGATTCAGTGGTAGGTTCGACAACGACCACACGGGAGCCCTGATGCAGGGGCTGAGATCGGACTGATGCAGTCTGCGACCGTTGAACCTGTCCGGGTAATGCCGGCGAAGGAAGTGAGTAACACCCGTGGAAAAATCACAGCAAAGCCCTGCCCATTCTCTGCACTTTCTCGAGGATGCCGATTCGGGCCTTCGGGTGCCGGTGACGAGGATCCAGCTGGAACCATCGCCCTCCGGTGCTGAGAATCCACCGTTCGATGTGTACCGGACGGCGGGCCCCGGCAGCGATCCGGTGCACGGATTGCCGCCGCTCCGGGAGCAGTGGATTGCCGGCCGGAGCGACACCGAAACCTATGACGGGCGCCGTCGTGATCTGCTCGATGACGGGCGCAGCGCGGCACGCCGTGGGGCCGCCTCCGCCGAGTGGCGCGGCGCCCAGCGGCCGCCGCTGCGGTCAACATCCGGGCGGACGGTGACCCAGATGCACTACGCCCGGGCCGGCGTCGTCACCGAGGAAATGCGCTTTGTGGCGCTGCGCGAATCCTGCGATGTTGAGCTGGTGCGCGCCGAACTGGCGGCCGGGCGGGCGATCATCCCGGCCAACATCAACCACCCCGAGTCCGAGCCGATGATCATCGGCAAGGCATTCCTGGTGAAGATCAACGCCAACATCGGCAACTCCGCCGTCACCAGCTCCATCGCCGAGGAGGTGGACAAGCTCCAATGGGCCACCCTGTGGGGCGCGGACACCGTCATGGACCTCTCCACCGGGGATGACATCCACACCACCAGGGAGTGGATCCTGCGCAACTCCCCCGTTCCGATTGGCACGGTGCCGATCTACCAGGCGCTGGAAAAGGTCAACGGCGAGGCGGACAAGCTGACCTGGGAGATCTTCCGCGACACGGTGCTGGAGCAGTGCGAGCAGGGCGTGGACTACATGACCATCCACGCCGGCGTGCTGCTGCGCTATGTGCCGTTGACGGCGGACCGGGTCACCGGCATCGTCTCCCGCGGCGGATCCATCATGGCCGGCTGGTGCCTGGCGCACCACCAGGAGAACTTCCTGTACACGCACTTTGACGAGCTCTGCGAGATCTTTGCCCGCTATGATGTCGCGTTCTCCCTGGGCGACGGATTGCGCCCGGGCTCGACGGCGGACGCCAACGACGCCGCCCAGTTTGCCGAGCTGGACACCCTGGCCGAGCTGACCAAGCGGGCCTGGCAGTACGACGTCCAGGTGATGGTGGAGGGGCCGGGGCATGTGCCATTCCACCTGGTGCGGGAGAATGTCGAGCGCCAGCAGGAGCTCTGCGACGGCGCGCCGTTCTATACGCTGGGCCCGCTGGTGACGGACATCGCGCCGGGCTACGACCACATCACCAGCGCCATCGGAGCCACCGAGATCGCCCGCTACGGCACGGCGATGCTGTGTTATGTGACGCCCAAGGAACATCTGGGGCTGCCGAACAAGGACGATGTGAAGACCGGCGTGATCACCTACAAGATCGCAGCGCACGCCGCCGATCTGGCCAAGGGGCACCCGGGCGCGCATGAACGCGACGACGCCCTGTCCAAGGCGCGCTTCGAGTTCCGCTGGCGGGACCAGTTCTCCCTCTCGCTGGACCCTGCCACCGCCCAGGCCTTCCACGATGAAACGCTCCCGGCGGAACCGGCCAAGACGGCGCACTTCTGCTCCATGTGCGGGCCCAAGTTCTGTTCGATGCGGATCAGCGCGGACATCAGGGCGGAGTTTGGCTCCGCGGCCAACCAGAAACTGATCGCGGAGGGCATGAGCGCCAAGAGCGCCGAGTTCCGCGCGTCGGGCTCCAAGGTCTACCTGCCCGAACCCGCCATGCCCGTGGGCTAGAAGCCTCATCTGTGCGACAGTAAACGTCCTTCTGGGGCCACAGAAGGACGTTTACTGTCGCACAGATGCAGGGTTAACCGCTGTGGGCGGTGATGAAATCCTTGATGAGGGCCGCGCCCTCGGCGGTGTCGTGCGGGCGGTGGCCGCCCGCCGTCGTGCGGTGCACGGCGCCGGTGCCGGCGAGGTAGTGCGCAATCTCCTCATACAGCGGCTCCCAGCCGCCGGTGAGCACCAGCGTGGGGACTCCCGGCACGATGTGCAGCGGCGCCTCCCAGGGCGGGGCCTGCAGGCGCAGACGGCGGGCGGCGCGGGCCGCCGATTCGTTGTTCAGCGCGCCCGGCGCCGTCGTGCCCGGGCCGCTCTGGACCTCGCCGCTGGCCGAAGCCATCCGGGCGTAGGCGACGGCGAACTCGACGTCGGCCATCTCGGCGCGCCGGGCGTAGAGCGGTTCCAACAGCTCACGGTAGGCATGGGTGGCGGGCAGTTCCGCCGTCAGCGACATGCACGCCGGCTCCACCAGGGTCAGTGAACGGACCAGGGAGTGCTGCTCCACGGCCGCCATCATCGCCGCAATGGCACCCTGGGCATGCGCCACCAGATGCGCGCCGCCGTCCAAATGGCCCAGCACGATCTCGGCGTCGGCGGCGAAATCAGAGGCCAGAGGCTCCGCCGACACATCAAAGCCGTGCCGCTTGATGAACAGGGCATCGTAATCCCGGGCAAGGGAATGCTGGGCGGGCCAGGCCGCGGCGCCGAACGCACCAGCGCCGTGGATGAAGACAATCCGTTCGCCGCTCACAATGCACCTCTCAAAGAACCAACAGACGAAAATCGCGCCCATTCGTCATTTCCGCGCCGGGTGGTCCGGCGCGAAAACAATAAAGGGGCGCGATTCTGGCACAACGGGTGTTACTTGCCCAGGAACTTGTCGAAGCCCTTGGGCAGGTTCAGGGCCGAGGGATCAAAGCCCTCCATGTCGTTCCCGCCGAAGGCAGCGCCGGTGGGCAGCGCCTTGGCGGCGTTGGCCTTGCGCTCCTCGGCCTCGCGCAGCTCCTGGGCCGCCTTGGCCGGGTTGCCCGAGCGGGCCTTCTTCTTCGGCGCGGCCTTGCCCTTGCGGGCCCCGCCCATGCCGGGCATGCCCGGCATTCCGGGGATGCCGCCGCCCTGGGCCATCTTCTTCATCATCTTCTGGGCCTGGCCAAAGCGCTCCAGCAGGCCGTTGACCTCGGAGACGGTGACACCGGAACCCTTGGCGATGCGGGCGCGGCGGGAGCCGTTGATGATCTTCGGGGCCACGCGCTCGTGCGGCGTCATGGAGCGCACGATGGCCTCCACGCGGTCGATCTCGCGCTCGTCGAAGTTCTCCAGCTGCTGGCGGATGTTTTGGGCACCCGGCATCATCATGAGCATCTTCTTCATGGAGCCCATGTTGCGGATCTGCTGCATCTGGGACAGGAAGTCGTCCAGCGTGAAGTCTTCCTGGTCGGCGAACTTCTTCGCCATCCGGGCGGCTTCGTCCTTGTCCCAGCTCTTCTCCGCCTGCTCGATGAGCGTGAGGATGTCACCCATGTCCAGGATGCGGCTGGCCATGCGGTCCGGGTGGAAGAGCTCGAAGTCCTCCAGGCCCTCGCCGGTGGAGGCGAACATGACGGGCTTGCCGGTCACGGAGGCCACGGACAGTGCCGCACCACCGCGGGCATCGCCGTCGAGCTTGGTCAGCACGACGCCGGTGAAGTCCACGCCCTCGTTGAAGGCCTGGGCCGTGTTGACGGCGTCCTGGCCGATCATGGCGTCGATGACGAAGAGGACCTCGTCCGGGTTGATGGCGGCGCGGATGTTCGCGGCCTGCGCCATCATCTCGGTGTCGATGCCCAGCCGGCCGGCGGTGTCGACGATGACGACGTCGTGCAGCTTGGCGCGGGCCTCGGCCACACCGTCGCGGGCCACGGCCACGGGATCGCCGGTGGCAGCCTCGAACTCGCTGCTGACGCCGGGGTGCGGGGCGTAGACGGGGACGCCGGCGCGCTCACCATTGACCTGGAGCTGCTTGACGGCGTTGGGGCGCTGGAGGTCGGCGGCGACCAGCAGGGGGCTGTGGCCCTGGCTCTTGAGCCACTTGGACAGCTTTCCGGCCAGCGTCGTCTTACCGGCACCCTGCAGACCGGCCAGCATGATGACCGTCGGCGGGTTCTTGGCCAGACGGATCCGGCGGGTCTCCCCACCGAGGATGGTGACGAGCTCCTCGTTGACGATCTTGACGATCTGCTGCGCCGGGTTCAGGGCGGCGTTGACCTCGGCACCGAGCGCACGCTCGCGCACCTTGGCGGTGAATTCGCGCACCACGGGCACTGCCACGTCTGCATCGAGCAGGGCGCGGCGGATCTCCCGGACTGTGGCGTCGACGTCGGCCTCGGAAAGCCGGCCCTTGCCGCGGAGATTCTTGAAGGTTGCTGTCAACCGGTCAGATAGGGAGTTGAACACGCGCCGTCTACTTCTTTCGTCAGGTTCTCCCGAGCCAGTTCTCTGCACAAGGAAGGGTTCGTGGGGCACGGCGCGCTGTGCGCGCGTGGCCTTTGGGACTCAACACACAAGGATACCAAGTTGCGGGGCGCCTCCCATGCGCCCGGCGCTTTGCCGTGCGATGCTACGTAGGTGACCGACACCACAAAGCGCTCCGCTGCCCCTGTCCACACGAACGACGACGCCGTTGACGGCGGCAGTGCCGCGGGCTGGGCCGGGTCTCCGGCCGGCCGGATCAGGACACTGCTGATCCTTGGCGCCTCCGGCGACCTGACCGGGCGGCTGCTGCTGCCCGGCGTGGCCGGGCTGATTGCCCAGGGCCGCGCGCCGGGCGTGGCCGTGGTGGGCGCCGGCAGCGACGATTGGACGGCGCAGCAGTGGGACGAGCGGCTCACCGCATCGTTCGCCAAGGCCAGGGCGGCCGCCCGTGAAGGCGGTGCCGCGGCCCTTGATGCCGTGCAGGCCGCCAGCAGCTACCACCGCTGCGATGTCACGGCCCCCGGGGCCCTCGCCGCACTGCTGGCCACCTTGGAGGGTCCGGTGGCCGTCTACTTTGCCCTGCCGCCGGCCGTCAGCCAGAAGGCCTGCGAGGTCCTCTCGGCCCAGGACCTGCCGCCGGGCAGCCGGCTGGTGATGGAGAAGCCCTTCGGCTCCTCGGCCGCGAGCGCGCATGCCCTGAACCAGACCCTGGCCACGCTGGTCCCGGAGGACCACATCCACCGGGTGGACCACTTCCTGGGCAAGTCGACCGTCTTCAACATCCTGGGGCTGCGTTTTGCCAACCGGCTGTTGGAGCCGCTGTGGAACAGCGACCACATCGAAAAGGTGGAGATCGTCTTCGACGAGGATCTGGCGCTGGAGAACCGGGCCCGGTACTACGACAGGGCCGGCGCCGCGCGGGACATGATCCAGAGCCACCTGCTGCAGATCATGGCGATCATTGCCATGGAGGCGCCGGCGACGCTGGGTGAGCGGGATGTGCGCGATGGCATTGCCACGGTGCTGCGGGCGAGCGCCATCCCGGAGGATTTCGCCGCCAGCACCCGCCGCGCCCGCTACACGGCCGGGTCCATCGGCGAGCGCAGCGTGCCGGACTACACCGCCGAGGAGGGCGTGGACGCCTCGCTGGGCACGGAGACCCTGGCCGAGGTGGAGGTGCGGATCGGCAATTGGCGCTGGGCCAACGTCCCGTTTGTCCTGCGCTCGGGCAAGGCCCTGGGCACCTCCCGCAAGGAGGCTGTCATCACCTACAAGGCGGTCCCGCATCTGCCGGTGGGCTTCCGCGGCGTGGACAACCCCACCCGGCTGCACATCGGTTTTGGGCCGGACGACCTCACGCTGGATCTGGACGTCAACGGCCCGGGCGACCTTTTCACGTTGAACAGGGTGCGTCTGCAGACCCAGCTGGCCTCCGACCCCCTGCTCCCCTACGGCGAAGTGCTCGACGGCGTCCTCAACGGCGATCCCCTGCTCTCGGTCCGCGACGATACGGCGGAGGAGTGCTGGCGGATCATCGAGCCGGCGCTCTCCGCCTGGGCGGCGGACGCGGTGCCGCTGCAGGAGTACCCCGCCGGCTCCCCCGGCCCCGCGGACTGGGACACCTCGGCACGCTAGCCGCGCCCCGCCGTCGTCGATCTCCCCGAATGCCGTCCCGGCGGGAACTGGGTGCACAAAGAACGCGGGTCCCGATGCCCGGGACCCGCGTTCTTTGTACTCTCACCCTCAGTAGTTAGACGGCTGCCGCTCCGCGTTCGCCGGTGCGGACCCGCACTGCCTCGTAGACATCCACCGTCCAGACCTTGCCGTCGCCGGCGCGGCCCGTATTGGAGGTGGAGATGATGACATCGAGGATGTCGTCCGCCTGGTCATCCGTGGCCAACACTTCGATGCGGATCTTCGGGTGCAGATCCACCGTGTACTCCGCCCCGCGGTAGACCTCGGTGTGGCCGCGCTGGCGGCCGTAGCCGTGCGCTCCGCTGACTGTCAGTCCCTGGACCCCGTAGCTCTCCAGGCCCCCGCGGACGTCGTCGAGCTTGTCCGGGCGAATGATTGCGGTGATGAGTTTCATGCTTCCACCTTCTTCTTGGAATCGGCTGCGCTGCTTTCATTCTCGCTGCTGCCGGCACCCACCAGTTCGGGGATGGGCTGGAAGCTGCCACCGATGCGGCCGCCGAAGTCGTAGGCGCTCTCGGCGTGGACGCTGACGTCGACACCGTCAAGCTCGTGCTCCTCGGAGACCCTAAAGCCCATGGTCTTGTTGATGACCCAACCGATGATGAAGGCAAGGACGAAGGAGTAGAGCAGCACCGCGACCGAGCCGATGGCCTGCTTGCCCAGCAGTTCCAGACCGCCGCCGTAGAAGAGGCCCGTGCCGGCTGCCGGCGAGTTCGGGTCTGCCGCGAGGCCGATGAAGAGGGTGCCGATGAGGCCGCCCACCAGGTGGACGCCGACGACGTCGAGCGAATCGTCGTAGCCCAGCTTGTACTTCAGACCCACGGCCATGGCGCAGACGGCGCCGGCCAGCAGGCCCAGGGCCATCGACCACATGGGCGTCAGGGCCGAGCAGGCCGGGGTGATGGCCACCAGGCCGGCGACGGCGCCCGAAGCGGCACCCAGGGAGGTGGCGTGGCCGTCGCGGAGCTTCTCCACCAGGAGCCAGCCCAGTGTTGCTGCGGCGGGTGCGGCCAGCGTGTTGATCCAGGCGTAGCCGGCAACGGAGTTGGCGCCCAGGGCGGAACCGGCGTTGAAGCCGAACCAGCCGAACCAGAGCAGACCGGCACCGAGCATCACGAACGGGAGGTTGTGCGGGCGGTGGCTCGGATCCTTGCCGAAGCCCTTGCGCCTGCCCAGGACCAGGGCCAGGGCCAGAGCGGCTGCACCAGCGTTGATGTGGACGGCGGTGCCACCGGCGAAGTCAATGACACCCAGACCCTGGCCAATCCAGCCGCCGATCGGGTTGCCGTCGGCATCCTTGTTGAAGTCAAAGACCCAGTGCGCCACCGGGAAGTAGACCAAAGCCACCCATACGCCGGCGAAGACCATCCAGGCGCCGAACTTGGCGCGGTCCGCAATGGAGCCGGAGATCAGAGCCACCGTGATGATGGCGAAGACTGCCTGGAAGCCGACAAAGGCAATTTCGGGGATGGTTCCAACCAGTGGAGCGCTCTCCCCCGTGGCCAGGACGCCTTCAAGGCCGAACTTCTCGAACGGGTTGCCCAGCAGGCCGCCGCCGAGGTCGGTGCCGAAGGTTGCGGAGTAGCCGAAGAGCACCCAGAGCACGCCCACCAGGGCGATGGCTCCGAAGCTCATCATCATCATGTTCAGTACGCCCTTGGCCCGGGTCATACCGCCGTAAAAGAATGCAAGCCCTGGGGTCATGAGGAGGACCAGAGCTGCGGAGGCCAGGACCCACGCTGTGTCGCCAGTGTTCATGGTGTTCAGGACCTTTCTGTGAGGAGAGGGTGTGCTGCCTGCCCTGGAGGGTTGGCTGCTTTGGGTTCTCTACTAGATTGGCCGCGCGATGTTTCTACTGGAGAGGGGGATCATTGCCGTCCGGTTACAGATTTGGGCCCAGCGTAAATAGCGTGTGGCCACTGTGTTTCCGGCACATTTCGCCGGTGCATCCGCGCCCCCTTAACGCCGGCGGCCCGGCACCTCCCGAGGGGGGGTGCCGGGCCGCCGGCGTTGTGTGTGGCGGAGCGGCTAGCTCAGCAGTGCGTCCACGAAGTTCTCTGCGTCGAAGGGTGCCAGGTCATCGGGGCCCTCGCCCAGACCCACCAGCTTGACCGGCACGCCGAGGGTCTTCTGGATGGCCACCACAATGCCACCCTTGGCCGTGCCATCCAGCTTCGTCAGCACGATGCCGGTGATGTTGACGACCTCGGAGAACACCTTGGCCTGGGTGAGGCCGTTCTGTCCGGTGGTCGCGTCCAGGACCAGCAGGACCTCGTCCACGGTGCCCTGCTTCTCGATGACGCGCTTGACCTTGCCGAGTTCGTCCATCAGGCCCACCTTGTTCTGCAGACGGCCGGCGGTGTCGATCATGACCACATCGACTTCCTGCTCGATGCCGGCCTTGACGGCCTCGAAGGCGACGGACGCCGGGTCCGCGCCGTCGACGTCGGACTTCACCGTGGGCACGCCCACGCGGGCACCCCAGGTGGCCAGCTGCTCGGCGGCAGCGGCGCGGAAGGTGTCGGCCGCGCCCAGCAGCACGTCCTTGTCCTCAGCCACCAGCACGCGGGCCAGCTTGCCGACGGTGGTGGTCTTGCCCACACCGTTCACGCCGACCACCATCAGGATGGCCGGCCGGTCCTCGTGGCGGGAGATGTTCAGGGAACGGTCCATGGTCGGGTCGACCAGCTTGATGAGCTCTTCGCGCAGCAGGGCCTGGACGTGCTCGGGATCGCGGGTGCCGAGGATGCGCACGCGCTCACGCAGGGAATCCACCAGCTCCATGGTGGAATCGGTGCCGATGTCCGCCAGCAGCAGGGTCTCCTCGACCTCTTCCCATACGGATTCGTCAATGGTGTCGCGGGACAGCAGGGCCAGCAGACCCTTGCCCAGGGCGTTGTTGCTCTTGGCCAGGCGGGCGCGCAGGCGGACCAGGCGGCCCTCCACCGGCTGGGGGATGTCCAAGGCGGGCGCCTCGGGCACCACCTCGACGATCTCCTTGACGGCGGACTCTTCAATGGGGGCAGCGGGTGCGGTGGGTGCCTCGGCGGCGGCCGGGCGGTCCTCGAGCAGGGTTCCGGTGCCGCCTGTGGAACCGGGGGCCGGGTCATTGGCGTCGCGCGGGCCGGTATAGTTCTGGCTGCTCTTGCGTGCCTTGATGAAAACGGGGATGAGGGCGCCAATGATGGCAAGCCCAACGACGATGTACACAATGGTGGCAAGGGTCTGATCCATTGTTCTAGCTTCTCACGCGGCGGGCCCCGCCCCGCTGTCGGCAGCGGTGCCCGCCGGCGTGTGGCAAACTCTCAAGGGATGTCCAACAACAGCCCCACCCCAGCCGTGCACCTGCCCCGGGAAATCAAAGTCCTGGTCGCGGGTGCTTTTCTCATTGCGATAGGTTTCGGAATCGTCGCCCCCGTGCTGCCGCAGTTTGCCCGCAGCTTTGACGTCTCGGTCAGCGCGGCCGCCGTCGTCGTCAGCGTCTTCGCCCTGACCCGGCTGCTCTTCGCCCCGCTCAGCGGTGTGCTGGTGGAGCGGATGGGCGAGCGCCGCACCTACATTGCCGGCATCCTGATTGTCGGCGCCTCCTCGGCGGCCTGCGCCTTTGCCCACGACTATTGGCAGCTGCTGATCTACCGCGGGCTGGGCGGCATCGGCTCGACCATGTTCACCGTGGCCGCCATGGGCCTGCTGATCCGGCTCGCTCCCCCGCAGGCGCGCGGACGCGTTTCCAGCGTCTACTCCGGCTCCTTCCTGCTGGGCAGCATCGCCGGCCCGGTGGTCGGTGGGCTGCTGGCCGGCTTCGGGCTGGCCCTGCCGTTCCTGGTCTACGCCGGCGCGCTGGTGCTGGTGGCGGCCCTGGTGGCCTGGCAGTTGCGTGAGCCTGCGCACGACGGCGGAGCGCTGGCCACCGCCGTCGGCGCGGCTTCCGTTTCGGGTTCCGGCGGCACGTCCGGCGCCGCGGGTGCACCATCCGCCGGGGCGCGGACCGTGACGATGGCAGCGCTGCAGGAGGCCCTGCCCCTGCGCGAGGCATTGGGGCAGTCGGCGTTCCGTGCCGCCCTGGCCTCGGCCTTCGCCAACGGCTGGTCCGCGATGGGCATCCGCATGGCCCTCGTGCCGCTCTTCGCTACAGCCGCCCTCGGTGCAGGACCCGAGGTTGCAGGCATCTCGCTGGCCGTCTTCGCCATCGGCACCGCCGCCGCGCTGGCCTTCTCCGGCCGGTTGGCCGACACCTGGGGCCGCAAACCGATGGTGGTGCTGGGTCTGGTGGTCAATGCCGCCGCCATGGCCGTGCTCGGGTTGAGTGGCAACGAATTCATCTTCTTTGCCATCTCCGCCATTGCCGGATTCGGCTCGGGGCTCATGGGGCCGGCGCTGCAGGCGACAATGGCCGACGTCATCGGCAATGGCCGCTCCGGCGGGCGTCCGCTGGCGGTATTCCAAATGTCCGGCGATCTGGGGTCCATCATCGGCCCCATCGCCGCCGGCGTGCTGGTGGACGCGCTCTCCTACGAGGCAGCCTTTGCGATCGCCGCGGCGGTCTCCGCCGTAGCCGTCCTCACCTGGCTCGGCACCAAGGACACCCGCCAACCCCTCTAACGAAGGTGTAGTCAGCGGGCGGCGAGGCGCTGGCTGATCACCGTGGAAACGCCGTCGCCGCGCATGGTGACGCCGTACAGGGCATCGGCCACCTCCATGGTGCGCTTCTGGTGCGTGATGATGATCAGCTGGCTGGACTCACGCAGTTCCTCGAAGATGGTGATCAACCGGCCCAGGTTGGTGTCATCCAGCGCGGCCTCCACCTCGTCCATGACATAGAACGGCGACGGGCGGGCCTTGAAGATGGCCACCAGCAGCGCCACGGCCGTCAGCGAGCGCTCTCCGCCGGACAGCAGCGACAAGCGCTTGATCCGCTTCCCCGCCGGCCGGGCCTCGATCTCAATGCCCGTGGTGAGCATATTCTCCGGGTCGGTGAGCACCAGACGGCCCTCGCCGCCCGGGAAGAGGGTGGCGAAGACGCGTTCAAATTGCAGGGCCGTGTCGGTGTAGGCGGCGGTGAAGACCTGCTCCACGCGGGCATCCACCTCCTTGATGATGTCCATCAGGTCCCTGCGGCTGGAGCGCAGATCCTCCAGCTGGGACACGAGGAATTGGTGGCGCTCCTCCAGGGCGGCAAATTCCTCCAGCGCCAGCGGATTGACCTTGCCCAGGGCGGACAGATCCTTCTGCGCGCGCTTGAGCCGGGCCTCCTGCTCGGCGCGGACGTACGGGGTGCCGTGCTGAATCTCGCGGCCGTCGTCGTCCACTTCGGCGTGCAGGGCTGCCCATTTGTCGCCCGACGGCGCCGCAGCGGGCGGCACCAGCGCTTGGGGACCGTACTCGGCCACCAGGTTCTCGGCCGTGAGTCCCAATTCCTCCAGGGCCTTTGCTTCCAGCGCTTCAATCCGCAGGTGCTGGGCGGCCCGGGCCAGCTCGTCGCGGTGCACCGAGTCGGTGAGCACGGCCAGCTCTGCCGCAAGGGAGTCCGATTCGCCGCGCACCTGGGACAGCGCCGCTTCACGTGAGGTCCAGGCTTCCTCGCCGGCGTTGCGTTCCCGGCCGGCCAGCACGAGCGAGACATCCATGCATCGGCGCAGATGCTCCACCGCCGCTCCAACGGCGGCGGCCTTGCGGGCCTGGAAGAGCCTGCGGCGGCTGCGGTCGGCTGCTGCCTCGCGGGCCAGGCGTTCGGCTGCCACGGCACGTTCCAGCGACGCCGCCCGGCCGGAGATGGCCGTGTGCTGTTCCTCGGCGGAGCGCAGCGCGAGGCGGGCGTCCATTTCGGCGGCCCGTGCCGTGGCGGCGGCGAGCGCCAGGGCATCACGTGCCTCGGTGGACGGCTCGGCCTCCGCCGGGGCGGATTCGGCAGCGCTGCGGCGGGCCTCGGCCTCGGCGAACGCCTCCTGGTGGGTCAGAAGATTCAGCTGCGCGGTGGCCAGCGCCACCGCAGCCCGCTCGTCCTCCCCCACGGCGGAGCGCAGCGTGGCCTCCAGCTGCGCCGCCCGCTGGGCACGGGCGGAGTGCTGGGCCTGGGATTCGCGCTGCCGCTCGACGGCGGCGTCCGCGCCAGCCTGTGCCTCGGCGCGCCGGATGGCGGCACCGGCCAGGGCCGCAGCGATACGCTCCGCCTCCGTCTCCACGGCTGCCAGGGATGCCACGGCCTCCTCGACGCTCGCTGCCAGTTCCAGCAGCGACGGCGCCCCCGCCGAACCACCACGGGCGGTGGAGCGGTCCAGGACATCGCCGTCGGCGGTGACGGCCGTCAGTGCGGGATGGCTGTCCACCAGCCGTGCGGCGTGTGCCAGATCCGCCACGATCACCACATGGGACAGCAGTGCGGCCAGCGGGGCGGCGAGCGCGGGTGGGCAGCGGACCACCGAGGCGGCTGGAACGACGGCGGTCAAAACACCCACGCCGGCGGACTCCCCCGCGAACCCGGCCACCGCACGCAGCAAGGCTTCGGCGGCAGGGAGTTCCACCAGCGCCCCGGCGTCGAGCTCTGGTGCCGGCGTTCCGGCCACCAGCAGGGACAACCGTCCGCCGTCGGAGGACTTCATCAGGGCGAGGGCCTCGACGGCGGCGGCGGCATCCGCCACGGCGACGCCGTCCGAGAGACTGCCCAGGGCCGCGGCAATGGCGCCCTCGTGCCCGGCGGCAATCTCCAGCAGGTCCGAAATCGGGCGCAGAACACCGGCAAGGCCGGACTCCAAAAGCTGGGCCGAGCCATCCTTGCGCCGCAGTCCCGCGGCCAGGGCGTCGCGGCGGGCCGACAGTGCGGCACGCTGCTGTTCCACGGCCTGTTTCTCCTGCGACAGCTCTGCGATGTGCGCCAGCACCGCTGTGAGCGCCGCCAAGGCGGCCTCGGCGGCCTCGTCCAGCGATTCCTGGCCCTCACCGGCTCCGGCTGCCTTTGCTTCCAGCTCGCTGAATTGTGCGGCAGCGCCCTGGCGCCGCTCCCCACTGGCGGCCCGTGCCTGTTCCAGGCGGCCGATTTCCGCCTGGCTGGACTCCACGCGGGAGCGGGCCGCACCCACCACACCGTTGAGCCGGGCCAGGCCCTCCCGATGGTCGGCGGCGGCGCGGGCCAGGGCGGCTACACGCTGCTCCTCCGCACGGACGGCCTCTTCGGCTGCGGTCTTGGCCGAAACGGCCTGGGCCAGCGCCGACCGGCGGGCGGCGATGTCTGACTCAAGGGCAGCCTGTTCGCCGCGGATGCGCACCGCCTGCTGCGCCATCCGGTCCGGATCACGGCTGGGGTCCGGTGCGGCCTCGGCGGCACCGAGCAGGCGCCGTCGTTCTGCGGCCAGCACTCCCAGGGATGCCAGCCGCTCCTTGGCGGCGGAAAGCTGGTACCAGGCATCCCGGGCGGCGGCCAGCACCGGGGCCGCCTCGGCGGCGGCCTGTTCGAGATCCACCTGCTGGGTGCGGGCTGCAGCCAGCAGGGCCTCAACCTCCGTGCGGCGCGCCTTCACCGCGGCCTCCTGGGCATCGTCCTGCGCCAGGGCGCCGCGGAGCTGCACCAGGTCATCGGCCATCAGGCGCGAGCGGGCGTCGCGGACGTCGAACTGTACGGTTTGCGCCCGGCGGGCCACCTCGGCCTGCTTGCCCAGGGGCGTGAGCTGCCGGCGGATCTCGCTGCTCAGATCGCCCAGCCGGGTCAGGTTGCCCTGCATCGCCTCCAGCTTGCGCAGGGTCTTTTCCTTGCGCCGGCGGTGCTTGAGGATGCCGGCGGCCTCTTCAATGAAGCCGCGCCTGTCCTCGGCCGTCGCATGGAGCACCTTGTCCAGCTGCCCTTGGCCGACAATCACGTGCATTTCCTTGCCCAGACCGGAATCCGAGAGGAGTTCCTGGATGTCGAGCAGGCGGGCCGGGCTGCCGTTGATGGCGTATTCCGAGCCGCCCGTGCGGAAGAGCGTGCGCGAGATGGTGACCTCGCTGTAGTCGATGGGCAGGGCGCCGTCGGCATTGTCGATGGTCAGCGAGACCTGGGCGCGGCCCAGCGGCGGGCGTCCGGCGGTGCCGGCAAAGATGACGTCCTCCATCTTGCCGCCGCGGAGGGTTTTGGCCCCCTGCTCCCCCATCACCCAGGCGAGCGCGTCCACCACATTGGACTTGCCGGAGCCGTTGGGACCCACCACGGCCGTCACCCCGGGTTCGAAATCAAAGGTGGTGGCGGAGGCAAATGACTTGAATCCACGGACGGTGAGACTCTTCAAATGCACGGTGGATCGGCTCCTGGCTGGAAAGGTGGTCAGTTAAATCTACTGTGTCCGTCGGCCCAAACTGTGGATATGGGCCCGGATGTGGCCGAAAGTATGCCTTTGGGCGCATGTGCAGGAACCCCGGCCGGGGGTGCATAGTTAAGATTTCGGACCGGACGCAGTGTTCGCCGCCGGCATGCCATGCGTGCCGGCACCCACCACAGACGGAATCAGGCACCCTATTGACCGGCAACGCAACGTTCAGGCACCACAACACCGCCCTGCTGGCTGTCGCCAGTGTGGAGGCACCCGTGGTGGTGAGCTCCGCCGATTTTGACGAGCAGTTGGCCCCCAGCCTGAAGCGGCTTCGACTCTCCAAACGCATGCTGGAACGCGTGGCCGGGGTGAGCGAGCGCCGCTGGTGGGCGCCCGGAACCAGCTTCGACGACGCCGCCATCGACGCCGGGGCCAAGGCCCTCGCCGAGGCAGGCATCGAACCTGGCCAGATCGGCCTGCTGATCAACACCTCCGTGACGCGCCGCAACCTGGAGCCGTCCGTCGCCGTAAAGATCCACAACGGACTGGGGCTGCCGTCCTCGGCCATGAACTTCGATCTGGCCAACGCCTGCCTGGGCTTCGTCAACGGCATCACGCTGGCAGCGAACATGATCGATTCCGGCCAGATCAAATACGCGCTGATTGTGGCGGGCGAGGATGCCCAGGCCACCCAGGAGGCCACGTTCCGCCGGTTGAACGCCGAATCGTCCACCCGCGATGACTATCTGCGTGAATTCGCCACCCTGACCCTGGGCTCAGGTGCCGCTGCCGCCGTCATCGGCCCGGCCGATCTGCACCCGGGGGGCCACCGCATCCTCGGCGGCGTCTCGCGCGCCGGCACCGAGCACCACGAATTGTGCGTGGGCGGGCCCGAGGGCATGTTCACCGACACCAAGGGTCTGCTGGACAACGGATTGGACCTTGTGGTCAGCGCCTGGCACGAGGCCCACGGCGATGGCTGGAACTGGACGGCCATGGACAGGTACGTCACCCACCAGGTCTCCAATTCCTACACCAATGCCATCATCAAGGCCGTGAATCTGGTCAAGGCCAGGGTGCCCATCACCTTCCCCAAATGGGGCAATGTGGGCCCCGCGTCGCTGCCCATGACCCTGGCGCAGGAGGCCCAGTCGCTCAACCCGGGAGACCGCGTGCTTTGCATGGGCGTGGGCTCTGGTTTGAACACGGCCATGCTGGAAATTGCGTGGTAGCTCAGCCCTGGCCCGGCGTCGAGGCGTCCTGGTCCCGCTATCTCCATGTCCCGTCAACGGCCGCCGTCGATCCGGCCGGCACCGTGCACAAGTGGCATGTGCTGGACAACGCCGCGGATCTGGCGGCCGCCGGCCTTGAACCCGTGGGCACGCTGCTGTGCGTCCACGGCAATCCGACGTGGTCCTATCTGTGGCGGTCGCTGCTGGCCGCCGCGGCCGAAGCACCCGGCGGCCCCTGGCGCGTGGTGGCCGTTGACCAGTTGGACATGGGTTTCTCCGCGCGCACCGGCGTCTTTCGCCGGTTGGCGGACCGCGTGGGCGACCTCGGCGATCTGACCACCGCGCTTGACCTGCAGGGCCCCGTCGTCACGGTCGGTCACGACTGGGGCGGCCTCATCTCGCTGGGATGGGCGCTGGCCCACCAGGACCAGCTGGCCGCCGTCGTCCTCACCAACACGGCCGTCCACCCGGCCGGCTACTCGCTGCCGCCCGCCCTGACGCTGGCCCTGCACCCGGCCGTCCACCGCTGGGGCACGACGACGAGCGCCACCTTCCTGCGCGTGACCCACTCGCTCGCACAGCCCGTGCTCGCCCCCACCGTGCGTGCGGCGTTCATGGCGCCATACCTCTCCACCGCCCGGCGCGCGGGCGTGGGCAACTTCGTGGCGGACATTCCCGCAGCCGAGGACCACCCCAGCCGCCAGGCCCTGGATGCCATCGCCGAGGGCCTGCGCACGCTGTCCGTGCCCGCCCTGCTGCTGTGGGGGCCCAAGGATCCGGTGTTCTCCGACAGGTACCTCCGCGATCTGCTGGGCCGCCTGCCGCACGCCGATGTCCACCGCTTCGAAGGTGCCAGCCACCTGGTCCAGGAGGACCGGGACATTGCCACCCCTGCCTTTGCCTGGCTGGCCGGGAAGGGGCTGGTGCGGACCTTGCCCGCCGGATCGGGAACCGCCGGGTCGGGAATGGCCGGCGACGGCGGTCCCGCCCGCGCGACGGCGCCCGCTGTGCCCGTGTCGAACCCCGCAACGTTCCGTCCGATGCTGGCCGAGCTCGACTCCCGCCGTGGCGACCGCAGCCCCGCCGTCGTGGACATGGCCCCGCCGGCCGGCGCGCCGTCGTCGTTGTCCTGGGCCGAGCTGGCCGAACGCGTCGACGATCTGGCGGCCGGACTGGCCCAGCTGGGCGTCTCCGCCGGACACCGCGTGAACCTGCTGGTGCCGCCGGGCATCGAGCTGACCACGTTGATCTACGCCTGCCTGCGCCTGGGCGCCGTGATTGTCGTGGCCGACGCCGGTCTGGGCACCTCTGGGCTCAGCCGGGCCATCCGCGGCGCCGGTCCGGACTACCTGGTGGGCATCGACAGGGCCCTCGTGGGTGCACGCCTCTATTCATGGCCCGGAATCCGGATCGCCGCTGGCGGCGGTGCCTCCTCCGGAGCTGGTGCGTCGGCCGCGGCGGCGGCGAAGCGGCGCCTGCTCGGCGCGGCAGCCTCCGTGCCGGGGCTGCTGGCCTCGGGCCGGGCCCTGCGGGCGGCCGGGCAGGCCGCGCCGTTCCCCGAGCCGGCACCCGACGCCGATGCGGCAGTGCTGTTCACCTCAGGCTCCACCGGACCGGCCAAGGGAGTGGTCTATACGCACCGCCAGCTGGCCGCCATGCGGGACACCCTGGCCGCCACCTACAACCTCAGGGCTGGTACGGCGCTGGTGGCCGGTTTTGCGCCCTTCGCGCTGCTGGGACCGGCGCTGGGTGCCACCTCCGTGACCCCCGATATGGACGTGACGGCTCCGCGCACGCTGACGGCCTCGGCCCTGGCAGATGCCGCGGCCGCCGTCTCCGCCACCACCGTCTTCGCCTCCCCCGCGGCGCTGGCCAACGTCCTGGCCACGGCCGATGCACTGCGTCCAGAGCAGCGCCGCGCGCTGGACGCCGTCGAATTGATGCTCTCCGCCGGCGCCCCGATCCCCGAGCCGCTGCTGGCCCGGGTGCAGGAGCTGGTGCCCGCCGCGGCCGTCCACACGCCCTATGGCATGACGGAGGCGCTGCCGGTGACGGACATCGACCTGGCCGGCATCCGCGCCGCGGGCTCTGGCAATGGCGTCTGTGTGGGCACCGCCGTGGCCGGGGCCCAGGTGGCCATCGCCGTGCTCGACGGCGGCGGCGTTCCCTCCGATGCGCCCTCGACCACCCCGTGGGCCACCGGTGAGATCCTGGTCCGCGCCCCGCATGTCAAGGACCGCTACGACAGGCTCTGGATCACCCAGACCCACAGCGCCTCCATCCCCGGCTGGCACCGCACCGGCGACGTCGGGCAGCTGGACGACGCCGGACGCTTGTGGGTGCAGGGCCGTCTGGGCCATGTCATCTCCACCGCCGAGGGCATCCGCACACCCGTGGCCGCCGAGCACGCCGCAGCCAGCGTCGGCGCCGTGGTGCGGGCCGCCGTCGTCGGCGTCGGACCGGCTGGCGCCCAGGTCCCAGTGGCCATCGTCGAAACCACCCCGCCCGCTGTCAAGGCCGGCCCGGCTCCGCTGGAGGTCTCCGAGGCCGTGCGCAGTGCCGTATTGCAGGACACGGGCATGGAGCTGGCCGCCGTCGTCGCCATCGCCCAGCTGCCCACCGACATCCGGCACAATTCCAAGATCGACCGCACGGCGCTGGCCGCCTGGGCATCCCGGCTGCTGTCGGGGGCCAAGGCAGGGCGTCCGTGAGTGCTGCCGTGCCCCGGCGGGTCCTCGTCACAGGGGCCAGCGGCATGCTCGGGGCCGCCGTGGCCGATGCGCTGGTGGCCAAGGGCCACCTGGTCCGGGCCTTCCAGCGCGGACCGCTGCGGGCCGGCGCCGCTGCCGTTGAGCTGGTCCAAGGCTCCGTGGCCGATCCCGGCGCCGTGGCACGGGCTGTGCAGGGCATGGACGCCGTCATCCACCTGGCCGCCAAGGTCTCCACCACCGGGGACTGGGCCGATTTCGAGGCCACCAACATCACCGGCACGGCCACCCTGCTGGCGGCCGCGCGCGACGCCGGGGCCACGGACTTTGTCTTCGTCTCCTCCCCGTCGGTGGCACACTTTGGCACATCGATCGTGGGCGAAGGGGCCGGAGCGGCAGACCCGGAGCGCGCGCACGGGCACTATGCCCGTTCCAAGGCGGCGGCGGAACTGCTGGCGCTGGCCGCCGACTCCCCCACGTTCCGGGTGGCGGCCATCCGCCCCCACGTGGTCTGGGGGCCGGACGACACCCAGCTGGTGGAGCGCGTGGTCGAACGGGCGCGGGCGGGGCGGCTTCCGCTGCTCAACCGCGGCTCGGCACTGATCGACACCACCTACGTGGACAATGCGGCGGCGGCCATCGTGCGCGGCCTCGAACGCATGGACCAGGCCCACGGCTTGGCCCTGGTGGTCACCAACGGCCAGCCCCGCCCGGTGGGCGAGCTGCTGGCGGGCATCTGCACCGCGGCCGGCGTGGCTCCGCCGTCGTTCTCCGTTCCCGGCTGGCTGGCCCGCGGCGGCGGTGCCGTGATCGAGAACGTCTGGACTGCTGCAGGACGCCGCGGCTGGGTGCACGATGAACCGCCGATGACGCGCTTCCTCGCCGAGCAGCTCTCGACGGCGCACTGGTTCGACCAGCGCACCACCCACGAGGTGCTCGACTGGCGCCCCGAGGTCTCCATCGAGCAGGGCCTGGAACGCCTTGCGGCCCACTACCGCCGCTGACCGCCCCGGCGCCGACACGGTTCCCCGTTCAGGACGCAGTAGTAGTCATGTCCTTGGCGGGGAGGTGCGTCGCGGATGCCGTTGTGGGGTTTCTCACGTCCGCGACACCGTGTGAACCGGCCAACTTGGGCCAAGGACAAACCGAACGGTAAGTTCTCCGAATGCCCTTGTCACAAAACAAAACACTCACCACACCTCCCCAAACTGCCGCCGCGGTGGTCATTCGTTCGGCGAAGGACGTTGCCAACGCCCTCGCCTACCAGCAGGGACCGCAGAAGGGCGCGTTCGCCGTCGTCGTGCTGGCCTTGGGCGGCATCTTCATGGATGCCTACGACTTCTCCTCGCTGGCCTTCGGCATCACGCAGATCAAGACCCAGTTTGGGCTGGACGGTTTCACCACCGGTCTTGTCAACGCCTCCATCTTTGTCGGGGCCGTCATTGGCGCCCTCGGCGGCGGCTACCTCGTGGACAGGTTTGGCCGCTACCGCCTGTTCATGGCCGACATGGTCTTCTTCGTGGTCGCGGCCCTGGGCTGCGCGCTGTCACCCAACGAGTGGTGGCTGATCTTCTTCCGCGTGGTCATGGGCATCGGCGTCGGCCTTGACCTGCCGGTGGCCATGGCATTCCTGGCCGAGTTCTCCCGCCTGCGCGGCAAGGGCAACCGCTCCCAGCGCGTCAACTCCTGGTCCCCCGCCTGGTACGGCGCCACGGGCGTTGGCTACGTGATTGTGCTGATCCTCTTCCTCTCGCTGCCCGCCGAGCAGTACGACCACCTGTGGCGCTATGTGGTGGGCTTCGGCGCCGTGCCCGCCCTTGTGGTCCTGATCGTCCGCCGCCGCTACCTGGCCGAGTCGCCCCAGTGGCTGGCCAACCAGGGCGATCTGGTGGGCGCCGTGGACATCCTGCGCACCAAGCACAACATCGATGCCGTGCTGGCCGACAAGTCCGAGCTGGACCTCGCGGTCCCGGCAAAGGCCTCCTCCAAGAGTTTCAGCGTGCTGTTCTCCCCGCAGTACCGGCTGCGCACCATCGCGGCCATCTGCGTCAGCGTGTTCTCCACCTTCGGCTACAACGCCGTCGCCTATGGCACCCCGCTGATCATCTCCACCATGTTCAAACAGGGCCCGCTGGTGACCATCCTGTCCTCGCTGGTCATCAACTTCGGCTTCGGCGTCGGCGGCGGTCTGCTGGGCGTGGCGCTGGTGTCCCGCCAGGGCGCCCGCAAGCTGGCCATGATCGGCTTCGCGGTCCAGACGGCGTCGCTGCTCATCCTCGCCATCCTCGGGATCCCCAGCGGCATCCTGGTCATCTTCGCCGTCCTGATGCTGGCAACGTTCATCTTCTTCCAGGCCATGGGCCCGGGCGCGCAGCTGATGGCCTACTCCACGCTGAGCTACCCGACGTCGCTGCGTGGCGTGGGCGTGGGCTTCAACCAGGCCGTGCAGCGCTCCTTCAGCATCGTCTCGCTGATCGCCTTCCCCGTGCTGGCCACCTCCATGGGCACCAACGTCTTCTGGATCATCGCGATGGCTCCGCTGCTGGGCACCCTGGCCGTGGTGCTGATCAAGTGGGATCCCACCGGCAAGGATGTCGACGCCGAGGAGAACTACGTAGCCGCGTAGCCCTCCCCCTGCAACTGTGCGACAGTAAACGCTGCCAAATGCGAATTTGGCAGCGTTTACTGTCGCACAGTTGTGTTTGGGGGCCGACGACGGCGGGAGGTGCCTACCAGCGTCCGTTGCGGGGCCGGGGCTGGCAGACGGGGCAGCTGTAGGAGGAGCGGTTCATGAAGGAATCGCGCCGGATTTTTGTCTCCAGCCCCAACGCCGCACAGCGCGGGCAGGGCTCGCCCTCGCGGCCGTAGGCGTTCAGCGACCGCGCGAAGTAGCCGGAGGCACCGTTGACGTTGACGTACAGGGAATCGAAACTGGTGCCGCCGGCGTCCAGGGCACGGAGCATCACATCCCGGCTGGCCTCAAGCACCCGTTCGGTCTCGCTCCGCTTGAGCGTGTCGGTGGGCCGCGCATAGTGCAGCCGGGCCGCCCAGAGCGCCTCGTCGGCGTAGATGTTGCCAATGCCGGAGACCACGCCCTGGTCCAGCAGCGCCCGCTTCAAGCCTGTCTTGCGCGCCCGCAGACGTGCGTGGAGCGCCGCCACGGAGAAGGCCGGGTCCAGCGGGTCGCGGGCGATGTGCGCCGCCTCGTCCGGGATCAGCGGCCAATCGCTGGTGCCGGCGCCGCCCGGCAGTCCATCCTCGGTGGGCACCAGGGACGTCACGAAGAGCCCGCCAAAGATGCGCTGGTCGACAAAGCGCAGCTGCTCCGGCTCACCGCTGCGGGGTGAGAGGCGGAGGCGGACCTTGAGGTGCTTTTCGTCGGGCTGGTGGCCGTCCTCCATGAGCAGCTGGCCGCTCATGCCCAGGTGCGCCACCAGGGCGGTGTGTGGCGGAGCGGCAGACGCGCCGTCGCCGGAAGTGTCGCCGGTGTTGTGGTCGGTGTCAGACAGCGGCATCCAGAGGAACTTGCCCCGGCGCAGCACGTCCAGCACGGTGGCGCCCATCAGATTGCCGCTGAAGTCCTCGGAGCCCAGCGCGTGCCGGCGGATGGAGCGGGGGTCAACGACGTCGACGCCGTCAATGGTGCGGCCGGCAACCCAGCGTGCCAATCCGCGCCGGACCACCTCAACTTCGGGCAGCTCAGGCATCGCCTGCCGGCGAAGATACTACCGAGGACTCCGCGGCAGCGCCGTTGCGGGCCTCCAGGGCCTTCCAGGCGTCCGCGGCGGCTTCCTGCTCCGCTTCCTTCTTGGAGTGTCCGCTGCCGGTGCCCCACTGGGTGCCGCCGATCAGCAGCGAAGCGGTGAAGGTGCGGGCGTGGTCCGGGCCGGCGCCTTCGACGACGTACTGGACGGTGCCGAGGTTTTCTCCGGCGGAGATTTCCTGGATGTTGGTCTTCCAGTCGGTGCCGGCCCCGAGCGCTGAAGCATCGGAAAGCAGCGGACCCACCAGGCGCATCACGAGGTCGCGGGCGGTGAAGATGTCGTTGCTGAGGTAGGTGGCTCCAATGAGCGCTTCCATGGTGTCAGCCAAGATGGAGGATTTGTTCTTGCCGTGGGTCAGGCGTTCGCCCTGGCCCAGGTAGATGAACTCTCCGACGCCGAGGCTGCGGGCAATGCCGGCCAGGGCGCGGGTGCTGACGACGGCGGAGCGGCGCTTGGCCAGCTCGCCTTCCGGCAGCAGGGGGTTGTCCCGGTACAGGGCGTCCGTGACGGAGAAGCCCAGAATGGAATCACCCAGGAATTCAAGGCGCTCATTGGTGGGGATTCCGCCGTTTTCGTAGGCGTAGGACCGGTGTGTGAGGGCAAGACGAAGCGTCCCGGCATCAATAGTGACGCCGAGACGCTTCAACAGCAGTTGATGCTTGTCCCCGGACTTCGGTTGGTCCGTCATCTGGGGCACAGTCGCATCTCCTGCAGAAATATTCAATCCAGTAGTTACTGAATGCGGACGTCTTTAGACGTCAGCTACCTTGCGGCCCTTGTATTCAAGGAACAGTGCGGTACCGGCGGAGTCGGTGACGACCTTGGCCTGGTGCGGCAGGCTGTAGACAACCTCACCGTTTACGATGGTCTTGACCAGGGCGGGCGCGGTGGCCTTCCACTGGGAACGGCGTGCGCGCGTATTGGCACGGGACATCTTCCGCTTGGGAACAGCCACGGCTAACTCTTTTCTCTCTCGATGACCCCGGGCAAGTTACCCGAGCTCTAACTTCAGCTCTTTGCTAGTTGTCTTTGCCGGTTAAGCCCTGCAGGGCGGCCCACCGAGGATCCAGGATCTCGTGGTGGTGCCCCGGCTCATCCGCCAGGTGCACTCCACATTCGGAGCACAGACCCTGGCAGTCTTCCCGGCACACCGGCTGGAACGGCAGGGCGGTTACCACTGCGTCCCGCAACACCGGTTCAAGATCGATGAAATCGCGCTCGACCCAACGTTGCTCTTCTTCGTCCTCTCCTACTTCGACTGCACCTTTCGGTGCCTCCTCGTAGAAGAAAAGCTCTTGCACATCAACTTCAAGGTCATACGCAAGGGGATCCAGGCATCTGGAGCACTCACCCGTGACATCCACGAGTACGCTTCCGGAAACCAAAATTCCTTCGTGTACGGCCTCGAACCTCAAGTCCAGATCCATGTCGGATCCTTCTTGAACGCCGATGATTGCGACACCAAAATCCTTTGGTGCAGGCACATGCTCGTGCAGAGTCCGCATGTTTCCGGGGCTCCGACCGAGGTCTTTGACACCTACGACCAAGGGTGAGTCCGGGTTGGAACGATTGCCCAACGTGGTTGCGCTAATGAGAACTCCTGTAGAACATATGACCGACGTACCATCTTAGCCCGAGAAACCCGCCATCAACAAAACGTCGTGGGTGGGGAGGGCTGGAACGCCTCCCCTAGCTTAGTGCCCTGGAGCCCGTTCCGGCGACGCCGCGCCCGAGTTAAGGTTGCGCAATACCGCGCGGGGCACAAAATCGGACACGTCTCCGCCCAATTGGTGCACTTCCTTGATGAGCGTGGAGGACAGGTGCAGGTAGCGGCTCTCCCCCGGCAGGAAGACGGTTTCGACGCCGCTGAGCTGGCGGTTCATGGTGGCCATGGGCAGTTCGTAGTCGAAGTCCGACGACGAGCGCAGCCCCTTCACGATGGCCGAGGCCCCGCGGTCGTGGCAGTAGTCCGACAACAGCCCCTCGCCCATGGGCTCGATGAGAACGCCGCTGATGGCCGAGAACGTGGACCGCACCATCTCCAGACGCTCGGCCAGCGTGAAGCGGTAGGTCTTGGAGTAATTGGTGGACACCGCCACAATCACCTCGTCAAAGAGGCCCGCGGCACGCGCAATCACCTCCAGATGGCCGTTGTGGATCGGGTCGAAGGAGCCTGGGCATACTGCGCGTCGCATAGAACAGAATCTAATGCACCCGGGCCCGCGAACCCGGCTCCGCAACGGTAGTGGGCGCAGGTTCTGGGAGAATCAAAGGCGGAGGGCTTCTGCTTCTCCGCCAGCCATTACGGAACCGTCCATCGTAGGAGCACATCCATGACCACCCCCTGGCAGCGCAGCGCCCGCGGAGCCAATCTTCTGGGCACCGACGGCACCCTCGGGGTGACCATTTTTGAGGAAATGACCACGCTGGCCCAGACCCACGGTGCCATCAACCTCGGCCAGGGCTTCCCGGACGAGGACGGCCCCGCCGTCATCCGCGAGGCCGCCCAGGCCGCCATCGCCGCCGGCGCCAACCAGTACGCGCCCGGCAAGGGCCTGCCGGATCTGCGCCTCGCCGTCGCCGAGCACCAGGAACGCTTCTACGGCCTGACACCGGATCCCGACACGGAGATCATCATCACCACCGGCGCCACGGAGGCCATCGCTGCCACTCTGCTCGCGCTGGTAGGCCCCGGCGATGAGGTGCTGACCTTTGAGCCCTTCTACGATTCCTACGGCGCCATCATCGCCCTGGCCGGTGCCACCCACACCACAGCCCCGCTGCTGGCCCCGGACTTCCAACCGGACCTCGCCGCGCTGGAGGCTTCCTTCACCGAGCGGACCAAGGTGGTGCTGGTGAACAACCCGCACAACCCCGCCGGCGCCGTCTTTGGCACAGCTGTGCTGTCGGAGATCGTCCGGCTCGCCCGCAAGTACGACGCCGTCATCGTCACCGATGAGGTCTACGAGCACCTCACCTTCGGCGTTGCACACATTCCCGTGGCGACGCTGCCGGGTGCGGCCGAGCGGACCCTGACCATCTCCTCGGCCGGCAAGACGTTCTCCTTCACCGGCTGGAAGATCGGCTGGCTCAGCGGCCCCGCCGGGCTGGTGGCCGCCGTGCGCACCGTCAAGCAGTTCCTGACCTACAGCTCCGGCACACCGTTCCAGGGTGCCATCGCAGCCGGCCTGCGCCTGGGCGATGACTTCTACACGGAGATCGGCGCCACCCTGGCCCACAAGCGGGACATCCTCAGCGAGGGCCTGCGCGCCGCCGGGCTGGACGTCTACACTCCGCAGGGGACCTACTTCGTCAACGCCGACACCTCGCCGCTGGGCATCACCGACGCCGTCGATCTGGCGCGCCGGCTCCCCGAATTGGTGGGCGTCGCGGCCATTCCGGTCTCGGTGTTCTGCCACCCCGAGGGCGCCGAACGCACCAAGTCCCTGCTGCGCTTCGCCTTCTGCAAAAAGGTCCCGCTGCTCCAGCAGGCCGCCGCGCAGCTGGCCACCCTGCGGGACAGGCTCTAGCGGTGGCCCAGTCCTCGCGCTATCTGCGCACCAGCGGCGTCCACGCCACCATCGAGGCGGACCAGTGGCGCAGCGGGGCGTGGGTGCTCAGCATCGACGGCGCCGAGCAGTCCCATGTGAACCTTCAGGAGCCCCAAGAGGTCTTCTACGAGTATCTGCGCCGGATCGCCAATGTGGTGGACCTCGCGGCCCCGGCGGGCGCACCGATCCGCGCCCTGCATCTGGGTGCGGGGGCGCTGACCCTGGCCCGCTACATCCAGGCCACCCGCCCGGGGTCCGTCCAGCATGCGGTGGAGCTGGAACGCGAGCTGCTGGACTTTGTCCTGGCGCAGCTGCCCATGCCGGAGGGCTCCGTGCTGACTCCGCACATCGGCGATGCCCGCGACGCACTGGCCGGATTCGTCGGGGGGAAGCCGTTCGACGTCATCATCCTGGACATCTTCTCCGGGCCCGAAGCGCCGGAGCACATCGCCAGCGAGGAGTTCTACCGCGAGGCTGCGGCGTTGTTGGCCGACGACGGCGTGCTGCTGGTCAATGTGGGCGACGAGCCCGGCTTCACCCTGGTCCGCAGCCAGACCACGGCGCTGCGCCGTGTGCTGCCCGGCGTGGCCGCCAGCGGGGAGACGTCGCTGTTCACCAAAAGGTACCCCGGGAACATCATCCTGGCCGCCACAGCGGCGCCCTGGCCCGCCGAGTGGACCGCCGCGCTCCTGACCCGCGGCCCCCATCCCGCCACCGTCATCAGCGGCGTCGATCTGGACCAGCTCACCGCCTAGGTCCCGGCGCAGCGGGAGCGTCCGTGGCGGACGACGCAGCACCCCGCCCGGGACGCAGTGGTGGATGCGTCCCGGGCGGGGTGCTGCGTCATGGATGGATGCTCCACCCGTGAGGTCCAGATTCCCAGCGCGGGGCTACTCCCCTGCGGGCTGGGCGAACCAGATCTTGGTTTCGCCGTACTTTCGATCGGCAAACAGTTCCATGGTCTCCGGCCAGGTGGGTTCGGGGGAACGCGAAGAGCGCTCAATGACCACCACGGCCTCGGGCTTCAGCGCCGGAGCCAGCAGACCCAGCACCGTGGCCAGGGATTCCTCATCCAGCGGGTACGGCGGATCCAGGAACACCAGGTCCCAGCGGTCCACACCTGCCGTGTCGACCCGCTGCAGGAACGACTCCACCTTGGAGCGCTGCACCGACACCACGCGCCGGCGCAGGGCATCGTTCACCGACTCGGCATTGCGCTGGCACACCGCGGCGGCCTTGGCATCAAACTCGACCAATTCCACCGAGGCTGCGCCGCGGCTGGCGCTCTCCACGCCCAGCGCGCCGGAGCCCGCGTACAGATCCAGCACCCGCGCGTCGAGCAGGGCGCCAAGGGACTCCAGCCGGGAGAACAGTGCCTCCTTCACGCGGTCGGTGGTGGGACGGGTGGCGCTGCCTGGCACGGAGACCAGCGGCGTTCCGCCGGAAACACCGGCAATGATGCGGCTCATCGGAGCACTCCGCACCGCTGTGCACTATCCGCGTTCAAGGAACGCCTCCTTCTCGGGGTTCAAATAGGCTTCCATCGCATCCAGCAGCGCCCCATGCCGCTCCAGCGTCGGGTCCTGGGAGACAATCTCCCAGGCATCCCGGCGGGCGGTGGTGATGGTGGCCTCGTCGTGCGTGACACGCAGGAAGCGCAGGGTCGATCGGCCGCCGGACTGCGATGCTCCCAGAATATCGCCCTCGCGCCGCATCGCGAGATCCTCCTGGGCCAGGACAAATCCATCGGTGGTGGAGGCCACGGCGTCCAAACGCCGGCGACTGGGATGCTCGGGCTCCAGGGTGGTGACCAACAGGCAGGTGCCGGGCAGCCCGCCACGCCCCACACGCCCGCGCAGCTGGTGCAGCTGGGAGATGCCGAAGCGGTCCGCGTCCAGCACCACCATCAGCGTTGCGTTGGGGACATCCACGCCCACCTCGATCACCGTGGTGGAGACAATCAGGTCCAGCTCCCCCGCGGCAAAGGACTCCATGGTGGCCCCCTTGACGAGCGGGTCCAGCTTGCCGTGCAGCACGCCCATCCGCGTGCCGTCCAGCACCGGCTCGGCGCCCAGCAGTTCCGCGATGGCGTTGACGTCGGCCAGCGGGCGTTTGTCATTGTCCTCGGGCGGCGGCTCGCTGCCGTCCCCGTCGTCGTCCGTACCGATCTTGGGGCAGACCACAAACACCTGGTGGCCGGCGTTGATCTCCTCCCGCGAGCGGGACCACAGCCGCGCCACCCAGCCCGGGTGCTCGGCCAGGCCCACCACATGCGTGGCAATCGGGGCGCGCCCGGCCGGAAGCTCGGTGAGCTCGGAAACCTCCAGGTCGCCAAAGATGGTCATGGCCACGGTGCGCGGAATGGGCGTGGCCGTCATGACCAGCACATGCGGCGGCTTGGCGGCCTTGGCGCGCAGGGCATCGCGCTGTTCGACGCCGAATCGGTGCTGCTCGTCCACCACTATCAAGCCCAAGTCCGCGAACTGGACGTTGTCGGAGAGCAGGGCGTGGGTGCCGATCACGATGCCGGCGCTGCCCGAGGCGGCATCCAGCAGGGCACGCTTCCGGGCGGCCGCGGGCATCGAACCGGTCAACAGCGTTACCTGGGTGCCGCCGTCGGCTCCGCCCAGCATGCCACCCTCGGCGAGGGGGCCCATCATTTTGCTGATGGAGGCAAAGTGCTGGGCCGCGAGGACCTCCGTGGGCGCCAGCAGCGCTGCCTGTCCGCCGGAATCGACCACCTGGAGCATGGCGCGCAGGGCCACGACGGTCTTGCCGGAGCCCACCTCGCCCTGGAGCAGCCGGTGCATCGGGTGGCTGGCGGCCAGTTCCCCGGCCACCAGGGCGCCAATCTGCTGCTGCCCGGCGGTCAGCTGGAACGGCAGGCGGGCGTCGAACGCGGCCAGCAGGACGCCGTCGACCCCGGTGCGGGCGGTGGCCGGCAGCGCCTCGGTCTGCGCCCGGCGCCGGGCCAGGGCGGCCTGCAGCACCAGGGCCTCCTGGTAGCGGAACCGGCGCCGGGCCAGCTGCCACTCGCGCTCGGTGTTCGGCGAATGGATCTGCCGGTAGGCGTGCTCCAGCGACAGGAACTTCTCCCGGGCCGCGACGGCGCCGGGGATCGGATCACCGATGGCCGCCAGATCCACCACGGCCAGCAGCGCCTCGACGGACTTTGCGATGGCAAAGCTCGTCAGCTTGGCCGTGGCCGGATAGACGGCGATGGGCCGGCTGGCCATGAACTCGGCCTCCTGCGGAGCGAGCTCGTCATCGGGCAGGAATTCGAAGCTGGGGTTGGTCAGCGTAGCCGAACCCTGGTAGCTGTTCACCCGGCCGGAAAACAGGGCGAGCTTGCCCACGGCCAGCTGGGTCTTGGCGTTCCACCCGTTGAAGAAGCTCATGCTCAGCGTGGAGCCCTGGGCGGAATCATCGGTGATCACCACCTCGGTGATGGAGCCCTTGCGGGTGCGCATCTGCCGCGTGGTGTTCGAGGTGACCCGGCCCAGCACCGTGACGTCTTCATCCATGGGCAGCTTGCCCAGCTCGGTGAGCTCGCCGCGGTTGATGTATCGGCGCGGGAAGTAGTTCAGCAGCTCCCCCACCGTGCGCAGGCCCAAGTGCTTCTCCAGCTTGGTGGCCGTGGGCGCGCCGAGCATCCGACCCAGGGGAAGATCAAAATCCCCCGGCAGGGGCCCCTTAGCGGTGCTCATGCGAATCTGCCGCGGCCGGACTCAGGGCTGTGATGCTGACGCTGCTGGGGTCCCCGGCCGCGCGAATCACCTCCATGGCCACCTCGGGCTCGGAAACGTGGACGTGCACGCGCCACGGGTAGCCGCCGGTGGGCTCCTGTTCCTCGGAGACGGCGCTCATGATCACCGAGTCGCCCAGCTCATCGAGCTGGATCCGCAGCCCGGCAGCGGCCAACGGGGTCAGGGAGATGGTGCACATGACCTCCACGCCGCTGTCCGGCGGCATGGTCTCGGCAATGTGCGGATCCTGGACGTCGTAGCCGGAGAGGGAATCCAGCAGTGATTCCTGCAGCTCCTGGCCCAGCACCACCGAGCGCAGGCAGTCCAGCACCAGCAGCAGACCGACGCCGCCGGCGTCCACCACATGTGCGGCCGTCAGCTGCCCAAGCTGGCTTTCGGTGAGGACCACTGCCTCGCGGGCCGCGTCCACGGCGGCGTCCAGCGCCACGGCCAGGCCCTGGTTGCTGTCGTCGCCGTTCTGGGCCGCCTCAGCCATGGACGCTGCGCGCGCACTGGCCTCCAGCACGGATAGCATGGTGCCGGGCATCGGCTCGCTCAGCGCAGACCACGCACGGATGGCGCCGCGCTGCAGGGCCGCGGCGAACAGGGGCCCGCTGAGGCGCTGCAGCCCGGCCAGCGGCTCGGCAAAGGCCGAGAGGAAGACGGAAAAGAGGGTGCCGGAATTGCCCCGTGCGGCCTCCATGGCGGCGCGGCCGGCTGCGGACAGGACGGCGCCGACGTCGTTCCCCTCGGTGGCGTGCGCGGCGGCCGACGCTTCACGGACGGTGAGGTACAGATTGGTTCCGGTGTCGCCGTCGGCGACGGGGAAGATGTTGATGGCATTGAGGCGGTCACTGTGGTTGCCCAAGGTTTCCTCGGCCTTGGCCAGCCAGCGCCTCAGCGCCGGGGCATTGGCGGCGATCTTAGACTGCAAAGTGATCCCATCCCACGGTGGTGACTGCAAGGCGTGCGGCCTCGCCGCCGCCTACTGTAACCGGTGGCAGAGTGCCGCCGCCGGGCATGATTGAGCCTATCGCAGCGAACCCCGCGGGCACCGATGCCACGTCGGGGAAGGTGCACAACAGTGAATGGTCTTCGCCGCCCGTGAGCACCCAGGCCAGCGGATCGGCGCCGACGGCGGCGGCAATCGGCGCCAGCTTGTCCACGAACGGTACCAGAGCTGCCGGCTCCAGATCCACGCGTACGCCGCTGGCTGCGGCAATCCGGCCGGCGTCGCGCAGGATGCCGTCGGAGACGTCCATCATGGCGGTGGCTCCGGCGCGGGCGGCCACGGGGCCCGCTGCGAGAGGGGGCTGCGGCCGGCAGAACAGGCGGACGGCCTCGGCCATCTCCACGGTGAACTCCGACGACGGCGTGCTGCCTTCCAGCAATGCCCACCCCGCGGCCGCCGTGCCGGCGGAACCGGCCAGCGCCAGCACATCCCCCGGGCGGGCGCCGGAACGCAGGACCGGGTCCCGGCCCTCCAGCGAGCCCAGAACGGCCACCGTCACCACAATCTCCGAGCCGCCGGACAGGTCGCCGCCGGCCACGGAGCAGTCCTCGGCACCCAGTTCGGTGATGGCGGCATTCAGGCCCTCGGCCAGCCCCTCCACCCAGGCAACGTCCGTGGTGCTGGGAAGCGTCAGCGAGACAACCATGGAGGTGGCCACCGCCCCCATGGCGTTGATGTCGCTGAGGTTCTGCGCGGCGGCCTTGAAGCCCACGTCGTAGCCGGTGGTGCGGTAGCCGTTGGGCCACTGCAGCCGAAAATCCTTGTCCTGCACCTGGGTGTCGATGGACACCACGGTGCGGCCGTCCGGAGCGGCAACCACGGCGGCGTCATCGCCTGGGCCCAGCAGCACCGAAGTGCTGCGGCTCAGCCGGGGGAAGATGCGGGCCAGCAGAGCTGATTCGGAGAGGTCGGCCACAGTCAATGTCATGGAACAACCGTATCGGGCGGGCCGGACAATGTGGTCACCGGGCCCGGACATGGCAGCACTCCACCCCGCACCCAGCCTTCCTCCCCGCCAACCGGGAATCCTGCACAGGCTGAGCGGCTAGGCTGGATGGATGCGTCTGAGCTCCACAACCAGCCACCCATCCACCACCCGCCGGCTCGCAAAAGCCGCGGCGACAGCCCTGGCCGGTGCCGCCGTCGTGCTCACCGCCGCCGGCTGCTCCCCCTCGGTGGAGATCAGCGCCGCCACGGGCTCGGCGGATCCCGCCTGCGCCCCGATGATGGTGGCGCTGCCGGACACTCTGGGGGACGCCGCAAAGCGCTCCACCACCAGCCAGGGCACGGCCGCCTGGGGGGATCCCTCGCTGGTGATCCTGCGCTGCGGCGTCAACGTCCCGGGCCCGACGACGGACCGCTGCGTTGGCGTCAATGGCGTGGACTGGGTCCTCAAGGAGGGCGATCCGACCTGGACGCTCACCACCTACGGACGCACGCCGGCCACGGAACTGGTCTTCGACCCGAACAAGATTGCCTCAAGCACCGTGCTGGCCGAAATTGCCAATGCGGCAGCGAAGATCCCGGCCACCAGGGGCTGCGTCAGCCCCGAGGACGCTGTGAAGGTCCCCACGTCCTAGGGCGCGGCGCCCGGCCCCGGAGCACCGCGCTAGGCCGCCCAGGCGAAGTCCCTGTAATGTCCGTTCTTTCCCGCGTTGTCGAAGGACAGGCCGTAGTCCGGGTCGTTGAAGGTGCCAATGCTGCTTTGCGCAAGGGCAAGGTCGCCGCCCATCGGATGGAAGATGTGGAACAGCCGCATCACTGCGTTCGCACCGGGAGCACGGATCCCTGTCACCTCGAAGTCCATGATGCCCGGCACCGTCACCCGCCGTGTGTCCTCATGGGAGTCGAAGGAAATCGGGACGAACTTGACGCCAAGCTGCTCGGAGACCAGCCCCGCCAGCATCGCAGGCGGTCCGCCGAGCGCTCCGGAGAGGATCTCGCCCAGGGCCTGCCGCTGCCCATCGTCGGCCCGCTCGTCCAGATAGACGGCCACCCGCCAGCCGCCGGAACCCATGACGGCCGGTGAGTCCACCACCATGACGGCGCCCAGGCCGTCCAGGCGTACGCCGTCGTTGTGGCCGCTGGTGATGTTCATTGCGAGCGGGACAAAGCACCGCTCATTGTCCGCGGATCCCTGCAAGGACGATGTAACGCACGGGCAGAGCACATCACAATTGCAGTTTTCCAGATACTCGCCCGCTAGTTCCCAGGCCATTCTGATCACTCTGGTTTCATTTGTGGAACAGATTGGTGGTGCTTGTGCGCCGCCGAGGATGTCCAACGGCCATCCAGCAGCCGTTCATCCCCAGACAATTTTAGTCGTCCACCGGTGCAATAGCGATGGTACCCACCGGGTCCCATGCAGCTGACGCCGAACCCCGCCCAGGACGCAGTAGTAGTCATGTCCCCGAAGGGTTTCGGCGTCATGAATGCAGTTGTGCGTCCTGGGTCTCGCTGGTCGAGCCCGTCGAGACCGCGTGCGGTCAGCGCAGCCCGGTCTTGCGGTTGAGGGCCAGCTGGAGGAGCTCGTCAATCAGCTCGGCATAGCCGATGCCCGAGGCGGCCCACATCTGCGGGTACATGGACGACGGCGTGAAGCCGGGCATCGTGTTGATCTCGTTGATGAGGATGTCGCCGTCCGCGGTGTAGAAGAAGTCAACGCGGGAAAGCCCCTCGGCGCCCACGGCGTCGAACGCCACGGCCGCCAGCTCGCGGATCCGCTCGGCGGCCTCGGCCGGAATGTCCGCCGGGCAGCTGAGGTTCACGGCGTCGCCCTGGACGTACTTGGCGGTGAAGTCGTAGAAGTCGTGGCTCGCATCGGCCATCGCGATCTCGCCCGGCATTGAGGTGCGCGGCGCATCCGTGCCGCGGCCCTGCAGGACGGCGCACTCGATCTCCCGCCCCACAATCCCGGCCTCGATCACCAGCTTCAGGTCATGGCTGCGCGCCTCGGCGATGGCGGCGTCGAGCCCCACAGGGCCGTCCACCTTGGTGATGCCCATGGACGATCCAGCCCGGGCCGGCTTGACGAACACCGGGAAGCCCAGGGCCGCCACGCGGTCCCGCACGGCCTGCGGATCGGTGCTCCACTGCCTGTCGGTAACCGCCACATACGGCCCCACCGAGAGCCCTGCGGCCTCGAAGACCACCTTCATAAAGTGCTTGTCCATGCCCACGGCGGAGGCCAGCACCCCGGCGCCCACATAGCGGGTGTCGGAGAGCTCCAGCAGGCCCTGGACGGTGCCGTCCTCGCCGAACGGTCCGTGCAGCAGCGGAAAGACCACGTCCACGGCACCCAATTCCACGGGAACCTCGTTGGGGGCGCCCACCATCAACTGGTGGCCCTCCCCCGTCTCGGCCAGCATCACTGTTGCCTCGGACGGCTCGACCTCGGGCAGCGTGCCCGCGCTCAGCGACCATGCGGAGGGGTCCGCAGAGGCCTGCACCCACTGGCCGGCCTTGGTGATGCCGATGGGCACCACGTCGTAGCGCTCCCTGTCGATGTGGCCCAGGACGCCGGCTGCGGTGACGCAGCTGACGGCGTGCTCACTGGAGCGCCCGCCAAAGAGGACGGCGACGCGCGGCCGCCGGCCGTTGGCAGCGGCTCCGGAGGCTCCGGTGCCGGGGGCAGGGGTGGGTGCGGTGGTTTCTTCGATGCTCACGCTCAGTATTCGCCTTCAGCCTTCAAGTCGCGGGACAGCAGGACGCGCCCCAAGTCATCAACCCTCAATTTGCCATCCAACACGGCCACAACGGCGTCCGTGATGGGCATTTCCACGCCGAGCTTGCGGGCCAGATCGGCCACGGCCCGCCCGGACTTGATGCCCTCGGCCGTCTGCGTCATCTTGGCGTTGACCTCATCCAGGGTGAAACCCTCGCCCAGCAGCCGGCCGGCGGTGTGGTTGCGGCTCAGCGGCGAGGAGCAGGTGGCCACCAGGTCGCCCAGTCCGGCCAGTCCTGCCATGGTCTCGGTGGAGCCACCCAAGGCCAGCGCCAGCCGGGTGGTCTCGGCCAGGCCGCGCGTGATGACGGAGGCCTTGGTGTTGTCCCCCATGCGCTTGCCCTCGCAGATGCCCACGGCCAGCGCAATCACGTTCTTCACGATGCCGCCGATCTCCACGCCCACCACATCGGTGTTGGTGTACGGGCGGAAGTACGGCGGGGTGCACACGGAGGCCACCCAGGCGGCGACAGTTTCATCGGCGCAGGCCACCACGGAGGCGGTGGGCTCGCGGCGGGCGATCTCCATGGCCAGATTGGGCCCGGAGATCACGGCGATCCGGTCCTCGGACAGCCCCAATTCCTCGGCGATGACCTGGCTCATCCGGGCATCGGTACCCAGTTCCAGCCCCTTCATCAGAGAGACGACGACGGCGTCCGGGTCCAGGTGCGCCGCCCAGGCATGCAGCTGCGGGCGCAGCGACTGCGCCGGCACGGCCAGCACCACCAGTGTGGCACCGGCCAGCACTTCGGCCACATCGGTGGACGCGGAGATGTTGGCGGGCAAGTCAATGTCCGCCAGGTATGTGTCATTGCGGTGCAGGGTGTTGATCTGCTCCACCACTGCCTCGCGGCGGCCCCAGACCATCACCGAGCGCTCGGTCCCGAGGGCCGCTTCGCCGACAATCTTGGCAAAGGTGGTGCCCCAGCTGCCGGCACCCAGAATGGCGACCTTGGCAGGCGCCGGGCGCTCCGTCGTCGTGCTCACTTGGGCTCCGCCTCTCCGCCGCGTTCCATGAAGCGTCCATGTTGGGCCTGGTTGTGCGCCGAGGGGTCCCACAGGGTTGCCGGCGGCTCCTCGCCGCGCAGCTGGGCCAGCAGCTTGGTGATGTCGGCCATGATGGCGGCCGTCATCTCATCCAGTGTGGCCTTGTCAGGTGAACGGCCGGCAAAGCGGTCCAGATCCACCGGATCGCCCACCAGGACGCGGACCTTCTTGCGCGGGAAGATCTTCACTGACTTCGCGTAGCGGGGGAAGACCTCCTGGGCGCCCCAGTGTGCCACGGGGATCACGGGCGCGCCGGTGGCCAGGGCCAGGCGTGCGGCGCCCGTGCGGCCCTTCATCGGCCACAGCTCGGGGTCGCGGGTGAGCGTGCCCTCCGGGTAGACGACGACGGCGCCGCCGTCGTCGATCACCTCCCGGGCCACCTCCAGCGAACGGCCGGCACCGGCACCGGCCCGCTCCACGGGGATCTGCTTGGCTCCGCGCAGGGCGGCCCCGACGATGGGGGTGCGGAAGAGCCCGTCCTTGGCCAGGAAGTGCGGCATGCGCTTCTGGTTGTAGAGCATGTGCCCCACCACGATGGGGTCGATTTCGGTGCAGTGGTTGGGGCAGACGATGAAACCCTTCCCAGCGGGCAGCTTCTCAAGGCCCTCCCAGGTCTTGCCCATCAACAGGTTGATGGCCGGACGGGCCACACCCGCCACCAGGGCAAAGTACACACGTGTCTTCTTGGACAAGGCCATGGACTCCCCTAGCCCTTGGTCTTTGCGACGATGTCGAAGTCCGCGCCGAGGGCTTCCAGTTTGGAGGTGAACCGCTCGTAGCCGCGGTTGATGATGTCGATGCCGGTCACGCGCGAGGTGCCGGTGGCGGCCAGGGCGGCGATGAGGTGGCTGAACCCGCCGCGCAGGTCCGGGATGTCGATCTCGGTGCCCTTGAGCTGCGTGGGGCCGGAGATGACGGCGGAGTGCAGGAAGTTGCGCTGGCCAAAGCGGCACGGCACGGAGCCCAGGCATTCACGGTGCAGCTGGATGCCGGCACCCATGCGGATCAGGGCATCGGTGAAGCCAAAGCGGTTCTCGTACACGGTCTCGTGCACAATCGACACACCCTCGGCCTGGGTCAGGGCCACCACCAGCGGCTGCTGCCAGTCGGTCATGAAGCCGGGGTGCACGTCCGTCTCCAGCACCAGCGGGCTCAACTTGCCGCCCTGGTGGTAGAACCGGATGCCGTCGTCGTCGATGTCCATCCCGCCGCCCACCTTGCGGTAGGTGTTCAGGAAGGTCATCATGTCCCGCTGGTTGGCGCCCTGGACGTAGATGTCGCCGCGCGTGACCAGGGCGGCCGAAGCCCAGGAGGCGGATTCATTGCGGTCGGGCAGCGCCCGGTGCACGTAGCCGCGCAGCTCCTTGACCCCCTCGATGCGGATGGTGCGGTCCGTCTGGATGGAGATGATGGCGCCCATCTTCTGCAGGACGGCAATCAGGTCCACGATCTCCGGCTCGGTGGCGGCACCGGACAGCTCGGTGATGCCCTCGGCACGCGTGGCGGAGAGCAGCACCTGCTCCGTGGCCCCGACGCTGGGGTACGGCAGAGAGATCTTGGTGCCGTGCAGGCCCTTCGGGGCCGAGATGTGGATGCCGCCGGGGCGCTTCTCGACGACGGCGCCAAACTGGCGCAGCACGTTCAGGTGGTAGTCGATGGGGCGGTCGCCGATCTTGCAGCCGCCCAGATCGGGGATGAAGGCCTCGCCGATCGCGTGGATCAGCGGGCCGCAGAACAGGATCGGAATGCGCGAATCCCCGGCGTGGGCGTCGATGGCCGTGCTGGGTGCCGTCTTGGCATCCTTCGGGTCCAGGGTCAGATCCCCCGTCACCGGATCCTTGACCACCGTGACGCCGTGCAGCTGCAGCAGGGACGTGACAACCTCAACGTCCTTGATCTCGGGCACATTGCGCAGCACCGAGGGTTCACTGCCGAGCAGCGCCGCCACCATGGCCTTGGGGACCAGATTCTTGGCACCCCGGACCTGCACACGGCCGGCCAGGGGCACACCTCCACGGACGCTCAGAACACTGCTCATCAAAACCTAATTCCTTGTGCGTTCACCGCCCGGGAGGCGGCAAAGACCTCAGCTAAGCATAGTTTCTCGTGTCGCGATGCCGAAACAGGACCCCTCCGCCGCGCGCGCTGGTGCACGAAAAAGCACGTACGGACAGTGTTGCGGGGCAACACTGTCCGTACGTGCTTTTTCGGCGGAGGGGCCGGTTAGACCTTGGCCGGGAGCGTGGTCGGCTTGAAGGCGGGGCGCGTGGCCTCGAAGGCGGTGATGTCCTCTTCGTGGCGGAGCGTCAGGCCGATGTCGTCCAAACCCTCCAGCAGGCGCCAGCGGGTGTAGTCGTCGATGTCGAACGGCGCCACCACGGAGCCGGCGGTGACCATCTTGGTGTTCAGGTCGACGCTGATCTCGGTGCCGGGTGCCTCTTCGAGCACCTTCCAGATCAGTTCGATGTCATCCTGCGCAACCTGGGCAGCCAGCAGGCCCTGCTTGCCGGAGTTGCCGCGGAAGATGTCGGCAAAGCGGGAGGACAGCACGGCCTTGAAGCCGTAGTCCTTCAGGGCCCAGACGGCGTGCTCGCGGGAGGACCCGGTGCCGAAGTCCGCGCCGGCCACCAGCACGGAGCCGCGGCTGAAGGGCTCCTGGTTCAGGATGAATTCCGGGTTCTTGCGCCAGCTGGAGAATAGGGCGTCCTCGAAGCCGGTGCGGGTGATCCGCTTCAGGTACACGGCGGGGATGATCTGGTCCGTATCCACATTGCTCTGGCGCAGCGGGACACCAATGCCGGTGTGGGTGGTGAACTTTTCCATGGTTTCTCCTACGCTGCGGTGGTGGCGGCCAGCGGGGCCAGATCGGACGGGGAGCTGAGCGTGCCGCGGACGGCCGTGGCAGCGGCGACGACGGGTGAGACCAGGTGGGTGCGCCCACCCTTGCCCTGGCGTCCCTCGAAGTTGCGGTTCGAGGTGGAGGCGCAGCGCTCGCCCGGGGCCAGCTGGTCCGGGTTCATGCCCAGGCACATCGAGCAGCCGGCAAAGCGCCACTCCGCACCGAAGTCGGTGAAGACCTTGTCCAGCCCCTCGGCTTCGGCCTCCAGGCGGACGCGGGCGGAACCGGGCACCACCAGCATGCGGATGGCGGGGTCCTTTTCGCGGCCGCGGATGATGTCCGCCGCGGCGCGCAGGTCCTCGATGCGGGAGTTGGTGCAGGAGCCCAGGAAGACGGTGTCCACCCGGATGTCCTTCATCGGCGTACCGGCGGCGAGGTCCATGTACGCCAGGGCCCGCTCGGCGGCGGCCTTGGAGTTCTCATCGCCGAAGTCCTCCGGCGAGGGGACGACGTCGTTGAGCGAGACGCCCTGGCCCGGGTTGGTGCCCCAGGTGACAAAGGGCTCCAGGGTGTCGGCGTCCAGGTCCACCGAGGCGTCGAACACGGCGTCGTCCTCGGTGACGAGGGTCTTCCAGTACTCGACGGCGGCGTCCCAGTCCTCGCCCTGCGGCGCGTGCGGGCGGTCCTTCAGGAAGGCGAAGGTGGTCTCGTCCGGAGCGATCATGCCGGCGCGGGCGCCGGCCTCGATGGACATGTTGCAGACCGTCATGCGGGCATCCATGCTCAGGGCGCGGATCGCGGAGCCGCGGTACTCCAGGACGTAGCCCTGGCCGCCGCCGGTGCCGATCTTGGCGATGACGGCCAGGATGATGTCCTTGCTCGTCACGCCCGGGCGCAGCGTGCCCTCAACGTTGATCGCCATGGTCTTGAACGGCTTCAGGGGCAGCGTCTGGGTGGCCATGACATGCTCCACCTCGGAGGTGCCGATACCGAAGGCCAGTGCGCCGACGGCGCCGTGGGTGGAGGTGTGCGAGTCGCCGCAGACCACCGTCATGCCCGGCTGGGTCAGGCCCAGCTGCGGGCCGACGACGTGCACAATGCCCTGCTCGGCGTCGCCGAGGGAGTGCAGGCGGACGCCGAACTCCTTGCAGTTGTTGCGCAGGGTCTGGATCTGCGTGCGGCTGGTGAGGTCGGCAATCGGCTTGTCGATGGCCAGCGTGGGCGTGTTGTGGTCCTCGGTGGCGATCGTCAGGTCCGGGCGGCGCAGCGGGCGGCCGGCCAGGCGCAGACCCTCAAAGGCCTGCGGGGAGGTGACCTCGTGGATCAGGTGAAGGTCGATGTAGAGCAGATCAGGCTGGGCCGCGTCGCCTTCACCCTCACCCTTGCGCACGATGTGGTCGCGCCACACCTTTTCCGCCAGCGTCTTTGCTGAATCGATCACAGCTGAGTCGTTCACACGGGGTGTGGTTGCCTCGGTCACGGCCAGCTCCCTTCATCTGTTGGGCCACCCACGGAGTTCTGTATCCGCGTGGTGAGAGTGCCCTATGGTCTCTGTCTACGTCCACTGAACCAGCCGCGGCGCGCAGGGCGCCAGCTGGACAATTTGCATCTCACATAATGAGACGTCAATATCATTACATGGACAATTCTAGCGGCGTAGGCGTGATCGATAAAGCGGCCAGGGTTCTGGATGCACTGGAGGCAGGGCCCACCACCCTGGCACAGCTGGTGGCTGCCACCGGTTTGGCGCGGCCCACAGTGCACCGGCTGGCCCTGGCCCTGGTGCACCACCGGCTGGTCAGCCGGGACATCCAGGGCAGGTTTGTCCTGGGCAGCCGCCTGGTGGAGCTGGCCTCCGCCGCCGGCGAAGACCGGCTGATTGCCGCGGCGGGCCCGGTGCTGCTGCAATTGCGCGACAGCACGGGCGAAAGCGCTCAGATCTTCCGCCGTCAGGGCGATTCCCGCGTCTGCGTGGCATCCGCCGAGCGGCCCATCGGCCTGCGCGACACCATCCCCGTGGGCACCCAGCTGACCATGAAGGCCGGCTCCGCCGCCCAGGTGCTGCTGGCCTGGGAGGACCACGAGCGCCTGCTGGAAGGGCTGCACAATGCCCGCTTCACCCCCACCGTACTGGCCGGCGTCCGCCGCCGCGGCTGGGGCCAGAGCCTGGGCGAGCGCGAGCCGGGCGTGGCCAGTGTCTCCGCTCCGGTGCGCGGCCCCTCCGGCCGCGTCATTGCCGCCGTCTCCATCTCCGGACCGATCGAACGCCTGACCCGCCAGCCGGGCCGCCTGCACGCGGAAATCGTCTGCAACGCCGCCCGCATCCTCTCCGAGGCGCTGCGCAAGACCGCCGAGTAATCGGCACGGAATAGACGGCACGGTAGGCTGCAGCCATGGCGAACTCCCCCACCCCCGCGCCCGGGCGCTACGGCGTCTTCCTGCGCGGTGTGAACGTCGGCGGCATCAACATCAAGATGGCGGAGCTGCGCGAGGCGTTGACAACGCTGCCGCTCGGCTCCTTCTCCACGCTGCTCGCCAGTGGGAACATCGTCTGCACGGCCGATGCCTCCGCGCCGGAGCTGAAGGCCATGATGGAGTCGCTGCTGCGGGAACGCTTCGGCTATGACGCCTGGGTGGTGGTGTTCAGCCTGGGCCAGCTGGAGTCGATTCTGGACGGCTTCCCGTACCCGGCGGATTCACCCGAGCTGCACAGCTATGTGACGCTGAGCTCCGAGACGGGCGCACTGGACGAGCTTGAATCGCTCGGCCGCGCGCTGGACGGCACGGAACTGGCGCGCGTCGCGCCGCTCGCACTGGCCTGGCAGGCACCGGTGGGCGGCACGCTGGACTCGCCCTTCAGCAAGCTCACCGCCAAGGCCAAATACAAGAGCACGACGACGACGCGCAACGTCCGCACCCTGGTGAAGGTCCGCGAGGCCCTGGCCTAGCTGCACCTACCCCGCGGCGTGGAGGGCCCGGGAGAACTCCCTGAACCGCTCGATCTCCTCCTCGGTCGGATCCACCACCTCGGCCTCGGACACCTCGGCCACGGAGGCCCGCAGCCGCCGTCGTGCTCCGGCCGCGCGTCCGCGCGCCCCTGCCCCGGCAATGGCCTTGCTCGCCAGTGCCAGCACCACGCCGAGCAGTGCCCCGGCGGCCACCAGCAGCGTTGGCACGGGCCAGCCTTCCACCTGCGGGGCCGGCGGAACGGGGAGCTGGAAGTAGCCCAGCAGCGCCAGGCCGGCCAGCCAGCCCAGGCCAGCCAGGGCGGCCAGCAGGCCAATCCACTGCAGCACTGAGAACAGCGGCCACCACCAGGCCCCCTTGTTGGCCAGCAGATCCGTGCCGGACACCGCCGCGTCCAAGGTGTCGCCCAGTGTGGCGTTCCGGCTGCGGGCGGCGGCCCGGATGGACGCCCGCCACGGTCCGGGTGCGCCGGCACTGGCGGCGTCGGAGAACGTCCGCACGGCCGTATCCAGCCGGGCTGCCCCCGTTGCGCCGGCCTCCGGCAGCGAGGTGCGGTTCACCTCGGCGGGCCCGGAGCGGCGCAGGCTGAGCCGGCGCAGCGGATCGCGCCTCAGCCGGGAGATCCACCGGGTGACGGGCCATCCCGTGTGGCGCGTGGCCTCAAGCTGGTACGAGCGGCGGACGGCGTCGACCACCACCTCCACCTGCGCCGCGGCCGCCAAGTGCTCGGCCAGCTCGCGCCTGTCCTGCTGGTGCACGCCGGCCGGCTCGCCGCCGCCCGAGGCCGCCCGCAGCCGTGCGGCCGCCTGCTGGACATCGGCGGCAAGGCGCGCGGAGCCAGCCGCCCTGTCGGACACCACCGAGCCAATGGCCGTGCGCAGCTCCGCGATGCCCGCCCCCGTCAGCGCCGACACCGGCAGGATGCGGACCTTGCCGAGGCCGTCCTGGGCCAGCAGGGAGCGCAGCGATTCCACCACCGGCCGCACGGCGGCCGGCGCCAGCGTGTCCACCTGGTTGAGCACCACCAGCGTCACGGCACCGTAGGAGGAGAACCGGCTGATGAAATCGTGGTGGATCGCGGCGTCGGCGTACTTCTGCGGATCCACCACCCACACCAGCACGTCCACCTGGCCGGCCAGCCGTTCGACAATCCCGCGGTTGGCCAGGTGGGTTGAATCAAAGTCCGGCAGATCCAGCAGGATCAGCCCCGGGTCCGCGGCGGAGCCGGCCAGCCCGGGCACGGGGGTGCCCTCGTGGCGCTGGTCGACCCCCAGCCAGTCCAGCAGCGGGCCGCTGCCCGGCGGCCCCCAGACGCTGGCCAAGGGTGCGCTGGTGGTCGGCCGGCGGACCGCCACCCGGGCGGCATCCGTCGCCGCCACCGCGTTGAAGAGCGAGGACTTTCCACTGCCGGTGGCCCCGAAAAACCCCACCACCGTGTGCTCGGCGCTGAGGGAGCGCCGGGAGCTGGCCCGCTCCAGGACCTCGTAGACCTCCTGCAGCACGGAATCCTCCAGCCGCCCCTCGGCCAGTGAACGGGCGCTGTCCAGGGCCTCCAGGCGCGCCGTCAGCGCCGAGGCCTCCTTGGCCGTCCGATGCCGGCTCATGCAGCCTCCCCCAACCGGGCCAGTTCCTGCGCCCGGCGTTCCAAGGTTTCCACCAGCGAGGCGCCGTCGACAGTTCTGCTCTGCCCGGGCAGCCGGTCCAGGAAACGGCGGGACTCCGCCTCCAGCAAGCCCTTGCAGCGGCGGTCCAGCCCGGCGCGGGCCTCCTGCGCCAGCCGCCGGACGGCGTCCTCGCCGAAGATTGCTTCCAAAAGCTTCTGGCCGACGACGGTGGTGCCGCCGGCGATGCCCACCTCGACGCCCGTGAGGCCGCCGGTGAAGGAGAACACCACCACCATCAGGATGACGCCCAGCCCATTGACGCCGAAGGACAGCCAGCGGGCCTGGGAGCGCTTGTCCGCGCCCTCCGTGCGGATCAGGGTCAGCACATCGCCCTGCCACGCGCGGATCTGCTCCGCCACGGCGGCGGAAAACCCCTCGCTCGTTCCAGAGAGGTCCTCCCCTCCCAGCAGCGCGCGGCCGGCCGGATCCGAGCGCCAGCGCTGGTCGGCGTCCTCCGCTGCCCGGGCGGCCTGGTCCACCACCACCGCCTGCAAACCCGATTCGATGGCCGTCTCCACCTTCACCGCGGGCTGCGGCTGGCCTCGGAAGAAGGCCCCAATCCTGTCCCGCAGCCGGCCGATGCCGCTCTCCAGGGCCCGGAAGAACTCCCCCGTGCCCACAAAATCCTGCCAGCGTGCCAGCACCTCCCCCCGGAGCAGGGTGCCGTCGGTGCTGGCCGCCCTGATCGTCTCCAGGGCGTCGCGGTAGGCGGCGGCCACGTCGTCGGCCAACTGGCCGGCGGCCTCATCCTGCTCCAGCGCGGCGCGGGCCACCGTCTCCACGCGGCCGGCCAGCGCACGCACTGTGCCATTGAGCGTGCGCCGGGCAATTTCCGCCCGGCCGGCGGCATCGGCGGCAATGGCCGCCAGCCAGGCCCTGATCGGATCAACGGACTGCGCCGGGAGCATGCCCAGGGCGTCCAGGCCGGATTCGGGAACGACGAAGAGCGCGGCGCCGCCCAGGCCCTCGCGTTGGAGCATCTGGGACAAATCCGCCGACACTTCGGCCTCGGCGCCGGCGGGGACGCGGTCCAGGACCACTGCCACCAGAATGTCCCGGGACGCGGCGTCGAGCAGCAGCTTCCACGGCACGGCGTCTGCATAGCGGTTGGCCGTGGTGACAAAGATCCACAGATCCGCCGCGGCCAGCAATTGGCCCGCCAGCGCGCGGTTGTCGTCGGAGACGGAATCCACATCCGGCGCATCCAGCAGCGCAATCCCGGCCGGAATGGCGGCATCGGGCAGCAGCACCAGCTGGCCCATGGCCGCCGGGTCCGGTGCCACGCCGGCCGCAGAGGCAGGGACGTTGGGCGCTGTGGTGCCGGCGTGGACACGGGAGAGCGTGGGCAGCACCCGATCGGAGGCGAACCAGGCGCCGTCCCCGGGGTGGTGCAGCAGAATGGGCTGCCGCGTGGTGGGCCGGATGGCGCCGGAGCGGGTCACAGGGTGCCCCACCAGGGCATTGACGAGTGTGGACTTCCCCGCGCCCGTGGATCCACCCACCACGGCCAGCAGCGGCGCGTCCAGACTGCGGTAGCGCGGCAGGATGTAGTCCTGCAGCTGCCCCAGCGCGGCCCGGACGGCCTCACGGGCTTCCTGGGCGCCGGGAAGCGCCAGCGGCAGGTCCAGGGCGGCCAGCTCGCTCCGGACGGCTTCAAGAAGCACGACGGCGGCCGGGGGCGCCGGTGCACCGCCGGCGGTGGTGGAGTCTGGTTGGGGGCTCACAGCATCATCATGCCAGCACGGATGGCGAAGCCGTCGGCATTTGTGCGCGGTGGAATTTCGGGGCGTTAACGACAAAACCTCCGGAACCAATGTGGTTCCGGAGGTTTCTTTGGTGACCCCAGCGGGATTCGAACCCGCGTTACCGCCGTGAGAGGGCAGCGTACTAGGCCGCTATACGATGGGGCCCTAATACCTGCTGGCCAATCTTTCGTTCGGCCAGCTCGAAATACTTTACACGAAATTTTCCGGGCCCGCTCGCCAAAAGCCGCCCGGCGCGGTGTGTTGTCCGCCACTCCCCCGGCCGGGCGGTGCCTCGGTCGATGCCAGAGGGCCTTGCAGGAATGCGGCACGGCCCGGAGCGGGGCAATTGTCCGGGAACGGGAAAAGCCTCCGGAATCAATTGATTCCGGAGGCTTTCTTTGTGACCCCAGCGGGATTCGAACCCGCGTTACCGCCGTGAGAGGGCAGCGTACTAGGCCGCTATACGATGGGGCCCTAATACATTTGCTTTTGCAAGCATGCTTTTACAAGCGCTGGGATACCAGGACTCGAACCTAGAATGACGGTACCAGAAACCGTAGTGTTGCCAATTACACCATATCCCAATGGCACTAAATGGACGCTTCCGTTCAGGTTTTCCCTGTTCCGTTAGCGGCCCTTGCGCCGGGATAAAACTATACATGAGGAACGGCCGAACAACAAAATCGGCCGGACACCGCCCCCCGCACCGGCCAAAATCCCCGGAATTCCACGGCCTACAGCCCCTCAGCGCAGCCCGGCTCCACTCTGCTGGGCACTCCGCCCCGGGCGATGTGGCGCAGAACACCCACCCTCCCGCATCGCCGGCCTCCCGCCGTCGCGCTTAAACGCCAACTGTCCCGCAGACAACGCTTGCTTGGAGCTCCAAGTGGGCGTTTAGTGCGGGACAGTTGCGGTGGTGGGCCCACAAACGCGAGGGCCCCCGACCGTGGGCCCCCTGTCGCGAGGGGCCCGTTGCGAGCGTGCGAACAACGGGAGCGACAGGGGACTTGCGAGTTTGGGGAGCGTTTGGGGATTAGCCGCGGAAGGCCTTCAGGCGCGTCAGCGAGGAATCCTTGCCCAGGATCACCATGGACTCGAACAGCGGCGGGGAGATGCGGCGGCCGGAGATGGCCGTGCGGACCGGACCGAAGGCCAGGCGCGGCTTGATGCCCAGATCCTCCACCAGCGCCTGCTTCAGCGCGGCCTGGAGGTTCTCGGCGGTCCACTCGGCCACGGACTCCAGGGCGGCCAGAGCGGCATCCAGCACCTCGGTGAGGTTCTCCGGCAGGCCCTTGCGGGCGTCGTCGGCCACGTCCACGGCGTCGTCCGCCTTGAACAGGAAGCTGATCATCTCCGGGGCCTCGCCCAGCAGCGTGATGCGCTCCTGGACCAGCGGGGCGGCCTCGGTCAGGATTTCCTCCTGGCGGGCCGTGGGCTCGGCCGGCAGCACACCGGCGGCCTGCAGGTACGGCACCAGGCGGTTGCGGAAGTCGGTGGCCTCAAGCATGCGCACGTGCGTGCCGTTGATGGCCTCGGCCTTCTTGACGTCGAAGCGGGCCGGGTTGCCCAGCACGTTGTGGATGTCGAAGCTGGCGATGAGCTGCTCCACCGTGAAGATGTCCTCGTCGGCGGACATCGACCAGCCCAGCAGGGAGAGGTAGTTCAGCAGGCCCTCGGGGATGAAGCCGCGGTCCCGGTGCAGGAACAGGTTCGATTCCGGATCGCGCTTGGACAGCTTCTTGTTGCCGGCCCCCATCACGTAGGGCAGGTGGCCGAAGAGCGGCATGTACTCGGCCACGCCGACGGCGATGAGCGCCTGGTACAGGGCCACCTGGCGCGGCGTGGAGCTGAGCAGGTCTTCGCCGCGGAGAACGTGCGTGATGCCCATCAGGGCGTCGTCGACCGGGTTGACCAGTGTGTACAGCGGGGCGCCGTTGGGGCGGACGATCGCGTAATCCGGGACTGATCCTGCCTTGAAGGTGATCTCGCCCCGAACCAGGTCGGTGAAGGTGATGTCCTCGTCCGGCATGCGCAGGCGCAGGGCAGGCTGGCGGCCCTCGGCCTTGAACCCGGCAATCTGCTCCGCGGACAGGTCGCGGTCGAAGTTGTCGTAGCCGAGCTTGACGTCGCGGCCGGCGGCCTTGTGGCGGGCCTCCACTTCTTCGGGGGACGAGTAGGACTCGTAGGCGAATCCACCCTCCACCAGCTTGGCGATGACGCCCTGGTAGATGTCTGAACGCTGGGACTGGCGGTACGGCTCATGCGGGCCACCCACCTCCACACCCTCGTCCCAGTCCAGGCCGAGCCACTTCAGGGCGTCAAGCAGCTGGTGGTAGCTCTCCTCGCTGTCACGGGCGGCGTCGGTGTCCTCAATGCGGAACACCATCTTTCCGCCGGTGTGCCGGGCGTAGGCCCAGTTGAACAGGGCCGTGCGGATCAACCCGACGTGCGGGGTTCCGGTGGGCGAGGGGCAGAAACGGACGCGGACCGGCGTCTCGTCGTTGACAGTGGGGATTGCGGCAGCAGTAGTCATGATGCTTTCCAGTTTAGCCACCACCTGCGCCCAATAGGGCACTGAACGACGGCGGGGAAACGGGAACGGGCGGGCGCCGCCAACCGAAGTTGGCAGCGCCCGCCCGTCAAGGTTCCTGCAGAAACCCGCTGTTAGCGGCGGACCACGGGGTTGGACAGGCGCCCGATCCCCTCGACCTCGACCTCGTACCGGTCGCCGTCGGCGAGGATGTCCACACCGGCGGGCGTGCCGGTCATGATGACGTCGCCGGGCAGCAGGGTGAAGGCGCGCGAGATGAGGGAGACCAGCTCCGGGACCCCGCGGACCATCTGCGCTGTGGTGCCGTCCTGGCGCAGCTCACCGTTGAGCCAGCCCTTGATCGAGAGGTCTTCGGGGTCAAGGTCCGTTTCGATCCACGGACCCAGCGGAGCCGCGGTGTCAAAGCCCTTGGCACGGGCCCACTGCTGGTCCTTCTCCTGCACGTCTCGGGCGGTGAGGTCGTTGCCACAGGTGTAGCCGAAGATGACCTCGTGGACGCGGTCCTCGGGAACGTCCTTGCAGATGCGGCCGATGACCACACACAGCTCGGCCTCGTAGGAGACCTCCTCGGAGAACTCGGGGAGCACAATGGGCTCGCCCGGGCCGATCACGGAGGTGTTGGGCTTGAGGAACAGCAGCGGTGCTTCGGGCACCTCGTTGCCCAGCTCACGGGCGTGCTCGGCAAAGTTGCGGCCGACGCCGATGATCTTGCTGCGCGGGATGATCGGCGCCACCAGGCGGACATCCTCGAGGTTGAACTTGATGGAGGTACGTTCTACGCCATTGAAGAACGGGTCACCCTTGATGACAGTAATGACTTCACTGCCGGACTCCCCCTCTACGACGCCGTACATGGGATCAGAATCGACTACAAATCGGGCAATACGCATGCCTGCCACTCTAGCGGGAATGCCACTACAGCCCTTAAAGCAGCGGCGACCTTTACGCCCGTATTTCGTCGAGGCCCCACCAAAAAACCGCTCCACACCCGCCAAGCGGGTGTGGAGCGGTTTGAGGTGCGGTGGCTAGACCAGTCGGGTCAGCCAGCCGTGGGTGTCCTCGACCGTTCCGGTCTGGATGCCCAGCAGCTGCTCGCGGATGCTCATCGTGACGGGGCCCGGCTTGGCGTCCGCGGAGCCGATCTGCTCGTTGGCGTCCTTGAGCATGCCGATCGGGGTGATCACGGCGGCGGTGCCGCAGGCGAAGACCTCGGCGATGTCGCCGGAGGCAATGCCGTCGCGCCACTCGTCCAGGGTGATCTTGCGTTCCTGGACCGTCAGGCCGCGGTCCTTCGCCAGCGCGATGATCGAGGAGCGCGTGACGCCCTCCAGGATGGTGCCGCTGAGTGCCGGGGTGACAACGGTGCCGTCCTTGAAGACGAAGAAGACGTTCATGCCGCCGAGCTCTTCCACGGCGTTGTCATTGAACGGATCCAGGAACAGCACCTGCTTGCAGCCGTTGGCCTCGGCCTCCAGCTGCGGAACCAGCGAGGCGGCGTAGTTGCCGCCGCATTTGGCGGAGCCGGTGCCGCCGCGGCCTGCGCGGGCGTACTCGTGCGAGATCCAGATGGACACGGGCTTGAGCTCGCCGCCGAAGTAGTTGCCGGCCGGGGAGGCGATCACGCGGAAGGAGACCTCGCGGGCCGCCCGCACACCCAGGAACGCCTCGGTGGCGATCATGAACGGACGCAGGTACAGGCTCTCGCCGTCGCCGGAGGGAACCCAGTTGGCGTCCACCTCGACAAGGCCCTTGACGGCATCCAGGAAGACCTGCTCCGGCAGCTGCGGCAGCGCCAGACGGGCCGCGGACTTGTTCAACCGGGCGGCGTTGGCCTCGGGGCGGAACGTCCAGACCGAGCCATCTGCGTGGCGGTAGGCCTTCAGACCCTCGAAGATCTCCTGGCCGTAGTGCAGCACGCTGGCCGCCGGGTCCAGGGAGATGGGGCCGTAGGGCTCGATGCGGGCATTCTGCCAGCCGCCGTTGCCCTCGGCATCCACCACGTAGTCCACCACTGCGGTGTGGTCGGTGAAGTGGTCCCCAAAGCCCGGGTTGGCCAGAATGGCGGCCCGCTCGGCCTCAGTCTTGGGGTGGGCCGAAAGCTGCTGCGCAAACGCCAGTTCAGTTGCGCTCTGGGTCATGGTTCCTCCACATTGTTGTGCCCGTTTCAGTTACGGTGCACTCACTCTATTAGGATCAGCGTACTCCTGCCCAGCCGCCGCCCAGCGCGGGCGGCGGGCGGACTAGAGGGCTGCTGTGATTGCGTTGCCGATTTCGCTGGTGGTGCGCGGTGCGTCGGCGCTGCGGGTGGCAATATCGGCGACGACGGCGGCGTCAATGCGCGCTGCCGCCTCACCGTAGCCGAGGTGGTCCAGCAGGAGGGCAGCGGAGAGGATGGCCGCCGTCGGATCTGCCTTCTGCTGGCCCGCGATGTCCGGGGCCGAGCCGTGGACCGGTTCGAACATGGACGGCGCCGTGCGGTCCATGTTGATGTTGCCCGACGCGGCCAGGCCGATGCCACCGGTGACGGCGGCGGCCAGGTCGGTGATGATGTCGCCGAACAGGTTGTCGGTGACGATCACGTCAAAGCGCGCGGGGTCCGTCACCAGGAAGATCATGGCGGCATCGACGTGCAGATAGTCCACGGCGACGTCGGGGAACTCCGCGGAGACGGCCTCGACGGTGCGCTTCCACAGGTGGCCGGCGTGCACCAGCACATTGTGCTTGTGCACGTAGGTGAGCTTCTTGCGGGGGCGGGCGGCGGCGCGGCGGAAGCCGTCGCGGACCAGGCGCTCCACACCGAAGGCCGTGTTGACGGAGACCTCGGTGGCGATCTCGTGGGGCGTGCCCTTGCGCAGCACGCCGCCGTTGCCGACGTACGGACCCTCGGTGCCCTCGCGGACCACCACAAAATCGATGCTGCCCGGGTTGGCCAGCGGGCTGGCAACGCCGTCGTACAGGCGGGACGGACGCAGGTTCACATAGTGGTCCAGGCTGAAGCGCAGCTTGAGCAGCATCTCGCGTTCGATCAGCCCGGAGGGGATGCGGGTGTCCCCCGGTGCGGCGCCGACGGCACCGAAGAGGATGGCGTCGTGGCCGCGCAGGGCAGCCAGCGTGGACTCCGGCAGCGTCTCCCCGGTGGCCAGCCAGTGCTCGGCACCAAGGGCGTAGTCGGTGAGCTTCAGCTCAACGTTCTGCTCTGCTGTGGCCTTGCGCAGAACCTTGACGGCCTCCGCGATGACCTCGGGGCCAATGCCGTCGCCGGGAATAACTGCAATATCGATGGATGCGCTCATGCATTTCAGCCTAGCCAAGGTATCCACATGATGGGCAAATCATCTCAAAATGCGGACCCTTCCATAGGTGCCGGCATCCACCCCTGCCGCCGGACACCGTTTATGTGTACATTTGTACGCATAGCCCGATGGATGGAGATTTCGTGGAAGACTACTTTGCCGGCGATGACCGGTCGATGCGCGAGCGCATGCTCGCCGGCGCGCTGTACATCGCCGACGACGCCGAGCTGGCGGCGGACAGTGCCCGGGCGATGGAGCTTGCGGAACGGTACAACAGCAGCTGGGCCACGGACCGCCCGGCCGCCGTCCAGGTGCTGGCGGAGCTGCTGGGCTCCCTTGGCGAGGACTCTGAAATCCGCCCGCCCCTGTATGTGGACTACGGCAGCTATCTGAGCATCGGTGACCGCACGTTCATCAACTTCAACTTCACCGCCCTGGACGTCGCCCCCATCACCATCGGCGACGATGTCCAGATCGGCCCGGGCGTGCAGCTGCTCACCCCCACGCACCCGGTCGAACCTGGGCCACGCCGGGACAAGCTGGAGGCCGCGGAACCCATCAGCATTGGGAACAATGTGTGGCTCGGCGGCGGGGTCATCGTGCTGCCCGGCGTCAGCATTGGCGAGAACACCGTCGTCGGCGCCGGTGCCGTGGTCACCAGGGATCTGCCGGCCAACGTCGTCGCGGTGGGCAATCCGGCCCGCGTCATCCGCACGCTGTGACGGCCAAGGACGCGGCACCGGGACAGTCCAGGGCCCGCCGCAGCGACCCGGACCGCAGGGAACGGATCATCGCCGTCGCGCTGGATGTCATCGCCGAACACGGCATCGCCGGCACCACGCACCGCAGGGTGGCCCAGGCGGCAGACGTCCCGCTGGGGTCCATGACCTACCACTTCAAGGGCATCGAGGACTTGCTGGCCGCGGCCTTCACTCTTCTGGCCAACCAGACGGCTGACGGTTTTGAAGCTGCCCTGTCCGCCGCCGCCACCCGTGAGGAGGCCGTGGACGCCGTCGTCGGACTCATCACCTCCGAGATGCTGGGCAACGACCGTGCGGTGGTGCTCACCCACGAGCTGTACTCCCTGGCCGCCCGGCGCCCCGACATGCGCCGGGTCACCGATGCGTGGATGGCCCGCAGCCGCGACGCCCTGCAGCGCCACTTCGATCCGGAGACGGCCACCATGGTCGATGCCCTCATCGAAGGCCTCACCATCCACCGCTCGCTTGCCCTCAATCCCCTGTCCACGCAAACGGTCGTCGAGGCCGTGAAGAGAATCGCGACCATCCCATGAGCAGCCCCCTGACGACCGGCAACGCGCCCGCGCCCGCATCCACCCCGGCAGTCCCGGACACACTGCGCCGTGCGCGCCTCGGCGTGGCCCTGCTGTTCCTGACCAATGGCGCGCTCTTTGCCAACCTGCTCCCCCGCTACCCGGCGATCAAGGAGGGGCTGGCCCTGTCCAACGCCGAGTTTGGCCTGGCCGTGGCGGCCTTCCCGCTGGGCGCCTTGCTGGCCGGATTGGCCGCGGGCGTGCTGATCCGCCGCTTCCGCTCCGCCGTGGTGGCAGTGGCCGGCACGCTGCTCACCAGCCTGGGGCTGCTGGCCGCGGGGCTGGCGCCCAGCTGGGCCCTGCTGGCTGCGGCGCTGTTCCTGGCCGGTGCCATGGACGCGCTGACCGACGTCGCCCAGAACTCCCACGCGCTGCGCGTCCAACGCCTCTACAGGCGCTCCATCCTCAATTCCTTCCACGCCATCTGGAGCATCGGTGCCGTGCTCGGAGGCCTCATGGGCGCCGCAGCAGCCGGCCTGGATCTGTCCCGGGGTGTACATATGGGGATTGCTGCGGCCCTGTTCGCCGCCGTCGCGCTGGTGGCCTACCGGTTCCTGCTCCCCGGGTCGGATGCCCCGCAGGGGAATGCCGGTGCCGCCGTCGAAATACCTGGAACGGTCGAGGGCCAAGCGGCCCACGGCGTCCTGCAGCCGGCGCGCACGCTGGGCTCCGCCACCCGCTGGGCCGTGCTGGCCGCCCTGGTGCTGCTGGCCGCCTCCGGCGCCCTGGTCGAGGATGCGGGCAGCTCCTGGTCCGCCGTCTACCTCTCCACGACCCTCGGCGCCACGGCGTCCGTCGCAGCCCTGGGGTTCGTGGCCCTGACCGGAGCCCAGTTCGCCGGCCGCCTGGTGGGCGACAGGCTGGTGGACCGCTTCGGCCAGCGCGCCGTCGCCCAGGCCGGCGGCATCCTGGTGGTGCTGGGCATGGGCACTGCGCTGCTGATGCCCAGCATTCCCGCGACCATCATCGGCTTCGGCGCGGCCGGGCTGGGCGTGGCCACGCTGGTCCCCGCGGCCATGCACGCCGCCGATGAACTGCCCGGCCTCAAGCCGGGTACGGGTCTGACCGTAGTGAGCTGGCTGATGCGCCTGGGCTTCCTGCTCTCCCCGCCGATCGTGGGCGCCGTGGCCGATGCCACCAACCTGCAGACCGGACTGCTGGTGGTTCCACTGGCCGGCGTGATGGTGCTCCTGCTCTCCCCCGTGCTGGCCGGACGCAAGCGCTGATCTCCACCCACGGGCCGATCCGCCGGAGGGTGAATCCGGCATAGAGTCGTTGGAATGGTGATGCATTCCCTCTACGAATGGTTCCGGCGGCACCGCTTCGCCGTGGACTTCGCGGCCATGTCCGTGCTCTGGCTGCTGGCCGCCGGCTTTGCCCTGGCCAGCGGCGACGTCGTTGCCGGCGTCGTGGGCACGCTGCTGGTGGTTCCGCTGGCGTGGCGGCGCACCCGGCCGACCATGGCCGGGATCATCATCGCCGCCGTCGCCCTGTTCCAGTGGGGCACGGGGATCCAGCCGCTGCCAGCCGATGTCGCCGTCGTGCTGGTGGTCTACGCCCTGGCCGCCTACGGTCCGCGCTGGGCCAGCATCGGCGGGCTTGCGCTGGCGCTGCTTGGGGCCATCCTGCTGGTCACCCGCTTCTACACCGACATGACCATGGAGACGATCGCCAGCCTGCCCTACGCCGCGCTGCTGGTGGTGATGCTGTGGTTCCTGGTCCTCTTTGCCTGGACGCTGGGCGATCTGACCCGCACCCGGCGGCTGCGCGAGGAGGCGCTGGAGGGACGGGCGCACCGGCTGGAGATCGAGCAGCAGCAGGAGCGCGCCCTGGCCGCCTCCGATGAACGCGCCCACATTGCCCGGGAAATGCACGACATCGTGGCCCACTCACTGTCCGTCATCATCACCCAGGCCGACGGCGCCCGCTACGCCGCCGCCGCCGATCCCGAGGTCGCCATCACCACGCTGAAGACCATCTCCGACACCGGGCGCAGCTCGCTGCAGGAGATGCGCCGGCTGCTGGGCGTGCTGCGCGGTGCCGACGAGGCCTCCACCCGCCCACTGCCGGGACTGGGCGACATCGACGAGCTGTTGCTGAGCGTCCGCGCCCTGGGCTTGGACGTGGCGTACGCGGTGGGAGGTGCGGCACGACGGCGGCTGCCGGCCGGTGCCGAACTGACCGTCTACCGGGTGGTCCAGGAGGGGCTGACCAATGTGCTCAAACATGCCGGACCGAACGCCACCGCCAGCGTGGCCCTGGACTGGAACGGCCGCGGGCTGCGCGTGTCTGTCGAGGACGACGGCCGCGGCGCCGCGGCCTACCCACTGGACAGCAAACCCGTGCCCGGCGGCGGCAACGGCCTGCGCGGCATGAGCGAACGCGTCAAGCTCTACGATGGTGAACTGCACGCCAAACCACGCGCCGGCGGCGGGTTCGCCGTCGCCGCCTTCATTCCCTACTCGGAAGCCTGAGATGAGCCTTTCCCCCAGCACCGACCCCGTCCAGCCCATCCGCGTGGCACTCGTGGACGACCAGCAACTGGTCCGCCACGGCTTCAGCATGCTCATCAACAGCCAGAGCGACCTGTCGGTGGTGGCGCAGGCCGGCAACGGCATCGAGGCGCTGGCCGCGCTCGCCGGCACGGCCGCCGATGTGGTGCTCATGGACGTGCGGATGCCTGGCATGGACGGCATCGAAACCACGCGCCGGCTGATGGAACGCACGCGCAGTGCCGTCCCCGGATCCTGGCTGGCGGAGCTGAAGATCGTGGTGCTCACCACCTTTGATCTGGATGAGTACGCCCTGGCAGCCATCCAGGCCGGTGCCAGCGGCTTCCTGCTCAAGGATGCCCCGCCGGAGGAGCTGCTGGAGGCCATCCGCACCGTGCACCGCGGCGACGCCGTCATCGCCCCCTCCACCACGCGGCGGCTGCTGGACCATGTGGCGCCGCTGCTCACGGCGCCCAGCCCCGCCAAGGACGCCCACGCCGCAGCTGTGGAGAGCCTGACCGCCCGCGAGCGCGAGGTCTTCGGCCTGATTGCCCAGGGCCTGTCCAACCCGGAGATCGCCGCGGCGCTCTTTGTCTCCGAGGCCACCGTGAAGACGCATGTGGGCCACATTCTGGCCAAACTCGGCGCCCGCGACAGGGTCCAGGTGGTGGTCATCGCCTACGAGACCGGCGTCGTCAGCCCCAGCTGAGGGACTGGGCTGAGGCCCGGCTCATCCCCAGGTAGGAGATCCGCCGCCCGGCAGCACCGTTGAATCCACCCCTGAGCCGATCCGCCGGACCGGAGTGCGCACATAGCGTGGAACCATGATCACTTCCACTACGCACACTTCGAGAATCCAGACCCAGGACGCGGTTACAGCCCGGGGGCTTCGCAAGACCTATGGAAAGGGCGAGACGGAGGTGGCTGCCCTGAAGGGCATCGACATTTCCTTCCCCGCCGGAAAATTCACGGCCATCATGGGTCCGTCCGGCTCGGGCAAATCCACCCTCATGCACTGCCTGGCCGGGCTGGACACGGCCACCGCCGGCACCATCCACATCGGCGGCACCGAGATCACCACGCTCAATGACAAGGCGCTCACCCAGCTGCGCCGCGATCAGATCGGTTTCGTTTTCCAGGCCTTCAATCTGGTCCCCACGCTGACGGCCGGGGCCAACATCACTCTGCCCGTCCAGCTCGCCGCGGGCACCGTGGACAAGGAGTGGTTCGATTTCATCACCACCACCCTGGGCCTGACGGACCGGCTGGCCCACAAGCCGCACGAGCTCTCCGGCGGCCAGCAGCAGCGTGTGGCAGTGGCCCGCGCCCTGCTGACGCGCCCGCAGGTGATCTTCGGCGATGAGCCCACCGGCAATCTGGACTCGCGCTCCGGCGCGGAGGTTCTGGGCATGCTGCGCCGCAGCACCCAGGAAATGGGCCAGAGCATCATCATGGTCACCCACGATCCCGTGGCCGCCTCCTATGCGGACCGCGTGGTGTTGATGAGTGACGGCGAACTGGTGGGCGAGCTGGACAACCCCACCGCCGATTCGGTGCTGGCCGCCCTGTCCAAGCTGGGGGCGTAGCCGTGCTGACAGTAGCCCTGGGGCAGCTCAAAACCCATTCCCGGCGGTTCATCGCCATCGCGCTGGCCGTCATTTTGGCCGTGGCCTTCCTGACCGCCACCCTCACCGTCAACGCCTCGGCGCAGGCCTCGCTGCGGGCCAGCATCGGCCAGTCCTTTGGCACGGCAGACCTGGTGGTCTCCCCCACCGATGGCAGCCCGCTGGACCGCAGGGCGGCCGACGCGGTTGCCGGTGCCGCCGGCGTCCAGGGCACCTACGCCCAGGAGTTGGCGTACGTCCAGGCCGGCACGGGAAGCGCCGTCGTCTCCGGTCTCGTGCGCAACATGCCCGCCAGCGACGCCCTGCAGAGCGACAAGCTCGAATCAGGCGCCTGGCCCACGGCGGCCGGGCAGATCGCCGTCGACTCCGCCACGGCCGCCCGCAACAAGCTCGCCGTGGGCAGCACCATCTCGCTGCGCGCCGCTGGAGCGCCCGGGGCCGGGCAGACCCCGGCCGTGTCCGCCGTCGTCAGCGGCCTGCTGGCCGCCACGAGCGACCCGATGATGTCCAGCCAGTCACAATTCCTCGCCCCGGCGGACATGGTTGCGCAGCTGGCCGGAGGCCCCGCCGCCTTCAACCGGATCACCGTCGACCTGGCCCACGGCACGGATGTGGCAGCAGCCAAGACCGCCATCACCACAGCGCTTGCGGCCGCCGGCACCACCACGGCCTCCGTGCTGACCGCCGATGAGCGGACCAAAGAGCTGGTGAGCAGCTTCACCGGCGGCTCGGACCATTTGACGATCGTGCTGCTGGCCTTTGCCGCCATCGCCCTGCTGGTGTCCGCCCTGGTGGTCTCCAACACCTTTTCCGTGCTGGTGGCCCAGCGGACCCGCGAACTGGCACTGCTGCGCTGCGTGGGCGCTGACCGCCGCCAGATCCACCGATCGGTGCTGCTGGAGGCTCTTGTGGTGGGCACTGTGGCCTCGATTGCCGGTGTGGCTCTTGCCGCCGGTGGCATGTCCATCCTGATCGCCGTGCTCGCCCAGAACCCCGCCTATGGCTTCGCCACGCTGGCCGTGCCGCCGGCGGCGGTTCTCACCGGCCTGCTGGTGGGCATCGCCCTGACGGTGCTGGCCGCGCTGGCCCCCGCCCGCGCCGCCACCGCCGTCGCCCCTCTGGCCGCCCTGCGTCCGGCCGACGACGCCTCGCTGAAGAACTCCCGCGGCCAGGTCCGCCTGGTCTGCGGCGTCGTCCTCATGCTGCTGGGCACGGTGGGGCTGGTGGTGGGTGGCCTCACCTCGCAGCTGCTGGTGGCACTTCCCTCCGGCGCGGCATCGTTCGTCGGCTTCCTGATGGCAGCCAGCCTGTTCATCCCCCGGGTGGTGGCAGCGGCCGGAAAGCTGGCCTCACCCGCCGGCGTCCCCGGCAGGCTGGCCGCCGTCAATGCTGTGCGCAACCCCGGCCGGACCACCGCCACGGCGTCGGCCCTGCTGATCGGCGTCACGCTGGTGACCATGATGATGACCGGTGCAGCCACGGCGCGCACGGCCTTCGATTCCTCCCTGGACGGCAGGTACCCGGTGGACGTGGCGGTCACGGCCAATCCAGGGCCCGACGGCGCCGCCGGGTTCACGCCGGCCCAGCTGGACGCCGTGCGAGCCCTGGGCGGAGTCCGCGCGGTGGGCCAACTGTCGGTAGTGGGCTCGGTGGAGCAGTCCGGCTACCCGCAGACCGTCTATGGGATCTCCGACGCCGATGCCGCGGCCCTGCTGGTGAACGCCGGGAACCGGCCCACGCACGGAACGCTCCTGATGCCCAAGGGCACCAAGGCAACCTCCCTGGGCGTCTCCGCCGGCTCCGCCACAACCACGCTGCCCGTGGCGACGGCCACCAGCGGCGAGTTCCCGGCCCTGGTGTCATTGGACACGCTGCCCGCTTTGGCCCCCGGCAGCACCTCCTCCGAGGTTGCCGACGCCCCCACCCTGTGGGTTGGCCTAAACCCCGACATCAGCCAGGGCGATCTTCTTGGCCTGCGCCAGCAGATTTCCTCGGCCCTGGGTGTGAATGAATACCAGGTGCAGGGCGGCGCCATTGAAAAGGCCACGTTCAACCAGGTGATCGATGTACTTCTCATGGTGGTCACTGGCCTGCTGGCCATCGCGGTGCTGATCGCACTGATCGGCGTGGCCAACACGCTCTCGCTGTCGGTGCTGGAGCGGACCCGGGAGAATTCGCTGCTGCGGGCCCTCGGCCTGACCCGCGGCCAGCTGCGGGGAATGCTGGCCCTGGAGGCGGTGCTGATCGCCGCCGTGGCAGCCATTCTGGGCTCCGTCCTGGGCGTGGTCTACGGCTGGGTGGGTGCGCAGTCCGCCCTGGGCTCCTTCGCCGCCGTCACGGCCACCATCCCGTGGGCCCAGATCGGCCTGGTGGTAGGGGTTGCCGCAGTGGCCGGCCTGCTGGCCTCGGTGGTGCCCGCACACCGCGCCGCACGCCTCTCCCCCGTGGCCGGCCTGGCCGCGGAGTAGGGACCGGGGGTTCAAATCCCCCCGTCCCTCGAATCGACCCAGCAGTTGTGGCGGCTTCAGTTCAACCCAAGCCGCCACAACTGCTGGGTCGATTCTTGTGGGCGGTGGCATCACCCTGGCCAGCCGCGGGAGGAGAGCGCTTGGATGAAATGCCCGGCCACCCACTGCTCACCAAGACGCATGTCCGCGTTGAAGATTTTGACTTGCAGCCAGCCTCGCTCGGCCGTCAGGGCATCCCGCCGCCGATCGAACGCTTGCTGCTTGGGCGTTGCGTGATGGCCGCCTTCATATTCACCACACACTCTGTATTTGCTGCAGCCCAGGTCCGCCCAGACTGTGTCTCCACCGGATTCAGCCATCACGGGAAAGTCGGGAACAAACTCGGGCAGGCCTGCACGAGCGAGGATGAGGCGCATCTTGGTCTCTGGAACCGAGTCAACGCCCACGCGCACCAGCTCCAATGCCGTCCGGGCCTTGGCCAATCCCCGCACGCCGCGGGCACTGGCAACATAGTCCCGAAGCTCGGGCAGCGGCAGCCGAGCCTCCCGGTCCGTTCTGTCACCGTGCCGATGCTCACACACCAGATGGTCCGCCGCCGCAACCAGGTCGTCCAATGCCAGCCATGGTGCAAGATCCAACCACGTTCTGGCCAGTGCCGTGGCAGGGACCCCGCCCACCAGCGTCCTATCCTCCTGGTCCAGAGAAGCCTGGTGCCCGGCAACGCCGCGCCGCCGGGGCTGAGGTCCGTTGTCAGCGGGGGTCAGATGGAGCTGCGCGGTCCGCCGGGCCCAGCCCGGAAGGGGAATCCCGTGCAGCAGTGCCGCAGTGGTGTGGCTGGCGACGACGTCGGTGCCCAATTGGGTGTAGGGCCGCACCCTGTCGGCCATCGTCTGCTCCACCCCCGCCGGAACGCGTATCGCGCGGCTTGGCGATCGAAGATCCCGGGCCCGGATCCGGCTGCGCCGCACGCCCAACAGGCGGGCCTGCTCAACGGTGAACGATCTCCCGTTGATCGGTTCCGGAAGGGGCGAAGTCCTGGGCATGCTGCCATTGTGGACCGTTCCGGCTTGGGCTGCAGACGTTGTCCACAGGATGCAAAAAATCGACCCAGCAGCAGTGGCGGCTTCAGTTCAAGCGAAGCCGCCACTGCTGCTGGGTCGATCCAGGGGACAGCGAAACTCCCGGGGCCTAGGCCTCGGCGGGCTCCTCGTACTTGGGGAAGATCGGCGTCGGAGCGGGCAGCGCCGTGCCCGGAACCAGGGCGGTGCCGAAGTCGGTGAACTGGCGGGTGCCGGCATCCTGGCCGAGCACATCCAGCAGCTTCGCGGCGGCACCGGGCATCACCGGCTGCACCAGCAGGGACACCATGCGCAGCACCTCGAGGGTCACGTACAGCACGGTCTCCATGCGGGCCAGGTCCGTCTTGCGCAGCACCCACGGCGCCTGGTCGGCGAAGTAGGCGTTGGTGTCGCCCAGCACTGTCCAGATCTGCTCCAGCGAGCGGTGGAAGTCCTGCTTGGCGTATGCGGTCCGTGAGAGCTCCAGCAGCGCGCCGGCGGCCTCAAGGATCGTCTTGTCCGCCACCGTCAGCTCACCCGGAGTGGGCACAGCAGCGCCGCAGTTCTTGGCCACCATGGACAGCGACCGCTGGGCCAGGTTGCCCAGGTTGTTGGCCAGGTCGGAGTTCATCCGGCCGACGACGGCGTCGTGGTTGTAGGAGCCGTCGGCACCGAAGGGCACCTCGCGCAACAGGAAGAAACGCACCTGGTCCAGGCCGTACTGCGCAACCCAGTCGGCAGGGGCGACGACATTGCCCAGGGACTTGGACATCTTGACGCCGTTGTTGTGCAGGAAGCCGTGGATCATCACACGCTTGGGCAGTTCCAGCCCGGCGGACATGAGGAATGCGGGCCAGTACACGGCGTGGAAGCGGGAGATGTCCTTGCCGATCACGTGGACGTCGGCCGGCCAGAACTTCTTGAAGCTCGCGGCCTCGGTGTCCGGGTAGCCCACGCCGGTGAGGTAGTTGGTCAGGGCATCGACCCACACGTACATGACGTGCTTGTCGTTGCCAGGGACCGGAACGCCCCAGTCGAAGGTGGTGCGGGAGATGGAGAGGTCCTCGAGGCCGCCCTTGACGAAGCTGATGACCTCGTTGAAGCGGCTGCGCGGCGCGCCGAAGTCCGGGTGCTCCTCGTAGAGCGCCAGCAGCTTGTCCTGGTAGTTGGAGAGGCGGAAGAAGTAGCTCTCCTCCTCCGTCCAGGTCAGCTCGGTGTCGGTGACCTTGGAGTAGCGCTTGCCGTCCGCGCGCTCCTCGGTCTCATCCTCGCCATAGAAGGCCTCGTCGCGGACGGAGTACCAGCCCTCGTACTTGCCGAGGTAGATGTCGCCGGCCTCTTCCATCTTGGTCCAGATGGCCTTCGAGGCGGCGTAGTGGTCGGCGTCGGTGGTGCGGATGAAGCGGTCGTAGGAGATGTCCAGGGCGGCGTGGGCGGCCTTGTAGACCTCCGCGTTGCGGTCCACGAGCTCCTTGGGCGTGATGCCTTCCTTCTCGGCCGTCTGGGCAATTTTCATGCCGTGCTCGTCCGTGCCGGTCAAGAACATCACGTCGTGCCCGTCCAACCGCATGAAGCGGGCCATTGCGTCGGTGGCAATGTACTCGTAGGCGTGGCCGATGTGGGGCACGCCGTTGGGGTAGGTGATGGCCGTGGTGATGTAGAAAGGCGTCTTGCCTGCAGAAGATGTCACCTTAAGAAATTACCCCGTCCGCGCCACAAACGCGCATTTCAGTGGTTAAACGACGACGACGGCCCCGTTGTGGCGGGGTCGCCGTCGTCGTTCCAAGACTGAAGGGTTAGTCCTCCAGGTCGACCTCGCGGGCCATGGTGGCGCCGATTTCGGCCTTGATGGCATCCAGCACGGCCTGCGGCACGGAGCTGTCCACGGTCAGCAGGGACAGTGCCTGGCCGCCGACGGTGTTGCGGGCAACCTGCATGCCGGCGATGTTGATGCCGTTCTCGCCCAGCAGGCGGCCGAGCGTACCGATGACGCCGGGACGGTCCGCGTAGGAGATGACCAGCAGGTGGTCGCTGACGGGGATCTCGAGGTCGTAGCCATTGACGGCCACAATCTTCTGGATCTGCTTCGGGCCGGTCAACGTACCGGAGACGGACACCGTCGAGCCATCGGACAGGGCGCCGCGCACGGTGAGCACGTTGCGGTAGTCGGCAGACTCGGTGGTCTTGATCAGGCGGGTGTTGATGCCGCGCTGCTCGGCCAGGATCGGCGCGTTGACGTAGGAGACCTGCTCGGAGACAACGTCCTTGAAGACACCCTTCAGGGCGGAGAGCTCCAGGGCCTTGACGTCCAGGGCGGCAATCTCGCCGGCAACCTCGACGTCGATCTGGGTGACGGAGTCGTGGGTCAGCGCGGTGAAGATCCGGCCCAGCTTCTCGATCAGCGGGATGCCCGGGCGGACGTCGGTGGCGATGACGCCGCCGGCAACGTTCACGGCGTCGGGGACCAGCTCGCCGGCCAGGGCCAGACGCACGGACTTGGCGACGGAGACGCCGGCCTTTTCCTGGGCCTCGTCGGTGGAGGCACCCAGGTGCGGGGTGGCAACAACGTTGTCCAGGGCCAGGAAGGCAACATCCTTCGCCGGCTCCTTGACGAAGACGTCGATGCCGGCGCCAGCGATCTCACCGGTGGTCAGGGCCGTGTACAGCGCATCCTCGTCCACCAGGCCACCACGGGCAACGTTGATGATGTAGGCGGAGGACTTCATCTTCTTGAAGGCCTCGGTGCCGATCATGCCGACCGTCTCGGGGGTCTTGGGCATGTGGATGGTGATGAAGTCGCTCTGCTCCAGCAGCTCGTCCAGGGTGACCAACTTCACGCCCAATTGCGCTGCGCGCGCGGATGTTACGTAGGGGTCGTACGCCAGGATTTCCATTTCGAAGCCCTGGGCGCGGGCGGCGATCAGGGCGCCGATGCGGCCCAGGCCGATGATGCCAAGCTTCTTCTCCAGCAGTTCGGTGCCGGTGTACTTGGAGCGCTTCCACTCGCCGTGCTTCAGGGCGGTGCTGGCGGCCGGGATGTGGCGGGCCAGGGAGAGGATGTGGCCGACGGTGAGTTCGGCGGCGGAGACAATGTTGGACGTCGGGGCGTTGACCACCATGACGCCGGCCTGCGTGGCGGCCTTGATGTCAACGTTGTCCAGGCCAACGCCTGCACGAGCAATGACCTTCAGGTTCTTGGCGGCGGCAATGGCCTCGGCGTCGACCTGCGTGGCGGAGCGCACGAGGATGGCGTCGACGTCCACGATGGCGGAGAGCAGCTGGGATCGGTCCGCTCCGTCGCAATTGCGGATCTCAAAATCGGGGCCGAGGGCCTCGATCGTGGCGGGGGAAAGTTCCTCTGCAAGGAGTACAACTGGCTTGGCGGTTGTCACCGGTGACCTCTTTAGCTCTCGTTTAATTCTGGTGGGGATTTTGGTGAATGGTTTTCGACAGAAAAGCCGGACTCCAGCCTAGTGGAGTCCGGCTTCCCCGCCGTAAAAGAAGACCTACGACGACGGCGCCCCCAAGTGCCGTCAACGCTGGGCCCACGCTTGCCAGGTTCCCGAAAAATCGCGCCAGCGATTTTCCGGGCCGGCAAGTGGGGATTAGCGGGCGACGGAGCCTTCGGTGTAGTCGTCGCTGTTGCTGATCCAGGAGAACAGCTTGCGCAGTTCGCGGCCGGTGGCCTCGATCGGGTGGGCTTCGCCCTTGGCGCGCAGGGCCAGGAACTCGGGGGCTCCGGCATCCTGGTCGTCGATGAAGCGCTTGGCGAAGGCACCACTCTGGATGTCGGCGAGAACAGCCTTCATGTTCTCCTTGACGTCCGGGGTGATGACGCGCGGGCCGGAGACGTAGTCGCCGTACTCAGCGGTGTCGGAGACGCTCCAGCGCTGCTTGGCAATGCCGCCCTCCCACATCAGGTCAACGATGAGCTTGAGCTCGTGCAGGACCTCGAAGTAGGCGATCTCCGGCTTGTAGCCGGCTTCGGTCAGGGTCTCGAAGCCGTACTGGACCAGCTGCGAAGCGCCGCCGCAGAGCACAGCCTGCTCGCCGAACAGGTCGGTCTCGGTCTCTTCGGTGAAGGTGGTCTCGATGACGCCGGCACGGGTGCCGCCGATGGCCTTGGCGTAGGCCAGTGCCAGTTCCTTGGCGCCGCCGGTGAAGTCCTGCTCGATGGCGATCAGGTCCGGGATGCCTCGGCCGGCTTCGAATTCGCGGCGCACGGTGTGGCCCGGAGCCTTCGGGGCAACCAGGGCGACGTCGACGTCGGCCGGCGGGGTGATGTAGCCGAAGCGGATGTTGAAGCCGTGGCCGAAGAACAGGGCGTCGCCCGACTTCAGGTTCGGGGCGATGTCCTCGGCGTAGACGAAGCGCTGGACCTGGTCCGGGGTCAGGATCATGATCAGGTCGGCTTCGGCCGTAGCCTCGGCAACGCTGAGGACGCGCAGGCCCTCGGCCTCGGCCTTGGCGCGGGACTTGGAGCCTTCCTTCAGGCCGACGCGGACGTCGACGCCGGAATCGCGCAGGTTCAGCGCGTGGGCGTGGCCCTGGCTGCCGTAGCCGATAACGGCGACCTTGCGACCCTGGATGATGGACAGGTCGGCATCGTCGTCGTAAAACATGTCGGTCACTTGTAACTCCTCATTAAATGGTTTGTACTGCTAAGTTTTTGCATTTAGTTTTCCCACCCACCGCACGGGCCGTGGATACTGCGGGAAAGCGCTTAGGAAGCGCGAAGTGCCCGGTCGCTCATGGAACGGGATCCCCGTCCAATGGCCAAGGTGCCGGATTGCACAATCTCACGAACGCCGAACGGCTCCAGCACATTGAGCAGTGCTGTGAGCTTCTCCGGGTGGCCGGTGGCTTCAATGGTCAACGAGTCTGTGGACACGTCGACAACCGAAGCACGGAACAGGTCTGCGGCTTGGGTGACCTGCAGCCTTGTTGCGGCGTCCGCACGTACCTTGACCAGGATGTGGTCCCGTTGCACGGAATTTTCTGAGACCAGTTCAACAATCTTGATCACATTGATCAACTTGTTGAGCTGTTTGGTGACCTGTTCGATCAGGTCGCCCTCGGCGTCGACCACCACGGTCATCCGGGAAATCCCGGGGACCTCGGTGGGGCCAACGGCCAAAGAATTAATGTTGAAGGCGCGGCGGGCAAAGAGGCTGGCCACACGGGTCAGCACACCGGGCTTGTCTTCAACCAGAACGGAAAGTGTATGCCGCGTCATGTCTAGTCCTCCTCGTCCCACACCGGAGTCATGTTCCGGGCTACCTGAATCTGGTCATTGCTCACACCGGCGGGCACCATCGGCCACACCATCGAGTCGGGGCTGACGACGAAGTCGATCACCACGGGGCGGTCATTGATGGCCAGGGCGGCCTCAATGGTCGCGTCCAGGTCCTCGGCACGCTCGCAGCGCAGACCGACGCAGCCGTACGCGTCGGCCATCTTGACGAAGTCCGGAATGCGGACGGTGTCATGGCCGGTGTTCAGGTCCGTGTTGGAGTAGCGGCCCTCGTAGAAGAGGGTCTGCCACTGGCGGACCATGCCCAGGGAGGAGTTGTTGATGATGGCAACCTTGATCGGAATGTTGTTCAAGGCGCAGGTGGCCAGTTCCTGGTTGGTCATCTGGAAGCAGCCGTCGCCGTCGATGGCCCAGACCACGCGGTCCGGGTTGCCCACCTTGGCACCCATGGCTGCGGGCACCGAGTACCCCATGGTGCCGGCACCGCCGGAGTTCAGCCAGGCGTGGGGGCGCTCGTACTTCACAAACTGCGCAGCCCACATCTGGTGCTGGCCCACGCCGGCAACGTAGACGCCCTCGGGGCCTGTCAGGGCACCGATGCGGGAGATCACGCGCTGCGGGGACATCAGGCCGTCTTCGGGCTCTGTCCAACCCAGCGGGTAGGTTTCCTTAAGGTTGTTCAGGAAGGCCCACCAGTCGCCCAGGTCGGGGGTGCCCTTGGCCTCGAACTCGGCCTTCACGGCGGCGGTCAGGTCAGGAATGATTTCCTTGACCGAGCCAACGATCGGCACGTCCGCGATGCGGTTCTTGGAGATCTCGGCCGGATCGATGTCCGCGTGGATGACCTTGGCGTTCGGGGCAAAGGTGGACAGCACACCGGTGACGCGGTCGTCGAAGCGGGCGCCCAGGGTGATCAGCAGATCCGCCTGCTGCAGCGCGGTGACGGCGGAGACTGAACCGTGCATGCCGGGCATGCCCACGTGCTGCGGGTGCGAGTCCGGGAAGACACCGCGGGCCATCAGCGTGGTAGTGACCGGGGCACCGGTCAACTCGGCCAGTGCCATCAGTTCCTTGGAGGCATGGGCCTTGCTGACGCCGCCGCCCACGTACAGCACCGGCTTCTTGGCCTCGGCGATGAGCCGGGCCGCCTCGCGGAGCTGCTTGGAGTGGCCGCGGAACACCGGGCGGTAGCCGGGCAGGTCGATGACCGGCGGCCAGGAGAACGTCATCTGGCCCTGCTGGGCATCCTTGGCGACGTCCACCAGCACGGGGCCGGGGCGGCCGGTGGAGGCCAGGTAGAAGGCCTCCGCCATGACGTGCGGAATATCGTTGGGGTCCGTCACCAGGAAGGAGTGCTTGGTGATGGGCATGGTGATGCCCACGATGTCGGCTTCCTGGAAGGCATCGGTGCCGATGACGCCGCTGGAGACCTGTCCGGTGATGGCGACCAGGGGGACGGAGTCCATGTGGGCGTCCATGATCGGGGTGACCAGGTTGGTGGCGCCGGGGCCGGAGGTGGCGATGCAGACGCCCACCAGACCGGTGACCTGGGCGTAGCCCTGGGCGGCGTGGCCGGCGCCCTGCTCGTGGCGGACCAGGATGTGGTTCATGCTGGAGGCCATCAGCGGGTCGTAGGTGGGCAGGATTGCGCCACCGGGAAGGCCGAAGATGTCCTTGACACCGAGCTCTTCAAGCGAGCGGACAATGGCCTCGGACCCAGTCATCTGGATCGGGGCTACTACATTATTGGGACCAACAACAGCGGTGGCGCCAGTTGCTGCGGCACTGCCGGCAGCGGGGCTGGCATGGCCAGGAGACTTAGCTGCCAGCAGCGAGGGGCTGGCGGGCGATCCTTTACTCATCGGATTCTTCCTTAGTGGAACTCAGGTTCACGTATTAGTTTGTGTTCTTTAAGTTCGGGGCTCGTTCAAGTTCAGTGACGTCGTCGTTCAGGGTTCAAGTGCAAGTGAGTTGCCGCTGGTGTTGGAAACAAAAAAACCCCTCAGCCGGTGAGGCATCCGGAGGGGTTGCGCGTGAGCGTAGTTCGGTCTGGTTTGTGCCAGAGAGACGTAATCTTGTGGATTACCTTACGTCACGCGCTAGCTAATGACGACTACGAGTTTCAGTTGCATATCTGTAGTTTTCCTTTTGGGTCTCGGCAGTGTCAAACGGCCGAGCCTCCGTCTCACATATTGGACAGCAATGTCCACAACGTGGTCACCCCAGTCGAGCCCGCCGGACCCCAAGGGGTCTCGACAGGCTCGACCAGCGTTGGTGCGGCTAGCCGCAGTAGGCGCCCGTGGACGCGCTGTTGACCAGCTTGGCGTACTTGGCCAGAACACCGGTGGTGAACTTCGCCGGCAGCGGCTTCCAGCCGATCTTGCGCTCCTCGAGCTCGGCCTCATCGACCAGAAGGTCGAAGGAGCGGGCGGCGATGTCGACGCGGATCTTGTCGCCGTCCTTCACGAAGGCGATCGGTCCGCCGTCGACGGCCTCCGGTGCCACATGTCCAATGCACAGGCCCGTGGTGCCGCCGGAGAAGCGGCCGTCGGTCAGCAGCAGAACATCCTTGCCCAGGCCGGCACCCTTGATGGCGCCCGTGATGGCGAGCATCTCGCGCATGCCCGGCCCGCCCTTGGGGCCCTCGTAGCGGATGACGACGACGTCGCCGGCCTTGATCAGGCCGTTGTCCAGGGCCTCAAGCGCACCCTGCTCGCGCTCGAAGACGCGGGCGGTGCCCTCGAAGACATCGGCGTCGAAGCCGGCCGACTTCACGACGGCGCCTTCCGGAGCCATGGTGCCGTGCAGGATGGTGATGCCACCGGTCTTGTGGATCGGGTTGTCCATGGCACGCAGGATCTTGCCGTCGACGTCCGGCGGATTGATGATGGCCAGGTTCTCCGCCACGGTCTTGCCGGTGACGGTGAGGCAGTCGCCGTGCAGCAGGCCGGCGTCGAGCAGGGCCTTCATGATGACCGGCACGCCGCCGATCTTGTCGACATCGGTCATGACGTAGCGGCCGAAGGGCTTCAGGTCCCCCAGATGCGGGATCTTGTCGCCGATGCGGTTGAAGTCCGCCAGAGTCAGGTCCACGTTGGCCTCGCGGGCGATGGCCAAAAGGTGCAGCACGGCGTTGGTGGAACCACCGAAAGCCATGGTGACGGCGATGGCGTTCTCAAACGCCTTCTTGGTCATAATGTCGCGGGCGGTGATGCCCAGACGGAGCAGGTTGACGACGGCCTCGCCGGACCTGCGGGCGAAATCGTCGCGGCGGCGGTCCGCGCTGGGCGGAGCGGCGGAGCCGGGCAGGGACATGCCCAATGCCTCGCCGATGCACGCCATGGTGTTGGCGGTGTACATGCCGCCGCAGGCACCCTCGCCGGGACAGATGGCCTTTTCGATGCGCTCCAGGTCTCCCAAGCTCATCTTGCCGGCGGCGCAGGCGCCCACGGCTTCGAAGGCGTCGATCAGGGTGACTTCCTTCTCGGAGCCATCCTCCAGTTTGACCCAGCCCGGCATGATCGAGCCGGCGTAGAGGAACACGCTGGCCAGATCCAGTCGGGCCGCGGCCATCAGCATGCCCGGCAGCGACTTGTCGCAGCCGGCCAGCAGTACGGAACCGTCGATGCGTTCGGCCATCATGACAGTCTCCACGGAGTCGGCAATGACTTCGCGGGAGACGAGGGAGAAGTGCATGCCCTCATGCCCCATGGAAATGCCGTCGGAGACGGAGATGGTGCCGAACTGCATCGGGAAGCCACCGCCGGCGTGGACGCCTTCCTTGGCACCCTGGGCCAGGCGGTTGAGCGAAAGGTTGCAGGGGGTGATCTCGTTCCACGAGCTCGCCACACCGATCTGCGGCTTGGCGAAGTCGTCGTCGCCCATGCCAACGGCGCGGAACATGCCGCGCGAAGGGGCGGCATGAATGCCGTCCGTGACCACGCGGCTGCGCGGCTTGATATCTGGCTTGCCGTCGGCGGTGAACACCTTGGGCGTATTTGAACTCGTCTGTCCACTCATGGGATGAGTCTAAGACCGGCGCTGGAGACGGGGTCAACCTCTTGGGCGATTGGTTGTGTATGGGGACGGAATCGCCCTCTATTACGCAGGTGCGCGCCTGCATGACGATTGAATTTGCCACCGCGGCCCGCCAATGACCACTGCGCGGCCGTCCAAACCGGCCACCGGGAAGGGGTCGCGGCACCGCCCCGGAGGCGGCTTCGGAGCGACCTCCGGGACGGCCTCGAGGAGTCGATCCGAAGCCGATTTCACATGTCCGCAAAATCCATGTATAGTTTCATGTCGTTGCGAGGTACGGAACGGGGAAACAACCCGGGAAGAAATCCTCAAAACATGCCAAGCACTCCTAGCTCAATTGGCAGAGCAATTGACTCTTAATCAATGGGTTCCGGGTTCAAGTCCCGGGGGGTGCACTGCAAATGAAAGCCGCCCCATTCGAGTTCACGCTTGAATGGGGCGGTTTTCTTTTTGCCCTTTTCCGCTGTACTTACCCCCGCCCCGTCCCGACACTGGACGGAAAGGACGGTGCCCGACATCCGGATTTCGCCGGCACGTGACGCAGCCAACACCCCAACGGGGCAGGCATAGACTTTGAGCCCCGAAACATCGTGTATAGTTTTAGATGCGCCAAGCACTCCTAGCTCAATTGGCAGAGCAATTGACTCTTAATCAATGGGTTCCGGGTTCAAGTCCCGGGGGGTGCACTGCAAAGAAAAACCGTTCAACCAAGGCCTCGGCCGGGTTGGACGGTTTTCTTTTTGTCGTGAACTTCGCCGGCATCTTCTTCACCGGCTCAGGTGTGGTGGATCCCCCAAGGAAATCCACCACACCCAGTCGGCCGCCCTAGTGCAGTTGAAGCGCGTCCACCGGCTGGAGGACTCCACTCAGCTGAAGGGCATTGGCACATGCCCCGATGGCAACGGCATCGCTGTCCAGCCCCGATCTGGCAATGGAGATCGGGTGGCCGCCCACTGGAGGCTCTTCCACCAGGGCCCTGGTGATGGACGGTTCAAGCACGTCCCACGCCTGTGCCACGCCGCCCCCGATGACAACAGCGTCCGGGTCCGCCATCCCACTCACCATGATGATGGCGCGCCCCACCGCCATGCCCGCGTCGGCGAAGACCGCCAGCGCATCCGCGTCCCCTGTCCTCGCCGCCTGGGCTATCTGGGCCGCGTCCGCGACGCTCCCGGTGCGTTCCCTGTAGCGCGTGGCGATGGACCGCCCGGACGCCAGTGTCTCCAGATGTCCGCGCCGTCCGCATGTGCACAGTGCATCGCCGAATCCGGGCACGTGGCCGATCTCCCCCGCTGCACCGTGGGCGCCGCGGACCAGCCTGCCGTCCAGATGAACCGCCCCGCCGACTCCAGTGCCGAGGGTGATGCCCAGGACATTCGGCCGCCCGCGCGCCGCACCTGCGGCCACCTCGCCGGCCAGAAAGGCATTGACATCGTTCTCCACCGAGACCGGAACCCCCAGATTGTGCCCCAGGATGCGTCCCACCGGGGTGCCCGCCCAATCCACAAAGGAATCGCTGGCCACCAGGATGGTCCCCTCCCGGTGGTCAACCACCCCTGCCGCGCCGACGCCCACCCCGCGCAGGGCGCCGTCGGCCCCGGCCATGAGCTCGCGTGCCAGATCCGCGGCCGTATCCACCATGGCGCCGTTGCCGGCCCGGGCGGGAGTGGGCCTAGTGGTCCGCCCCAGGACGTTCAGCCGCGCATCACACAGCACGGCCCGGGTTTTGGTTCCCCCGATATCTATTCCAATCACCAGATCCTTCACGGTGCTCCGACCAGGCTCCTGTCTTGATTCATGCCAGCTAGACGTTCCTCACGCCGCCGGCGCTGGACGATGGGGTCGGGTACGGGGACGGCCGCGAGCAGATCCCTGGTGTACTCGTCGCGCGGGGCGATAAGGGTGGTTTCCGTCGGCCCGGATTCGACCACCCGGCCCGAGCGCATGACGGCCACCCGGGCCGCCATCTCCTGCACGACCGCCAGATCGTGGCTGATGAACAGGCAGGCAAAGCCAAGGCGGTCCTGCAATTCCTTCAGCACCGAGAGCACGCTGGCCTGGACTGAGACGTCCAGCGCACTGGTCGCCTCGTCGGCGATGAGCAGCCGGGGCTCAAGGATCAACGCCCGGGCAATGCTGACGCGTTGGCGCTGGCCGCCGGAAAGTTCGTGCGGGTAGCGGCCAATGACGGCTGCAGGCAGGTGGACGGCATCGAGCAGCTCCCCCACCCTTTTGCGCCGTTCGGCGGCTGAGGACTTCAGGTGCACCAGCATGGGCTCGGCAATGCAGTCGGCAACACTCATGCGTGGATCCAGGGACGCCACCGGGTCCTGAAGGACGATGCCCAACTGCGACAGCAGGGCCTTGCGCTCCCGCCCCCGCACCGTGCCCAGATCCTTGCCGAAGAGCCTCACTGCGCCGGCGGTTGGTTTGAGCAGCCCGATGGCCGTTCGTCCGGCCGTTGATTTGCCGGAGCCGGACTCGCCCACCAGCCCCAGGGTTTCCCCGTGGGCAAGGGAGAGAGTCACGCCGTCGAGCGCCTTGAAGGAACGGCGGCCGGAACCGTAGACCACGTCCACATTGTCCAGTTCAAGCACAGGCACCGCTAGATGCGACGGCGGATCCTGGGGTTCCCTTCTGCTCCCGGCAATCGCCAGCCGCGGCACGGCATCCAGCAGACGCTGGGTGTAGGGGTGCTGGGGCCGCAGCAGAACGTCCTCCACAGCGCCGATCTCCACCAATTCGCCGCGGAACATCACCGCAACCCGCTCGGCAAAGTCCGCAACCACTCCCATGTTGTGGGTGACCAGCAGTACGGCAGTATTCATTTCCTTGGCCAGCGTGCGCAGCAGATCAAGGATGTTGGCCTGGACCGTGACATCCAGCGCCGTGGTGGGCTCATCGGCAATGAGCAGCTGCGGGCGGTTGGCAATGGCGATGGCTATGACCACGCGCTGGCGCTGGCCGCCGGAGAGCTGGGATGGATAGTGGTCCACCCGCTCCTCCGGACGCGGAATTCCGACGGCGGTGAGCAGATCGATGGCCTTCTGGCGCGCGGTGGCACGGGTGGCGCTTTTGTCGTGGTTGCGCACCACCTCGGCAATCTGCAGACCAATGGTCAGCAAGGGGTTCAAGGCCGTGGAGGGTTCCTGGAAGACCATGCCCATGACGCGCCCACGGGCATCGCACATGGCGGCCTCGTCAGCCACGGCGATGGTGCCGCCGGCAACCTTGATGATCCCGCTCGTCGTGGCATTGCCGGGCAGCAGCCCCATGACGGACAGCGCCACGGTGCTCTTGCCGGAGCCCGATTCACCCACCAGGGCCAGCACCTCGCCCGGATGGACGACCAAGGACACTCCGCGGACGGCGGACACGGGGCCGGTCTCCGTGGAGAAGACCACTTCAAGGTCGTGGACGGAGAGTGCGGGGACGGAGCCCTCTACTGTTTTACTCATTGCTGGCCTTTCACATCAAACATGTCCCGCAGTCCATCGCCAATGGCGTTGAAGGCGCAGACGACGAGAATAATGGCAATGCCCGGCGGCAGAATCAGCCACCATTGACCGCTGTAGGCAGCGTTCAGACCCGCGCTGAGCATGCCGCCCCAGTCGGTGGAGGGAGCCTGGACACCCATGCCGAGGTAGCTGACATAGGCCACGAGCAGGATCGCATCGGCCACCTGGAACGTGGCATTGACGACAAGCGTGCTCACGGTATTGGGGACAATGTGCCGGCCGACCACGCGCCAGTGCGATCCGCCGATGCCGCGCAGGGTCAGCACATAGTCGCGCTGCTTGAGCGAAAGCGTTTCGGCGCGGACCAGCCTGGACGGCACCAGCCAGGACAGTGCCGCGATGACCACAATCATGGTCAGGCTGTTGGGCGAGGTGATGGCGGAAATGACCAGCAGGATGAACAGCGCCGGGATGGCAATTCCGCTGTCCACGATGCGCATCATGACCGCGTCGATCCAGCCGCCGGCATAGCCGGCCACGGAACCCCAGACGGAGCCGATCATGGTAGCAAGGATTCCGGCCGCCAGACCGATGACCAGCGACACCTGGCCGCCCACCATCATCCGGCCGAGTTGGTCAAAGCCGACGGCGTCGGTGCCCAGCGGGTGGCCGTCCCCCGGTGCCAGACCGGCGGAGCCAAGATCCACGTGCATCTGGTCGGTGGGGTACAGCAGCGGCCCGAGAAAGGAAAAGACGAAGGCAAAGAGCACCACGGCGATGCCTGCCACTGCCAGCTTGTTGCGCAGCAGACGTCGGATCATGAGTGCCCGGTTGCTGACCGGGGCCGGCAGATCATTCTCGATGGTTGCCGTGGGCTGGAGCGCTGTGTGGCTCACTGGGACTCCCTTACACGTGGATCAATGAGGACCTGGGTCAGATCGGCCAACAGGGAACCGATGACTGTGGCAATCGAGATGATGAGGACGCAGCCCAGCAGCACCGGGAAATCCGGAGTCTGTGCGGCGTTCCAGAACAACAGCCCCATGCCCGGGTAGTTGAACAACTGTTCGACCACCAGCGCACCGCCAAAGAGCACGGGGATGTAGTAGCCCAACATGGTCACCACCGAGGTCAGCGAGTTGCGGAAAACATGCCGGCGCAACACCACCTTCCGAGAGGTGCCCTTGGCCAGCGCCGTACGGACGTAGTCCTCCGAGAGGTTGTCCAGCGTGGACGAGCGCATATAGCGGCTGAACACGGCGATCATGCCCAGCGCACCTGTCACAACCGGCAGAACCAGCGCAGCGGGTTCGGCGAAGATCCCCCACACGGTATCGGCCTGGGGCGCCTGGGACGGCAGCCAGGGAAACCATTGGGTGAAGACAATGATCATTACCAGGCCCAGGAAGAAGACGGGCGTGGCATAGGCCACGAACGACAGCGCCGTGAGGGCATAGTCGGCCGGCCGGTTGCGCCGCGCTGCCTGCCACAATCCCACGGGGATGGCAATGGACAGCGCGACGACGGCGGACAGCACTGAGAGGACAAGCGTCTTGGGCACCCGTTGGCTCAAGAGGTCGGACACGGAGGCGTTCAGGACGAACGACTCCCCCAGGTTGCCCTGCAGCAGCCGGCCCAGATAGTCCAGGTACTGGATGACGAGTGGGCGGTCCAGCCCCTGTTCCTTGTTGAACAGCTCCAGCTGTTCCGGTGTTGCCTGGATGCCCAGCACCCCGCGGGCCGGCCCGCCGGGCAGTGAATGCAGCAGCAAGAAGACGATGATCGTGACAATGAAGACAACGATGACGGCCTGCCCCGCGCGTTTCACCATGAACCTTAAGATTTCCACAACGGTCCCATCAGTGCTTGTAGTTGATTACGGTTGCCGGGCTACCAGGTCCACCGCTGCGGGTAGATCAGGTCAACGTCCGGACCGGTGCCCTTGAGTCCTGTGGCCGTAACAGCCACCTGGTAGACAGGGTTGGGCATCCACACGACGGGGAGGTCCTTGGCAAGCAGGCTGGAGTAGTTCTGCATTGCCGAGGTGTCATCGGACTTCACAGCGGCATCGGTGAGCTTGTCGACCTCCGCATTGGAATACTGGCCAAAGTTCGCTTTGCCCGTGGAGCCGAAGATCTTCTCGCCCGTCGGATAGGCGGAGAAGTACCAGCTGCCGGAGGTGCCGAAGAAGGACAACTGCCACTTGCAGGCCTCATCCGTGCTCTGGCAGGCCTGGGACTGCGCCAGCACGGAGTTCACCGGTGCCGGCTGGACTTTGAAGGAGATGCCCGTCTTGGACAGCGACGAACGGATCTCATTCATCATGTTGTCCGTCTCGGTGGAACCGCTCTGCGAGAGCACCGTCATCTCAAATTTGGTGTCCTTCGCGATGCCATCACCGCAATCGGTGGCACCGGTTCCGGGGCTGGTGCAGGAGGCGATGCCATCGGACCCGATGGTCCAACCATGGCTGGTCAGCAGCTTCTGCGCATCGGCGGTGCTGAACGGGTAGGGGTTGTCCTTTTGGTCCTTGGACAGGTACTCGGAGTCGTTGCCCTGGGGCACTGGACCATATCCCGGCTGCGCGGTGTCGTTCCAGACCACCTTGGAGATGCTCTCCTGGTCGATCGACTTTTGGATCGCCTGGCGGGCGTACAGCTGGGAGAAGACCTTGCCCATGGTGGGATTGTTGAAGTTGTACGGCATGTAGGTCACTGACCAGCCCGGCTTGGGCGTCACCGTGTAGCCCTTGCCCTCGAACTGGGACTTCTGCGGCATCGACGCTGCCGAGATGTATCCATAGTCCAGGGTCTTGCTGCGCAGGGCGTTTTCTTCGGCACTGGCACTGGTGAACGGCAGGAGGTTCACAGTCTTGATGGAGGCGGGGTCGGCGCCGTTGTACTTGTCGCTCTTGGCCAATACCACCTTGCCGGAGGCATCGAAGGAGGCCAACTGATAGGGACCGTTGGTGGTCTTCCACAGCGGGTTGGTGGAGTAGCTGCCCATGTCCTCGGCGGCCTTCACCAAGTAGGCGAACACCGCCTTGGCGCCCTCGGGCGTGCGGTCCAGATCCGAAACGGCGCCATCATCGCTCGTCTTGTTCCAGGCGTGGGCGGGCATCACCCTGATCAGCGCCAGCTGCGTGGAGGTCAACCATTCGTGGTTGTAGGCAGCATCAAAGGTCATGCTGAAAGTCGAGTCGTCCACCGCTTTGAAAGCCGTGATGGAGTCCGGCATCTTGCCGGCGGCCGTGTTGGCCCACTGGTCCTTGTTGTTCTTCACCAGGTTGTACCAAAACTCGACATCACGGCTGGTGACGGGCGTGCCATCGCTCCAGCTGGTCTTGTTCATGGTGACGGTGACGGTCTTGCCGTCGGCAGAGAAGGTGGCGTCCTTGGCCATGCTCGCCTGCTTGTCCAGACCCATGGAACCGCCGGAGGTGTTGTAGACAAACATCGGCGTCCACAAGGCATTGATGATGGAGGCGTTGATGGTGGACGTGTGGCCCTTGGTGCCCAGGGGAAGGATCCAGTTGGGCGTCTGCGACACCGGCCACGCGTAGCTGACGGAATCTTTGGCCGATGCGGAGGGTCCCGCGGAAGAACCTGCCCCGCAGCCACTGAGGAGGGCGGCCGTGGCGACGACGCCGGCGCCTGCGGCCAATCCAAGACGGCGGCGGGCGCCGGTCGACAGAGAAGAAAACATATGTGACTTCTTTCAGACGGTGTTTTTTGGGGGCTCAGCAGATCAACCGGCCCTGCACTATGTGCTTCGCAGTCCCTGTGACGTGGACCACCTGAAATCAGTAAACACGCATGTTTCGAAATAAGTCAATTGTTTCTGAAATAAGATCTTTTTGCATTCTTGGCAAAAGTAATACCGCCCAAATCATTACGTCCACGCAATTCCAGTGAGCGGCCGACAGATCCAGGAATCGCTCCAATCCACTGGAAACTAGCGGAATATTCCGCCTTCCCGTCATTCTCGGCACCGGCGTTGCGTACCGGCCGGAAGCCAGATTTCTTGGCCGTGACATGCCCTGCGCGGAATCGTGTGGCTAGACTTGCCACAAAGTATTTCGAGAGGGTCGAATTAAGTAAGGAAACTTCTTTCATGAATGAAAAAAGTATTCTCGCGTCTAACGCGTCAAAGGAGGGCGCTGCGGCGCCGCGGCGCGGCCGGGATGTCCACAGCGAGGCACTGGCGCTGATCGCTGCCGGCCGCGTACGCTCACGCAGCGAGCTGGGCGAGGCTCTGGCCATGGCGCCGTCGTCCATCTCGCTGGTGGTCCAGACATTGGTGACGAAGGGCTGGATCACCGAATCCGGGCAGGGGCCCTCCACTGGAGGACGCCGCCCGCGGATCCTGGCCGTGAGCGGGGAGTCCAGCTACGTGCTCTGCGCCGACATGGGCGGCCGCCATGCCAAGATCGGCGTCATGGGCCTGGACGGGAGCCTGCAGGAATCACGGAGCATCGATTTCGATGTCACCACCGGCCCCGACGAAGGCCTCCGGGTCCTCGGGGCGGCCTTCGATTCCCTGATGGCCGAACGCCCCGGCCGGCGCCTGCTGGGAATCGGCGTAGCCCTCCCCGGCCCGGTCGATGTGGCTGCCGGTTGTGTCGATTCCCCCTCCCGCATGCCCGGTTGGCACCGATACCCCGTGGGCGCGACCCTGGCGGCGCGCTTTGGCACAGGTGTTGCCGTCGAAAACGACGCCAATGCCATGGCGTTGGGCGAATATTCGGAACGGTCCCCGCGGTCGGGCCAGATGATTGTCATCAAGGCTGGAACGGCCATCGGAGCCGGGTTCATCATCGACGGCAAGGTCTACCACGGTGCCACCGGGGCCGCCGGCGACATCACCCATGTGCGCACTCCTGCCGCGGGCGATGCGCTGTGTTCCTGCGGCAACCGCGGATGCTTGGAGACCATCGCCTCAGGTGCCGCCGTGGTGTCGCTGTTGCGGGCCCGCGGGCTCGACGTCTCGACCACTGCCGATGTCATCCGGCTGGTGGAGGACGCCGATCCCGATGCCACGGGGCTCGTACGCGACGCCGGCCGGCACCTGGGCGGCGTCGTCTCAGCCATCGTGAACTTCTTCAATCCCACCGCCGTGCTTCTAAACGGCGTGCTTTCCACCTTGGAGCCCTTCGTGGCCGCCTTCCGCAGCCAGCTCTATGAAGGCTGCCATCCGCTGGTCACCAAGGAGCTCACCATAGCCGCCTCCTCGCTGGGCGAGGATGCCGGCCTGGTTGGCACCGGCAGGCTGGCCCTCCAGCAGGCCTTCGAAAACCCGCACACCCAGATGTCCTAGCATGTCCATTCCACGTCCCGGAGGAACCATGAACGAGACCGTCCCCGCTCCCCTGCCCCGCATCGCCATGGCTGGGCTCAGCCTTGAGGCAAGCACCTATTCCCCTGCCATCACCACGGCAGCAGACCTGCACCCACGCCGCGGAACCGATGTGCTGGACAGATATGAGTTCCTGCGCCCCGGCACCGAATTGCGCGGTGCCGCCACATGGTTCCCAGTGCTGCAGGGCCGTGGCGTCCCCGGCGGGCCTGTCCCACTGGATGACTATCTGGCCCTGAAGGCGGAGATCCTGGCCGGGCTCGCCGCGGCCGGCCCCTTGGACGGCATGATTTTGGATCTGCACGGAGCCATGAGCGTGCTGGGCATGGACGACGCCGAGGGGGATCTGGCCGTGGCCGTCCGCGAGGTGGTGGGACCGGACGTCATCATCAGCACCGGGATGGACCTGCACGGCAATGTCTCCTGGCGGCTGGCCGAGGCCTTGGACCTGTTGACCTGCTACCGGATGGCACCCCACGAGGACGCCCTGGACACCAAGGAACGGGCGGTGCGGAATCTGCTCCAGCGTCTCGCCATGCCCGGGCGGCCCCGGCCGCTCAAGGCGTGGATCCCCATCCCCGTGCTGCTGCCCGGAGAGAAGACCAGCACGCGCATCGAGCCGGCCAAGAGCCTGTACGCCATGGTGCCGGAGGTTGAGGCCCAGGACGGCGTGTTGGACGCTGCCATCTGGATTGGCTATGCCTGGGCCGATGAGCCTCGCAACATGGCCGTCGTCATGGTGACCGGCGACGATGAGGCCACCATCGTGGCCGGTGCCGAGAGGATTGCCTCTGCGTTCTGGGAGCGGCGCCATGAGTTCAGCTTCGTGGCACCCACCGGGACCTTGGAGGAGTGTCTGGACAGCGCCATGGCCAGTGCTGCGCGCCCGTACTTCATTTCCGATTCCGGCGACAACCCCACAGCCGGCGGCGCCGGCGACGTCACCTGGTCCCTGGCCGAACTCCTCAAGCGCGAAGAATTTGCGTCGGGGGAAACCACTGGCATCTACGCCTCCATCCCTGACCCGGCGGCCGTCGAGGCCTGCTGGCAGGCGGGTGTGGGCGCGGACGTGGATCTGCTGGTCGGTGCCATTGTCGACGCCGGACCGTCGGGGCCGGTGCGGCTTCGTGGCAGGGTGGAGCACCTCCACGAGGGGGACCCCGACGCGCTTCGCGAGGTAGTGGTGCGTGCCGGCGGCCTCGCCGTGCTGCTGACAGAGGTCCGCAAGCCCTACCACCTGGAGGTCGACTTCACCCGGAACGGACTGGATCCGCGCGGAACCGACGTCGTCATCGTCAAGATCGGCTACCTCGAACCGGAGCTCTTTGAGATGTCCTCGGACTGGATGCTTGCGCTCACCCCCGGCGGCGTGGACCAGGACCTGCCCAGACTGGGCCACCACCGCATCACCCGGCCGATGTACCCGTTCAACCCCGCCATGGCCACCCCCGATCTCCACGCTCGCCTGGTGCCCGCGGCCAACGCCGTCGCATCCGTGGAGGCGTGATCCATGGAGACATCCACACCACGGCTGGCTCTGGAGATTGCCGTCACCAGTGCCGCCGGCGCACACACGGCCCAGCGCGTTGGAGCCGACCGGGTGGAGCTGTGTACCGCCCTCGAACTCGGCGGCGTGACACCGTCCCAGGGGCTCATTGCGGCCGCCGCAGAGTCCACGGGCGGAACACTGCCCGTACATGTGCTGGTCCGGCCGCGGGCCGGCGGCTTCTGCTACTCGGACGAAGAGCTGCGGACCTACACGCTTGAGTTGCGGTCCATTGCCGCCCAGGGTGTGGCCGGCGTGGTCATCGGGGCGCTGGATGCCAGCGGCGCCATCAACACGGCCGCCACCACCCGCTTGATGGCCGCCGCGTGGGAAGTGGACCCGGGGCTGTGCATAACCTTCCACCGTGCCATCGACCAGGCCCGCGACGTGGACGCCGCCATCTCCGACCTGATTGGGCTCGGTGTACACCGGGTCCTGACATCGGGCCAGGCGGCCACCGCCCACGAAGGTTCAGCCGTCTTGCGGCACATGGTGGCACTGGCCGACGGCCGGCTTGAGATCATGGCCGGCGGCGGCGTCCGCGTCGAGGACATCGACCTGTTGGCAGCCAGCGTGGGGGTTGACGCTGTGCATCTGTCGGCGAAGGCCGTCATGGCTCCGGCGCACCGAGCCGTGCTGCCCCTAGGATCGGCCGACGGCGGTGGACATTTCGGAACGGATGCCCGGTTGGCAGCCGAGGCCGCAGCCGCCGTCCACACCGCCCGCCGGTCCCTCGGCGCCGTCGTCTAACCCTAAACTGGAGGGAGAAACCCGCATCGGAGTCTTGGATTCTTGGTGCCACAGAGATCCATTTTCAGGAGCCCCATGACCACGCGACTGGCCGCCGGCGACACCGCCCCCGCATTCACCCTCTCCGACGCCACGGGCAAGCTGCACACGCTTGCCGACTACGCCGGCCGGAAGGTGGTGGTGTACTTCTACCCCGCCGCCTCGACCCCGGCCTGCGCCGCACAGGCCTGCGACTTCCGCGACAACCTGGCCATCCTGCAGAGCGCCGGCTACGACGTCCTGGGCATCTCCCCCGATCCGGTGGCGAAGCTGGCCAAGTTCTCCGACAAGGAGGAGCTGACGTTCCCGCTGCTCGCCGACGAGGACCACGCCGTCGCCGAGGCCTACGGCGTCTGGGGCGAGAAGAAGAACTACGGCAAGACCTACACCGGGCTGATCCGTTCAACCATCGTCGTCGACAGGGATGGCACGGTGGCCGTGGCCCAGTACAACATCCGCGCCAAGGGCCATGTGGCCAAGCTGCTGCGCGATCTCAAGCTGGCCGAAAAGACCACCGCCGCCGCCTAGCGGCCGGCCGCCGCCGCCACGCACCGCCGGCCCGGATGGGATCCAGAAATGGATTCGGGCCCGGTGCGGGCGGCGGGTAGGATGGTTGAGGTCCAACAGCGGCCGCCCTGCAATGGTGCACGGCCCACGCGCGAGTGGTGAAATTGGCAGACACGCAGGATTTAGGTTCCTGTATCTTCGGATGTGCGGGTTCAAGTCCCGCCTCGCGCACAAGAAATGCCCCTGGAAACAGGGGCATTTTTCGTTAAGGTGGTTCACAGCCGCCGTCCAGCGGACCGTCATGGGCCACCATTAGAATGGGCGGTTCCGGCAATTTGCGTCTATATCGACGGGCACGCCGCAAGGCAAGGTCGTCAGGGAGTGGTGTCTGCAGTGGGTTCAAAGGCCGGTAGAGGGCTGGTAGCGGGCTTTGGCGCGCTCCTGCTGGTGGCGTTGGCCGCATGCACACCCACCCCCACGCCGGCGCCAACGCCGGGAACCAGCGCCTCGGCCGAACCGGCTGTATTCAGCTTCGGCACCGGTGCCGAACCGGCCGGACTGGACCCTGCACTCGTCAAGGACTCCGAGTCCTACCGCGTCACCCGGCAGATCCTGGAGGGTCTGGTGACGGTGGATCCCACCACGGGCGATCCGGCCCCCAGCCTAGCCACCAGCTGGGACGAGGAGGAGGACGGGCTGGCCTACGCGTTCACACTGCGCGACGGCGTGCAGTTCCAGGACGGCACCGTCTTCGATGCGGCGGCAGTGTGCGCCAACTTCACCCGCTGGTACTCGCTGCCGGCCGCCACCCGCGGCGATGCCGCCTCTGTGACGTTCAAGCAGATCTTTGGCGCCTTCTCCGGTGACGCCGCAAACTCCAGCTACAAATCCTGCACCGCTGTGGATGCCTCCCATGTGCGCATCGAGCTGGGCACACGCCTGACCGGTTTCCTCCAGGCGATGACGCAGCCGGCCTTCGCCATCTCCTCCCCCGCCGCCCTGGCCGCCGGGGATGCCAACAACCTCTCGGCCTCGGTGGCAGGCCACAAGGTCTCGGCCTTCGGCCTGCATCCCGTGGGCACCGGGCCGTTCTCCTTCGGATCCTGGAAGGATGGCCGTGTCACGCTGAACGCCAACCCCACCTACTGGGGCGACAAGGGCCAGATCTCCGTGCTGAACTTCATCACCTACGACCAGCCCGAGACCCGGCTGCAGGCGCTCAAGGACGGCTTGATCGACGGATTCGATCCGGTGACGCCGGGCAACTTCGATGCCTTGGTCCGCAACGGCACCCAGATCCTGCAGCGCGACCCCTTCTCCGTCGTGTACCTGGGGATCAACCAGGCCAACCCGCTGCTGGCGGATGAAAAGGTCCGCACCGCCCTGGCCATGGCGATCGACAAGGAAACGCTGATCCGCGATTTCTTCATCGACGGCACCAGCCCCACGGCGCAGTTCATCCCGCCGAAGCTGAGCGGCTTCAACAAGTCGGTCACGGGCCAGCCCTTCGACGTGGAAAAGGCCAAGAAGGCACTGGCGGCCTCCAGCTACAAGGGGGAGCCGCTGAAGTTCTACTACCCCACCAACGCCACACGCGCCTATCTGCCCACGCCGGAAAAGGTCTACGCGGAGATCGCCCGCGAGCTCACCGCCGTCGGCTTCAACATTGTGCCGGTGCCGGTGGATTGGGCCGATGACTACGTGGGCAAGGTCACCAGCCCCGGCGACCACGCCCTGCATCTGATGGGCTGGAACGGCCTCTACGCCGATCCGGACAACTTTGTGGGCACGCTCTTCGGCGCACCCAACGCCGAGTTGGGGCTCAACGACCCCCAGCTGGTCAGCAAGATCCTGCGCGCCCGCTCCCTGCCCGTGGGCACGGAGCGCAACGAGGCCTACCAGTCCATCAGCGAACAGATCGCCAAGACGGTGCCGGCCATTCCCATCGCCTTCCCGATCTCCGCCGTCGCCCTCTCCTCCCGGGTGGAGAGCTACCCGGTGAGCCCTGTGCTGAACGAAGTCTTCAACAAGGTCAAGCTCAGCGGGCACTGAGCGGATGCCGAGTGATGGACGTCGCTTGATTTAGGGAACACCTCTGTGAAGCGATACTCTTCTAGCGCTAGGAAAAGCCGCTAACGGAGTTGGATCGTGACCTTCATTTCAGACACCAAAGACGCCGACGTCGTTCTCATCGGAGGCGGCATCATGAGCAGCACCCTCGGTGCCATGCTCAAGCAGCTGGAACCGAGCTGGAAGATTGTGCTCTTCGAGCGCCTCGACGAGGTTGGTCTGGAGAGCTCCAGCCCGTGGAACAACGCCGGCACCGGCCACGCGGCGCTCTGCGAGCTCAACTACTCCCCCGCCGCCAAGGACGGATCCGTTGATCCGGCCAAGGCCATCAGCATCAACGAGCAGTTCCACCTCTCGCGGCAGTTCTGGGCCCACCTGGTGTCGAACTCGATGATCGGTTCGCCGAAGAACTTCATCAACACCGTTCCGCACATGAGCTTTGTCACCGGCGCGGACCACGCCAAGTTCCTGCGCACGCGCTTTGAGGCACTGAAGCCCAACGCGCTCTTCTCCTCCATGGAGTACAGCGAGGACCACGACCAGATCGCCCAGTGGGCTCCGCTGGTCATGAAGGGCCGCTCCGGCTCGCAGCAGATTGCCGCCACCCGCTCCGCCGAGGGCACCGACGTCGACTTCGGCGCGCTGACCCGCGAGCTGGTGCACTACATGGGTGCCAACGACGTCGAGGTCAACTACGGCACGGATGTCACAGACGTCCAGCGCGACGCCGACGGCCGCTGGGACGTGTCCCTCAAGCACCCCGCCTCCGGCGAACACGGCCGGATCAAGGCCAAGTTTGTCTTCATTGGCGGCGGTGGCGGTGCCCTGCACCTGCTCCAGCGCTCCGGCATCCCCCAGGGCAACGGCTTCGGCGGCTTCCCGGTTTCCGGCCAGTTCTTCCGCTGCACCAACGAGGAAATCGCCGCCCAGCACAGCGCCAAGGTCTACGGCCAGGCCTCCGTGGGCGCCCCGCCCATGTCCGTCCCGCACCTGGACACCCGCTTTGTCGACGGCCAGCGCTCACTGCTCTTTGGCCCGTACGGCGGCTTCTCCACCAAGTACCTCAAGACCGGCAGCTACATGGACCTTCCCGGCTCCATCCGCCCCGGCAACATCGTCCCCATGCTGGCCGTGGGCAAGGACAACCTGGGCCTGGTGAAGTACCTGGTCTCGGAGGTCATGAAGACCCGCGGCGCCAAGGTTGACGCCCTTCACGAGTACTTCCCCGAAGCCAATGGCGACGATTGGGAACTGATCACCGCCGGCCAGCGTGTACAGATCATCAAGAAGGATCCGAAGAAGGGCGGCGTGCTGCAGTTCGGCACCGAGGTCATCACGTCCTCGGATGGTTCCATCAGCGCCCTGCTGGGTGCGTCCCCGGGCGCGTCCACGGCCGTGCCGATCATGCTGGAACTGCTCCAGCGCTGCTTCCCCCGCAAGTTCAAGCTGGAGTGGCAGGATTCGCTGCGCGACATGATGCCGACCTTCGGAACCAAGCTCAACGACAATCCGGACCTCGCCGCCGAGACCCTGGCCAAGACCGCCGTGGTCCTGGGGCTCAACACCGACACCGTCTAAAGGTCCGATCCATAGGGATCGGACCGCGCCAGCGGATAGCATGGCGGGACAGGCCAGCACTTTGGGAGTGTACTTATGTTCCGCCTAGCTTCTATGTCCCTCGGCAACCGGGCGCTGATTGCGCTCATCACCGTCTTTGCGGTGGTGTTCGGCGTGATCACGCTCGGTTCGCTCAAGCAGGAGCTCATTCCATCCATTGAGTTCCCGCAGATCACCGTGGTGTCCGCGATGCCCGGGGCCTCCCCCGAGGTGGTGGACAAGCAGGTCAGCGAACCGCTCAATGCCGCCCTCGGCGCCGTCGAGGGTCTGGAATCCAGCACCGCCACCTCGCGCAGCGGGCTCTCCACGATCAACCTCGCCTTGGCCTACGGCACCAATATGGACCGGGCGCGGAACCAGATCGATCGGGCCATCTCCAACGCCCGCCCGCGGCTGCCCGACGGCGTCGAGCCGGCGGCCATTGCCGGTTCCATTGCTGACTTCCCCATCGTGTTCCTGGCCGTCTCCTCGGACAAGAGCCTGGGCGAGCTGAACACGGAGCTGCAGCGCCTCGCCGTGCCCCGGCTGCTGCAGATCGACGGCGTGCGCAGCGCCGACGTCACAGGCGCCAACGGCACGCACATCGCGATCCTGCCCGATGCCGGCAAGATGGCCGCGGCCGGCACCAACATCTCCGCCATCACCTCCGCCCTGGGCAACAATGGCTCGCTGGTGCCCATCGGCAGCATGAGCCAGGACGGCAAGACCCTGTCCGTACAGGCCGGAAGCCCGGTGGATTCCCTCGACGCCGTCAAGGGCCTGCCGCTGTCCGGCGCCAAGCCTGCCGCGGGCGGCGGACCCACCACCATTGCCGACGTCGCCACCGTGGAGATGGCGGACGACACCACCACCTCCATCACCCGCACCAACGGCGTGCCCACGCTGGCGCTGTCCGTGACCAAGAAGCCCGACGCCGACACCGTGTCCCTGTCCCGTGCGGTCCAGGCCGAGCTGCCGCAGCTGGCCTCGGAGCTGGGCTCGAACACGAAGTTCACCACGGTGCTGGACCAGGCCCCGTTCATTGAGAAGTCCATCAAGGACCTCACCACCGAGGGCCTGCTGGGCCTGGGCTTCGCCGTCGTCGTCATCCTGATCTTCCTGATGTCCGCGCGCTCCACCCTGGTCACAGCGATTTCCATCCCGCTGTCCCTGCTGATCACCTTCATCGGGCTGTGGGCCACCAACTACTCGCTGAACATCCTCACCCTCGGTGCGCTCACCATCGCCATTGGCCGCGTGGTGGACGACTCCATTGTGGTGATCGAGAACATCAAGCGGCACCTCAGCTACGGCGAGGACAAGCGCACAGCCATCCTCTCGGCCATCCGCGAGGTGGCAGGCGCCGTCACGGCGTCCACCCTCACCACCGTGGCCGTGTTCCTGCCCATCGCCTTTGTGGGCTCCCTGGCCGGCGAGCTCTTCCGCCCCTTCGCACTGACCGTCACCATCGCCCTGGTGGCCTCCCTCGCGGTGTCGCTGACCATCGTGCCGGTGCTGGCCTACTGGTTCCTCAAATCCCCGGCAGTTTCGGGGGCCGACGCCCAGCCGCTGGCCGGCAAGGCCCTGCTGGAGGCCGTGGAGGCCAAGGAGCGCAGCAGCTGGCTCCAGCGCGGCTACCTGCCGATCCTGGCCAAGACGCAGAAGCACCCCGTCATCACCCTGGTGGCCGGCGCCCTGATCCTCGTGGCCACCCTGGCCATGACGCCGCTGCTGCCCACCAACCTGCTGGGCAACTCCGGGGAGAACAGCCTCTCCGTCAAGCAGGCGCTGCCCCCGGGCACGTCCCTGGCGACCACGTCGGAGGCCGCCACCAAGGTGGAGGCCAAGCTCAAGGACATCCCGGGCATCAAGGATGTCCAGGTGACCATCGGCAATGCCTCGGGCGGCTTCTCCGCCCTGCTCTCCGCCGGCTCATCCAGCGCCTCCTTCCAGGTGGTGACGGATGAGAAGGCGGACCAGACCAAACTGGCCGCCACCGTCCGTGACGAGTTGAAGACCGTCGCCGGCGCCGGCACCATCACCGTGGGCTCCTCCGGCGGCGGGTTCGGCACCTCCAACAGCGTTGATGTCACGGTCACGGCCCCCACCGGCGCGGATCTGCAGAACGCCGCGGACGCCATGGTCAAGGCCATGGACGGCATTGAGGGCGCGGCCAGCGTCACCAGCAACCTCTCTGCAGCCCAGCCCGTGGTGCAGGTGAGCGTGGATCGGACCAAGGCCGTTGCGGCCGGGCTGACCGAGCAGCAGATCACCGGTCTGCTGGCGGCCACCGTGAGCCCCGTGCCCGGCGGTTCCGTGCGCATCGACACCACCGACTACCGCGTGCTGATCGGCACCGGCACCCAGTTCACCAGCGTGGACGCCCTCAAGGACGCCAAGATCCCGACCGCCACCGGTCTGGTGGCCCTCTCCAGCGTTGCCACGGTGGAGCAGGTCAACACCCCGCTCTCCATCACCTCCGCGAACGGCCAGCGGACCGCCACGGTCTCCATCTCGCCGTCGGGCAGCAACCTGGGCTCGCTCAGCACCGAGGTGGCCAAGCGCATGACCACCGCCGAGCTGCCGGCCGGCGCCACGGCAACCCTGGGCGGGGCCAGCACGCAGCAGGCCGAATCCTTCAGCCAGCTGGGCCTGGCCATGCTGGCCGCCATCGCCATCGTCTATGTGATCATGGTGGCCACGTTCAAGTCGCTCATCCAGCCGCTGATCCTGCTGGTGTCCATCCCGTTCGCCGCCACTGGGGCGATCGCCCTGCTGCTGGTGTCCCAGGTTCCGCTGGGGCTGCCCTCGCTGATCGGCATGCTGATGCTGGTGGGCATTGTGGTCACCAACGCCATCGTGTTGATCGACCTCATCAACCAGTACCGCCGGCCCTCCGGGGACCGCCCGGCCATGACCGTGGCCGACGCCATCGAGCACGGCGCCCGGCAGCGTCTGCGCCCCATCCTGATGACGGCGCTGGCCACCATCTTTGCGCTGACCCCGATGGCCCTGGGCGTGACGGGCGGCGGCGGGTTCATATCGCAGCCGCTGGCCATCGTCGTCGTCGGCGGTCTGGTCTCCTCCACGGCATTGACCCTGATCCTGGTGCCGGTGCTCTACCGGCTGGTGGAGGGCCGCCGCGAACGCAGGCAGCTGCTCAAGGCGCTCCAGCAGGTGCAGCCCGTGCCCGCCGGCCGCACGTCGCCCTCCCCTGCGGCGTCCACGGATTCCGACAACCCCGCCGGTCCCTCGGGCAATGGCAAGTCACCCGCGGGCGTCCTGTCCTCCTCCACCGTAGCGGTGCCGGCCTCCCAGGACTGGACCACCGGAGCCATCCCCAAGGTCCGCGGCCGCCGCGCCGCCAACGAGTAACCCCTCCTCCGTCCCAACTGGGGCGCGCTAACTGCACAGAATTCGCTTCTTTCCTGCAGTTGGTGCGCCCCAGTTTGGTTTTCTGGGCCATCCAGGGGCGGGCTGTGGACAACTTCTGCAGCGACCGGCCGGTATTGCGATCATGGGGGCATGTTCAATCCCGACCGCCTGCCTCCCCCATTGGTTCTCGGCCCATTCACCGTCACCGAGGCCCGCGCCTTGGGGCTGACGGATGGCCAATTACGCCACGCCCGCATCCGCCGATTGGGCCGCGGCATCCGCACGCTGGCTGAGGCGGACGACGACGGCACACCGCTGGCGCTGCTGGCGCGCCCCTACAGTCTGGCCACCGGATACTCTGCCGTATCGCACGAGACGGCATTTCACATCTGGGGCTTCCCGGGGTTCCTGCCGTCCACTGGCAGCGGGATCCACATTGCTCGTCAGTCTCCGCACACCACACCCCGCCGGCCGGGCGTCGTGGGGCACAAGACCCAGTTCTTCGATGACGAGGTGGCCTTCGTCGACGGGCTGTGGATCACCACGAGGGTGCGGACCTGGCTGGACTGCTCCCGGCGCATGTCGGAGGATGAACTGACTGTAGTGGCAGACCATCTGCTGCGGGTGCCCCGGCCGAAATTCGAGGGCCGTTCCGAGCCCTATGCCAGCATCAGCGACCTCGACCTCATCCTGGATCGGCACAAGGGGACGCCGGGCATTCGGAAGGCCCGTCTCGCACTGGGCCAGGCCCGGGTCGGCTCGGACTCCGCACCAGAGACGCGGCTCAGGCTGGCGCTGGCCAGAGCCCGGCTCCCCGAGGCAGACCTCAACACCCCCGTCGACCTTGGAAACGGAGTCGAACGCTCCCCAGACCTGTCTTTTCCGGTGTACAAGGTTGCCGTTGAGTACGAAGGCCGGGTCCATGCGGACCCGGCTCAGGTGGACCGTGACATCAGCCGCGAAGAGGACTACCAGCGGGGCGGCTGGCAGCAGGTGCGGATCTCCAACCGGCACATGGACCATGAGGCTCATGCCGCCGTCGCCAAGGTCCGTGCCGCCCTGCGGCGGGCAGGCTGGCGGCCCACCGGGTAGGCCCGCAGCAACTGAGGCGCGCTAACTGTCCGAATCCCTCGGATTTCATGCAGTTAGCGCGCCCCAGTTGGGAGGGTGGGGCCGAAGGCGAGTTTGGGGACGAAGTAAAGGGCGACGGCGGCGGCCAGGGCCGTAACGCCGCAGATGGTCCACACCAGAAGGTAGCCGGCCAGCGGAGCCGCCGTGGACGCCGCCCCGCCAGAGCCGTCACCCGCACCGGCGCCGAGCAGCTGCCCGCACCGCCGAGGAGCTGCCCGGCCAGCGCGATGCCGAAGACGCACGCGGCGAAGGAGCCGCCAATCGTCTTGGTGGCGTTGGTCAGCCCGGTGGCCATGCCCGTCTGAGTCAACGGCGCGGCGGCCGCGGCGGCGGAGGGCAGGGCGGCCACCAGCGCGCCGGACCCGAGCCCGGCGATGGCCATGTTCACCAGCACCTGCCCGATGGATCCGTGCAGCGGCAGGAACATCAGGTAGCCGATGCCCACCACTGCCGCCGCGCCCATCAGCGTGGTCCGCGGTGTGGCCCACCGCGTCACCACGGGATAGAGCAGGGCGCCGACCAACAGGGCGAGCACATACACCCCGATCAATACCGACACCATCCCCGAGCCAACGCCCAGGCCGTAGCCGACGACGGCGGGATCCGTGCGGGCAAAGGTGGACAGCGGCACCTGGGCGCCCAGGATCGAGACGCCGAAGAGCAAGGCCGTCAGCTGCACCGGCCACATGCTCGGGGCCCGCAGCAGACGGATGTCCACCAGCGGATCCTTATGGCCCAGTTCGTGGCGGGCAAAGGGCACCATGGCCGCGATGCCCAGCATGACGGCGGCCCAGGCCCACCAGGTGCCGGGCCCGTTGAGCCGCATGAACGTCAGGCCGGCCGTGATCAGCAGCAGGCCCAGGCTGAGGATCGCCAGGCCGATGGTGTCGATCCGCCCGCCGGTGCGCCCGGCCGATTCGGGTACGCCGAAGAGGATCACGAAGAAGCAGCCGGTCACGGCCACCGCAGGGATGCAGAGCACCAGCCACAACTGGCCCGGCAGCGCCGCCCCCAGGAACCCGCCGGCGAGCGCGCCGGCGATCACACCGAATTCCAGCCCCGCCACCAGAATGCCGGCGGCCTTGCGGGTCAGGGCCGGGCCGTCGGGGCGGTGGTGGGAGCGGGAGAAGATCAGGGCGATCTCCAGCGGCAGCCAGACAACGTAGAAGCCCTGAAGCGCCCACGCCGGCAGGAACAACCAGAAGGTGGGGGCGAAGGCCACGCCCCACGAGGCCGCGGCGGTGAGGGCCGTGGAGATGAGCAGCACCTTGCGGTGGCCGATCATGTCGCCCAGCTTGGCCAGCACCGGCACCACCAGGGCGCTGACCATCAGCTGCGCCGCTTCCAGCCAGTTGACGTCGGCGTCGTGGATGCCCAGGGAGCGGGCTATGTCCGTCAGCAGCGGCGTATAGTAGCCCTGCAGAATGCCGCTGGTCAGTTCCACCAGCACCAGGAAGCCAACCACCACGGCCGCCGTGGGTCCAACGGCCACGCCGCTCTTCAGTGCCATGGCTCCCTCTCCGCCGTCCGGCTCGGAGGGTGCCGGACTGATTGCATCCTAAACGCTGCCGGAGCACAGTGGTGGGGATCACTGGAACATTTTGACCCCCACTCCGGTTGAACCGTATATTAGATGCAAACGCATATATCCGGGCCGCCGCCCGGGGTCGGAGGAGAAGAAAAATGCAGTTCGGAATCTTCAGCGTCGGGGACGTCACCATGGACCCCACCACCGGAGCGACGCCCACGGAGCATGAGCGCATCAAGGCGATCACCACCATCGCCAAGCACGCCGAGGAGGTGGGCATGGATGTGTTTGCCACCGGCGAGCACCACAACCCGCCGTTCTACCCCAGCTCCCCCACCACACTGCTGGGCTACATCGCCGCCCAGACGGAGAAGATCATCCTCTCCACCACCACCACACTGATCACCACCAATGATCCCGTGAAGATCGCTGAAGACTTCGCCACCCTGCAGCATCTGGCAGACGGCCGCGTGGACCTGGTGCTGGGCCGCGGCAACACCGGCCCGGTCTACCCGTGGTTTGGCAAGAACATGCAGGACTCCCTGGAGCTGACCATCGAGAACTACAGCCTGCTGCGCAAGCTCTGGGACGAGGACGTGGTGAATTGGGAGGGCAAGCACCGCACGCCACTGCACGGCTTCACCGCCACTCCGCGCCCGCTCGACGGCGTGGCCCCCTTTGTCTGGCACGGCGCCATCCGCACGCCCCAGATCGCCGAGATCGCCGCCTACTACGGCGACGGCTTCTTCGCCAACAACATCTTCTGGCCCAAGGAGCACTACCAGCAGCTCATCAACCTCTACCGCGAGCGCTACGCCCACTACGGCCACGGCACCCCGGAGCAGGCCATCGTGGGCCTGGGCGGCCAGTTCTTCATCCGCCCCAACTCCCAGGACGCGGTCAAGGAATTCCGCCCCTACTTCGACAACGCCCCGGTCTACGGCCACGGCCCGTCCATGGAGGACTTCACCTCGCAGACCCCGCTGACGGTGGGCAGCCCGGCGGAGATGATCGAGAAGACGCTCTCCTTCGCCGACTACTTTGGCGACTACCAGCGCCAGCTCTTCCTGGTGGACCACGCCGGCCTGCCGCTGAAGACGGTGCTGGAGCAGCTGGACCTGTTCGGTTCCGAGGTGCTGCCGACGCTGCGGGCCGAGTTCGCCGCACGCCGCCCGGCCACCATCCCGGATGCCCCCACGTTCGCCAACCGCAAGGCCGCCCTTGCCGAGAAGGCCTCCAAGGCATCCGATGCCGCCGGCGTCAGTGCATCGGCAGGGCTCTGATGAGCAGCAGCTCCTCGCACCGGCGGCTCGCCACCCAAGCCTGGGAGTCCCTCTTCCGGGCCCAGGTCACGGTGATGCGCCAACTGGGCAAGGAACCGTCCTTGAAGAAGCTGGGCGCCGGTGAGTACGACATCCTCTACACGCTGACCCAGTGCAAGAGCGGCTGGCTGCGGCTGAACGAGTTCAACGACAAGGTGCTCATCTCCCAGCCCAGCATCTCCAGGATGGTGGAGCGGATGGAAAAGCGCGGCCTGATCCAGCGCAGGACCGCCGACGACGACCGCCGGGGCGTGCTGATCGGCCTCACCGAAGCCGGTGCCGCCGCCCAAAAGGAGGTGGGCAGGGAGCATGTGAAGCACATCGCCGAACTGCTCGGCGCCGGATTGGACGAGGAGGAGATGCGCACCCTGCTGGCACTGACCACCAAGCTGCGCACCTCCGTGGCCGAACAGGCGTCAGCCCGGTAGCAGACGGCGCTCTATGCTGGAGCCAGCAGCTTTCCTTGCACCGGCCTTCAGCGCCGCCGCGGCTGCCTGAGGCAGGAGGCGTCCATGGAGGAAATCCGCGCGGATTTCATGGCGGACCAGACGGGCAGGTCGGTGCTGGTCACCGGCGCCAACAGCGGCCTGGGCTTCCAGGCCGCTGTTGCCTTTGCCGCCAAAGGTGCCGCCGTCACGCTCGCCTGCCGAAACATGGAGCGCGGCGCGCAGGCCCTTGACCGGCTGCAGTCCGCCACCGGCAGCACCACGGCCACCCTCCGCGAGCTGGATTTGGCCAGTCTGGACTCCATCCGGCACTTTGCCGCCGGGTGGGAGGGGCCGCTGGACGTGCTGGTCAACAACGCCGGGTTGATGGCCCCGCCCCGCTCCACCACCCTCGACGGCTTTGAGCAGCAGCTGGGCATCAACCACCTGGGCCACTTCGCCCTCAGCGGCCTGCTGCTGCCGGCCCTGCGCCTGGCTCCCTCGGCGCGCGTGGTGGTGGTTTCCAGCATCGCCCACCGCCGCGGCCGGATCGACTTTGATGATCTGATGAGCCAAAGCCGCTACCGCCGCTGGCGTGCGTACAGCCAGAGCAAGATCGCCAATCTGTACTTCGTCATGGAGTTTGCCCGCCGTCTGGATGCGCGCGGGGAGGACATCGTGGTGGCCGCCGCCCACCCCGGCCTGGCGAACACCAATCTGCCGGCCAGCATGGGCAAGGATCCGGCGGCCCTGCTGACCAGTGCCTTCATGCGGCTCGCTGCCCAGCCGGACACAGTGGCAGTGCGGCCCGTACTCTACGCCGCCACCGCCCCCGATGTGCGCGGCGGGGACTTCTACGGCCCCAAGGGGCTCTACGGGCAGGCCGGCGAGGTGTCCATCGAGGCACCGGCGGCCAGGGTGGCCGACCATCTGGTGGCCCGCCGCCTGTGGGAGGTCAGCGAGGACCTCACAAAGGTGCACTTCCCCGATCTGCCGCCCGCAGGGGACTAGGCGACCTTCAACGAGGTGATCATCCGGGCGATGTTCTGGAACTCGCCCGTGAGCATGTACGCCTGCGCCTCGGCCAGCGTGGTAAACGTGCGCAGGCCCTCGGCGCCGCCCGGGAGGGCGCTGAACTGGCGGACATCGCCAAACCAGTAGACCCCCAGCGGCTGGGCCGTGACCACGTTGTAGAACAGGCAGGCCCTGCCATCGGCGCCCGCGGCATGGTCGACGATGCCGTACGAGGCCGTGTAGACGGTGTCCCCATGCATCAGCCGGTACACAAACCGTGGCGAAATGGAGCCGGGGTCGTCACTGGTTGAGGGGATGTCCATCGGCACGCTGGCCAGCACCGTGTAGTCGCGGGCCCCGGCATCGGCGCACGAGCCGCCCATCACGATGTTGCTCGCCCCAAAGGTGGCCATGACCGTGCCGGCCGCGTTGCGCACCACCACCGAGAGGGCTCCGGCGGGGTCCGAGGTGCCCGGAGGCTCCTCCTGCGCCGTCCAGTCGGCCGGCAGCTCAAAGGCAATCCGCCCGGCGGCATCCCTAAACGTCTTCCATTGCGCTGCCGTCGCCTCGGCGCCGGGCAGCGTGCCGATCCCCGTGCCGGTGGGGATGGTTGTGGGCAGCCCCGTTCCGGTGGCGCTGCTCGACGACGACGGCGGGTCGGCGCCGTCGTCGGGCTCCGGGGCCGGCGTGCATCCAGCCAGGGACAGGGAGGCGGCGAGCGCGAAGGACAGCAGAACCGCCGCCGCTCCCCTGCGGGGCGCTCCCGCCTGCCGGACGTTGGAGCAGCGGACGGCCGGGCGCCGGGACGGCGGCCGCGAAGATCCCTCCTGCAAAGATGCTGCACCCGGACCTTCTACGGGCCGCGGCGCGGTGGCGGGGCTGGATGGGTGGACCATGAGGGGCCTCCTGGCTGGTGGACCTGGCTGTGCGGCCGCAGGCTGGCTGCTCCGGTACGCGCCATCCTAGACCTCCGCTGGCACCCGAACGCTCCGCAGGCGCCGGGCGCGCCGGGCCGGCGTTGCACACCGCGGCCCGTTGGGTAAACGTTGCGTGAACACTTGTTTCATAGAGTCAGAATCTGTGGACACTTCGTTCATGGGGCCCTAGCCTGAACAGGTGAGAACAACTTCCCTCCCCGAGCGCCCCGCCTCGCTGCAGCCCGTCCTGGTCTTGGACTTCGACGGAACCGTCTGTTTGGGGGACGGTCCCGTACTGGCCTATGCCGACGCGGTGGCCCGACTCCTGCCAGCCACGGCCGCGGAACAGCTGCACCACGATCTGGCACTGTTCCTGGCCAACGATGCTTCGGCACCCGCCCACAAGGACGGGTACGCCGCAGTGGCCGCCATGGCCGGACCCCTGTTGTCTGCCGCCGAACTGAACGCCGCCTACGCCCACAGCCGCACGCTGCTGGCCAGCGGAGCGGTGGACGTCAGTGCACCCGAGGGGTTGGCGGATTTTCTCACCGGTTTGGCCGGCGCTGTGCACCGCGTCCTGCTGACCAACGCGCCAGCCACCGGCATTGCGCAGACCCTGGATGTTCTGGGGCTGGGCGGTGCCGTGGATGACATCATTCCGGACGCCAATAAACCGTCCGGCCTGGTGGAGCTGCTCCCGCGGCTGCTGAAGAACCGGCCGCCGCGGGAGCTGCTCAGCGTGGGGGATGTCTGGGCCAATGACATCTTCCTGCCCTGGCGGCACGGCTGTGCCACCGCCTTCATCGATCGTTTCGACCACCGCACCGGCCCGGCCAGCCTGCACGCACCCCGCTTTGAACTGCTCTATCCCGGCATCACTGCCTGGGCCGCTGATCCCGCGGCCTTTGCGCTGAGCCATCCCAGTCCCACCGAATCCTTACAAGAAAAGGCACAACTGTGATGACCAACCGTTCCAAGCTCGCGGCCCTCGGAGCCCTCGCCTTCGCCGGCACCCTGGCGCTGTCCGCCTGCGGCGTCAGCCAGGATGCACCCGCAGCCTCCGCCGGCGGCACCGGCACGGCCCAGGCCGCCGCCTGCGCCGGCACCAGCGACAATTCCGCCGCTGCCCCCACCGAACTGACCCTGGCCCTGGTGCCCTCCGGCGATGCCAAGAAGCTGGTGGAAACGGTCAAGCCGCTCGAAACCGCGCTCTCGGACCGCCTCGGCATCCCCGTCCACGGCGTGATCACCGCCGACTACCAGGCCGCCGTGGAGGCCATCGGCTCCAACCAGGCCCAGATCGGCATGCTCCCCTCGCTGCAGATGAGCCAGGCGTGCGACAAGTACGGTGCCAAGCCGGCCCTGCAGACCCTGCGCAAGGGCAAGAGCTCCTACGCGGCCCAGATGTTCACCAACAACCCCGAGAAGTACTGCTCGGACACCCCCGCGCCGGGCCCCAACGGCATGCTGTACTGCAACGGCACGGGCTCCGGCAACGGCCCCGCCGGTCTGGACGCCGTCGCCAAGGTCAAGGGTTCCACCGTGGCCATGCTCTCCCCCGCCTCCCCGGCCGGCTACATCTTCCCGGTGGCCGCCATGAAGACCGCCGGCGTGGCCGTGGAGGATGTCTCCCCCATCAAGGTCACAGCGAATGACGCCTCCGTGCTGGCCGTCTACAAGGGCGACGCCGAGGTGGGCTTCAGCTACTGGGACGCCCGCGAGGTGGTCAAGAAGGACAACCCCGACGTCGGGTCCAAGGTCGTCGTCTTCGCCCTCACCAACGAGGTGCCCAATGACGGCATGTCCCTCTCCGGCAAGCTCAGCTCCGACTGGCAGGCAAAGGTCAATGCCGCCATGCTGGACTTCTCCTCCACTGACGAGGGCGTCAAGGCACTGACAGCCATCTACCAGATCACCGGCATGAAGCCCGCGGATGTGGCCACCCTGAAGCAGACCCAGGACGCCGCACGCTCCATCGGCCTGGGCTGACCAATCCCCGCCGCAGGCCCAGATCCACGGAACTAACAAGGACGCAAACATGGAACGCACCGGGGCGGACATCCGCTTTGAGAATGCCACAGTCACCTACCCCAACGGCCACGCCGGGTTGAAGGGGATCACCCTGGACATCCCTGCGGGGCAGATGGTGGGTGTGGTGGGGCTTTCCGGCGCCGGGAAGTCCACCCTGGTGCGCACCATCAACGGCCTGGTTCCGCTCAGTGCGGGCAGCATCGCCGTCGGCGGCCACACCCTCACCGGCCGGGGAGGCACACAGCTGCGCGGCAGGGAGCTGCGCGAGCTGCGCTCGAATGTGGGCATGGTGTTCCAGAGCTTCAACCTGGCCAAGCGCACCACTGTGATCAACAACGTGCTCATGGGCCGGCTCTACCACTCCCCCGCCTGGCGCACGCTGCTGGGGGCGTGGAAGAACGACGACGTCGAGCTGGCCATGCGTGCCCTGGAGCGGGTGGAGATTGTGGGCAAGGCCTACGAGCCGGCCGCCAGCCTCTCCGGCGGGCAGCAGCAGCGCGTGGCCATTGCCCGCGCCCTGGCCCAGCGTCCGCAGGTGATCCTGGCCGATGAGCCCGTGGCCTCCCTCGATCCGCCCACCAGCCATGTGGTGATGCGCGACCTCGCCCGCATCAATGCGGAGCTGGGCATCACGGTGGTGGTCAACCTGCACTTCCTGGACCTGGCCCGCACCTACAGCGAGCGGCTGATCGGCATGCGCGCCGGGGAGATCGTCTTCGACGGCACGGGTGCCGAGGCGGACGAGGCCGTGTTTGAAAGCATCTACGGCCGGTCGCTGACCGCCGAGGACGTGCTCGAAGCTAGGGCGGAACTGTGAGCCAGGCCGCTGCACCGTCCGCACCCTACATGGGCCAGCGTCCCAGCAAACCCCGCCGTGGCCGCCCCACGGCGGCCGCGGTCGTCGTCCTGGCCGCCATCACCGTCTGGGCGGGACTGGGGGTTGGCGTGGATCTGGCGGCCATCGGCCGGAACTGGCAGAACGCCGTCGTCAACACCACCCAGTTGCTCCAGCCCGACTACGCCTTCTTCCCGAAAACCATTCCGGCGCTGCTGGAGACCCTGAACATGGCAGTGATTGCCACGTTCATCGGCTCGCTGTTGTCGGTGCCGCTGGCGTTTCTGGCCTCGCGCGCCACCAACCCCAACGCCCCGCTGTTGGGCGCCGTCCGGTTTGGCATGAACCTCATCCGCTCCGTTCCGGACATCCTCTACGCCGCCATCCTGGTGGCGGTGGTCGGTGTGGGGGCGTTGTCCGGCATCATGGCGCTGGTGCTCTTCAATGTGGGCATCATCGTCAAGCTGGTTTCCGAGGCCCTCGACGCCGAGGACCTCGGCGCGCAGGAGGCGGCGCTGGCCGCCGGTGCCACCTGGACGGGCGCCAACCGGTCGGCAATGCTCCCCCAGATTCTGCCCAGCCTGGCCTCCCAGGTGCTGTACACCTTTGAAATCAACATCCGCGCCTCCACCGTCATCGGCCTGGTGGGTGCCGGCGGGCTGGGCATCCTGATCGACAACGTCCGCAGCTTCTTCCGCTACCACGAACTCTCGCTGATCATTCTGGAGATCCTGGTGATGGTCCTCGTGCTGGAGGCCTTGTCTTCGGCCCTGCGCAAAAGGCTGGTGTGATGAGCGTGGAAACAGCAACGTCCAAGCCCGCCCCGGCGGCACCTCCGGGCCCCGGCAGGCTCCACCAGCGCCCTGCCAGGCCGGCCCATTGGGGCCGGAAGGCGCTCTGGCTGCTGGTCAGCCTCATCGTGGTGGCCGCCTTCTGGTCCGTGAAGATCAAATGGTCCGCCCTGGCGGACTTCGGGCCCCAGCTGGTGAAGTATCTCGGGCTGATGTTCGGGCCGCCGGATTGGAGCAAGTTTGGCGAGGCGTTTTCCGCCGTCGTGCTCTCCGTCCAGATGGCCTGGATCGGCACAGTGCTGGGCATCCTCATCTCCTTCCCGCTGAGCTTCCTGGCCGCGCGCGGCCTGGCCCCGCGCGCCGTCAACTGGCCGCTGCGGGTGCTCTTCGCCGTGATCCGCGCCGTGCCAGAGGTGGTGATAGCCATTCTGATCCTCTCCGTGACGGGTCTGACTCCGTTCACCGGCGCGCTGGCCCTGGCCGTGGGGTCCGTGGGCACCCTGGGCAAATGGGGCTACGAGTCCTTCGAGGGTGTGGATCCCGGGCCCAAGGAGGCGGTCCGCTCCACCGGCGGCGGAACCCTGGCCCTGATCCGCTGGGGCATCTGGCCCAGTGCGGCCCCCGAAGTGCTCTCCTTCTGGCTCTACCGCTTCGAGATCAATGTCCGCGCCTCAGCCATTCTGGGCCTGATCGGTGCGGGCGGCATCGGCAAGATGCTCACGGACAATGTCCAGTTCCGCAATTGGGACGCCGTGGGCATGCTGCTGCTGGTGGTTATTGTGGTGACCATGATCATCGACCAACTCTCCGGCGCCGTGCGGAACCGGCTGGTCAACGGCAGCTGGCGCCCTCCTCGGTCCCGGGGAAGAAACAGGCCAAGGCGATGATTCCGGTGGACGCGCTGCGCATCCTGCACCTGAGCGATACACACCTGTTGGGCGGCGGCGGCCGGCACAGCGGCGTGGTGGACACCGTGTCCGCCTATGCCGGGGCCCTGGCCCGGTTCGACGCCATTGGGCCGCTGGACCTGGTAGTGGTCTCCGGGGACGTGTCCGACGACGGCAGCGAGTCCTCCTACCGCACGGTGCGGGGCCTCACGGAGGCCTTTGCGGGCCGGCACGGCGCCGTGGCCGTCTATGCGATGGGCAACCACGATGAACCCGAAGGATTCCGGGCGGTGCTGGGCTGCGGCCACCCGGAGAGGGCACAGCCGTACGCATCCGGCGGATCCCCCGGGGCCATCGCCGGCATCTCCGTGGTCAGGGGATGGCGGGTGGTGACGCTGGACAGTTCCGTGCCCGGCCGCACCCACGGGCACCTCGACGCCGCCCAGCTGGACTGGCTGCGCGCCATGTTGGCAGTGGATGCCCCGCACGGCACCGTCGTCGTTGTCCACCATCCCCCGGTGCCGCCGGCCACACCCCTGCACCAAGGCATTGGGCTGTTGAACCCCGGGGCACTGGCCGCCGCGCTGGCCGGCACGGATGCCGCCGTGGTCCTCAGCGGCCACTACCACCACCATCTGGTGGACTCGTTCGACGCCGGCGGCCGGCAGGTCCCCGTGGTGGTGGCCGCGGGCATCGTCAACCACAACGATCTGCTGGCGCCGCCCGGCCATGAGCGGGCCGCCGACGGCGGCGGTGCCGTGCTGCTGGAGCTCCACCCTCTGGCTCCGGCCGTCCGCGGCGGAGCCAGGCTGCGCATCCTCCCCGTGCCCCCGCCGCCCGGTCCAGCCCATTTCGACCTTTCCCCGGACGCCGTGGCGGACATCGCCGCCCGGATTGCCGCCACACCCGCCGAGCGCGCCGCCGCCGTCCACAGCCCCTAAAGAAGGAGCCTCCCCATGACCCAGCACGCCCCCGGTGAAGTTGTCGCCCGGATCCGATCCCTGCAGCCATCCCTGCTGCCCGCCGAACAGGCCGTGGCGGCGGTGTTCCTCGAGCACACGGACCGGATGGTGGAGCTCTCCTCCGCCCAGGTGGCCGAGCTCGCCGGCGCATCCCGGGCCACTGTGGTGCGCACCTGCCAAAGCCTTGGCTTCACCGGTTACCAGCAGCTGCGCGTGCTGCTGGCCCGCGACGCCGGCTATGCCCCCGCCGCCCGCCCGCCGGCCGCCGTCGGGCCCGCCGGGACCGTGGCCGACACCTTTGCCCAGGTGGCCTCCGCCGTTTCGTCCATGACAGCGCTGCTGGACCCGGCCGCCGTCGCCGACGCCGTGCGCGCCATCGCTGCGGCCCGGCGGATGCTGGTGGTGGGGAACGGACTGTCCGCGCCGCTGGCCCAGGATGCGGCGGCGCGGCTGGGCGGCATCGGCCGGCCCGCCGAGGCACCCATGGATGCCATCGGCCAGCAGATTGCCGCGGCGCTGCTGGAACCCGGGGATGTGCTGCTGATCATCTCCGGCAGCGGCGCCAACTCATCCACGGTCCGCGTGGCCCAGGCCGCCGTGGACGCCGGAGCCACCCTGCTGGTGGTCACGGCGTTCGCCCGCTCCCCGCTGGCGGCCATGGCCACGTCGGTGCTGGTGGTGGGCATGGGTGATCTCAGCTTCCGGGCCGAGGTCACGGTGGCCACCAGGATCCCGCAGACCATCCTGGTGGAGGGGCTGGTGGCGGCCGTTGCGGAGGAGCTGGGCCCGCGGGCCGCCGCGGCAAAGGCCCTCGCACTGGAGGTCATCGGCCGAAATCTTGACGAATAGCAGGCCGTGTTGGAGGTAGGATGTCCTCATGACTGCCCCCGTGTACCGCCTTGCCCGCGTCCGTCCGTCGGATTCCGCCACTGCCGAGGGAGTGGATGAGCAGTTCTTCGTCCGCAATGCGGCTTCAGACTTCGACTCCGCCGAAGGCCGCCAGTGGGAGGTCGTCCCCACGCCGTTCCCGGCCGGCTGGGCCAACCAGTCCAGCCCCGCCCGTGGCGCCTGGACCATCGGCAACACCGTCTCCGAGGACCAGTTCACCTTCCTCGCGCCGTGCACCCCGGCCAACATCTTCGGCATGGCACACAACACCGGCGCTCCGGGCCGCGCCCTGCCCCCGCAGGCCTTCCACAAGGCTGCCACCTCCGTGGTGGGACCGGGCGAGGCCATCGTCCTGAGCCCCACCGTGGGCTACGTGGACCCGGAGGCCGAGCTGACCGTCGTCATCGGCACAGCCTGCCGCGACCTGACCCTGGAGAACGCCCGCGAGGCGATCCTGGGCTTCACCATCGGCAACGACGTCTCCGCGCGCGATCTGCAGAAGTCCGACGAGCTGTGGATCAGCGCCAAGAGCCAGGACACCTTCACCCCGCTCGGCCCGTGGATCGTCGTCGGACTCGACGACGCCGACAAGGCGATCTCGATCGTGCACAACGGCACCGAGTTGGCCGCCGCCAGCAGCAAGGACCTGGGCTGGGGCGTGGAGGAAATCCTTGTCTACCTGACCTCCTTCATGACCCTGCACCCGGGCGACGTGGTGCTGACCGGCTTCCCGGCCGAATGCCGCCAGATCACCCCCGGCGACACGGTGGTGTGCCGCGTCGAGGGGATTGGCGAGCTGTCCAACCCCGTCGTCGCCCTCTAACCGTCCCCCAGAGCCCGGCCACTTTGCACAGCCGGTTCCCAGCCCCTGCAGGGCGGGGGCACCGGCGCGTGGCAGAATCTAGGGAGTATGGCAACCACGGCTGAACAGAACGAAACGGCCCCGGCATCCGGGGCCGTTTCCTTGGGGACCCCTGCGCCGGCCCTTGGCCGCACGGGCGCAGCCGCGGGGGATCCGGGCCGCTTTGCCACCCTCCGGCACCAGATCAAGTCGTTTCTGCTGGTGGCCGTCATCTGCACGGGAACGTCGGTGGCCATCTTTGCCGCCCTCCGCCCGGCCACGGGCGTGCAGTGGGCCAACGGCATTTCGCTGGTGCTCTGCTCGGTGCTCAACACCGAGCTGAACCGGCGCATGAGCTTTGGCATCACCTCCCCCAAGCGCTGGGTCAAGGACCACCGCCGCGGCCTGTGGGTGATGCTGCTGGCGCTCGGTCTGAGCAGCGGCAGCCTCTGGCTGCTCCACGACCTGGCCCCGGATTCCAGCATGCTGACCGAGCTGGTGGTGATCACCGCGGCCAATGTAGTGGCAGCTGTTACGCGATTCCTGCTGCTGCGGTATTGGATCTTCCGCCGGGTGCGCCGCGCCCGCGCACTGTAGCCAGCGCCCTCTCCAGCTTCTCCACTGCGGTGTCCAACTCGGCCGCCGTGATGGACGCTCCAAAGCTGAACCGCAGCGCCGTCTGGGCCACCTCGGGCTCCACCCCGCAGGCCAGCAGCACCGGCGAGGGCTCGTCGCTGCCCGCGGCGCAGGCCGATCCCGAGGAGCACAGCACCGAGGCGCGCTCCAGCTCCAGGAGGACGGATTCCCCGCTGGTGCCGGGGAAGACAAAGGACGCCACCGAGGGCAGCCGCTCGCTGCGGTGCCCTGTCAGCTGCGCTCCGGGAACCAGCTCCAGGACCTTGGCAATGAACCCTTCCCGCAGTGCCGAGACCCGGGCCGCCGCCTCGGGCCGCTCCCCCTCGGACAGCGTCAGGGCCGCGGCCAGCGCCGCGGCGAAGGCGACGTTCTCGGTGCCTGAGCGGACGCCATGCTCCTGCCCCCCGCCGTGCACCAACGGCTCGGCCGTAAAGCGGCTGCGCAGATAGAGCGCGCCGACACCCTTGGGAGCGCCCAGCTTGTGGCCGGAGATGCTCAGCGCGTCCACGCCCAGGGCCGCAACATCCAGCTCCAGCCAGCCGGCGGCCTGGACGGCATCGGTGTGGAACGGCACTCCGGCGGCGCGGGCGGCGGCGGCCAGGGCGGCGATGGGCTGCACCGTGCCGATCTCATTGTTCGCATACATCACCGAGGCCACAGCAACCTCCGGCCCCAGCAGGGCGGCAAAGACGTCCGGGTCCACCCGTCCGTCGGCATCCACCGGGACCAGCTCGATGACAAAACCGTGGACGCGGCCCAGATACTCGGCCGATTCCGCCACGGCGGGGTGTTCGACGGCGCTGATGAGCACCGTGGTGCGCCGGGGGTCCTCTGCCCGGCGGGCCAGGGCCAGCCCCTTTACCGCCAGATTGTCAGCCTCGGTGCCGCCGGCGGTGAAGACGATCTCCCCGGGCAGGCAGCCGAGTACGCCAGCGACCCGCTCCCGCGCGCCGGCCAGCGCCTGCGCGGCTTCCTCCCCCAGCCCGTAGTGGCTGGAGGGGTTGCCAAACTGGTTGGTCAGCAGCGGCCACATCGCCTCGATGGCCTCGCGGCGGACCGGCGTGGTGGCTGCGGCGTCAAGAAAGATCACTGTGCTCAGGCCTCGATGGCGATGTCCAGGCCCAGGTCCAGGGCGCGGACGCTGTGCGTGAGGGCACCAACGGAAATGATGTCCACACCGGTGGCGGCGATGCCGGCGATGGTGGAGAGGTTCACATTGCCGCTGGCCTCCACGAGGGCGCGGCCTGCGACCTGGGCGACGCCGGCGCGCAGCTCCTCCAGGGTGAAGTTGTCCAGCATGATGGTGTCCACGCCGGCGTCGAGCACGGGCTCGATCTGCGCGGCACTGTCCACCTCCACCTCGAAGTGCACGGTGTGGCCCAGCTGGGCACGCACCCCGGCCAGGGCGGCGGTGAGCTTGGCCGGATCGCCGCCGGTCAGCACGGCCAGGTGGTTGTCCTTGGCCAGGACCGCGTCCGAGAGCGAGAAGCGGTGGTTGTGTCCGCCGCCGCAGCGCACGGCGTAGCGTTCCAGCACCCGCAGGCCGGGGGTGGTCTTGCGCGTGTCCGTCACACGGGCCTTGGTGCCGGCCAGCTGCGCGGCGTACAGAGCCGTCGTCGTGGCGATGGCGCTCATCCGCTGGACCAGGTTCAACCCCACCCGCTCGCCGGTGAGGACGGCGCGGGCCAGCCCCGAGACCCGGGCCAGCCGCTGGCCGGCGGCGAAGGGCGCGCCGTCGGCCACCAGCAGCTCCACCTGGGCGGCGGGATCCTGGGTGGTCATCGCCGCGGCAAACACCGCGCCGCCGGAGAAGATGCCGCTCTCGCGCGCCACCAGCCAGGCCTCGGCCGTGGCGGTGGCAGGCAGCAGCGTGGCCGAGGTGATGTCACCGTACGGGGCGTCCTCGGCGAAGGCGGTGGCCAGGATGCGGGCGACGGCGTCGGTCGGCAGCGAGGGAAGCACCGGGAGCAGCGCCGGGGCCAGGGTGGTGGGTTCGACGGCGTTCATGCGCTCTCGCTTTCGGAGGAAGTGGCGGAGGCCGCACCCACCAGGGCGCGGTCCAGGGATTCGGTGGCGGCGGCCACGAAGTACTGCGAGCGCCTGCCGGTGCCCCGCGGCGCGTCCGGGAAGTCGCTGCGGACGTGGGCGCCCGCGGAGTTGCGGCGTTCGGTGGCTGCGTGGACCAGCAGGGCCGCGGCGAGCCGGAGGTTTTCCAGACCGGGTTCGGCATGCTCCGGGGCATCCGGCCCGGCACCGAGTGCGGGTGCGGGTGCGGGCGCCCAGGCGGCCAGCTGGGCGGCGGCTTCCGCGAGCTGCTCCGCAGTGCGGACCACCCCGGCGTTGGCGCCCATCAGGCGCTGCAGGGCCGGGCGGTCCAGCGGGGTGCCGGACGGCCGGGGCGGGGCGTCGTTTGGAACGGGCAGCTGGACGGGTGCGGCGGCAAAGGCCACCGGCCAGCCCACTCCGGCACCGCCGTCGTCGGACTGGTCGGCCGTAGCGGCTGCCCGTCCGGATTCGCCCAGGAAGGCTGCCACGGCGCGGCGGCCGAACACCAGCCCCTCCAGCAGGGAGTTGGAGGCGAGCCGGTTGGCGCCGTGCACACCCGTGCAGGCGACCTCGCCGGCGGCGTAGAGGCCAGGGACGGAGGTGCGGCCGTGCACATCTGTGGCCACCCCGCCCATCCAATAGTGGGCTGCGGGCACCACCGGCAGCCAGTCGCGGCGCCAGTCGAAGCCCAGTGCGCGGGTCTGCGCGTCGATGGTGGGGAAGCGGCGGGCCAGGTAGCCCTCGCCGTGCTCGGCCACCACGCCGGTGGCGTCAAGGAACACCGTGGCGCCGGGCCCCGCACCTGTCGCGGCCAGGTGGGCGGCGATGGAGCGGGAGACGACGTCGCGGGGGGCCAGCTCGCCCTGCGGGGAGAAGTCCAGCATGAACCTGTGCCCAGCTGCGTCGCGCAGCACGGCACCGGCACCGCGGACGGCCTCGGAGATCAGGAAATTCCCGCCCACGGCCAGCGCCGTGGGGTGGAACTGGAAGTACTCAAGGTCGGCGACGACGGCGCCCGCGCGCCAGGCGATCGCCACGCCGTCGGCGGTGGCCACGGCGGGGTTGGTGGTGAAGTCGAAGAGCTGGCCCGCTCCCCCGCTGGCGAGCAGCACGGCGTCGGCAGCGATGGTGCCCGAGCGGACGGTGCCGTCAGCGGAGGTGGAGGCGATGGCCACCCCGGTGGTGCGCGAGGGCGTGGTCGTCAGATCCGTCACCCGGGTGTGCTCGTGCACGGTGATCCGGCCGGCGTCGGCCAGGGCGCGCACGGCCTTGATCAGCGCATCGGCAATGCCGGCACCGGTGGCGTCGCCGCCCGCGTGCAGGATCCGGGCCGCCGAGTGTGCGGCCTCCAGACCCAGCGCGCGCTCCCCGGTGGCGGGATCGGCGTCGAACACCACGCCAAAGCGTTCCAGCGCGGCGATGTCACCGACAGCCTCGGAGCACAGGATCCGCACGGCCTCCGGGTCGCACTGGCCGGCACCGGCGGCCAGGGTGTCGGCAATGTGCGCCTCCACGCTGTCCCCGGGGGCTGCCTCGCCCGGCGCCAGCACGGCGCAGATGCCGCCCTGGGCCAGATGCGTATTGGACTGCGCCAGCGCCCCCTTGGAGAGGAGCACGACGTCGGCGCCGGCCTCGGCGGCCAGCAGCACGGAGTAGAGCCCGGCAATGCCGCTGCCCACCACCACCAGCCGCGGAGCATCGGTGCCGTCCACGGCGCCACAGTCCGGGTTCAGGGGCCGGCTGGTCACGGCCGGGCCGCCAGCATCCGCTCGAGGGCCACCCGCGCGGCCACGGCCGTGTCCTCGGACACCGTGATCTGGTTGCGGACCTCGCCGGCCACCAGGCCCTCCAGCACCCAGGCAAGGTAGCCGGGGTGGATGCGGTACATGGTGGAGCAGGGGCAGATCACCGGGTCCAGGCAGAAGATGGTGTGCTGCGGGTACTGGGCAGCCAGCCGGTTGACCATGTTGATCTCCGTGCCGATGGCAAAGGTGCTGCCGGCAGGCGCGGCCTGGATGGCCTTGAGGATGTAGTCGGTGGAACCGTACTCATCGGCGGCATCCACCACGGGTGCCGGGCACTCGGGGTGCACAATCACGCGCACGTCGGGGAAGTCGGCCCGGGCCTGCTCGATCTGGCGCACATTAAAGCGTTTGTGCACGGAGCAGAAGCCATGCCACAGGATCACCTTGGCGTCCGCCAGCGTCTGCTCATCGGTGCCGCCCCAGGGCTTGCGGGGGCTCCACATGGGCATCTGCTCCACGGGGATGCCCATGGCCTTGGCGGTGTTGCGGCCCAAGTGCTGGTCGGGGAAGAACAGCACGCGCTGGCCGCGCTCGAAGGCCCATTCCAGCACCGTGGCGGCGTTGGAGGAGGTGCAGACGATGCCGCCGTTCTTGCCGCAGAACGCCTTCAGCGCCGCGGAGGAGTTCATGTAGGTCACCGGGATGACGGGGACGCGGCCGGATTCGTCCGTCTCGCTGCCGTACAGCTCGGTCAGCTGCTCCCAGCAGGCCTGCACCGAAGCCTCGTCCGCCATGTCGGCCATGGAGCAGCCGGCGGCGAGGTTGGGCAGGATCACGGCCTGCTCGGGGCCGGAGAGCATGTCGGCCGTCTCCGCCATGAAGTGCACGCCGCAGAAGACGATCGCCTCCGCCTCGGGGCGGGTCTTGGCGGCATTGGCCAGCTGGAAGGAATCGCCCACGAAGTCCGCGTACTCCAGCACCTCGTCGCGCTGGTAGAAGTGGCCCAGGACGACCACCTTCTCCCCCAGGGTTGCCTTGGCGGCAAGGATCCGGCCGGCGAGCTCCTCATCGCTGGCGTCCTTGTACTCCTGCGGCAGCTGGCCCTGGCGCGGGGTGGCGGGAGGGGCGACGTCGGCCACGGAGGCGCCGGGGCCGTAGCCGGGGGTGCCGGCGAGCGCCTCGGCGAGGTCGAACTCCCACGGCCCCTTGGCCAGTTCAGTGCTGCAGCTGCTCTGCGCACGCCCGGGGGCACCCGGTTCAAGGATGGAGGAGTTGCGGCTCTCGGCTTCATCGCGGGTGATGAGCTGGATGGCCGTGTTGACACTTGTCATGGTGTGCTCCGTTGTATCTGGCGGTGGGACTGGGGAGAAGGAGGGGAGAAGGAAGGGGATCAGTTCAGCTGAGCTGGTGGAAGCCGGGCGGACCGCCCGCCTCCACTCCTGTGTAGCGGTACAGGCGCGGCGGGCGGTGCTTGCCGCCCTGGAGGTATTCATCCGTCGCCTCGATCTGCGGGGCGGTCATGAGCTGGCGGCGGAAGTTGGCCGGATCCACGCTGCGGTTCAGCACCGCCTCGTAGACCTCTCGGACGGCTGCGAGGGTGAACTTCTCGCCCAGGAAGTGGTACGCGATGGAGCCGTAGGTCATCTTGTTGCGCAGCCGCCACAGGGCGTACTCCACAATCTCGTTGTGGTCGAAGGCCAGCGGGCCCGTGGCATCGGCGCGGACCCACTTCACATTGGCCGACTCCTGGGCCATGGCCGCCTCGGTGGGCTGGACGAGCGCCCAGTACACGATCGACACCACGCGCTCGCTCGGCGAACGGTGCAGGCCGCCAAAGGCGTAGAGCTGCTCCAGATAGGCCGGGGCCAGCCCGGTGGTTTCACGCAGGTTCCGCGCCGCGGCATCCTGCAGGGACTCGGCCTGCGTCATGGGGCCGCCGGGCAGCGCCCACATCCCCTCGAAGGGTTCGCGGATGCGCTTGACCAGCGGCAGCCACAGGGTGGGGCGCCCCGAGACGGCCGAGGGGCGCAGGGCGAAGATCACCGTGGAAATGGCGAGCGCCGGGGGCGCCGCCATGCGTTCGCTGACATTTGCGTAGGTGGGGAACACCTGCCCTCACCCCCTTCCTGGATCCTGCGTGCCCCGCGTGCGGGCCACCGTCGTTAGTTAGAGTCAAATTGACTGAAACTAATCGTACGCCCGCACCCACTCCAAACAAAATGTGGCCTTCCTCTCACCCGAGCGACCGTTCGGTCCGGAAAGCCCGCCGGGACGAGGGATAATCATCTACTGACACCCTGCGGCGGAGCTGGATCGGCCGCAGCCACCATGGACGAGAGCACCTGGATATGCCTGCCTTACCCACCTCCGCTTCGAAGCACCCGCCCTTCCCCGCCGCCGGCGGCCCGGCCAGCGGACTGGGGCACAGCCTCAAGACGCGGCAATTGACCATGATGGGCCTGGGCAGCGCCATTGGCGCCGGGCTGTTCCTCGGCTCCGGGCAGGGCATTGCCGCCGCCGGACCGGCCGTCCTCATCTCCTACCTCGTGGCCGGGACGCTGGTCATCCTGGTGATGTGGGCGCTGGGGGAAATGGCCGCGGCCAACCCCAACTCCGGCGCCTTCTCCGTCTACGCCCAAAAGGCCATGGGTCCGACGGCGGGCGCCACCGTGGGCTGGCTGTGGTGGCTGCAGATGATTGTGGTCATCGCCGCCGAGGCCCTGGGCGCGGCGGGCCTGCTGTTCAGCATCTGGCCCGTGGTCCCTGTCTGGGTGCTGACACTGGTGTTCATGAGCGTCTTCACGGCCATCAACCTGGCCTCGGTGAAGAACTACGGCGAGTTTGAGTTCTGGTTCGCCATCCTGAAGGTTGGCGCCATCGTGCTGTTCCTGGCCTTCGGTGCGGCCCTGCTGCTGGGCTGGATTCCGGGCGCCGCCTCGCCGGGTCTGGGCAATCTGGTGGACCACGGCGGCTTTGCCCCCAACGGGCTCACCGGCATCGCCACGGCGCTCTTCGTTGTCGCCTTCGCCTTCGGCGGCACGGAGATCGTCTCCATCGCCGCCGCCGAAACCGCCGATCCCGCCCGGAGCGTTGCCGTGGCGATCCGCACGGTGGTCTGGCGCATCCTGGTCTTCTACATCGGTTCCATCTTCATCATCGCCACGGTGCTGCCCTGGACCTCCGATGCGCTGGCCTCCCCCTTTGCCGGCGTGCTGAACGCCGCCGGCATTGAATGGGCCGGCACCGCCATCACGCTGGTGGCCGTCGCGGCGCTGCTCTCGGCCCTGAACGCCAACCTCTACGGGGCCTCGAGGATGATCTACTCCCTCGGCGAGCGCGGCGAGGCTCCGGCCGTGGTCACGAAGGTCAATGCCCGGCACGTGCCGGTGGTTGCCGTGGCAGTCTCGGTGGCCTTCGGCTTTGCCGCCGTCGTACTGGAGCTGTTCTTCCCCGAGAAGGTCCTCCCGGCACTGCTGAACCTGGTGGGCTCCACCTGTCTGGTGGTGTGGGGCATGGCCCTGCTCTCCCAGTTGATCCTGCGCCGCCGGGCCGACGCCGAGGGCACGGTGCTGCCGCTGCGCATGAAGGGCTTCCCGGCACTGACCATTCTGGGCCTGGTGCTGCTGGGCATGGTCTTCGTCGTCGGCTTCATCGGCGAGGACAGCCGCGTGCAGCTCTACGGCACCTTCGCCCTGATCGCCGGCATCGCCATCGCCACCAATGTGGGGCTGCGCATCCGCACCGCCCGGGCACTCGCGGCCGCCAGCGGGGACGACGGCGATAGTGGCGCCTCGGACCGCCGCTAGCGGAGATTGCGCAGCACTTGGGAAGCCACTAGCGTCATCGTAGAGAGCCCGGCAGCGGGCACTGGAGGAGGAGCGGCACCATGGAAGCCACAGGCAGACACTCGGCACCACTGCATATGCACACCGTGGAGGGCACCGACCCGCATCTGTCGGTCGCCTCGTTCGCCCCGGCCGAGGACGCCCCAGCGGGGGCGCCGGCCCGGCCCGTGCTGCTGGTCCATGGCTTCGCCTCCTCCACCGCCCTGAACTGGGAGGCCTCGGGCTGGGTCACGGCCCTGCGCGCAGCCGGCCGCCGGGTCATCGCCGTCGACCTTCCCGGCCACGGCGGCAGCGCCGCCCCCGAGGACGTGGACTCCTACACGCCCAGCCGGATCCGCGCGGACCTGCTGCAGATTGTCGTGGACCTTGGCGCCCGCCCGCTGGTGGCAGGCGACGCCGGCAGCGGCCTTGATGTGATCGGCTATTCCCTCGGTTCCCGGCTGGCCTGGGAGTTCGGCGCCACCCAGGGCGAGCTGGTGCACCGGATGGTGCTCGGCGGCCTCAGCGCGGCCGATCCCCTGGCGGCCTTCGACCTGGTGGCCGCCCAGCGATATCTGGCCGACGGCACGCCCATCGAAGACGCCTCCACGGCCGCACTGTTGAAGATGGCCCAACTCACGCCGTCGAACAACATCTTTGCCCTGCTCACCCTGGTCCAGGCCATCAAGACCGAGCCCTTCGACCCGGCCGAGGCCGTGCCGCGGATGCCCATCCTGCTGGTGGCCGGCGATGCCGATGAGCGCGCCGCCGGGTTCGAGGCCCTGGCGGCCCTGAGTGGATCCGCCAGCACCCACCTGGTGCCGGGGCGCAACCACGCCAACACCGTCACCTCGCGCGATTTCAAGACCGCCGCCATCGACTTCCTCGCCGGTCCCTGACCCATCCTCTCGCTGGCCGTCCCTCGATGACCGTCGCCAAGGGAACTACCACGAGGCAGCCCGGACCGGGGCCCGCCGGCACCGTGGGGACGTGCCGCCCGGGCATGCCCCAATTCGGCTTTGGCAGCGTCGCTGAAAGGGTCGTCGGCATGCGAGGGTCCCGATGCCAGACCCATTCGGCATTCCTGTGGGCAGGAATGCAGGTTTGCGGCCCGTGGTGGCCAACTAGGAAAACTATTCGCCCGATGTCATTTTCAGAAGCTGGCTGCACTGGATGTCGCAAGTCCTCTGGACCGCCATTTTGTGCGGACCAAGCGTGGTTCGGCACCGAGGGTGTCCAGCTGGCACGGACCCGGGACGGCCGCCAGTCACGGCCATCCCGCAGCGGATTGCGCCCCAGCCCGGCAGCCAGCAGGCGTTTGAGGTTTCTGGCATGGTGTGGTGCGTGCCTTAACTTTCGCGGGACAGGGCTGCCTGGCTGGCGAGTGATGTGAGAAGTTCCTGCAGTGCCTTCACACCGGCCGCACGGTCCGTAAGGTGCAGCCGCAGGACGGGCCGGCCGTGGTCGGACAGGACCTGGGCATCCCCGGCGGCCTGCGCGGCGATGAGCTCACCGAAGGTGAATGGCCGGTCCGGGATCGGCAGATCCGTCACCGCCGCGGCGGTCACCTGCAGGAAGACCCCGATGGCCGGTCCGCCCTTGTGGAACTGGCCGGTGGAGTGCAGGAAGCGCGGGCCCCAGCCGAACGTGACGGGACGGCCGGCGATGACGGCCAGTGAATCCCGCACTCCTTCAAACGGGGCGTATGCGAGGCGGTCGAAGTAGGCCTGGATGCTCAGATAGCCGTCGGGCCCGAGTTCGGCGAGCAGGGCGCTGACCGCCTCCGCAGCGGTGCCTGCGCTGCCGAGCCAGGCCCCGCCGCGGACCTCGATGGGGCCGTCGGTGAAGTTCGTCGGCACCGGTTCCTGCTGCACGTCCAACAGGCCGCGGGCAGCCATCTTGGCGGCCTCTACATCGGGCTGGTCAAAGGGATTGATGCCCAGCAGACGGCCGGCAACGGCCGTGGCGAATTCCCACACCATCATCTGCACACCCAGACCGCCGCCGATCGCGACCTCGTTCTGTCCGAGTTCGATGTCGGCGTCCGCCGCGACGAGCCGGATGACCAGCACGTCCTGGGCACCCGAGGCAACCTCGAGGGAGCTAGGCTCGGCAACGACCGGGAGCACGCCGGTACCCAGTTTGCCGGTGGATTCCGCGATGAGCTGCTCGGCCCAGTCGGCAAAGCCAACGATGCCCGATCCTTCGTCGACGATCACGATCTTGTTCCGCAGCGGGTTGGTGCCGCCCAGAACGGCGCCCAGGGCAAGCCCGATGTTCTCTCCGGAGTCATCGTTGAGGATCTTGGCCGCCTCCTCGGCTTCGTCCAGCAGGGCCTGGATGTCCACCCCGGCCAGCCCACACGGGACCAGCCCGAACGCCGTCAGAGCCGAAAAGCGCCCGCCCACATTCGGGTCGGCATTAAAGACGGTCCGGTATCCGGCGTCGCGGGACGCCTTGTCTAGTGGCGACCCCGGATCGGTGACGACGATGATTCGGCTCTTCGCATCGATGCCGGCCTGCGTGAACGCGTGCTCGAAGATCCGCCGCTGCGAATCGGTTTCCAGCGTGGAGCCGGACTTGGACGACACGACGATGGCCGTCTCGGCCAGCCGATCCGCCAGAACCGCGGCGACCTGGTCCGGATCAGTACTGTCCAGCACCGCCATTTCCACCCCGGCGGTCCCGGCGATGACCTCCGGGGCCAGGGACGACCCGCCCATGCCGCAAAGCACGATCCGGGTAACACCCTCGTCGCGCAGCGCATCGCGCAGGGCAAGGATTTCAGCCACGAGCGGCCTGGACACCGCGCCCGCCTCCACCCAGCCGAGCCGGACGGCAGCTTCAGCCTCCGCTTCCAGTCCCCACAACGTGGCGTCCCTGGCGAATATCCGGGTCGCGACCTTGTCCTCAAGCAGGGCAGGCAGGTGCTGTTCGCGGGTCCGGCGGGCGGCGCCCGTGGCCTCGTAGCTAAGAGTCGTCATGTGGTTCAGGCGTCCTTCCGTGCGGTGGCATCGTCGTGGATATCTCCTCAATGGTCGTGAGGCGGCGGCCCGAACCTGGGAGGTGCAGGCCGCCGCGCGGTTGCCATCGTGCTGGACGATGGCGGCCAAGGCCAGATCGTCCGCTTGAACGTCTCCTTGACTCTGAAGCGATTCAGATTGGGAGTGAGGTGTCCCCACAGACTTCCGGTTGAACGCCTGCGGGTCAATCCGTGCTGGCTCCCGTGGAGAAATCCGTGATGACCACTGATGCATAGCGCCTGTGACCCAACCCACACTGAGAGGGAAGTGTTGTAGATCCTGAATTTGAAACTGCCGGAAGCTTTTGTGAATGTCGCAACCCTGGATATTCGTGGACTTCATTCAGTCCTGAGTTGTATTGCGTCTGGCATTGCCGCAGTTGGCGGCAACTTTTACAGCACTACTGGCGGGCTAGTTGCCCATCAAGCGATCAATGGGTATATACGGGCCCCGTCTATATCCATCCATTGAAAGGAAAGAATCATGACTGCACAAGTTGCTCACGACAGCCTCCTCCTCCAGGACGCCCTTTCCCACTTTCCTGCGGGTGTGGTGGCCCTCTCGGCGACGGTCAATGGTGAGCGGCAGGTTATGGTCGCCTCCTCATTCTCTGTCGGAGTCTCATATGAGCCGTCGCTGGTTTTGTTCTCCGTCCAGAAGTCTTCCTCCACCTGGCCCATGATCAAGGAAGCTCCCCTGATTGGCGTGTCGGTCATGGGTGAGGACCACAATCCCGTCTGCCGCCAGCTCGCGTCGCGTGACAAGGCAAAGCGTTTCAACGGCGTGGAGACTGTTTCCGGCGAGCGAGATGACCTCTACATCTCCGGGTCTCCCCTGTGGCTTACTTGCTCGATTTTCCAGGAAGTCGATGCCGGCGACCACATTCTCATTCTGCTGCAGATTGAAGATTTCGAGGCACACAGTTCGCACATGCCCCTGGTCCTCCACCGTTCGTCCATGAGCCGTTTGGACTACCTTTAGCGTCGACGAGCAAGAACGATGAGAGGTACTACGACCATGCACAACTCTCGCTTCCTCAAGTCCTCCATGGATGATCATGGGTTAAAGTTGGACGAAACCACAGTCACCCTCATGGCAGGTTTTTCGAAAAGCGCGGCCCATCCTTCGAACGTCCGGCCGCTGTCGTCAAAGCCTCGAATGTGATGACCGCCCAAGCCATAGCGTCTGGCCAGGTCCGACGCGCAAAGCCTGCCGGCCAGCCGGCGACGGGAGCCGGTCACTCGAATACGAGCGTGAGGCAACTGGACATTCTGCTCACGTGGAGGGGCCGGGTCGGGCTCTTCAAGAAGTCCGGGCGTAGTTCATCTGGAAGCATGCCGTGGCAGCTTCTTTCAGTGGCCCAGGAGGGCAGCTATTCCGCCTTGGATGATGGACTGCTGCAATGCATACAACTGCTCCATCAAGGGACCGGCCTGACCGTTCGTGACATCCTCACGATTCAACCCGGCCCCACCGTCGAGTTGCCCTATGGTTCGCAATCCACTGTGCACTCCGTCTATGTGGTCGAAACCAACCACCGGCGGTTGGCGCTTGGACCCGGGTACTCGATGCATAGGTGGGCCAAGGGACCGAAGATCGGACGATTCGACGGTGGCGTTGACTGGCTCGTTCCGATATTGGAGGCCGTCGCTTCAAGTCCGTCGACGCCGCTACAGACAGTACAAGCCGTTGAGACACCTGAGAGAGGGATTCCGATGACCATGCGTGGCGTTTTGATAGATAATCTGAAACCCAATTCACAGACATCGAAAGCAGCCGTTTCGGTGGCTGCAAGAGTGTTTGGTGAGCCGCCGGAGACGGTCCGAGCCCTGGCCAACGTCAGCGGGCAATTGTGAAAACCACGGTGCGCGTGGAAGTCCCCACGATAACTGCCAGTAACCTTTCGGTCAGATCGCGCCCAATGTTCGCATTGGTTGTTCTCTCAGTCAGCACCCTGTTTTCAATGAGTGTCTGGTTTTCAGCAACATTCATTGTCTCGCAGCTAAATAGTGAGTGGGGACTCAGCTCAGGCCAAACCTCAATGCTCACAATCGCAGTGCAGTTGGGATTCGTCCTTGGTGCTGTTGCCTCAGCTGCCAGCGGACTGTCAGATAGAGTGCCAAACAGGACACTCATCTGCTGCGGCGCTATCGGTGCATCCGCGGCCAATGTGGCCCTTCTCCTTGCCTCGGGATTCGAACTGGCTCTACCGCTTCGATTCCTCACCGGCGTCTTCTTGGCCGCAGTGTATCCAGCGGCGATGAAAGAAGTATCGACCTGGTTCATGCGAGGCAGGGGACAAGCCCTCGGGGTCATGATCGGTGCTCTCACCTTGGGATCTGCTCTGCCCCACGCGGTGGGCATTTTCGGGCAAATGCAATGGGAACAGGTCATCGTCATAACAAGCGTGATGACCGCCGTCGGGGGTCTGCTGATTCTCCTGGTCAAGGGCAAAGGGGCATACTCGTTTGCACGCCGACCTTTCCGCTTCTCTGTCGCATTCAACTCATTACGCAACCGCGACGTCGTTCTGGCGAATCTGGGATATATGGGCCACATGTGGGAGCTCTACGCGATGTGGGCCTTCGTGGGTGCGTTCATCGCCAGCCTGCCGTCGATCTCATCAGAAGCCCTTTCCTCAGGCTTGGCATTTGTTTGCATCGGAGTCGGAGCCCTCGGGTGCCTGGTCGGTGGCGTGTTGGGCGACAGGCTTGGCAGAGCAAAATCTGCCTTAATCTGTTTGGTTTTCTCAGGGGGAACCGTTCTCTTTCTGGGGCTGTTCTACAACATGCTCGCTACTCCAGTCGTGATTGTCCTTTGTGCAGTCTGGGGGTTCTGGGTCATTGCCGACTCTGCCCAATTCTCAGCGCTGGTGACTGAACGCGCGGATCCAATCTACGTCGGGGGCGCATTGTCCCTGCAACTCGCCTTCGGATACCTGACAACCATGGCAACGCTTTGGCTTGTGCCGACCCTGGTGGCCCACGTTTCGTGGAACGCGGCACTGATCTCCTTGGTCATTGGTCCCGTCGTGGGAATTGTTGCGATGCGACTGGCCATTTCGCGAGACCGGAAAAACCAGCAATGAGAGATTTGCACAGCGGGAATCAGAATTTTGGGAAGGAAGCTGTTCATCATGCATAGTCAAGCCCCCGAGTATTTGGAAGTTGTTGTTACCAAGCCTGGCCGACTCTACGAGTTGCTCGACGATGCAGAGGCAGTGCTCCGCCAGGCGGCGATGTGCCAGCAGTCTTCCGGCATCCTGGTCACCCGGCATAGTCATGCCCGGTACACGCTCGCGCTCAGCGACACGGTTCCCTTCGGGGAGACCTGGGAGCAGAAACTCTCGTGGCCGTCGGCCGGCGCCCGCACTGCCGCACTGTCACCGGTCTCACAATAGAAGGCCAAAATGTCTGTAACGTACGTTGATGCGGATTTGAAGTCCAGGCGCAATCCGCTGCGGGACGGCCGCGACCGCCGGCTGTCCCGGGTGGCGGACCCCTCGTCGTTGGTGCTTTTCGGCGTCACCGGCGACCTCGCCCGCAAGAAATTGATGCCAGCTGTCTACGACCTGGCCAACCGCGGCCTGCTGCCGATCGCCCTGCAGGTGCGGGGACGATACGTGGCCTCCTACGCCATCCAGGGTGCCAAGCTATCGAACCCGACCAAACACTGGGAACGAAAACTTGCCGAATATCAGGACCAGTTTGCACAGCGGTAGGAACAACTCCCTGCAGCATTCGACGGCCTCTAAGGGTTCCTGCCGTGACACCGTGGCTCGGTGGTAGTTGTGTACAAACTCATGAGCTCCGGTGTCACCGAAGAGACGAGATCCCGTGTCTACGAAGTGACGAGGTTGCACACCCACTACGTGAACCACCAGTACCAAATAGGGCTATCCGCCATTCATCGATGCCGAGCATCCTTGGCCGTAAGAGATCAATATTGGGCAGTTTCGTTGCCGCCATGGTCAACGCCTTTTGCACCAGCCACCAGGAGACGCCGTGGGCGGTGGCGGTTTCTGTCGCAGCACGGACCGAGTCAATGACAGCTCGCACGAGAGCGCTGCGGAGCCGGCTCGTGGTCCGTGCTCTGGCAGGGACTTCGATCGTGGCTTCAGAGAAGGTTTTACGCGGGCAAAATGTCTCGTCGCAGAACAGCCGCCGCTTGGCCCAGACGACTTCCACCGGCCCAGCCACGGGGATGTAGCGGACGCGCTGCTGCCGGCCAGAATGGCGACGGGTGCCAATGACACCGCACCCCGGGCAGCCGGATTCAACAACGCTCTCAATATGGATTCTGCGCTGGCCAAAACTCAATGTCTGGGTTGCCATGACACGGTAATCGTCCAGATTGAAGATCGTGGTGGCAGCATCAGGGGGCACCAAAGTAGGCTCGTTCAAGGCTCGTAGTCCTGTCAAAAGATGAATGCGTCAGAACATCCATCACAACAGGGCTACGAGCCACCTCTGTTCAAGGACCCGAAACCAGATTTCAGCACGAACCACGGAGAGCCCGCATTCCTTGTGGTCGGGGCGCAGCTGGTGCGCTCCGGGGCCCCCGGTGGCGAATGCTTCGAAGTCCCGATCGGCGAAGCCCTTGTCGGCAATGATGACCTGCCCGGCCGCGAGGAGGTGGCGCTCACCAGCCAACAGGGCAAATCGGTGGCCTCGGGTCCACCGATCTTCGGGTCTAGGCCCAGCTGACCCGCATGCCGTCCGGGCTGCAGACCAGGTGCGGTCCCCCGGAAGAATCGGGAACGCGATGCACAGTATCCGTAGCTGGCCCTACGCGATGTGGCCGGTGGCCGCCTACAGGGCGGCGGCCAGGTTGTTAGGTATTCCCCTGGGAGGAGGCCAACAGATATTCCTGTCTCTGTCGCCAACGCCTCATGGGTCTGAGATCCCCGGTTCGCTCCCTTGCGACAGTGATGACGTCAAAGCGGTGGACGGCCCAGCTACCACGGATCTCATCGGCGCAACCAGCGCCTTAAGCGGGGCGTGATGCCCAATGGCTCAGAGGAAGGGGCGCCCGGCACCTGACGGGTTCGAAAGGGAATTACTGGTCCCTTCTTCTTCACGGAGATAGCCACCCAGGCCTTCTCCCACAGCCCAGCTGCGAACACGGGCAACGTCCTCCTGGATCTTGTCCACGAGCTCAGGCGTACCAGCGAACTTCCGTTGTGGACGGATAAGGGTCCGCAGTGTCACCACAACGGTCTGCCCGTATAGGTCGCCGCTGTAGTCCAAAAGGTTCGCTTCCAGCAAGCTCTGCCCCCTGGAATAGTAGGTCGGCCGGTCGCCGACCGATACGGCAGCAACATAGATCGAGCGGCGAAATTGAGAGCCCAGATGAACCGTGCCGGCCCAGACGCCATCGTTCACACCACCTTGCGGTATGGCGATATTGGCCGTGGGAAAGCCCAGCAGCCGCCCACGCTGGTCTCCATGTTCAACCACGCCAGTGATCTGGAAATAGCCGCCGTTTTGATGCCGTGGGGACCGTGGAGGACGCGAGGTAGCATTCCATTTCGTTGATTCCTTTTTCACTTGAAACTCCTAGACTAATGACTAAGTGTTAGATCGACGACATAAAGGTGGCTGGCGATGCTGTGCATAAACAACTCCTGCCACACCCCTTGGAGTGCAGGTTCCTTGGAACATCACACCCAATAGTGCGGTGCCTGCTCCCCTGGCGAGACTGAAGAGCCTTTCCCATGCATTCTGGATCTCGCTCTACTCTTACTCGCCATACATCAGATTGGTTAGAAAGCCAAAGAGGCCAGTATCAGCGGACCCCGTCCTTTTACTCGCAGTATGGGCCGACTCCATGTCTAGATCACAGATCGCAACATGACGAGGCATTTTGAGTTTCACGTATGCAGCACGCGCATCTTGCAGATAAGACTTTGCCCGATCGGATGATGCTTCATCACCAGTCTGAAGAAGCATTTTCCCGTGAAATCTCAATGTATGAGCACGCTCCACGACATGGGGGATGTTCTCAGCATCGTGAAGAGCCTCACGAAAGTACCGTTCTGCGCGAGTCCAATCACCAGCAGCCGCGGCGGCAATTGCGGCTGAACGCTTAACCAAGCGACCGCCTCGGAATTCAATGCACACGACCCCGGTACGCCAAATACATTGTTCGATAGCAGGGAGCAAATCGGCGGCCTGCTCCAACTCTCCCAAAACTACTAAACCTTCTACGGCTGTAAGCGCCGCCACCCATGAGCCGCATGTGTTGGCCCCACCTAGCTGCGGAAAGGTGCTTCGATTCTCCTCAAGCAAACTCATCGCAGCCTGAGAATCTCCCATATAGGCGAGCAACTCAAACAGGGCAGACCATCCCCACCCGACCATGCCCGTCTCCGCTTCTGTCTCAAGAGCAGCTGAGTATGCATCCTTGGCCTCCTCCCATTCGCCGGCGAGAAATTTGGCTAATCCAAGCCACGCAAGCGAATGCTCAGGCGTTGCAAGTCCAACGGCATGACAGAAGGCGAGGTCCTTGCGCGCAAATTTTTCAAGGGCGGCTGGACTTCCGTTCTGAAAGAACTCGACCATAGCGTTCATACGTGTGTGCTGTTGCTGGGCGGCGTAGTTGCCTACCCGAACCGCGATTGGGGCAAGTTCTGCTCCTACTGCGAGGGCATCATCTAGACGACCTAAACCAACGAGGGTGTAGTTCAAGAAGCCCAGCATGCTTGTCAATGTCCAGACATCACCGGAGTGGCGTAATATCTCCAAAGCCTCGTATCCGGCTGAGACCGCCTCCGTGTGCTCAAGGAATGCAGGAAGCTGCATAGCTCGCATAGCCAAGCCGTGCCCGCGAAGCTCCGTATCCTCGAGCCGGGACGCAATTTCCAACTCTTCACGGATATTATCCACACTGGAGTCGTACTCACCGCTCCAAGCCTGGGCAAAAGACAACGCCCCCAGCAGCCTTCCTCGTTCTGCGCCCTCGTGACTGCCAAGCCTCTCGAGTCCATAAGCTGCCAAATCGCGGGCTTCTTGCATCCGGAAAAACCAAAACATAGTGTGGGTGGCTTCGCAACTCGTGCGGGAAATGGCATTGAGATCGCCCATTTCCGCATAGATGTTCAGGGCGGTGCGCAGCGAGGCTACCGAGTCCGGCCAACGACCTATCATCCGCAACGCCAGACCGCGCTGAAACCATAATTCCGCACGGTCTGAGGCGTCGGCCGTATCCATAATTGCCATCGCCTGATTCAGATAGCGAAGCCCTTCTTCTGCCGCGGAACTGCCCAGAGCGGCCCTGCCGGCCATCGTGAGGTACCGCACAATATTCTGTCTATCTGAAATCGGGCCCGATTGAACCAAGTGCCGTGCGATCTCATCTGCCCGCACTTCCAAGGAGTGGGGAAACAACTGCTCTAGAGCGGCAGCCGCTGCGGCGTGGATCCGACGCACCCGGGCTGGCGATACGCTCTCAATTATTGCCTTGCGCACGATGGCATGCACAAACTCATAGCTTTCAACAGCGCCCGGAGAAATCCCCGTGACATCATACAAAAGCTGCGCCTGCGTTGCTTCTTCCACTCCCTCCAGGAGAGTCCGATCGTCTACCTCAGCGAGGCGTTGCAGCACGCTTAGTTCAAATGCCTGGCCTAAAACAGCGGCCATCCCCAACATGGTCTGCGTCTCTGGCCTAAGCCGCCGAACGCGTGCCGCAACGATGTCCTTTACTCCGTGGGGTACATCTGCATTACCCGCTGATCTCGGTCCGCTATCCTCCCCAAGACTGCGGATCAGTTCTCCGGCGTACAGTGGATTTCCCCGTGTTTCAGAGAAGATGTCATAGGCCAGACGTTCAGAGAAGATGTCATCCCGTGACAAGGGCGACCCAACATCTGTACCCAACAGCTGTGCTACCTCGAGCCGATGCAATCCACCCAGCTTAATTTGGACTGGCATTGCATTGCGGCCCAGCTCACCCAAGAAGTCGATTAAGGCATCTGAAAAAAATCCCTGGCGAAGAGTGCAGACTATTAATGTCTGCTCAAGCAGGCCATTTTGTATAAGATGCCTGAGCAGAAGGAGTGTTGGCTCCGGAGCCCAGTGCAAATCATCGACGGCGAGCATCAACGGAGATGACGTCGATGCTTGACGGAGAACGCGAGTGACGGCATCGAACAGCCGCGAACGGATAAAGTGAGGATCTGAGCTCATCGCATCAAGGGGCGTCCTTGGTAAACGAAGGCCGGAATTTGGAACGATCCTGCTCAATTCTTCAACCAGATCACCAAGTTCCGCCGCTAAACGTCCCGGATCACAGGCTCGGAGATAAGGTGCGAGTGCCTGGCCGAGAGCCTCAAAAGGGCCGGCCACATCTTCATCGCAACGTCCGTGCAGCACCAATGGGCCGTCATTGACTACTATCTGCCGGGCGAACTCTGCAACCAGTCTGCTCTTTCCTATGCCAGCATCGCCCGATACCAGCACAAGACGCTGTGCTCCCTCCCTTACCGCCTCCCACTCATTGTGTAGCTGTCCGAGCTCCGGAACGCGTCCCACAAATTCACCGGCGTTGGCCATGCGGAGCAATGAAGGAGGGGCCTCAATTCGCACCGGACCCGCGTCCTCGTGGGCACGCACAGCAGCGACCAACCGCGAACGGTCAGAGACCTCGAACTTCGTCAAGAGATTTGAGACATGACTCTCCACGGTGCGTATGCTGATCCCCAAGGACGCAGCGATGTCCGCGTTTGTCAGACGGTCAAGAACTGCCTGGAGCACCTCCCACTCCCTGGCGGTGACACCTCTGTCACGGAGCGACCCAAGCATCAGTTGCGTAGAACCTGCTGGCATTGGATGGATTCCTCTCTGAACCCCCGGGGTGTGCCAGTTCAATTTTGCAACCAACCGGACCCCAACCGGTCTTATGCGTCTTCCGAACTGATCGGACTGGTCTAGGTTCATGCAGAGCGACCGACGAGCAGTCGCCAAGACACTAAGCCTGTTGTGACATGCACGTTCCGGCCGGTGTTTGGAAGCACGCCGCTGGCGAACCGTATGCATGTTTGGTTTGAAGCCGAGTTGCCCTCGTTGCTCTGGCCCTAGACTCTACTCTCTCTGGGGCTGGCAGGTCTTGAGTTACGTCGTTGTACACTGGCCCGGGAAAGCGTGGCGGCCACCGATCCTCAAATCGATGGCCGCCACAGCTTGTCGTCCCCAAGAAACCTGTGACAGTCGACCTTCGCGTTTCACAGCGAGCCAATCCACCTGACATACGTTGAGGGCGTAATCAGGAAATCTGGAGTAACCTTTTCCAGCCGATCCAGGATTTCTTCCTCGAGGTGAGCCTGCGCCACTTTGAGGTTTGCACCTCAAAGTGGCACACAAGCCGACCTACCCTAGGGTTGGCTGGACGTCCTTGGAACGTGGGTTCGCCTCAATGGTGTGCTGACGTTAGCGGGAAACCGACGCCGTAGCACCCAGCCTGTACTGGGCGCCGCTGTGTTCTTCAGGGAGTCGAGCATCGCCGGTGAAACGTTCACGCAGAGTCATCGGTTCGAGCGCTTCCTGCGGAACATGTCCCCGCTTGCGGAGTTCGGGAACGACCAAATCGACGAAGTCCTCCATTGTCCCTGGTGCAACAACCCTGCCGAAGTTGAATCCGTCGACATCTGCAATCTCCATCCATCGCTCCAACTCGTTGGCGATGGTTGTCGGAGATCCAACGACGGACGAGCTGAATCCGCCGATGGACAGCCATTTTCCAAGGCGTTCCTTCGTCCAGACAACCTCGCTGTCGACACGGGTCAGCATGTCAAGCATTGCCCGGATGGCATCACTCTCGACATTCTCCAGGGGCTGGTCGTCCGGGGCTGAAGACAGATCGATACCCGTCCATCCACCAAAGAGGGTGAGTCCTGCCTCGGAGCTTGCGTACTTGTAGTAGTCGGTGAGCTTTGCCTGGGCCTCTTCATCCGTCGGTGCCGTGATCGGGGTCAACATCACGATGACCTTCACGCTCTGGGGGTCTCTCCCTTCCTTGGCGGCCTGAGCGCGGATCTTGTCAACGGTTGGCCGGAGCTCTTCCGGGCTCGTGCCGATGACGAAGACGGCCTCGGCATGCTTCCCAGCAAACTCCATGCCTCGGGAGGATGCGCCCGCCTGGAACAGGAAAGGGGTGCGCTGAGGACTCGGCTGCTCGAGGTGAGCCCCCGGAACTTTATAGTTCAAGCCCTCGTGGTTGATGTCGTGGACCTTGGATGGATCGGTGAAGATGCGGTTCTCCTTGTCGAGAACCACTGCGTCATCCTCCCAGGACCCTTCCCAAAGCTTGTAGCAGACCTCCATGAACTCGTCTGCCCTGTCGTACCGCTCGTCATGTGAGATCTGGGCATCGAGCCCCAGGTTCACGGCTGCACTGGCCTGGTACGACGTCACGATATTCCAAGCGACTCGGCCCTTCGTGAGGTGGTCCAGAGTCGACATCGTCTTTGCGAAAGAATACGGAAGTTCATAAGTCAGCGAAGACGTGACTCCGAACCCCAGCCTTTCTGTAACAGCTGCCATCGCTGACACCGGGATCATCGGATCCCCCACAGGCGCCTGAGCTGCATTGCGCAGTGCAGACTCACGCGAGCCGCCATAAACGTCATAGAAGCCAAGAACATCTGCCAGGAAGAGGCAGTCAAACCCCCCGCGCTCAAGGGTCTTCGCAAGGTTGATCCAGTAGTCGAGGTCCGTGCGCCGGTAGGCCTGGTCGTCAGGATGTGCCCACATCCCAGGATTCTGGTGCACCACACAGTTCATGTCGAAAGCATTGAGGATCATGCGCTTCTTGGGGTTCTGCTCATTGGTCATGATTGCATCCTTTGACTATTACGTAAGGGGGAATGTGCTGAAGAACGATTTCAAGATCCGGAGATCTATTTGAAGGCCAGGATCTCCACCGGCTGAATCTCCGCCGGGGAGGCAAGAAGCTCATCCGCCTTCGCTCCAAGGGCTTTGGCAACGTTTCCTGCGAGATGTGCCTTACGGCCTTCCTCATGGGGAAACGTGTCATAGATTCCGAACTGGCTGGCATTGATCCGGAAGGCATACCAGGTGGATGTATCAGGCTCTCGACCAACAAGGTCCTGAGCCGCCTTGAGGAACTCTGCTAGCTCCTTCTCCTTGCCCGGCTTCGCTGCAAGGGTCACTAGCAACCCAACTGAACTCGACATGATCTGCCTCCATCAACTTCAGCGCCACTATGACGCCGATCACATTTCCCAACTTATGTTCGACATGCACTGCCCTACATCCGTGCTCAACACTGATTTCACTACGGTCATTCACCCCTACCCAGGCTGGAGTCCACCATCAGACACACCTCAGAGCCTGTTCCTGGTTGTTTGCCGGCGGTTCTGATCCTGGTCCCGCGGACCATGGCTACGGGGACTTCGGCGCCCGTCGTAGCCGCTGACGCACCGTCGGTGGCGGCGATCCAAGCCACGGTGCGTTCAAGAACCCAGCTGCAAGGCAGTCCCCCACGCATTTTGAGACGGGCGGCATTGTGGCAGCGGCCGCGGCCATCAACCCGAGGCAATTCAGGCGGCACAACTGGCCCTTTCGGGCACGGGCTGGAGATCACGAGCAAATGCAAATCCTGCACGGGTAGGAGAGGTTGCCGGGAACTCCTTTACGGCGAGCTGACCGATCTCCCTGGCAAGGCGAATTCCAAGCCTGTTCGCATTGGAAATGCCGGCGCCTCGCAGTTCCAGACAGGTGTTGTCAGCGAGGTAGTGGTGGCGTTGGAAAGACTGCGCATGGCGGGGGTGAAGAAGACCATTTCTCCTGGGCTCTTCAGCGCGAATTCATGGATTTCCTCGAGAGACACTTCGATGACGAGGACTTGGGCCGTTGGGAGATGCGCGGCGGCGCACAGTGCTCCACCCACTCCCGGGTGATGATGCAGCTTGCCTTCAACAGCGGGATCCGGGCGGTTCGAAACCAGGGATAATCCAGAGGCACGAGGAAGTGGGAGCATCGCCGTGAGCGGTTGCGTGAAGAGATGGCGCGCGAGGGGTTCGGCTGGAGGGCTGGCTCCTTCACGCAGACCTATATCGGAGGTCAAACAGACGCTGCGTTGCTAGTCATGCCAAAGGCCGGCTTTCTCCCTTCTGCGACCAGCACATGCTCGGCACAGTCGCGCGGCCGGAAGAAGAAGTTCAGACAGACGACGGCCTTGTGCTGCGCTATCGAACGGAGAGTGGCATTAACGGCCTGGAACTGGGTGAGCATCCTTTCCTCGCGTGCTCTTTCTGGCTCGTGGGGTTTGCCAATGAACCCGGCTGCTTGGCGAGGAGTGTGCAACGAACGAAAGGCGGATGGCCGGCAACTATCCCACCCTTGTCCCTGGTCAGCGCGGCCGTCGCTGTTCATGGCCTCGGCACCCTCAGTCTGGCTGTCGAGGCCAGAGATTAGTGGCGCGGCGTCGGGGTGCCCCTCACCGCTGCACTTCGAGCCGGGTTCTGACAGTTTCCGGTCTTGATCAGGTCGCTGAAGAAAACTCGGTTCGGAACAAGCCCGTCCCAGCGCTCTTTCATGGTGGCTGGACACAATTCGCGGCGTTCAACCCTAGTAGCGCGCCGTTGAATTTGCCCACCATTGTGCCGGCAGTTAAGACCGGGACAAGTGCGGTGCTGACAGGATCACTTGTCCTTATCGCAAAGGTCCATCGTGTAACAGACAGCCGTGCCTTCAAGGACGACAGTCCCGTCGTCGCGGACAACCCACGTCCTAAGCCTGGTAATCGGCTTGTCATCGCGCACTTCCGTGACTTCCACGTGGCCGGTAATGACGTCCCCAGGACGGACAGGTGCCTTGAAGTTCCAGTTGACATTCAGGAACACCGTACCGGGACCGGGCAGATCCTCCGCCACAACGGCGTTCAAGATGGCGCTGGTGACTCCGCCTTGAACCACTATTTCCCCAAACCGGGAGGCCTTTGCCGCTTGCAGATCATAGTGGAGGGGATTGTGGTCACCGCTGATTTCGGTGAATAGCACGATGTCGCCGTCCGTGATCGTGCGTGACCGTTGGGCGGTTTGTCCTACAGCGGGCCGGGGGCGGGTCTGAATCGGAGTCATGACTGGACTTTCCTGTAGGTGTTGGTATTGCCGATCCCGTTGCAGCCCACCAAGGCCGCAGGGCCAGATCGTCCGGTTGGACGTCTCCTTGCTCTGAAGCGCCTCAGCTTGGGAGTGAGGCATCCCAACAGAATTGCGGTTGTGCGCCCGCAGGTCAATCCGTGCTGGCTTCCGTAGATAAATCCGTAATGACCACGGATACACGGTGCCTGTGACGCATTCCACACTGAGGGGGAAGTGTTGTAGATCCTGAATCTGAAACTGTTGGATCCGCGCTGGCTGGCGATGAGCCGGCGGCCGCCTAGATCCTCCCTCTGAATGGACACTCCAGGTTCATGGCCAGCACCCTGCCGGTGGCTATCCCTCCCCGCAGTTCACTACCTAGCGAGAAAGATCGGTCGATATGACACGAAAAGAAGCTTGCGCAGGATGTCCCCCGGGATTCGTACGTGGAATCGTAGGGCGGCCAATGGCTCTTAGCCCCGTTCCCGCCCGTCCGGCAGCCTGACTTTTTCACATGTCCGCCTGATAACTGTCGGGTGGTCCGTCATCGACCGCTTAGCCGACGAACCGCGACCTCGAGCTAGTGCGTGAGCCCACTTGGCCAGCCGGCCAGGGTATCGCCCACTCCGGTGCTGCGGATCGCGTTCACCTGCTTCCAACCTCGTCGAGATGGTAGGGGCGCGGTCAGAAATGAAGTTGCTCCTGCCTTTTGATCCGGCGCGCACGTATGGATGAAAGCCATTGGCCATCGCCCGATCGAAGCAGGGTCAGTAATCCAAGCGAAAGGGACAAATCGTGAATCCGACAGCAAATACGACCGAACGGGTCTACAGCACCACAGATGACATTGTCCGCAACCTGTCCCTCGTCAGGGATGAGATCGCGGACACGGCTGCCAAGATCGACGAACACGAGATCGCCACACTGGCAGGCCTCCTGGGCCCGAACAGCCGGGTGTTCGTCGCCGGAGCGGGCCGCAGCGGTCTGGTCCTGCGCATGGCCGCTATGCGGCTGATGCACCTGGGCCTGACCGTCCACATCGCCGGTGACACCACCACTCCGGCCATCAGCTCCGGGGACCTGCTGCTGGTGGCCTCCGGATCGGGAACGACCTCCGGAGTGGTCAAGTCGGCGGAAACAGCTATGAAGGCCGGTGCACGCATTGCCGCGTTCACCACCAACGCTGACTCGCCGCTGGCCCGGCTCGCCGACGCACTGGTGATCATCCCCGCCGCACAGAAGACCGACCACGGCTCCAATGTGTCCCGCCAGTACTCCGGGTCCCTCTTTGAGCAGGTGCTGTTCCTGGCCACCGAGGCCATCTTCCAGTCTTTGTGGGACAACACCGATGTAGCGGCCGAGGAGCTCTGGCTCCGGCACGCCAACCTCGAATAACCGGGGCCACACCTTTCCATACCCGCATTTTCCAACCCACTGCAGTTCCCTATAGAAAGAAGAATCATCATGAAGCTCCAAGTTGCTATCGACCTGCTCACCACCGAAGCCGCCCTCGAACTGGCCGGCCAGGTTGCCGAATACGTCGACATCATCGAACTGGGCACCCCGCTGATCAAGAGCGAAGGGCTGTCAGTCATTACCGCCATCAAGGCCGCCCACCCCGACAAGATTGTCTTTGCTGACCTGAAGACCATGGATGCCGGAGAGCTCGAAGCCGACATCGCCTTCAAGGCCGGCGCCGACCTGGTCACCGTGCTCGGTGCCGCCGACGATTCCACCATTGCCGGTGCCGTCAAGGCAGCCAAGGCCCACAACAAGGGCGTCGTCGTCGACCTCATCGGTGTGGAAGACAAGGTCACCCGTGCCAAGGAAGTCCGCGCCCTGGGTGCGAAGTTCGTCGAGATGCACGCCGGTCTGGACGAGCAGGCCAAGCCCGGCTTCGACCTGACCGGGCTGCTCCGTGCCGGTGCAGAGGCCCGCGTTCCGTTCTCCGTCGCCGGTGGCGTGAGCATCAAGACCATTGCCGCCGTCCAGCACGCCGGTGCCGATGTAGCTGTCGCCGGCGGCGCCATCTACGGTGCAGAGGACCCGGCCCTGGCAGCCAAGCTGCTCCGCGGCGCCATCGTCTAGTCCCCGATTGACGGTGGCGCCCGCACCCTTGACCAAGGGTCAATCTCCGCCCCGACCCCAATCCACGTGTTAAGCACGACCGCTTTTCCTCCACCCTTCCTTCAGCCTTTGGAGTCCTCTGCCATGTCTAGCACTTCTGTTATTGACAACCCGGCCCTTGCCGTTGCCCCCCAAGCTCCCCCAGCCCCATCCGCTCCGCTCATCGGTCCGATGGCAGGGGCGCCGGGCATAGTCGGACTCCCCATGGCCATCGCCGGGGCGTTCGGTCTGGGTCTGGTCAACACCGGGTTCGTACCCGCCAGCGCAGCTGCCGCCGCCCTACCCACCGTCATCGCGGCGTCTGCCATTGGTCTGCTGGTGGCAGCTGTCTGGGCCTGTGCGCTCGGCCAGAATGTGGCAGCTGGCATCTTCGTGTTGTTCTTCGGTTTTTTTGCCACCTATGGCGCGCTGTCACTCGGACTCATCAATGGGTGGTTGGGCATTCCCGCTGACCAGGTGGTAAACGCTCAAACACTCTGGCTGACTTGTTGGCTGTTCATTTTCGTGATGCTCACTCTTGTGACACTGCGTCTGCCCTGGGGCAACGCCCTTATGCTCGTGTTCGTCGACATCGCCCTCGTCCTGCTCCTGATCGGCACCGTACAAGGCGACTCGGGCATGATCAACCTTGGAGGTTGGTTTACCTTCGCTTTTGTTGCCGTGGCCATCTATTTCTATGTCGACGTGATGTGGAGTCAGAGCGGCGGGCGTGGGCTGCCCCTCGGACGTCCGATCGTTCGCTGAGTAGTTCGGTCCCGAGTGGCGAGTGAGGCCACAACCCAGCAGGCCTCCGGTGTTCCCTCCCCCTGTGGGCGGGAACACCGGGGGTTTTTCTGCTTGATGCGGGCTTCCATCAGCGGCCGACCGCATTTTCAATGCCAGGCCAGCCCACAAGCCCAGCGGAGGCGGTCGGGCTGGGTTCTGTTCAGAATGTCCCTCATCGTCCAGGCCGGAGCGCAGCGGCGCCGCGCCGTCGAACTTTGTGCACCAGCGTGGTGCACCAGATTCCGTGCCCGCCCAACAGCTCGCGAAGGACCCCCGCACCTTTGACTTCCCCGGCCACTCAGGCGAAGCCGCCGAACGCGGCCTGGAGCACTCCTTCATGGACCGCATCGTCGAGACCCTGCGCGAGCCCGGACCCGGGTTTGCCGTCGCGGGCCGGCAGGTGCACTTCGACGGCGGCGACGACTTCTACCTCGGTCTGACCTTCTTCCACATCAGGCACCTGCAGTTCTACATCGCCCTGGTCGATGGCAAGCTCCGCCGGCCTCCCGGGCGTAGGCTGGATGCACGGGATTTTCCATGACGACGCGCATCTATGCGGACCGGACGGACGCGGCACGGGCATTGGCCCGCCCTCTGGGCGGGTACACGCGGATGCCCGGCACCATGGTTCTGGGCCTGGCCCGCGGCGGAGTCCCCGTGGCCGCTGTGCTGGCCCGGCGCCTGGGACTTCCCTACGGGGCGTTGGTAGTGCGCAAGCTTGGCGTCCCCGGACATGGGGAGACGGCCTTCGGTGCCTTGGCCATTCTGGATGGGACCGTCGCCACCTGGCTCAACAAACCCTTTGAGCAACGGCTGCTGAGCGGTGGCTGCACGGCTGCCGAGCTCGACGCCGTCGCGGTGCGGGAGCGGGCGGAGCTGCTGGCCCGGGCGGCCCGGTATCCGGCCCCGGTGCTGCCGCCCGCGCCGGCCACGCTGATCCTCGCCGACGACGGACTCGCCACGGGAGCCACCATGTGCGCCGCTGTTCTGGCGATCCGCGGCGCCCATCCTGCCACCATCGTGGCTGCCGCCCCCGTCGGGTCCTGGGACGCCATCGAGGAGGTCCGGACGCTGGCGGACAAGGTGGTCTGCCCGCTGGTGCCGCCCCGGTTCAACGCCGTCGGCAGCTTCTACAGGGACTTTGGCCAAACGTCCGACGCCGAGGTGCTGGCGCTGCTGGGTGCCTGAGGCCGCCGCCTCTGCCGCCGGACCAGGACGACGGCGGCAATGCCCACCACGGCGCCGATGACGGTCTCCGCCCCGCGGTCCACCACCAGCCGCACGGGGTCGACGGGCATCGCCAGCTGCGCCATCAACAGAATCACAGGCGTAAAGAAGACCATGGCCAGCCCGTAGTGGCGCAGCATGAACATCTCGGTGGGGAACTGGCACAACACGACGATGGCGGCGAGCACCAGCGCCTCGCGGCCCGGGAAGTATTGCATGGGTGACAGCGGCCCCGGGAACAAGATGAGGGCCACCACCGCCAGGCCCAGGAACGTCCCCACGATGCGGTGGATGCCGCGGTGCACGCTGCTGGGCATATCGGCCCCGGCGAGTGGAACGGCCGCAGCAGCCATGGCCCAATGCGGGTGTCCGATGCCGCTCAGCACGGCGACGACCCCTGCCACGCCCACCGCCGCCAGATGCCGTCCGGCATGGACCATGGCGTCGCGCCGCATCCCCTCGGTCCACGGCACCCGGACGCGGACGGCGCCCGGCGACCAGGCCCGCGAGCGCAGCCAGCCGCTGAAACCGACCAGCACGGAGAAGGCGGCCGATCCGGCGCAGATCAGCACCACCTGGTACAGGGGGATGGTGACCGGAACCGAGGCGCAGGCCCCGAGGGCCAGGATCCCAAAGAACGGCCCGTTGGGGCGCAGCTGGACCTTGTCGCAGAAGAGCGAGCCCAGCGTGGCGAAGGCCGTTTGGACGGCAACAAGCCACCACGGGCCAAGGTGCAGGACGGAGAGGGTGCTGCCAATGGTGACGGCGGCCAGCAGGAACAAGCCAGCCTGGATCTGGTGCGGCAGGCGCAGCTGGTGGGGTTCGGTGCGGCCGTACATGCCGGTGAAGGCACCGAGCACGGCGTAGATGACCAGCTCGGGGTGCCCGAGGGCCACCAGCACCATGGACGGGACAGCGATGCCCAGGGCGACGCGGAACGCGGGGCGGTGGTCCCCCGCCAGCGGGCTGATGCTGTTCAGGCTTCGGACATGCCCCATCATCGTCTGCACGTCCACCACCACCTATCTACCAACCGTCCTTTGGAATTTACCAAGACGGCCGGATTGCGGCCATAATGCCCGTCACACCACGAAAGATGAGCGCAGCAGCACGCCTTCTCCCCCGGTGAACTCCACGCCGTGGAAGCGCGGCCCGCGGGCCACCTCAACGAACCCGAATTCTGCATGCAGGGCCAGCGAGGCCTGGTTGGCGGCATTCACGAAGTACCAGGCGTCGACGGCGGTTCCCGGGCCGCCGGGCCGGCCGTCGGATTGTGCGGCGATCCATTCGAGCCGGTGGGCCGTCAGGGCCCGGCCCAGCGACATCCGGCGGTGGGCCGGCAGGACTGTGCATCCGGCCAGGTAGAAGCCCTCCGGGGAGACGCCGTCATCGACCTTCGCCAACCACGACGCTTTGGCGTACGCCACGGGAACTGCATCGGCGCAGGCGACGAAGACTGCGGACCGCGGCCTCAGCAGCGCCTGTTCCATGGCCGTCCGCCACAAGTCCATGTTTCCCCCGCGGACGGCAGCCTCAATGCCGGCCAGGGCACCGGTGTCATCCAGATCTGCGGGACGGAGGACGACGCCGGGCGGCAGGGCCGCGGAGGAGGAACCTGGCTGGTACGGGGCAAAGAAGGATGCGCTCACGCGCCGGGCGCTCCCCCGGGCTCTGCACTACCGACCATCGCCGTGGCCATCTCGTCCCCGGCCTGCGTGACAATGCCACGCATCGCGGCCTCGGCCTCAGCGGCCATGCCGCGCTGGATGGCGTCCGCCACCACGTAGTGCAGGTGCCGGGCCTCCTGCCGGGGCTTGTCGGGCATCAGCCCGTGGTGCGTCCTGCCGGCCAGCACCTCGGCGACGGCGGAGTCCAGATGCGAGAGCATCTCATTGCCCGAGGCCTGCAGGATCAGGGAATGGAACTCGATGTCCAGCGCAAGGAATGCCTCCAGATCTCCGGCGTTGCCGGTGGCGACGAGCTCACCGGCGATCTTCATCAGCCGCCTGCCGTCGGCCACGGAAATCGCCCGGGCCGCCAACCCTGCCGCCAGCGGTTCGACGGCGGAGCGGAGCTGGGTCAGGGACTGCAATTGCGCCTGGCGGTTGGCGCCCGCCAGCCGCCAGCGGATCAGCTGCGGATCAAAGACATTCCAGCTCGAGGACCCCAGGATGGAAACCCCCACATTGCGGCGCGAGGCAACCATGCCCAGCGTTTCCAGCACGCGGAGCCCCTCGCGCACCACCGAGCGGGAGCTGGCAAACCGCTCCTCCAATTCCTCGGATTTGAGCACCTCTCCCTCAGGCAGCTCCCCCGCGGTGATCTGCTGCCCCATCATCTCGACAAATCTGTTGTGGCGGCTGTGCACCTTTGCCGGCATCGTTGCCATGGCCACCCTTTCCCGGCGCTGCACCGGATCGCTGTTCAAGGCCCCCATCCTATCGCCGGACCGGACTTCATCCGATGACTTCCCTGTGATCCAGGCCATAAATAGGCCTTACTCGTCACATTGCTTGAATAAATCATATTTACTCCGTAATCTTGCCCACACAAGTCTTTACGGAGCAGTCTGCCAACGTGGCCGGACGCTCCGAGCCATCTCTCTGGCTCCAGACCAGCTAAGGATCCATTCGTGAAACCATTCGATACGTTGACTGCGGCGTCGGAGCCGTGGTCAACCCATGACACCCAATTGGTGGTCGTGGCAGCCATCGGCATCGCCCTGATTGTCCTGCTGATCGTCAAGGCAAAGATGCACCCGTTCCTGTCACTCATCCTCGGGTCGGCCTTTGTGGGCATCGCCTCCGGTGTTGAGCTCGGCAAAGTCGTCAAGAACTTTGAAACCGGCGTCGGCTCGGTGCTGCAGGAAGTCGGCCTGCTCATCGCCCTGGGCGCCATGCTGGGCAAGCTGCTGGCGGATTCCGGCGGCGCGAACCGCGTGGTGGACACCTTGCTCGCCAAGGTGTCCGGCGCTGCCGTCCCTTGGGCCATGGCCCTGGTTGCCGTGATCATCGGGCTCCCGATGTTCTTTGAAATCGGCCTGGTGCTGCTGCTGCCGGTGATCGTCCTGGTCGCACAGCGTTCCGGCACCAAGCTGATGCGCATCGCCATCCCTGCACTGGCCGGATTGTCCGTCCTGCACGGCCTCGTACCCCCGCACCCCGGACCCTTGATTGCCATCTCGGCGCTGAACGCCGATCTCGGCATCACCCTGGCCCTGGGCCTGCTGGTTGCCGTGCCCACCGTCATCATCTGTGGACCGCTGTTCTCCATCCTGGCCGCCAAGTGGGTGCCCGTGGGCGCCCCCAAGCTCGCCGGGGGTGTGGACACCACCCACACAGGTGCCGATCCGGACGTCAAGCGCCAGCCCTCGTTCCTGGTGACAGTGCTGACCATCATCTTCCCGGTGGTGCTCATGCTCACCAAGGCGCTGGTGGACATCATCTACCCCGATGCGGCAAACCCGCCCGCCGTCCGCGTCTTCTTTGACTTCATCGGCCAGCCGCTGGTCGCCATGACCCTGGCCGTGCTGCTGGCCCTCGTCACCTTCGGCTACGCCGTCGGGCTGAGGGGCTACAAGCTCAGCACCAAGATTGGTGACAGCGTGGGCCCGATTGCCGCCGTCATCCTCATCGTGGGAGCCGGCGGAGGCTTCAAGCAGACGCTGATCGGCGCCGGCGTGGGAGATGCCGTGGCCAAATGGGCCACCGGCGCCAACCTCTCCGTGCTGCTGCTGGGCTACCTGATCGCCGTCGCCCTGCGCTTGGCCACGGGCTCTGCCACGGTGGCCACCATCACCGCCGCGGGCATTGTGGCTCCGCTGGCATTGGGCCTCCCGCCGACCCATCTGGCCCTGCTCGCGCTGGCCGTCGGTGCCGGCTCACTGTTCCTCTCGCACGTCAACGACGCCGGCTTCTGGCTCGTCAAGGAGCTCTTCGGGTTGACCGTCGGGCAGACCTTCAAGACGTGGTCCGTGATGGAAACGGCCATCTCGGTGGTCGGCTTCGGTTTCGTCATGTTGCTTTCGGTGGTGATCTAGGTGGCCGTTGTCGACAGCTCCGGGCAGCAGCCCGTTCTCGTGATCATGGGAGTCTCCGGCTCCGGCAAATCGACGGTGGCAGGGATCCTGGCCGGCCAGCTCGGCTGGGACCTGGAGGAGGGCGACGATCTCCACCCCGCGGAAAACGTGGAGAAGATGGCCGCTGGACACCCGCTCACCGACGAGGACAGGTGGCCGTGGCTGGACACCATTTCCTCGTGGATCATTGAGCACACCATGGCCGGCATCCCCGGCGTCATCACCTGCTCCGCCTTGAAAAAGGTCTACCGGGACCGGCTGCGGGAGAAGAACGTAGTCTTCGTGCTTCTCTCCGGTTCCAAGGACCAGATCTCGCGCCGGCTCACGGCGCGCCTGGACCATTTCATGCCGCCAACGCTCCTGGATTCGCAGATCTCCACGCTGGAGCCCCCGGGACCGGAGGAGAACAGCATCGTGATCGACGTCGGACGCACCCCCGCCGAGGAGGCCGCCGAGGTGGTCCGCCGGCTCGGGCTGACCCCCGTGTCGGGGTCCACCACGCTGGGCCACCCGCACCCCGGGAGTTCGACGGCGGCGCCGCAGGACTGACCCGGCGTCAACCGGATCGCATGCAGAAGGCCCCCGGCACGGACGATTCCGTGCCGGGGGCCTTCTGCGTCAGGGCCAGGCTGCTCTAAGCCTCGGCGGTCCGGGCAGAGCAGCGGAGCACGTGGATCGTCAGCCCCAGGCTGACGGCAAAGCTCAGCCCCAGCGCGGCGAACCCTGAAACGACGGCGACGTAGTAGCTGGCGGGATCATCCACCAGATCCACCACGGGCTCCATGTAGAACCAGATGGTTCCGGCCGCAGCGACACCAAGTACGGCTGTCAACGCCGTGGCCAGCCATGCCGCAGCAACAAGGACAATAGGCTTCATTGACTCCCCCAAAGATTCAACGCGCCGCACATGCCACGGCAGTTGCTGCGAGTCTAGCCGTCGAAGAGCCCCAACCGCCCCGTCAGCGCCTGCGCAGCACCAGCGTCGTCACGGCGCCCAGGATGAACAGCAGGCCGGCCGCAGCCACAGGAACGAGCAGGGCGCTGTGGTAGCCCGAATCCTGCGCCACGGAGCCGGCAATGGCCGCACCAAGTGCCGTGCCGGCCACGATGCCGCTTGCCAGCGCCGTCATCACGGTGCCCATCCAACGCGCCGGGGCCACCATGCCGCCGATGCTGAAGATGGTGACCATGGTGGGCCCCACAGAGAGGCCGAGGAAGAGCAGCATCACGATCATCATGGGCACGGAGTCCGCCAGCAGCAGGCCTGCGGCGCCCAGGACCATCAGCGCGGACACAGCCACCCAGCGCACCGGGTGGCTGATCGAGGCTGGCCAATAGGCCACGGACAATGCCGTGAATGCGGAACTGAAGCCCATGACGGCGTAGATCAGGCCCGTCTGGTCGACGGAGGCAAACACACCCATGAAGGCACTGATCGCCGTCTGCGAGGAGCCAAAGAACATGCCCATGCAGAGCATGGCTGCCACCGGGATGCCGACTTTGAGCCAGCTGATGGATTCGCTCGGGGCGGGCGTGGTGCCGTTGACCGATCCGGGCGCGCGGTGCGCCGTGACGGCCTTCTCCGTGGGGTGGACGGCGAAGAGGGATACGAGGACCAGCGTCATGACGGCGGCCAGGGCCAGCGGCAGCCAGGGTGCCACCAGTGAGGCGAGCACACCCACCAGTGCCGGGCCCAGCACAAAGGTGATCTCATCCGCGGTGCCCTCCAGGGACAGGGCGGTGTCCACCAGCGGCCCTCGTTCTGCGGCCGGCAGCTTCTTGCTCAGCGCCATCCAGCGCACGCGGGACATGGGGCCCACCTGCGGGGATGTGGAGCCGGCAACCAGGGCTGTGGCCAGCACGATGACGGTGTGGCCGGTATCGAAGGACCCGGCCAGGTAGGTCAACAGCACGACGGCGGCAACTGCCAGGGCGTTGAGCACGGCGGAGGCCAGCAGCACGCGGCGCTGGCCAAGCTTGTCCGCGAGGAAGCCGAGCAGTGGTGCACCGATGGCAGATCCGATGCCCACGGCACCGGCTGCGAAACCGCCGATGGCGTAGGAGCCGCTGGCGGCCGTGACAAGCGTCAGCGTGCCGACAATCAGCATGGCCAGCGGAATGCGGGCAAAGAGCCCCAGCGGAATGTAGCCGCGGCCGGCCAGCTGCGGCAGCTTGGCATAGCGGCCGGTGGACCGGGTGGGGGCGTGGATGGGGGTGGAAACTTGGGGGTTCACAGTATTTCCGGTTCGCTCAAAAAGCGCATCGTCCCCCCTCCCGATGCGCACAACCCGGATAACAGTGCGATTATACCGCGGCGGCGGCCAGTCCTCCCATGGCCAGCGTGGAACCGGTGCGGCCCTTGTGGACGTGGAGCTGTGCGGGGACCCGCAGTTTCAGATCGGCCACGTGGCTGACCAAACCCACCACGCGCCCACTGTCCCGCAGACCTTCCAGGGCGTCCATGACCTGTTCCAGCGAGGCCTCGTCCAGGGAGCCGAAGCCCTCGTCGACAAAGAGCGTCTCGATGTCCAGGCCGCCGGCCTCCTGCTGGACCACATCCGCCAGGCCCAGGGCCAGGGACAACGAGGCCATGAAGGATTCCCCGCCGGACAGCGAGGTGGTGTCGCGGCGGATGCCCGTCCATTCATCCACCACTGCCAGGCCCAGCCCGGACTTGGCTCCGCGGCCGGCCAGCGCATCCGAATGGCTGAGCGTGTAGCGGCCATCGCTCATGGTGGCCAGGCGTTCGGAGGCGGCGAGCGCCACCTGCTCCAGCCGGGCGGCCAGGACATAGCTGGTGAGGGTCATCTTGTAGGCGTTCTCGCCATTCCCCCGCAGGGTTTCGGCGAGATCGCCCAGCAGCCGCGCCCTCTCCCGCTGGGGCGCGGCGCCGCCGTCCAGCTCGGCATGCCGGGCCGCCGTCGCGGCCAGGGCCGCTGCAGCATTGGCAACCAGCCCGGCACGGACCGCGGCATCCTTGGATTCCTGCTGCACCGCCAGATGGGCTTCGCGCAATGCCGCGACCGATTCATCGTCCTGCGGAGTGGACCCGTCGGCGAGTGCCTGCCGGACATCGTCGGAGGCCAGGACGGCCTCGTTGCGGATGCGGTCCCCCGCAAACGCGGTGAGGCGTTCGGACAGGTCCTCGGACTGGGCAGTTGCCAGCAGCGCCGCCGTGACGGCCGCGGCGTCGGCAAAGGGTGACAGATCCAAGGCGGCCGCCAAGTTCTGGACTGCCGCCGCGTGCGCCGCGGCGGCCGTGTCCCGGCCGCGCACTGCGGCCAGCCTGCCTGCCACGAGATCCCTGGCTTCGGTGAGTGGGGCCAGCCGCTGGGCCAACGTGGCGAACCCGGCCCGGGCATGGTCAAGGGCGGATGCGGCCGCCGCGATGGACTCCTGCTGCGCCGCGGCCGTGGCCGCGTGGGCCGCTGCCGTGGTGCGGGCGTCCGTGGCCAGCGCAGACTCCGCCTCCGTGGTGGCGGCCAGCGCATCAAGGGTGGCGCGCAGGGATGCCAGGTCGACGACTGCGGCCGCCGCGGTGGCTGCGGCGGTGCGTGCTGCCTCCGCCGCCTCCTGGACAGCGATGGCATCGGCGTCGCCGCCGCGCCCGGCCAAGAGCGAGAGCTCCTGGCGGGCTGCGGCCAGCGCTGTGCCTGCGAGGGCCGCGGCAGCCTCTGCGGCTTCCGCCGCCTCCTTGGCCGCGGCCTCCTCCCCCGCGGCCTGGGCACCCGTGGCCGCCAGCGGAGACGGCTCGGGGTGCTCCTTGCTGCCGCAGACCTGGCAGGGCTCGCCATCGACGAGTTTGGCTGCCAGCTCGCCGGCGGCCAGCGACAGGCGCAGATCCACCGCGTCCAGCCATGCCGTCTTTGCGGCCACGGCATCTTCGCGCCGGGACAGGTCCACCTGTGCCAGCCCGGCAACACGTTTCTGCTGCGCCGTGTGGGCCACGACAGCCGCTACGAGCGCCGCTGCCTCCTCTGCCGCTTTCGCCAGTGCCGGCGCCCGGCCTGCCGATTCGGCGAGGGCGGACAGAGCGGCGGCGCTGTCCGTGTGGGACTGCCGGGCCGTGTGGGCGGCTGATTCGTGCGCCTCGGCCGCGGCCAGGGCGGCGTCCAAGGCCCGCGCCGTGGCCGCGGCCTGTGCCCGCAGCGTGAGCAGTAGCTGTTCCTGGGGCAGTGCGGATTCCACAATGGCCAGCGTTCCTGTCAGCTGGCTGTGGAGGCCGTCCAACTGCTCAACACTCAATCCGGCCGGAACCGCCGCGCCGCCGTCGGGCTCCAATGCGTCGGGCCCCATCAGGGACCGGGCCTCGCCGGAGGCCCCGGCTGCGGCAGCCTCTGCAGCACCGAGCGCGGCGGCGGCCTTGGCCACTGCCGCATCGGCCGCGTCCACCGCTCCGAGGTGGGGTGCCAGCAGGGCCGCGGCACCGTGCTGCTCCAGTGCGGCCTTCCAGACGGTTGTTTCCGGCTCAATCGCGGCCAGCCTGTCCCGTTCGGCCGTGGCGGCGGCCAGCTTGGCCTGCCGCTCCTGCCGGGCCTGTGCCTCCTGAAGAGCCACCGAAGCCGCCAGCGCATCATTGGCCAGGGCCTCTGCATTCCCGCGTGCAACGGCCAGCTCGGAATCCACGGCACCGGTGAGGGCGTCGAACAGCGCCGCCCCGTGCAGCTGTTCCAGGTCAAGCGGATCGGCAGCAGCATCGGCCGCCGTGCCCAGCACGCCCGACACCTGGCTGCGGGCCAGGCGTTCGGCGCCCAGCAGCGCATCCTCGCTGCCCTTCACATCCTCCGCGGCGGCCTTCGCATCGGCCAGCACGCGCTCCTGGACCGTCTCATAGATGTCGGTGCCGAAGAGCTTCTGCAGCAGCTCCTGGCGGTCCTTGGCTGAGGCGCGCAGGAACGCGGCAAAGTCCCCCTGGGCCAGCAGCACCACCTTGGTGAACTGCTCCTTGGACATCCCCAGCAGGTCCAGCACTTCGGTGGAAGCCTCGTCGTTGCGGGCGGACTTTGCCTCCCAGCCCGCGGCGGAAAGCTCGCGCAGCTGGGTCTGGGCCTGTTGGGTGGTGGTTCCGGATCCGCGCTTGGTGGGCCGCAGCCACGCGGGGCTGCGCGTGACCTCCAGGTGGCGGCCGCGGGCGCTGAACTCGCACACCACCTGCGGCTCCAACCCCTCGGGTGCGTGGTGGCTGCGCAGGTTCCTGGCATCCGCACGGGCCCCGGGCAGCGAGCCGTACAGGGCGTAGCAGATGGCATCGAGCACGCTGGACTTGCCCGCGCCGGTGGCTCCATTGAGCAGGAACAGCCCCTCGGCACCGAGCCTGTCGAAGTCCACCACCTGGCGCTGGGCAAACGGTCCGAAGGCCTGGATTTCCAGCCGGTGGATTCTCACAGGGCAGCCTCCATCATGCGGGCGGATTCGACGGCGCGGGCCAGGGCAGCCTCTTCGCCGGGCGAAGCGGGGCGGGACCGGACGTGGTCAAGGAACCCGCAGCACAGTTCGATTTCATTGCCCGCACTGGCCACCCGGGAGCTGTAGCTCTGCCGTTCCCTGGCCTGGGCATTTTCCGGCTCGAAGCCCAGCACCAATGTATCCGGGAAGCGTTCCCGCAGCCGCTCCATCGCCTGGGCGGGGCGGTCGTTGTCGGTCAACTTAATTTGGCAATAGGCGCCTTCGGCCCAGGCGAGGCCCTCGTCCGCCAGCAGCTCCTCCAGGGGTCCGCGCAGCACGGCCAGCCGGCGGTCGGCGGCCCACTCCACAGGTGTGACGGCCTGGACGCCGGAGGCGTCGATGTCCACCAGCCAGGCACCCTTGGAATGGTTGGCCTCGGAGAAGGAATACGGCAGCGGGGAGCCGCTGTAGCGCACATTCGGGGCCAGAATCTGGCGCCCGTGCAGGTGGCCCAAGGCCGTGTAGGCGAAACCGTCGAACAGGTCCAGGGGCACGGCGCCGAGGCCGCCGATGCTCAGTTCCCTTTCGCTGGCGCTCGTGATGCCGCCGCTGGCAAAGGTGTGGGACATCACCACGACCTGGGTCCCCTCGGGGCGTGTGGCAAGATCGGCCCGGACCCGGGCCAGGGCCGCCTCCGTCACAGCGAAATGTGTGGAATCCGCGGCCTCCAGGGGCCCGGCGGCCAGCCGCGGCTCCAGGAACGGCAGCCCGTAGACGGCCAGCCGGCCGCCGTCGAGCTCGAAAAGCACGGGATCGGCCAGATCCGCGATCCTCGTGCGCAGGTGGATCCCAGCGGCGGACATCACCCGGCCGGCAAAGCCCAGCCGGGTGGCGGAATCGTGGTTTCCGCTGGTGAGGACCACTGCCACACCGGCGGCGCTCAGGTCCGCCAGCAGGGAATCGAGGAGTGACACCACATCCACCCCCGGCAGGGCACGGTCGTAGACGTCGCCGGACACCAGCACCACGTCCACCTGCTCGCGGGCCACCGTCTCCAGCAGCTGGGCGGCAAAGCGCTGCTGCGCGGCCAGCATGCCCACGCCGTGGAAGGAGCGTCCCAAATGCCAGTCCGAGGTGTGAAGTAAACGCATACCCTAACGCTAACGGCTCCCACCGACAGCAATTGCCGGGAGGAGCCGTTAGGGGTGCCACGGGCGTGTGGCCCACGGGTGGGTGGGCCCACGGGTGGTGGGCCCACGCCCGCGAGGGACCCGAACCGAGCGGAGCGAGATTCGGGAGCGGGTGGGGACTAGGCGCGCGGCTTCTCCGGCTTGTCGAAGAAGTCCTGGGCGTCGTTGGAGGCCGGAACCGGCTGCGGGAGCACGATGGTGGTCTCCTCGGGCGTCGCCTCGACGGCGGCGTCATCGATAACGTCGGCGTCGGCAACGGCGTCGGACAGGTGAACGGCCACGACGGCGGCCGGGGTGGAGGCGGCGAAGGCGCGGAAGAACAGACCGGCCAGGGCGGCACCCAGCAGCGGAGCAACCCAGAACAGCCACAGCTGCTCGGAGGCCCAGCCATCGGCGAAGAAGACGACGGCGGTGGAGCGGGCCGGGTTCAGCGAACCGTTGGTCAGCGGCAGGGTCACGGTCAGCAACACGGCCAGGGCCAGACCGATGCCCACGGGAGCGAGAGCCTTGTTGGCACGCGCAGACGTGGCGCCGAGGATGACGGCCACGAAGATGCCGGTCGCGACGACCTCAATGAGCAGTGCACCGATCAGCGGCACCTGGTTGGGCGAGTGGTCGCCGTAGCCGTTGGCCAGTGTGTTGAACAGCGTCTGGGTGGTCAGCTGGCCGTTGCCGCCGGTGATGGCCGGGAAGACCTTCAGCAGGGCGAACAGCACCAGTGTGGCCAGCGTGGCGGACACCACCTGGACCAGCACGTACCAAAGGGCTTCGATCCACTTGGTCGCCCCGCTGAGGGCCGAACCCAGGGTCACAGCGGGGTTGAAGTGCCCACCGGAGATGTGGCCGAAGGCGATCAGGCCGGCAACCAGGGCCAAACCAAAGGCAATGCCCACGGGGAAGTTGCTGGAGGCGCCGTTGAACAGGGCGATTCCGAGGCCGGCAAAGACCAGCAGGAAGGTGCCAAGGCCCTCGGCGGCAAGCCGTCCGGCCAACGGGAAGCCACCGGCCGGGGCCGAAGCGCCAACGGCCGTGCCCTGGTCCGCAACTGTACTGGGTGTTGTCATGGGTAGTGAATCCTTCGAAAGGTTGGTGTCGATCGGGAAAATGTAAAGCCCGCCCCAATATCGGCGCACTGGTGCCGTGGTGGGCGCGCTACACAAGATACTGCACGAGTATGAAGAAAAGCTGTGACGCTCCGGGCAACCGTCACAAACCCGCCGGCAGCCCCAGGACGATGGCGGCCATGGCGGTGGCAGCCAGCGCCACCACCGAACCGGCGCAGAGGGCCGGCAGCCAGGCCGGAGAGGCCAGATCGTCACCGTGCCGTTCATGGCTGCTGTGCAGCAGCCGGATCCGCAGGGCGGCCGCGGCGACCAGCACCAGCGTGACGACGCAGGCCATCGCGGCACAGATACCCAGGCCGATGCTGTGGGCCGAGAAGTCCAGGTCCACCAGACCAGTGGCGGCCTTGTGGTCCCGGTTCAGCGAGACCAGCCAGCCGCGCCAGATCAACAGATCGGTGACGACGGCGGCCAACAGGGTGCGCCGCCAGGCCAGGGCCGTGCGCTCGGGCTGCAGGCCGGGATCGCGGTCGATGGGCGCAGGATCGACGGCGCTGCTCACGGCCGCAGGAGGATCAGGACGGCGAACACCAGGGCGGCGGCGGAGACCACCACGCTCATGCCCATCATCATCCACGAGTGCGGCAGCTCGCGGTTGTGGCGCATGGCCTGCTCCTGGGCGCTCCACCGGCGGTAGCTGACAATCGCCAGCACGGCGCCGATTCCGGCCAACGCCATGCACAGCAGCACACGCAGCACGCCGGGGGCGAACTCCGGGGCCAGCTGGTCCAGGGCGACGGCGCCGGCCAGCAGGGCCAGCGCCGTGCGGATCCAGGCCAGGAAGGTGCGCTCATTGGCCAGCGAGAATCGGTAGTCGGGGGTGCTGCCGGTGCGGCGCCACGCAGGCTCGCGCATGGGTCTCCTCAAGCGGTGGATGGTTACAAGTTCTCGCGCTAAGCCTAGTGCCCGCGGGGCCCCGCCCGAGCGCAGCGAGGGTGCGGGAGGGCACGACGGCGCTAGTGCCCGCGGGGCCCCGCCCGAGCGCAGCGAGGGTGCGGGAGGGCACGACGGCGCTAGTGCCCGCGGGGCCCCGCCCGAGCGCAGCGAGGGTGCGGGAGGGTGCGACGGCGCTAGTGCCCGCGGGGCCCCGCCCGAGCGCAGCGAGGGTGCGGGAGGGCACGACGGCGCTAGTGCCCGCGGGGCCCCGCCCGAGCGCAGCGAGGGTGCGGGAGGGTGCGACGGGTCTAGGGCCCGCGGGACCATCTAGGGCCAGCTCGGGCGGGCTTCGTCCTCGCCAAGAAGGACAAACTCAACAAATTGGGGTCCGCCAAGCCATTCCTGCGGAATATCCTTAAAGAATTCCACTGTCGCCGAAGCCTTCTCACTCCATGGGCGGTCGTCGTTCGAACCCGACAAGTCCGCTATGTAGTCGATCATGAGAAACACGTGCGCGCCGTTCGTTTGAACTCCATCGACGCCGAGTATCAAGAAGCCCATGTCTCCGGCAATCTTTGCAGCCTCATACACCGCTGAAATACCGACATAGACAGTGGCGCCATCCACTAGCAGCTGACCAGGTGGGTTGGCCAAGAGTCTGTCGTAGAAGTCACTGAGAGTCGCCAAAGGCCACCAATCTTCGAAACGTATTGACGGACGGTCGTCCACATTCTGGTCTATTCAGCCCTACCATCACCGACGGGTTGCCACGCAGGGGACAAACAATATTCCCGTGCCCCAGGCTTAGAGTCCATGGTTGGCTGATGTTCTGCGCGTTCTGTATTCACTCCCTTGGTGAAGGTTGCAGGAGCGCACTGGCTATGAGCCGCCAGATACTCGATGGCATTTCATTCTCAACCCCGGTTCGGGCCCGCCGGTCATTTGCATGCGGGCATGGGATACGGGCAACCGTTGTCGGCGAACCCTTACTTGCTTTTGATATGGAGCTACTGAATGGCCAACAACGCCCCTGACCGCCACCTTATGGCGGGACCCTCCGCGTTCACGCTCGCGCGGTGGCGAAACAGGAACACAACGGTGGTTCTGCTGGCTGGTATCTCCTTCTTCTTGATGCCTGTTTCCGGCCTACCCCAATAGTGGCTCGCATATGTACTCCTAGCCACCATGCTTGTTGCCACTGTGCCCCTCGCCATACTCATCGGATGGGTTGGAATTAAGGAACTGGAGGAGACCTTGGCCGGATACACCACCCAACGACATGGAAACAAGATGCTGGAGCAGCGGGATCCCTACCTTGGCAGGGTCATCCGCAGGCCGGGAGAGGACTACCTTGAACACGAACGGTTCCGTGCCATCATTCAGACGGCCAAGAACGAGGCCGGCAAGCTCGCCCCGAACCGTACCTAAACGCCGGCCACATTCCCAGGTCACATGCGAGCATTCCGCTTTGGCTGCCATCAGCCGACCACACATGCGGCGCTAGTGCCCGGGCGTCCCCACGCAGGGCGCAGTGGGCCGAGCGGGCGGTGCTGCCGGTAGATTTGATGCATGGTCACTGATTCCCCCGCCACGCACCCCTACCCCGCCTCCTTTGCCTCGCGTGTGCAGGGCTCGTTGATGGGCGGCGCCCTGGGCGACTCGCTGGGGTATCTGGTGGAGTTCGACGACGTCGACACCATCCGGGAGCGCTTCGGCGAGGCCGGGCTGGTGGACCTGTCCCAGGCCGCCGGCCCCGTGCATTTTTCCGATGACACGCAGATGACCCTGTACACGGTGGATGCCCTCGTGGAGGCGCTGGACTGGGCCAACCAGGGCATCGGCGCCGATGCCAATGCCTGCCTGTGGCTGGCCTACCTGCGCTGGCTGGCCACCCAGGGCGAGCCAACGCCGTCGCACGCCCCCACCCCCCAGCCGCGCTGGATCGACGCCCAGGAAACGCTGCACCACCGCCGCCACCCCGGGGCCGCCTGCCTGTCCGGACTCGCCAGCGGCAACATGGGGACCCAGGCGCGGCCCGTCAACCCCGATTCCAAGGGCTGCGGCACCGTGATGCGTTCGGCCCCCTTCGGTCTGGTGCCGCACATCCCCGCGGAGGCCGTCTACAAATTGAGCTCCGATGCCGCGTCCCTGACGCACGGGCACCCCTCGGCCCGGCAGAGCTCCGGTGCCTTCAGCACCCTGGTCCATGCCATCGCGGTGCTGGGGCTGGATCTGAGCGCCGCCGCCGCCGCTGCCAAGGAGCGGGCCGCCGCCGAGCCGAATGCGGATGCCGATCTGCTCCGCCGTCTGGATGCGGCGCTGGACCTGGCCGAAGGCCCCGTGCTGGAGCCCGAGGCGTTGACCGCAGCCCTGGGCGAGGGCTGGGTGGCGGAGGAGGCGCTGGCCATCGGCATCTACGCCGTACTGGCCACCACCGCCGGGGACATCTCGCCGGTGGAGCATTTCCTGGCCGCCATCCGCGTGGCCGTCAACCACAGCGGCGACAGCGATTCCACCGGATCCATCGCCGGGAACATTCTGGGTGCCTATTACGGCGAGGACGCACTGCCCCAGGCTTGGCTGGCCCTGGCCGAAGAGCCTGCGCTCGTGCGGGCCATCGGCGCCGAACTGCTGCGGGTTACGGGCGCAGCAGACTGACGTCGGCGCAGGCCTCGCAAATGCTGGCCGGGATCACGCCGGCCCGCTGCAGGGCGCCAAAGATCATGCAGCCCAGGCATAGGCCGGCAAAGGCCTCCAGCGAGGCAGCGACCACCAGCAGGCCCACCAGGGCCCATGCCGCGAGCGGAACGCCCGTGTAGAACAGCACGACGGCGGCCAGTGACAGGACGGCGCCGATGCCCTGGGCAAAGCGCTTGGGCGGGCCGGGCACCAGCTTCGGCGCCCCGATGAGCGGTGCCAGCACCTTGACCGAGAGCAGTGCCGCCGGGGAGATGCGCGGGCCGAATGCCACCCGCAGGACGAAGCCCGCCGCGATGACCACCAGCAGCCACCCCTGCGAGCTGATCAGCGCGGCCAGCGACAGCGCCACCACAATGGCGGCGGTGCAGCGGGCGGCATACTCGTTGACCGGGTTGGGGAACGCAAAGAAGCGCTTCAAGCGTGACGGCGCCGGGCCGGCCACCGCATCCCCCAGCGACTGCTCGAGGGCTGTCTGGGTGAGGCCGGTTGCTGCGGGGAACTGCTTGATCGACTCGGACATAGCCCCAGCGTAGATTTACCGGCCGTCCCGCGGATGATTATTGCTTCGGGTGACGCCGGCCGGGGAGCCTGCCGCCTCGAGCAGGGCGATCAACCGCGCCGGAGCGATGCGCCGGTAGGAGGAATCGATGAGCTCGGCGATCTCCTGCCAGTCCGGCTCCCCCATGCTCAGGTCCAGGCCCAGCCAGCCGTACGGGCCGATGTAGGAGGGAATGTAGAACCTCGGATCGGCCAGCAGCGCGGGGCGTTCGGCCTCGTCCGGCAGAATCTGGATGGATTCGGGCCGCGGATGCCCCGTCTGGCCCTGTCCGTAGTAGGCGAAGATCTTCCCGGCCCGGAAGGTGGGGCGGCCAAAGGCCATCTTCTCCACGGCCTCGGGAAAGGCGAGCGCGATGGCCCGCAGCCGTCCCAGCTGCGGATCGTCGTCGTCGTACATCTGCGGGTGGGGCATGGGGCCATGCTAGCCAATCATTTGCATGAATTCGCCCTCGGAGAGGACCTCAATCCCCTGTCCGCGCTGCTGCAGTTCCAGTACACGGCGGGCCTTGGAGGTGACGCGGCCGGTGCGCAGATCCGCCGCGGCGAAGCCGCCGCCCACCACCAGCACGGTGGTCTTGCGGGTCACGCCGCTGGCGGGTTGGGCGCCCAGCTCGGCGGCCCGTTCCTTGGCGGTGCCGCGCGGCAGGGAGAGGTTGCCGGTGAAGACCACCGTCTGGCCGAACAGTGGATGGGCCGGATCGGCTGCGAGGTTGGCCGGTGGGTTGGGTCCCTCGGCGGGCCACCCCGAAAACGCCGGAGCCGGGACCTCCCCCGATTCAGCCCGGGCCATGGCGGCGCGGGTCGGCTTGGACAGCTCGTCCCGCTCGGGGTCGTAGCCGCCCTGGTGCGGGACCGACAGATTCAGGGAGGCAAAGACGCCCGCCACACTGTCAGCCTCGCGGCGGCGGGCAATGTCCACCAGAATGCCGGCACAGGCGCGGGCGTCCTCGACGGCGTCGTGGTGCTTGAGCAGCGGCACCCCCGCCGCTTCGGCCACGAACGGCAGCGAATAGGAGGGCAGCGCGTAGCTCTTGCGGGAGAGCACCACCGTGCAGGCATAGTCGAACGCCGGGCCCGCAAGCCCGGAGACCTCCAGCGCCGAACGGATCACGCCGACGTCGAAGGCGGCGTTGTGGGCCACCACCGCGTCGGCGCCGATGAAGTCCTGGATCTGGCCGTACAGCTCGCCGAAGCGGGGTTCGCCGGCCACCTGGGGTGCTGTGATGCCGTGGATCTGCACATTGCGGGGGTCGAAGTAGTCATGCCCCGCGGGCGGGCGCATCAACCAGTAGGCTTCCTCCACCAGCACGCCGTTGCGGACCTTGACCAATCCAACGGAGCATGGCGAGCCCCGGAATCCGTTAGCGGTTTCGAAGTCTATTGCGGTGAAGTCCAAAGGCACCTATCAAGGCTACCCGCTCCCGCACAACAGCGGGCCGGGTCCCGCGGACTCGCTCCGCGGGACCCGGCCCGGTGCAGCCTGCGGGCAACTCCTAGGGGGTGGCCCGGCGCAGGGTCAGGTACGCTCCCCCGCCCAACAGTGCGGTGAACAACAGGGACCAGCCGGTGATGCCCAGCGGCCCCTGGGCCGCCAGCCACGTGCCGACGGGAGCCCACCAGTCCTGCCAGGTGACCAGCGCCACCAGACCCACCAGCAGGACACCCACGGCGAGCCACAGCACCAGCATGCCCGTGGCACCCCAGCGCTTGTAGACGGTGGCGAACCAGAAGCCGAGGATGAACAGCAGCATCATCAGGGCGAAGTAGAAGAGGAACTGCACACCCACACCGGAATCAGCAATCCATTGCAGGGCGAACATCCGCCCGTTCATCCCCCAGCCCTTGGTCGCGACCTCGGCCATGCCCAGCAGGACGTAGAGCCCGGAAACCACCAGGGCGACGACGGCGAACAGGCCCACCGTGCCCAGGAAGAACGAGCGCCGGGAGACGCTCATCCCCTGGGAGAACGGGAAGGTCAGGGTCAGGCTTTGGATGCCGAGGGCGAAGAAGTACCACATCACCGCCTGGCCGGCGCCGGAGTACTTGGGTGCATCGGGCACCGGGATGACGGCAAAGACCGCCAGGCTCAGGAGGAATGATCCGGTCAGAATGATCGCTGGGATCCCCAGAAACGTCCACTTGTTGATCAGCTGCATCCGTGCAACCTTCACGGCCCTGTTGTCCACTGCCCAGCTCATCGCGTTGCCTCCATTCGTGCTGTATCCCCCTGTTTGGTGCCCTGCCGTGCTGCGCCATCCGCGCTGCCATCGTCGACTGCGCCCTTGATGGTCCGCCGGACCACCAGCTGCTGCAGCGAGACGGGCGCCAGCTCCAGCCCCAGCTCCGCCGCCTCGGCCCGTTCGCCGGCGCTCAGCACGCCGTCGATGGTCACCGATGCCAGTGCGCCGAAGCCCTCCCGGTGGATCACCGTCCGCCCGGCGGTGAACACCTCCACGCGTGCGGCCTGCCCTGCCACGGCGACGGCGGAACCGCGCAGGCTCTCGGCGTCGTCGTCCATGATGATGCGGCCCTGGTCGATCACGATCACGTGCTCCAGCAGATTGGCCACCTCATCGATCAGGTGCGAGGAGAGCACAATGGTGCGCGGATACTCGGTGTAGTCCTCCACCAGCCTGTCGTAGAAGAGCTGGCGGGCGACGGCGTCCAGGCCCAGGTAGGGCTCGTCGAAGAAGGTCAGCTCGGCCCGGCTGGCCAGGCCAATCACCACGCCGACGGCGGAAAGCTGGCCGCGCGAGAGCTTCTTGATCCGCCGCTTCAGGGGCAGCTGGAAGTCCTTGGCCAGACGCATCGCCAGGCTCTGGTCCCAATTGTCGAAAAACAGCGCTGCTGCCTTGAACGCGTGGTTGGCGTTGAAATCGTCAGGGTACTTCTGCGATTCGCGGATGAAGCAGATGCGGTTGAGGACCCTTTCGTTCTCATAGGGGTTCTGTCCGAAGACCCGCACGGAGCCGGCGGTGGCAAAGCCCTGCGCCGTGAGGATGGACATGATGGTGGTCTTGCCGGCGCCGTTGCGGCCCAGCAGACCATAGATCTTGTCCGCCTCGATGCTGAAGCTGACCCCGTCCAGCGCCGGTGCCCCGTCCCCGCTGCCACGGTAGTGCTTCGTCAGGCCGTCCACCCGAATGATTTCCGCACTCACAATGCCACCACCCGTTCCGTGGGGCCAGGCGCCCCGTCCGTGTCGATTTCCTTGCCGAGCATCTCGGCCAATTGGCCTGAGCTGATGCCCAGCTTCCGCGCCTCCCGCGCCAACGGCTTGACGTACTGGACGAAGAACTCGTCCCGGCGCCGCCCCACCAGCTTGTCCCTTGCCCCCGTTGCCACAAACATTCCTATCCCCCGCCGCTTGTACAGAATTCCGTCGTCCACCAGCAGGTTGACGCCCTTGGCCGCCGTCGCCGGATTGATCCGGTGGAACGCGGCAAACTCGTTGGTGGAGGGGACCTGGCTTTCCTCGGCCAGGACGCCGTCCACGATGTCGTTCTCGATCATCTCGGCGATCTGCAGAAAGATCGGCTTGCTGTCGTCAATCACGTGTGCAGCCTCCTCGCTTCGCCGGTTCATTACTCATGTAACTAACCATACAACCTAGGAATGGGCTGTCAAGGGGATTCTGGCGTGGGAATGTCCACCCGGGGGTGGAGGCCGGCGTCCAGCTTGGTCCCGTACCCTTGAAGGGTGATACTTTCTGCCCTCAGTGACTTTGCCGCGCCCGCGTTGATCGGCCACGGACCCGCCCCTGCGCTGGGCTTCCTGCCCGACTGGCTGGATCCGATGACCATCCTGAACAACCCGGCCATGGGCTTCTGGGTGGTGATCATTGCCTGCGGCATCATCTTCGCCGAGACAGGCCTGCTGGTGGGCTTCTTCCTGCCGGGCGACTCCCTGCTGTTCACCGCCGGCCTGCTGGTCAGCACCGGCACGATGCCCGTGAACATCTGGCTGCTGATGGCCATGCTGATCGTGTGTGCCTTCGTGGGCAACCAGGTGGGCTACGCGATCGGAGTCAAGGCCGGCCCCGCCATCTTCAGCAAGCCCGATTCCAAGCTGTTCAAGAAGGAGCACGTGGAGAACGCCCACGCCTTCTTTGAGAAGCACGGTGGCAAGGCCCTGATCCTGGCCCGCTTCGTCCCGATCGTGCGCACCTTCGTGCCGGTCATCGTCGGTGTGGCCCGCATGGACATGCGCCACTTCGTCGTCTTCAACGCCATCGGCGCCGTCCTCTGGGCCGGCGGCGTGACGCTGCTGGGCTACATCCTCGGCGACCGTTTCCCCTGGGTCCAGAAGAATCTGGACATCATCTTCATCCTGATCGTGCTGGTCTCCGTGCTGCCGATCATCATCGAGGTTGCCAAGGCATTCTTCAACCGCCGCAAGGCCGCCAAGAGCTGATCTTCGCAGCAGGCATGAAAAAGGCACCCGCCCAACGGCGGGTGCCTTTTTCATGCGTGCCGCACTGGACCAGGCCGGCGCGGGACCAGACCGACGCGGGACCAGGCCTGCGCGTGGGCTACGCCAGTGCTGAAATGATGTGCGGCAGCAGGGCCCGGAAGGCCTGGCCGCGGTGGCTGATGGCGTTCTTCTCCGCCGGGGCCAGCTCGGCGCAGCTGCGGTCCATGCCCAGCGGCTGCAGGATGGGATCGTAGCCGAACCCGCCCTCGCCGCGCGGGGCGGCCAGCAGCGTACCGCGCAGCTCGCCGTGCTCCACAACCTCAAGAGAGCCGTCAGGGCTGGCCAGTGCCGCGGCGCAGACAAAGCCCGCGCCCCGGTGGTCGGCATCGATGTCGGACAGCTGGGCCAGCAGCAGCGCCAGATTGGCGCCGTCGTTCCCGTGCGTCCCGGACCAGCGGGCCGAGAAGATGCCTGGAGCCCCGCCCAGCACATCGACTGCCAGGCCGGAGTCGTCTGCAATGGCCAGCAGCCCGGTGTGGCGGGCCACCTCGCGAGCCTTCAGCAGCGAGTTCTCGGCAAAGGTGGTGCCCGTTTCCTTCACATCCGGCGCACCCACGGCACCGGCGTCGACCACCTGTGTGTCGACGTCCAGGCCGGGGACTTGTCCACGCAGGAGCTCGCGGAGTTCGCGCAATTTGCCCTGATTGTGGGTGGCCAGCACCAGGCGCGGAGTTGCGGCCACTGCTACAGACCCAGGGTGTCGCGCTGGATCTGGGCCAGCTGCGAGGTGCCCAGCAGGGCCAGGTCCAGCAGGTTGTTCAGCTCGTCGCGGTCGAAGGGCGCGCCCTCGGCGGTGCCCTGCACCTCCACGAACTTGCCGGATCCGGTGACGACAACGTTCATATCGGTCTCGGCGCGGACGTCCTCGACGTAGGGCAGGTCCAGCATCGGGATGCCGTCGATGATGCCCACGGAGACGGCGGCCACGGTGTCGATCAGCGGCTGGGCGTTCTTGGCGATCAGCTTGTTCTCTCGGGCATAGTGGATGGCATCGGCCAGGGCCACGTAGGCGCCGGTGATCGCGGCGGTGCGGGTGCCGCCGTCGGCCTGCAGAACATCGCAGTCCAGCACGATGGTGTTCTCGCCCAAGGCCTTGGTGTCGATGATGGAACGCAGCGAGCGGCCGATCAGGCGGGAGATCTCGTGGGTGCGGCCGCCGATCTTGCCCTTGACGGACTCGCGGTCCGAACGGGTGTTGGTGGCACGGGGCAGCATGGCGTATTCGGCGGTGACCCAGCCGCGGCCCTCGCCCTTGAGCCAGCGCGGCACGCCGGCCGTGAGGGAAGCGGTGCACAGCACGCGGGTGTTGCCGAACTCGATGAGGGCTGAGCCTTCGGCCTGCTTGGACCAGCCGCGGGTGATGCTGATGTCGCGGAGCTGGTCGGGGGTGCGGCCGTCGGCGCGCAGAACTGTGGTTTCAGGCGAAGTCATGCCCCAAGCCTACCGAACCAGCACTTGGGGACAGTCACACCGCCCAACACTGTCCGCAGCTGTTTGTTCGGCGGGCCAGGGTCAGATCGTGTAGTGGACGCCGGCGACGGCGACTGCGACATCGCCCTCGAATGCGGCGCGGGCCTCGGCGACGACGATGCCCGGGTCGGTCCAGACCGGCAGGTGGGTGAGCAGCAGGCGGCGGGCGTTGGCACGGGTCGCGGCCTCGGCGGCGCGCTTGCCGGTCAGGTGCACATCCTTGATGCCGTCGTCGCGGCCCTCCTGGAAGGCCGCCTCGCAGAGGAAGAAGTTGGCATCCTTGGCCGCATCCTCAAGCCCTTGGCAGGAATCCGTGTCGCCGGAGTAGGCCAGGGTCACGCTGCGCGGCACGCCTGTACCGTCGAATTCCTCCACGTCCACGCGCAGCGCGTAGGACTCCTCGATCGGGTGGTTCACGGCGTAGGGCGTGATGGTGAACGGACCCAGCTTCACGGGCTCGCGCTCCGTCCAGAGCTTGAAATCGAACTCCTCGCGCATGCCCGGATCCAGTGGCAGGCCGTAGGCGGTGGCCAGCCGGTCCGCCGTCGCCGCCGGCCCCCATACGGGGATGCGGCCCGGGCCCCAGCCCTCCGGGTTCCACCGCACGGCAACGTGCAGCCCGCACAGGTCCATGCAGTGGTCCGGGTGCAGGTGGGTGAGGAAGATCGCGTCGATGTCCTCAAGGTCCATGTACTTCTGCACGGCGCCCAGGGCACCGCTGCCCAGATCCAGCAGGATGCGCCACGGGCGTTCGCCGTCGTGCGCCGTCAGAAGGTAGCACGAGGCCGGCGACTGCGGTCCGGGAAAGGACCCGCTGCAGCCCACTATGGTCAGTTTCATCCGTGCTCCCCAGGCTCGTTCAATACAAAATTTGAGATCCGCGGGCGCTCCAGCTTGGCCGCGGCGATCATGTCCGGGGTGATCCGGGCCATGGACCCGGTCGGGTAGTGGGCGGAGACATGTGTCACCTGCTCTACGCTCAGCACCTCCGGCCCCAGGAAGCGGCGCGCCAGCACGCCAAACTGGCCGGCGTCCCCGGTGGACAGGAAGTTGTGGTGCGGCGGTGTGTCGCCCACGCGCTCCAGATCGTGGCTGACCAGAGCCTTGTAGACATCCTTGGCCGTCTCCTCAGCGCTGGAAACCAGCGTGACGGAATCGCCCATCACATAGGCGATGACACCTGTCAGCAGTGGGTAGTGCGTGCAGCCCAGCACCAGGGTGTCCACGCCGGCGTCCTTCAGGGGCGCCAGGTAGGTCTGGGCGGTGGAAAGGAGTTCCGGGCCGGCGGTGATGCCGGATTCCACGAAGCGGACGAAGTCCGGGCAGGCCACGGAGGTGATCTGCAGGTCCGGGGCGGCGGCAAAGGTGTCGTCGTAGGCGCGCGAGCCAACCGTGGCGGAGGTGCCGATCACGCCCACATGTCCGGTGCGGGTGGCGGCCACGGCGCGGCGCACGGCCGGCTGGATGACCTCGATCACGGGGATGCCGTAGCGCGCCGTGTAGCGTTCGCGGGCATCGCGGAGCACCGCGGCGGAGGCGGAGTTGCAGGCGATCACCAGCAGCTTCACGCCCGAATCCACCAGCTCGTCCATCACGCCCAGGGCGTTGGCCCGCACTTCGGCGATGGGCAGTGGGCCGTAGGGGCCGTTGGCCGTGTCCCCCACGTAGAGGATGGATTCATTGGGCAGCTGGTCGATGACGGCGCGGGCCACGGTGAGTCCGCCGACGCCGGAATCGAAGATGCCGATGGGCCGCTCGGCCATTTCCCGGCGTCCCGGGCGGCCGTCGGCCCCGCTGTGCTGGGGTCCCCTCGATGCATGGCTCATGATCGTCCTAGGATAGGTCCTTGGCGGAGCCGGGATGAACTTTTCACCCCGTCTGGTTCGTCACAAGGGTGCCCCGGTGGGGTGCGCGGACCGCCCGGCACCACCACCCGGGGCAGCTAGTTCGACGCCCGGACTCCCGAGAGCATGGCCTGGACCAGGCCTTCCTGGAGCCAGGAGACAAAGTTGTAGACGAGCGCCAGATAGGAATCCACATCCTCGGCCTTGGACCAGTCCTGGACTTGGTGGATGCGGTCGGCATCCTCCTCATCGCGGATTTCCAGACGTTCGGCCAGCACCAGCCGGACATCGTTCAACGCCATGGCAAACAGCCTGGCGGCATCGGCGTCCAGCACCACCTTTTCCGATTCCAAGGCCAGCGATGCTGCGCGCAGGGCGCCGATCTTAGTCTCGCGCAGCGAGCGCTCGGTGAGCTGGCGGAATTCCAGCGCGGCGGCGTCGTCGTCCCGGACCACATTCGGCAGCAGCCGCAGCAGGGCCGGATCCCGCGGGGCCTGCACGTCCATGTCCAGCCCGATCAGGGCGGCCAGCGGATCCGTGTGGGCGGGGGTTTCCGGTTCCAGCATGTCGATGATGTCGGCAAAGAGCTTGCGCAGCAGGTCCCGCTCGCCCGTCTCAAGATGCGCGGTGATGCCCTTGCGGGTGGAGGTGAAGGCCTTAGCCACTCTTGCCGTCCTTCTGTACTGTGGCCCACAGGCCGAAGCCGTGCATGGCCACCGCGTGGGCTTCCATCTTTTCCTTGGAGCCGTGGGCGACGGCGGATTTGCCCTCGGTGTGGACCTGCAGCATCAGTTCCGCGGCCTTGGCCGGGGAATAGCCGAAGTAGCTTTCAAAGACGTAGCTGACGTAGCTCATCAGGTTGACCGGATCGTTCCAAACGATCAGCACCCAGGGGATGTCGGGAGCAGTCAGCTCCATGGTTTCGGTGCCCCGCGCAGTTTCCGGGGCTGTGCTGACACTCATGTGTCCATTCTAGTGCGGCGCGCATTAGAGTAATTTTCGTGACTACTGCACCTGGTTGGGTCCCACCCCGCACTTCCCTTTTCACGGACCACTACGAGCTGACCATGCTCCAGGCCGCCCTGCACTCGGGCGCAGCCCACCGGCGCAGCGTGTTCGAGGCCTTTGCCCGGCGGCTGCCGGACGGCCGTCGCTACGGCGTCGTCGCCGGCACCGGGCGCCTCCTTGAGGGCCTGTCGGAGTTCCGCTTCGGCCAGACCGAGCTGGACTATCTCGCCGCGCACAAGGTGGTCAACGAGGAGACCCTGGCCTGGCTGGCGGACTTCAAGTTCTCCGGCACCGTCACCGGCTACGCGGAGGGGGAAATCTACTTCCCCAACTCCCCCATCCTGACCATCGAATCAACCTTTGCCGAGGCCTGCATCCTGGAGACCTACGTGCTCTCGGTGCTCAACCACGATTCCGCCATCGCCTCGGCCGCCTCCCGCATGATCGGCGCCGCCGGCGGGCGCCCCTGCATCGAGATGGGGTCGCGGCGTACGCAGGAGGAATCCGCCGTCGCGGCTTCCCGCGCCGCCGTCATCGCCGGCTTCATGAGCACCTCCAATCTGGAGGCCGGGCTGCGCTATGGCATCCGCACCCTAGGCACCGCCGCCCATTCCTTCACGCTGCTCCACGACACCGAGCGCGAGGCCTTTGCGGCCCAGCTGGAGTCCCTGGGCGTGGACACCACGCTGCTGGTGGACACGTACGACGTCGAGACGGCCGTCCGCACCGCCGTCGAGCTGGCCGGCCCCGGACTGGGCGGCGTCCGGCTCGATTCCGGGGACCTGGTGGCCCAGGCCCGCGAGGTCCGCACCCTGCTGGACTCGCTGGGCAACACGCACACGCGCATCACCGTCACCTCCGATCTGGATGAATACGCCATCGCCGCCCTTGCCTCGGCCCCGGTGGATTCCTACGGCGTGGGCACCTCGCTGGTGACGGGGTCCGGGGCCCCGACGGCCAGCATGGTCTACAAGCTGGTCAGCCGCCAGGACGACGACGGCAACTACGTCTCCGTGGCCAAGGCCGCCAAGAACAAGGCCTCCGTGGGCGGGCACAAGTATGCGATGCGCCGCAAGGATGCCCGCGGCATTGCCACGGCTGAGATCGTGGGCGTCGGCTCCCGCCCGCTGGACGACGGCAACGACCGCGCCCTGGTCGAGACGTTCATGGTCGACGGCGTGCTGGCCCCGGGCTGGACAGGTGCCGAGGGCGTGGCCCGGGCCACGGAACGGCACCGCGCCTCCATGGCGGAGCTTCCCGGCGCGGCCAGGCGCCTGCAGCGCGGCGAGCCCGTGATCCCCACCGAATACGAGTACACGGCCGCCGACGCCCCCGCGGGCGCCGCCGCAGCCCAATAGCAACGCACTCAGCACTCAGCATCTCCATCAGCAACACGGCATTAGGCAGTTTGGAAAGCGAAGGAACATCATGGCCAAGGCACTGATCATTGTGGACGTGCAGAACGATTTCTGCGAGGGCGGCTCGCTGGCCGTGGAGGGAGGCGCGGCCCTCGCCGGGGAGATCAGCGAGCTGATCGATTCCACGCCGGACTTCGATTTCGTTGTCGCCACCCAGGACTGGCATGTCGAGCCCGGCAGCCATTTCTCCGAGACTCCGGACTTCGTGAAGAGCTGGCCCGAGCACTGTGTGGCCAGCTCCCGGGGAGCGGCCCTGCACAGGGACCTGGACCAGGAAAACATCGACGCCTTCTTCCGCAAGGGGATGTTCGACGAGGGATACTCGGGCTTTGACGCCCTGCTGGCCCCGGAGGACGAGGTCCGCGTGGGCGAGCGCGAGGCCAATGAGGATGCGGACCCCGCCCTGGACGCCGATGCCGTGTCGCTGGACGACTGGCTGCGCGAGAACGACGTCGACGAGGTTGTCATTGTGGGCATCGCCACCGACCACTGCGTGAAGGCCACGGCCCTGGACGCCATCCAGGCCGGCTACAACACCACGGTTCTGAAGGACTTCGTGGTGGGTGTGGATGGGGACGCCAGCGAGGAGGCCCTCGAGGAGATGGCCGACGCCGGCGTCGACGTCGCCTAGAAGGCCGCTTAGACGCCGTTGAGGCGTGAGGTAATGCCCTTTAGAACCTCTCTAAAGGGCACCACCTCACGCCTCAACGTGTTTGGTGGCTACTTCTTGCCCAGGAACCAGTCCTGGAGCTTCTTCAGCCGCACCTGCAGCTGTGCCTCGTTGGCCTGCGCGACGGCGGGGCCGCCGGAAAGGCGGCGCAGCTCGCTGTGCACGACGCCGTGGGGCATGCCGCTGCGGGCGCTCCAGGCGGAGACGTTCTTGGCCAGCTCGCTGCGCAGATCGGTGAGCATGCGGTGGTCCACCACGGCGGGTGCCGCGGGCTCCGGCTCGGCGGCGGCGGCATTGCGGCGCTTGCGGCGGGACACCTGGTCCGCCTGGCGCTGGCGCAGCAGCACGCCCACCTGTTCGGCGTCCAGCAGGCCCGGAATGCCCAGGAAGTCCTGTTCGTCCTCGCTGCCCACCTCGCCGCCGGTGCCGAACTCGCCGCCGTCAAAGAGCACCCTGTCGAAGGACGCCTGGGATTCCAGGGCCTCGAATTTGAACTTCTCCAGGGTGTCGGAGGCCTTCTCCTCGCGGTTTGCCTCCAGCATCTCGGCGTCCTCGGTGGCGAAGCCGTCCTCGTCGTGCTTGGGGCGGTCCAGGGCGTGGTCTCGCTCCAGTTCGAGCTGGTTGGCCAGCCCCATCAGGTTGGGCACCGACGGCAGGAAGACGGATGCCGTCTCGCCGCGCTTGCGGGCTCGCACAAAGCGGCCCACGGCCTGGGCGAAGAACAGCGGCGTGGCAGTGGAGGTCGCATAGACGCCGACGGCCAGCCGCGGCACGTCCACGCCTTCGGACACCATGCGCACCGCCACCATCCAGCGCTGGTCGCCGGCGGAGAATTCCTCGATCTTGTTGGAGGCCTTGGCGTCGTCGGAGAGGATCACCGTGGGCGACTGCCCCGTGATCTTCTTCAGCTGCCCGGCGTAGGCGCGCGCATCCTCGTGGTCCGTGGCAATGACCAGGGCACCGGCGTCGGGCACGGCGCGGCGCACCTCGGTGAGGCGCTTGTCCGCGGCGGCCAGCACCGCGGGAATCCACTCGCCGGCCGGGTTCAGCGCCGTGCGCCAGGCCTGGGAGGTGATGTCCTTGGTGACGGGGGCGCCCAAGGTGGCAGCCATTTCCTCGCCGGCACTGGTGCGCCAGCGCATCTGGCCGGAGTAGGCCATGAACATCACCGGACGCACCACGTGGTCCTTCAGGGCCTCGCCGTAGCCGTAGGTGTAGTCCGCCTTGGAGCGGCGGATGCCCTCGTGGTCCTCGACATAGTCCACAAACGGAATGGCCGCCGTATCGGAGCGGAACGGCGTACCGGTCAGCGCCAGGCGGCGGGTGGCCGGTTCAAAGGCCTCGCGGATGCCATCACCCCAGGACAGCGCGTCGCCGCCGTGGTGGATCTCATCCATGATCACCAGCGTGCGCTCGGCCTCGGTCTTGGCGCGGTGCAGCATGGGCTTGCTGGCCACCTGGGCGTACGTGACGGCGACACCCCGGAAGGCACGGCCGTGCTTGCCGTCCGCGTTCTTGAAATTGGGGTCGATGGCAATGCCCACGCGCGCGGCGGCATCGGCCCACTGGCGCTTGAGGTGGTCGGTGGGCGTGACGATGGTGACGCGGCTGACCTGCCCCCGCTCAATGAGCTCGGTGGCGATCCGCAGGGCGAAGGTGGTCTTTCCGGCGCCGGGCGTGGCCACGGCCAGAAAGTCCTGGGGATTGCCTGCGAAGTATTTCTCCATCGCCGCCGCCTGCCAGGCACGCAGCTTGGGGGCGGTGCCCCAGGCGGCGCGTTCCGGGTACGCGGGGGGAAGCGAGGGAGAGCCGAACAGTGTCTCGGTGGGTGCAGTCACTTACTTCTTGGAACCCGAGTCATCGCCGCCGGGGCGCAGCCCATCGTAGATTGCCTTGCAATCGGGGCAGACGGGGAACTTCTGCGGGTCGCGGCCGGGGGTCCAGACCTTGCCGCAGAGGGCAATCACGGGCTCGCCGGTGAGGGCGGATTCCATGATCTTTTCCTTGCGCACATAGTGCGAAAACCGCTCACGGTCGCCGGGCTCGACCTCCTGGGCCAGCTCCTCGCGCTCGATGGTGGCGGTGGATCCACCCGGGCCTCCAGGGGCCCGCATCGGATCATTGTCGAAAGGGTCTGCTGGCATGCTCATGCTCCCCATTCTATGCCACCCCCACCGGCGCGCCGCCCCCGTGACCCGCCGCAGCGGGCCCCCTTGGGCCGTGCCGGCGGGGGTTTTGGCGGCAAAGAACGACGGCGTGTCCCCCGGTTTCCCGGGGCACACGCCGTCGTCGGCTGCGGGCGGTGAAACCGCCCACACTTGCGTCTAGATGCCCTGCCAGTCCGGCTTGTTGGCGTAGGTGTGGCGGTAGTAGTCGGCCAGCTTCAGCTCGCTCGCTGCGGCCTCGTCCACCAGGATAGTGGCGTGCGGGTGCAGCTGCAGCACTGAGGCGGCACAGATGGCCGCCACCGGGCCCTCGACGAAGTCGCGCACGGCGGCGGCCTTGCCAATGCCCGTGGCCACCAGGACCACGTGGCGGGCATCCATGATGGTGCCCAGGCCCTGGGTCACCACGTGGTGCGGGACGTCGTTGATGCTGGAGAAGAAGCGTGCGTTGTCCTGGCGGGTCTGCTCCAGCAGCGTCTTGATGCGCGTGCGCGAGGCCAGCGAGGAGCCGGGCTCGTTGAAGCCGATGTGGCCGTCGGTGCCGACGCCCAGGATCTGCAGGTCCACGCCGCCGGCGGCCTTGATGGCTGCCTCGTAGGACGCGCAGGCGGCCAGGATGTCCGTGGCGGTGCCGTCGGGTCCGTGGACGTTCTCCGGCTTGATGTCCACACGGTTGGTGAACTCGCGGCGGATCACTTCGCGGTAGGACTCGTAGTGTCCCAGCGGAAGGCCGACGTATTCATCCAGGGCAAAGCCATGGGCCTCGGTGAAGCTCAGGCCGTCTTCATCGTGGCGGCGGGCCAGCTCATCGTAGATGGGCAGCGGCGACGATCCCGTGGCAAGACCGAGGACGGCGTTGGGCTTGCGCCGCACCAGGGCCTCGATGGCGTCCGCGGCGAGAGCGCCGATTTCTTTGCTGCTGGGGAGGATGACAACCTCCATGGACCACTACCTTTCAAATGCAGGACACGTGTTTGCGCCCGGCGCTGCCCGCAGGGGGCTGCGCCCGCGGTGCCGGCGGCACAATGGGCATGCTCTATTCGAAGATATCCCATGTCCTATAACTTCGGGAATCTTAACTGTCTTTGGACACAGCCAGCAGAAGTTCCGGGGCCCGCTTGTCGTAGATCCTCCCGCCCCAACGGATGCCGAGCACCAGGAAGAGGGTTCCAAGCACCAGTGCTACGGCCAGCGCGATCCAGCTCAAATGTGCCTGCTGCGCCAATACCCCCACGATACTCAATACCGCCACCGGCAGCACCATGACAGCCACTCCTGTGACGCCAGCCATCTGGACCAGCACACTGGAGAAGCTGTTGCCGGGCTTGGACTTGAGCGGGCTCTCCCCCGGTGCCGGCACGTTGTATGTGAAGCGGGCGGAGAACACGCTGGCCAGTCCCAGCGAGGCACCCACCAGTGCCAGGGTCAGCCCCAGCGTGCCGGGCAGATAGGCCCACGCATCGTTCAGGGCCGCGCCCACCACCGTGTAGACGATTCCCAGCGGCACGGCAATGACGGCGCAGGCCAGCGCCCGCCCCATCCTGTCGGCGGCCCCGCTGACGCCCGTGGCCACGTGGAGGGCGAAGGCGGTGTTGTCATAGGAGATGTCGGTGGAGATGAACCAGCACATCAAATAGGTGGCGATGGCGCCGGCAAAGAGCAGCATGAACATCGACCCGCTCTGCACGCCGACCAGGACAAAGACCAGCGGCAGCAGGGGGCTGATGACCAGCCCGGCCGCATAGCGCGGATCGCGGAACCAGTACGTCAAAGACCGCGCGGCGACGGCGCCCGTGGGGGTGGCCGGGAACCACCGGAAGAAGCCGATGTTTCCGGCCGTCTTGCGGGCACCGCCGCTGTGCGCCGGGGTGACGAGGGCGCGGGCCAGGAAGATCTTCCACAGCCAGAGCAGCCCGGCCAGGGTGCCCACGGCAATGAGGAACTTGAGCCCTGCGGCGCCATAGTGGCCGCCGGCCAGATCGGCCGGCACCGACCATGCCGCACCCAAGGGGGTCCAGGACAGTGTCCGGGCCAGCGCGGGCAGCACCTCGGCAAAGTTCCGCAGGACGTCCGAGGTGCCGGCGATGATCGGCCCCAGCAGCATTAACGGAATGAGCAGGACCAGGCCGCTGACATCCTTGAACCGGCGCGAGGCGGCCAGATTGGAGCTCGCAGCCGTCATGGCCCGGGAGGCCACGATGCAGGTCATCACGGCCAGGGCGGCGCACACGACGGCGGCAACCGCCGCCAGCGGGTGGCGCCACCAGGTGCCGACGGTGCCCAGGGCGGCCAGGGCAGTGATCGCCCCGGGGATGCCGATCAGCCCGGAGAGAGCCAGCCCGGTCAGCAGCGTGCGCATGGGGATGGCAAAGGTGGTGAAGCGCGCCGGATCCAGCGTCATGTCCACGCCGGCGGCCAACACGGGGATCACCAGCCAGCCCAGGATGACGGCGGAGCCGGCGAGCACGATGACGGTGGAGGCGATCTCCAGGTCTGCACTGCCCAGCAGGACCAGCCCCACCAGGACCAGCACCAGCATGCCCAGCCCGTAGAGGCCGCCGATCACGAGCCCCACCACGGCCATGGTGCTGCGTTTGAGGGAGTTGCGCAGCAGATCGAGTTTGAGCCTTAGGAGGTGCGCAACCATGCCAGCCCCGTACTCGTGTTGCGGCCGCCCACCAGCTGGACAAACCTGTCTTCCAGGGACTCGGAGCCGCGGACCTCGTCCACGGTGCCGGCGGCCAGCACATTGCCACCGGCAATGACCGCCACGTGGTCGCACATGCGCTGGACAAGGTCCATTACGTGGCTGGAGACAATCACGGTGCCGCCGGATCCCACGTAGTCGGTGAGGATGTCGCGGATGTTGGCCGCAGACACCGGGTCCACCGATTCAAAGGGCTCATCGAGCACCAGCACCTTGGGCGCATGGATCAGGGCCGAGGCCAGGGCGATCTTCTTGGTCATGCCGGCGGAGTAGTCCACCACCAGCGTCCCGGCGTCCTTGGCCAGGTCCAGCGCCGCCAGCAGATCCTTGGTCCGCTCGTGGACGGTGTCAGCGTCCATGCCGCGCAGCAGGCCCGCATAGGTGACCAACTGCTCGCCGGTGAGCCTGTCAAACAGCCGCACGCCGTCGGGCAGGATGCCCATCAGCTTCTTCGCCTCCAGCGGCTGGCCCCACACGCTCGTGCCGTGCACCCAGGCGTCTCCGGCGTCGGGGCGCAGCAGCCCCGTGGCCATGGACAGCGAGGTGGTCTTTCCGGCCCCGTTGGGGCCCACGAGTCCAAAGAAGGACCCGGCGGGGACGTCGAGGTTGATGCCGTTGACGGCGGTCTTGTCCCCGAACCGCTTGACCAGGCCTCGAATGGCCAGCGCCGGAGCGCCAACGGGTGGGGTGTGCGGGTGTGTGGAATCACTCATGCTGCCACGCTAACAGCCGGGTTTGCGGGCCCTACCCATCCCAAAGGATGATTTCCGCCGCGCTCAGGGAGCCGCGCCGACGACCACCGTCGCATCTTTGCCGCTGCACGTGGCCACCCGGGCCAGCAGCCCGGCGCCGGCCAGCAGCGCCATCGTCTCCGGCGCCTGGCGGGCGCTGGTCTCCACCAAGAGGTGTCCGCCCGGTGCGAGCCACTGCAGGGCACCGGCGGCGACGCGGCGCTGGATGTCCAGGCCGTCGGCACCGCCGTCCAGCGTCACCAGCGGTTCGTGCAGCCGTGCCTCGGGCGGCATAAACCGGATCTCCCCCGTGGGGACATAGGGTGCGTTGGCGAGCAGCACGTCCACCCGGCCGCGGAGGTGGGCCGGCAGCGCATCGTACAGATCGCCCTGGAACACCTGGCCATCTACCGCAACCAGATTGGCGCGGGCGCAGGCCACCGCCGCAGGGTGGATGTCGACGGCGTACAGCTCGGACCGCTGCCCGGTGGCGGCGAGGGCCGTCGCGACGGCGGCACCCAGGGCGCCGGAGCCGCAGCACAGGTCCAGCACCACCACGGGCCGCGTCGGGGCCACACCGGCGGATCTGTGGGCGCCGCCGTCGTCCGCCAGCAGCACTAGGGCCTGTTCCACCAGAAACTCGGTGCGGAGCCTGGGTACAAAGACGCCGGGGGCCAGGGAGATGCGCAGCCCGGCAAACTGCGCCCAGCCCAGGATCTGCTCCAGCGGCTCCCCCGCAACACGGCGGGCCGCCAGGGCATCCAGCTGGGCGCGCGTGGAGGCGGCGTCGATGAGGAGCCGGGCCTCGTCCTCGGCGAAGACACAGCCGGCAGAGCGCAGGAGGGCGGCGATCTCCGCCTCCAACGGCTGGGCTGGGGCGGGCGGCTGGGCCGCACTGGGTGGCACGCTACCCTGGCCGGCGGGCCGCGCGCTGGTATTGCGGAGCCCAGGGCACGTCCGCTCCCAGCACCTGTGCGGCGTCGAGCCACCAATGCGGGTGGCGCAGCAGCTCCCGGGCCAGGAACACGGCGTCGGCCTGGCCGCTGGCCACAATGTGCTCGGCCTGTTCCGGGGAGCTGATCAGTCCGACGGCGGCCGTGGGCACACCGGCCTCCCGGCGGATCTGCTCGGCAAAGGAGGTCTGGTAGCCCGGGCCCACGGGGATCCTGGCCCCGGGGATGGCACCGCCGCTGGAGACGTCGATGAGGTCCACGCCGCGCGCCGAGGCCGCCCGGGCCAGCCGCACGGAACTGGCCCCGTCCAGGCCGCCGTCGCTCCAGTCCGTGGCGGAGATGCGCAGGAACACGGGCATGACCGCGGGGACGTTGGCCCGCACGGCATCGATGACGGCCAACGCCAGCCGGAACCGGCCGGACTCGCTGCCGCCCCAGCCATCGCTGCGGGTGTTCACCAGAGGTGAGAGGAATTGGTGCAGCAAGTAGCCGTGGGCCGCATGGATCTCCACGATGTCGAAGCCGGCACGGACCGCACGCGCCGCCGCGGCACCGAAATCGGCCACCACCGTGGCAATGCCGGCCTCCGTCATCGCGCGGGGCGCGGCAAAGGAATCGAAAGGCTCGGCCGTGGCACCCACCGTCGCCCAGCCATGGTCCGCCGGGGGAACGCTGCCGGACTGGCCCGAAAAGGGCCACCAGGTCGAGGCCTTCCGCCCGGCATGGGCCAGCTGGATGCCCACCTTTGCCCCCACCTCGGAATGGGTGTGGATGAAATCGGTGATGCCGCGCCAAGCGGATTCCTGGGCATCGTTGTAGATCCCGGTGTCCCGCGGGCTGATCCGCCCGGCGGCGTTGACGGCCGTGGCCTCGGTGAAGACCAGCGCCGCTCCCCCGGCCGCGAACTGCCCCAGATGCACCAGGTGCCACGCGGTGGGCACACCCGGAGCGAGGACGGGGTCGCAGGAGTACTGGCACATGGGCGACACCCAGGCCCGGTGGGCCAGTTCGAGCCCGCGCAGCGGCAGGGGTGAAAAGAGCAGTGGTGCGCTCATGGGTTGATCCTGGGCCGCGCCGTCTGCTCCATGGTCCGGGGCCTAGAAGAGGGCCCGGGCCAGGGCCTGGCGGGCCGCGGCCACGCGCGGGTCCGAGACGCCGACGACGTCGAACAGTTCCAGCAGGCGGACCCGTGCACTCTCGCGCTCGGCACCGAAGTTGTTCTTGATGAAGCCCACGATCCGGGCGAAGGCATCCTCGATGTGGCCCCCCGTGACATCCAGGTCCGCGACGGCAAGCTGGGCCTCGAGGTCCTCGGGTGCGTCGGCCGCCCGGCGCCGCAGGACATCGGCCTGCTCGGTGTTCAACACCGCTGTGCGCTGCATCAGGTGCACCTGGGCGAGGCCGATCTTGGCATCGCCGTCAGTCGGCATCTCGGCCAGGGCCTTGGTGTAGGCAGCCTCGGCGGCCGCCAGATCCCCCGCCTCGATCGCGTCGAAGGCCGCCTGGTGCAGCGGCGGCAGCGGCTCGGGCTCGGCGGCATCCGCGCCGTCCCGGTTTGCCCCCAGGGCGCCGTCGACGCCGTTGGCCGCGGCCACCTTCACCAGCTCCGAAAGGTAGCGCTCAATCTGGTCGTGCGGCAGCTCACCCTCGAAGAGCGGCACCGGCTGGCCCTTGACCAGCGCCACGATGGTGGGGACCGCTGTCGCGCCAAAGGCCTGGGCAATCTGCGGGCTCACCTCGGCGTCCACACGGCCCAGCAGCAGCCTGCCAGCGTATCCCGCCACCAAGGATTCCAGCACGGCAAGGACATTGGCGGACTGGGCGGACCAGGCGGCCCCCAGCGACACCACCACCGGCACCTGGGCGGAAAGCTGCACCAGGTCCTGGAAGTTTGCCTCGGTGACGTCCACGGAGTACGACTGGCCTCCCGCCCCATCGGCGCCGTTCCCGGCGGCGGTGGCCGCCGGGGCGGGCCGGGTGTTCTTCAGGGCTGACAGATCCACCGCACCACGGAGGTTCAGGCTGGCGGCAACGGCGGGGTTCACGGGAGGCTGGGTCATGGATTCACTCTATCTGGGCAGGTGGGGGCTACTTGAACTTGGCATCCACCAGTTCGCGGGTAGCGGAGAGCAGCGTCATCTTTCCACCGGCGGAGGCCGGCGGGATGTAGAGCACCACCGGTTCGCCGAAGGCCAGAACATAGCCCGTGGTGGTTTCCTTGCCACCAGCAAACACCGCTGCCTCGTCGGCAATGGTCAGCTTTGCCTCGGGGTTGGCCGTGGCATCCACCTGGAAACGGTAGTTGGCCACCACCATGGCACCGCCGTCGGCCGTGCGGAGCACCCGCGTCGTGTCGGCCACAAGATTGTGCGAGAACGCGTAGCTGGCGTCCTTGGCCTTCTCGGCAAACTGCGCCTGGTAGGTCTCGGTGTCGGTGATGTAGACGCTGTCGTTGAACTTGTCCTTCCACGCGCTGTCACCCTTGGTCAGCCTGTCGCTGAGGCCGGCCAGGGCCTCGTTCGGGCTCATCAGCAGTGCACTGGCGGCGTCGGCGGGCAGCTGCTCGGAGCCCTCCTTGGCCGGCGTCGGGAAGGTCTGTCCGGGAAGCAGCGGGGTGGATTCCACCAGCTTGTAGTTTTCGCGCGCGGTGCTCTGGACCATGGTCAGAACCTGCGGCACGTCATTGCCCTCGCCCTGGGTGACGGCGATGATGGTGCGCGGCCAGGTGGTGGAGTTCGTCACCACGCGCGAGAGCAGCTTGGAGCTGGCCACGGGCAGCGCGGCAGCGTAGCTGGAGACCTGCGAGCGGATCTTGTAGTTGGCCGCCCGGATCTCCAGGGCCGAGCCTCCTACGCGGCTGGCCAGCTCATTGGCGTCCTTGGCGTTGTCGCCCGTGGCGACGACGGTGGCGACGTCATTGAGGATGCGGGTGAACTGGTTTTCCACCAGGGCCGGGTAGGCGCTGGTGGCCGCGGCAGTGGACGACGCCGAGGCCGACGGCGAGGCGGACGGCGCGGGCGAGGTGGTGTCATCGGCCTGGGCCGGAGCCAGGGATCCGGCCACCAGCACTGTGGCAATGGCGGCACCCCAGCGGGCGCTGCGGGAGAACGGCGTCATGCGCTTGTCCTTGCCCTTCTCGCCCGGCTTGCCGGTGGAGTTGTCCGTAGACGTCCCAGGCGCCTTGTTTGTGTTCTTGCCAGGGTTCTTGTCTGTGTTCTTGCCGGTCGACGTGGCCGTGGAGCCGGGGCCCTTGGGCCTGCCGTCCTTCGTGTCGTCCTCGGTGTCCTTCTTGCCGTCGGTGGGCGAGGCATCCTTGGACGCCGCGGCAATCGACGCCGCATCGATGGCCTGCGCAGCCGGTGCATCGGCGGAAGTGGCGGCGCCCGCAGCGGGCTCGCCGGAACCGGCGGCATCGGATGGCACGGGGATGGACTGCGTCCCGGCGACGGGCCACGCGACACTGGCATCCGCCGCACGGGGGCCGGAGTCCTTCGCGCCAGCGGCAGTGCTGGAGCCGGCCCGGGAATCGGAGACGGGCCGGGCGCCCGTGGCATTGGTGATCGTCGCTGCGGCTTCGGCACCGGCGGCACGGCGCGGGCCGGCGGCGCGGCGTCGCTGCTTGGGCTTGATAAGGAACACCAGCGCTGCAACGGCCAGGGCAATGGCGCCCAGCACCATGAGCGGCACGGCCCACGGAGTGCTCGTGTCATTCGGCGCCGTCACGGAGATGTCCGTGGGGGCCGGTGCAGTGCCGCCGGAGGAGAGCAGGATGGCCCAGTCGCCATCGGCCGGCGGGGTCCACTGGTAGTCCATGGTCCCGGTGCCGCTGCGCTGGCTCACCCACAGGTCCGAGCCCACCGGGCTGGGCACAGTGGCGTCGCCGTCGGAGTGCTTCGTCTCCAGGGAGGTGAAGTCCGCGTTGGCACCCGTCACGTTCAGGTGCGCTGCGGAGCCAACCCAGCCGGCGACGTCGGCCGGGCGGCCCACGGCAAGTTCAATGGGCCCATCGGCCTTGATGCTCAGCGTGAGGTTGCCGCCGTGGGAGTTCAGCAGGGCAGGGTCCACCACCGTCAGGGGTGCACTTTGCGTGGGGGCTGCCAGCGTGGCAGTCACCGTGTCCGAGGGCAGCCAGATCGTGCGCTGCCCAATCCCCAAGGCAAGCAGCAGCAAGCCAAGAATTGCCAGTCCAATCGCTATTTTCGAACGCACAAAACACACCTATCTTCGGCGGAAAAATACCTTGAAGCTCACTTAAGCGTAACCGGCCACTCATTTTCGGCGGAGTTTTAGCCGCCTTTAATGCCCCGTGAAACCCTGCGGGCCCCATGAAAGCGCCACCCGCACGACGGCGCCGCATCCCCGGCCCCGCGCGGCGTGGCGCCATACGGCGCGACGCGGAGCCACCACTGAGTGAGGCATTGCTCACTCAGTGCGCTGGTAGTGTGGCTTTGACTCCCAGCCGGGCATGGGCTCGGCACCTCCAAACATTAACGTGAAAGCAACGGACCCACGTGAGCGAAAACAACGAATCCCCCCTTTCCGAGACGCCGAAGGAGCAACGGCAGGAGCAGGTTCCGGACACGTTGGGGCCGGGCCCGGCCACCCACGCGAAGGACGGGATCGTGCACAAGCTGATGGCCGGCCTGCGCCGCCCCATCCCCGGGGCCCAGCCCCGGGTGCGGTTCTCCTTCCCGCCCGAAGCGGACGAGCCCGAGGCCGCGGAGGCCGGTGCCGCCGCCGCGCCCCGAAGCGGGATGCCTGCCATCGCGAACCCCATCTACCTGGGCTTCATGGGCACCGTGGGCGTGGGACTGGCCCTGTTCCTCTTTGCCATGATCTCCAACACCACCCAGCTGCTGCTGTGGATTGTCGCAGCCCTGTTCATCGCACTGGGGCTGGATCCCGTGGTGCGGTGGCTGGAACGGCGCAAGGTGCCGCGCCCCGCGGGCATCCTGCTGGTCCTGCTGGCCCTGCTGAGCCTGGTGGCCGCCTTCTTCGCCACTCTCATTCCCACCCTGGTGGAGCAGACCACGCAGCTGGTGGAGAAGGCGCCGGTGTGGATCAGCGACTTCCTCAACTCCGATTTCTTTAAGAATCTCGACAACCAGTATCACGTGATCGAGCGGATCAACGAGGAAGTGGCCAAGTTCTTCGCCAACACGCAGGCCGTGGGCGGCATCTTCGGCGGCGTCATCGGCGTCAGCACCACCATCGCCAACGGCCTCTTCGGCACGCTGATCGTGCTGGTCCTCAGCCTGTACTTCCTCTCCTCGCTGCCGGCCATCAAGAGCTGGAGCTACCGCCTGGCCCCGCGCTCGCGCCGCCACCGGGTGGAGGCGCTCAGCGAGGAGATCACCCAGTCGGTGGGCAACTACGTGATCGGCCAGGTCTGCGTGGCCGTGCTGAATGCAACCTACGCATTCATCATCATGTCCATCCTGCACATCCCCTTCAGCGTGCTGCTGGCGTTCGTCGTCGCCCTGCTGGCCTTCATCCCGCTGGTGGGCGGCATGATCGCCGCCGTGCTGGTGATCGCCGTCAGCCTCACCGCCGGCTGGCAGACCGCCGTTCTCTACGCGATCCTCTACTTCGCCTACCTGCAGTTCGAGGCCTACTTCGTCTCCCCGCGCATCATGCAAAAGGCCGTGGCAGTGCCCGGTGCCATGGCCGTCATCTCCGTGATCGCCGGTGGAAGCCTGCTGGGTGTGCTGGGCGCACTGATCGCCATTCCGACGGCGGCCGCCGCCATGCTGCTGATCAAGGAAGTCTTCATCTCCCGCCAGGACAAGCACTAGCGGTATTGCCCCCAACGAAAACTGAGGCGCAGCAACTGCACGAAATCCACGGATTTCATGCAGTTGCTGCGCCTCAGTTTTTGGTGGGCGGGGAACCTACTGCGCGGCGGCGACGGGGCCGGCCCATTCGGCCGCGAGGGGCTCGACGGCGGTGCCCAGCACCGTGGCGGTGATCTCCGACAGGGCGCGGCTGGCGTACTTCTCCCCCACCCACAGGTGCTTGGCGCCGTCGACGCCCACCACCTTGGCCTGGGGCACGAGGGCAAAACGGTGCGCGGCGGCCACCGGCTGCAGATAGTCGTCGAATTCCGGGACCAGCACGCTCATCGGCTTGCCGCTGGCACCCCAGCGGGCGAGGTCCTCATCCGTGGCCCGGTGCAGCGGCGGGCTGAGCAGAACGGCGCCCTCGACGGCGCCCGCCACCGGCGCCTGGGCGCCGTACTTCAGCACCAGCTCGGTGCCGAAGGACCAGCCCACCAGCCATCGGTTCGGCAGGCCCCGGGCGACGGCGTACTCCACCGCCGCCAGCACATCGGCCCGCTCGCCGATGCCCTCGGCGAAGGCCCCGTCGCTGGTGCCGCGCGGGGAGGAGGTGCCCCGGGTGTTGAAGCGCAGCACGGCAATGCCGGCCAGCGCGGGCAGGCGGTAGGAGGCCTTGCGGAACACATGCGAGTCCATGAAGCCGCCGTGCGTGGGCAGCGGGTGCAGGGTGATCAGCGTGGCGCGGATGGGGCCCGACGCCGGCAGGGCCAGTTCGCCGACGAGCGTCAGTCCGTCGGCCGTCACCAGCTCGATGTTCTCCCGGTGCGCCGGCAGCACTGTGGCGGCACGGATGGCCTCGGGCTGGGCGGGGGTGCTGAAGACATACTCTGCGGGGTCGAAAGCCATGCCATTAAGCGTAAGGCCAACATCGCAGGGCACCGTCCCAGCCCCAGCGCTCCGGGCCGTGCGGCCCTGCTAGGACTCGAGGATCCAGCTGTCCTCCGTGGGCGGTCGGTGCCACCCCTGCCGTGGGCCGCCCCCTTCGCGTGCGGCATCCGTGAACCAGATGGTGGTGTCCGGGTTCCACCCGGCGATGATCGATGCCGTGTCCGCGTCCACGGGGAGTGCACGGGCCGCACAGCCGAGGTAGCCCAGACCTGTGAGGTGCGCGGCGTCCCACTCACCCGCCACCCGATCCCAATCCGGCACCACCCAGCGGCCGTCACGTCCGGTGGCGCGGAACCAGTCGTGCCGCCGGGATGCTGTGACCTCCAACGGATAGGTGCGGCACAGGAACGTCCAGTCGTCGGCCGTACGGATCTCGAAGATCCTCCCCGCCCCGCGGACCGGAATCGTGGTGGCCTGCTCCCACCCCAGAGAATCCTCCACCAGGCCCAGCCCGGCGGGAATCCGGCCAACGCTTTGGAGAACGCCGTGCGGGATCGACCACCAGGATCCCGAGAAGTTGGCCCGCGGATCGCGCGGCCGTTGACGCGCCGCCCGCACCTCCTCGGCACGTTCCTTGTCGGCCCACCGGGCCAGCGTTGTCCGCGCATCCTTCGGCAGCGGGGCCGGGTCCGCCGCCGGACGCCAGTCAATGGACCACTGGCGCTCCTGGCTGGGCTCCGCGAGCCACTGCATCGTGGATGCTGACATGATCCGCTCCGCCAGCGGGTGGAGCGCCGCCCGGATGCTGGGCAGGTCGGCAAGCACGTCCTCGCCTTCTGGCTCCTGCCAGTACCTCGCCGTGTCGACAGACCTCTTCAGCGCAGCCAGCATCTGCCCCTCGTCGAGGTGGGGGGCCTCGAGGGCCGCGAGCGCGGCTGCCAACTGCTCCGGTGGCGGGGCGGCGGGTGGCTCGGGAGCGGCACCGCCGACGGCGGACAGGACGACTCTGGATGTCCCGGCGCCGGGATCAAGGGAGTACGCCAGCCCGAAGACTGCCGCTCTGATGCGCGGATCCAGCTCCATGGCCAGCTCTAGACACAGCCGGCGCCCGCGCGGCCCTTCGAGAAGCACTGCCGCATTCATTGCCGTCCACTCCTCATTGCATCCCCCGGAGATCCGCTATTGTTCCGGGACTTAGGCGGGCACTTCCTGGAAGGCGCGGACTTCCACACGGCCGGCACACGCCTTCGAGGCCTGCTTGGCCCACTCCAGGGCGGCGTCGATGCCGGCGGCCTCGATGACCCAGAAACCGCCCAGATATTCCTTGGGCAGTACATGCGGCCCGGCAGTCACCGCCGGCTCCTCGCCGGTGTTGTCGACAGTGGTGGCCGACTGGATGGGCTCCAGGCCGCCGGCAAACACCCAGGCGCCCTCGGCGCGGAGCTTGTCGTTGAACGCATCCACCGCGTCAATGATCGGTTGGATCACCGCCGGGTCCATGGTCGCCATCGTGGGGGCATCGTCGGTGTCGTGGCCGACCGAGATCAAGTACTGGGTCATGGGGTTCCTCCTGCGGGGGCGGTCCGGTGGGCGCCACTCTACCGGCGGCCTACCTGTAGCGGAAGGTGCGGGTGCGCCAGCAATTGGTGTGCCAGTGGCGGCGTTCGCGCAGCCCGGCGTCGGCGCCAAAAATGTTGTCCTCGGCCCAGACCACCAGGTGTGCAATGCCCGGGGGCACCTCGCGGTGGCAGCCGGGGCAGGTGTAGGTCTTGGCCGCATTGCGGGCCGTGATGGACCGCACGGCCCATTCGCCGTCGGGCGCTGATTCCCGTGTGGGAACACCCAGGCGGGTGCGGTCCAGGTCCAACTCCTCGGGCGCAGCATGCTTCCCTGGGGCTGCGGTGCGGCGGCGGGGGCGGTTGGAGCGGGGCATGGAACCATTTTGCCACCCTCCGCCGCTGCCTCGCGCCCACCGCCAAGGCCAGCCCCGCGGACCGGGCGCACAGCTTGGCACGGTAAAGTTCTCCGGGTGCGTTTAGTGATTGCCAAATGTTCGGTTGACTACGTCGGCCGACTCAAAGCCCATCTCCCCCTGGCCGTGCGCCTGCTGCTGGTCAAGGCCGACGGCTCGGTGCTGGTCCATTCCGACGGCGGCTCCTACAAGCCGCTGAACTGGATGAGCCCCCCGGCCACCTTCCGCACCACCACTCCGGCCGAAACCGAGCTGGAGGATGGCGTCAGCGAGCAGTGGATCGTACAGTCGACCAAGACCGACGACCGGCTGATTGTGAACATCTATGAGCAGCTCCACGAGAGCAGCCACGACCTGGGCGTGGACCCGGGCCTGATCAAAGACGGCGTCGAGGCCGATCTGCAGCGCCTGCTGGCCGAGCAGATCCACACCCTGGGCGAGGGCTTCACCCTGATCCGCCGCGAATACTTCACCGCCATCGGACCGGTGGACCTCCTGGCCCGCGACGCGGACGGCGCCACCGTGGCCGTGGAACTCAAGCGCCGCGGCGACATCGACGGCGTCGAACAGCTCACCCGCTACCTGGAACTGCTCAACCGGGACCCGCTGCTGGCCCCGGTTCGCGGCGTGTTTGCCGCCCAGCAGATCAAGCCGCAGGCCCGCGTGCTGGCCACCGACCGGGGCATCGAATGCCTCACCCTGGATTACGACGCCATGCGCGGCGTAGATGACAGTTCGACCCGCCTGTTCTAGCCGCGCCGCGGGGGCGATTGACTAGACTTGGCGCATGACGTCGACTCTCCCCAGCGCCCCCGTGCCCACCCCCGCCACCATGAAGCTGCTGCGCGGGCCCCTGGTCAGTGATGGGCTGGTGGTGGACGACGGCGTTCTCGTCACCGAGGGTGACCGCATCCTCTACGCCGGCGAGGCCGGCGGCCTGGCCGATGCAGGCATCGACACCGCCGGCATCAACGCTGCCGACATCACAGAGCTTCCCGCGGGCCACGCGATCCTGCCCGGTCTGGTGGACATCCACAACCACGGCGGCGCTGGCGGCGACTTCCCCGGCGGAGCGGAGGATTCGGCCCGTACGGCCATCGACTTCCTGCACCGCAGCGGCACCACCACGCTGCTGGCCAGCATGGTCACCGCCTCCCCCGAGGACCTTCTCAAGGGTGTTGCCCTCTACGCCGATCTCACGGACGAGGGGCTGCTTGCCGGCATCCACCTCGAGGGCCCCTTCCTCTCGCACGCCCGCTGCGGCGCCCAGAACCCCGCCTTCCTGCTGGAACCGGATCTTGACCTCGCCGCGGAACTGATCGAGGCCGGCCGCGGCCGGTTGACCACCATGACCTACGCTCCCGAGCTCCCCGGCGCCTCGGCGCTGGTGGATCTGCTCACCGAGCACGGCGTCACCCCGTCACTGGGCCACACCGACTGCGACACCGCCACGGCCGCCTCCTCGCTGGCCCAGGCCCGCGAGGGCCTCAGCTCCACGGGCTTCGATGGCACCAGCGGCCGCCCCACCGTGACGCACCTGTTCAATGGCATGCCGCCCATGCACCACCGCGCACCGGGCCCGGTTGCCGCCTGCCTGCGGGCAGCACAGGCCGGCAACGCCGCCGTCGAGCTCATCGCCGACAACACCCACCTCGATCCGCAGACCGTGCTGACCGTCTTCTCCCTGGTGGGCGCTGCCAACGTGCTGCTGGTGACTGACTCCATGGCCGCGGCCGGGCTGCGCGATGGCCAGTACATGCTGGGCCCCTCCCCCGTGACTGTCACGGACGGTGTGGCCACGCTGGATGCCACCGGCTCCATCGCCGGCGGCACGGCGGTGCTGATCGACGTGGTGCGCCGCACCGTGGCCGCCGGCATTCCGCTGGCCGACGCGGTGCTGTCCGCCAGCGCCGTTCCGGCCGCCGTGCTGGGGCTCTCGGACGAGGTGGGCAGCCTGCGCCGCGGCCTGCGGGCCGACGCCGTGGTGGTCGACGGCGATCTGCGCACCACCCATGTGCTGCGCGCCGGCAGCTGGCTCGAGCCCTGGGCCTGACCTGCCGCCGGGGCACCCGATGGCATCCGTAACATCACGTCGCACTAATGCCGGTTGAATTCGTCAACAAAACTCGTTAACAATGATGACCATTGGGCACCAATTCGTTGACCTTGCATATGCCCCGTGCAATGCTAGGACCAGTCTTTGTGTACGTGGTTTTCATGCTCGCAAGACGTGGTGCGAGCGTGAAGCTCCTGGGGGACGGACCATTGCTGTGCCCCAGTTTCTTCCCGCGGAGTTGCCAGGGATCCGCGCGCGGTGTGCGGATCTGCACATTCCATTTATGAGGAGAAACAAGTGGCACAGGGAACTGTTAAGTGGTTCAACGCTGAAAAGGGCTTCGGCTTTATCACCCCGGATGACACAGACACCGATGTCTTCGTCCACTATTCCGAAATCCAGTCCGGCGGCTTCAAGACCCTGGATGAAAACCAGCGCGTCTCCTTCGAGGTCGGCCAGGGCTCCAAGGGACCGCAGGCCACCGGCGTGACCGTCATCTAATACCGACGCTTAAACAGAGTGGCCCCGCAGGCTGATGCCTGCGGGGCCACTCTGTTTAAGCGTCGGTGCGGTGCTACCGCCAGGTGCCGATGCCCACCACCGGTCCGGCCTCCAACCAGGAGGACAGGCCCGCATAGGCGTCGAACTTCATGGCCATCTTGAATTCCTGGCCCTCATGGCGCAGGGAGACAATGACGACGTCCGGCGCGACCTTGGGGATCTCGCCGTCGTGCGGCTTGCGCCGGCCCAGCAGCTCCAGGGAGCTGCGGCGGAACCGGTAGCGCGGCCGCGGGGCCAGGGACAGGAGCGTAAACCACTCCAGCTCCATGGCCTGGTAACGACAAACCCCCATCCGCCACCGGTTTCCCGATGTGCAAATGGAGGCGTCAGCCGTGCCCAGGGTGCGCCGCAATTGCAGGCGGCGCACCCCGAAAAGGCACAGTGTCAAAACTACCAGCAGGAACAGTCCTGCCAGGGCGATGAACGGAAATTGAGGATCGTTCATCAAAGCTGGATTATCGAGCCCCAGCGTTGGCTGCACCGGTGCCGTCGTGGAGCTGAGCATTGTCAGCCACGATCACCACGCGGTCGCTGTCCACGGAGAAGAAGCCACCATCGACGGTGACCGCAATGCGGGCGCCGTCCAGCGGTTCAATGGCCAATTCACCTTCGGCCAGGATGGCCAGCAGCGGAGAGTGTCCGGGCAGGATTCCGATCTCGCCGTCGCTGGTTCGCGCCTTGACCATCTTCGCTGCCCCGGACCACACGGCGTGGTCCGCTGCAACGATTTCTACCTCAAGGTTCGCCATCTTACTTGGTCGATTCCTGGATCTTGGCCCACTGGCGCTCAACATCGTCCATGCCACCGACGTTGAAGAACGCCTGCTCGGCAATGTGGTCGACGTCGCCGTCGCAGATGGCCGTGAAGCCCTCTACGGTGTCCTTGATGGACACGGTGGAGCCCTCAACGCCGGTGAACTGCTTGGCGGTGTAGGTGTTCTGCGAGAGGAACTGCTGGATGCGGCGCGCACGGCTGACCACAATCTTGTCCTCTTCGGAGAGCTCATCGACACCGAGGATGGCGATGATGTCCTGGAGTTCCTTGTTCTTCTGCAGGATCTGCTTCACACGCACAGCGGTGTTGTAGTGGTCCTTGCCGATGTACTGCGGGTCGAGGATGCGCGACGTGGAGGTCAGCGGATCAACGGCCGGGTACAGACCACGCGAAGCGATTTCACGGGAGAGCTCGGTGGTGGCGTCCAGGTGGGCGAACGTCGTTGCCGGAGCCGGGTCGGTGTAGTCATCGGCGGGCACGTAGATGGCCTGCATCGACGTGATGGAGTGGCCCTTGGTGGAGGTGATGCGCTCCTGGAGCAGACCCATCTCGTCGGCCAGGTTCGGCTGGTAGCCCACGGCGGAGGGCATGCGGCCCAGCAGCGTGGAGACCTCGGAACCGGCCTGCGTGAAGCGGAAGATGTTGTCGATGAAGAGCAGCACGTCCTGGTTCTGCACATCGCGGAAGTACTCCGCCATGGTCAGCGCAGACAGGGCCACGCGCAGACGCGTTCCCGGCGGCTCATCCATCTGGCCGAAGACAAGGGCGGTGTCCTTCAGAACGCCGGCCTCTTCCATTTCGACCCAGAGGTCGTTGCCCTCACGGGTACGCTCGCCGACACCGGCGAACACGGAAGTACCACCGAAGTTGCGGGCAACACGGGTGATCATTTCCTGGATCAGAACGGTCTTGCCGACACCGGCACCACCGAACAGACCAATCTTTCCACCCTTGATGTAGGGGGTCAGAAGGTCGATGACCTTGATGCCGGTCTCCAGCATCTCGGTGGAGCCCTCAAGCGTCGCGAAGGCCGGAGCCTTGCGGTGGATGGGCCAACGCTCAGTGGTGGTGAGCTCGGACTCTGCAATGTCCAGGGGCTGGCCCAGGACGTTGAAGATGTGGCCCTTGACGCCCTCGCCGACGGGAACGGAGATCGGAGCGCCGGTGTCCACCACAGTGGTGCCGCGGACCAGACCGTCGGTGGCCTGCAGGGAGATGGCACGGATGAGGTTGTCACCCAGGTGCAGGGCGGTCTCAAAGGTGATGGTGCGGGTTACACCGGCGAGGGTTACCTCGGTGGTGAGTGCGTTGTAGATTCCGGGAATGGCGTCCGCGGGGAACTCAACGTCAACAACGGGGCCGATTACCCGGGCGATGCGCCCGGTAGCACCGGCGGTGGCGGCTACCTGCTCTGTAGTGGTGGCAGTCATCTCTCTCACTTCAATCAGTAGATGGCGTGGGGTTAAGTCTAGCTTTTTGGTACCTGGGAGCTTGTCCGCAGTGAAGGTGCCTAGGACGCGTTGAGCGCGTCGGCACCTGCCACAATCTCGGACAGTTCCTGGGTAATTTCGGCCTGGCGGGCCGTGTTGCGCAGTCGCGTGTACTTCTTGATCAGCTCAGTGGCGTTGTCGCCGGCAGACTTCATGGCACGCTGGCGGGCAGCGAGCTCGCTGGCTGCGGCCTGAAGCAGAGCTGCAAAGATGCGCGATTCGATGTAGCGCGGAAGCAGTGCATCAAGCACCTGCTCGGTTTCCGGCTCGAACTCGTACAGCGGCAGAAGGTCGGCTTCGCTGGTGGCAGTCTCTTCGACAACCTCCAGGGGAAGCAGACGCACAACCTGCGGAACCTGCACAACCATCGACTGGAAGCGGGTGGACACGATGTGGATCTCGTCCACGCCGCCCTTTTCAAAGTCAGTGCCGAACGCTTCGAGAACGACGGCGCCGATTTCCTGGGCCGTGGAGAACTCGGGTGCATCAGTGCCACCGGTCCACACGCGCTCGTAGCTCCGGTTGCGGAACTCGAAGTACGCCTGTGCCTTGCGGCCGACGAGGAAGTACTTGACTTCCTTGCCTTCCACGGCCAGCAGCTCGGAAAGCTGCTCGGACTGCTTGAGGACACTGGCGGAATAGGAACCCGCGAGACCTCGGTCCGAGGCCACAATGACGACGGCGGCCCGGCGGATCTGCTCCGGCTCAGTGGTCAGCGGGTGGTCGATTTCACTCTGTGATGCCACAGCAGAAACGGCACGGGTAATGGCGTTCGCGTAGGGCAGTGAGGCTGCCACGCGCGCACGGGCCTTGCCAATGCGCGAGGTAGCGATCAGTTCCATCGCCTTGAAGATCTTGCGCATCGACGTCGTCGAGGAGATCTTCTGACGGTAGACCCGGATCTGGGCTCCCATACTTTTCCTTTCCTATGATCTCGGTGTTTGAGCTTGCCGGAGCCCTTGACGGACTCCGGCAAGCTCAATCATCGAAACTAGCGCTTCTGCTTGACGATCTTCTCTTGGTCAACATCGGCATTGGCCAGTGCATCGTGCTCTTCGTGTCCGGCGCCAACCAGGTGGTTGTCGCCCTGGCCGAAGAAGCCAGCCTTGAAGTCCACAATCGCGGTCTTCAGGGCTTCGACAGTGTCGTCGCCGAGCACGTTGGTCTGGGCCAGCGTGGTCAGCACGGAGGAGCCGTGGCGCAGGTGCTCCAGGAACTCGCTCTCGAAGCGTCCGATGTCCTCAACCGGGACGTCATCCAGGTAGCCGTTGGTGCCGGCCCAGATGGAGACAACCTGCTCCTCAATCGGGAACGGTGCGTACTGGCCCTGCTTGAGCAGTTCCATCAGACGCGCACCACGGGTGAGCTGCTGGCGGGAAGCGGCATCCAGGTCCGAGGCAAACATGGCAAATGCCTGCATGTCGCGGTACTGGGCCAGGTCCAGCTTCAACGTACCGGAGACCTTCTTCATGGACTTCACCTGTGCGGCGCCACCCACGCGGGAGACGGACACACCGACGTCCACGGCGGGGCGCTGGTTGGCGTTGAAGAGGTCCGACTGCAGGAAGATCTGGCCATCGGTGATCGAGATCACGTTGGTCGGAATGTAGGCGGAAACGTCGTTTGCCTTGGTTTCGATGATCGGCAGACCGGTCATCGAGCCGGCGCCGAGGGCGTCGGACAGCTTGGCACAACGCTCCAGCAGACGGGAGTGCAAGTAGAACACATCGCCGGGGTATGCCTCGCGGCCCGGCGGGCGGCGCAGCAGCAGCGATACGGCACGGTAGGCCTCGGCCTGCTTCGACAGATCATCAAAGACGATCAGAACGTGCTTGCCACCGTACATCCAGTGCTGGCCAATGGCCGAGCCTGCGTAGGGTGCCAGGTACTTGAAGCCGGCGGGGTCGGATGCCGGGGAGGCCACGATGGTGGTGTACTCCAGGGCGCCGTTGTCCTCCAGGGTCTGGCGGACGGCAGCAATCGTGGACGCCTTCTGGCCGATGGCCACGTACACGCAGCGAACCTGCTTGGTCACATCTCCCGAAGCCCAGTTGGCCTTCTGGTTGATGATGGTGTCCACAGCAAGGGCCGTCTTACCGGTCTGGCGGTCACCAATGATCAGCTGACGCTGGCCACGGCCGATCGGGATCATTGCGTCGATGGCCTTCAGGCCAGTCTGCATCGGCTCGTGAACGCTCTTGCGCTCGGTCACGCCGGGAGCCTGGAGCTCCAGTGCGCGGGTGGTCTCGGCAGCAATCGGGCCGAGGTCGTCGATGGGCGCACCCAGCGGGTCGACTACGCGACCCAGGAATGCATCGCCGACGGGAACGGACAGGATCTCACCGGTGCGGTGAACTTCCTGGCCTTCTTCGATGCCCTGGAAGTCACCGAGGATGATGACACCGATCTCGCGGACGTCGAGGTTCTGGGCCAGGCCCAGGGTGCCGTCTTCGAAACGAAGCAGCTCGTTGGCCATGACGGAGGGAAGACCCTCCACACGGGCAATGCCGTCACCTGCGGAAGTAACGCGGCCAACTTCAACGCGCTCGGCGTTGCCCGGCTCGTAGGACGCCGCGAACTCGTTCAACGCATTACGGACGTCGTCGGCGTTGATGGTCAATTCGGCCATCTGCAGTCCCTGCTCTCCTAATTCGTGATCATCGCATGTTCACGATGACCTAGCTTTTGACCTGTCCGGCAGCAGTGCCGCCGGTCAGAAATGTCTGTGTTGCTTCCGGTGCCAGCGAGTGGCTAGCCGGCCAGCTGACGGCGCAGTTCGCTGAGCCGGGAAATGACCGAAGCATCCACTACTTCGTCCCCGACCCGCACGCGGACCCCGCCAATCAATGTCGGGTCAACAATGGTGTTGACCTTCAGTTCGCGCCCGTACAGGCTGTTCAGGCCTCGCGCCAGGCGCTGGGCCTGGGCGGGAGCCAGTTCACGGCTGACGCTGACATCGGCAATCCAGCGCTGCTGGCGTGCCGCTGCAAGCGTGGCGAACTTCTCCACCAGCTTGGTGAGCTTGAGCCCACGCGGGTGGGCAACGGCCTGGCCGATCAAAGTCTTGGCTTCCTCGCTTGCGGAGGGAACCAGCTTCAGTGCCAGAGTCGTCTTCGCCGCCTCGGTGGCCTGCGGAGCCGTGAGGGCCCGCTGGACATCGTGGTTGGCAGAAACGGCCCGGTTGAAGGCGAAGAGATCGTTCTCCAAGTGCTCCAGAGAGGTGATCCCGGAAGCAGCGGTGCCTGAATCAGGAGATCCAGCGCGGTTCTCTGCAACGGCAATGACCACAGTTGCGGCCAAGGTCTCGAGTGCATCGCCAAGGTCACGTGCATCTGCCCAGCGCGAAGCGGCCAGCTTGGAGACAATGGCAGCCGCGGATGCGGACACCTTGCCGTTGACCAGCGAGGCCACCAGTGCCGACTTCTCCCCGGCGGAACGCGAGGGGTCAGTCAGGGCACGGCGCAGGCCGGCCGAACTGTCCACCAGCGTCAAAACACCGAAAAGTTCCTGAGCCAACGACAGCGACGCGAACGGAAGCTGGGCCTCCAGGTCGGACAGTGCTGTGGTCAGCGATTCGCTCGATACGCCTGCCATTACTGTGCTGCACCTTCGCTTTGCGATTCCAGGTCGGCCAGGAAACGGTCGACGACACGCGAGGAGCGCTCGTCGTCGTTCAGGGCCTCGCCGACAATGCGGCCAGCCAGCGTCGTCGCCAAGGTGCCGACCTCTGCACGCAGAGAAACGACGGCGGCCTGGCGCTCGGCTGCGATGGCAACCTGTGCCTGCTCGGTGATCCGGGCAGACTCGGCTGCAGCCTTTTCCTTCAGGTCGGCCAGAATCTGGGCGCCTTCGTTGCGGGCTTCTTCGCGGATGCGGTTGGCTTCGGTACGGGCGTCAACAAGCTGCTGCTTGTATTCCTCGAGGGCGGCGCTGGCTTCGGCCTGGGCCTTCTCAGCCTTGGCAATGCCGCCTTCGATGGCTTCGGTGCGCTCCGCAAAGGTCTTTTCGAACATCGGGACAACAAACTTGACCACGATGAACATCAGGACCGCAAAGCCCACGGCGACCACAAGCATTTCCCACACGTTCGGTGTGAGAGGGCTTTCAGATCCCGCTTCCTTGGCGGCTAAAATCATGAGGTTGTTCATATTTCACCCGTCCTATCTACTCGTGTTGTTGTTCGTTCGTTTCTCTGTATTAGAGAACGAAAGCAAACACGAGGCCCAGGATGGCGAGGGCTTCGGTCAGGGCCAGACCCAGGAACGCGATGGGCTGCAGGACGCGCTGGGCCTCCGGCTGGCGAGCAACGCCGTTGATGTATGCCGCGAATACGAGGCCCACACCAATAGCACCACCGATTGCGGACAGACCGTAGCCGATGAGGTTCAAAGAACCGCTGATTTCACCCGTCATTGTGTATTCCTTTCAAGATGCCCGTTATGGGCAGGTTGTTTGGTTTATCCCCCGGGGGGAATGCTTGTTTATTTAGTGGCTGTCCGCGTGGACAGCACCCTCAATGTAGATCGCGGTCAGCAGGACGAAGACGTACGCCTGCAGAACCATGATCAAAGCTTCGAGCATGTACATGGCAACTGAACCAGCCAGAACCAGTACAGATGCGCCCTTGAGCAGTACGCTCTCCTGAGCCAGCAGGAATTCGATGCCGGATCCGGCAATCATCACAATCAGGTGTCCGGCCAGCATGGTGGCGAACAGACGCAGAGAGTGGGTCATGGGGCGGACCACGAAGTTGGAGATGATCTCAATCGGGACCACCAGCGGCAGGATGTACCACGGCACACCCGACGGAACAACGGCGAGCTTGAAGTAGCGCAGGCCGTTGCGCTGGATGCCAACACCAATCCAGGTCACGTAGACCAGGGCCGCCAGCACGTAGGCGCCGCCCACGTGGGAGAAGCTCGGCAGCTGGATGTACGGAATGGCTCCGTAGATGTTGTTGATCAGGATGAAGAAGAACAGGGCAAACAGCAGCGGGACGAACTTGATGAAGTCCTTGCCACCGATGACGTCCTTGGCCACCGAGTTGCGGACGAAGCCGTAGCCCATCTCGCCGGCGAACTGGAGCTTGCCGGGGACCAGCTTGCCCTTGCGGGCCGCGGCCACGAAGAACCAGCTGATGATCACCACGGAGAGCAGCACCAGCAGCATCTGCTTGGTGAACTCAAAACTTCCGATGGTGAAAATCGCCGGCAAGTGGCTAGATACGCCGGGCGGGGTAAACGATCCACCATCTTGGGCGGGGAGCGTAAGCGCGATCAACGCGTTTCCTCTCTGCAGTGTCCATAATTGGGCATGACATGGGGAACTGGGCAGCTGACTGCACCGTTGCCCCCAACGATATTGAAAAGTCTTGATTTCACAGCTTGACGGCTAATCCTCGCCGCGGATCCGCCACGATTGCTCATGAACCGTCCTCCGATGGGTGCGCAGCGTCATCGATGCGTTTTCTGTGGAGGCGGCGGGCGAAGGATAGGTAGAAACCACCGGCCAGTCCGACAAAGGCACCTGCCAGGACATACCACCGGGTTCCCAGCAAATTATCCAGTCCCCACCCTATCAAACTCCAGACCAGGATGCCGCCAATGACGTAGCTGAAGATGGCCATCCCGGCGTTGTATCCGCCGGTGCTTTCGGGGTTGGTGGTGCCGGATGAGGCAACGGAAACGCGCTCGGGCTCGGGGGTGCCGTCCTCGCTCATCGACCCTCCCCCGAAGTGCTGGAAGGATCGTCGTAGATCTGGTGGCGCTGGCGTGCAAAGGTGAAGACCTCCGTGGCCTGCCAGAGCAGCACCACGACGACGGCGGCGGCGAAGAACCACATGCGTTCGAGCCACTGCGGCGCCCCGATGGCGAAGAGCAGTGCGGCAAAGCCGACCACCTTCACCAGATAGGTCACCAGAAAAACGCCCACGGCTCCGGAGGGGTTCCGCCGGCCGTAGTAGTGGCCCACCAGCAGACTCAGGGCGAAGAAGGCCATGACGACGGCGGCACCGAACACCACGCTCAAGGCGGCGGCGGGGCCGGCAGCCAGGGCTGCTGCGCCGGCCAGCAGCACGACGGCGGCACCGCTGGCAATGGCGCAATTGCGAAGAATGTTCATCCAAGGGGACGCAGTGGGGCCGGACGCAGCGAACTGCTCCGGAACAGCACCAGTGGCACTATTGTCCTTCATGGAAACCCCATCGTGAGAAGGCTTGTTACCGTCAAGCCAGCGAAACGTCATGGCGGGTTGCGCCATAGTCAAGACTACCTTCCAATTCTACATGAGATAGAACTGTGATGTTAACGAGGTAGGACCTTCACCCGTCACATTCCGGCTGCGGGCCCCGCGGCAGCCCGGCGGCGCCGGATCAGCCGCTGGAAGATCGTCGGTGTGCGCAGGTAGAGCAGCACGACCCCGGCGCACACCACCCCGGCGGCGACGGTGACGCCCTCCCCACCCTGGGCCGACACGACGCCCAGCACGGAGGTTGCCACAGTGGCGGCGCTGACCACTGCCGTGGCCTGCACATGGCTGAGGCCGACAATGACGAGCCGCTGGTAGGCATGCTGGCGGTGCGCGGCGTACCAGCGCTCCCCCGAGGCAATGCGCCGGATCAGGGTGATGAAGGTGTCGGCCAAATAGATGAGCACCGGCGAGAAGATGTACTCCACCGGAACCTTGGCGAAGAAGGCCGCCACGGCGGTGATGGAAATGGCAGCACCGAGCAGATAGCTGCCCACGTCCCCCAGGAAGACATTGCCCCGGCCCAGGTTCCACGGCAGGAATCCGGCAAAGGCCGCGGCGATGCCCACGCCCGCAAAAACGAGCCACGTATGCCCGGTGAGTACTCCGGCCAGGGCGTAGAACGCGCCCACGACCAGCCCGTGCATGCCCGAGATGCCGTTGATGCCGTCCATGAAGTTGGCGACGTTGATGTAGGCCGCCACGGCCACGGCCCCGGCAGGAACCCACCAGAGATTGTTGCCCGGAATGGCCAGGGCCAGCACCAGCGAACCCAGCAGACCCAGGCCCAGCTGCAGCACGGCGCGGACCTTGATGGCGATCCCGCGGAAATCCTCGATCCAGCCGATCAACGCCGCCACGGCCATCACCAGGGCGCAGGCCCCCAGCACCACGGGGCCGTTGATGCCCGCGACAGACGGCGGGGAGGCTGCCACGGCCACGGCCATGGCAGCCACCAACGCCACGGCCACGGTGATGCCCATGCCGCGGATGGTGGGCTGGGTGTGCGAGGACCGCGCGCTGGGCATGTCCAGAACACCCAGGCGCACCAGCCACGGCTTCACGGCAAAGGGCAGCAGCAGGCTGGCCAGCAGGGCCGCAGCGGCAACCATCAGGACCGCAGCGCTGGCCGTCATGTGCCGGCCAATTCGTCGTCGTCCTCGTCCATTTCGGCAGAGAGGTCCACCGAGACGTCGCGGCAGTGCTGCAGCCACTGGCCAAGATCGAGCTGCTCCGGCGCCAGCGGCCAGGACGTGGTGTGGGAAATCTTGGGGTGCAGCGCCTTGGCATCGGCTTCTTCGACGCCCACCAGCTGCTCGTGGAGCTTCTCACTGGGCCGCAGCCCGGTGAAGACAATCTCCACATCCTTGCCGCTCATCGCGATCATGCGCTGTGCGACGTCCAGGATCCGCACCGGATCCCCCATGTCCAGGATCAGCACCTCTCCCCCGCTGCCGATGGCGCCCGCCTGGATCACCAGCTGGCAGGCCTCGGGGATGGTCATGAAGAAGCGCGTGACGTCGGGGTGGGTGACGGTGACGGGGCCGCCCTTGTTGATCTGTTCGGAGAACAGCGGCAGCATCGAGCCGCGGCTGCCAATGACGTTGCCGAAGCGGACGGAGACGTACCGTTTGCCGGTCTGCAGGCCCATCCACGCGGTGAGCTTCTCGGCAGCGTGCTTCGAATGCCCCAGGGCGGTGATCGGGCTGGCTGCCTTGTCGGTGGAGATGTTGACAAAGGTTTCCACGTCCACGGACTGCGCGGCGTGCAGCACATTCAGGGTGCCCAGGACATTGGTCTTCCAGGCTTCTTCGGGGTACTGCTGCAGCAGCGGGGCGTGCTTGAGCGCGGCAGCGTGGAAGACCACCTGCGGGCGGCGGTCGGCAAAGATCTTCTTCAGCGACTCGGCGTCGCGGATGTCCGCCAGCACCGTGTCCTTGCCGTTGAGCAGGCCGTGCCCGCTGATGGACAGCTGGGTGTGCTGGAGGCCGGATTCGTCGCGGTCCAGCATGATCAGCTCTTCGGGGTCAAAGCCATGGAGCTGGCGGCAGAGTTCGGAGCCGATGGATCCGCCGGCCCCCGTGACCAGCACGCGCTTGCCCGTGACGTAGCCGGCAATCCGCTCCACCTCGATGTCCACCGGGCGTCGCCCAATGAGGTCCTCCACGTTGATTTCGCGGAAGTCGGAGAAGCCGGAATCTTCGCTGGAGAGCATGTCCTTCAGCGGCGGCAGCACCAGCACCTTTACATGCAGGCCGGCCACGGCGTCGGAGATCTCCCGCACCTTGGCGGCTTCGACATGGGGGAAGGCGATGACCAGCACCGTGGCCTTGGTGCGGCGCACCACCTCGGGCAGGTCCTCGCCGCGGCCCAGCACGGAGACGGAATTGACGCGCAGGTGCTTCTTGGCCGGGTCGTCATCGATCAGCCCCACCGGGAAGTACGGCGACTCGGGATCCTGCAGCATGCGGTTGAGCAGCGAACTGCCCAGAAACCCGCCGCCGTAGACGAGGGTCTTCTGGGCGCCCTCGCCGAAGCGCGGCTTGCCCTCCACGTAGAGGCGCTTGACGTAGCGGACGGCGGCCATGAACAGGGCGGCGAAGGGGAAGGCAATGGCACTGACGCTGCGGGCAATGTGCAGTTCGTTGATCAGCAGATAGAGGAAGACAAACGTCACGGCTGCCACAATCAGCGTGACCACCACCAGCACCCTGGCCTCGTGGAAACTGCCAAAGGTGTATCTGCCGCGGTACAGCGCCAGCGACCAGCCGGCCACCAGCTGCGTGACGATGGCGATGGCCACCACTACGCCCAGTCCCCAGAAGTTGATCAGATGGACGTCAAGTTCGTAGCGGAGCAGCACGGCGAGCAGGAAGGCCACAGCCCAGGCCAGCGAGTCGAGCACCGCCTGCGACCACAGCCAGAGCTGTGGTTTGGCGTCGCTGGCACCCGTGGATGCCGATGTCTTGGAGGAAAGTGTCAACGTTGCTCGAATTCCGTATTCTGCCCCCGGACTCGGCACCGGGCCCCGGCCAAAAGGGCGGGCGATGCCCGTCCGAAACGGGCTGTACTAAAGTGGAAGCTACAGAAGATACTAATCGCTTTCGATTGGCCGCCGCTCTTCGCCGTTCCCAGACTTTCATCCCAGACTTCGCCGTTGAACCCCTCACCGATGCCGCGCCCACAGGGCCTGCGCTAGTGCGACGGCCCGAGAGGACCTCCATTGCAGGACACCGTGGCCGTTGCGGCCGTGACCTTTGACCGTCCCGACGATGTGGGCATCCTGCTGGGTGCACTCGCCGCCCAGACGCATGCTCCGCACGCCATTGCCCTGGTCGATTCCGGCACCAGCCCCGTGGCGCAGATCGCAGCCACCGCGCCGGCGCCGGTGAACTACATCCGCTCCGAGGCCAATCTGGGCGGCGCCGGAGGATTCTCCCTGGCGATCCTCAGCGCCATCGCCTCCGGGGCGCAGTGGGTGTGGATCATGGACGACGACGCCCATCCCGAGGACCCCACCGTGCTGGCCAAGCTGTTGGCCGCCGCACACGAGCGCCAGCTCGATGTGGTGCTGCCGCTCGTGGTGGCCCCCGGCCAGCCCGAGAAGCTCTCCTTCTTGTTCCGTTTGGACGGCCACCTGACGCATGAGCGCTCGGATGTGGAGCCGCTGGGCTTCATTCCCAATGTGGGTCAGTTCTTCAACGGCGCCCTGATCCGCGCCGATGTCTTCTTCAAGGTGGGCCTGCCGGACCTCCGGCTGTTCATCCGCGGCGATGAGACGGACTTCATGCTGCGGCTGCGCCAGGCGGGCATTCCCTTCGGCACCGTCACCACGGTGGCCCTGAGCCACCCCGCCGGCTGGGGCGAGGTGAAGGAGGTTCTGGGCGACCGCCTGCATGTGCTGGTTCCCGAGACTGCCTTCAAGCGCTTCTACTACTACCGCAACCGCGGCTTCCTCACACGCAAGCACCGCCGCCTGCGCTCCTTTGTGGCCGACGCCGTCGGCTATCCCCTGTACTTCCTGAAGGCCCGCGATTTCAAGGGCCTGGCCCGCTGGGCTTCCACCTACTCCGCCGGCGTGCGCGGTGCCAAGTTCGGCCCGCCCAAGGACCAGGTCTTCAAGTGAGTGCAGCCTCCGCCGGCGGCACCGATCCCCGGCTGGCCAGCTTCCACATCGTCATCACCACCTACAACCGCTCGGACTATTTGTCCCGGCTTTTGGACACGGTGGCGGCCCTGGACCCCGCGCCGGACGCCGTCGTCGTGGTGGACAACGCCAGCACCGATGACACGGCCGGCGTCGTTGCCGCCGCGGCCTCACGCTCCGCCGTCCCGGTGGTCCACCACCGGCTTGCGGAAAATCTGGGCGGCTCGGGCGGCTTTTCCGCCGGTGTCGAGCGCGCCCTGGCCGAGGGCGCGCAGTGGATGTGGCTCATGGACGACGACGTCGAGGCCCTGCCGGGTGCCATCGGTGCCTTCCACCCGTGGATGGCCAAATATGATGCCCTCGTTGGCCGGCGCTACGACAGCGCCGGGCGCCCGTTCTATTGGCAGAACAATTTCAGCGCATTCCTTGGCTTCCCGCTGCCGGTGCGCGGCGACGTCTTCGCGCACAGCAACGAATTCCCCACCAATGTGGGCTGTTTCGAGGGCATGCTGGTCCACGCCGACGCCGTCCGCAGCGTGGGCCTGCCGGATCCGCGCTTCTTCCTGAATTGGGACGACACCATGTACGGCTGGCAGATCTCCCGCCAGCGCCCGGTGGTCTACGTCAATGAGTTTGTGCTCCGCAAGGCCCGCGAACAGCGCCAGATCGACCTGGGCATTCGGCATTTGAACGACTCCTCGGATCTGAGCCGCTTCTACGTGATGCGCAACCGCGGCCTGGTGGCGCAGTACCTGCGCGTCCACGGCGTCTTCAACCGGGCCGGTTTTGCGCTGGGCACTGTGCTGACGGCGGCCAAGGAACTCCTGCGGCTGCTGGCCGTGGAACGCACGCTGCGCGGTGCCGGCGCCCTGTGGCGCGGCTGGCGCGCATCGCGGACCATTCTGGCCGAGGCTGATTGGGCGCCGATGCCGGCGCCGTTGGACAAGGATTAGGGGAACCCGCGTGGAGTGGATTGTTGTCGGCGCCTCGGGCTTCGTTGGCTCGGCCGTGGTGGCGGAGCTGCGCGGCCGCGGCATTCCCGTGCGGGAGGTGGCCGCACCGCGGCTGGTGTCCCCGGCAACCAGCGCCCAGGCCGTGCTGTCGCTGGCCAACGCCGCCGGCTCCGACGCCGATGTGGCACGGACGATGCTGGCGAGGGTGTTTGCCGGCGCGGCGGTGGTGGTCAATGCAGCGGGCCTGGCCACGCCGGGCGATGCCGGGTCCCCCGCCCTGACCGGCGCCAACGCCCTGCTGCCGGTGGTGCTGGCGTTGGCCGCGGCCGATGCCGGGGTGCCGCGCCTGGTGCATTTGAGCAGCGCCGCCGTCCAGGGGCACCGCGCGGAATTGGATGAAAGCGCGGACCGCACGCCGTTCTCCGGCTACTCGCACTCCAAGGCGCTGGGCGAAGAGGCCCTGGGGCTGCTGCAGGACGACGCCGGCCGGATTGTCATTCTGAGGGCGACCTCCGTGCAGGGCCCCACGCGCCCGACGACGGCGGCGCTGGCCCGGCTTGCCGCCTCGCCGCTGGCCACCGTTGCTGCCCCGGGTACTGCTCCCACGCCCGTCAGCTCGATCACTGCGCTGGCCTGGTTCACTGCCGAGACTGGCCTGTTTTCCGGCCCGGTGCCGGCCATCGTGCTCCAGCCCTGGGAGGGCCTGGATGTCACGGCCGTGCTCACCGCCGCCGGCGGCAAGGCGCCCGTCAAACTTCCGGCCGGATTCTGCCGCGTCGCGGTGAAGGCCGGCTATACCGTGTCCAGCCTGCTCGGACGGCGCCTGCACGGCGCCGTCCGGCGGGTCGAGCTTATGTGGTTTGGCCAGTCCCAGCAGCCGGGGTGGGCTGATCGGCAGGGGCTTCATCCGCAGCCGTCGGTTCTGACGGTGCTTCGGCAGGCGTCGCAGCATCGAGCGGAGCTTCGCCAGCGCTAACGTCGACAGCCTCGGCTGCGTCAACGTTGCTGGCAGCCTCGGTGGTGTCGGCCTTCTCGAGCACGAGCGGCGCGTCGGCTGCACTTGCGTCGACAGCGTCATCGCCGGCAGCGGCGTCGTCGGCAGCCTCCGGGTTGGAAAACTTCTCGTCGGCGTCGACGTCGGCGGGCGGGGCCCACATCGCCACCTCTTCGCCGAAGCCCAGCACGCTGGGAACCACGGCGCGCAGTTCTTCGAGGGTGATGGCGCCCTCGCGGACCACCTTCAGGCGGTCGCCGGTGGCGTCGACAATGGTGGAGGGGGTGTTGCCGATGCCGTCCACGGGGCGGAAGCCGCCCTCCAGGTACACCTCAACCGACTCGGCCAGCTGGGCGCGTGCCTCGTACGCGGTCTGCGCGGCGGCCTGCCCGGTGCGGTTGGCGGAGGAGACGGCCAACGGTCCGGTGATGGTAAGCAGATCCAGGGCCAGCGCATCGTTGGGGACGCGCAGTGCCACGGTGCCCTTGGTCTCCCCCAGATCCCAGGTCAGCGACGGCTGCGCGTGCAGCACCAGGGTGAGCCCACCCGGCCAGAACTTCTCGGCCAGCGCGCGGGCATCGGCGCTGACATCCAGGGCGAGCCCGTCCATGGTCTGGATGCGCGGGATCAGCACGGGCGGGGGCATGTTGCGGCCGCGGCCCTTGGCGGCCAGCAGAGTGGCCACGGCCTGCGGGGAAAAGGCGTCCGCGGCAATGCCGTAGACGGTGTCCGTCGGCATCACGATGACCTGCTTTGCAGCAATGGCCTTCTGTGCGTGGGCCAGACCCTCGGAACGCTGATTATCGTCGGTGCAATTGTACGAAGTGGTGCTCACGGGACCATTCTTTCATTGGGTGCTGCATCTAACGTATTCGTGACAGCGCTCGTGCCAGCGGACATGGCGGCGTTGGTGGCAGGGCCCGTGCGGAGAGCGCTCGTTGCCCTGTCGCGGCCGGTCAGATCGCGGTGCGAGGACACCTCGGACCAGTGGCCGGTGCCGCGCAGCATGGCCGCCATCTGCTCCGCCTGGACCTCGGCATGCTCCATCACAAAGAAGCCGCCGGCCTTCAGCAGCCGTGCCGCAGTGGCCTCGGCCGCCCGAGGCGTCTCCATCCCGTCCGCTCCCCCGCCATAGAGGGCCATGTGGGGATCGAAGCGTGCCACCTCGGGGTCGCGCGGAATGGCCTCTGCGGGAATGTACGGCGGGTTGGAGATCACCAGATCCACCGTGCCGTCCAGCTCAGGGAAGGCCGTGCGCATATCGCCCAGCACCAGCTCGACGCCGCTGCCGGCCAGGTTCCTCGCGGCCCAGACATGGGCCTCGGGGCTGAGCTCGACGGCGTGGACGCTCGCGCCCGGGACCTCGTGGGCCACGGAGCCGGCAATGGCGCCGGAACCGGTGCCCAGATCCACGACAACAGGTGCGGCACCGCCGTCGTGCGCAGAATCCGCGCCCCGGTGGGTCGACAGCCAATCCAACCCCAGCTGGACCACGGACTCGGTCTCGGGCCGCGGGACAAAGACGCCCGGGCCCACGGCCAGCTCAAGGTGGCGGAAGTACGCGGTCCCGGTGATGTGCTGCAGCGGCTCGCGCCCGGCACGCCGGCCGATGAGCGCGTCAAAGCCCGCCGGCTCCAGGCTGCTGCCCATCGCCATGGCGCGCAGCTCACCGCGCCCCACACCCAGCAGGTGGGCGGCAAGCAGCTCCGCGTCCACCCGGGGCGAGGGCACGCCGGCTTCCGCCAGCACGGCGGCAGCCGCGGACAGCGCCGCCTCAAGCGGACGCGGAGAGGATTCAGCCACTACTCGCCGATCGCGTCCAGGCGTGCCTGCTCGTCCATCTCAATGGCGGACTGCACCACGGGTTCCAGATCGCCGTTCATGACGGCGTCCAGGTTGTACGCCTTGTACCCGGTGCGGTGGTCCGCAATGCGGTTCTCCGGGTAGTTGTACGTGCGGATGCGCTCGGAACGGTCCATGGTGCGGATCTGCGACTTGCGCACCGCGGAGTTCTCGGCGTCGATGATGGCCTGCTGGTGCGCCAGGATGCGGGCACGCAGCACGCGCATGCCGGCCTCGCGGTTCTGCAGCTGCGACTTCTCGTTCTGCATGGCCACGACAATGCCCGTGGGCAGGTGGGTGATGCGGACGGCGGAGTCGGTGGTGTTCACGGACTGGCCACCGGGGCCCGAGGAGCGGTAGACGTCGATCTTGAGATCATTCTGGTTGATCTCGACCTCTTCGGGCTCGTCAACCTCGGGCAGCACCAGCACGCCGGCGGCCGAGGTGTGGATGCGTCCCTGCGACTCGGTGGCCGGCACGCGCTGCACGCGGTGCACGCCGCCTTCAAACTTCAGGCGGGCAAAAACGCCCTCGGCCGGGTCGTTGGAACGGCCCTTGACGGCGATGGAGATGTCCTTGTAGCCACCCAGATCGGACTCGGTGGCGGAGATGATCTCCGTCTTCCAGCCACGGGATTCGGCGTAGCGGGTGTACATGCGCACCAGGTCGGCTGCGAACAAGGCGGCCTCGTCGCCGCCTTCACCGGCCTTGACCTCCAGGATGACATCGCGGGCGTCATCGGGATCGCGCGGGATCAGCAGACGGCGCAGCTTCTCCTGCGCGGCCAGCAGCGCCTCGTTCAGCACGGGAACCTCTGCCGCGAACTCCGGGTCCTCGGAGGCCATTTCCTTGGCCGCCGCAAGATCATCCGTCAGCACCTCCACCTGGTGGTGGCCCTCGACGATGCCGCTGAGCTCCGCATAGCGGCGCCCCAGCTTGCGCGCCAACGGCTGGTCCGCATGCACAGCGGGATCGCTGAGCCGCATCTGCAGCTCAGCATGCTCATCCAAAAGCCCCTGGATGGATTCAAACATTTCACAACCTCTTTCGACTTGCTCAAGTCTAATGTTCAGTGTCGGTAAGTGCCTGCGGCGGCGGTTTGCCGGCGCTTAGACACGGTCCGGGAGCGTCGCTCGCTCGCTGAGCGAGCATTGCGCCACGCCCGGCCGCGATGCGCGCCTACGCAAACCGCCGCCTCCGGCACATCTGTACCGACGCGGCTGCGCATTTTGTGCCGGCCCGGGAGTGGCATCGGGCCTGCCTGAGCGTTGCGGCGGACGCACGCAGTGCGGACGCCGCAACGCGAAGGGGCGGGGCCGGCACAAAATGCGCAGCCCCGCCACATGCGAGCGAACGACGACCATGGCGGACCATCGTCGTCGTTCGCTGTCTAACTACTTGTCGTTCTCGCCCTTGACGCCCAGAGTCGTCTTCTGGACCTGCATCAGGAACTCGACGTTGGACTGCGTGTCGCGGATCTTGGAGGTCAGCAGTTCAAGCGACTGCTGCATTTCCAGACCGGAGAGGACGCGGCGCAGACGCCACATGATCTTGACCTCGTCGGGCGAAAGCAGGTTCTCCTCACGGCGCGTACCGGAGGCGTTGACATCAACGGCCGGGAAGATGCGCTTGTCCGCCAGCTGGCGGGACAGACGCAGTTCCATGTTGCCCGTGCCCTTGAACTCCTCGAAGATGACCTCGTCGGCCTTGGAGCCCGTCTCCACCAGAGCCGTGGCCAGGATGGTCAGCGAGCCGCCGTTTTCGATGTTGCGGGCAGCACCGAAGAAACGCTTCGGCGGGTACAAGGCTGCGGAGTCCACACCACCGGAGAGGATGCGGCCCGAGGAGGGTGCGGAGTTGTTGTAGGCACGGCCCAGGCGGGTCATGGAGTCCAGCAGGACCACCACATCCATGCCCATTTCCACCAGACGCTTGGCGCGCTCGATGGAGAGCTCGGCCACCTGCGTGTGGTCGTCGGCCGGACGGTCGAAGGTGGAGGCAATGACCTCACCCTTGACGGTGCGCTGCATGTCCGTGACTTCTTCGGGGCGTTCGTCAACGAGCACCATCATGAGGTGGACCTCAGGATTGTTGGTGGTGATCGCGTTGGCGATGGCCTGCAGGATCAGCGTCTTTCCGGCCTTCGGCGGGGAGACGATCAGACCACGCTGGCCCTTGCCGATCGGAGCCACGAGGTCGATGACACGGGGGCCGATCTTCTTCGGGTCCGTCTCCAGGCGCAGACGCTCGGAGGGGTACAGCGGAACCAGCTTGTTGAACTCAACGCGGTCCTTGAGCTCTTCCGGGTTCTTGCCGTTCACGCTGGTGACGCGCACCAGGGCGTTGAACTTGGCACGCGTGCTCGTGGCCTGGCTGCGGTCTTCGCCCTCGCGGGGGGCGCGGATGGCGCCAACGACGGCGTCGCCCTTGCGCAGGTTGTACTTCTTGACCTGGGCCAGGGACACGTAGACGTCCGAGGAGCCGGGCAGGTAGCCGGAGGTGCGGACGAAGGCGTAGCTGTCCAGCACGTCCAGGATGCCGGCAACGGGCAGCAGGACGTCGTCCTCGGTCACCTCGACGTCGTCGAAGTCCGGGGCCTGGTTGCGGCCGCGGCGGCGCTCGTTGCGGTCGCGGAAGCGGTCATTGCGATCGTTGCGGTCGTTGCGCTGGTTCAGCTCGGGGCCGGCGTTGCGGTCGCGGCGGTTGCGGCGGTTGCGGCTGTTGCGCGAACCATCCTCATCCTCAACCTGGACGCGCGTGTCCTGCTGGCCGCGGGTGTCCTGGCGGGCGTTGCCGCGCTGGTTGCGGTCGTTGCCCTGGTTGTCGCCACGGCCGGCGGAGCGGTCGGTGCGCTCGTTGGTCGTGCGTTCCGCGGTCGCACGCTCATTCGTGCGTTCCGTGGTGGTGCGTTCCGTGGTGGTGCGTTCCGCGTTGGTGCGCTCGTTCGTGCGCTCGTTGGTGCGGGCACCACGCTGCTGGAAACGCTCGCCCTCGGCGGACTCGGCGGCCGGGGCCTCCGTGGTCTCTGCGGCACGCTCGGTGGCGGCGCCCTCGGTGGTCTCCTGGGCGCGGTTCTCGCCACTGCGGCGGTTGCGGGTGCGCGGCTGGCGGCGGTTGCCACCTTCGACCTGCTCAGTGCCGGACTCGCCGCCCTGCTCAGCAGCGGGGGCGGACTCGGCGGGGGCTGCAACGGCTTCGGCGGCAGGCGCAGCGGCACCGGCCACTACTCCATCGCTGACGGCGCGGCGGCTGCGGCGGCTGCGGGCCGGGCGCTCTTCGGCCGCGGGCGCCTCGACTGCGGGAGCCTCGGATCCGTTGGACGCGGCGGCTGTTTCGGCGGCGGGGGCGGCGGAACGCTGGCCACGGCCACGGCCGCCACGGGTGGCGGGCTCTGCGGCTGCGGGCTCGGCGGTCTTTGCCGGCTCAGCCTTTTCGGTCCGTGCAGTCTCAGTGCGCACGGGACGGTCGGCCACGGAGGAGCCGCGCTGGTGGTCGGAAATCGCGGCGACAAGATCGCCCTTGCGCATCCGGGAACCGCCGGTAATGCCCAGCTGGCCGGCAAGTGCCTGCAGCTGTGCCAGCTTCAAACCAGCCAGTCCGCTGCTCTTGGCAGGTGCGGTGGTGGTTTTGGCGGTGTCGTTCAAATCTGAAGTCAGATTTGCTGTGTCAGTCACGAAGGATCCTTCCCCCTCGAGGGCGATCTGTTCTCAGATCGCGGTGATTGGTTCCTGACCATGGTCCACACCGCCGTATGCAGCGCGGGGAAAAATGGCCTTAGGGCCCGTACTGCGCCGCTAGATTTGCTGCGCAGGCGGAAAGTAATACACCTTCCGGCCATGGAACTATAGAAACTGCCGCCGTACCCACATCTGGGTTTCGTGGGTTTTCTCGGCAGACCATCTCTGCGGACCAGTGGCACGACTGTGAAGGTGGCACTGCGGCGGTGTGCAAGGCACCCGCCACAACAAAAGATGCGGCCCTTACCGCCGGTGCACTTCCACCTTAGCACCATCGACGTCCACCGTGAGCGCAAGAACACGCCAGAACACACCGTCCGCAGGCGCATGCGCCTGCGCATGTTCTGCAATGGCCTCCTGCACGCGGACGGCCTCCGCCTGATTCTGTGCCAACGTCATGACCGTGGGGCCCGCGCCGGAGATGAAGGCGGCAAAGCCGCGGCTGCGCAGATCGGCCACCAGCGCGGCACTGGCAGGCATCGCCTCGGCGCGGTAGTCCTGGTGCAGATAGTCCCGGGTGCCGGCCAGCAGCAGCGACGGGTCGTTCGCCAGCGCATGCACCAGCAGGGCCGTGCGTCCGGCGTTGGCGGCGGCGTCCGCGTGGGGAACGGTGGCCGGCAGCATGCCGCGGGCCATTTCCGTCTTGACCTCGACGGCGGGGATGGCCACCACAGGGGTGATGGCTTCGGCCGGTGCAACGCGGACGGAGCGGAAGTCCTCGCCCTCCTGCCAGGAAATGGCCATGGCACCGAAGATCGCCGGGGCGACATTGTCCGGGTGGCCCTCCATCTCGGAGGCAAGCTGCAGCACCCAGGCGCGGTCCTGCGCATCGGCAGGGTCCACCAGGGCATTGGCCAGCGTGATTGCGGCAACGATCACCGATGCCGAGGAGCCCAGCCCTCGGCCGTGGGGCAGTACGTTCTCCGCCGTGATCTTCAACCCGCCGCGGCGGTATCCCAGCCGGGCAAAGGCCAGGTCCATCGCCTTGACGGCCAGATGGCCCTCATCGCGGGGCACCTCATCGGCGCCCTCGCCCCGGAGGTCGAACTCGAGGCGGCCGTCGTCGTCGAGCGTTTCAACGCTCAACGTGTCGTACAGGGCCACGGCCAACCCCAGGCTGTCGAAGCCGGGGCCGAGATTGGCGCTGGTTCCGGGCACGCGTACGGTGGCGGCAAGCCCGGTGGCGGGCACCTTTGCGGTGCCCGCCACCAGCGGCGGAGTGCTCATCTGCATTTAGCCGTTCACAGCTTCCAGCCCAAGGGCGGAGGCGACGGTGACGACGTCGTAGGCCACGGACTGCGGCTCGACGGAGCTGCCATCGACGTTCTTCAGGGCCCAGTCCGGGTCCTTCAGGCCGTGGCCGGTGACGGTGATGACAATCGTCTTGCCGCTGGGAACCTCGCCCGCGGCATGCTTCTTCAAGAGGCCCGCGACGCCGGCGGCGGAGGCGGGCTCCACGAACACGCCCTCCTTGGCCGAGAGCCAGCGGTGGGCGGCAAGGATTTCCTCGTCCGTCACGGCATCGATCAGGCCGCCGGACTCGTCGCGGGCGGCGATGGCCAGATCCCAGGACGCGGGGTTGCCGATGCGGATGGCGGTGGCGATGGTGTCAGGCTCCGTGATGGGGTGGCCGGCCACGAACGGCGCGGCACCGGCGGCCTGGAAGCCCCACATGATGGGCGTCTTGGTGGAGACGGCGTCCAGCGTGCCCGCCGTGGCGGACTCGTAGGGAGCAGCGTACTCCTTGTAGCCCTTCCAGTAGGCGCTGATGTTGCCAGCGTTGCCCACAGGAAGCACGTGGTAGTCCGGAGCGTCGCCCAGGGCATCCACCACTTCGAAGGCACCGGTCTTCTGGCCCTCGATGCGGGCGGGGTTCACCGAGTTCACCAGGAACACCGGGTAGGACTCGGCCAGCTTGCGGGCCACGTCCAGGCAGTCGTCGAAGTTGCCATCGACCTGCAGCAGCGTGGCACCGTGGGCCACGGCCTGGCTGAGCTTGCCCATGGAGATCTTGCCCTCGGGCACCAGCACGGCGCAGGTGAGGCCTGCGGCGGTGGCGTAGGCCGCGGCGGAGGCGGAGGTGTTGCCGGTGGAGGCGCACACCACGGCCTTGGCGCCGGCGGCGACGGCGGCCGTCATGGCCATCGTCATGCCGCGGTCCTTGAAGGAGCCGGTGGGGTTCATACCCTCCACCTTCAGGTACACGGTGGAGCCGGTCAGCTCGGAGAGCTTCTGGGCGTGCACCAGCGGGGTGCCGCCCTCCCCCAGCGTGATGATCTTGGTGTCGGCCGTGACAGGCAGACGCTCGGCATATTCGCGGACAACGCCGCGCCACTGGTGAGCCATTAGACTCCCTCTACTCTCAGAACGCTGGTGACGGAATTGATCACATCGAGGCCCTTGATGGCCTCAACGGTGGCGGCCAGTGCGGCCTCCGATGCTTCGTGCGTGACGAAGCGCAGCTCTGCAGAGCTGGCGCCGCCGTTTTGGTGCACGGTCTGGCGCATGGTCTCGATGGACACGCCATGGTCGGTGAAGACGGCGGCAATCTTGGACAGCACGCCAGGCTGGTCCGCTGCGTCCACGCCAATGTAGTAGCGCGTGGAGACGGCCTCGATGCCCACCGCGGGCACATGCCCGGTGGTGGTTTCGGTGCGGCCGGGGCCGCCCAGCACCATGCGGCGGGCAGCGGAGACGACGTCGCCCAGCACGGCGGAGGCGGTGGGTGTGCCACCGGCGCCGCGGCCGTAGAACATCAGTTCACCGGCGTTTTCGGCCTCAATGAAGACGGCATTGAAGGCGCCGTGCACGGCGGCCAGCGGGTGCTCGCGCGGCAGCAGGGTGGGATGCACGCGCACGGACACCGCTTCGCTTTCGACGCCATCGTCGGAAACCAACGTCAGCTTTTCGGCGATGGCCAGCAGCTTGATGACAAACCCGGCGTCCTTGGCGGCGGCGATGTCCGCAGCCGTTACGGAGCTGATGCCCTGGCAGTGCACATTTTCCAGGGCAAAGCGGGTGTGGAAGGACAGCGAGGCCAGGATGGCTGCCTTGGCGGCGGCGTCGTGGCCCTCGACGTCGGCCGTCGGATCGGCCTCGGCGTAGCCCAGACGCTGGGCGTCGGCCAGTGCATCCTCGAACTGGGCACCAGTGGTGTCCATCTGGTCCAGGATGTAGTTGGTGGTGCCGTTGACGATGCCCAGCACGCGGGTGATCTTGTCCCCGGCGAGCGAATCACGGATCGGGCGCAGGATCGGGATCGCACCGGCCACGGCGGCCTCGTAGGAGAGCTGGACGCCGGCGGCGTCGGCCTTCTCGTACAGCGAGGGGCCGTCGGCCGCCAGCAGCGCCTTGTTGCCGCTGACCACCGTGGCGCCGTGTTCAATGGCCTCCAGGATCAGCGTGCGGGCCGGCTCCAGGCCGCCCATCAGCTCAATGACGATGTCCGCTCCACGCACCAGTGCCGAGGCATCGGTGGTGAAGAGCTCCCGCGGGAGCTCCACCTCGCGCGGCGCGTCAATGTTGCGCACCGCAATACCGGACAGTTCCAGGCGGGCACCGGTGCGGGCCTGCAGGGCGTCGGCATCCTCAAGCAGAATGCGGGCCACCTGCGATCCCACGTTGCCGGCGCCCAGCAGGGCCACCTTGAGGGTCTTGGTCGTATTGGGTGCTGCGGGATCCGCTGCGGTGGTGCGCTCGGTCAAGGTGTTAAGCCCCTAAATCGCGTGCTAACAAGTCGTCTTCGGTTTCTCCCCGCACAATGAGGCGGGCTGCCCCGTTTCGGACGGCGACCACAGGGGGCCTGGGCACGTAGTTGTAGTTGCTGGCCAATGCCCAGCAGTACGCCCCCGTGCCCGGGACTGCAAGAAGGTCGCCGGCCGCCACGTCGTTGGGCAGATATACATCTCTAACAACAATGTCGCCGCTCTCGCAATGTTTGCCCACTACTCGGGACAGCGCGGGGGCGGCAGCGGAGGTCCGGCTGGCCAAAACGGCCGAATAATCCGCGTCATAGAGCACCGGACGGGCGTTGTCGCTCATTCCGCCGTCCACCGACACATAACGACGCGGAGCCGTAACCGGGGAGCCTCCATCGGAAGCATCCGCGGCGCCGTCCACCTCGACGTTGACAGTTTTCAGCGTGCCGGTCTCGTACAGGGTGAAGGTGGTGCTGCCGACAATGGCCCGTCCCGGCTCGATGGAGATCCGCGGGGCGGTGATGCCCAGTTCCGCGCAGGTGGAGCGCACGACGGCGGCCATGGCCGCGGCGATCTCGGCCGGCGGGCGCGGGGTGTCCACGGCGGTGTAGGCGATGCCGTAGCCGCCGCCCAGGTCCAGCTCGGGCAGCGTGATGGCGTAGCTGTGCTGCATCTGCGCGAGGAAGGTCAGCAGGCGCTCCGCGGCCAGCGCGAAGCCCTCCGGCTCGAAGATCTGCGAGCCGATGTGGCAGTGCAGGCCCAGCAGCTCGATGCCCTCGGACGCCGTCGCAGCGGCAACCGCCGCCTCCGCCGGGCTCACGCTGGCGCCGTCGGCCAACATGGAGAGGCCGAACTTCTGGTCCTCGTGGGCCGTGGCAATGAATTCATGGGTGTGCGCGTGCACGCCCGGGGTCAGGCGGAGCATCACCTTGGCACGCTCGCCGCGGGAAACCGCAATGGCCGCCACGCGTTCCAGCTCGTCCAGGCTGTCCACCACGATGCGGCCCAGCTTCATGTCCAAGGCGCGGTTGATCTCCGCGGCGGACTTGTTGTTGCCATGCAGGCCCAGGTTCTCCCCCGCCAGCCCGGCGCGGGCAGCCACGGCCAGTTCGCCGCCGGAGCAGGTGTCCAGGCGCAGGCCCTCGCTGTCCACCCAGCGGGCAATCTCCGTGCAGAGGAAGGACTTGCCGGCGTAGTAGACGTCCACGCCGCCGCAGATGTCCGCGAAGGCGGCGTCGAAGGCATCCTTGAACGCCCGGGCACGCGCCCGGAAGTCGGCCTCGGAGACGACGAAGAGCGGGGTGCCGAACTGTGCCTTGAGCTCGGCGACGGAGACGCCGTCGACGCCCACCACGCCGTCGTCGTTGCGGGACACATCCTGGGCCCACATCAGCGGCGTGAGCTCGTTCAGATCACCGGGGGCGGGCAGCCACTCGGGCGCCAGCGCGGCCCCGGCAGCCGTATTGATGCCGGTCTGCGCTGTATCTTGGGCGGTCTCTTTCGCCAAGGCGATCACATCCTCTCCGGAGCGGAAACACCCAGCAGACCCAGGCCGTTGGCCAGCACCTGGCGGGTGGCATCGTTCAGCCACAGGCGGGTGCGGTTGACGTCGGTGATGGCCTCATCGCCCATCGGGGTGACGCGGCAGGCGTCGTACCAGCGGTGGTAGGCACCGGCGATGACCTCCAGGTGGCGGGCCACGCGGTGCGGTTCGCGGTAGGCGGCGGCCTGGGCCACGACGCCGGGGAACTGGCCCAGGACGGCCAGCAGTTCGGACTCGGTGGCGTGGCTGAGCGCACCGGCGTCGAAGGCGCTGCGGTCCACACCGGCGGCCTCGGCGTTGCGGCCCACGGCGCACGTGCGGGCGTGGGCGTACTGGACGTAGAACACCGGGTTCTCGTTGGAGCGCTTGGTCAGCACATCCAGATCGATGTCGATATTGGAGTCCGAGGAGAAGCGGGCCAGCGAGTAGCGGGCGGCGTCCGTGCCGACAACCTCCACCAGGTCCTCCATCGTGACAACTGTGCCGGCGCGCTTGGACATGCGCACGGGGGTGCCGTCCTTGACCAGGTTCACCATCTGGCCGATCAGCACCTCCACGCGGTCGGCGTCGTCGCCCATGGCAGCGGCAGCGGCCTTCAGGCGGGCCACATAGCCGTGGTGGTCGGCGCCGAGCATGTAGATGCACAGGTCGAAGCCGCGGTCGCGCTTGTTCTTGAAGTAGGCGATGTCGCCGGCGATGTAGGCGGCGTTGCCATCGCTCTTGATGACCACGCGGTCCTTGTCGTCGCCAAAGTCGGTGGAGTTCAGCCACCAGGCGCCGTCCTTGAGGTACATGTGGCCGGAGCCCTTGAGCTGCTCGAGCAGCTTCTCCACGGCACCGTCCTCGAAGAGCGAGTTCTCGTGGAAGTAGACGTCAAAGTCCACGCCGAACTCGTGCAGCGATTCGCGGATGGAGGCGAACATGAGTTCCACACCGTGGGCGCGGAACTCTTCCTGCGGGTCCTCGGCGGAGAGGATGTCCGGGTGCGCGTTCACCACGGCCTGGGCGATGTCCACAATGTACTCGCCGCCGTAGCCGTCCTCCGGGGCCGGCTCACCCTTGGCGCTGGCCAGCAGGGAGCGGGCAAACTTGTCGATCTGGTTGCCGTGGTCGTTGAAGTAGTACTCACGGGTTACATCCGCGCCCTGGGCCAGGAAGATGCGGGCCAGGGAATCGCCGACGGCGGCCCAGCGGGTGCCGCCGAGGTGGATCGGGCCGGTGGGGTTGGCCGAGACGAACTCCAGGTTGATCTTGGTGCCGGCCATCGCGGCGTTGGTGCCGAAGGCCTCGCCGGATTCCACGATGGACTTGGCGAGCTCGCCGGCGGCGGCGGCGTCGAGGATGATGTTCAGGAAGCCGGGGCCGGCAATCTCCACCTTGGCCACGCCATCGATCTGCTCCAGACGGGTGCTGAGCAGTTGGGCGATGGTGCGCGGCGGCACACCGGCGGGCTTGGCCAGCTGCAGGGCGATGCTGGTGGCCCAGTCTCCGTGCTCCCGGCTCTTCGGTCGCTCCACGCGCACCTCCTTGGGCAGCGCCTCGGCGGGAACGTTGAGTTCACCGGCGGCGGCAGCGTCGTGGAGGCAGGTGGTAATGGCGGCGGAAAGTTCTTCAGGAGTCACCGTCCCAGTGTACGTTTGCCGCCCCACCGCTCCCCAATCGGGTGTGGGAAGCGACGTTGCTCAACCGTAGGACGTCTCCATGGTCTTCCACCATTGGCATGTTGCTGTAATGCCGAGGGCGGCGACCGGGACGCAGAGGAAGAGCTGCAGCGGGCTGACCGTTTCGGCGGCCGCCGCTCCGCCCATGCCCATCCACAGCCCCGGCGCCGCATAGGGAAACCATGCCCCGGCGCCGAAGGCCGTCACCACTTGGGTGGCGACCACCAGCAGCACCAGGGCCCCGACACCGGGAAGATAGCCGCGCGCCACACTGGCGACGACGGCAAGGGGGCAGGCCAGCAGGGCCGCCAGGGCGCCGGCGCACCAGGCCTTGCCCGCCGCGGCCAGATCGTCGGGTCCGGGGATGCCCAGGCCAATGGCGGTGCCGGCCACGAAGGCCGCAGCCGTGGTGGCCAGGCAGAGTGCCAGCGACCACAGCAGGACCACGGCAAACTTTGCGCAGGCCAGCTGCCGACGGCTGACGGGCAGGGAAAACAAGCAGGACTGGGTCTTGTCGGTGAACTCGCGGCCGAAGCACCAGCACACCACAAAACCGATGCCTATCAGCGCCCCCACGGACAGCAGCATCCCCACCATCGCCAAGTACCCGGCCCAGCCCGAACCCGTCAGCAGGGCCGCGGCCTTATGGCCGATCTGGCTGGACCCATCGGAGGTCGCAGCAACCATGAAGGCCGCTGCGAGCACCGGCAGCCCCGCCCCAACCAGGCCGGAAACCGTGCGCACCACGGGCGCCCGGCGGAACTTCAGGGCCTCGAATTCCAGCGCCTGTGCGAAGGTGCTCATCCCAGCTCCTGCTCGTCGGACTGCAGCACCAGGTCAAAGAACCTGCGTTCCAGATCCACCGTTCCCGGTGCCAGCGAGCCGATGATCCTGCCGCGGTGGAGCACGCTGATCCTGTCGGCCATCCGCGAGACCTCATCAAGGTGGTGGCTGGAGACCAGGACGGCGGCGCCCCGCTCCCTGGCCGCGTCCTGGAGCAGCCGGCGGAGGACTATGACACCGCGGGGGTCCAGGGCATTGGTCGGTTCGTCCAGGACCAGCACCGTGGGTGTATGGACCAGTGCGGCGGCCAGACCCACGCGCTGCCGATTTCCCAGCGACAGCGCCCCGGCGCGAAAGTCGGCATAGGCATCCAGTCCCAGATCGGACAACGCCTTGTCTGCGGCCAAAGCGGCGGCCGCCCTGCCCAGGCCGTGCAGCCGGGCCGAGGAGTAGATGTTTTCCTTTGCCGACAGCTCCGGATATGCGAAGGGAGTCTCGAGCATCTGCCCCACCGTCGACCAGAGCTGCGGTGCGGCCCCAGGCACCTGGACTCCGGAAAGGCGGGCCGAGCCCCCATCCGGGGTGAGCATGCCCAGCAGGATCCGCATCAGCGTCGTCTTGCCGGCACCGTTCAGCCCGACGATGGCGTGGATTTCCGCCGGTCCCACGTCCAGGGACACGTCATCGAGGACGCCAAGGCCGCCTAGAGCCTTAGTGATCCGCTCTGCTGTGATGGCTGCAGGCGCTGTCACCGGGCTCGCCGGACCGTCCCGCCAGGTCCACAGGGGTCTCCCGGCGCGCCCATCAGTGCCAGGGCCGCGCCCATCCGTTCCCGAAGGTCCTGCCCGTCCGGCTCCGCCGCCCAGTCCAACAGGGCTGCCGTCACGCCACCCAGGCAGGAACCAGCGGCCACCCGGGCTTCCAGCCGGGCAACCCCCGTTCCGACTAGGGCTTTGACCAAGAGGTCCTCGGTTCTGCGGTTGTTTTCCCAAATGCCGGCCGCGAGCCGTGGGTGGCCGGCTATGAGTCCGATCTTGTCCCGAACGGCGCTGTCGGCTGGCCCGGGCATTGCGCTCCACGCGGCCAGCAGGCCCCGACGGACCCGCTCCATCGCCGGCAGTGCGGAATCCTGGGCGGCCACGAGGCCCGCGATCACTGGATCATAGGGGTCGTCAAAGACCACAGAGTCCTTCGTGGGAAAGTGCCTGAAGAAGGTCATCTGCGACACCTGGGCAGCCTCGGCGATCTGTGCGACTGTCGTCTCGTCGAATCCCTGCGACAGGAACAGCTCCATGGCCCGTTCCTGTAGGAGCGCTTTGGTGGCTGCGGCTTTTCCCATGGCCAAAATGTTAGTCTCTAACATTTAGGCGGTCAAGGGTCCGCTCGTTGCAAGTGCTGCGGGGAACTCCCCGGCCTAGGCGGCCGCCGCCGGCTTGAAGTCGTCCTCCAGCATTCGCGGGCGGCAGATGATGAAGGCTCCGGCACCCAGCAGCACCAGGGTGGCAAAGAGGAAGACGAACGGCAGCGTCCAGCCGCCGCTGGCCTGGTGCAGCAGGCCAAAGAGCAGCGGACCGGAGCAGGCGAGCGCGTAGCCCATCCCCTGGCTGAAGCCGGAGAGGGCACCGGCGCCCACGTGCGTGCGGGTGCGGTGGTTGATCAGCAGCAGCGACAGCGGGAAGGTGCCGGGCCCAAGTCCGGCCAGCACCACCCAGAGCCAGGTCAGCGTCGCCGGGGCCAGCAGCAGCCCCAGGTACCCGGCCACAAAGCAGCCCAGCATCACCAGCACCACGGGGAAGGGATTGGCCATCTTAGCAGCCAGCAGCGGGATCAGCAGGCTCATCGGCAGGCCCAGGGCGGCGAAGAGTGCGAGCATGCTGCCGGCACTGCCACGGTCCAGCCCGGCCTCGGTAAGGATCTCCGGCAGCCAGGCAAACATGGAATAGGTGTTCAAGGAGGTGCAGCCGAACATGAAGGTCAGGCCCCAGGCCACCGGCGAGCGCCACAGGTTCATCTTCGGCGCGGGTGCCTTGCTGCCCCCGGCTCCGTGGACGACGACGGCGGGCCCGGTACCAGCGGCCGGCTTGGCCACCGCCGTCGCTGGTGTCCTTCCGCTGGCCAGCACGCCCAGCCAGGGCAGCAGCGCAACGGTGCTCACGCCAGCCCAGAGGACCAGGGACAGCTGCCAGCTCGTGGCGTCAGCCACCGGGACGGCCAGCTGGGCCGGCAGGGCTGTGCCCACGCTGAGCGCCGTCACGTAGATGGCCGTCATCAGGCCCACCTTGGTGGGGAAGTATTTCTTGACCAGCGGCGGCAGCAGGACATTGCCCGCGCCCAGTCCAGCCAGCGATACGACGGAGAGCACCAGGAACAGTGCCGTGGTGGGGGCGAAGACGCGCAGCACCTGGCCCACGGTGGAGACGACCATGGCGCCGACGGCAAGCCATTCCAGCGACGCCCAGCGGATCACATAGGGGGTCAGGAAGCCAAACACCGCAAAGGCTGCGGTGGGCAGCATCCCCAGCAGGCCAATGGTGGCCGCATCCATGGGGAGCTGCGCATCAATGGTGGACACCAGCGGCGGAACCACTGTGACCGCCGACCGCAAAGTCAGGGCGACAAGAATGATTCCTGCCGCGACGAGCCATTGGGGTCTGCGCGTTTGTGTCACCATTTGAGCAACGTTACCCCCGCAATCCCCGCCACAGCAGGCGGATTTGCGATGATCTTGGACACGCTGTGCACCCCGCGGTCAACGCGCCAGGGTCCCGGTTTTACTTTGCACGCGCCACACCTGATAAGCTCGTTTCCGTTCCCATCGGCAACCACGGTTGCCGCGCCCTCGTAGCTCAGGGGATAGAGCGTCTGCCTCCGGAGCAGAAGGCCGTAGGTTCGAATCCTATCGAGGGCACGGAATGAGACCCCGCCAGTTCATTGAGCTGGCGGGGTCTTTCCATGCCCGGCCGTTCTCTCCGCCGTCGATGTGGCGCAAACTCCGCGGACCCGAACGGCGCGCCCGTTCGACGACGGCATCCGGGACACGTTTCCCCGTCCAGGACGCGTCCACAATTGCGTCCCAAGCGGGGAATGGCATCCTCCCCGGGTCGTGGTGGTTGGACACAGGCTAGGGAATGACGGGGGAATCGTCCGATTGGAGTTCCCAGACCAGATCGAGGCCCACCCGCGCTCCCTGCAGCGCATTGATCTCGTCCTGGCTCATACCGGTGGTGTCAAACCGCCAGGTGCACCGGTAGCTTTTCGTTTCCCCGGGGGTTCCCGTGGTGTCCCACGAGGAGCCACCTGTGGCGAAGTCCCGGTTGGTGGCGGCCAGGGTGGCCAGTGGCAGTTCCGAAACTGCATTGGCCGTCGGGGTGAAGCCGGTGCAGTCATTGAAGGAACCGCCGGTGCCCTGCTCCAGATCAAAGTAGATCCGGCTATCCAGCCCGCGGGCGGCGATGAGGTTTTGCGTGTAGGCCCGCACTTCCCCGGAAACATTGGACTGCGACGTGACCACGATGCATTTCTGGCCCGTCTGCCCGGGCACGATGTTCTCCACGGTGAACGCTGCGGCACCCAGGCCATCGTCGGTCAATGCCACATTGCCCGCGCTCCACGAACTGCCTGAGTTGCGGGTGTTGGCCGAGAAAGCGGCCTGTGAACCCTGCCAAACCATGCCGCCGGCCATCAGTAGGGCGATGGGTGCGGCGCTGAATACTGCGACTTTGCGCAACTGCGCAGCTGGAGTTTTCATAGCTGAGGCCTTTGTCTTGGGACCCCTCTGCGCAGAAGGAGCGGAGAACGTTGCGCAGAACGGCCGCGGTCAATGCAGGGCTAGTGCTGGTTGGCGTAGAGGTCCCGCAGGAGCGCGGCTTCGGCGAGGTGGTGGATCATCTCGCGGTTGATGTGCAGCACCAAGGTGGCCATGGGCGAGCTGGCATAGGGGCCCTCCGCCGGGCCGCAGGGACGGGCCAGGCCTGCCTCCCCCAGGGAGCGCACCCCGGCAATCCACGCCGCATAGGCCCCGTCCAGCCGGTCGAGGGCGACGGCGGCCGTGCCGGGGTAGTCGTAGCCCTGGTAGTCCACCTGCGGGCCGCCGAAGTGGCTGGCCAGCCGCGCCCCCAGGACACCGACCTGCAGATGGGACAGCCGCCAGGCGATGGTGGTCAACGGGGCAGGATCCGGCTCCGGCACGATGAAGTCGATGGTGAATGCGCCGCTGCCGGGCGCATCAGCGGGTGTGGCATGGGTCCGCCGGCGGACATTCCAGCCCGGGACGGGTTCCCAGAAATACTCGGCGTCGCTGAGACCCTCTAGCCGGGCGCGCGCCTGGTACGTCCAATGCCAGTCCAGCTGGTCCACCAGCTCCGTCGTCCAGTCAATTCCGGTCACGGCCCCATCCCTCCATCGCGGCTTCCCTGATCTGCACCGGCACGGCAACGGCCGCAGGAAGCCGCTGCAACCCCGCAGCATCATTCTGCGGCTGCCGGTCCCGGTCTGGGTAGTAGCTGGTGATGTATCGCATGATTCAAGCCTAGAAACCATTGCGGACAGCTTTGGTCCGCAATACAGAAAAATGGGGTGTAGATTTCCGTCCATGGTGGAAACCTCAGCCAGGCTTTTGCAGTTGTTGTCGCTGCTGCAGATCCGCCGCGAGTGGACGGGGCAGGACCTCGCCGCGCGCCTGGAGGTCACCGAGCGCACCGTGCGCCGGGACATCGGCAAACTGCGCACGCTGGGCTATCCCATCAACGCCTCCCCCGGCGTGGCAGGCGGCTACCAACTCGGCGCCGGTGCCGCGCTGCCGCCGCTGCTGCTGGACGACAACGAGGCCGTCGCGGTGGCCCTGGGTCTGGCCACCATGGCAGTGGGACCCGTCGCGGGCATCGGCGAGGCCTCCGTCCGCGCCCTGGCCAAGCTGGAACAGGTGCTCCCGGCGCGCCTGCGGCCCAAGTTCGCCGCGCTCAAGACCTCCATCTCCACCATCGCGGGTCCAGCGTCGGAGGTCGACCCGGAAGCCCTGACAGCCCTGTCCACCGGCATCGCCGCGCGCCGGGTTCTGGAGTTCGACTACCAAGCCTCCGACGGCGCCGCCACACGCCGCTTCGTAGAGCCGTACCGCCTGGTGGATGCCGGGCCGCGCTGGTACGTGGTCTGCTGGGATCTGGGCCGCACGGACTGGCGGACCTTCCGCGTGGATCGGCTGACGTCCATCCCCCGCCAGCGCCAGCGCTTCGTCCCCCGCCCGCTGCCGGCCGCCGATCTGGCCGGCTATGTGCAGCAGGCCATCACCCGCTCCCCCTACCGCTACGACCTGCAGGTGCGCATCCACGCACCGCTGCCGGTGGTGGCGGAGCGGCTCGGCAGCAGCACCGCACAGCTCTCCGGCGACGGCGGCGCCACGGTGGTGCGGATGGGTTGGGATTCCTTGGATGATCCTCTGGCGGAGCTGGCAGCCTTCGGCTGGGACTTCGAGATCGTCGCACCCGCCGCGCTGCGAGATGCCGCCCGGGCCATGGCCCAGCGGCTGGGCCACGCGGCCGGCTAGAACCGTCCGGGACTGGACGGCGCCCCGCCCCGCCTGGCCACTGGCGGTGGCAGGCATGCAGACGCATAAACTGGGGGCACAATGACTTTGACAATTAGCTACCCCGCAGCCCTGCCGGTCTCCGAGCGCCGCGAGGACCTGATGGCCACCATTGCCGCCAACCAGGTCACCATCATCGCCGGTGAAACCGGGTCCGGAAAGACCACGCAGATCCCCAAGATGTGCCTGGAACTGGGGCTGGCGGAAAAGGGCCTGATCGGGCACACCCAGCCGCGCCGTCTGGCCGCGCGCACTGTGGCCGAGCGCATTGCCAGCGAGCTCGACGTCGAGATTGGCCAGGAGGTGGGCTTCCAGGTCCGCTTCACCGGCCACGTCGGACCGCAGACGAAGATCAAGCTCATGACGGACGGCATCCTGCTGGCGGAGATCCAGCGCGACAGGCTGCTGCGCAAATACTCCACGCTGATCATCGATGAGGCGCACGAACGCAGCCTGAACATCGACTTCATCCTCGGCTACCTGCGCCAGATCCTGCCCAAGCGCCCGGATCTGAAGATCATCATCACCTCCGCCACCATCGATCCGGAGCGCTTTGCGGAGCACTTCGCCTCGCCCGAGGGCCCGGCGCCCATCATCGAGGTCTCCGGACGCACCTTCCCCGTGGAGATCCGCTACCGCCCGCTCAGCGGGGGCGCCGACGGCGAGGACGACGGCATTGCGGACCGCAAGCTCGACGGCGGCAACGCCGAGGAGGACCGCGATCCGGTGGACGCCGTGTGCGACGCCGTCGAGGAGCTCTCCAAGGAGGCACCGGGCGATGTCCTGATCTTCTTCTCCGGCGAGCGCGAGATCCGCGACGCCGCCGAGGCCCTGCGCGGCCGCTTCAAGCACCACCCCCGGCTGAGCGATGCGGAGATCCTGCCGCTCTTTGCCCGGCTGTCCCTGGCCGAGCAGCATGCTGTCTTCACCCCGGGCAAGCGCAAGCGCATTGTGCTGGCGACCAATGTGGCCGAGACGTCCCTGACGGTGCCGGGCATCAAGTACGTGATCGACACCGGCACAGCCCGCATCTCCCGCTACTCGCACCGCACCAAGGTCCAGCGCCTGCCCATCGAGCGGATCTCCCAGGCCAGCGCCAACCAGCGCTCGGGCCGCTGCGGGCGTGTCAGCGACGGCATTGCCATCCGTCTCTACGCGGAGGACGACTTCGAGGCCCGGCGCGAGTTCACGGACCCGGAGATCCTGCGCACCAACCTCGCCGCCGTCATCCTGCAGATGTCCGCCATGGGTGTGGCGAAGGGCCCCAAGGACGTGGAGAACTTCCCGTTCGTCGAGGCCCCGGATTCCCGGGCCATCACCGACGGCGTCACGCTGCTGCGCGAGCTCGGCGCCGTCACGGCCGAGGGTGCCATCACCGCCGTCGGACGCCAGCTGGCCCAGCTCCCGGTGGACCCGCGCCTGGGCCGGATGATCGTCGAGGCCGGCAAGCGGGGCTGCGCCAAGGAGGTCATGATCCTCGCCGCCGCGCTGACCATCCAGGACCCGCGCGAACGCCCCCAGGGGGACGGCAGCAGCAAGCAGCAGCTGGCCGCGGAGAAGCACAAGCGCTTTGCGGATGAGAACTCGGACTTCACCGGTTTCTTGAACATGTGGCGCTACGTCACCGACAAGCAGTCCGAACTTGGCTCCTCGGCCTTCCGCCGCCTGTGCAAGGCGGAGTTCCTGAACTTCCTGCGCATCCGCGAATGGCAGGATCTGTTCTCCCAGCTCAAGCAGCTGGCCAAGCCGCTGGGCATCACCCTGGCCGGGGGCGACGTCGACCCCGTGGGCGGACACCAGGCCATCCACATGAGCCTGCTCTCGGGCCTGCTCAGCCACATCGGCCTCTACGACCAGCGCAAGCGCGAGTACGCCGGCGCGCGCGGCACCCGCTTTGCCGTGTTCCCCGGCTCGGCGCTGTTCAAGAAGTCCCCGGACTGGGTGATGGCCGCCGAGCTGGTGGAGACCTCCCGGCTCTGGGCCCGCGTGGCCGCTAAATTCGACCCGCTCTGGGCCGAGGAGGTGGCACCGGATCTGGTGAAGCGCAGCTACAGCGAGCCACACTGGTCCAAGAAGATGGGCTCGGTCATGGCCCACGAGAAGGTCACCCTCTATGGGGTGCCGATCGTCCCGGACCGCCGCATCAACTACGGCCGGATCGATCCCGAGCTCAGCCGCGAGCTGTTCATCCGCCATGCCCTGGTGGAGGGCGACTGGCGCACCCACCACAAGTTCTTCCACCGCAACCAGGCCCTGCTGGCCGAGGTGGAGGAGCTGGAGACGCGCATGCGCCGCCGCGACCTGCGTGTGGACGACGAGACGCTTTTCGATTTCTACGACGCGCGGGTGGGCGCCGGCGTGGTCTCCGAACGCCACTTCGACAAGTGGTGGAAGGATGCCCGCCAGGAGAACCCAACGCTGCTGGACTTCGACCCGGAACAGGTCATGGCCGAGGACGCCTCCCAATTGGACGAGGCCGCCTTCCCCAAGCTCTGGCACCAGGACGGCTTTGAGCTGCCCCTCTCCTACGAGTTCCACCCCACCGCGCCCGGGGCCACCCCCAACCCGTCCGACGGCGTGACGGTGCAGGTGCCGCTGCTGTTCCTCAACCAGCTGCACGAGGCACCGTTCCGCTGGCAGATCCCCGGACTGCGTGCGGAGCTGGTCACAGCGCTGATCAAGTCCCTGCCCAAGGCGGTGCGGAAGAACTTTGTGCCCGCCCCGGATGTGGCACGCTCGGCGACGGCGGCGCTCGCGGCGGACTTCGACCCGGCAGTTGACGCCCTGGAACCGTCCCTTGAGCTGGCCCTGCGCCGGATCAAGGGCCATGTCATTCCGCCGGGATCGTGGAATTGGGACGCCGTGCCCGCGCACCTGCGGATGACCTTCCAGGTGGTGGACCGCCACGGAAAGATTCTGGACGAGGGCCAGGACCTGGCCCAGCTGCAGGAGCGCTTGGCCGGTGCCACCCGCCGGGCCATCGCCGAATCCCTTGGGGCGACACCGAAGACCACGCAGGCCGTGAAGGGCAAAACGGGGCCCGGCCAACGTGAGGACCGCCGGTCGAGCCCGTCGAGACCAACGGCCGACACCGGCGGCATTCAGGAGCAGAGCGGGCTGACGGAGTGGACCGTGGGGACGCTGCCGCGTGAGGTGAAGCGTTTGGTGGCCGGACACACCGTCACGGGCTACCCCGCCCTGGTGGACGAGGGGTCAACGGCCGGTGTGCGCGTCTACCAGACGGAGGACGCGGCACTGGCGTCCATGCGGGCCGGCGTCATCCGCCTGCTGGCCCTGCGCGTGCCCTCGCCGGACCGCTATGTGCTGGAGCATCTGAACAACAACGAGAAGCTCACCTTCAGCCAGAACCCGCACGGCAGTGTTACATCCCTGATTGCCGACTGCGCGCTCGCGGCCATCGACAAGCTGGTCCCGGCCGAGCTGCCGTGGACGCGGGCGGAGTTCGATGCGCTCTTCGACAAGGTGCGTGCCGAGCTGATCGACACGGTCTTCGCCGTCACTGCCGTCGTCGAGCGCATCCTTTCCAGCGCCCGGCGCATCCAGAAGGAGCTCAAGGCGGCCACCAGCCTGTCACTGATCTCCGCGCTGAACGACATCAAGGGCCAGCTGGAGCTGCTGGTGTACCCGGGCTTCGTCGCCAAGACGGGGTTTGCCCAGCTCAGCCAGCTGCCGCGCTACCTCACTGCCATTGAGCGGCGGCTGGAAAAGCTGCCCAGCAATGTGGCCCGGGACGGTGCCAACATGGCCATCGTGCAGCGGCTGGAGGACGAGTATGACGACGCCGTGGCAGCCCTGGCACCGGGGAAGAGCCATTCCAGCGCGCTGGAGGCCGTGCGATGGATGATCGAGGAACTGCGCGTCAGCCTCTTCGCCGTCGAGCTCGGCACCGCCTACTCCGTCTCCGAAAAGCGCATCCGCACCGCCCTCAACCAGGCCCTCGCGCCCAAGTAGGCGGGGCCCGGCTGCCGGGTGTGGGGACCCGGCAGCCCCCGCCAAACTACGCGCTGGGGACGTGCTCTCCCTGGCCGGCCGCGCGCAGGGCACCACGGATCTTTTCCGCATTGGCGTCCAGCACCGCCGGGTCCGGATGGTGGTCAACGGTGCCGAAATCGTAGTCGGCCATGGAGTTCACCGGCCAGACGTGTACGTGCAGGTGCTCCACCTCGAAGCCCACCACGGTCAACCCAGCCCGTGCCGAGCCGAAGGCCTCAACCTGGGCGGCGCCGATCGTCTGTGCCACCAGCATCAGCTTGGTCAGCAGCTCCGGGTCCGCGTCGGTCCAGCGGTCCACCTCCAAGCGCGGCACCACCAGGGTGTGGCCGTCCGTTAGCGGACCGATGGTCAAGAAGGCGACCACGTCCGGGTCCGACCAGACAAAGCGGCCGGGGATGTCGCCGTTGATGATTTTGGTGAAAAGCGAGCTCATACTTCTGCCGTTCCTTAATGCCGATGGGTGCGTTTATTAGAGGGTGGAGTTGTCCAGGACAAAGCGGTACTTAACATCGCCTGCCACCATGCGGTCGTAGGCCTCGTTGAGCTCGTCCGCCCGCACAATTTCAATGTCCGAGGTGATGTTGTGCTCGGCGCAGAAGTCCAGCATTTCCTGGGTTTCGGCGATGCCGCCGATCAGCGATCCGCCATAGGCCAGCCGCTTGCGGATCAGCAGTCCGGGGTTCACCGGCGGCATGTCATCGCTGGGCAGGCCCAGCTGGATCAGCGCACCATCGCGGGCCAGGGTCCGCATGTAGGGGTTGATGTCGTGCGAGGCCGCAACGGTGTCGAGGATGGCGTTGAGCGAATCCTTGGCCGCGGCCATGGCCGCCGGGTCGGTGGAGAGCACGACGGCGTCGGCCCCCAGCTCGTGCGCGGCGGCGGTCTTGCCGGCAGAGGTGGTGAAGACGGTGACGGTGGCGCCCAAGGCCTTGGCCAGTTTGACGGCCATGTGTCCCAGCCCGCCCAGACCGATGACGCCGACGGCGTCGCCCTCCTGGACGTCGAGGTAGCGCAGCGGCGAGTAGGTGGTGATGCCGGCGCAGAGCAGCGGCGCGGCGGCCGCACGGTCCATGCCCTCGGGGATGCTGAGCACATAGTTCTCATCCACCACGATGGAGCTGGAGTACCCGCCCTGGGTCATCTCGCCGTCGTGGCGGGGATCGGTGGCGCCGTAGGTGCCGGTGTTGCCCCGGCTGCAGTACTGCTCCTCACCCTCAAGGCAGGAATCGCATTCGCGGCAGGAATCCACCATGCAGCCCACGCCCACGGCATCGCCGACGGCGAACTGGGTGACCTCGGCCCCCACGTGGGACACCGTGCCCACAATTTCGTGTCCGGGCACCAGCGGGAACGTGATGCCGCCCCATTCCTCGCGGACGGTGTGGATGTCCGAGTGGCAGAGTCCGCAGAACTCAATGGCAATCTCGACATCGTGGGCGCCGGGATCGCGGCGCTCAATGGTGATGGGCTCCAATCCGGCGTCGGGGGAAGTAGCGGCATAGGCGTTGGCTTGCGTCATGAATCCACCCTATCCCCGCGTTCTGGGACTGCGCTGGCAGTGCCGGCCGGATCCGCCGCTCCGGTGGCCACAGGCCGTCCCGGCGTATTGGACCAGGCGGACCAGGATCCGGGGAACAGCGCGGCGCGGAAGCCGGCGATCTCCAGCGCGGCGATCTGGTGTGCGGCCGTCACTCCAGAGCCGCAGTAGACGGCCACGTCGGTTCCGTCCTCGATGCCCAGAGCCGCAAAACGGGAACGCAGCTCCGCAGCCGGGAGGAACCGCTTGTCCCCGGCGAGGTTTTCGGTGGTGGGGGCGCTGAGCGCGCCGGGGACATGGCCGGCCTGCGGGTCGATCGGCTCCACCTCGCCCCGGTAGCGCTCCCCCGCACGCGCATCCAGAAGCACGCCGTGGCTGCTCCAGTCCGCCGTCTGGTCGATGTCTGCCACCGGCTTGCTGCCGTAGCGTGGCACAGCTGTGCCAGGATCGACGACGACGTCGCCGGACTCCAGCGGCAGGCCCGCGGCACGCCAGGCGCCAAGACCGCCGTCGAGCAGGTGCACCGGCCCCCAGCCGGCATGGCCCAGCAGCCACCAGGCCCGGGCCGCGGCCGTGCTGCCGCCGTCGTCGTACACCACCACGGTGTCACCCTCGTTCAGGCCCCAGCGCCTCATGGACGCGCCAAAGTCCGCCTCGGCCGGGAGCGGGTGGCGCCCATCGGCAGCCCCGCCGTGCCCGGCGAGCTCGGTCGCGAGATCCACGTAGACGGCTCCCGGGAGGTGCCCCGCGAGGTAGTGGTCGCGGCCGTGCGGATCCCCGAGCGCCCACCGGACGTCCAGCAGAACCGTCCGCACACCGGCCTGCAGCCGGGTGGAAAGGGTTTCAACGTCCATCAAAATGTCCACCAGGTGCTCCTCTGTCACTACACGGCGGGCTCCGGCCCGCGCCGGTCCACCACCCACTCTAGAGCCCGGCCCCTCGGCCACTACTCTTGGACGTATGGATACGCTCCCCAACACCTCGGCACGGCAGTGGACGCACACTGCGCTGCGCACCATCGAGGCCGAGAACAACAGGTCCGCCGACACCCACCTGTACTCGATCCCGCTGCCCGAAGAATGGGGTGTCCAGCTCTACCTGAAGGACGAGTCCCGCCACCGCACCGGCAGCCTCAAGCACCGCCTGGCCCGTTCATTGTTCCTCTTTGGGCTGGTCAACGGCTGGATCAGCGAGGGCACCACCATCGTGGAGGCCTCCTCCGGCAGCACGGCGGTGTCCGAGGCCTACTTTGCCCAACTCCTCGGACTGCCGTTCGTGGCCGTCATGACCCGCAGCACCAGCCACGAAAAGGTCTCGCTCATTGAGCAGTACGGTGGCAGCTGCCACTTTGTGGACCGGGCCGAAGAGGTCTACGCGGCCGCCGCGGCCGTGGCCCAGCGCACCGGCGGCCACTACATGGACCAGTTCACCTATGCCGAGCGGGCCACCGACTGGCGCGGCAACAACAACATTGCCGAGTCCATCTTTGACCAGTTGTCCCTGGAGGAGCACCCCGTGCCGCGCTGGATTGTGGTGGGTGCCGGCACCGGCGGCACCAGCGCCACCATCGGGCGCTACCTGCGCTACCACCGCCACGCCACCCAACTGGCCGTGGTGGACCCGGAGAACTCCGCCTTCCACGGCGCCTGGCTCAGCGGCGACACCACCCATTCCACCGGCATGTCCTCGCGCATCGAGGGCATCGGGCGGCCCCGCATGGAACCGAGCTTCGTCCCGGCCGTCATCGACGCCATGATCCAGGTCCCGGACGCCGCCTCGGTGGCGGCCATGGAACATCTGGGCCGGCTCACCGGGCTGAACGCCGGGCCCTCCACCGGCACCAATCTGTGGGGTGTCTGGCAGCTGGTGGCGGACATGGTGGCCCGCGGCGAGCGCGGCAGCATCGTCACGCTGATGTGCGACGGCGGCGAGCGCTATGCCCGCAGCTACGGCAACGAGGCCTGGCTGGCCGAAAAGGGCCTGGCTCCCGGGGTCCATGCGCAGACCCTTGAATCATTCTTCAGCACGGGCGTCTGGCCGGGAGCTTCCGCCTAGACCTCCACGGACTCCCCCGCCGCCAGGTGGCGGAAATCGGTGCCGTAGTGGCTTCCGAGGCGCTGCACATGGCCCTCGGTGAACGAGAGCCCGTTCTCGTTGAGCAGTGCGTCGTGGATCTGGAAGGCACGCGGGGCTCGGACCGAGGTGACGAAGTCCACCACCTCCCCCACCTTGGACCACGGGGCGTGGATGGGCACCAGCAGCGTCTTGACGGCGACGCCGTTCGGCACAATCAGCGAGTCGCCCGGGTGGTACACATTTGCGTCCACCAGGTACCCCACATTGGCCACCACCGGGATGTGCGGGTGGATCAGCGCATGCTGGCCGCCAAAGGCGCGGATGGCAAACCCCGCCACCTCGAAGGAGGTCTCCGGCACGGCGTCGTGGATGCGTTCGGCCGCCGCCGGGGCCGCGGCCCGCAGCGCCGCTGCCACACCGGCCGGGGCATGGACCACCAATGCGGCATCCGCGGCCAACGCCGCCACCACGGCGTCCTTGTCCAGGTGGTCCCCGTGCTCGTGCGTGATGAGCACCGCGTGGGCGCCGGCCAGTGCCGGACCGGTCTCCGAGAAAATGCCCGGGTCCAGGGTGAGGACCCTGCCGTCCTTCTCGAGGCGGACACATGCATGCGTGAATTTGGTCAGCTTCATGGCGCCAGCCTAGTACCCCAGACCGACCCCGTGCTGCGCTGCGGTTGGGGCCTGTGGGTTAAGCTGGAATACGGGAAAGTCCCAGTACTGAAAGGCTCCAACACCATGTCCCAGGCACCAGCGGCGCAGCGCGTCACCAAGCAGCGCCTGGCCGTCGGCGCGGCCTTGGACACCTTGGACGACTTTGTCAGCACCCAGGAGCTGTACCGGCTGCTGCACCAGAACGGCGTCAGCGTCTCGCTGGCCACCACCTACCGCATCCTCGCCTCAATGGCTGAGGAAGGCCTGGTGGACACCCTGCGCAATGGCGAGGGCGAGGCCGTCTACCGTCGCTGCTCCGTCGCCTCGCACCACCACCACCTGCTCTGCCGCAACTGTGGCAAGGCCGTGGAAATCGAAGCCCCCGCCGTGGAGAGCTGGGCGGCCCGCACGGCGAAGGAACACGGCTTCACCGAGGTGCAGCACACTGTGGAAATCTACGGCCTGTGCGCAGAGTGCACGGCGCTCAAGAAGGCCTCCCCGCCCGCCCTATAGGCTTGGTGCATGTACTTCATCGTTGTGAGATTTCCCGTCAAGCCCGACTACGCCGAGCAGTTCATCGAGCTCGTGACCCCCTTCACCGCGGGCACCCGCGCCGAGCCCGGCAACCTGTGGTTCGACTGGACCCGCAGCGTCGAGGACCCCAATGAGTTCGTGCTGTTGGAGGCCTTCGCCGACGACGACGCCGCTGCCGCCCATGTGGGCAGCGCGCACTTCAAGGCCGGGCTAGAGTCCATCCGTCCGGCACTGACCTCGACGCCGCGCATCGTCTCGCGCAAGGTGGACGGCTCCGGCTGGGATGCCATGGGCGAGCTGCAGATCGACGCCGTCTAGGCCCACGATGCCATTGCACCGGAAGGCCCGCAGGATTCCTGCGGGCCTTCCCTTGTATGGACCTGACGTGGCAGGTCAGCGCATTCTGACAGGACAGTTCAGGATGTCACCGGCGCTGGCAGGCAATCGCAACAGCGGCGAGTAGTCGACTTTCCAGCTGTCCAATTCAAAGATGTTGTCATCCCGGTCCAAGTTGATGCTCACGATGACTGGCGTACCGTCTGCATCCTTGAACCACCCTTCCGACAGCATCGCTCCGAAGCGCGGATCCGGGGTTGCTGGTTGGAAGCTGAGGCTCCCCATTCCGCCGTCGTCCATGTCCTTCACCCTCAATAGTTCAAGGCCCAGGCCGTGCCAGCGTTGGTCGTCCGCCCGCTCCAGCAGTACTCGCACGACAAGTGCTTCTTTGGCGCTGAGCAAACGATAGGTCATGCGCCCATGATAAGGGCCCCAGGAGCCAGCGCATCGGCCAAGCCCCCAGTTCTCGGCCCAGTCCGGTTTTCGACACATTGCCAGGTCCTGCGAATGTCGGGGTAGGCTCTGGTCGACAAATCTGGAATTAGCCGGGGGAATGATCCAAGTGCAGCAAGCGAACGAAGAGGGTCTCCCCTGCACTCCGGACCTCGACGAGGTCGACGCCGAATTCAAAAAGAAGCTGCTCGCCGTTCCACCGGGTTTGCTGCTCGTAACGCACCCCGACGTATTTGTAGGCGTTGGCGCGATGTGCGGTGCCGCTCGAATCGCGGGAGACATGGGCGCTCTGATCCTCGGTCTGGATGGATATCGGACAGACGGCGAGCATCTGATCCCCTTGATCGAGTACATTCTTGACTCGTCGAGCTACTGCACGCCGGAGTTGACCTGGGACGACGCTGTTCAGAAAAGCGTTGAAGCGGTTGATTGGGTGGCCGATGTGTGGAAGGACGGGCCCGAATTTGTTGAGTTCGTGCTCCTCGGGCGGGACGATGACCCCTACTGGCACCAAAGACTTATGGCCAATTTCCCAATTGCACGTGAGTGGGACCACGGAATACTTGCCATGAGCGACATAGTCACCGATCGCCGGTGAGCCTAATGGAGAAACCCCTCGGGATGTCACTCCGGAAGCCTAGTAGGCCCTCACAGTATCTTGTTATGGATCGGCGGAATCCATGATCTCCCCCGACACTGAAATCGTGTACTTCGATGGATTCGAACTGGAGAGGCAGCCCGGTTGGACCGTCATGAGGGTCACCGATGGATGGACAGCCAATGCCGACGCTATTGCGGCCAGCGGACACGTCGATGAGCTCCGCCTCAACTATGCCTGGGGCTTCAGAGAATCCTCCGTGGACTTCATCGGTGAGTGGCCGCTGAAGAAGATCTCTGTGCTGGCGCATGGCCTCGTAGATCTGACGCCTCTCCACCGGTTGGGGGCCACTCTTGAGGAGCTGAGTATTCAGGCGGTTACGAAGGCAAGAATCGACCTGGCACAGTTCCCGCATTTGTGGTCGCTGGTTGCAGATTGGCCGATCGTCGAACCGACATTCAATACGCTGACCGGCCTGACCAGCCTCTACCTTGGCAGCTACAAGGAAGCGGATCTCGCTCCCATAGCCGCCAACCGCGGCCTGGCGAGCCTGCGGATGAAGCAGCATCCGCAGGTCCGCAGCATCGACGGTATCGAGGAGCTCGCCCACCTGGAAAAACTGCAGATCGTCGCGGCCACAAAACTTGGCGACATCACCGCATTCCGCCACGCGCCTTTGAGGCATGTCCTGCGGGAGCTGGACTTCAGCAACTGCAGACGCATCGATGCCGTGGACGACATCGCCTTCCTCACCAACCTGCAGGAACTCACTTTGTCGAACTGCGGAACCCTCGAATCCTTGAAACCATTGGCGGCTCTCACCAAGCTCCATCTTCTGGACATGCACGGGTCCACGGTGATTGCAGACGGCGGTCTCACACCACTGCTGGAGATGCCCGCGCTCAAAGGCCTCTCCCTGACCAACCGGCGCCACTACCGGCCCAAGGTGAAACAAATCGAAGCCGCCCTCGGCGCGCGACATGAATTCGAAGGACAGTATCCGGAACGCCATGCATGGCTGACAGCGAGCAATCCCTCCGGAACGCGGGACATCGACGAGAACGAAATCACGGAACTGCCTCTTGCTCTATTTGAACTCACCATTCTCAGTAACTGCATCAGCGAAACCGCCGCTCAGGTCGACGAATGGGAATTCCATCCGCGGATCGGCGGGACCTTGGAGGAAGCCCAAGCGCTGAGGCGGCGGATTCAGGAACATCTGAATCGCGTGAGAATAATAGGTTGAACAGAGTCGCCAGCGATCTTGCGACTACGTTTCCGAGCAATCACATGCTGTGGACGCGCCACTCGTCAACGTCCAACTAGTTCTTGGATCGCCAACATTCATCCTGCCGTTCGGCGATTGAAACGCTTTCAATCGACGCGAAGGTAACCCGATGACAGTGGATTTTGGCAACTACGAACTATTCAATCCAGGCACTTTTGCACCGCCAGGGGAACTGCCACGTCAGGAGGCGAGATCGCTCTATAACAAAAGAATGAATGAGAAATCATTCCGCATCGAGCAACTCAAGAATCTTGTCGCTCTCGACGCCACAGATGTTGACAGCTCTGACGCCGGAGTCCAGCGACTGAACGAATGGTTCTTCAAGAACATTGAGGAAAACTCAGACTTTCCAGTCGCTTGACACCAGAATGGTACAGCGTCGTCAATGACATTGCACTGTTTCCAGGCGATGTGGCAATTGAAAGGAATCCTCAACTTCGATGGGATTTCCACATCTGGGGAAAGAGCAGCGTCCACTATCAGCACCACGTAATCATGGGTTTCTCAAAAGAGGAAGAGAGTCCTCATATTTCAATCAGCACTGATGGCAGTGTCGTCACATATGGACACCGGATCGTTGCCGGCAGCGGCCTGCCTCACTGGCCGAAGACAGGTCGCCATGGGCGAACTGCAAATCGACGCGTCCTGACTGTACGGCAGAACTACCGCAGCGCACTCCAAGCCATACTGGCCCCGATGCCACAATCCGTGGCACAGTGGCGGGCAGAGTCCATCCACTGTTGCTGCAGTGGATCGTTGAATGCTTTCCAAGGGGGCCGGAAATGTGGGAGTGGATCAGGTACCGCTCGCTCATTCTGGCGGGGGTGCCCTTCGGCATCGGCGGAACGCTGTGGTTCCTGTCCCAAACCGCCGGCGGATGGGATGAGCTGAAGTATTTCCTCCTGCTGATCTTCTCGATGCCGGTCCTGGCCGGGGTCGCGGCGTTGTCCGTCATGTACGCGTTTCGGAAGGGCGACGCCGTGCGCCGGCTGGGGAGGACCTCCAAGATCGCCAGCGTGTTTTCGCTGTCCGTCTTCGGCAGCCTGGTGCTGATTGGCGCAGCAGGGATCGTCCAGTCCCTCTGGTTCTAGGGAATCGGCGGCGGCCCACCATGACAGAGTCGTGCTGGGTGCCCATGCCCCACAACCACTGTGGCTAGACATGAATGCCCACCGCGGCCGAATAGAGCGGCAATGAGAGTTGCTAGGACTTGATGAAAGAGAACCTCTCATCGTTGTCCGGATCACCTAGGTACGCATAGAGTTCAATCGCGTCTTTCGCGTTGTCGACGCTTAGCCTGAATCTCATGACGACACCAGGGATGTCCATGACCACATAGGGGCGGTTGTTGCTGCTGTTCCAATCTGGTGCCCATGTGCCTGTCAGGTCCTGTGTAGTTGTCCAGTCAAGCTGCCAAACGAACATCACGTCGGAGAGGGCTTCGAAGACTTCATTGGGAACGCCAGTGACCGTGAAGGTGCCATCGTCCTTGAGATTCATGACAGTCCGTTGGCCGTCCGGCCCCTCACTCATCCAATGGCCAGCGGTACCGGCAACGGTCAATGGCTCAGGCGAGGCGCACGACGTCACTAGGAGCGAAAAACCCACAATTGCACTGGCCAGAATCACCCAGCGCCGGACTGCCTTTGCTTTAACGATGAGACATCCTCTTCCACATGGATTTCTGCGTGTAGTCATCGAAGCAGGTTGGTTCCTCTACGACGAAATCGAGCATAGCCGTGTATGGAAGGGTGACTGCACATTACGAAGGAGGGCCCGCAGGTATCCCGCGGGCCCTCCCTTGCCTAGGCCTGGATCGCCGGGATCCCCGCTACAGTGCGGGCCCCTGGGTTTGGTAGTTGTAGACCTCGTAGAACGCCACCTCGGGGGCCGGGATGCCGATCTCGGTGCTGACAGGGGTCAGCTTGTCGGCGGTGAATGCCTCCCACGTTTCCTTGTCCTGCCAGACGTCGGTGATGCGCAGGCCGCCCTCCGTTGATGCGGCCCAGTGGAAGAGGCCGCCGGGTGCGCCGGGACCCTTCGGCTCGAAGCCCAGCCGGCGGCAGGCCTCGTCGTACTGCTCAACCGTTCCCCCGGTGAAATCCATGACCACTGCAATGGCCATCATGCCCTCCCATGAACATGGCAGGCGAAGTTTTCGTCGCCGGATTCAACGCTAGACCGGCGTTCAGGGGCGGTCAATGGAGCACGACGGCGCTAGTCCCGGGCGCTGAAAGCCGGCACAAACAGGCCCAGCGGCTCACGCACCCACCAGTCTCCGGTGCGGCGCCACTCGCCCCAGCTGGTGTACCTGTAGCGGTAGACGCGGGCCCGGATCCACCGCGGCGGCCGGCCGTCAAAGGGGTCGTGGCGCAGCAGTTTCAGGGTGGGTGCGTCCGCCGCCAGCAGCTTGTTCAGCAGCGGCACAAACCAATCCAGCCCCGGAGACCCCAGCGCCAGAAACCACATCAGCCAATCAAGCCGCAGATGGTACGGCGCGTACTGCCGCGGCAGCCGCCCCGGCTCCCCCGGTTTGCCGTGGAATCCATACTCCAGCCACACGGCCGAGTCCGGGTCGGCGTCGTCCGTCCCCTCCACGGCCACCTCGTACCGGCGGCGGGTGATGGAGCCGAAGGCACCGTAGGCGTTGCCCAGCCGCCATCTGTTGAAGCTGGCGTTCATGAGCTGGTAGTGCGAGAAGAGGTTGCGCAGCGGTTTCCAGCTGAGGACCAGCAGCAGCACGGCCGCCGCCAGGGCGACGGCGGTGAACCACAGCGGCGTCGGCTCCCGCAGCCCTGTGCCCGGCACCAGCGCCGGAAGCACGGCGGCCACCGGCCCGTCGGCAAGCGCCGAGCTGGCCAGGATGATGGTGAGCACGTTGAGCCAGGCGAAGTTGCCGGAGAGCACCAGCCACAGTTGGGTGGTGATGACGATGGTGGCGGCGACGCTGGCCACCGGCTGCGGAGCGAAGAGGAAGAAGGGCACCACCAGCTGTGCAAAGTGGTTGCCCAGCACCTCCACCTTGTGCAGCGGCCGGGGCAGATGGTGGAACCACCAGCTCAGCGGGTTGGGCATGGGCTGGGTTTCATGGTGGTAGTACAGCGCCGTCAGATCCCGCCAGCAGGAATCGCCGCGCATCTTGATCATGCCGGCGCCAAACTCGAGCCGGAACACCAGCCAGCGGAACAGCCAGATGATGGCCACCGGGGCTGGGACGGCGTCGGACCCCAGGAAAGCGGCCATGAACCCGGCCTCCAGCAGCAGAATCTCCCAGCCAAAGCCGTAGAAGACCTGGCCGACATTGACGATCGACATGTACAGCAGCCAGAGTGCCACAAACGCGAGCATTGGCAGCCACGGCGGGCCCAGCTGCGGCAACCCCAGCACCAGGATGGCGGCAATGGCGGCGCCGGTGAACGACACCAGACGCAGCAGGGCATCGGAATAGCGCCAGCTGAACAGCGTGGGGCCGGGCGGACGGCGGATGCGGGCCAGGTACCGCGGCACCGGCAGCAGCCCGCGCTCCCCCAGCAGGGCGGGGAACTGCGCGGCGCTGGAAATGAACGCAACGAGGTACACGCCTGCAACGCCGCGCTGCAGGATCAGCCGCGCCAGCTCGTAGCCGCTGGAATCCAAGGCATCCAGCACAGTTCAACGCTAGGCCCGGGACCGGTCCCCGGCAAGGAGGTCAGGTGTCAGGCCTTGGCGAGGGCCGCCTGGTTGGCACCGGGCAGTTTGCGGGAGGTCCAGCCATGCCGGCGGCGGTAGGCGCCGATGCCCCGGCAGACGACATAGATGAGGAACGAGAGGGTGGTGACATAGGGGCTGATCGGGATGCTGCCGCCCAGGGCCAGCATGATGCCGCCCACGGTGGACACCATCGCGAACGAGACGCTGAGCGCCACCACGGCCTTGGGCGCAGCGGTGACCTGCAGCGCCGCGGCGGCGGGGGTGATGAGCAGGGCCAGCACCAGCAGGGCGCCCACCACCTGGATGGACAGGGCCACGGAAATGCCCAGCAGGAACATGAATACCAGCGAGAGCGTGCGCACGGGCACGCCGCGGGCCGCGGCGATCTCGGGGTCCGCGCTGGCAAAGGTCAGCGGCCGCCAGATGGCCACCAGCCCCGCCACGACAATGAGCGCCGTCGCCGCCAGCACCGACAATTGGGCGGTGTCCACGGCCACGATCTGCCCCGTGAGCAGGCCAAACTTGTTGGCCGCGCGGCCCTGGTACAGGGAGAGGAACAGGATGCCCAGGCCCAGCCCAAAGGGCATGATGACGCCGATCACCGAGTTCCTATCGCGCGCCCGGACCCCCATCACGCCCAGCAGCAGGGCTGCCAGCACGGAGCCGGCCAGCGACCCGAAGATCACATCCGCGCCGATCAACAGTGCGAATGCCGCGCCGGCAAAGGAGAGTTCAGCGATGCCGTGCACGGCGAAGGCCAGATCGCGCATCATGACGAAGGTGCCGATCAACCCGCCCACCAGGCCCAGGACGGCGCCGGCCAGCAGGGAATCGCGGAAGAGCGGCAGCAGTTCCCCGTAGTTGCTGAAATTGAAGACGGCCTCCATGAAGTCGTTGAAGGTCATCAGTGCTCCTCGAAGGTGTCGTGGTCATGGCTGTGCGTGGTGGCATCGGGCAGCCCCACCACCACAATCCGGCCGTTGGTGTGGAGCACCTCGACATGCGTGCCGTACAGATCCGAAAGGACCTCCGTGGTCATGACCTCGGCCGGGCTGCCCACACGGAACCGCCCGCCGGCCAGATACAGCACCCTGTCCACGTGGTCCAGGATGGGGTTGATCTCGTGCGTGACGAAGACGACGGCGGTGTTGTGCTCCGTGGCCTGCCTCCCGACGAGCGCACTGACGGCCTTCTGGTGCTGCAGGTCCAGCGAGAGCAGGGGCTCATCGCACAACAGCACCTCAGGGGAGGTCGCCAGCGCCTGTGCCACGCGCAGGCGCTGCTGCTCGCCGCCGGAGAGCATGCCCACGGGAACCTTGGCGTAGCCCTCGGCGCCGACCTGGGCCAGCAGTTCATCCACCCTGCGCTTGTGGTGGTGCCCGCCAAGCCGGATGCCCCAACGGTGCCCGTCCAGGCCCATCCCCACCAGATCGCGGGCGCGCAGCGGGGTGTCAGCGGCAAAGCCCTTTTGCTGGGGCACATACCCGATGTGGTTGCTGCCGCGCTTGGCGGCCTCGCCGCCCACCATCACGGTGCCGCCGCTGAGCGGGGCCAGCCCGAGGAGGACCTTCAGGAAGCTGGTCTTGCCGCTGCCGTTGGGCCCCAGGACGGCGAAAAACTCGCCGGCCTGGATGTCCAGGTCCAGCCCGTCCCAGAGGGTGCGTTCGCCATAACTAAGCCTGGCGTTGCGCAGACTGACCACTGGTGCGGGCATGGAATTCCTAGCGTTCTTTGTTGGCGCGGCGTTGGCAAGCAGCTGGCACGGAGAAGCCTCCGCCCCTATAGCTTATGGGGTTGGTCAGCCGTTCAGGGCCGACTCAATGGCCGCCACATTGGCGTCCATCCACCCCGTGTACTGCTGGCCCGCGGGCAGGGTCTCGCTGAAGTCCACCACCGGCACCTTGGCGGCCTCGGCGGCCTTCTTCACCAGGATGGTGGCAGGCCCCTCGGTCTGCGTGTTGTAGGCGAGGAACTTCACCGATCCCGCGCCCATCAGGTCCGTGGCGGCCTTCAGCACGGCGGCCGGAACGTCGGTTCCCTCTTCGATGGCTTGGGAGAAATCGGCGGGCATGGCGTTGGACAGGCCGGCCGCTTCGAGCAGGTAGAGCGGAACGGGTTCCGTCACGGCCACGGAGGCGCCGCCGTCGGCCGTCTTCAACGCGGCAAGGCGGGTTTCCAGCCCGGCCAACGTGGACTTGAACTCGGTGGCATTGGCGGTGAATGCCGCGGCGTTGGCACCGTCGAGGGCGCCGAAGCGGGTTGCGAGGTCATCGGCCAGCGCCCCCATGGTGGGCAGGTTGTACCATAGGTGCTCATTGAAGCCCTCCCCCACCTCAAGGCCGGACAGCTCCACGACGTTCACGGTCTTCGCGGCGTCCAGCTGGCCGGCGGCGAGCTTGTCGAAGAAGTCATCGTAGCCGCCGCCGTTTTCGATGCCGAGATCGGCCTTGGACACCGCCAGCTTGTCCTGCGCCGTGGCCTCGTAGGAGTGCGGGTCCTGGCCGGGCTTGGAGATGATCGAGTGCACGTTCACCTTGTCCCCGCCGATGGCCGCGGCAATGCTGCCGTAGACGTCGGTGGAGGCTACGACCTCGATGGTCCCCTCCGCCGCCGGCGACGACGACGCTCCCCCCGCTGCCCCGCCCGAGCAGGCGGCCAGCGATCCTGCCACCACCAGGGCAAGGGATGCCAGCAGGGTGGAACGGGTGCGGTTCATTCGGTGCAGCATGGGACCTCGGTTCAGCTAATGAGAACGTTTACCAATAAGACTGGTTCCAGCATAACCCAAATGGGAATCATTCGCATAAGCGCGCGGCCGCCACCGCCACAAAAACAGCCGGTCCTGCGGATCCACGGCACTCGTGGTTCCGCAGGACCGGCCCGCAGGTGGTGGACGGCAGCGTACTAGACCAGGCTGGCGATCGTCAGCGGCTGCAGCGGCACGTGCCGCACGGCGCCCTTGTCCGCCGACAGCGCGAAGGCCGCGTAGGCCCGCAGCGCCGGGGACACGGCCCGCTCGCGGTTCCGCGGCTGGTATCCGATGGTCGACTCCAGCACCGCGCGGCGGCGGTCAAGTTCGTCCTCGGACACCTCCACCGTGATGGACCGGGCGGGGATGTCTATGGAAATGATGTCGCCATCCTCCACGAGGGCGATGTTGCCGCCCGCTGCCGCCTCCGGGGACACATGGCCAATGGAGAGGCCCGACGTGCCGCCGGAGAACCGGCCATCGGTGATCAGGGCGCATTTCGCGCCCAGCCCCAGGCCCTTCAGGAATGACGTTGGGTAGAGCATCTCCTGCATGCCCGGGCCGCCGCGCGGACCCTCGTAGCGGATGACGACGACGTCGCCGGCGACGATCCGCTTGCTGAGGATGGCCTCGACGGCGTCGTCCTGCGATTCAAAGACCACGGCCGGGCCGGAGAACTTGAAGATTGATTCGTCCACGCCCGCGGTCTTCACCACGCAGCCATCGACGGAGATGTTGCCGCGCAGCACGGCCAGACCGCCCTCGACGGTGTGGGCGTTCTCAACGGAGCGGATGCAGCCATCCTCACCGTCGGTGTCCAGGGTGTCCCAGCGCTCGGACTGGGAGAAGGCTGTGGCGGAGCGGACGCAGCCGGGGGCCGCATGGAACAACTCAACCGCGGTGTCCGTGGCCTTGCCGCCGCGGATGTCCCAGTCGTCCAGCCAGGTGCGCAGGTCGTTGCTGTGCACTGAGCGCACGTCGTGGTTGAGCATTCCGCCGCGGTCCAGCTCGCCCAGGATCGCCGGGATGCCGCCGGCGCGGTGGACGTCCTCGATCAGGTAGACGCCGTTGGGCGCCACCTTCGACAGGCACGGGGTGCGGCGCGAAATGGCGTCGATGTCCTCGAGGGTGAAGTCGAGCTCGGCCTCCTGGGCTGCGGCCAGCAGGTGCAGGATGGTGTTCGAGGAGCCGCCCATGGCAATGTCCATGGTCATGGCGTTCTCGAAGGCGGCGCGGTCGGCGATCGCCCGCGGCAGCACGGAGGCGTCGTCGTCGTCGTAGTAGGCCTTGGTGATGTCGACAATGGCCTTGCCAGCATCCTCGTAGAGGTCCTTGCGGGCCGTGTGCGTGGCCAGCGTGGTGCCGTTGCCCGGCAGGGACAGGCCCAGGGCCTCGGTGAGGCAGTTCATGGAGTTGGCAGTGAACATGCCCGAGCAGGAGCCACAGGTGGGGCAGGCATTCTCCTCCAGGCGGAGCAGATCCGCATCGGAGACAGATTCGTCCACGGCGTCGGCGATCGCGGAGATCAGGTTCAGGCGCTTGCGCACGGTTCCGTCGACCAGGATGGCGGTGCCGCCCTCCATCGGGCCGCCGCTGACGAAGACGGTGGGGATGTTCAAGCGCAGGGCAGCCATCAACATGCCGGGCGTGATCTTGTCGCAGTTGGAGATGCAGATCAGGGCATCGGCACAGTGGGCGTTGACCATGTACTCGACCGAGTCGGCAATGAGGTCGCGGGAGGGCAGCGAGTAGAGCATGCCGCCGTGGCCCATCGCGATGCCATCGTCGACCGCGATGGTGTTGAATTCCCGGGGGATGCCACCGGCTTCGATGATGGCGTCGGAGACAATGCGGCCGACGGGCTGGAGGTGGGTGTGGCCGGGGACGAATTCGGTGAAGCTGTTCGCGACGGCGATGATCGGCTTGCCGAAATCGGAGCCCTTGACTCCGGCGGCGCGGAGCAGGGCGCGGGCGCCGACCATGTTGCGGCCGTGGGTGACTGTTCGTGAGCGTAGTTCAGGCATGGCACTAGTCAATCATCAGAACCGATGGATCAAGAAGACGCTCCTGATACTAGTAGTGGCAGTGCTAGATTTAGTGGAATGAGTGATGAGCGCAGGCGGGAGCTGGGCCAGTTCCTGCGCGACAGGCGCGGGAGCCTGGTCAGGGCGGAATTGGGCCTGGGGCCGATCGGCCGAAGCCGGACCGTGGGGCTGCGCCGCGAGGAGGTTGCCTCCTTCGCCGCCGTCAGCGTCACCTGGTACACCTGGCTGGAACAGGGCCGCGAGATCAACGCCTCGCGCCAGGTGCTGGACGCCATCGCCCGGGTCTTCTCACTGACCGCAGCCGAGAAATCGTATCTGCTGGCCATGGGCGGCTACGCCCCGATGCCGGCAACGGAGGCCGCCACGATCGAGCAGGCCCCCGCCCACCTGCAGCGGCTGCTTGATGCCCTCGACTTCCCGGCCTTTGCCGTGGCTCCGGATTGGGGAATTGCCGGCTGGAACCGCGCCTACGCCGGGCTCTATTCACGGATTTCCGCCGTCGACCCGGCCGATCGGAATCTGCTGTGGCTGATCTTCACGGACCCGCACCTGCGCGAGATGCTGCCCGATTGGAAGGAAACCTCGCGCCACTTTGTGGCCGAGTTCCGCGCGGAGGCCGGAGCCCGGATCGGCTCGGCGGCGCACTCGGCGCTGATCGAAAGGCTCAGCTCAGCCAGCCCCGAATTTGCCCAGCTGTGGGCCGACCGCGGCGTGGAGCGCTTTGCCTCCAGACAGCGGGTGTTCCTGCACCCCGTCGTCGGCGAACTGGTCTTCGAGCAGCACCGGCTGGTGCCCTCGGATGCACCGGAGCTTCATCTGGTGATGTACGCTCCGGTGTCCGGGACTCCAACCGGCGGACGGATGCCCGCTCTGCGGGCGAGCTGAGCCGCTAGGCGGACTCGGCACCGTTGCTGCGGCGCCACACCTCGGCCTGGGTGGCGTCGTCGATCTCGCCCACCAACTGCTCGATCACGTCCTCCAGGAACAGCACGCCGGTGGTGGCACCCTCGGCGGACACCACCCGGGCCAGATGCGATCCGGTGCGCTGCATGGTGGAGAGCGCATCCTCGATCTCCGTGGATTCGCCCAGGGTCACGAGCTTGCGCACGCGCCCCTTGGAAATGGGCCGCTCGTAGCCCTCGGGGCTGATGGTCAGCACATCCTTCAGATGCAGATAGCCGGCCGGTGCCCCGTCCGAGTCCAGCACCACGAAGCGCGAGAAGCCCGTGCGGCGCACCAGCGTTTCCACGTCCGACGGCGTTGCCGCCGGTTCGACAGCGACGAGGTCGGCCACCGGAACCATCACGGAGCCGGCGGTCTGGGCGGAGAATTCCAAGGCGCCGGAAATCAGCCCGGTTTGGTCATCGACCAGCCCCCTGCGGGTGGATTCCTGGACGATGCTCTGCACCTCCTCCAGGGTGAAGCTGGAGGAGACCTCGTCCTTGGGTTCGATGCCGAACAGCCGCACAATGTGGTTGGCGGACCAGTTCAGCGCCGCGATGACGGGCTTGACGCCGCGGCCGATCAGCACCAGCGGCGGAGCCAGCAGCAGCGCCGCCTTGTCCGCCACGGAGACGGAGATGTTCTTGGGAACCATCTCACCAAAGGTCACGTGCAGGAACGTCACCAGCAGCAGGGTGATGACGAAGGACAGCGGTCCCGCCACCTCGTCGGGGATGCCCAGCAGATGCATCGGATCCGCCAACAGGTGGTGGATGGCCGGCTCCGCCACGTTCAGGATCAGCAGCGAACAGACAGTGATGCCCAATTGGGCGCAGGCCAGCATCAGGGAGACATTCTCCATGGCGTACAGCGTGGTCTTGGCACGGGCGGACCCGGCCTCGGCCAACGGCTCGATCTGGCTGCGCCGGGCCGACATGATGGCGAACTCGGCCGCCACGAAGAAGGCGTTGCCCAGCAGGAGGATCACCAGCCACAGGATTCCAACCCAGTCGCTCATCGGGCACCGCCGTTTCCGGCACGGGTGCCATCCTCATCGGAGTCCGGCCCGGCCTCGGGGCTGGGGACGAACCTGATGCGGTCGATGCGCCGCTGCTCCAGGCGTTCCACCTGCAGCACTCCACCGTCCACCGGGACGGTGTCGCCCAGCAACGGAATGCGGCCGAGCGCTGCCATCATGAAGCCGCCCACGGTTTCGTAGCTGGCCTCATCGGGCACGCTCAGGCCCGGGATCTGCTCGGAGGCTTCGTCCGGGCGCAGCAGGCCGGGGAAATGCCAGCTGTCGTCGTCACTGTGCTTGACGCCGGGCCGGGAGCGGTCGTGCTCGTCGGAGACTTCGCCCACGATTTCCTCCACCAGATCCTCCAGCGTGGTGACGCCGGCGGTTCCACCGTATTCGTCCATCACCACAGCCAGCTGCAGATTTCCTTCGCGCAGCTGCAGCAGCAGGGCGTCGAGGTGGATCGTTTCGGGCACGCGCAGCACCTCGGTCATGATCGCGCCGGCTTCCACATCGGAGCGCTTGTGCGCCGGGATGGCCACTGCCTTCTTCACATGCACCACTCCCCTGATGTCATCGGAGGATTCGCCGATCACGGGAAAGCGCGAGTAGCCGGTGCGCCGTGCGGCGTCGATGATCTCCTGCACGGGGGCGTCGGCGTCGATGGTTTCCACGCGGATGCGCGGGGTCATGACGTCGGCGGCGCTGCGTTCGGAGAAGCTCAGCGTCCGTGCCAAAAAGCGCGCCGTGCCGGGGTCCAGGGTTCCCATGGCCGCCGAGCGGCGGACCAGGGACGCGAGCTCCGCCGGCGACCGCGCACCGGAGATCTCCTCCTTGGCCTCGAGGCCGAAGAGGTGGAGCACCTTGTTGGAAAAGCCGTTGAGCACCACGATGGCGGGCTTGAAGATGGCGGTGAACACCAGCTGCGGACGGGCCACGGCCTTGCCGATTTCAAAGGACTTCGAGATGGCCATGTTCTTGGGCACCAGCTCGCCGATCAGCATCGAGAGCAGCGTGGCCAGGATCATGGCGGTGGTCAGCGCGACAGGCTGCACGGCGGAGGCGGGAAGCCCGGCGCCGGCCAGCGGCCCCGCGAGCAGCGCGCCCAGGGAGGGCTCCATGACGAAACCGGTCATGAGCGTGGTCAAGGTGATGCCCAATTGGCAGCTGGACAGCTGCGTGGAGAGGGACTTGAGGCAGTGCAGCAGCGGCTTGGCGGCGTGATCGCCGGCATCCACGGCGCGCTGCACAGTGGTCTGGTCCAAAGCGACCAGGGAGAATTCAACGGCGACAAAGAAGCCGGTTCCCAGAATCAGCAGGATGCCTGCCAGCAGGAGGAGCCATTCCATTACAGCGCCATCCTCCCCTGAAAGGAGAACACGGCGGGGTGCCGGGCAGTGGCCCGCGCCGGCGGGGGGTGGTCGGCGCTGGGGCCGGCCGGGGAAAGCGTAGTTGTACGGTGGGCACGTGTGCGGGGTCTGCCGGCAGAGGCGGGGTTCGAATCGCTGCGGTTTGCACCGCAGGTCGACCCCGGGCGCCGGCCCCTAGAGTTGCTGTCCATAGGATTTTCAGTCTACATGAGCACGTTTGCAGCTTCCTGGGAATCGCCGACGGCGTCCGGGTCCGGCAGCGCCGGCGCTCAGGGCAGCGCCGTGGCCTCGCCCAGGGTGTGGAAACGGCGGCGGTGGTAGACCAACGGGCCCGCCCCGACGTCCTCGGCGCCGCCCCGGGGCAGCACCTCCACCACGCGGGCGGCGATCAGCACCGAGCCTCCCGCGGGGGTCCGGCTGAGGATTTCGCAGCGCAGGGTGTGGCCGCCGTGTGCCAGCAGCGGCTCTCCCGTGGGCAGCGTGCGCCACTGAAGGCCGGACGTGAACCGTTCGCTGCCAGCGGTGGCAAAGAGCCGGGCCAGGGCGACGTCGGAGCTGCCCAGCAGGTGCACCACAAAAGTATCGGCCTCCGCGATGGCGGCGGCCGATCCGGCGCGCGAGGCCAACGAGAACGCCAGCAGGGGCGGCTCGGCGGAGACGGAGGCCACCGAGGAGGCCGTCAGCCCGACCGGGCCGGAGGCGCTGGCGGCCGTAATCACTGCCACGCCGGCGGGGTGGCTGCCAAAGGCCTCCTTGAAATCCTCGGTCAAGGTGGGGGCCAAAAGTGGCTGCGCCGTCATGGGTGTTTCCTGCCTGTATCCGCCCGCGGAGGACTTCCACCGGCCAGCTACGACTGTAGAACCTGAACTTTGGTTGAGGTCAAATCGAACCAGTCACATCGCATCGAACGCCCGGGCGCCGGGGCCGGCAGACCCCTGGGCATCGTTGGGATTGACGAAGCCGCAATCGGCCAGCGACAGGCAGCCGCAGCCGATGCAGCCGCCCAGATCGCCGCGCAGCTTCTGCAGGGCCTCGATCCGGGCGTCGAGCTCGCTGCGCCAGCGCGCCGAGAGGCGCTGCCAATCCGCCTTCTCGGGCACGCCGTCGGCCGGCAGCTCCGCGAAGGCCTCCGCCACGGTGGCCAGCGAGACGCCGGCCCGCTGGGCGGCACGGACGATGGCCACGCGGCGCAGCTCGGAACGGTCGTAGCGCCGCTGGTTTCCTCCCGTGCGGTGGCTGCGGATCAGGCCCTTGCGTTCATAGAAGTGCAGCGCCGAGACGGCCACGCCGCTGCGCGCCGAGAGCTGCCCCACCGTCAGTTCCGCGGTGCTGTCCTGGGCCGGGGATTCCATACCTCCTGTATATCAACAATGGCGGTCGTTCCCTGTCCGGGAACGGCCGCCATTGTTGATGTGCGCCTAGAGGCGCGTGTCGAAGGAGTCGCAGAAGACGTTCTCGTTGAACGTTCCCTGGAACTCCGACTGGCCCTGGATCTTCTCGATCGTGGCCCGGATGGCCTCCACCGTGCCGGCATGGGCGTGGATGGCCGTCTTGACCATGGGCACGTCGATCAGGTGGTTGGGCTGGTTGAGCGAGACAAACACCGTGGGCACCTCGGTGGCGTACCAAGGGATCTCCGCGCCCATGGGCGTGGACCACTTGATCCGGATGGCTGCCTCCTGGGCAAAGCCCTTGACGTTGGCAAAGACGAAGGCGGCGTCGTACTTGTCCGCGTAGTCCCCGGTGGCCTCCTCGGAGATGACGGACATGAAGTTCACGCCCTCCTCCCCCGCGGCCGTACGCTGGGCGGCCGTCTTGAAGGTGTGGACCTCAAAACCTGCCCTTTGCAGCTCCGCCTCCACCACATCCAGGTATCCGAGGGGATCGCCCATAGTGAAGTCCGAGCCGCCCGAAATGCCGTACAGACGGATCCGCTTGTGCGTCGCAGGTGTGATCGGCAGATTGGCGGCCGTGTCCTTGACCAGAGTGACGGTCTTGTCAGCGATCTCCGCCGCGATGGCGCGGTGCGCTTCGCTGCCGATGGCCGCCAGGGCCCCGGGGCCGGGCACCAGGGAACTGGCGTCCTTGCGGTGCAGGCCCAGGGAGGCCTTCAGCGCCAGGATCCGGCGCAGGGCATCCTGCAGGCGCTCCTCGGAGATGATGCCGGACTTGCAGCCGTCCAGCATGTAGCCGAAGTCCTCCTCCGGGTTGCGGAAGAAGAGGAACATGTCGCAGCCCGCGGCGATGGTGGCGGGGACCAGGTCCTTGCGCTTCATCGCCTGGGTCAGGCCCACCATCTGGGAGGCATCCGTCAGCACCAGGCCGTTGAAGCCCAGCTCGCCGCGGAGCAGGTCCTTCAGCAGTTCCGGAGCCAGCGTTGCCGGCAGCACGTCCTTGTCGGCAAGCCCCGGGCGGAAGTGCCGGGAGACCTCGGGTGCCCCGATGTGGCCCACCATGATGGACTGCACGCCGTGGCCGATCATCTCCCTGTACACGTGGCCGTACGTCCGGTTCCACTCCTCGTAGCCGAAGGTGTTGTAGGACGTAACCACGTGCTGGTCGCGCTCATCGATGCCGTCGCCCGGGAAGTGCTTCATGGCACAGACGGTCGGCGACTCGCTGATGCCGTCGAAGTACTCCTTGGCCCGCTCCACCACCACCTCGGGGGTGTTGCCGAAGGACCGGGTGGAGACAACGGTGTTGCGCCAGTTGTAGTGGATGTCCACGATCGGCGCGAAGGCCCAGTTGCAGCCCAGCGCCGCGGTCTCGACGCCGGCTACCTGGCCCATCTTCCGGGCAATCGACGTGTCCGGGTGGGAGCCCGCCTGCAGGTGGGTGGAGACAAACGTGCCGTCGTCGCAGCTGCCCGCTCCACCCATTTCGGGGTTGGAGGCAATGAGCAGTGGGATCTTGGTCTTGGACTGGGCGTGGCGGATGTGCTCCTGCACGGCGGCCGAGGGCCCCGGGCGGTAGCGCATGCCACCCACATGGAAGTTCTCCAGCACCCCGTCAAGGTACTCCGGGGCATAGGAGTTGTTGTGGTTGATGAACAGCTGGCCGATCTTCTCTTCCAGCGTCATCGAGGCGATGGTCGAGTCCACCCAGGCAATGGCGTCGTCGTCGAGGTTGAACGGCGCGGCCGCCATGTCCACCAGGAAGGGACCCGCCGCGGCGGAGGCGGCCGGCACGGCTGCCCCGGCCAGTGAGGCCAGGGCCGCGGCGACAACCTCATCCACGGGCAGGGCGATGTCGACGACGGTGCCGGCTTCATCGGCGGCCAGGGCCTCAAGCGTTGCCAGCTGGGAATCCAGCAGGGCGGCGGGCATGAAGTGGCCGCTGCGGCCCTCCAGCCGCGCACCGAGCACCTCGCGGCTGCCATCCAGGTGCACAAACACCGTGTCAGGCGCCTGGGCGCGGATCGCGTCGCGGTAGGAACGCTTCAGCGCCGAACACGCCAACACCAGGCCGGGACCTTCGGCACCGGCCAGGGCCGCGCCGACGATGGCCAGCCAGGGCCAGCGGTCCGCGTCATCCAGCGGAGTGCCGGCGGCCATCTTGGCCACGTTCTCCACCGGGTGCAGGGAGTCCGCATCGGTGAATGCCAGGCCCAGTTCGTGGGCGATCAGGGCGCCAATGGTGGTCTTGCCGCAGCCGGAGACGCCCATGACGACGATCCGGGCCGGGGAAGTGGTTGCGGTGCTCACCAGTCGTGCACCGTGCCGTCAACAAGGCGGTTGTACGGCAGGTAGGCCTGCTGGTACGGGAAGGCCAGTGCGGCCTCGACGTTGAACTCAACGCCGATGCCGGGCTCATCGCCCGGGTGCAGGTAGCCGTCCTTGAAGGTCATGGACTGCTGGAACACCTCGTTGGTCTTGTCCGAGTGCTGCATGTACTCCTGGATGCCGTAGTTGTGGATGGCCAGGCCCACGTGCAGCTGCGCGGCGAAACCAACCGGGGAGATGTCGGTGGGGCCATGGAAGCCGGACTTGATCTGGTACTGGGCGGCAAAGTCCATGACCTTCTTCAGCGGCGAGATGCCGCCAAAGTGGGTCGACGCTGCCCGCACGTAGTCGATCAGCTGTTCCTTGATGATGGTCTGGTAGTCGTAGACGGTGTTGAAGATTTCACCGATGGCCAGCGGCGTGGTGGTGTGGTGGCGGACCCAGCGCAGCGCCTCCTGGTTTTCGGCCGGGGTGCAGTCCTCCAGCCAGAACAGATCGTACGGTTCCAGCGACTTGCCCAGCTTGGCGGCCTGGATCGGCGTCATGCGGTGGTGGCCGTCGTGCAGCAGCGGGATCTCCGGACCGAACTCGTTGCGCACGGCCTCGAACACGGTGGGCAGGTGGCGCAGGTAGGCGCGGGTGTCCCAGTCCTCTTCCTGCGGGAACGCGCCGCGGCCGGCGGGCTCGTAGTCGTAGCGCTCACCGGAGGCCTGGGCCTGGGCGGCGACGCCGTAGACGGCCTTGATGCCCGGGATGGCTGTCTGGATGCGGATGGACTTGTAGCCCAGCTCCAGGTGCTCGCGGACGGAGTCGAAGAGCTGCGGGATGTCCGCACCGGAGGCGTGGCCGTAGGCGCGCAGGCCGTTGCGGGAGGCGCCGCCCAGGAGCTGGTAGACGGGCATGCCGGCGATCTTGCCCTTGATGTCCCACAGGGCCATGTCGACGGCGGCGATCGCGGCCATCGTGACCGGGCCGCGGCGCCAGTACGAGCTGCGGTACAGGAACTGCCAGGTGTCCTCGATCCGGTGCGGATCCTTGCCGATCAGCAGCTGGGCGATGTGCTCCTTCAGGTACGCGGCAACGGCCAGCTCGCGCCCGTTCAGGGTCGCGTCGCCGATGCCGACAACGCCCTCGTCGGTGGTGACCCGCAGGGTCACAAAGTTGCGGCTGGGACTGGTGACGAAGACTTCGGCGGCAATGATTTTCACGGCGGTGGTCCTTCCGGGATTCGGGTGTAGATGGTGCTGAGTGCTAGTTGGACGAGTGTTAAGGCTTGGTGCTTGTGGTGCCCGCGGCGGGGCTGCCGTCGGCCGTACCGTTGTCGGTTCCTTCCGCGGCGGCAATGCGGGCCGCGGCCAGGCGCTCGGCGCGGCGGGCGGTGATCGCAGTGACGATTTCCTTGTGCTTGGCATCCGTCAGGGGGTAGGCGATCATGACCAGCAGGGCGAGGATGGCGAAGGCCATCGGCAGCAGTCCCGAGCCGGCGCGGATGCCCAGCAGGGCGTGCTCCGTCTGCTCTCCGCCGCCGGAGGCGTAGCCGCCCCAGGCGAGGGCATAGGCGGCCAGTGCGCCGCCGACTGCCTGGCCGGTCTTGCGGGTGAAGGAGAACAGTGCGTAGGTGATGCCCTCTGTGCGGATGCCCGTCTTCCATTCACCGTATTCAACGGTGTCGGCCTCCAAGGCCCAGACGAGCATGTTGGCCATTGCCAGACCCAGCTGGCAGATCATCACGCCGGTGAAGGCGACCGGCACCAGGTTTGCGGGTGCGAAGAAGACCACCAGGCCACCGGCTGCCATCAGCGAGCTGCCGACAATGTACAGCTTCTTCTTGCCGAAGGATGCCACCAGACGGGGAAGGATGGCCGCTATGCCAAAAGTCAGGAAGATGTTGATGATGGACATCACAGCGTACAACGGAAGGGAGTGCAGGACGTCGCGGAAGTAGTAGATCTGGATGGTGCTCAGAGCCAGCTGGCCGGTCAGGAACAGGAAGGAGCTGATGCACAGCAGCAGCAGGGGTTTGTTGCCCTTGAGCGTGGCCAGGCTCTGCTTGACACTGACATTGGCGACCTCGCGCACCACCCGTTCCCGGGTGGTGAACACGGTGAACATGTACAGTCCGGTGCCGACGACGGCGAACACGATGGTCAGCGTCGTGAACAGCATCTGGAGATCGGCGCCGCCCTTCATCAATGGGGCGATGAAGATGCCCAGGAAGGATCCGACGGCCACGGCACCGATGGTGCGGGCGCTGGCGAGCTTGGCACGCTCGCTGGAGACCTGGGTCATGGCCCCTGCCAGCGATCCGTAGGGGATGTTCACGAAGCTGTAGGCCAGGCCCAGAAGTGCATAGCTGACATAGGCCCACAGCAGCATGCCGCTCTGGCCGATCTGCGGGATGGAGAAGGTGGCCACGCTGAGCAGCAGCAGGGGGACGGAGCCAAACATGATGAACGGGCGGAACTTCCCGAGCTTCTTGTGGTAGGTCTTGTCGACGACACGGCCGGCCAGCACATCGGAGAAGGCATCGAAGATGCGCACCACCAGCAGCAAGGTGCCGGCGGCCGCGGCGCTGATGCCTGCGACATCCGTGTAGTAGACCAGCAGGAACATGGTGGCCGTGGTGAAGGCCAGGTTGTTTGCCGCATCTCCGGCGCCATAGCCGAAAATGGACAGTTTGGGCAGTTTGGCCGGGGCCTCGTGGGCTCCTCCGGCAGTGGCCGCCGTGGCGGCGAGTGGTTCTTTGGTCATGGTCATCATGGGCTCCTTTACCCGGCACCTCCCCCAGTGCGGCAGTGGCTGATTGTTGAGGTTGGGCCAGCGTGTGCAGCGTGTTCGCTGCTGCCCCGGTCCATGTGAGCTGCGTTACGAAAAGTAAATCACTTTCGGCAACGTTTGGCAACCGCTTGCCACAAATTTCTCCCGACTTCCTTCCACCCCGCCCCGCCAGTCCCCGGATGCGCCAAAGGCACCCATCGCGGCCGCCGGGCGGAACAGCCGCAATGGGTGCCTCGTGGCGGATCGGTTAGGCGCGGCTGGGGACCGCGGCAGCGAGGAGGTCCAACTGTGCCGCCACCTGTGCGGCAACATCCCCGTCCTGGGCCCATGCGGGTTCCAGCAGGGTGAGCAAGGCCGCCAGGTCCTCGCCAAGGCCCAGCTCCAGCGCCGTGGACAACTGCGCAGCTGCCGGGTCCTTGATCTCGGCATGCTCGGTGTGCGCCGTGCGCAGGAACGCCACCCAGGCGGCAATCATCCTGGCAGCGGCGTCGCCGCTGCGGCCCTGGGCGCGCTCCGCCTTGAGGACTGGTACGGCGCGCATTCGCAGCTTGGCGGAGCCGTCCATGGCGATCTGGGCCAGGTGGTGGGAAATGCGGGCATTGGCAAAGCGCTCCAGCAGCGCCGCCCGGTAGGCGGGGATGTTCAATCCCTTGGCCGGCAGGTTGGCTTCCGCCTCATCCCAGAACTCTTCCACCCAGCCGGCGCACACCGGATCGGCCAGCGCCTGGGCCACGGTGGTGTGGCCGCGCAGCTGGCCGGCGTAGGCCATCAGCGAGTGAGCACCGTTGAGCAGCCAGAGCTTGCGGTTTTCGAAGGGTTCAATCTCCTCCACCAGAACAGCGCCGGCGGCCTCCCAAGCCGGCCGGCCCGCGGGGAAGGCACCGCTGAGGATCCAGTCGCGGAACGGTTCCGTCACCACGGGGGACGCGTCGGCAAATCCTGTGGCGCCGGCCACCAGATCCACCTCGGCCTCGGTGGTCCGCGGCGTGATGCGGTCAATCGAACTGGAGACGAAGCTGACGTTGGCGTCGATCCAGGCCCCCAGCGCCGCATCAACAATGGAGGCCAACCCGAGCACTGCCGCCCGGGCGGCCTCTCCGTTGCTGGCCAGATTGTCGCAGGATACGACGGCGATCGGGCCGGCACCGGAGCGGCTCCGCGCCTCCAGGCCCTGGACCAGACGACCAATGGGTGTGGTGGCCGGGGCATTGCCGCCAGCCACCACACCACGGAGCAGCTCGATGTCCGAGGCCACATCGGGGTGTGCCGCATCAAGGGTTCCGTCAGCGGCGAGGCGGTAGGCCGCCTCCGTGATGGTCAGGGTGACGATGGCGGTTGACCCGGCGACCAGCAGTTCACACAGCCGGGCGACATCCGCGCCGTCGTTGGCCTCCACGATGCTCTGGATGACCTCGAACGAATCGCCGTCCCCGGAGCGTTCGATCAGGGTGTACAGCCCGTCCTGGGCTGCCAGCGCGATCGCCGCGTCGGGGCGGCGGCCGGTGAAGGAGGCAATGCCCCACTCCCCCGCCGGATCCGCCTGCTGGGTGAACCAGGCCTGGTGGGCCCGGTGGAAGGCACCCAACCCCAGGTGGACGATCCGCACGGGTGCGGCCGGACGGGCGGGGAAGGTGCTGCGGTTCAGCGGAGCGGTCATAGCTTGAAGGCCCTTCGGGGTGCGGCGTCGACGATGTCGACGATGATGGAGCGGGCACGGTCTTCGGAGATCCGGTGCTCGGCCACCAGGCGGGCCAGGAAACTGGCCTCCACCCGGCGGGAGGTGTTGTGCCGGGCGGGGATGGAGCAGAAGGCCCGCGTGTCGTCGATGAAACCCGAGGAACGGGAGAAGCCGGCGGTTTCGGTGACAGCTCCACGGAAACGCATCATGGCATCGGGTGCGTCCAGGAACCACCACGGGGCACCGATGTAGACAGCCGGGTAGAAGCCGGCCAACGGCGCGATTTCACGGGAGAACACAGTCTCGTCGATGGTGAACGGGATGAAGTGGAAGCCCGGTTCCGTGCCAAAGTCCGCCAAGAGCGGCCGCAGGGCCTCGGTGTAGGTCACGGCAAAGGGAATGTCGTGGCCGGTGTCTGCGCCAAAGCGGTCGAACGTGCTGCTGTGGTGGTTGCGGAAGACGCCCGGGTGCAGCGTCATGACCAGGCCGTCGGCCACGGACATCCGCGCCATTTCGTACATCATGTGGGCTTCGAAGACGTCGGCATCGGCGGCCGTCGCCTCGCTGCGGCGGGCCTTCTCAAAGAGCGCCTCCGCCGCACCGGCGTCGATCTTCAGGGTCAGGGCGGTGCGGGAGCCGTGGTCTGCCGAGACGGCGCCGTGCTGCACAAAGTACTGGCGGCGGTTCTCCAGGGCACGGATGTAGCCGGCGTAGCCAACCACGCCCTCCCCCGCTTCGCCAATGAGACGCTCCACGCGCTCGGCCCAGCCGGCAGCGTGGAACTTGATGTAGGCGTCGGGGCGGAAGGTAGGCAGCACCCGGCCGGCAAAGGTCGGATCGGCAGCCAGGGCCGCGTGGGCGCTGAGATCATCCAGCGGATCATCCGTGGTGGCCATGACCTCCAAATTGAAGTCCTTGAACAGCTGCCGCGGCCGGAAGCTGGGCTCCTGCAGGCGAGCATTGAGCTTGTCGTAGAGGGCATCGGCCGTTTCCTGGCTCTGGTCGCGGTCCAGCGGCCCCAGATCAAGCTTGAAGACGTTGGCAAACTCATCACGGATCCAGTAGCCGGAAGCGGTGCCATCGAACAAGGGCCAGGCCTTGGCGAATTCACGCCAGGTTTCGCGCGGCTCCACCCCAGTCGTGCCGCCAACGCGCAGGCGCTCCAGCGGGGCGCCATTGGCGTGGATGAGGCGGGTGACGTAGTGGTCCGGACTCACCAGCAGCGTTGCCGGGTCCGGGAAGGGGGTGTCGTTGAAGATCATGGCCGCATCGACGTGGCCATGCGGGGAAATGATCGGCAGGTCCTCCACCTGGGCGAGCAGGTCCCGGGCAATCGCCCTGGTGCCGGGGTCGGCAGGCAACAGGCGGTCCGGGTCCGAACCCAGGGAAGACGTCATGCCAACAGCAGCTGATTCGAGGGGCGCGGCATCCGCGAGTGATTGTGACATAGATCAATCGTCAAGCAGTGCAAGCCGTTTGTCAACCGGTTGCCAAAAGTTGCCGAGTGAGTTTTTGGCCAGCTGGGAAGGGTTAGGAAACGCGCCCCGTGGAGCCCCTCAGGACCAGTTCGGTGGGCAGCGGCTCCGCGGCGCCGTCAGAGCCTGCACCCTTCAGATCCGCCAGGATGCGGGCCAGCGCCTCCGCACCGGCCTCGCGCAGCGGCGAACGGATGGTGGACAGTGGCGGCGTGGTGAAATCGGAGCCAAAGATGTTGTCGAAGCCCAGGATGCTGATCTTGTCCGGCACCACGACGCCGGCCAGCTGAAGCTCCTGCATCAGCCCGATGGCCATCAGATCGTTGTAGCAGAAGACGGCTGTGGCTCCGCTGGCCCGCACTGCCGCGGCGGTTCGGCGGCCGCCTTCAACCGTGGGGGCACCGGCGGCGACCTGCACGGCGTCGAGCCCGGACCAGGCGCAGCGCGCCTTCAGGCTCTCCCAACGGCGTGCCGACATCCACGACTTCTCGGGGCCGGCCACATAGGCCAGCGAGGTGTGGCCCATCAGCGCGAGGTGGCGCACGGCCTCCCCCACGCCGGCGTCGATGTCGGCCACGATCGAGTGGACGCCGTCGACCTGGCGGTTGATGACGGCCACTGGCTTCTCCTTGGCCAGGGCGAGGATTTCGGGGTCGGCGAGCCGCGGGCTGGCCAGGATGATGCCATCAACTGTGGCAAGCATCCGCTGCGCGGTAGTGAGCTCCTGGGCGGCGGATTCGGCGGACTCGGCCAGCATCAAGGTGTAGTCCTCGCCGGCGGCGGCGGCCTCGGCCCCGCGGATCACGTCGAAGTATGCCGGGTTGGTGATGTCGGAGACGATCAGGCCCACCGTGTGGGTGCGCCCGGTGGGCAGGGCGCGGGCAAAGACGTTCACCCGGTAGTTCAGTGTTGCCGCGGCGTCTTCAATCAGCTTCTGCGTCTTGGCGCTCACGCGGCCGGGCTTGCTCAGCGCCCGCGACACGGTGGAGGGGTTCACGCCCGCCATCTCGGCAATGTCGTAGATGGTCGGCGCCGACTTGCCGGCCCGGGGTGCTGCTGCCACGGTGTCCGGACTGTTGCTGTCCTCAAGATTGGTCACAGCTGCCATCGTACCCGTGAAGGGCACGATGGCAGCTGATTTCTGGCAACCGCTAGCCGCGCTCGGGGAACTTGCCCTCTTCGCGGATCCGCTTGTTCAGCAGTTCCAGGAACTCGTTCTCGTCGAAGTCCAGGCCCACTTCCTCGCCCTTCCAGCTGGAGAGGTGGATCGCGTTGGCCAGACGGACGCCGTTGATGCCGTCGGAGCCGGGGGCCAGCAGCGGCGTGCCATCCAGAACGTTGGCCGCGAAGTTCTCCAGCACGCCGGCATGCTGGGCACCCCACGGCGAGTCAAACTCGATGACCTCGGTGGTCCGGTAGTCGTCCATGTTCAGCTGGCCGGTGAACAGTTTCATGACGTCGCCCATGTCCATGGAGCTGCTGATCTCTCGCTCCGTCTTCTTCAGGCGGGTCACCGTGGCGGTCTTGGAACCCTCGACGACGATCTTGCCGGCGTCGCCGAGAATCTCGAAGCGGTCCGTGCCGACCATGTCGTGCGTCGCGGTGACAAACGTTCCGGTGGCGCCGTTGCCGTAGTCGACGACGGCCGTGACCTCGTCTTCGACGACGATGTCGCGGCGGAAACCGTAGGAGACCTTCGAGAAGACGGACTTCGGCACGCCGCAGATCCACTGCCACAGGTCCAGCTGGTGCGGCGCCTGGTTGACCAGGACACCGCCACCCTCGCCACCCCAGGTGGCGCGCCAGGCGCTGGAATCGTAGTAGCCCTGCGGACGCCACCAGGTGGTGATGACCCAGTTGGTGCGCAGGATGTTGCCGATCTCGCCGTTGTCGACAATCTCCTTCAGGCGCTTGTACAGCGGGTTGTTGCGCTGGTTGAACATGATCCCGAAGGAGAGCTCGGGCTTGGAGGCGGCGAAATCGTTGAGCTCCTTGACCTGCTTGGTGTAGACGCCGGCCGGCTTCTCCACCAGAGCGTGGATGTCGCGCTGCAGGGCCGCAATGCCCATTTCCGGGTGCAGGTAGTGCGGCACGCAGGTGACGATGGCGTCAACGTCGCCGCTTTCCAGCAGGGCCACGTAGTCCTCATAGACCGGGACGCCGGGATAAGCCGCAGCGGCCACGTCGCGCTTGGCCGGGTCGGTGTCGGCGATGGCGCCGATGACCATGTTGGGGACCTGTCCGTCCGTGATGAACTTGGCGTACATGCCGCCCTGCTGGCCCAGGCCGATAATGCCGAGGCGTACTTTGTTGCTCATGGGGAGATGCTCCATTCATAGTGCAATGCCGCCAGCCGTTGATGCGGCCGGCGGCGGTGAAAAATCTAGAAGAGGTCCTTGAAGCCAAGGCCCACGAGGTTGTCGTAAGAGGTCTGCAGCGCATCCCAGACGGTCCGCCCGTACAGCTCGTCCTGCTCCACCAGCATGTACTGCGCTCCAGCTGCCTGTGCGGCAGGGACGATCGAGGCGAAGTCGAGGTTGCCCTCGCCCACCTCGGCAAACTGCACCACGTTCTTGAAGTCCCCCATGAAGCCGGCGATGTCGCCCGCTTCCAACTTTCCGAACGCCTCCGGAGCGAGGGCGCCGATGCGGTAGTCCTTCAGGTGGACCATGGCAGTGCGGTCGGCATACTTTTCGATGGTCCGCACCGGGTCAAGCCCGCCACGCTGCACCCAGTGCACGTCCAGTTCAAGGCCCATGGCCGGGGAGTTCTCGACGATGATGTCCAGCATGTACTTGCCATCGAACTTCGCGAACTCGATGTGGTGGTTGTGGTAGTACAAACCGATGCCGTGCTCGGCGAGCTTTTCGGCGTAGCCGTTGGCTTCCTTGGCGAAATCGACGACGGCGCCGATCGAGGACATCGCACCGAATGGCAGCATGCCGATGCGCACCAGCTTGGCGTCCAGACGCTTGGCATCGTCAACGATCTTGTCGAAGTCATCGCGCAGGGATTCCCCGGGCCGGCCCACCGGCTTCTCCACCATGACGGAGAGCGAAGCAATGTCCATGCCGAGCTCCGCACGGGCCTGCTCCAGTTCGGCGACGTTGGCACCGTTCATCTCGATCTGCGAGATTTCGACGGCGTTGTAGCCGATTGCATTGACCTTGCGGAGGGTTTCAAAGGCGCCAACCTCCGCGAAGCTCTCCCGCAGCATCATTGCCTGCACACCGATTTTTGCCATGTTCATTTCCTCCTGTTGTTGCTGTCCGGACCTTGCGTTCCGGTAGTTTCGTGCGTGCCTGTCGATCGACTCGGTCAGACGGCCACACCGGCCTGTTCAGTGGTTTGGCGCTGCAGTTCCAGCAGCCGGTGCCTGTCGGCGCGGCGCTGCTCCTGCCGGTCCGGGTCCGGCACTGGCGAGGCCAGCAGCAGACGCTGGGTGTAGGGGTGTTCCGGGGCGACTGTCACCTGGTCGGCCGGCCCCTGCTCCACGATCTCGCCGTGGTACATGACGGCGACGCGGTGGCTGATGTGGCGCACCACGTCCAGGTCGTGGGAGACGAAGAGGTAGGAGACCCCTGTGTCACGCTGGATCTGCAGGAACAGGTCCAACACCACCGCCTGGGTGGTGAGATCCAGCGCACTGACGGGCTCATCACAGACAATCAGCTTCGGCGACAGCGCCAGAGCCCGGGCAATGGCCACGCGCTGGCGCTGGCCGCCGCTGAATTCGCGGGGCAGGCGGTTGATGGCGTCGGAGGGCAGGCCCACCTGGTCCAGCAGTTCCTTCACCCGGGCGCGGGCCTGCGCCGGCGACTGCCCCTGGACGCCCAGCGGCTCAGCGAGGATGGAGCCGATTTCCATCGAGGGGTTCAGCGAGGTGTACGGGTCCTGGAAGACCACCTGCAGATCACGACTGAGCTCCCGGCGCTGCTTGCGCGTGGCATGGCTGATGTCGTTGCCCTCGAAGGTGACGGTGCCAGCCGTGACGGGGGCGAGCCCCAGCACTGCCCGGCCGAGGGTGGTCTTGCCCGATCCGGACTCCCCCACTAGACCCAGGGTTTCGCCCGGCTTGATGGAGATGTTGATGTCCGTCAGGGCCCGGAACGGCTTGGCCCGGAAATGCTTCGTGGGGTATTCAACCACCAGCGAATCAACCGTCAGCAGGTTCTCCCCTGCCGACTGCGCGTGGCGCGGTGCTGTTGCCTGTGCCATTCTCATGCCTCCATTCCAGCCGGGACCAGCATGGTCATGGGTTCCTTGCCCTCAAGCATGGAGCCCAGGAGTTTCTGTGTATACGGATCGGACGGGTTGCGCAGGATCTCGCGCACCGGCCCCTCTTCGACCAGTCGGCCGTTCTGCATGACCACCACGCGGTCGCACAGGTCCGAGACCACGCCGAAGTTGTGGGTCACCAGGAGCACTCCCACGCCGAGGCGCTTCTGCAGGTCGCGGATCAGGTCCAGAACATCGGCCTGGACGGTGACGTCCAAGGCGGTGGTGGGCTCATCGGCAATGATCAGGTCCGGCTCGCAGCTGATGGCGCCGGCGATCAGGACGCGCTGGGCCATGCCGCCGGAGACCTCGTGCGGGTAGGCCTTGAAGGTCCGCTCCGGGCTGACGATGCCGACGTCGGCCAGCAGCTTCATGGCCCGTGAGGTGGCCTCGGCCTTGGAGATGCCCAGGACGCGCATCATCGGCGTCACCAGCTGGTAGCCGATGGTGAAGGCCGGGTCCAGGTTGGACATCGGTTCCTGCGGAATGTAGGAGATCCGCTTACCGCGCAGGGAGGACACCCGGCCCTGGCTGACGACATCGTCGCCCGGGGCCACGGTGTAGTTGCCGTCGAACTGGATGCAGCCGGCCACGATGCGGGCGTTGTCAGGGAGCAGGCCGAGGATGGAGAAGGCGGTCTGCGACTTGCCAGAGCCGGACTCGCCCACGATGCCCAGGACTTCGCCCCGGTCAAGGTGGAAGGAGACATCGTCGACGACTTTCTTGACGGAACCGTCGGCCTGCGGGTAGCCCACGCCGAGGTGGGAGACCTTCACCAGGTGGTGCTCGGTGCCGGCGTCCACGGTGGCAACCTTGCGGCGGTCGGCACGGCTGGCGGGCGCGGCACCCCCAGCGGCAGGCGCCGGAGCGGCCTTGCGGGCCTTGATCTTGACGCCGTCTTCCAGGGCGTCGCGGACGGCGTTGCCCAGCAGCACCAGGCCGCCGATGCTCAGGCCAATGGCCAAGGCCGGCCAGAGCAGCAGGGTCGGATTGAGGTAGACGTTTTTGAAGCCCTCGCTGAGCATCACGCCCCAGGTGGCCACTGTGGGATCGCCCAGGCCCAGGAATTCCAGGCCGGACTGGATGGCGATGGCAATGCCGCACACCATGGCCGTCTGGATGATGATGGGTGCACGGACCACGGAAAAGATGTGCCGGGCGATGATGCTTCCATCGCTGAGGCCGGCCACCCGGGCCGCGTCCACGTAGAGCTCGTTGCGGACCGCCTGGACGGAGGTGCGGGTCAGCCGGAAGTACCCGGGGCTGAGCAGGACGCCGAAGGCAACCATGGAGATCCACACCGACGGACCGAAGGCGGCCCGGACGGTGAGCAGCACGATGATGCCGGGCAGGCTCATGAGGATGTTGACCACCCAGTTGGCCACCGCGTCGAACTTTCCGCCGTAGTAGCCGGCGATCAGGCCTGTCGGCAGGCCGATGACAATGGCAACGGTGGCACAGAGCAGGGCCGAGAGCAGCGTGGTGCGGGCTCCGAAGACCAGCCGGCTCCAGACGTCGCGGCCCACACTGTCGGTGCCCAGGAGGTTGGAGGCATCGGGGGATGCCAGCGTCTTGCCAATGTTGGCAAAATTCGGGTCGAAGGGGGCCAGCACGTTGGCCAGCACCGCCATCAAGATCATCAACGACAGGATGGCGATGGCCGTAATGCCCAGGGGATTCTTCAGGATCCGGGTGATGACGCGGGAACGGACCACCGTTCCGGTCTGGCCACTTGCGGCTGCAGGCTGGCTCATGAAACACGCACCTTCGGGTTGAGCCAACCGTTGATGAGATCCACCAGCAGGTTGACAATAATGACGATGACAACGGTGTACAACACCACACCCATGACCAGGGGGATGTCTCCCATGGTGGTGGACTGGACGGCCAAGGCGCCCATGCCCGGCAGGGCAAAGATTTGTTCGAGGATGACCACACCACCGAGCATGCCGATGAACTGCAGGCTCAGGACGGTCAGCCCGGCCGGCGCGGCGCTGCGCAGGACGTGCTTGAAGAGGATTTCGCGTTCGCTGATGCCGCGGCTGCGCAGCGTGCGGACGTAGTCCTTCTCCAGCTGCTTGATCACGGCGCTGCGGATCTGCTGCGCACCGCCCGTCACTCCGTTGATCAGCAGGGCGATCACGGGCAGGGCCAGCGAGGCGATCCATACGTCGGCACCGGCACCGGGGACGATGGAGCTGGTGGCGGGGAATAGCTTCAACTGGATGGCGAAGAGCGTCACCAGGACGATGGCAATGACGAATCCGGGGATGGCGTCGCCCACGACGGCGGCGGTCTGGACCACGCGGTCGATCCAGCCGCGCTTGACCGCGGCGGCCATTCCCAGCAGGGTGGCGCAGATGGCGATCAGCACAATGGCGACCACGACCAGCGTCAGCGTCACCGGCAGCCGGTTCTCCAGTGCGTGGACCACGGGCTCGGCGGTGAACCACGAGGTGCCGAAGTCGCCGGTGATGGCGTGTCCTGCCCAGGCGAAGAACCGGGTCATGAGGGGCTGGTCCAGCCCGAGGGCAACCTCCTTGGCCGCCACCTGGTCCTGGCTGGCGAATTCACCGAGGATGTTGCGCGCGATGTTGGCGCTGGAGAAGTAGAGGAGGACATAGGTGATGAAGGAGATGGCGCAGAGGACCACGATGCCCGCGGCAACTCGGCGAAGAATAAAGGTAAGCATTGTGCGCTCCGTTTGGGATGGCTGCGGGTGTGGTGCCGGCGGCGAGGGGCTGGCCCTCCCCGCCGGCGGCCATGCTATTTGGCGGGTGCGTAGTTGTAGATGGACGGGACCGCCTGCTGGAGCTGCGGGGTGACAGTGATCGCCTTGGACGTGTAGTACATCTGGTTGAGGCGGTACAGCGGGGCGAACCAGGCGTTGTCCGTCACGTAGGTGTTGACGTCCTTGGCCAGCTCAGCGCTGTTGGTGCCACCATTGTGGACGGCATCAATCATTGCCTGCAGTTCCGGCGTGGTGGCCTTGAACGGGTTGTACAGGGCGGTGGTGGAGATCATCTGGTTGATGGCAACCCACGGCTCGCCCTGGTAGAGCTGGAACGGAGCTACGGCAAACTTGCCCGCAGCAAAGTCGGAGACCACGTTGGCATTCGGCACGGGTACGGATTCAACCTTGATGCCGACGTCGCCCAGCTGCTGGGTGATGACCGCAACAATCGCCTCGTAGCCGGTGAAGGAGGGCAGCTTGAGCGTGAATCCGTTGGCGTAGCCTGCCTCGGCCAGCAGCGACTTGGCCTTCGCCGGATCGTAGTTGTACTTGTTTTCGAGCCCCTCGACGTAGGCGCCCGATTCAGGGCCGAAGACCTGGTCGGTCACGGTGCCCTGGCCCAGATACTGCTGTTCCAGGATGGTCTTGCGGTCGAAAGCGAAGTTGATGGCCTGGCGGACCTTGACGTTGGCCAGCTCCGGGTTGATCTTGCCGTCCCGGTCAAAAAGCAGCAGCCCCTGCCAGTCCACCTGGCTGGAATTGAGCTTCATACCCGCCGCTTCGGCCTGCTTGCCGGTCTTGGGGTCCAGGAGGGCGCCGTCGATCTGGCCGGACACCAGGGCGTTGGTGCGGGCAGTGAGGTCCGGAAGGATCTTGATGGTGACCTTGGCAAACTTCTGGAGGTCAGCGTTCCAGTAGCCCTCGCGCTTGGTGAAGACGTACTGCGAGCCAACCACCGAGCTGGCCTTGTCCATCACGTAGGGACCGGTGCCGTCCGGCGCCGCTGCCATTTCCGGGGTTCCCAGGGCCTTGGGGCTGCCCATCAGGCCGGCGGCCTGGGTCAGGTAGTACTCGAAGGCGGGATCCGGTGTGGCCAGGGTGATCTTGATGGTGCTGTCGTCCACCACGTCAACCGAGCCCAAGGACGCAACCTGGTAGGCGTCGGATCCCTTGGCCTTCTTGAAGTAGTCCAGGTTGGCCTTGGCCGCGGCGGCGTCGAACTTGGCTCCATCACTGAAGGTGACACCCGTGCGCAGGCTCACCGTCAGGACGGTGTTGTCCGCGTTGTATTCCCACTTGGTGGCCAGCATCGGGGCGAGCTTGCCGTCCGGGAGGCGCTGGATCAGGGAGTCGTAGGCCGTCTGGAAAATCGGCATCGTGTGGCCGATGTGTGCCACCGAGGTGTCGAAGGATTTGAGATCCTGCAGACTTGCCAAGGTGAGGCTGGTGGTGCCGGCAGCGGCCGGGCCGGCCGGCGTGCCGCCGCCTCCGCCACAGGCGGAGAGGGCAATTGTCATTGCCGCAATCGCCGCGACGGACGCGGCCTTTGGACCAAACTTCATTGTTGGCTCCTTGCAAGTGATGCCCTTGAATCCAAGGACTGAGGGAAGGGGACCTTCTGGTAGCCCGTGTGGCCTACGCCACATTCCGGGTCTGTGTGCTCAAGATTACTGGCGTTGCCACCATTTGGCAACCGATTGTCAAACTTATTTCGAAATGCCCCCAAGGGCGGCCCTCCAGCGGCCCCGAACACCCAAAATTTCGACACTCTTGCCATCCCTGGCAACACTGCAATGGCTCCCGAAAACGAGCGAAGGGCTCCGGCGCATGCGCCGGAGCCCTTCGCCAGAAGCCGTGCTGCTGTGCGCCCGCTAGGACACGTCAAACCCCGCGCCAGGGTAGCTCTGCCGGTACAGCTCCTTGATGATCCGCAGCGACTTTGCCGCCTCCGCGGGGTCGATCCAGAAGGGCCCTGGCTGGCCCAGCTGGCCGTAGAAGTCCTCGATCAGCAGGGCGTGTGACGCCCCCCAATACCCGCGGCCACCGGTTGCAGCGGACCGCTCGGGCGTCACCTCCACCCGGCCGTCGTCGTACGTCACAGTCAGCGCGCCGCGCAGGCTCAGCTGAGCCTTCTCCGTGTCAATGTCCAGGGTGATCGGTGCATTGACGGTGTTGGACAGCGTCGCGTAGAAGATGCTTCTGGCGCCATTGCTGTGGTGGAGCACCAGATCGGTGGTGTCCTCCACCTCGATGGCATCCCCCAGGGTCCGGGTGGAAGCCTCGCCCGACACCTCGTCGACACCGCCCACGAGCCACTGGAGCAGATCGAGGGTGTGGATGGCCTGGTTCATCATCATCCCGCCGCCGCCACCGGCCCAGGTTCCACGCCAGGGGCGGTCGCGGTAGTACTCTGCGGTCCTGCTCCACAGAACGGTGGCTGCCCCGCCGCGCACCTGCCCCAAATCGCCGGAGGAGAGCAGCCGGTGCATCTCCTGCACGGGGGCGTTGTAGCGGTTCTGGAAACAGATGCCAATGCGGGCAGTGCTGGCCGCAGCCGCCGCGACCAGGCGCTCCCCCGCGGCCAGGGTGTGCGCCAACGGCTTTTCCAGGATCACATTCACCCCGGCAGCCAGCGCATCGACGGCCAGGTCGACATGGGTATTGTGCGGCGTGCAGATGTGGACCACCTCCGCGCCCGCCTCCGCAAGCAAAGCGCGGTGGTCCGCATATCCCGGCACGCCATGGGCGGCCGCAGCTTTCGCCAACCGCTCCGGGTCCGGGTCGCAGACGGCCACCAGCTCCGCATCGGGATGTGCCGAGATGGCGTCGAAGTGCACGCTCGATACATCACCACAACCAATTACTGCCACCTTTGGCATAACTGCTCCTTATTGGCTACACACTGCAAAATGGGACTGTCCACGCTGGCAGCCGGGGAACCGGCCGGACCGCGCTGGCTAGCGCAGCGAAACGCCGATGCGGCCGGTGAGCTCGGCAAAGGCGCGCGCGGCCTCACCGAAGGCCTGGGGTCCGGAGAACCCGCCAAGCTCGTGCTGGGCGGCCAGGTGCGGCTCCAGCGAGGCGAAGCCGGTGTAGCCATCGTTGCGCAGGGCCGTCAGCGTCTCTTCCAGCTCGCCGTCGCCGCGGCCGGCAGGCACCACTTCGCCGCTGCCGGCAATGGCGTCCTTCACCTGGAGGTATTCCAGGTAGGGGCGCAGCTGTGCGTAGGCATCGGTGAACGGCTTCACGCCCACCTGCACGAAGTTGGCGTTGTCCCACGCGGCGCGCAGGGCCGGGGAGTTGACGGTTTCCATCAGGTCCAGGACACGCTCGGGGGTGTCGCCGTAGATGTCCTTTTCGTTTTCGTGCAGAAGCACGACGCCGGCACGCTCGGCCTCGGCCGCAAGCAGCGTCATGCGCTCCATCACCGCGTCACGGATCTCCTCGGGCGTCTGCCCGGCTGAGCGGAAGAAGGAGAAGATGCGGATGTACGTGGTGTCCAGCGCCTTGGCGACTTCAATGATGCGGCGGAGCCGGGCCACCTCGTCCGCCGCGGGCAGGGAAATGTCCACCTTGCCGATGGGGCTGGCCACCGCCGAAACCTTCAGGCCGGCGCCATCGAGGATGTCCTTCAGCTTGGCGGTCTGGACCTCGTCCAGATCCACCACATTGGTGCCCCAGGCGCTGCGGACCTCAATGTGGCTCGCGCCGAGGGCCAGCAGAACGGCCGCCTGGACCGCGGGATCGGGGTCAATCTCATCGCCGAATCCGGACAGGGTCCAGGTGGCTGCTGCGGTCTGCGTCATTGCGCTCCTCCAAATGTCGACAATCGTGACTCGCTTCACAATTGCATTGACCTCGATCCTAGCCATTCAGCAACTCGTTGACAACCGATTGCCAAATCATGGCAAAGGCTCTATGGTTGCCTTCTACACACTGTGTCCCCGCTCACATAATGCGGCCGGGGTCTCCTCTCATCCAGCGAAGAATGAGGCATCAGCCATGAGCCTTCCCCTCGGCGCCTCAACGGACCGCCCCGCCACCATCCACGATGTGGCAGCCCTCAGCGGCGTCGCCGCCTCCACGGTCTCCCGCGCCCTTTCCACCCCCGAGCGGGTGAACATCCGCACCCGCGTGAAGATTGAAGCGGCAGCGGCGCAATTGCACTACATCCCCAATTCGCAGGCGAAGGCGCTCAGCTCCGGCCGGACGGGTGCTGTCGCCGTGCTGGTTGCGGACATCACCAACCCGTTCTATTTCGACATCATCCGCGGCACCCAGCTGCAGCTCAAGGCCGCCGGCTACACGCAGCTGCTGGTCGATACGGAGGAATCCGAGGACGTCGAGGCGGGAGCCCTGGAGCAGCTGCGGCGCACCGCCGACGGCGTCATCCTCACCGCCTCGCGCCTGAGCGATGAGGATCTGCTGGCGGCCTCGGCCAAACTCCCCATCGTGACCATCAACCGCGAGGTGGATGGCATCCCCTCCGTCATCCTTGACACCCCCACCGCCACCAACCAGGCACTGGACCACCTCATTTCCCTGGGGCACACCAAGATCGCCTACATCGCCGGGCCCGACGCCTCCATGTCCAGCCACCGCCGCTGGCAGGCCCTGGAACCGGCAGCACTGGAACGCAATGTGGAGGTCAGGAAGCTGGGCCCCTTTGCCCCGCGGACCCATTCCGGCGCCGCGGCGGCCGATGCCGCTGTGCACAGCGGCGCCACGGCAGCCATCGTCTTCAACGACCTGATCGCCATCGGCATGCTCCAGCGGCTGCGCGAACGCGGTGTGGCCGTCCCGGCGGACATGAGCATCGTGGGCTGCGACGACATCTTTGGCGCCGACTTCTGCAGCCCGCCCCTGACCACCGTGACGGCGCCCGTGGAGCAGGCCGGGCGCACCGCCGTGACCATGCTGCTGGGGCAGATCAGCCCGCAGTTCTCGGCCACCGCCCGCCGCCAGGCGGTGCTCCCGACCTTCCTCACCATCCGCGCCTCCACCGGTCCGGCGCCGCTGCCGCCCGCACAGCGGGTCTGAGCCCGGCGGAAGGGGCCGAAATCCGGGCCCAGCCGGCACTTTGTGGGCTGTGATCCCAGATTCTGCGTGACATATCCCTCAGATTGGCAACCAGCTTCAAATGGTTACTAGACTGGAATGAGGGCTGGGTCTAAAACCCGGACCAGAATCGGCTGAAGCTGACGGACCACACTGCCTCAGGTATCCACCACGGAATATCTTTGCGTCCCGAAGCGCCGGCCAGCGGGCAACTAGAACTCATGGAAGAGGCGTATTTCACGTGCCAGAGCAATCCATCCACCGTCTACCCGAGGAATTTGGCGGAAACGAGTGGCTCGTCGACGAGCTGTACGAGCGGTACCAGGCGGACAAGAATTCGGTGGACACAAAGTGGTGGCCCCTCTTCGAGTCTTTCGACGCTGACGGCAACGCTGCCGTCAACGGCCGCCACACCGCCGCCGACCCCAATCCCGCGACGCGCCAAATCCCCATTGTTCCGGCACCTGCCGCTGCCGCCCCCGCGGCTGCTCCGGCAGCACCTGCTGCGGCACCCGCCGCCGCGGCTCCGGCTCCGGCCGCTGCACCTGCAGCACCGGCCCCGGCCGCACCTGCCCCCGTCCGTCCGCCGGCCCCGGCCAAGGACGCTGCACGCACCGGCGCCACGCCCATCCCGGCACAGCTGCCCAAGTCCGCCAAGGACACCTCCACCCCCGAGGCCGATGTCACCACCGTGCTGCGCGGCCCGGCCAAGGCCATCGCCGTCAACATGGTCACCAGTCTCGAGGTCCCCACGGCCACGAGCGTGCGCGCCATCCCGGCGAAGCTGCTCATCGACAACCGTGTGGTCATCAACTCCAATCTGGCCCGTGCCCGCGGCGGCAAGGTCTCCTTCACGCACCTGATCGGCTTCGCCGTCATCAAGGCGCTGGGCCAGTTCCCCTCCATGAACGTCTTCTACGACGAGATCGACGGCAAGCCCGTAGCCGTCCAGCCGGCGCACGTGAACTTCGGCATTGCCATCGACATGCCCAAGCCGGACGGCACCCGTCTGCTCATGGTGCCGAACATCAAGAAGGCCGAGACGCTGAACTTCTCGGAGTTCTGGCACACCTACGAAGACCTGATCAAGCGCGCCCGCGCCGGCAAGCTGACGGCGGACGACCACTCGGGCACCACCGTGTCGCTGACCAACCCCGGCGGCATCGGCACCGTGCACTCGGTGCCGCGTCTGTCCAAGGGCCAGGCGGCCATCATCGGCGTCGGCGCACTGGACTACCCGGCCGAGTTCCAGGGCTCGTCCGAGAAGATCATTGCCCAGAATGCCATCTCCAAGATCCTCACCCTGACCTCCACCTATGACCACCGGGTCATCCAGGGTGCCGGTTCCGGCGAGTTCCTCAAGGTTGTCCACCAGCTCCTGCTGGGCGCCCAGGGCTTCTACGACGAGATCTTCGAATCCCTGCGCATCCCCTACGAGCCCGTGCGGTGGAGCCCGGACCTGCAGGTGGACCCGGCGGATGAGATCAACAAGGTTGCCCGCATCCAGCAGCTGATCCACTCCTACCGCGTCCGCGGCCACCTGATGGCCGACACCGACCCGCTGGAATACGTCCAGCGCAAGCACCCCGACCTGGACGTGCTGACCTACGGTCTGACCCTGTGGGATCTGGACCGCGAGTGGCCCACGGGCGGCTTCGGCGGCAAGCCGATGCTGAAGTTCCGCGACATCCTCGGCGTCCTGCGCGATGCCTACTGCCGCACCACCGGCATCGAGTACATGCACATCCAGGACCCCGAGCAGCGCCAGTGGTTCCAGGATGAGCTGGAGCACCCGTACTCCAAGCCCAGCCGCGAAGAGCAGCTGCGCGTCGTCTCCAAGCTCAACGCTGCCGAGGCCTTCGAGACCTTCCTGCAGACCAAGTTTGTCGGCCAGAAGCGCTTCTCCCTGGAGGGTGGCGAATCCCTGATTCCGCTGCTGGACTCCATCATTTCCGACGCCGCCGACGACGGTCTGGACGAGGTTGCGATCGGCATGGCCCACCGCGGCCGCCTGAACGTGCTCACCAACATCGCCGGCAAGACCTACGCACAGGTCTTCCGCGAATTCGAGGGCACGCAGGATCCCCGCAGCGTCCAAGGCTCCGGCGACGTGAAGTACCACCTGGGCACCGAGGGCACCTTCACCTCGGACAACGGCAACGAGACCAAGGTCTACCTCGCCGCCAACCCGTCCCACCTTGAGGCCGTCGACGCCGTGCTTGAAGGCATCGTCCGCGCCAAGCAGGACCGCCTGAACCAGGGCGAGAAGTTCCCTGTGCTGCCCATCATGATCCACGGTGACGCAGCGTTTGCCGGCCAGGGTGTTGTTGCCGAGACGCTCAACCTCTCGCAGCTGCGCGGCTACCGCACCGGTGGAACCATCCACATCGTCGTCAACAACCAGGTTGGCTTCACCACGGCGCCGTCGTCCTCGCGTTCCTCCGTGTACTCCACGGACGTCGCGAAGATGATCCAGGCACCGGTGTTTCACGTGAACGGTGACGACCCCGAGGCAGTGGTCCGCGTGGCCCAGCTGGCCTACCAGTTCCAGCAGCGCTTCCGCAAGGACGTTGTCATCGACATGGTCTGCTACCGCCGCCGTGGCCACAACGAGGGTGACGATCCCTCGATGACCCAGCCGCTGATGTACAACCTGATCGAGGCCAAGCGTTCCGTGCGCCGCCTCTACACCGAGGCCCTCATCGGCCGCGGTGACATCACCGAGGACGAGGCCACGCAGCTGCTGCGCGACTACCAGGAGCGCCTGGAGCGCGTGTTCGCGGAGACCCACGCGGCACAGACCTCGCCGATCCCGATCATCACCTCCGATGCCCAGGCGGTGTCCGATCTGGAGCGCCCGATCGCACAGCAGGCCGATGCCGGCACCAATACGCCCAAGACGACGGCCATCACGCCTGCCACCTTGGCGAAGATCGGTGCGGCCCACCTGGCCGTTCCCGAGGGCTTCACGATCCACCAGAAGCTCAAGCCGCTGCTGGAAAAGCGCGAGGCCATGTCCCGCGAGGGCGGCATCGACTGGGGCTTCGGCGAGATTGCTGCCTTTGGTTCGCTGCTGATGGAAGGTGTGCCGGTGCGTCTGGCCGGACAGGATTCCCGCCGCGGAACCTTCGTCCAGCGCCACGCCACGTTCCACGACCGCCTCAACGGCAACGAGTGGACGCCACTGACCGAGCTCAGCGGCGACCAGGCCAAGCTGTGGATCTACGATTCCCTGCTGAGCGAATACGCAGCCATGGGCTTCGAATACGGCTACTCCGTGGAGCGTCCGGATGCCCTGGTGCTTTGGGAGGCCCAGTTCGGCGACTTCGTCAACGGCGCCCAGACGGTCATGGATGAGTTCATCTCCTCCGCCGAGCAGAAGTGGGGCCAGCGTTCCTCGCTCGTGCTCATGCTGCCGCACGGCTACGAGGGCCAGGGCCCGGACCACTCCTCTGCACGCATCGAGCGCTTCATGCAGATGTGCGCCGAGGAGAACATGGTGGTCGCCAACCCGACCACGCCGGCGTCGCACTTCCACCTGCTGCGCCGCCAGGCCTACTCCAAGCCGCGCAAGCCGCTGATCATCTTCACGCCTAAGCAGCTGCTGCGCCTGAAGGCCGCCGCCTCCGACGTTGCGGACTTCACCACCGGCAGCTTCCGCCCGGTCATCGGTGAGCACGCCGCCCAGGATGCCAACGCCGTCACCCGCGTGGTGCTGGTCTCCGGCCGGTTGTACTACGACCTGCTGGCCGCCCGCGACAAGGCCGGCGACACCGCCACCGCCATTGTCCGCGTGGAGCAGCTCTACCCGCTGCCGCTTGAGGAGATCAAGGCCGAACTGGCCAAGTACCCGAACGCGGATGTTGTCTGGGCCCAGGACGAGCCCGCCAACCAGGGTCCGTGGCCGTACATGGGCCTGAACCTGGCTCCGGAGCTGGACAGGAAGCTGAACCGGGTCTCCCGCCCGGCGTCGGCCTCCACCGCCACGGGCTCGGCCAAGCGCCACGCCGTCGAGCAGACCCTGCTGATCAAGCAGACGTTCGAGCGCAACTAGCACCCCCATCAAGGATGCCCAGTCTGGAAACAGGCTGGGCATCTTTGTCTTCGGGCTACGTTTTGCAGCGTTGTGCCCCGCCGCTGTGAAAGACTCAGGGGGCAATACTTTGGCTACGACGTTGAAAGGGTGATTGTGGAGCAGCGCAAAGTCCGCATTGCTGCGGTGGGGGACGAGCTGGTGGCCGGTGTGGGGGATCCCCGCGCACTAGGCTGGCTGGGGCGCGCCCTGGCCCGGACGCCGCAGGAGAACATCTCCGTGGAGGCGTACACACTGGCCAACCCGCAGGAAGGCACCGAGGCGCTGGCCGCACGGTGGCTGCAGGAGGCTGGGCGCCGCTTTGACGATTTCCATGAGAACCGCCTCGTCATCGGACTGTCCGGACGGGACATCGCCTTCGGCCTGTCCACGGCCCGCAGCCGGTTGAATCTGGCCAACATCCTCGACGGCGCCACGCAGCTGAACATTCCGGTGTTTGTTGTCGGCCCGCCGCCCAGCCTTGATCCAGCGTTGAACCGGAAGCTGGCCGAGCTGAACACGGCCTTCGCCGACGTCACCACCCGGCGCAAGCACCACTATGTTGACACCTTCTCGCCGCTGCAGAACCACGAGCAGTGGCGCACGGACCTGGCCACCAACTCCGGCTCCCCTGGACAGGCCGGCTACGGCCTCATGGCCTGGCTTGTCCTGCACCGCGGCTGGTACCAGTGGCTCAACATCCCCGAGGCCGTCTAACCACTCCTCCTCCCCTCCGCCGAACAAGCACGTGGGGATAGTGTTTCGCGCAAACACTATCCCCACGTGCTTGTTCGCGTTGGGCCAGGGGACCAGCCGCGGCTGAGCAGTGCCGTACGGACCTTGCGAACGACGGCGGTGCGCCCGCCGGTGAGGTCCTCCCACCCAACCCGGACCTCCAGCCAGCCGGCCGCCTCCGTGCTGTCGGCCCTCCGCATGTCGCTGCGGTGCTGGTCGCTGCCGCCGTGGTGCTCCCCGTCGTACTGCAGGCTGATGCGCCATTGCGGATAGGCCGCGTCCGGCCACACCACTGGCTTTCCCAGAGGCGAACGCAGGATGACGTTCAGTTCCGGCTCCGGCAGGCCGGCATCCACCAGTGCGAGCCGCAGAAAGGTCTCCGGAGCGGAATCCGCGCCCACCCGGACCCGTTCCACTGCCTCCCGGGCCATCCGCACGCCACGCATTCCGGCGTGCGCCGCGACCATCCGGCGCAGATCGTCAATGCTGCACAGCGCCTCGCGCGGCTGGGGGAAGTCCGGCCCATGGGCGCACACCACGCTGTCGCCGGCCGCCACCAGTTCCTCCAGCCGCCCGAAGCCGGCCAGCCGGGCCAGGTCCAGCCAGGTGCGCGCGGGCGAGGTGGTGCGGACGCCGTCGACCTCCACCACTTCCCCGGGCAGCAGCGTCAGCTGGTGGCCCACCACATTGGCCCGCCGCGGCTTCGCCCGCCCGCGGGGCCGGGCTATGTGAACACGCCAGTCGCCGGCGTGGACCGCCGGCAGCGGCATCCCCCACACGTGGGCCGCGGCAATGTGCGTCAGCACACTGGACTCGTCAATCTCCGTGTAGGCCCGCAGCGCGGCCGGTCCAGCGGCGTCGGCGTCGCGCGGAATCCGAATCCCCCGCGACACGGTGATCAAATCGCTGGCCTTCGTCCGGCTCCGGGCCACACCGGCGTCGTCGGCGGAGGAGAGGGCGAAGGATCTGCCGGCCAATTCCGGCGGAAGGTCTTTGCGTCGCATAGTCGATTTTCACGCTGCCACGGACCCTCCAACGGGTTATCCACAACCCCACCTTCACTCCACCCCGCGAACAAGCACTTGGGGACAGTGTTGGGCCGTGGAACTGTCCCCAAGTGTTTGTTCGCGGAGGGGATTGCGGTGGACACAAACGCGATATATCGTGTAATCGTCAACGCGATATATCGCAACTTTGGAGGAATCACAGCCATGGACAACTGGACCATCACCGAACCGCAGACCCTGCAGATCGATGGCGTGAGGGAATTGCGCACCGTCATTGTGCGCGGCCGGGTGGACGTCATCACCCATGACGGGCCCGGCACCACCGTGGAGGTCAGCGAGGTCTCCGCCGCGCCGCTGAACGTCAGCCTGGTCGACGGCACCCTCAAAATTGAACATCTCGACTCGGGCAATTGGCTGATGAAGATCGTCAACATCAACTCCAGCGCCCGCGCCGTGGTGAGCATTGCCATTCCGGTGGGCATCCCCGTCACCACCGCAACCGTCAGCGGCGACGGCATGGTCAGCGGCACCGGCCCCCGCACGGACCTGAAGACCGTCTCGGGCTCACTGCTGGCCGATGCCACCACCGGGATCCTGACCACCGAGACCGTCAGCGGAGAGATCATCGTCCGGCAGCACACCGGCCCGCTGGTGGCCAAGAGCATCTCCGGGGAGATCACCGCCTCGGGCGAACTGAGCAGCATCCGGGCCAACACCGTTTCGGGCAACCTCAGCTTCGATGTCCTCGGCGCCCCGGAGGACTTCGCGTCCAAGTCCGTCTCCGGCGACATCACCATCCGACTGCCGTACGGCGTCGGCGTCGATCTGGGGGCCAAGTCCACCTCGGGCTCGATCCTGCTGGACGACGACCGCTACGCCGGCGTGGCCCAGAACATCCGCACCTCCTCGGGGCCCGGCAGCCCGCGGGTCACCGTGCGCACCAGCTCCGTCTCGGGCAATGTGGCGATCGTGCACAGTGCCGAGGACGACGGCGGCGTGGGCGCGGGCGGACCGCTGGACCTCGAAAAGGACCACTGATGCCTCCCGTCTTTGCCCACGGCGCCCTGCGCCTGTACCTGCTGGCACTGCTGGAGGAGGGCCCGAAACACGGCTACGAGGTCATCAAGGCCCTCGGTGAGCGCTTTGGCGGCACCTATTCCCCCAGCGCCGGCACCGTCTACCCGCGGCTGGCGAAGCTGGAGGAGGAGGGGTTGGTTGCCACGTCCTCGGATGGGCGGCGGACCATCTACAACATCACCGCGGCCGGCCTGGCGGAGATTGAGGACCGCCGCGAGGAGCTGGCGGGCGTGGAGGCGGACATCTCCGCCTCCGTGCGCCGGCTGGCCGATGAGCTGCGGGCCGATCTGCGCGAGGGCATGCGCGGCCTCCGCGCGGACCTGGCCGCCAGCGCCGAGGCCGCCAAGACGGGCGCGCGACGGCGGACCTCGCCAGCCACGCCGGGCACCGGACCGCGCCTGCTCAAGGAGGCCGAAATGATGCTCCAGGCCTTCCGCGACGATATGCGGGTGGAGCTGCGCCGGCACAGTGCCTCCCGGCCCATCGACGAGGTCACCCTGGAAACCGTGCGCACGGTGCTGGACCAGGCCCGGATCGCCGTCAGGAACACCCTCAAGTAGCAGCGTTCCGCCCGCGCGGGAAATCTAGTGGGTGAAGACGATCTTCCCCGTGGCCTCCCCGGCAAGCAGCCTTGCGAAGCCCTCGCGGGCCCGTTCTAGCGGCAGCACGCTGTCGATCCGCGGCCGGACCCCCGTGGCGGCGAGGAACTGCAGCAGCCCGGCGAGCTGGTCGCGGCTGCCCATGGTGGATCCGAGCACCCTCAACTGGGTGAAGAACACCCGGTTCAGTTCGGCGGGAGGATTGAACCCCGTGGTGGCCCCGCAGGTCACCACGGCTCCGCCGGGCTTCAGGCTCCGCAGCGAATGGGCCCAAGTGGCATCGCCGACGGAATCGAACACCACGTCCACCTTCTCCGGCAGCCTGGCCCCGGACTCAAAGGCCGCGTGGGCGCCCAGGGCGACGGCGGCGCCGCGCTTGGCCTCGGTCCGGCCTATCACCCACACCCGGTACCCGGCCCGCGCCGCCATGGCGACGAGCGCCGTCGACACCCCGCCGCCGGCGCCCTGGATGAGGATCGTGGCGCCCGGCGCGGCGCCGGAGACGTAGAAGAGCATCTTGTAGGCCGTCAGCCAGGCCGTGGGCAGGCAGGCGGCCTCCTCCCAGCTGAGCTCTGCGGGTTTGGGCACCAGGTTCGCGGCAGGCACCCAGACATGGTCCGCCATGGTGCCGGGGTGGAGTTCGGAGAGCAGCGTGCGCCGCGGATCCAGGGTTTCGTCACCCCGCCACCCGGGGCTGGCCACCACCGCATGGACCACCACCTCGTTCCCTGCCTCGTCCACGCCGGCACCGTCGCAGCCAAGGATCATCGGCAGCCGCTCGGCGGGCAGGCCCACGCCCTTGAGGGAGAAGAGGTCGTGGTGGTTCAGTGACGAGGCCCGCAGCGTGACCTTCACCCAGCCGGCCGGCCCCGGCCCGTCGTCGAGCTCCCCTACGGTCAGGGCGGACAGGGGATCGGTGGCAGAAGTGGACGTAGCATAGACGGCACGCACGGGCGGCTCCTTCGTCGGCAGTGGTATTGCGATCCTAGCGAAGGGACGCGCCGGTTAGGCGAGCCGGTCCGGCGTGTGGGAGACTAGGGGGCGGATCTTTTCAGATCGAACTAAAGATTGGAGGCAGCTATGTCCAAGCGAGCACGCAAGCGTCGTGACCGGAAGCGTGGCGGCGCTAACCACGGTAAGCGCCCCAACGCTTAAGTCTTGAACTTAAAGCCAAAGAAACCCCCTCACCGGCCCGGTGCAGGGGGTTTCTTGTCTGCAGTGGCAGGGCCGGGGTCGGGCTAGACCTCGGCCGGACGTCCATTGTGCAAGCGGTCCAGGATGGCCGCCTTCAGGTTCGCCGGTGCGGCCTCTGCACAGGAGCGCTTGACCACGGAACGGATCACGCACTCCAGGTCGTATTCGGTGCTGCAGTCGGTGCAGGTGTCCAGGTGGCCCTTGATCTCGGCCAGATCGTCGCGCGACAGGGCCCCGTCAAGGTATTCGTAGATGCGCGTCACCCGCGCGTCGTCGCAATCTCCCAGGCTCTGGCAGTCGCTCATGGTGCTTTCTCCGTTTCGATGCTTCCCTCGGCGGTCGGTTTGAGGATGCCGCGTTCGATGGCGTAGTCCGCCAAAAGATCGCGCAGCATCTTGCGTCCGCGGTGCAGCCGCGACATCACCGTGCCGATGGGGGTGTTCATAATGTCCGATATTTCCTTGTACGCAAAGCCTTCGACGTCGGCGAAGTAGACAGCCAGCCGGAACTCCTCCGGAATGGACTGCAGCGCACTCTTCACATCCGAGTCAGGCAGATGGTCCAACGCCTCCGCCTCGGCGGACCGCAGCCCGGAGGAGGTGTGCGACTCGGCCCTGGCCAGCTGCCAATCCTCCACCTGGTCCGCATTGGACTGCTGGGGTTCACGCTGGCGCTTGCGGTACAGGTTGATGTAGGTGTTCGTCAGGATCCGGTACAGCCAGGCCTTGAGGTTGGTCCCCGGCTTGTACTGGTGGAACGCCGAAAACGCCTTGGTGTAGGCCTCCTGCACCAGGTCCTCGGCGTCGCTGGGGTTGCGTGCCATCCGCATTGCCGCCGAGTAGAGCTGGTCGACGTAGACCATGGCGTCGCGTTCAAAGCGGACACGCCGGTCCTCGAGCGATTCCGTGGCAACATCCACCTCGGCATCGGCCTGCGGCGCGGGCTCCTCTGTCTGGGCATTCTCGCTGGTGTTCATTAGCGCCCAGTCTACTGTCAGTCCGCGGCCCCGCCCGGTACCGGCCAATGCACGAGCCGGAGCAGTACGCTCCGCCACCAGAGTTCCCATTGCTGCCTTTCGCCGTTGTCGTCTAGCTTTTGTCAACGGCGGCCGCACCCCTGTTATTCCGCAAAGCGGCGGCCAAAGTGCGAGACTTAGAGGAGACCGGGACCGCCGTGGACGCACCACGGGTGGTTCCGTCGCATCTGCCGTGTGCACTTCAAGGAGGCCCCGTTGTCCATAGTCCGCGTATTGGCTCGTCCCATGCTCGCCTCAACGTTCATTATTTCCGGTCTGGACCGGTTCCTCCATGCCGAGGCCACGGCCACCCAGCTGTCCCCGGGCCTGGGCAAGGCCGCTGCGGCCCTGCCGCTGGACGTTGATGAGAAGACACTGGCCAAGGTTCTCGGCGGCGCCCAGGTGGGCGCGGGCATCCTGCTGGCAACGGGCAAGCTGACGCGCCTCGCCGGCACGATCCTGACCGTCGCCTCGGCGCTGAATGCCGTGGTGGAGTTTGGCAATGCGGACACCGAAACGAAGGACGGCAAGGCCCACCGCCGCAGTGCGCTGTTGAAGAACATCGCCCTCACCGGAGGCGCCATGCTGGCCGCCGTGGACACCTCCGGCCGCCCCGGCCTGGCCTGGCGCGCCGAGCACCTGGCCGCCGCCGGCAAGAAGGCCACCGCGCGCCAGCTCAAGGCCACCGACAAGAAGGTCCGCGAGCTGGCCCACAACGTGGCGGGTGCATAGAGAACATGACGACGCTTTCCCCCGCGATGATGCCCTGGCCCGCCCCCGTGGCAGCGGCCCCGATCGACGCAACTCTGACGGTGCCCGCGTCCAAGTCGCTCACCAACCGCTACCTCGTCCTGGCCGCGATGGCCGACGGTCCCTGCCGGCTGCGTGCGCCCCTGCACTCGCGCGACTCCGCACTGATGATCGATGCATTGCGTGCCCTGGGTGCCGGCATCGAAGAGGTCGACGGCGAGGGCGACTTCGGCCCGGACCTGCTGGTGACGCCGATGCCCGCCGGCGTCCAGCTTCCCGCCGGCACGGCGGTCGACTGCGGCCTGGCCGGCACCGTCATGCGCTTTGTGCCCCCGGTGGCCGCCCTGGCCGCAGGAGATGTGTCCTTCGACGGCGACCCCCATGCCCGCAAGCGCCCGATGGGCCCGGTCATCGAGGCCCTGCTGGGCCTGGGTGTCCGGATCGACGACGCCGGCGCCCGCGCCCTGCCGTTCACCCTCCACGGCACGGGCGAGGTCCGCGGCGGCCACCTGGTGATCGATGCCAGTGGCTCCTCCCAGTTCGTCTCCGCCCTGCTGCTGGCCGGCGCCCGTTTCACCGAGGGGCTCCACTTGGAGCACGTCGGCAAGCCCGTACCCTCGCTGGACCACATCAGCATGACGGTGGAAATCCTGCGCAGCCTGGGCGTGGCCGTCGATGATTCGGTGCCCAACCACTGGATCGTCTCCCCCGGACCGATCGCCGCCTTCGACGTGGCCATCGAGCAGGACCTCTCCAACGCCGGCCCGTTCCTGGCCGCCGCCCTGGCCACAGGCGGCACCGTCCGCATCCCGCACTGGCCCGCGGGCACCACCCAGGTGGGCGACAAATGGCGCGACATCCTGGTGCGGTTCGGCGCCACCGTCGAGCTGGCGGACGGCATGCTGACCGTCACCGGCCCCGCCACCATCAACGGCGTCGAGCTGGCCGACACCAGCGAGCTGGCTCCCTCCGTCGCTGCCCTGTGCGCGCTGGCCACCGGCCCGTCCCGGCTGAGCGGCATCGCCCATCTGCGCGGACATGAAACCGACCGGCTTGCCGCGCTGGTGGCGGAGATCAACCGGCTCGGCGGCAGCGCCGAGGAGACGGCCGACGGCCTGATCATCAACCCCGCGCCACTGCACGGCGGGTTGTTCCACAGCTACGAGGACCACCGCATGGCCACGGCCGGGGCCATCATCGGCCTGGCCGTCCCCGGCGTCGAGGTGGAGGACATCAGCACCACGTCCAAGACCATGCCCCAGTTCCCGCAGCTCTGGGCGGACATGCTGGCCGGCACGGCTTCCTCCGCTGGTCTTTCCAGCGATGCTGGAGCACTCTAGCGTGGCCCGTGATTTCAGCAACTGGGACGAATCCGACGTCCGGGTCCGGGCCAACAAGAAGGGCAGCCGGCCCCGCACCAAGGACCGCCCCAGCCACGATGACGCCGTCATCGGGCGGATCATCACCGTGGACCGCGGCCGCTACACGGCAGTTGTGGATGAGGATCTGCCCACCGAGCGCATCCTGATTGCCGCCCGTGCCCGCGAACTGCGCCGCAACCCCGTGGTGGCCGGCGACTTCGTGGGCCTGGTGGGCGATGTCTCGGGAGCCCCCGACACCCTGGCCCGGCTGGTCCGGGTGGAGGAGCGCCGCACCCTGCTGCGCCGCAGCGCCGATGACACCGATCCTGTGGAGCGCGTGGTGGTGGCGAACGCGGACCAGCTGGTCATCGTGGTGGCGGCCGCCAACCCGGAGCCCCGCACCGGCTTCATCGACCGCGCCCTGGTGGCAGCCTACGATTCGGGCATCGCCCCGCTGTTGCTGATCACCAAGGCGGACGTCAAGGACCCCGCCGAGCTGCTCGCAAACTACGAATACCTGGACATGACGGTGGTGGTGAGCCGCACGGCGTCGGACACCGCCTCCGGCATCGATGCCCGCAGCGACGACGGCGATTCGGCCCTGCTGGCCGGCGGCGCCGTCGAAGCGCTCAAGGACCACCTGGACGGGAAGGTCTCCGTGATGGTGGGCCACTCCGGCGTGGGGAAGTCCACGATGGTCAACGCCCTGACCGGATCCCAGCGCGCCACCGGCGGCGTCAACGCCGTCACCGGCCGCGGCCGGCACACCTCTTCCTCGGCGCTGGCCCTGCGGCTCAGCGATGCCCAGCCGGGCAGCTGGATCATCGACACCCCCGGCATCCGCTCCTTCGGGCTCGCCCACGTGGATCCGGACCGGATCCTGGCCGCCTTCCCGGACCTGGAGCCGGGCACCGATGCCTGCGAACGCGGCTGCAAGCACAACGACGACGCCGTCAAGTGCGGACTGGACCCGTGGGTGGCCGAGGGCCACGCCGGCGAGCCCGGTCCGGCGCGTCTGGCCTCGCTGCGCCGCCTGCTGGGCAGCTCCACCCGCACCGAGGGCCGGGCCGAAGCCAAGGAACTCGGCACCATCCTCTAGCGTGCCCGCATCCCCGACCACTGCTCCAACTAGCGATAGCGTGATCCCATGACCCATGAACCCCAAGGCTACAACGACGATCTCCGCCTGGCCCATGTATTGGCGGACGCCGTTGATTCTTTGACCATGGCACGCTTCAAGGCCCTGGACCTGGCTGTCGAGACCAAGCCGGATCTGACCCCCGTCACGGATGCCGACAAGGCTGCCGAGGAATCCATCCGCAGCCAGCTCTCCCGGGTCCGCCCGCGCGACGCCGTGCTGGGCGAGGAATTCGGCAGTTCCGGACACGGCTCCCGGCGCTGGATCATCGACCCCATCGACGGCACCAAGAACTTTGTCCGCGGAGTGCCCGTCTGGGCCACGCTCATCGCGCTGGTGGACGAGGGCCAGCCCGTGGTGGGTCTGGTCAGCGCCCCGGCCCTGGGCAAGCGCTGGTGGGCCGCCAAGGGCACCGGCGCCTACACCGGCAAGTCGTTGGCCGCTGCCAGCCGGCTGCACGTCTCCAACGTGGCCAGGCTCTCCGATGCCTCGCTCTCGTACTCCTCGCTGACGGGATGGAAGGAACGCGGCAACCGCGACGAGTTCATCGCCCTGACGGACGATGTCTGGCGCACCCGCGCCTACGGCGATTTCTGGTCCTACTGCCTGGTGGCGGAGGGTGCAGTGGACATCGCCTGCGAACCCGAACTGAACCTCTACGACATGGCTGCCCTGGTCCCGATCGTGGTGGAGGCCGGCGGGCGCTTCAGCTCGCTGGAAGGCGAGGACGGCCCCTTCGGCGGCAACGCACTGGCCACCAACGGCATCCTGCACGCCGAGGTCCTGAACCGCCTCAACCCGGGGCTCGACGACCTGCTCTAGGCTCCGCCGTCGTCTGCAGAGCGACACAGTGTGACGAAAACCGATGTAACAAATGCGCTGGACGGGGGCGCCGGGCTAGCATTTTGGCATAGGTCACGAGTGCCAGCGCTAAACCCCGGTTTGCTGGCCGGCAACCCTCCTTCCGCGGCGGGGTGCCCCGGGTGACGACCTGGCCAGGCCGGAGCGGTCATGGCAAGCGCGGGCCACGGCTGTGCCGGGGTCCCTCCTGTGAGGTCCTTCCATGAGTTCTGCAACCCTTGAAAAAGCCACGTCCACCGTCTCCCCCGGGTCGCCGGATGCCACCGAGGCTCCGCTGCTGCCCGTCACGGGCGCGGACTTGGCGGCACCGCTGATCACCGGCGGCACCATCCGCTACGCCAACCTGGACTACGCCGCCTCGGCCCCCGCCGTCCAGGAGGTGGCCGACCACCTGGCCGAGGTGCTCCCCTACTACGCCAGCGTGCACCGCGGCGCCGGCTTCGCCTCCCAGGTCAGCACCTCCGTCTATGAGAACGCCCGGGGCACCGTCCGCCGCTTCGTGGGCGGCCGGGCCGACGACGCCGTCATCTTCACCCGCAACACCACCGATTCGCTGAATCTGCTGGCCGGCTGCGTGGAATCCCTGCTGGCCACAGCCGACGGTTCCCGGCCCACCGGCGAGGTCCTGTACCTGGACATCGAGCACCACGCCAACCTGCTGCCGTGGCAGCGCCTGCCGCACCGCAGTGTGGTCGCGGCCAGCTCCCTCGCTGCAACGCTGGCTCGGATCGAGACCCAGCTGCGCGCCGGGTCCGTGGTGCTGCTGGCCGTCACGGGTGCCTCCAACGTCACCGGTGAGGTGCTGCCGGTGGCCGAGCTTGCCGCCCTGGCGCACCGCTACGGCGCCCGCATCGTGGTGGATGCGGCCCAGCTGGCACCGCACCGCCGCATCGACATCGCCGCAGACGACATCGACTACGTGGTCTTCTCCGGCCACAAGCTCTACGCCCCCTTCGGCGCGGGTGTGATCGTGGGCAGGGCGGACTGGCTCGACGCCGGAACGCCCCACCTGGCCGGCGGCGGCGCCGTCAAGGAAGCCCGTCTGGACTCCGTGACCTGGGCCGAGGGCCCTGCCCGCCATGAGGGCGGCTCCCCCAATGTGCTGGGCGCAGCGACCCTGGCCAAGGCCACCGAGGTGCTGGCCGGCCTGGATGAATCCGCGTGGCACGACCACGAGCAGGGCCTGCGGAACCACCTCGTACAGGGTCTCTCCGGCATCGAATCTGTGACAGTGCACCAGCTCTTCAGCGATTCCGGCGACTACGCCGGCAGCGGCACCATCGGCGTCGTCAACTTCTCCGTGCAGGGCTACGACGCCGGCCTGGTGGCGGCCTACTTGTCGGCCGAGCATGGCGTGGGCGTGCGGGACGGCAAGTTCTGCGCCCACCCGCTGCTGCGCCGCCTCGGCCTGCCCTCCGGCTCCCTGCGGGCCAGCTTCGGCGTGGGATCGCGCCGCGAGGACGCCCAGCGGCTCATCGATGGCATCGCGGCCCTGGTGGAATCGGGCCTGGGCTGGGACTATGTGGTGGATTCGGGCCGGTGGGTTCCGGCCAATGACACCCGGCAGTACCCGGCCTGGGCACCGAACACCCCCGGCACCGCGGGAGCCGCCCCCTGCACCATCGACCCCGAAGACGACTAGCCCGGGGTAGAGTTGACGGGCACTATTGCCGTCGATTTCAGGAGTGTTCATGGCAGCCATTGGCGGACCGGCCTTTGATGACGGGCGGCGGCGGGAGATGGCTGCGGCCTTCCAGGACGGCGGGGAGCACTACGACAAGGTGCGGCCCGGCTATCCCGCCGACTCCGTCGACTGGCTCTTTGGCCAGGCACCGGCAGGGTCGCGCTCTCCCGTGCTCGACGTCGTCGACATCGGTGCGGGCACCGGCAAGTTCACGGAGCGGCTGATGCTGCCAGGGCGCCGGGTGGTTGCCCTGGACCCCTCGGCCGACATGCTGGCCCAATTGGAGCTCCGATTCCCTGAGGTCCACACCATCGTCGGCACCGCCGAGGCCACCGGCCTGCCCAGCGGCAGCCAGGACGCCGCGACCGTGGCCCAGGCCTGGCACTGGTGCGACCCGGTGGCAGCCAGCACGGAGATTGCCCGGATCCTGCGCCCCGGCGGCATGCTGGGGCTCATCTGGAACCAGTTGGACGTCGCCGTGCCGTGGGTGCACCGGCTCAGCCGGATCATGCACGCCGGCGATGTCCACAAGCCCGGCTTCCGGCCGGCCATCGGGGCCGAGTTCACCGCCGTCGAATCCCATGGGACCCACTGGTCGCAGGAGCTCACCGGCGAGGACATCAAGGAGCTCGTGAAGTCGCGCAGCTACTGGCTCAAGGCCAACGAGGCCACGCGGGCCAAGGTCACGGCGAATCTTGACTGGTACCTCTACGAACACCTCGGCCACACCCCGGAACAGCAGCTGGCACTGCCCTATCTCACCCACACCTGGCGCGCCGTCAAGGCCGCCTGACCGCCCGGCTGCGCCCCGTAACACTCGACAGGACCAGCCGCACCTCCTATGATTTCGGTATGCCTAAATCTTTGTCTTAGGCAGATCGAAGGAGATTGCCCCCGTGTTGGACGCCAAAATTCCCACCCGTGCCGCCCGGCGCCCCCAGGTGCCGGCTGCACTCTTCATGCTGGGTCCTGCCTTCGTGGCGGCAATTGCGTACGTGGATCCGGGGAATGTGGCGGCCAATCTGACCTCGGGCGCACGCTACGGCTACCTGCTGGTCTGGGTTCTGGTGGCAGCCAATGTGATGGCCATGCTGATCCAGTACCAGTCCGCGAAGCTGGGCGTGGTGACAGGCAAGTCCCTGCCGGAACTGCTCGGTGAACGGTTCAGCACCACCGGGCGCCGCGCCTTCTGGCTCCAGGCCGAGCTGGTGGCCATGGCCACCGATCTGGCAGAGGTGGTGGGCGGCGCCATCGCACTGAATCTGCTGTTCAACGTCCCGCTCCCCCTCGGCGGCCTGATCGTGGGCGTGGCGTCCATGGCCATGCTGACGGTGCAGAACCGCCGCGGCCAGCGCACCTTTGAATCGATGATCATCTTCCTGCTCATCATCATCACCATCGGATTCCTTGCCGGGCTGCTGCTCAGCCCGCCGTCGCCGTCCGGAGTGGTCTCGGGACTGCTCCCGCGCTTCGACGGATCGGACAGTGTGATGCTGGCGGCCAGCATGCTCGGGGCCACCGTCATGCCGCACGCCATCTACCTGCACTCCGCGCTGGCCCGCGACCGCCACACCACGGCGCGGGAATCCGCGGCGAAGCTCTTGGCCACCATCAAGGCCACCCGCGTGGACGTGGTGGTGGCCCTGCTGCTGGCCGGCGTCGTCAACATCGGCATGCTCCTGCTGGCCGCCTCCACCCTGGGCGGCGTCGAGGGGACGGACAGCATCGAGGGCGCCCATGCGGCCATCGTCGCCACCTTGGGGCCAGTCATCGGCGTCGTGTTCGCCGTCGGGCTGCTGGCCTCCGGGCTGGCCTCCACCTCGGTGGGCTGCTACGCCGGCGCCACCATCATGGGCGGACTGCTGAAGGTCAAGCTGCCGCTGCTGACCCGCCGCGTGGTCAGTCTGGTCCCGGCGCTGGCCATGCTCAGCTTTGGCGTGGACCCCACCTGGGCCCTGGTCATCAGCCAGGTGGTGCTCAGCTTCGGCATCCCCTTCGCCCTCATCCCCCTGCTGCGGCTGACCTCCAACAAGGCCCTGATGGGCGTCCACCGCGACGGGCTCCCACTGCGCATCGGAGCCCTGGCCAGCGTCACCCTCGTGGTGGCCCTGAACGCGGTGCTGCTCTTCCTGACCCTCACCGGATCATCCTGACGCCGGGCAGAGGTCCAGTGCGGGCGTCGAGGTAGGCTGGAGTATGTGAAACAGACCCCCACCTCATCCAGCGTTGAGGACTATGTGAAGGTCATCTATTCCTTCACCGAGTGGCAGGACAAGCCCATCACGTCCTCGCAATTGGCCGCCCGCCTCGGCGTTGCCAATTCCTCCGTCTCGGAGATGGTCCGCAAGCTCAAGGACCAGGGCCTGGTGAACCACAAGCCCTACAGCGCCATCCGGCTCACCCCCGAGGGGCTCACACTGGCGCTGTCCATGGTGCGCCGGCACCGCCTGCTGGAAACCTATCTGGTCCAGGAACTGGGCTACAGCTGGGACGAGGTCCACGACGAGGCCGAACTTCTCGAGCACGCCGTCTCGGAGACGTTCATCGAGCGGATGAGCGCCAAGCTGGGCAATCCCCAGCGCGATCCGCACGGCGATCCCATTCCCGACGCCGACGGCCACGTGGACATGCCCGAGGCCTTCCGCATGGGCGAGCTCGACACCGGACACCAGGGCCGGATCATCCGCATCAGCGACCACGACCCGGACCTGCTGCGGTATCTGGACGAGCAGCATGTGGGATTGGACGCCGCCGTCGAGGTGGTGGGCCGCAAACCCTTCGGCGGAGCGCTCATCGTCCAGGTGGGCGGCACCACGCTGGACCTCAGCGATGAGGTGGCCGATGCCCTGTGGGTGGCCACCACCTCCGAGCACGACGGCTGCACGCTGGCCCACTGAGGGCCCTGCGGTCAGCGGCCGGAAGGCTCGACGGCGTCCTTGGCTTCCGCTGCAGGCTCAAGCGGCGCGGCGGCGGGCCGGGTGCGGTGCAGGACCATGACTGTGGCCGTGTAGACCAGCGACACTGCGGCCATGGCCGCGGCAAGAATGGGCAGGCCCGCGGCCAGCAGCGCAGCCGCTCCCAGTAGAAAGGCCGCGAGCGTGGCCGCTGGGAGCAGGGGCCAGGGCAGCCGGCGTGCAGCCTTGGGTGCCATGAAGTACCCCCACAGGACAATCACGGCCGCGGGCAGGCCCAGCCCCGCCACGAAGTTCCACGGCGCAGCCAGTTGGAATCCCCAGGCACAGAACGCCGCCAGCATGGCCACCTCCAGGACAAACCCCGCCGCCATCGCGGCGGCAGCCACCACTGCCGGTCCAGACACCGCCACTGCGGGAACATCCGCACGTCGTCGACTCACTTGCCTGCTTCCTTCTCGTTCTTCTCACTGGCTCCCATGGCGGCCCGCTGGCGGCGCAGCACAAAGCGCTGCACCTTGCCGCTGGGGGTCTTGGGAAGTCTCTCAACAAAATGGATGCGGCGGGGGTAGGCATGCGCCGCAAACTTCTCCTTCACCAGCTGTTGCAGCCCGGCGGCCATCGCGTCGCTGCCCGCAACGCCCTCCCGCAGCACCACAAAGGCCTCCAACACCTCGCCGCGCAGCTCATCGGGGGCGCCGATCACGGCGGCCTCGTCCACGTCGGGGTGGGCCGCCAGCACGCTTTCGACGTCAAAGGGGCCGATCCGGTACCCGGCCATGATGATGACATCGTCATCGCGGGAGGAAAAGTAGATGAACCCGCCGCCGTCGCGCCGGCCGGCGTCGCCCGTCACGTACCAGCGGCCATCGGCGGTGAACCGGGTGGCCGTCTTCTCCGGCGCCCCCACATAGCCGGTGAACCACAGAAACGGGCTGGCGGCAACATCGATGGCCACCCGGCCCGGCTCGCCGTCGGCCGCGCGGACATCCTCCAGCGGGTCCAGAACCTCCACATGCCACCCCGGCAGGCTGGTGCCCATCGAGCCGGCCCGCAGCGGCTGCTGAAGCCCCTCGGCCCAGGCGTTGCCGGCCACCATGCCGTGCTCGGTCTGCCCATAGTGGTCGTGGACCTCGACGCCGAGCGCCCCGCGGCTCCAGTCGATGACATCCGGTGTCAAGGGTTCACCGGCAGAGGAGGCCCGGCGCAGCTGGTGGCCCACGGGCGCACCGGCCCGCAGGACGCGGTAGGCGGTGGGGGCGGCGGCGAAGTTCGTGACGCCAAAACGCTCCATCACGGCCCAGGCCAGCTCGGACGAGAATCCGGCATCCAGCAGGATGCTGCGCGTCCCGGTGGCCAACGGGGCGAGAAGGGCAAAGTAGAGTCCGTAGGCCCAGCCCGGATCCGCGGCGTTCCAGTAGACGTCGCTGGGCCGGACATCAAGGCCAAATTCGAGGTACCCCACGAAGGAGGCCACTGCGCGCAGCGGGATCGGCACGGCCTTGGGCTCGCCGGTGGTGCCGGAGGTGAACAACTGGGCCAGCACGCCGTCGCCGCCCACGGCCGTGGCAGTGGGGTCATGCGCTTCGGTTCCGGCCACAACGGGAGTCTGCCCTGCCAGCAGTTCGTCAAAGGCGAGGTCGTAGCCGAAGGCCTCGCCCCGGGCCACCACCACCAACGGTGAGGCATCCATGGGCACATCGCCGCTGGGAACAAGCTTTCGGCGCTGGTCGGCGTCGGCAATGACCAGCTTGGCACCGCTGGAGGCAAGCCGGAAGGCTATGGCATCACCGGCGAAGGCGGTGAAAAGGGGAACATCGATGGCGCCGCGGCGCCAGATGCCCAGCAGCGCCACCACCAAATCCGCCGATTTTGACATCAGGGTGGCCACGCGGTCGCCCGGGCCTACGCCCAGGCCCGCCAATGCAACGGCGAACCGCGCCGATTTTTCGCGCAGTTCGCCGTAGGTAATGTCTGTGTGGCCCAGATCAGGCTGGACCACCGTAAAGGCAATGGACGAGGCGGGGTGCCTGTCACACAGCAGAAAGGCAGCAGAAGCGTCGGACGCGCCGAAGGTGTCCAGAAGGTCCTGGATGCGTTCCGGCTCTGCCATGGCCCTGCTCCCTCGCGCCGCGTTGCCCACCAGATTCCGCTCCAAGGATTGCACATCCCTGGGCGGAAATCGGGCCGGGCAGCGCCCGTTGGATGCGGTGCCCGTCCGATGCGGTGGTGGAAGGGTTTAGCCTTCGCAGTCCTTGCAGAACAGCATGCCGTCCTTTTCGCGGGCAACCTGGCTGCGGTGGCGGACCAGGAAGCACGACGAGCAGGTGAACTCGTCGTCCTGGGCCGGGATGACCTGGACAATGAGCTCTTCACCGGAGAGGTCTGCGCCGGGAAGGTCGATGCCCTCTGCGGTGTCCGAGTCCTCTACGTCGATGTGTGCCGTCTGGGCACCGCCGCGCTGCACCTGCAGAGCTTGCAGCGACTCTGTGCCGTGGTCTTCGTCCTTGTTGCGGGGTGCATCGTAATCCGTTGCCATGCGGTTTCTCAAACTCCTGAGGTTCTTGTGGTTTCGGCGGGGTATTTCAGCGCCTCATACTAGCCCCTCAACGTTGGAAATGCTCCTCTAAATTCCCATTGTTTTCCGCAGGCGTATTTTGGCCCCTGGCCGCGGCTGGGGAATCCCCCGCCATTCCGTGTCTTTTGGCCCCGCAGGCTCCCCGGACAACGGAAGCCTGTGCTGCATATCACGCCCCGGGCGGTCGTCTGCACGGTCGCTGCGGGGGCCGCCAGATCCGGGCGCCCATTGCGGCCCGGGGCTGGTTACAAGCGCACAAAACCGGCGTACCGTTCACTTCATGGGGCCGCAGTGCCCCAGGAATCAAGGAGAAGGCCATGCCTGACAAGTCACCGCACCGGCACCTGACCAAGAAGCCAGTGAAGACCATCAAGGAAAAGCGCGCGGACAAGCGCACCAAGAACACCATGGAAGCCGGCTCCGACCCGGTCGCCCATATCAAAAAGCACTAGCAACGCGACGCCGCCCGCTCCCCCTGTGGGTGAGGTCTCGCCCGCCCCCGGCCACAGGCCGGGTGTGGGCGACTATCCTTGATAGCACTATGGTTAGCCGACGAGAAGCCGCACAGATTCTGGACATCCCCCTGGAGATGGCCACCCGCCACGGTCTTCCGTCACGGCTGAGCAGCGCCGATCTGGCCAGGATCCAGGAGAATCCTCCGGCCTGGCTGGTGCAATCGCGGGCCAACCGCACCGGAAAACGCCCGGTGTGGGCGGAGCTGCGCTGCTACGTCTGCGACTTCCACGAGACCACCCGCCCGAAGAAGTGGTGGCCGGACTTCACCTACGTCATGTGCGACTTCCACGAAGACGGCGAACTCCCCCGCCCCGCTGGCGGCATGCGCCGCAGCGAATGGGAAGGTGTGGGCAGCCGGTTCCGCGGCTTCGTCGACGCCCCGGCCGAGGACGACTAGCCGAAGCCTTCGGCATCCCCGCAGCAACGACCACGGCGTCGTATGCTGTTTTCCCATGGGGGAATTTTGCAGTGTGCAGGCCTGTCCATGCCCTGCAGCGTACAGCTGGCGCCCCTTGAGCCGGCAGGCACCACCTTGCTGGCCCGCACCTCCCGCGCCGTGACGTAGGATTCCCAGCAACCGCCACCGCACCAAGGAAGCCACCGAATGTCCGTGCCTGCCAAAGCCTTCCAGCAATGGCTCCACCGCTGCGCCCCCGGCCTGTCCAGCGCCGAGGTCTGCCGCATTGCGGGCATCAAACGCTCCACACTGGCCCAGCAGATGGTCCGCGGCAAGGTTTCGATCAGCACCATCGTGAGCATTGCCCGCGCCCTTGGGCTCGATGTTGTGGGCGCCTTGGCCGGTTTTGAGAAGTACCAGGACCTGCCCGACGGCGCAGCGCAGCCCACCGCGGCTGAATTGATCAGCCAGGTCTCCGATATGGACCTGCTGCGCGAAATCCTCAGCCGGCAGGGCAGCACCGAGAACCCTCCGCCGCCTGCAGGATCAACCTTTCCTCGGGATTGGGCGCTTGCGCCGCTGCCCCACCGCACCTCCGTGCGCTGTTGGATTGACGCCGTCGGGCCGGTGGACCTGCGCCAAAGGATCGCCAAAGAGGCAGCCATTGCCCCGCAGAACCTCTCCTCCCAAATCTCCGCCAATCGGCTGGCCCCAGACCTTGCCATCGTTGCAGCGCGCATCGCCGGCGTCGGTCTGACCAACGGGCTGGTTGTCACCGGAACCATCACCAGTGTCGAAGCGGGGTGGATGCCCGGGTCGCGGACGGCGGCCCTGCAGGCAATGCCGTCGGCTGCACTTGTCACGCTTGCCGCGGGTAGGCTGGAGAACTTGGGGAGAACCCTGCGTCGCTTCGATGCAGACAATGAGCAGGCTGCTGCGCTGTGGGAGAACCTCGGATGAGTACGGTTTTGCAATGGATGGCTCTGGCCGTGTCTCTGGCCTGCGCCGGCTGGCGGCTCCCGGCTGCCGTGAAGGGGCGCAATACGTCCTTGTTTTGGATGTTTGTGCTGCTCACAGTGGCCGTGGGGCTGAGCATCCCCGCCATCTACCTCACCGTGGACGGATGGCTGGGCGGGGTGAACGTGGCCAATCTGCTGATCCGCTTCTCGCTCTATGCCATCTTCTTCATCCTGGCATCCAAGATGGCGGCGGCCCACCGCTCCCGGCGCAGCCAGTGGTTGATCCGCGGGCCCGTCGGACTGGCGGCCCTGGGCCTGGTTGCGGCGGCAACATTGGTGTTTTTCGTGATCAGCGACCTGCCCGTGTCCAACACCGGGCTCGCGGGCTACTCGGAACAGTGGTCCGTCCAGGGCTATGCGGTTGCGGGCCGCCTGTACCCTGCCTACGCCGCTGCAGTCCTGGTGGGGCCGACGGCGGCCGCGGCCCGGACCGCGGCGCGGGCCATCAATCGGGCCTCCGCCGCCCTGCTCTGCCTAGCCTTCATCATGGTCGTGCTCGCCACCCTCGCGCAGATCTCGACCCTGCCCTTGAAGCCCTTTATCGATGTCATGTCCTATGGGTCCATCGTCTGTGTTGCGGCAGGCCTGGCGTTGGTGTGGGCATCCTTTCGCGGCCGCCCGCATGCCCCTCCAGTCAAACGGCCCGCAGCGCAATAGCAGTCTTTGGGGCACCGATGTACACAAAATCATTAGAACCTGCAATAATAATGATTGTGTGAACATGCGCCCTAGGGGATTCGGGCGGCACACGCTCTTTGGGGGGTGAGTGGTGGCCGGCAGCAGCCGGCCACCACTCAGTTGTTAACGCCATCAAATGGCAAATCTGCCTAGGCCGATGCGTAGAGCCCATCCAGCCATTGCTGCCACCGTGCACCTTCGGTGGCCGCGTCGGCACCGTCGGCGAACAAGTGGATGGTCATCCCGACCACCGAACCAAAGGCATTGCGGCCAAAGAACCGGTACATGGCATCGACCGTGCGCAGTCCAATGAAGTTCTCGTTCGAGAAATCCAGAACCGCTTCAAGCGCAGCACCATCGGGACCCAGCGCCCGCACGGCGCCACCCTGCACAGCCCCGTCCACGCCCAGCGAGCTGCGCAGCGTCTCAAACGCCTCCGGCGAACCCGACGCGGCGGGACCCTGGACATCGGCGAACGCTGCCTGCCGCCCGGAAAAATGCTTCACGTACTCCCCCAGCGTGTGCTGGTAGAACTCGGTGTGCCTGCGGGCGCCGTCGTACTGGTTGTCCCAATCGTCGAAGATCACGCCACTGTGCACATAGCGCAGCCAAGACCTGCCGCCCGCGCGCTCCTCGATCAGGTAGTCCAGGTGGTTGAAGAACCCGTTCTCGCCGTCAACATGGTTTGCGTAGTGGTGGGGCGGCTCCCAGGCGGTGACGACACTGCCAAACGGACCGGCGCCGCCGAGGCCTGGTTCCATCTCCATGGGCCACAACCAGCCCGACGTCCCGGCCGTGGCCGCGTCAAAGACCTGCTGCGGAGTGCCGTCGATCTCGGTTTCGGCGACAATCTCAAATTCCCTGCCCATGCTTATTCTCCTTGGTTGCGGCCGGCCTGCGCCCCGGCGGTGGAGGCTGCGATCGAGCCGGCGGCGGGTGCCTGCGCGGTGATGGTTGGATGCAGCGCGACGACGATCCGGTGCCGGCGCCCGCCCGGGACGGAGCCGCCGTCGTACTTGGTAGCGAGGGCGGCCACGGCCAGCCCCAGTTCCCGGGCAAAGGCAGCCCTGTCGGCGGCCGTGGCAAAGGTGACCTCGCCATCAATGGCAAAGGTGGCGAGCGGCTTCTTGGCCGCCGCCGCACCCCTGACCAGGGCGCCCACATCGCGGACCAGGCGTGCGGCCAGGGCCAGCATCCAGCGGGCCGAGAGCGCATCCCGGGACAGCTCCGGATCCGGCGCCACCAGTGGCGAAGCGGCCGGGGAGATGACAAAGGACTGGGCAACGGCGGCCATGACCCGCTCCGTGACGTTGCCCTTGCGCCGCTCCTGGACCAGTTCCACGAGGCCGTGGCGCTCCAGCGACTTGAGATGGTAGTTCACCTTCTGCCGGGGCAGCCCGACGCGCGCCGCCAATGCGGCGGCCGACGCCGGAACCCGCAATTCGGCCAGCAGCGCAGCCCTGATGGGGTCCAGCGATGCCTCTGCGGCCTGGGGGTCCTCAATCACGGCAATGTCCAACATGGGTCCAGCATGCCACCGAACAATTAATTTGTCCAGAACTATTGTTCTTTCGGTTGGCGTCTATGCACCCGCAGCCCGGCCGGCTCTAGTACAGCCCGCCGCCGAAGGCCTCGGACAGCGCATGGCGGGCAAAGGGCTCGACCACCACGTGCCCGTCCAGGGTCACCAGACCAAGTTCGGCCAAGGCGTCAAGCCGCTCGGTGACAAACCGCCCCACCTCTTCATCGACGTCGTCCCCGGCCTCCTGCTGCGCATAAACCTGCTCGACAGTGAGCGGCTGGATTCCGGTGGCCAGCGACAGAACGCCGACGGCGATGGTCTGGGCCATCTCACGGTCCCCCACCTCGGAGGCCGATTCCTCCACGAGCTCGGCCATCACCATGGACCCCACGCCGCGGTGTTCCACCACCTGGTCTTCGGGCGCGCCGGACAAGAAGGCCGGCACCTCCTCGGATGGCGTCGCGACACCGTCGTTGACCAACACCAGCTCCATGTCCATCAATGCCAACCAGATGGCCTGGGCGTGCGGGTTCGCTGCCGCAGCCAGAAAGCCGTCAAGTTCGCGCGGCAGCGGCGCTTCCCCGGCCTCAACGGGCTGCCCCTCCCCCAACCAGGTGAGGATCGAGGTGGCGCTGCGGATCAACGGCGTGGCTGCCCAGCCGGCCAGCTCCTCCTCGATGCTCAGCTCGGGGACGAAGAAGTCCAGACCGCCCAGTGGAGCATCGGCGGCCATGTAGAGTCCCTCCCGTACCTCGGCAAGCTGTCCACCGGTGCCCGTCCAGCGGCCGGACTCTTCCAGGAACTGGACATAGAAGCGTGCGGCGTCGAGGATGTCGGCTGCCAGCTCATCGTCCGGCTCGGCCTCGATCAATGCCTCCACGGCCTGGGTGAACTCCGGGCCGAATGCTGTCTCCTGCGCCTCGGCGGCGGCTTGGAAGTGGGCGCCCACCACCGCCTCGATCTCGGAAAACACCTCCACTGCCACAGCGGCCGTACCGCCACTGGCGGCAAACCAGTCAACGAAGGCGGGCGTCAGCTCGGCCAGCGCGTTCCTGGCCCGGACGGCACCAACACTGGTTCCGCCGGGAGTGCCGTTCGCGCCGGGAGCGCCCTGGCCCTTGGCCGGCTTCTTCGGTGCAGACTTCTTCTGTGCAGCCATGGCGGCGTGCCTCCTGTGTGGTGGGGATTCTTTTCGGAGATTATCGGCATTTGAAGCGGGAGGACAACTCCACCGCGCCCCGCATGGCGCCGGAACGGGGCATGGATTCCAGCACCGGGAACAAAAGCGGGACCGGGTGCGCTAGACTTAATAGTCCACAGGCAGTGCGGTTTGCTGCAGGTGGGATTGACAACACCATATGGGGATGATCGGTTTCGACGATGTTAGTCGCGACAGGTGAAGCGGGCCGAGGATACAGGGTTATCTCGTAAACGCTCTCTGTAAACCAATAAGTGCCGATTCTAAGCGCACTGACTTCGCTCTCGCTGCCTAAGCAGTAAGACAGTCCGTCAGCCCGGGTACGCCTTCGACCCGGTTCCTGGCGTCATTTAGAAGGCCACTGCTCTTAACCCTCGTTGCAGGGGTTGAGGGGACTCTTATGTAACTGAGCCTGGCAACTACTCGTTTGCAAGATAGTTGGGGCTGAGAAAAACCGCCGCAAACTGCGCCCGGAGAAGCCCTGGCAACACAACATCGGACGGGGGTTCAATTCCCCCCATCTCCACATAGCGAAGGGCCCCCTCATCATGAGGGGGCCCTTGGTGTTTAAGGCTCGTCCAACTGTGCGCCCGGCGGGCCGCGGTCAGCGGGCCAGGAGCCCCCTGGCGTCCTTGGCCTCGAGCACCAGCAAGGCAGCCTTGTCCACGAGCGCGGCAAAGGCGGGGTCCGCCGCCGCACGGTCCAGCACCCCCTGGTACATGGCGGCAACCATCGATTGGTTGGTGCACAGGGCCATGGTCCCGCCGGCGGCGATGAATCCCGCGGCCCGCTCGGCCAGCGGCACCACCGACAACTGGACGGCATCGCAGATGTCGTCCGTGACGATGACCCCCTTGAAGCCGAGGTCGCCGCGGACCATGTCCGTCACGATCGTGGCCGAGAAGGGCGCCATGGCCGTGGGGTCGATCGCCGGATAGCTGGCATTGGAGACCATCAGCCAGCCAGCGCCGGCGTCCACGGCTGTGCGGAACGGGGCGATGTAGGGATCATTGCGGACCGTCACGGCATCGGTGACGCCGCTGGACACGTCCGTGTTGGCCTCCACCCGGCCCAGCCCCGGGAAGTGCTTGACGGTGGCCTGGACGCCCGCAGCCTGCATGCCCAGCGTAAAGGCCGTGCCGTGGCTGGCAACAACCTCGGGCGTGTAGCCGTATTCCCGGCCAAAGTAGCCGATGGGTGCGTTGCTGGGGGCAAAGGCCGCACTGGGCACTGTGTCCATCACCGGCGCCAGATTGACGTTGATGCCGGCGGAGGCGAGCTCGCTCCCCCACTGCTGGGCATCGGCGCGCAGCTGCGCCGGATCCAAGGCGCCCTGCTCGATCGCGGCGGGGATGATGGAGAATCCGGGCCCCTTCATGATCTGCACCAGACCGCCCTCCTGGTCGGTGGCCACAAAGGGCGCCACCCCGGGCACCGCGCTCTCTACCTGGCCGCGAAGCCCCGCCACCACCGCCGCCATGGCTGCGGCGCCGTCGACGGTGCGGCCCTTCATGAACACATTGCCCACGCTCAGATCCGCCAGCGCGGCAGAGGTGTTGGCGTCCGGACCGGCCACGGGCGAGCTCACCATGAACAACTGGCCCACCCGCTGTTCCAGGGACAACCTGGCCAGAGCCGTCTGGGCGGCCGACGGCGGTGGGGGCGGCGGCGTCGTCGGCTCACTTGTGCTCGGCGGGTCGGAGGACGCCGTGGGGTCACTGGACGGGGATCCCGAGGCGGCAGACCCCCCTTGGAAGAGGGAGCCGTTGACGCCCAGCACCACGACGAGCAGGAGCACGGCCACCGCCGCAGCGGCGATCCACCATCGACGCGTTGCCTTCACCATGGGTTGCCCCTATCCCCTGTTCCGCAGGTGGACGGCATTGAGCGCATCCATCTCTTCATCGCTCATGGCGTCAAGCACCTTGCGCTCCCCCTTGTCGGTGCGGGAAAACTGGACAAAGAGCAAGATCATGATGGGCAGGTCCGCGGCCTCGCAAATGAACCACAGCCAGTCCCCGGCCAATTGCTGGTCGCGCAACGGGTTGGGGAACCACGGCGGCACCTGTGACGTGGGTGCGGCCGCGTGGTCAAGGATGGCGGTGTTCAGCCGAAGGGCAACACCGGGGATGGCATCGGCCAACAACTCAATGAACGCGAAAACGAACTGCAGCATCAGCAGGGACGTGGTGGTCCGCGTCCCGGCCTCCGTCACCGGCAGCACCAGCAGCAGACCCAGCAGTGGTATGCAGACGCCCAGCAGCGCCTCAACCACGGGATCAAGCCGCGCAATGCCTGCCAAAGGAGTCAGCAGAACGGAGAACGCGACCAGCCCAATGACGGGCGCCACGGTGCTGTTGCCGAAGAATTTTAGTGGCCAGGTGGCCAGCCGGGACAGCCGGGCCCGCAGGGAGGCATGGGTGGTGGCTGCCCTGGCCACACCCAGCGGAAGTCCAAGGGCCATGAGCATCGGCACCACAAAGAGCAGCAGTGCCAGCCGGATGGAGAAGGCCCAGCGCAGCTCGGCGGAGTAGGTGCCCAGGAAGCCGAAGCTGACCCAGGCGTAGCTGCCCAGGCCCAGAATATAGAAGGCCAGCACGCGCCAGAGCGGCCAGGTGGTGCCCGCACGGGCGGATTTGGCCAGCCCGACGCCATACAGTGTTCCAGCGGCAAGAACGAGTGCCAGGGCCCACGGGTCCAGGCTCCACACCGAAAAGAACACTCCCAGCGGTGGCATCAGCCCCGGTTTTTCTCTCGCATGTCGCGCAGCGCCTCGCGGTTGTCCTGCTTTTCCCGCAGCGTCTGGCGCTTGTCGTAGTCCTTCTTGCCCTTGGCGATGGCGATTTCGACCTTGGCGCGGCCGTTGAGGAAGTACAGCTGCAGTGGCACGATCGTGAAGCCGGATTCACGCGTCTTGTGCGCAATCTTTTCCAGCTCTTCACGGTGCAGCAGCAGCTTGCGGCGGCGGCGCGCAGTGTGGTTGGTCCAGCTGCCGTTGAGGTACTCGGGGATGTAGGCAGCTTCCAAGTACAACTCATCGTTGTAGAAGGTGGCAAAACCGTCCACCAGGGACGCCCGGCCCTCGCGCAGCGATTTCACCTCGGTGCCCATGAGGACCAGACCGGCCTCATAGGTGTCCATGATGTGGTAGTCGTGCCGGGCCTTCCGATTGGTGGCCACTACCTTCAGGCCACTTTCCTTAGGCACGGTCGAACTCCTTTACGCAGATGGATGCAAAGGGACAGTCTAGCAAGCGCTGCCTGCTAGCCGCCCAACACGGTCAGAGGGTCAACGGGGCTGCCGTTGAGCCAGGTTTCAAAGTGGGCGTGGCAGCCGGTGGAGTTGCCGGTGTTGCCGGAGTAGCCCACCAGCTGGCCGCTCTGCACACGCTGTCCGGCAGAGACGATCACCGAGCTGTTGTGGTAGTAGACGGTCATCAGGGCGTTGCCCTGCACCACGCCGTGGCTGATCCACAGGACATTGCCACCGCCGGTGACGACGTTGGTCTGCCCGGCGAGCACGACTGTGCCGTCGGCCGGGGCATAGATGGGGGTTCCACACGGTGCACCGAAATCGATGCCGCTGTGCAGGTAGTAGCCGGTGCCGTTGAAGTCCATGGTGCCCTCGGGCACGGCGCGCCAGCCGAAGCCGGAGGTGATGGGGATGTTTGCCGCGAAGGGGTGGCGCAGGCCGAAGGCCGATGGATTCCCTGGGGCGGGCGGAACGTAGTTGCTGCCATTGCCGGCGGCAGCGGCTGCCTCGCGGGCCGCCTTCTCGGCCGCCTCGCGCTCCTGCCGCTGGCGCTCGGCGATTTGGCCGGCCACGTTGTTGCGCTCCGACTCGACGGCGGCCAGCTTGGCCTCGATCTCCGGCTTGCGGGCGGTCAGCTCCGCGTTCAGGGCTGCGGCGTCGGCAATGAGCTTGTCAACGGCGGCCTTCTTGGCCGCGGCCTCGTCGCGGGCGGCCTGCTCCGCAGCCAGTGCGGCGTCGGCCTTGGCCTTCAGGTCCGCGATCTCCGCCTCGACGGCGGCCAGGCGGGCCTGGGAGTTGATGTTGGTCGCATTCTGGGCCGACAGCTTGTCCAGCGTCGCCTTCTGGCTGCGCATGGCGGAATCCGCCATGTCCATCGTGCGGGCCAGGTCCGAGCCGCCGCTGGAACCCAGCAGCAGGCCCAGATTGGTGGGCACTCCACCGGACTTGTAGGTCTGGGCGGCGATCTGCCCAATCACCTTCTTGGCATCGGCGGCCTTCTTCTTGTCGGCCTCGATCGCAGCGGTGATCTTGTCCTTGTTCTGCTGGGCGAGGTCCACCCGGGCGGCCAGGGCTTCGGCCTCGGCCGCGGCGGCGCCGACCCGCGTCTGCGCATCGGCGAGGGCCTGCTGGGCCCCGGGCAGCTGGCCCTGGAACAGGGTCAGATCGGCGGCGGCCTTGGCCAGCGAGGAGTCAACGAATTCCAAGGAGGACTGGACCTGGTTGGCCTGCTCCTGCAGGGCCGCAGCCTTGTCGTCCAGATCATCGGCCCGGGCAGGTCCGGAGGCCAGCAGCGAACCGGCCACCAGGGCCGCCAGGACGGCACCGCTTGCGGCTCCCAGCAACCGGCGGCGCAGCACTGCCCCGCCTCGCGCCATCCGCTTCGGTTGTGTCCCCACTGTTGTCTCCTCGTTCCCCAGACCCATGGTCCGCTAAACCTTCAGGTATTTCCGCAGCGTCATCGCCGACGATATGCCGGCGAGCACAATTCCCAAGACAATCAATATCGGCACCAGCACCAGCGCCTGGCTTACTGAGATGAAAGCTACGTCCCTGAACCTCTCGGCCAGATACCCCACGATGAAGAACTGGGCCACAGCCCAGACTGCCACGGACGCCAGCGCGGCACCAATGACCGCCGCGATCACGCCCTCGAGTACGAAGGGCAGTTGGATCACTGTCTTGGAGGCACCCACCAGACGCATGATGCCTGTCTCCCGGCGCCGGCTGAAGGCCGAGAGCCGGATGGTGGTGGCAATGAGCAGGATGGCACAGATGATCATCAGACCGGCCAGGACCAATGCCACCGCCGAGGCGTTGTTCATAATCTCGAACATCGGCTCCAGCAGCTGACGTTGGTCGATCACCGAATCAACACCGGGGACGGCCGAAAAAGTTTCTGCAATGATCCTGTACTTTTCCGGGTCGACAAGGCTCACGCGGAAAGATGAGGGCAGTTGGTCGCTCGAAACGGCGTCGACAATGGGTGAGTTCTTGAACTGTTCGCGGAAGTGCGTCATCGCATCCTCCTGGGACTCGTAGGTCCAGGATTCGATGTACGGCTTGACGGCAGGGGACTCCAGCATCGTGGTGATGGTGGCCTGCTGCTCAGCCGTCACAGGTCCGGAAGCGCAGCTCGCAGCTGGGGAATTGTTGTCGCCACAGAGGAAGACAGCCACCTGGACCTTGTCGTACCAGTAGCCCTTCATCTGGCTGATCTGCATCTGCATCATGCCCGCGGCGCCGACAAAGAACAGGGAAACGAACGTCACCAGGATCACCGAGGTGACCATGGACAGGTTGCGGCGAAGGCCCGAGCCGATTTCGCCCAGGATGAAGGCCAGTCTCACAGTCCGGCCTCCTTGGCCAGCGCGTCGGCGCGTTCACCGGAAACGGCACGCATCCGTCCGGTGGCGGTGGGCACGCCGTCGTCGCCGTTGGCGCGGACCACCGGCAGCATGGAGGTGTACAGGGCCTTCGCTTCATCACGCAGAATCACACCGTTGCGCAGCTCGATCACGCGCTTGCGCATCTCATTGACGATGTCGTCATCGTGCGTGGCCATGACCACCGTGGTGCCGTTCTGGTTGATCTTGTCCAGCACCTTCATGATGCCCAGCGATGTGGTGGGGTCAAGGTTTCCCGTCGGCTCATCGGCCAGCAGGATGCCGGGGTTGTTCACGACGGCGCGGGCGATGGCCACACGCTGCTGCTCACCACCGGAAAGTTCATGGGGAAGGCGGTTTTCCTTGCCTTCCAGACCCACCGTCTTAAGCACCTCGGGCACGCGGTCGTTGATGATGCCGCGGCTCCTGCCGATCACCTGCATGGCAAAGGCGACGTTGCCGAACACAGTCTTGTTGGGCAGCAGGCGGAAATCCTGGAACACCACACCGATGCCGCGGCGGAGCTTGGGCACGCGCCAGCTGGAAATGTTGGCGACGTTCTGCCCGGCCACGTAGACGGCCCCACGGGTGGCAAGTTCTTCCTTGAGCACCAGGCGCAGGAAGGTGGATTTGCCCGAACCGGAGGAGCCGACGAGGAAGACGAACTCGCCGCGGTCGATTTCCAGAGACACGGAATCCAGCGCGGGGCGGGTTTTCCTGTCGTAGACCTTGGTGACACTATCGAAACGAATCATGACTCTTCTGACGCCCTTCCAGCGAACGGTGCTGGCACGCCGGTGCTCGGGCATGGTGGGGGGAAGAAACCACCGGCTTCTCGACTATAGACATCCGGTGCCGCCAATCCGGGGCATGCGGCAGGCGTGTCCGAAGATAAAAGGCTGTGGATATGCTCGGCGCCGCCGGCCGCCACGGGCTCAGGGCTCCATGGTGTCCGACGGCGGCAGCCGGTTCTACTGCGCGGCGGCGGCGTTGCGGTTGTCGGCGCGCCAGCGGATTCCCGCGTCGATGAAGTCGTCAATCTCGCCATCCAGCACGGCGGCAGTGCTGCCCACCTCGTGCAGGGTGCGCAGGTCCTTGACCATCTGGTACGGATTGAGGACATAGGAGCGCATCTGGTCGCCCCAGGAGGCCTTCACATCGCCGGCCAGCGCCTTCTTTTCCGCGTTCTCCTCTGCCTTTTTCAGCAGCAGCAGGCGGGACTGGAGCACACGCATGGCAGCGGCGCGGTTTTGCAGCTGCGACTTCTCGTTCTGCATCGACACCACCGTGCCGGTGGGGATGTGCGTGAGACGGACGGCGGAGTCGGTGGTGTTCACGGACTGGCCGCCGGGGCCCGAGGAACGGAAAACGTCCACGCGGATCTCGTTGTCCGGGACCTCGATGCTGTCCGTCTGCTCGATGAGCGGGATGACCTCCACTGCCGCGAAGGACGTCTGGCGGCGGCCCTGGTTGTCGAAGGGGCTGATCCGCACCAGGCGGTGGGTGCCCGCCTCGACGCTGAGCGTGCCAAAGGCGTAGGGTGCCTTGACCTCGAAGGTGGCGGACTTCAGCCCCGCCTCTTCGGCGTAGGAGGTGTCCAGCACCGCCGTCGGGTAGCCATGGCGTTCGGCCCAGCGCAGGTACATGCGCAGCAGCATCTCGGCAAAGTCCGCCGCATCCACGCCACCGGCACCCGCACGGATGGTGATCACGGCCTCGCGCTCGTCGTACTCACCCGAGAGCAGGGTCGTGATTTCCAGATCCTGCAGGGACTTCTGCAGCGCCGGAAGCTCCTTGGCCGCCTCGGCCAGGGAATCGGCATCCCCCTCGTCCTGGGCCAGTTCCACCAGCACCTCGAGGTCGTCGATCCGGGCCAGAAGGTTTTCCAGCTTCTCCAGCTTGGACTGGGCATGGCTGAGCCGGCTCGTCACCTTCTGGGCGGCGGCGGGGTCGTCCCAGAGGTTGGGGGCGCCGGCCTGGTCGGAGAGGTCCTCGATGTCCTCCTTGAGCTTGTCCACCTCGGACACACGCTCAATGGAGATGTAGGTGGCGCGCAGCGCCTTGATTTCTGCGGGAAAATCGATCTCAGCCATGATGATCTAGCCTACGCCACGCGCTCCCCCTCCACCGGCCCGGCCCTCAACGTGTCAGCTGCGAGCGCGCGGTGCCGGTGGCCGTGATGGGGATGCCGTCCGGCACCAGAAAGTTGATGAAAACGGGGCGGACGACGGCGGTCAACGTCACCACCGCCGTGTGCCCGTCCGGGCTGCCGGTGGCCGGGTCCACCGAGAGGGCGGCAAAGCGCTCGTAGGAATTGTTGAGCTGCAGGTAGGCCGCCACGGCACCGTTGATCCTGGCCTGGGACAGCTGCGCGGCCGGAGGACCGTCGCCGCCGACGACGCCGGACAGCGTGAAGCTGTCGGCCGCCGCCACGGCGGCACCGTCTGCGGCCGAGAGCAGTTTCTTGTGTTCGATGTAGATGCTCGACGCCGCCGCGACCACCGTGGCCAGCAGCAGGGCGAGCAGCACATAGCCGATGAGCAGGATCATCAGCTGCCCGGATTCCTCCTCCCCCGGTTCTTGCTCTGGGATTCTCACCGGAACCTGCCGACCACCTGGCTGGCCACGGAATCCACCGTGGCAGCGTCCAGGGATGCACCGGGCAGGGAGGGCACTCCGGGCAGTGGAACCCTGAGCGTGACTGTCGCCGTCACTGTGGACCCCGGCGCCAGACACCCCGCCGCCGAGCAGGCGATGTCCAGCCGGGCATCGTCCAGGGAGAATCCATGGTCCCGAAGGGCCAGCGCCACGGCGACCTCGGCCGCCGCCCGCCCCCGGGCCGGATCGGCTTCGGCAGCAAAAACCTTGGCAGCCTGGTCCGCCGCGCCCACCACCGCGTAGGCGCCGCCCTGGAGCTGGCCCAGTGTGAGCACCAAGTACACGACAGGGATCATCAGCAGCACGGCCAGGAACACAAATTCCAGCACGGCGCTCCCCTGCTCGGCTGCACCGTCCTGTCCATCGGCCGCGAGCCGCTTCCGCAGGCTACGGAGCAAGCGCCGCATGGCCGCTCACAGTCATCGTTTGGGCCGGTCCCAGCAGCCCGACCACCGGCAGCGCCGACTGCACCGTCACCGTCAGAACCTGCACGCCGTCGATCATCTCCACGGCCGTTGACACCTCCCGCGCATAGCCCGGGCCCAAGGCGTTGGTGATCAGCATCGCCGTCCGTTCCTGGGCGTCGCCGGAGTTCCGGTCCGCCAGCGTCCCGTAGCGGGCACCGGAGGATGCGGCATCCACCACCGTATTGCGGACGTGCAGCACCAGGGCCAGCTGGACCACGGCCAGGAAGAGCACCGTCAACAGCGCCGAGACCAGAACAAAGTCCACCACCGCCGAGCCGGCCTCATCTGCCGCGGCTACGGTTTGGCGGTGACCTGGCTGATGGCCTGGTTGAAGAGTCCCTCCAATGCCGGCCCGGCGATGGCGAGCAATCCGGCCACCAAGACGGCGGACATCAAAGTGATCATTACCCACCCGGGTACGTCGCCCCGTTCGCCGCCGTCGTCGTTCCTGCCCGCGGCTCTGTCCCACAACGACCTGCCGCCTTGGGCCAACGCCATCAGGATGGCCATGGTGCCGAGCACCAGCGGCACGCTGAACGGCCGCAGCGTCCTCGCCCCGGCATCGCCCGGCGTCGTCCGGCCCTGCTCCGCCGTCGGTTTCGTGAAATCCTCCATTGCCTTCCCCTTTGCTTGATTGTTCCTGTCCCTGACTGCATGTCGTGTTCGTCCATCCGTGTGCCATCTCAAAACCCCAGCGACAGTGCCGCGAACCCCGGAAAGACGGCAAAGACGACTGTCAGCGGCAGGATGCCAAAGACCAGCGGCACCATCATGCCGATTTCCTTCTTGCCGGCGGATTCCATCAGCTCGCGTTTGGCCATGTCCCGCACGTCCTGGGCCTGCGCCCGCAGAACATCGGCCAAGGGCGTTCCGCGCTGGACGGCCACGCTGATCCCGTCCACAAAGCGCATCAGTGCCGGAACCCGGTTGCGGTGCGAGAACTGCTCCAGCGCCTCAATGAGCGGCGTGCCTGAGCGCATCTGGGCCAGCACCATGCCAAATTCGGTCGACAGATCCCCGCGCGAGGACCGGCAGACCCGCTCCAAGGCGCCCGTGGCGCTCTCCCCCGCGCTGACGGCCAACGCCATGAGTTCAGCCAGCGAGGGGAACTCGGCGAGCATCCGCCCATGGCGGCGGCGGATGGCGGCGCTGAGCAGATAGTCCTTGAAAAGGTAGCCGCCCACCGACAACCCGATGACGCCGGTGACCGCCAGCGGGACGTTGAGCCGCCCCACGGCAGCGGCCATCAACACGGCCACCGTGGCAACGGCGAAGCCGCCGGCGGCCCAGAGCAGCTGCGTGGCACGGAACTCCAACGCCGTCTGGCGCCGTCCCGCCTGCTGAAGCCGCAGGGTCAACGCCGTCGTGCCAATGTTGAATCTGCCCAGCTGGCCCGCCGCGTCCGCCAGGATGGCCCGCAGCAGCCGTTCGAGGGGTCCAAACAGGACCGTCGGCCCGTCGGATTCCGCCAGAAGCCGGGACTGCGGCGCCACCGAGCGCAGTTGTGGCTCGATGCGCTCGGCAAAGGTCGGACGCCGCATGAACGGCAGCCGCACCAGCACCAGCCACAGCCCCGCGCCAAGGACCAGCCCGGCTGTGACGGCGGCAAACAATTCGCCGCTCACCGCAGGACCCTTTCGTCCGCCGGCAGCGCCCCGATCCGCAGCATCACCCGGTAGCAGATGACAGAGACCACCAGCCCGCCAATGAGCACCACCCAGCCCGCCGCCGAGTTGTAGGCCCCGATGGCCTCCGGACGGGTGGCCAGCAGCATCAGGACCAGCCAGGGTGAAGCAATGGCCAGTTTGGCGGCATTGACCGTCCACGACTGCCGCGCCTCAAGTTCACTGCGGGTGCGGGCGTTGTCGCGGAGAAACTCGCTCAACGTTCCCAGCAGACGGCCGAGATCTGACCCGCCCACCTCACGGGTGAGGCGCAGCGCCTCCACAATCCTGTCCGCCACGGGATCCGCCAGACGGTCCTTGAGCCGCTCCAGCGAGGCGTCAAACTGCCCGCTGGAGCGGTAGTCGGCACCAAAGTCCGCGAAGACGCTCCGCAGTTCCGGTGGACCCTTCTCACCCAGCTGGATCAACCCCTCGGGCAGGGACAGCCCGGCGCGGATGGCCGATCTGAGGTGGTCCACCACATCCGGCCACAATTCACGCAGCAGGGCGCTCCGCCGCCGGGCCCGCCAGCGCGCGGCGGCAAGCGGCAGGTAGGCGCTGAACAGGCCAAAGCACAGGGCAATGGGCAGCGAACGCGTGATGGCAAAGAACGCCAGGACGGTGAACGCCCCCACGGCCAGGCAGCTGGCAAGGAATCCACTCGAGCTGACCTTCTCCACACCGGCGCGCAGCAGCAGTTCCTGGATCCGGTCCGGCCGCGCGTGCAGGCGCGCCTGCGCTGTGCGGGGCCAGCAGGACCACCAGATGAGGAACAGCCCCATCCCGCCCATCAGCCCGACGGCGGCGGCCATCAGCGTGCCCCCAGCAGGGCCGCCACGTCATAGCCGGCGGCGGCGAACTTCTCCGGCGAGGGCATCGCGGATGCCGAGACGGCCAGCCGCCCCTCCACCAGGGCAAAGACCATGCTGGACTCGATCACACCGTTCTCCACCCGCCGTCCCAGCGAGAGGATCTCCACCACCTGCCGCTGCCCCGTCGCGTGGCGGGTGCAGTGCACCACCAGGTCGATGCAGGAGGCCACAGTGGGCACCACAAAGGAGGAGCTGATGTTCGTCCCGGCCAGCAGCGGCAGTGTGCAGATCTTGACGACGGCGTCATGGGCGGAGTTCGCGTGGATGCTTCCCATCCCTGGAAGCCCACTATTAAGCGCAATCAGCATGTCCAGGCTTTCGGCCTCCCGGACCTCGCCCACAATGAGGCGGTCCGGCCGCATGCGCAGGGCCTCCTTGACCAGCCGGCGCAGCGGGATCTCCCCCTCGCCCTCAAGGTTCGGCTGGCGGCATTGCAACCCCACGACATCGCGCAGGGGCAGGGCGAGCTCGAAAATCTCCTCCACCGTGACCACCCGTTCGCGGGATCCGATGCTGGCGCCCAGGCAGTTGAGCATCGTCGTCTTGCCCGCCTGCGTTGCGCCGGAAACCAGAATGTTCAGGCCACTGCTGACGGCGGCGCCGAGAAACCTGGCAGCATCGCTGGTCAGCGAACCGAGTTCCACCAGATGGTCCAGCCGGCTCGCCTTCAGCGTGAATTTGCGGATGTTCACGGCCCAATGCCTGCGTGTGACATCGGGGATCACCACGTGGAGGCGGGATCCGTCCGGCAATGCGGCATCCACGAAGGGGCTGCTCAAGTCCAGGCGCCGCCCGGAACTCTTCAGCATCCGCTCCACCAGATCACGGACCTGCTGGTCGGTGAACGCCAGGGCAGTGAGTTCGGATTCCCCGTGCCGGGCCACGTAGACCTCCGTGGGGGAATTGATCCAAATCTCTTCGATGGCAGGATCATCCAGCAGCGGTTGCAGCGCACCAAAGCCGGCGACGGCGTCAAACACGCTCCGGCGGGCGGCATCCGTCGGGCCCAGAGGCGGCACGGCGCCCAGCATGGCCCGCTCGTCGTAGTCGGTGACGGCCGCGTCCACCAGCTGCCGGACCTCCTGCACCTGCTGCAGCGGGTCCAGACCCCGGCGCCGGATGAGCTCGCGGACTTCGTCTTCGACCAGGCTCAGTGCTTCCATGGCTCCCCCAGTCGTCTGGTCGGTTCGACGCCGGCCCCTCGGCGGGGCTTTGGGTGAGAGCCTAAGGGCTGCATTTGGCGTGCATCAAGAGGGTCCGGAGAAATTGTGGAAAACGCCCAATTGCACCGCCCAGGGCCGTCAGGGCATGGCTTTTCCCGCCGCAGTCGCACCACGGCGGGAAAGGATTCGAAGGTGGTGGTTACTTGTAGCTGATCACCGTCCCGGTCGCAGCCGTCCACGTGATCCGACCACCCACGTAGTCCTGGTAGGTCACCCCACCCACGACATACTCATTGCTGATCGGATACCCCAGCCGGCCGTTCTCATACCCCTGGGAAGCCCACGCAGCACGGATCCCGCCCCGGGAGATCTGCGCCCCCGTCGCAGCCGACCAAATGACCGCCCCGCCCTGGTAGTTCTGGTACGTCCCGCCATTGACCAGACCCGTGACAATGTCCGTCGTCGGATACCGCAGCGCACCACCCTCATACCCCTGCGCAGCCCACGCCGTCCGGATCACACCCATCGACAGATGCGCCCCCGTGGCCGGCGACCACAGGATCGCCCCGTTCTGGAAGTTCTGGTACGCCCCACCGTTGACCAGACCCCCCACCTGGTCGCTCGTCGGGTAGCCCAACACACCATCCTGGAACCCGTACTGGCCCCACTTGTCACGCACCGCCCCATAGGAGACATGCGCGCCCGTCGTCGAGGAGGAAATCATCGCCCCGTTTTGGAACGTCTGGTAGTAGCCGCCCCCGACAAGACCGCCCACCGTGTCGCTGGTGGGATAGCCGAAGTAGCCGCGCTCATACCCATACGCAGCCCACAACGCCCGGATGTCGCCCATGGAGGTATGCGCCCCCGTGGACGGCGACCACAGAATCGCCCCATTCGTATACAACTGGTAGCAGCCGCCATTGACCAGCCCACACACCACCGGACCCGTCGCCGAACCAACCGCCGGCACCGCCGCAGCCTTCGCCGCAATCGCCCCCGCCGCAGGACCCGGATCGGGGTTCGGGGAGGGGCTGGGCGTCGGGGTCGGGGTCGGGGTTGGAGTCGGCGTCGGAGTCGGGGTCGGAGTCGGGGTTGGAGTCGGCGTTGGAGTCGGCGTTGGAGTCGGCGTGATGCTCTGCCCCAGCGCCTGGGCAACCGTCTGAACCGACGTCGTCCCATTTGCCGTCCGCGCTGCCAACCACGCAATAAACTGCCCAAAGATCGTGGGACTGATGGTCAGCGTCGGATCTGTGCCAACGGCAATGTGGTGGAACGTCAGTTGGAGCCAGCCGCCGGTTGTCTCCGCGCTGGTTACCAGCCCCTGCAATGTGGCCAGGGTCCAAGTGCTGTCGACCTCGTCGGGGGCAAAGGTGGCGTATGGATTCCCCGGGGGAAGCGTCTCCGCCACGGGGCAGTTGGCGCAGCTGGCCGGTGATTTGATGTCGCCCAAGCTGCGAGCGCTGGAATACCCACAACCCTTGACGAGGTTTTGGACCGACGCGTTTTCGTCGGCAAAGGGGTAGGCGAAGTTGGTGGGGTTGAAACCCCAACTCTGCAGGGTTGCGCGACCATCACAGATCTCCGCCTTGGCTGCAGTGCCGCTGATCATGGTCAAGTAAGGATGTGTGACGGTGTGTCCGCCAATTTCATTGCCGTCCGCGGCTATGGTGTTCAGCTGGTCACGGGTCAACCACGATGGCTGGCCAATCCAGCTGGTAGTGATGAAGAACGTCCCTACCAAACCATGGGCCTTGAGGACCTGCTCCGCAGCCATTTGGTTGTCGTTTCCGTCATCAAAGGTGAGGCTGACGATGGTCTTGGGGGCGGCGGTGGCGGCCGGGACGCTGATGCCAACGATGGCTGCTCCCAGCAGCGCCAGAACGGAGGCCGCAGTGCACCACGCCCGCCAGGGTCTGTTCCCGGACCTGTTGTCCGGCGGGCGCGCCGCCCGATGCCGCGGCCCTGTTCCTGGCAATTTCTCCCTGACGCCCATCGATCGCCCCGTTCGTCTCGACATGTTCCGGCGCCGCCGCCGGTTGACGGCAACGCGGTCCATTTCGGAGGGTAGGCCGCACCCAGCATCACGTCACGAGTGGAGAGCACTCAATTCCCGCCGCGGCCACCCCAATTCGTAGTGCGCACTACTTGGTTTTGGCGATCCCACCTCTAATGCTTTCTAGGATTCTTGCGCGCTGGCTGGAGCCGCAGCCACAGCCGGCTGAACCTCTCCTGTGCGTTCCGACGGCGTGCCTCCTCGACGGTGCCCAGCAAGGCTGCGGTCTCCGCCGGCAGAAGGGCCTCGTCCAGACCCCGGAAAAACTGTCCAGCCAAGACGGCGTCCTGGTGCTCGCCCAGCACCTCTTGGATCTGGCGCGCCGCTGCCCCCCGGTCGAGCCACAACCTGCCAAGGTCCGGCGAAGCGGCCTCCGCAGCATAGCGGAAGAGCCTGGCTTGCTTGCGGACAGCGTGGAGGGCGGAATCGACCGCCTCAGAATGCACGCGGTCTGCGGCAGCCTGCAGCTTGCCCAGCCGCTTCCACTGTGCGGCCAACTGCTCTCGCTGGTGGGGGCGGGCCACCGGCGCCATGGCAGATGCCGCGGAATCGATGTCTGCAGCCAGTGCCATGCAGCGGCCATCTTCGACGGCGGCCCGGGTCAGGGCGACGGCGAGCACCTCCTGCCGGGACAAGACGGACAACGTGGCGCACAATTCCGGGTGGGCCTGGGACAGTTCCTCAACGCGGGCCCGAAGGACCTGGGTTTCCCGCGCTTCAGCAAGCAGCCGGGTCAGACGGCGCAGCTGGAGCTGGAGCTGGGCGGCCTCCTCCACGTCCATCTGGTGCAGGTGCTGGACCATGGCAAGGACGGAGCGCAGCCGCCGGACAGTGGAGCGCATGTCATGGACGGCCTCCGTTGCCTGAACCGCCATCAAATGCGCGCAATGGCGCAGCTCGCCGGCCTGGGCGTGCAGATAGTCCGCAAGGGCTGTCGATCCGGGTGGAGGGTGCTGCGTCATGATCCATTGTCCGCCCCGGCCGCCCGTTTGCGCTGCCGCGCCAACCTTGTCTGGACACCCCCTTCGCGTAGGATGCAAGGGAACTTTCAGCGAGCCACGGTTCTGGGGCTCATCCCCCCATTGGTACGCGCTGGCCAGTGCGGTCTCTATCCAAGGAAATACACCAACGTGAAGCCAAAAACACTTCCGTCGAAATCGACTATGCCCATCCGTGCGGCCCTCACGTCTGTGCTCGCTGCCACCACCGTCTTCTCCCTGATGGGCGCGGCCTGCGCAACAGCCCTCCCGGATGCTGCGTCCAGCACCGCCAGCGCCTCGCCCCAAGCAACTGATGGCAGCATGGCAACCAGTCCGCCGCCGCCGTCGCAGGTGGCCCCCCAGCCTGTGGCACCGTCGCCGTTCGCCACGCCGTCGCTGGCCCCGGTTGGCTCGGTGCTGATCCCCGAGGTGCCCCCGGCTGGATTCGTTGGCTCCGCGACGGGGCCGATGGCCCAGAGCCGGATGGAGCCGCAGTCCAAGGACATCGACAGCTACGCGCGCCAGGTGTTCGACCTGATGAATGTCCAGCGCCGGGCCGCAGGACTTCCAGACCTGGTCTGGAACCAAAAGATCGCCGATGTCTCCCAGGACTGGGCCGACCAGTTGGGTGTGGCCACTCGAAATCCGGACTGGGACTTCGGCACCATCCACCGCCCGGACGCCGGGGGGAGCCTTCTTCCGCGGGGGTTTGACTGGTATGGCGAGATCATTGGGTTCAATTTCACAGCGCAAAACATTGTCGATTGGTGGATGAACTCCCCCGCCCACCGGGCGGCAATCCTCAACCCCAAGGCCAGCGACGTCGGCATCGGATTCGTGGTGCCAACAACCGAGCCGTACAAGGGCTGGCATCTGGTGGTTTCCAACCTCGCCGGATACCCGGCCACCCGGCCACCTCTCCCATCTGCCCAGGGCGCCGCGGCCATTGCAGCCAAGGCAGCGCAGACGCCAGGAATTGGCTCGCCGCTGGGACCTGTTGTATGCGGCATCGCCAACGGCGGCTGCTACCAGCTGTACCCCACCGGAGCCATCATCTGGTCTCCTTCCTCGGGAGCGCGCACGTCAACCGGTGCCATCCGCCAGCTGTGGGCCAGTTATGGCTTCGAAAATGGAGCCTTCGGCTACCCCACCACCGACGAAATCGGCGGTCTGGCCAATTCCGGGTCCTACCAAATGTTCCAGCGCGGCGCCATCGTGTCGTCCCCTGCAACCGGGCCGCATGTTTCAGTGGGAGGCATCCGCGATGCGTGGGCCGCGCAGGGCTACCAGGATGGCTTCCTGGGATACCCGACCACCGATGAGGTCGGCGGCATGGTCCGCGGCGGCGTCTACCAGATGTACCAGCGCGGGGCCATCGTCTGGTCCCCGGCCACTGGAGGCCATGTCTCCGTCGGCGGCATCCGCCAGGCGTGGGGTGAGAACGGGTACCAGGACGGACGGCTCGGCTATCCCACCACGAATGAATACGCGGCCGGCGCGGGTGCGACGGCACAGGACTTCGAGGGTGGGCGCATCACCTGGACCGCAGCGTCCGGCGCTGCCGTCACCTTCCGGTAGGACACGGTCCGATACCGAGATCCGGCCAGCGGGTTGGATCTGTTGACACCCCCTAGGGCGGGCCGTAGCATCGCGTTCACTGGCAGTAGTTGGGAAGCGGACGTTGACAATCCAAAGGTCAACGGACCCTTCCCAACCACTGCTTGTTGCCGACACAGGAATGCCAACGACCAGCACTGGTAACTCGATATCCGCGCAACGGGGAATGCGCAGGAAGGGACTCCACCCACATCACCAGTCAGGCCGCGGGCGCGACGAACGGACTTGCGATGCGAAACAGGTGGACCGTGGCCTCCCGCCTAGGGCGGGGCCACCCCTTTCAAAATCAACGATCTCATTGGGCCACCGGCTCAGCCATGGGCGCGGCGGCTCTGCTGCTGGCCACGCTCTTCAACGCGGCCGTTCTGGCCCCTCCAGCGCATGCAGCGCTTCCAGTAACAGTGACATTGACGTTCGATGACGCCAACGTCGACCAAGTCGCAGCGGCGCAGTATATGAATTCGAAGGGCCTGATGGGCACGTTCTTCGTTCCGTCCGGCTATCTCAATGCCGACGCGTATATGACGACAGCCCAGGCCTTGGCTCTTCAGACGGCGGGGAATGAGATCGCTGGTCACACCGTCACCCACCCCGATCTGGCCCAGATGGGCGCCGACGAGGTCAAGCGCCAGGTTTGCAATGACCGCGTGAATCTGACCAACATGGGTTTCCGCATCACGAGCTTCGCGTACCCGTTCGCATCGTTGACGCCCGCTGTCGAACAGACTGTGGCGGACTGCGGCTACAACAGCGCCCGCGGCCTTGGGGACATCGCCAGCCAGATTCCGGGATCAGCAGGATTCCCGGTAGCAGAGACGCTGCCTCCGGCGGACCCATTCCTCACAGCGGCCCCGGACGAGGTGGATAGCACCTGGACCCCGACGAACCTCACCGATTTGGTCACCAAGGCCGAAACGGCTGCTGCAACGGCGCCGGGTGGCTGGATCCAGTACACCTTCCACCACATCAACTTTCCTTCCGATCCACTGAACATCACCACTGCCAACTTCAATGGCCTCATTGATTTCCTGGCCGCCGAGCAAACGGCCGGCCGGATTGTGGTCAAGACGGTGGACCAGGTCATCGGCGGGACAGTGAAGCCCACCGTTGCCGGTCCTGCAGCTCCGCCTCCTGTGACAGTTGGCAATCTGCTGAAGAATCCTGGTTTGGAAACGGCGGGCCCTGCCGCGTCAGGACTGCCGCAGTGCTGGGCGGCTGGAACGTTCGGCACCAACACCCACGTCTTCAGCAGCGTCACGCCTGGACACACGGGCGCTGTTGCCGAACAGCTGGTCATGTCGGCCTACACCAGTGGTGACGCCAAGCTGCTGCCCACCTTGGATCTGGGCGAATGTGCTCCCAGCGCCACGCCGGGCAAGACCTACCAAATGTCGGCCTGGTACAAGTCCACGACGACTACGCAGTTTGAGCTGTACTACAGGACGGGACTGGGTACCTGGGTGTTCTGGACCGCCAGCCCCACGATTGTTGCATCGGCCAACTGGGCGCAGACCTACTGGACCTCGCCGCCGGTGCCTGCCGGTGCAAATGCGATTTCCGTCGGGCTGAACCTGCAATCAGTGGGCACCCTGGTCACTGACGACTACGAACTCTACGACAGCACTTCCCTGCCGGCTGCGGCGGGGGCGATTGCGGCGAAGGCTGCGGCGGTGCCGGCGGTTGGTTCGGCGACGGGTCCGGTGGTGTGTGGGCTGGTCAATGGCGGCTGCTACCAGTTGTATACGAATGGGGCGATTCTGTGGTCGCCGTCCACGGGGGCGCATACCTCCATGGGCGACATCCGGGCGTTGTGGGCTGCGTATGGGTATGAGCGCGGCTACTTCGGCTATCCCACCAGCGACACGGTGGGCGGTCTTGTCGGGGGCGGCTACTACCAGACGTTCCAAAACGGGGCGATGATTTCCTCCTCGACGACGGGCGCGCATGTCTCCTATGGGGCGGTGCGTGACAAGTGGGGCCAGTACGGGTTCCAGGATGGTGTGTTGGGCTACCCGACGAGCGACCAGGTGGGGGGTCTGGTCAACGGTGGGGCGTACCAGAACTTCCAGAACGGGGCGATCCTGTGGTCGCCGGCCACGGGGGCGCATCTGTCGATGGGTGTGATCCGGACGGCGTGGGCTGCGCAGGGGTATGAGGGTGGTGCGCTGCGGTATCCGACGACGGACATTGTCACGGGTCTGGTCAATGGCGGGACGTACCAGAACTACCAGGGCGGGGCGGTCATTTGGTCGGCTGCGACGGGGGCGCAGATCTCCCGGGGCGGGATCCGTGCTGCGTGGGCTTCCCAGGGGTATGAGAACGGCCGGCTGGGGTATCCGATCAGCAATGAGTATGTCGTGGGTGGGGTGACCTACCAGGACTACGTGGGTGGTCGGATCACGTGGACGGCTGCGACCGGGACGGTGATCAGCTACAAGTAACCACCACCCGTCACCACTTCGCCCGCCGCAACGTGGTTGCGGCGGGCGAAGTCGCGTTGGCGGGCTGCATCAGCAGTCCCAAAAATCACAGGAGCCACTTTGAGCTCATTTTCAACGCAAATGTTATGGTGTGACGGTCTACCCATCCCAAAACATGCCGCCAGCCGGCCAGTCCAGCACACCCGCAACAGCGCAGAATCGGCATCCACTCCGCGCCAGGACACCACTACACCGCAGAAAAGGGTCCACTATGCCCCAGCTTCCACCCAGAGGGACACAGCACAGGCTTCGATTCGCCACGGGGGCAGCAGCTGCCCTCGCCATGCTGGCTGCACTGCTCGCACCAATGGCCGCCTCGGCCGAAACCCCCGCGCCGCCCCAACCGGAGGCCGCCGCGGCTGAACTTGCTGTGACGCTGCCCAATGGCGAAGTGGTGGCGAAGCCGACCGGAGCGGGCGCTGTCATGGGCGCTGCCGGCAAGAACACCCCCCGCGCCATTGCGCCCTCCGCGCTTGGCGCCGCACCGCAAAGCCAGACGCTGTCCGAAGCCGCCCCCAAGGCTTCTGGGCAACCGGCCGGAACCGAGGGAATGCCGGCAGGCATGGACGTGAGCGGATGGCAGCAGAACGTGGATTGGCGGGCCGCCTGGAACGGTGGTGCCCGGTTTGCCTACGTCAAGGCCTCCGAAGGCCCGTGGACGCTCAATGACTACTTTGCCCAGCAGTACAACGGAGCCGCCGGAGTCGGCATGCTCCGCGGTGCGTACCACTTCGCCCGGCCCAACCTCTCCAGCGGCGCGAACCAGGCCGCTGTCCTCGTTGACAGCGGTGGCGGGTGGTCCGCTGACGGCATGACCCTTCCCGGCGTTCTCGATTTGGAAGCCAACGGCAGCGACAGCAGCGGGACCTGCTTCGGCATGACGCCGAGCCAGCTGGTGGCGTGGACCAAAGACTTCACCATCACCTACAAGGCCCTCACCGGCCGGGATGCCGTCATCTACACGGCCTACTACTTCTGGCAGGACTGCCTGGGAAAGAGCAGCATCTTCAGCCAGGCCAATCCGTTGTGGATCGCCGCATATGGTGCTGCTGCAAATGATGTGTGGATGCCTGGCAATTGGCCGCAGTACACCTTTTGGCAGTTCAGCAGCACGGGGCCGTTCGTCGGCGACTCCAACGTTTTCAACGGTGGAATGGATCAGTTGAAGACCTTTGCCGGCGGGGCCCTCTCGGTCCAGGCGGCCGCGATCCAGGCCGCTGCGGCCGCCAATCCATCCATCGGAACCGGCCAGGGCCAGGTGAATTGTGGACTGGCCAACAATGGGTGCTTCAGGATGTTCACCAACGGCGCCATCGTGTGGAGCCCGGCGTCGGGTGCCCAGGTCAGCCCCTATGGCGCCATCCGCGACGCTTGGGGTGGCCAGGGATTTGAGAACGGAGCGCTCTCCTACCCAAGCAGTGGAATCCTCTGCGGCCTCGCCAAGAGCGGATGCTTCCAGGCGTATCTGGGCGGGGAGATCTTCTCGTCCCCCGGCAGCGGCGCCCAAGTCAGCCGTGCAGGTGAAATCCGCACCGCCTACCGCAATTCCGGAGCCGAGAACGGGCCGATGGGCTACCCTGTCGGGTCAGAAACCTGTGGTCTTGCCAAGGACGGCTGCTACCAGCTCTATGAAGGCGGCGCCATCATCTGGTCCCCCTCAACCGGTGCCCAGTTGAGCCCGTTCGGGCCCATCCGCACGGCCTGGGGCGCGGCCCAGTTTGAGTCCGGGAGCCTGGGCTACCCCACGGGCTCAATCGTCTGCGGTTTACCCAATGGCGGCTGCTACCAGGCCTTTGAAGGCGGGGCCGTGCTCTACTCCCCCGCCACCGGTGCGCAGGCAAGCCTCAACGGACCACTGCGGGCCGCATGGGGCGACGCCGGGTACCAGAACGGGTCGCTGGGCTACCCCACAGGGTCCCAGGTTTGCACGCCAACCAACCAGTCCTGCTACCAACTGTTCCAGGGCGGAACAGTTGCCTGGACGGCCGCCGTTGGCGCCCTCTACGTCACCGGTGGGATAAACGCTGGGTGGCTGGCTTCCGGAGGCGCAACGGGGCCGCTGGCCTATCCGACCGGCACACCTGTCTGCGGCATGCAGGACGGCGGTTGCTACCAATCGTTCCAAAACGGGTACCTCATCTGGACACCTGCCACTGGCGGGCAGGTCAGCCTCAACGGGCCGATCCGCGACGCGTGGCAGCGCATGGGTTTCCAAGGTGGAACCCACGGCTACCCAACGACGGGAGTCGTTTGCGGCCTCAAGGGCGGCGGCTGCTACCAGAACTACCAACGCGGCGCCATCATCTGGTCCCCGGCCACCGGGGCACAATCGAGCCCCGCAGGTGCCATTCGCGATGCGTGGCAGCGAAGCGCCTTTGAAACGGGTCCGCTGGCGTACCCCACCACCGATGTGGTCTGTGGCCTCAAGGGCGGCGGCTGCTACCAGAACTTCTCCGGAGGTGCCATCATCTGGTCCCCGGCCACTGGAGCGCAGCTCAGCCTGAACGGCCAGATCCGCTCGGCCTGGCAGGCACGGGGATTTGAGAACGGCTCCCTAGGCTATCCGACGGGACCGCAGAGCTGCAATACCGGCCAAACCACGTGCAGCCAGCCCTTCCAAGGCGGAAAGCTCAATTGGGATGCCAGCCGCGGAGTGTGGATCAGCTAGCCAAGACGCCGGACATGCGAAAGGGGGCTGGAGACTCGTACGAGTCTCCAGCCCCCTTTCGCATGTCCGGCTAGTTCGCCGGGCTCGGCTCCACAATCCGCCGGCGCTTGACCACGAGCAACGCCGCTGCTGCCGCACCAGCACCGACCACACCGGCCTCGACCAGACCGGTGGCCAGGGAGACCGGCACCAGCAAGAGCACCACAATCAGCGCCGCATGGGCGGCAAAGGCCAGCACGAAGACCTTCATGGGCCAGGCACCCGGCGTCGCCGCGCGGACCGCCAGCCAATAGGCAAGGCCCAGAACCGTGAATCCTGCAGCATGCGCAGCCGCGACGGCCAACAGATCCCCCGCCAACGCCGGGACCAGCGCCGCCCCGCTGGAGAGCAGAAGCGCTGCAGGGGTCAGGTAGGCCATCATGGTGGTTCGGTGGAGCACATAGACCACATTGCCGGCGATCAGGAAGGCCGCATAGCCCACTGACATCAAGGGCAGCACCTGCGCCACCGGTGCCAGCAGGGTGGGATCCGTCGTCAGCACTGCGCTGCCCACCGACGCTGCCGCAGAGGCGAGCATTCCGACGGCGGCGGCGCTGAGTGCCGCTTCCACCAGCACGGCGCGCAGCGTGGGTCCGAGTTCGTCCCTGCCCACCGACATGATCCGTGTGGACCAGGAGTTGTTCAAGGCGTTGAGCACCGTCAACGGTCCTGTCGCAAAGATCAGCACCGCCCCATACTGGCCGGCGGTTGCCGGCCCCGAGACGGCAGCCAGCAGCAGGACTGCGCCCTGGGTCAGCAGCATCAGGGCACCGGTGTGCGGCAGCAGAGGAAGGGCAATCCGCCCCGATTCGCCGACGACGCCCTTCACGGTCCAGGGCGCGCGGGGCCTGACCAGGACAACGGCCAGCAGGGCCGTGGCCAGCACCGCAGCAGTGTATGCCCCCAGGTAGTTGGCAGCCGTGGGGGTTCCCACAGCAATCGCCACAAGTCCGGCAAGGTTCGCGAGGACGGAGGATCCAATGCTCAGCAACACAAAGGCCATGGGCCGGTCCTGGGCCCGAAGCACTGCCTGGCAGCCGAGCACCGGCCCCAGAAGGCCGATGCAGACCATGGCCAGGACGGTGGTCCAGGCAATGCCAGTGCCGCCCGCACCCGTGGCGAACGCCACGACAGCGGCCGCTGCCAGCCCAATGGCCAGACAGGCGATCGCCATGAATCCGTACATTCCCAACGACCGGTCCCGGCCGTTGCCGGGGGCAAACCAGCGCTGGGTGATGGCCAGCGGCAGCCCTGCCGAGAGCAGGACCACCACCACCTGGATGGTGACGACGGCCGTGGACACCAGCCCCCATTGCGTGCCGTCCAGCACACGGACGGCGAACGGCTGGATGAGCAGCAGCCCCAGCCCCTGCAGGAGGGATCCTACAAGGTAGAGCAGTGCTGAACGGGATCCGGCAATGGCAGGCTTCGCCGCGGCGTCGTCCTTCACCACCGCCAGCTAGGGCTTGACGGCGTGGGTGACCAGCTTCTTCAGCCCCGGCCACATCCGCTTCTGAATGACCTTGGGGGCCAGGGTCAGGGCGTGCAGGCGTGAGGAGAAGTGGGCCTGTGCCGCATTGGCTGCGCTGTTCCAGCCCAGCTTGCGGAAGTCGCGCACGCACTCATCGAAGAAGGCGCGCTCCTCGGCGAAGCGGCGTCCGTCCAAGGCCCGCACCGAAGAATCGGATTCGCGGTGGCGGCGGTACTGGAAGCAGACGGTGTCGGAAACCATCATCTTGCCACCGTCCATGATGATGTCCATGGCTAGGGCCAGGTCCTGGACCACATCGTACTGCTGGCGGAAGCTGTGCTTGGTGATGGCGGAGGAACGCCAGGCCACGGAGGGGAAGTACAGCCAGTCGCCGGTGATCAGACTCTTGGCAATCGGCTCGCCCGCAATCACAGCGTCTGCAGCATCGCCGACGGCGCGGCGGCGCAGGTAGGCCTTGACCTTGTCACCCAGCGGTTCATAGACAACGCCGGTCTCGTCGATGACCTCGACGCCGGGCTGGACGATGTCCACCTCGGGGTTCAGGAAGGCCTTGCGGATGGTGGCGATGTAGTTCGGCAGCATGATGTCGTCTGCACCCATGATCACGGTGTAGTCGTGCTCCAACAGGCCCAGGCACTTGCGGTAGTTGCCATTGGCGCCGAGGTTCTTCTCGTTGCGCAGGTAGCGCACGCGGTCATCGTTGTCCGTCAGGGACTTGAAGTACGCCGGCAGCGTCTCATCCGGGTATCCGTCGTCGACGATGGTCAGACGGAAGTCGCGGTCCTCCTGGGTGAGGATCGAGTCGACGGCCGCCTTCATCATGGCTACGTCACCGTAGTACGGCAGCATTACATCAATGGTCATTAATTTCTTCCCTTGTTGGTAGGCCGTACGGCCTCGTCGTCAACGTTTTTGAATGCGGCCTCGGCAGCATTTTGCCTGGCCTGGACGGCTTCCAGGCCTGAACGCAGGATGGAAACCTCCTCCGCCAGAATCCGGGTTTCATCCTCGAGGATGGTCAGTTCGCGCGAAACATGCAGGCCGACGCCGACAAGGAGCACGATGGCCAGCGCGAACAGCAGGTTTGAGGGAACACGGACGCCCACGAGGGCGGCAGACCAGTCCAGCAAGTGCGGGAAAAGGCCCAGGATGATGGTGAGTCCACCGACCACAAGCCAGAGGACCGTGTACTTCTCGCGCAGCTTCCCGCGCCGGAGCATCTGGAGGACGGCGAGGACCATGACAATGGCAAACACCAATGTTGAGGCTACGCTCATGATTCGATACCGCTTTCGCCGGCCATGGCACCGAGTTCGGGCGCATGGGTTCTATTCACCGGCGGTGTGCGCCGTCGTGCAAGTGCAAAGCACAGGACAAGCCCTGACCGCGCAAGGTAGATGGTGGATTTAAGGGGGCTCGTGCTCGGGGTTCCCGCCTGGCGCACCTTCATCTCCACCGGAACCTGCGTTACACGGCAGCCCGACTTGATCGCAACGACCAGCGAGTCGATGGTGTCGCCAAGGTACTCGGCGGGAAAGTGGTCGATGTACTGGTGCAGGGCGCGCTGGTTGGCGGCCCGGAATCCGCTGGTGACATCCGTCAGTTCCGTGTGGGCAACCCAGGAAATGACCTTGGCCAAGACGGACATGGCCCAGCGGCGCGGTCCCTTGGCATCGTAGTTGCCGCGACCGGCGAAGCGGGCACCGATGGAAATGTCAGCGTTTTCAAGCCCGGCCAGGACCCGGTCAATGTCGAGGGGATCGTGCTGGCCGTCCGAATCAACCTGGATGGCTGCCTTGTAGCCGTGGCGGATGGCGTACTTGAAACCGGTGCGCATGGCACCACCAACACCGAGGTTGAAGGGCAGCCGGAGCACCGTGGCACCAGCCGCCTGCGCTACCTTGGCGGTGTCGTCCTTGGAACCGTCATCCACCACGAGGACATCGTGGGAAACGGTTCGGCGTACTTCTCGGATGGTGTCCCCGATGGCCTCCGCCTCGTTCCATGCAGGCATGATGATGAGGACGTCTGAAGTCGTAGAGTTGCCCATGATGCTCCACTATACCAAGAATGAGGTCCCCCACAGGCTGCCCCCGGCGTGCCCCAATATGCCATTGCCCCAAGGAAAACAAGGCATACTTGGAGGGTTGAGTTGGTATTCTGAGGAGATTTCTTAATGACCTGGTTGCAAACAGGCCCCACGTTCTTATTGACGCTACTGGTCTTCTTTGCCCCAGGCATAGCCATCTTGGCAGCAGCAGGCGTGCGCCGGCTGAACCTCGTTTCGCTTGCCGCACCCGTTTCCTTCACCGTTGCAGCAGTGCTGGCCATCGTCTTCGGCCTTGCCGGCGTGCCGTACAACCCCGGAACGTATTTCGCCGCCAGCGCCGTGCTGGCTGCAGTGGCCTTTGGGCTGCGGACGCTGCTGGTGCGCCGCGCAGGAAAGGGCACCGCCGGCGCTGGCTACGGGGTCCTCGGCGCCAATGGCCGTCTTCCCCTCGCCTCGCATCGCCGCTGGGCGGGCCCGTTCGTGGTCATTGCCGCCGTGGCCTTCCCCGCATTGGTCATTACCTACAGGTATTTGAGGGGCTTCGCCCACCCTGACAATCTGTCCCAAACCTTTGACAACGTCTACCACCTCAACGCTGTACGTTTCATCGCCGACCACCAGATGGGGTCCTCACTCCGTCTGGGCAATCTGACGGAGGCCTCGGCCGGCTTCTACCCGGCAGCCATGCACGACCTCATGGCCCTGGTCTACATGGCCGGCGGATCAACAGTCATGGAGGCCGTCAACATCGGCACCGTGGTGATCGGCGCCCTCATCTGGCCGCTGTCCTGCATCTTCCTGACCACCCGCATCGTGGGAAACCGCCCCGTGGCGATCCTGCTGACGGGCGTCCTCTCCGCCGGTTTCAGCGCCTTCCCGTACCTCATGGTGGCCTTCGGCGTCCTGTACCCGAACCATGCCGCCATTGCGCTGCTTCCCGCCGCGCTGGGTCTCGTCATCGAACTTTTGGGCCTGTCCCGCAACAAGCCGACGTCGTTCTGGCCTCCGCTGCTTGCCTTGGCCGCCGTCGGCCCGGGCCTGGCCCTGGCCCACCCCAGCACCGTTGTCGCACTGGTGGGTTTCAGCGCCCCCCTCGTGGTGGCCAGGCTCATCCGCAGCTGGCAGAGCTTCCGCAAGGGAACGGAATCCGGCCGGACCGTTCTCATGTGGCTGGGGTTCACTGTGGTGTATTTCATTGTCGGCACCGTCATTTGGACGGTGCTGCGCCCCAGCCTTGCCGCGGCGCCCTGGACGCCGTTCCAGTCCAATGCCCGCGCCCTCGGCGAAGTCCTCGCCAGCGCCCCCATGGGCACAACGGCGGCCTGGGTCATGCTGCTGTGCACAGTGATTGGTTTGTATGTCATCGCCAGGCGTCTGCGCCAGTTCTGGTGGGTGCTGGGCATGTACCTGGTGGGTGCCGCGCTCTACGTGATCGTCTCGTCCTGGGCCCTGGGTGATTTCCGGACCTTTTGGACGGGTGTCTGGTACAACGACAGCTTCCGGCTGGCCGCTCTGCTGCCCACCGTGACGCTGCCGGTTGCCGTCATGGGTGGCGAGTGGCTGATCTTCAGGATCCGGGCGCTCTGCGACTTTGTCGTCGCCAGCGGCCGCGGAAATCCCAAGGCACTGGCCCCCGTCGTCCGCCCCATCGCGGCCAGGCTTCCCCAGTCCACGGGCATTGCTGCAGCCATTGCGGTGATCCTGGTGCTAGGACTCGCCGCCCAGGGTGGCACGCTCTCCAACGTCCAGCAGCGGTTGAACACGATCTTCGTCACGAGCAGCAATTCCTACCTGCTGACCACGGATGAGACGGCGATGCTGGCCGCCGTGCCCGAACTGGTCCCCGCCAGCGACGTCGTCGTGGCCAACCCGCGCACGGGTGGCTCCCTGGTCTACGCAGTGTCGGACCGCCAGACCCTGGCCCCGCACATCTTCGGCGACAGGACCCCCGAGGAGCAGTACCTTCTGGACCACTGGGATGAAGCCGCCTACAACAGCAAGGTCTGCCCCATCATCCGCGACCTCAACGCCTACTGGGCGTTGGACTTCGGCGACTTCGAAGTTGTCCCCGGCGACACCCCCTTCACCGGCCTCCGGTCCCTCACCGACGGTACGGCCCCGGGCATGGAACTCGTCAAGACCATTGGCGACGTCAAGCTCTACCGGGTGAGTGCATGCGACTAGAGCACGCCACCGACGACAGCCAGCCAGGCGGCACCCAGATGCGCGGAAGCAGCATTTCCTTCATCTTCCCGATTTTCAATGAGTCGGAAAACATCCCGCACCTCTACGAACGCGTCTGCGACACCATCGGGGGCCTGCCCTATGCGGTGGAGCTCTTGTTCGTCAACGACGGCAGCACGGACAACTCGCTCGAGCTGCTGCGGGCCCTGCAGCAGTCCGACAGCCGGGTCACCATCATCGACTTCGCACGCAACTACGGCCACCAGTTGGCAGTGACCGCTGGACTGGACGCCGCCACCGGCGAGGCCGTGATCGTCATGGACAGCGACCTCCAGGATCCCCCGGCCGTCGCCCTTGAGCTCATCGAGCAGTGGGAGGCCGGGCACGACGTCGTCTATGCCCAGCGCCGCACCCGCAAGGACACGCCGTTCAAAAAGCTAACGGCCGCGGCGTTCTACAAAGTGCTCCAACGCGTGTCGGAAATCGACATCCCCCCGAACACTGGCGACTTCAGGCTGCTGGACCGCCGTGTGGTCGATGAAGTCAACAAGTTCCGTGAGCACGACAGGTTCATCCGCGGCATGGTCTCCTATGTCGGCTTCAGCCAGGTGGCCGTCGAATTCGACAGGGACGAACGCTTCGCAGGCTCCACTGGCTATCCATTGCGCAAGATGATGAAACTGGCCGCCGATGGCATCCTGGGCTTCTCAACATTCCCCCTGACAGTGATCTCCCGGGTTGGCTTTGCTGCGGCAGCCCTGAGCGTCGTGGGCGTGCTCTATGCGCTGTTCATGAAGCTCTTTGTCCCCTCCGCCGTGATCGAGGGGTGGACATTCATCGTGATTTCGGTGCTGTTCATGGGCGGGCTCCAGCTCATGATGCTCGGCATTTTGGGCGGCTACGTTGGCCGGATCTACACCCAGGTCCAAAACCGGCCGCTCTACGGTGTCCGCGCCGTCTATTCCAGCCGGCCCGTCTCGGATGTGCTCCGATGAGCGCCGGCCTGGCACGCGGCGCCCTTGGCACCCTTCTGGCCGGTCCGGCCGCGAAGTTCATCCTGGTCGGCCTGGCCAACAACGCCGTCGGCTACGGCATCTTCATCCTGCTGTCACTGCTCGGCGCCGGAGCACTGCCGGCCATGACTGTTTCCTACGTCGTGGGCATGGGCATCAGCTTCTTTGGCAACAGGCAGTGGACGTTCGCCCACAAGGGCAGCATTGGCCCGGCAGTGGTCCGGTTCCTCGGTGTCAACGTGGTTGGCTACTCCCTGAACTACTTCCTGCTCTGGTTCCTGGTCGATGTCAACGGCCTGCCGCAGATCCCCGTCCAATTCGGCGCCATCGCCGCCGTAGCGGTCTGCACGTTTTTCCTTATGCGGGTGTGGGTCTTCAGCGGGAAAAAGGCTGCCCGCGTTGGCTAGGGTGTTCCTTCCTTCCATGGCGGCGGGGTTGCGCACCCACCGCCGCCAGGTCCTTGTGACGTTCGCCGTTGCCGTGCTCGCCTTTTTCATCTCGCCCTGGCTGGTTCCCAACCGCGCCTTCCAACTGCTTGCCACGGTTGCAGCTGGCACCTTGGTCTGGGATGCCAAAAACATCCGCCGCTTCTACCGGAGCCTGTTCAGCATCAAATCCTTTGAGCTGACCGAACGCATTGGCGGATCATGGCTCCTGCGTGTTCCGCAACTGGCCTTTTGCGCCATCATCGGCATATTCCTTGTCGGCATTCTGTTTTCGCCGATCGATCTGATCTGGGCCTACAACGTGCTCGCCGTTTCCCTGTCGGCCCTTGCCATCTGCCTGCTGATTCCAACGTTCCACCGGGCCAGTGGATTCATCGGCCGGTGGCTGCAGGGATTGCCCGGGGCGCTGCGATGGAGCATCGGCGGGGCCCTGATGGTGGCCTTGGCGACAGTGCAAACGGCCATTGGCCATTCGGTGCAGTTCGTCACCGACTGGGACGCTGGAATGATCTTCAAGAGCGCGGCGGCACTGGCAACGGGTGAAGCCAGCACGTTGGACGAAGACTACTACTCCATGTACCCGAACAACATCATGCTGGCTTTGGTCCTGAAGGAGTACCTCACCGTCATGCATGCACTGCAGGTTCCCGATCTGTACCTCAGTGCGATCGTTGCCAACGCCGTGGTCATGACTGTCTCCGTGCTCCTGACGTTCCTTGTCGCCCGGCGCATGGCCGGCTATGCCGTGGCGGTCTTTGCCATGATTCCCTGCGCGGTCTTCATTGGCATCAGCCCCTGGATTTCGGTTCCCTATTCGGACACCCTGGGCATGATCTTTCCGATCCTGCTGGTGTACCTGTTCCTGCTGGCGCGCAGTTCCACCCGCCCCGCCGCGGTGCTGGCCCTTTGGGCAGCCATGGGGCTGGTGGCGGTGGTCGGATTCTTCGTAAAACCCACCGTCATCTTTGTCCTGATTGCCGCCGTCGCCGTCAATTTCCTGACCAAGAGCATCAAGCGCGACGGTTTCAGGCCCATCGCCTTTGCGGCCCTGTCCACGGTGGTGGCATTGGCAGCCTTCTTCGCCGGCAGCACCGCCATCAAAACCGCCGAGACGAACTCCGGTGCGTTGACGTTCAATCTGAAGGACAACGACAAGGAATTCCCCGCCACGCACTTCCTGAAAATGGGGGCGCAGGGACTCGGCGGGTTCAATGTCGACGATGTGATTGAAACCAAGGCCATCGAGGACCCCTCCGAACGATTCCAAAATGGGATCGACGTCTATGCCGAGCGTGTGGGTGAGATGGGTCCGTGGGGCTACGTCAACTTCCTTTTCGACAAGGGAAAGTCATTCCTTGGCGACGGTTCGTTCTTCGCCTGGGGCGAGGGGATGGCGCGGAAGCCTGTCGATTTGGAAGCCAAAGATCCGCTCAGCGTTTCCCTGCAGCAGTACTTCGACTTCACCGGCTCGGATTTCCAGTTCCTGCGCTCGTTCTGGCAGGCCTTCTGGCTGGTGGTGCTGCTCCTGGTGGCGGCACCTTTCCTGCTGCGGGACAGACGCCTGTTCGGTGCGGCGGCATCCGTTGTCCGGCTGACGCTGCTGGCCCTGGTGGTCTTCCTGCTGCTCTTTGAAGCCCGGTCGCGGTACCTCTACATGTACATACCGTTCTTCATCCTGCTCGCCTCCCTGACCGTCTCCGCCGCCATGCGCAGGGTCAAGGCTGTCGAGGCAGCCGAAACTGCCTCTCCCCCGCCATCCGCAGGGTTTGGGCAGCAGCCGGTGCGCTCCTAGGACTTCGCCGATGCGAAAAGACCTGCGGGTTGGGTGGAGGTCGTTTGGCCCCACCCAACCCGCAGGTCTTTTCGCATCCCCCAGCCTTGACGGCCGGCGCGTCTAGCGCCTGGCGGCCTCAAACCGCTGGGTGATCACCGGAACCATCGAATTGATGTAGCTCCGTGATGCGTGGTCGGTGTCGAAATAGACATGCAGCCCACCAATGACGGCGTAGCACTTCTGCTCATCACAGAACTGGTCGGAAAAGTCCAGCACATGGACCTTGGGGTTGTTCATCCGCACGGCGGCCTCCGCAATGGGGTCCGGTTGGAGTGCCTCGGCCCGGTTGTTGGCGCAGTTCAGCGGCTCTGCCGGGTTCAACGCCACGCAGTCCGGGCTGCTGTGGTGCAGTGTCAGCGGCGAGTCGCGGAACACGAAGACATCTGTTCCAGCGGCGGTCCAGGCGGCCATGGCCCGGCTGGCACCGTCAAAGTACTGCTCGCTCTGCGGGCGGCCTGTCCCGTCATCGATCGTCTCGCCGGCACCAAATGAGGATACGAACACCATGTCCGGCTTCTCTGCCGTGATGCGTGCAGTGACCTGGCTTCCCCAGTCAATGCACTTCTCCTGGGTGGCGGGGTCCAGTGTGGGCGTTCCCATGAACGCCGTCCGCTTGGCACCCATGAACGGGCAGCCGCCCAGCAGGGACTCGTTCAACGCCCACTTGTTGGCCTTGGCCATTTCGTAGACAGCGGTTTTCCACTGTTCCGCGTGGGAGTCCCCCACCAGCCACACAGTTGCCGCAGGGGCGCTGCCTCCGGTGAAGTCACAGCTCGTCAGCAGCTTCTGCCCCTTGGCCTCGATCGGAACAGCCGCCGGTTGGCACTCGGGTGCGTCGAACCACGGCGCCTCGTCGGCACCAACGTTTGCCACCTCCGGTGCGCCAAAGGGGCTCTGGCAATTGTTGGCCAGATCCATGCTGCGCGCGCCGTAGCAGGGCTGCCCCGACATGTTCTGGATCTTGACCGCCTCGGCCTGCTGGGCCTGGCCAAGGCCCACCAGCATGCCGCCGCCGAGCGCTGCCACGAGCCCCATGGACACGACCATGGCGATGAATGTCGTCCTGGGCCGGGCACCCTTGAAGAGCTTGGAGCGGCCCGGATCCTCGACAAACTTTTTGGACAAGTAGGCCAACACGATGGCCAGGACCAGGATGGCCACCTTGTCCAGGGAGTTCGGGACGCGCGAGAGAACGGCGGGGGCCAGAATGATCAGGGGCCAGTGCCACAGGTACAGCGAATAGGAAACGTCGCCCAGGAACTGCACGGGGCGTACGGCCAACAGCGTGTTGGGCGAGAAGAGCGGGCCGCGGGGGCCGGAGGCAATGACCAGCAGCGTTCCCAGGACCGGAACCACTGCGGCGAAGCCGGGGAAGTAGGTCTGCTCGTTGTAGGTAAAGGCCGAGTACGCGATGAGTCCATAGCCAAGCCACTGGGCGGCGCCAGCTGTGGACCGCTGGACAGCGGTGCTGAACCCGGGGAACCAGCGCACTCCCGCCACGGCCAACAGAGCCCCCGCGCCAAACTCCCACACCCGCGCGGGGGTTACAAAGTACGCCTCGCTCCGGTGCGCGAACGTGATCCAGATGCAGAACAGGAATGCAGCGACGCTGACAATGGAGATGCCCAGCACCATGAACGACCGGCGGCGAAGGCGCCACTTGGAGGGCAGGACAAACAGAACCAGCAGCAGCAGCGGCCAGACCAGATAAAACTGTTCCTCCACCGACAATGACCAGTAGTGCTGGACGGTGGAGGCAGCGTCATTGTGCGCCGAGTAGTCCACCGATTTGGCGGCCAGCAGCCAATTCTCCACATAGAAGACCGAGGCCATCGTTTCCTGGGCAATGGCCTGCCATCGGGAGAACGGGAGCAGGATCCAGGCAGCGGCAAGCGACACCACTGCCACCAGCATGGCTGCCGGAAGCAGCCGCTTGATCCGGCGTGCATAGAAGGTCGCCAGCTTGATGCGGCCGGTGCGCTCGAGTTCACCCAGCAGGTGTTTGGAGATCAGGAATCCCGAGATGACGAAGAAGACGTCAACGCCGACATAGCCTCCCGGCAGGCGCAATGGCCACAAGTGGTTCAGCACCACAAGTCCAACGGCGATGGCCCGCAGGGCCTGGATGTCCTTGCGCGGACCCTCTTGGGGTGCATCGCGGCGCCGGACGGGCGTCTCGGCAGCGACTAGATTAGTCACACAGTCTCCTCAACTGATGGTCATTGAGGCCCGGCGTCGGCATTGGTGTGCAATGCATCAGCGGACCCGCATCATTTCGCAGCGGCTGCGGAAGCCTATTTCGGATTCTTCGCACCGTAGGCGGCCTGCGCCACCTGCGGGAGCAGGTTCTTGGCCACCCATTGGACGGAGAGAGGCGAGGCAGTCTCCAGGGCCAACCCGTTGTCCGCGGAGTCGACGAGGACGAAGTTGTTGTTCTTGAACGGCGGGACCTCGTTGAGGATTCCGCTGCCAAGGACGCCGGCCCGCTCCTCGTGGACGATGGAGAACACCGCCAGATCGGCAGCCAACTCCGGAGCCCGGCCGCGGGGCCACTCGTAGGTCTGCGGACCGGTGCCGCCGGGGTGCAGCGCCGTGCCCTGTGACTGGACGAGGTCCATCGATGGTGCTGCCGCGACACCGAATTCCTTCAGAATCCGCACGGGGTTGGACTCGGTCCCGAACACTTCAAAGGCGGCGCCAAGCGCGGAGCGGACCTTGGCGAACACAAAGCTGGATCCCTTGAGGTCCGGGTAGTTCCCCAATTGATCGGTGATGCTGGCCTCCGTGGCCTTGCGGACTTCCGCGGCCTTTGCGGAACGGCCAAGGGCCTGTGCCACCATGTCCAGCGAGGTGCGCCAGTCGGTGTCCAGCGGCGCGGCTGGATAGGCCACCACGGGTGCAATCTTGGACAGCTGCTCGTATTCCTCCCGCGTCAGGCGGGAGTTGACGGCGAGGATCACATCGGGACCAAGATCCGCCAGTGCTGCGACAGGCAGCTCCTTGTCTTCGTCCAGAAGCATCGGCACATCGACGCCGAAGCCCAGCAGGGCCAGGTCGAACCACGGAGTTGATCCGTTGGGCTTGGCTTTGGAAAGCGGCATGGCCACAGGAACCACGCCCAAAGCAAGGCAGCTGTCGTTGGCACCGAGGCCCAGCGTGGCAACGCGCACGGGCTGCTTGGCAATGGTTGTCTCGCCAAAGGCGTGGCGGATGGTGGCGGGGAAGGCACCGGGATCGGCCGAAACGGTCGGCGTCGGGCCGCCAGCCCCGGCAACGCTGCACCCGGCCAGACCGAAGGGAAGGACTGCCAGACCCGCCAGAAACTGGCGCCGCCCGGTCATCCTTTTGCCGGGAAGCCCGCTCTCAGTCATCGTTGCTCTTCCGTTCTCGTTCGATGTTTTGTCTCGACGTGCCAAATCCATCGGACGTCCGGTAGCGAAGGCGGACACGCCAAAAGCCGTCAGCAAACCTTTCCCATTCTACCCAGTTGGGCAATCCCGGCCGACATGGCCATGTTCGCAGCAGCTATTGGCAGCCCGTGAACCTGAAGAGTTGCGCGTCGCCGTGCCGGGAGAGCAGCGTGGCCACACCGGAATCGGCCAGGTTGTCCAGCCCCGGCGCCGGGTGTGAACCATCGTTGACTTCCTGATGGCCGAAGTCCAGCACGTAGGCGACGTGCAGTTCCCTGACTGCCGGGCAGACGAGCGGGTTCGTCGCCGAGTCACGCAGGCTGTCCAGGACGATCTTGTCGTTCAGCGTGAAATTGCTGCTCAGGACGTGGGGCTGGATGGTCCGCCTGCCGGCAATGGCGTAGGCCAGCGCGCTCCCATTCCAGGCGCTGGAGGCGATGACGGCGTCCCGGGGCACCAGGGTCTCAACATCCCTGAGCACCGCCATTTCATCGCTGGTCAGCAGCGGCGAATCCGCACGGAGTTCATAGTTCCGGTGGGCGCTCTGGGTCGCGTACTGGACATTGCCGAATTGGGTCAGGACCAACACCACAACCACTGCAGCCACCGAGGCAACCGCCGCCGGCTTCCACGGGGCTTTTCCAGCCAGGCCTGCCGCTCCCGGGCCAGCCGTCCGGGGCCGCAGCTGCCCGATGCGGGCGGCAATCCAGCGGACTGCCCACACGGCTCCAACGGTGGCCACCAGGACGGCCACCGACGGGACAAGGGCAGCGAGCCGATAGCTGTCGTTGTACCAGATCGCCGTGATGAAGTCCCGGATCCGGCCCGGCCGGAACGAGGAGACCACCAGGAACAGCAGGCACACCACTGCGAACATCCCCAACACCCACCAGAACCGGCGCTGCCTCAACAGCGCAAGAACGCCGGCCACCACCAAAACGGAAAGCAGCACTGCCGGCGGACGGTTCATGAGGGAGTTGGTGAGCAGCTCCCACAACGACCCCAGCGGAGAATGGATGGGCGGCCAAAACGCTGCACCTTCCTCCGGCCGGACGGCCTGCCATACGGCGCCAAGCAGGAGGATCCCAGCCAGCAGGCCACCCGAGGAAACCAGTGCACGACGGCGCGCCGCAGGCCAGTCCCGGCGCCAGCGACGCCACGCTGCGGCAAAAACAAACAGCACGGCCGGCGTCATGATCGCAAAGAAGGCCATCAACGTGCTGGGGTGCGCCAGTGCCACGGCCGGGAGCGCGATGACCAATGCCAGCCACCTCAGCAGCGGTGGCATGTCCGGGACCACCGAAAGCCCCAAAACCTGGATGCCCAGAGCCAGGGCGGCGGGCAGCAGCGAAATCGACAGGAGATTGGGGTAGAGGACCCCGAAGTCCACCATCATCAGCGGGAACGCGCCAAAGGCCGCAGAGACGACACCGGCCAGCACGGCGGCCAGGCGGGATTGGCCCAGCACCTGCTGGCAGAGCAGAATGCTGCCCAAGGGCCACACCACGGCACCGATGACGAGGTTGGTGGCGTTGACGGCAACCGGGATCCCCGCTCCCGAAAGCTGAGCCGTCAGGGACACCACGGCGTGCCAGCCGGCCGGATAGAACGGTATGCCTGTCAACCCGCCCACTGTGAACGAGGATGCCTGCCCGGTGTCAAGGATGTAGCGGATGGCGTTCAGATGGAAGATGTTGTCGTACGTCTGGGAGATGTTCTCCATCGATCCAAAGGCGTAGAGCAGGCGGGAACCAATGAGGGCCGCGGCCAGCAGGACACCTGCCGCAGCGGCGGCAAACCGCCTGTCCATCGCCCGGGGCTGCACAAACCCCGGGGTGGTCCGGCTTGCGGCAACTCCCGCGAAGTGGGCAGCCAGGCATGCCAGCACCGTCAGGGCGGCCACGGGCAGCAGCGACCAAGGAATCGACAGGAAGGGTGCAATGGTCGCTGCGACGGCAATCAGTGCCACCGACAGCACGGGAGCGGCCGCCACCACGGCGAAACCCCTCATGCGCAGGAACCAGGCCAGCCCAAGGCCCGGCACCAGCAGAACCGCCAGGGCGCACGCCATGGCCGGTACAGTGCTTAGCCACTGCACGTCACTCAACTCCTCTATTTGCGTTCAGCAGCCCGAAGGCGGCGTCAGACGACTTCGGCAGACCGGCGTCGCAATTCCTTGACCACGCTGTGCACCTCGCCGTCCATCACCACTTTGCCGTGTTCGAGCAGGACGCCGCGTTCACAGACAGTCGACACCAGATCCAGGTCATGGCTGACGACAAACAGCGTTTTGCCAGCGGCGGCAAGCTCCTTGATCTTGACGATGCACTTGCGCTGGAACGGCTCGTCGCCAACGGCAAGAATCTCATCGATCAGGAACACCTCGGGATCGGTGTGCACCGCAATGGAAAACGCCAGTTTCAAATACATGCCCGAGGAATAGAACTTCACCTCGGTGTCGATGAACTCCCCAATTTCGGAGAACTCGACGATGGAGTCGAACATGGTGTCGATCTGCTTCTCGGTCATCCCGAGAATGGCACCGTTCAAGTAGACGTTGTCGCGGCCGCTGAGATCGTGGTGGAAGCCGGCCCCCACCTCAATCAGGCCTGCGACGCGGCCGCGGGTCTGGACCGTTCCGCCGTCTGGCTGGAGCACGCCCGAGATCAGTTTCAGCAGCGTCGACTTGCCCGATCCGTTCAAACCGAGCAGGGCAACCGTCTCACCCTGGACCACGTCCAGGGAAACATCCTTGAGCGCATCGAATTTCTTGGACAAATCCCCCTTGCGGCCCTTGAGGAGCCAGACAATGGACTCCTTCATGGACCGCGTGTGGCGCAGCACAAAAATCTTGCGGAGATTGCGGCAGGTGATGGCAACGTTGTCGGCGACTGTAGTGGAGGCGGTCATGCTAAAGCTCCTGGGCAAAGTGGACGGCCAGACGGCGGAAGACCAGCTGGCCGGCGAACAGGACTGCCAGGGATACGAGCAGCGAGACGGGCAGCCACAGGCCGACCAGGTTGGGCGGCATCTCGGCCATGCCCAGTTGGTCCGCCTTCAACGTTGGGTACCAGAAGGCCCAGTGGAAGATCTCCACCGCCACTGTCATCGGGTTGGCCTGGTAGAGCACAAACCACCCTCCCAAGGCATCGCGGGCCATCGTCCACAGGTACAGCACCGGAGACGCCCAGGTGACGACCATCAGGATCATGTCGACGATGTTTTCCGAGTCCCGGAAGTAGACGTTGATGGCACCGAATAGCAGCCCCAGCCCCGTGCCGAGGATGGCGACGATGATGAAGGCAGCCAATGCTGCGAGCAATTGGAGGACCGACGGCGTCCACCCGACCAGCAGGCCGGCCCCCACAAGAATGAGGACCTGCGGCAGGAAATGCGCCGCCGACACCCAGACGGTGGAGACGGGGAACAGCTCGCGTGGCAGGTAGATCTTGCGGATCAGATCCCTGTTGTCCACAATCGACCGGGTGGCATTGCCAAGGGTTTCCGTGAAGAAGTTGACCAGTACGATGCCCGAGAACAGGTAGATGGCGTAATTGGGCGTTGCCTTCTGAAGATTCAGGAAGATGCCCAGCGCCACGAAGTAGATCAGGAACTGCATCAGGGGCTTGACGTAGGACCAGAGCAGCCCCAGCACCGATCCCCTGTAGCGGACCTTGATTTCCTTGCGGACCAGCAGCTTCAGCAGGAAGCGGTTGGAATAGACATCCAGCAGCCCCCGCCCGCTGCCAGGCGTGGCCAGATCATTGTTGACGGCCGCCATTTAGAGACCATCCGGGGAATGCTGCTCGAAGGTCTTCTTCCAGGCGTCCATCGACGTGATCTCGGCCACGGAGGCGCGGTAGCGCTCCCCCAGTTCGTCCCACTCGCGTGCCAGGCGCAGGTGCAGCCGGGCGGACTCGGCCAGCATGGACCTCAGCAGTTTGGGGTCCCTGCGGTACCAGGACATGCCGGTTCCTTCGGCATTGGTCACCACGACGGAGTCGAAGTGGGCCAGGCGGAACCAGCGGCTGTCCCGGTGTGCCAGCACGGTCTGCGGACGTTCCGCCGATGACGGGTCCGGGGAGGAAACGAGCTGGCGGGCCACAGTCTTGACGCCCCAGGACACCAGATCCTTCTTGCGGGGCAGGCCGATGGGGGTTCCACCCATCGGGCCGCGGCCGATCTTCGGTGCCGGGAAGTCGTCGACGTTTTCCTTCAACTGCGCGTCGGCATACTGGGCCCGAAGCGCATTGATTTCGGGCAGCTTCGTGGCCAAGGTGGCGTGCAACTGCTCGGGACCCTTGAAGATGTCCTTCAGCGCCTCAAGCCGGCCATGCTCGGTGAAATACTGCATCGATACAAGGTGCTTGACGTCGGCCTGCACCGATTCACGCAGAACCCTTCCACCCTTGGGGTAGGGGCTGTGGATCAATGTCGTGATCAGGCGGTTGCGCTCGTGGTAGTAGGACTGCCACCCCACCATGTCGTCCTTGTCCAACCAGGAGACGTGCCACACAGCCGCTCCGGGCAGGGACACCGTCGCGAAGCCGGCCTCGCGGGCGCGCAGGCCGTACTCGGCGTCGTCCCACTTGATGAACAGCGGCAGCGACAGGCCGATCTCACGGATTACGGCGGTGGGGATCATGCACATCCACCAGCCGTTGTAGTCGACATCCACGCGGCGGTGCAGCCAGGAGGTCTGTCGCAGGTTGGCGATGCTGAAATCGTGGCGCATTTCCATGTCCGCATGCGGCGTGGACGGCACGATGCGGTACGGGTCCACCACCTCGCCGAAGGTGTGCAGCACGCTGCGGTTGTGCAGGTCGAACATGTGGCCGCCGACGATGGTCGGGTTCTTGCAGCGGTCGGCAAACGCGAGCATCCGCAGGATGCTCTCGGGCTCAACCACGACGTCGTCGTCCAGCAGCAGCGCATAGTCGCTGCCGTTCTGCACGGCTTCGTACATGCCGCGGGCAAAGCCGCCGGAACCGCCCAGATTGCCCTGGTCGATGATGCGCAGCTTGGAACCCAGGGCGGCACTGACGTCGGCAAAGCCGTCTTCGTCCCGGACCTTTTGGGTGCCCTGGTCGACGATCAGGATCTCTTTGACGTTCTCCAAGGCCTCCGGGTTCGCAGCGAGGATCCGTGCGTTGTTGAGGCAGAAGTCCGGTTTGTTCATGGTGGTGATTTCAAGGGTCACCTGGCCGTGGCTCCGGGGAGCCTCCGCAGTGGTCCACTGCGCGCTTTCAAGCACCAGCCCGTCGTGGCCGGCCGCGAGGTCGAACCAGTACCAGCCGCCGTCGCCGAACGGCGCCAACGTCAGGTCGAAGACCGTCGTCGCCGAACCCTCGACGTGCACGCTCTCCACCCGCTGGAGGGAGCCGCGCGCATTGGACTTGTTCACCATGACGGTGCCGTCGCCGCGGGTGGTGACCTCAAGCCGGATGGACCGGACGTCGGTCCAGCGGCGCCAGTAGCTGGCCGGGAACGCATTGAAGTACGTGCCGAACGAAACCTGCTCGCCGGCGCGCACCGTCATGGAACGGCGGGAGTCGATGTCATCAAAATGCACCGTTGGCCCACCGGAGCTGAACATTTGAAGCTTGTCTTCGGGCAGCTTCGGGGAACGCGCGAGTTCATCGTTCTCGCGCAGGCGGATGCCGCTGGCAGACCCGGCGTCAACGTACAGCGGCAGGGTGTCCACCTGGGACCCCGTGGGCAGGACCACCCGCTGAATGACGGCCCAGTCGGCAGCGGCCTCCGCTACGCTCACGCGTCCACTCCTCCGCTTTCCAGCTTTGCGCCACCGGTGAAGTGCGGCTTGATCTTGTTGTCGTACATGTTCAGGGCCGAGCCAATGGCCATGTGCATGTCGAGGTACTTGTAGGTGCCCAGGCGTCCACCGAACAGCACCGACTTCTCACCCTTGGCCAGGTCGCGGTACGCGAGCAGCTTGGAGCGGTCATCGGAGGTGTTGACCGGGTAGTACGGCTCGTCGCCCTTCTCGGCGAAGCGCGAGAACTCGCGCATGATGACCGTGGCGTCCTTGGTGTAGTCGCGCTCCGGGTGGAAGTGGCGGAACTCGTGGATGCGGGTGTACTTCTGCTCCTCATCCGGGTAGTTCATGACTGCGCAGCCCTGGAAGTCCTCGATCGGAAGCACTTCCTGCTCCAGGTCGATGGTGCGCCAGGAGAGGTCGCCCTCGGCGTAGTCGAAGTAGCGGTCCACCGGGCCTGTGTAGATGACGGGAACCTGCCCCTGCACGGAGGAGCGGCCGAATTCGCCGTCGTCGAAGAAGTCCGTGTTGAGCACGACCTCGATGTTGGGGTTGTCCGCCATCCGCTCAATCCACGCGGTGTAGCCGTCGACCGGCAGACCCTCGTAGGTGTCGTTGAAGTAGCGGTTGTCGTAGTTGTAGCGCACGGGCAGGCGCGAGATGATCTCGGCCGGCAGATCCTTGGGATCGGTCTGCCACTGCTTGCCGGTGTAGTGCTTGATGAATGCCTCGTACAGCGGGCGGCCAATGAGCTGGATGCCCTTGTCGTTCAGGTTCTGCGGGTCGGTGCCTGCGAGCTCGCCGGCCTGCTCCTGGATGAGCGCACGTGCCTCGGCGGGGCCCATCGAGGAACGGAAGAACTGGTTGATCGTGCCCAGGTTGATGGGCATCTGGTACACCTCGCCATTGTGGGAGGTGTACACCTTGTGCTGGTAGTTGGTGAACTGCGTGAAGCGGTTGACGTACTCCCAGACACGCTCGTTTGAGGTGTGGAAGAGGTGCGCTCCATAACGGTGCACCTCGATTCCGGTCTGCGCTTCTGCCTCACTGTAGGCGTTGCCACCAATGTGGTGGCGGCGGTCAAGAACCGCTACCTTCAATCCCAGCTCGGTGGCGGCACGTTCTGCAATGGTCAGGCCAAAGAAACCCGAACCGACGACGACGAGGTCAGCGTTCACAAACTCTCCTGTGTGGTGGCGAATGGGCACAGCGGTGCCAACATCTACGCTCCTAGGTTACCCGACTGTTATGGAACAACTTCCCCGGTGTGCCATGATGCCGCCCACCTCCAGAGGCCCGGAACGCCTGGAATACATGCGCTTCAGGCGCTCCGTCCCTCCACACCTGGGTGGGATTCACGGGCAACGCACAGCAAAGCCCGCCCGGCCCCCGGCGCACCATCCTGGCTCCTACGCTGGCACCACCACAAAGGGAGGAAGCGGCGGATGCGATGGGAACTGACACTGGTGGCAGCACCTGAAGTTTCCTGGTTCGACGCCGTCGAACTCAGTGTTGAACTGCCCGACGGCGCCTCCGGGGCGCAGCTCGCGGTGGCGCTCCGCTCCACTGTCGATGCCGTGGCGGACGTCACGGTGTTTACCATCGCTGGGCTTCCCTTGGACGACTTGGCCGCCGGCACGGCGCCGCTCACGAATGGGGCGGTGGTGGTGGCCGGCGGCGCTCCGCCGCCGGAACCTGGGCCGTCCCTGGTGCTCGCGGTGCACACAGGGCCCGATGCGGGCCGGTGTGCGCCGCTGAAGCGCGGGACGTACAGCATCGGGCGGGGATCCGTTGACATTCCACTTGCCGATCCCCAGCTTGCGCGCCACCATGCCACCCTGGCCGTGGAACCGGCGGGCATCGTGCTCACCGCCACCACCGCACAGGCAGGCTTCAGCGTGGACGGTGCCTGGGCCACACGCCTGCGGATCGACACTGGGCAGGAGCTGAAGCTGGGCGGATCCGGCTGCCGCCTCGTGGTCCCCGGGCAGGCAGCCCTGGCCGCCGGGCCCGACGACGACGCTCCGCTGGTCCTCCGCCATCCGGGATCGAACGCCCGCACCCAGTGGACGGCGGCGGCCATGGCGGCCCTGCCGCTGGGGGTGGGGCTGGCGCTGGCCGTGCTGACGAGGCAGTGGATGTTCCTGGCCTTCGCCGGCATGGGTGCTGCAACCGCCCTCGTTCCCCTGGCTGCGGGCCGGCGGCAGCGGCAGCGGCACCGCGCAGAACTGGCGGACGCCGCGCGGCGCGACGCGGCACGGCGCCTGCGGAGGTGGCGGTCCGCGGCAGAGCTCGCACTTGGCTCCAATGTGGACGGGGCTGGTGTCCGCACCGCGGCCCGCACCGGCCCCGTCCGCCTTCGGCTGGGAAGCTGCCTGCTGCCGGCCAACATTGCCCTCGAGCCGCCCGATCCCGGCTTCACGGCGCCCAGCCTCGACGGGATGCCACTGGTGTGCAGCGTGCCACTCGAGGGGATGGACATCCACGGACCGGGCCCCGCCGTTGCGGGGATGCTGCGGTTTGTCCTCATGCAGCTGGCCGCGGAGGGCGTCCCCACGGTGCTCTGCGGAAGCCCGGATCCGCTGCTCTTGTCCGCCCGGTTCCTGGGCTGCCTGCGGACCACGGCCTCGGCGGCCGGCCTCGCCGCAGAGGTGGCCGGCTGTCCGCCCGCCGTCGTCGTGGTGGCCGGTCCGCAGGCGGAGTTCGACCCTGTTCTGCAGGCCATGGCCCGTTCGGGTGCAGGCCCCGCCGTCATCCGCGCCCTGCCAACCGGGCCGGCAGCAGCCGGCGCCCCGGCGGCAGTGGCGCTCTCCTTCAGCGGCGGCCTGCTGCGCGGCGCCTGGGCCGGTGCGCAGTTTGCCCCGGATTTGGTGGGAGCAGAGGTCTTTGACCGCTACGCGCGGCAGGCTGGAGGTGCCGGTGGACCCATTGGCACCGGCGCGGCACGCGGCCGGACCGGGGTGCCGGACTTCTGTGTACTACCCGAACCCGCCAACGCCACCCCCGAGGCCGTTGTCCGACGTTGGCATGAAACCTCCGATGGCCCATTGGCTCCGGTTCCCCTTGGACGCTCGGCTGCCGGTGCCGAAACGGTGGACCTCGGGGCTGACGGACCGCATCTGCTGGTGGCCGGGACCACGGGCTCCGGAAAGTCGGAACTGCTGCGGACACTCGCGGCCGGCCTGGCCCTGGCCCATTCTCCGGCGGACCTGTCGTTCCTCTTTCTCGATTTCAAGGGCGGCGCAGCGTTGGGCCCGCTCTGCGGTTTCCCGCATGCCTCCTCGCTGGTCACGGACATGGCCGGGGCCGGGATGGGCCGGACCCTCGCCTCGCTCCGCGCCGAGATCCGACGGCGGGAGGCCACGCTGGCCCGCGCAGGCGCCGCCGACGTGGATGTGTACCGACGCACGGCCGGCGGCGGCCCTGCCACTGCCCCACTGGCCCATCTGGTGGTCATCATCGACGAGTTCAGGGTTCTGGTGGACCAGTTCCCCGACGCCATGAAGGAACTCATGCGCATCGCCGCAGTCGGCCGCTCGCTGGGCATCCATCTGGTGATGGCCACCCAGCGGCCCCAGGGTGCCGTGTCGGCGGACATCCGGGCGAATGTCTCCACCGCCATCTGTCTGCGGGTGCAGTCCACCTATGATTCGCAGGATGTGATCGACGGCCCAGCAGCGGCGGCCGTTTCAGCAGCCCTGCCAGGGCGGGCCTTTCTCCGGCGCTCCGGCGAGGCTCCGGTGGAGTTCCAGACGGCTGCCCTCTCGGTGCCCCCGCCGGAGCATGCGGCCCAGGTAATGGTGTCCGAGGCTGCCGCCGCCCTGCTCGCTGGACCGGCACGCGGGCCGGGTCCGGCGTCCGCAGCATCCGACGTCGATGCGGTGGCGGCGCTGCTTGCAGCCGCCCAGAGGTTGGCCCGGCACCGGCCGCCCGCGCCCGTGGTGGCCCCCGAACTCCCGCAGCGTCTGGATGCGCAGTCACTGGCCGTCGCCCTGGCGGCAGCCGTGGCAGGCGGCGGCGATGGCCTGGCCACAGGCGTCGGCGTCCATGCCGGCCCCGGGCCCGCGGCGGTCCTGGGTCTGCTGGACGCACCCTCCCGGCAGCGGGTGGACCTGTTGGGCTGGGCACCGGGCGTGGATTCGCATCTGGCGCTTTTGGGCCAGGCGGGAAGCGGCTGCGCCTCCGCGCTGGCCGCCACGGCGCAGGCGGTGGCGGGGCTTCCGGGCGGGGCGGTCCTCTACTGCCTCGATGGAGACGGCTCGCTGTCCGCTCTGCGCGGACACCCCCGGGTGGGGGCGCACCTTGGCCCCGGTGAACTGAGGGCTGCCGCACGGCTCCTCCAGCGGCTCAACGACACCGCCACTGCGCCTCCGCCGACCATCCGGCCTCCGGTGGAGCCCGAGCAGTCCACAGCGGCGGCCGGTGGACAGACACTGGTCCTGTGCATCTCCGCCTGGGGTCGATGGGCGGCGGCGCTGCGGGGCAGTCCGTGGCCCTGGTGCGAGGACCTCATTGGCGAGTTGTGCGCCCCGGGCCGGGCCCTGCGGGTGGTGGTGCTGGCCAGCGGTGGACGCGAACTCCACTCGGCCAGGTTCTTCGGCGCCATCCTCCATCGGCTGTACTTTCCCGCCGGTGCCAGTGTGGAATCGATGTCCATGTGGCCCAGGCTGCCCGAGATGGAACCGGTCCCCGGGCGAGCCGCGCTCTTTGGTCCCCTGGCCGTCCGCCACGGAGCAGGGGAATCCACCGGCTTGGCCGCCCAGCTGGTGCACCGGACGCGGACCGCCGGCCCATGCCCGGCGGGGCAGGACGGCCTGCAGGAGGGGGCCGTTGTGGAGCTGCCGTTGCGGATCGCGGCGCTGCCCGGCGTCGTCGGCGTCGCAGAGGTTCTCGATGCTTGCGGCGGCAAGGAGGGACTTCCGCCCCGGCAAAGGTTGCTGCTGGGGCTGGGCGGCGACGGCGGCGACCCCATCCGCGTGGCCCTGGAGCCTGGAACCGTATTGCCCGTGCTGGGTGCCCCGGGGTCGGGTAAGAGCAGCGTCTTGGAGGCACTGGAACAGCTCAATCCGGATATGCACTTCTCCCGGCTCCAACCCCCAGCCGTTCCACTGGATGCGGATCGTGCCGGCGGCGCGTCCGGCCCGCGGCCCGCCGTCGTACTGGCGGACGATCTGGACAGGTGTCCGCCGGTGCTTCTGCAGGCCGTGCAGCGGGAGCTCGATGCCGGCGCCATGGTAGTGGCCACGCTGGCGCCCAACATTTCGCGGATCATGTCACTGCCGCTGCCGGGCCTGCGTACGCCCGCACGAGGCATCGTTCTGGCCCCCTCGAGGCCGCAGGACGGCGAGTTGTTCGGGGCCAGGCTGGACACCCTCGGTGGGGAGCCGCCGGGCAGGGCCGTCCTGGTGGAAGCGGGCACCGCGCACTGGTACCAGTCCCCCACCCCGGCGGCGGCCGCCGCCGGGGTCCACTCCAGCGCAGCGGACGCCTCAGCAGCTAGAGAACAGGAGGCTCGCCACCGGTCCTCAGAGTGAAGGCGACGGCCTTGGGCGTGAACAGCAGCACCAGAACGGCCAGCGGCGGAACGAGCAGGACAATTCCCAGAAGAATTTGGTCCGACAATAGCGTCGGAATGGCAATTGTCAGCATCAGCAATTGCCAAACAAATGCAGCAGAACGCGTCCAACGGTATCCACGGAAATGATTCACCGCCACAGCGCCGAGGCCCGCGGCAAGGCCGGCCAGCAGGACGATCATGAAAATGGCACTGGGCAGCGACGCCGGCGTGGAGGTCAGGATCCCCACGATGAACCAGATGGCCGCGGCAGCCAGGGCCAGCGCCTCAAGGGCCACCACCAGGGCGACCACCACGACACCCCACGGTCGGGTGCCGGAGGGCGGCGTGGAGCCCATGGGGCCGGGCGCGGCGGAGGAGGGATTGTGGGGTATTGACACAAGGGCACCCTACCGGACATAGTCGGGAGACATCCATGGGGCGCTGCGTCAATGTGACGCATAGCTCAGCCAAAATGGCCAATCTGACGGCTAATACCCCTTGTTTACGCCGAGTTAACATGACACGCTTAACGGAGTGACCCAGGGGCCGATCGAAGGCCCCTTTCTTATGAGTCGGCAAGTGAATTTTTTCACAAGGCCACGGACTCGCATTTCTAAAGGAGTGAGTGATCAGCATGGACTGGCGTAGTCGCGCGGCCTGCCTCGATAAAGACCCGGAGCTCTTTTTCCCTGTGGGAAACACCGGCCCGGCCCTGCTGCAAATCGAGGAAGCCAAGAGCGTTTGCCGCCGCTGCCAGGTTGTCGACACCTGCCTCGCCTGGGCTCTCGAGTCCGGCCAGGACGCCGGTGTCTGGGGCGGCCTCAGCGAAGACGAGCGCCGCGCCATGAAGCGCCGCGCCGCCCGCGCCCGCCGCGCCAGCTAGGCACACCACAGCAAAAGGCCGCGGCGGCACCGGAATTCCGGTGCCGCCGCGGCCTACTGTATTTAAGCGCGGCAGATCAGGAGCCCCGGCTCACCAGGGCCATTTCCATCTCCACAGTGGTTCCGCCGCCGGGCCGCGGCGACCAGGCCAGGGTTCCGCCCAGTTCGCTGGTGACAAGGGTCCGCACAATCTGCAGGCCCAGGCCCTCGGCGTGGGGCCCCTCGGGAAGGCCCACGCCGTCGTCGGAGATCGACACCGTCAACACCTCCACACCGGTCTCGCTCACGCTGCGGTCTGCCCGCAGCCACACCGTCCCCTCGCGGTCCTGGAGGCCGTGTTCGACGGCGTTGGTCACCAGCTCGTTGATGACCAGGGCCAGGGGTGTGGCAAAGTCGCTGGGGAGCTCACCGAAGACGCCGGTGCGCTCGGTGTGCACGCGCTGCGAGGGCGAGGCGACCTCCGCCGAAAGGCGGAACTGCCGGTCGATGAGTTCGTCAAAGTCCACGCTCTGCGCCAGTCCCTGGGACAGTGTCTCGTGCACTAGGGCGATGGTGGAGACGCGGCGCATCGCCTGTTCCAGCCCCTGCTTCCCCTCGTCGCTGGTCATGCGGCGGGACTGCATGCGCAGCAGGGCCGCCACAGTCTGCAGGTTGTTCTTCACCCGGTGGTGGATTTCGCGGATGGTGGCGTCCTTGGTGACCAGTTCCTGCTCGCGGCGGCGCAGCTCGGAGACATCGCGGCACAGCACCAGGGAGCCGAAGCGCTCGGAGGCGTCGCGCAGTGGAATGGCCCGCAGGGACAGGCTGACACCGCGGGATTCTATTTCGGTGCGCCACGGCATCCGTCCGGTGACCACCAGCGGCAGCGATTCATCCACCATGCGGCGGTCCTTGAGCAGGGCCGTGGTGACCTCGGCCAGCGAGCGTCCCTCAAGGGATTCGACATCGCCGAGGCGGCGGAATGCGGAGACGCCATTCGGGCTGGCGTACTGGACGATGCCCTCGGCATCCAGGCGCAGCAGCCCATCGCCCACGCGTGGGGCGCCGCGGCGCGAGCCGGTGGGCGAGGCAAAGTCGGGCCACAGCCCCAGCGTGCCCATCTTCAGCAGATCGTGGGCGCACTGGCGGTAGGTCAGCTCGAGCCGCGAGGGCATCCGTGAGCTGGAGAGGTCCATGTGGCTGGTGACGACGGCCAGGGTGCGGCCGTTGCGGACCATCGGGATGGCCTCCACCCGCATGGCCATGTCGACATTCCAGATGTTGGTTTCGCTGGAGCGTTCAATCGCCTGCGACTTCCAGGCCCTGGTCACCAGCGGAGCCAGGTCGCTGCGGATGCCCTCGCCGACAAAGTCGGCGTGGAACAGCGTGTGGCTGGTGGAGGGACGCACATGGGCCAGCGCCACGTACCCCGTCTCCGGGTGCGGGAACCAGAGGGCCAGGTCGGCGAAGGACAGGTCCGCCACCATCTGCCAGTCCCCCACCAAAAGGTGGAGCCACTCGGCATCGCCCGGGCCCAGCTCGGCGCTGTCCCGGATGGGGTCGGTAAAGATCGCCACGTATATCTCCTGTTGGGCCGGCAGATGCCCGCCCCGCCTCAGCGGGGCGGGCATCTGCACTGCTTAGCGGCGCACGATGGACCGCAGAAGCCTCAATGCTACCGACAACGACGCCATGTCGTCCTCTTCGAGGTTGTTGACCTCTTCGAACATCGTCCGGGCCCGTTCGAGCTGCTCGGCGTTCTGCGACTCCCAGGCCTCGATCCGCTCCGCGGCACTGCCGCCGGCCTCGGTGTTCGCCAGCACGCTGGCCGTCATGTCGGCAACCGTGGCATAGAGGTCGTCGCGCAGGGCCGCGCGGGCCAGCGACTGCCAGCGGTCGTTGCGCGGCAGGGCCGTGATGCGCTCGAGCAGGTTGTCGACGCCGTAGCGGGCGTACAGGGCGTAGTAGACGCTTGCCACTTCACCGACGGGTTCGTTGATGAGGGACGCGGTCTTGGCAACATCCAGCAGGGCGAAGGTCTCGAAGAGTTCGGCCCAGCGGCCGCCCAGCTCCTCGGGAACCTCCCACTGCTCCGCCTTGGCCCGCAGCGCCTGGACGCGCACCAGGTCCTCGCCCTGCAGGAGCCCACCCACGTGCTCGCCCATGCTGGCGACCACGGGCTTGAACTGGGCGACGACCTCGGCAATGCTGCGCTGCCCCGTACCCTGGGTCACCAGCCAGCGGACCGCGCGGTCCAGCAGCCGGCGCATGTCCAGGGCGATGGTGCACCAGTGCTCGGTCGGGAACGACGGCGGCAGGGCCGACAGGGCCTCGGACATGGAGTCCAGGTCGAAGATCTCCCGCAGGGCCACGAATGCCCGGGCGATGACGGCCTCGGTGGCCGAGGACTCCTCCATGGCACGGAAGGCGAACGTGATGCCGCCGAGGTTGATCATGTCATTGGCGACCACCGTGGCGATGATCTCCCGGCGCAGCGGGTGGGTGTCCAGTTCGGCGTCGAAGCGCTGGGCCAGCTGGGCCGGGAAGTACTTGCGCAGGGTGTCCGCAAACCACGGATCGTCGGCCAGGTCCGAATCGCGCAGGGCATTGGCCAGTTCGATCTTGGCGTAGGCCGCCAGCACCGACAGTTCCGGGGAGGTGAGGCCCTGGCCGCTGAGCAGGCGCGCATGCAGCGTGTCGGTGGTGGGCAATGCCTCCAGATCGCGCTTGAGATCGGCTCGGACCTCCAGCCAGTCCATGAACCGCTCGTAGCTGGGGCTCCACTCCACCACGCGCTGGCGGTCGTTGAGCAGCAGGATGTTCTGCTCCACATTGTCCGCCAGCACCAGGGCGCCCACTTCCTCGGTCATGTCGCCGAGGAACTGTGCCCGTTCGGCCGGGTCAAGCTTGCCGGCGGCCACCATGCGGTCCACGAAGATCTTGATGTTGACCTCGTGGTCGGAACAGTCCACGCCGGCGGAGTTGTCGATGGCGTCGGTGTTGAGGATGACGCCATGCAGGGCTGCCTCGATGCGGCCGCGCTGGGTCATGCCCAGGTTTCCGCCCTCGCCCACCACCTTGACACGCAGATCGCGGCCGTCCACGCGGATGCCATCGTTGGCCTTGTCGCCCACCTCGGCGTTCGTTTCGGTGCTGGCCTTGATGTAGGTGCCGATGCCGCCGTTGTAGAGCAGATCGGCCGGGGCCAGCAGGATGGCCCGCAGCAGTTCCGGCGGGCTCAGCTTCACGGTGCCCTCGGGGAGCCCCAGGGCCGCGCGGACGGGTTCGGTGATCGGGATGGACTTCACGGAGCGCGGGAAGACGCCGCCGCCTGCACTGATCAGCGAGGCGTCGTAGTCCTGCCAGGACGAACGCGGCAGCTCAAAGAGCCGGTGGCGCTCGGCGAAGGAGACTGCCGCATCCGGGTTGGGGTCCAGGAAGATGTCGCGGTGGTCGAAGGCCGCCACCAGGCGCACGTGCTCGGAAAGCAGCATGCCGTTGCCGAAGACATCGCCGGACATGTCTCCCACGCCGACAGCGGTGAATTCCTCGGTCTGGGTGTCGACGTCGAACTCGCTGAAGTGGCGCTTGACCGACTCCCAGGCGCCGCGGGCGGTGATGCCCATGGCCTTGTGGTCGTAGCCCACCGAGCCGCCGGAGGCAAAGGCGTCGCCGAGCCAGAAGCCGTATTCGGCGGAGATGGAGTTGGCGATGTCCGAGAAGGACGCGGTGCCCTTGTCGGCGGCCACCACCAGGTAGGAATCGTCGTCGTCGTGGCGGACGACGGCGGCCGGCGGCACCAGCAGCTCGCCCTCGGCCGAGGTGACCAGGTTGTCCGTGATGTCCAGCAGGCCGCGGATGAAGGTCTTGTAGCTCTCGATGCCCTCGGCCATCCAGGCCGCGCGGTCCACGGCCGGGTTCGGCAGCTTCTTGGCGAAGAAGCCACCCTTGGCGCCGGTCGGGACGATGACGGCGTTCTTCACCGTCTGCGCCTTGACCAGGCCCAGAATTTCAGTGCGGAAGTCCTCTCGGCGGTCGGACCAGCGCAGACCGCCGCGGGCCACCTTGCCGAAGCGCAGGTGCACGCCCTCGACGCGCGGCGAGTAGACCCAGATCTCGAACATCGGGCGCGGGAAGGGCAGCCCCTCGATGTCCGCCGGACTCAGCTTGACGGACAGGTAGTCCTTGAACTGGAAGAAGTTGGTGCGCAGCGACGCCTCGACCAGGTTGACGAGGGTGCGCAGCACGCGGTCCGCATCGAGGGTGGGGACCTGCTCGAGTCCGGCCGCCAGGCGGGCCCGGACATCGGCCGTCCGCACAGCGCGGGTCTCCCCATCAAGCGCCGGGTCGAAGCGGGCTTCGAAGAGCTCCACGAGGGCGCGGGTGACGTCGGCGTTTGCCAGCAGGGTGTCCGAGACGAAGCCGTAGGAGTTGGTGTTCCCCATCTGGCGCAGGTACTTGGCGTAGGAGCGCAGGATGACGATCTGGCGCCACTGCATCCCCTCCCGCAGCACCAGGCGGTCAAAGGCATCCGACTCGCTGGCGCCGGTGATGGCTGCGCCAAAGGCGGCCGTCAGCAGCGGTGCCGTGGCGATCGGGTCCACGCCGGCCGGGTACTTCAGACCCAAGTCATAGAGGAAGAAGTCGCGCTTGTCGGCGGTTTCAATCTCGAAGGGGCGCTCGTCCAGCACCTCGATGCCCAAGTTGTGGAAGAAGGGCAGGATCTGGCTCAGGCTCTTCGGGTGCGCCATGTAGAGCTTTACCCGCGCATCCTGGCCTTCGCCCGTGGGGGCGCTTTCGGAGCCGTCGGCGGCGGGGATGTAGACGTGCATGCCCGGAGCGCAGCGGGTGATGCCGGCGGTGGCGTCCACAGCGACGGCGGCCTTGTACGCGGCGTCGAAGTCCTCAAAGCGGTGGATGTCCTCCAGCGCCTCCTCGACCTCGAAGATCACCCGGTAGCTGGGCGGGAATGCCTCGGCCCACTTGGCCGCCAGCTTGTCCGCCTGCTCCATGCTGTGGTCCGCGCGCAGGACCTGGGCGATGCCCTCGGGCCAGGAGCGTGCGGCCATGACCAGGCGCTCCTCCAGCTCGGCTGCACTCACCGCTGTCGCATCGGAGCCCTTGGGCAGCCGGATGCGGAAGAAGAGGCGGGCCAGCGCGGATTCGCTCATCCTGGCTTCGAAGTCGATCGACACGGCCGCGAAGGTGCGGGTCAGCTCCTCCTCGATGCGGTGGCGGACGGCGGTGGTGTAGCGGTCTCGGGGGATGAAGACGAGGGCGGACATGAACCGGCCATACACATCCGGGCGCAGGAACAGGCGCGTGCGGCGGCGCTCCTGCAGGCGCAGAATGCCGTCTGCGGTGTCGATCAAATCCTGCACGTCGATCTGGAACAGCTCGTCGCGCGGGTAGGTCTCCAGCACGGCAAAGAGGTCCTTGCCGGAGTGCGAGTCCGGCGGGAACCCGAAGTGGCGCAGCACGGCGTCGATCTTTTCGCGCACGACGGGGATGTTGCGGACGGAGCCGGTGTAGACGGCCGAGGCGAACAGACCAATGAAGCGCTGCTCACCGTTGACATTGCCGGCGGCGTCGAAGGACTTGATGCCCACATAGTCCAGGTAGGCGGCGCGGTGGACGGTGGAGCGGGAGTTGGCCTTGGTGATGACCAGGGCGCTCTTCTCGCGCGCCTTGAGCCGCCCGGGCGTCGTCAGGTGCTGGATCTGGGCGTGGTTGGCGCCGTCGCGCAGCAGGCCAAGCCCGCTGCCCTCGCGGTTGACCAGCACGTCCTCGCCGTTTTCGCGGACCAGATCGTATTCGCGGTAGCCCAGGAAGGTGAAGTTGCCGGCGTCCATCCAGTGCAGCAGGTCTTCGGCCTCGCGCAGGTTGGTGATGGTTTCGCCGGAGAGTACATTGCCCAGCAGTTCGGCGCGGCTCAGCGCCTTCTCCCGCATGGCAGGCCAGTCTTCGACGGCGGCACGGACATCGCCGAGGATCTTGCAGAGCCCCTCGACCAGCGCCGCACCGGCATCGTCGCCGACGCGGTCGATCTCGACGGCGATCCAGGACTCCAGGTAGGTGGCGTTGTCCCCCGTGGCGACCAGATGGGAGATCGAGGGCATGGCGGCCGTGTCGCCGCTGGCGATGCCAACGTGGGCGGGGACTCGGGAGACCTTGACCAGCTGGTGGGTTTCACGGTTGCGGGTCACCACGAACATGGGGTGGATGACCAGGTGGATGGCCGCATTCTGGCGGACCAGTTCGGCGTTGACGGAGTCAACCAGAAAGGGCATGTCGTCGGTGGCAATGTACACCACGGAGCAGTCCTCTTCATTGAGGATCTCGACCTTGGCAAGACCTGCCGCGCGGTCGCCGGCCAGTTCAAGGTGGGCAGCGGCCCGGCCGTCCAGGACCTCCGGGCTGTAGACCGCGGCATCCTCGGCGGCCAGATGCTCGTAGTAGTCGGCTATGAATTGCTCCATAGCTGTGGGAGCCAGGGGGGAGTCAACAGTGTTGGAACCTGACGACATGTACAAACGCCTCCGTCATAAATGAAAAAAGACCGCCTCATTGCGGTCCCATCAACGAGCCTAGCCCTTATTCTTGGCCTTTGCTGTGGTCTTTGACACAGCGGTTCGGCGCGAACGCTGGACGGGTGCACAAACGACGCCGGCAATCGATTTGCGCAGTGCCGAATCGGGTGCCGCTTCAATGAGCAGCCTCCCGGAAAGCAGTGCCTTGTCCAGAACATCCCCATCCCAGGGCAGAAAATGTCCAATGGTCTGCTCCGGCCCAAACCGCTCCCATGCCGCCACCAGCGACCGCTCCCCCTGGCCGCCGAAGGCCGAGCGCCGCACCTTGTTCAGCAGCACCACCGTCTGGGCAGTGGTGCCGGCGGCCGCCAGATCGCCCACCGCGCGGATCAGGCGCGGAATCCCCACGGCATCGGCCGCGCCTACGGCAAAGATGGTGTCCGCGGCAGCCAGCACTGCCAGTGTGGCGCCGTTGCGGCGCGGCACCAGGGTGTCGTAGCTGAGCTCCTCATCGTTCTCCAGCGAGAACCCGCAGTCCACCACCGTCACCTGGGCAATCTCCCGGCAGACGGCAAGGACGCGCTCGACGGCGGCCGGCCGGAGTTCGGGCCAGCGGTCCGCCCGCGTCAGGCCGCTGAGCAGCCGGAGGCTGCCGCCGGCGAAGACCACCCGCTGGGCCACCTTTTCCAGCGTTGCCGCGGTGAGCGAGCCGGCATCGGCCAGCCGGCAGGCATGCGCCAGCGAGGCGGATTCATCCAGCAATCCCAAACTGGCCGCCACGCTGGCGCCGTAGCTGTCGGCGTCGACAAGCACCACGCTCCGCCCCGATGCGGCAAGCTCCGCCGCCATGTTCATGGCCACTGTGGTGCGCCCCGGCGCTCCCGTCGGGCCCCAGACGGCCACCACCGTGGGCCCGGAGCCCTCCGCCGCGGCCCGATGGCCGTCCTCGGCGGGGTCCTGGGCCAACGCCAGCGCGGCCGCCCGCCCGCCGTCGGCCGGGCCCGGATGGCCGACGGCGCCCACCGGGGCCTGCGCCGGCAAAGGCGCCGGACCGTGGGCATAGCCGCCGGGACTGGCATGGACCCCGGCCGCAGCCGCGGCACAGATCCGTGCAGCCAGAACCTCCGCGGGAGCCGCCGGACTGGCGACCACCACGCCAAGGCCACTCAGGCGCGCGACCTCCCCAGGCTCCTGGGCAAGAGCCACCACTGCCACACCGACGGCGGCGAGCCGGTCGACAAGGGTGGCTGTGAGCTCCTGGGTATCGGCGGCGATGACAGCGGCCCTGGCCAAACCGCTCTGGCAGGCTGCCAGCAGTTCGGAGAGGGCCGCGCAGCGCCGCACCACCGTCACCGGGCCATGCAGCCGTTCCAATCCTTCGACCAGGCCGGAGGGCCCATCGCCCACCGTGACCACCGCGACGCTGCTCACGGCGCACCCGCCGGGTTCCAGACCACTGCCACCTTCGCCTTGTTGGCCAGGGCGCCGATGAGCTTGGGCATCTGGGCCTGTGAGACGAGCACATGCAATTGGGTGGATTTGGTCGCCCCGAGGGCCGTGGAGCCGGGGGCCAGCTGGGCAACCTCGACACCGGGGAGCATCAACTGCGGTTCCGCGTAGCCATTCTTGGCATCGGGCAAGGCCACCCAGACGTCCACCCGGGAGCCAACCACCACTTCCTTGGGCAGTGCCTCATCGATGGACAGTGCTGCGGGTTTGCGGTCCAGGGCATCGACGCGGCCCACGCTCGAGCGGGACACGAGTTCACCGGCCGGCACCAGCCGCACGGCCACCTGGTGGTCCGGCAGTTCCTCGTCCGCGCTGAAGTATGATCCCTCCAGATCCCCCAGCCGGACCTTGACCTTCACCAGCGCGGCTTCGGTCAACGGTTGGCCCACGTTCAATCCGTCGCGTGCGGCATAGACCTCGGTGGTCTTGTCCGATCCGCCGACCAGGGCCACCACCGAGGCAACGGAAGCGGCCACCAAAAGGATCCCCACCAGCAGCCGGGGATCCTTCCATGATGGCTTCTTCAACCGCGCGGCGGCCGTCTCTGCACCAAGGCTCATGGGTCCTCCCCCGGAGTCAGCTCAGTGCGGCCGCCTCCTTGTGCGTCCGCGAACCCCAGTCTCAGACACGGCACGGCGGTTTGAAAAGAGGAGCCGGGGAATTGAACCCAAATTGTGGACAATCCGGCCATGCCCCGGCATGGCTCGACGGTTGGATTGTGCATAACGGGGTCAAACGTGGGCAAAGGTGGGAGAATGGCACCATGCCACGTTTCCTGACCCTTGCCGATGTTGCCGAACAGCTGCAGATTTCCGCTGCGGCCAGCTATGCCCTGGTCCGCAGCCGGGAGTTGGAGGCCATCCAAATCGGCGGCCGCGGGCAGTGGCGCGTGGAGGAATCCAAGTTCGAGGAATACATCAACCGCCGCTACGCCGCCACGGCCCGGCTCCTTGAGGGCGGGCAGGCCGGCCCCGGCGCGGAGGACGCACCCCAGGATGCGGCCACCCCGGCGGGACACAGCACCGAGCGCTAGGAACGTGCCGGCGCCCGCCGGCGGCTCCTATTCGGAACTCCAGAACTCCGAGCTGAGGCTCACCACCGCCCGAAGCGCGATGGTGGTGTGCCCGGCGAAATTGCCGTGCCGCCGCCCGGGCCCGTCCAGCGTTTGGGCCAGGACCAGGTAGTCGGCCCCCACCGAGTCCACCACGCCGCGCCGGATCCGCCCCGGCCCATCGTCCGCCACCGTGTCCAGCGCCACGGTGGCCACGACACGGTTGCGGGCCAACTCCCGCAGCACTGACGCAAGACTGTGGCGGACGGTGCCGGGCCGCTTTGCCGCGCGGTGGAGCTCGCCATCAACCGCCACGACGGCGGCAAGGGGAACCAGCACGGACCTGAGGTTGCAGGACAACAGCACCCAGTCGTCCGCCGCGCCGGAGACGGTGCCGCGCCAGTGGCTGCCGCCACGCAGGGTGAGGCCGATGTCTGCCCCCACTGCGCCGCGCAGCAGGTCCGCCATGCCCAGCAGCGCAAATTCGGCGCGCACCAGCTCGCCCACTTCGGCTTCCAGATCCAGAGCGGCCGCTGCGGCCAGCTGGCTGTCCATGTCCCCAAACAGTGCGTCCCATCGCATGGGCACACAGTAGGTGTCACCAACGCGCCGGTCAAGGAACCTGGCGGCACCCCACGGTCCCCGCCGGAGCAGCCTCTCCGCTGCCAGCGGCCAGAACCCATCCTCCACAGCACCCCGCCGCCTCTGGACAATGCCTTCAAGCGGGGTCAAACTGATTCAGAAATCATCAATTACCATCAAACGATGCTAAACGATGCCAAAAGCTCCAGAGCCATCGAGCGCCCGGCACCGTTGACAGTCCAAGGAGCCGAGATGGAACGACAGACCTCCGCCGATGCCGCAATGGCCGCAACGCTGCTCATCCTCGCCGGCGCCCTATCGTGGGCCGGCTTCACCTTGCTGGCACGCTGGTTGGCCCGCGGGGCCGGGGCCTCGTCCCTCGGTCTGGACGACGCCCTCGGCCTGATCGCCGCTGTGGCCGGGGCCGCCGCACTGCTGTGGTGGGTGGCCGGCGCGCTGGCAGCGCTGGCGTCGGCACTATTGGCCAGGCTCGGGCACCGCCGTCTCGCCACAACGGTTGGCCGCTGCAGCCCCGCCTTCATGCGGCGTTTGGCGGCCGCCGTCCTGGGGGCATCCCTGCTGGGCGCACCGCTGGCCCAGGCCGCTCCCGGCGCGGCACCGCTGACGGCTCCCTTGTCGGCGCCGTGGGTGGGGCCGGGGTCCGGGCACCTGCCGTCCCAGACCGTCGAACCGGTCGACCCGCTGTGGCGGCCGCGGGCGCCCGTGGCCTCGCCGGGGCAGCTGGCATCGGAGCCCAGCCGGTCCAACCTCCAGACGGAACCCGGCAACGGCTCCACGGCCGGCCCGGCGGACGGCTCCGATGGCAGCACCGGTGCCCGCCCAGGATCCGGCGCCACGGTGGTGGTGACAGCAGGGGATTCGCTGTGGACCATCGCCGCCCGGCATCTTGGCCCCCTCGCCAGCGATGCCGAGATCGCCCGGGCCTGGCCACAGTGGCACCAGGCCAACCGGGACGTCATCGGCGAGGATCCCAACCACATTCTTCCCGGCCAGGTGCTGGCCGCGCCGCGCTGAGCGGGCCGCGCCGGACACCGGGGCTCCAGCGAGCCAACCAGCTGCACAGCGCAGACCCCGCAAACCTCATCCGAACCCGCACCGATCCGCCCCACCGAAGGAGAAGAAGATGAATGCTTCCACAGCCCCCGCGGCCGCGGCCACCCCCATCCGGACCCGTCCCGCGCCAGTGGCCGACGGCGGCGGGCTCGCTCCCGTCCTCCCGCTGCCCCAGCGGCTCCGCCCCGCCACAGCGGCCCCCGGCGCACAGTACTCCTCAGTGGCCGCCGTCGTCCTCGATCCGGCACGGGCCGAGGCGGTGCTGGTGAGGGAGATGGCCAAAAAGATCGGCCAGGCCTCGGTGGAGGTCTTGGCCGGCACCCGCCCGATCCAGCAGCTGGCCCGGTGGCTCGATGCGCGCTCCTTTGATGCCCTGCTGGTGCGGGCCACCCTGGTCCAGGCAGCGCAGCGCGCCGCCGACGCCGCTGCCGCCCACAACAACGTCACAGTCCTGCACCACAATCCTCTGGTCCGCAGCGTGCACTGCTGCCCGGTGGCACCGGGCGTCTATGAATCCTCGCTGGTCATCGCCGAGCACCACCGGGCCCGGGCCGTGGCCATGCGGCTGGAACAGTTCAAGGGCGCCTGGAAGGTGACGGCTTTGGAGATCGGCTGAGCCCAGCCTTAAACACCTGCGGCCCCACCATTGCTGGTGGGGCCGCAGGCACGTCCGGGCGTCCGGGGCCGGGTGCTACCGGCGCTTCTTCTTGTTCTTGTTGGAGGTGGTGCGGCGGGCCGACGGCGGCAGGCCATCGGCCGAGCTGCGTCGTTCCACATGCGTCTCGGCGGCGCCGGAGGCATCCGGAGCCGTGAACTGCAGCTGGGCCGGCTTTTCCGGAGCCTCCAAACCGGGGGCCGTGAAGTGGACGGCGGGGGCGGGCTCGGCGTCCGCGCCGGAGCCGGCCACCCGGGCCAGCAGGGCCTCGGGCTGCTCGGCCACGAGGCCGACGGCTGCCGCAGCGGGCTGCTCCACCTGGACCTCGAGGTTGAACAGGAAGCCGACGCTCTCCTCGCGGATGCCACCCATCATGGCCTGGAACAGCTCAAAGCCCTCGCGCTGGTACTCCACCAGGGGGTCGCGCTGGGCCATGGCCCGCAGCCCGATGCCCTCCTTGAGGTAGTCCATCTCGTAGAGGTGTTCCTGCCACTTGCGGCCAATCACCGAGAGGACAACGCGGCGTTCGAGCTCGCGCATGGTGTCAGATCCCAGCGACTCCTCGCGGGCCTGGTAGGCCAGCCGCGCGTCGGACAGCAGCTCGGTCTTGAGGATTTCCGGGGTGACGCGGTCGATGCCGCCCACCTCGGCGGCGATTTCCTCGATGGTCACCGAGACCGGGAAGAGCGTGCGCAGATTGCTCCACAGCACCGCGTAGTCCCAGTCCTCGGAGTGGCCCTCGGCCGTGGCGGCCTCGATGGTCTCGTTGATGGTGTCCTCGAGGAAGTACTGCACCTTTTCGTGCAGATCGTCACCCTCGAGGATGTGGCGGCGGTCGCCGTAGATGGCCTCGCGCTGGCGGTTGAGGACATCGTCGTACTTGAGGACGTTCTTGCGCTGCTCGGCGTTGCGGCCCTCCACCTGGCCCTGCGCGGAGGCGATGGCCTTGGAAACAAGCTTGGATTCCAGAGCGACGTCGTCGGGCATGACCGAGCGGGACATCAGGCGTTCTGCGGCACCGGAGTTGAACAGGCGCATGAGATCGTCCGTGAGCGAGAGGTAGAAACGGGACTCGCCCGGGTCCCCCTGGCGGCCGGAGCGTCCACGCAGCTGGTTGTCGATGCGGCGGGATTCGTGGCGCTCGGTGCCCAGCACGTAGAGGCCGCCGGCGTCCAGCACGGCGTCGTGCTCGGCCTTGACGGCCTCCTTGGCGTCGCTGAAGGCCTCGGCCCAGGCGGCCTCGTACTCCTCCGGGGTCTCCTCCGGATCCAGGCCGCGGGCGGCCAGGGCGGTGACGGCGTTGAACTCGGCGTTGCCGCCGAGCATGATGTCGGTGCCTCGGCCGGCCATGTTGGTGGCCACCGTGACGGCGCCCCTGCGCCCGGCCTGGGCCACAATGGCGGCCTCGCGGGCGTGGTTCTTGGCGTTCAGAACCTCGTGCTTGATGCCCTTCTTTGCCAGCTGCTTGGAGAGGTATTCGCTCTTCTCCACGCTGGTGGTTCCCACCAGCACCGGCTGCCCGGTTTCGTGGCGGGCGGCGATGTCCTCCACCACGGCGGCGAACTTCACGATTTCGTTCTTGTAGACCAGGTCCGACTGGTCCACGCGCTGCATCGGCTTGTTCGTGGGGATCGGCACCACGCCCAGGGAGTAGGTGCCCATGAACTCGGCGGCCTCGGTCTCGGCCGTGCCGGTCATGCCGGCGAGCTTGCCGTAGAGGCGGAAGTAGTTCTGCAAGGTCACGGTGGCCAGCGTCTGGTTCTCCGCCTTGATTTCCACCCCTTCCTTGGCTTCGATGGCCTGGTGCATGCCCTCGTTGTAGCGGCGGCCGGCCAGGATGCGGCCGGTGTGCTCGTCAACAATGAGGACCTCGCCGTCGAGGATGACGTAGTCCTTGTCGCGCTTGAAGAGTTCCTTGGCCTTGATGGCATTGTTCAGGAAGCCGATCAGCGGGGTGTTGGCGGACTCGTACAGATTGGTGATGCCGAGGTAGTCCTCGACCTTTTCGATGCCAGGCTCCAGCACACCGACGGTGCGTTTCTTCTCGTCCACCTCGTAGTCGGTCTCGGGGTCAAGCCGCAGGACCACCTTGGCGAATTCGCCGTACCAGCGGTTGGCGTCGCCGGAGGCCGGGCCGGAGATGATCAGCGGCGTGCGGGCCTCATCGATGAGGATGGAGTCCACCTCATCGACGATGGCGAAGTTGTGGCCGCGCTGGACGAGCTCGTCCCGGCTCCAGGCCATGTTGTCCCGCAGGTAGTCGAAGCCGAATTCGTTGTTGGTGCCGTAGGTGATGTCCGCGGCGTACTGCTCGCGGCGCACGGTGGGATCCTGGTTGGAGAGGATGCAGCCGCTGGTCAGACCCAGGAAGCGGTAGACGCGCCCCATCAGATCCGACTGGTACTCGGCAAGGTAGTCGTTCACCGTGACAACGTGCACGCCGCCGCCGGTGAGCGCGTTCAGGTAGGCCGGCGCGGTGGCGACAAGCGTCTTGCCTTCACCGGTTTTCATTTCGGCGATGTTGCCCAGGTGCAGGGCGGCGCCGCCCATGAGCTGGACGCGGAAGTGGCGCATGCCCAGGGTTCGTGCAGATGCTTCGCGGACGGTGGCAAAAGCCTCCGGCAGCAGCTCTTCCAGGGTTTCGCCGTCGGCATGGCGGGCCTTGAGCCTGTCGGTTTCGGCCTTCAGATCGGCATCCGTGAAGGTTTTGAAGCTCTCCTCCAGCGAATCGATGGCATCGGCGTAGACGTTCAGACGCTTCAAGGTCTTGCGGTCACCGGTACGGAGGACTCGTTCAAGAAGTGATGGCACGGATCTAGCTCCCAATCTGTGGTTGCCTCAACTGGCGTGCTTAGTCTACGTGAGATAACTGGGACCCCAATGTATGGAACAGCCGTGTGGAACAGCCGCCGGATTTCCTTCCTATCAACGGCCCGCACCCATGGCGGCGGACTCACGCTGCAGGGCTGCCGCAAGGTCGCCCCGGTCATCGACGACGACGGCGTCGAGGTCCAGCCACAGCGCCATCTCGGCCAGTTCGGCGGCCAATTCCGCAGCGGTCGACGCCGGTGCGCCGGGCTCGGCGTAGGCGCCCCTGACCCGCAGCACCTTGGCGGCACGGTCCGCCTTGAGGTCCACGCGGGCCACCATGTCCTCGCCCAGCAGGAAGGGCAGCACATAGTAGCCAAAGCGGCGCTTGGGTTCCGGCGTGTAGATCTCGATCCGGTAGTGGAAGCCGAACAACCGCTCCAGGCGGCGGCGCTCGAACACCATGGAATCAAAGGGGCTCAGCAGCGCCCGTCCGGCGGCCTTGCGGGGCATGGCCGCCGCCTGGTGCAGATAGTGGGGGCCGTCCCAGCCGCGGACCTCCACGGGAAGCAGCACCTGCTGATCCACCAATTCGGCCACGGCGGTTGCGGCGGCGCGCACGGGCAGGCGGAAGTAGTCCGCCAGGCAGCGCACCGTCCCGATGCCGTGGGCCCGTGCCGAGGCCTCGATCAACCGGCGCATTGCGGCCCCCCGCCCGGCCTCACGAGCCGCCGCGCCGTCCGGGGCCTGCAGGCCTGCATCCAGCGGATCCTCGCCTGCCCGCAGCGCCGGCGGCAGCACCCGCCCGGTGAGGGTGTAGCGGCGCTCGAATTGCTCGCTTCTGGAGGCGGCCGACACCACACCCTGCTCGAAGAGGTCCTCCAGGACACGCTTGACGGCGTTCCAGTTCCAGCCCCATTGGTCCTTGGCGCCGGTTTCCTGGTGCCCGACGGCGTCGGTGAGCTGGCGGGCAGTCCGCGGCGGACCGCCGTCGAGCACGTCCAGAATGCTGGCGGCCAGCGACTCCTTCAGCGCCGGTTCCATGGCGGAGGCGCCGACCCAGGTGCGGTTCTGCCACAGCCGCAGGTCGGCAAAGTGCTCCGGCCGGATGAAGCTGGCCTCGTGTGCCCAGTACTCCATCATCTTCCGCGGGCTGCGCGCCGACAGACGCTCCAGAATGCTGCGGTCGTAGCCACCCAGCCGGGAGAAGAACGGCAGATAGTGGCTGCGCGCCAGCACGTTGACGGAATCGATCTGGACCAGCTGGAGACGGGCAAAGGTGCGGCCCACGGCCCGTGCATCGACGGGTCCCGTGGGCCGCACCTTGGACAATCCCTGTGCTGCCAGAGCGATCCGGCGGGCCTGTGGCAGGCTCAGCGCGGCGCCCATGCAATTGCTCCTAGTGGTTGGTTCCTATGGTTAGACGGTGGCCGGCTCGTCCGGGGAACGGTAGGCCAGCACCTGCTCCGGAACGGAGGCCTCATCCTTGCAGTCGGCGTCAAGGGTGATGACGCCGTAGGTCCATCCGCGCCGGCGGTAGACCACCGAGGGCTCCCCCGTCGATTCATCGATGAACAGGTAGAAATCGTGGCCGACGAGTTCCATGTTGTCCACGGCGTCGTCCAGGGACAGCGAGGCTGCGGGGAAGACCTTCCGGCGGATCAGCACCGGAGAGTCACCGGCCGGGATGTCGTTTTCGATCTCATAGGGAGACCGCGCCTCGGCGAGTGCGGATGCGCCGCCCTCAAGCTCCTGCTCGTAGATCGGAGCGGAGGTGCTGACCGGCGTGAGGGCGCCGGTGGCGGTACTCACTGCCTGTGGTGTGTGGCGTCCGTGGTGGACCTTGCGGCGGTCCTTGGCCCTGCGCAGCCTCTCCAGCAGCTTGCCGTAGGCGACGTCGAAGGCGGCAAACTTGTCCGGGGCCGTAGCCTCGGCCCTGATCACGGGACCCCGTCCCGAAACCGTCAGCTCAACGGTGAGCTGGGCGTCCGCGGCGCGAGAGTTGGGCTGTCGGGAGACCTTCGCATCGATCCGCTGGACCTTGTCTCCGAGCTGCTCGATCTTGGACATCTTCTCGCCTGCGTACTCGCGGAATCGGTCCGATACAGTCACGTTGCGACCGCTGATCATGAACTCCATGGTGCCCTCCAAATGACTCCGGTGACACGACTGCCGGCAACAGACTTCACGCTGGTGCCGCGCTGTCGACGGGTGGTTAACCTCTATGAGGTACCCGTTCACTCACGTTAGTTCAACCACCCCAGTTATTCATCTTTTGGCCATTTATTTTTTCCCCGAGTCTGCGCCGGACACCCCAAAGGGGTCTCCTCCGGGCCGCACCGCGGCGGCCAGGACGACGGCGCCGGCGACCACTGCACCCGCGGCGCGCAGGGCCCGGGCGGCCTCCGCCACCGTTGATCCGGTGGTCAGGACGTCGTCGACGACCCACACCAGCCTCCCGGCCACGTCGGCGTGTCGCCGCACACGCATGCTGTGGCGCACATTGCTCCGCCGGGCGGCCGCCCCCAGCCCCTTCTGGCTGCGCCGGTGCCACGGCGCCCTGGCCCGCAGCACGACGGCGGGAACCACCCTGGCGCCTGCGGGGAGGGCCCGGCGGCGGCGCAGCACCCGCAGCAGCTCGGCCACCGGGTCGAAGCCGCGGCGGTGGAACCCCGCCCCCGAGGTAGGCACGGGGACCAGCAGGATCCCGGCGTCGCCATGCCCACTGCGGCGTCCAGATCCTGCCGCGCTGCCGTCGACGGCGGCACCGACGGCGGCTTCGACGGCCCGCCCGAGGCCGGTGGCCAGCCGGCCGGCGATCTCGGTGCTGCCGTGGTTCTTGAACTCAAGAATGGTTCTGGCCAGGACGCCGCGGTAGTGGCCTCCTGCCACGGCCGGCAGCAGCACAGCGCCGTCGTGCTGCACCAGCGCGGGGGCGCCGTGCTCGGCGGCAAAGGGATGGGCCCATGCCGCCCTGAGGTCGCGGGCGCAGCCGGGGCACAGCGCGGTGCCGGGCAGCGAACAGCCCAGGCATTCGCACGGAAACACCAGTTCCACGGCCTCGGCCCCGGCGGCCTCCAGCCACAGCCAGGCGCGCAGCCACAGCGGGCGTGCGCCGGCCCGGTGGCCCGCGCGGGGCGTGTTCTCCATGCCCCAGTCTGGGCACGGCGCCCGGCATCCGCGGGCTGGGTGGTGCCCGCGGTGGACGATCCGGCGGCCTGCACCACCGGTGCAGGACCCGTCAGAGCCCGTCCAGGACCCGGCGGGCCCGTCCAGGACCCGGCGGCCCGTCAGAGACCCGGCGGGCCCGTCAGAGACCGATCAGCCGGAGAACGAGGCCTGGCCGACGTCCTTGGATTGCATGCCCCACGCATTGCCCACGCGGACAAACACCTCATGGGCCGTTTGGGCGTGGATCTCCAGCACCCCCGAGCCGGCACTGAGCCATTGGACACCGTCCAGCGGCGCCAGCAGCGTGGCACTGGATTTCAGGTCAAGGACCTCCAGAGCCGCGGGCCCGGAGGCCGCAGTGCGCCCGACCACCACCGAGGTCTCGCTGACCCAGGCGCCGAGGTTGGGATTCACGGTGCTGGGCAGCGTGATGGGCGTGGTGAGCTCCTTGGGGACCTCCCCGGTGCGCAGGATGCCGGAGATCTGCACGGTGCTGACGCCGTTCAGCTCCGAGACCACCAGGACCCGGCTGCCGTCGCGGGAAATCCGCAGCGCCGTGACAGTGCGGCCCAGCAGCCATTGCACCCGCAGCTGCACCGTGGGGACCCGGAGCCCATCGGGGCCCGCCGCGGGCTTGAAGGCCTGCACACGACCGCTGCCATCCCCGGACGCCGTCCACACCCAGCCCAGCGGAGAATACGACGGCGGGGTCAGATTCACACCGCCCGCTCCGGCGTATTCCGGCTGGCCGGGCGCAACGGCGTAGACCTGGCCGCGGTCCCCGGTGAGGAAGGCATAGGCATGCTGGTCGTAGGACACCGCCGGGAAGCTGGGCTGGTACTTGGCCAGCGAGCCCAGGCCCTCGATGGGCGACACCCGCCCGCCGTCATAGGCGACGAGCTCGTCCTTGGCCACAGCCACCTGCGTGGTGGACACCGGGTCGTTGATGACCAGGGCGGGAGCACCGCTGCCGCCCGGACCGAGGTCGATGTCGCGGGCATCGGCCCGCAGCGTGACGGAGGTGACGGTGTTCAGGTTCCGCTGCAGGGTCACCAGCAGCTGGGCCTGCATCTGCTGGCGGGCGGCCACCGAGGCGGCCAGCAACGGTTCCGCTGTGAGGTCCACCTGCGCCACGCCGTTGTTGACCGGCACCGAGTCTCGGGCCAGCCGGATGCCGTCGGGGAAGGCGCTCGCCACGGCGCCCTTGAGGTACGGCGCCGGCCCGTCCAGCATGGCCCGCACGATGGACGTTGCAGTGGTGGACGCCCGCCCGGCCAGCCAGCGGACATCGGGGACGCCAAAGGTGAAGCCGGGATCGTAGAAGTACAGGGTGTAGGGGCTGTAGATGGTGGCAAAGTTGGCCGCCTGCAGCATGACGCCGTCGGGCACGGAGGTGATGCGCCACTGGCCATCCACCTGGCCCAGGGTGAACCGGACGGTTTCCACGGCGCCCGCCGCCGCGGCGGCCAGGATTCCGGAGGCGTCCACCACCGAGGCCACGGCAAAGTCCACCGTGTACTCACCGGCGGCCGCGCTCTTGGCCACCTTGAAGTTGTCGTTGTAGACGAGCGTGCGCCTGTCCGCCTTCCAGGTGCCGGCCAGCGCAGGAGCCAGGAATTGCCGGGCCACCTGGAAGTCGTCGCCGACACCCGTACCGGCGGCGACGAACCCCTCGATTATGGCCTCGGGGCCCGCGCCGGGCACCGGGGGCTGCTGCTGGAAGTCGATGTTGACGGGGTTGTTGCGCACGGGCAGTGGATCGCTCTTGCCCACGGGTCCGCTGGTGGGGATGGTGGCGCAGCCGGCCGTGGCCAGCAGCACGACGGCGGCCACGGCCACCGCCCGCAGGGCCCGGGCCGCGCGCCACCAGGGGGTCCCGGCGGCTCCCGCCGCCGGGCTGTTCCTTGCCACTGCAGTCACTGTGGAACTCATGATCCGCTCCCCTTGCCGCCGTGGTCCACCAGGGGCGGCTCCGATCCCGGCGCCGGTTCCATGGTGCCCAGGGCTCCAACCACCCGGATGGAGCCCGTCGCCGTGGTGACGGGGGCCGTGTGCAGCGCCACGGCGCCGGCTGTTGCACTGCCGCCGTCGGGCGGAAGATGCATGGGCGAATGGGCCAGCACCATGCCACGGTGCCGCGGCAGGGTGAGCCGGAAGCAGGAGCCCTCGCCCTCGCGGCCCCAGGCCTCGAGCCAGCCGCCGTGCAGCCGGGTGTCCTCCATGGCAATGGAGAGCCCCAGCCCGCTGCCGCCGGTGGTGCGGGCGCGCGCCGGATCGGCACGCCAGAACCTGTCAAACACGCGGCCAATGGCGGCCTCGGACATGCCGATGCCGTAGTCGCGCACGGCGATGGCCACGGCGTGGCGGTCGGCGGAGACAAACACCTTCACGGGCCGCCCCTCGCCGTGCTCGAGGGCGTTCAGCACCAGATTCCGCAGGATCCGATCGATCCGGCGCGGGTCGACGTCGGCGATGCAGCCGCCCGGAAGGCCGGAGACGACGCTCAGTTCCGAACCCGTGGCGTCCGCCACCGGGGACGCGCCCTCGATGACGTTGTGGATGATGGAGAACATCTCCGCCGATTCCAGATCCAGCACGGCCGCGCCGGCGTCAAAGCGGGAGATCTCCAACAAATCCGCCAGCAGCGATTGGAAACGCTCCACCTGGTGGTACAGCAGTTCGGCCGAGCGCTTGTTGATGGGGTCGAAGGAATCGCGCGCGTCGAAGAGCACCTCGGCTGCCATCCGGACGGTGGTCAGGGGCGTGCGCAGTTCGTGCGACACATCCGAAACAAAGCGCTGCTGCATTTGGGACAACGTGCCCAGGGCGGTGATCTGGTCCTGCAGCGAGGTGGCCATCCGGTTGAAGGAGACGGCCAGGCGGGCCATCTCGTCCTCGCCCCGCACGGCCATCCGCTCCTGGAGCTCGCCGTCGGCCAGCTGTTCGGAGACCTCCGCCGCCTGGCGCACTGGCGCGACGACGGTCCGCGTCACGTACCAAACGATGCCGCCGATGAGCACCAGCAGCATGGCCCCCACCAGCCACATGACGGACTGGATGTAGTTCAGCGTGTTCTGGGCCGACTGCAGATCGTAGATCAGATACAGCTCATAGTTGGTGCCCAGCAGGGAGACCTGGCTGCCCATGACGATGGCCGGATGGACGGCGGAGGGTCCGCTGGGCAGCCCGATGGACTGCCAGAGCTGGCCGGTGGCGTTGTTCTGGACCGCCTTGCGCAGCGCATCGGGAATGATGGCGCTGGTGATGCCGCCGGAATCCGAGGAGGTCACGGCCAGCGAGTTCGTCTGGCCCGGGATCTTCACCATTACGTACTTGCGGTTGTCGTCGGAGCCGCCAACCTCCAGCAGCTTCAGCGTGTCCCGGACATAGGTCGAAACGCTCGGGAGGTCGGAGAGCTGGGCGTTGTTGAAGCTCTCCTGCACCTGGGTGGCGCCGCGGGCGGACTCCTGCTTGGACTGCTGCAGCCGCTCCTGGAACAGGCCGTTGGCGATCTGGTTGGACAGGAACGCGCCGACGCCGACGACGGCGATGAAGGAAATCACCAGGGTCACCAGGACCGTGCGGAACTGCAGCGAGGTGCGCCACCGCCGCCGCAGGGCCGCAAGGACACGCAGCGACAGGGTGCGTACACGGCCCAGCAGCCAGCGGGCCGCGGCCACCGCAGTGGCGGCCAGGCTGGCCGGCGTGGGGCTATGACCCTGCTTTGTAGCCGACACCACGAACCGTCAACACCACTTCCGGCGCCTCGGGGTCGCGCTCAATCTTGGAGCGCAGCCGCTGGACATGGACATTGACCAGGCGGGTGTCCGCGGCATGGCGGTAGCCCCACACCTGCTCCAGCAGCAGTTCACGGGTGAACACCTGCCACGGCTTGCGGGCCAGGGCCACCAGCAGATCGAATTCGAGCGGCGTGAGGGAAATGCGCTCCCCTGCCCGGCGCACGGCGTGGCCCGCCACGTCAATGGTGACGTCGGCGATGCTGAGCGTCTCCGGTGCCTTGGTGTCGCCCGGACGCAGCCGGGCGCGGACGCGCGCCACCAGCTCGGCCGGCTTGAACGGCTTGGCCACATAATCGTCGGCACCGGACTCAAGCCCGCGGACGACGTCGGACGTGTCGGACTTGGCGGTCAGCATGACAATGGGCGTGTCCGATTCGGCGCGGATCTGGCGGCAGACCTCGATGCCGTCCAATCCGGGCAGCATCAGATCCAGCAGCACCAGATCCGGCTTGCTCTGCCGGAAGATTTCCAGGGCCTGCGCCCCATCGGGGCAGAATACCGGGTCAAAACCGTCATTGCGCAGGACAATGCCAATCATCTCCGCCAAAGCTTCGTCGTCATCCACGACCAGAATGCGTGCCTTCATAGTTATATATTCGCCTATCCCCACGGCAATGTCCGTATCCGATGCACCAACACCCCCGCGCCATGCCCGGGGCCGCTTCATGGTGGCGCCCGGAAGAACCGGCTAGGGTGATTTTGTAGATCTACCATAGCCGCTGGCACCGCGGTGGCAGACGCTGGACGCGGCTGCCGGGACTTTCGTTGGGGAGAAGAAATGACACAGCAACCCGGACCGCCTCTCGAAGAGCCGGCCGAGGGCCGCAGCGCTTCCGGGGCCCCACCCGTGCCCGGGGGCGCCGTGCCGCAGGCCCCCGGAACTCCCCCAGCCTCCGCACCGCAGCCCGCCCCGCAGTGGGGGCAGTACGCCCCGCAGTGGGGGCAGTACGCCCCGCCGCAGCAGTGGGGCCAGCCCACGCAGCCACCGGTCCAGCCGCCGGTCCTGCCGCCGGTCCTGCCGCCCTACGGCCAGTACGTTCCGCCGGCCGCCCCGCCCGCCCAGCAGCAGTGGGGGCAGCAGCCTGCGTGGGGCCAGGCCCCGCAATGGGGCCAGTACGGCCCCCCTTCCACTGGCTACCCGGTGCCCGGGCAGGCCAATGGCGCCAACGGCCCCGGCCACTACGTGGCACCGCCCAAACCGGGCGTCATCCCGCTGCGGCCCCTGGGGCTCGGCGAAGTGCTCGACGGCGCCTTCCAGGCTGCGCGGCGCAACGGCAAGGCGATGTTCGGCTCGGCGCTGCTGGTCCAGGCCGCCTCGGCCCTGCTCTCGGCCATCCTGCTCACCGTGTTCCTTTCGGGTGGGGCGCTGGCCTCGCTAATGGCCGGAACCACGTCCAGGGATGCCCTCGGTTCCATGGTGGTCGGCCTCGGCGGCGGTCTGCTGGTCACAGTGTTGTTGGGGTCCATGGCCCAGATGGTGCTCCAGGGTGCCCTGGTGGTTCCCGTCCTGCGGGCGATCCTGAACCGGCACACCGGCTTCAAATCCATGTGGTCCATGGCTCGGCACCGCATTGGCACCCTGGTCCTGGTGGGGCTGCTCACCACCGGCGCCGTGTTGGTGGCCACCGCCGTCGTCGCCGCTGTGGCAGTGCTGATGGTGTCGGCTGTGGGCCCCGGCGGGGCCGTGCTGGCGGTGCTCGTGGCATTGGCCGTGCTTGCCCTGTTTGTCTGGCTCGGCACCAAGATCATGCTGGCGCCGGCAGCCGTCATCGTGGAGAACCTCGGTGTGTTCCCCGCACTGGCCCGCTCCTGGCGGCTGACCACCGGCCATTGGTGGCGCACCTTCGGCACCTATTTTGTAGCGGCCCTGATTGCCGGCATCATTGCCGGCGTGATCTCCACTCCGGTCGGGTTCATCACCGGCATTGTTTCCGCGATGATCACACCCAATCCCACCGAAGCCGACGCCGTCATGCAGCTGGTGGTCTCCCAGGGCATCTCGATGATCGTCTCCACCCTGATCGGTGCCGTCACCCTCGCCTTCCAGTCCGGCGTGCTGGCCCTGATCTACGTTGACCTGCGGATGCGCAAGGAGGGCTTCGATGTGGTGCTGATGCGCGAGATGGAGACCACGGGCCCGGACACCCCCGGCATCCCGGGCGCCTCGGGGCAGCCTGTGTCCCCCGGCGCTGCGGGGGGCCCCTTCCCCGGCCCGGCCCCGACGCTCTGATGCCGTTGCCCGCCGTGGCGGCCCTGGCGACAGTGGCTTTCGACGTCCCCGTCCTGCCAGATGCCGATGAGGCCCGGGCGGAGATGGCCCGGGAATTGGCGCAGCAGATCTACCAGGAGGCCAAACCAGGTCTTGGCGAACTGGTCCTGCAGGCCATCAGGGATTTCATCACTGATCTGTTGAATTCGTTTACATCGCTGGATGCCAACCTTGGGCTCATCCTGATTGCCTCTCTGGCCGCGGTCGTCATCGTCGCCGCCGTCCTGGTCATTCGGCCCCGGCTGAACCGCCGCACGGCGGCGAAGGAGGACGTCTTCGCTGCGGCCACGGTGATGGATGCCCGCGGGCACCGCGCATTGGCCGAGGCCGCCGCGGCGCGCGGGGACATCTCCACCGCCATTGCCGAGCAGTTCAGGGCCATCGTCCGGGCGGCCGAAGAGCGGACGGTTGTCGACCCGCAGCCGGGGCGGACGGCGCACGAGGCCGCCGCGCAGATCGGGGTCTCCTTCCCTGCCCTGGCCGGCGAGCTGGACTCGGCATCGGAGCTTTTCAACATGGTCCGCTATGGCTCCGTCCCCGTGGCCGGAAGCGATTGGCAGTGGCTGGCCGGGCTGGACGGGCGGCTGCAGGGCACCACGGCGGCCAGCCACCCGGGTGCCACTGGCCAGGATTCCACGCTGGCGGTGCCGCGGTGAGCGCCCCCCTTGCGACGACGCCGGAAACGCCCGCCCCGGACCCCGGGCCCGTCTACTTCAACGCCCCCGAGCCCGCGGGCGTCCAGCTGCGCCGGTGGCTGCGGGCCCACCGCTTCTGGCTGCTGGTGGGCGGCGCCGTCGCCGTCGTTCTTGTTGTCCTTTTTGTCCTCTCCCTCGCCGGTTCCCGGAGCCAGGGCACGCTGGCCGTGGACAACCCAGCCCCGGCCGGCGGCATGGCCGTGGCCAAGGTGCTGGGGCACCATGGTGTGGACGTCCGTGCCACGGACTCGCTCGAGGCCACCCTTGAGGCTCTGGAGTCCGCCGGGGCGGAGAACACCACCGTGCTGCTGCACGACCCCTCGACCCTGCTTTCCCCCGGGCAGCTGGCCCGGCTGGCTGCCGCCGGCACCAAGGTGGTGGCGCTGGCCCCGGGACCGTTGTCACTGAAGGCCTTGGCACCGGACATCACCCCGGCCGGGCTGGCGGGGTTCGGGCAGTCCACGGTGGACGCCCAGTGCACCCAGATCGATGCGGCCACCGCCGAAAGCATCACCAGCAGCGGCGGATCCTCCTTTGAGGCGCTGCTCTACCGCGGTCCCATCGCCTGCTTTACGGATCCGGCCACCGGCGCCGGCGCGCAGCAGGCGGGCCTGTACGCGACAACGGCGGACGGCTCGGTGGTGGTGCTGGGCAACCCGGCGATGCTGAGCAACGAGCAGGCCGCGACGGCGGGGAATGCCGCGCTGGTGCTGCGCACCCTTGGCTCCCGTGAGGTGCTCCTGTGGTACACGCCGTCGCTGAAGGACCTGCCCATCCCCGATGCCCCGCCCACGCTGGCCTCGCTGACCCCCGGCTGGGTGCTGCCCGCCGGGATCTGGCTGATGCTGGTGGCGGCCCTGGCCATGTTCTGGCGTGGACGCCGGGATGGGCCGCTCGTTCCCGAGCCGCTTCCGGTGCTGGTGAAGTCCGCCGAAACCGTGGCCGGCCGGGCCCGGCTCTACCAGCGTGCCGGTGCCGTCGAGCGGGCCGCGGACAATCTGCGCTCCGGTGCCCTGCTCCGGATCGCCGCCCAGCTGCGGCTGGACGCCCGCAGCTCCGGTGCCGAGGTGGCCGCCGCCGTCGCCGCCCACAGCCCACTGCCACCCGCCCGGGTGCACGAGATCCTCACCTTCAGACCCAGCACCGAAAAGGCCCTGCTCAGCTGGGTCCGCGACCTCGAAGCCCTAGAGAAAGAAGCCACCGGACGATGAACGGACACTACCCCCAGGCCACCGACGCACCGGCAACGGCACCGGTGCCTGCCCCGGCCGCCGATCCGGCCCGCGCCGCCCTGCTGGCCGTGCGCGCCGAGGTGGCCAAGGCCGTTGTCGGCCAGGATGCCACCGTGACGGGGATGCTCATCGCCCTGCTGGCGCGGGGCCACGTGCTGCTGGAAGGGGTGCCCGGCGTGGCCAAGACGCTGCTGGTGCGCGCTCTGTCCACCTCCCTGTCCCTGGACACCAAGCGGGTCCAGTTCACCCCGGACCTGATGCCCGGCGACGTCACGGGTTCGCTCATCTACGACGCCCACAGCTCCGAATTCCGCTTCCGCGAGGGCCCGGTCTTCACCAACATCCTGCTGGCCGATGAGATCAACAGGACCCCGCCGAAGACCCAGGCCTCGCTGCTGGAGGCCATGGAGGAGCACCAGGTGTCCGTCGACGGCGTTTCGCGCCGCCTGCCGGCACCGTTCATGGTGGCCGCCACGCAGAACCCGGTGGAATACGAGGGCACCTACCCGCTGCCGGAGGCCCAGCTGGACCGCTTCCTGCTGAAGCTGACCATGCCGCTGCCCGGGCGTGAGGATGAGATCGAGGTGGTCCGCCGCCACAGCCTGGGCTTCGACCCGAAGGATCTGGCCGCGGCCGGCGTCCGGCCCGTCGCCGGAGCCGCGGAGCTGGCCCTGGCGCGCACCGCCGTCGGACAGCTGGCCGTCTCGCCCGAGGTGATGGCCTACATCGTCGATCTGGTCCGCGCCACCCGGGCGGCGCCGTCGTTCCAGCTGGGTGTCTCTCCGCGCGGGGCCACGGCCCTGCTGAACACGGCCCGCGCCTGGGCCTGGCTGTCCGGACGCAGCTTTGTCACTCCCGACGATGTGAAGGCGCTGGTCCTGCCGGCCCTGCGGCACCGCGTTGGCCTGCGGCCGGAGGCGCAGATGGATGGTGTGCAGGTGGATGACGTGCTGTCCTCCATCATGGCCACCGTGCCAGTCCCCCGCTGAGCCATGGCTGTCACAGGACGGCTGGTGCTGCTCGCCCTGGCGGGGCTGGTGCCGATTCTTGCGTTCCCGTCGCCGGGCACCGTACTGCTGTGGGTGGCCCTGCTGGTGGCCTCCTGCACCCTGGATCTGGTTCTGGCCGCCTCCCCGCGCGCCGTGGCACTGCAGCGCATCGTGCCCGAGGGCGTGCGCCTGGGCCAGGACACCGACGCCGAACTGCTGCTCACCAACACCTCCAACCGGACGCTGCGGGCCCTGGTCCGCGACGGCTGGCAGCCCTCGGCCGGGGCCCGGAATCCGCGCCAGCGGACCACCATTGGCGCCCATGAGCGGCGGCGGCTGATCGTGGCCCTGCGCCCCATCCGGCGCGGCGAGGTGGCCAGCCCGCATGCCACCATCCGCTCCTTTGGGCCGCTGGGGCTCGCCGCGCGCCAGGCCACCCTCCCGCTCCCGGGGGTGCTGCGGGTGCTGCCGCCCTTCAATTCCAAGCGGCATCTGCCCGGCAAGCTGCGGCTGCTGCGCGAACTGGACGGCAAGGCGGCCGTGCAGATCCGCGGTGCCGGCACGGAGTTCGATTCGCTGCGCGACTATGTGCAGGGGGACGACGTCCGCTCCATCGACTGGCGGGCGACGGCGCGGCGCCGCGATGTGGTGGTGCGGACCTGGCGGCCGGAGCGCGACAGGCGCGTGGTCATTGTGCTGGACACCTCGCGGACCTCGGCGGCGCGCATCGAGGACGAGCCGCGGCTGGACACCGGCATCGAGGCCGCTCTGCTGCTGGCGGCGCTGGCGGACCGCGGCGGGGACCGGGTGGACTTCGCCGCCTTCGACAGGCGGGTGCGGGCCCGGGTCAGCTCCGCGGCGAAGGGCAATCTGCTCTCCTCGCTGGTGCGCTCGATGGCGCCCCTGCAGCCGCAATTGATTGAACTGGACTACGCGGCTGTCCCCGGCGTGGTCCGTTCGCTGTCCTCGCACCGCGCCCTGGTGGTGCTGCTGACCTCCCTGGATGCCGGATCCGCGGAGGAGGGACTGATCCCCCTGGTGTCGGCGCTGGTGGGCAGCCACGTCGTCGTCGTCGCCTCGGTGCGGGACCCGGCCTTGGAGGAGATGCGTGCCGGCGTTTCAACGGTGGTGGAAACCTACCGCGCGGCCGCAGCGGAGCACGCCCTGCTGGAACGCGGTGCCGTGGCCTCGGCGCTGCGGCAGCTCGGTGCCGAAGTGGTCGACGCCGATCCGCACCAATTGCCGCCGCAGCTGGCCGACGCCTACATCCGGCTCAAGGCCGCCGGCCGCCTCTAGCGTCCCAACTGAGTGACACTTATCGCACACTTTCGGGCCCGGAACGTGTCACAACTGTCACTCAGTTGGGACGGGTCAGGAGGCCATGACGTCGTTGAGGGCGCGGGCGGTGTCGGTCAGCTTGGTGAGGACGGCGCGGGCCCCGTCGGGCGAATGGGTGGCGAGGCTGCCGCCCGGGACCAGGCGCAGGGCCGCCAGCTGCTTCGGCTCCAGGCCGAGCCCATGCCAGGGCCGCATGACTGACTCCACCAGGCGCGAGACCTGGGGCAGGGTGGCCGCCGGGTTGTCCACCGACAGCAGGCCGGCCCACAGGCTCTTCCCACCCTCGATGGCCTCGGCGAGCTGTTCCCAATCCGAGGTGCCGAGCTGGGCCAGGGGAAGCGCGACGCCGTCGGCCGCCGCCCGCAGCGCCAGCGCCACGGGTTTGCCGGCCCCGGGCAGGTTGAAGACGACGTCGGCGGCACCGGCGCTGCGTGCTGCCCGCACGATGGTCTCCCAGCCGGCAACGGCCTCGGTGCCGTCGATGGCGCGCAGGGTGCGGTAGCCGCTGGAGGTGGGGATGGCGCCGGCCAGCACGCGGGCAATTTCCGGCTCATCGATCTGCACGGTGATGGCGGCTCCGGGCACGGCGGCAGCCACCCGTTCAAGGTGCGCCCCCAGTCCGGCGGCCAGCGACTCGCCGATGTCCCGGCGGGCCCCGTAATCCAGCAGGACCCGCTCGCCGTAGTGCAGGTGCAGCGAGGCGGCCATGGTCCACGGCCCGCAGATCTGGACCTTTATCGCCGGGGCGGGGCGTTCCTCGGCACCTGCCACATCGGCCAGCACGTTGATATCGGAAGACAAGGCGGAAACGGCCCGGCGGTGGTCCGCGCCGGGCCTGTCCACCAGACGCCAGCCAAAGGGCTGCACATCCACCGGAAGCTCAACCAGCAGGGCGGCGGTGCGGCCGACGTCGTCGGAGCCTACACCGCGCTCCGGCAGCTGCACCAGATACGGCAGGTGCGGATCGCCCAGCTCGCCGCGGGTGATCCGGGCCGCCTCGACGGCGTCCGTCCCGGGCCACTGCCCCAGGGCCGTGGCCGTGACCTCGGTGGGGCGGGTGTTCTCGGCGGCGCCCACTAGGACGGCAGGCCGCCGTCGGGCGCGGTGCCGTTCCCAGCGGCTTTGCCATTGTTCGCGGCCTGGCCATTGTTCGCGGCCCTGCCGTTGAGTGCGGCGCTGTGGCTCTCCGAGATCGCCTGGTGGTGGCGGATGACCTCGCTGATGATGAAATTCAGGAACTTCTCCGCGAAGGCGGGGTCCAGGTGGGCCGACTCGGCCAGGGCACGGAGCCGGCCGATCTGGGCGGCCTCGCGGCCCGGGTCCCCGGCCGGCAGCTGGTGCTTGGCCTTCAGCACGCCCACGCGCTGGGTGGCCTTGAAGCGCTCGGCCAGCAGGTACACCAGCGTGGCGTCGATGTTGTCGATGCTGGAGCGCACGGACAGCAACTCGGCCATGACAGCGGGATCAACCTGGCCGGCGAGCGAGCTGGCGGCGGGGTCGAAATCGTTCTCGGGCAGGTGGCTGGCGGTCGGTTCAGTCATGCTCCCAGTTTAGGCTGTCCGCCGCGGCCGCCAGCAACCGGTTCCACCCATTGACACAGCATTCCCCCTCACGTGTAGTGGAGGGACCGCCAAGCAAGGGAGCACGCGATGAAGATTGCAGTATTGGGCACCGGAACGGTGGGGCAGACCCTCGGGTCGGCCTTCGCCGCGGCGGGCCACGAGGTGGCCATGGGGTCCCGGGACGCCGGCAACGAATCCGCTGCGGCATGGGCCGCCGCCACCGGAGGGACCGCGCGGGCGGATTCCTTTGCCGGGGCCGCGGCCGGGGCGGAGCTGGTGGTCAATGCCACGGCGGGCATGCACTCGCTGCTGGCCCTGGAGGCTGCCGGCCGGGAGAATCTGGCGGCGAAGGTGCTGCTGGATGTGGCCAACGCCCTGGACTTTTCCGCCGGGTTCCCGCCGTCGTTGGCGGTGGTGAACACCGACAGCCTGGCCGAATCCATCCAGCGCACCTTCCCCGAAGCCCTGGTGGTGAAGTCGCTGAACACCGTCGCCGCCCCGGTGATGGTGGCCCCGGCGTCGGTGGCCGGCGGGGACCACGACGTCTTCCTGGCCGGGAACGACGACGGCGCCAAGGCCGTGGTGCGCACCCTGCTGTCCCAGCTGGGCTGGGCCGAAGGGCACATCCGCGATCTGGGTGCGCTGGAGGCCGCCCGCGCCATGGAGATGTACCTGCCGCTGTGGCTGCGCCTGATGGGCTCCACCAAGACGGCCATGTTCAACATCAAGATCACCACCGAGTAGGCACCCCTTTTGACCAACCCTTTTAACCAACCACGGACACTCAGTTGGGGACGGTCCCAAGCGGAAACATTGTCCCCAACTGCGTGTTCGCGGAAGGTGCGGGTGGGTCAGCCGAAGAGCAGCGCCCGGTTGGCCTCGCGGCGCAGGGCCTGCTCCCGGGGATCGGGCACGGGCAGCGAGGCGATCAGCCGCTTGGTGTAGTCGTGCTGCGGACTGCCCATCACCACCGAGCTGATCCCCTCCTCCACCAGCTTGCCCTTGAAGAGCACGCCCACCCAGTGGCTGAGCATGTCGACGACGGCGAGATCGTGGCTGATGAAAAGGGCGGCAAAGCCAAACTCCGCCTGGATCTCCTTGAACAGCTCCAGCACCTTGGCCTGCACCGACACGTCCAGGGCCGAGGTGGGTTCGTCAGCGATGAGCAGCTTCGGATTCAGCGCCAGGCCGCGGGCCAGCGAGGCGCGCTGGCGCTGTCCGCCGGAGAGCTCATGCGGATATCTGTCCGCATAGGAACGCGGCAGCTGCACCGCCTCCAGCAGCTCCTCCACGCGCTTGGTGACCTCGGCCGCCGTGCGGTCCTCATGGATCAGGATGGGCTCGGCCACGCACTCGCCGATGGTCAGCTGGGGATTGAACGAGGCCGCCGGGTCCTGGAAGACGAAACCGATGTCCTTGCGCAGCGGCCGGAAGGAGCGCTCCTTGAAGTTGAGCATCTCGTAGCCCAGCACCTTCAGCGAGCCACCGGTGGTCTTGTTCAACCCGGCGATGGCGCGGCCGATGGTGGTCTTGCCGGAGCCTGACTCCCCCACCAGGCCAAACACCTCGCCGGCGGAAATGGTGAAGGAGACGTCGTCGACGGCGCGGAAGGCGGGGGTGCCCAGCCGGCCGGGGTACTCGATCACCAGATGCTCCGCACGGACCAGCACGTCGGTGTCCTGGTGCGCCCGTTCCGTGAACCCCTCGGAGGCTGAATTGCGGCCCAGGTGCGGCACAGCGGCCAGCAGCTTGCGCGTGTAGGCCTCCTGCGGCGAGTCGAAGAGCACCTCGGAGGTTGCCTCCTCCACCACGTCGCCCTGGTACATGACCACCACGCGGTCAGCCAGGTCCGCCACCACGCCCATATTGTGCGTGATCAGCACAATGGAGGTGCCGTAGACGTCGCGGAGCTCGCGCAGGAGCTCGAGGATTTCCGCCTGGACAGTCACGTCCAGGGCGGTGGTGGGCTCGTCGGCCACGATCAGCCCGGGGTTCAGCGCCAGTGCGGCGGCAATCACCACGCGCTGCTTCTGCCCGCCGGAGAACTGGTGCGGGTAGTAGTCCACCCGCTTCTCCGGTTCCGGAATGCCCACCTTGCCCAACGCCTCGATGGCGCGGGTGCGGGCTTCCTTCTTGGACACATTTCCGTGGGCGCGCAGCCCCTCGGCGATCTGCCAGCCCACGGTGAACACGGGGTTCAGCGCCGTCGACGGTTCCTGGAACACCATGGCGACCTCAAGCCCGCGGATCTGGCGCAGGTGGGCGGGCGTCACCGAGATGACGTTGTTGCCGCTGATCAGCACCGCTCCGGAGCTGATGGCCGTCTCCGGCAGCAGCCCCAGGATGGTCTTGGCTGTCACCGTTTTGCCGGAGCCGGATTCGCCCACAATGGCGAGGATCTCTCCGGGGGCGACGGCGAAGGAGACGTCGTCGACGGCCTTGACGTCCCCGGTGTCGGTGGCAAAGGTGACCTTCAGATGCTCAATGCTGAGCACCGGCCGCTCTCCCGTGGGATCGGCGGGGGCTGCTGCATGGCGGCTCATGATGCCACTTCCTTTGTCAGTGCTGCGTCTGCGGGCAGCGGGGCCGGGGCCGTCGGTGCGGTGCGCGGAGCCTTCCCGGCGCGGCGGCGGCCGCGCAGCCGGGGGTCGTTGAGGTCGTTCATGCTCTCGCCCAGCAGGGTCAGCCCCAGCACGGTGAGAACGATGGCGGCGCCCGGGAAGACACCCGTCCACCAGATGCCCGCCGTCGCATCGGTCTGGGCGTGGTTGAGGTCGTAGCCCCATTCGGCGGCCGAGGACGGCTCGATGCCGAAGCCCAGGAAGCCCAGGGCCGCCAGGGTCAGGATGGCCTCGGAGGCGTTCAGCGTGAAGATCAGCGGCAGCGTCCGGGTGGCGTTCTTGTAGATGTGCCGGGCCATGATGCGCACCGAGGAGGCACCCACCACCATGGCGGACTCCACAAACGGTTCCGCCTTCAACCTGATGGTCTCGGCGCGGATCACCCGGAAGTACTGCGGAATGAACACCACGGTGATGGAGATGGCAGCGGAGAAGATGCCGCCCCACATGCTCGACTGGCCCCGGCTGATGGCAATGGACATGACGATCGCCAGCAGCAGGGTGGGGAAGGCGTAGATCGCGTCGGCCACCACCACCAGGATCCTGTCCAGCCAGCCGCCGAGGTAGCCGGACACCAGGCCCAGCGCCACGCCGATGAAGATGGACAGCAGCACGGCGACGACGATGACGTAGACGGCCGTCTGGGCGCCCCAGATGGTGCGGGAGAAGACGTCGTAGCCGCCCGCCGTCGTGCCCCAGATGTGGGCGCCCGACGGCGGTTCCTGGCTGACCGGGAAGCGCTGGCTGTATCCGTAGGGGGCGATCAGCGGAGCGAACAGCGCGGTGATCAGGAAGAGCGCGGTGATGACGATGCCGGCGACCAGCATGCCGCGCTGCAGCCCGACGCTCTTGTTCAGGTGGGAGATGACAGGCAGCCGGCGGATCAGCGGTTGGTCCTTGCGCGCCATGGCTAGTACCTCACCCTCGGGTCGATGAGCGCGGCAACGACGTCCACGATGAAGTTGGTCAGCGCCACGATCACGGCCAGCAGGGCGACGATGCCCTGGACCGCCACAAAGTCGCGGGCCGTGAGGTAGTGGGCCAGTTGGAAGCCCAGCCCCTTCCACTCAAAGGTCGTTTCGGTCAGGACGGCGCCGCCGAGCAGCAGCGCGATCTGCAGGCCCATCACGGTGATGATCGGAATCAGGGCCGGCTTGTAGGCGTGCTTGGTGACCAGACGGTACTCGGAGACGCCGCGCGAGCGGCCCGCCTCCACATAGTCCTTGTTCAGCGTGCCGATGACGTTGGTGCGGACCAGCCGCAGGAACACGCCGCCGGTGAGCAGTCCCAGTGCGATGGCCGGGAGCACGGCGTGCTGGGCGACGTCACCCAGCGCGGCCATGTTGCCGCTGCGCAGGGCATCCAGCCAGTAGATGCCAGTCGGCGAGGCCAGCTGGTTCAGGGCTATCTCGTTGGCGGTCTTGGCCCGCCCGGCCACGGGGAGCCAGCCCAGCCCGACGGAAAAGACCAGCTTCAGCAGGAGACCGGCAAAGAACACCGGTGTCGCGTAGAAGAGGATGGCCACCACGCGCAGCACGGCGTCGGGCCACTTGTCGCGCTTGTAGGCGGCGAGCATGCCCAGCGGGATGCCGACCACCAGGGCCACGACGAGGGCGTTGATGGCCAGCTCCAGGGTGGCGGCGCCGTAGGTGGCCAGCATGTCGGTGACCAGCAGATTGTCGGAGATGGTGCGGCCAAAGTTGCCGGTGGCGATCTGGCCCAGGTATTCGAAGTACTGGACCAGCACGGGGCGGTCGTATCCGGCCTCGTGGATGCGCTGGGCCAATTGGTCCGGCGGAAGCCTGTCACCCAGGGCCGCCGTGATGGGATCGCCGGTGATCCGCATCAGGAAAAACACCAGGGTGACCAGGATGAAGATGGTGGGAAAGATCAGCAGGAATCTGATCAGAAGGTACTTGCCCAGCCCCCCACCGGACTTGCTCTTCTTAAGGGGAAGGAGTTCGCCGTCTTCCGGCGGCGCCTCAATAAGCGTTGTCATTGCTGCTCTGTTCTTCGTTGAACGGGATGTGGTGCGCAGAAGTTCGTTGCGGTGCCGGCTCGGTCCGCGGACCGGTGGCACGGGGTGCGGGCGGAGGCGGGGGTCCTGTTGGACGCCCCGCCTCCTCCCTCAGCCAATGTGTGGTGTTCCTATTTGGACAGCACGCCCAGACGGAACTTGAAGGACGCATCGAGCGTGTCCTTCACGCCCTTGACGTCGGCGCCGGACACGGCCACCTGGGCACCCTGGAGCAGCGGCAGCGTGGAGAGGTCCTTGGCGACGGCGGCCTGGATGTCCTCGATGAGCTTGGTGCGCGCCGCGGGATCCGTGGTGGTCACCTGGTCTTCGATCATCTTCTGCACCGCAGGGTTGTCGTAGTGGTTCTTCAGGAAGTTGTTCGCGGAGAAGAACGGCGTCAGGTAGTTGTCGGCGTCGGAGTAGTCCGGGAACCAGCCGAGCTGGTACATCGGGTAGGCATCCGTGGTGCGGTCCTTGGCGTATGTGACCCACTCCGTGGACTGCAGGTTGACGGTGAACAGCCCCGTCTTTTCCAACTGGTCCTTCACCGCTGCGTACTCATCGCCCGAGGACTTGCCGTAGTGGTCCGGGTTGTACTGCAGGTTCAGCACCACGGGGGTGGCAACGCCGGCCGCGGCCAGGGCGGCCTTGGCCTTCTCCACGCTGGGCTTGCCGGTGCCGTCGCCGTACATGGTCTTCAGCGGTTCGGTGGCGCCGGTGAAGCCCTGCGGAACGAAGGAGTAGGCCGGCAGGTAGGTGCCCTTGTAGACCTGCTCCGCGATCGCGGCACGGTCCACGGAATCGGCCATCGCCTGGCGCACGGCCAGCGACTTGGCCGGATCGGCCTCGGGGGTCTTGGCACCGAAGGGCATGGTGTCGAAGTTGAAGACGATGTAGCGCAGCTCGCCGCCGGGGCCGATGTCGACCTTGACCTTGCTGTCGCCCTTGAGGCTGTCGATGTCGGTCGCCGTCAGGGAGCGGGAAGCGACGTCGATGTCGCCCTTCTGCACGTCCAGCTTGAGGTTGTTGGAATCGGCGTAGTACTTCACCGTCACGTTGGCGGTGGCCGGCTTGCCGAGCAGACCCTTGTACTCCGGGTTCTCCTTGAAGGAGATGAGCTCGTTCTTCTTATAGGACTCGATGGTGTACTGGCCGCCGAAGGACTTGCCGGCGATGATCGCGTCGTCGTCGAGCACCTTGTCGGCCGGGAAGACCGAGTCGTCCACAATCGGCCCGGCGGGGCTGGTGAGCACCTGCGGGAAGGTCTGGTCGTTGCCGGCCTTCAGCGTGAACACCACGGTGGTGGCGTCCGGGGCCGCAACGCTGGCCAGGTTGCCCAGCAGCGTGGCCGGTCCATTGGCGTCGTTGATCTTGATCTGGCGGTCGAAGCTGAACTTGACGTCCTTGGAGTCCAGATCCGTGCCGTTGGCCCACTTGAGGCCGGGCTTGAGCTTGACGGTGTACTCCGTGGGCGAGGTGAACGACGCCGACTCGGCGATGTCCGGCATCGGATCTGCGCTGCCTGGCTTGGAATTAAGCACGAAGGGGTAGATCTGGTTCATCACCATGAAGGAACCATTGTCATAGGAACCGGCCGGATCAAGGAAGGTGACCTTGTCCGTGGTGCCAAAGGTGATCGGAGCGCCGCTGGCGCCTCCCGACGTCGTGCCTGTGCCCCCACCACTGGGGCCTGTGCACGCTGTCAAGGCAATCGCGGAGACTCCCGCGAAGGCAACCATGTAGCGCAGGCCCATCTTGTTCTTAGCCATCTGCAAACTTTCTGTCGGCGAATGACATGTGCCCGGCACGGGGCGCATGGATCGCGCGCCCTGTGACCTGAAACACATGCGTGATGCCTCTGTTTCTATCAGAGACCCCGGCCGTTTTGGCCGATCACCCAAAGTTGAGACCAGATGTTTATATTGCGTTGGCCGCCGCGGCCCGAGCGAATGGGGCAAAGATCGCCATTGCAGCCGCCGATCGTTCGGCTTCCGTGGCCTTGAACTGCTCCATCAACGAGTCCGCATCGAGCCCGGGCGGCAGCTCCTCGGCCATCCCGCCCTCCTGCAGCCATGCATCGAGCAGGGCGGCATCCAGCTCCAGGTGGAACTGCAGCCCCATGGCACTTCCCACGGTGAACGCCTGGTTGGGGCAGCCCGGCGTGCTGGCCAGCAGGGTGGCGCCCTGGGGCAGTCCGGCGTTGTCGCTGTGCCAATGGACGACGTCGGCGTCCAGCCCCGCCAGCACCCCGCCTGGGGCGGCGTCAATGGGCCCCAGCCCCACTTCGTGGGTGGCATTGGCTTCAAGCGGGGCGCCGAGCGCATGCGCGATGATCTGATGCCCCAGGCAGATGCCCAGCACCGGGATGGATTGTTCGACGGCGGCGCGCACCAGGGCGGCCTCATGGGCAAGTCCCGGATGGCCCGCGATGTCCGCGGCGTTCATCGGCCCGCCCATCAGCACCAGGCCCGCGATGTCCGAGACGTCCGGAAGGTGGGGATTGTGCTGGTGGACGATGCTGCGTTCATCAAGGCCCACCCCCGCTTCGGCCAGCGCGGCGGCGATCAGGCCGGGGCCCTCCCACGGCACATGGGTCAGGACCAGGACGTTCTTGCGGGCATCAGTGCTCATGGGTCATAGCCTAATGTTTGGACCCCAACTGGGTGACAGTTATCGCACGTTCCGAGCCTCGGAACGTGCGATAACTGTCACCCAGTTGGGCTAGTGTGCGGAGGCCGGGGTCCAGTGCGGGTCGCGGCCGAACCATCCGACGAGCCGGTCGTAGACGGGGGCGTCCTCGGGCACCGGGACCTCGATGCCAAAGGTCTTGTCGCGGCCGCGGAACTCGGGCCGGAGCATGCGCTGGCTCCAGAGCAGCGAGTGCTCCGCCAGGGCGGGATCCAGCTGGACGCGCTGGCCTGTGGCCTGCGCCAGGTCCCAGGCGTGGACGGTGAACTCGGCAATCTGCTGGCTCGCACGGCTGCGCAGCGGAGCCTCGCCGCCGCCGGGCAGGGCGATCAGGCGGTTCAAATCAGCCGAGGCCCAGGTGCGCTTGAGCACCGCTGCGCTGTCCCGGAACCGGTGGGACCAGTCGGCCCCGACCACCGTGGCCGAGCCCTGCCAGTCCACCTTCTCCCCGCGGGCTGCCACGGTGAAATTGTGCAGGTCCTGGACCACCAGATGGTGCAGAAGCGTCTGCACATCCCAGCCATGGCACGGGGTGGGCAGATGGGCCTGGTTGGCGCCAATGGAGGCGATGACATCGGCACACTGCTCCAATGCGCGGTCAAGCAGGATCAGTGGATTAGGACCCGTTTGGGGGCTCATGCGGCACGTCCTTCTCTGGCTCTCTACAGCGATGACGGCAGTCTACGCCAGAGCGGAGACCCCCATGGCCGTGTGACACACAGCCTCCGTAGCAACCTCGAAACCACTGACAACGGGCACCGTGGAGTGCTACAGTTCCGGCCGCGCCAGCGAACGTGCCGAGTCGATGGTGGCCTGGCCCAGCACTCGGCTGCTCTGGTAGAGCACCACCGTCTGGCCCGGGGCGACGCCGCGCAGCGGTTCCACCAGGGTGACCGTCAGACGGGCCCGGGACACGCCGTCGTCGCCGGCAACCTGCTCCACAAAGGCACGGGCGGGCACGGGATCGCCGTGCGCGCGGACCTGGGCGTAGCAGTCGAATTCGGCACCCGTGGCGATCTCCTCGATCGGCAGTCCGGCCCAGGACACCTTGATGCCGCGGAGCTCATCGATGGCCAGCAGGGCGTGCGGCCCCACCACCACCTTGTTTTCCTTCGGGCGGATCTCCAGCACGAAGCGCGGCTTGCCGTCGGCGGCCGGGGTGCCCAGCTTCAGGCCGCGGCGCTGGCCCACGGTGAACTGGTTGGCGCCGCTGTGCTCGCCCACCGTGGCACCAGTCTCGTCCACGATGTCACCGGTGGTCATCTCGATCTTCTCGGCCAGCCAGCCGGCCGTGTCGCCGTCGGAGATGAAGCAGATGTCGTGGCTGTCCGGCTTCTTGGCCACGGACAGGCCGCGGCGCTCGGCCTCGGCGCGGACCTCGGCCTTGGAGGGGGTGTCGGCCAGCGGGAACATGGAGTGCTTGAGCTGCTCGTGGGTCAGCACACCCAGCACATAGCTCTGGTCCTTGGCCCAGTCGGCGGCGCGGTGCAACTCGGGGTTGCCCTCGGCGTCGGTGGTGACCTTGGCGTAGTGGCCGGTGCAGACGGCGTCGAAGCCCAGGGCCAGCGCCTTCTCCAGCAGCGCGGCGAACTTGATGCGTTCGTTGCAGCGCATGCAGGGGTTGGGGGTGCGGCCGGCGGCGTATTCGTCGATGAAGTCCTGGACCACATCCTCCTTGAACCGCTCGGAGAAGTCCCAGACGTAGTACGGAATGCCGAGCTTTTCACAGGCCCGCCACGCATCGTTGGAGTCCTCGATGGTGCAGCAGCCGCGGCTGCCGGTGCGCAGGGTCCCCGGCATCCGGGACAGCGCGAGGTGGACGCCGACGACGTCGTGCCCGGCCTCCACGGCCCGCGCTGCGGCAACGGCGGAGTCCACTCCCCCGCTCATGGCGGCCAAAACTCGCATTACTTGCCTTTCGATAACTGTGGTTCGACCAGCGGCCGGCTCGACCAGCGGCTTGGTCAGCCCCGGGTGCTTGCTGTCTGGATGGTGGATACGTGGGCTGCCATGCCTGCCTGTTTGGCCATGGCGTGGGCAGCCGGCAGCGCGGCCACAAACTTCTCAACGTCGCCGGGCGTGGAAGTATGCCCGAGCGTGAAGCGCTGCGCTCCGCGGGCGGTGTCCTCGTCCAGCCCCATGGCCAACAGCACATGGGAGGGGCGGGGCACACCGGCGGTGCAGGCGGAGCCTGTGGAGGATTCGATGCCTGCCATGTCCAGCAGGAACAGCAGGGAATCCCCCTCGCAGCCCGGGAAGGTGAAGTGCGCGTTGCCGGGCAGCCGATGTGCCGGGTTTTGTCCGGGGTCCACGCCGCGGAGCACCGCCTCGGGGACGGCCTGGTGGACGCCGGCAATCAAAGTGTCGCGCAGGGTTGAGATCCTCAGCGATTCCTCGGCCAGGTGGGCAGCGGCATCCTGGGCGGCCGCGGCGAAGGCGGCGATGGAGGGCATGTCCAAGGTGCCGGAGCGGACATTGCGCTCCTGGCCGCCGCCGTGCAGCACGGGCACCAGCTTCACGTCGCGGCCCAGGAACAGGGCGCCAATCCCCACGGGGCCGCCGATCTTGTGCGCGCTGACGCTCATGGCGGACAGTCCGGAGGCCTTGAAATCCACCGGCACCGAGCCGAAGGCCTGCACGGCATCGGAGTGGACGGGGATGCCGTGCGGCTGGGCCAGGGCGACGACGCCGGCAATGGGCGCGATGGTGCCGACCTCGTTGTTGGCCCACATCACCGTGATGAGCGCAACGGTGTCCGCGCCACCGTCGTCGAGCTCTGCGGCCAGCGCGTCCAACCGGATCCGCCCCTCGGCATCAACCGGCAGCCAGACAACCTCGGCGCCCTCATGCTTGGCGAGCCACTCAACGGTGTCCTGGACGGCGGCGTGTTCGGTGCTGCCGGCCAGGATGCGGATGCGGCGGGGATCGGCGTCGCGGCGCTGCCAGAACAGGCCCTTGACGGCCAGATTGTCCGCCTCGGTGCCGCCGGAGGTGAAGATGACCTCGGAGGAATGGGCGCCGGCTGCAGCGGCAATCACCTCACGGGACTGCTCCACCGTGGCCCGGGCACGACGGCCGGAGCCGTGCAGTGACGAGGGGTTTGCACTGCGGCTGAGTTCTTGGGTGAGTGCGGCGAGGGCCGGGGCCGAAAGCGGCGTGGTCGCCGCGTGGTCTAGGTACACGGGCACCCCTCAATTCTACGGCACCGTTTCCCAGGGCCCCGACGGCGGCTGCGGGCCCCGAACCCGGCGCGGCGGGCGCGTCCCCTGCCGGCGACGCAGTTTCCCTCTGAAGACGCGGTCGTGGACGCGTCCCTGGAGGGGTGGTGCGTCGCAGGTGCCCATGGCGTCCGGGCGTCAGGTGCGTTGGATGCGGGCGCAGCAGTAGGGGCCATCGGGGTCGGGGACCACCCTCAGGCCTGGATCGGCGCAGCCGGCGAGCGCGCCGGTGAGCAGGGCGCCGTTGAGCGAGCAGACCACCTCGGTGTGTTCGCGGGCCAAACGGTGGAAGGGGCAGTTGGCCAGCACAAAGCCGCCGTCGCCGTCGTCCTGCGGCGCATAGCCGGTGGCATCCAGCACGGCTTCCATGCTGCCCTCGCGCTCGCCGCGCTCCACGCCCTCGAAGTACGCCACCTCCCCCAGCGACTCGGCCACCGGGGCCCCCGTGGCCATGGAGCGCTCCACGGCCCGGGCCAGCAGGGCCGCGGCGAGGTCGTAGTGGCGCTCGGGCACGGAAGCGGAGACCTCGGTGACTGCGGCCTTGTACAGCTTGGCCGGCCGGCCGGACCCGGGGCCGGTGCGCGGCCCCAGCTTGCGGTACTCCACGGAGAGCAGGCCGGATTCCACCAGCCGGTCCAGCTGGGCCAGCGCCGTGCTGCGCGGCAGATCCAGCGCGACGGCGCAGTCCTCCCGGCTGAGCGGCTCCCCGCTGGCACGCACCAGCGTGAACAGGGCACGGCGCACCGGATCGCCCAGGGCGGCCACCGATGCCAGCCTGTCTGCTTCATGCGCGTGCGCCATGCGGGCTCCTTCCTGCTCTCGCCGCCTCGGGGCGGTGGACTCAATGCGGCGACACAATGTCTTGACCATTTGAGTCTGCACTTCTAAAGTCAGAAATACAAGCTTTAGAAAGGGAGTGCGATGACCATCCACAGCACACAGCTGGGCCATCTGTCCGACGACGGCGGCGTACTGGCGGAATTTGCCCAGGAGTTCGACGACGACGGACGCCCGGCGGAGCGGCCAGGGATCGACCTCCCGGCAGCCCGGGCGGCAATTTCGGACTTCCTCACGGCGCTGGGCCGGGACACCAGCGATGCCCATCTGGCCGACACTCCGCGCCGCGTGGCCGATGCCTTTGCCGAGATGCTCACGCCGCGGCCCACGTCCTGGACCACCTTCCCCAACGAGGAGGGCTACCAGGGCCTGGTGCTCGTGAAGGACATCCCCTTCAACTCCCTGTGCCAGCACCATCTGCTCCCCTTCCGCGGCATCGCCCACATCGGCTACCTGCCCGGCGAGCGCCTGGTCGGTCTGTCCAAGCTGGCCCGCGGCCTGGAGCTCTTTGCCCGCGATCTGCAGGTGCAGGAGCGGCTGACCCAGCAGGTGGCCGACTGGCTGGAGGAGACGCTGGCGCCACGCGGGGTTGGCGTGGTGCTGGAGGCGGAGCACATGTGCATGTCACTGCGCGGCGTCCAGTCCGCAGGCACCCTCACCCGCACCGCCGTCTTCACCGGCCTGCTGGAACCTGACGGGCCGCTCCGCCGCGAGTTCCCCTGACGACCACCTGCCATTCGACCTCCGGCCGTTCACACTGGGTGCACTCCGGCGGAGAATCAAGAGAGCACCGTTCAACACCGCAGCACCGATCAACACCGCAGAAAAGAGCAGCGCCATGAATGCAGCAGCAGATGCAGTGCACGTTGACCACTCGATGGTGATCATTGGGGGCGGGCTGGCCGGTGCCACGGCCGCGGCATCCCTGCGGGTGGACGGCTTTGCCGGGGCCATCACCATCGTCACCCAGGAGGCCGAGCTCCCCTACCAGCGCCCGCCCCTGTCCAAGGGCTTCCTGGCCGGCAAGGAGGGCGAGGACGCGCTCTACCCCTACCCGGCGCAGTGGTACGAAGAGAACAGCGTGGAGCTGGTGACGGCGGATCCGGCCACGGCCATCGATCCCGCGGCGCATACGGTGGCCCTGGCCAGCGGCCGCACGCTGCACTACGCCAAACTGCTGCTGGCCACCGGCGCCAGCCCTCGGGTGATCCCCATCCCCGGGCTCGATCTTGAGGGTGTGCACTACTTCCGCACCAAGAGTGACAGCGAGCGCCTCAAGGCCCTGCTCTCCGAGGGCGGACACTCGCTGGTGCTCATCGGCTCGGGCTGGATCGGCATGGAGATTGCAGCGACGGCACGGGAGCTGGGCAACGAGGTGACGCTGCTGGGACTGGAGGATGTCCCGCTCAGCGCCGCCATCGGCCCGGAGCTGGGCAGGGTCTTCCAGAACCGCCACCTGGCCGCCGGCGTGCAGTTCCGACTGCCGGCCTCCGCCGCATCGATCAACGCCGCCTCCGGCACCACCGGCACCGCGGGTGGGAAAGTGGGCAGCGTAACCACCAGCACCGGCGAAGAGATCCCCGCGGATCTGGTGGTGGTCGCCGTCGGCGTCGTCCCCAATACGGCCCTGGCCCAGGCCGCCGGCCTCACCCTGAACAACGGCATCGAGGTCAACGCCCATCTGGCCACCTCGGCGCCGGACATCTTTGCCGCCGGCGATGTCGCCAATGCGCTGCACCCCGCCACCGGAGCCCACGCGCGCAGCGAGCACTGGGCCAACGCCATCGCCGGCGGCAAGGTCGCGGCGCGGTCCATGCTGGGCCACAACGCCGTACTCAACGACATCCCGTACTTCTACACCGACCAATTCGATCTGGGCATGGAGTACTCCGGCTACGGCGCGCTGGCCCAGGATGCCGAACTGGTGGTCCGCGGCAGCCTGGACAGCAACGAGTTCATCGCCTTCTGGCTGCGCGGCGGCAAGGTGGTGGCAGGCATGAACGTCAACGTCTGGGACGTGCAGGACGCTATCAAGGACCTCATCCATTCCGGGCGCACCGTCGACACGCGGCGTCTCGCTGACCCCGCTGTGGCGCTGGAGGAGATTTGATGGAGGGGATGACTATTCTCCAGGACCCCAGCTCCTTCCGCCCCGGCACGGCCTCCCCCTTCTACGAACCGCCGCTGGCGCATCCGGTGCACCATTTCGGCGCCCGGACCCTGGATTTCAGCCGCCAGGTGGCCCTGATGGCGATCATCAACCGCACTCCGGATTCCTTCTACGACGGCGGGGCCACCTTTGCCCTGGATGCCGCCGTGGCGGCGTCGCTGAAGGCCGTGGACGACGGCGCCGACTGGATCGACATCGGCGGTGTACCGTTTTCGCCGGGTCCGGCGCTGAGTGCCGAGGAGGAGGCGGACCGCGTGGTCCCCGTGATCGCGGCCGTGGCGGCCGCCAGCGACGTCATCATCTCCGTGGACACCTTTCTGCCCGAGGTGGCCGCGCGCAGCATCGCCGCCGGCGCCCATGTCATCAACGACACCACCGGCCTGGCCAACCCCGAGCTGGCCGAGGTGGTGGCCTCCAGCGGGGCCCACCTGGTGATCACCCACTCGCTCGCCAAGCCGCGCACCATCTACCCCCGGCCGCAGTACGGCGACGTCGTGGCGGAGGTGGCGGACTTCCTGCGCCGCAAGACGGAGCTGGCACTTTCGCTGGGCGTTCCGGGCGAGAAGATCATCATCGACCCAGGGCACGACCTGAACAAGAACACACTGCACACGCTGGAGATTACGCGCCGTTTCAATGAGATTGCTGCCCTGGGCTTCCCGGCCCTCGCGGCGGTGTCGAACAAGGACTTCATCGGCGAGACGCTGAACCAGGACAAGGTGGACAGGCTGGAGGGATCGCTGGCGGCTGCGGTGATCTGCATCCTCGGCGGAGCCCGGATCGTGCGGATGCACAATGTGGCGGCCTCGCACTCGGCCGTCCGCTTCACCGAGGCCACCCTGGGCTGGCGGGCGCCGGCGTACCTGAAGCACAATATGGGCGATGTGAACGAGCCGGTCAAGCGGTGACGGGCGCCCCCATCGAGCGGCTGTTCCCCGCCCCCGGCCCGGTGCTTGATCCGTCCGCAGCCGGCGATGCGCAGCTGCTGGAGTGGTATTCCGCGCCGGCCGGCGTTGATCCCGGCACGCCCTGGGTCAGCTTCAACTTCGTCGCCAGCCTCGACGGCGCCGCCACGGTGGACGGGCGCTCGGGCGGGCTGGGCAATGCCGCGGACCAGCGCATCTTCTCCCTGCTGCGCCGCCATGCCGACGTGGTGCTGGTGGGTGCGCAGACCATCCGCGCCGAGGGCTACGCTGGCGAACTGCTGAATGCCGCGGGCCAGCAGTGGCGCCGGGAGAATGGCAAAAGCGCGCACCCGGCCGTCGCCGTCGTCTCCGGCAGCCTTGACCTCGATCCGGCCGGCGAATTCTTCACGCTGGCTCCCGTGCGCCCGATCATCATCACGACGGCGTCGGCTCCTGCCGCACGTCGTGCGGCGCTGTCCGCCGTGGCCGACGTCGTCGACGCCGGGGATGCAGACCTGGACATCAACGCCGTCGTCGCCGTTCTGGCGGAGCGCGGCCTGCTGCGCATCCATTCCGAGGGCGGACCGCATGTACTGGGCAGCTTCACCGCCGCCGGGCGCGTGGACGAGCTCTGCCTGACGCTCTCCCCGGCACTGGCCGGGGCCGGGGCGGGTCGGATCACGGCCGGCCCGGCGGCGGCGGACCTGGCCTCCATGGAGCTGGCACATGTGCTGCGCAGCGGTTCCATGCTGTTCCTGCGCTACCTGCGCTCGAAACGCTGAACGGAGCACTGAAACGGCAGCACCGAAAAGCACAACGGCCGGTTCCGCCACACAATGTGGCGGAACCGGCCGTTCTGCGTCTGGGCCCTGCGGGCCGAAACCCTAGCTCGGGGAGAAGGGCTTTTCCTTGTGCCCGGGCTTGGTGGGCTTGACCTTGTAGTCCTTGCCGTTCATCCGGACGGTGATGTTGCCCTGGTTGGGCGACTTGTCGCCGATGACAGTCACTTCCGTCACCTTGCCGTCCTTCCAGGTGCAGTCGAGCTGGTAGCCGCCGCGGGCGCGCAGCCCGGTGAAGGAGCCGTCCTTCCAGCCCGCCGGCAGGGCGGGCAGCAGCACGATCGTGCCAGTGTGGCTCTGGATCAGCATTTCCGCCACGGCGCCGGTGATGCCGAAGTTGCCGTCCATCTGGAACGGCGGATGGTTGCAGAACAGGTTCGGCAGCGTGTTGAAGCGCAGCAGCCCACGCACCATGAACCGTGCACGCTCCGCATCGCCCAGACGCGCGAACAGGGCCGCGCGCCACGGCCACGTCCAGGAACGCCGGCTGTCACCGGACACTGTCCCTTCGGAGAACGGCACGCCCTCCCGCTCGCCGCAGCGGGCCTTCAGCGAGACCAGGGCCGCCGCTGCCAGCTCCGGGGACTCGGCAGCATTGATCTGGCGTCCGGGGTAGACGGCAAACAGGTGCGAGGTGTGCCGGTGGATGTCCGTGGGGCTGTCCCGGTCGGTCTGCCATTCCTGCAGCTGGCCCCAGCTGCCGATCTTGTTCGGCGCCAGCTTGGACTGCAGCTCCTTCACCCGCGCCTGGTAGCCGGCGTCGGCCTTGGCCGCCTCCTCGCAGTCAATGTAGTTCTGGAACAGGTCCCAGATGATCTGCTGGTCGTACATGACGCCGTTCTCGCGGGGGCCGTGTTCCGGCGACCAGCCGTCCGGGGCCACCAGACGGCCGTCGGCGTCCTCAATGAGGCGGTCCTCCCAGAACTGGCAGATCTCCTTCAGCAGCGGCAGCGCCGTCTCCCGCAGGAATTTCCCGTCTTGGCTGAAGGCCCAGTGCTCGTAGACATGCTGCCCATACCAGGCGCTGGCCACGGTGTTCCACTCCCAGGAGTTGCCGCCGAAGATGCTCTGGCTGGTCCGCGCCGTCCAGCCGCGGGTGTTCTGGCCGAAGGCGTTGCGGGTGGCCACCCGGCTGGGGATCGCCACCTGCTTGATGAACTCGACCAGGGGCTCGTGGCTTTCGGCGAGGTTGGTGGTTTCGGCGCCCCAGTAGTTCATCTGGATGTTGATGTTGGTGTGGTAGTCAGAGGCCCATGCCGGTGAGTTGCTGTCGTTCCACAGGCCCTGCAGATTGGCCGGCAGGCCGCCGGGGCGCGAGGAACCCAGCAGCAGGTAGCGCCCATAGGTGAACATGGTCTGTTCCAGGCTGGGATCGTCCTGCCCGGCGCCGTAGGCGGCCAGGCGGACGTCGGTGGGCACCTTGGCAACGGCGTCCGGCGTCGTGCCCCAATCGACCGACACGCGGGACATGAGCGGGGACAGCTCCGCCTGGTGGTCGGCGCGCAGCTTGGCGTAGGGCAGTTTGGCTGCCGCGGCGATGGCTGCGGCGATGCCCGGCTCCGGGTCCGCCCCGCGCCAGCCGGCCGCGGCGTCGAGCTTGTAGTTGGTGCGGGCGTCGAGGATGAGCGTCATGGCCGAGGCCCCGGCAATGCGCAGGCCCGCCCCCTCGGCGGACACCGTTCCGTCCGTGTCGACGATGCGCAGGGTGGCCGCGTGCTTGAGCTGGTTGGCCATCATGCTCGAGAAGCCCAGGGACTTGGCCGAGGCATCGGCGCTCGTGGTGGCGCCGTCCTGGCCGGATGCCAGGGCAATGGAACCGGTGAGTCCGCCGGGGCGGTCCGTCTCGTAGCGCAGCACAACAACGTCGGCGGTCCGGCTGGCGAACGCCTCGCGCAGGACGCGGTTGCCGGCGGTGCCGAATTGGGTGACGTGGATGCCCACCGTCGGGTCAAGGGCCCGCCGGTATTCGGCGACGGCGTTGGCCGTGCGGGAATCGAAGCCGGAACCCAGCAGCGCCACCTCGGCGATGCGCAGGCGGGCGGCATTGGCAGCGCCGCGCAGTGTGAGCCGGTAGGAGCTGTAGGCGGCCGCACCGGCCAGGGTGGTCGTGACGGTCTGGCCGCGGGTGGCGAAGGGCGCCCCCGGGGACTTGGTGTCCAGGGTGGTCCAGGTGCGCCGGTCGCTGGAGCCTTCCAGCACCCACGACGTCGGATCCTCGCCGGCGTTGTCCGCGGCGGAGGTCAGCGCGTAGGAGGTCAGGGCCACGGCCTTGCCCAGATCCGCCTGCCAGAGAACTCCGGATCCCAGATTGGGTGCGACCCACGCCGTCGCCGCGGAACCGTCCACGGTGCGCGTGATGTCCGCACCCGCACCCTCGCCGTCGGCCTGGCCGGACGGGGAGGAAAGGTACAGCGCGGACTGGCCGCCCATCCGGACCCCGTCCAGGGCGATCTCGGAGACCTGGAAGTGGCTGACACCGGCCTTGGGCGTGAAATCAAACTTGTAGAACAGGTAGGCGGTCTGGTTGGCGGCGGTGAAGTCCTTGGCCTGGCGCCGGGCCTCGAAGGGCGCCGGCAGCGTGCGGCTGTCGATCGCCGTCCAGCTTTCCCCGTTCTGGGATCCCGACAGCGTCCACTGCTGGGGGTCGCGGGCCGGTACATCGTTGGCGCTGGTCAGCGTGTACTTGGACACCGCGACGGCGGCTGGCAGCTTCACCTGCCACGTGACCGTCGACGGCGGTCCGTCGATGCACCACTTGGTGGCGGAGTTGTTGTCGACGGAGGCGTCCACACCCTCCGCACCCCAGATCTTGTACGGACCACCCGGGGAGGTGACGGCGGGCTGCTCGGCAAAGGTGACCACCACGTCGCCAAAGTTCCGGTAGGAGCCGAAGCCCGTCACGGATGTGTCGTAGGCACCGTCCGGCTGGCCGGCCAGAGCGTTGTCGTAGTTGTTGACGCCGCCCCACAGGCTCTGCTCATTGAACTGGATCCTGTCCCGGGAGGGATCGCCAAAGAACATGGCCCCGAGCCTGCCATTGCCGACGGGAAGGGCGCCGGACTGCCAATCGGTGGCGGGCAGCTGGTACCAGAGGGCGTCGGCGGACAGGGCCGGATGCGGAGCCAGTCCGACGGCGGGGCGGAGTCCAGGTGCCGCGGAGGCCGCGGAGGCGAGGAATTGGGTGGCGAGAGGCGTGAGGGCCAGTGCACCGCCAAGCTTGAGGATCTGGCGGCGGTTGGGGTGGGCGACGGTCATGAACAACTCCTGAGCAACATTGGTCGGTTGTTTGCAACGCAAGGCGCCTGGAAATATCAATCAGCGGCGCGGCGCCCTGCCAGTTTGGCATGCGTAACATCCGATGTCTACGACCTTGGAGGAGTTGTTCGTTGTGTTGCGCGTGGAGCCGTCAGCGGCTGGGCGGAACCACCGACAGCCGGGCCGACGCGGAGGCCGTGGCCAGATCCAGCGCGGCCTCCGTGGGGCAGGCCAGGGAAATGAACAGACCCATGTCCGCGGCGGACACCATCCGGCCCCAGGCCGCCACCGCCGAGCCGGAGGCGGCGTCCCGGCTGCGGTAGGACAGGAAATCGATCGACGGCCCGCCCTTGCCGGGTTCCTTGTTCCACGACCAGGCGGCGGGCTTGAGCGAGGATTCCACCACCGACGGCATCAGGTACCGGAACAGCTCCGTCGTGGCCGCGCGGTCGTCCCCGGACGTGGCCAGCGGCCCCTGGTTGACGGTGGTCCAATGCACCAGCGTGCAGCCGGCGGCATTGGTGTACTTCTGCGATCCGGCGGCCGGACTGGGCGCGGCCGTCCACTCGGGTGCCGCGGCATCGGAGCCGTAGGATGCCGTGGCCAGGGAGTCGGCAAAGGCGAGGGGCTCGCCGGGCGACAACGTTGCCCCGGCGGCAAAGGTCATGTCAGCAGCGGCCACGGCGGCGGCATCGTGTCCCGCCGTGGTGGCCGGAGCGGCGAAGCTGGTGGGTGCCGCGGCAGTGGGCGGAACCTCCTGCTGGGCGGGCAGCGAAATGGTGCACCCCGCCAACGCCAGGGCAGCCACCGCAACCACGCCGCCCGCGGCCAGGCGCCGGCGCACGCCTAGCACCAGACCTTCAGCGCGCCGGGCGCCGCCGTGACCGTGGCCGGCAGCGGCCCCACCCGCTCACCGTCGGCGTAGCCCACCACGGCGTCGGCGTCGATGGACACCGAACGCACCCGGCGGATCTGCACCGCCGGATGCGTGGTGTGGCGCCCGGCAAAGACGCGCGGGAAGATCGCCAGGAACGTCAGCCTGGACAGCGGCGAGACGATGAAGAGGTCAAGCATGCCGTCATCGTAGCGGGCGTCGGGAGTGATCTTCATGCCGCCGCCGATGGAGATGCCGTTGGAAATGGAGATCAGCACGGCGTCCAGTTCCTCCGGCACGCCGTCCACCACCAGGCGGTAGTGGAGGGGTTTGAGCGTGGCCAACTCCCGCAGGATGGCCAGGTTGTAGCGGGCCTTGCCCCGCGGGAAGCGCCAGCGGTTGGCGCGCTCGTTCACCAGCGCATCGAAGCCGGCGGAGAGCGCACCGGCAAACCAGATCCTGGACGGCAGCGCCGATCCCCCGGCGCCGCCGGGTCCGGCGGTTTCCGCGCCGGCACGTTCCAGCAGGCCGAGGTCGATGGTGCGCGGCCCGGCGGCCGTGGCGGCGAGGAACTGGTCCACCGCCGCGTCGATGCCCTTCAGGGAGATGCCCAGTCCGCGGGCCGTGTCATTGCCTGTGCCCGCCGGGATGATGCCCAGCGGGACATCCGACCCGGCCACGGCATTTACCCCGAGGTGGACCATGCCGTCGCCGCCCACCACCACCACCGCCTGGGCGCCCGCCGCCAGCTCAGTCTCCACGGCGGCGGCCAGCTTGGCGTAGCTGCCGCGCCGCAGCACCGCCACCTGGTGCCCGGCGGCGCGCAGCCGCGCCACCACCGTCTCACCGGCGTGGGTGGAGGCGCCAAAGGCCGCGCGGGGGTTGATGGCCACGGCAATGCGCAGCCCTGCTCCGGAAGGCCCGGTCGCCGTGGGTGTAGTCATCGGTACGCAATTATGTCAGGGGCTGCGCCGTTAGGATGGACCATGCCCCGCAGAAGACAATGGAAGGTGCGTCCGTGAACGGTTCCCTGCCGACGCACTACCAGGTGCTGGGCATCGAGGCCGGTGCCACGGCGCAGGAAATCAAGGCGGCCTACCGCAAGGCCGCGCGCAAATCCCACCCGGACCACGGCGGCGATCCCGCCCACTTCCGCCAGGTCAACGAGGCCTACGAGACCCTTATCGATCCCCTCCGCCGGGCCGCCTACGACAGGTCCTACGGCACCAACCGGCGTGGCTCCGCCGGCGCGTCGGCCCGCCAGGGTGGCTGGAGCCGGCCCGGGTCCGCAACGCCGGGCCCCTCGGCCACCTTCCGCACCGACGCCCGGCCGCGCGAGGCCAAGGTCTCGGCGTCGGACCCTGCCGTCTACGTCCCCGCCTATGAGAGCCTGCCCGACGGCGCGGTGCCGCTGATCGCCCCGGCGCGTGCGGCCCAGCCCGTGCACGGTGCGCCGCGCAAGCGCGGGCTCTTCGGCGCCCAGGCGCGGCTGGCCCGCGAGGCGAGGACCATCCAGCTGCTGATGCAGCAGGTGCTGGCCCAGATCCCCTCCGCCCGGCTGGTGAACGGGCTGGTCTCCCCCGCGGACAACGGCTACATCGACCACGCGCTGCTGGTGGGCTACCGGCTGGTGCTGGTGGGTTCCATGATGCTGCCCGAGGGCGCCTACCGCTGGAATGGCAGCACACTGGTCCACGGCAGCAAGGTGATTGAGCCGCCGCGGATGCTGCCGGCCGTGCGGAAGATGCAGGAGCTCTTCCCCGAATGCAATGTGACGGGCTGGATCGCCGTCCACAGCCCGGACGCCAACCTGTACCAGCCCGTCATCGACTACGCCCGGGGCAGCGAGCCCGATGGCTCCGATCTGGTCCATGTGGCCAACGGAGCCCGGCTGGTGCGGGAGGTGCGGCACTTCCTGGCCGCCGGGCCGGCGCCCAATGTGGTGGACCTCGAAGTGCTCTCCAGGCTGCTGGGCGGCATGCACTAGCCCTGCGGCCGTGCGCCTGAGGGTGCCCACCGTTCGGACCGGTCCGCTGCCTGCGGCGGCGCGTGCCTAAGATGGTCAGGTGTTCCGCATACTTTTCTACACCCCCGAGATCCCCGGCAATACCGGCAACGCCATCCGCCTGGCGGCGATCACCGGTGCCGAGCTGCACCTGGTGGAGCCGCTGGGCTTCCAGCTGGAGGATTCCAAGCTGCGCCGCGCCGGTCTGGACTACCACGACCTCGCCGTGCTGCATGTGCACCCGACGCTCGAGGCGGCCTGGGAGGCGCTGGCCCCGGAGAATGTCTACGCCTTCACCTCCGACGGCGAGGCCTCCTACACGGACATCGCCTACCAGCCCGGGGATGTCCTGCTGTTCGGCCCCGAATCCGTGGGGCTCCCGGAGTCCGTCAAGAACGATCCCCATGTGAGCTCCCGCGTCCGGCTGCCGATGCTGCCCTCGCTGCGCTCGCTCAACCTGGCCAACGCGGCGTCGATCGCCGTCTACGAGGCCTGGCGCCAGCACGGCTTCGCCGGCGCCCAGCTCTAGCCCACCGCTCGTTCCACCGTCCGCACCACCCCTGGAGGCAACTCAATGTCCGCACGCGATCCCGGCCTGGCCTTCACCGACGGTGCTCTGCAGTTTGAAACGTGGTCCGAGGCGCTCTGGGACCCCATGGGCGCCGCCGTCGTCGAGGCCGCAGCCCTGCAGCCCGGCGAGAAGGTGCTCGACGCCTGCTGCGGCACGGGAGCTGCCACACTCCCGGCCGCCACCGCCGTCGGCCCCACCGGCACCGTGGACGGGGTGGACCTCTCCACCGGCCTGCTGCGGCTTGCCGCGGCCAAACTGGCCGAGCACGGAATCCTGAACACCACCCTCACAGAGGCGGATGTGACCCGCTGGCGCGGCCACCGCACCTTTGACGCGGTGCTGTGCTCCTACTCGATGTTCTTCCTCTCCCCCATGGAGGCCGGCGTGGAGCATCTGGTGAGCATGCTGCGCCCCGGCGGCCGGCTGGTCGCCAGCACCTGGGTCCAGGGCGCACTGGAACCCTTCGCCGGGCGCATCCTGGAGGCCGCCATCACCGAGCGCCCCCGGCTGGCCGGCGTCGTCCCGGAGCCCAACCAGAATATGGACAAGATCTCCTCCGCCACGGCAATGAAGGAGTGGCTGGAAGCCCGCGGGCTCGTCGACGTCGAGGTGGCCCCGCGCCCGCAGACGCTCACGGTGGATGATGAGATGGCCTGGTCGCTGGTGATGGGCAGCGGCTGGCGCACCCTGCTGCCGCGCGACCCGGAGGCCATCGCCCGGGTGCGGAAGCATTTTGTCCGCTCCGTGGGCCCGCAGGTCCAGATGAACTCGGACGCCCTGATCGGCACCGGCCGCCGCCCCTAGGAATCTTTTCAGCGGCAGCACTTGACCTTGACGCAGCGTCAACTTCTACGGTGGGAAACAGGTCCGGAACACCGGACCTGACACAGTTGATGGAAGGGGCTTCCCATGGCCGGGACGGCGGAGCGGTGGAGCATTGCCGACGTCGCCCACATGGCCAAGGTGACCTCGCGGACGCTGCGCCACTATGACCAGATCGGCCTGCTGCCCCCGGCCGGGACGGCGGCCAATGGCTACCGCTTCTACGGGCGCGCCGAGCTGGAACGGCTGCAGCGGATCCTGCTGCTGCGCGAACTGGGCCTGCCGCTGGGACGGATCGGCGAGGTCCTGGCCGGCCAGCGCGATGCCGTGGCCGCTCTGGCCGTCCACCGCGAGTGGCTGCTGGCCGAGAGCGGGCGCATGTCCGCCATGGCCGCGACGGTGGAAGCAACCATCAACGCCCTGATCCAAGGAGAAACGATGAGTGCCAACGAGCTGTTCACGGGCTTCGACGAGAACCCGTACGAGGAAGAGGCCATCTCGCGCTGGGGCAAGGAGGCGGTGTCGCGCAGCAATGCCAAGTACAACGCCCTCACTCCCGGGCAGAAGCAGGCCATGAAGGATGAATCGGCGGCGGTCAATGCCGAGCTGGCCCGGTGCCACCAAGCGGGGCTGCCAGCCGGCGACGGCGCCGTCCAGGCCGCCGTCGGGCGCCACTACCGGTGGATCTGCTTCCACTGGACGCCAACGGCCGCGGCCTATGTGGGCTTGGGCGAGATGTACCGCGATGATCCCCGCTTCGCGGCCAACTATGAGGACGCCGGGGTGCCGGTGGGCTACATGCTCGACGCGATGAAGGTCTACGCCGCGGAAAACCTCACGTAGGCGGACACTGGCTGGCAGGCCCTCAGAGCCACAACTCCAACGGGGACACGGTTTCCCGCCCAGGACGCGTCCACGATTGCGTCATGAACGGGGAACCGTGTCCCCGGACGGTGCGGCTAGCCGCGGCGGCGCTTGATCTCGGCCGTGGCCTGGGGCAGCACGTCGAAGAGGTCGCCCACGATGCCGAAGTCGGCGATCTCGAACACCGGGGACTCGGCATCCTTGTTCACGGCGACAATCACCTTGGACGTCTGCATGCCGGCCTTCTGCTGGATGGCTCCCGAGATGCCGACGGAGATGTACAGCTGCGGGGCGACAGTCTTGCCGGTCTGCCCCACCTGCGCCGAATGCTCGATCCAGCCGGCATCCGTGGCGGCGCGGGAGGCGCCGATGGCGGCCCCCAGCACGTCCGCCAGCTCCTCCACAGGGCCGAAGTTGCCGTCAACGCCGCGGCCGCCGGCCACCACGATGCGGGCGTCGGAGAGGTCCGGGCGTCCGCTGGCGGGCTTGGGCGTGCGCTCGATGATCTTGGCCCCCAGGCTCGCCGGGGCGAACTCGGCGGTGAACTGCTCGACGGCGGCTGTGGCCGGAACGGCGGCAGGCTCGGCGTCCACGCTGTTGGACTTCACCGAAATGACGGACACGGCCGAGGTGGCGGAGGCCTCCACGGTGTAGGAGCCGGCCAGCACGGACTTCTGCACGGTGATCGCCCCATCGGCCACGGTGAGGCCAACGGCGTCGGAGATGACACCGGCATTCAGGGCAATCCCCACGCGGGCGGCGATTTCCTTGCCCTCAAAGTTGTTGCCCACCAGCACGGCCGCGGCGCCTGCGGCGGTGGCAACCTGCGCCACGAAATCCGCCTTGGGGGCCACGAGGTACCCGGTCAGCTCGTCCTGGCTGGAGGCGAAGACGCGGGACACGCCGGCCCCGCCCAGGGCGGCTGCCAGCTCATCGCTGGCCTCGCCGGCAACGGCTGCCACGGGCTCGCCTGCAAGCCGGGCCAGGGTCAACAGCTCCTGGCTGCTCTTGGACAGCACCGGATGGCCGGGGCTGGTGGAGACCTCGGTCTGGTCGATGAAAACTACTACTGCACTCATACTCAGGCCTTCTTCGCTTAGAGGAGCTTCTGGGCGGCGAGGAAATCCACCAGCTGGATTCCGGCGTCGCCGCTGTCCGTGATGATGGTTCCGGCCGGGCGGTGTTCACGGGCCTCGGCGGCCTTGACCACCGTCAGCGAGCCCTCGTGGCCCACACTGGCGGGCTCGACGCCGATCTCGGCCAGGGTCAGCGCCGTGACTGTCTTCTTCTTCGCGGCCATGATGCCCTTGAAATTGGGGTAGCGCGGCGAGTTGGCCTGGTCCGTCACGGAGACGACGGCCGGCAGCGTGGCCTGGATGGTCTCGGCGTAGATGTCGCCGTCGCGCCGGGCGGTGGCCACATGTGCCTCGCCGCTGGAATCCACCTCCAGCGAGGAGGCGAAGGTGATCTGCGGCAGGCCCAGGCGGGCGGCCAGCTGGGCGGGCACCAGGGAGGTTTCGCCGTCGGTGGAGGCCATGCCTGTCAGCACCAGATCGACGCCACCCAGGTGGCGGACGACGGCGGCGAGGGCCAGGGAGGTGGCGGCGGCGTCGGAGCCGGCGAGCGCCTCATCGCTGAGGTGCACGCCCTCGGTGGCGCCGATCTGCAGAGCCTTCTTCACGGCGGCGACGGCGGAGGCCGGTCCCATGGTGATGGCCGTGACCTTGTTGCCGGCCGCTTCCCCGCCGCGGGCCTCGGACAGTGCCAGGGCAGCCTCGATGGCGTACTCATCCAGTTCGGAGAGGATGGATTCCGCCCGCTCCAAGGTATTGCCGGCTCCCGTGAGGTGCCGGTCGAACTGCGCGTCCGGTACATATTTGACCAGTACCGCGATGTTCAGTGCCGTGTTTTCCACTGTTGCCCTTCGTCCTGCGTGGTTCTTGAGCGCATACCCCTCGAGCTTAGTAGCTTGGGGCCGTGGGCACCCAGCCCGTTTGTCGCCGCGTTACAGGCCCTGGCTGGATCTCCACCTGCGGGATGAGCCGACCCGGGCAATCTCCTGCCCCGGCCCGATGCCTGGGTGCCGGGCCGCCGGGCAGGCTGGAACCATGACAATCCCGATTCTGCGCGCCCGCAACCTGTCCAAGAGCTACGGCCCCAGCACCGCCCTGGCCGGGGTGGACCTGGACATTGCCCCCGGCGACTCGGTGGCCATCATGGGGGCCTCGGGTTCGGGCAAGACCACCCTGCTGCACATTCTGGCCGGGATCATCCGGCCCGACGCCGGCACCGTCACCTATGCGGGGCCCTCGGGTCCGGTGGAGGTGGGCTCGCTGGGCGAGGGTGCGCGGTCCCGGCTGCGGCGCGGGGAATTTGGCTTTGTCTTCCAGGCCGGACTGCTGGTTCCCGAGCTCACCGCCGTGGAGAATGTGGCGCTGGCGCTGATGATCAAAGGCACCCCGCGCAAGGCGGCGGAGCCGGTGGCGGCCCAGTGGCTGGCCGCTCTGGGGCTGGCGGGGATGGAGCACCGCCGCATTGGCGAGCTCTCCGGCGGGCAGGCCCAGCGGGTGGCGATCGCCCGGGCACAGGTGGGCGGGGCCAGCGTGGTGTTTGCCGATGAGCCCACCGGAGCCCTGGATTCGCAGACATCCGCCGAGGTCATGACGGCATTGCTGGGCGCAACCAGTGGCCGGGGCCGCACCCTGGTGCTGGTCACCCACGATGAGAGTGTGGCAGCCCGCTGCGGGCGCACCATCCACCTGCACGACGGCGCCCTGCTGAACGCGGGCTCGTGGGAGCCCCGCACCCTGACCACGTCGGTTCCGGCCGTGCCGGCCGCCCCTCCTCCGGCGGCGGCACAGCAGCCGGAGCAGCGTTTTGTCCAGCGGGCAGTGCTGCAGCCGGCGTGGGATCCGATGGGCGGCGCGCGATGACCCGTATTCCCGTCCCGCTGCGGCTCCTGCGCCTGCTGTGGCGCCCGGGAGCCGGCAGCACCGCCCTGGTGGCTCTGCCGGTGGCCGCCTTTGCCCTGGTCACGGCGCTGGTGCTTGTGGTCCTGGCCGGCGCCATGACCTTCTACACCGCTCCCCCGGCCGAGGACGGATCCACCGGCCTCTACCAGGTTCTTGCCTCCCTGGCGCTGGCGCTGATGCTTGTCCCGCTGGCCACCCTGGGAAGTTCCGCGGCCCGGCTGTCGGCCCGCCGCCGCGACGAACGGCTCTCCACACTGCGCCTGCTCGGGGCAACGCCCGGCCAGGTGGGCGCACTGGCCGTGCTTGAATCCACGCTGCTGGCCGCGGCCGGCGCCGTCGCCGGAGTGGTGCTCTACGCCGCTGCCGTCCCCGCCGTGGCGCTGCTGCATTTCCGCGGTGCTGTGCTGGGACTGGATGCCCTCTGGCTCAGCCCCCTTGCCGTGTTCGCCACGGTGGCCGGCGTCGCCCTGTTGGCCGCGGCCAGCGCCGCCGCCGGATTGCGGCGGGTGGTGCTGACCCCACTGGGCGTGCGGACCCGGCAGCAGCCGGCCGGCGCCCATTGGCTCCGGCTGGCCCTCGGCACTGCCGCAGTGCTGGGCATCGTCCTGGCACTGAGCCTGCTCGGCTCCCTCGGCTCCTTCCTGGCCATTGCCGCCGTCGCCGCCGGGGCCTTTGCCGCCGGACTCGCGGTGCTCAACCTGCTGGGGCCGTTCGCCCTCAAGGCCGTGGCCGGCCGAAATCTGCGCCGTGCCGCCACGCCGGAGCGCCTGTTGGCGGCCCGCACGGTGCTGGAATCCCCCAAGGAGGCCTGGCGGCAGGTCAGCGGACTCGCCATGGCCAGCTTTGTCGCGGTGGTGGCCGGCACCGGGCTGGCCCTGATGGACAGTGCCGCGTCCTCCGGCACAGATGACGTGCTGGTGGCCGACATCCGCACCGGCGTCGTCATCACGGTGGTGGCGTCCTTCCTGATGGTCGCGTGCTCGGCCGGGGTCAACCAGGCCGCGGCCGTGCTGGACCGGGCTGGCCTCTACACCAGCCTGGACCGCCTCGGCATGCCCGTGGCCGCCATGGACGCCGCCCGCCGCCGGGCGGTGATGTCCCCCGTGCGGACGGTGTCCATCGGCTCGGCCGTGGTGGGCGCCGTCGTCGTCTTCCCGCTGACGGGCATCGCCCTGGTCGTCTCGCCGCTGTCCCTGGCCACGATTGCCGCGGTGCTGGCCGGCGGCATCGGGCTGGTGTGGACCGGGCTGAGGGCGACGACGCCGGTGCTGGTCCGGGTGCTCGCCGCCGGGCACCGGAGCTGAACGGCGTCCCGCCGACGCCCACCAATGCCGCAGGGGCGGCCCCATTTCCGGGGCCGCCCCTGCGGCATCTCATGCTGGGCGCCCATGCCCGGGATGTTTGATCAGCTCGTGGCCGAGCCCAGCGTGACGTCGACGGTCTGGGTCTTGCCGTCGCGGATGAACGTCACCTTCACCGTGGCGCCGCCGGCCTGCTCGCGGACGGCCGCCGTGAGCTCGGAGGCGTCGGCGATGGTGCGGTTCGCGAGACCGGTGATGATGTCGCCCTTCTTCAGCCCCGCGGCTGCAGCCGGGGTGCCGGAGTCAACGGTGGCCAGCACGGCGCCGTTGGAGAAGGCGTTGGAATTGCCGTTGGCCGCGGCGGCCTGGACGCTGACGCCCAGCTGGCCGTGGGTGGCCTTGCCGTTGGCGATCACTTCCTGGGCAATCCGCTTGGCGGTGTCGATCGGAATGGAGAAGCCGACGCCGATGTTGCCCGACTGGTCCGTGGAGGACGAGGACCCGGCGGAGGCGATCGCCACGTTGACGCCGATGACTTCACCATTCAGGTTCACCAGTGCACCGCCGGAGTTGCCAGGGTTGATCGCGGCATCGGTCTGGATCACATTCAGGTTGACGGTGCCCTTGGCGGCGTTCGAGGAGCCGTTGGAGCCGTTCGGCGGGGCAAAGTTGAAGCCATTGCCGCCCTGGTCGCCGTTGCTGCCGGAGTCGGTGCCGGAGTCCGGCACGGCCGAGGAGGCCACCTGGATGGTGCGGTTCGCAGTCGAGACAATGCCATCTGTGACGGTCCCGCTCAGACCCAGCGGGGCGCCGATGGCCAGCACAGTGTCACCGACGTTGGTCTTGGAGGAGTCCCCCAGGGTGGCGGGGACCAGGTCAGGCGCATCGATCTTCACGACGGCCAGGTCCGAGAGCGGGTCGGTGCCCACGATGGTTCCCTTGTAGACCTTGCCATTGGCCAACTGGACCTCGATGGCCGCATTGGCGGCGGCGCCGTCGAGCGTCACCACGTGGGTGTTGGTGAGGATGTGGCCGTCCGTGTCCAGGATGATGCCCGATCCCGTGCCGCCGGAGTTGCCGGAGGAGGCGGAGATGGTCACGACGCTGGGCGAGGCCTTGGCGGCCGCCGCCGTCACGGCGTTGACGGAGTCCTTGTTGTTCACGATCACTGGGGAGCTCAGGGGCTGCTGGGCTGAGGATGCGGAGGTGCGCTGGCCATCGAGCAGGTACATGGCTCCACCGCCCACGCCACCGCCCACCAGGGCCGCGGCGAGCACTGTGGCAATGAGTGCTCCAGTGCCGATCCGCTTCTTGCTGGGTGCGTTCACGGCCGCCGGCAGGGCGCCCTGGTAGGGGTAGGCGGCCGTGTGCTGCTGCTCCTGCGCCGGGGCGGCGTGGGCGCCGTGCCCGGACTGGGCGTACTGGGCGTCTTGTCCCTGATAGGGGTGCCCCGGCTGCTGCGGCGCGTACTGGCCGTACTGCGGCCGGGGCGCGGCCGGCTCCTGCTGGGCCACCGGCGTCGTCACCGGTGCGGCGAACGGCGCGGAGGCGCTGATGGACTCCTCCACCGGCTGCTGTGCGGCGGCAGTGGTGTCGACCTGCGGCTGGGCAGTGGTGGGGACGTACGACGGCGGGGTGGGAACCTCGGGCGTGGTGCCGGCAGCAGCGGCCTCGTGGCGCTGGTTCCACCACTCGTGCAGCGGCAGCGTCGAGTTGGTGGGCGCTGCGATCGGCTCGGTCGGGTTGGACACCGTTTCGTTGGAGACCGTGGGGTTGGCGACGGTGGGGTTGGCGACGGTCTCGTTGGAGACCATCCCGCCGGCCTCGGCCGTAGCCGCGGCGGCCTGCCCGGAAGCCTCGGGCGCTGCATACCCTGCGGCGTCGCTCTGGTTCAGCCGGGCAGTGTCGTTCTCACGGGGTTCCTGCTCGTAGTCGCCAGCGCCGGGGTGGTTGTTCGCCGTCATTGGTCTTCCTTCCTCTGTGCCTTGTCATCGCTCTTGCTCTTACATCCATGATGGGGGCTGTCACTGGGACATTTACGAACGTTCACTGGAAGGTTGCTGTGAACGCCCCTCCGCCACCAACCTTTCGCTGGCGGCAGAGTGTTGCTCATGGACGCTTGTGGTGCACAACCCTAGAATCAGAGCACGCGAATCGACCAATGAAGGGTACTCCATGCGGTCCAAGTTCTCACTGTTCCCCCGTCTGCTGGCGGTGGCGGGAATCGCCCTGCTGGCCCTGCTGCCCGCTGCCGCAGCGAATGCGGAGCCTCCGGTGACCATCCCCGCAGGAACCTACGTGGTGGACAAAGCCAACGCGCTGGGCTCCAAAACCCAGGACGTGAAGGACGCCATTGCCAAGCTCAGCAAGGACCATGGGTTCACCCTGTTTGTGGTCTACGTGGACTCCTTCGACGGCATGGACCGCGATGTCTGGGCCAAGGCAGTGGTGGCGTCCAAGAACATGGGCCGGACCGAGGCCCTGCTGGCCGTGGCCACCAAGGACCGCCAGTACAGCTTCCAGGGTGGGAGCGCCCTGACCGCTGCGCAAGGCAACAACATCTCCCAGAACGCGATCAAGCCCCAGCTTGCGCAGAGCAACTGGGCCCAGGCTGCCATTGACGGCGCCGCGGCCATCGGCGATGCCGCAGGAGGCGGCACCGGAACGGTTCCCGACGCCACCGGCGGACTGGTGGCCCTGGGCATCGGCGGCGCCGTCGTCGCTGGAGGCGTCGGCACCGTGCTGGTGATGCGCAGCCGGCGCCGGAGGAAGGCGCAGGCCGACACCGAGGCCGGCTTCGGCCCCGGCGGGGAGAAGCTGGATCCGCTGGCCGGCGTCAGCATCCCGGAGCTGCGCACCCGCGCGGGATCCCTGTTGATTGCCGCCGACGACGCCATCAAGTCCTCCGAACAGGAGATCGGCTTTGCCCAGGCCTCCTACGGTGACGAGGCCGTGAAGCCGTTCCAAAAGGCGCTGGAAGAGGCCAAGGGGCATCTGAACGAATCCTTCAAGCTCCAGCAGCAGCTCGACGACGCCATCCCCGACACCATCGAAGAGCAGCGGGCCTGGTACGGCGAAATCATCAGGCGCTCCGAGGCGGCCAACGAAGCGCTGGCGCATGAGAAGAGCAACTTCGATTCCCTGCGGGAGTTGGAGAAGAATGCTCCGCAGGCCCTGGCCGCCGTCGCCGACGGTGCCGCCGCGGCAGCCACCCGCGTGGCGGACGCCCAGACCACTCTGACCACGCTCTCGGGCCGCTATGCCGACAGCGCACTGGCCCCCATCTCGGACAACATCACCCAGGCCACGGAGCGGCTGGAGTTTGTCCGCACCGCCTCGGCCCAGGCCCAGGACCGGATCGGAGCCCAGGACACACCCCAGGCCGCCGTCGCGGTGCGCGCCGCCGAGGAAAGCCTGTACCAGGCCAACCTGCTGCTGGACGCCATCGCCAAGGTGGCCCACGATCTGGACGAGGCCAACGGAAACCTGCGGGCCGCCGTCGCCGATACGACGGGCGATCTGGCCCAGGCCAAGTCCCTCGCCGCCACGGCAGGCTACGAGAAGTTCGCCCCGACCGTCGCCTCCGCCCAGGCCATCCTGGACCAGGCCAACGCGGCCATCGCCGGCGGCAAGCTGGATCCCATTGCCACGCTGGACCAGGTGGAGCGCGCCCACGGTGCGCTGGATGAGATGCTCAGCGGCATCCGCGACCAGCAGCAGCAGGCGGCCCGGGCGCAGGCCGCCCTCTCCCAGGCGCTGTCGACGGCCCAGGCGCAGATTTCGGCCACCTCAGATTTCATCGCGGCCCGCCGCGGCGGCGTCGGCTCCGAGGCGCGCACCCGCATCGCCGAGGCCCAGCGCAATCTGGACTATGCCCTCTCCATCGCCTCCTCGGACCCGGTCTCGGCGCTGGCCTACGCGCAGCAGGCCAACGCCCTGGCCCAGCAGGCGGCCCAGTACGCACAAAATGATGTCTCCGGTTTCGGCGGTGGAAGCGGCGGCTTCGGCGGCCGCGGCGGTGGCGGCGGCGGTCTGGGCGGCGGCTTCGGCGGCGCCGTACTGGGCGGCATCCTCGGCGGCATGCTCTCCGGCGGCGGTGGCCACAACAGCAGCTGGGGCGGTGGCGGCTTCGGCGGCTGGAGCGACGGCGGCGGCGGCTTTGGCGGCGGCGGAGGAGGCGGCGGATTCGGCGGCGACGGCGGCAACTTCTAGCCCCGCAGCACCGGTCCGACACGAGGCCCATTGCTAGCCAAGTCAGGCGATGTTTGGCAAGCTACCCACAGAAGTACCAGCCGGCGCTCCCAGCTTGGGGCGGGACAGGTTGGGCGGTACCCATCATGCAGTTGAACGAAAGGTAGAACCATGGCAAAGCAGTCCATCTTCGGCCGTATTGCACAGTTGGCCAAGGCCAACATCAATGCGCTGCTGGATCAGGCCGAGGACCCGCAGAAGATGCTTGACCAGATGGTCCGGGACTACACCAACAACATTGCCGAGGCTGAGTCGGCCGTGGCCCAGACCATCGGCAATCTGCGGATGCTCGAGGACGACTACAACCAGGACGTCAAGACTGCTTCCGACTGGGGCAACAAGGCCCTGGCAGCCAGCCGCAAGGCCGATGAATTCCGTGCCGCGGGCAATGCCGCCGACGCCACCAAGTTCGACAACCTGGCCAAGGTGGCCCTGCAGCGCCAGATCACCTCGGAGAACGAGGCCAAGACCGCCGAGCCGAACATTGCCGCCCAGACCGATGTGGTGGAGAAGCTCAAGCAGGGTCTGAACCAGATGAAGGGCAAGCTGGGCGAGCTTTCCGCCAAGCGCAATGAACTCATTGCCCGCTCCAAGACGGCCGAGGCCCAGTCCCAGGTCCACGACGCCATCAAGAGCATCGACATCCTGGACCCCACCAGCGAGGTCAGCCGTTTCGAGGAGAAGATCCGCCGCGAAGAGGCCAAGGTCCGCGGCCAGAACGAGCTGGCAGCCTCCAGCCTCGACGCCCAGTTCAACAGCCTGGAGGATCTGGGCGAGCAGACCGAGGTGGAGGCCCGGCTGGCTGCACTGAAGGCCGGCAGCACTCCGGCCCCGGCCGCGATCTCGACGGGACCCTCGGCCGGTGCCGGCACCCCCAAGGTCAACGAGGCGGACTTCGACATCCTCTAGCCTTTAAACCTCGTTGAGGTGTGAGGTGATGCCCTTTAGAGACGCTCTAAAGGGCATCACCTCACACCTCAACCTGCGTTAAAGGACCGAGACGGTGCCGTCCTCCACGCGCCAGCGGGCGTCCAGGCGGACGTTCTCCAGCAGGCGGCGGTCGTGCGTGACCAGCAGCAGCGCGCCGTCGTAGCTTTCCAGCGCCTCCTCAAGCTGCTCGATGGCCGGCAGGTCCAGGTGGTTGGTGGGCTCATCGAGCACCAGCAGGTTCACCCCGCGGGCCTGCAGCAGGGCCAGCCCCGCACGGGTCCGCTCCCCCGGCGACAGGGCGGCAACGGTGCTGTTGACCTGGTCCGCCTTCAGCCCAAACTTGGCCAGCAGGGTGCGCACCTCGGCGCTGGCCATTTCCGGAACACAGTCCTCAAAGGCATCGCCCAGCGGCTTGTCCGGTGCCAGCTGGCCGCGGGCCTGGTCGATCTCCCCCACCGCAACGTTGGCACCAAGGGCGCAGCCGCCGTCGTCGGGCAGGTCCCGGCCCAGCAGCAGGCGCAGCAGCGTGGTCTTGCCGGCGCCGTTGGGGCCGGTGATGCCGATCCGCTCACCGGCATTGACCTGCAGGGACACCGGGCCGAGGGTGAACTCCCCGCGCCGGGCCGTGGCCGCATTCAGGGTGGCCACCACGGAGCTGGAGCGCGGGGCGGCGCCAATGCTGAACTGCAGCGCCCACTCCTTGCGCGGCTCCACCACCTCATCCAGCCGGGCAATCCGCGATTCCATCTGGCGCACCTTCTGGGCCTGCTTCTCGGAGGACTCGCTGCTGGCCCGGCGCCGGATCTTGTCGTTGTCCGGGTTCTTCTTCATCGCATTGCGCACGCCCTGGGAGCTCCACTCGCGCTGCGTCCGGGCCCGGGACACCAGATCCGCCTTCTTGTCGGCGAACTCGTCGTAGGCCTCGCGGGCATGCCGGCGGGCGACGGCGCGCTCGGCCAGGAAGGCGTCATAGCCGCCGTCGTACACGGCCACCTGGTTCTGGGCCAGATCCAGCTCCACGATGGTGGTCACGCAGCGCGCCAGGAACTCGCGGTCGTGGGAGACCAGCACGACGCCGCCGCGCAGGCCCTGGACAAACTGCTCCAACCGGTCCAGTCCGGCCAGATCCAGATCATTGGTGGGCTCATCCAGCAGGACGATGTCGAAGCGGCTCAGCAACAGCGCCGCCAATGCCGCGCGCGCCACCTGGCCGCCGGAGAGGCCCGTCATCTCGGCGTCGGCGTCCAGCTCCAGGCCCAGTTCGGCCAGGGTGGCGGGGATGCGCTCCTCCAGATCCGCGGCACCGCAGGCCAGCCAGTGGTCCAGCGCCGTGCCGTAGATGTCGGCGGACTCGGTGGTGCCGTCCGCCAGCGCCTCGGCGGCAGCCTCCATTGCCTCCGTCGCGGCGGTGCAGCCGGTGCGCCGGGCGATGTAGCCGCCCAGCGTTTCCCCCGCAACGCGCTCGTGCTCCTGCGGCAGCCACCCGATGAAGGCATCCTGCGGGGCGGTGGAGACGGTGCCGGCTTGCGGCTTGTCGACGCCGGCCAGCAGGCGCAGCAGCGTGGACTTGCCGGCGCCGTTCGCGCCGACGACGCCAACGACGTCGCCGGGGGCCACGGTGAAGCTCAGATTGGAAAAGAGGGTGCGGTGGGCGTGGCCGCCCGCAAGGTCCTTGGCCACGAGTGTTGCAGTCATGGCTCCAGTTTAGTGATCCGGCGGCCCCCGCCCCGCCCGCGTACTCTCCCGGGCCGTGGACGGCGCCGGCCGCCGGGCATAGGCTCGCACCATGATGGCCGCACGGACCCGCGATCCGAGGAGGTGGCTGGCTGCGGCAGGGGCCGCACTGCTGCTGGCCGCCTGCACGCCCGGCCCCGGGCCCGCGCCCAGCACCCCGCCGCCGCCGTCGCCGTCAACGGCCTCAACGGCTACGCCCCCGGCGGGAATCCCAACGAGGACCACCGCCGTCGACATCACCACGGACCTCGACGCGCCCTGGTCCATGGCCGCCCTGCCCGATGGGACGGTGCTCGTCAGCGAGCGCGACAGCGCCCGGATCCTGGAGCTGCTGCCCTCCGGCGGAACGCGCGTGGCGGCCACCGTTCCCGGTGTGGACCCCGGCGGCGAGGGCGGGCTGCTGGGGCTGGCGGTCAACAACGGCTGTGGAACATCAGGAACCGACGGCTGCCTGTTCCTCTATGCCTACTTCACCTCCGCCGCTGACAACAGGATTGTGCGGATGCCGGTGGCCGGCGGTCCCGGCTCCTATTCACTCGGGACGCCCGAGGAGATCTTGACCGGCATCGCCAAGGCCGGCAACCACAATGGCGGACGCATCGCCTTTGGCCCGGACGGCAACCTCTACGCCACCAGCGGCGACGCCGGGAACCGTGCATCGGCGCAGGACCGGGGCTCGTTGAACGGCAAGATCCTCCGGCTCACCCCCGAAGGCCGCATCCCGGCGGACAACCCGTTCCCCGGCAGCCCTGTCTACTCCCTCGGGCACCGCAACCCGCAGGGGCTTGCCTGGGATGGGGCGGGCCGGCTCTGGGCGGCGGAGTTTGGGCAGAACGCCTGGGACGAACTCAACGTCATCACCCCCGGCGCCAACTACGGGTGGCCGGTAGTGGAGGGCATGGGCGGCGGTGCGGAGTTCACCGACCCGGTGCTCGTCTGGCCCACCGCCGATGCCAGCCCCAGCGGCATCGCCGTCGTCGGAAACACCCTGTACATGGCGGCCCTGCGCGGCGAGCGCCTCTGGGTGGTGCCGCTGGATGGCGGCGGCGCCTCGGATCCGCATGCCGTGCTCGCCGGGCAGTACGGCCGGCTCCGCGATGCATGGGCGGCCCCGGACGGGACGCTCTGGCTGCTGACCAACAACACCGACGGCCGCGGCACCCCCACCCCGGGCGACGACAGAATCGTCTCCATCCCCTTCACCCTCCTCCCCTGACCCAACTAGGTGACAGCTATGTCACGTTCCAGGCCCGAGAACGTGCGATAACTGTCACCTAGTTGGGCCGGGCTGCGGGCCGTGAGTCCGGCGTAATCTACGCATTTAATCCGCAGATGCGGGTAGATTGTGCCTCATGCCACTTATCCGCGTTTCCGAAGCCGCCAATCTCCTGGGCGTCAGCGACGACACCATCCGCCGCTGGATCGAGGCCGGGACCCTTGCCGGGTCCAAGGACTCCTCCGGCCGCCTGGTGGTGGACGGGCTGGACCTTGCCACCCAGGCCAGGCGCCTCGCCAGCACTCCGGAGGATCCGACCGGCGGCCGCAGCTCGGCCCGCAACAGGTTCACCGGACTGGTCACTGCCATCAAGGCCGATACCGTGATGGCGCAGGTCGAGATGCAGTGCGGCCCCTTCCGCGTGGTCTCGCTGATGAGCAGCGAGGCCGTCCGCGAGCTGGGTCTGGAACCCGGATCCGTGGCCACCGCCGTGGTCAAGGCCACCACAGTCATTGTTGAAACCGGACCCACAGGGAGCCAAGCATGATCACGAAGACAACCACCCTTCTGGCAACCGCTGTACTGGCGGCCGGCGCGCTGGCCGGCTGCGGCGCAGGCACGCCGTCGGCGGGCTCTACGACGACGGCAGCGGCCAGCACGAGCGCCTCGACACCCGCCCTGTCCGGCACCCTGACGGTGTTCGCCGCCGCTTCGCTGAAGGCCACGTTCACCGAGCTGGCCAAGGAATTCGAGGCGCAGCACCCCGGCACCAAGATCCAGCTGAGTTTTGCGGGCTCCTCGGATCTGGTCACGCAGATCACCGCCGGCGCTCCGGCGGATGTCTTTGCCTCCGCGGATACGAAGAACATGGCCAAGCTGGCCGATGCCTCGCTGCTGGACGGGGCGGCCGTCAACTTTGCGTCCAACCGGCTCACCATCGCGGTGCCGCCGTCGAACCCGGCGAACATCGCCGGATTGTCCGATCTGGCGCGCGACGGCGTGAAGGTGGTCGTGTGCGCACCCCAGGTGCCCTGCGGCGCCGCCGCAGTGACGGCGGAGAAGGCCGCCGGCGTGTCCATCACCCCTGTCAGCGAGGAATCCTCCGTGACGGATGTGCTGGGCAAGGTGGTCTCCGGCGAGGCCGACGCCGGCCTGGTCTATGTCACGGACGTCAAGGGTGCAGCGGGCAAGGTCACGGGCATCCCCTTCGATGCCGCCGACAAGGCCGTCACCACCTACCCGATCGCCACCGTGGCCGCCAGCAAGAACAAGGAACTGGCCGCCGCCTTCACAGCGCTGGTGTCCGGCGACGCCGGCCGGAAGGTCCTTAGTGATGCGGGCTTTGGCGCACCGTAGCCGTCCGGCCGCGTACACCGCCGTCCCGGCGTGGATTGTGGTGCCCGCGGCGATCGGTGCCGCGTTCATCCTGCTGCCGCTGCTGGCCATGGCCCTGCGGGTCGATTGGCCGCGCTTCGGCGCCCTGGTCACCTCGGAGTCCTCGCTCGCCGCACTGGGCCTGAGCCTGCGCACCTCCGCGGCCAGCACCGTGCTGTGCATCCTGCTGGGTGTTCCGCTGGCCCTGGTGCTGGCGCGGGGGCGCTTTGCCGGCCAACGGCTGCTGCGCGCCCTCGTGCTGCTGCCCCTGGTCCTCCCTCCGGTGGTGGGCGGCATCGCGCTGCTGTACACCTTCGGCCGCCAAGGGCTGCTGGGCCAGGTGCTCACGGTGGCCGGCATCCAGATCGCGTTCTCCACCACCGCCGTCGTGCTGGCCCAGACCTTTGTGGCGCTCCCCTTCCTGGTGCTCAGCCTGGAGGGGACCCTGCGCACCGCGGGAACCAGCTACGAGGCGGTGGCGGCCACGCTCGGCGCCCGCCCCTCCACCGTGCTGCGCCGGGTGACGATCCCCCTGGTGCTGCCCGGGCTGGCCTCCGGGGCGGTGCTGGCCTTCGCCCGCAGCCTGGGCGAATTCGGCGCCACGCTGACCTTCGCGGGCAGCCTGCAGGGCACCACCCGCACCCTGCCGTTGGAGATCTATCTGCAGCGGGAAACCGACCCCGATGCCGCCGTCGCACTCTCGCTGGTGCTGGTGGCCGTGGCCGTCATCGTGGTGGCGTCCACCTACCGCCGTCCGCCCGGCGAAACGGCCGCGCCCAGGGAACCCGCACCGGAAGGCGCCCGGCCATGACCTTCACCTTCGAGGCCACGGTGGCAGCCCGCGGTTTTGACGTATCCCTGGCCCTGGCACCGGGCCAGACCGTGGCCGTGCTGGGTGCCAACGGCGCCGGGAAGTCCACCCTGCTCGCGGCGATCGCCGGACTGCTCCGCCCCGAGGCAGGCAGCTCGCAGCTGGGCGGCACGGTGTTGTTCGACGCCGCGGCCGGCACCTGGGTGCCTCCGCATCTGCGCGGCACGGTGCTGCTCGCCCAGGAGCCCCGGCTCTTCCCCCACCTGAGTGTGCTGGACAATGTGGCGTTCGGCCCGCTGGCGGCGGGGGCATCGCGGCGGCATGCACGGGAGACCGCCAGACACTGGCTTGCCGAGGTGGAGGCTTCGGCGTTGGCCGGACGGCGCCCCGGGGAGCTCTCCGGCGGCCAGGCCCAGCGCGTGGCGATAGCCCGCGCCCTGGCGGCCAATCCGGAGCTGCTGCTGCTGGATGAGCCATTGTCCGCCCTGGACGTCCACGCCGCGGCCCTGCTGCGCCGGCTGCTGACCCGTGTCCTTGCCGGACGCCGCGCCATCATCGTCACCCACAGCGTGCTGGATGCGCTGATGCTCTCCGACGCCGTGGTGGTGCTCGACGGCGGCAGGGTGGCCGAGGCCGGCCCCACCCGGGAGGTCCTGGCCCGCCCGCGCAGCCGCTTCGCCGCGGGGCTTGCCGGGCTCAACCTGCTGCACGGGACGCTGGGGCCGGACGGCCTGTCCACCGCCGGCGGACAGCTGGTGGCGGGTCGGTTTGAAGGCGCCGACGGCGTTCCGGCGGGTCCGGGCGCGGCCGTGTTCCCGCCGTCGTCCGTTTCCGTGTTCCTGGCGGCTCCGCATGGCAGCCCCCGCAACACCTTTGCCGGCGTGGTGACGGAGCTTGAGCCGCACGGCGACCAGATCCGGGTCCGGGCCGGGGACCTCTCCGCGTTCATCACGCCCGCCGCGGCTGCCGATCTTGCGCTGGCGCCCGGCGTGGAGGTCTTCCTGGTGGTCAAGGCCGCCGAGGTGGCGATCTTCCCGGTGTAGGCCCGGATGTCGGCCCCGGCCTGCACCGGGCATTAAACACCACAGGCCCCGTCCGGTTTCCCGGTCGGGGCCTGCTGTGTGACGCACTGTCAGTGGTTGCGGGGACAGGATTTGAACCTGTGACCTCTGGGTTATGAGCCCAGCGAGCTACCGAACTGCTCCACCCCGCGTCGCATCCCCAACACTACATGTCTTCGTCCCCAGAACCTATTCGAGGCCTCCGGTGGGTAGGATCGGAGCATTAGAGCCGTCTGTGGGGACCGGATCGAGGGGCATCATGGGCACAATCAATCCAGGCCAGCCAACAGGTGGCAGCCAACCAGCTTCGCCGCCACTGTTCCGCGGCGGCGCGGGAGGACTTCTGGTGCCGCTGGCCGCGGCCATCATTGTCCTTTTCGGCGTCAACAGGCTCTCGGGCATCATCGGCCCGCTCTTTCTGGCGCTGGTGCTGACCATCTGCGTCCATCCGCTGAAGGCAAAGCTGCAGCGCAGGGGCATCCCCCCGGTTGCCGCCACGGCCCTTCTGGTGCTGACCATCTACGGCATCCTGGTGGGCCTCGTCGCCGCCATCTGGGTCTCGCTGGTCCAGTTCGTCGCCCTGGTCCCGCAGTTCGAACCACAGCTCACAGCACTGCGCGCCGACGTGAGGCAGATGATGCTGTCCCTGGGCGTCGGCTCCGACCAGATCGCACTCGTGGTCCAGGCCCTGGACTTCAATGCCCTCATCGGCGCCGCCTACACCGTGGTGGGCGGCGTGCTGAACATCGGCTCCGGGCTGCTGCTGTTGCTCCTGCTGCTGTACTTCATGGGCATCGACGCCATGTACTTCCCCCGGATCCTCTCGGTGGTCGGCCGGAACCGTCCGCATCTGGTTGACGCGCTGGGCCAATTTGCCCGGCTCACGCGTGGGTTCATGGGCATGACGTGCGTCTTCGGCTTCATCGTGGCCGTGCTGAATGGCATCCTGCTGACGATTGTCGGCGTGCCCGGGGCCTTCCTGTGGGCCCTGCTGTCCTTTGTCACGGGCTTCATCCCGTTCATCGGCTACTGGATCAGCATGGTCCCCGCTGCCGTCATGGCGCTGCTGGCCGGCGGCTGGCCCGCACTGATCGTCGTCCTGGTCTTCTACAGCGTCATCAACACGGCCATCCAATCCATCCTGCAGCCGCGCTTTGTGGGCAACTCCGTCAACCTCAACATGACGTTGACCTTTCTGTCCGTGGTCTTCTGGACCACCGTGCTGGGCATCCTGGGCTCGCTGCTGGCCATCCCGTTGACCCTGCTGGTGCGGGCCTTCCTGGTGGACGCCTTCCCGTCGTCCCACTGGCTCCAACCGGTGCTCGGCGACGTCCGCCAGGCCAGGGAGATGGAAAAGGCGGACTACAGCCGGTCCAAGGCCCGGCGCAGGGCGGCCAAGGCCGGCATCCCGATCGGACCCGGCTCCCCGGACGGCCCATGAGCACCCGCGCCCGCTGGGCCGGCGCCGTCGGACTGGCCATTCTCGCCGCGCTGCTGGCCGTGGGCACCCTCTGCGCCTCCTACGTCCACTCCCTGGCCTCCGACACCGAGGCCTATACAGCCGTCGCGGCCCCGCTGGCCTCGGACCCCGCCATCCAGCAGGAAATCTCCACGCAGCTCACCCGGCAGATCCTCGACGCCGTCGACGTCCAGGCCCTCTCCGCGCAGAGCGTGGCCGCAGTGATCGGCGAGGACTCCCGGCTGGCACCGTTGGCGGGCATCCTGGCGCCGCTGCTGGCCGACCGCGCCGAACGGCTGGTGGAATCCACTGTGTCGTCGGTGGTGTCATCGGACCGCTTTGCCGGGCTCTGGGCGGCCGCCAACCGGGCCGGGCACGGCCTCTTTGTCCAGGCCATGACGCCGGGCGGCGCGGTGGATGTTGACCGGGCCGGGACCGTGGACATCTCCACCGGACCGCTCATTGCCGCGGTCAAGGAAAACCTGATGGGCCGCGATGCGGCCCTGGCCCAGCGCATCCCTGTTCTGGAGCGGACCATCACGGTGGCCCGGCTCCCGGCGCTGGGGCAGGTCCGCAGCGTCGTGGGGCTGGTGGACTCGCTGGCGGCTGTGCTGCCGTGGCTCTGGGCCGCAGCGGCGGTTGGCGCCGTCGTTCTGGCTCCGCGCGGACGACGGCGGCAGGCCGGGATGGCGCTGGGGCTCGCCCTGGCCGCGGCCCTGGCCGCCCTGTACCTGGTTGTCGGATTGGCCCGTGGCGCCTACCTGGCGGCCGACGGCCCCATCTCGGCCGGGGCGGCCGAAGCCGTCCTGGACGCCGTGCTGGCGCCTCTGGGAAACCTCATTTGGCTGGCCTTCGCGGCGGGGCTGGCCACGGCGGTCGCCTGTTGGCTCGCCGGCGCGGCCCGGGCAAGCCACCGAACGGCGCCCGGCGCTGCCGCCGACGCGCACACCACGTAGGAGCTTATTGCAGGGAGGATGTGAGCCGGGCGAGGTTGTCGCTGATCTGCTGCCCGAGCGGCCGCTGAAGCCAATCCTGAAGTTCCAACTCGATGCTGTTGGCCCGGTAGCCGTCCTCGATCCCGCGCAGGGCCGTGACGAAGCCCCCGCCGTGGATCAACGCCGAGACCTCCATGTTGAGTGAGAAGGAGCGGATGTCCATATTGCTCGACCCCACCACCGCGACGTCGTCGTCGATGGTGAAATGCTTCGAATGGAGCACAGCGGGCGCCTTGTAGAGGTGGATCTTCACCCCGGCCCGCAGCAGCGCCTCATAGTAGGAACGCTGCGCGTGGTAGACCATGGCCTGGTCGCCGATCTCGGAGACAAACAGCTCCACCTCCAACCCGCGGCCGGCGGCAATGATGATGGCCAGCAGGGTGGATTCCTCCGGCACAAAGTACGGGCTGGTGATGCTGACGCGGCGCTCCGCCTTGTGGATCAATGAGGTGAAGAGCTTGAGGTTGTTGTCGTTCTCAAAGCTCGGCCCGCTGGGCAGGATCTGGACATCCAGGTGCGAATCGATGGAACCCAGCACCACATCGCTCGTGTCCAGGGGCAGCAGCTCCTCGGTTTCGCTGAACCAGTCCGTGACAAAGACGGCGTCCAGCTCGCGCACGGCGGGCCCCTCGAGGCGGATCATCAGCTCATGCCAGTGCAGGCCGCGCTTGATGTTCTTGGGCTTGTTGTAGCTGGAATCGACCAGGTTCTGCGATCCGGTGAAGCCCACCCGGCCGTCCACGGTGAGCAGCTTGCGGTGGTTGCGCAGGTCCGGGCGCTGCCACTGTCCGTGCCACGGCCGTAGCGGCAGCATCGGGTGCCACTGCACGCCCGCAGACTCCAGGGCGGCCAGGGTTTCCTTCCGGCCCGGATTCATCACGCTGGCCAGGTGGTCGAAGAGGACCCGGACCACCACGCCGCGGGCCTGCGCCCGGGCCAGCGCGTCAAAGAACGGTGCGGTGGTCCAGTCGTGGACGAAGATGTAGAACTCCACATTCACGGTGTGCTCCGCGGCGTCGATCCCCCGCACCATGGCGTCAAGGGAGCCTTGGTAGTGGGGCAGCAGCTCGACGGCGTTGCCACCGACCATGGGCAGGGCGCCGAGAGTCGTGTTCAGCCGCACCGCCGACGCGAGCCAGGACGGCCAGTCCTCTGAATGGCTGCGCTGGTCCAGCCCGCGGGTCCGCGCCAGAATGAGCTCGTTGACCCGGCGCTGTTTCTCGCGACGATGCCGGGGCAGGCGGTTGTTGCCCAGCAGGAAGAACACCAGCGCCCCCAGATAGGGGATGAAGACGATCGCCAGCAGCCAGGCGATCGCCGTTGATGGACGCCTGTTGGCGGAAATGACGATGATGGCCGTGGTTCCCAGCAGCGCGTGCGCGGCCAGGAGCAGCAGGGCCGCTGTGTCGATGTCTATGTCGGAGACCGCTTCTCTTGGGCAGGGCTGAAGGGTGTTTCGGCTTCCGCGTTGAATGCTAGAGCGGCGGAGGCCCCCTGCGGCACTAGTTGTTGATGATGGTGGACTTCAACTGGGCAAATTCCGCCTCGGTCAACGCGCCATTCTCGTACAGCGCGGCCAACCGCTCCAGCCTGGCCAGAATGTCCTCGGTGGGTGCCGCCGTGGGGAGGGGCGCCGCAGCGGGGACTGCCGGCGCGGCGGCCGCCTGCGTTGCTGCCGCCTGTGCCGCTGCAGCCTGCTGCTCGGCGGCGCGGGCGTTGACGGCGTTGCTGGCCGCCGTTGCTGTTCCGGCGACGACGGCGGTGCGGGCGGCCGTGCCCAGCAGGGACGGGCGGTTTCTTCTTCTGCCAAATGCCATGTCGTGCACTCCTTGTGGTGGGTTCAGACTCGATGCAGGGCCCGGCGGGTCAGCCGATGGGTCAGAAACCCGAGGCCAATCCGGCCAGCAGCGGGGCACCGCAGCCCGTGGCACCCTTGGAGCGCCTGGAATCATCGGTGTCCGTTTTCATTGTCCCGGCAATGTCGAGCTGTGCCCATGGAACATCGGCACCAGATTCGTTCAGAAACACGACGATGGTGGCGGTGCCGGCGTGAAGCCGGCGGGGACGAAGTTTGTTCGGTGCGCGGCTCGTATGGCAGCAGATGCGGCAAAGGGCGCCGTGGGAGCACCAGTCAGGAGCGGAACAACGTGGCGCTGGATTGTGTCCCGCGGTGTTCTTCCTCCGGCACCGGGTGTCCCCCGGTGCCGTCGTCCTGCGTAGTGCTGCCCATGGCGCCCCTCCCGGCCCATCCGGCGTTGGTGCTAGGCCAGCGCCTTGGCTTTCAGCGTGGCGTACTCCTCCGCGGTGATGGTTCCCTCGTCCAGCAGGTTCTTCGCGGCGCTGATCTGCTCCGCCGGGCTCAGCGGCCGGGCCACCTCGCGGATGTAGGTTTCAGCATCGCGCTGCGCGGCCTTGGCAGCCTCGGCAGCCCGCTGGGCCATGCCCCCGCCGCGGACGATCAGGTAGACCAGCGCGGTGATGATGGGTGCCACCAGCAGGAAGAAGATCCAGATGGCCTTGACCCACCCCTTCTGCGTGTGGTCGCGGAACAGATCCCCAATGATTTGGAACAGCAGAATCAGATAGGAAAGGAAAAGGAAGAAGACAACAATCGACCACAGTGTTTCCCAGAAATTCACGGCAATACCCCTCAATAATATGCGTGTGATGCCCGGTGGACTCGAAAGCAATAACCGCCGCCGGGCCGTAATGCAGCGCCGCTAATGGCGCTCCGTGGGATCATCCTATGCACAAAAACAGCCCGCAGCGACAAGGACAACGTCCTACATCCAGGGTGGTTCTGCGCCCCACCGCCCCAGATTCGGCCGCCGGCCATTGCTGCATTCATTGCAGCAATGGGAGCACCATTGCCGTTATCGAGGCCGCATGCTTCCGCCTTTGCCCAGAACAAGATTCCTGCCGACAAGGGGGTGTTTAGTGCAGCATTTTCCCATCATGGGGCCGAATTGCCCGTCGGCGGAGAATCTTTTGCCGGATTCGGCGGCAGAACAACGGCAGTCACCGCTGGATTCTTTGCAGAGGCGGGACAGGGTTTGGGCATGAAAAAAGGACCCTCCCGGTTTCCCGGTCGGGTCCTTCTTCTACGTGGTTGCGGGGACAGGATTTGAACCTGTGACCTCTGGGTTATGAGCCCAGCGAGCTACCGAACTGCTCCACCCCGCGGCGTGTTCTCTACTTTACCCGGCGTTCACCTTCGGGCCAAATCCGCAGCCTGTGAGCTCCGTCTCCCCCCATCTAGGTGACAGTTGCCGCACAAAAAACCGAAGTTTTTGTGCGGCAACTGTCACCTAGTTGGGCTACGGGGTGGCGGGGGCCGACGGCGTTGCGGTCGCGGTCGGCGTGGCCGCCCCCAGCTTGGCCTCGGCGGCCAGAGCGGCCTCGATGGCCGCGTTCAGCTTCGTCTGCGCTGCGCCGTAGGCGGCGAAGTCACCCTTGGCCAGCGCGGCCTGGCCGTCCTTGATGGCCTGGTTGGCGTCCTGGAGGGCCTGCGCCAGCTGGGCCTGCGCGCCCGGATCGGTGGTGCCTCCCGTGCCGCCGGTTCCCCCGGTGCCGCCCGTCCCACCGGTGCCGGGGTTCGTTCCGTCCTTGCTGGAGTCCCCAGCCTGCGCGCCGGAGTTGCCACCGAAGAGCTGGTCGAGTGCCTCATTCAGGGTCGCGGCGTAGCCGATCTTGTCACCGAAGGCCACCAGCACACGCTGCAGCGTGGGATAGGAGGCCGCGCCGGTGGACTTCACGTAGACCGGCTGGACGTACAGCAGACCCCCGCCCACGGGCAGCGTGAGCAGGTTGCCGTTGATCACCGAGGACTGGCCCAGCTTCAGCACGTTCAGCTGCTGGGACACCGTCGGATCGGAAATGAAGGTGTTCTGCACCTGCGCCGGACCGGGGACCTGCGTCTCCGGTGGCAGCGCCAACAGCCTCAGCTTGCCGTAGCCGGGGTCCTTCACGCCCTTGACATTGCCAGCGTCGGCGCTGGCGGCGAGGAACCCGTACATCACGTTGCGCGGCTCGGTGCCGGGCACCGCCTGCGGAATGAACGAGGACGTCAGCGAGAACGAGGTCTTGTCCTGGCCGGGCATCTGCAGCGAGAGGTAGTACGGGGGCTGCTTCACACCGGTGGTGGAGGTGGTGGGATCGTCCGGCACGCTCCACGCGTCGTTGTTCTTGTAGAAGTCGCCGGCGTTGTCCACGTGGTAGCGTCCCAGCAGCTCGCGCTGGACCTTGAACAGGTCCTCCGGGTAGCGCACGTGGCTCATGACGTCCCCGGACATTTCCGAGTACGGCTTGATGGTGGCCGGGAAGGCCTTCTGCCAGGCCTTTAGCAGCGGATCGGTGTCATCCCAGGCGTACAGGGTCACGGAGCCGTCGTAGGCATCCACCGTGGCCTTGACCGAGTTGCGGATGTAGTTCACCGAGCTGTTGGGCAGGGCGCCGGTGCCGCTCTTCTGCGTCAGCGAGTCGGTCGTGGCGGAGTCCAGCTGCTGCGGCTGCGAATACGGGTAGCTCGCACTGGTGGTGTAGCCGTCCACGATCCACTTCACGCGGCCGTCCACGAGCGTCGGGTACGGGTTGCCGTCGATGGTCAGGTACGGCGCCACCTTGGCAACGCGCTCCTCCGGCGTGCGGTCGTAGAGGATCTGCGACTTCTCGTTCACACCGTCGGTCAGCAACAGGTCCGAGGACTGGAACTTCAGCGCGTACAGGAGGCGGTTGAACCAGTTGCCCACGCTCGGCCCGGCATTGCCGGAGAAGGTGGTCTTGGTGTCGTCGCCGCCGGAGCTCTGCGGACGGTCCAGCTCCACGTGGTTGGCACCCTCCGGGGCGCCGACGATGGAGTAGTCCGAGGTGAACTGGCCGAAGTAGATGCGCGGCTGGTAGCTGGAATCGGTGCCCAGCACGCCGTTGGAGGGAACACCGGACTGCATGAAGACGGGCTTGCCGTCCACAGTGGCCGTGTTGCCGTAGGCAGCCACCACGCCATAGCCGTGCGTGTAGACCAGGTGCTTGTTGTACCAGGTCTGCTGGCCGGGGTTGATGCCATCCGGGTTCAGCTCGCGGACTGCGATGACAGTGTCCTGGACCTTGCCGTCGATCGTGTACCTGTCAACATTCAGCGTGGCCGGGAACTTGTAGTACGGGCGGTACTGTTCCAGGTTGGCGAAGGTGGAGGAGATCAGGTTCGGATCCAGCAGGCGGATGTTGGCCGCCGTCTCGGCGTCCTTGCGCAGCGCGCCGGCAGTCGCCGTCGTCGTCGCGCTGTATGGGATGACATCAATGTCGGAGAGCCCGTAGGCGTTGCGCGTCATGTCGATGTTGCGCTGGATGAACTGCGATTCCAGGTTGGCCTCGGAGGGCACCACCTGGAACTGCTGGACGGCCCAAGGGTAGATGCCGCCAGCCAGGATGGAGGTGATGACCAGCATCGCGGTGCCGATGATCGGCAGGCGCCAGCGGCCCACCACGGCGGCCACGATGAACATGACAGCCACAATGGCTGCGGCGACGGCCAGGATGGCCTTGGTGGGGATGACGGCGTTGACGTCGGTGAACATGGCGCCGGCGCGGTAGCCGGAGCTGTCCTGCAGCGTCGAGTAGCGGTCAAGCCAGAAGTTCGCGGCCAGCAGCACCAGGAAGACTGCACCCAGCACGGCCAGATGGATCTGCGCAGGGCGGGACGTGTACAGCCCCCGCTCGCTGACGCGGATGGCCCCGTAGAGGTAGTGGGTCAGCACCGCGGCAATGAAGGAAACGACGACGGCGCTGATCAGCAGCCCCGCCGCGAAGCCCAGGAACGGCAGCGTGTTCGTGTAGAAGCTGATGTCCAGGTTGAACTGCGGATCGGTCTGCCCGAAGGGTTCCTGGAAGAAGAACAGCAGCACCTTCTGCCACTGCGCTGCGGCGGCGGTCCCGGCAAAGAGGCCGAAGACGGCCGGAACACCGATCATGACGAGCTTGCGGACGGGCTCAAGCTGCGCCTGGTAGCGGTTGAGGTTGTCGGCAATCTCGCTGTCCGGAGCGTAGACCGGGCGGGCGCGGTAGGCCACCTTCAGCGAGGCGTAGACGGCGGCCGCCATGACCAGGAAGCCGGCCAGGAAGGTCAACCCCTTGGCCACGTTTTCCCGCCAGAACACGTCCAGGAAGCCCAGCTGGTTGTACCAGAGGACATCCGTGTAGACGTTGGCGAAGAAGACAAAGCCAATGACCAGCAGCGCCACCACTATCAAGGTGGGCAGCAATGCGCCGCGGCGGCGCCTGATGGGCATTGGTCGGTGCGGGGGCTCGGGACGGGAAGTCACTTAGATCCTCAACTCAAAGGTGTGGTGCTGTTGCGTGTGATGGTCGAAGCATGCCACAGCACGCCTCACTAGGAGCCACGAACGAGCCCGTGGCTAAGTTCCGCCATGAAGTGGATGAACCCCGGCACCGTTGGACCATGGCTGATCCTCTCAGCCGGCCGTGCAGGTGGGAAGGGTGGAGCCGTCCGCCCCGGAGCCGATCAGCTTCACCGCGTCATAGGCCTCGGTCAGGGTGTCCACCTTGACCACCTGCAGCCCGTCGGGCACGTGGCCAACGACGTCGTTGCAGTTGGCACCGGGGGCCAGGAACACCGTGGCTCCGCTGTTGCGGGCGCCGATCATCTTCTGCGCGATGCCGCCGATGGCGCCCACATTGCCCTGCGGATCGATGGTGCCGGTGCCCGCGAAGTGCTTGCCGCCGGTGATGTCGGAGGGAGTGAGGGTGTCGATGATGGCCAGGGCGAACATCATTCCGGCGCTCGGCCCGGTGATGTTCTGCAGTCCAAACTTCACCTCAAAGGGGAAGGTGGGGACGGTTTGGAGGGAAATCCCGAGCAGATATTTGCCATTGTCCCCCAGCGTGGGTGCCACCGAGACGTCCTGCTCGGCGCCGCCGCGTTTGACGCGCACGGCCACGGGCTTGCCGGCTCCGTCCGCGAGCGCCTGCTGGATGACGGACAGATCCGTCACCGGGGCGCCGTCGACGGCCAGCACTACATCCCCCACCTTGAGTTTGCCCTCGGACGCGGAGCCGGCCGGGATCTGTGCCACGGTGAGCTCGGTGGTGTACTTGATGCCCAGCTGGTTCAGCGCGGCCGCGGTGGAGGTGTCCTGCGAGGAGGTCATGGCCGCGGCTCCGGCGGTGTTGGCGTCCTGGGCCGTGGTGCCGGGCGGGTAGATCAATTCGGCCGGGAAGACCGCCTTGTCCGGATCCGCCCAGCCCTGGAGCGCCTCAAGGATGTTGATCGAGTTGCCCGGAAGACCCCCGCCCTGGCGGACGGTGACCATGTCCAGGCTGCCGGTGACGGGGTAGGTGTCCGCGCCGGAGATCTGGATGATCGGCGTGCCGTTTTCCTTGCCCAGGGTGTTGAAGGTGGGGCCCGGGGACTCCACCACATAGGGCACGGGCATCAGCAGCGCCGCGGCACCCAGCACGGCGGCCAGGACGCCTGAGACGGCCATGGTGGAAAAGCGGCCATCCCGCGGCCGTGCGGCGGCCGTGGGAACCACTGGCCCTGCGGGCGTTTCCTCGCTCAAAAGAACTGTCCTCTCATGCGCCAGCCGGCGCTGCAACACGGGGCACAGCTCATGTGTCCCGGTGCCCAGCCTACAAGTTCTCCCCGCGAGCTGGCTGTGAATCCGCGGGCTTTGCCTGTAGCGAACGACGCCGCCGAGAGGGCGACAATGCGTTGGCGGCGGCGGTAACGTGATTTGCATAGCCAAGTCCTCCCAACGATCGGCCAGTGATGACCCAGAACCCAGCCAACAGAGACGACGACGATACGCCCAAGGATCCGCTGTCAGAGATGCTGGCGAATTTGATGGGTGGCCAGGGCATGGAGGGCTTCGACCCGGCGGCGCTGGCCAAGGCTGCCGGCCTGCCGGACGACCCCAACGCCCTGCAGGCGATCTTTGCCCAGGTGCAGTCCATGATGAACTCCTCCAGCGACGGAGCCGTCAACTGGGATCTGGCGCACGACCATGCCCGGCAGGCAGCGGCCGGGAACGATCCCTCCGTTACGCCCACCCAGTCCCGGGAGGTCGATGAGGCGCTGCGGCTGGCCGAATTGTGGCTGGACCCCGTCACAGACCTCCCCAGCACGGGCATCATCGGCCAGGCCTGGTCCCGCGCCGAATGGGTCGAAGAGACTCTGGGCACCTGGAAGCGGCTGACCGAGCCGGTGGCCAACTCCATCGCCTTCGCCCTCTCCAACGCCATGGGCGAACAGATGCCCGAGGAAATGAAGTCCATGATGGGCGGAGCCTCCTCGATGCTGGCCAATATGGGCGGTGCCCTCTTTGGCATGCAACTCGGTGCCGCCGTCGGCGCCCTCGCCAAGGAGGTCCTCGGCTCCACCGACATCGGCGTCCCCTTGGCGGACCTGCAGATGGCGCTGCTGCCGGCCAACGTCAAAGCCTTCGGCGAGGGGCTGGACATCCCCGAGCAGGAGGTGCGGCTGTTCCTGGCCCTGCGCGAGGCCGCCCACGCACGCCTCTTCGTCCAGGTCCCCTGGCTGCGCGGCCACCTGCTCGGCGCCATCGAGTCCTATGCCCGCGGCATCCACATCGATATGTCCCGGATCGAAAACCTGGCCCGCGATCTGGATCCGAGCAACCCCGAGGCTCTGCAGGCCGCATTGTCCGAGGGCGTCTTCATGCCGGCACGCACCCCCGAACAGGAAGCTGCCCTGGCCAAGCTGGAAACCGCCTTGGCGCTGGTGGAGGGCTGGGTCGATGAACTCACCTTCGAAGCCGCCGCCAATCTGCCCTCCGCCGCTGCCTTGCGCGAGACCATCCGCCGGCGCCGTGCCACGGGAGGCCCGGCCGAGCACGCCTTCGGTGCTCTGGTGGGCCTGGATCTGCGCCCGCGCCGGCTCCGTGAGGCCGCAGCCCTATGGGCCTCGCTGAAGGAGGCCCGCGGCATCGCCGGCCGCGACGCCATCTGGAAGCACCCCGACCTGCTGCCCACCACCGAGGATCTGGACGACCCGGCAGGCTTTGCCGGCCGGCGCACCCTGCTGGAGGCCTCCGACTCCGAGGTGGACGCGGCGCTGGAGAAGCTGCTGGCCGGCGAGTTCGACGCTCCGGACGCCTCCGGCACCGAGGCAGACAGCACCGGCGACGGCGGCCCCGGCCCGGATGAGTCCGGTGCGGACGGCTCCGGATCCGACGGCGGGGACTCCCCCAAGGCCTAGACGGACCACTCCCCCAAGCGCCTCGGTGCAGCGGGGATGCAGAATGCCGTTGGGGACGCAGTAGATACTGCGTCCCCAACGGCATTCTGCGTCCCAGAAGGAATTCACCGGGAGCCGGCGCACGCTACTCCTCGACGTCGTCGTCCATTCCCGTGCCGGCGTTGGCTCCGGCATCGAGCCCGCGGGAGGTGGCGTAGCTGACGCCGTTCAGGAAGGCCTTTGCCTCCTCCTGCCGCGGACAGCCTGCCAGTTCCGCCCAGAAGGCCGGGCTGTGCGAGGGGACCAGCAGATGCGCCAGCTCGTGCAGGATCACGTAGTCCACCACCCACTCCGGCATGCCCTGGAGCTGGTTGGAGAGCCGGATCGTCCGTCGGGACGGGGTGCAGGAGCCCCAGCGTGAGCGCTGGTTGGACACCCACCGCACCGACAGCGGCGTCGCGCGTCCGCCCAGATAGCGCTGGGACAGGGCCGCCGCGCGCGCCATCAGGGCGTCATCACCGGGCGCCGTCCGCCCCGGCCCGGCCTGGCGGACCGTCCGGGCCTCCAGCTTGGCCAGCATGCGCTCCACCCAGTGGAGCTCCTGCGCGGCGGTGAAATGCGCGGGGATGGCCACCACGGCGGTTCCACCCTCCCAATTCGCCGACACCGTCCGCTTGCGCCGGGCCGAGCGGCGCACCACCACGGGCGCGCCGGACGCGGTCCGCAGCGGCACGGCACCGGAGGCGGGGGCTGGATCCGAGGGTCCGGATTTGGCTTTCGTCATGGTTCGACGTTACCGCCCCGCCCACCGTACCCCCGTCATGGAAATTCATTCTGTGGATAACGCCACAACCCATTTCCCGCCGTGCCACCATCGAAGAACCCGCGGCCGCGAACCCGTCCCGACCGCATGGCGGAAGGCGGCGGCCATGGCCCACATCAACCCCGGACTGCGCATCGCCCACCGCGGCGCGGGTTCACTCCAGATCGGCGTGGGACCGGGCGGCCTGGTGGTGGAGGGCCTGGACGAGCGAGAGGAGGCCTTCATCGCCATGCTCGCCACCGGCAGGGGTGCACCGGACCCCCGCCAGGAGGCGGCGCGGGCGGGCATTGGCGAGGCCCGCGCCGTGGAGCTGCTGGCGGCGCTGGAGCCCGTCCTCTTTCCCACGGAGGCCGGCGAAGGATCCACCGGGATCCGGTCCGAGCGGCTCCGCCCCGAGGAACGGCGGCTCGCGGCCCTGCACCACCGCCCGGCGGACACCCTGCTGGGCCGCCGGGAACACGCCGTCGTGCGCATCAACGGGCTCGGGCGGACGGGCGCGGCACTGGCCCAGGCACTGGTGGCGGCGGGGGTGGGGACCATGCTGCTGCAGGACGACGCCGTGGTGCGGCTGGCCGATGTGGGGCCGGGCGGCTACCGGATGGCGGACATCGGCATGCCCCGCAGTGCGGCCGTGCGGCGGGCCCTGCTCAGTCTGGACCCCGCCTGCCAGCCGCACATCGTGCATGCCGGCTCCGCGGCCAGCGAGGACTTCCACCTGCTGGATCTGGTGGTGCACTGCGGCCACGACACGGTGGACGCGGCAACATCGGCCGCGCTCATGCGCCGGGACCAGCCGCATCTGCTGGTGCTGCACAGAGAGCAGGACGGCACGGTGGGGCCGCTGGTGCTGCCCGGTGTGGGGGCCTGCGCCGAATGCGTGGAACGGCACCGGGCCGATGCCGACCCGCAGTGGCTGGGCGTCTGCGCCTCCCTGGCCGGCGGCGAGGAACCGGGCGAAGACGCTCCTTCTGCCCTGTCGCTGGCCGGCGCCGCGGCACGGGCGGCGCTGGTGTTTCTGGACGGGGTCCATGCACCGGCCGCCCTCTCGGCGGTGCTCACCCTGCGGGCCTCGGATGCCGCCTGGTCCCGCACGGAATACACCGCGCACCCGGGCTGCGGATGCCAGTTCCAGCGTCAGGCGCTGGCCATGATCTCCAATACCGCCTCGCCGTAGCGCTCCAGCTTGGCCGGTCCCACACCGGGCAGCTTGGCCAGATCGTCCAGCGACTCCGGCCCGGCCTCGGCGATGGCCACCAGCGTGGCATCGGTGAAGACCACATAGGCCGGAACCTCCGCCGCCTTGGCCGCCTCGAGCCGCCACTGGCGCAGCGCCTCGAAGAGTGCCTCGTCGTAGCCGGCCGGGCAGTCGGCGCAGCGGCCCATCTTGCGTTCCGCACCGGAGCTGAGCATCTTCCCACACACCCGGCAGGTGGTCGGCGCTGTGGTCTTGCGCTGCTTGCGCACCGAATCGCCGGGCCCGTGGACGCTGGCGGTGGAATTGGGGCGCAGCCCATCCAGGAAGCGCGAGGGCTTGCGGTTGGCGCGTCCGCCCGGGGTGCGGGCCGTGGACCAGGACAGGTTCAGGAATTCGCGCGCACGGGTGATGCCCACGTAGAGCAGGCGCCTTTCCTCGTCCACTGAGGCGGGCGTGTCGGCGAACGAGATCGGCATCAGCCCCTCGCTCATGCCGACCAGGAACACCGCATCCCATTCCAAGCCCTTGGCGGAGTGCAGCGACGCCAGCGTGACGCCCTGGACCGTGGGCGCATGCTGGGCGGTGGCCCGCTCCTGCAGCTCCGAAACAAAGTCCACCAACGTGAACCCGGCCTCACCGCCGCCGCGGGTGGCCACGAGTTCATCCGCCAACGCCACCAGCGCGGCCAGCGACTCCCAGCGTTCACGCACGGCGCCACCGGTCTTGGGCGCCTCGTCCTGGTAGCCCAGGTTGCCCAGCACGTCGCGGACCATCTGGCCCACGGGCTCGTCCTCGGCGGCACGGGAGGCGGCGCGCAGCTGCAGGATCGCATCGCGGACCTCCTTGCGGGCGAAGAATCGCTCACCGCCGCGCAGCTGGTAGCCGATGCCCGCGGAGGCCAGGGCCTGCTCATAGGCCTCCGACTGGCCATTGGTGCGGAACAGCACGGCAATCTCGCTGGCCAGCGTGCCGGCGTTGATCAGCGCCTTGATCCGTGCGGCCACAGCGGCGGCCTCGGCCTCGTCGTCGCTGCATTCCAGGAATTCGGGGGCAGGGCCGGTGGGCCGCTGGGCCACCAGGTTCAGCGGCGGCGACCAGAGGGCGTCCGCCTCCAGATCGCCGGAGCGCCGGGCGGCCAGCAGCGAATTGGCCAGACCCACCACCTGGGGCGTGGAGCGGTAGTCGCGGATCAGCTTGACCACCTGGGCCTGCGGGTAGCGGGCCGGGAAGTCGAGCAGGTGGCGCGGCGTGGCGCCGGTGAAGGAGTAGATGGTCTGGCTGGCATCGCCCACCACGCACAGATCGTCGCGGCCGCCCAGCCACAAATCGAGCATCCGCTGCTGCAGCGGGGAGACATCCTGGTACTCGTCCACCACAAAGTGGCGGTACTGGTCCCGGACGGTGGCCGCCACGCGCGGATCCTCCTGCAGAATGCCAACGTTGATCAGCAGGACATCCTCAAAGTCGATGAGGTTCCGATCCGTCTTGACGTCCTCATAGGACTGGAACAGACGGGCGACGGCGGTGCGGTCCAGGCCGCCCGGCTCGCCACGGTCCGTGGCCTTCACCAGATACGTCTCCGGCGTCAGCATGGACACCTTGGCCCACTCAATCTCCGCCGCGAGGTCGCGGATGGAGGCGCGGTCGCTGGGCAGCCGCAGCCGGCGGGCGGCCTCGGCGATGGTCGCGGCCTTGTGGTCCAGCAGGCCCGGCAGCTGCCCGCCGACGGCGTGCGGCCAAAAGTACTGCAGCTGGCGCAGCGCCGCCGCGTGGAAGGTCCGGGCCTGGACACTGCCGACGCCGAGGTCGCGCAGGCGGGTGCGCATCTCGGCCGCCGCCCGGGCGGTGAACGTTACGGCCAGCAGCCGCGAAGGGTTGTACACACCGCTGTGCACGCCATAGGCAATGCGGTGGGTGATGGCACGGGTCTTGCCGGTGCCGGCACCGGCCAGCACGCAGAGCGGCCCGTTGAGGGTGGTCGCCACGGCGCGCTGTTCCTCGTCCAGCCCGGCCAGGATGCGCTCCTCCAGGGTGCGCTCGTCCATGGGCGGCGGGTTCAGTGGTGCCGCCCCGATCCTTGACGGCTCAACCACCGACGGCCTCCTTGGCGGTGTTTGAGGCGGGGGCATCCTCGATGCGGCCGCCGTACCAATGTTCAATCAGGGACCGGGCAATGGACAGCCGGGCGGAGATGACCACCTCGCCGCTGCTCACCGCCTCCGCCAGCTCGGCGCGGCTGAACCAGCGCGCCCGGGTGACCTCGACGCCGTCGGGCGTGGCGACGTCGTCGTCCGTGTAGGCGATGAAGCCCAGCATCAACGACGCCGGGAACGGCCAGGACTGCGAGCCCAGGTAGCGGGGGGAATGCAGACGCACGCCCACCTCCTCGGCGATTTCGCGGACCACTGCCTGCTCCAGCGATTCGCCGGGCTCAACAAAACCGGCCAGCGTGGAGTAGCGGTTGGATTCCCAATTGGTGCCGCCGCCCAGCAGAATGCGGTCGTCCGCGCCGACCACTGCCACGATGATGGCCGGATCGGTCCGGGGGAAGTGTTCGGTGCCGTCGTTGCTGCAGCGGCGCACCCAGCCGCCGGATTCGGGCACCGTTTCGGCGCCGCAGCGCGGGCAGTGGGTGTGGCCCCGGTGCCAGTTCGCGATGGCGCTGGCCTCGATGAAGATGGCGGCATGGGCGGCATCCAGCGTGGCCACGGCCTCGCGGTAGCCCAGCAGTACGGCCCCTTCGGACTCGGCCAGGGCGGCGGCATCGGCCTCGTCCACGCCGTGGACCAGGACCAGGTCAATATCCGGGCCCATCGGTGCCACGGCATCGGTGGTGGAGCCCAGGAAGACGGTGCCGCGCCCGGCCTCGTCGCCGGCAGGGAGCACGGCGGGGTCCAGGAACAGGATCCGGCCATCCTTCACCAGTGTTTTGCCGCCGCTGAGCAGCATGGCGAGGTAGCGTGCACCGGCCAGAAGATCGGGCATGAATCCGGCGGCGGCCCGGCGCTCCGTGGCCCGCTCCAGGACGGCGTCGGGCCAGGGCAGCAAGGGGGCGTCAATCATGCTTCTACCGTACGCAGTTGCGCCGACAATTCACACTCGGCGGCCTCCAATCGGGTGCGTCACAGTTGTGTTGTTGGCAACCCATCTTTCGACTCGCCGCCCCGCCTCTCGGCGTTCCTAGGCATCGGCCCTACGGTTGAAAGGTGAGAAGAATGACGCCTATCGAATTGGCCGCCGTGGCCAGTGCCGCTGTTCCCGGACTGAACCTGACGGCGTGCGCCGCCGAGCCCGACGACGCCGCCGACTTCGAATCGGCCCTGTTGCATGATTCCGAGGGCCGGCGCTGGCGCGTCCGCTCCCCCAAACATGCCGAAGCCAGCACGCGTCTGGAAACCGAGCTCGCCGTGCTGCGCGCCTTCTCCCCCGCCGTGCGCGCCGAACTGCCCTTCCTGATGCCCACCGTGGCCGGGACCGTGCGCCAGGGCGCCCTCTCCACCTTCGTCTATTCCCATCTCGCCGGGCACTCCCGCTCGGTGGAGACGCTGGCTGCCGGCGGCGCCGCCGTCGCCCGTGAACTGGGCAGCGCGATGGCCGCCATCCACGACCTTCCGCCCGCCCTGGTCAGCAATGCCGATCTGCCGAGCTACACGGCCAACGAATTCCGCCAGCGCAAGCTCAATGAACTGGACCAGGCCGCCACCACCGGCAAGATCCCGGCCGCGCTGCTGCGCCGCTGGGAGCACGCCCTGGAGGATGTGGCCCTGTGGCGCTTCAGCCCGTCGGTGGTCCACGGCGATCTGCACGAGGACAACATCCTGCTCGAAGGCAGCCGGGTCATGGCCGTGATCGGCTGGACCGATCTGCGCGTGGGCGATCCTGCCGATGATTTCGCCTGGCTGGTCGCCGTGAACGACCATGCCTTTGTGGACGCCGTGCAGGAGGCCTACTCGGCCGCCCGCAAGGACGCCCCGGACCGGCACCTGCTCCGCCGCGCCGCGCTGAGCGCCGAGTTTGCCCTGGCCCAGTGGCTGGTCAAGGGCGTGGCCGCCGACAACGCCGGCATGGTGGCCGAGGCCGAAACCATGCTGCGCGCCTTGGAGGCGGACATCGCCACCTACGGCGGACAGCCCATCGCCACCGAGCCGCCCGTGGTGGCACCGCCGCATTCCGCCGCCGTGACACCCGTGTCGATGACCGACGACGGCGAGGCGGCCGGATCCGCATCCGGGGAGCGTGCGCCTGCCGCCCCAGCGAATCCGGCACCCGCGGCCGGCAGCACACCGGTGGCGGAGGTCAGCACGCCTGCCGTGGACTCTGCCGAGCCCGCAGCAGAGGAGCCGGCCCCGTCGGATCCTCCCGTTGCCAAGGCCCCGGCCGGCAGCCCCGAGAACCTCGACACCACAGCCCTGACGGTCATCCCCCTGCACAAGTAGGCACCGCGGCTGCTGGTTGAGCCTGGGGCCACGCCCGCGAGGGCCCCGACGCGAGCTTGCGAGCGTTGGGAGCGGGTGGGGAGCGAAACCCGGTGGGACGGGCCCTTAGATCTTGTAGGCGCCGGTGACGATGGCTTCGAGTTCGGCTTCGCCGGCGAGGTCGTGGGGGCGGATGAGGGCGTCCTGGCCGACGAAGTAGAACGCGGCGCGGACGCTGTCCAGGGGCACGTCCTTCAACCGCGCCCAGGCCAGCCGGTACACGGCCAGCTGGACGGCGCGGACGTCAAGCTGCGCCTTGCTGGGCGGAGCGCCCGTCTTCCAGTCGATCAGGTCCCAGCCGCCGTCGTCGTCGCGGAAGACGGCATCGATCCGGCCGCGGACGACGACGTCGGCCACCCGGGTCTCCACCGGAACCTCCAGCGCCGCCGGGGTCCGGTCCGCCCAGGCCGAGGCCTTGAACGTCTCGCGCAGTTGCTCCAGTCCGTAGGCCTCGTCCACGTAGGCATCGGCCCCGGGCAGCTCATCCAGGTCCAGCTGGCCGGTGGTGCCGAAGTATTCCTCCACCCAGGCGTGGAAGGCGGTGCCCTTGCGGGCCGCCATGCCGGGCTTGCGGGGCACGGGCCGGCGCAGGTTCTTGGTCACGGCCTCCGGATCGTCCCGCAGGGCCACCAGCATCGAGGCCGAGATGTGCGGCGGCAGCTCAACGGACACCGTGCTGGTGTCCAGCCGCGTCTGGGCGAGCAGCAACGCCGTCTCGGCGCCCCACTTCGGATTGGCTTTGGCAAGACCGGCGTCATGGTGGTCCGCGGCCGACGTCTGCGATCCCGGAGCGGGGGTGTCCGCCAGCCCGGCCAGTTCATCCAACACGGCGGCGGCGGAGCGGTCCGCATTGGCACGGCGGCCGGCATGCCGCGCCCCGGCGGTGCGCCCCACAATCTCCGGCCCCTCCAGTGGATCGTAGGGCCAGCGGGCGCTTTGGTTCGCCAGGCTCAGCGGGTTCTTCTCATCCTCCGCCGGGTCCTCAAGCCACTGGGCAATCCGGACCGGAGCATCGGGTTCCGAAGCCAGCGGCAGCAAGGAGGCCAGGAACGGCGAAACCTCGGTGAAAGAGGCCCGGCCCGGACTCCAAATGGTGGTGGAGCACAGCAGTGCATCCTTGGCGCGCGTGTAGGCCACATAGGCCAGCCGGCGCTCCTCCTCTTCCGCGTGGGCCTTGACGTCCTCCGCGAAGAGCTTCTCGCTGTCCACCCAGCTCTTCTGGTCATCACCGCTGAGGTCCCAGGCCGGCAGATCGGCCCGGTCCCCGCGCAGCGGCCAGGGCAGCTGGCCGGCCCCCGTGGACCAGCGGTCCGCCGCCGCGCTCGGAAACGCTCCCTGGTTCAGGCCGGGCACATAGACAACATCCCACTCCAGCCCCTTGGAGGCGTGGACAGTCAGCAATTGCACGGCATCCGGATTGGGCTCCGGCGCAGTCATGGCCAGGCCGCCCTCCTGGGCCTCGGCCGTCTCCAGCCAGCCCAGGAAGGCCAGCAGGTCAACCCGCTCGGCGGCCTGCATGAAGCCGGCCGCGGCGTCCTGGAAGGCGTCGAGGTTGCGGCGGGCCTGGTGGATCGTGAAGTGCGGTTTGGCGGCCAGCTCGATGTCCAGCAGCATGGTCCGCTCCACCTCGCCCAGGAGGTTGGTGAGATCGTCGCCGACGAACCCGCGGAGCATGCGCAGTTCATCGCGCAGGGCAATGAGCCGCTTCCTGGCCACCGGCGTCAGCGTGCGGGACAGCGAGGCGGGCCAGTGGTCGGGGCTGAGGTAGTCCAGGGCCTCCACCAGGCTGGAGCCGTCCACCATGTCCTGTTCAACGGGCGTGCCGCCATCGGCACCATCGGCGTCGTCGGCCTGCGGGTCGAAGACCACCCGGTCGCGGACGGCATAGGCCCGCCGCTTGGCCAGGTGCCGCGACCACTCGGCAAAGGCCATGAGGTCCGCGGGGCCGATCCGCCAACGCGCGCCGGTCAGCAGCCGCATCAGGGCATCGGAGCGGCCGGGATCCGCAAGCACCCGCAGCGTGGCCACGAGGTCCACGATCTCCGGAGTGGCCATCAGGCCGCCCAGGCCCACGATCTCGTAGGGGATGCCGCGCGCCTCGAAGGCCACGGCCAGGGGCTCGAACTGGGCACGGCGGCGGCAGAGCACCGCCACCGTCGTCAGGTCCCCGCCCACCAAATCAACGCCAAACCTCTTGCGGGCAAGGACGTCCTCGGCCACGGCGGCGCATTCATCCTCCACCGTGGCGTAGCGCGCCAGCACCACCTCGCCGTCGGGCGCCTGCGGCCGCTGGGCCAGCGGCGAGACGGTGATCCGGGGCCCGGCCTCGCGCCGCTCGGCGGCACGCAGCGCCGCCGCGGCATTGAGCTGCCCGGACATGACATTGGCGGTGCGCAGGATCCGCGCCGAATTGCGCCAGGCAATGGTCAACTGCGCCGTGGAGGCGTAGCCGCCGCCGGCCTTGAGGAAGATCTCCGGGAAGCGGAACAGCTGCCCGGCGGAGGCGCCCCTGAAGCCGTAGATCGACTGGTGCGGATCCCCCACGGCCGTGACGGGGTGGCCGTCGCCAAACAGCTTGGAAAACAGCGCCAGCTGGGCGTGGGACGTGTCCTGGAATTCGTCCAGCAGCACCACCTTGTAGCGCTGCCGCTCCAGCGCCGCGGCCTGGGGAACCTCATCGGCGATGCGGGCGGCGAGCGCCACCAGGTCGCCAAAGTCCAGGGCATTGCGGTTGCGCTTGGCCGTGGCGTAGCGCTCCACCATGGCCGCCACGGAGCCGCGCGTGCGGAAGACGTTGGCCAGCTTCTGCGCGGCAGCGGTGGGCGCCTTGGTGGTGCCCTCCACATACGGCATGCCCACCAGCGTCTCGGCCAGGGAATCCACCATGGCGTGCACGGCTGTGGGGTCCTGCAGATGCTCGGCGCACTCCCCCGCCATCGCCATGACGCCCTTGACCAGGGAGGATTTCGCGGCCGTGAAGTGCTCGTGGTCCCCCTCGTAGCCTTGGACGACGGTGCTGGCCAGCTGCCAGGCCTCGGCCGAGCCCAGCACGACGGCGTCCCGCTCCACGCCCAGCCGCAGCCCGTAGTCGGTGACAATGCCGCTGGCGTAGGAGTGGTAGGTGGACACCTTCGGCTCGAGGGCGTCCTGGGCCGCGGCAGCCGGGGCCAGCTCCACCGCACCGGTCTTGGCCAGCGCGGCCAGCTTGGCCAGCTGCCGCCTGATGCGCGCCGCCAATTCACCGGCAGCCTTGCGGGTGAAGGTCACGCCGAGGATCTCTTCCGGCAGCACCAGGCCGTTGGCCACCAGCCACACCACCCGGTCTGCCATGGTGGTGGTCTTTCCGGACCCGGCGCCGGCAATCACCAGCAGCGGTTCCAGCGGCGAGGAGATGATGGCCGCCTGTTCCTCGGTGGGCGGCAGCTGGTTCAAAAGCGTGGCGAGGTCGTACGGCGAGAGGACAGGCCGCTCCCCGGCAGGCGCGGTCCCGGAATCGCCGACGGCGACGGCGCCGCCGTCGAGCGCATCGGTGGTGGCCTGTCTCATTCGGTGACCTGCTTTCCTTCGGTGCACAGTGGGCAGATTTCCGGCACGGCGCAGCCGCCGCCAAAGCCCGAGGCCCCCGCATCGTGGCGGGCCTCGAACTCGGCGCCGGCCATGAGCTCCGCGGCCTCGTGCACCAGCTTCAGCGCCCAATCGTCGTCGTCCTGCAGCGGGGCCTGGTCCTGGGTCTTCATGCCCTTGGTCGAATCCCCCAGCGGCGCCAGCGCAGCGCCGCCCGACACCGCGCCGGCGGGGGCGCCGTCGATCCCCGTAAAGGCCCCCGCATTCACGGCGGCCTGGTAGGCGCCCAACTGCGGGTGCTGTTCCAATTCCTTGGCGGCTGGCTTGTTCCGGCCGGTCTTCAGGTCGATGACCACCAGGTTTCCGTGGCTGTCCAATTCCAGGCGGTCCACCTGCCCCTTCAACCGGGCAATGTGGCTGCCCCCGGGCAGATCCACGCTGAAATCCGCCTCGACGGCCAGCAGCGAGCGCCCGTGCGCGCGCATGTCCAGCACGTAGAGGGCCATCTTGCGCACCATCTCCTGTGCCCGGGCAAAGTCAGCCCGGGATTCCCAGGTGTCGGGCATGCCCAACTGCGGCCAGCGCCGGGCCAGTTCTTCCAGATACTCATGCCCGGCCGCTTCGGGGAGATCCTGGGCGATGGCGTGGATCAATGTGCCCAGGCTCCGGGCAAAGTCGGTGGCCTCCTCGCCGCCCGCGGCCTTGATGAACCAGTTCAGCGGCGACTTATGCACCGCCTCCACCTTGGACGGCGAGACGTTGACGGCCTCACCCTCAGCTGCCAGTGGGTCCGTGCTGCTCAATGGCGCCACGCCCCACCAGGAGTCCGGATGGGCGCCGGGGATCCCCTCGGCCGCCAGCACCGCCAGCACGCGTGCGGCCTCGGGGTCCGCATTGGCCTCGGACTCCTGGCGCAGCTCCGGCACCAGCGACCGCAGGGTCATCGGGCGGGAGACCTGTTCCACCGGGCGGTTCTCCTGCCCGTTGGACGGGATCCACGGCGAGACCAGGTCCAGGAACTGCGAGGGCTGCAGCTCATGGCTGGAGGCGGCGGTGCAGATGAGCCGTTCCGTGGCGCGCGAAATCGCCGCCGCGAAGCTGCGCAGCTCGTCATAGCGGATCTCCCGCAGCCGGGCGGCGGCATCCACCTGGCGTGCCGCCGCGGCACCGCGCTCGGCCACATCCACCAGCAATTGGCTGCCCAGCAGCTCCCCACGCAGCCGGGTGTTGGGCCACACGCCCTCCTGCAGCCCGGCAACGATGACGACGGGCCACTCGCGGCCCGCGGCGCTGGCCGGGGTCAGGATCTCCACGGCGTCGCTGCGCTGGGCCCGGGCGGCCAGTGTATCCATCGGGAGGTCCTGGCTGAGCAGGTACTCCAGGAATTGCTGCGGGCTGGAGCCCGGGAGCTGGTCCACATAGCGTTCGGCTGTCTGGAACAGCGCCATGATGGCATCCAGATCGCGGTCCGCGCGGATGCCGGCGGGGCCGCCCTTGATGGCCTGCGCGGCCCAGGTGTCGGAGCAGTCCGCCGTGCTCCACAGCGCCCACAGCACCGTTTCGGCATTGGCGCCGGGCTCGGCGACGGCGGTGCGCCCGGCCGCCAGCATGGCCGCGAGGCGGGCGGCGTTGGAGGCCTCCCAGCCCAAGTGGGCCAGGTTGGCGGGGTCCAGCAGGGCGTCGACCAGCAGGGAATCGCTTTCGCGTCCGCCGCCGGAGCCCAGCTCGGCCCGCCGCAGCGCCTGCCGGAGCCGGCGCAGGTGGATGGTGGTGGAGCGGCCCAGCCGCGAGGTCAGCAGGGACACCGCCATCTCCGCATCGAGCAGTGAAGGGTCCAGGGACACCTTGAAAGCGTCAAGCAGCGGGCGCACGGCCGCTTCATCGCGGACGGGGTTCTCCGCCACCGGGACCTTGACCGGAATGCCCTGGCCGCTGAGGTAGCGCTGCAGGGCGGCCAGATGCCCACCCGTGCGCACGATGACGGCGATCTGGCCCAGTTCGTAGCCCTGCCAATGCTGCAGGTCCAGGATCCGCTCGGCCACCAGGCGCAGCTCGTGGACCTCGGAGGCCACCAGGTGCACGGTGACGGTCGGCTCCTTGGGCGGGTGGGGATGCACCGGCCCCGCCGGCTCGGAACCGTCCGCCGTGGTGCCACCTTCGGGCACGGATGCCATGTCCGGCTCTGCCTGCTCCGGCACCAGGCCAGCGGCCGGTCCGCCGGGCCGGGAGCCGTCGTCGACCGTTCCCGGATCCGTTCCGACTGCCGCGGTCGAGGCGCTGGGCGCCGGTTCCCACACCAGCTGGCGGGCCTTGTGGCCGCCGCGGGTCTGGGAGATCTTGGCCGCCACGGCGCCCCAGCTCGCGGCCAGTTCGGGATCCATCCGGTGCGAGGTCCGCAGCACGAACTCCCCCACCGTGGTGCCGGTGGCGGGATCGGCCAGGTGGTCCCGGACCGTGCCGGCCAGGTCCGGGCGCGCGCCGCGGAAGCCCTGGACCACGGTGTCCGGGCTGGCGGTGGCGAGCACGTCCTTGCCGCGCCCCAGCAGGGACAGGAGGTCGTGGACGGCCTGGTTGGCCTCCTGGATGTCATCCACCAGGATCAGCTGCAGCCGCTCCCGTTCCAAGGCCAGGTATTCGGGGTCCTGGCTGAAGAGGGTGGTGACGGCGGTGATGATGCCTGCCGGGTCGAAGGAGCCGGATTTGCCCCAGTCCACCACGTCCCGGTATTCGCCGTAGAGCGAGGCCGCGGCCACCCAGTCCGGGCGTGCGTTCTCGACGCCCAGCCGGGCCAGCTCCGCCGGGTCCAGGCCGTATTCGATCACGCGGTCGAAGAGCTGGCGCACCTCCTGCCGGAAGCCGCGGGTGCCCAGGGCATCGTGCAGGTCCGCGGGCCAGGCCGGCGCCTTGCCGAGCCCGAGCCGGTGCCCGTCCAGCAATTCCTTGATGATGAGATCCTGCTCCGGACCGCTGAGCAGCCGCGGCGCCCGCTCAACGTGCGGCAGCCTGCCCTCCACCTTGGCCCGGCGCAGCACGTCAAAGGCATAGGAGGCCCAGGTGCGGGCCGGGGAGATGCTCAGCGACCGGTTCAGCCGGGCACTGAGCGCGTCGCGGAGCCGGGCGGCCGCAAGGCGGGACGGACCCAGCAGCAGCACGCCGGCCGGGTCCACGCCGTCGTGCTCAATCCTCTTGACGGCAGCCTCGACAAGAACGGTGGACTTGCCCGTCCCCGGGGCGCCCCAAATGAGGGCCGGGCCGCTGCCCGGAGCCAGTCCGACGACGGCGCGCTGGTCCGCAGAGAGGTCCGGCGCATGCAGAACGACGGCGGCCGGCGCGGACAGGGCCAGCGTGGGTGCAGAACTCATGAGTCCACTTCATCATGCGGGACCGACATTGCGGCGCCGTCCGCACCGGTTTCGCCGGGCTCCGCGGCGAGGGCGGCCCGCATGGCATCGGCCACCGCGTCCAGGGCCGCGAAATCCTCCTCGGCGGGATTCCACCGCGCCGTGCGCATGTCCACGCGCCAGGAGGCATCCGCCCCCGTGGTCTTGCCACGCAGCGGCGTGCCCTCCAGCCGGTAGCTGGCCAGCGCCCGCTCGTCGTGCCCCGCCGGCGGCTGGCCGCCGGCCCGGATCACCCGCCACCACGCAACGGCGCTGCCATAGTGCGACATCACCGAGCCCACCTGGCGCGGGCCGCCGGATTCCAAGAGCACAGCAATGTCCCCGTAGGACAGAACATGCCCGGCGGGGATCAGGTCCGCCACGGACAAAACCGCATCAATATAGGCCGTGCGCATGGGTACAACAGTACTGAGCGCACGCACGATGTCCGCCCCTGCCGGTACCGTGATGGGATGAGCAATTGGAATACAGGGGCACGGGCAGCATTCGACGTCGAAACCACCGGGCGGGATCCCCGCCAGGCACGGCTGGTGACGGCGTCCATCGTGGTGGTCGACGGCGATGGCCGCACCACCGACGAGCACGAATGGCTTGCCAACCCCGGCGTCGAGATCCCGGCCGAAGTGACGGCCATCCACGGCGTCAGCACGGCCCACGCCGTCGAGCATGGACTTCCCGTGGCCCGGGTGCTGGCCGAGATCGGCGCCGTCCTGGCGGATCTCTTTGCCCAGGGCATTCCCGTCATTGCCTACAACGCCAGCTACGACTTCACCGTGCTGTCCGCCGAGTCCGCCCGCCACGGCGTCCCGGCCGTGGATGCCTCGCTGGTCATCGATCCCTACATCTGCAACAAGCAGGTGGACAAGTACCGCCGCGGCAGCCGCACGCTCGGCGCCCTGTGCCAGGAGTACGGCGTCGCCCTGGAGGATGCCCACACCTCCGCGGCCGATGCCCTGGCCACCATCCGCCTGGCCGAGGCGCTGGCCTCGAAGTACCCGGTCCTTGCCGTGGATGCCGCCACCCTGCACCACCAGCAGATCGGCTGGGCCAAGGCCCAGGCCGCGGACTTCCAAAGCTACCTGCGCCGGACCAAGCCGGAGGCCGTGATCGAGGGCGACTGGCCCGTTCTGCCCTAGGGTTCAACCGCTGCGCCGGGCCCCAAAATGGGCCCGGCGGACGACTTATTCAAATGAATGAGAGCCAAGTCACATTCTTTTAGCCTGCCGCAGACACTCCGGGGTGCCGCCGATCATTCCGCTGCAAACCGATGTTCACCTGCGCAACCGGGCCGGGGCGCCAATTTTGCTGCACATTCTTCATCAAATCAGCGTCTTTGACGTTAATGATTCATCCCAAACGGCCATTCGGGCGGGATGACATAATTTAGTTCGACAGGTCGAGTTCTGGTAATGCCGCGCGTCTTGGCTCAGGCCTCCCTGCCTCGTGAACCCCACACATGGAAACCATGGACCGGGGACCTTTATGAAAGTGATTGTTTGATGAAAAACAAAGCCCTGAAGTGGCTCGCAGCGGCCCCCGTGGCCGTTGCCCTCGCCTTCTCCCTGGCCGCATGCGGCAGCACCGGCGCTGACAGCAGCTCCACGACCACCACCGACGCCCTGGCCGGCAGCGACCAGGTCTCGCTGGACCGCTACACCACCAAAGATGTCGTCCCGCTGGACAAGATCGACAAGGCCGCACTTGGCCTGATCGTCCCGGGCACCATCACCGTTGGCACCCTCTCCGACGCCCCGCCGAACATCTTCATCGACAAGGATGGCAAGTTCACGGGCTACGACAACGAGCTGCTGCGCGCCATCGGCGACAAGCTGGGCCTGAAGGTGGAGTTCAAGTCCACCGATTTCTCGGCTCTGCTGGCCCAGGTCCAGAACAAGCAGTTCGACGTCGGATCCTCCTCGATCTCCACCACGGACAAGCGCCGGGAGAACGTCGGCTTCACCAACGGCTACGACTTCGGCTACATGGCCGTTGTGGCGAAGACCGATGGAACCGTCAAGGGTTTCAAGGACCTGACCAAGGACACCCGCATCGCCGTCGTCCAGGGCACCGTCCAGGATGACTACGTCACCAACACCCTGAAGCTGGAAGCCGTCCGCTTCCCGGACTACAACACGGCATACTCCAACGTGAAGAACGGCCAGGTCGACGCCTGGGTCGCTCCGTCCCAGCAGGCAACCGGCCAGGTCAAGGAAGGCGACGGCACCGTCATCGCCGAGTCCGTGGTCAACACGCAGAACTTCACCGCCTACGCCGTGAACTCGAACAACAAGGCACTCGTCGATGCCCTGAACTCCGGCCTGGACGCAGTCATTGCCGATGGCACCTGGTCCAAGCTGACCAAGGAGTGGTACCCGACCCGCGAGACCCCCGCAACGTGGTCGCCGGGCTCGAAGGCCGTCAAGGTACCGTAAGGCCGACGCATGGATGCATTCGAGCAGTTCCTTAAAACATTCTTCGACTGGAAGGCCATGGGAGAGGTTGTTCCCCACCTCCTCACGGTCGGCCTGCCCAATACGCTGATCCTTGCCGTCTCATCGGGCATCCTGGGCTGCATTTTCGGCCTTCTCCTTGCCGTGATGGGAATTTCCCGGAACCGGGTTGCCCGCTGGATCGCCCGTGTGTACACGGACGTCCTCCGCGGCCTGCCGGCCATCCTGGTCATCCTGGTCATTGGCATTGGCATGGGCCCGGTGTTCCGCATCATGACCGGCAGCACCAACCCGTACCCGCTGGGCATTCTGGCCTTGACCTTGATGGCCACGGCGTACATTGGTGAAATCTTCCGGTCCGGAATTCAGAGTGTGGAAAAGGGACAGCTCGAAGCATCACGTGCTCTGGGCTTCAGCTACAGCTCCGCCATGGTCCTGGTGGTCATCCCCCAGGGCATCCGCCGTGTGCTGCCCGCACTGGTCAACCAGCTGATCCACTTGATCAAGGACTCGTCCCTGATCTACATGCTCGGCCTGCTGACCAGCCAGCGCGAGATCTTCCGCATCGGCAACGACGCGGCTGCCAACTCCGGCAACCTTTCGCCCCTGGTCGCCGCCGGCGTCCTGTACCTGCTGATGACGGTGCCGCTGACGCACGTCGTGAACTACATGGACAAGCGCATGCGTGAAGGCAAGACGCAAAAGGTTGAGCCGGACGAGGCGGCAGCAATTATCGGAAAGGGCGCCAAGGCATGAGCGAATTTTCGTCGGGTACCCTGACCGCTAAGAACATCCACCTCTCCTTCGGGTCCAACCACGTCCTCCGCGGCATCGACCTGCACGTCCCCCAGGGCACCACGGCCTCCGTGATCGGCCCCTCGGGCTCCGGCAAGTCGACGCTGCTGCGCGTGATGAACCGGCTGATCGAGCCCGAGCAGGGCGACATTCTGCTCGACGGCCGCTCGGTCCTGAACGACAATCCGGATGAGCTGCGCCGCCGCATCGGCATGGTGTTCCAGCAATTCAACCTGTTCCCGCACAAGACAGTGCTGGACAACGTTTCACTGGCACTGCGCAAGATCCGCAAGATGCCCAAGGACCAGGCAAATGCCGAGGCCCTGGCGCAGCTGGATCTGGTGGGGCTCAAGCACAAGGCGGACGCCCGTCCGGCCAACCTCTCCGGTGGCCAGATGCAGCGTGTGGCCATCGCCCGCGCGCTGGCCATGAAGCCCGAGGTCATGTTCTTCGACGAGGCCACGTCCGCACTGGATCCTGAACTGGTCAAGGGCATCCTGGCCCTCATGACCGATCTGGCCAAGGGCGGCATGACCATGGTGGTGGTGACCCACGAGATGGGCTTCAGCCGCAACGTCTCCGACACGGTCACCTTCATGGACGGCGGTGTCGTGGTCGAAAGCGGACACCCGGACCAGATCTTCGGTGCTCCCAAGACCGAACGTCTGCAGAACTTCCTCTCGGACGTTCTCTAGCCGCATCGGGCGGCAGGCGGGCGGCAGGTTCGGCAATTTCCCGGCGACTGTGGCACCAGGCCGCAAGCGGCCACGTGCCCCTTGACGTCGCCTACGGAAAATGCTGCCCTGCCGCAGCCGTAGACCCATCCCAAAGGACGACGGCGCAACCCACGTTGCGCCGTCGTCCTTTGCGTTTAACGTTTGGCTGCGGCAGCCAGGACGCCGATTCCCTTTCATGACGCAACCGTGGACGCGTCATGAAAGGGGAACGGCGTCCCCGGTGGAATGAACCACCGGGGACGCCGTTTCCATCAGTGCATCAACGCTACGCAGTCGCCTCCGCGGCGGCCTTGGCGGCGGCGGGCAGGGCACCGATGATGCGGTCCATTGCGGCGTCGTCGTGGGCGGCGGAGAGGAACCAGGCCTCGAAGACGCTCGGCGGCAGGTACACGCCGGAGTCCAGCATGGAGTGGAAGAACGGCGCGTAGCGGAAGGACTCCTGGGCCAGGGCATCCGCGTAGTTGTGCACGCCCTTGGCGGAGGTGCCGAACGCTACGGAGAACAGGTTCCCCGCACGCTGGATGGAGTGGTCCACCCCTGCCGCGTCCAGGGCCTCGGCCAGGGCGGCGGAGAGCTGCAGCGAGCGGGCATCCACCGTGGCGTAGACCTCGGCCGTGGCGGCAGTCAGCGTGGCCACACCGGCGGCCATGGCCACCGGGTTTCCGGACAGCGTGCCGGCCTGGTAGACCGGGCCCAGCGGAGCCAGGTAGTCCATCACGTCGCGGCGGCCGCCCAGGGCCGCCGTCGGCAGTCCGCCGCCGATGACCTTGCCAAAGGTGAACAGGTCCGGGGTCCAGCCCTCGTGGGCGCCTGTGAGGCCCCAGTAGCCGGCCGGGCCCACGCGGAAGCCGGTGAGCACCTCGTCGAAGATCAGCAGCGCGCCGTGCTCGGTGGTGATCCGGGACAGGCCGGCGTTGAAGCCCTCCCCCGGGGTGACAACGCCCATGTTGGCGGGGGCGGCCTCTGTGATGACCGCAGCGATGTTGTCCCCGTGCTGGGAGAAGGCGGCCTCAACGGCGGAGAGGTCGTTGTACGGCAGCACGAGCGTCTCGGCGGCGGTGGCGGCGGTGACGCCGGCGGAGCCGGGCAGCGCCAGCGTGGCCAGGCCGGAGCCTGCGGAGGCCAGCAGGCCGTCCAGGTGGCCGTGGTAGCAGCCGGCGAACTTGATGATCAGGTTGCGGCCGGTGAAGCCGCGGGCCAGGCGCACCGCCGTCATGGTCGCCTCGGTGCCGGTGGAGACCATGCGCAGACGCTCGACGGCGGGGATACGGGCCTGGACCAGGGCGGCGAGGTCGCCCTCGGCCGGGGTGGAGGCGCCGAAGCTCAGTCCGTGGTCGACGGCGGCGTGCACGGCGGCCAGCACGTCCGGGTGGGCGTGGCCCAGCAGGGCGGGGCCCCAGGAGCAGACCAGGTCCGCGTAGTCCTTGCCCTCGGAATCGGTCAGGTAGGCGCCCTTGGCATTGACCATGAAGCGCGGGGTTCCGCCGACGGAGCCAAAGGCGCGCACGGGCGAGTTCACCCCGCCGGGCATCAGGGACTTGGCGCGGTCAAAAAGTTCTTCGGAGCTGGTCATAGGTCCATTCTTTCAAATCATTGCTGCGAAAATCGCGCCCCTTCGTAAGAATCGCGGGTGGTAATCCGGCGCGATTCTTACGATCAGGCGCGATTTTGGAAAGGGGTTAGGGGTTGCGGAGCCAGCCGGCCAGCTCGGCCGCCCAGTAGGTGAGGATCATGTTGGCGCCGGCGCGCTTGATGCCCAGCACTGACTCCTCGATGGCCTTGCGGCGGTCGATCCAGCCGTTCGCAGCGGCGGCCTCGATCATCGCGTACTCGCCGGAGATCTGGTAGGCGGCCACCGGCACCGGCGACATGGCGGCGACGTCGGCCAGCACGTCCAGGTAGCTCATGGCCGGCTTCACCATCACCATGTCGGCACCCTCTTCGAGGTCCAGCTCCACCTCCAGCATCGCCTCGCGGCGGTTGGCGGCATCCATCTGGTAGGTGCGGCGGTCCCCCTTCAACTGCGAGTCCACGGCCTCGCGGAAGGGTCCGTAGAAGGCGGAGGCGTACTTGGCGGCGTAGGCCAGCACCGCAACGTCCTGGAATCCGGCGGCGTCCAGGGCCTGGCGGATCACGGCGATCTGGCCGTCCATCATGCCCGAGGGCCCGAGCACGTGGGCGCCGGCCTCGGCCTGGGCCACGGCCATCTCGGCGTAGACGGCCAGCGTGGCATCGTTGTCCACGGAGCCGTCGGCGGCCAGCACACCGCAGTGCCCGTGGTCGGTGAACTCGTCCAGGCAGACATCGCTCATCACCACCAGATCGTCGCCGACGGCGGCCCGGACGTCGCGGATGGCCTTGTTCAGCACGCCGTTGGGGTCCAGCGAGGCGGAGCCGACGGCGTCGCGCACGGCCGGGATGCCGAAGAGCATGATGCCGCCCAGGCCCAGATCGCGGGCCTCGAGGGCCGCCGCGACCAGCGATTCGCTGGTGTGCTGGACGACGCCGGGCATCGAGGTGATCGGCTTGGGCTCCGTCAGGTCCTCGCGGATGAACATGGGGAGGATCAGCTCCGCGGCGTTCACACGGTGCTCGGCCACCAGGCGGCGCAGCGCGGGTGTGCTGCGCAGGCGGCGGGGGCGGTGGTGGGGAAAGGTCACTGAGGCTCCTTGGTGGTTCGGGAATTCCAGGTGGATCTACGGGTTGCGGCGGGCGCGGACCAGGGCGTCCACGATGCCGGCCGGGGTGGGGTGCGTGGCGGTTTCGGCAACGTGCATGCCCAGCCGCACCGACTCGGCCCGGGTGGGCTGGCCAATCACAATGAGCTGGCAGCTGGCCGGCAAGGGGGCCAGCAGGGCGTGGATCCGCTGTGCCGCGCTGGACGACGCGGCGACGACGGCGTTGATGGCGCCGCTGCGGACCTCGGCTGCCGCTTCGGCCGGGGTGATCAGGATATGCTCCGCCGGATCGGATGAGGCGCTCTGGGGCGCGTTCTGCGGCTGCACAGTCCAGGCAGCGCTGGGAGCCAGCACCGCCGTCAGCCGGCGGCCCTCCGCAGCCGGATAGTCCACCGTCACGTAGGCGTCCACGGCGTCGACATCGAAGCCCGCCGAGGCGATGCCTGATTCCAGACCCGGCTCGGCGAGGTTGGAGTGCGGCAGCAGGACGCGTCCGGAGCCGGCGGGCCACAGGGCCACCAGCCCATCCGCCGACTGCACGTCAACGGGTGCCAGCTCCACGGCCAGGCCCTCGGCCTCCAGAATCCGCCGCGAAGACGGACCAATGGTGGCGACCTTGGTGGCTGCGGGAACCAGTTCCGCCAGGGTGGTGGAATGCCCTGCGCACCACTGCTTCAGCGCGCGCACGGTGGTGATGGAGCTGACCACCAGCCACTGGTACTCCCCCGCAGCCAGACGCGCCAGCGCGGCGTCCAGGGCCCCGGCGTCGGGCGCCGTTTCGAAGTCGATCAGCGGCACCAGCACCGGCTCGGCCCCGGCGGCGGCCAAGGCATCCGCCAAAGCCCCCGCCCGGTCCCTGCTGCGCGTAATCGCCACCCGGAGTCCGGTCAGAGGCGCATCAGGGCCGATACTCATTTGCCGCTGCCGGCCAAATCCGCCAGATCGCCGGCACCGTCGGCCAGGAGTTCCTCGGCCAGGTCGATGCCCAGCAGGGTCGCCCCCACTTCGGTCAGCCCGTCGGTGGCCTTCTTCTTGCGCAGCGTCTGGGTGCCGTCCAGCGAGCAGACCACGGACTCCAGGTACAGCATGCTGCCCTTGCGGTAGGCCAGCGTACCCACGGGAGCGCTGCAGCCGGCTTCAAGGCGGGCCAACAGCGCACGCTCGGCCGTCACGGCCAGGCGCGTGTCGACGTCGTCCAGCGCGGCCAGTGCCTGGGCCAGCACACCGGGTGTGCCGCCCAGCAGGCTGTTCGGTGCGTCCTGACTGCGGCATTCCACGGCCAGCGCACCCTGCCCGGGGGCCGGCAGCATCACGGAGGACTCGAAAAACTCGCTCACGGCGCCCGAGCGGCCGATCCGGGCCAATCCGGCGGCGGCCAGCACGACGGCGTCGAGGTCCCCGGTCTTGCCGGCAACCACCTCGGCCGCAGCGTTGCCCGGCAGGCCGGCGACGCGCGCCAGGCGGGTCTCCACGTTGCCGCGGATGTCCACCATCACCAGGTCCGGGCGGGCGGCCAGCAGCTGCGCGGCGCGGCGCGGCGAACCGGTGCCCACTCTCGATCCGGCCGGCAGGTCCGCGAAGGAGAGTCCGTCGCGGGCGCAGAGCGCGTCGCGGGCGTCCTCGCGGGCCGGGATGGCCGCGATGGACAGTCCCGGTGCAGCAGCGGTGGGAAGGTCCTTGAGCGAGTGCACGGCAATGTCCACGCGCTCGTCCAGCACGGCCTGGCGCAGCGCCGTGGCGAACACCCCGGTGCCGCCCATCTGGGACAGCGGGCCGGTGAGGATGTCCCCCTCGGTCTTGATTTCCACCAGCTCGATGCCAAAGCCGCCCACGGCGGAGAGCTTGTCCGCCGTCTGCTGGGTCTGGGTCAGGGCCAGCTTGGAGCCCCGGGTGCCAACTTTCACACTCTGCATGGCTCAGGCCACCGTTCCGTTCTGGGCAGGCTTGGGCTCGTGGGCGCTGCCCACGGTGGTGTCGGCGCCGGCAATGGTGGGCTTCTCGCCGCGGAAATTGGCGCAGCAGCCGGGGCGGCACACGTCGTACCAGGGGCCCAGCTTGGTCATGGCGGGGCGGTCCACGATGGTGTTCCGTGCGGTCCGTTCACAGATCAGATCCACCAGTCCTGTGACAAACTTCTGGTGCGTTCCCGGGGTGGGCACGCGGTCAAAGGCCAGGCCAAGCTCGGCGGCCGTTTCCTTCGCCTCGGTGTCCAGATCCCAGACGACCTCCATGTGGTCGCTGACAAAGCCCAGCGGTACGACGACGACGCCCTTGGTCCCAGCCTCGGCCAGCTCGGCCATGGCGTCGTTGATGTCTGGTTCAAGCCACGGCACATGCGGGGCTCCGGAGCGCGACTGGTAGACCAGCGACCAATCGGCCTCCGGTGCCACGGCCTTGATGATGGCATCCGCCGCGGCCAGGTGCTGGGCGACATAGGCCGACTGCTCGGCGAATTCGCGCGGCTCGTCCGCGGAGCGCCCCGCAGCCTCGGCATCCCGGGTGGGGATGGAATGCGTGGCGAACAGAACGTGCACCGGTGCACCGGGGGTGCCGGCGGCGGCCAGTTCGGCCTTGACCGTGGCCAGTCCGGCGGCGGTGCCCTCAATGAAGGGCTCCACGAATCCGGGGTGGTCGAAGTACTGGCGGACCTTGTCCACGGCCAGCTTGCCATCCAGACCGGTTTCGGTCAGGGCCATGCCAATGTCCTCGCGGTACTGGCGGCAGCTGGAGTAGCAGGAGTACGCGCTGGTGGTGACCATCAGCAGGCGGCGGTGGCCGGCGTCGTAGGCGTTCTGCAGGGTCTCGGGGATGTACGGATCCCAGTTGCGGTTGCCCCACAGCACCGGCAGCTCGATGCCGCGGGCGGCAAGTTCGGCCTCGAGGGCGGCCTTGAGGGCGCGGTTCTGGGCGTTGATGGGGCTGATGCCGCCATTGGCGCGGTAGTGGTGGCTGACCTCTTCGAGGCGCTCATCGGGGATGCCGCGGCCACGGGTGACGTTGCGCAGGAACGGGATGACATCATCCTGGCCCTCCGGTCCGCCGAAGGAGGCGAGCAGAACGGCGTCGTACTCGGCGGGGGCCATCCGGCCGGCCCCGGTGTCAGCATTCAACTCGGTGGAAATTGCGGGGGTGGCGGGGCTCAACGCAGAACCTCGGCAACCTCGGCGGCCGTGACGCGGCGGCCCGTGTAGAAGGGGATTTCCTCGCGGACATGCATGCGGGCGTCGGTGGCGCGCAGGTGGCGCATCAGATCGACCAGATCGGCGACGTCGTCGGCCTCCAGGCCCAGGATCCATTCCCAGTCGCCCAGGGCGAAGGAGGAGACGGTGTTGGAGAGCACCTGCGGGAATTCGCGGCCCAGCATGCCGTGGTCGCGCAGCATCTTGCCACGCTCCTCGGCGGGCAGGATGTACCACTCGTAGGAGCGGACGAACGGGTAGACGCAGACCCAGCCCTTGGGCTCGGTGTCGCGCATGTAGGCGGGGATGTGGCTCTTGGCGAACTCGGCCTCGCGGTGCAGGCCCATGGCGGACCAGGCAATGGTGGTGTTGGCGAAGAGGTCGCTGCGGCGGATGTCGCGGACGCCCTGCTGCAGGCCCTCGGCGGTGGGGCCGGTCAGCCAGACCATGATGTCGGCGTCGGCACGCATGGCTGAGACATCGTAGGCTCCGCGCAGCGTGACGTTGGTGTCCGCGAAGGACTCCACCAGTTCTTCAAACCCGGCCACGCTGAGGCCGTTGCCGGCGACGGGGAGGCCGGAGCGCTTGAAGACGGTCCAGAGAGTGTAGGGAACCTCGGTGGCGTCGCCGGATGAGGCTGCCGGGGAAGTTTTGGTGACAGATTCCGCAGAAGTGTGGCTCATGGTTTCAAGTGTGCACCCTGGCCGCCGGAATCTTGAAACCGGCGGCCTCTACGCCGCGTAGAAACCCCGCCTATGTAGCGAAGATCACACCTTGGCGCCGACGGCGGCCATCACCTGGGCGCGGGCGTCGGCGACGACGGCGGCCAGTCCGTTGCCGGCCAGCCAGCCGCCCAGCAGCAGCAGGCCGGGCTGCTCCGCCGCCAGTGCACGCAGCTGCGCCATCCGGGCGCGGTGCCCGACGGCGGCAAACGGCAGGGCGCCGCGCCAGCGCACGACGTCGGAGCCCGTCACATCGGCCGCCGTGACGGGGACGCCCAGCAGGGCCGTGGCATCCGCCAGAGCCGCGGCCACCAGCTCGGCATCGGTCTCGGCCGGGAGCGGCTCGGCACGCACCGCATCCGCGGCGATCTGGCCCTCGGAGCGGCCGTAGGACAGCCGGAGCACATGGGTGCCGGGGCCGGCCTCGTCCGCCAGCCAGCGCCATTTGGCGGTGGCGTGGGTGAGCGCCTTGGCCCGGATCCCGGGGGTCTGCGGCGCCACCAGGATCCCGGTGCCGCGCGGGGCGTGGTCCAGCTCGGGCAGGTCCACCACCAGCGTCACCAGCCGCACATCGGGCCCGGCAGCGGGTGCGAAATCGGCCAGCGCGGGAACCGCCGGGGCCAGCAGCCCGACGGCGGAGGGACCGTCCGTGGCCACCACCAGCAGGTCCACGGTGGCCGTCCAGTCGCCCGCGGCGACCGTCCAGCCGGCGTCGGTCCTGGTGATGCCTGTGACGGCGTGGCCCACATGGAGTTCAACGCCGGCCTCGCGCAGCTGCGCCGCCAGGGCGTCAACCAGCGTGTACATGCCGCCGACGAGCCCGCCCACGGCGGAACCGGCCGGTGCGGCGGCGCGCTGGGCGGCCACGGCGGCAGCCAGCGAGCCGTGGGTGCGGATGCCGGCGCGCAGCCCGGGGGCCACCATGTCCACATCCAAAAGTTCCGGGTCGGCCGAGTGCACGCCGCCCACCACGGGGGCGACCAGCCGATCGAGCACCTTGGCACCCATCCGGGCGCGCACCAGCTCGGCCACGCTGCACACCTCGGCCGTGGTGCCCACGCTGGCCGGCATCCGGGCATCCATGCTCGCCCGCAGCGAGCCGGCAAAGCCCAGTGCCTCCCGGACCTCCGGGGCCCACGGGTCCGCCGGGATGCCCAGCACCCCGGTGCGCGGCAGGGGGATGGCGCCGGAGGGCAGGTGCACCCAGGCGCCGGCGGGGTCCGGAGCGGTGATCCGCTCCGCAAGCCCCAGCTCCGTGGCCAGATCGGCCACGGCCGTGCTGCGCGTGGCGAAGGATTCAGCGCCGCTGTCCAGGGACAGGCCGTCCACCTCATGCACACCGACGCAGCCGCCGAAGGAGCGTCCAGCCTCCAGCACCACTACCTGGTGCCCGGCGGCGGCCAGGTCGCGTGCGGCAACCAGGCCGGAGATGCCCCCGCCCACCACCACGGCGGTCGGGGCGGGGGTGGGCTTGTGGTGGCGGCTGCTGCGCTCGTTCATGGGGATCCCCGTTGCTTGGGTAAGGAGTGGCTGCGTGGAAAGGGTGTGGCTACGGCTCGATCGAGTGGATGAGCTCCACCACGCGGGTCAGCACGGTGGGGTCGGTGTCCGGCGGCACGCCGTGGCCCAGGTTCAGGACGTGGCCGGGGGCGGCGGAACCGGCAGCGATGACCTCGCGGACGTGCGCCTCCAGCACCGCCCACGGGGCCTCGAGCAGGGCCGGGTCGATGTTGCCCTGCAGCGGCACGGTGCCGCCGAGGCGGCGGTTGGCCTCATCCAGCGGCAGGCGGTAGTCCACGCCCATCACGTCCACGCCGACGCCGTACATGGCGCCCAGGAGTTCCGACGTTCCGGTGCCGAAGTGCACCAGCGGCGCGCCGAGGCCGCGGACGTGGTCCAGGGCGCGGGCCGACGACGGCGCCACGTGCCTGGTGTAGTCGGCCAGACCCAGCGAGCCGGCCCAGGAGTCGAAGAGCTGGCCGGCACTGGCGCCGGCTTCAAGCTGGGCGCGCAGGAACATGCCCGAGGCGTCCGCTGCCCAGGCCGCCAGGGCCTGCCAGGCTTCGGGGTCCGCATGCATCATCGTGCGCGGGCCGAGGTGGTCGCGGGAGGGCTTGCCCTCAACCATGTAGGCGGCCAGCGTGAAGGGTGCACCGGCAAAGCCGATCAGCGGCTTGGAGCCCAGCTCGGCAACCGTCAGGCGGACGGCCTCGCGGATGGGCTCCAGGGCCTCCTCCGTGAGCGTCGGCAGCGCTGCGACGTCGGCGGCCGTGCGGATCGGCTTCTCCAGCACCGGACCAACGCCGGGGACGATGTCCACGCCCACGCCGGCCAGCTTGAGCGGGATGACGATGTCGGAGAAGAAGATGCCGGCGTCGACGTCGTGGCGGCGCACGGGCTGGAGGGTGATCTCCGCGGCCAGCTCCGGCTTCAGGCAGGAGTCCAGCATGGCAATGCCCTTGCGCAGTTCGCGGTACTCCGGCAGGGAGCGCCCGGCCTGGCGCATGAACCACACGGGACGGCGGCTGGGCTTGCCGCCGCGGTAGGCCGTGATCAACGGGGAATTGGCAGTGCGGCCGTCCATCAGGGGGTGCGCGGGGCTCAAAGTCGGGAGCGGGCTGGAAGTCATGAGACCACCATACCTACAGAATCTGGGCGTTCTGCCCTGCTCCACGGGCCGCGGAGGGTGCCCTGTGTCGTCAGGATCACCTCCCGTTTTGGTGACGGTTTGGGACAACGTGTGTGTAAACCCGGCCTGTGGAGGCTACTATGAACACGTTGTGGTTCTCTTTTCTCTCGTTGCCTCGCACGCCGATATCGACCTCGAAACCGTAGCCCGCCTAAGCGCCGGCGCCTCCGAGGTCCCTGTCCACGTGGTCAACGGCACCCCCGAAATCGTTGGCGCCATCGCGCTCGCCACCTGCAACCGGTATGAGATCTACGCCGAGGCCCGCAGCGAGGACGACGTCGAAGCCGCCCGGTCCGCCATCGTCACCGCCATCAGCGAACACAGCGGTCTGGCCGAGCACACCGTCTCCACAGCCTTTGAAACCCGCAGCGGCAATGCCGTCACCTCCCACCTGTTTGCCGTCAGCTCGGGCCTGGATTCCGCCGTCGTGGGTGAGCGCGAAATTGCCGGCCAGGTGCGCCGCGCCCTCAGCGGAGCCCAGCAGGACGCCAGCGCCAGCCCGGCACTGGTCCGCCTGTTCCAGGCCGCCTCCAAGACCGCCAAGGATGTCGGCGCGCAAACGGCGCTCGGCAGCCGCGGACTCTCCATCGTCTCCGTGGCACTGGACCTCGCAGCCGAAATCACCGGCAGCAGCCAGCTGCCCCACGCCGGCAGCTACGCCGGCACCAAGGCTGTCATCTTCGGCACCGGCGCCTACGCCGGAGCCACCATGGCCAAGCTCTCCGAGCGCGGCTGCACCGACATCTCCGTCTTCTCCTCCTCGGGCCGCGCCGAGGCCTTCGTGGCCAGCCGCAGCGGCACGGCCCTGGATGAAGCCTCCCTGGCGGACGCCATCGCCCAGGCCGATGTCCTCATTGGCTGCAGCGGCTCCGACAACCGCGTGGAGGCGGCAGACATCGAACGGCTGCGCAGCTCCTCGCCCGGAAACCTCGTCATTTTGGACCTGGCCCTGACGCACGACTTCGATCCCGCCGTCGCCGATCTGGACAATGTGGACCTGCTGACGCTGGAATCCGTGCGCCTGGCCGCCCCGGCGGAACAGGCCAGCTCGCTCGCGGCCGCCAGCCACATCGTCGAGGCGGCGGCACACAACTTTGCCAAGGCCCAGTCCTCGAGGGCCATGGATGCCGCCATCGTGGCCCTGCGCCGGCACACCATGGGCGTGCTGGAGGCCGAGCTGGAGCGCGTCCGTTCCCAGCACGGCTGCACGGCCGCCGCCGAGGAGATGGAGTTTGCCATGCGCCGCATGGTGAAGTCGCTGCTGCACACCCCCACGGTGCGTGCCCGCGAACTGGCCGCAGCCGGCGACGGCGACGCCTACCTGGCCGGCCTTGAAGCCCTCTTCGGCATCACCGTGGACGCACCCGTGGCAGCCACCCCCGAAGCCCCCACACCCGCAGCCACCGACTGCCCCGTGGAGCACACCGCCTAGCTTCTGGCGCCCCAATGCCCATTCGGGATGCACAACTGCACTCATGACGCAGTTCCCCTTCCAGGACGCGTCCAGTCCTGCGTCGTCAAAGGGGTAGTGCGTCGCCGGCCGCTCAATCACCGCCGGGGCGCATCACCCAGCGAAGGCGTTGACTCCTGTCATGGTGGCCGAGACCTCCCAGAGGCGGTGGGCGGAGGCCGGGTCGACGGCGTGGGGGTCAACGCCCATGAAGCGGGCCAGCGGCGAGTCCGGATCGGTGGGTGCGGCGATGTCGCAGTCCTCGCAGTACACGCCGCCCTTGCCTTCCAACAGCCGGGACGTGGCGGCCCAGCACGATGTGGCGGCACCCTGCGGAGGCGTCTTGAAACCCTCCCGAAGGTTTCCCGCCTCATCCATCCAGCCGGCGGCCACCATCTCCTCGTGGGACAGATGCCGCTGCAATTCCGTCATGATTCCGCCGGGGTGCACGGCAAAGGCCCGCACCCCATGCGCGGCACCGAGCCTGTCCAGTTCGACGGCAAAGAGCGCATTGGCCGTCTTGGCCTGCCCATAGGCCCGCCACTTTTCATAGCCATCGTCAAGGCCAAGGTCGTCAAAGTGGATGCCTGTGATCTTGTGCCCGGTGGAGGACAGCGACACCACCCGCGCACCGCCGTCGGAGGCCAGTGCCGGCCAGAGCAGATTGGCCAGCGTGAAGTGGCCCAGATGGTTGGTGGCGAATTGGGCCTCCCACCCGGGCCCCACCCGCATTTCCGGACTGGCCATGATGGCGGCGTTGTTGATCAGGATGTCCAGCCTGCGGCCCGAATGCAGATACCAGGTGGCAAAGTCGCTGACGCTTTGCTGGTCGCCCAGATCCAGCGGAGCGACCTCCACCACCGGTTCGCGCAGGCCCATGCCATGCAGCACCGCGCGGGCATGGTCCACCCGGCGTGCCGGAACCACCACATGGGCTCCGGTTCCAACGAGGGCCCGGACCGTCTCCAGGCCCAGCCCCGAGTAGCCGCCCGTGACGATGGCCGTCTTCCCGTGCAGGTCTACGCCCGCCAGCACTTCGGCGGCGGTGCTGCCGTGGCCAAACCCCGATCCGAGCGGTTGCTGCGGCGTCCTGATGTACTCATCCATGCCCCTGCGCCTTCCACCTGCCCCCATGCCTGCCGGTCTGCTCGGAATAAGCACACCCAATCGGCAATGTACTCCCCTGGAACGGCGTCTGTCAGTGGTCCTAGTAGACGGGCTTTTCCGGCTCCACATCGCGCACCCAGGACAGGATGCCGCCGCGCAGATGCACGACGTCGTTGTAGCCGGCCGCTTTCAGGCTCGCCAGTGCCTGGGCCGAGCGGGTGCCCGCCTTGCAGTGCAGCACCAGGGGTACATCGCGCGGCAGCGTGGCCAGCGCGCTGCCGGTCTGGATGCCCGCCAACGGCACCAGGCGGGCCCCCGGGATGGAGACGATGGCGTACTCCCCCGGCTCGCGCACATCGATCAGTTCAAAGTTTTCGCTTCCGGCGTCCCGGGCCGCCAGTCTGCCGGAAAGTTCGACGGCGGTGATCTCCTGGGCCCTGCCCACCGCCGAGGTGGCAGCCCCGGCGCCCGGAGCGGATAGACCGGCCGGCGGCAGTCCGCAGAAGATTTCGTAGTCCACCAAGTCCGTGATGGGCTCGGCGGCGGGGTCCTTGGAGATGCGGATCTCCCGCCAGCTGGAGGCCAGGGCATCGAAGATCGACAGCCTCCCCAGCAGTGTCTGCCCCACACCTGTGATGAGTTTGACGGCTTCGATGACCATCATGGATCCGACGGCGGCGCAGAGCATCCCGAAGACCCCGCCCTCGGCGCAGGAGGGCACCGTGCCCGCGGCCGGCGGCTCGGGATACAGGTCCCGGTACGTGGGGCCGTGCTTCTCCCAGAAAACACTCACCTGTCCGTCGAAGCGCAGGATGGATCCCCAGACATACGGCTTGCCCTGGAGCGCCGCGGCGTCGTTCACCAGGTAGCGCGTGGCGAAATTGTCCGCCCCATCGAGGATCAGGTCGTAGTCCGCGAAGATCCCCATGGCATTGCCGGCATCCAGCCGCACAGGATGCAGCACCACGTTGACGTGCGGATTCAGCGCAGCAATCGAGTCGCGGGCGGATTCCAGCTTGGACCGTCCGATGTCCGCCACCGAGTGGACCACCTGGCGCTGCAGATTGCTCAGGTCGACGACGTCGTCGTCCACAATGCCCAGCGTCCCCACACCGGCCGCGGCCAGGTAGAGCAGTGCGGGCGAGCCCAATCCACCGGCCCCGATGACCAGCACGCGCGCGTTCTTCAGCCGCCGCTGGCCGTCGATGCCGATCTGCGGAATGATCAGATGGCGCGAATAACGTTCCACCTCTTCACGGCTGAGCTCGGCGCCGGGCTCCACCAGCGGCGGGAGGGTGGGGGCGGAGGCAGCGGCCGGGGCGCGCAATATTGGGACCATATGTCAAATCTATGCCAACGGGCATATTACTGCCGGGTAGACTAAGTACGCGCGGCCCGCCGATCCATTGGGGTTGCCCGAAGAAAGGCACCACCATGACCCAGGATTCCGAAAAGGCGGCTCGACGGGCCACCATGGGCAGGCTGCCGCGCGATGAACGCCGAAGCCAGCTGCTTGCCGCGGCCCTCGAGGTGTTTGCCGCCAATGGCTACCACGGTGCCGCCATGGACGAGATTGCCGAGGCCGCCAAGGTCAGCAAGCCGGTGCTCTACCAACACTTCCCCAGCAAGCGCGAGCTCTATCTGGCCCTGCTGGACAGCCACCTTGCGGCCCTGACCGCGCAGCTGCTCGACGCGCTGGGCTCCACGACGGACAACAAGCTGCGCGTCCAGGCCACGATGCGCGTCTATTTCCAGTTCATTGCCGCCGACGACCAGGCGCACCGGCTGGTCTTTGAATCGGATCTGGTGAACGATCCCGACGTCGCCTCCCGGCTGGAGAAGTTCAATGCCGGCTACGCCGATGCCATCGCCAAGGTCATTGCCGAGGACACCAAGCTGGCCCAGGTGGAGGCCCGCCTGCTGGGCCGGGCCCTGGCCGGCATGGCCCAGATCAGCGCCCGCTACTGGCTCGAAACCAATGGGGATCTTGACCTGGAGGTGGCCAGCGAGCTGGTCTACCGTTTAGCTTGGCGCGGAATCTCTCGCTTCCCCAAGGAGTCATAGACTAAACATGATGGTGGGGCACTGTCCCGCCCATGCACTCAGACGTTTACCAAGGAGACACCGCGTTGGAAATCAAGATCGGCATTCAGAACATTGGCCGCGAGATTGTGATCGACTCTGCGCAGACCGCGGAGGAAGTGGCCGCGGCTGTCTCCAAGGCCATCGCCACGGGCGAGGAGCTGCGCCTCTCCGATGACAAGGGCCGTATCGTGATTGTCCCCGGCGACGCCGTTGGCTACGTTGAACTGGGCGGCGAAGAGGCCCGCAAGGTCGGCTTCGGCGCCCTCTAGCAGTCCCCTAGACTCTGTCCAGTCACCAAACACCAAGGAGTTCCGTGTGGTTGATCTGATTGTCATTGCCCTGATTGCCGGTGCCCTCGGCGCCATTGCCTGGGCAACGGACAAACGGCACCTCAGCTATGGCGCCCTGCTGCCTGCCGCCGTCGGCGTGGTGGCGGCACTGATTACCTGGATCATCACGGTGGCCGTGGGGCTGGGCTACACGCCCGGCCTGGCGTGGGTGCCGTGGATCGCGTCGCTGCTGGTGGGCGGTGCCGCGGCCTTCACACTCTCCGCAGTGCTGGGCCGCAGCCGCACGGCTCTGGACATTGCCGAGCGCAACGCCATCCTGCGCATCCGCTAGTCCCCACCCGCCCCCTAGCCTCGCAAGCTCGGCCAGGGAACCCGGCGGGCGTGGGCCCACACATGCACAGGTGAAGGGCGCGGACTGGACCTACAGGTCCGGGCCGTGCCCTTCTTCCGTGCACAGGCACACGCGGTTCCCCTGGGCGTCGGTGACCACCACCCAGCGCGGTGCAAACGTGTGGTCCAGTGACGAGCCTTCGGTGGCTGCCACGGCGTCGAGCGCCTCCCCCACATCCGTCATGCTCACGTGCACATCCACGTGCATCCGGTTCGGATTCGGGGTGGACGTCTTTTGGAACCACAGCCCCGGGCCGCGTCCATAGGGGTCCACCAGATCGCCATAGCGGCCCACCTTGTAGCCCAGCGCCACCCGCCACGTCTCGGACACGGCAGAGGGGTCGTCGGTGTCGATGGCGATCTCGTAGCTGCGGTTCAGCGCAGGCTTCGCCACGGCCCCCAGTTCATGGGCCACGGCCGAGATCTGCTTGGCCAGGGCGATGTCCCTGCTGGTCACCTCGCCGCCCACATCGTGGGAAATCAGCGTCACGAACAGCATGTTGTAGCGCCAGTCCACGTCCGGGTGGTGGTTGACGGCCTCGGCCAGATCGCCGATGCGGGCCATCAGATCCAGGGCCGCGCGCGACGACGGCGCCTTCAGGGCCGCTGTCAGGGCACCTTGGCGGTACCGCCACTGGGGCAGCGACTCAAGTTCGACGTCGATTGCTTCCCTGGTCCATACATCCTTGGCGCCCATGATGCCTCCGTGTGGTGTCCAACTGCCGGCTCTACAGGTCCGGGCGGCCCTCCATGGCGGAGGACGCCAGTGCGTGCCTGCGCTTGGGGATGCGGCCGGCCTGTGCTGCCAGTCTGCCACCGAGCACCGCATGTTTGAAGGCCTGCGCCATCCGCACCGGATCCTGGGCCCGGGTCACGGCCGTGGCGAGCAGGACGGCGTCGCAGCCAAGTTCCATGGCCAATGCCGCATCCGAGGCGGTGCCGATGCCGGCGTCAAGCACCACGGGAACCCCGGCGCGGGAGACGATCAGTTCAATGTTGTGCGGGTTCAAAATGCCCAGGCCGGTGCCGATGGGCGCGCCCAGGGGCATGACGGCGACGGCGCCGAGCTGCTCCAGCCGCAGCGCGAGCACCGGATCGTCATTGGTGTAGGCGAAGACCTTGAAGCCGCGGTTGACCAACTGCTCGGTGGCATCGGCGAGTTCCAGGGCGTCGGGCAGCAGCGTGTGCTCATCGGCGATCACCTCCAGCTTCACCCAGTCCGTCTCCAGCGCCTCGCGGGCCAGCTCCGCCGTCATCACGGCCTCGCGGGCCGTGAAGCAGCCGGCCGTATTGGGCAGCACGCGGATGCCGTGCTCCACCAGCAGCTCAAAGAGGCTAGTGCCCCCGCCCGCCGCACCCGATCCCGATCCGGTGCTGTAGCGGCGCATCGCCACGGTGGTCAGTTCCGTGCCGGAGGCTTGGAGGGCGGCGCCCAGCCCATCCAGACTCGGCGCGCCTCCGGTGCCCATGATCAGCCGCGAGCCCAGGGCCACGCCGTCGATCACCAACGGATCCACGAGATTGGTTTCTTCTGCTGCCGTTTTCATAAGAGCGTCCATGCTGCTCAGCCTCCCTGCACCGCTGTGACGATTTCGACGTCGTCGCCGGCGGCAACGATCGTGGCATTCCATTGGCTCCGCGGAACGATGTCGGCGTTGCGGGCCACCGCTACACCCAGCCGGCCGCCGTCTTCCGGCACGCCGTTGGCACCGATCCGGCGCCCCGTGACGTCCGAAACGAGCTCGGCCACCGTGCGCGGTTCCGCCAGCGGATGTGCCGCTCCATTGAGGGTGAACGTGCTCATGATGCGTCTGCCTTTCGATTTTGTGCCGCAGGCTGTGCAGTCTGCGGGGCTGCCTGCTGGGCAGTCTGCGGGGCGATCTGCTGTGCAGCCTTTTGTGCGGGCGGCGTTGCCGTGCCCCACGGGTTGGGGGTGATGAGGGGGGAGAATCTGTCCGGGCGGAAGCGCTCCCAGGCCAGGTCCGTGACGCCGTCGATAAGCTGGCGGCACACCTGCGCGGCCACTGCGGTCAGCAGGACGCCGTGCCGGTAGAAGCCGGTGGCGATGATCAGGCCGGGGATGTCCCTGCCATCGCGGCCGGCGACGCGGCCCAGCAGCGGCGCATTGTCAGGCGTCCCCGGGCGGGCGCGGGCAGTGGTCTCCAACAGTTCAAGCTCGGCGACGGCGGGCACCAGCACCTGGGCGTCGCGCAGCAATTGGTACACTCCCCCGGCGGACACCCCGGCCGAGCCGTCCTCCCGGGAGGTGGCGCCGATGACCACCGTGCCGTCATTGCGCGGCACGATGTAGACCGGCACGCCGCGGACCAGGCCGCGCACGGTGGCCGTGAGCAGGGGCCGCAGGTGCTCAGGCACCCGCAGCCGCAGGATGTCGCCATAGACCGGGCGCAGCGGCAGCTCAAGCCCCTCCGGCAGTCCGGCCAGCGAGGAGGCACCCAGGCCGTTGGCCACAATGACCTCCCGGGCGTGGACCTCGCGGCCGTCCTCCAGCAGCACACCTGTGACCCGGGAGGAGGGGTTGTCCAGCTCCTCGTGAAGGAGGTCGACGGCAGTGCGCCGCAGCGAGGTCTGCTCCTCGCGCAGCCGCCCGTTCTCGGCGGCGACGATGTTCAGCTGCACCCGGATGGCCGTGGCCACGCCGCGCGGATCCACCTGGTGGTCGGCGGCGATCCGGAAGGCGCAGGAAAGTTGCGGGCCAACCATCGGCTCCATCGTGCGCGCCTCGCGGATGCCCAGCTGTTCCACGCCCAGCCCATGGGCCAGCTGCACGCGGGCCAGATCGGACAACGCCGTCCTGTCGGCCGGATCGGCACCGAGCACCAGCGTGGGGGTTGACCGGAAGCCGGTGTCCGCGTGGCCTGCGGCCACCAGCGGTGCCACGAAGCCAGGCCACAGCTCGGCCGAGGCGAGGGTCAGCTCCAGAAGGTCTTCCTCCTGGTAGTGCAGTTCACTGACCGGGGCCAGCATGCCGGCGGCGGCAAACGTGGCGCCCTGGGCGGGGCTCGGGTCGATGAGCGTCACTGAATGGCCGGCACGCTGGGCCTCCCAGGCAATCCCCAGACCCACGATTCCGCCGCCGATGATGGCCACGTCCGTGGTGATGGGTGGGGGCACTGCAGGCGTCATGCTCATTCCTTCCCTACGCCGGTATTGGCCGGATCAGGTTCGCGTCCACGCCGTCATTGGCGCAGGACTGTTCGGTCGGCGCGCGCCGTGTCTTGTGCCAAGACCCAGCAGGTGGCGCCCTCTCAGCCAGCTGTCCTGGCTCCCGCGGTACTGAACTAGTCTATGAGACATGACCAATCCTGCTGTTTCCGTGCCCACATCCCGGACAGCGGCCCTTGCGGCCGCCCGCCTCTACCTGTGCACCGACGCCCGCACCGAGCGCGGCGACTTTGCCGAATTCCTGCACCGTGCCTACGACGGCGGCGTGGACATCATCCAGCTGCGGGACAAGCACACCACCGCCGGTGAGGAGCTGGAACTGCTGGGCGTGCTGCGTTCCGTGGCCGAGGAACACGGCAAACTCTGGTCCGTGAACGACCGCGGCGATCTGGCCTCGTTGTCCGGCGCACCGGTGTTCCACATCGGGCAGCAGGATCTCCCCGTGGCCTCCGCCCGCACCCTGCTGGGCACCCCGGTGGCCATCGGCCTCTCCAGCCACACCCCGGAGCAGGCGGCCGCGGCGGCCGCCCATCCCGACACCGACTACTTCTGCGTCGGCCCGCTCTGGGCCACACCCACCAAGCCGGGGCGGGCCGCCGTCGGGCTGGAAATGGTTGAGTACGCCGCCTCGCTGGCGACGGACAAGCCGTGGTTCGCCATCGGCGGCATCGATCTGGGCAATGTGGACTCCGTGGTGGCTGCCGGCGCCGAGCGCATCGTCGTGGTCCGGGCCATCACCGACGCCGCAGACCCCACCGCCGCGGCCCGCGAACTGCTGACCCACCTGCCAATCCAGGAGTAGGTCGGCGGTCGAGCCTGCCCAGGTGGTCGAGCTCGTCGAGACGCGGTTCAGCCGGACCCGGGCAGGCCGACCAGCCCGGCCAGGGCATCCAGATGGCATTCGAACAGGGCCGCCGGGTCGCCGAAGGTGGCGGCACCATACTGGCCGAAGACCTCGAAGTTCACGGCGCCGAACAGCGCCGCCCAGACCAGCACTCCGCGGGCCAGCAGCGCCTCCGGCACGGCCAGGCCAAGTTGCGCCTTGATGGCGGACAGGTCCTCCATCAGGGATCCGGTGGACCGGGAACCGGCCTGAACCGGTTCCAGCACAGCTGCGCCAAATGCGCCGTCGATGATCTCAACCAGTCTGCCGACCACGCGGGTTCCCGGCGCCGTGGTCTGCTCGGCGGGGGCGTTGTAGCCCGGCACGGGGCTGCCAAAAAGCAGTCCGTAGCGGGCCGGCTCGGCCAGCCCCCACACGCGCACGGCCCGGCCCAGCGCGCGGAACTTGGCGCCGTAGTCCTGCTCCGGAACCTCCGCCAGCGCCGCATCGACGGCGTCGCCCAGCGCGTTGTAGCCGTCCACCACCAGCAGGGTCAGCAGCTCATCGCGGCTGCCCACATAGCGGTAGACCGCACTGGACACCACGCCCAGATCGCGCGCCACGGCCCGCAGCGACAGCCCCGCCGCGCCATGGAGCGCCAGATGCTCGCGGCCAATCCGCGTGATGTCCTCCATCGTCCGCAGCCGGGCCCGTTCGCGTGGTGTCTGTGCCATGCCCCCCACTCTGCCGCCACTTGAGAGCACAGTCAACTTTTGAGAGCACTGCTCTTGACAAGTCGGAAGTGGGGAGTGATTGTTAAACGAGAGCGCCGCTCACATTTCAATCCCACCAAGCGAGGGCACCATGGCACAGCTGAAGATCGTCACCGGCGCAGGCCCTGTCGGATGGACGGTTGCCACCCAACTGGCCGAGGCCGGGCACCGGGTCCGCGTGCTGACCCGTTCCGGCAGCGGCCCGGAGCATGGGCTGATCGAGCGCGTGCGGGCGGACGCCTCGGGTGCGCAGGACCTCACTCCCCTCCTCGAGGGCGCGGACGCCGTATTCCACTGCATCCACGGCTCCTCGTACTCCGCCGCCACATGGCAGCGCGAGCTTCCGAAGGCCGAGGCCGCAGTGCTGGACGCGGCAGGTGCCGCGGGCGCCGTCGTCGTCTTTCCGGAAAGCCTCTACTCCTACAGCCGGCCGGAATCGCCCATGCTCGAGGATGGCCCGCGCGATGCCGCCGGCGGCAAGCGGGGCGTCCGCACGCAGATGCTGGCGGCGCGGGCGGCCCATGCCACACCCACCATCAGCGTCGTGGCCTCGGATTTCTTCGGGCCCCAGGTGCTCAACGCCCATGCCGGCGAACGGATGGTTCCGGCCGTCCTCGCGGGCAAGCGCATCTCCGTGGTCGCCAGCACCTCGACACCGCATTCCTTCACCTACATCTCAGATCTGGCCGCGGCCATGATCAAGGCTGCGGCCATGCCGGAGCTGTGGAACAGCGTGCTGCATGCCCCCACCGGACCGGCCGTCACCCAGGCGCAGCTCGCCGGAGCCTTCGCTACTGCGGCGGGCGTAGCACCACCGAAGATCGGCGCCATCCCCGCCTGGTTTGTGCGGGCGGCGGGCATCTTCTCCCCCGGCATCCGCGAACTGGGCGAGACGCTCTACCAATTCGAGCGGCCGTTTGTGATGGACTCGGCGCGCAGCCAGCAGCTGCTGGATCTGGCCCCGACAACCCTGACCGAGGCGGCGCTGGCCACCGTGCAGTGGTGGCGGGCCCGGGCCTAGCCTCCGTTGAGGCGTGGGCTGGTGACGTTTAGACGCCAGCAAAACGTCACCAGCTCACGCCTCAACGCGGTATTAAGGCTCCAGCCGGGCCGAGATTTTGCGCAGCAGTTTCGCCGCCAGGGCGCGCTCGTCCTCGTCCAGCCCCGCCAGCAATTCCTGGTCGCGGGCCAGAAAACGGGGAAACTCGCGCTCCACCAGGGCGCGGCCGCCATCGGTGAGCTGCAGGAGCACCACGCGGCCGTCGCGCTCCCAGGGCAGCCGCTCCACCAACCCCACCTTGACCAGCCTGTCGGCCTGCTTGGTGGTGGAGGCGCCGCTGAGCATCGTGGCGGCGGTGACCTCGCTGGCCCGCAGGGGCCTGTCGCTGCGGGCCAGCGAGCACAGCACATCAAACTCGGCGCGCGAGACCCCTGCGGGCGCCAGGTCGCGCTCCACCCGGGCAAAGATTTGGGCCCCGAGCCGTGAGATCCGCCCAACCACCTCAATGGGTGAGACATCCACATCGGGGAACACCAAAGCCCAGTCGCGGCGTGCCCGGTCCACAAAGTCGCCGTCGGATGCTGGAGAACCATTCATGGATCCATCCTAGAGACTGCACTCACATCGTTTACATCTATTTTACTAGTGAAATAAATTGTAGTCTTGGAGCATGCCCACCTCCACCATCTCCGCGCCCCGCCGCACCCACCAGTTCCACGCGCTCTCCCACGCCGTCTCGGGCTCCGCCTGGCGGTCCGCCTTCGGTGTGCGGCCGGCCGCCGGCGGCATGGGCGTCGCGCTGCGGGTGGGCCTGGCCGCAGCGTTGATGCTGGTGGTGGGCGGATTGGCCGGGCAGCACCAGCTCGCCGCCCTGGCCTCGCTGGGGGCATTAACCTCCGCCTTTGGCAGGAACCAACCCTTCCCCAGGCTGGCGCGGCAGTTGGGTCTGGTGGGCACGGCGCTCACGGCATCCACCCTCATCGGGGCGGCGTTGGGAGCGGCCGGCTTCCCGCCCGCGGGCCAAGTTGCAGTGTTGGCCGTCTTGGCCGGCGCCGGCGCAGTGGCTCTCACAGGCTTTGCCATCACCGGCCCGGGTGCCGTCATTCTGGTCTTTGCCGCCTCCGCCGGTGTGGGCTACGGATCCACCCATCCGGCGCAATTTGCCTTCGCCGCGGCAGCGGTGGCGGTCGGCGCCGCCACCGGCTGGCTGGTGGCCATGTCGCCGGCGCTGGCTGCACGACTGGGAAGAAGGCCGGCTGCGGCGAAGCGTTCAAACGACGGCGGCGCACCTGCAGCCCCGGGCGGCTTCCTGGCCGCGGGGGTGGCCGGCCTGCGCCAGCGCGCCGTCGTCCACCAGGGGATCCGGATTGCCTGCGCTGCCGCGCTGGCCGGCTGGGCCGCCACGTCCGCCGGTCTGGACCATCCGCTGTGGGCCTCGATGGGTGCCATCGCAGCCATGCAGGGGCTCAACCATGCCACCACCGTCCAGCGCAGCATCCAGCGGCTGGTCGGCAATGTGCTGGGCGGGTTGCTGGCTGCCGGGCTGATCCTGCTGCACCTGGACTTCTGGCCCACGGTGGCCCTGGTGGTCCTCTTCCAGATCCTGGCCGAACTTCTGGTGGTCCGCAGCTACATCCTGTGCACCATCGCGGTGACCCCCATGGCCCTGCTGATGACGGGGATTGGCTCGCCGCTGGGGCCCGACGCCGCCCTCAGCCGCGTCGCGGACACCCTGCTGGGCGTCGCTCTGGGTGTGCTGCTCAGCGCCGTGACGGTGTCCCGCTCCGACCGCCACCACCTCCCGGTCTAGGTGGCGGCCGGGCTCCAGGACGCACCCGGAGCCCGGACGGCCTAGGCCGCGGCGCCCGCCAGGTCCATGGCCCCGGCGAGCAGCTCAAAGCTGCGCAGCCACGCGGTGCGGTCGGTGACCTGCGAGGCCACAATCAGCTCGTCGGCCTGCGCCGTTTCGGCAAAGTCCGCAAGGTAGCTGCGCACGGTGTCCGGCGTGCCGATGGCGGAGTAGCGCACCATGTTCAGCACCTGCTGGCCGGCCGCGGAGTCCAGCAGCAGGTCCGCCTCGTCATCCGTCAACGTGCGGCCACCGGCAATCAGGGCCGCAATCCGGCGGCGCTTGGCGGTCAGGAAGAGCGCCTGCGCCTCCTCGTCCGTGTCGGCCGCAATCACGTTCACGCCGGCGATGACGTAGGGCTCGGCCAGCTGCGCGGAGGGCTGGAAGTCGCGGCGGTAGATGCGCACGGCATCCTCCAGCGCCTGCGGGGCGAAGTGGCTGGCGAAGGAGTACGGCAGGCCCAGGGCCGCGGCCAGGCGGGCACCGAAGAGCGAGGAGCCGAGGATGTACAGCGGCACGTTGGTGTCCTTGCCCGGGTAGGCGTTGACGCCGGCGATGCGGGTGCTGCCCGCAAAGTAGGCCTGCAGTTCCTGGACATCCTGCGGGAAGGTGTCCGCCGCCATCGGGTCCCGGCGCAGGGCGCGCAGTGTGTTCTGGTCGCTGCCCGGGGCCCGTCCCAGGCCCAGGTCGATGCGCCCCGGGTGCAGCGTCTCCAGGGTGCCGAACTGCTCGGCAATCTGCAGCGGCGAATGGTTGGGCAGCATGATGCCGCCGGCGCCGAGGCGGATGGTCTCGGTGTGGGCCGCCACGTGGGCGATCAGCACGCTCGTGGCCGAGGAGGCGATCGAGGGCATGTTGTGGTGCTCGGCAAACCAAATGCGCTTGTAGCCCCACTTCTCCGCATGCTGGGCCAGCTCCACGCTCGCCCGGAAGCTTTCGGCCGGGCCGCCGTCGCCCACGTGGGCCAGATCAAGGATGGAGAGCGGCAGAGTCATGGGTGGAGCCTTTCGACGCAGAATTCCCGGGCCGCGGTGGCGGCCGTCATTAACGCCAACCGCTCCCCCTGCCGGGATATTTCCGCCGTCGCTAGACTTCCATCATGGAATGGCTGTGGACAGTGCTCAGCATCGCCGGCATCCTGGCCGGCGGCGCCGTCGCGGTTTTCCTGCTGCAGCGCAGCCTGGACAAGCCGGGCGGACGCGAGGGCATGGGGGCCATGGCAGGAGCCATCACCGGCATGGAGGCCCTCATCAATCCCGCTGCAGCGACGGCCCGCGAGGAGATCGAACAGCAGAGCCGGGCGCGCGCCCCCATCCCCAGCCCCGGGGACGGGTTGAAGGGCATCAAGATTTCCATCGACGACGACGGCGTCCCCACCAAAGTGGTCATCCCCCGCCCAACTGAGTGACAGTTATCGCACATTTTCGGGCCGAAAACGTGCGATAACTGTCACTCAGTTGGGCGGGTCGGCTAGATGAGTAATTCCAAGGGATCCCGGCGCAGCGGCATGCATTGACCCGTGGTGCAGGGGTGCCCAGAATCGGCGTTATCTACCCAACGTCGAACTTGGAGGCTCACGTGGACGCCGACCTGGACACCCTTGCAACGGCATTCTATGCCGACGCCGATGACCTGTTGAAGGCCCATCCCGAACGGATGCCCTACAGGCCCAGGATCGGCATCAGCCCGAAGATCACCGATGCCGAACTCATGACCCTGGCGCTGATGCAGGCCCTGCTGGGGTTCACCTCCGAGGCGAGGTGGCTGCGGTACGCGCATGCGTCCCTGCACCCGATGTTCCCGTATCTGCCGGGCCAGTCCGGGTACAACAAGCGCCTGCGCCGGCTGGCCCCGGCCATGAACTGGCTCATCGGTGTTCTCGGGGAGCGCAATGACATCTGCTGCGATGACGTGTGGGTGGTTGATTCGACCCCGGTCGAATGCGGCCGGTCCAAGGACACGGTCCGCCGCTCGGAGCTGGCGGGGTGGGCCGAGTACGGGTACTGCGCCTCGCACTCGCGCTGGTTCTGGGGGCTGCGGCTACATCTGGTCGCCACCGTTCACGGGCTGCCGGTCGGGTATGCCCTGACCGGTGCCACGGCCGATGAA